>JAUSND010000002.1 GCA_030646295.1 Moraxellaceae bacterium
AGGGAAGAGTGCGATATCGATAGCGAGAAGATTTTCCGGGAAGACCAAGAATTTCACAGGTGAGAATTTCTGGGCGAGAGGTTACTTTGTGACCACGATTGGACTCGATGAGGAGATGGTTAGGGCTTACGTCAGGAATCATGACAACGAAGATGCTCATTATGATCAACTCACGTTAGGTATGTGAGTCAGCGCCTTCAGGCGCTTCATATTTTTGCCCCTTTGAGGGGCTAACAAAGATAAACCCCCGGCTTTGCCGGGGGTAACTTAATATAATCTTAGTCTTGCGCGCGAAAGTTTCTAGTGAGGAAATTTTAGCCGGGATTTGATCGAATTCTAAGGCTGGCGATTGATTATTATTCAAGATGGCTAGTTTTATCACTATCAAATATAGAATTACTCCCGGATTTCTGTTGCAAAAAAGCAACACATTATCTTTTTAATCTGCAAAATTTCTTTATATTGGTACAGAACTCATCCAGAATGGCTTCCTATCTTCCTGTGGGCTCTGCACGACTGTGTGTCATTTGAAGATACGCTAGCTATTATCAGGTGAGTTACGATATTTCGGTACGCCAATCTATGAATGTATCATACCGAAACAATGATAGCGCCTTGACAGTGAAATCCACTTTAGGATAAGCTATGCAACTAGTTAAATTAACGCATTTATTTTGTTATCGGGCGATACCGGCAATACTGAGCGCTACCTGAAAATTTTTAGGTAGCGGGTTGAGCTGTACTCATAAACAACAACGTATCTGACCAGAATTTTTTATAAGAAAGATGACAGGCACCATTAATTTGGAGGGGAAGACCTTGAGTTCAACAATAACCAAGTTGAACGCTCCGCTAACGCAAGCGTTTGATTCTCAATTATCAAGCGAATTGCCGCTAGCAGCAGCCCCGACACCAACGACGTGCAACGTACAAGCTCAGCGGTTGGCGGGCTTCGACACCCTAACGGCAGCCTTGGAATACGCGGCAAGCGGAACCACTGGGTTTAATTTTTATGATGCCAAAGGGAATCTGCGTTCGGTTCTTCCCTACCAGGCATTAAGGCAAAACGCCCTGACTTCGGCGCAGCGTCTGTCAGGCCTTGGTCTGGCTCGTGGTGATCGTGTGGCGCTTATTGCCGACACCACGCCGGAGTTTGTTGAGTTGTTCTTCGCTTGTCGCTATGCCGGGCTAATTCCTTTCGCGATGCCAGTTCCGGTCAATCTCGGCAGTCATGTGGTATATGTCCAACAACTTCGTGGAATACTCGAAGGCAGTAAAGCAAGCACTGCGCTGGCTAACGTAGATTATATTAACTTTCTCAGAGAGGCTGCTGAAGGGGTGCAAGGGTTGCAATGGGTTGGGACACCTGAGGATCTGGGGAAACTGCCCGCTCTGGATGTGACGCCACAGCCAAACCACCCTGATGAAATTGCTTACCTCCAATTTACCTCAGGCAGCACCCGTGCTCCGCGCGGAGTCATCATTACCGAACGGGCATTGATGAGTAACCTACAGGGGATTGTTCGTAGCGGGTTGGAGATACGCCCCGGTGATCGCTGTGCATCCTGGCTACCCTTTTATCACGATATGGGGTTGGTGGGTATGGTGATGGCGCCGATGGTTGCGCAGGTCTCTGTCGACTATTTGGCTACGCGCGATTTTGCAATCAGGCCGCTGCAGTGGTTGAAGCTGATCAGCCGCAACCGTTCTACGGTTGCATTCAGTCAACCATTTGGCCTCAAACTCTGCACTCTGCGGGTTCGTGATTCCGATCTGGAAGATCTTGATCTTAGTTGCTGGCGTGCAGCGGGCGTTGGTGCAGAAATGATACGGCCAGATACCTTAAGAAATTTTGCAGAGAAATTTGCCCCGGCAGGCTTTGATGCACGAGCCTTCCTGCCTTGCTATGGTCTGGCGGAATCAACCCTTGCGGTTACTTTTTCCAAAGTTGGCGAAGGTTTCAAGAGCTTACAGATTGATGCTGGAATGCTAGTGGATAGGAAGATGGCGGTACGGCTGCAAGCGGAAGGCAGGAAATACAACGAATTTGTGAACTGTGGCCGTGCTCTGCCGGGACATACGGTCAAGGTTGTCGACGATGCAGGGCAGGAGGTATCTGACCTGAAGCTGGGCAGCGTGCTGGTGAATGGCAGCAGCATCATGACAGGTTATTTCAATAACCCGGAAGACACCCGAAAAACGCTGCAGCCCGGCCATTGGCTGGATACCGGTGATCTTGGTTTTCTGTTTGAAGGGGATCTGTATGTTACTGGTCGCCGCATAGATGTCATTATTGTTAACGGGCGCAATATACGCGCCCAGGATATAGAAGAACTTGCCGAGCAACAGCCTGAGGTAAGAACCCGGGAAGCATCTGCCTTTGGTATAACCGACGCCAATGACGCGACGACAATCGTGCTGGTCATAGAGTGCCGTCTGACTTCAGTAACGGATCGGCAGTCTCTTACCAGCCGACTGCAACGACTGGTGTATATGGCATTTGGCGTTAACTGCCTGGTTGAACTGGTCCCGCCACACACCCTGCCGCGCACTTCTTCCGGGAAGCTATCGCGCTTTGCTGCTCGCCAGGGTTTCATACAACGGACAAACCTGACAGATCATCAGCTATCAGTCGAGTCCGGAGACAAATAGCCAGCATATGCCTGGATTGTCGGTAGCAGTAACTGGTGCCACAGGTTTCATTGGTCGTGTACTGCTGCAATCCTTAATAAGAGATGGGTGGGAAGTCCGCGCATTGACCCGGCGTCCTCAAACTGGGGATGGATCCATTACATGGATTCAGGGTGATCTGGACGATCCGGCCGCATTACAGAATCTGGTTCAAGGTGTTTCTGCTGTTGTACATTGTGCCGGCCAAGTTCGGGGCAGTTCTCTCGATGATTTCACCCGCACCAATGTGGAGGGTACCGCTAATCTTGTGCGCGCCTCGACACAGCAGGACTTACCACCTCGTTTCCTCCTCATATCCTCACTCGCAGCCA
The DNA here is from genome assembly GCA_030646295.1 of Moraxellaceae bacterium. Classification (GTDB taxonomy): domain Bacteria; phylum Pseudomonadota; class Gammaproteobacteria; order Pseudomonadales; family Moraxellaceae; genus UBA2031. The sequence goes on from JAUSND010000002.1 coordinate 3,003, forward strand.
GACAGCCGGAACTCTCCTGGTATGCGACCAGCAAGCATTTGGCCGAACAGATCGTGGCTGACCATTCAGACATCATGCCGTGCGCAGTTTTTCGCCCGACTGCGGTTTATGGGCCTGGTGACAAGGAAATGAGCCCACTCTTCAGAGCGACTCAGCGCGGCGTATTGCCCATGGTAGGACGCTCTGCCATGCGTTTTGGTTTGCTACACGTTAATGATTTGGTCGCGGCTATCCTCTGCTGGCTTGCCACCAGGGTTCCCATACATGGTGTTTACGAACTCGATGACGGAATGCCCGGGGGGTATGATGGCTACTCCGTGGCTGCCATTGCCCAGGATGTCTGGCAGCGGCCGGTACGCTGTCTGTTTTTGCCGGCATCACTGGTTTCGATGACCGCGAATGTTAATTTGTGTCTAGCACGGTTGCTGCATTATTCGCCGATGCTGACGCCGGGAAAAGTCAGGGAATTACAGCACCCGGACTGGGTATGCGACATCACTCCCTTGATTCAGGCATTACCAGATTGGCAGCCTTGCATGCGTCTGCGCGATGCTCTGCCGCAAGCGGCATAACCTGCATAACATTTAAAGCTATCCCAACTCATGTTAACTGATTACAGCGATATTCTGTCCAGGCTTTGTTTTCATCTTAAGCAATTTTCCAGCCCTGATGTGGTAATCACACCTGAGACGGATCTGATCAATGAGTTGGCGATTGATTCCGTCAAACTGTTGAATTTGGTTATGGAAATCGAGGACGAGTTCGATATCTCCGTGCCGCTGAATGTCCTTGCGGATGTTCAGACCGTGCATGATCTCGCGAATTTAATTCACCATATAAAGTCTGCAAAATAATGAGTTTACTAGACAAGCTTGATGCAGTTGCCGCAGCCAGAAAAGCGCTGCTGCCGGAAGGGCTTGATGTGTTCGGCATGCCGATAGAAGAGGTCTACTCTGCGACAGAAGCAAGAGTTGGTGACCGTCGCATACTGTTTCTGGGTACGAACAACTATCTCGGACTTACTTTTGCACCCGAATGCCTGCAGGCGGCGCATGAAGCGCTTGATCGGGAGGGCACCGGCACCACCGGATCGCGCATGGCCAATGGCAGTTACAGTGGACACCGCGCACTGGAGCGGGAGTTTGCAGACTTTTACCAGTGCCACTCGGGTATTGTATTCACCACCGGTTATCAGGCAAATCTTGCCATGATCTCTGGTCTGGCAGGTGCGGGTGATGTGGTTCTGATTGATGGTGACTCGCACGCAAGTATCTATGATGGCTGCCGTCTGAGTGGTGCTGAAATAATCCGCTTCCGGCACAACGATGTGGCAGACATGGAAAAACGCCTCCGGCGCTTGGGGGAACGATCACAGTCCACACTGATCGTTGCTGAAGGCATCTACAGCATGCTGGGTGATCAGGCGCCGCTGGCAGAGATTGTCAGCATAAAAAATGCTTACAACAGCATTCTTCTTCTTGACGAGGCCCATTCGCTGGGAGTCTTGGGTAAAACTGGTCAAGGATTGGTAGAAGAAACGGGACTCATTGATGGGGTCGATTTCATCACGGGTACTTTCAGCAAAAGCCTCGGCAGTATCGGCGGCTACTGCGTGAGCAACCATCCGCAACTCGATCAGCTGCGCTATATCAGCCGCCCATATATATTCACAGCATCGCCTTCGCCGGCTACCATTGCATCAACGCGGGCAGCGCTCAAACTATTACGCGATGGCACCGAGCTACGTCGGCAGCTCTGGCAAAATTCACGGCAACTCTATGCGCGGCTTGACGCGCTGGGCTATCAACTTGGACCGCAACCCGGGCCTGTCATCGCGAACATACTTGACAGCCCCCAGCAGGCGCTGATGCTGTGGAAAGGTCTGCTGGATCATGGTATCTATGTCAATTTGATATTGCCGCCCGCTGCGCCCGAAGGGAAAGCACTGGTGCGTTGCAGTGTCAGTGCAGCCCACACCAGCGAACAGATGGATTATGTCGGAAATGTTTTTGCCGAGCTGCGCGAAAGTATCTTTCAATAAGGGGCGCCTCTAAAAATTTAAAGTTCTAAACAAGACAAGGCGGGAACAAAAAATGTAGACGCAGCATATGGTTGATATGTAAGGAAGCATTTTTTGTGAGCAACAAAGTATTGTGACGAAATCTGGATTTTTAGAGGTGCCCTGGTCCAGAGTGGAATCTCTGTTCCACGGCATGCGGAACACGTCCCTATATTCCAATCATAAGATAGTTGACCTGATGACATTAACCTGGTGTCGCGCCGTATCAACGTGAAAACCTAACAAATAGAATAACTGATAATCCGCGAAACCAGGCTATGCGCACCCTAGTCACCTATATCATGGTCTTCCCCCAGCGCAGTGCGTTTGTGCTGATTGCGTTGTTGGCAGCAGGCATCGCCGAGGGGCTCAGTCTGACTGCCCTGCTTCCTTTACTGTCAGTTGCCGTGGGTGACGCCAGTAGCTCAGACACTGGGCGGGCAGTGGTACAGGCCATGCAAAGGATCGGCATCGAGCCGACTATAAGCACGATGTTGCTGATCATCGTCGGCGGCATGATTACCAAAAGCCTGATATTACTGTTGGCCAACCGGCAGGTTGGCTATACTGTAGCGCATGTCGCGAGCAAGCTGCGCCAGGAGTTGATCGAGGCGTTACTGGCCAGCCGCTGGCAGTATTATTTGCGGCAACCCGCAGGTTCACTTGCCAACTCGGTCGCCACAGAAGCATACCGGGCGGCCCAGGGTTTTGAACATGCCGCCAACGTCGTGGCCCTATCAATCCAAGTGATAGTCTATAGCATTGTTGCCTTGTTCATTTCATGGGAAGTAACCCTTGCTTCCCTCCTCCTTGGTGTAGTCATGTTGCTGGTACTGCAGAATCTGGTACGCGCCGCACGCAGGGCGGGTACCAAGCAGACACATCTGCTGCGCCATCTGTTGTCTTATCTGTCCGACGTGCTTGCATCGGTGAAATCACTGAAGGCCATGGCACGGGATAACGTTGCTGATGCCATCCTCCGCGATGAAACCAAGCAACTGGAAAAAGCTACGCGTCGCGAAGTCATGAGCAGAGAGGCCTTATTGGCTCTGCAGGAACCCATACTTGCCACCTTGATCGCGGGCGGTTTGTATCTGGCCCTGGTGATGTGGCAGCTTTCCTTGCCTGCAGTGATGGTGATGGTGTTTCTGCTGACACGCATTCAGAGTCTGCTGAATAAAGCACAACGGCGCTACCAGCATCTTGTAGCACAGGAAAGTGCCTATTGGGCATTACGCACAGCGATTGAAGAGGCGCGCGCCGCAGCCGAGAGAACCGCAGGCACGCAGCAGCCCACACTGCAACAGGGAATCAGTCTGCGTCACATCAGCTTCGACTATGATAAGAAATCGATATTTCAGGATCTGAACATCGAGATACCTGTGAATTCATTTACCTCAATCACGGGGCCGTCAGGGGCAGGCAAAAGTACTTTTCTTGACCTGCTGTGCGGACTGGCCGAACCCAAGTCGGGTGAAATTCTCGTTGATGGAGTATCGCTGCGTGAAATAAACCTGCATCACTGGCGGCACATGATAGGTTATGTATCTCAGGACACCATCCTGCTGCACGACACGATTCTTAACAATGTCCTTATCGGCGCACCTGCTTTGACCCAAGCGGATGCAGAACAGGCGCTATGTCAGGCGGGTGCCTGGGATTTTGTCAGCGCTCTTCCGGAAGGTATGCAGACGATTGTGGGCGAGCGTGGCGGACTTCTTTCTGGCGGGCAGCGTCAACGTATTGCGATCGCCAGAGCGCTCGCCCATCAACCACTTTTTTTGCTGCTCGATGAACCGACCAGCGCTCTGGATCCGGATAGCGAGCGGATAATTTGTGAGACGCTGCAGAGGCTGGCGCAGAACCTTACCGTTATCGCAGTATCGCATCAGCCTGCCGTGATCAATGCCGCTGGCCGCATATTTGTTCTCTCCAAGGGTAGGGCGGAGTTATTGCTGCCCGGTGCTGCCAATAACTCAGCTGCTGCATGTGGAGCTGTGTGAAGCTGCTCAAAACTGCTGCGACGTATTCGTCTGCATGAACCGCTGGCAGGCAAAACCACTACTCAAGTTCAAAAGCTGAAACACTGGCCGGAACATCCTGCCAGTAGCGCCGGTGTCGTGCACGCCAGGTTTCAACCGCGACAGTATTGCCGGCAAAACGCAGCAGCACCGCGCCATCAGTATCACTGCGCAGCAGCCTGCTGCCTTGGGCGCGGTAGCGTTCCATCACTTCTTCTTGCGGGTGGCCAAAGCGATTACGATAGCCGACGGTGAATATTGTCAGCGCGGGATCCACCTGCTGCACGAATTCCTCGATGGAAGAAGTCTTGCTGCCATGATGTGGCGCTACCAGCACGGTTGCAGAGAGCGCATCGCCGGCCCGGGCGAGCAGTTCGCGTTCGGATTTCTTTTCGATATCGGCGGGCAGCAGTACACTGCCGTGGACTGTGGTGATTTTCAATACGCAGCTTAAAGCGTTGGTCTTAAGCTTGGGATTGTCATAGCTTTGCTCCAGCGGATGCAGCATGTCGAAGCGCACCCCATCCCAGTTCCACGATTCGCCTGCACGACAGCTACGTTTATTGACAGTGGTTTGCTGAACTGGATGATCGGCTTTCAGGGATGACACCAGCCATTGCACCGGCACTGCATCCAGCACTGACAGCGCGCCGCCGCTGTGATCCGTATCGGCATGGGATACGATCATGGCATCCAGCTGTCTGACGCCTTCGCCACGCAGAAAAGGGACAATGATGCGGTTGCCACTGTCGGTATCGGAATTGAAACCGGGCCCGGTGTCGTAGAGCAGCGCGTTATTTTCAGTACGCGCCACGACTGCCAGCCCCTGGCCTACATCCAGCACAGCGAGCCACAACTCCCCGGCAGCCGGTCTGGGCGGCAGCAGTAGAAACATCGGCAACAGCGCCACTGCTCCCAACCAGCGAGCGGGGAAGCCTGCGGCAAATCCCAATTTCCCCCCACCCGGCAGCAGCATCCAGACGATGCCGGCTATTCCTGCCGCTATAGTCCATGGCGGCGGTGCATGCTGGCTCCAGACTGCTTGCGGTACCTCGCTCAACCAGCGCAATAGTTCCATACAGCCACTCAACGCCATATGTGCAGGCAGCAACATGAAATCGAGTGGCGGCAATGCTGCCAGCAGCGTTAGTGGAACCACCACCAGGCTCACCAGCGGGATAGCGATGGCGTTGGCAATCGGTGAGACCAGTGATACCTGCTGGAACATTGCCAGTAACGGTGGGATCAGGCCGAGAGTGATCGCCCACTGCACCCGCGCCCAACCGGTCAACCAGTGCATTCTGCCGATGCGCCCGGCCGTCACCAGCATGATGATTGCAATCGCACCGAAAGACAGCCAGAAGCCAGGCGAGAGCACTGCCCAGGGATCGAGCACCACCACCACCAGCAAGGCCCAGGTCAGCACCGCTGTCGCAGAAGTCAGGCGTCCCAGCCACAAGGCGATAGCCACCACCGCGAGCATATAAACGGTGCGCTGCGCTGGTATCGCGAAACCGGCAAGCAATGCGTAGCCTAATGCCGCCGCCAGTCCGGCAACGGCCGCAGCTTTGCGTGCCGGCAGCCACAACGTCAGGTGATGGCTGCAGCGCCACAACCAATATACCAGCGCGAACACCAGACTCGATACCATGGTCACGTGCAGTCCGGAGATGCTCATGAGATGGTTGACGCCGGTGCGCGTGAATATCTGCCACTGTTCGCGCGGAATGGCGCGTTGTTCGCCTATCGCCAGCGCGACCAGAACACCGGCATAAGCATGATCGGGTAGCGCCCGAATGAATTGTTCACGGATCTCCTGCCGCAAGCGCTCAATCCGGTAAGCAGGCCGGTTAACCATTTCATCCAGGCTCAAATTATCGCTGGCTTTGCGTACGTAACCGGTGGCACGGATGTTACGCTCCAGCATCGACGACTCGAAATCAAAACTGTGAGGGTTGCTGCTGCCATGCGGGCGCTTGAGCCGTGCTGTGAGCTGCCAGCGTTCACCTGCGTTGATCTGGGGCAGCAGGGCCTCGGCGTTGCCGGCATGCTTGCCGCGCTCCTTGTACCAGGCCAGTGAAATACGCGCGGGCACGATGGCGCCTTCGGTTAATACCTGCTCCACGTCGAATGTAAAGCGGGTAAAGAGTTCGTTGGTTTGAGGTAGTTCTGCTACTACTCCGACGAGCTGAATATCGCGTCTCTCCCATTCATGCGGCAGTGCATCAGCCAGCCGCCATTGAGCAAAAGCTGCTGCCCAGAAAAATCCTGCACCGAGAAAAACCACGATCAGCAGAACTTTTCCCGCAGCGGTCAAAATGGGGATCCGGCAGCGCCAGAGCAGGAATGCGAATACTGTACCGGGCAGCAACGCCCATGCCCACGAAATTTCGGGCAATACGGCCTGCTGCTGGAGCAGAGCCGTTCCCAGAGCAAACGCAAGAATATTTGCTTGCATCAGCAGTCCCCACTCTCTGTATGAATGGTTCACCCGAGAACTCTGTGGGTGATACGCCGAAGCAGCTCAGTACTGCCTGCTCCTAATTGATTCTAGGTCAAATAGATTCGTAGGGTAGTATATAGTGGCCGAGTTATTTACCGCATTGGTAGCTCGTGCTCCGAAAATATCTCAAGAAATACCTGCCTTCCCACGAGAGCATCCGACAGAACCGGTTTGTCGGACTGTTCGGCGGATTGCTGCAACACCACAATCTGTGGTATCTGCATCGCCGTTCGGTGGCGGGCGGAGTAGCGGTCGGTTTTTTCGCTGGCATGATCCCCGGCAGCAACCCGGTACAGTTCTTTTTCGCCGCCTTGTTTGCCGTCATCTTCAAGGTGAACCTTCCGGTAGCGGTATTCACCACGCTTTATTCCAATCCTTTCACTATCGTGCCGATTTATATCGCTGCCTACGCCATCGGTGAGTTTGTCATAGGTAACGGCACCGGCGCTGTGCCCATGACCGATTTGCATCTGCTGGACAAGAATATTAGTGAATGGATTCCTGCGCTGGTAGACTGGGCAATCTCCCTAGGCAAGCCACTGCTGGCTGGGATACTTCTGCTGGCGCTATTGCTTGCGCTAACCAGCTATCTGGCCGTGCATGGTGCGTGGCGGCTATACGTTATTTATGAATGGCGCGAACGGGCAAAACGGCGCCACCGCTGATTGGACGAATCTATGATTCCAGCGTACTGGGAGCAGGCGACACAGGAACTGGCCGGGCGCGATGAAGTGATGCATAAGCTCATTCAGCGTTTTTCAGGGGCTGCGCTACGCTCGCATGGTGATGCTTTCACCACCTTGGCGCGTTCCATAATCGGTCAGCAGATTTCTATCAAGGCGGCTGAAAGCATCTGGCAAAAACTGGCCACCGCGGTTCCTGCGATTACACCCGCTACCGTGCTGGGAACGGACGGCAGCGTATTGCGGGCTTGCGGTCTCTCCTTGCGGAAAGTGACTTATCTGCAAGATTTGTCGCGGCACTTTATCAGCGGGATATTGAATGAAACGGCATGGAAGGAAGTTGATGACGAAGCCCTCATCGCTGAATTGACGCAGGTAAAGGGTATTGGGCGCTGGACTGCGGAAATGTTCCTGATTTTTCACATGTTGCGCCCGAATGTGCTGCCGCTGGACGATCTCGGCCTGCGGCATGCGATCAGCCTGCACTACAACGCCAGTCAACCGGTGAGCCGGCTCAAGATGCGTGCGATTGCGAAACCGTGGCAACCGTGGCGTTCTGTGGCGACATGGTATCTGTGGCGCAGCCTTGATCCCCAGCCAGTAGAGTATTGAGACTGCAATTCCCAATCCGCGCGTGCTCGGCTGGTACGCTCATTCGGTTAATACCCCATCTACCAGCCGCAAAATCCGCCCGGCACGGGCCGCCAGTTGTGCATCATGGGTGACGATGACGAAACTCGCGCCTACGTTGCGGTTAAGTTCCAGCATCAATTCGAATACCCCGCCGGCGGTGTGCCGGTCGAGATTGCCCGTAGGTTCGTCGGCAAGGACACAGGCAGGCTGAGTGACCAGCGCCCGTGCCACTGCCGCACGTTGACGCTCGCCGCCGGAGAGCTCCCCAGGGATGTGGGTGAGGCGGTGCCCCAGGCCGACCTGTTGCAACACTGTTGCCGCACGCTCATAGGCTTCGTTACTGCTCATGCGCCGGATCAGCAGCGGCATGGCGACATTCTCCAGCGCGCTGAATTCCGGCAACAGATGATGAAACTGGTAAATAAAACCCAGCGAGCGGTTACGCAGTTGGCATCTTTCTTCTTCGTTGATGGTAGCGATATTCTGCCCCATGATGCGGATGTCGCCAGCAGTGGGTGCATCCAGTCCCCCCAACAGGTGCAGCAACGTACTTTTGCCAGAGCCCGACGCACCGATAATGGCGAGCGTTTCGCCTGCTGTCACCTCCAAGTCGATGCCCATTAGCACTGGCACTTCGAGCTCGCCCTGATAGTAACTCTTGCGCAGATTGCGGCAGGAAATGATCGGCTTACTCATACCGCAGCGCCTCCGCCGGGTTGACCTTGGATGCCCGGTAGCTGGGATAAATCGTCGCCAGCAGGGTCAATGCAAACGATACCACCGCCACTGTCACTATGTCGGCCATCTGCGGGTCGGATGGAATTTCGCTGATGTAATAAACTTCGCGTGACAGGAATTGCACGCTGAACACGCGTTCGACCAGCGCGATCACATCGCTTACGTTGTATGCCAGCAGCACGCCGCCGATTACCCCCAGTGCCGTGCCGATGACGCCGATTAGCGTGCCCTGCACGATGAAGATTTTCATGATGCTGCGCGGGCTTGCTCCCAGCGTCCGCAGAATGGCGATGTCGGGTTGCTTGTCGGTTACCGCCATCACCAGCGTGGAAACGATATTGAACGCCGCAACGGCAATGATCAGGGCGAGAATCAGCGACAGCATGCGCTTTTCGATCTGGATCGCACGAAAATAATTGGCATGCTGGCGGGTCCAGTCGCTGATGTGAGTGTCCTGGGAAATCAGCGGCACCAGTTCTCGCACCACTTGTGGCGCTTGGAACAAGTCGTGCAGCTTCAGCCGCACACCGGAGACCTGATCATCTTCCATGCGATAGAGTTTTTGCGCATCTGCGATATGAATCAGCACTAACGCCGAGTCATATTCAAAATGCCCGGCTTCGAAGATGCCGGTGACAGTGAATTGCTTGAGACGCGGCAGTATCCCTGCCGGCGTCACTTGCCCTTGCGGCGAGATCAGCACGATTCTGTCGCCCCTGGATACGCCTAAAGCCCGCGCCAGCTCCGTGCCCACCACGATGCCAAATTCTCCCGGCACCAGCTCATCAAGTTTGCCGTTTACCATCATCCGGTCGAGATCGGCCACCTTGTCTTCCAGAGCCGGCAAGATGCCGCGTACCATCACGCCACGCACAACCTGACCAACTGACACCATGCCCTGAGCGCCGACATAAGGCGCGGCAGCCTCCACTTGCGGGTGTTTGCTCGCCTCATGCGCGACTTGGGGCCAATTGGTCAGCGTGCCCTCCACGCTGCTTACCTGGATATGCGAGGCCACGCCGAGGATGCGGGTGCGCACCTCTTTTTGGAAACCATTCATCACCGACATTACGGTGATCAGGGCGGTCATGCCGAGCGTAATGCCTAGCAGGGAAATCAGCGAGATGAACGAGATGAAATGATTGCGGCGCTTGGCACGGGTGTAGCGCAGACCGATGAAGAGTTCGTAGGCAGACACGGATTAAGACACCCGGATATAAAGGGAATGCCGAAGTTTGCCACATTCCGGCAGGGCTTAACAGACTGTTGACAGACGACCGGACTGGCAAGGCATTATCACTCTCAGATCTGTTGTCCTGAAATTCAGAGATTTCTTAGAATTCTCCTCTGATCCCTACCACCAGCGCACGTCCTGGTAACGGCGCGAAATCCTTCAAAAAGGAATTATGCAGGCGCATTTCCTCGTTCAGCAGATTCTTGCCTTGCAGAAAGGCTCTGATGCCATTTGTTCTGGTCTTCGTGATCCGGTAACTCATATCGACGTTCAGCAGCGTGTAACCGGGAGTGGTCGTTTCGAGTTCTGCCACGCGATTTTGATGCATCACGCGTATCGCACTCAGGTTGGCTGTCCAGGGTCCCATCCTGTGATTCAGTTCCAACCCGAAGCGTGGTGGCGTAGTGCGTGGCACATTGCCGCCGCTATCCAGTTTACCGCGCACGTAGTCGGCAAACAGACGCAGATCGAGTGCGTCAGGCTTTAGCGTGAAGACCGTCTCTGCTTCCACACCGTAAAATCTCGCGCCAGTCTGGGCAAAATTCTGCACCAGGAATTCGCCATTGGGATCCAGGACGCCGCTAGCATCGACACGATCCGCCACAGCATCAGCGTTGGTGTCGGCACCATGTACGAAAATGTAGTTGTTGAACTGGTTATGGAATACATTGACTTTCCATTTCACCGTGCCAGCAGTCTTGCGCAGGGCGAGATCAATGTTGCTGGAGGTCTCTTTGCTCAAATCATTGTTGCCAGTCTGAAACGTGGCAGTGCCGCGGTGCGCGCCGTGTATATACAATTCTTCCGTCGTCGGCGCGCGTTGCCCGCGCGTGCCCGTCAGACCCAGTCCGTAGCCGTCGATGAATTTCCACAGAGTGCCCACGGAGCCACTGAAGAGATTGAATGCGCGCGACGGGTCGATGTGGTTCTGCGGGTCTTGCATGGCGCGCTCAATCCGTCCGCCAAATTCCAGCCGCCAGCGATCCCAGTTGCGTTCCTCGATCAGGAACACGCCAGTGGAACGCGATTTCGTGACTGGCACGATGGTTTCCGTGCCGAGGGCCGAGAAATTGCGATCCTGGAATTGCACCCCGAGCACTCCTTTCCAGTCTGCTATTGGCGCATGCAGGAGTTCGGCGCGGCTTTCGAGCGCCTGATTGTTGAAGCGCGTCGCAATTGCGCCGCCGCCCTCGATTTCATGGTGCTTGTAGTCGTTATAGCCCATGCGCACTTTGAGCTTTTCGAAACCAATGAGGGGCTTGTCCAGTTCACCGGACAAATCGTAACGGGTCTGCTTGAGATCGATTTTTGAACCTTCGGGGCTGGGTACGCCATATTCGTTTTCCAGGCGCGAGACCGATCCGCCCAGGAAGCCTCTCTCGCCGACAAAAGATCCGCCCACGGATATGCCTTCCGCGTCGACTGCGCTGTTTCTGATGCGGCCCACCGGGGTGTCGTAATCGCCCGTTTTGCGCTTGAAACCCCCGACACTCCAGGATACATAACGGCCGGCATTACCCTTTGCGTTGAAAGCGCCGCTGCGTTCCTCCGTCGCCGTATTGCCACGTATCTCGATATCACCACTCGGTGACTTGAACAGCCGGTTTGGAATGCGGCCTGTTACGACATTGACCACGCCGCCGGTTGCGCCGCCGCCGTAGAGCAGTATTGCCGGACCGCGCAGGATTTCGATTTGTGAGGCATTGAACGATTCTACCGTTACCGCATGATCCGGACTGGTGGTCGAGAGATCGAGCGTGCCAATACCGTTTTCCAACACCTGGACGCGCGGTCCATCCAGACCGCGAATGATCGGACGGCCGGCGCCTGGCCCGAAGGAACTCGATGCCACGCCGAGTTCACGCGAGAGCGTGTCGCCGATACTTGCTTCGCGCTTGCGGCGCAGATCTTCACCCTTCAACACCGTGACGGGCTGGGCCATGTCAAGTTCGCTACGATCCTTGAACGGGGTGGCGGTCACGACGACCGGCGGTAATTCGGTTACTTTGCTGGTATCTTTAACTTGCGCGGACGACATGCCGGGTACGACAAGCAGCAAAGCAATGACAATAGCTTGCCACCAGCCGCCAGCAACGACTTGGTGGAATTGCGCGCGCGATGTGAGACTAAGTTTCATGCTGATTCTGTAAAAGGCTGGAACAGGCGAATTATCCGCAACTGAGTTGCGTTATCTGAACCAACCGTGCGTAGTCCGTTGTATGGCGGACAGACGCTGATCCAAACCAAACAACAAGAAACCCGATGATGGGTTTGACCGAAAAGGGACAGCTACGAGGAAGTTACGCCAGCGGGGGAGCGCGCGTGAGATACGGGGAAGAAAAATTGCGCAGGATGGGGCGGTGTTTCAAGGGGGGTAGCCGCTGCCGCAGCATCCTGGCAACAAAGAAAAATGCCAGGAGGGGAAGGACGACACCAAACGCCGTCAAGGCCAGGCAGTCAAGGCAGACTCGGTCGGCGTCAGTGTCGCTTTCACTCTGAGCGCTGTCAGCCGGGGGCGCACTGATCGAGTCCGTGTGCGCGAAGTGTGTGAGCGCATGCGCCGTCTGCAGGACAGGCACTGACAGTAAGGCCAGCGCCAGAATCAGAAATAAACCTTTACGCAATATCATCGAAGGGGATTTCCTTGCACCCGCGAGGGATTTGTCCGGTGATTTTTATTTTATAGACGAAAAATTTCGTCATGCGCATTCAGCGCATAATCCTTTTACCGTCAACTCGGCTTCCTGGAAGCGGTAGCCGGCCGGCAATGGCCAGTCGTGTGCAGCGTCGAGGCCATCAAGGCAGATCACTTTGGTGCAGCAAGTGCATTTGAAATGGGCATGCTGATGTGCGTGCACATCGACGTTGGCACGGAAACGCCACACCCGGTCGTCGCTTGCCACTTTATGTGCCAGGCCTTTTTCACTCAGCCATTCAAGCACGCGGTAGAGCGTAACCCGGTCCAATTGCAGCTTGCCAACCAAACGCTCCTCAATTTCGTGGTGCGTGATGGCCCGTTGTTCAGCCAGCAGAACGGCAAGCGCCTGAACCCTGCCTGGTGTTACCCGGTCACCGGTGCGCCGGATTATTTCTTTTGCCTGTTCCTGGAAATCACTAATCATAAATAAGTGTATTGCAACTAAGTTGCGTTTACTATAATCGAATGATTTTATATGTGCAACAGTATTTGTTGATAACATCAAAGTTTTACGAGAATTAGCGGTCATGCGCAGTGCAAGCCGAAATAAACGGTGAAATTTCATTGATGAAACTTAAGTTCACTAAAATGCATGGTCTGGGCAATGATTTCGTCGTGATTGACGCCGTGAATCAGTCCGTGTCCCTCACCTCAGCGCAACTCCGCTTGCTGGCTGACCGCCATTTCGGCATTGGCTGCGACCAGATTCTGCTGGTGGAGAAAGCTGAAGGCGATGCTGATTTCCGCTACCGGATTTATAACGCCGATGGTGGCGAAGTGGAGCAATGCGGCAATGGCGCCCGCTGTTTCGTGCGCTATGTGCATGACCGGGGCATGACGCAAAAAAATGAAATTCGCGTGGAGACTCCCGGCGGAGTGATTATTCCCAGGCTGGAAGCCAATGGTGAAGTGACCGTCAACATGGGTACGCCGAAATTCGAGCCGCAACAAATTCCATTTATCGCCGAGAAACGCGCCATGATTTATGCGCTCGAGATCGACGGTCGGCAGGTGGAAATAAGCGCCGTTTCTCTGGGCAACCCGCATGCGGTGCAGGTAGTGGCAGATGTAGATGGTGCGCCGGTATTAACCGAAGGCGCGCTGATCGAGCACCATCCGCGTTTTCCGCAACGCGTCAACGCCGGCTATATGCAGGTGCTGGATCGCGGTCATATCCGGCTGCGGGTGTATGAACGCGGTGCAGGTGAAACGCTCGCTTGCGGCACCGGTGCTTGTGCTGCGGTGGTGACGGGCATCGGCCGCGGATTGCTGCAGTCAACAGTTGAAGTCAGTACGCGCGGCGGCAATTTAAGCATACGTTGGGAAGGTGAAGACCAGCCGGTGTGGATGACCGGGCCTGCCGCCGCCGTGTTTGATGGTGAAATTGAATTATAAAATTCAACCAGGGGGAAGCATGAAATTCGGTTCAGAAGAGGTGGCCCAATACTTGCGGGAAAATCCGCAATTTTTCGACGAGTATGCCGATATGCTGGCGGATATTTTTGTCTCTCATCCCCACGGCGGCAGAGCCATTTCCATCAGTGAGCGGCAAATCGTCACGCTGCGGGATAAGAATCAGATACTGCAGGACAAATTGCGTGAATTGATCAAGTTCGGCGAGGAAAACGACATCATCGGTGAAAAAATGCACCGCTTGGCCATCGTTCTGCTCACTTTCACTCATCTGGGAAATTTGCTGCATGGTCTGTATTTCAATCTGCGCGAGGACTTCGCCGTGCCGCATGCGGCGCTGCGGCTGTGGAATGTGCCGAGCGCAGGCACAGAATTGCCTGAATTCGCTCCGGCCAGCGCCGATATTCACGCTATTGCCGAAAGCCTGTTGCATCCTTATTGCGGTCCCCACGTCGTCGATGAAATCAAGCAATGGTTCGGCGAAGATGCCGTCCACCTGCGCTCGTTCGCGATGGTGCCGCTGCGCGCGGAGCAAACCATTGGTCTGTTGGTACTGGCAAGCGAAGATCCGCAGCGCTTCTATCCGGAAATGGGGACGCTACACCTGAAACGGCTGGGCGATTTGGTGGGTACCGCCATCGCCCGCATGGGTTGATTGCAGCGGATAGCACAGGCTGAAGGGAATAGAGGGTGAACCTGGCATCGCACGATAACCCGGCTGCGGTTGCTGCCGCCTATCTGGCTCACCTTGCCAATGAACGGCGATTGTCGCCGCTTACCTGTGCGAGCTACGCGCGTGACATTGCCGCCCTGCTGCAGTTGGCAGAAGCAACACCGCTCGACCAGCTGCAAATTCATCACATACGCCGTTTTGTCGCCCGGCTGCACGCTAAAGGGCTTTCTGGCAGAAGTCTGGCGCGTATGCTTTCAGCATGGCGTGGCCTGTATAATTATCTGGCGCGAGATCACGGGTACAGCAGCAATCCCTGCGCCGGGCTGCGTGCGCCGAAAACGCCTAAAACCCTGCCGCATGCGCTTTCACCCGACGAAGCGGCGAGGCTGCTGGAGTTTCCCGCCGATGACTTGATGGCGCTGCGCGACAAGGCCATGTTCGAGCTGTTCTATTCTTCAGGGCTGCGGCTGGCCGAACTTGCCAGTCTGCAACCCGAGAATCTGAGTCTCTCCGATGGCACCGTGCGTGTCACCGGCAAGGGCGGCAGAACCCGGGTAGTGCCGGTGGGTAGCCAGGCAATACTAGCCTTGACCGCATGGATGAAACCACGCGTGACCCTGCTCAAACCCGGAGAAACCGCACTGTTTTTGTCCCGGCACGGCAACCGCATCAGTCCGCGCTCGATCAGTCAACAGCTAAAAATCCGCGCATTGCAGCAAGGCATCAGCGCCAATGTCCACCCGCACATGTTGCGGCACTCATTCGCTTCGCATTTGTTGCAATCCAGCGGGGATTTGCGCGCGGTGCAGGAAATGCTGGGGCACGCCAGCATCAGCACCACCCAGGTTTATACCCATCTCGATTTTCAGCATTTGGCGAAGGTATACGATGCGGCGCATCCGCGCGCGAAGAAGAAGAACTGAAGCCGGGGATAAACACGCGTTTCCCGCGAATCAGCGTTATAATTCTTTCTCTCCAACGATCGCAAACTAATCCTATGCAACAACATCGCGGTACCACCATACTTTCCGCGCGACGCGGCACGCAAGTCGCACTGGGCGGCGATGGCCAGGTGACTCTGGGCGCTATCATAGCCAAGGCCAGTGCGCGCAAGGTGCGCAGGCTCTACCATGAAAAAATTCTTGCCGGATTTGCCGGGGGTACTGCCGATGCCTTCACTTTGTTTGAACGCTTTGAAGGCAAGCTGGAAAAGCATCAGGGACATCTCATGCGTTCGGCAGTGGAATTGGCCAAGGACTGGCGTACCGACCGTATCTTGCGGCGGCTGGAAGCAATGCTGATCGTGGCCGACCGCGAAACCACACTTATCATCACCGGCTCAGGCGACGTGATTGAGCCCGAATTGGGGCTTGCCGCCATCGGCAGCGGCGGTCCTTATGCCCATTCCGCCGCGCGTGCGCTGCTGGAAAATACCAGTCAGACACCGCTGGAAATCGTCAAGAATGCACTCACCATTGCGGGCGACTTGTGCATCTATACCAACCAGAATCATATCATCGAGGTTCTGGAGTAACACGCCACCCCCTACACCCTCACACCATGTCCCAAATGACCCCACAAGAAATCGTCCAGGAACTGGACAAGCACATTATCGGCCAGGATGCTGCCAAGCGCGCCGTGGCCATTGCGCTCAGGAACCGCTGGCGCAGGCAGCAGGTAGCGGACCCGCTACGGCAGGAGATCACGCCGAAAAATATCCTGATGATCGGTCCCACCGGTGTGGGCAAGACCGAGATTGCGCGCCGTCTGGCAAGGCTTGCCGACGCGCCGTTCATCAAGGTGGAAGCGACCAAATTCACCGAGGTGGGTTATGTCGGCCGCGATGTGGATTCGATTATTCGCGATCTGGTGGAATCCGCCATCAAACAATCGCGCGAGCAGGAGACCGCTAAAATGCGTACCCGCGCCGAGGATCAGGCAGAAGAACGCATTCTCGATGTGCTGCTGCCACCCGCGCGGGAGCCGGGTCTGCAGCCGGAAGCCGGGGAGCGCGACAATGCCACCCGGCAGAAATTTCGCAAGAAATTACGCGAAGGCGAACTCGACGACAAGGAAATAGAAATCGAGCTGGCGGCAGCTCATGCTGCCCACATGGAGATCTTCGCCCCACCAGGGATGGAGGAACTCACCACCCAGATTCAGGGCATGTTCCAGAACATGGGTACAGAAAGAAAGAAACCCCGCAAGCTGAAAATCCGCGAGGCGATGAAACTTCTCAGCGATGAAGAAGCTTCCAAGCTCGTCAATGACGAAGAGCTGAAGCTGCGCGCCGTGCAAAACGTCGAACAGAACGGTATCGTGTTTCTGGATGAGATCGACAAGATTACCAGCCGCTCCGAAACTTCCGGTGCGGATGTGTCGCGCCAGGGCGTGCAGCGCGACTTGCTGCCGCTGGTGGAAGGCACCACCGTTTCCACCAAGTACGGCATGATCAAAACCGATCACATCCTGTTTATCGCCAGTGGCGCATTCCATCTGGCTAAACCTTCCGACCTGATCCCGGAACTACAGGGGCGCTTCCCGATTCGCGTCGAACTGGCCAGCCTCAGTGCCGACGATTTTATCCAGATTCTTACCAATACGGACGCCTGTCTGACGCGCCAATACGAAGCGCTGCTCGAAACCGAAGGGGTCAAGCTGGAGTTCACGTTCGACGCGATCAAGCGTCTGGCTGAGATTGCTTTTGCGGTCAACGAAAAAACCGAGAATATCGGTGCAAGGCGGCTTCATACCGTGATGGAAAAACTGCTGGAAGAGGTTTCCTTCGACGCGGCGAGACACCGGGGCGATACCATCGCGATCGATGCCACCTATGTCGATATGCGGCTCAAGGATTTATCCCAGAGCGAGGATCTGGCCCGCTATGTGCTTTAAGCTTTAAAGCTGGGTTGTAGCCAAACGGCGTAATCACACGTGATCTGTTATAATCCCGGCCTGCGGCGTTAGCTCCACGTCTTCGCGCCGCCCATTCTGTTTCTCTTTAGGGTGCCTGAATCAATCCGAAGTTTTGGCAAGATTTGGATTCATAGGGGCATCCTTCATTCATCTGCCTAAGACTGGCGTTCCGTAACCGGGACGACAGGCCGATGCCACCCCCTTGGAGTTTTATGTCTTTTGCTAATTTCGGCTTGTCCGATGAAATCATTCGTGCTGTCACTGAACGTGGCTACACCATTCCCACCCCGATCCAGTTGCAGGCAATTCCTGCAGTATTGGCTGGCGGCGACCTGCTGGCCGGCGCGCAAACCGGCACCGGCAAGACTGCGGGTTTTACCCTGCCTATTCTGCACCGCCTTTCCGACAAGAGCGTCAAAGGGCCGTCCAGCGGACGCCCGCCAATACGTGCGCTGATTCTTGTCCCCACCCGCGAACTCGCGGCACAGGTGGAGGAGAGCGTACGTGATTACGGCAAATACTTGAAGCTGAGCTCGATGATCATGATCGGCGGAGTCAACATCAATCCGCAAATTTCCCGGCTGAAAAGCCGGGTGGATATTCTGGTCGCCACACCGGGGCGTCTGCTGGACCACGTGCAGCAAAAAACCCTCGACTTGTCGCACGTGGAAATTCTGGTGCTGGACGAAGCCGACCGCATGCTGGACATGGGCTTTATCGATGACGTGGAGCAGATTGCTGCAGCCTGCCCGCCTGATCGCCAGACCCTGCTGTTCTCGGCAACGTTTGAAGACCGTATGGCCAAGCTGGCTTCCAGCCTGCTGAAAGAGCCGATCCGTATTGATATCGCTGGCCACACCACCAAGCACGAACAGATCGAACAGCGCGCCTACTACGCTGACGACATGGCCCACAAGAAGCAGCTGCTGCTGAACCTGCTGGGTCAGGCCGATGTAAACCAGGCCATCGTGTTTGCCGGCACCCGCATGGACAGTGACGCTCTCGCCGAAGAGCTGGCCGAGTTCGGCATTGCCGTCGATGCCCTGCATGGCGACATGAAGCAGACTGCCCGTAACCGTACCCTGAACGGCCTGCGCACCGGCCGCACCAAGGTTCTGGTGGCTACCGATGTGGCCGCTCGTGGCATCGACGTGCCCGGCATCAGCCATGTGATCAACTACGATCTGCCCAAGAACGCCGAAGACTACGTGCACCGTATCGGTCGTACCGGTCGTGCCGGTCGTACCGGTATTGCCTGTTCGCTGGTCGGTCCGCGTGATCGTGGCGTGCTGCGCCGCATCGAGCAATTCCTCGACCAGAAGCTGCCGGTACAGGTCATCGAAGGCCTGGAGCCAAAGCGCCGTGCCGATGATCGCCCGCAGCAGCGTCGTCCCTTCAGTGGCGACAAGCCACGCTGGGCTCACAAGGACCGTGCCGAGCGTGATGATCGTCGTCCGTCTTTCCGTGACCGTGATGGCGAACGTGCTCCGCGCGCTGCTGCCAGCGCAGACCAGATCGAGCGTCGGCCACGTCCTGAAGGTGGTTTCGGCGAGCGTCGCACCTTTGGCGACCGTCCGGCCCGTGATGTCGCATTTGCTGATCGCCCGCGGCGTGATGGCGCAGCACCTGCCGCCGATCGTCAGCCGCGCAATTACGACGAGCGTCAGCCGACAGACAACAGCAACCGCCCTGTGCTGGAAGGCTTTGGCCAGTACCCGCGCCGCGAATTCAAGCCGCGTACCGAGGGTGCAGCAACCGGTGAACGCCGCAGCTTTGGTGACCGTGCACCACGTACTGGCGGTTTTGCCGGTGCCGGCGAACGCAAACCTTATGCGGGTGCCGCAACGGGAGAACGCAAGCCTTATGCTGGCGCAGCTACCGGTGAACGCAAGCCCTATGCCGGTGACCGCCCGAAGCGTGAAGGCTTTGGTGATCGTGCCGCTGCCGCACCGCGTCGCGACTTTGCTGACCGCAAGCCACGTCCTGAAGGTGGCTTTGGTGAGCGCCGCAGCTTCGGTGATCGCCCGGTGCGTGAAGCCGGTTTTGCCAGTGCGCCGCGCAAGCCTGCTGGCGACCGCGCTCCACGCGATGACAGCTTCGGCAACCGCTGATACGGTTGTGTTCCGCTGAAACAAAAACGGGGTGCCTGTAACAGGCACCCCGTTTTTTATTGCACCGCAGGCATTACGTCACATCATGATATGACTGATGACCAGCTTGCTGCGCGATTTCGGCCCTGCATCTTGGCGTCATACAAGGCCTTGTCCGCCTGCGCAATCAGACGAGCTTCATCCAGCCCGTCCTGACCTGGCAAAATCGAGGCAACCCCCACGCTGATCGTTACCCTGTCACACACATGGGATGCACCATGTGGTAACCCGTGAGCAAAAACCGCCTCTACCAGTTCATCTGCAATCGCCCTGGCATCCTGCTCCTTTGAGCCCGGCAGGATCAGCGCAAACTCTTCCCCACCATAACGGGCGGCCACATCGCCGGGGCGCCGGGCAAATGTTGCCAATATGCCGGCAACGCGACTCAGGGTCTCATCGCCGGCCTGATGACCATAGGTGTCATTGAACAGTTTGAAGCAGTCAATATCGACCATCAGCAGGGCAAGCGGATAAACCCCGCGCTCAGCCCGACGGAACTCCTCCAGAAGTCGCAAATCAAAGTAGCGCCGGTTGGCAATACCGGTCAGCGCATCGCTGCGCAAAAGAAGCTGCAAGTGGTCATTGGTCGCCTCCAGATCCTGCTGGCGAAACTCGAGCAAACGCAGTTGCAGATAATCCGAGCGCGCCGAGCGCTCCATCATGAAGTTGCCGATCAGGCAAAGCGAACCGGCAAACACGATCAGGGCAAGATCAACAAAGTTATCCAGAGCAGAGCCAGGAAAAGGACTCCACAACAACACCACTGCCGAACCCGCCCCGATCACCACGGCACTCGCCAGCGCATAGGAAAACTGCAGCCGCAGCAGTATCAGGCCGAAAATCTCGGTCAGCACCACTGTACCCACATAAAGCCCGGAATGACTGGCAGGTGCATAAAAGCCCATCAGCATGAAGCCCATGGCCCCACCCAGACTGGCCATCATGAGCATGCTTTGCTGACGCCGCTGCCACCACCCTGCCTGCACGAACAGAAACAGGAACACACTGACGGGCAGAAGAAGGCCCAGGCGGATGAAAAGCGTAATGGCACGCTCCGCCTCCGGCAACATGAAGTCTTCAAAAACCGTCACGAGTATTGCCAGTATGCCGACACCCAGACCCAGCGCCATGTGCGCACGATAACGCTGCGCATAATGCGCCTGGAAGGCAGACTCAAGAACCGGAGGGAACGGCAGCCACCACCAGCTGCGACGGCGATTGTCCCACACGGATTCCAGAATGGCGCGATCGCCCGGAGCGGGCGGAGGATGACTCATGCGGACTGAAAACTCAGGGCCGGGGAGCGTTCAGGATAACAATATCGGCACTGGGCGGCGATGCCTGCTCTGCCGCCTGGGCACAGCGATTGCGCCCCTGTCGCTTTGCATTGTAAAGCGCCATGTCTGCATCACGAACCAGCCGGTAGGGACTGTCATGCGAGCCGGGTACGCAGGCCGCAATACCTGCACTCACCGTCACCACATCCGTGACAGGCGAAACATGATGCCGAATCCGCAAGGAGCGAATCTGGATCACCAGCTTCTGCATTTCGATATAGGCCTCATCAACCGTGGCACCCGGCCACACAATGACAAACTCCTCGCCACCATAACGGGCCACACAATCGCCAGGACGACGGGCAAACTGGCGCAACTCCTGGGCTATCCGTGACAGACACTCATCGCCGGCCTGATGGCCATACGTATCGTTGTAGAGCTTGAAGCTGTCGACATCGACCATCATCACGGCCAACGGCAACTCCTGACGCAGACAACGCCGCCACTCTTCGTCAAGAATGGCCTCGAAACGACGCCTGTTGGCCAGCCCGGTGAGAGGATCCTCAACAGAAAGGCGCTCCAGCTTTGTGTTGATCTCTTCCAGCTCCGCTTTCTGGCGCTGCACCAGCAAGGTCTGGAGAAATGAACGTCGTTCATTTCCCTCAAGCAGGTAACTGGTAAGCAGTGCAATGCCGGCTGCACTGAGCAACAGGACATTGTGAATGATGATCTCAAGCGCAGGCGCAGACGCAACCACAGTCAACACCAGGTTATGAAGCATGGTGATGATGACGGCAATGCGCAGGGAAAAATGAAACGGTGTACGTAAAAGAATGAAACTGAACAGGAAAAGCAGAACCTGCGTCATGAGATAGGCATCACGCCCGGTTGCGGGTGCCAGGGCAATAATCCCCTCAATCGCAAGCGCAATCAGAAGCGTGGAAAGATACCGGGCCTGACCAGGCTGCGGCCCGTGCCAACGCTGTGGCCAAAGCCCAAGAAGAACAAGAACAAGGGCCAGTGCCCCGAAACGGATGAACCAGACACTGCCGATCACATCCCGCATCAGCAGCCAGTCAATCACGCCAAACAGGGTATAAATGGCAAGCCCGAGCACCAGTCCGGCGCGCAACTGGGGCTCCCGACGGGCCGCCTGATCCTGCTGGTACAGGCTCTCAAGTGACTCGCGAAAGTATCCGGCACGCGGAGGCGAGTCCAGCAAACGCTGGATTTCCTCACTATGCAATGGCCTGCGGCCCTGTTCGTCCTTGTGCATTCCCTGTCATCCTGCCCCGAACCACACCAGCGACCCCAGAAGCGGAGCCTCCTGCCATGCAGCCACCGGCCCATTGTATTCCCATGAGCAGCAACTGGCATCACCCCCCGATCAAGGGGGCTGTGGACAAAATGGCCTCGACAAGCCGTCAGCACGACGACATGCCAGCCTTATAATGGGATGAACCGCACAGGCAGGGGATAAAACACCCTAAAAGACGAAAAACAAGCCTTGGCAGCCAATACTGGACTGTGAATCCTGTGGATAACTCTGTGGGAAAATACTCAGTAACCCAGTCCGATACTGAGCTCGAAGAAGATGGTGGGTTCGGCCTCCAGCGTCTGATAGGCGCCTGTCATCGCCTCGGCGGCACCAATACCGACGGAAAACACCTTGCGGGTATGGTCGCTGACCCAGTGATAGCCAAGCTCGCCACCACCGCCAAGACGGTACTCGTACTCACCGTCCAGCGTATCGCCGACCACATGCCCGGCAAAGACACCAACGAAATAGCCATCCTCTTTCGGATTGTCGCTGGTAATGGGCTTGCGCCAACTGACATTGCCGGACACGCCATGATTAATGTCCTGGAACTGCCCGACGCGCACCACGAAGTTACCCAGATCCTCGGACACGTACTCCACGTTGACATTCAGCAGGTCATTGAAGAAACCAACCCCTACGTAAACATCATCCGGACCGGGTCCGGCATGAGCAAACTGGGCAGACGCCATGAGGGCGGCAATAGCGAGGGGCTTGGTAATCTGGCGCATGGCGCAATCCTGTGACCGCCGCGATGCCATTGGCCCGGCGGCTTTGTTGTTATCTGAGAGCATGTCCGTCAAGGACAGCGGACGAGTGTAAGGAACCGGCAAGGATTTGGCCAGTGGCAGAACCGTAACCGGCCCTGCCACTGTGTTCCTGATCAGACAGATGGCTCGTCGATAACGTCCTTGTCGTGGTGCAACACCTGTGGCGTCAGGGAGCCCACCAGCATGCCGATAAAGGCCATGGCCAGCCCCACGATCTGTGGCGGCCACACCCCTTCAGGATTACCGATCTCCAGCAAGACCCAGGTTGTCACCCCCAGTGCGATGGAGAACATTGCACCCTGTGTCGTGGCACGGGACCAGTACAGTCCCATGGTCAGAGGAATGAAAGCCGCGACCAGCGTCACCTTGTATGCGTTTTCAACCATCTCGAAGATGCTGGAGGTGGAGTTAAGTGCAAAGGCCATTACCAGGAAGCCGAAGACGATGACGACCGAGCGAATCACCCACAGGAATTTCTCGTCACTGATATTGCCCAGCATCGGTTTCAGCATGTTCTCGGTAAAAATGGTGGATGGCGCCAGCAAGGTACCGGACGCCGTGGACAGAATGGCAGACAGCAGCGCACCGAAAAACAGGATCTGGGCGATTAACGGCGTGTGTGTGGTGATAAGGGTTGGCAACACCTTCTGGCTGTCCTCGGCCAGCAATCCCTCCACCATCTGCGGATCAATAAGCAAAGCCGCATAAGCAAGACCAATCGGAATGAATGCGAACAGCAGGTAAAAAGACCCACCCAGCACACCACCCAGCACCGCCGTTTTCTCGTCCTTGGCCGACATCACGCGCTGGAACACGTCCTGTTGCGGGATGGAGCCCAGCGCCATGGTAATGAACGGCCCCAGCACGGCCAGCCAGGCCGCCAGCGTCGCATCCGGCAGCACATTCAGCTTGCCGGACTGGAACGCATGATCAACCACAACAGAGACACCACCCACTTCGCCGGTCACGTAATACCCGATAAAAAGCATGCCAACCACAATCACGATCATCTGCATGAAGTCAGTCAGCGCCACCGACCACATGCCGCCATAGGTGGTATAGATAATGACGATTGCGGCGCCCAGTACGATGCCGGAGGACTCCGGAATGGCGCCATGCGATAACGTATTAAAGACCAGCCCCAGTGCCACCATCTGTGCCGACACCCAGCCCAGATAGGAAATCATGATGGCAATGGAGGTCAGGACTTCGACCGTGCGGCCGTACTTGTTGCGAAAGAAGTCAGCAATGGTCAACAGGTTCATGCGGTAGAGCTTGCGCGCATAGAACATGCCAACAAGGATAAGGCAGAGCGAAGCCCCGAACGGGTCTGCCGCAATCCCCAGCAGTCCCTCCTCCAGGAAGGTGGAGGACGTCCCCAGTACCGTTTCGGAACCAAACCATGTCGCAAACACGGTCGCCGTGGTGATGTAGAGCGGCAGGCTGCGGCCGGCCACCACATAATCCTTCGAGCTGTGCACGCGCCGGGCCGCATAAAGACCAATACCTATCGTTACCATCAGGTAGAGGATGACGAAAATGTTCAGTGTGGACATGGCAACATCCATTGTCTGGGGGGTGAGGGCAAAGGCGCGATTCTAGAAAGTCATCTTTCCGAACACAATCCGTTTGACCGCACCGGCGACAATTTCAGCCCGGATGGAACCCCAGTGCCACCAGCACAGCCTGCCACTCGGGTCGTTGCAGCCCCGTGATGGTGCAGGATGCAAACTCGAACCGTGGCGGATAGTCCCGGCGCAGACGGTCAAACGCCAGGGCAGGACTGGGCTCCGCCAGACTCGCCCGCAGGGCGGCATCATCCCGGCCCACATCACACAACCGGGATGTCAGCCCTGCCAGCAACCCGATCAGGGTATCAGCCGGCGGACAGTCCAGGACCGGACCCCGGGGCAACTCCAGCTCCCCAAGTGAGACTGCCGGCGTAATGCCGGCAAAGCGGCAAAATGCCGCATGCACCATGGATGTGCCACGCCACTTTCCTTCCTGGCTGTAACCTGCCACATGCGGCGACCCCAGACGTACACGGGCCAGCAAGTCAGGCATGACGACCGGCTCCCCCTCCCACACGTCAAGCACGACAACCGGCGCATCAGGCATCTCCAGCCGGGCAAGCAGGGCACGATTGTCGATAACCTCGCCCCGCCCGGCATTCAGAAGGATCTGGCCTGCGTGCAAACGCTCAAGACGCGCCGTCGTCATGGCATGAAAGGTGGGATGCGGCCCCGTCCGGGTCAGCGGGGTATGCAGGGACAGGATGTCGCAGCTGTCGATCAGCTCATCCAGGGTGACCAGCTCAACCCCTGGCACAGGGCTCGCCTCCATGAAGGGGTCACACCCCCTCACCCGGAAACCGGCAACCTGCAGCAGCTGTGCAACCTGCCTCCCTACATTACCCAGCCCGACAACCCCCACCGAACGTGCCTGCGGCTGCCAGCCCTGCTCAGCTGCCAGTAAGGCAAGGCATGTCAACACATACTCGGCCACTGCGCGGGCATTACAGCCAGGTGCCGAGGCCACCACAATGCCCCGGGCCTGCAGGGCAGCAAGATCAATATGATCCGTGCCAATGGTTGCCGTACCGACAAAACGAACCCGGCTGCCCGCCAGCAGGTCAGCAGTGACGCGGGTTACCGACCGTACCAGCAGGGCATCCGCGTCACGCACATCGGCCGCAGTTATTTGCCGCCCTGGCAACCGCACCACCTCCCCGATGGGGGCAAAAAGCGCGTCGACCAGTGGCATGTTTTCATCAGCAACAATTCGCATTCCGGGCCGTTCCTTTCCTGAGTGCCGCGACTCTGCGGCAAGTCCATGGCTGGTGACAAGAGCCTGCCGCACGCTGCACGCCGGCAAAGAAACGATCACGCCAAAACAACAATCCGCCAGACGGCACCGCAGCACTGACGAGTGGCCTGAAGTTACCCGGAGTGACGAATCTTCCCGCTTGAAAAGCCATGCATTTAGGGCAGTATCCCGTCAATAAAGGCCTGAAGAAAGCCCTGGATCGCACACCGTCCTGCAGACCCGACATCGTCATGGAATCCCAATGTTTTCAGGGCTTTGACGTGTCCTGGGCGATGTGCGTTAATAAGTTGATAAATGACTCGCGCCATGGCGCAGGGTCTCTCGCAAGCGGCAGAAGAACCGCAGCGCCCGGGCACACGGATGGCTCAGATTTCCCTCAATCTGTCAGTGGATTAACCATAATGATTCGTGGACGCCTGTTCGCCCTTTTTGTTTTGGGCATGACTACCGCCGGGACTTTCCCGCTGGCACAAGCATCGGAAGCAAAACTCCCCGGTGACCTGCAATCCCTGAAAATGGATCTGATCACGCTCAACAGGGAAATCACCCAGCTTGAGAACGAGCTCATGTTCCCCAGCGCCGAGACTGCCGTGGTGGTCTCCGTCGAGGCGGGATCGGGAATGAAGCTGGTCGACATCAATCTGATGATTGATGACAAGAGCGCCGGTTACTATTACTACTCCGACACCGAGTTTGCTGCACTGAGCAAGGGCGGCATGCACCGTCTTTACGCTGGCAACCTGACCAGTGGCCAGCACTCGATCAAGGCTGTCATCACCGGCTATGAGCCTGGTGGCAAGGACTTCCAGCGCACGGTTACCTACACCTTCTCAAAGGGAGCCCAACGCAAGGTGGTCGAACTCAAGGCGAGTGACAATGCCACTCGCACTCAAGGTGATTTTCGCTTCAGGGAATGGGAAATCCAGTAACCCGACCGCTGTCGCCACTTGAGGATCACTTGGGCCTATGAAACATTCGTCCCGCTTTAGTTGCATGCCGCGCATCCTGCTGATTGCCGTTGCAGTGACGACTGCCCTGCCGGCTGCCGCCGCCGACCTGAACAAGCGTCTCAAGGTCAAGGAGGATGTCACCGAAGTCATCATGGGTCAGATCATGTATGACTTTTATCTCGGCAAGGGCTTCACGTCACTCAACAACATCCTCACTGCAAAAGCAGAAGGCCTGCTGTCGGATGATGTGACGGCGACAGAAATCCTGCTTGGTGACCTGTACACGGCATTCGGCATGCCCGAAGCCGCTGACAATGTCTTTTCCCGCATCATTACCCGTGACATGCGCAGCGATACCCGCAATGAAACCTGGTTCCGGCAGGGCCGTCTAAAATACCGTCAGGGTGAGTATTTCGAAGCGGAGCGTGTGCTCAACGTTCCGATCAGCACGGTTGAAATCACCCCGCTGGAAGCTGAACGTCGCGTCATGCTTGCCAATGTCCTGATGGCAAGAAACGAGTTTGATCGCGCACGTGACCTGCTCGCACCAATCCCCATGAGCAATGCGCTGGGCATGTATGCCACCTACAACATGGGTGTTGCCCATCTTCGGGCAAACCGTCCGGAAGAAGGCGTCGCATTGCTTGAGTCGGTAATGACCCTGCCTGTCAGCGACAATGAGACCAATGCACTGAAAGATCGCGCCGCACTGGCAATCGGGTACAGCCATCTGCAGGCCAAATCCCCCGAAAAAGCCCGCGAAGCACTGATCAACGTGCGGCTTGAAGGTCCGTTCAGCAACCCCGCCATGCTGTCGCTGGGCTACGCACACTTCCTGCGCGAAGACTACAAGCGCGCACTCTCCTTCTGGCTGGAGCTGATGACGCGCAACCCTGCAGACAGTTCTGTGCAGGAGGCAATGCTGCTTGCACCACGCGCCTATGAAGCACTGCAGGCCAATCAACAGGCATTTTTTGGCTACAAACTCGCCGCCCAGACCATGAGTGACCAGCTTGTTGTTCTGGAACGCATCAGTACCGAGGTAAAAAAAGCCGGCTGGCTTGACCGGTTGAATCCAAGTGCGGAAGGCGGAGTAAATGCTGATCCGCTGGAAGCACCCAGCATGGCATTGCCCTCCAATCCGGCAGAGACCGCATTTCTGTCGTCACTGTTTGCCAGCCACACCTTTACAGAGGGCTATCAGCAGTATCAGCAACTGCGCCGGCTGCAAGCGGTCGTGGAGCAACGCAAGCGGGACTTGCTGGCCATGCGCGACATGGCCGGCGTCATGAGTCGCCGTCAAAACCTGATGGCAGAGCAGCAGAAGCGTGTAGTTGCCATTGAGCAGCGCATTCAGGCCCTGAATGATCACTGGCCCATCCTGCAATCACGGGCCAGAGCGGCTGCCCGCAATCCCCGTAACTACACGGCGACCATGAGCCCTCAGGATCGCGAGATCATGAACCGGATCGAGGAGATGGAAACAGCGGCTGCCCGCTTGCCGGCCGGCACGTCGGGCAGCAACACGCTGAACCGCATCAGGATGCTGAAAGGACTTCACTCCTTCAACGTCGCCAACCGTGCACCGCGCACGCAGAATCAGGTGTATGCAGAACTGACGCGTTATGAGAAAGAGCTGGCACAAGTGCGCAATCGCTCGGAGGCACTGCGACAATTGCTGGGCGACAACAAAACGATCATCTCCACGAATGTCACTGCACAGACCGTCGAGTTTGATCAACGCCTGACTGATGTTGGCAAGGGGCTTGAGAAGTCCATCGCTGAACACACTGACTATCTGGGTGTGTTAGCGGCTGCCGTACTCGAAGACAAGCGCAATCGCATCAACAACGATCTTGCAGAAGCCTATCTGAATATAGCCCGGCTTCAGGATGCTGCACTGAATCGCGATAACCGGCCGGTCGGCACGACCGCAACACCAAAGCCATGAGCATTCGTATGTCACTTGCTGTTCGCCTCACTCCGCTGGCCATCGCCATCGCCATTCTGAGCGGGTGCGCCACAACACCACCTGAAAAACCGGACGCTGCCGCCGCTGCAGGCAAGAACCGTTTCAGCGGGGCCACACTGGCCGACCTTGAAGGCCGCGACATCGTGGTTGACGCGGGTGAAATCACACCGCAGACAGCTGAAGAGACATTAAGCAACTACCAGACGGCGCTTACCCTCTTTCGCGACCCGAATGATCGCCTGGAAACACTGCGCCGCATGGCCGAACTGACCATGGAAAGCTCCATGGCCCGCGATGCCGCAGACAGCAAGGCAACTGCAACAACTGCCGTGCCGAAGGGTGAAAGCGAAGAAGCACTGTATGAAAGCTTCATGCAGGGAATGGCCTCCGCGCGTGACGGCGTTCCCGGTGCCAACGCCAAGCTCCCCGCATCAGGCAAAGCCACGCGGGTTGATTACGGTCAGGCCGTTAAACTGTATGAACAGTTACTGCAGGGAGCCAAGCCCGGACCGGACCGCGCTGAAGCCTATTATCAGCTTGCCAAGGCTTATGACCTGAATGGCCAGCGTGAAGAGTCCATTGCCGCGCTGCGCAAGCTCGTCTATGAATACCCGGGCAGCCAGTACAACACTGAAGCACGCTTCCGTATCGCCGAGCACGAATTTTCTACCGGCCGCTATGTAGCGGCCGCAGACAACTATGCCGCCGTCTACGCATCACAGGATAACGAAGAGTTCCGTGACCAAGCGATCTACAAGCAGGCCTGGTCACTCTACAAGGCATCCGACTACGATGCAGCGCAACCACTGTTCTTCAAGGTGATTGAAGAGTGGCAGCCAAAAACACAATCGCCCAACAAGGCTCAGGCCAGCAATGCCCTCAAGCTGCTGGATGACACCTTCAACATCATCAGCCTGAGCTTCATCCAGCAGGATGGCGCGAAATCTGTTGATGCCTATTTCCGCAAGGTCGGCAAGAAAGACTACATACCAGATGTGTACATGAATCTTGGCCAGACCTATCTGGGCAAGCGTCTGTACCGCAATGCGGCCGAAACATTTGATTATTTTGTTGCAACCTATCCGTTTGACCCGCGCGCACCTGAATTCAGCTCTGCCACCATCAAGGCATACATGGATGGCGGCTTCCCGTCGGAAGTCATCCCGGCCAAGGAAAACTTCGTAAAGCGCTACAACACATCAAGCGAGTACTGGGCACGTGCCAATGAAGCAACACGTCAGGACATCATGCCCCTGCTGCAGTCGCACATCATTGATCTGGCACGGCACCGGCATGCGCTGGCACAACAGACAAAGAAGGAAGAGGACTACCTGAAGGCAGCCTCATGGTATCGCCAGTTCCTCGCACTGAATCCGCCAGAGGCTGAGGCCCTGACAATCAACCAGTTGCTGGCCGAAGCCCTTTTCTCCGCCAGAAAATTCGACGATGCCATCATCGAATTCGAGAAGACTGCCTACGATTATCCAGGCAACACCAAGGCCAGCGAGTCTGCCTATCTTGCCCTGCTCTCCTACCTTGAGCAGGAAAAGGATATTGGCACGAAGTCCCCTGATATCCAGAAGTCATGGTGGGCGCGCCGTGTTGCCAGTACACACAAGTACGCAGAAAAATTTCCGGCGGATAAAAACACTCCTCTCGTTCTTCAGGGCCTGACCAACGACCAGATCGGCAACAAGGATCTGGCTGGCGCCATGAAAACAGCAAGCCTGATCCTGCAACTGAATCCGCCCGCGCCGGCTGCCATCCAGAAAGAGGCCTGGATGGTTGTAGGCGATGGCGAGTTTGATCTGGGTCGCCCGGATGCGGCCGAGTTTGCTTACGGCAAGGTGCTGGCTTACCAGGATCTGGATGTCGCCCAGCGCAAGAAGTATCAGGAACGCCTGACAGCCTCCATCTACAAGCAGGCTGAAAAACTGCGTGACAGCAAGGATGTGGATGGCGCCGTGGCGGCCTACAAGCGTGCCGCCAGCGTCACAACCGACCCCCGCTTCAAGGCCGGTGCCGAGTTTGACGCGGCCACGATGTACCTGAATGCCGAGCGTCACGCCGATGCCATCCCTTTGCTGGTTGCCTTCCGCATCAACTTCCCGGAAAGCGAACTGAACGACACCATTCCTGAAAAGCTGGCGCTCTCTTACGAGAAAACCGGTCAGCTGGACAAGGCTGCCACCGAGTACGAAGGCATATCCACCCGCCATCAGAAAACAAATCCCGAGCTGGCACGCCAGGCATTGCTGACATCTGCAGAAATGTTTGAAAAATCCGGGCGTAATGACGAGTCACTGCGTGTTTATCGCAAATACATTGCCACATTCCCAAAACCGGTGGATGTAAACATGGAGGCCCAGTTCCGCCTCTATACCGCCTACGGCAAACAGGGCAATACGGTAGAAAGCGACAACATGCTGCGCGAGCTGGCCCGTTCGTTTGATCGTGCTGGCGCAGAGAACACTGCCCGTACCAGCTATCTTGGTGCCATGGCAAAGTTCAGGCTGAGCAAGCCTGTGTATGATGAGTTTGCCGGCATCATGCTCAAGCAACCGCTCAAGCAGTCCCTGGCCCGCAAGCGTCAGGCCATGCAGAAAGCACTGGACACCTACAGCAAGGTTGCCGCCATCGGCGTTGCCGAATTCACCACGGCATCCAATTACCAGATTGCCGAGATCTACCGCAAGCTGGCGGCGGACCTTATGGCAAGTGAACGACCAAAAGGACTCAGCGAACTGGAACTGGAGCAATACGGCATTCTGCTCGAAGAACAGGCACTGCCGTTCGAAGACAAGGCGCTTGAGCTCTATATCGCCAACGCCGGACTGGCCAAGCAGAATATTTATGACGACTTTGTGCGACAGAGCTTTGAAGCTCTGGCCAGACTCTCGCCCGGCCGCTACAACAAGCGCGAGCAGTCCGAGCCTTATGTCGACGTGATTTACTGAGGCGGCACACGATGAGCATCAAACACAAGATAGCCCTGAGCGCGATTGCCGCCGCCCTCACCCTGCTGGCGGGTTGCGCCTCTGCGCCAAAGCAGGCCGTGCCCGAGGCCGAACAGACCGCTGGCGCAAACGAACCCGATCTGGTTGCGCAACTCCGTGAGCGCATGGCGGCCGGTACCCTGCAGCGCCAGGAAAAAGCCGAAGACAAGAAACCCAGCGAAGCGGCCGGTGACACCTCTCGCTCCCCCGCACTGGTAGCGACCAATGCCCGCCAGCAGGCTGCCATGGCGGTCTCCGCTGACTACACAAAAGCCATCAGCCTGATGGCTGCCGACCAGAACGATGAAGCACTGGCCCTGCTGCAAAAGGTTTCCGCAAAAGAGCCATCATTTGCCGGCCCGGTGATCAATCAGGGTGTCATCTTTCTGAAGCAGAAAAAATTTGCTGATGCGGAAAAGGTTTTACGCCAGGCACTTGTGGTCAATGCCCGCAACCCGTATGCACACAACCTGCTGGGCATCGCCTTGCGCGAGCAGGGCAAGTTTGCAGATGCACGTGCCGCCTACGAAACTGCCCTCGGCATTGATCCGGCCTATGCCAAGGCCCACTTCAATTTCGGCGTGCTGGCAGATCTTTACCTGCAGGACCTGCCGCTGGCGCTGACTCACTACGAACGCTATCAGGCACTGCAAAGCAAACCGGATCCAGCCGTTGCCAACTGGATTGTCGACCTGCAGAAACGTACTGGCGTATACAAGGCGCCGCCACCTGCACCACGCGCGCCAGAGCCTGTCGAAGAACCGATGGCAGAAGGTGTCGACACCCCCGCTGCCGCGCCAGCAACCGCTGACGGAGCCTGAACATGAACAGACAGAATATGCTTTCCCTCATATGCCTGGCCCTGCTGTCGGCCGGGCATGCTGGTGCGGCAACAACGCAGAAAGCACCACAAAAGACTGATGCGGCGGCAATCGCAACCACTGGTAGCAACCAGCCAACCGAAGCCACCCAGTCGGATGTGATCGGCAGCAAGGAAGCACCGGGAGTCTTCAACATCGTGCCCTGGAAAGACAAGACCAGCCCGACCCAGAAAAAGGAAGTGGGTACGTCCATCCTGCGTGAAACCCTGCAACCACTGGACCGGGACATCCTGCTGCGTGAAATCGAGTTTCATCGTAACGCCGAGCAACGCTGAACATTTTTTGGTACAAGCAGGGCTGGTGCTATCCAAGGCAGCATCACTCTGACATAACACTTACAACCTTGGTTTTGTGATAGGAGTTTCAAGCAATGTCGGTCATCAAGTTCATTCAGGAAGGCGGCTTTTTCATGTACCCCA
Source organism: Moraxellaceae bacterium (assembly GCA_030646295.1). Classification (GTDB taxonomy): domain Bacteria; phylum Pseudomonadota; class Gammaproteobacteria; order Pseudomonadales; family Moraxellaceae; genus UBA2031. The sequence continues at coordinate 36,133 of JAUSND010000002.1, forward strand.
TCCTGCTCGTCCTTTTTCTGGGCATGGGCATCGTTATTGAACGCGCCCTCTACCTGACCAAGGTCGTCAGCAGCAACAAGGCAGTCTGGAATGATGTTTTCCCGCTTCTGTCCAAGGGCCAGCTCAAACCTGCCCTGGACAAGGTGAAGGATAACGATGCCGCCATTGCCCGCATCCTGACCAATGGTCTGACCCGCGGTCTGAGTGCACGCCGGGTGGAAGATGTGGAAACCGCCATGGAAGAAGGACTGATGGAAGTCATGCCCCGCCTTGAGGCCCGCACCTCCTATGTTGCCACCTTTGCCAACATTGCCACCCTTCTCGGCCTGACCGGCACAGTGCAGGGCCTGATCTCCGCTTTCGATGCCGTTGCCAATGCGGATCCGGCCATCAAGGGCGACCTGCTCTCCAGCTCGATTTCCGTTGCCATGAACACGACACTGTTCGGTCTGGTGGTTGCCATTCCCCTGCTGCTGGCATTCTCCTTCCTGCAGAACAAGACCAACTCCGTCGTGGAAAGCCTGGAGATGGCTTCGATCAAGTTCCTCAATGTACTGCGTCAGCTCAGCGTCACCAAACCTGAATAAATCGGCCCTGAACCAGCATTAAGAGGAGCCGAGAATGAGCTCGCGCAAAAGGCGCAGCACGGATGCGGATCTTGATATCACCTCATTCATGAACCTGATGGTGATCCTGATTCCGTTTTTGCTGCTGAATGCCGTCTTCACCCAGGTTGCTGTCCTGCAGGTTTCCCTGCCGAAGGACGGCGGAGGTGCGGCCGGCAATGAACCAAAGAAACCGCTGGTCCTGGAGGTCATGGTGTACGGTGACCGCTTTGTGGTGGCGGATCGTCAGACCGGCCCGCTGAAAATCATTCCCAAGGCAGCAGAGGGTCATGATTTCAAGGCCCTGAATGACTACCTGCGGGAAGTAAAAACCCAGCACCCCGCCGTGAATGAAGCCACCATCCTTCTGGAGCAGGAAACGTCTTATGACAACCTGATTCACACCATGGATGCCGTGCGCATCATCCAGAGCGAGGTGAATGGCAAACCGACCAAGTACGCCCTCTTCCCTGAGGTCGGCATTGGTGATGCCCCGACAGATCCGAACAAGGGAGGTGCATGATGAAAAAGAAGAATGCACGTGCCTTGCGCATCGAACGTCGCTCCCGGAGGCATCAGCCGCAGGCGGCGCTCAGCCTGACCTCGCTGATGGATATTTTCACCATCCTGGTGTTCTTTCTGCTGGTCAACTCGGAGAATCCGGCAAAGTTGCCACCAACCGATACCCTGCAGTTGCCTATCTCGCTCGCGGAGAAAACGCCAAAGCAGAATCTGGTCGTCATGGTTACCAAGGCTGACATTCTGGTTCAGGACATGAAGGTGGCAAGCGTGGCCGAAGCAATGGCAACCGATACCCCCATGATTCCTGCACTGGCAGTCGAGTTGCAATACCGTGCGGCCAAGACAGCACCGGTACTCAATGCCGAAGGCATTCCGGAACGTGAGGTCACGATCCTGGCTGACAAGGATATTTCCTACAAGGCGTTGCGAAAGGTCATGGCAACACTGAGTGCCAACGACTACTCGAAAATATCCTTCGGCGTCATCAAGGGAGGGGCCCAGAAATGACCCAGCCCATGATGACTCTTGACGGGATGCTGCCTTGGGACAACCTGCCATCGGATGACAGGCGTCGCAAGGCCATCACCATTCTCATGCTGATTCTGGCCTTCCTGCTCAGCATCATCATCCTGTTCGTCAAGGTTCCAAAAGAGGACCGCGCGGCAGCCGAAGCAATGCCTGAACGCATTGCCCGTGTTGTCGAGCGCAAGATAGAGCTGCCGCCCCCTCCTCCGCCAAAACCCAAGGAAGAGCCGAAGAAGGAAGACGAAGCCCCGAAACTTGAGGAAAAAACGGACAAGCCTGTCGTTGCCAAGCCGGTTGAAGTTGAACAGGCCCGGGCAAAGGCATCCAAGGCGCTTCAGGATGCAGGTCTTGACCAGCTGGCCTCACTGCGTGACGAGTTCGAGCTTCCCACACCAGCCGGTGGTGCCTTGATCACCAATACCGAAGCTGCCGGTACCAGCCGGGCCATGCTGACCAGCCGGGCCGGATCGGGCTCTGGCGCACTTGCTTCTGCGGGCTATGGCGCCGGCAGTGGCCAGGTCAGCTCCGGTTTTGGTGGCGGCGTTGCTGGCGGCAAGGGCAGCAAGGGGATGCTTGCCGGTGGCGGCAAGATGCAAACGGTGGAGAGCGGCATCAAGGGTGCTGAGGGCGTTCGTCCCGTCAACAAGGACGGCAAGTCGCGTCGTACCGCCGAGGATATCCGCAAGATATTCGACCAGTATGGTGCCCGTCTGAACAATGCCCACCAGCGTGCGCTGCGTGACGACCCGAACATCCAGGGCAGCCTGACGCTCAAGCTGACGATTGCACCGGATGGCTCGGTCACCAGTTGCACGGTGGCCTCCAGCCAACTGAACAATCCGGAGCTGGAAGCCAAGATTGTGGCCATTGTGAAGGGCTTCAACTTCGGCTCCGATAATGTCGAGGTGTTCAACGGGCAGCACACCCTCAACTTCTTCTCGGGTTGAGGGTTGGCGTGACCAACAAAAAAGGCGCGGACTTCGCGCCTTTTTTGTTGGTCCCTGATGTCCGCCGGGGTATACCTGTTTTCCCGTACTCAAGGCTTGCGGTTTCTTGATGTGGCGCAAGCGGACAGCCAGTCATTTGCACTTTTTCCTTGTGCCCTGCCGGGCACTGAGTAAAATTGGCGCGCCCGAAGCGGTATCCGCATGCAAGTGCGGCCTTTTTTGGCCATAATCAACAAGTTCATGACCGATGTTGGTCATTTCCGCCCTGATTTCAGGCGGAGTCTCTGCCAGAGGTACAAAGCCGTGCCGACTGTCGTCGAATCTTCAAGCAGCCTCTGGGCCATGATCGCCTACATGGGCGGTGTCGTCTTCCTGCTGGCCTTCATGCTCGGCATTCCGGTGTGGCTGGGTGGCCGCGACTGGGGCCGGGCCAAGAACGAGCCCTTTGAGTCTGGCGTGGTGCCCTCGGGCGGCGCTCACCTGCGCCTTTCCGCCAAGTTCTACCTGATCGCCATGTTCTTCGTCATTTTCGACGTGGAAGCCCTCTTTCTGTATGCCTGGGCCGTCTCCGTCCGCGAGTCGGGCTGGACCGGATTCATCGAAGTTTCCATCTTTATCGGCGTGCTGCTGGCCGGTCTCGTCTATATCTGGCGCATTGGTGCCCTTGAGTGGGCTCCGGCCCAGCGCAAGCGCCGTGCCGAACGCGAGGCCGCTCGTCGCGCCCGGGAGTCCCAGGCATGAAATACACCTTGAGCCGCATTGATCCGAATGCCGCCAACGACCGCTACCCGATCCAGCAGAAGCAGACCGGCGTCAGTGATCCGGTGGAGGATCAGGTTCACAAGAACATCTTCATGGGCAAGCTGGAAGATGTTCTCCATTCCACCGTGAACTGGGGTCGCAAGAACTCCCTCTGGCCGTACAACTTCGGCCTGTCCTGCTGTTATGTGGAAATGGCCACGGCCTTTACCGCCCCACACGACCTTGCCCGCTTTGGCGCCGAAGTGATTCGCGCCTCGCCACGTCAGGCCGACCTGATGGTGGTTGCCGGTACCTGCTTCATCAAGATGGCCCCCGTGGTCCAGCGCCTGTATGAACAGATGCTGGAACCGAAGTGGGTGATCTCCATGGGTGCCTGCGCCAACTCCGGCGGCATGTACGACATCTATTCCGTAGTGCAGGGCGTCGACAAGTTCATCCCGGTCGATGTCTATGTTCCCGGCTGCCCGCCCCGCCCCGAAGCCTTCCTGCAGGCCCTGATGTTGCTGCAGGACTCGATTGGGCAGGAGCGTCGCCCCCTGTCATGGGTGGTCGGCGAACAGGGCGTGTATCGCCCGGAAATGCAGCCCGAACGTGACCGCAAGTGCGAAAGCCGCATTGCAGTGACCAATCTGCGCACTCCTGATCAGGTTTGATGGGTGGGCGCGCATGGTGTGCGCCCCGAAACGACAGTATTGATGATGGCTGACAACACTCCCCTGCCGGCGGAGCCCGCCGTTGTACGCGAGCTGCTCGCGCAATTCGGGTCCGAGGTCTGCACCGTGCAGGCCACGCTGGATCGTGTTCCCACCCTCTGGGTGCCGCGCGAGCGCCTGCTTGAGGTGCTGCGCTTCCTGCGCAATCTCCCGCAACCTTATGTGATGCTGTATGACCTGTCGGCAATTGACGAGCGTCTGCGCAAGCATCGCCAGGGCCAGCCGGAATCCGACTTCACCGTGTTCTATCACCTGCTCTCGATCGAGCGGAACAGTGATGTGCGCATCAAGGTTGCCCTCAAGGCCGACGACCGTAACCTGCCCACTGCCATCCCGATCTGGCCGAATGCCAACTGGTATGAGCGTGAAGTGTGGGACCTGTTCGGGATCACCTTTGCCGGCCACCCGCTGCTGACCCGCATCCTGTTGCCGCGCAACTGGACCGGTCACCCGCTGTGCAAGGATTACCCGGCCCGTGCCACCGAGTTCGATCCCTTCGTGCTCGATGCTGCCAAACAGGATGCCGAGCAGGAAGCCCTGCGCTTCAACCCGGAAGAGTGGGGCATGAAGACAGGCACCGAGAACGAGGACTACATGATCCTCAACCTCGGCCCCAACCACCCTTCCGCGCACGGTGCCTTCCGTATCGTGTTGCAGCTTGACGGTGAAGAAATCGTCGACTGCGTGCCGGATATCGGCTACCACCATCGTGGCGCCGAAAAGATGGCCGAGCGCCAGACCTGGCACAGCTATATTCCCTACACCGACCGCATCGATTACCTCGGTGGGGTGATGAACAACATGCCCTACGTGCTGGCCGTGGAAAAACTGGCCGGTATCGAAGTACCTGATCGCGTAAAGACGATTCGCGTGATGCTGTCGGAATTTTTCCGTATCACGTCTCACCTGCTGTTCCTGGGCACCTATATCCAGGACGTGGGCGGGATGACGCCGATCTTCTTCATGTTCACCGACCGCCAGAAAGCCTATGACGTGATCGAGGCCATTACCGGCTTCCGCATGCACCCGGCCTGGTTCCGTATCGGTGGCGTGGCGCATGACCTGCCGCAGGGCTGGGACCGTCTGGTTCGTGACTTCCTCGACTGGATGCCCAAGCGTCTGGACGAGTACGAAAAAGCGGCCATGAAGAACGGCATCCTGCGTGCCCGTACCATTGATGTGGCCCAGTACAATTCAAAGGAAGCGCTGGAGTGGGGCGTCACCGGTCCAGGCCTGCGTGCCACCGGTATCGACTACGACCTGCGCAAGGCGCGTCCGTACTCCGGTTACGAGAACTTCGACTTTGAAGTACCGCTGGCCCACAACGGCGATGCCTATGACCGCGGCATGGTGCGTCTGGAAGAAATGCGCCAGAGCCTGCGCATCATCCGCCAGTGTCTCGAAAACATGCCGGCCGGCCCGTACAAGGCGGATCACCCGCTCACCGTGCCGCCGCCCAAGGAACAGACGCTGCAGCATATCGAAACCCTGATCACGCACTTCCTGAGCGTATCGTGGGGGCCGATCATGCCGGCCGGCGAATCCAGCCAGATGATTGAAGCTACCAAGGGCATCAACAGCTACTACCTGGTGTCCGACCAGAGCACGATGAGCTATCGCACGCGCATCCGTACACCCAGCTATCCACACCTGCAGCAGATCCCCTCGGTGATCCGCGGCAGCATGGTTCCCGATCTTATTGCCTATCTTGCGTCCATCGATTTCGTGATGGCCGATGTGGACCGTTAACACCATGACGACTTCCAACGCAAAACTCATCGTTACCGACCGCTACCAGCTCTCTGCGGAAGAACGCACCGCCATGGAAGAAGCCATTCATCATTATGATGATGCGCGTGCAGCCTCAATTGATGCGCTCAAGATCGTGCAGGAAAAGCACGGCTGGGTGCCGGACGGCGCCATTTACGCCATTGCCGACGTTCTGGGCATTCCTGCCACGGATGTCGAAGGTGTAGCGACGTTCTACAACCTGATTTTCCGTCAGCCGGTGGGACGCCACGTGATTACCGTGTGCGATTCCATTGGCTGCTACCTGACCGGCTCTGACAACCTCATTGACGGCATCAGGAAGCACCTGGGTATCGAGCTGGGCCAGACCACGGCCGATGGCCGCTTCACGCTGCTGCCAATCTGCTGTCTCGGCAATTGCGACAAGGGCCCCACGCTCATGATCGGCAAGGATACCCATGGCCCGGTGACGGTCGGCGATATTCCCTCCCTGCTGGAGCGCTACGCATGAGCATTGTGAAAAGCGCAGACACCCACCCGCTGACCTGGCGCCATGACCCCGCCAATCCCTGTCTCGACCTGAAAAGCTACGAGGCAAAGGAAGGCTATGCCGCCCTGCGCAAGGCCATCAAGGACATGTCCCCTGCTGCCGTGCAACAGGTGGTCAAGGACGCCAACCTGCGTGGTCGTGGTGGTGCCGGTTTCCCGACTGGCGTGAAATGGTCGCTGGTGCCGATGGGCCCGGATGCCGGTCCGAAATACCTCGTCTGCAACGCCGACGAAATGGAACCGGGTACGTTCAAGGACCGCATGCTGATGGAGCAGCTGCCCCATCAGATGATCGAGTCCATGATCGTGGCCGGTTTTGCCCTGCAGGTAACCCGCGCCTACATTTTCCTGCGCGGTGAATACTTTCTGGCGGCCGAACGTCTTAATCGTGCGATTGCAGAAGCCAAGGCCGCCGGCTATCTGGGCGAGAACATCCTTGGCTCCGGCTGGGGCATGGATCTGCATGTGCATACCGGGGCCGGCCGCTACATCTGTGGCGAAGAAACCGCGCTCATCAATTCGCTCGAAGGCCGTCGCGCCAATCCGCGCGCCAAGCCTCCCTTCCCGCAGATTGCCGGTCTCTGGGGCAAACCCACCATCGTCAACAATGTCGAAAGCCTGAACAACATTCCGGCCATCGTGTTGCGCGGTGCCGACTGGTTCAAGGGTCTGTCGCAGGGCAAGTCGCCGGATGCCGGCACCAAGCTGTATGGCATTTCCGGCAAGGCCAAACGTACCGGTCTGTGGGAATTGCCGATAGGCACCACGGGCGAAGAAATTCTGGAAGAGCACGCTGGCGGCATGCAGGACGGCCTCAAGCTGCGCTGCTGGCTGCCGGGTGGCGCGTCCACCGACTTCCTGCTGCCCGAGCACCTCAAGCTCGCCATGGATTACGACACCATCATGAAAGCCGGCAGCCGTATGGGCACCGGCCTGATGATGGTGGTGGATGACAAGCAGGACATCGTCTCGGTGGTGCGCAATCTCGAGCAGTTCTTTGCGCGCGAATCCTGTGGCTGGTGTACCCCCTGCCGCGATGGCCTTCCCTGGACCGTAAAGGTACTGCAGGCGCTTGAAGCCAAGGCGGGTCAGGCCGGCGACATCGAATTCCTCGAGCACATGACGCGTTCCCTCGGCCCCGGCAAGACCTTCTGCGCCCATGCGCCCGGTGCCATGGAACCGCTGCAGAGTGCACTCAAGTATTTCCGTTCCGATTTTGAAAAAGGCATTCCGGCTGCGGTAGCAACACCGGCCAACAGCGGAGTGAATGTGTAATGGCCACAATTCATGTAGACGGCAAGGATTTCGAAGTCGACGGCGCAGACAACCTGCTGCAGGCCTGCCTGTCACTCGGACTCGACATTCCCTATTTCTGCTGGCACCCGGCACTCGGCTCCGTCGGAGCCTGTCGCCAGTGTGCAGTGAAACAATACGCCAATGCCGACGACAAGCGTGGTCGTCTGGTGATGTCGTGCATGACGCCGGCGGCGGACAATACCTACATCTCGATCGATGACGAGGAGGCCAAGGTCTTCCGTGAGTCCGTCGTGGAATGGCTGATGACCAACCACCCGCACGATTGTCCGGTGTGCGAGGAAGGCGGCCACTGTCACCTGCAGGACATGACCGTGATGACGCAGCACCACAAGCGTCGTTACCGCTTCAACAAGCGTACGCACAACAACCAGGATCTCGGTCCCTTCGTGAATCACGAAATGAACCGTTGCATCGCCTGCTACCGTTGCGTGCGTTACTACAAGGATTATGCCGGCGGCACCGATCTGGGTGTGTATGGCGCGCATGACAACGTCTACTTCGGCCGTGCCGAAAACGGCTGTCTGGAAAGCGAATTCTCCGGCAACCTGACCGAGGTCTGCCCGACCGGCGTGTTCACCGACAAGACCCACTCCGAGCGCTACAACCGCAAGTGGGACATGCAGTTTGCCCCCAGCATCTGCCAGGGCTGCTCTGTCGGCTGCAGCATTTCCCCGGGCGAGCGCTACGGCGAACTGCGTCGCATCGAGAACCGCTATAACGGTTCCGTGAATCATTACTTCCTGTGCGACCGTGGCCGCTTCGGCTACGGCTTCGTGAACCGCAAGGATCGTCCGCAGCAGCCCGAGCTGCTGGAGAACGGCCAGCGCCGCACGCTGGGCACCGATGCAGGCCTGGATCAGGCCGGCGCGCTGCTCAAGAACGCTCGCCGTGTAGTGGGTATCGGCTCGGCCCGTGCCTCGCTCGAAGCCAACTTTGCCCTGCGCGAACTGGTCGGCCCCCGCAACTTCTTTGCTGGCGTGAATGCCGCAGAATGGACGCTGATCCGTCGCGTGCGTGACATCCTGCACAACGGCCCGGCCCGCACACCGTCACTGCGTGAAATCGAGGAATGCGATGCCGCGTTCGTGCTGGGTGAGGATGTTACCCAGACCGCCCCGCGCATTGCCCTCGCCCTGCGCCAGACGGCCAAGAGCAAGGCACTGGCCATGGCGGCCGCCAAGAAAGTAGGCGCCTGGCAGGCGGAGGCGGTGCTGAACATTGCCCAGCACGAACGCTCGCCGATTTTCCTCGCCAATCTGGCCCCAAGCCGTCTGGATGATATCGCTGCAGCCACCACGGTAAGCTCGGCGGCTGGCATTGCCAGCCTTGGCTTTGCCGTGGCGCATGCCATCGACAGTGCCGCACCTGCAGTAGCGGGTCTGGATGCCGACACGCAGGCGCTGGCAACCCGTATCGCCGACAGCCTGATGGCCGCCGAAAAGCCGCTGGTTGTGGCGGGCACCAGCGCCGGCGACATCGGCACGCTGGATGCCGCACTGAACATATGCCGTGCCCTCAAGACACGCGGCAAGGCCCCGCAGATCACGCTGACCGTGCCGGAAGTGAACAGCCTCGGTCTGGCACTGATTGATGCCGACCCGCTGGAAGAAGCACTGACCCAGCTGGAAAACGGCGAAGCGGATTGTCTGGTGGTGCTGGAAAACAACCTTTACCGTCAGGCACCGAAGGCCCGTCTGGATGCCATTCTGGCCAAGGCAACCCTGCTGGTCATTGATCATCAGCGCACGGACCTTGCTGATCGCGCCAACGTGCTGCTGCCCGCAGCCAGCTTCGCGGAAGGCGATGGCACCGTGATCAACAATGAAGGCCGCGCCCAGCGCTTCTTCCAGGTCTTTGATGCCACCTACTACCGCCCGGATGCCAACATCCATGAAAGCTGGCGCTGGCTGCGTGGCGTACACACCACGCGCGATGGCTACCCGGTGGACTGGGACCAGCTGGATCACGCCACCCGCGCCTGTGCGGAGGCCTTCCCGCTGCTGGCCGGCATCGTTGATGCTGCGCCGGAAGCCGGTTTCCGCATCAAGGGACTGAAGATTGCCCGCTCGCCACGCCGCTGGTCCGGTCGTACGTCGCTGCGTGCCAACATCTCGGTGCACGAGCCGCGTACACCGCAGGATAATGACACTGCACTGGCCTTCTCCATGGAAGGGTATTCCGGCCCCAACGAGCCCTCCTCCCTGGTGCCGTTTGCATGGGCACCGGGCTGGAATTCGCCACAGGCGTGGAACAAGTTCCAGGATGAAGTCGGTGGCCATCTGCGTGCCGGTGACCCCGGCGTGCGCCTGCTCAACGCCGGTGATGCACTTGGCTACGCCACGCCTTCTGCCGCCGCCGTCCGTAGCGAACGCACACTGGTACCGCTGCATCACATCTTTGGTAGTGACGAACTGTCTGCGCGTGCTGACGTCACCGAATCGCGCATTCCGGCACCCTATGTGGCGCTGAATGCCGGCGATGCGGCCGCACTGGGCCTGAGCGCCGGGCAGAACGTGACCGTGCGTGTCGGCAGTGATGTGCTGACCCTGCCACTGTCGATTGTGGAAGTGGCCAGCAACACGGTCGGCCTGCCACTGGGTCTGCCGGGCATGCCGTTTGTGGCCGTTGGTGCTCCTGTACTGGTTGGAGGTGCTGCATGACCCTGGATGCCGTCATCGCCTGGTTCACGCCCGAGATCATTGCCAACCTGATTGCGGTCGGCAAGGCATTCGTCCTGCTCTTCGGGTGTGTGATCTGCGCGGCACTGCTCAGCTTCGTCGAGCGTCGCCTGCTGGCACTGTGGCAGGATCGCTACGGCCCCAACCGGGTGGGTCCTTTCGGCCTGCTGCAGTTGCCGGCCGACATGCTCAAGATGTTCTTCAAGGAAGACTGGACGCCACCGTTCGTTGACAAGGTGACGTTCTGGATTGCACCGGCGATTGCCATGAGCGCCCTGCTGATTGCCTTCCTCGTCGTGCCCATTACCCCGACCTGGGGTGTTGCCGACCTGAACATCGGCCTGCTGTTCTTCCTCGCAATGGCAGGCATCGGTGTGTACGCCGTGATGTTTGCCGGCTGGTCCAGCAACAACAAGTACGCCCTGCTCGGCGCGGTGCGCTCCACTGCCCAGACCCTTACCTATGAAGTGTTCATGGGTCTTGCCGTCATGGGTGTGGTGGTGCAGTCCGGCTCGTTCAACCTGCGCGAGATTGTTGATGCGCAGAAAGACCTCTGGTATGTGGTGCCGCAGTTCCTTGGCTTCATCACCTTTTCAATCGCCGGCGTGGCGGTAGCTCACCGCTCTCCCTTCGATTTGCCGGAAGCCGAATCGGAACTGGCCGCCGGCTATCACACCGAATATTCCGGCCTGAAGTGGGGCATGTTCTTTGTGGGTGAATATGTCGGTGTTGTCGTGGTCTCCGCCATGATCGTCACGCTGTTCTTTGGTGGCTGGCACCCGCTGCCTTATCTCGAATTCATTCCGCCGTTCTTCTGGTTCGCCGGCAAGACCGCATTCTTCATCATGATGTTCATCCTGATCCGTGCCGCGCTGCCGCGCCCGCGCTATGACCAGATGATGGACGCCGGCTGGAAGTTCTGCCTGCCCGTCACCCTGCTCAATCTCTGGGTGACCGGTGCCGTAGTGCTCTGGCAAGCCGGCAGTGCAGGTTGAGGACCATGACCATGTTCAGTCAGATCAAAGCCCTTGTTGTCGGGATCTACAGCCAGCTGCGCAGTATCGTGATGGTGTTTTCGCACGCCTTCCGCAAACGCGACACGCTGATGTACCCGGAAGTACCGATTTATGTTCCGCCCCGTTATCGCGGCCGTATCGTGCTGACGCGTGACCCGGATGGTGAAGAGCGCTGCGTGGCCTGCAATCTCTGTGCAGTGGCATGCCCGGTAGGCTGCATTGCGCTGCAGAAAGCCGAACGTGAAGATGGCCGCTGGTATCCGGAATTTTTCCGCATCAATTTCTCGCGCTGCATTTTCTGCGGCATGTGCGAGGAAGCCTGCCCCACAACGGCAATCCAGCTCACCCCGGATTTCGAAATGGCAGAGTTCAATCGCCAGAACCTGGTGTACGAAAAGGAACACCTGCTGATTTCGGGCCCCGGCAAGTATCCGGATTACAACTTCTATCGCGTCTCGGGCATGGCCATCACTGGCAAACCCAAGGGTGCTGCCCAGAGTGAGGCAACCCCGGTGGACGTGAAGAGCCTGCTGCCTTAAGGAGACTGCCGTGTCATTCGCTTTCTACAGTGCAGCACTGGTGGCCATACTGGCCACACTTGGCGTGATTGCCGGGAAAAACCCGGTGCATGCCCTGCTTAACCTGATCGTGTCACTGCTGGCCGTGGCCATGATTTTTTTCTACGTGGGCGCGCCATTTGCAGCCGTGCTGGAAATCATTGTGTACGCCGGCGCCATCATGGTGCTTTTCGTGTTTGTGGTGATGATGCTTAACCTTGGCAGCCATACCGAAGCACAGGAGCGGAAATGGCTTTCACCATCGGTGTGGGTGATTCCGGGAGTGTTGTCACTGGTCCTGCTGGTGCAGTTGGGCAGTGCCCTGCTCGCCAATGATTCGGGTGCCCTGATCGCCACCTCCGTGATTACGCCCAAACAGGTTGGCATTGCCCTTTACGGACCGTACCTGCTGGCTGTGGAGCTGGCGTCCATGCTGCTGCTGGCGGCACTGGTCGCGGCCTATCATCTGGGCCGGCGTGACGAAAAGGAATAAACCGGGCTGCCGATGGCACTCCGGAGATGTGATTTTCCGTTTTCTTTCCCGGGGGAAAGAAAGCAAAACCAAATTCAGTTTTTTCGAGAGATGAAGCGATGACGGGAATCCCGATGGAACACGGCCTGCTGGTGGCTGCCGTTCTTTTCACGCTGGGGCTCATTGGTGTGCTGGTACGGCGCAATTTGCTGTTCGTGCTCATGAGTCTTGAAGTGATGATGAATGCCACGGCACTGGCGTTTGTGGTGGCCGGCAGCCGCTGGCTGCAACCCGATGGCCAGATCATGTTCATCCTCATTCTCACGCTGGCGGCCGCTGAAGCCAGTGTGGGTCTGGCGATCGTCCTGCAACTGTACCGCCGCTTCCATAACCTGGATCTTGATGCGGCAAGCGAGATGCGCGGATGAATGCTCTCTATCTCACCATTCTGTTTCCCCTGCTGGGCTACCTCATTCTGGCCTTTTCGCGTGGACGCCTTTCTGAAAATGTCTCCGCTGCAGTCGGCGTAGGCTCGATCGGTCTGGCGGCGCTGACGGCATTGAATGCCGGCGCCGAATTCCTTGCCCAGGCACAACCGGCAGCCCCCTTCACCCAGCACCTGTGGACCTGGATGCAGGTCGACGGCTTTGCCCCGGCGTTCAGCCTGCATCTGGACGGCCTTTCGCTGACCCTGCTTGGCGTGGTCACAGGCGTGGGCTTCTTCATTCACCTGTTCGCGTCCTGGTACATGCGCGGTGAAGCCGGTTACCAGCGCTTCTTCTCGTACATGAACCTGTTTGTGGCCGCCATGCTTTGCCTGGTCCTCGGCGACAACCTGCTCATGATGTATCTGGGCTGGGAAGGCGTAGGTCTCTGCTCCTTTCTGCTGATCGGTTTCTATTACAAGAATCCGGCGAACGGCCTGGCCGCACGCAAGGCCTTCATTGTAACCCGTGTCGGTGACGTGTTTCTGGCCATTGGCCTGTTCATCCTCTATCGCGAGTTCGGCACGCTGCACATCCAGGACATCCTGACCCGTGCACCAGCGGTCTGGGCAGAAGGCTCCTACTGGGTGACCGCCGCAACCTTGCTGCTGCTTGGTGGTGCGGTCGGCAAATCGGCACAGTTGCCGTTGCAGACCTGGCTGGCCGACGCCATGGCCGGTCCGACACCGGTATCCGCCCTCATCCACGCCGCCACCATGGTGACGGCCGGTGTCTACCTGATTGCACGTACCCACCCGCTGTTCCTGCTGGCGCCGGATGTGCTGCACCTGGTCGGCGTGATCGGTGCCACGACGCTTGTCCTGTCAGGGTTTGCTGCCCTGGTGCAGACCGACATCAAGCGCATCCTTGCCTACTCCACCATGAGCCAGATCGGTTACATGTTCCTTGCGCTGGGTGTGGGCGCTTGGCAAGCCTCCGTGTTTCACCTGATGACTCACGCCTTCTTCAAGGCCCTGCTGTTCCTGTCGGCCGGCTCGATCATCATCGCCCTGCACCATGAACAGAACATTTTCAGAATGGGTGGACTGCGCAAGTCCATGCCGCTGGTGTATGCCTGCTTCCTGATTGGTGGTGCCGCACTGGCCGCCGTGCCGTTCATTGATGCCGGCTTCTACTCCAAGGACCGCATCCTCTGGGAAGCCTATGCCACCGGCAATACCGACCTGTTTGCCGCGGGACTGCTGGGCGCCTTCCTGACCTCGCTGTACACCTTCCGCCTGATCTTCGTGGTTTTCCATGGCAAGGCGCAGACCGAGGCCCATGCCGGTCATGGCATTGCCCATCACCTGCCGCTGCTGGTACTGATGCTGCTGTCCACCTTTGTGGGCGCCTGGATCACTCCGCCACTGGCCGGCGTGCTCCCGGAAACCGTTATCCCTGAAGCCATGGAAAGCAGTCATCACATGATTGAAATCATGGCGGCAGTGGTTGCCCTGTCCGGCATTGCACTGGCCGCCCTGCTGTTCCTTGGTGAACGCCGGTTTGTGACCGCGCTGGCCAACTCGGCCATCGGTCGTCCGGTCAGCAAGCTGTGGCTGAATGCCTGGGGCTTTGACTGGCTCTACGACCGCGTCTTCGTGCGTCCCTTCATGTTCCTGGTGAAGATCAACCACCGCGATCTCTCTGATCGTGCCGTGGGCGTGGTCACGGCCACGATGATGAAGGCACATGCTATTTCGAGCCAGACACAGACAGGTCGTCTGGGCTGGTACGCCGTTTCCATGGCTGGTGGTGCCGTTCTGGTACTTGCCGCCCTTGTTCTGATCTGAAGGTAACGACATGTCGTCTGAAGCGTTGCTGCCTCTGCTTATTCTCATTCCCTTCGTGGGCGGCCTGCTGTCATGGCTGGGTGAGCGTGTGGGTACACATGTCCCGCGCTGGATCGCCCTGTTCACCATGACGCTGCTCTTTGCCCTCTCCCTGAAACTCTGGCTTGGTCATGACTTCCGCCTGGATACACTGGGTGCCGATGGCGCGCCCACGTGGACACTGGAGTTCGAGCGTGCCTGGATCGAACGACTGGGCATCAGCTTCCATCTGGCACTGGATGGCCTGTCCGTCCTGATGCTGCTGCTCACCGGCGGTCTTGGTCTGGCAGCGGTCATCTGCTCCTGGCGTGAAATTGATCGTCATGTCGGCTTTTTCTACCTGAACCTGCTGTGGAATCTTGCCGGTGTGATCGGTGTGTTCCTTGCCATCGACATGTTCCTGTTCTTCTTCTTCTGGGAAATGATGCTGGTGCCGATGTATTTCCTGATCGCGCTCTGGGGTCACAATGCACCGGATGGCAAGGGCCGCATCTACGCCGCCAACAAGTTCTTCATTTTCACGCAAGCCTCGGGCCTGATCCTGCTGCTGGCCATTCTCGGCATGGTGTTCGTCAACTACGACGCCACCGGCGTGCTGACGTTCAGCTACGAAGCCCTGCTGAACACACCGATGGCACCCGTGGTTGAAATGACCCTGATGCTGGGCTTTTTCATCGCCTTTGCCGTGAAGATGCCGGTGGTTCCCGTGCATTCCTGGTTGCCGGATGCCCATGCGCAGGCCCCCACTGCCGGTTCGGTTGATCTGGCCGGGGTACTGCTGAAAACGGCAGGCTATGGTCTGCTGCGTTTTGGTGTGCCGCTGTTTCCGAATGCGGCGGTCGAGTTTGCACCGGTTGCGATGTGGCTGGGCGTGATCGGCATTTTCTACGGTGCCGTGCTGGCCTGCGCACAGACCGACATCAAGCGCCTGATTGCCTACACCTCCATTTCGCACATGGGCTTTGTGCTGATCGGCATCTATGCCGGCAATGCCATGGCGCTGCAGGGCGTGGTTATCCAGATGCTGGCCCACGGCCTGTCTGCCGGTGCCCTGTTCATTCTCTGCGGTGAAATTTACGAACGCCTGCACACCCGTGACCTGCGTGAAATGGGTGGCCTGTGGAGCCGTCTGCGCTATCTGCCGCCAATTGCCCTGTTCTTCACTGCCGCATCGCTGGGCATGCCGGGTCTGGGCAACTTCGTTGGTGAATTCCTGATCCTGATGGGCACCTACAAGATTGCGCCGGTCGTCACGATTGTCGCCACCGGCGGCCTGATCCTGGCAGCGGTGTATTCCCTGCTGATGATGCAGAAGGCGTTTTACGGTGAGGGCAAGGTCAGCACGCCGCTGGAAGACCTCAGTGGCCGTGAAATCTCGCTGATGATGTCGCTGGTCGTGCTGCTGGTGTTACTGGGCGTATACCCTCAGCCGATTCTGGATACATCGGCTGCTGCCATGGGACTGGTGGAGCAGGCATTCAATCCGCCTGCAATCACGCTTCCTGCTGTCGTCGTTCCGCCTGTTACCGGTCTTTGAGGGAAATCGCGCCATGACGTTCACGACCTCGCAATTTCTTGCCCTCTCGCCGCTACTGGTGGCCAGTGCCTCCGTGGTGATGGTCATGCTGGGCGTTGCCTGGCACCGCCATCACACCCTGACCGCCGCCCTGACAGCTATCGGTCTCAATGCTGCCCTGCTGGCCACCCTGTATGTCACCTCGCTGGTGCCACAGGAAGTCACCCCCCTGCTGGTGGTTGATGGCTACAGCCTGTTCTATACCGCGCTGGCACTGATCGGCGCGCTGGGTTCGGCCACACTGGCCCATGCCTATCTGGAACAGCACAAGGGCAATCTCGACGAGTTCTATCTGCTGCTCGGCATTTCCGTGGTCGGTGCGATTGTGCTCGCCTCCAGCCGCCATTTTGCCTCGCTCTTTATCGGTCTCGAACTGCTGTCGGTGCCGGTCTATGCCATGGTGGCCTACACCTTCCGCCAGGAACGTTCGCTGGAAGCCGGCATCAAGTACATGGTGCTCTCGGCGGTTGCGTCCGCCTTCCTGCTGTTTGGCATGGCCCTGTTGTATGCCGCGTCCGGCACGCTGAGCTTTGCCGGTCTGGCGCCGTTGTTCGAGCTCTCGCTGCTGTCACAGCCGCTGGTGGTCATCGGCTTTGGCATGATGCTGGTCGGCCTTGCCTTCAAGCTGTCGATCGCCCCGTTCCACCTGTGGACACCCGATGTTTACGAGGGTGCACCGGCTCCGGTGGCAACATATCTGGCCACGTCCAGCAAGATTGCCGTCCTTGCCGTTCTGATGCGCTTCCTGCACGACACCAATGCACTGCAGCAGCCGAGTGTGGTGATGACAGTGGCCATACTCGCCGCTGCCTCCATCCTGTTCGGTAACGTGCTGGCCCTGCGCCAGAACAACATCAAGCGTCTGCTCGGTTACTCCTCCATCGCACACTTCGGTTATGTGCTGGTTGCCGTGGTCGCCGGCAATGCCCTGACGGATGAAGCCATCGCGCTGTATCTGGCGGCTTATCTGGTCACCACCATCAGTGCCTTTGGTGTGGTGAGCCTGAAGTCCTCCCCCTTCAAGAGCGCCGATGCCGACCAGTTGCACTCCTTCCGCGGCATGTTCTGGCGTCGCCCTTACCTGACTGCGGTCATGACCGTCAGCATGCTGTCGCTGGCCGGCATTCCGCTGACCGCCGGCTTCATCGGCAAATTCATGGTCATTGCTGCGGGTGTGCGCGCCGAGCTGTGGTGGCTGCTGGCCATTCTGGTCCTGGGCAGCGCCATGGGCCTGTATTACTACCTGCGCGTGATGGTGACGCTGTTTCTGGTGGAGCCCGGCATGCGCCGCAAGGAAGCGCCAGTGGGCTGGGAGCATCAGGCCGGCGGTCTGATGGTGCTCGGTTCCATGGCCCTCATGCTGCTGCTTGGTGTCTATCCGCAACCACTGCTGGACATCATCCAGAAGGCTGTATTGCCGTGATTGTCACGTGCCGGTAAATACCCCTGTAGTACGCGAAGGCCGGGCATTGCTCGGCCTTCTTGCTCCTATCCTTGTCAGCCAGCTGTCACAGGCAGGCTTCGGCTTTATCGATACCGTGATGGCAGGACAGGTATCACCACTGGATCTGGCCGCCGTCTCGCTCGGTGCCAGTATCTGGCTGCCCGTGGTGCTGCTGGTGAGCGGCATCCTGATGGCCACTACCCCGCTGGTGGCCTCGGCGCGCGGCGCCGGCCGGCCCGAAAGCATTCCGGAAACCGTGCATCAGGCCCTGTGGCTGTCACTGTTGCTGAGCGCGCTCGGCATCCTGCTGCTGCACAATGTCTCGCCGGTGTTTGACTGGCTGGATACACCCGCGCGCCTGCAGACCATGACATACCAGTACCTGAATGCAATTGCGCTCGGCCTGCCTGCGGCCGCGATTTTTGCGGTGCTGCGCAACTATTGCGAAGGCATGGGCCACCCCATGCCGGTGACAGTGATCAGCGTGCTCGGCCTGTTGTTCAATATTCCGGCCAACTACGTCTTCATTCACGGTGGTTTCGGCATTCCGGCCATGGGTGGCGTGGGCTGTGGCTGGGCATCGGCACTGGTGCTATGGCTGATGACAGTCATGCTGGCCATTTATGTTCTCGCGGCCCCCGCCTTTGCCCGCGTGCGATTGTTGGGTCATCGCAGTCGCCCCGAACTGCAGCGGCTTCGTGAGTTTCTCGCTCTGGGACTACCGATCGGCATTGCGATATTTTTCGAAGTCAGCGTGTTTTGTGTCGTGGCCATCCTGATCAGTCCGCTGGGAGAGCTGCAGGTGGCCGGGCACCAGATTGCACTGTCGGTCACCTCGATCCTGTTCATGATTCCGCTCAGTCTGGCGTTCTGCATGACCATTCGTATCGGTCACGCTTACGGGGCGCAGGATCTGGACGCCATCCTGCTCACGCGCAGGACCGGTCTACTCATGATGACGGCGTTTGCCTGTGTGTCTGCGACCTTCATTGTGCTGACACGGCACCAGCTCACCGCGCTCTATACCAATGATGTTGCCGTGCAGGCACTGGCCGCCGATCTTTTGCTGTTTGCCGCTGCTTATCAGGTGGTGGATGCATTGCAGGTGGGGGCAGCAGGCAGCCTGCGAGGCCTGCAGGACACACATGGCCCGATGGTGCTGACCATGGTGGCGTACTGGGTGGTGGCGATGCCACTGGGCTATACGCTGGGCCTGACCCTGCTGATGGGAAACCGCTACGGGCCTTACGGCTTCTGGGCGGGTCTGGTGGCAGGACTGGCGGTGGCGGCGGTGCTGCTTAACTGGCGGTTGGGCAGGCAAGTGCTGCAATTGCAGACGCAGGGATTTCCGCAAGACAAAAACGGCTGACGCAACGTCTCGACCCTGCGTCGTCAACCACCCTTGCGGATGCAATAACGGTATTCGCTACCGTCATCGATGACTTCCTGTGACACCAGTTCATGGCCGAGAAAACGGCAGAACTTGGGAATGTCGCGGGTGGTCGACGGATCGGTGGCCAGCACCTCCAGCAACTCCCCCGGCTGCATGTCACGCACCTTGTTGTGCAGCATCATGACGGGTTCCGGGCAGAACAGGCCGCGGGCATCGAGATGGTATTGGGCAGACTCGGTCATGACAGCAAAAGAGGTGGTGTTCAGGAGATTCTATTGTCCCCTGAAACCCTGTCGTCGACCAGCCATGACAGACGCCGGCAATAAATTGCCGCAGGCCAGAGCAGTACCAGCGCCAGTGCACCAGACACCAGAAAATAACCGGTATAGCCCAGGGCTTGCGCCACAAATCCGGCCGCCAGATAAAAGCTCCCGCCAAAAATGGCCAGGATGCTCACCTGCACGGTGAAGTCGGCACCGGCATGATCCGGCCGCGACAGGTCCATCACCGCCGTCAGCAAGGCCGCCATGGCCATGCCACTGACAAAATGCTCCAGCGCATTGATGGCATAAATCATCGGCAGACTGACGGCTGCTCCTGCATCATGCTGCCAGGACAACCATGCATAGGCAGCTACACCCAGCGCCTGCAGGGCACCAAAGCCGATGATGGCGTAATAACGCCCGATCACTGCCGTCAGCCAGCCGCCCAGCAAGGCACCCGTCAGGGCCGCCACCGAGCCCACCATGCTCACCATCAGGCCGATCTGTTTCAGGTCCAGCCCCATGTCGACCAGCATCGGCTTCACCATGGCGGAGCCCAGCGACTCCCCGGCCTTGTAGGTCACCAGCACTACCAGCCAGCCCACCAGTCCGGGCCGGTCAAAGAAGCTGGTGTAAATCTTCCAGTATGGCAACCGTGCATGGCGTGATACTTCCGCTGCCGGTTCACGAAACCGCCATACCGGCAGCGTGAGCACACACAGCAGAAACGCCATCAGAATGAACGACCAGCGCCAGTCCCAGCTGCCGATCAGGTACAGCAGCAAGCCTCCACCAATAATCAGGCCCAGACGATAGCCCGCCACTTGCACGCCGTTGCCAAGACCCCGCTCGTGAAAATCCAGCGTACGCACGGCAAGGCCATCGGTCGCAATGTCCTGCGTGGCCGCAAACAGGTTGACCAGAAACATGAGCACAAAGAATTCGCTGACCCCCTGTGTGGTGGCCAGACGATAAGGATCAAAAAATGCCATCAGCAACAGCATGGCAATACCGAGCAACTGCATCGGCAATATCCACGACCGGCGCTGTCCCCAGCGTGCAGAGAAATGCGACTCCACCCAGGGTGCCCAGAGAAACTTCAGCGCCCACGGCATGGCCAGCAACCCGCTCAGGCCAATGACCGTCAGTGGTACGTCATAGCGACGCAAGATGGCCGGCAACGCCTGGCTGAAAACGCCCGTCGGCAGGCCCTGACAGACATACAGTGTCAGCAGCAAACCAAGGCGGGAATACAGCGAGGCGGAAGCAGGCATGATGCATCAGGAAAGGAGGAGTGAAGGACGAGCCTTGCACAGGCGAAGGAGCAAGGCAAACGACAGATCAGTGACAGAAAACGATCAGTGTACCTGCGCGAACCGGAGCTGCAGGCCGGAGATCTCCATGTGGCGCCAGTCCGATGGTGCGACTTCCTGGCCGAGCTGCGCAAGGACAATGTCCGTGGCAAGAATGTCGCCATTGCCGGCAATATCCTCCGCCAGCATGAACGCGACATTGACCGTGTCACCAAAACAGTCGGTCTGCGGCACATACAGAAAACGGCCACTGGCCAGACCGATGGACACATCAAGCGGTTCGCGCATGGCCAGACAGGCGTGCCGGATTTCCAGCGCGGCCGTCACGGCCTGAGATGCATGCTCAAACACAGCCATCAGGTTGTCCGCCGTGTACTTGACCACCTCTCCTCCCGCACCTATCACAACCGGTGTACTGACCTGCTGCATGCGGCGGATGCGCGCCAGATACCCGACGATCCCCTCCGCCCGCACCGTTCTGGAAAAACCGGACATATCCAGCGCCAGCACACAGGCCGTGGTACCGAAGGTGTCCCAGAGCATGGCCTCGAGTGCAGCCTTCTCATCGCCGTCACAACGATCCAGACGATCAATCAGGGCATAAAACGCCTGCATGTGCCGACCCTCAGTTGAACACGATGGTCTTGTTGCCGTGCACGATGATGCGATCTTCAAGATGCCATTTCACCGCACGCGCCAGCACATTGCGCTCCACGTCCTGGCCAAGGTCACGCAGGATGTCCACATCATGGCGATGCGACACACGGTCGACATCCTGCTCAATGATCGGTCCCTGATCGAGGTCTGCCGTCACGTAATGCGCGGTGGCCCCGATCAGCTTGACGCCCTTGTCATGGGCCTGCTGGTACGGATTGGCGCCGACAAACGCCGGCAGGAACGAGTGATGGATGTTGATGATCTTGTGCGGCCACTTCGCCACCAGATCCGGCGAAAGAATCTGCATGTAGCGCGCCAGCACAATCAGGTCGTTGCCTTGCAGCAGCTCATTGATGCGTGCCTCGGCCTCGGCCTTGTTGTCCTTGTTGACCGGCACCACATGAAACGGCACACCAAAGGACGCCACATCGCTTTCAAGATCAGGATGATTGCTGATGACACTGGTGATCTGGCACGGCAAGGTGCAGCGCGACCAGCGCCAGAGCAGCTCCAGCATGGCATGGTCGAATTTCGACACCAGAATGGCGACCTTTTTCAGGTCGGCCGCATAGCTGATGTGCCAGTTCATGTTGTAGCGGGAGGCCACCGCCTCTTCAAACGCCTTGGCCAGCACATTGCGTGACAGATCGAGATGCGGCGTCTGGAACTCCAGGCGCATGAAATAGGTCCCGCCCTCCGGCTCTGTGGAGTGCTGGTCCAGATCGGTGATGTTGGCGCCGTGGTTATAGAGAAAGCTGGACACCGCACTGACGATGCCGGGTTTGTCCGGGCAGGTAATGAGCAGGCGGGCAGTGGTATTCGTGTTGGGCATGATGGGACCAGGGCTTGAACCGCGAAAGGCCCGACTTTACCGCAATTTTCACCACTGTAGGAGCAACATGAGACGCAAACCGGACCGGACTGAAGGACTGTCTAGCCAGCCACCCAGCCGTCCTCGTCGTCATCTTCCTCTTCAACGGCGTCCTCCGGCAGTCCCAGCAACTCGCGGCGATAACTGGCCGGTGTACGACCCGTCCATTTCTTGAATGCCCGATGAAACGAGCTGGCTTCGGAAAATCCCATCATGAGGGCAATTTCATCGATCGACAGTTCTTCCTTGCCCAGATAGTAGAGCGAGGCATCCTGGCGGATGCTGTCCTTGATTTCCTGATAGCTGGTGTTTTCCTCTTTCAGACGGCGACGCAAGGTTTGCGGCGTCATGCTGAGCTGCTCGCACACCTGGGCAAAGTCCGGAAAGGTATTGCCGTATTCCTTGGAGATGATGGCACGAATCTGCTCGGGCAGGCCGATCGGCTGGGCATTGCCGACAATAATGAGGGCTAGCGAATCCTTGAGGAATTTCGACAGCGACAACGGATTCTGCACCAGCGGCAAACTCAGCCAGCTGGTCGGAAACACCAGTGCACTGACCTTGTCGTTGTACACGACACGGCCGCGAAAAAGACGGCGGAATTCTCCGGCCTGCGGCGGCTCGGGAAAATCAAAATGAATACTGGTCGCCTCCAGGTTCTTTCCGGTGAGCCAGCTCCAGAAACGCACGGAAATGAACGTCATGGCTTCCAGCACGTTGTCTCGCGACTCCACCGATGGCGAGTCAATCACCAGTCGGGTTTCCCGCTCGCCCTTCTCCAGGCGCAAATCCAGAGGCAGATCCACAAGCTTGTAAAACTGGGCGGAGCGCTGCACCGCTTTTTCGAGATTGGGACAGTTGATGACCGCATGCGCCATCATGGAAAACGTCCCGGGCTTGGATTTTGTCCCGCGCCCCAGGCCAATGAACTCGTCCTCGGTACGCCGCATGACAATCTGCATCAGCCGGATGAAGTCGCCGGTCGCCAGAGCCGCCTCCGGACGCTCCAGCAAGGCCGGCTCCAGGCCCGCTTCCCGCATCAGGTCAGCAAGCTCGGCGCCCTCACGTGCCGCTCCGGAAAGCAGCCGCTTCACGTATGCCATGGTGATGGTGTTTCTGCTCACTGCATTCCCTGCTCAGGATTCTTTTTTCATTGGAATCATGAAGTTACCAGATCACAAGGCAGCCTGCACGGGAATCGTGACTGATTGGTACAAAATGTCATTCATTTTGGGCGAAGGCGTCATTGGCGTACCGGAGCGCCCCAAGCAGACTCGCCGCAACATCGCCGGACCTTCATTTCCGGCCACAGCAGGAGCCACATCCATGATCGCCATGAAGCGCGCCCACTTTGACGCCGACCACGACGCCTTTCGCGACAACTTTCGCAAATTCTGCGAGGCCGAAGTACGCCCCCACACCCAGGAGTGGCTGAAGGCCGGCATGGTGTCACGCGAGGTCTGGAAAAAGGCCGGTGACAACGGTTTTCTCTGCCCGTATGTAGACGAGCAGTATGGTGGTCTTGGCCTGAAGGATTATCGCTACCTGCAGATCATGGCCGAAGAACTGTCCCGTGTCGGCGAGTCCGGTTTTGCCCTGATGCTGCACAACGATGTGATCGGGCCCTATCTGGACTCGTTCGCCAACGAAGAGCAGAAGTCCCGCTGGCTGCCGCGCATTGTCTCCGGTGATGCCATTCTCGCCGTGGCCATGACCGAGCCGGGCACTGGCTCTGACCTCAAGAACATCAAGACCCGTCTTGAAGACAAGGGCGACCATTACCTGCTCAATGGTGCCAAGACCTTTATTTCCAACGGCATCCTGTCCGATATCGTCATCGTGGCGGCACAGCACGAAGACAAGGGCATCTCGCTGATCGTGGTCGAACGTGGCATGGAAGGCTTCGAGCGTGGCCGCAAGCTGGAAAAGATGGGCCTGCACTCGCAGGACACCGCCGAACTGTTCTTCAACAACGTGAAGGTGCCCAAGGAAAACCTGCTCGGCATGCCCGGCATGGGTTTCATGTACCTGATGCAGAAGCTGGCCCAGGAACGTATCGCCTGCGCCGTGGGCGCCATGGCCGGTGCCTGGTTTGCCTTTGACCAGACCCTCGCCTACGTGAAAGACCGCAAGGCCTTTGGCAAACCGATCGGCTCTTTCCAGGTCAACCGTTTCAAGATGGCCGAGATGAAGACCGAACTCACCATCGGCCAGACCTTCATCGACAATCTGGTCATGAAGTGTGTCGACAACACGATTTCGCCGGAAGAAGCCTTCATGGCCAAGTACTGGTGTACCGACCTGCTGAACAAGGTGGTGGCCGAGTGCGTGCAGCTGCATGGCGGCTATGGCTACATGATGGAATACCCGGTGGCACGTGCGTATGTGGACGCCCGCATCACCACCATTTTTGCCGGCACCAACGAGATCATGAAAGAAATGATCGGCCGTGGCATGGGACTGTAAAACATCCACACTGGCGTGCATCGGGTAATCAAACCCGTTTCACATTTTCTCTGAACGGGAAAACAACAATGAAAATCCGTTTTGATGATCGTGTCGTGATTGTGACCGGGGCCGGCGGCGGCCTTGGTCGCTCCCATGCACTGGCGTTTGCTGCCCGTGGTGCACGCGTGGTGGTAAACGACCTTGGCGTATCAACCCTGGGCGAAGGCGGCAGTGCCACACCTGCCCAGAAGGTTGTTGATGAAATCATCGCGGCCGGTGGCGAGGCTGTCGCCAACTACGACTCGGTGCTGGATGGCGAAAAGATCATACAGACCGCACTCGACAACTTTGGCCGCATCGACATTCTCATCAACAATGCCGGCATCCTGCGTGACAAGTCATTTCACAAAATGACCGAGGAAGACTGGGATCTGGTCTACAACGTACACGTCAAGGGCGCCTTCAAGCTGACCCATGCCGCCTGGCCGCACCTGCGCGACCAGGAATACGGCCGCATTGTTTTCACGTCATCTGCCTCCGGCCTGTACGGCAATTTCGGGCAGGCCAATTACTCCATGGCCAAACTCGGGCTGCATGGTCTGGCGCAGACACTGGCACTGGAAGGCCGTGCGAAAAACATTCTGGTGAACTCCATTGCACCGGTCGCCGGCTCGCGCATGACGGAAACCATCATGCCTGCCGATGTGGTGGCAAAGCTCAAGCCGGAATATGTCAGTCCACTGGTACTGTGGCTGGCCAGCGAAGCCAACCGTGACAACAGCGGCGGAGTATTTGAGGTGGGTGCCGGTTATATGGCCAAGCTGCGCTGGGAACGCACGCGAGGTATTGCATTCGGGCTGGCCAACGGCATCCGCGTGGAAGATGTCGCCCGCCACTGGGACCGCATTACCGACTTTGAAAATGCGACACACCCGGCCAGCGGACAGGAAGCCATGATGGACATGTTTGCCAATCTGGCCTGCAACTGAGGTGAGGCAGGGCAGGCCGCAAAAGCGCCTGCCCGGCTTCATCTCAAGTGCTATAGTGCGACGATCCATCCTTCATGAATACGTCCATGTTCAACCTGCACCCGCGTCTTGCTGCCGACACCCTTCTGCTGGGTGACTTTCCCCTTTGTCATTGCCTGCTGATGAATGACATGCACTACCCATGGCTGATCCTGGTGCCACGCGTGGAAAACATTCGGGAAATCTTCGAGCTGGATGCTGCGCAACAGCAACAGTTGCTGCAGGAGTCCAGCTGGGTCAGCGAGCGCATGGCAAGGCACTTCAATGCCACCAAGATCAATATCGGGGCACTGGGCAACATGGTGCCGCAACTGCACCTGCATGTTATTGCCCGCTACGAGAATGATGCCGCCTGGCCAGGGCCGGTCTGGGGCAAGCACCCCGCCGAACCCTATACCGGCGATAACCTGCAACGCATGAACAAGCGTCTGCATGAAGCGTTTGCCGATGCGGCCGATGCAGGTTTTGTCTGGGCTGATCGCTAGCACCCGAAGCAGCATATCAAAGCAATCTGTCGTTTACGTCAGGCAATGCCATCCTGCTCTTCAAGCATGGAGACAACAGACTCCAGCCGATCATTCGCATCACCTGATGGTGCGCCAGGCTGGCGACTGAGGTCGACCAGCAGGCACTTGATGGCGGACTGTCCGGCCTGCTCGACCATCAGGGCATTGACCAGCAGTCTCACCTGCCGTCCGTCCACACCGGGAAGCGTAAACTCCACATCCCGCAATACACCGTCACGTATCACGCGCGCCAGAAACCGCTGTAGCTGCCCCTCCCTCCCCGGCGGCATGAACAGCTCCAGCGGGCGTCCCAGCAGCTGCTCAGGCGTCGCTACCCCGGCCATGACACAAAATGGCTGATTGGCCTCCAGTACACGACCATCCAGATTAAGGCTGACAAAACCCGTGTGTGACTGCGTCACCAGCGTGCGGAAAACCAGCTCGGTTTCCCGCGCATGCCGTTCTGCCGTGATGTCGGTGATATGGCCATCAACGGTCCAGCTGCTGTCTGGCCTCTGCCAGACACAGCCGGACTCACTGACCCAGCGCACCCCGGAAGGGCCATGGCGCAAGCGGTAAGTCACATCAAAGCGCCCCGAGCCGGCAATGGCTGACTCAAGGGCTGCCTGCAATGCCGGACGATCCTCGGGCAGGATCAAGGCACCAAGACTCTGCGGCGGCTGGCCACGTGTGAACGGACTCAATACCTGCCCTGTCAGGATGCTGGTGCCATCACTGAGAAATGCCGCCGGGCGGTCATGATGCAGACCTTGCCGTGCAGCCGGCAGCTCATAGCGATAAACCGCACCGGAGAGATTTGCAATCAGGGTCGTCATGCGACGCTCGCTTTCAAACAGCGCCATTTCGGTCTGCTTGCGCTCGTGCACATCACTGATCTGTGCCAGCAACAACGACTGGCCTGGCGCAAGGGAAAGCAGGCGGCAGCGCATGTTGCCCCAGCGCATCTGCCCGTCACGAGCCAGGTATCTTTTTTCCATCTGGTACAGTGTGTCCGGCTGCTGATGCAGTGCCGCCAGCGCCATCATGCTGGCTTGACGATCATCTTCATGCACCAGCTCCTGCACATTAAGCATCACCATCTGCTCTGGGGCGTCATAACCGAAAAAGCGCGCACAGGCAGGATTCACCATCAACATCCGGCCTTCGGCATCCAGCAGTGCCAGTGATGCCGGCACCGCCTCGAACATGAGACGAAAACGCGCCTCACTGTCCGCCAGCCACTGCTGCATGGACTCGACATCCGTCACATCGTGACCCACGACAGAAAGATAACGACGACCATCGCGCGCATCGGTGAAGTGCCTTGCACGCCAGCGCAACTGGCGCTCGTTGTCAGGACTTGCCTGCACGGAAAAACTGAATTCCAGCACGGCATCACTGCTGCGCATGGCCATCATGCGGGCCGACAGCGCAGCCGCATCACCCTCGGGGGCACAGCACATGAAGAACTGGCGCCCCAGCATCTCATGGCGGGATAACCCGTACAGCCGCTCCAGCACCGGGTTCCAGTCAACCACATGACAGGCTTCATCAAGTACGGCAATCGCCAGATCAGCAACACCCAGCAACTGCCGGTACTGCAATTCACTCGCCTGCAAATGACCGTTAAGGGAGGTGTGCTGATCCCGTACCCGGTACCAGGCCATGGCAAAAAACACTGCGGCCAGGCAGGCAAGTACAAGCAAGACGGACAGGATCTGAAGCACAGACACGGACATGAAGTTACCGCCGGGTTGGCGCAGCGTCCTGCCGCTCTATGTTTTTATTATGTGGGGTGCATTTTGATGCACGCTCCAAAGAACATGCACCGTCCTGCCGGCACTGGCAAGCCCGGGCCGGACAACGGGGCATCCGGCCTGACAAACGCGCGATCCGGACGGATGAACGTCAGGGATCCAGCCCTCCCTTGGCCGCCTGACCGGGCGTCATGTCAAACCAGCGCCGGAATGCCCGGCTGAATGCACTGCTGCTGGAAAAGCCCAGCACCAGCGCCAGCTCGGTCATGTTGCGTGCCCGCCCGGCCTGCCGGGTCGACAGCCAGTGGCGTGCCAGCTCACGCCGGGCCTCGTCAAGCACATCCTGGAACGACTTGTCCTCCGAGGCCAGATGGCGCTGCAAACTGCGCGGACTGACGTTCAGGGCAGTCGCAATGCTGGCCAGCGTGGGCTCGGTCTCGGTATCCACCAGATGCTGGCGTACCCGCAGGGCAACCTTGGGTGCCCAGCCGGACGAAGCCTCCAGGCTGGCCAGGCGAGCCGCCAGCACCGGCTCGAAATGACGCGCCACTTCCGATCCTGCCGGCCCGTGACGATACCCCTCAAGCGGGAACACCAGTGTCGTGGAAGAGGCTCCCTGCTCCACCGGACAACCAAAAAATCCTTCATAGGCCGCCTGGCCTGCGGGGTTATCAAAACAGAGGGAAACTGACAGCGGACAAAGCTTCGGATCCAGTCGAAACCGCAACAACCCGATGATGAGGCCCGTTGCAAACTCGACGGCACGCCAGTGCGGATCACCATTGGTATGGATGGTGACGCTCAGGGCATCACCGTCCTCGGTGATTTCATAATGCATGGCGTCGGTGAGCAGACGGTGAAAGCGGGCAATCCGCTCCATGATCTGGGGCAGGCTGCCCCCGGCCAGCATGACCACACCAAGCTCACCAAAATCCGTGAAATTTATCTGGGTCAGCATGGAGAGCCCGAGCACCGGATCGGTACCTGCCTGCTCGGCCACCGACCATATCTGGCGGGTCAGGGCCACCGGCAGGCGGCCACCGGCAGACTCGTCAGGAATGGCTATCCCCGCTGCCAGCAGCCCCGCCTGCAGGTCATGCCCCCCCGCCTGCAGCGTGCGCTCCAGAATCACCATCCAGTTGTGAAACGTTCCCAGCATGAGGAGTCCATGCGCTCTTTGCGGCGCGTTAGGTGAACAGTCTGTCGTATTGGGGCAAGCATAAACGCGCCAATACGCCTAGCCTACCCTCATTACAAAAACGCTGTACCGGGGGAATCATCATGAACGCACAGGCCCGCCTGCCATCCGAAGGCCGTATCAACCCTGTTGATGCCGCTCGCAGCCAGCGCATCCGCCAGGGCATCCTCGAGGCAGGCAATGCCTTGCGCGCCCGCCAGCCCTGGCTGGAGAAGCACCAGAACGCAATCGGCATGGCCATTTTCTGGACCAGCATCGCCGGCATCCTGGGCAATGCATGGGCCTATTACACCGGGGTGATGAGCTGGTGGATGGCAATTCCGGTGGCCGCGTTCTTCATGTCACTGCTGCATGAACTGGAGCATGACCTCATCCACATGATGTATTTCCGCAAGAACAAGTTCTGGAACGACTTCATGCTGGCCGGGGTATGGCTGTTCCGACCCAGTACCATCAGCCCCTGGGTGCGCCGTCGCCTGCACATTCATCACCACAAGGTGTCCGGTACCGAATCCGATCTGGAAGAGCGCGGCATCACCAATGGCGAAAAGTGGGGTATCCGTCGCCTGCTGATGACCGGCGACAACATGCTGGCCATTTACCTGCGCCCGTTTGCCACGTACAGGATGACACGGACCTTCATCCGCGAAGTCGCCAAAAGCAAGGCTGAGGCCCATGCCATTGCACGGGAAAATGTTCTGGGGTACTTCCCGCTGGGACTCGTCAACTACACCCTGTGGCACGGTTTCTTGGTGTATCACGCAGGCCTGTTTGCCGCCAGCGCGCTCGGCATGGATGTCACCGTTCCAGCCATGCTGCAGAACGTCATGCATGCCGTGTCCTTTTACGCAGTGGCCATCGCGGCACCCAATGCCCTGCGCACTTTCTGCCTGCACTTCGTCAGCTCCAACATGCATTACTACGGCGATGTGGAAAAGGGCAACATCGTGCAGCAGTGCCAGATCTGGACCACCCCGTGGGCCATTCCCCTGCACCTGTTCTGCTTCAACTTTGCCGGCACTCATGCCCTCCATCACTTTGTGGTGCGTGACCCGTTTTACGTACGCCAGTGGCTGGCGCCCGGCCTGTACCCACTGATGCGTGAGAACGGTATCCGCTTCAATGATTTCGGCACATTCAGTCGCGCCAACCGCCTGGCAGAACCTGCTACGGCCTGAGGCATCGCCCACAATAAAAAAGGCCGGAAAATTCCGGCCTTTTTTATTTCAGCAAACTGCACATGCCGGCATCACGTTGCCAGATCAGCCATCACCGCCGCCAGAAATCGGGCTGCCTCCCCCCCTGTCACAACACGATGATCCACCGTAAGTGACAGCGGCAGTGCAAGCTGCCAGATAGTGCCGCCATCCTTCTCGCGCAAAGGCACCTCCCGCCACTGCCCGACACCAAGAATGGCCACCTGCGGCGGCATCATCAGAGGCGTGGCAAACCGCCCGGCCAGACTGCCATAGTTCGACAGACTGATGGTTGCACCGGCCTGCATCGCGGAAGTAAGCCGGCGTTCGGTTGCCTTGACCTTCAACGCCTCAATCTGTCGGGCAATATCGTCAGGCATGAGGCTGGCGGCATCTTTCAGCACCGGCACATAAAGTCCATGTGCCGTATCCATGGCAACACCTATGTGCACATCATCATGCAGGCGTCTTCGCTGTTGCGCACTGTCATACCATGCATTCAGTGCCGGCTCGGTACGAGCGGCCACCACCATTGCCCGCACAATACGTGGCAGCAACCCGGCACGATCCGTGAATGCTACACATACCTCATCAAAGATAGTGACCGGCACAATTTCGCGATGCGCCGCTGCCATGTTTTCCGCCATTGCCCTGCGCACAGGCTCCAGCGGCTCCCATCGTTCGAACACAGCAGCAGGGGTCACGGAGCCTGCACGCTGTGCGCGACGCTGACGTGTCTGCTGCAGGCGAGCCTCGGTATGGCGATGACGTCCAACAATAAAGCTCTCTTGACCGGCATGTGGTGCTGTTACCGGCAAGCTGCCTACCACGCTGCCAGCATCATCAGGGGAAGCATCCATTGTCGCCGCAAACCGGACAAGGGGCGCATATGTAGGGATCACGGCACCCTCGGAGGCAAGTAATGCCTCAATGTGTCCACGCTGGGGTGAAGGAATATCGACAATGGCCTTGTCAGTTTCTACCGAGACCAGCAACTGGTCGGCCACCACCTCATCACCGGCAGACACATGCCAACGCACTACCGTGGCCTCTGCCAGACCCTCACCAAGATCCGGCAAATGAAAAATACTCATGAAGACTCCATTACGTCCCTGACTACCGCCACAATATCGGCAACGCCGGGAAGATAATACGGCTCCAGCTTCAGATAGGGCACGATCACATCCGGTGCCGTTACACGTCGTGGAGTAGTCCGCAGGCTGGCAAATGCCGACTCGGTCACTTGCGCCACAATCTCCGCACCAAAACCACCGGTGCGACAGGCCTCGTGCACGACCACACAACGGCCGGTATGCTGTACGGACTCCACAATCGTCGGCATGTCGAGTGGTCGCAGGCTGGCCACATCAATCACTTCGGCCGAGATACCATTCTCCGCCAATTGCTCCGCCGCCAGAAGGCAGTCCTGCACGCAGGCACCCCAGCTGACCAGAGTGACATCATCACCTTCGCGCCAGGTCAGACACTGCCCCAGAGGCAAGGCAACACCGTCATCCGTCACCTCGGCTTTCAGGCTGCGATACAAACGCTCGGGCTCCAGCACGATAACCGGATCAGGATCGCGAATGGCGGCCAGCAACAAACCATAGGCCGTTTGTGGTGACGACACCGCCAGTACTTTCAGGCCGGGGATGTGGGCAAGCAAAGCCTCGGTACTTTCAGAGTGATGCTCGGGCGCATGAATGCCGCCACCAAAAGGCATGCGCACGGTAAGCGGACAGGTGATCCTGCCCCGCGTACGGTTACGCATGCGTGCAGCATGTGACACCAGATGCTCCAGGGCAGCATACATGAAACCCATGAACTGGATTTCTGCCACCGGCCGCAGTCCCTGTGTCGCCATGCCCACGGCAACGCCCGCGATCAGGTTCTCGGCCAGCGGCGTGTCCATCACCCGTCGCGGGCCGAAGCGTTCACGCAAACCTGCCGTCGCACGGAAAACGCCACCATTGCGTCCCACATCCTCTCCGAGGAGTACAACATTTTCATCCTCGCTCAGGGCGCGAGCCAGTGCCAAATCGACAGCCTCGACTACCGTCATCAGCATCACGGCCTCCTGCCACGGATGAGCGCCGCCTGACGCTGCGCAAGCAGTTCGTCCGGCAGACTGGCAAACAGGAAATCAAACATGTCAGTGGGTAACGGCGCAGGATCTGCCAGAAACCCTGCAATAGCGGAGTCAATCACCTCCACTTGCCGCTGCTCCCTGTGCATTTCCTCCTCATCACTACACAGCCCGACAGTCTGCAGCAGCAGTTGCAAGCGCCGCATCGGCTCCACTGTCTCTGCCTGTTGTCGCTGCAAGGGATCGGCATAGCGGCTCATGTCATCCGCTGTGGTGTGATCACACAGACGATACGTCACAGCCTCCACCAGCACAGGACCTTTACCTGCACGCGCACGGGCCAGAGCCTCGCCAATGACGGCATGCAGGGCCAGCACATCATTGCCGTCAACACGAACCCCGGGAATGCCCGCCGCAACTGCTTTTTGAGCCAGCGTTTGACACGCCGTCTGCGCAGAAACAGGCACCGAGATGGCCCACTGGTTGTTATTGACAACAATTACCAGGGGCAAATGCCAGACGCCTGCCAGATTAAGTGCCTCGTAGAAATCACCGCGCGACGTCGCACCATCGCCGCAAGTTGCCAGGACCACACGCTTTTCACCGCGCAGGCGAATGGCACTGGCAATTCCTGCAGCATGCGGAATCTGGGTCGCAATCGGCACGCAATTGGGCATGTCATGACAGGGGAAAGGGAAGTCCGAACCGCGCTCATCACCACCCCAGAAACGCAGGATGTCCTGCATGCGCACACCACGCAGCAATTGTGCGGCCTGATCACGGTAATAAGGCACAAGTACATCTTCAGGCCGCATGACAAGGCCCACTGCGGTACTGATGGCCTCCTGTCCATAACAGGAGGCATAGGTACCCAATCGACCAGTGCGCTGCAGATTGATGGCTCGCTGATCAAAGCGGCGCGTCAGGCTGATGTGTTCCCGGAACTGCACCCACAACTCTGGCGAGCACTGAGCCTCCGGCGTGCTGGCAGCAAGCCCGCCGTTCGCATCCAGAAACGTAAGGGCGGGAAACTCGGGCGTAATGTCGTGGATGAATGCCATGGCCGACGCTCCACCAGGGATCTGGATGAAGTGTAGACCAACGACCAAGGGAAAACAGACCCGCCACTCAGCGGGTTGCGGCCAGCCGCTGCAGGTGCGCCTCCACCATCCTCACATCAGCAATTCCCATGAAGCCTTTCTGGCGGGTACGGCGATCTCCATCACTGTCACGCCAGACTTCCGTGGCAAATACCAGATCGCCAGAACCATCCGGGCGCTCGGTGCGGACAATTTTCTCCAGCTGTGAAGAACTCCACGATTCAACCGTGATGCTACGGCCACCCGTCATGGCAAGGGCCCGCTTGCTGGTGATCACATACACCATGTGACGGGCCTTGAGATAAATCCAGAACGGAGAAGAAAGCCCTCCCACTCCGATCAGGAAAAATGGCAAACCGAAAAGCGGAAAAAATTCAAAAGGCTGACTGAAATCCGGCACCTTGAAACCGGAGGCTCCGGCAATCCAGAACACTGAAAATGCCGTCCATGGAATAAAAAAAATCCACAAGGCAAATCCCCCCAGCATCAGCCGTCGAGGATCTGGCTGCCCGACCCAGATCACCACCTCACCGGGCTGCAATTCCCGCATGACCCTTTCCTGCAACACCTGAGGCAACCGGTACATATCCATGCTCACAGGCATGATCTCCTGCGTTCAAAGCCCAAGAAAGGTTCGAAACTCCGCCACAGTGGCGGCAGCATCCTCTTCATGCGGCACATGACCCAGCCCGGGAAAAACAACCAGCTGGCTACCGGCAATATCCTTGTGAAAATTCTCGCCATTCACGGGAGGAATCAGGCGGTCATGGCCACCCCACAGAACAAGTGTCGGCAAGGTCAACATGCGGATACGTGCTGCATTTTCGCCTGACGGGGCCTGCCGGAAACGCTC
This sequence comes from Moraxellaceae bacterium, assembly GCA_030646295.1. Classification (GTDB taxonomy): domain Bacteria; phylum Pseudomonadota; class Gammaproteobacteria; order Pseudomonadales; family Moraxellaceae; genus UBA2031. The sequence goes on from JAUSND010000002.1 coordinate 70,548, forward strand.
GACCAGTGCCGCACGGTTTCCTGCACGCAAGGTGAGCTCGTAATAACGATCGACCAGTTCCGGCGTCACCTTATCCGGATGCCCGTACACATTGCGCACACTCGACTCCACCATGTTACGCGGCAAGGTTACTTCCATCAGCTTGTTCAGCAGAGGAATCTGCGCAATCCGGAAACCAACCGGAATGGAAACTGATGGTGTCGGATAGCCGGCGGCATCCACCAGCACCAGCTTTTCAACACGCTCCGGATGCGCTGCGGCCATTTCCCAGGCCAGCCGTCCCCCGAAAGAATTCCCGACCAGCACCACCTTCTCTAATCCCATCGCATCAAATACAGCTGTCAAAAACTGCACGTACCGTTCCATGCGATAGTCACCATCGGCCATCGGGCCGGTAAGGCCAAAACCGGGCAGGTCCAGGCTGATCACACGCCGATCCGTCTTCAGCGCTGCCACCCAGCCCTCCCATGTATGCAAGCTGGCCGAGGTGCCATGCAACAGCACTATCGGCGCAGCATCGTCACGCGGCCCCTCATCACGCACATGCACCTGCATACCCTGCACCGCCACAAAGGCTGATGGTGCAGGAGCCCAACGCGATGTCAGTTCTGTCACCGGGCGATCCGGCGCCCAGTTCACGACCACCAAGACCACTGACACCAGCACAATCACCGCCAGAAACCCGGCAACAACCCTTGCAACCATACGCATGTGCATCACTCCCTGAATATCAGCATCAAAACAGACTCCCTGAATAACAGTTTTTGAACGCATGCGACAAGATGGCTTCTCCGCATTCTGCAACGAACATGCAATAAAAAAACCCGGGGAACTCGGCCCCGGGCTTTTTATTCCACTCTTTATCCGTCAGTCATCGTAGCGCTGATAGGCATATTCCCGATAACCATTATCCTGGCGGTAACTCCTGCCCTCATGCCTGGCGTTCCACTTGTTATGGTGGTGGCCACGTCCCCAGCCATGGCCCTTGCCCGGGTGCCTGTCACTCTCCACCACGACCACACGCGGAGCACGCTCCCTGACCACTATCACCGGGGCCTCGCGGTAAATTACCGTTGGCGCATCACGGTAGACGATGCGGGTACGATCACGCCCCTCATAACGTTCATGGCCTTCATAATGATCATGCCGTTCATCCCGTCCACGGTAATCCGGCTCGTTGCGACCACCATTGTCGTTGGCAATCATGACGCCCGTCATGGCGCCAAGCATGCCGCCCACCACTGCACCATCCCGTCCCCCCATGGACTTGCCCACCGCAGCACCCACACCACCACCAATGATGGCGCCTACCACCGGATCACCGGCCATGGCCTGTGTACTGAAAACCGTGCCAAGCACCAGAAAGGAAATGGCAAATTTGCTTTTCATGATCTGTTCTCCTGTTGCCTGCCGGAGTGGCGGGCCATCCTGACGCGCCGTCCCTTAAAGAGATTCCGGCTTCGTTCAACAGGATTAACGCGGGTTAACAGGAGCAGTTGACAGTGGTTGCAGGTTATTACATCTGTGCAACAGGCCGGTTACACGCGCAGGAACCATTACTGCGGAGACATGCGGGCATTTCGCATTAGCGAACCTGATGAATTATGCTAATGCCCTGCCTTGCATGAACGGAACGGATTGGCACCATGACAGAAGAGCTGAAGGTGGAAGACATTATTGTTGGAGAGGGAAAGGAGGCGGTCAAAGGTGCGCTCATCCTCACCCACTATCGGGGCACACTTGAGGACGGTACCGAGTTTGACTCCTCTCACCGTCATGGTCGGCCGTTTGAATGTGTGATCGGCACAGGTCGCGTCATCAAGGGCTGGGATATCGGCATGATGGGCATGAAAGTTGGCGGCAAGCGCAAACTGTTTGTACCGGCACACCTGGCATATGGGGAGCGCCAGATCGGGGAGTTCATTAGCCCCAACTCGAATCTGCTGTTTGAAATCGAATTGCTGGAAGTCCGCACGCGCGATGAATAACGCAAGACAGCGCAACTGACCCTTCGCACAACTGCCGGCCGCCTGCATCAAGGACAGACAGGATTCTTTTTTGACTTGGCCGAACTGACTGAAAAAGTCTGATCCTGCGGCCAAACAACAACCGCCACACTGATGGCATGCTGCCCTGTTGATGAGCCGCCCTGGCCACTGCCGCAGAGACATATCCTCACATGAACGCCCTTACCCTCTTCTGGCAGGAACTCACTGCCCGTCCCGACTTCTGGGGCTTTATCAGCATTCCCGTTGTCGCTGCCGTCGTCACCTGGGTACATGTGTGGTGGGCCATGCAGATGGTTTTCTACCCACTCGATTTTATCGGCATCAAGACACCAAAGCTGGAAAAAATGCTGGGCCTGCACCCGTTTGGCTGGCAGGGCATCATTCCGCGCAAGGCCCGCAAGATGTCCGACATTGTGGTGGACCGCGTGATCAACCGGATGGGATCCGTCAGCGACTTCCTGCACCAGATGGAGCCTGAAAAAGTGGCGGCCTATGTCGCCGAATCCGTAGCAGCCAATATCGAGGAATACACCGACGAAGTCATGCGCGAGCGCAACAGCCTGTTCTGGGACAATCTGCCCGTCAGCGTGAAAGGCATGGTGTATGCACATGTGCGCAGCCGCCTGCCCCGCATCATGGACCGTGTGGTGCAGTCCATGATCAGTCAGATAGACGATCTGGTTGATGTGAAAGAAATGTGTGGCCGCCAGATGGAAGCTGATCGCGCGCTTGTCGTACGCATGTTTCTGGAAGTCGGCGACAAGGAAGTAAGGTTCATCATCAATTCCAGTTTCTGGATCGGTCTCGCCTTTGGCGTCGTCCAGATGGTGCTGTTCTGGTTCATACCCTGGCACGGACTGCTGCCGCTCTATGCTGCCGTGCTGGGCTTGCTCACCAACTGGCTGGCACTGGCAATGGTCTTCAGGCCGGTGAATCCGGTCAGAATCGGCCCCTTCACCATTCAGGGCCTGTTCCTGCGCCGTCAGGCACAGGTAGCCGACAAGTTTGCCACCATCAGCTCCCAGGAAATCCTCACGGTTCACCAGTTCATGCGCGAGGTCCTGACCGGTTCGCGGTCCGAACGTGCCCGGCGCATGATACACAAGCACGTCAACCGGCTGGTAGATGAGTCATTGCTGGCACGCACCGGCGCACAGGTGGCATTCGGCGCAGCCGGTTTTTCAGACCTCAAGACGCTGATCACCGACAAGAGCGTTGAAATGGCGCTGAAGCCGCTATCAAACCAGCGCTTCAACCGGGAACGGGCCACAGAGCTGGCGGATCTTTTTGCACGCAAGATGAAGGAGCTGACACCGGCCGAATTCCAGGACCTGCTGCGGCCGGCGTTCCAGGAGGATGAATGGATTCTTTTGCTGCTGGGCGCCGTGACCGGCATGGCTGCGGGAACCATACAGCTACTGCTGGGCTTTCAGTAGCTGCATCATGCATTGATTAAAATACGCGCCTGATCCGGGCTGCCAGACACCGCAAATGAACACGTGGTTAGCTTCATCGAATCAACAACCCAATAAAAAGCCCCGCAGATGCGGGGCTTTTTATTAACGGATCAGCAACTCAACCTTACTGGAAGGTCTCGCCCTTGGCCGCCATCTCCACCAGCAACTTCGGCGGTGTGAAACGCTCACCGTGTTTGGCCGCCAGTTCACCGGCACGCTTGACGAACTCGGGCACACCGATGAAGTTGATGTACTGCAACTGGCCACCGGTCCACGGTGCCATGCCAATACCGAAGATCGAACCGATGTTCGCATCCGGCACATTGCGCAGCACGCCTTCTTCAAAGCAGCGAGCCGCTTCGATGGACTGGCGATACAGCAGACGCTCCTTCAGCTCTTCAAATTCAGCCGGCGTCGGCTGGGCCTTGTCGGCCTTCATGAAGTGCCCGGCCAGTTCCGGCCACAGGTGCTTCTTGCCATCGGCAGGATAGTCATAGAAGCCAGCGCCATCCTTCTTGCCCGGACGCTTGAACTCGTTAAGCATCTTTTCAACCACCGGCACGGCTGCATCCGCGGGCAGCGACTTGCCTTCGGCAGCAAGATCCTTCTCGGTCTGTACACGCACCTTGCGGGTGAGCTCCAGGTTCACTTCATCCAGCACGGCCAGCGGACCAATCGGCATGCCGGCCTGGGCAGCCGCCTGCTCGATGGAGACCGGGTTCCAGCCTTCGGCCAGCATGTTCACACCTTCCATGCAGAAGGTGCCGAATACACGGCTGGTGAAGAAACCACGACTGTCATTCACCACAATCGGGGTCTTCTTGATCTGCAACACATAATCAAAGGCCTTGGCCAGCGCGTCTTCGCCGGTTTCCTTGCCCATGATGATTTCCACCAGCGGCATCTTGTCGACCGGCGAGAAGAAGTGCAGACCGATGTAGTTCTTTGCATTGCGTGAGGCTTCTGCCAGACCGGTGATCGGCAGCGTCGAGGTATTCGATGCCATGATCAGGTCGGCGCCACAGGCGGCCTCGGCCTTCGCGGTCACATCAGCCTTGATCTTGCGATCTTCGAACACAGCCTCGATCACGAGATCGGCACCGGCCAGTTTGCTGTAGTCGGTCGTTGCGGTGATCAGGGCCAGCTTCTGCTCGGCCGCTTCCTTGGTCATGGCACCCTTGGAGACACGCTTTTCCAGCAGCTTCTGCGTGTACGCCTTGCCACGATCAGCCGCATCCTGAGCTGCATCAATCAGCACCACTTCAATGCCGGACATGGCCGACACGTAAGCAATGCCCTGACCCATCATGCCTGCACCCAGAATGCCGACCTTCTTGCTCTTCCATTCCGGATATTTTTCCTTGGAAGGACGCGAACCGCCGCCATTGATCTTCTGCAGATCAAAGAAGAAAGCCTTGATCATGTTCTTGGCATGCTTGCCGGTGGCGAGCTTGGTGAAGTAACGGCCTTCAATCTTCAGCGCGCTGTCAAAATCGACCTGGGCACCTTCAACGGCGGCGCACATGATGGCCATGGGAGCCGGATAGTTTTCCTGGGCACCCTTGAGCTGCTTTCGCAGGTTGGACGGGAATGCCGGCAGGTTCATGGCCAGTGCCGGCGTGGACGGTGTACCGCCCGGCATCTTGTAGCCGCTCTTGTCCCACGGCTGCTGTGCGCTCGGGTTGGCCTTGATCCACTCACGGGCCTTGCTCAGCATGTCTTCCTGGGTCTCAGCGATTTCATCGATGATGCCGGTGGACAGTGCCTTGGCCGGCTTCATGCGCTGGCCCTGCATCAGCACGTTCATCAGACCGTTCTGGATACCGAGCATGCGGGTGATACGCACCACACCGCCACCACCCGGCAGCAGGCCGAGGCTCACTTCCGGCAGACCGAATTCGGCCTTGGGATTGTTGAGGGCAATACGACGGTGGCAAGCGAGTGCAATTTCAAGACCGCCGCCCAGTGCCGTGCCATTCAGCGCAGCCACGACCGGCTTGCCGAGTGTTTCCAGCGCGCGCAACTGGCGCTTGATTTCGGTCACGCCGGCTTCAAATTCCTGCGCGTGCTCGGGGCCTGCCTGAATCAGTGTTTTCAGATCGCCACCGGCAAAGAAGGTTTTCTTGGCCGAGGTAAGGATCACGCCCTTGATGTCGGCTTTTTCGGCCTGCAGGCGTGCAACGGTTTCCGCCATGGACTTGGTGTACAGCTCGTTCATGGTGTTGGCGGACGAGTTCGGATCGTCCAGGGTCAGCGTGACAATGTTGTCAGCATCTTTTTCCCAACGGATAGCAGACTGGCTCATTATGTGTTCTCCAAATTCTCTCGTGGGAATCAAACGCGTTCGATGATTGTGGCAATACCCATGCCACCACCAACGCAGAGGGTGCACAGCGCGCGCTTGAGGCCGCGACGCTCCAGCTCGTCCAGCGCGATCTGCACGATCATGCAGCCGGTGGCACCGAGCGGGTGACCCATGGCGATGGAGCCGCCGTTGACGTTGACGATGTCGTCCTTGATGCCCATGTCTTTCATGAAGCGCATGGCCACCGACGCAAACGCCTCGTTGATTTCCCAGAGATCAATATCAGCAGCGGTGAGGCCGGCCTTGGCCAGGGCCTTCTTGGCTGCAGGGGCCGGACCGGTCAGCATGATGGTCGGGTCAGCGCCGCTCACGGCGGTGGCAATGATCTTGGCACGCGGCTTCAGACCGAGCTTCTTGCCGGTCGCTTCGTTGCCGATCAGCATCAATGCGGCACCGTCGACAATGCCCGACGAGTTGCCCGGGGTATGCACGTGGTTGATCTTTTCAACCCAGTTGTATTTCTGCAGGGCGACGGCATTGAAGCCACCCATTTCGCCCATCATGGCGAAGGAAGGGTTAAGACCACCCAGGCCTTCCAGTGTGGAGTTGGCCTTGATGAATTCGTCTTCGGCGAGAATGGTCAGACCGTTAAAATCCTTGACCGGTACCACTGACTTCTTGAACCAGCCTTCTGCACGCGCCTTGGCGGCACGCTGCTGCGAGCGCAGGGCAAAGTTATCAACGTCTTCGCGGGAAAAACCTTCGATCGTGGCGATCAGGTCGGCACCGATGCCCTGCGGCACAAAGCCGGTCTGCAGGTTGGTTTCCGGGTCCATCGCCCAGGCACCACCGTCAGAGCCCATCGGCAGGCGCGACATGGATTCCACGCCACCAACCACCACCAGATCCTCGAAACCGGAGCGGATCTTCATGGCGCCGAGGTTCACGGCCTCAAGGCCGGACGCACAGAAACGGTTCAGCTGCACACCGGCAGTGGTGTCATTCCACTGGGCCTTGAGGGCCGCCGTCTTGGCAATGTCCGCCCCCTGATCACCCACGGGGGTCACGCAACCGAGCACCACATCATCGACGTAGTCCTTGATCCCGGCGCCGTTACGCTCTTCGAGCGCGTGCATGAGACCTACGACCAGATCGACCGGCTTGACTGTATGCAGCGAGCCATCCTTCTTGCCCTTGCCGCGGGGGGTGCGGACCCCGTCAAAAATATACGCTTCAGTTGTCATGGACATTCCTCGTTGACGAACGTGTTTCAGGGACCGGCTGACTGCTTTTCCGGGCAGGAAAGACAGTCGTGACCAACCGGCCAGCTGGGTCGTAACCTTGCGCCTGGCATCGTTGCCGGACAATGACGTTTGCGTTCAAAAGCATTGACCAAACCGATCAGGGTCGTGACACAAGGGAAAAGGCCTAAGGATAGACAAGAAAAAGCCGGCAGGACGCCGGCTTTGGGAAGATCGCGTCAAGGCGTCCTGCAGCAGCCTCAGGCGGGCTCAACGTAGTCCTGTGGACGCAAGACCAGTACATCACAATCCACGCGCGGCAACACATCCTCCGCCGTATTACCCAGCCAGAAGGCAGCAAAACCGGAGCGCGCCACCGTGCCCAGCAGCAAGCAGTCCACCCCCTCCTGGCGCACCAGTTCCGGCAGCACCACATCCGGGCGGCCCGGCAACACCCTCACCAGATCGCTGGCCATGCCAAAATCGGCCACCTGCTTTTCAATGCCTTCGCGGTAGGTCTTCTCCAGATCCGTCGCCACATAACTGGCGGCATAGGCATCCCCCATCAGCGGCACCAGCTCCGCCGGATTGGGCAGGGCAGACAGCACCCTGATTTGCCCACCAAAACACGGGGCCAGCAACTGCAGGTGCTCAAGAATCACCTGATTGAGTACCCGATGCGGTGCATCCTCGGCACCGGCCCCCAATGCGCCGGCAAACATGGCCGGTGTCCGCAAGTGCCGGACCAGCAACAAAGGGCACGGCAAGTGCCTCAACAGGGGGCGCAAATCGTCAAGATAGCCGGCCCCCATCATCAGGAGGTCCGCCTCGAACCGTCGCGCCTCATGCACAATCGTGTCCGCAGGGTGCCCGGTCGCAACTGCGGCAAAAGCCGTTCCTGACGGTGCATCGGCCTCCAGCTCCTGCAGCCAGTGCCTGGCCGCCACCTCCGCATTGTGCGAGGCCATGTCCTGCAGGCCTGGCGCCAGATCCAGACCGGGCTTCACATCCGGCGCCACCGGCACCAGCACCTGCAGCATTGCACCGGTCGCCTCTGCCCAGGCCAGTGACTGCAGCCATGCGGCCTGGTTATCCCGGCCAGCCTCCAGCACCACCAATATTGTCTTTACCGGCAACATCTGCATCTCCTTTGTCTACCGTAGTGTCTCCTGCACCACCCTACCCTGCGCTAGCGACAGCAGCAGCACAAGACAGATCATCAAAACCGCCGGAACGCCTTAGACCTTTTGTTATAGCCAAAAAGGTAGCCTGCTCTGTTATCATGGACGCCCCTGCGGCCGCCGAATCATTGAGCAAGCCATGTCTGACAGCACGACGCATGCCACGCCCATCATCGTTCGCACACTGCGCGAGGCCAATTGCGCCGAGTGCGCGTTGAACCCAGTTTGCCTGCCCCCTGCTGTAGAGGATAGCCATCTGGATCAACTCGACAACATTATCGAGCGAAACCGGCCACTTCAGCGCGGCAACCACCTGTATCACGAGCGTCAGCCCTTCGAGGCGGTCTATGCGGTTCGCTCGGGCGCCATCAAGGCCTATACCACCCTGCCCGGCGGTGAAGAACAGGTCACCGGCTTTTACCTGCCCGGTGAAATCGTTGGTCTCGACTCCATCAGTACCGGTCACCATGCCAGTTCTGCAGTAGCGCTCGAAACCACGGCAGTCTGCACCATCCCCTTTGGTGACCTGGAAAACCTCTCCCGCGAGATTCCAGGCCTGCAGCATCATTTCTTCCGCCTGATGAGCAAGGAAATCCAGAGCGACCAGCAACTGATGGTGCTGCTCAGCAAGCGCACGGCAGAAGAACGTATTGCCTCCCTGCTGCTGTCCCTGTCGGCCCGCCACAAGCGCCGGCGGCTTTCCGAAGCCAGCTTCCGCCTGCCCATGTCACGCTCCGACATCGGCAACTACCTCGGACTGGCCGTGGAAACCGTCAGTCGCATATTCACCCGCTTCCAGCAGATGGGTGTACTGGAGGTTGTCGGCAAGGAAATCACCATCCTGGATCGCGCCCAGCTCTGCCAGCTGGCAGAGCCCGCCTCGGAGCTGCCCCGCGCCAGCGGCACCTGAGCCCCTCCGGGACGTGCACCCGGAACCGGATAACCAATACCTGCTTGACCGCCCCCCCTTCCTCGCACCAAGATGGATGCACTAATAACGGGAGGAGGGGGCATGATGAACTCACCCGCCGCAGACTTTTCCAGTTTCAGGGACTTCTATCCCTACTACCTCAGTGAGCATGCCGACCGCACGTGCCGGCGATTGCACTTTGTCGGCACCACCCTGGTGATCGGCATCGTGCTTGCTGCAACGGTGACCGGCAACCCGACCTTGCTGTTGCTCGCACCGGTTGCAGGCTACGGCTTTGCCTGGGTAGGCCATTACGTGTTTGAAAAAAACCGGCCGGCCACCTTCAAATATCCGTTTTACAGCCTGTTGGGCGACTTTGTGATGTACAAGGACATGCTGACAGGCAAAATAGCATTTTGAACCGTGCCGCCATCTGGCATGACCTGATCCCCTGAGCTGAAACCCGACTCATGCTGACCGCTGGACAAGAACAAGAACATCACGCGACCGTCACCCCGCAACACACCCGCATGCTTGCCTATATTGTGGCCGGGTGCATTTTTGCATCCGGGGTCTACAAGGGCTATTACGACACCAGCGTCATTGCCATCATTCCCCTCACGGTCCTGATCCCGTGGGGCATGCGCTGGCTTGCTGACTGGCTTGAAAACCATCACCCTGACCAGACTCATGGCGCATTGTTGCTGGTTGATGCCTTTGCTGTCGGTATCGGCATTGCTGCTGCCGGATACAGCCTTGTTCCCAGCCTGACCTTCATCAGTATCCTGCTGGCCAGTGCCATGGCCTTCGGCAACCTTTTCCTTGTCACCATTGCCGCCTTTACCAGCCTGATAGCCAGTCTGCTGGGCGGAGTGATCTTCGGTTTTGCGATTGCGCCCTATGCCGGCACCCCGGCCGAAATGACGTTTGTGGCAATTGCCGGTTTCGCCAGTTACGTCGGACTGTCTGCCTTCTACATTCGCGAACAGTCACGCAATCTTCTTGGTGCCAAAAACCTGATCATGGAGCAGCAGGAGCAGGCCATACAGCTCTCGCGCAAGCTGGTCAAATACCTCCCCACCCAGGTATGGGAGTCAATATTCTCCGGTCGTCGTGACGCGCGCCTGCAAAACCATCGCAAAAAACTCAGCATCTTTTTTTCGGACATCAAGGACTTCACCGAGACAACGGACGAAATGTCTCCTGATGCCCTCACCGAAATGCTGAACTACTACTTTGACCAGATGTCAAAAATTGCATTGCGCTATGGTGGCACCATCGACAAGTTCATTGGCGATGCCATCCTCATCTTCTTTGGCGACCCCACCACCAGGGGCGCCAAAGAAGATGCAGTTGCCTGCGTTTCCATGGCAATCGACATGCGCAAGCAGATGCAGGTCATGCGCCAGAAATGGAAAAGCATGGGCATTGAAAAGCCACTGCACGTGCGCATGGGCATCACCACCGGTTACTGCCACGTGGGGAACTTTGGCTGCGAATCGCGCATGGACTACACCATCATCGGTCGCGATGCCAATCTGGCCTCACGCCTGCAGAATGCCGCCGATGTCGACGAAATCCTGATATCCAACGACACCTACCTGCTGGTACGTGACCGCATCATGTGCAGGGAAAAAGGCGTGGTCCGCCTGCGCGGCATCAACAACCCGGTACAAGTCTGGGAGGTCATGGACTTTCGTGCCGACATGGGCGCACAGACCACCTGGATCGAACACGAGCTGGACGGCTTTGCCATGCTGATGGACATCAACAAGGTGAAGAACTACGACAAGGAAAGGATCGTGAAGGCACTGGAAGGTGCTGCCCAGAAACTGAAGGACAAACGTATCGTCTGAGGGCGGCATGTTCATGCGCCCAACGGCCCTGTCCGGAAACTACATATAGGCGCTCAACAACTGCACCGCGCGCTCACGCTCATCTGCCACCTGCTTCAGGCGGGCCGCCTGGCCCGACAGCGGCCCTGCCAGGGCCCCCTCCTCCAGTTCACGACAAAGCTCGGTCAGGAGCTCAAGCCCCAGATTGGCACTGGCCCCCTTGAGGCTGTGTGTGGACTTGCGCAGCGCATCGGCATCGCCACGGGCAAAGGCATCATTCATGTCTTGCAGACGGATGGCAGAGTCCTGAATATACGTTTTCAGCAGCGCCGGAAACTCTTCATCCAGAATATCGCGCAACTCCTCCAGCAAACCTTCATCCAGATACCGCAGCGTCATTGCCCCACTCCTTTGCGTGAATTCCATGTTCCATCGTGCCTGCCTGCAAGTATTCCATGGCCTGTCACTTAATAGCCAGCCGGCCCGGGGAATCACGATGCACGCATCAATATCACCGACAAAACCACCCGAACAAGTTGATCCTCGCGCCAAAAAGACTAAAGCTTGGACCATTGCGATGGAGGCCTCATGCCCACCCCCCAGAAATCCCCTGATATCGAGATCTATGTGCAGTCCACCGACACCAGTGCCGTGCAGGCATGGCTGGGACAGCGCTTTCCGCAGAAAACCCCGCTGGCATGGCGGCCGGCAGGCAAGCGCCAGTGGCGCAGCAAGCTGGATCATGACGGCCATGTGATTCCCGTGCTGGTGATTGAAGAGGCCAGTCACGGCTTCATCTCCGTCTGGCTCGACAGCCCCCACACGCCATGGGCGGATGACAAGGAGTGTGCAAGGGAAGCATTCACTGCACTGGGCTGTCCGGTCAGGGCCACTGCCGGCAGCTGGCATGAAGGTGATGACCCCGACCTCTGGTGGGAGGTCAACCAGACCGGCGAGCATGAGCTGCACTGGCCTGGCTGACCTTCTGTCCCGCTTTTGGCATCGTCCGGACCACACTGCTATGCATCGGCAACAACGCTGCTAGACTGAAAACATACGCAAATGGAGGCAGGCGTATGAACCAGCGGAGCAACAAGCGCACAGGTCTCATCCTTTCAGGCGGAGGTGCCCGTGCGGCCTATCAGGTCGGCGTGCTGCGCGCAGTTGCCGATATCATGCCGCAGGGCTGCCACAATCCGTTTGAAATCATTTGTGGCACCTCTGCAGGCGGACTGAATGCCGCCGGACTGGCCACGCACGCTGACTGTCTGCATGACGGCATCAGCATGCTGGAAACGGTCTGGGGCGAGTTTCGTACCCATCAGGTTTATCGCACCGACTGGCCAGGCGTGTTGCACCGTGCGGCGCGCTGGCTCTGGACCATGGCCTTTGGCCGCATGCGCCGTGACCTCCCCGTCTCCCTGCTGGACAACAGCCCGCTGCGGGGGCTGCTTGACGCCCACATTCCGCTGGAACGCATACAGCAGGCCATCGACAACGGCTATCTGGATGCGCTCTGCATTACGGCTTCCGGTTATTCCACCGGAGAATCCATCAGTTTCTTTCAGGGTGTTCCACATCTGGATGGCTGGAACCGCTCACGTCGTGTCGGTATACGCACCGCCATTTCGATTGACCACCTGCTGGCCTCCGCTGCCATACCAATGCTGTTTCCAGCCGTCAGGGTGAACCGGGAATACTTTGGTGATGGTGCCGTACGCCAGCACGCCCCCATTAGCCCAGCCCTGCATCTGGGGGCCGAGCGCGTCATGGTGATCGGGGTAGGAGGACAGCCATCGGAAGCCGAGCGGGAAAAGTCCCTCAGCTACCCCAGCATTGCCCAGATTGTCAGCCACATACTGAGCAGCTCTTTTGTAGACAGCCTGGAGTCAGACATCGAGCGCCTGACGCGCATCAACAAGACCATCAGCCTGATTCCGGAAGAAGCACGGCACCAGAGCACCCTGCGCCCGGTGGACGTCATGGTCATCACACCGTCGGCACAGGTTCTGGACACCATCGCCATGCGTCACGCCGATGCCCTGCCAAAAAGCATACGGATGTTTGTGCGTGGCTCCGGAGCCACCCAGCGCTCCGGCTCAGGTGTCCTCAGTTATCTGCTGTTTGAGGCGGCGTATTGTAAGGAGCTGATACAGCTAGGCTACCTCGACGGCTGCGCACGAAAGGACGAGATGAAGCTTTTTTTCAACATAGCCGACACGCCCAGCGAAAAACCTGCCAGCAATGTGGTGGAGTTCAAGCGCGGCTGACTTCGGGTCTCAGGCAATCCATTGCCAGACATCTGCTCTCAGTATTTCTCCGGCACTTCCCGCAGACGCATCAAGCCTTCCTGTGCCGTACTGGCCACCAGACGGCCATCCTGACTGTAAATCAGGCCGCGATTCATGCCGCGTGAACTGGATGCATTGGGCGCATCCATGTCATACAGCAGCCAGTCATCCGCCCGGAACGGGCGGTGGAACCACATTGAATGGTCAATACTGGCGGCCTGCATGTTGTTCTGCATGAAGGACACGCCATGCGGCAACATGGCCGTTCCCATCAGCGCAAAGTCCGACGCAAACGCCAGCACGCACTGGTGCAGCAACGGATCATCCGGCAGGCGGCTTTGTGCACGCATCCAGTGATAGCGCCTGGCCTCCTGCTTGACCGGTGCAAACGGATTCACCGGATTGATGGGGCGAATCTCGATCGGACGCTCACGGGCGAATGCATCCCGTATTTTCTCCGGAATCATCGGCGCCACTTTCTGGCGCAGCTCGGTCTCGCTGAGCACACCATCGGGCCCGTCCACCGCAGGCATTTCGCTCTGGTGCTCAAGCCCGTCTTCCGGAACGGCAAAAGATGCCGACATGATGAAAATGATTTCACCGTGCTGGATTGCCTTCACATTGCGGGTGGCAAAGCTCTTGCCGTCACGGATTTTTTCAACCTGATAGACAATGGGTGCCGTGGTGTCTCCGGCACGCAGGAAGTAGCCGTGCAGGGAGTGCGCCAGACGTCCGTCAACCGTACGTCCCGCCGCCATCAGGGCCTGCCCCAGCACCTGCCCGCCAAAAACATTCTTGCCAACGATATTATGGCTGGGACCACGAAAAAGTCCGGCCTCGATGGTTTCAAGATCAAGGAGGTCCAGCACCTCCTGCATCACCTGACTCATGATAAGTCCTCACTGACTGGCGGGCCGCAAAGCCTAGACCAGAAGCTGTTTGAGTGGAATATCCACCGCGTCCGTTTACTATAGCCAGCCAGCCCGGCGCAGGCGGCGAAACAGCAGCAGGCAGAGTACCGTCATCACGCCAAGCGCCACAGGGTAGCCATAGGACCAGTGCAGCTCGGGCATTACCTCGAAGTTCATCCCGTACAAACTGGCAATCAGCGTTGGCACCGCCAGAATAGCCGCCCATGAAGCCAGTCGCTTCACCACCTCGTTCTGACCTACCGTAATCAGCGCCAGATGCACATCCAGCGCCGCACTCAGCATTTCCGTAATGGCATCCACGGCATCATTGATGCGGATGACATGGTCATAGATATCGCGGAAATACGGATTCATGTCATCTGACACCAGCGCGGTATCAATGTGCATCAGTTCATTGCAGATATCCTGCATGGGCGATGCTGCCAGTCTCAGCAACACAAGATCACGCTTCAGATCGTACAGGCGGCGTATGGTGCGACGACGGAAAGACCCTTCGAAGATTGCCCCTTCAAGGCTCCGCAAATGCGAGCGATAGGACTCCACCACCGGAAAATAGTTGTCCGTGATGAAATCCATCACGGCATACAGCACATAACCCGGCCCACGCATCAGCAACTTGGGGTTGTGCTCGCAACGCTCGCGCACAGAAGAATACGACTGCGAGGCACCATGCCGGATGGTCACGACAAAACGCGGGCCCAGAATGACATGCGTCTCACCCAGCTTGGCCTCCTCACCCACCATGCGAGCCGTGTGCATCACGATAAACAGCACGTCATCATGCACCTCCAGCTTGGGCCGCTGATGTGCGCGATGCGCATCCTCCACCACGAGGTCATGCAGGTCGAACTCGTCCTGCACCTGTTGCATCAGTGCGACATCCGGTTCATGCAGACCAAGCCAGATGAAGGTGTCCTCTTCAACCAGACTCTCACTTATGAGATCAACCGGAATATCACGCAACTTATGCCCGTTACGGCGACTGTAAACAGCGCAGTTCACTACCATGGTCATGGATGCAGAGCCCTGAAAAACAACAAAACCTCACAATAGCAGGAACTGGCCTGTGTTTTCTGCACTGCCCGCCACTTTGCCAAAGATGTTAGCATCGCCCATCCCATCGTTTCTGCCCAGAGAACACCATGAGCTGGCAAGGTCGCATTCTGAACCAGGTGCTCAAGCGCACCATGAAGCCCGTGATGCTGCCCCGTCGCCTGACCCGTGCCCGCATGGGCATTTCCGCCTGGGCCATGGAGATTTCTGCCGGTCTTGTACCCGCACCATCCGCCCGTATTACACCCTTGCACCGCCCGGTCAAAGGCGAATGGGTGGAAAACGGAGAGAACACCAGCCGGGTCGTCCTGTACTTCCATGGCGGCGCCTACATTGCCGGATCACCACGAACACATCGGCCGTTAACCGCTGCACTGGCGCGTGATGCCGGAGCCCGCGTGCTGGCACTGGATTACAGGCAGGCACCGGAATATGGTTATCCGGCCTGGCTGGAAGATGCTGTCGCCGCCTATGAGCATCTGCTGAAAAGCGGTGAGCGCCCAAACCAGATCGTTTTGGCCGGCGACTCGGCGGGAGGCAATCTGGTCCTGATTACCCTGTTGCGCTTGCGCGAGCTTGGCCTGCCCATGCCGGCCGGCGCCATCTGCCTGTCCCCCTGGACCGACCTGACCTGCACCAGCAAGAGCTTCCGCCAGAACGTCGCGTGCGAAGCCATGCTGGATGCCGTTGCCGTTGCCGCGCTGGGCAAGCACCATATCGGAGAACGCGATCCGAAAGACCCGCTGGTGTCACCGGCATACGCGAATCTCGAAGGGCTGCCACCACTCATGGTGCACGTTGGCACAGGCGAAATCCTGCTGGACGACGCCCGAGCCATCCGCCGCGCCGCCAACAAGGCCGGTGTTTCCATGGACTACAAGGAATGGACTGACATGCCGCATGTCTTTCCCATGTTCCACCGTGTCCTGCCGGAAGGCCGACAGGCGCTGCAGGAAATGACCTCCTTTATCGCTCGCGTCACCCGCACCAGGGTAACCGCACCCGCCTGACAGCCCCTCGCCCGTCATCTTTTGTTACATTCACTGCCTCAGGCATCCCGCACCAGGCGGGATGCTTTGTTACCATACAAGGAATTTCCCAAGCCAATCAAAGCCTTATAAATATGTCTCAGTGGCTTAGCACTCTCTTCACCGCCATCGCACGCAAGCTCCTGTTTCTCTTTGTGCGCACCCAGGTCATTCCCGAAGACCTCACACAACTCCAGCTTGATCCGGACAAGCCCGTTTGCTACGTCCTGCAAACCCGTTTTTTTTCGAACCTGCTCGTACTGGATCATGAAACCCGCAAGGCCGGGCTTCCCCGCGCACTCAAGCCGATGCAGGGCGGACTGAAAGAAAACCGCTCACTGTTTTTCCTGATGCGCAGTGACAACCCCTCTCCCCTGCAGCGCAACCGTTTTGCACACTCGCCACGCTTTGTGCGGATCGTGCATGCTGTTCGCGAAAATCCTCAACTGGATGTACAGCTGGTTCCCGTCACCATTCTCTGGGGCCGCTCGCCAGACAAGGAAAGCTCCATTTTCAAGTTGCTGTTTGCCGACTCCTGGGCCACACCAGGCATGTTCAAGCAGCTCATCACGATCCTGCTGCATGGTCGCCAGACCCTGGTGAAATTCAACGCCCCCATCTCGGTGCGCAATCTGGTCGATGAAGGACTGAGCGAAGAAATAACACTGCGCAAGCTGGCTCGCGTCCTGCGTGTGCACTTCCGCCGCCAGCGTGAAATCGCCATCGGGCCCGACCTTTCACACCGTCGCACACTGGTACGCTCGCTGCTCAACATGCCGCCCGTCAAGGCTGCCATTGCCCGCGAAGCCGCTGAAAAAAACATCCCGCGGGAAAAAGCCGAAGAACGTGCGCTCAAGTATGCCGATGAAATTGCCGCCGACTATTCACACCCGATTATCCGGATCCTGTCCATTTTCCTGACATGGCTCTGGACCCGGCTGTATGACGGCGTCGAAGTTCATCACTTTGATGACGTACGCAAGGCTGCCCATGAAAATGAAATCGTCTACGTACCCAGCCACCGCAGCCATATCGATTACCTGCTGCTGTCCTATGTGATCTACAACAGGGGTCTTGTACCGCCCCATATTGCGGCCGGTGCCAACCTCGACATGCCGGTGATTGGCTCCATCCTGCGCCGTGGCGGGGCATTTTTCCTGCGCCGCAGCTTCAAGGGCAACTTCCTGTATGCCGCTGTATTCAATGAATACATTCACCTGATCACGACCAAGGGTTACTCCATCGAATACTTCATCGAAGGCGGCCGCAGTCGTACCGGGCGTCTGCTGTCACCCCGTACCGGCATGCTGGCGATGACACTGAAAAGCTATCTGCGTGACCACAGCCGTCCCATCATGTTTGTGCCCACCTACATCGGCTATGAAAAGCTGATGGAAGGTAAAACCTATGTCGGCGAGCTGTCCGGCAAGCCCAAGAAAAAAGAGTCCATCTGGGGTGTGATCAGTACTGTCCGTAAAATCCAGAAGACCTTTGGCAAGGTACACGTCAGCTTCGGCGAGCCAATTCCGCTTGCCGCACTGCTGGACGAGGAGTACCCGCTCTGGCGCGACACCACCCTTGAGGATGACGAAAAGCCCGAATGGATGACCCGGACCGTTGACCGGCTCGCACAGAACATCAATACCAACATCAACAGCACCGCCATCGTCAATCCGGTCAACCTGCTCAGCCTGATCCTGCTGTCCATGCCCAAGCACGCCATGGACGAGGATGCCCTGATCCGCCAGATCGACCGCTATCGCGAGTTGCTGGGCAGCGTGCCGTACAGCAATCACATCATGATCACGGAGCTATCCGGTCGCGAAGTCATTGCCTATGGCGAAAAGCTGAAGCTGTTGCAGCGCATTCGTCACCCGCTGGGCGACATGATCAGTGTCGGTGAAGAAGAGGCCATGCTGCTGACCTACTTCCGCAACAATGTGCTGCACTTTTTCACACTACCATCACTTATCGCCTGCCTGATGCTGCACAACAATGAATTGCATCGTGACCAGGTCGTGCGGCTTGTCCGCAGCATCTACCCCTTCCTCCAGTCCGAACTTTTTCTGCCCTGGAGCAATGAAAGCGTTGAGGAAGTCATTCACAAGCTGCTTGATGCACTCATCGCGTCGCAGTTGCTGACTGCGCGCAACAGCGACGGCCTCATTGCCTGCCCAAGCCCCAACAGCGAAGAGTATGCAGAACTGAACGTACTGGGTCAGAGCGTGCGACAGAACCTGGAACGCTACTACATGACGGTATCCCTGCTGTCCCAGCAGGGCACAGGAGGCATTACGCAGAAGCGGCTGGAAGACCTGTGCCAGCTGCTCGCCCAGCGTTTGTCCATCCTGCATGAGTTCAGTGCCCCCGAGTTCTCTGACAAGGCGCTGTTCCATACGTTTGTCGAAACCCTGCGCGAAAATGGTCAGATCCAGACTGATGACAGCGGACACCTCACCTTTGACCATCGCCTGATTGATGTGGCTGAAGGGGCTCGCCTGATCTTGCCGCCCGACATGCGGCAGGCCATCCAGCAGATTACCCGCGTCAGTGATGAAGAAATTGAGGCCGCCATGGCGGCGAAAGAACAAAAGGAAAAGAAGCACAAACGCTGACATGAAAAAGCCGCTGATACAGCGGCTTTTTCATTGGGGCAATCCGGTCAGGGGGAGTTCATCTGCTGGTTCGCTGGCAGATAGACATCAAAGCGACCACTTTTCCCCTCCACCACAAAGTCAGGCTTGCGGCCATCCAGAGGTGGTGCCTGCCGAGGCCGCTTTACCACCACACGCTTCCTGGCAGCACGGAGCGCCGGCAACAACAGCGCATCCGCATCGTCATCCTCTCCTACCACGGACTGGAAAACCTGCATTTCCTTTTTCACCAATGCACTTTTTTCCCGGTGCGGAAACATCGGGTCCAGTACCACCACATCCGGACGATCATCTGCAGACGCCAGCGCCTCCAGCTGCTGCCGGGCATCCCCGGGGCAAAAGCGGAGGCGCTCCACCAGTGACTGTAACTCGGGCCGGCCTGCTGCCCTGCGCAAGCCATCCCCGACAAGCAGCCCTATCACCGGCGAACGCTCAGCCAGCTGCACCTGACAACCCGCCATGGCCAGTACGGCGGCATCACGCAACAAGCCGGCCGTCGCATCGAATACTGTCATCATGACACCCGGGCGCACACCACAGGCTTTCACAATCATCTCGTGCCGGACCTTTGCCTCGTCCAGACGCCAGCCCAGTGCCCCCTCACCCAGTTCCACGCGCACCGGGCCAGACCCGGGCAGGCTGAGCGCATACAGCGCCAGGCCCGTCTCATCACACACCAGCGCAACACCTTCCTGGGGCAAGGCCTTCAACGCCGGCTTGAGCGGGGAGGAATAGGTAACCGCAGGCAGGGACAACTGGCGCGACAAATCGGCGGCCTGCGCCACGCAGGACTCTGCCACCAGCAGGTGCAGTGCCATCAGTGTGCCGACCAGTCCACCAGACCGGTGAACGCTGTCAGCAGGATCAGACCGCCAAATACAATGCGGTACCAGGCAAATACGGTGAAGTCATGATTGGAGACATACCGCACCAGCGCCTTCACCACCCACGCTGCCACCAGAAATGCGCTGACAAAACCCACCGCAAACACGGGAAAATCGGCCAGCACAAATTCGGTCCGGTGTTTGTAGACCGAATACGCCGTGGCCCCGATCATGGTGGGAATTGCCAGAAAAAAGGAAAATTCGGCGGCGGTCTTGCGCGACAGGCCAAAAAACAAACCTCCGATAATGGTTGCCCCGGAGCGCGAGGTGCCGGGGATCATCGCCAGACACTGTGCAAAACCAACCTTGAGCGCATCCTGCCAGCGCAAATCATCCAGCGATTCCGCACGAATGACATGCTCGCGCCGCTCGGCATACAGGATCAGTATCCCGCCCAGCACCAGTGCCGTCGCCACCACCAGTGGCGTAAAGAGGTAGTCCTTGATAATGCCGATGGCAAAAAAACCGATCACGGCGGCCGGCAGGAATGCCATCAGCACATTCACCGTAAAGCGCACAGCATCGGCTTCGCGTTTGAGCACACCCACGGTGACACGGGCAAGCTTCTCGCGGTAGTCAAAACACACCGCCAGAATGGCGCCCAGCTGGATGGCAATCTCGAACACCACACGCTTGTCGGGCGTCCAGAAATTCATCAGGTCGGCCGTCACAATCAGGTGCCCCGTGCTGGACACCGGCAGGAACTCGGTCAGTCCCTCGATCACCCCCATGACAAGGGCCTGCAACAACAGCAGAAAATCCACGCTTACTCCTCGATTTGCAGCGGCGACTTATACGCCGCCTGAAACTCTGGCGGCATGCGCCGGACTTTTCCTTCCTTTATGTCCACGCACACCCAGTGCGTGCGGCCACGAAACACCGTCTGGCCATCCGACTCGCGCACAAACTGGTAGGCGCGACGCGTCGACAGGCGATCATTCCAGATGATCCAGGTGCCCAGCAGGATTGTCTCACCCAGAAATGTGGGCTGCAGATAATCCAGCACATGCCGACGGGCCACCATGCCATAACCCAGGCGCTCGTAATCGGCCTCCGCCAGGCCAAGCTGGCGCGAATGATCCCAGGCCGCGTCTTCCAGCCACTGCAGGTACACCACATTATTGGTGTGCTGCATGACATCAATATGCGAGGCATCAACACATACCCGCATGATGTTCGGATCAGGAAAGTCCCAGTCAATCCCCGCCATATATCCTCCAGCCTACCGTCCTGGCAACTTCTTCCAGACTTCATCGCGCAGATACACCGGCAGTGCCAGCTCGGGAGCTTGCGCCCCTCCCTCTGCATGCAGGCGAAGTGCCAGCGGAATGACATCCTCCGCAGAGGGAAACAATGCAGCATCAATACCGGTCACATCACATTGCGCACGTAACTCGGCTTCGTAAACACCGGCGCCGTTACCGGCCACAAAAAACCGTCCCGACAAGGATGCCGGCAAGACGGAAGGCGCACACAGGTGTTCAACATCCAGTGGCAGCATCAACGTCTCTGACAGCGCATATCCCCCCACATAAACTTCATTCATGCGCGCATCAAACACGGACAAGACCCGCTCGGCCCCGTGCACACGCCAGGCGCCCTGCGCGAGCGCCTGCAGGCTGGAAACCGCCAGCACCGGCAAATCGCGTGCATAGGCAATCGCCTGTATCGCCGCAGCGGCAATACGGACCCCCGTGAAGGCCCCGGGACCACGGCTGTACGCCAGCACATCCAGACCTGCCAGCGTAATGCCGGCCTCGGCCAGAACGTCCTCTATCATCGGCAGAAGCAGCTCTGTCTGCAGGCGGGGCGCATGACGAAAGCGCACGCACAACGCTCCATCTACCCAGAGGGCGGCGGAACAAGCCTCGGTCGAGGTTTCAAGAGCAAGCAGTTTCATGCCGTCACATCACTCATGCTGTCAATCATCGCAAAAAACTCCCGTACCTCATCCAGTGAGCGCGTGCGCCGCATCGGCGGCAGACTTTGCAGAAAGAGCTGGCCATAGGGACGGCCAACCAGACGAGGATCACAGACCATGAGCACACCCGTATCCGTCTCGTCACGAATCAGGCGGCCCGCACCCTGCTTCATGGCAATAATGGCACCAGGCAACTGATAGCTCACAAACGGATTCCGGCCCCGCGCCTTGTAGGCATCTATACGCGCAGCAATCACCGGCTCGCCAGGTGAGGCAAATGGCAACTTGTCGATAATCACGCAGGACAATGCCTCACCACGTACATCCACACCTTCCCAGAAGCTGCCGGTCCCCAGCAGGACACCATTGCCATGCTCCCTGAAGCGCTTCAGCAACTCTGCCTTGGCCATGGTGCCCTGCACAAACAACGGATACTCAAGACGTCCGCGATACCACTCTGCCGCTTCCTTCAATGCACGATGGCTGGTGAACAGAACAAACGCGCGACCCCGGCTTGCCTGTAAAACCGGCAGGCTGGCTTCAAGTACCGACTGTGTATAACGGGGGTCACTGGTGTCCGGCAAGCCTCGCGGCACATAGAAAAGCGCCTGCTTTTCATAGGAGAACGGACTGGGCAGCTGCATGGTCTCCAGATCATTCAGGCCCAGCTGCCCGGAAAAATGCCGGAAGTCCTCATGCACCGCCAGTGTCGCCGAGGTAAACACCCAGGCAGCCTTGCGGCCGGACACCATGTCACGAAACGGCTTGGCCACATCCAGCGGGGTCCACTGCAGGACAAAACCTTTCTTGAATGTCTCGAACCAGTGCACCTGGTTTTCCGGCGTATTACCGGTGAGCTTCTCAAACTGAACGATCAGGTCTTCGGCACGACGATGGGCATTTTCCAGACCCTTGCTGCGCGCACTGGCCGCGTCGAGACAGGCAGAAAGATGTGCCAGTGCCAGTCTCACACCCTCAATCCCTGCCGGCATTTTTTCCAGACCGGAAACCTCTGACCAGATGCCTTTCCTCGCGTCATCACCAAAGACCAGTCGCATATCGGCGACACGATTCTCCAGCTGCGTCGACGCATCCAGAATGGAGCGCATTTCACCGGCTGCCTGCAGCATTTCACCCACGGCATCCTGGGCCAGTTCCAGCAACTGCCGCGAGGAAATGCTTTCGCCAAAGAACATGGATGCCACTTCAGGCAGCTGGTGGGCTTCATCAAAGATAATGGCCGTGGCATCCGGCAGGAGCTCACCAAAACCTTCTTCCTTGATGGCAATATCAGCAAAAAACAGGTGATGGTTGACCACCACCAGATCCGCCTCACTGGCTTTCTTGCGCGCACGCGCCAGTGGGCATTCCTCAATCAGGGGGCATTCCTGTCCCAGACAATTGTCGGCCGTACTGGTTACCAAAGGCCAGACACTCGCATCCTCAGGCAGATCACTCAGCTCGGCGATATCCCCACTGTTGCTCGTGGGCGCCCACTCGGCTACCCGCTGCAACTCATGCACCGTCTGCTTGCTGGCAAAACGGCCATCCTCCAGATGAATCTGCAAGCGATAGGGACAAAGATAATTGGCTCGTCCCTTCAAAAGGGCCGTGCGTACCGAAACCCCCATTGCCGCCAGAATGGTGGGAAGGTCACGATGAAAAAGTTGATCCTGGAGATTACGGGTGCCCGTGGAAACAATGACTTTCTCACCGGACAGAAGTGCAGGAGCAAGATAGGCGTAGGTTTTACCGGTACCGGTACCTGCCTCAACCATCAGTACACGTTTTTCGCGGACAGCCTCAGCAACGGCATCACTCATGGCCAACTGCGAGTCACGCGGCCGAAAGCCGGCAATATGTCCGGCAAGCCGCCCCTCTTTGCCCAGAATGGCAAGGCTGTTGAAACGGTCCGTCATGGAGTCTTGGTCTGAATGGAAACGAGCATTCTAACCGTTCACGGTCAGTGTGGCATTCCCGTTCAGCCCTCGGCCGGGATTCGTTCTCTCATTCCGTTACCCCATAAAAAAACCCCGCCGAAGCGGGGTTTTTTCAACCTCAGGCCTGAGGAGCAGCGGCCTTGGGTGGACGACCGCGACGCGAAGCAGCAGGCTTGCGTGCAGCAGGCTTCTTCGCAGCAGGCTTGCGAGCAACCGGCTTCTTTGCAGCAGCTGGCTTGGCAGCCGGCTTCTTCGCAGCAGCTGGCTTGCGTGCAGCAGGCTTCTTCGCAGCAGCTGGTTTCTTGGCAGCAGGCTTGCGAGCCGGCTTGCGTGCTGGCTTGGCAGCAGCGGCAGCCTTCTTGGCAGCACGCTTGGCCAGTGCAGCAGCCTTGCGGGCAACAGCACGCTCGGCAGCCTTGGCAGCAGCAGCTTCTTTCTTGGCCATTGCCTTCATCTTGGCAGCAGCACTCTTCAGCGCAGCCTTCACCTTGGCAGCCACTTTCTTCTGAGCAGCCTTCACCTTGGTAGAATCAGCCTTGGCGATACGCTTTTCAGCAGCTTTCTTGGCACGCTCAACAGCAGCAGCACGCTTCTTCTCGAGCGCAGCAGCCAGTTTGGCTACGCGCGCATCGGCAGCGGCCTTCACCTTCTCAACGGCGGCATGCACCTTTGCCTTGGCCAGTGCAGCCTTGGCTGTACGGGCAGCGGCGCGAGCAGCCTTCACCTTTTCATTTGCTTTTGCTTTTGCAGCAGGGGTCTTGGCTGCTTTTGCAGCAGCAAGAGCTGCAGTCAGCGTAGCAGCAGCCTTGGAGGCAGCTTCTTGGGCCTTGGCGCCAGCAGCGGAGCTCACAGCAGGAGCAGCACGACGGACAGCAGGCTTACGAGCAGCCGGTTTTTTCGCAACAGCTTTTTTGGTGGTACGAGCCATTGAAGGTTCTCCCTCTAAGTGTTTTTAAAAGCATTTTGCCTTACTACGTTTTAAAAAATAGCACAAAAAAAAAGCAGTTGGTACAAATTACCAGCATTAACAATTGATTTTTGATGGTTTTTATTAAAAAAATCGCAAAAAAGTCATTTTCAGAGTCATTCAATGTCTCCGGAAATGCATTTCCGCTTAATTACGAGATTTGATCACGGGATTATTTTTCCTCATCCGGCAACCCTTCTGCATTCACCAAAGAGTGTGCGACGCGATTAATTACCGCCGTCACTGAATGCCAGAGAACCATTCAAGGACAATAAAACACCCGATATAAAGTTCCATCCTGGTTTCAGGAAAACCATTTCAAGCACTCACGCCGATAAATTCATTATCAAGACCGCCGTGACACCTGCCCGATTTACAGCCCCCACAAAAACTGTCCATGCGTACAGGAAAATAACGGCATCGCATTACTGCACTGCACCTGAACTGCCCCAAATAGCATCAGATCAAATAAAAGTGTTACTGCCAGAAACAAAAAGCCCCGGTTTATCCGGGGCTTTTTAACAACACACGTGAATCAGTTTGCCTGAAAGGCTTCCAGATGCGGGCGCACCAGTGCAGACATCAGGGCAATATGATCGGGACGTGTATTAAGCGCGGCAATGTACTCGTAGGCTTTCCCGCCTGCATGCAGGAACGCCTCGCAATTTTCCCCGGCAATTTCCTCGAGTGTCTCCAGGCAATCAGCAGAAAAGGCCGGGCAGACAACCTGCACCGATGCCGTCCCCTGCTTCGCCCATGACTCCAGCAATACATCCGTGTAGGGCTTGATCCACTCCTGCTTGCCAAATCGGGACTGGAAGCTGCAAGCCCAGGCATCGTCAGGCAGATTCAGGGCTGCAGCAACACGAACCGCCGTCTCACGGCAACGCTCAGGATAGGGATCACCCTTGTCGGCATACGGCTGGGGAATGCCATGAAAGGAAAACAGCAGCTTTTCTGCAGAGCCGTTTTGCTGCCGGTGGGACTGGATCGAAACCGCAAGGGCAGCAATGTAGATCGGGTGCTTGTAGTAGTCCTTGATGATCACAACCGAAGGCAGATTGCGCTGCGTCGCCTGCCAACGGGCAATTGCATCGTAAACCGGTGCCGTCGAGGTTGCCGAGAACTGGGGGAAAAGAGGCAGGACAACAATCTGCTCCACTCCCTGCGCAAGCAATCCATCCATGGCGGAGGCCATCGACGGATTACCGTAACTCATGCCTGGCACAACAATCACGTCAACAGCAGGCATGGATGCCGTCAGCTGCTGCTGCAATTTGGCACATTGCTCTTTCAGTATCCGCCGCATCGGGGAATCACCCTCACGCTCCCAGATGGACTGATACAGCTTTGCAACCCGCCCAGGCCTGAATGGCAGGATGAAGGCATTCAGAATGACCCACCACACCGGCCGAGGAATCTCTATCACTCGCGAGTCCGCCAGAAACTCGCGCAAAAAACGGCGTACGGCGGGAACAGTTGGCGCATCCGGCGTACCCAGATTGGCCAGCACAACTCCCAGACGGCGACGCACGGGCTCAGACATGAAAGACACTCCACCAGGTGATGTCCGGATTTAAGCAAATCCAGGCGCCGTCTAGAAGACGACAAGCAACAACCACTCACCACCAGCATGATGGTGAGATAAAGCAATGTCACGGACGGAGCAAGGAACCTGACCGGCCACAAAGCAAAACGCCGTGCATGAGCACGGCGTCAGCCAGAAGTCTTGCTTCTTATATATAGGATCAACCGAGAATGGCGAATACCTTTGCTGCAATCTCATCCACCTGGCCAACACCCGCAATACGGGAGTACTTCGGTGCCTTGGCCGAACCATCCGCAGCGAGCTTCTGGTAAAAGTCGATCAGCTGCTTGGTCTGGGTGTGATAAACATCCAGACGCTTCTTCACGGTCTCTTCCTTGTCGTCGTCACGCTGCACCAGGTCATCACCCGAGGCATCATCCTTGCCAGCCACTTTCGGCGGGTTGTACTTGACGTGATACACACGACCAGAGGCTGGATGCACACGGCGCCCCGAGAGACGCTCAATAATTTCGGCATCGCCAACATCAATCTCGATCACATAGTCGATATCAACACCGGCCTCGATCATGGCTTCCGCCTGGGGAATCGTCCGGGGAAACCCGTC
This sequence comes from Moraxellaceae bacterium, assembly GCA_030646295.1. Lineage (GTDB taxonomy): Bacteria > Pseudomonadota > Gammaproteobacteria > Pseudomonadales > Moraxellaceae > UBA2031. The sequence goes on from JAUSND010000002.1 coordinate 97,309, forward strand.
AAACAGGAAACCCTTGGCACAATCCGGCTGAGTAATACGGTCCTTGACCAGGCCGATGATGATGTCATCAGAGACCAGTCCACCTGCATCCATGATCTTCTTGGCAGCAACACCCAGCTCGGTACCCGCCTTTACTGCCGCACGCAGCATGTCTCCCGTGGAGATCTGGGGAATACCGAACTTCTGCATGATGAGCTGGGCCTGTGTGCCCTTGCCTGCACCGGGAGCCCCCAGAAGAATGATGCGCATAGTGATGTCACTCCAATAATCAACTGAATCTCGGTTTCCGGGCAAACAAGCTGTGACAGCAGGGCCTTCAAGGGCGGGCTGGTCGGCAGTTAACAAGGCAGGAAAGCCCGCAAAGATACACTCGGGACCCGCCAATCACAAGCAGACCATCCGGTCATTCCCTTCCTGAAGGAATCATGGCAGCACGGAATTGATGCGCAAGACCACCTTCTGTGCCTGCTCACTCTGGCGTACCGGAACGGCTACCGCCTCAAGATCTCCGGCTTGCTTCTCGGGTGATCCATGCCGCGATATTCGCGCCTCGACAACAATCTCCTTTACCGAGGAAAGCGGGCGGTCCGGCATCATGCTTTGCGAATCATCCAGCTCGACCATCAGCGGCAAATCGGCGGCAGTCTTGCGCACCACTGCCAGTGGCATGGGCGGCCCCTGCAAGGCACGGGCAAACACATACACCACATCCTCGGGACTGAACTTGCCGGCCAGCGACTTGTCGACCTGAACGGACACACTCAGGCGTGACGTGCTGGCTGCCAGGGCAGTCCCGTCGGCCTTTGCCTGCAACTGCAGCCGGGCATCTGCCAGCGTTCTGGCAACTTCCTGCATGGCGGCCGAGCCGTCACCAGGCGAGCGCTGGCCGCGCACCTTCTGCAACTGCTCCAGCACGGATACCGTCAGCGCATGATCACCACTACGGTACGCACCCAGACCCAGCAGCAACAGCGCACCTTCGTGTGCAGGCTCACGCTGGACGACGGACGTCAGCAGCTGGCGACTGAGATCATCCAGCTGCCCCTGATTGCTGAACAGTCTTGCCTGGGCAAACGTCAGGGCATACCGGGTTTCATCCGGCCGGAGCCGCCACGCACGTTCGAATGCAGTCAGTGCAGGGGGCAAAAGCTCCGCCTGTGCATAAGCCACCCCCAGCGTAAACCATGCCTCAGGCTGCTCCGGATTCTTTTGCAACTGGTACTGCAAACCCTGAATGATTTCCTGCAGGGAGTGGGTATTGTTTTCATTCTCCGGCGGCAACTTGCCCTCAATCAGGCGTTGTGCGGCCGGGCCCGCGCTTTTCTGTACCTGCCACCATGTCTGGACATCACTGGAAAGCAAAACCTGCCCATAAAAGAGTACCGCCACCAGGGACGCAAGAATTGCCACGGCCAGTGGCACGCGCCATGAGCGCACGTCAGAACCGTTTTGCCCCGGCTCATCCAGAGACAGCAGATTGCGCTGCAGGTCCGTCTGCAGGTCACTGAAAGTGTCGGCATCAATACGGCCTTCGTCACGATCCGCTTCAAGCTCAGCCAGACGCTCCTGATACACACGCCGGTTAAGCACCAGCAGTGATTGCTCATTACGTCGCGGCGCACGCCAGAGCGGCAATAACACTGCAGCAGTGACCAGCAGGGACAGCAGGACAACCAATATCCAGAAGAAAGTCATGTGCGCGTGTCAGTCCCGAGAAGGTGAGTCATCATTGAGCAGCCGGGCCAGCCGCGCCTGCTCCTCTGCTGAAATGGCCGCCGGATGAGCGGCCGGCCGGCGCACCCGCCAGACCAGAGCCAGGCCCACCAGCAGCATGAGAACAAACGGGCCCATCCACAAAACCAGTGTGCCTGCCCGCAGCGGCGGCTTGTAGGTAATGAAATCACCATAACGTTCAATCAGGTAAGCCCGAATCTCGTCATCCGACTTGCCTTCCTGCATCAACTCGTAAGCGCGATTCTTCAGGTCTGTTGCCACACCGGCATCCGATCCTGCGAGATTCTGGTTCTGACATTTCGGACAACGCAGCTCTTCAATCAGCAGACGGTAACGTTGCTCCTGCTCGGGCGACTCGAACTCGTAAACATCAATGGCTGCCTGTGCGCCAAGACTGGCCAGCAGCAGAAGCACTACACCAATCATTTTCATTGTGTAGCCACCTCTTCAGGTAACGCCCTGCCCGCCAGCAACGCCTCATAGCGGGGCTTCAACTCGGCTTCCCATTTCTGCGGGTCAAGCACCCCGACAAAGCGGTAACGGATATTGCCATCGCGATCGAGCAGATAGGTTTCCGGTGCGCCATAGACGCCCAGATCAAGGCCCAGATCGCCCTTTTCATCGAACACGGAGAACAGAAAAGGATCGCCGTGCAGCTCCAGGTACTTGGTGGCCGCCTGACGGATATCCTTGTAATTGACACCGATGATCGGCACGCCCTGACGCGCCATTTCCATCAGGACCGGATGCTCGACCTGACAGGAAATACACCAGGTGGCCCAGACATTGAGGATGGAAACCTTTCCCTTTACGTCCACAGCCGACAGCAGCCGATCCGGTGCCGTCAGCGATGTCATGCTGAACTCCGGCATGGGCTTGCCCAGACGTGCCGAAGGCAGCACACCCGGATCGGTACCCAGACGACTACCGAGCAGGATCGCCAGGGCCACAAACAGCAGCAGAGGCAACGCATACAGCGCAATGCGAACCGGCCTTTTCATCCCGCCACCCTTTCTGCCGTCACAACCGCATCCTGTTTCACTTTCAACCGATAGCGCCGGTCACTTGCCGCCAGCAAACCGCCAGCAGCCATGAGTAATGCACCCAGCCATATCCAGCGCACAAACGGCTTGTGATACAGACGGACTGCCCAGGCATCGCCATCCAGCGGTTCACCCATTGCAACATAGAGGTCACGGAAAAAGCCGGCATCGATGGCCGCTTCCGTCATGGAGTTGCGCTGCACAAAATAAAAGCGCTTTTCCGGATGCATGACAGCGATTTCCTGATCGCCCCTGAACACCTGCATGGTGCCACGTACTGCAGAATAATTCGGGCCCGTGTGTTCTTCCACTCCCTGAAAGACAAAACGGTATTCATTGACCGACGCACTGTCTCCCGGCGCCATGCGGACATCGCGCTCGATGCTGTACACCGAAGTAAATGCCACACCCAGCACCGTCACCACCAGCCCCAGATGAGCCAGCTGCATGCCGACATAGCTGCGGGACAACCGCCGCAGCCCCGCCAGGATGCCGGCCCTGGCTGTACGCACCTTCACGACGACATCACGTACAGCCGAAATGACCACCCAGCATGACAATACCGATGCCAGAATGACACCCACTCCTGCCTTGGCAAAAACCAGCAGCGGAATGACAACGCCAACGACTATTGCCGCACCCAGAATTTTTCCATATGGCTGCAGCAACGCACGCGCATCATGACGCTTCCAGTTGGCCTGAGGCCCCAGTGCCATGAATGCCATCAGCATCAGGGTCAGCGGCACAAACAACAGATTGAAATACGGGGGGCCCACTGAAATCTTGCCCAGATTGAAGGCGTCTGCCACCAGCGGGAACAGTGTTCCCAGAAACACCACAGTGGTGGCAGTCAGCAAGATCAGGTTATTGAGCAACAGAAACATTTCACGGGAAACCAGCTCATAGCGGGACTCATTGGCAAGCATGCCGGCACGCACGGCAAACAGTGTCAGCGAACCGCCAATAACCACGGCCAGAATCCCCAGCACAAACAGCCCGCGCTCGGGATCCGAGGCAAAGGCATGTACAGACGTCAACACACCGGAACGCACCAGGAAGGTCCCCAGCAGACTGAGCGCAAAGGCGATGATGGCCAGCATGACGGTCCATGCCTTGAATACGCCCCGCTTCTCCGTCACCGCAAGCGAGTGAATCAATGCCGTACCCGCCAGCCAGGGCATGAAGGAGGCATTTTCCACCGGGTCCCAGAACCACCATCCACCCCAGCCCAGCTCGTAGTAGGCCCACCATGATCCGAGGGCAATACCCACCGTCAGGAAGCACCAGGCCGCCACGGTCCACGGGCGGGACCAGCGTGCCCAGGCCGAGTCCAGACGCCCGCCCATCAAGCCGGCGAGTGCAAAGGCAAACGGTACGGCAAAACCGACGTAACCCATGTAGAGCATGGGCGGGTGAAAGATGAGCCCCGGGTCCTGCAACAGCGGATTCAGGTCATTACCGTCTGGAGGAAAGTCCGGCAACAGGCGGCGGAAGGGGTTGGACGTCAACAGGATGAACAGGATGAAGGCAACACTGATGCTGCCAAGAATCGCCAGAACGCGCGCGATCATGTCGCGCGGCAGGCTGCGGCTGAACCGTGCCACCGCCGAACTCCACAGCGCCAGCACCAAAGCCCACAGCAGAAGGGAGCCTTCATGCCCGCCCCAGACCGCCGAAACCTTGTACCACACCGGCAGCATGGTATTGCTCTGCCTGGCGACATAATCAATGGTGAAGTCGTTATTGATGAATGCCAGCGTCAGCATCCCGAAGGAAAACAGGAGCAGGAACAGCTGCAGATAGGCGGCATTGCGCGCAACAGCCTGGGCCCCCGCATGTCCACGCCAGACCCCGATGATCGGCACGATGAACTGCAGCACTGCCACCACAAGCGCCAGCACAAGCGCAAAATGACCTAGCTCGACGAGCATTCGAAACTCCTGAACAAAGGGGATGACCGCCTGATGCGACAAGTCGCACGAAGGCCTGCCAGCCAAGGCTGCGCCATCATATACAGCCCCCTTTGCTTGTCCATAATCCGCATGTAACACAGCCGGGTTTCTGACGGTCAGGGTCACACATTTGGAAACAAGTTAGGACCCTGTAGCAACCAGACTGTCAGGAGGCCCCTGATACAATCCCGATGCCGCCAAAAAGGCGGTGCTGCGTCAAGGACTGCTTCAATAATGCGACCCAATGCCTTCAGCCGGGATGACCTGCTTGCCTGCGCCCACGGGGAACTGTTCGGACCGGGCAATGCCCGTCTGCCCCTCCCCAACATGCTCATGATGGACCGAGTCTCCCTGATTACAGATGAAGGCGGCCTGTACGGCAAAGGTGAAGTCATCGCCGAGCTTGATATACGTCCAGACCTCTGGTTTTTCGGCTGTCATTTTGAAAGTGATCCGGTCATGCCTGGTTGTCTCGGTGTGGATGCCATGTGGCAGCTGCTCGGCTTCTGGCTGGCATGGCGTGGCAATCCGGGACGGGGCCGTGCACTGGGTTCGGGCGAAATCAAGTTTTTCGGGCAGGTGCTGCCACACCATCAGAAGGTGACCTATCACCTGAACATCAAGCGCGTGGTCGAACGCAAGCTGGTCATGGGTATTGCAGACGCCAGCATGAAAGTGGATGGCCGCGAGATTTATACCGCGCAGGACCTGCGTTGTGGCCTGTTCACCAGTACTGACCACTTCTGATCAGCAGCCAGTCCTGACAGTCATCTGACTGACGCATGACAGGCATAAAAAGACAGCGCAAGAAATGACGCTGCCAAACGATGAGGGTTGAAGATGCGACGTGTAGTGATTACCGGGCTGGGCATCGTTTCCAGCCTGGGAAACGACAAGGCAAGCGTCAGTGAAAGCCTGCGTCTGGGCAAGTCCGGCATCAAGGCCAATCCGGTTTATGCCGAGATGGGCTTTCGCAGCCAGATCAGCGGACGCCCCGAGATTGATCTTGATGCGCTGATTGACCGCAAGGACAGGCGCTTCATGGGTGATGCTGCGGCCTATGCCGCCGTTGCCATGCAACAGGCCATCAGTGATGCGGGTCTGCCTCCGGAACTGGTCTCCCAGCCGCGCACCGGCATCATTGCCGGCTCGGGCGGTGCTTCGTCGCTCAATCAGGTTGAGGCTGCCGACATTGCACGCAGCAAGGGCGTAAAGCGCATTGGTCCTTACATGGTGCCCCGCACCATGAGCAGCACGATCTCTGCCTGCCTCTCTACCGCCTTCAAGATCAAGGGCGTCAATTATTCAATTGCCTCTGCCTGTGCCACCAGCGCGCACTGCATTGGCAACGCCATGGAACAGATCCAGCTTGGCAAGCAGGACATTGTCTTTGCCGGCGGCGGTGAAGAAGAAACCTGGGCACAGTCCTGCCTGTTCGATGCCATGGGTGCCATGTCCAGCAAGTACAACGATACGCCGGAGAAAGCATCACGTGCCTATGATGCCAACCGTGATGGCTTTGTCATTGCCGGTGGCGCCGGCATGGTGGTGCTCGAAGAGTATGAGCATGCCGTCAAGCGTGGCGCCCGCATTTATGCCGAGGTTATCGGATACGGTGCCACCTCTGACGGCCATGACATGGTCGCCCCCAGCGGCGAAGGCGCAAAACGCTGCATGGAGCAGGCGCTGGCCACGGTAGATACCCCGATTGACTACATCAATGCCCACGGCACCTCGACGCCGGTTGGTGATGTCGCCGAACTGCGGGCAGTCCGCGAAGTATTCGGTGAAAGCAGCCCGAAAATCAGCTCCACCAAATCCCTGTCAGGCCACTCGCTTGGTGCTGCAGGCGTGCAGGAAGCAATCTACTGCCTGCTGATGATGGAGGGAGATTTCGTTGCCGGCTCCATCAACATCGATACGCTTGACCCCGTAGCTGAAGGCATGAATGTCGTGCAGAAAACCATCGAGAAAGCAGGATTGAAAACCGTCATGTCCAACAGCTTCGGGTTTGGCGGCACCAACGCCACGCTGGTGATGCGCAAGCTGTGAGCCGTGAGGCCTGCCAAATAAAAAAGCCGTGATTTTCACGGCTTTTTTATTTTTCCATCGGGCAAGTGACATCACAAAGGGAAAAGCGGACCGCTTCGTGCAAAAGCGATGATCGCAAAGCGGTACCCGCCACTGCCATCAATTCCCCGCCAGAAAAAACCAGCGGCAACCGCTCACGTTCCCAGGGCGGAATGCCAGATGCCTGCAGCAGTTTTTTCAGGTCATGCGTCATGCCGTGTCCACGCAACGATTCACCGCCCTTGCGAAACCCGACATGACAGTCCGCCAGCCCAACGCCTGCCGGCAGGCTCGCCGAAAGTTCACGACCATCAGGCAGCAACAGTGGCTCGGCCAGCATCCATTCCGCCTGCCAGTCCGCCGACACCTCCGGCAACGGGGGCATGGCATACAAATGCTGACGATAGCGCCGGATCTCGCACCCCTCCCAACACACAAGCGGCGCAGCATCCTCACGCGCCATCATGACCTCCCCGCGAATACGCTCCAGCATTGCCTCATCCGGCAACAGGAAAGACTGCTGTTGCAACCAGAAACGCAACAACAGGCGCTGGCGCGGGGCTGACAAGGCCAGCACCGGAGAAACCTGAAGACGGTGCTGACCATCAATACAGTCCGCGGCCATGCCTGCTGCCATTTCCTGCAACAACGCATCCGCTTCCTGCATGCGCCCTGCCGTTGCAGCCAGAACCTGCGTTACCGCAGGCCAGTGCTCCCGCAACGTGGGCAGGATGTCATTGCGCAGGAAGTTGCGTGCATACCTTGCATCATGATTGGACTCATCATCCACCCATGCCAGGTCATGTTCCTGCGCATAGTGCAGCAGCGACAGCCGGGCAACAGCCAGCAGTGGCCGCCACAATGGCACCGCCGGGTTGCCCGGTGAGGCAAGCTCACCCGCCTCATGCATGGCCCCAAGCCCGGTAACACCCGCGCCACGCATCAGGCGAAACAGCAGTGTTTCAGCCTGATCATCTTCATGCTGTGCAAGCAACAGTGCATCACCTTCGACAACACTGGCAGCGAATGCCTGATAACGCGCGGCACGCGCCGCCGCTTCCAGACTCGCCACACGCTCCACCGCCACCTTGTGTACCTGCAACGGTATCTGCCATTTGTCACAAACACTGGTGACATGTGCCATCCAGTGATCTGCATGAGGACTGAGGCCATGATGCACATGCACCGCCAGTAATTCGCGGCCATGACGTGAAGTCAGCGTATGCAACAGATGCAGCAACACTGTCGAGTCCAGTCCGCCGGAAACGCCGATCACCAGTCGCCGTACCTGTGGCGACTGGTCCATCATGCGATCCAGAAACCGCTGCATTGCTTGTTCAGGCATGAAGGCTGTCATCAAAAACCTGCATCAAGAAAAACGCCGGCATCAGCCGGCGCAGAAACACACTCTCGCGAGCAGGCCATCACTCGATACCATAGCTCATCAGGCGTTCATACCGACGCTTGAGCAAGGCGGGCGAGTCCAGGCCACGCAACTTCTTGAGCTGGCGAATGAGGGACTTGCGTAAGCTGTCAGCCATGGCATCCATGTCACGATGCGCACCGCCCAAAGGCTCCCTGACCAGCTCATCAACAAAACCCAGCTCTTTCAGTCGCTCCGCTGTAAGCCCCATCGCTTCAGCAGCCTCAGGCGCCTTTTCCGACGTTTTCCAGAGGATGGAGGCACAGCCCTCGGGGGAAATCACGGAATAGGTACTGTATTGCAGCATGAGCAGACTGTCACATACACCGATAGCCAGTGCACCACCGGAGCCACCCTCACCAATCACGGTAGAAATGATCGGAGTCTTGAGCCGGGACATGACCGCAAGATTGCGTGCAATGGCTTCACTCTGGCCACGCTCTTCGGCATCAATGCCGGGGTAGGCGCCAGGCGTATCAATGAAGGTCAGGATCGGCAACTGGTAACGCTCGGCCATCTCCATGAGGCGCAACGCCTTGCGGTAGCCTTCAGGTTTTGGCATGCCAAAATTGCGCCGTACCTTTTCCTTCACGTCACGGCCCTTCTGATGACCGATCACCATCACCGGCTCACCCTGCAGGCGCGCTGTACCACCGATAATCGCCGCATCATCACCAAACACACGATCACCGTGCAGCTCATCGAAGTCCGTGAGGATGCGCTCAACATAGTCCAGCATGTAGGGGCGACGCGGATGCCGCGCCAGCTGGGACACCTGCCACGCAGTCAGGCTGGTAAAAATTTCTTCCGTCAGCTTGAGGTTCTTGTCCTCAAGACGGGTGATTTCCTCGTTGATATTGAGGCCGGTGCCGGACCCGACCAGCTTGAGCCCTTCAATCTTGGCTTCCAGCTCGGCAATCGGCTGCTCAAAATCCAGATAGTTCGGATTCATGCCTTCCCTTCCTTACGCAGACACGGCCATGGTCTGGCCTGTGGTATCAAGAGGCAACGCACGGAGTTGATAACCCCGTGCAGCCGGGAAACGGTCTCTAGTGTAACCGTGACCGTCATGCCGCGCGAACCACCTGTCGCCCGGGATTTGCCGCAATTCATTTCAAAGAACCAGGTCAGTACAGAACCTCGACCGCCGCGTTACCCAGCTGCTGGCGCAGGCGCTTGAGCAACTCCTCGGAGGGATTGACGCGCCAGGCGTCCCCCAGACGCAAGGTCGCCTCGACATCAGGGCGACGATAATGCAGCCTGATCGACGCCCCCTGCTGACCATCAAGCGGCCGATGTCCGGTGAGCAACTGCTGCAACTCATGCACAAAGCGGCTGCCCATGCTGGCGGCATCGACCCGTATCTCCAGACCGCGACTGCGGCTGGCCCGGGCCTCGGCCAGGCTCATGACCTTGCGCACCACCATCTTGAGGCCACCGGCATAGTCATCATGACTGACTTCGCCTTCGACAACGACCACCGTGTCCTTTACAAGCAGATGACGGAACTGCTCATAGGCATCACTGAACAGGGCCGCCTCGATGCGCCCTGTACGGTCATCAAGGGTCACGAATGCCCGGTTTCCTCGTGCGCCCTTCTGGATGCGGCTGGCCATCACCAGGCCTGCCACTGTGGTAGTGACCCCGCGCCGGGTAGGCTGAAGATCGGCGAGACGCTGTTCGACAAAACGCACCAGCTCGCTTTCATACTGATCAATCGGATGCCCGGTGAGAAAAAGCCCAAGCGTTTCCTTTTCCGCCATCAGGCGTTCGTCATCGGTCCACGGCAAGGCATCAATGAATTCGCCACTCGGTGCGGCTTCCACCACATCGCCGAACAGGTCGACAATACCGGCATCCGCATTACGGGCCTGCTGCTCGGCAGCGGCCACCGCCTCGTCCAGCGAAGCCATGATCACCCCGCGATGCGGCCCCAGCGCATCCAGTGCACCGGCACGTACCAGCGCTTCCAGCGTACGCTTGTTGCACTTGCGCAAGTCGACACGCAGACAGAAATCAAACAGGTCCCTGAAGGCATCACCGGCTTCACGCGCCTGCATGATGTTGTCGGTAGGACCTTCGCCAACCCCCTTGATTGCCCCCAGACCATAAATGATCTCGCCGGCATCCGTGGTCACAAACTTGAAACGGCTATGGTTCACATCCGGGGACACGATACGCAACTTCATCTCGCGACACTCTTCGATGAACGTCACGATCTTGTCGGTGTTGTGCATTTCAGACGACAGCACCGCCGCCATGAATTCGGCAGGATAATGCTGCTTGAGCCAGGCAGTCTGATAGGACACCAGTGCGTAAGCAGCAGAGTGCGACTTGTTGAAACCGTAGCCCGCAAACTTTTCCATCAGGTCAAAGATGTGGCCGGCAAGATTGGCATCAATCTCCTGACTCTTGGCACCATCCATGAACTTCACACGTTCCTTGGCCATTTCCTCGGGCTTTTTCTTGCCCATGGCACGACGCAGCATGTCGGCGCCACCCAGCGAATAGCCGGCCATGACCTGGGCAATCTGCATCACCTGTTCCTGATACACGATAACGCCATAGGTTGGCTTCAGTACCGGCTCCAGGCATTCGTGCTGGTATTGCGCATCAGGATACGCCACTGGCGCACGTCCGTGTTTCCGGTTGATGAAATCATCCACCATACCGGACTCAAGCGGCCCCGGGCGATACAGCGCCACCAATGCAATAAGGTCTTCAAAATTCGACGGCTTGAGCTTTTTCAGCAGCTCCTTCATGCCGCGGGATTCCAGCTGGAACACGGCCGTCGTGCGGCCTTCCTGCAACAGTTTGAAGCTCGCCGCATCATTCAGCGGCACCTGCATGATGTCGAGTGGCGCTTCGCCTCGACGTGCACGCTTGGCGTTGATGTCCTTCAGTGCCCAGTCGATGATGGTCAGTGTGCGCAGACCGAGGAAGTCGAACTTCACCAGCCCCACCTGCTCCACATCATCCTTGTCGTACTGGCTGACCCAGCGCCCTTCTTCATCACAGAAAATGGCCGTGAAATCCGTCAGGCTGCCTGGCGCAATCAGCACACCACCGGCATGCTTGCCGACACCACGCGTAATACCCTCAAGCTTGAGCGCCATCTCCCAGATTTCCAGCGCATCCTCGTGATCACGCTCAGCTGCATTGGTGAGCAGATCATTCAGCTGCGGTTCCTGCTCACGTGCTTCCTGCAGGGAGATACCCGGCGTAAACGGGATCAGCTTGGAAATTCGGTCTGCCAGGCCATAGGACTTGCCCTGCACACGCGCCACGTCACGTACCACAGCCTTTGCTGCCATGGTGCCAAACGTGATGATCTGTGACACCGCCTCGCGGCCGTAATTGTTGGCGACATAATCGATGACGCGGTCACGGCCATCCATGCAGAAATCGATGTCAAAATCGGGCATGGAAACACGTTCGGGATTGAGGAATCGCTCGAACAGCAGGTCGTAGGGCAACGGATCAATATCGGTAATTTTCAGGGCATACGCCACCAGCGAGCCCGCGCCGGAGCCGCGACCAGGCCCAACCGGCACACCATTGAGCTTGGCCCAGCGAATGAAGTCCATCACGATGAGGAAGTAGCCCGCAAACCCCATCTGGTTGATGATGCCAAGCTCAAACTCAAGGCGGTCTGCATATGTTTTACGCTTTTCAGCATAGTCTGCTGCCGTACTGTCCAGAAGAACACTCAAGCGCTCTTCAAGGCAGTCGCGTGAATACTGGATGAAGTATTCATCCATGGTCATGCCTTCCGGCACCGGATAGTTCGGCAGATAGTTCTTGCCGAGCGTGATGTCCAGCGTACAACGCCGGGCAATTTCCAGCGTATTTTCCAGCGCTTCCGGAATATCAGAGAACAGCTCGGCCATCTGCTCAGGCGTTTTCAGGTATTGCTCGGAAGAGTAGTCGCGGGGACGACGCGGATCATCCAGTGCATAACTTTGTGCGATGCAGACTCGTACCTCGTGCGCCTCGAAATCATCCTGAACCAGAAAGCGCACATCATTTGTCGCCACCACCGGGCACTGCAACTGCTCGCCGAGCGCCATGGCAGCATGCAGGAAATCCTCGTCGCCATCACGACCGGTACGGGTCAGTTCAAGATAAACGCGCTGCGGAAAATGCTGCATCCACATCGCCAGATGGTCAGGCGCCGTCTGCTCATCCGAGCCAAGCAACGTCTGGCCGATGTCGCTGCGACGTCCCAGCAGGACGATCAAGCCGTCCGCATGCTTTCTCAGCAGCTCAAGTGCAACAATCGCATCACCCATTTCCTGACCGTGGATATAGGCATCCGAAATCACACGGATAAGATTGCGGTAACCCTGCTCGTTCATCACAAGCACGGTTACCTCAAACAGCTGCTCGCCATCCCTGACTACAAGATCGCTGCCAAATACCGGCTTGATGCCTTTACCCTGTGCTGCCTTGTAGAATTTCACCAGCCCGTAAAGATTCATCAGGTCACTGATGGCAACCGATGGCATGCCGGCCTTTGTCGTGGCAGCGACCAGCTCATCAATACGAACAATACTGTCCTTCAGGGAAAACTCGCTGCGAACATGCAGGTGCACGAAACCGGTCATTTCTTGTCTCCGGGGAAATGCTCCATCAGAGCCAGACGCACAGGTGCAAATGAACGACGGTGCTCAGAAATCGGCCCATGCTGTTGTAACGCAGCCATATGTACTGCCGTGGGATAACCCTTGTGCTGATCAAATCCGTATTGCGGATATTCTTCATGCAGGGTGGTCATTTCGGCATCCCTTGCCACCTTGGCAAGAATGCTGGCCGCGCTGATGACTGCAACCCGGGCATCCCCTTTCACCACAGCGGTGGCGGCACAGGAAAAACGGGGACAACGATTACCATCAACCAGCACATGCTGCGGCACCACATCCAGGGCAGCAACGGCACGCTGCATGGCCAGCATGGTGGCATGCAGTATATTCAGTTCATCAATTTCATGAGGCTCGGCACGCCCAAGGGCAAAAGACAGCGCCTTTTCACGAATCTCGTCCGCCAGCGCCAGTCGTCTTTTTTCCGTTAGCGCCTTGGAGTCGGCCAGTCCGGCAATTGGCCGGGCAGGATCAAGAATGACCGCTGCCGTCACCACCGCGCCTACCAGCGGCCCGCGACCAACCTCATCCACACCGGCCACGAGCAGACCGGACAGATCGGGCAACGCAGGAAAAACACGCTCTTGCCGCGCCATCTCAACCCGCTCCTACCTGATGCAAGTCCAGCAGACGCATCACGGCATCTGCAGCCTTCCCGTTTGCATCCTGCCGCAACATTTCGTGCAGGCGGGTGAATTTCTGCAGACGCTGCTGGCGATAGCCGTCATCCTTCAGCCAGCGTAGCGTTTCACGGCAGATGGCATCCGGCGTCGCCGCATCCTGCAACAACTCTGGCACCAGCACATCCCCCTCCAGCAGATTGGGCAACCCCACATACGGGACCTTCACCAGCAAGCGGACAATCAGCCAGGTCAGCCAGTGCAGGTAATAAACAATCACCATGGGCTTTTTCAGCAGCATGGCTTCCAGCGAAGCCGTTCCCGAGGCGAGCACCACCACATCGGCCGCCCCCATCACCAGACGCCCTACACCGGCCCCATAAGTGTCATCAAAGACATGCGCCTCAATACCAGCCTCTGCAAGGTAGCGCCCGATATCTGCACGACGAGCCGCATTGATCGCGGGAATAATGAACTGTGCCTGTGGCCGCTCCTTGCGCAACTGCGCTGCGGCGGCAAAAAGACGGGGGGCAAGGCGACTGACTTCACCACCACGACTGCCGGGCAGTAATGCAATGTACTCCGCATCAGGCTTCAGCCCGAGTGCGCGCCGTGACGCTTCAGTGTCATGTTCCAGCGGAATGGTATCGGCCAGTGTGTGCCCGACAAAGACGGCATTCACTCCATGCTGGTCATAAAACTCCTTTTCGAACGGCAGCAGACAAAGCACCGTATCCACGGCTTGCCGAATGCCCTCCACGCGCCCCTGGCGCCATGCCCACACCGAGGGGCTGACATAGTGCACCGTCGGGATGCCCAGGGGTTTCAGCATGGCTTCGATGCGCAGATTGAAATCGGGAGCGTCGATACCGATGAAGAGATCGATTTTCTGCTCGGTGAACTGCCGTACCAGTTCGTCACGAATCGTGAACAGCTCACGCAGGCGACCAAGCACTTCCACGAGCCCCATGACGGAAAGGCGCTCCATCGGGAAGATGGACTGACCACCCTCGGCCAGCATCTGGGGACCACAAATACCGACAAACTCGACATGGGAAAGACGCTGCCGCAATGCCTGCATGAGGCCTGCACCCAGCGTGTCGCCAGAGACTTCACCGGCCACAATACCGATGCGAAGTGGTCTGGTCATGAGACTAGCGCGTTATGCCGCGTGTGGATGACTTGAGGGAGTCAATGAAAACAACCAGCTCGGGACATTCGGCCACCATGGCATCGAGCTCGACAAGGGCATTTTCCAGGGTCAGGCCTTCACGGAAGACAATCTTGTACGCCTTGCGCAACTTGCCAATGGTTTCCTGTGACCAGCCACGACGACGCATGCCCTCGAAGTTCATGCCATGCGCGGCGGCGGGATTACCACCCACCATCACATAGGCGGGCACATCCTTCACAATCAGGCTGCAACCTGAAGCCATGGAATAAGAGCTGATACGACAAAACTGGTGGACACCGGTCATGCCGCCAAGAATAACGCTATCGCCAATATGTACATGCCCGGCAATGCCGCAGGTATTGGCAAAAATATTGTTGCTGCCAATCTTGCAGTCATGGGCAACATGCACGCCAACCATGAACAGGTTACCATCACCAATTTTCGTCAGACCGTCATCCTGAACAGTGCCACGATGAATGGTGACAGACTCGCGAATGACATTGTCATTACCGATTTCCAGACGGGTGGGCTCACCATTGTATTTCTTGTCCTGGCAATCCTCGCCCACGCTGGAAAACTGAAAAATCCGGTTATTGGTTCCTATACGGGTGGACCCCTTGATCACCACATGCGATGCAATGCGAGTACCCGCACCGATCACCACATCGGGTCCAATAATGCTGTACGGACCTACCTCGACATCAGCAGCAAGTTCGGCACGGGAATCAACAATCGCGGTTGGATGGATCACAGGCAAAACCCCTAGTTATTTTTATACCGTCTGCTCGGCAACCAGAATATCAGCACTGGCGGCCAGCTCTCCATCAACCATCGCACGACATGTGAACTTGTAGATATTAAGTTTCGAGCCGGTTACTTCTGCCTGCAGTTCCAGACGATCCCCAGGCACCACCTGCCGCTTGAAGCGTACATTGTCGGCACCCGCAAACAGATAGATGAAGCCGTCTGCCGGACGCTTGCCGGTTGTATAGAAGCCCAGAATTCCGGACAACTGGGCCATGGCCTCAAGAATCAGCATGCCTGGCATGACGGGCTTCTCCGGGAAGTGCCCGTTGAAGAACTCCTCATTGACCGAGACATTCTTGTAGCCGTTAATGATCTTTCCGGCCTGCACATCAGTCACCCGGTCAACAAGCAGGAACGGGTAGCGCTGTGGCAGGAACTGGCGAATCTCCAGAATATCCATCATGGTCGTACTGTCCTCGGGTAACTCAGATACAAATGGCGTGGTCAGTGGCCGGCATCCTGCGCGACCACCCAGACAGGCTATTGTAAGGATTCACGGGCCCCACGTAGAGGCTTGATTTTGAGCAGAAAAGAGGGTTCAAACAGGCTCAACGGGCGGCTGGGTCTTCGCAACGATGGCTTCCAGCTCACGCAAACGCCTGGCCATGTCGTCCAGACCGCGCAGTCTGACCGCCGTCTTGCGCCAGTTCACGGTGGACTCCATGCCGGTTCCCGATGAATACGAACCGGGAGACGTGATCGACTTGGTGACCATGGTCATCCCGGTAAACTGTACCTTGTCACATATTTCCAGATGGCCGGCCACACCAACACCACCCGCCAGCACGCAATAAGCACCGATCCGGGTACTCCCCGCGATACCAACGCAACCGGCAATGGCCGTAAACGCACCAATGACCACATTGTGGGCAATGTGTACCTGGTTATCGATGATGACGCCCTGATGGATGATCGTGTCTTCCAGGGCACCACGATCAATGGTGGTATTGGCCCCGATATCAACATCATCATGAATCACGACACGGCCAATCTGGGCAATCTTTTCCCAGCGCCCTGCATCGTTGGCAAAACCGAAACCATCACTGCCGATAATGGCACCCGAGTGAAGGTTGACCCGATCCCCGAGCACGCAGTCATGATAGACAACCGCGTTGGCCCTGATCCGGCAGTCACGCCCGATCAGGCTGCGCGCCTGGATTACCGCCCCGGCCTCAATGACGGTACCCGGCCCCACGACAACCCCATCCGCAATGACTGCATGTGGGCCGATGGAAGCACTGGCATCAACCCGTGCGGTCGCACTGACCACGGCGGTTGCATGTATACCTGCAGCCGGGCGAGGTGTCTGGTCAAACAGCCGGGCAACGCGTGCATAGGCCAGATAGGGGTTGGCCAACAGCAGCGCGTTGCCACCATAGCCCTCCGCATCCGCCGGGCGCAGCAGCACCGCCCCCGCCCGCGTATGCTCCAGCTCGCCCACGTAACGCGGGTTTGCCAGGAAGCCAAGCTGATCCGGCCCGGCAACCGTCAGGGTATGTACGCCGCAAATCCTGTACGCGGGATCACCACGCAACTCGGCGCCCAGCATTTCTGCCAGCTCTGACAGGGTCCAGACCGTTTTTGCACTCACAGACAACTCCTGCGGCTTACTTGGCTGCGTTGAGCTTTTCGGTGATCTTGCGCGTGATGTCCGCTGCAGGATCAACAAAAATCACATTCTTCTTTTCAATGATGATGTCGTAACCACCGGCCTTGCGCAGCTCCTCAATCACGGCTTCCATTTTGGGAAGCATGCGCTGCAACAGTTCGCCATGAACTTCCTGTCTGCGCTTCTGCACTGTCTCGGCCAGATTGCGGTACTCACTCAGTTTGCTCTCGGCCTGCTTCTGCATGCTCTTCTTGTCGGCCTCACTCAGCACGGAAGCATCCTTCTGAAAGCGGTCTTCGATAACCTTGACCTCCTTGCGAATGGCATCCATCCGGTCAAGCTGCGTCTTGAGCTCACCCTGCAGCTTCTCGTTCGACTTCTTGGCAACATCAGTTGCCATCAGGGCCATCTGGCTGTCAGCCACCACCACACTGGCCTGCTCTGCCACAACAGAACCCGACATCAGACCGGCAAGCAGTCCGGCAATAATCAGACTATGACGCATGAACGTAATCCCCGTTTTTTCAGGCCATCCGGCCTTGTTGTTGAATTCCCTGCCAGCCCAGGTCAGAACCCCTGACCGATGGTAAACTGGAAAGCCTGTGTTGCATCACCCGGCTGCTTGTTAAGCGGCCGGGAGAGACTGAAGCTGAGCGGGCCAATCGCCGTCAACCACGAAAGGTTGATACCCGCACTGTAACGCATCAGTGACATATCGAGACCATAGCCTGGTACTTCGGTGTCATAGGCATTACCGGCATCCAGAAAGACGACCGTCCGAAGCTGACGATTCCCGGCAGCAAACGGAGTCGGCACGATCAGCTCTGCACCACCCTCGATCAGGATATTACCCCCCACCACTTCGGGATAGGGGTCATTCGGACAGAGGGCAACCGAACAGCTTTTTGCCCCCAGCGTATTGTCCTCGTAGCCACGTACTGAGCCAAAACCGCCGGCAAAGTAGTTTTTGTAAAACGGCAGCCGGCTGGTATCGCCATAGTTGTCGCCATAGCCAAGGCTGGTGTGCAAGCGCATGACCAGGGGATTCCCAAGAGGAATAAACAACTGGCCGTTATAGCTCAGCTTGTAAAAGGCAAGATCACTGGCCGGCAGGGTAAACTCCAGACCCACCGACTGTGAGGCACCACGATCCGCAAACATGCCGCGGTTAAGGGTGTTACGCCCCCAGGACAGGGTGCTGGTGTAATTCAGGTAGCGATCACCCTCGACCGCCACAAAATCAGTCACGACCTCGGATGCCAGTGAGCCGATGGTGATGTCGGTCTTGTCTGCGCCAACCGAGAAATTGATCGACTCGTTCTCGTCAATCGGATAGCCAAAACTGATGTTGCCACCCATCGTGTTGGTAACGTAGTTACTCACGTTGCGGGCATCAAACTTGGTCTCGCGATAAAAGATGTTATAACCGCGACTGACGCCATCAAGTGTGAAATAGGGGTCTACAAAAGACAGATTGTAGGAATCCTGTGTGTCCGAGCGATTCAGGGCCACAGAAAAACGGTTTCCCGTTCCCATGAAATTGGTCTGGCTGACATTGGCACTGAAGATCATGCCGGAGCCCTGAGAGAAACCGATACTGGCACCAATGGTGCCGGAAGGCTGCTCCTTTACCGCAATGTTCACATCAACCTGATCCGACACACCGGGCACTCGCGGTGTATCCAGCGTCACTTCCTCAAAGAAGCCCAGTCTCTGCAATCTGAGTTTGGACAGATCCAGCTTCTCGCTTGAGGCCAGTGCACCTTCATGCTGTCGCATTTCACGGCGCATGACATTGTCATCGGTCTTCATGTTCCCGGAAAAATTGACACGGCGAACATAGGCCTGCTTGCCGGGATTAACAAAGAAGGTGACATCTGCAACACGGGTATCATTGTGGATATCCGGCACACCATTTACTTCGGCAAAGATATAACCGTCATTCCCGAGGCGGCGCGTCATCAGCTTGGTCGTACTGGTAATGCCGGCCTGATTGAAAATGTCGTCCTTGCGGATCAGCAGGAAACGCTTGAGCAAATCCTCGGCGACAGGCAGCTCGCCGGAAATCTTGATCTCGCCAAACTTGAACTGCTCCCCCTCACTGACATTGATATCGATGAAGACATCCTTTTTGTCAGGCGAGAGTGTGACCTGGGTCGAATTGACGCTGAAATTCACATAACCACGATCCATGTACTGCGAGCGCAACCGCTCCAGATCACCCTGCAGCTTTTCGCGGGAGTACTTGTCATCGTTCTTATAGAATGAGGTGAAGTGTGTCGGCCGCAGCTGGAACGTACTGCTTAATACCTTGTCGTCAAACACCTTGTTGCCGACAAAATTGATACCCCGGATCCTGGCTGCACTGCCCTCTTCAATCTGGATATCGAGAGCCACCCGGTTGCGGGGCTTTGGCTTGGCATCCACGGTAATTTCTGCGCCATAGCGCCCCTGGGCAATGTACTGTCGCTCCAGTTCGCGCTTGACGTGATCCAGCACCGAGCGCTGAAAGACCATCCCTTCTGCCAGGCCTGCCGACTTCAACCCCTTCAGCAGATTGTCCTTGTCGATGGATTTGTTGCCCTTGATGTCCAGACTGATGATGGATGGCCGCTCGGTCAGTCGGATCACCAGAACGTCGCCATCGCGTCCAACCTGGATATCCTCGAAATTTCCCGTCTTGAACAGCAGGCGTAACGCCTCGGCTACTTTAGCCCCGTCCGCGCGATCACCGGCACTCAACGGCAATGCGGCATAGACACTGGCAGCAGAAAGCCGGGCGAGCCCCTCAAGGCGTATATCCTGAATGACAAAGCTATCGTCGGCCTGTACCACACTGGCGGCACAGCACATCACGACGGTCGCTGGCAATGCCTGCCGCAGCCGTAAAAAACTCATGGAATAAAAGACCCCGCGCTCACAGGCGGCTCAAATCATTGAATATGGCCAACAGCATCAGGCTCATCAGCATGGCAACGCCAATGCGCAAACCAAACATCTGCACCCGCTCCGAGAGGGGACGCCCCGTAATTCCTTCAATCGCGTGATACACAAGATGGCCACCGTCCAGCACGGGAACCGGCAGCAAGTTGAGCACACCAAGACTGACGCTCAGCAGCGCCATGAAACCAAGCAACGCTTCCCAGCCTAATGACGCCGACTGGCCGGCGACTTTAGCAATCGTAATCGGACCACTCAAGTTATCCACGCTGATCAGGCCACGAATCATCTTGCCCATGGACTCCAGCGTAAAGGCAATCAGCTTACCTGTTTTCACAATGGCAGCACCCGCCGCCTCGACTGGCCCCAACTGGACCGTCTGCCGATAGGCGGCCGGCACTTCATAAGGCTGCTCTTTCAGGGCAATGCCAAGACGGCCACGCACAACGCCGCGATCATCCTTCTCTGCTGCAGGCACCAGATTCAGCTGCAGACGATCAGATCCGCGCAGCACCTCGGCCAGCACCGGCAACTCCGGTCGCACTCGCACGACATCAACAAAATCCTGCCAGCTCTCAACCGCGCGTCCGTCCACAGCCAGAATACGATCACCCGCCTTCAGACCCTGGCGCTCTCCCGCACTGCCGGCGACCACTTCACCAATAACCGGGTCCAGCAAGGGCTGCCACGGGGTGAAGCCGATTTCACGGAAAGGATCGACATCGCTCCCGCCCAGGAAATGATCCAGTACCAGCAGCCTTTCCTGACTGGCACCCGTCGAACCGGCCGGACGTATGGACACCCGCAACTGGCCGGACTCGCCCATACGGTCAATCAGCGCATAGTTGATGGCTTCCCAGTCCGTCACCGGTTCGCCATCAATCGCCACAATCTCGTCGCCGGACGCAAGGCCGGCCATCGCGGCCGGCGAGTCGGCAATGACACGTCCCACCACCGTGCGCAAGGTTTCGGTGGGCTGAAGAAACAGGACCCAGTAAAGGAGTACCGCAAACAGGAGGTTGATCAGGGGGCCGGCAGCCACAATGGCCATGCGGGCCCATACCGGCTGGTTGTTGAAGGCACGGGGAATATCCTCGGCTGGCACTTCACCTTCGCGCTCGTCCGCCATGCGCACAAAGCCGCCCAGAGGAATGGCTGCAACCTGGAACTGGGTACCGTGACGGTCTTTCCATTTAAGAAGGGCCGGGCCAAAGCCGATGGAAAACGTAATGACCTTGACCCCGACGCGGCGAGCCACCCAGAAATGACCAAACTCATGAATGGCAATCAACGGCCCCAGAACAATGATCGCCGCCAGCACCATCAAAAAAACAGAATTCATTGCCCCACCCTCAAACTGATACCGGCAACAGCCGGGAGGCGTGCGCACGCGCAGCACGATCTGCAGCAAGGATTGTGGACAGCTCATCTGCTGCCATCATTGGCAATTCTGTAAGTGTGCGCTCGATAAGCGCGGGAATATCAGTGAATCGCAGCCGCCCATCGAGAAAGGCCTCCACGGCCACTTCATTGGCGGCATTCAGCACGGCGGGGGCAGTTCCTCCCGCCATCATGGCCTCGCGTGCCAGACGCAGGCAGGGAAAGCGCACCTCGTCGGGCGCCTCGAAATTAAGGCTGCCAGTTGCAAACAGCTCCAGCGCTGACACTCCTGCCGGCACGCGGTCAGGCCAAGCCAGCCCGAGAGCAATCGGCGTACGCATGTCGGGATTACCCAACTGGGCCAGAGTGGAGCCATCCACATACTGGACCAGGGAGTGGACAATGCTTTCGGGATGCACCACCACCTGCACATGTGCGGGCGTGGTACCAAACAGCCAGCAGGCCTCAATGAGCTCCAGCCCCTTGTTCATGAGCGTGGCGGAATCCACCGAGATCTTGCGCCCCATCGACCACTTGGGATGCTTGACGGCCTGCTCGGGCGTCGCCTGCTGCATCTGCTCAATCGTCCAGTTGCGAAAGGGACCGCCGGATGCCGTCAGCAGCAGACGCTCAACACCAACCTGGGCAAGACCACGACTGAAGTTGCCTGGCAGGCACTGGAAAATGGCATTGTGTTCCGAGTCGATAGGCAGCAATGCAGAGCCGCTGCGGACCACCTCCCGCATGAACAGGGCTCCGGACATGACCAGAGCCTCCTTGTTGGCCAGCAGGATCCGCTTGCCCGCCTTCACCGCCGCCAGCGTTGGCAACAGCCCTGCTGCCCCCACGATCGCCGCCATGACGGTGTCGGTTTCCGCCGACGCCGCAACCTGACAAAGCGCCTCCGGCCCATACATGATGCTGATCGACTGCCCTTGCAGGAGCGTCTGCAAGCGCAAGGCATCCTCTGCGGTGGCAACAACCGCAACCTGGGGGGAGTGTGTACGGCAAAGTCGGGCGAGCTCATCCACCCTACTGTGCGCCGTCAAGGCAAATACCTGATACCGGTCAGGATGACGGGCAATCACATCCAGCGTACTCGCCCCGATGGAGCCGGTCGCCCCCAGCAAGGTGATTCGCTGCACAGCCATCAGAACCCGCCCGCCAGCCACCAGCCCAACGCAAATACCGGGGCCGCTGCGGTGAGGCTATCGATACGGTCCAGCGCACCACCGTGCCCCGGGAAAATATTGCCGGAGTCCTTGATGCCGGCATGCCGCTTGGTCATGGACTCGAAAAGATCACCCAGCACTGACGCCAGTGATGTCAGCAGGCACAGGCCCATGAACGCCATCAGCCGGATACCTGAAAGGTCACGCCAGATGGCAACCGCCAGTGCGATCGCGAGGGCCAGCGCCAGCCCCCCCACCATTCCTTCGATGGTCTTACCAGGACTGACGGCCGGAGCAAGCTTGTTCTTGCCAAGGGCACGACCGGCAAAATACGCCCCGGTATCCGCTCCCCAGACCAGCAGGAACAGAAACATCAGCCACCAGGGCGAGACCGCATGCAGACTGGTCAAGCCCAGCCAGGCAGGCAGCAACAGGACCAGACCAACGGGCGCCAGCAGCCAGGCACGCGCCCAAAGAGAGGCATTATCCGGATAACCGGTAACCAGACGCAGCGCCAGCAGCCAGAAACCGGCACTCAGCATGTAGAGAGCGGGCGCAAAGCCGGCCAACTCAGGCAGTCTCATGGAGACCAGCAAAAGAGCCAGCAACACCACATAAAGCACACGGGGCGCGACCGACATCCAACCCATCAGGCGAGTCCACTCCCATGCCCCCACAATCACGATTGCGCCGGCAAACGAGGCAAATGCCGTTGCATCCGGAGCCAGAAATACACACCAGACAACAACCGGCAACAGCAGGAGTGCCGTAATGATTCTCTGCCTGAGTTCACTTGTCATGACGAGATGCCTCAACCTGCTCCGAGGTTCGTCCAAACCGGCGCTGCCGACTGGCATAGGTCATAAGGGCATGATCCAGCTCTGCCGCATCAAAATCGGGCCAGAGCACATCTGTAAACAGGAACTCGGCATACGCCGCCTGCCACAGCAGAAAATTGGAAATACGCATTTCACCACCGGTACGAATCAGCAAGTCCACCGGCGGCAAATCAGCCATCTGGACATGTCGGCCCATCTCGAGAGGAGTGATGTCATCGAGCGACAGGCGTCCAGCCTGAACAGCTTCTGCCATGCAGCGAGCAGCATGGGCCATATCCCACTGACCGCCGTAGTTCACGGCAATCACAAGGGTCATGCGCGTGTTGGCGGCCGTCAGGTCGACCGCCGCCGCCATGCCCTGCTGGAGGGCGAGACTGAAACCTTCGAGATCACCAATAAAGCGCAACCGGATGCCGTTCTCATGGAGCTCCGCCACCTTCCGGGTCAATGCCTCAAGAAACAGTGACATCAAGGCCGCCACTTCCTGCTCGGGCCGCCGCCAGTTCTCACTCGAAAAAGCAAACAGGGTCAGCACTTCGATTTTCGAGCGGATGGCGTGCTCCACCAGACGACGCACGGCTGCCTCACCGGCACGGTGACCCTCAGTACCCGGCAAGCCGCGTTTTTTGGCCCAGCGATTGTTGCCATCCATGATGATGGCAACATGCCCTGGCTGACTGTCGCTTGCCGAGCCAATATCCGGTGCCGCGCTCTCGATCACGATTGGCGTCCCCATCAGACCTGCATCAGGTCCTGTTCTTTCGACGCCAGCATGCGGTCAACTTCACCCACATACTTGTCAGTCAGCTTCTGCACATCATCGTTGCCCTTGCGCTCTTCATCTTCAGAGATTTCCTTTTCCTTCAGGAGCTCCTTGATGTCCGCCAGAATATCGCGACGGATGTTGCGGAGGGCAACACGTGCATTTTCCGCTTCGGCACGCGCGACTTTCTGCATGTCACGACGTGTTTCTTCGGTCAGCGCCGGCAACGGCACGCGAATCACATCACCGGATACCGGGTTCAGACCCAGATCCGCCATGCGAATGGCCTTGTCAATCGCGCCAATCATGGTGCGCTCATACGGCTGCACGATCAGCGTGCGCGAGTCTTCCACGCCGACGTTGGCCACTTGTGTCAAAGGCGTATCAGTACCGTAGTACGGCACCATCACATCCTTGAGAATCGCAGGACTGGCACGACCGGTACGTACCTTGGAAAACCCCTGCTCAAGGGACTCCAGGGTCTTTTTCATGCGGACTTCGCCGTCTTTTTTCAGATCATTGATCATGAAGGACTCCAGCAGTCGAGCGCGCCTCAGCGCGGATCGTTTTCGATCAGCGTGCCTTCCGACTCGCCAACCATGAGATTGAGTAGTGCCCCGGCCTTGTTCATGTTGAACACACGCAGCGGCATCCTGTGATCACGGCACAGGCAGATGGCGGTGAGATCCATCACCCCCAGCTTCTTGTCGAGGACTTCGTCGAAGGTCAGGAAGTCGTACTTGATGGCAGTGGGATCTTTCACCGGGTCTGCATTGTAGACCCCATCCACTTTGGTGGCCTTGAGCACGAGATCGGCATTGATCTCGATACCACGCAAACAAGCTGCCGTGTCCGTCGTGAAAAAAGGATTACCGGTACCTGCGACAAAAATCAGCACATCACCACTTTGCAGATAACGGACGGCGGCACGACGGTCGTAATGATCCACCACCCCACTCATGGGAATGGCCGACATCAGACGGGTCTTGATGTTGTTGCGCTCCAGGGCATCGCGCATGGCAATCCCGTTCATCACGGTTGCCAGCATGCCCATGTGATCGCCAGCAACACGGTCCAGGCCGGCCGCCTGCAGGGACGCCCCCCGGAACAGATTGCCGCCACCTACTACAATACCGATCTGGACACCAATCCCGACCAGCTGGCCGATCTCCAGTGCCAAGCGGGAGAGCACCTTGGAGTCAATACCACCATCTGCATCGCCGGCCAGTGCCTCACCGGATAACTTGAGCAGAATACGCTTGTGTGCAGGGTTACGTTCGGCCATGGCGTCCTCGAGCGGTTTCCTGAAAAGCAGTCTTCAGGGCAGTACGAAAAGTGGCGGAATCTTACCGCAAGATGCGGAAACTTGCCCAAGAAAAAGGCCCCTCACGGGGCCTTTCTCACTTGCTGGCAACGTCTTACTTGTTGGCAGCGGCGGCAGCAGCAGTGGCTTCGGCCACTTCGGCAGCAAAATCGACAACCTTCTTCTCGATGCCTTCGCCCACTTCCAGGCGCACAAACTGGACGACCTTGGCACCGGCCTTGGCCAGCAGGGCACCGACCTTGGTATCCGGGTCCTTCACAAAGGCCTGCTCAACCAGCGACACTTCGGACAGGTACTTCTTCACGGAGCCTTCCACCATCTTCTCGACGATGTTGGCGGGCTTGCCGGATTCGGCAGCCTTGGCGGCAGCAATTTCACGCTCCTTGGCAATAAGGGCCGGGGACACATCTTCCGGCGCAATGGCTTCGGGCTTTGCCGCAGCAATGTGCATGGCAACATCACGGGCCAGCTCGTCATTGCCACCTTCCAGCGCCACCACCACACCGATCTTCAGACCGTGGATGTAGGTCGCCAGCAGGGCACCTTCCACCAGTTGCGCACGACGCACCTGGATGTTTTCACCGATCTTCTGGACCAGGGCCACACGAGCCTCTTCAACGGTCTGGCCGTCAAAGTCCAGACCGGCAATTTTGGCCACATCCGTTTCACGGGCAGCGAGTGCAATCCGGGCAACCTTGTTGGCGAACGCAGCAAAGTTGTCGTCACGTGCCACGAAGTCAGTCTGGCTGTTCACTTCCAGAAGGATGGCCGTATTGCCTTCCTGGGCCACAATGATGGCACCTTCGGCGGCGATGCTGCCGGCCTTCTTGGCGGCCTTGGCCTGGCCGGACTTGCGCAGGTTGTCGATGGCGGTTTCGATATCGCCACTGGCTTCGGTAAGTGCCTTCTTGCACTCCATCATGCCCAGGCCGGTACGGTCACGCAGTTCTTTCACGAGGCTGGCGGTAATCTCTGCCATGTCAGCAATCCTCTAGTGTTGGCGCCGGGGCAGCATTGCCCGCAGCAGGAAAAAATTCTGAAAGGCAAAAGCCTTTTTGCATGATGAACAAAGGGGGCGATGCCCCCTTTGTTCATGCAAGGTCGATATTGCCGGTATTACTCGGCAGCTTCGCCTGCCACTTCCACAAAGCCGTCAGCTTCGCGGCCGCTGTGGGTAGCAGCGAATTCCTTGCCTTCGAGCACGGCATCAGCCATGGCACCGACATACAGCTGCACGGCACGGATGGCGTCATCGTTACCCGGAATCACGTAGTCCACACCAGCAGGATTGGAGTTGGTGTCGACAATGCCGATCACCGGGATACCCAGCTTATTGGCTTCGGTGATGGCAATCTTTTCGTGATCCACGTCCACCACGAAAATGGCATCAGGCAGGCCGCCCATGTCCTTGATACCACCAAGGGACTTTTCCAGCTTTTCCATTTCACGGGTGCGTTCCAGCGCTTCACGCTTGGTCAGCTTGGCGAAGGTGCCGTCCTGTACCTGGGCTTCCAGGTCCTTCAGACGCTTGATGGACTGGCGAATGGTCTTCCAGTTGGTGAGCATGCCGCCCAGCCAGCGGTGATCGACGAAAGGCATGCCAGCGCGGGTGGCCTGTTCGCGAATGATCGGGGCTGCAGCACGCTTGGTGCCCACGAACAGCACCTTGTTCTTGTTCGACGCCAGCTTGTTGACGTAGGTCAGCGCGTCATTCAGGGCCGGAACGGTGTGCTCGAGGTTGATGATGTGAATCTTGTTACGGGCACCGAAGATGTACTGAGCCATCTTGGGATTCCAGAAACGGGTCTGGTGACCGAAATGTGCGCCTGCTTGCAGCAGTTCGCGCATGGTGACTTGTGCCATGAGAAACTCCAGTATGGGTTAGGCCTCCACATGTCCCGATTGCCCACCCTCCTTTCTCGGAAGGCACCCAGGCAGCCGTGACGACATGTGTGCGGTTTCAGGGATGTCGCCTTTTGGCACCCCCGTTCAACACGGGTTTGCTGAAAAGCGCGGCGCTTTATACCATAGGCCCCCTTTCGCCTCAACCGCTGGCCGCCCACCGGACAGCTCCATGCCGAGACCCCAATGAGCCAGTTGATCAAGACCCCCGACGATATTGAAGGCATGCGCGTAGCCGGCCGCCTGGCCGCGGAAGTGCTCGACATGATCGGGCCTTACGTAAAGCCCGGGGTCAGCACAGGCGAACTTGACCGGATCTGCCATGACTATATCGTCAACGTACAGAAGGCCATCCCGGCACCCCTGAACTACAAGGGCTTCCCCAAGAGCATCTGCACCTCGGTCAACCATGTGGTCTGCCACGGCATTCCCAGCGAGACCAAGATCCTCAAGGAAGGCGACATCGTCAATATCGACATCACCGTGATCAAGAACGGCTACTTTGGCGACACCAGCAAGATGTATGTGGCCGGCAAGGCATCCATCCTGGCCGAACGCCTGATCCGCGTCACCCAGGAGTGCCTGTACAAGTCACTGGCCGTGGTGAAGCCGGGCTGTCGCCTCGGCGACATTGGTCACGCCATCCAGAAGCACGCTGAAGCCAACCGTTTCTCCGTCGTTCGCGACTTTTGTGGCCATGGTATCGGCAAGGTTTTCCACGAAGACCCCCAGATCCTGCACTATGGCCAGCCTGGCACAGGCATGGAACTGCAAGCCGGCATGACGTTCACGATCGAACCCATGATCAACGCCGGCAGCTATCATACAAAGGTGCTTCCGGACGGCTGGACAGCTGTCACCAAGGATCACAAGCTCTCGGCACAATGGGAGCACACACTGCTGGTGACACCGACCGGCGTGGAAGTACTGACCGCCCGTAGCGAAGAAGACCTCAGCTTTCTTGGGGCCTGAACCCCATACACCACACGCGGACACCACGCATATGAATGCTGCCATTGATACCACGCTCTTCGACCCGGCGAGCCTGGACACCGGGGAAGCATTACCACGAGGCGCCTACCGCGAGGCACTGAAAAAGGCCCGGGAAGTGCTGTTTGAGCGCTTTCGGGCAGGGGAAGACATCCGCCAGCTGGTCGGCATGCGCGCATGGGTGATCGATCAGGTACTTGCGCATGCATGGTGCGCCCTCAAACTGGACGCCTACACTGACGTTACGCTGCTTGCCGTGGGCGGCTATGGCCGGGGCGAACTGCATCCCGGCTCTGACATTGACGTGCTGGTCCTGCATAACCAGACCCCGCTTGGCGAGGCCGAGGGGCAGGCGATCAGCAGCTTCATTACCCTGCTATGGGATCTGGGCCTGGAAGTCGGCTCCAGTGTCCGCTCGCAGGAAGAATGCGTAGAAGCAGCACGCGAGGACATTACGATTGCCACCAACCTGATGGAGTCCCGCACCATCATTGGCAACGAGTCATTACGGGAAACCATGCTGGTGCGTACCGGCCCCGAGCACCTCTGGCCAGGCAAGGCGTTCTTCAAGGCCAAGTGGGACGAACAGATCGCACGGCATGCCAAGCACAACAACACCGAATACAACCTCGAGCCAGACATCAAGAATGCACCAGGCGGCCTGCGCGACATCCAGACGGTAGGCTGGGTGGCCAAACGCCACTTCGGCGCAGCAACCCTGCAGGACCTGGTCGGGCACGGCTTCATTACCGAAAACGAATTTCATCAGCTCGATGAAGGACTGTCCCTGCTCTGGCGTATCCGCTTTGCCCTGCACATGATTGCCGGGCGCAGTGAAAACCGGCTGCTGTTTGATTATCAGCGCCAGATTGCCCTGCTCTTCGGCTATACCGACACCAATGCCAATCGTGCCGTCGAACAGCTCATGAAGTCCTATTACCGGGCCGCCATGACCATCTCGATGCTGAACGAAATGCTGCTGCAGTATTTCGACGAGGCCATTCTGCGTGCCGAGGACGATGCCGTTATCACGCAGGTCAATTCCCGTTTCCAGTTGCGTGACGGTTACATTGAGACCACCAGCAATCTGGTCTTCCAGAGGACGCCCGCCGCCCTGATGGAAATATTTGTCCTGCTTGGCAATGACGCCGACATCCTTGGCGTACGCGCCAGCACCATCCGGCTCATCATGGAAAGCGCCGAAAAAATTGACGACCGCTTTCGCAATGACATCCGCAACACATCGCTCTTCATGGAGCTGCTGCGTTGCAAGCATGCCCTGTTTTCATCGTTGCGGCGCATGAAGCGGTATGGCGTACTGGGCCGCTATATCCCCGCCTTTGGCAATATCATCGGGCAGATGCAGTATGACCTTTTCCATATCTACACGGTTGATGCGCACACCCTGCTGGTATTGAAAAACATGCGGCGCTTCCGCTATCCGGAAGTCGAGGAGCGCTTTCCGGTTGTGGCAAAAATCGCCCAGTTACTGCCAAAAATCGAACTGCTTTATCTGGCTGGTCTTTTTCATGACATTGCCAAGGGACGCGGTGGCGATCACTCAGAGCTTGGCGCAGTCGATGCGCATGCATTTTGTCTGCACCACGGCCTTGGAAAGTGGGATGCCAACCTGGTTGCATGGCTTGCACAGAATCATCTTGTCATGTCGATGACTGCGCAAAAAAAGGATGTTTCCGACCCGGACGAGATCAATGAATTTGCGCGCAAGGTCGGAGACATTGTGCACCTCGACTATCTGTATGCGCTGACAGTTGCGGACATTTGCGCCACCAACCCCACGCTCTGGAGTTCATGGCGCGCCAGCCTGTTGCGCCAGCTTTACACCCAGACCAAGCGGGCATTGCGTCGCGGCCTTGGCAACCCCATCGACAAGCAGGAATGGATCGACGAAACACGTGCGGCCGCACTGAGCTTGCTGCAATCCGCCCAGATTGACCCTGCTGCCGTCAACAGCATCTGGGACAACCTTGGCGATGATTACTTTCTTCGTGAAAATGCCACCGATATCGCCTGGCACACGCAGGCCATTCTGGAACACCTGAGTGACGCACGCCCTCTGGTGCTGATCCGGAAAAGCACCAGCGAACAGTTTGAGGGCGCCACCCAGATATTCATTCACACGCGCGACATGCCCAACCTGTTCGCCGCCACAGTGGCCGCCATGGACCAGCTGCACCTGACCGTACTGGATGCGCGAATCATTACTGCCAAAACACACTTCTCCCTCGACACCTATATCGTGCTAGACGAGAACGGCGCACCAATTCATGACGAGCGACGGCTTGGCATTATCCACGACACCCTGATGCAGACCCTGTCCAACCCTGACCGCTTTCCCGAAATCGTTCAGCGCCGCATGCCGCGGCAGCTCAAGCACTTCGATGTCAAAACGACCGTTACCATCAGCAACGACATCGTCAACCAGCGCACCATTGTCGAGGTCATGGCACTGGACCGCCCCGGCCTGCTGGCGCGCATCGGACGCATTTTCATGGAGGCTGGCGTAGATCTGCAGAACGCCCGCATTGCTACACTGGGAGAGCGGGCCGAAGACGTTTTCTTCATTACCAACAAGCAACAACAACCGATCTCGGATCCGGATGTGTGCAACCAACTGGCTGATCGTCTGCGTGAGCAACTGGATCAGCCAAACTGACAAGGCAAGGAGTGCATGACATGAATCCCGAACTTGCCCGGCTACAAGCCTACCCGTTCGAGCGACTCGCCCAGCTGTTCAAGGAGCTGACACCGCCAGCCCGGCTGTCCCCCATCGCCCTGTCAATCGGGGAGCCTCGACATGCCTCGCCCGATTTCGTAAAGCAGACACTGATCGACAACCTGTCAAAGCTGGCGGTCTACCCGACCACCAAGGGCTTGCCCGTCCTGCGAGAAACCATCGGTAACTGGCTGAAGAACCGCTTCAAACTGGACAGGATTGATGCGGAAAACGAAATCCTGCCCGTCATGGGCACCCGCGAGGCACTGTTTTCCTTCACCCAGGCTGCCGTGGACCGCTCGAAAAAATCCCTGATACTGATGCCGGCACCGTTCTACCAGATTTACGAAGGTGCGGCATATCTGGCGGGCGCCGAACCCCATTACCTGCCCTGCTCTGCAGAAAACGGCTTTATCCCGGATTACGATGCCGTGCCAGACTCGATCTGGGCACACACACAACTGTTGTTTGTCTGCTCGCCTGGCAACCCGACCGGTGCCGTCACCAACAGGGAAACCCTGAAAAAACTGATTGCACTTGCAGACAAGCACAACTTCATCATCGTGTCGGATGAGTGCTACTCGGAAATCTATTTCGACGAAGCCAATCCCCCGGTCGGCCTGCTGCAGGTATGCGCTGAAACCGGTCGTCATGATTACTCACGCTGCATCGTCTTCCACTCCCTGTCCAAGCGGTCCAACCTGCCCGGCTTACGCTCGGGCTTTGTCGCCGGTGATGCCAGACTGCTCAAGCCCTACCTGCTCTATCGCACCTACCATGGAGCCGCCATGCCGGTTCAGCACCAGCTGGCATCGGTTGCCGCCTGGCAGGATGAGGAACACGTTGCCGAGAACCGGGCACTGTACCGGCGCAAGTTTGCCGAGTTCAAATCCATCATGGAGCCGGTATACTCGCTCACCATGCCGGATGCCGGCTTCTATTTCTGGATGCGCACCCCCATTGACGATGACGTCTTTGCGCAGCGCCTTTATGAAGAAAAGAATGTCACCGTCCTGCCCGGCCGCTTTCTGGGTCGTGAAGTGAATGACCGCAACCCTGGTGCCAGCCATGTGCGACTGGCACTGGTGGCATCACCGGAAGAATGTGCCGAGGCCGCACATCGACTGCGCGACTTCATGAAATCCCTTTGAGTTTTCCGCAAGGGCGACAGCGCCAGCAACCATGGCGCTGTCGCCCTTGCATTTGTCTTGTCCTATGGAGTTCACCATGAGCCTGCAACAACTGATTGAAGACGCCTTCGAGCGTCGTACCGAATTCTCGCCCTCCAACACGCCCTCCGACGTGCGTGCGGCCGTCAATGAGGCACTTGCCGCTCTTGATGCCGGCAAACTGCGCGTGGCAGAGAAAATCAATGGCGAATGGGCTGTGCACCAGTGGCTGAAGAAGGCCGTGCTGCTGTCCTTCCGCCTGAATGACAACGCCCCCATCGCGGGTGGTGGTGGCGTCCAGTTTTATGACAAGGTCCCCACCAAGTTTGCCGACTGGACGGCAGAACAGTTTGCGGCCGCAGGTGTGCGCGTGGTGCCTCCGGCAGTAGCACGCAAGGGCGCCTACATTGCCCGCAACGTGGTACTGATGCCATCCTATGTCAACATTGGCGCCTATGTGGATGAAGGCTCCATGGTGGACACCTGGGCCACTGTCGGCTCCTGCGCCCAGATCGGCAAGAATGTGCACCTCTCTGGCGGCGTTGGCATTGGTGGCGTGCTGGAGCCGCTGCAGGCCAATCCGACCATCATCGAAGACAACTGCTTCATCGGCGCACGTTCGGAAGTGGTGGAAGGCGTGATCATCGAGGAAGGTGCCGTGCTGTCCATGGGCGTGTACATCGGCCAGAGCACCCGCATCTATGATCGCGAAACCGGTGAAATCCATTACGGTCGTGTGCCGGCCGGCTCAGTGGTTGTTCCCGGAAGCCTGCCCTCCAGGGATGGCAAATACTCGCTGTATGCTGCCATCATCGTAAAGAAGGTGGATGCGCAAACCCGCTCCAAGGTCGGCATCAACGAACTGCTGCGCGTGGACTGACGCCCGTCAGGCAGGTTACTAAAAAGGCAGCGCAAGCTGCCTTTTTTACAGGAGTCAGAATGATCACGATTTACGGCATCAAGAACTGTGACACCATGAAAAAGGCTTTCGCCTGGCTGGACAGCAAGGGTGTTGCCTACAGCTTTCACGACTACAAGAAGTCCGGCATTGATGCCGGGACGCTGGCGCGCTGGGAACAGGCACTGGGCTGGGAAACCCTGCTCAACCGTCGCGGCACCACCT
The DNA here is from genome assembly GCA_030646295.1 of Moraxellaceae bacterium. Classification (GTDB taxonomy): domain Bacteria; phylum Pseudomonadota; class Gammaproteobacteria; order Pseudomonadales; family Moraxellaceae; genus UBA2031. The sequence continues at coordinate 130,720 of JAUSND010000002.1, forward strand.
GGCGCAAGCTGGATGCCGACACCCAGGCCAGCATCAATCGCGAGAACGCACTGTGCCTGATGCATGAGCAGTCCTCACTCATCAAGCGGCCCGTCCTGGATACCGGCAGCGACCTGCTCTGCGGCTTTGACACTGAGGTCTGGCAGGAAAAGCTTGGCCGATGAAATCTCCGCTCCATATCGCCGCTGGCCCGAAAGCACTCCGCCACCTGCAGGAAAACGGCCTGCAACTTGCCGACATCCGGGCCATGCTGGGCGCATCCGGAGGCCCGAAGTGGCTGGTACTGAACCAGCTGGACCGCTTTCTGGCGCCCCGTCTGGCCGCTGACACCCGTGTTGATGTGGACCTTCTGGGCACCTCCATCGGCAGTTGGCGCTTTGCCTGCTATGCCCAACCGGATCCGCTGGCTGCCTTTGACCGCTTTGAATCCGCCTATTTCGAACAGGCCTACACGGCCAAACCGGATGCACGCGAAATCAGTCTTGAATGCAGCAGGATTCTTGAGGCCATTCTGGGCGAGCAGCAGGCCGCCATCGTGAACGCAGAAAAGCGTCGACTGCACACCATTGCCAACCGCTGCCGGCCGGCCATGCTGGACCGCCACAACGAGCCCGGCAAATGGCAGCTGGGCGCATCCGCACTAGCCAATGCCGCCGGCCGCAAACACCTGAAGCATTTTTTCGAACGCATCCTGTTTGCGCCAGCGGGTAGCAAACTGCCCTTTCAGGAATCAATGTTCCCGCAAGAAAACGTCTGCATGCACACAGGGAATCTGCAGCAGGCGCTAATGGCCACTGCCTCCATCCCCTTGCTCATGCAAGCTGTTCATGACATTCCCGGCACCAGCGGGGGCGCCTGTGTTGACGGCGGGATCATCGACTACCACTTCGATACACCACTGCATTATGACAACGGCATCGTGCTCTATCTGCACTTCAGTCCACGCCTGGTCCCTGGCTGGTTCGACAAGATGCTGCCGTGGCGCAGACCGCATGCTGCCAGTCTGGACAATGTCCTGCTGATCACGCCCTCGCAGGAGTTCATTGCCAGCCTGCCCAATGCCCGCATTCCGGATCGGCATGACTTTGTGCAAATGCATGATGTGCAGCGCAAGGCGGCCTGGCGCAGGGTGCTGGCTGAAACCGAGAGGCTGGCAGAGGAACTGGCGCAACACCTTGAGCGCCAGCAATGGCAGGAAGTAGTGCAACTGGCCTGACAGGAGCCCCCCCCCGCCAGACCAGTCTGCCTGGGTCAGTGATCCGGCCGTGCAATCACAGGCGGATGTGCCTGGGCCATTTTCTTGGTCAGCATCCAGTCGGTCAGCATCAGCACCAGCGCCGACAATACCAGCACCACATGAATGGTGATTTCCCAGCGCAGGGTGTGCTCGGAAAGGTTACTCGTATTGATAAAGCTGCGCAGCAGATGGATCGAGGAAATACTGATCAGCGCCACGCCCAGTTTCACCTTGAGCACACCGGCATCAATATGATCCAGCCAGTCCGGCTGATCCGGGTGATTATCCAGATGCAGGCGGCTGACAAAAGTCTCATAGCCACCAATGATGACCATGACCAGCAGGTTGGCAATCATGACCACATCTATAAGCCCCAGTACCTGAAGGAGGATGTCATTCTCGGTAAGGGTCGGGAGGCTCATGACCATGTTGGCCAGTGACTTGAGAAACTTGAATGCATACACACCCAGGGCCACGATCAACCCAAGATACATGGGCAACTGCAGCCAGCGGCTCCAGAAAATAAAGGATTCGATACGGTTTACAACAGGCGCCATGACGTGCTCCTTCTTTGGGAGCACGATTCTATAAGCTCCGCGTCCCGGGCACCATGAATCATGTGTCCCGACGGTGCTTCTGTCCCGCTCGTCAAGAATTAACACCACCCCGGCAGGCTGGCCGTACTAGTGAAGGGAACGGCATTGTATTCACGCCCCCCCCGCTTATAATGACCAACATTTAGGGCTGAACGGCCTACGTTTCAGGGAGTTTCACATGCGTCGCACCCTAATTGGTCTTGCTGTAGGCCTGCTGCTTCCCGTAAGCATCGCCCAAGCCGATATCGCCAGTGACCTGAAGGCAGATCTGCCTGTCCAGACCGTGCTTCTCAATGCCGCGAAGGCGAAGGTTTCGATTGATGAGGCACTGCGCCAAATCCTTGATACTGCCCCCGACCAAGCGTATGCCGCCATTACAGCAGCCCTCCAGGTGAGCCCCGATCAGGCGGCGAACATCGTCTCGGTGGCACTGGACAAGCACTTCAACCTGAACCCCCCACAGGTCGTGTCTGCTGCCCTGCAGGGCGCGCCGGACAAGGCCGGTGTTATCGTCCCTACAGCTATCGTCAGGTCCCCGGGCTATTACACCGTGCCAATCGTTCAGCGCGCGCTGGCTGATGGAGCGGATGGCTCCAAGTTCCTGCCACAGGCGATGCGCACCTCCCCTCGACAGGCCGACAGCATCCTCACACAAGCGCTGATCTCTGCCCCGGGGCAGACACAGTCAATCATGAAGGCCGTCATCGCCTCCCAGCCAGACAAGGCCACGCACTATGTACGTGTAGCGCTTGATGCCAAGGCCCCCGCCAAGGACGTACTGACGGCTGCATTCGCCGTGGCACCACGTCAGGCAGAGGATATTGCCAGCGTTGCGCGGGAAAAGGCCGTACCTGAAGAGTCAATTACGTCCGCCAGCAAGGCAGCTAACGTGACCCTTGCCAGCGCATCAAAAGTTGGCAAATCCGGCTCGAATGACAGCACGCTGGTCGGTGGCCCAACCAACACCTCAACCAACCCGATCAGTGCACCCAGTGCTGGCGGCGGCGGTGGCGGCGGCGAGAGCACTGCCAGCCCCAACTAAGGCTTCGATTCACTGCGTATAAAAGGGCCAGTCATCTGGCCCTTTTCATTAAGGGAGAGGCAACGAATGGACTCTGCTTTGCCTGCCGATCGCCGTCTGTTTATTGCCTTCTGCACCTTGCTGGTCTGGGCCCCGATTCCACTGGGCAGCAACAGGGTGTGGGCAATGCAGTTCCTGCAGCTGTGGCTGGCGCTGATCGCGGCAGGCCTTTGCTGGCAAATCGCCAATGGCCGCATTGGTTTGAGCACCGGCCTGCGCAAGTCGGTGTACCCCCTTGGCCTTCTCGCCGGCATTGCACTCTGGACACTGGTTCAACTGCTGTCTGCCGGCATACAGGGCCTTGCCATCAACACGACCTCATCCGTTCTGGCACTGCAGAAAAGCCTGGCATATGTCCTTACCTTCTTCTGCGCCGCCCAACTGGTTTACTCCCGCGACCGGCTGGAAAAGACAGCACAGATCATTGTGCTGAGTGGCGTCATGCAAGCCGTTTACGCAGTGCTGGTCACTCTGGGGGGGCCGGGTTTTGATGTCCTGGGACTCAAGATCATCAGTCCGCTCAAGGACTCGACGACCGGGACCTTTGTAAACCGGAATCATCTGGCCGGCTATCTGGAAATGTGTCTTGCGGTTGGCATAGGGCTTCTGATCGCCGGCCTGAAACCATCCCGGAGTAACGCTGGTTGGCGCGAGCACAGCCGGCGCTTTCTGCGGGCGCTGCTGGAGGGAAAGGCACGGGTCAGGCTTTTTGTGGTCATCATGGTCATTGCGCTTGTCATGACTTATTCGCGCATGGGTAATGCTGCGTTCTTTGCCAGCATGGGAATCAGTGCACTGGCAGGCATTGTTATCTACCGGAAAGCATCACGCTCATTGATTGTGCTGTTTGCCAGCATGATAGTTATCGACCTTTTTATCGTGAGCACGTGGTTCGGGCTGGAAAAACTGGCAACCCGAATCGGGCAGACTCACCTTGGTGAAGAGGTTCGCCTTGATGTAAACACAAACGCTTTGCAGTGGATCAGGGAGCATTGGCTGACCGGCAGTGGTGCTGGCAGCTTTGGCAGCCAATTTCCGGCATATCGCACAGCGGATGTCGGGCCGTTTTTCGATTTCGCCCACAATGACTACCTGCAGATACTCGGGGAATACGGCGTAATCGGTGCTGCCCTTTTTGCCCTGATGGCGCTGGTTTGCCTGTGGGCAGCTGTCCGCGCACAACTGACACGCCATGACCAGCTGCTCCGCGGAATGGCATTTGCAGCGATGATGGGGATAATCAGCCTGCTGATCCATGCCAGTGTCGACTTTAATCACTATATTCCTGCAAATGCCATGCTGTTCACGTTGCTCTGCGCATTTGCCTGGATAGCACTGCACATGGACTCGGCGCAGAAGCAGCGTCACTGACATCGACAGAAAACATCCGGGCGTTACCGCCATATCCACGCCGCAGCTGTAACTGCCCTGTGCAAAAATATACTTGCATCCGACACTGTTTGACGAGACCGTCATCCCAGTTCCCGGGCCCGGATGGGAACTTACGGAACAACCTGCGGCAGCTTGCAGCCTGATCATCCACTGGAGAAAATCATGTCCACCCTCTCATTACGCCTGGCCACCGGCCTTCTGCTCGCCAGTACAGCACTCACCGCCATGGCTGAAACACCGGTCTATCAGCGTGTTGATTTTTCAACCGAAGTGGCCCGTGAAATTGCCAATGACCAGCTCAATGCCACGCTGAGCATTGAGTTGAGTGACAAGAACCCGGGGCGACTGGCGCAACAACTGACGCTCGCCATCAACGATGCGCTGAAAAAATCTGCGGCCTACCCGACAGTCAAAGCCAGCAGTGGCAATCAGCAGTCATGGCCCATTTATGGCAGCACCATCACATCAAGCAACAAACTGGAGAGCTGGCGAGGTCGCTCCGAAATCCGCCTTGAGTCCAGGGACTTCAAGGCTGCTGGCGAGCTGATCGGCGTGCTTCAGGAAAAACTGCAACTGAATGGCATCAGTTTTTCAGTGGCCCCTGACACCCGCCAGAGGCTTGAAGACACCCTGACAACTGAAGCCATCGACAACTTCCGTACCCGTGCCGACACCATTCGCAAGGCCTGGAACGCCAAGAGTTTCAAGCTTGTCCAGATGGGAATAGGTACAGCAGGAGGCAACATGCCGCAGCCTGTCATGATGCGAGCCTCCAAGGTCATGGATGCCGAATCCGCGCCTTCCCCCACATTTGCCGGAGGAGAAACACGCCTTACCATCAATGTATCAGGCAGTATCGAACTGCAACCCTGATGCTCCCTGTCTGTTTGAGGAACCTCCCATGAGCAAGCATAAGCGACAGGCATTTTTTGGTGGCAAGAAAGTCCTTATTACAGGGGCAGGCAGCGGGATTGGCAGAGCCACCACTCTGCAACTGGCCGAGCTGGGCGCCACGCTGATCATCAGCGACCTTAATCCCGAGGGGCTGGAGCAAACAGCCAGCGAAGCTCGCCGTCTCGGAGCCAGTGGCGTCGACACGCATATCGTGGATGTCGCCGACTGGGATGACATGCAGGCAATGGCCACCAAGGTCCTAAAGAAGCACGGTGCCCTCGACATTCTGGTGAACAATGCCGGCGTCGGTATGGCTGGCGACTTCCTCAGCACCACCGTTGATGACTGGCAGTGGGTGCTGGGCATCAACGTGATGGGGGTCGTGCATGGCTGCAAACTGTTTGCACCCGCCATGGTTGCCAACGGACACGGACACATCATTAACCTGGCATCGGCCGCAGGTTACTACGCTGCACCGGACATGACCGCCTACTCGGCAAGCAAACACGCCGTCATGGGCCTTTCCGAGGCATTGCGGGCCGAAATGGCCGACAAGGGTGTCGGCGTCAGTGCGATTTGTCCTGGCGTGATCAACACCGGCATTGTGGCCAGCAGCCGCATGCGTGGGTCAACCGGGCAAGCACAGGAAAAGATTGTAGAGTTCTATCGCAAGCGCAATTACGGCCCTGACCTGGTGGCAGATGCCATTCTGGGAGCGATTGAACATAATCGTGCTGTCGTCCCCGTCAGTCCGGAGGCATGGGTGCTTTATGGCGCCAAGCGCTTTACCCCAGGCGCACTGGACTTCGTCAGCCGCAGTCCGATGTTTCGCCGGTTCCGCCCGGGCAATTGAGCTCTTTGCACAAAAAGCCGGCATCAGCCGGCTTTTTGTTAACTGACGACAAAACTACGCCGGCTTTTGCAAGGCCAGTAACACCGCCTCCTGACGTGCCTGCTGCATAAGAGCCTTCATGTCACGCACAGCCCCGGCCAGTCCGCTGAAAATGGCGCGTGCCACAATGGCGTGACCAATATTGAGCTCGTTAATGCCTGTCAGCGCCGCAACCGGCTGGGTGTTGTGATAGTGCAGGCCATGCCCGGCATTGACCACCAGACGACCACTGGCATAGGTCACTGCATCACGAATGCGCGCAAACTCCAGCGCCTCCTGCTCCGGGCTTTCTGCCTCGGCATAAGCACCCGTATGAATCTCGATCGTTGGAGCGCCCGCACAGACGGCCGCATCAATCTGGGCCGCATCCGCATCGATGAACAGCGAGACATCAATCCCTAGCCGGCCCAGGCGCTGGCAGGCAGACTGCACCTTTTCAAACTGCCCCACGACATCAAGCCCACCTTCCGTGGTGAGCTCCTCGCGCTTTTCCGGCACCAGACAGACATGGGCCGGCCGAAGTTCCTCGGCAAAGCGCAACATTTCCTCGGTCACCGCACACTCGAAGTTCATGCGCGTCTGCAGCACCTGAGCCATCAGCCGCAGGTCCCGGTCCTGGATATGTCGACGGTCCTCACGCAGATGCAGCGTAATACCATCCGCTCCCGCCTCCTCCGCCACCAGTGCGGCCTGTATCGGGTCGGGGTAGCGTGTACCACGGGCCTGCCGCAAGGTCGCCACATGATCGATATTGACGCCCAGCAAGATCGGACGGGACATGAAGCTCTCCTAAAAAATCAGCGCAAGGCCAGAAAAAGTTCCCGGCTCTTCAAAGGCTTGTTTCCGAGCAGCCGGGCCAGTGCCCGCCGGTGGACCAGCTTGAGCACCTGCAAACCCTCGGGAGACAGGGTCTCACTCGTGGCCAGCCCTAACAGCACCGCCCCGGGAAAGGCGGAGCCCCCCGGAGAGGCGCGCACAAAGCCACGCTCCGGATGAAAATCATAATGCGATCCTTCAACGATCATGCCGTCAGACCCGGCGTCATGCGTGAAATCAATGCCATAGCCGAGAACATCAAGCAGTTGCCTTTCAAAGTAGCGCAGTCGTGACTCAACGGCGGCCCCCTCAGCCAGTTCCCCCAGGATCTGGGCATAACCGGCAAACAACCCGTACTGGACTTCATCGCGCGGCAACAGGCGGTTCAGCAGCTCGTTAAGATAAAAACCACTGAAAAGCGCCGGGCCGGCAAGCATGAGTGCCGGCCCGGCCGGCTCGACCTGACGCAGGGTCTTCAGCTCGCCGCTGCCCTGCAGATCAACCAGCAAGGGCTGGAACAGCTGGGGAATGCTGCGTTTTGCTCGACGTCCCCCACGCCATATACCACCGACACGCCCAGCCTCGGCAGTAAAAAGATCCACCAGCACACTGGTTTCGCGATAAGGGCGCGTGTGCAGGAAATATGCATGCAGCAATGCTGTCATGCCGGCCTGCCCCTCAATCGTCGTAACCCAGACTTTTCAGGGCACGTTCGTCATCCGACCAGCCGCCCTTCACCTTGACCCAGAGCGTCAGCATGACCTTGCCCCCAAACAGCTTCTCCATGTCCAGACGCGCATCGGTACCGATGCGCTTGAGACGCTGGCCGCCATCACCAATCACAATCGCCTTCTGCCCGTCACGCTCAACCAGTATCAGTGCACTGATCCGCTTGAGCTTGCCTTCCTGCTTGAACTCCTCGATTTCCACCGTGATTTCATAAGGGACTTCATCCCCCAACTGGCGCATGACCTTTTCGCGAATGGTCTCGGCCGCCAGAAACCGCGGGGAACGATCAGTAATCTGGTCTTCCCTGAAAAAAGGCGGTGAAAATGGCAGACGAGCCTCCACCAGCTCTTGCAGGCGATCCACGTTATGCCCCTTCAGGGCAGACAGCGGCACAACCTCGACAAAGCCATATTGTGCCACCAGTTCGTTAATGCGGGGCAGCAACACGTCCTTGTCCTCAATGGTGTCGACCTTGTTGATGAGCAGCATCACCGGCACCGATACCGCCTTGATCTTTGCCATGACTAGCTCGTCATCAGGCGTCCACTTGAGCCCGTCAACCACAAACAGCACCAGATCAACATCACGCAACGCCGACGTCGCCGCACGGTTCATATAGCGGTTGATGGCCTTGCGCTCCTCACCATGGATGCCAGGCGTATCAACATAAACCGTTTGGGACTTTTCCTTCGTCACGATACCCAGAATACGATGCCGCGTCGTCTGCGGCTTGCGCGAGGTAATGCTGAGCTTCTGCCCGAGAATATGGTTCAGCAGTGTGGACTTGCCGACATTGGGACGCCCGACAATCGCCACATAGCCACAACGAAAATCGGCCGCTGTCTCGGCCGATTTTCCAAAGAAACTGCTGATGACGTTATCGTCATTACTCATCATTGATACCCAGTAATTGAAGTGCCTTAGCGGCGGCATCCTGCTCGGCATGACGCCGGGTGAGACCGCTACCCTCGGTGGGAGATTCCAGACCATGCACTTCGCAACAGACCTGAAAACTCTGGTTATGTGCCTCTCCCTCGACAGCCGTTACCGTATAGGCCGGGAGCGGCAAGCGTCTGGACTGCAGATACTCCTGCAGGCGACTTTTTGAATCCTTGATGATGGCTTCCTGGCCCGCGTCATCCAGCCGGCTGCCAAACCACGCCTCTATACGGCTGGCACACACAGTCATGTCGCCACAATCCTGATAAATTGCTCCCAGCAGGGCCTCGACCGTGTCAGCGAGAATGGAGTCGCGCCGGTAGCCGCCACTCTTGAGTTCGCCCGGCCCCAGACGAAGATAATCACCCAGCTTGAGATCCCGGGCGACCGAGGCAAGCGTATCCTGCTTGACCAGTGAGGCACGCAAGCGGGAAAGGCGCCCCTCCTTTTCCTGGGGAAAGCGCTGAAAAAGAATGTCCGCAACAACAAAATTGAGAATGGCATCCCCCAGAAACTCGAGGCGCTCATTATTGCGGGAGCCGCTGACACTACGATGCGTCAGCGCCAGCTCCAGCCACGCAGAATCGTTGAACACATAACCAAGCGTCCTGAGCAGGCGCCTGCTCTCCTCACTCTTCTGCGTCGTCACTACCATACGTCTTCTGGAAGTGCGCAATCAGGTCAAGGTTACCGACCAGATTGCTGCGGGATTCGTAGTCAAGCTCTACCACAAGCGAGCCCCCATCCATGCTGTAATTGAAATCATCAACTGATTTGTCACGGATGTTGTTTATCTGGAAACGGTCAGAAAGGCCTCGCTTGAAGTCATCAATACTCCCTGTACGTCCCTCCCTGTAAAGGGCGCTGATAATCTTGTCGATCGTGTAATAGTCATAATAAGCAGGACCGATAGCTGCTATCAGCTTGATGGCGCCACCAATGATCATGATGATGAACATCACGCCCACATAGGACATGCCAGACTGCCTGCGACGAGTTTGCATGAAGCAGCTCCTCAAGTATGAGTTATTATTATCAATGACTCAGATGACCTTACCATTGCGACCAAACTCCGGCAAATTCCAGCCCGGCTTCTTGTGCATCCAGATGAAAAAAGCCTTGCCGACGATATAACGGTCCGGCACAAAGCCCCAAAACCGGCTGTCGCGGCTATTATCCCGGTTGTCACCCAGCATGAAATAGCTCCCCGCCGGGACGTCCCACTCACGCTCAGGACTCAGGGACTCACGACCGGCCTCGTGACGGATCATGTGCGAAACCGCCCCGTCCATCTCCCGGAAGTAGAGTTCCCATGATTCGGCATCCGGCAGCGCAACCTCTTCCCGGGACAGTTCCTTCCCGTTGACCCAGACGCGGCCAGCCTTGACCACGACACGGTCGCCAGGCACGCCGACCACCCGCTTGATGAAATTTATCCGCGGCTGTTCGGGATACTTGAATACCATGATGTCGCCACGCTCAGGCTTGGCAATCGGCACGATCTCGGTGCCGATCACAGGCAGGCGCAAACCATAGCTGAACTTGTTAACCAGAATATAGTCGCCAATCTGCAGCGTGGGTAACATTGATCCGGACGGGATGGTGAATGGCTCAACCAGGAAGGAACGCAATGCCCACACCACAAAGAGCACAGGGAAGAACGACTTGGCATACTCGACCGCCACTGGCTCTTTTGCTGCTGCTGCCCGATGACGCTTCAGCACCAGCGCATCCAGTGCCCAGACAAGACCCGCCACCAGAACAGCAACCGTCAGAATGAGTGCAAAATCCAGATCCATATAACCCTCGTAAAATGCTTGTTCGGCCGGAGCGATTTTTTTATTTATCGACCTTGAGCACAGCAAGGAAAGCTTCCTGTGGAATCTCCACACTGCCCACCTGCTTCATGCGCTTCTTGCCTTCCTTCTGCTTTTCCAGAAGCTTTCTTTTTCGACTGACATCGCCACCATAACACTTGGCAAGAACATCCTTGCGCATGGCCTTCACTGTCTGGCGCGCGACCACCTGATTACCAATGGCTGCCTGAATGGCAACATCGAACATCTGGCGCGGAATCAGCTCTTTCATTTTCTCGGTAATGGCATTACCACGATACCGCGCATTATCGACATGACAGATCATTGCCAGTGCATCAACACGCTCACCATTGATGAGGATATCGACACGCACCAGTTTTGCCGGCTCAAAACGACTGAACGCATAGTCCAGCGAGGCATAACCACGCGATGCCGATTTCAGGCGATCAAAGAAATCCAGCACCACTTCGCCCAGCGGAATATCATAGGTAACCGCCACCTGCTTGCCATGAAACAGCATGTTTTTCTGCACGCCACGGCGATCCTGGGCCAACTTGATCACATCGCCCAGATACTCTGGTGGTACCAGAATATGGCATTCGGCAATCGGTTCGCGGAACTCTTCCACAGAACCGATATCAGGCAACTTGGACGGGTTATCCACATGCACAACATCGCCGTTTTTCTTGACGATTTCATAAATCACTGTGGGTGCCGTCGTGAGGAGATCCAGATTGTATTCGCGCTCCAGACGCTCCTGCACAATCTCCATGTGCAGCATGCCCAGAAAGCCGCAACGAAAGCCGAACCCAAGTGCATCCGATGACTCCGGCTCATAAAACAGTGCCGAGTCATTCAGCTTCAGCTTGGCCAGCGCATCACGGAACGGCTCGTAATCGTCCGAGGTGATGGGAAACAGTCCGGCATACACCTGCGGCTTGACCTTCTTGAAACCGGGCAGCATGTCGACATTGGGCGTCGTGGATAGCGTGAGGGTGTCGCCGACCGGTGCGCCAAAAATATCCTTGATGCCGGCGATCACAAAACCGACCTCGCCAGCCTCAAGCGAACCGGTTTCGCTGTGCTTGGGCGTAAACACACCGACACTGGTCACCAGATGGGTCTGACCCGTGCTTTTCACCAGAATCTTGTCGCCTTTTTTCACGCGACCATTCTTGATTCGCACCAGCGACACCACACCCAGATAATTATCAAACCAGGAGTCGATGATCAGCGCCTGCAGTGGGGCATCCCGATCCCCCACCGGGCCAGGAATCCGCTCGACCAGGGCATCCAGCAACTCGGGCACACCCAGACCGGTTTTGGCTGACACCTGACAGGCATCGGTCGCATCCACGCCGATCACTTCCTCGATCTCGGCACACACCGCATCGGGATTGGCCTGCGGCAGGTCAATCTTGTTCAGCACGGGCATCACTTCCAGCCCCTGATCGAGTGCGGTGTAGCAATTGGCAACCGACTGCGCCTCCACGCCCTGCGCCGCATCCACTACCAGCAAGGCCCCTTCACAGGCCGCCAGCGAACGTGACACTTCATAGGAGAAGTCCACATGACCGGGGGTATCAATGAAATTGAGCTGATAACGCTGCCCGTCTTTTCTGGACGTGTGGTACAGGGTGACCGAGTGCGCCTTGATGGTGATGCCCCGCTCACGCTCCAGATCCATGGAGTCCAGCACCTGGGCCTGCATCTCACGCAACTCCAGTCCGCCGCAAAGCTGAATGAAGCGGTCGGCCAGCGTGGACTTGCCATGGTCGATATGGGCAATGATGGAGAAATTACGAATGAGCTTGATATCGGTCACGAGGGGCTACCACAGAGAGTGTCGCAAAGGCGCGGATTCTACCTGAGTCGGGGGCCCGCCCCAAAGAAAACGGGGCCAAAGCCCCGTTTTCTTTTGTTCACTTACTTTTTCCCGCCCTTGGGCGCCGGTTGGGCGGCCTCCAGGCGCAAGGGCAGAATCATCGGCTGACCGCGCCGGCTCACCGACATGGGGACAGCCTTGCCGGCCGGCAGGGCTTTTGCCGTCTCGACGAACTGCTGCACGGTGGCCACCGGCTTGCGGTTGAGTGCCACGATGACATCACCAGGGCGCAGGCCTGCATCGGCACCAGCCCCTTCCACCACCTGCAGGACCACCACGCCCCCTTCAAGCTTGAGCTGGGCCTTTTCCTGCGGGTTAAGGTCGCGGATGGAGATGCCCATGCGATTGATGTCCGGCTTGTCCGACCGGGCCTTGGCTGCCGCCACATCCTCGTCTTCCGGTAGGGAGGCCACTTCAAAGCTCAGGGTTTGCGCCTTGCCTTCACGGATCACGTCAAGCGGCAGCTTGTCGCCCACCTTGGCACGACCAATCATCTGGGGCAGCTCGGAGGAAAGACCAATCTCGCGACCATTGAAGCGGGTAATGACATCCCCCTCCTTCAAGCCTGCCTTCTCGGCCGGCGTCCCCGGCAAGACCTTGGCCACAAGGGCACCGGCCGGCTTGGGCAGACCATAGGCCTCGGCCAGATCACGGGTAATATCCTGTGTCACCACGCCCAGATAACCACGGGCCACGTGTCCGTCACTCTTCAACTGCGCCACCACGTCCATGGCCACATCAATCGGAATGGCAAACGACAGCCCCATGAAACCACCGGAGCGGCTGTAGATCTGGGAGTTGATACCGACAACCTCGCCATCCATGTTCAGCAGCGGACCTCCGGAATTGCCGGGGTTGATGGCGACATCGGTCTGGATGAAGGGCACGTAGGACTCATTCGGCAGGGACCGCGACTTGGCACTGACAATGCCGGCCGTCACGGAGTAGTCAAAACCGAACGGGGAACCGATGGCCATTACCCACTCGCCCACCTTCAGTTTTTCCGGGTCACCGATCTTCATGGCAGGCAGGTCCGTTGCCTCGATCTTGAGCAGGGCCACGTCAGAACGCTCATCCGTACCAATCACCTCGGCATCCAGCTCGCGACGGTCCGACAGGCGCACCGTCACCTTGTCGGCACCCTGCACCACATGGTTGTTGGTCAGTACATAACCGTCCCCGGAAATGATGAATCCCGAGCCGAACGACTGACGGTCCTTCGGGGCCGGGGCATAACCATATTCCTCGCCAAAGAAGCGCTTGAAGACCTCAGGCACCTCCTGCGGCACCTGGGTTCGCCCCTTGCTCTTTGACGAGGCACTGATATTGACCACGGCCTTGCTCTGGCCCTCGGCCAGCGGCGTGAAATCCGGCAGTGCCGCCTGCACGGACGGTGCCAACAGCACCGCGCCAACCATTGCAACCGACATTACCAACTGACGGCCCAGACGCATGAGAACCTCCTTGAAAGGCAGACCTTGCATGTACAAAAGCAGCGAATGCCGCAGATGGCCGAAAAATTAGCGATGCGCCAGCCGGCTGAACAGTGGGGAATTGTAAGTAACCATCAGGGACCACTGCGCCATTGCTGCATTTTCGTGACCGGCCAGCCGTCGTATACTCGGGGTTCCCGCGACAAGCACGTCGTACGCTTTGGCATCCTCCCCCCATGTCTGATCACCTTTACGACGTCCTCATCATCGGCAGCGGTGCCGCCGGCCTGACCCTTGCCCTCAGGCTCGATCCCTCCCTGCGCATCGCCGTGCTGTCAAAAGCCGAGCTGACGGATGCCAGTACCTACTGGGCCCAGGGCGGCGTTGCTGCCGTCCTGGACGAAACCGACTCCACGGACTCGCATGTGGCTGACACCCTGGTGGCCGGCGCCGGCCTTTGCCATGAAGATGCCGTCAAGTTCACTGTCGAGAATGGCCCGGATGCCATTCGCTGGCTGATTGATCAGGGGGTGAGCTTTACGCTTGATGCAGACGCGCAGCCTCACCTCACCCGGGAAGGCGGCCACTCGCATCGCCGCATCATCCATGCCGCCGATGCAACCGGTCGCGCCATTTCCACAACCCTGGTCAGCCGCGTACGCGAATGCCCCAACGTGGATCTGCTGGAAAACCAGGTTGCCGTCGACCTCATCACTTCACAGAAGAACGGGCTGCCTGGCCCAAACCGGGTTCTCGGTGCCTATGTGCTGAATACAGAAACCGGCAAGGTTGATGTCTTTCGCGCCAAGTTCGTGGCACTGGCAACCGGCGGCGCGAGCAAGGCCTATCTGTACACCAGCAACCCGGACATCGCGACCGGAGACGGTATTGCGATGGCCTGGCGTGCCGGCTGTCGCGTCGCCAACCTGGAGTTCAACCAGTTTCACCCGACCTGCCTTTATCACCCGCAAGCCAAATCATTCCTGATTACCGAGGCGATGCGTGGCGAGGGCGCCTATCTGCGCCTGCCAAACGGTGAGCGCTTCATGCCCGACTTTGATGAGCGTGCCGAACTTGCTCCCCGTGACATTGTCGCACGCGCCATCGACTATGAAATGAAGCGGCTCGGCATTCGTTGTGTGTATCTGGACATCACGCACAAACCGGCAGAGTTCATCACCAGCCACTTCCCGAACATTTACCAGAAGTGCCTGGAGTTTGGTCTCGACATTACAAAAGAACAGATTCCTGTGGTGCCGGCGGCACACTTTACCTGTGGTGGCGTCATGGTCGATCTTGCCAGCCATACGGATGTGGACAACCTCTACGCCATTGGTGAAACCTCCTTTACCGGCCTGCATGGCGCCAATCGCATGGCCAGCAACTCATTACTGGAGTGCTTTGTCTTCGCCATGGCGGCAGCCCGGGATATCCAGGAGAAAGTAGCCCGAACAGAATCGCCCCCCCCATGCCGTGACTGGGATGAATCCCAGGTACGTAACCCTGATGAGGACGTCGTCATCCTGCATAACTGGGAAGAATTGCGCCGTTTCATGTGGGACTACGTCGGCATCGTCCGTACCGACAAGCGACTGGCGCGAGCCTTGCACAGGGTTGAACTGTTGCAGAGTGAAATCCACGAGTACTACAGCAATTACAGGATTTCCACCAACCTGATTGAGCTGCGCAATCTGGTCATGGTCGCCGAACTCATCATCCGCTCGGCACTGGCACGCAAGGAGTCGCGCGGCTTGCACTACACACTCGACTACCCTGAACTGTCAGCAGAAATTCACGACACCGTTCTTGCACCGGCACCGGCATCTTCAGCACACTGACCTGACCCGGATTTACGCATCAGCCTTTGACAGCATCAGGCGCCCGGGGTAAACCAGTCCTTTAATTTTACCCCGGGGAAACAGGGATGAGCAGCAAACAGATTCTGATTGGCAAAGGTGAGGCTCCCTGCTTTCTCGAGGGACGTTATGCCAATCGGCACGGGCTCATCGCCGGCGCGACCGGTACCGGCAAAACCATCACGCTGCAAATACTGGCCGAGGGATTTTCTGATCTCGGGGTCCCTGTATTTCTGGCTGACATCAAGGGCGATGTCGCCGGCATTTCACAGGCCGGGACAGAAAACCCAAAGCTGGCCGAGCGCGCCGCCAAAATCGGTGTCGACGACTACCGCATGCAGGCCTACCCCGTGGTGTTCTGGGATGTGTTTGGCGAGCAGGGGCACCCGGTCCGTGCCACCATTTCCGATATGGGGCCACTGCTGCTGGCACGCCTGATGGACCTGAACGATGTGCAGGAAGGCGTACTCACCCTGCTGTTCAAGTATGCCGACGACAATGGCCTGTTGCTGCTCGACCTCAAGGACCTGCGGGCGCTGGTTTCCTATGCAGTCGACAATACCGCAGAGCTGGGCAAGGACTATGGCAACGTCACCAAGCAGACCCTAGGCATCCTGCAGCGCGAATTGCTGACACTGGAAACACAGGGCGCAGACAGGTTCTTTGGCGAGCCCGCCCTGAAGCTGGAAGACTTCATGCAGACCACGATCGAGGGACGTGGCCACATCAACATCCTTGCTGCCGACAAGCTGTACCAGCAGCCACGACTGTACGCCACCTTCCTGCTCTGGCTGCTGTCCGAGTTGTTCGAGAACCTGCCCGAACGTGGCGATGCCGAGCTGCCACGCCTGGTGTTCTTCTTTGACGAGGCACATCTGCTGTTCAATGATGCGCCAAAGGGACTGCTCGAAAAGGTCGAACAGGTTGTACGCCTGATCCGCTCCAAGGGCGTTGGCATCTATTTCGTTACGCAGAATCCACTGGACCTGCCGGATACCGTACTGGGCCAGCTGGGCAATCGCGTTCAGCATGCCTTGCGTGCGTTTACCCCGCGCGACCAGAAAGCCGTCAAGGCTGCGGCCGAAACGTTCCGGGCCAAACCGGGACTGGATGTCGCCACCACCATTACTGAAATGGGCGTAGGTGAGGCGCTGATATCCACGCTGGTCGAAGGCGGCATCCCCTCGCCCGTCGAGCGCGCCAAGATCCGCCCGCCCCGGTCGCGCATGGGAGCCATTACACCGGAGGAGCGTGCAGCCATCATGCAGCGCTCACCGTTTCGCAGCGCCTATCAGGAAACGCTTGATCGCGAATCCGCTCATGAAATGTTGAGCCAGCGGACACAACAGCAGGCAACTGCAGCACAGGAAAAGGTCGAGGCCGTTGCTCTGGAAAAAGCGGCAAAAACAGCATCGCGCACTACAGCAAAAGAGCCTGATACTGTATGGGAAACGGCAGCAAAAAGTGCGGTGCGGGCGGCCAGTTCGGAAATGGGGCGCAGTATCGGACGCCAGCTGTTACGGGGCCTGTTGGGCTCTCTCAGCAAATCAATGCGCTGAGAGCAAAGCAGACCATATCTTACTCACGCAGTTGCTTGCCGGGAGGCGGACCCTGCAACAACCGTACGCGCAGGCGCCGGAAATCATCAGCTGCAATGCTGTCCGCAAAGAGCACCACCCGGCAGCGACGTGGCCCGGCCCTTTCCAGCGCGCGAAAATCCAGCACCACCAGATAACGCCAGACCATGGCCCTCATGAGGCTCATACGTGCAGTGCTGCCAGCGCAATCAGCCAGCCACCAGTCTCCCGTTCGCTCATGAAGAAGAACGATACGGGGATCATGGCGCCAGCTGGAAAACTCCAGCCCCAGCAGCACAAGCCATGCCGCAAAAGCCGCCAGCAGCCAATGCAGTGGCAATACCGCCTGCAACAATGACACCAGTGCCAGAAAATAGAAAAGAATCAGAAGACTGCGCTTGATACGGGAAGGGCGCGGCTCAAGGATTGGGCGCCACACGGAGGCGGATGAGTTCAATCATTCGCTCCAGTTCGGCATCGGGGACGGGCTCATCCCCCATGAACCAGTGAAACATGTCAATGTCTTCACAGGCGAGCAGACGCTCAAAGGTTGCCTTGTCGTGATCATTGAGACCCCGGTAGTGTTCTTCCATGAACGGACCCAGAAACACATCCAGCTCTTTCAGTCCCCGACGGCAGTTCCACACTACGCGGCGTTCATGATCAGTGAGCTCGTGTGTCATGGCATCCTCCAGTAATCCCCCGGGATGCGGAGGCGGGCAAATTATACGCTTGTTTTTTTGGCGAATGCCCCTATAACGTCGCCATGACACTATTGCGTTGACCGCCTCGCCATAACCGCACCCTGGATTCCTGCCATGTCTGTCGCCTGGTCTGCCCTGCTTGCCTCCCATTCCCCTGCTGCCCACGCTTCCGCCAACGCCAGTCTGGTCCTGGTGCCGCTGCCTGGCATGGCCAGCCTGCAAATCACGGGCCCGGATACCTGCAAGTTCCTGCAGGGCCAGTGCACCACGGATTTCCGGGAAGTGGAAAACGGCCAGATTCTGCCCGGCGCCATCTGCTCACTGAAAGGTCGCGCACTTTTCACCTATCGCGCAATCCCGACGACTGACACCGTGCATCTGGTCCTGCCGCAGGATCAGCTCACGGACGCCCACGCCCACCTGAAAAAATTCAGTATTTTTTCGAAAGTAACGCTGACAGCAGATGCCGGAACACCGCTGCTGCTCGGCCTGCGCGGGCCTGATGCCACGAGCGCACTGGCAAGACTGTCGACGGAGCTGCCCGCCCAGGGACGCACGGTCACCAACCCGGCCGACATCATCATTGCGGCATTACCTGACACTGATCGCTACCTCCTGATCATGCCGCAGGAGCAAGCGCAAAAGGCTCTGGATGCACTGCTGGCAGCCCCGGCGGTCATTGCTACCGAGGCTGACTGGCTCCTTGCCGACATCCGCGCCGGCCTTGCCAGTGTATCAGCAACAACCCGCGACCAGTTCCAGCCACAGGAGCTGAACTATCCCGCCGTATCGGGCGTCAGCTACAACAAGGGCTGCTATACCGGGCAGGAAGTCGTTGCCCGCCTGTATTTCCGTGGCAAACTCAAGCAACGCTTGTACAGACTGTCAGCAGCCACCGGAAAAATTGAGGCAGGCAGCGGTATTTATGCGGGGGAACAGCTCGTTGGCAGTGTGGTCAACGCCGCCAGTAGCGGCGACAACCAGAGTGAGCTGCTCGCAATTGTGAAAAACGCAGCCATTCCAGCCGGTCAACTGGCCCTCGGGCAAAACGGTCCGGCACTCACGGTGCTGGACCTGCCCTATACACTGGACACAGCAAAGGAAGAGTAGGTTTAACGCAAATCTGCCAGAGGATGCTCGCCCGTCCATGGTGAGACATAATGGCCGTCAATCCAGCTTTCCGTGATCTCGGCCAGCGTCGCAGGCTGCCAGCGGGGTGCATTGTCCTTGTCCACGAGCAGGGCACGAACCCCCTCAATAAAGTCCGGATGACGTGCGCACTGGGTAGAAATGATCAGCTCTTCCCGGAACACTTCGGCCAGCGTCATGGTTCGGCCACGCTGCCATTGCCGGAAAATCAGTGCCGCTGACGTTGGCGACCCCTTGGCCAGCGTACGGGCAGCACGATCAAGCCAGGGATCATCAGGTGACGCCGCTGTCAGCGCAGCATAAAGAACCGGCAACTCATCCGAGGCCGCCCTCTCATTTATCTGCGCGACACGATGCTGCAACTCGGATACCGGCATGCCGGGGCATTCTTCCGCATCCAGCACAGCGGATACCTGGGCCCGACGCCCTGCATTATCCAGGGCCCAGTCCAGTTCGGCCAGCGAGTCGATTACTGCCTGCCGACGCTCCGCCGCAACCGCATGATCGGCAAAGCCCGCATACAAGGCATCCGCTGCATTGATATTCACACCGGTCATGCCAAGGAAAAGCCCAAGCCGGCCAGGCAGACGCGAGAGAAAATACGACCCGCCCACATCGGGATAGAGACCAATCGTGATCTCCGGCATGGCCAGACGTGAACTTTCAGTGACCACACGATGCGAGGCGCCGCACATAAGCCCGATACCACCTCCCATGACAATACCGTTCCCCCAGACAATAAATGGCTTCGGGAAAGTGTGGATCAGATAGTCCAGCTTGTACTCTTGCGTGAAGAACTTCTGTGCATACGGGTCTTCAATTCCGTTTTCACGCACACCAAGGCAGATGCGACGTACATCTCCACCGGCACAAAATGCTTTCTCACCTGCCCCCTGCAGGAAAACTGCCACCACACGCGGGTCTGTTGCCCAACGTTGCAAGGCTGGCAACAACAGCTCAATCATGTCGAGACTGAGGGAGTTCAGCGAACGCTCGCTGTTAAGTGTCGCTAGGGCAAGCAATCGACCATCACCAAGTACGCGCTCTTCAAGCAACACAACGGGAACGTCAGACATGAAATACCTCAGGCAGGCAAAGACCAGTCAATCGGCGCCAGACCATGCGCCTCAAGATAGTGATTGGTTTGCGAAAAATGCCGGCAACCAAACCAGCCACCACGATTGGCAGCAAGCGGCGACGGGTGTGCTGCTTTCAGCACCAGATGTTTTTTTGTATCAATGAAGCGCCCCTTGCGTTGGGCATAATTACCCCACAGCAGGAACACGAGATGCTCACGCTCATCATTGAGCACGCGAATAACCGCATCAGTGAAGGTTTCCCAGCCCCGTCCCTGATGCGAGGCCGCCAAACCGGCCTGTACTGACAGCACACTGTTCAGCAGCAGAACACCCTGCTCGGCCCAGTGCGTAAGCTCACCATGGCGCGAGGCAGCAATACCAAGGTCCGCCTGGATTTCCTTGTAGATATTGATCAGGGAAGGCGGTGGCTGAACACCACGACGCACCGAAAAACACAGGCCATGGGCCTGGTGCGGTCCGTGATACGGGTCCTGACCCAGAATCACCACCTTCACCTTTGACAGCGGCGTGGTGTTGAAGGCACCAAACATTTCCGAACCCGGAGGATAAACCTCCTTGCCCGCTTTTTTTTCAGCATCCAGAAACCCGCGCAACTCATGCATGTACGGGGCCAGGAATTCATTGGCCAGAGCATGCTTCCACCCCGACTCCAGCCTCACTCGCTGCAAACTTTCACTCATATCAACAACATCGCTCTTAGCTGATGGTGCATGGCATGCCTGACCCTTTCGTGAGTGAACTCCCCGACAGCGCTGAGCATGCCCTCATACTCCAGCCGCCTTACCGCGCCAATCAATGAGCGTGCAGCCAGCTCTACCTCATTGGCACCCAGATACTGGAGCAGCCGGATAAAATTTCCCAGCAATCGCTGGTCATGCTGAATGGCCAACGCATGCATGCGCGCATCTGTCATGGCCGCATAACGGAACGCATGATCCATGATGATGTTGTCACGCAATGTACTGACACGCATGGCAACATAATCCGCCCCCATCGCCGCCAGGTGCTCTAGCACCTCCCCCAGCTGATCCGGGTGCTGACGCACCTTCTCCGGATAAGCACTGAGCCAGAGGTTTGCACGGCTCCAGAACGGGTCGATAAACCCCTCCATCGACTCTTTGGCGTACAAGGTAAATGCATCCGCAAGAAGATCGTGGATGTCCTTGAAATAGTAGGTCGTCGCAGAAAGGGGCACACCGGCCTCGGTCGCCACGGCCCGGTGCCTCACGCCACGCACCCCCTCCCGTGCAACGATGCGCAATGCCGCATGCAGAATGGCAAGGCGCCGCTGTTCGCTACCCTCCCGGGCTGCCTTACGGCCCTGGAAGGCAATCGTGGATTTGGACGTCGGCATGGCTCAGACCAGTCACATTGAAGCGCGCAAGGATACCGGTGTCATCCGCGACTGCCCATAGCCTCCACTGCAAATGCTCAGCGTCGGGCAAATGGCCATAACTCCCTGACAAGCGCCCATTTCTTCATGACAAACGGTTTACATCTCAAAAAAGTGGATTTTAAGCAAAAAAATCAATACGTTAGCGACACAAGCTGTCGTCAGCATGTGATTTAAGGACGACTTATAAACATTATTATTTTTTGAAGTATGGACAGACAAGAAAGACTCAATCACATCATTCGGTTACTGCAGGATCTGTCTCTCAACTCCATGGACCTCAAGGCCCGGTTTCCCGGTGTCTCCCCACGCACAATCGAGCGTGATCTCGAGCAACTCGCGCAGGAGGGCCGCATACACCAGGTTCGCCGCGACCGCAGCCGAAACCCCACCTGGGAAACCAGTGAACGAGCACCAACCATTGAGGTGCGCTGGATGAATGGCAGAACTGCCGCAGCGATCAAACTGATGGAAAACTGCCTCGACTGCATATTGCCAAGCGCACTGCTCGACGATCTGCAACCTTTATTCAGTCGTGCAGATAATGCACTGAAACAGGCTCACAACCGGGAATACGCCTCCTGGCTAGGAAAAATCCGTATCAAGCCAAGCATCAAGGAAGGTAAGAATGCAGAGGCCGCCAGCAAGCATCTCGGTCTGCTGCAGGAGGCGCTACTGAATAACAGTACCATCTCCATCACTCGGCACAGCGACAGCCAATCCCCTCTTCCTGTCGTGCACCCGCAGGGGCTTCTGTTTTCCCGCGAAGGGGTTCATCTTGTCGCAATAGAGGAAAAGGGAAAGCTACCCTTTCAATTGAATATTCATGACATTGCCGACGTTCGCATACTGGATCAACCGGCAACCTCCCCGGCCAATTTTGACCTCGACAGCTGTCTGGCTGTCATCACTGGCGTCAAATCCGTCCTGGAAACGTCCAGCGTGTAGAACATTGTGTTGGACTGCGAAGCAGTCCAACACAACACATCCGCGCCTCAGTTGATTATGCGCTCAACCTGAAGCCGCTGCTCATCAAAGTCCATTACCCGGACCCTGTCCCCCGGCTGGTAAGCGCCCGAGGGGATTTTCCAGACCATGCCTGCAAAGCCGATGCAGTAATTCCCTTGCCTGTCTGGCAAACCCAGTACAAAAGACTTACCAACTGGATTGGCCACCGCCATATTCATGGTACTCAGGCTGTAAGTAATGGCTGACATATCAGCATCTCCCTGTAATTCTACCCTGAATCAGATACCGCCATGGATTGGCGAAAAAACAAGCACTTCAAATTGACAATTTCAATATTCATGCTCACACAAGCAACGCCAATCGCATCACGCTTTGCCTAGCTTTTCACTTTGTTAGGTATCGCACAAGATTGACATTCTTCAAGTTTCAAAATTGTCAGTCATCGCAAATGCACCGACTGTTTCCAGAATCACTCCTGCAATAACCATTCGCGATATGCTCATGGAGCATGAACACATACTTTTACTCCACAGTGATTCCTTTTGGGAAAATCCAGGCCGGGCCCGCCGCCCCGGCGCCCTCGCTTCATGCCGCCTTGCCGCCACCCTTGCGTACGCCAAGAAGGCTGGCAACAACACTGGCGAAAATGGTAGTCAGAACAATTGCCAGGGAGACCTCTACAGGCATGTGATACCAAGGGGCAATCAGCATCTTGGTACCGATAAAAGTCAGCACCATGGCCAGGCCATACTTCAGCAAGTGAAACCTGCTCGCCATGTCCGCCAGCAGGAAATACAGGGCACGCAGACCCATGATGGCGAAGATATTGGAGGTAAATACAATGAAGGGATCCGTGGTGATGGCGAATATTGCCGGAATGGAGTCCACCGCAAACACCAGATCCGAGGCCTCGATCATCAGCAGTACAAGGAAAAGCGGAGTGAAGACGCGAACGCCGTTTTCCACCACCCAGAACCTCTCACCCCGATAGCCAGAGGTCAGCCTGAGGTGACGACGGGCAAAGCGCAACAAGGGGTTCTGCTCAAGATCCGGCGTTTCATCAGCCGCCTGCAGCATGCGAATACCGGTAATGACCAGAAAGGCGCCGAAGATGTACAGCACCCATGCAAACTCACGGACCACCCAGGCGCCAGCAAGAATCATGACGGCACGCATCACGATGGCACCCAGCACCCCGTACAAGAGCACGCGACGCTGGTGCTCGGCCGGCACACTGAAGGCACTGAAAATCAGCAAAAAGACAAAGACGTTGTCAATTGAAAGCGACTTCTCGATCACATAGCCGGTCAGAAACTCCAGTGCCTTCTGCTCCGCAACCACATGACCGAAGGCATCCCTCAGGTACCAGTAGAGCAGGCCGTTGAATACCAGTGCCATCGTCACCCAGAGCAACGACCACAGGGCCGCCTCCTTCACGCTAACCTTGTGCGACTTGCCGCCACCAAAAACAAACAGGTCCAGCAACAGCATCACGATTACAAAAGTGATGAATCCTCCCCACATCCAGGGCTCACCCACCATCACTTGTTGTGTCATTTCATTCATTTCCAGACTCCCCCCTCAATTTCCTGTATCCGGTCATCGCAGTTTCAGCCTCGTCTCACTGGCCCGCCTTGATGGCAGCGATGCTTGTTCTTCCGGATTGCACAGGGGCTATGCTGGGGGCATTCCATTATTCGATAAATTCGATTTTAATACTCATTAACTTCGTAATTATCGAATATATAGCCATGCTCAACCTCAATCAGCTCCGATGCTTCTGGGCTGTGGCCCGTGCTGGCGGCCTTCACCGCGCCAGTGAACAAGTGCATCTCACGCCGCAGACCCTGTCCGGGCAGATCAGCAAGCTAGAGGACACGCTAGGCGTACCGTTGTTCGAGCGCCAAGGCCGGCGCCTGGTGCTGACCGAGACCGGTCGCCTCGCCCTCAGCTATGCCGAGGACATCTTCCGCACCACCGGCGAACTCGAGAATGTCTTACGCCACCGTCCAGGGACCGGGTCGGGGGAGCGACGCGCACTGTTCCGCGTCGGCATCGCTGATGTCGTTCCCAAATCAGTGATCTACCAGTTGCTTGCCCCCGTGCTGACCCTAGCTGAACCGGTGCGTCTGGTCTGCCGCGAGGACAAGTTGCCTCGCCTGCTGGCCGAACTCGCAATTCACGAACTGGATCTGGTGATTGCGGATGCACCGCACCCGCCGGGACTCGAGGTAAAGTGCTACTCGCATGAACTGGGCTCCAGCGGCGTAGCCTTTCTGGCCAGCCCTTCCTTGCTCCAGTCGCTACCGTGCAAGAAGGAAGGCTTCCCACAGATATTGAAGGGAGCGGCACTATTGCTCCCCGGCATGGACAGCGCCTTGCGTGGACCGCTGTTGCGCTGGCTAACCGATGCGGGCGTACACCCGCAAGTTGCGGGAGAGTTTGAGGACGGAGCACTGATGAAAGCATTCGGTCAGGCCGGGGCAGGCGTCTTCCCGGTGCCCGCCGCAATTTCTGGCGAGCTCTGCCAACAACTGGACGTGCGGGAGTTAGGTCGTACCGATGAGTTGCGTGAGCAGTTCTGGGCCATCACGGCTGAGCGGCGACTCACCCATCCCGTCACGGCAGCCGTCATCGAAGCGGCACGCGACAGTCTCTTCGCAGAGACCGCATGAAGGGGAGGACAAGCTCAAATCGAACCACCTCAGGAAACACGCCAAAATGCCAAGCCGGCGCAGCCCCTAGCCAATGACCAGCTTGATAGATGCCGGATAAGCTGTACACGGATAAACGGCGATACCTAGCTGATTGCCGCTCACCTCACCGTGCACCAGATGACATTTGCATGAACCACACATCCCGGTACGGCAACCATGCTCCAGTTCAATGCCATGTGTCTCGGCAATTTCCAGCAGGGTTTTACCGCGATCAGCCTCGGTCATGTGCACAGTTGCGTTATGCGCCTGAAAGTAGATTTCGGAGAGGGCCTGCTCACCCGTCAGGGCATAATTGTCAAAGCTGAAGCGTTCAACCTGTAATCGTGCCAGGTTATAGCTTTTACTCGTCAGATACGCGACAACCTTATCCATAAAGCCTGCCGGACCACACAAATAGATATCCCGCTCCAGCAGTTCAGGGGACCACTCCAGACAAGCAATAACATCATTTTTTACAGCGCCTGCTGACTGACTTAATGCAATCTGTACACGGCACAATTGTGCCAGTCGCTGCAACCCTGAAGAAAAAATCACATCCCTGTCAGTCTTGAACTGGACAATCATCGCAACATCCGCGGATGGCTTCTCGGCTAAAACCTCGTTTGCCAGCGCATAACACGGCGTAATGCCGGAACCGGCACTGATCATCAACAATTTCTGCTGGCCTTGATAAACAAAACTCCCCTGCGGCCGGGAAACAGAAAGAGCCATGCCACGCCTTGCATGATCAAACAGCCAGGAAGAAACCAGGCCTCCCTGCTTGCGCTTGACCGTAATAGCAACGCTTTGCTGACCCAGGTGTGACAGCGAGTAGCAACGGCTATGCACCTGGCCATTGATGACCACCTCAAGCTCTATATATTGCCCTGCGCTGGCTTGAGAGAAATGCTGATTTGGCAATAACTCTATGGTAATCGCATCATGCGTTTCATGACGCACGCCAATAACCTTTGCCTGGCACTCATAGGTCCAGAAAAAGGGGGCCAGTCGCGTAGTCACGACATTCATGGTGTTGCTGGTGATGTAGTGCAACCACTCCCGACCAAACACCTTTAATGCCCATACCTCTGCCAACAACGCCAATTGGCCCAATACTCGTCCCATCATTCGCGCTCCAGATAGGCCTGCGTCGGAAACGGATGCCTGGCATCCTTGAACGAGAAGCGCCAGAACAGCGTCAGGTATTTGCGGATTGCCTGCCCCCAACTGGCATTGACCTTGTACGGCAGGTTGTACTGGCGACAAACCGCCTGCACCTCCCTTGCAATATCCGGGTAGCGATGCGATGGAATGTCCGGATACAAGTGATGCTCAATCTGATAGTTCAAATGCCCCCAGAAGACAGACTGCAAACGGGTGCCCTTGAAGTTCACACTGGAGTCCAGCTGCGAGATGTACCAGTTCGACCTGTTATTGATCGCATCATCCGGCTGCAGTGGCTCGGTAAAATGCGTTGCCTGTATCGTCAGGGCTATCCAGTAGTTATTCAAAAGGTCCGCCAGGGCATTACAGAGAAACACCTTCCAGAAGCCCAGTCCGCTGAGCAACGCCAACAGCGGAAACACGCCATACTCCTTTACCAGCACACGAAGCACCGACAGCCTGATCCGCTTGTCAATTTGCGCATCAGAAAGGTGTTCCGGATTCTTGAAGGTGGCATAGCCTTTATTGCCGAGAGGGAACTTTTCTGCCCTGAACGTATCACTACGACCCAGATTCTGATTATTGAAAAAATACAAAATGGTCGGATATGCCAGCAACAAATAGAATGGCACCTGGAAATAATGCCATTTTGTATGGGGCACCTGCGCATTGGTACGCAAAAAGCCGTGACTCAGGTCAGGGTCTTTCTCGAAGACGTTTGTATAAACATGATGAGTGGCATTATGTTCTTGTCGCCAACCCGCCTCATCAATAGGAGCCTTCCATTTGAAGTTGTGCGAATGAAACTCGGGCACTTCTGGCAAGCTGTCATACTGCCCATGCAGGACATTATGGCCAATCTCGATGGCCTCCAGATTACGATGCAGGAACACCAGCGGCACGCCCAGCAAGGCCAACGGCCCCGGCAACAGCATGACCGCCGAACGCCCCAGAACCTCAAAAATGCGCGAGTAACGGCGAATCTTGCGGATATAGTCGACGTCCTTTTGCCCCATATCGGCTTGATGCCTGTGCTTGATCGCCTCAAAGGCCTGATAAATCTCATCGTCGCGCTGCCGAAAGCTCTGCCGCGCCACTGACGCCGCCGACTCAGCACTTTCAATCAATTCCTGGGCCGACATGTTAGTTCCTCACCAAGCAGCAATACTGACCAGATCTAGCAGGCCAAATCAGAATGAACGCCATGACATCTGCGACCGGAGCAGCAGTCCACAGGCACCCGGACAGAGAAAAGGAAATACTTTCGTTTTAAAGCCGTGTCCGAAAAATATTTTCTGCAGATAACAAAAAGCCGATCAGCAACTAGGTCACCGATCGGCTTTTCATTTTATATGGTGCGCTGGGAGGGATTCGAACCCCCGACCACCTGGTTCGTAGCCAGGTACTCTATCCAACTGAGCTACCAGCGCGAATAGGCGGCGAATTATGGTGATGCGGTCTTTCGCTGTCAACACATCGCCGGACGTTTTCAGGCTTTTTTAGTGCCTGTCCACATCCACTTGCTCATTAAAAAAACCGGAGCAACAGGCTTTTCAAATAATGGCGGAGAAGGGGGGATTCGAACCCCCGACACCCTTTTGAGGTGTACTCCCTTAGCAGGGGAGCGCCTTCGGCCACTCGGCCACCTCTCCGCAGAGCGCGCAATCATACCGATGCCGGAAGCGCTTGAAAAGGGAAAATCACCGGATCATGCAAGAGAGCGGCGCTTTACTCACAGAACAAGCCCCCAGGGAGGCAACCACGACCGTGTAGGAAATTGACTATATCGGCCATGGTCAATTTCCTACACGCGAAAGCGCGAATGGCGGCAGACATCAAACCTGCAAAACCCGGATACTTCTCTCACGGCGCAGGGATGTGATCACGGATGGATCAGTAGCCGTCAGGATGGGTCAGATGGATCTGGCAATGCAAAACCGAGACGCTTTCAGGGAGAAACGTCTCGGTTTTCTTTTTTAGGGCCGATAAGCGCCCTGGAAAGACTGGGCCTTGCCCACCCCTCCCTTTTATACCCTGCCATGCCTTCTCGACACCCAAGACCATAATCCCGGGCCTGTCTGGCCTCAGTCGTCCATGTCGCCATGTTCGCCAGGGGTCTTCTCGCGCTGGATACGCTGATAGATCTCCTCACGGTGCACTGCCACTTCCTTGGGGGCATTTACCCCGATGCGCACCTGGTTACCCTTCACACCGAGCACGGTGACGGTTACGTCATCCCCGACCATGAGGGTTTCACCCACTCTGCGCGTCAGAATCAGCATTGTTTTCTCCTTGTTTCCTTGGGGGTGCCGGAAAACCGGCAATCTGAGACTTGGAAAGTATTGACCACACATCGCAGGAAAGCAAAGGCCGGGCATATGCCCGGCCTTTGAAATAACCCGAAACCGACAAATCTACCTCAGGCAGCCGGTTGATCCAGTCCGAATGCCGTATGCAGGGCACGGACCGCCAGTTCCAGGTACTTCTCTTCCACCACCACCGAAATCTTGATCTCGGAGGTAGAGATCATCAGGATATTGATGTTTTCCTGGGCCAGCGTGCCAAACATCTTGCTGGCCACGCCGGCATGCGAACGCATGCCCACACCCACGATCGACACCTTGCAGATCTTGTCGTCACTGATGACCTCTCGGGCACCAATTTCCTTGGCGACCTTTTCCAGCACTGTCAGTGTCTTCTTTAGCTCGCCACGTGCAACCGTAAACGTGAAGTCCGTGGTGTTATCGGCCGCCACATTCTGCAC
The DNA here is from genome assembly GCA_030646295.1 of Moraxellaceae bacterium. Taxonomy (GTDB): domain Bacteria; phylum Pseudomonadota; class Gammaproteobacteria; order Pseudomonadales; family Moraxellaceae; genus UBA2031. The sequence continues at coordinate 159,803 of JAUSND010000002.1, forward strand.
GATCATGTCGATCTCGATATTGGCTTCACCCACCGGCCCCAGAATACGGAACGCAATCCCGGGGATATCAGGCACCCCACGGACAGTGATCTTGGCTTCGTCGCGATTGAAGGCAATACCGGAAATTACAGGCTGTTCCATGGTTTCCTCGTCAACAGTAATCAGGGTGCCGTCACCTTCATCAGTGAAGCTGGACAGCACACGCAGCGGCACATTGTATTTGCCTGCAAACTCGACAGAACGGATCTGCAGGACCTTGGAGCCCAGAGAGGCCATCTCCAGCATCTCCTCGAAGGTGATGCGGTCCAGACGGCGCGCCTGCGGCACAACACGTGGATCGGTCGTATAGACACCATCCACATCCGTATAAATCTGGCACTCGTCAGCCTTGAGGGCAGCAGCCAGTGCCACACCGGTAGTATCAGAGCCGCCACGACCCAGCGTGGTGATGTTGCCGTGCGGGTCCACGCCCTGAAAACCAGCCACAATCACGACGCGACGCTGATCAAGGTCCGCGCGCATCTTTACATCATCAATGGCTTCGATGCGGGCCTTGGTAAAAGCACTGTCTGTCCGGATGGCTACCTGCGGGCCCGTGTAGGACCGGGCATCCACCCCGATTTTCTTCAGCGCCATGGCCAGCAGCGCAATCGTCACCTGCTCGCCCGTGGACACCATCATGTCCAGCTCGCGCGGATCCGGCTCTGGCGTAATGGCTTTTGCCAGTCCGATCAGGCGATTGGTTTCGCCACTCATGGCCGACAGCACCACAACGAGATCATGCCCCTTGTCGTGCCAACGTTTGACGCGCTGCGCCACCGCCTCGATACGTTCTGTCGTACCGACCGACGTGCCACCGTATTTCTGAACTATCAATGCCATTTGGAAACCTCTGCGCGTTTCAGTGCGCTCTCACTTTCAGACTCGTTCACTGACAAAGCCCTGCACCGAGGCCAGCGCCTCCGGCAGTTTTGCGGCATCCGTACCGCCAGCCTGGGCCATATCCGGGCGGCCACCACCCTTGCCACCAACCTGCTGGGCCACAAAGCTCACCAGATCACCCGCCTTGACCTTTGTGGTGAGATCCGCACTCACCCCGACAACCAGACTGACCTTGCCGTCCGCAACCGTAGACAACACCACGACACTGGAACCCAGCTTGTTGCGCAACTGGTCCATGGTGTCACGCAGTGTCTTGGGATCGACCCCATCCAGCCGTGCAGCAAGCACCTTTGCACCATTAATACTGATGGCGCTATTGAGCAAATCATCACCGGCAGAAGCGGCAAGCTTCATCTTCAGACGCTCTAGCTCCTTTTCAAGCTCGCGATTCCGGTCAGCCAGGGCACGGACCTTTTCGGCCACCTGCACGGCAGGTGCGCGCACAAGAGCCGCCACTTCACCCAGTGCAGCTTCACCAGCCTTCACATAGGCCAGCGCACCAGCGCCGGTTTTGGCCTCAAGGCGACGTACACCGGCAGCCACACCACCTTCACCGGTAATCTTGATGAGACCGATATCTCCGGTGCGCGACACGTGAGTGCCCCCACAAAGCTCGATAGAGAAGCCCGGCGTACCCATGGACAGCACACGAACCATGTCCCCGTATTTTTCCCCGAACAGTGCCATTGCACCTTTGGCGCGTGCCGTTTCAATATCAGTCACTTCGGTGTTCACTGCGTTGTTGCCCAGCACCTCGGCATTCACCATTGCCTCAATTGCATCAAGCTGCTCTGCCTTGATCGCTTCAGGATGGGAAAAATCAAAACGCAGGTAGTCCGCACACACCAGTGAGCCCTTCTGCTGGACATGCGTGCCCAGAATCTTGCGCAGAGCTGCATGCAGCAAATGCGTTGCGGAGTGATTGCGTGCCGTGGCCTGGCGAAGATCGGCCCGCGCTTCTGCACCGACCTGCTCGCCCACACTGATCGTGCCTCGCGTTACTACACCATGATGCAGATGTGCGCCGCCCACTTTGGTCGTGTCGCGCACCTCAAAACGATTACTGCCATGATCAATAAAACCGCTGTCGCCCGCCTGACCGCCCGACTCGGCATAGAACGGCGTTGCATCCAGCACCACCACTCCCTGCTCGCCTTCACTCAGGCTGTTGACCTTGTCAGCGCCCTTGAAAATGGCAATGACACGCCCCTGCCCGACCGTCCCCTCATAACCGAGAAACCGGGTGTCGGCATCAACCTTGATCAACGAGTTGTAGTCCAGATCAAAGCTGGAGGCAGAACGTGAGCGCTCGCGCTGAGCCGTCATGGCTTTTTCAAAACCGGCCTCGTCAACGGTGAGATTTCGCTCACGCGCAATATCCGCCGTAAGGTCCACCGGAAAGCCATAGGTGTCGTACAGCAGGAAAACCGTTTCACCCGGAATCTCGGTACCCGTGAAGCCCGCCAGATCCTGCTCGAGGATTTTAAGACCCTGTTCCAGCGTCTTGGCAAACTGTTCTTCCTCGGTTTTCAGTGTGCGCTCGATATGAGACTGCTGCGCTTTCAGCTCGGGGTAGGCTTCACCCATCTCCATCGCCAATGCAGCGACAATCCTGTGGAAAAACGGTCCGGTAGCACCCAGCTTGTTGCCATGACGGCAGGCACGACGAATGATGCGGCGCAGCACATAACCACGGCCTTCATTCGAGGGAACCACGCCATCTGCAATCAGGAAGGAACAGGAGCGAATGTGATCGGCCACTACCTTGAGGGATGACTGGCTGTCATTCTGACAGCCAATCGCTGCAGCAGCTGCGTTGAGCAGGCTCTGGAACAGATCGATCTCGTAATTGGCATGCACATGCTGCATGACGGCAGAAATACGCTCAAGACCCATGCCGGTATCCACCGAAGGAGCAGGCAGCGGATGCAGCACACCGTCAGCCGTGCGGTTGAACTGCATGAACACGTTGTTCCAGATCTCGATGTAACGATCACCGTCTTCATCTGGCGAGCCCGGAGGGCCACCCGCAACATCCGCACCGTGATCGTAGAAAATTTCCGTGCATGGTCCACAAGGGCCCGTATCACCCATCGCCCAGAAGTTGTCAGATGCGTACTGTGCGCCCTTGTTGTCACCGATGCGGATAATGCGCTCGGCAGGCACACCAATTTCATCATTCCAGAGTGCATACGCTTCATCGTCGGTGGCATACACCGTTACCCAAAGCTTTTCCTGGGGAATGGCCAGCCACTTGGGCGAGGTCAGAAATTCCCAGGCAAAGGCAATCGCATCGCGCTTGAAGTAATCACCAAAGCTGAAGTTGCCCAGCATTTCGAAAAAGGTGTGATGACGTGCGGTATAGCCGACATTTTCGAGGTCATTATGCTTGCCGCCGGCACGCACACATTTCTGCGAAGAAACAGCTCGCGTATAGGCGCGCTTGTCGAGCCCAAGGAAACAATCCTTGAACTGGTTCATGCCGGCATTGGTGAACAGCAGGGTCGGGTCGTTCGCGGGAATAAGCGAACTGGAGGCAACGCGGGCATGCCCCTTTTCTTCAAAGAAGCGGAGAAAGGCTTCGCGGATGGCGGCGCTTTGCATTCAGAACTCCGGACTGTGCCCAATGGCGGATGGCAATCAAAGACCGGCGATTATATAGACTCAAGGGACTGATTCGTAGGGGAAAAAGCAGGGAAAACCGACCGACCTGAACGATGGCTAATCGTCCTCTGGCAACCGTCCTTTCAGGGCAGCACTGATCTCGCCCCCTGCAAAGCCCCGATACTGCAGAAAGCGCAGCTGCCTGGCCCGCTCTTTGGGGGTGCTTGCCGGGGACTGGCCAAAGCGACGCTGACACACCTCCACGGCCCGCTCACGCCAGTCATAGCCACTGGCCTCCAGTGCAACATGGGCGGCCTCCTTGTCGACACCCCGTTCACGCAGAGCCATCTCGATAACACGCGGCCCGTAGCCACGCTCAGCACGACTGCGTACAAACAGTTCGGAAAACCGCTCATCCGATTGCAGGTTGCGCACCTGAAGCTCGGCAATAACTGCATCAATCAGGCTTGCATCTCCGCCCATTTCACGCAGTTTATCGCGTATCTCGCCAGCTGAGTGCTCACGCCGTGCCAGCATGGCAAGGGCACGTCCATGCAGGGCATCACGGGAGAGGGGCGCCTGAGTTCGCCCCTCTCCCGCACTCGCGCCTCGATCAGATGTCGGCTTCGTCGTAGACATCGGCGCCGAGATCTTCTTCCACTGGCGGCTTGATGTCGCCAATCAGCTGGTCACGAATCTGCTTTTCGATGTCCTGCGCAATGGCCGGATTCTCTTCCAGGAACTTGCAAGCATTACCCTTGCCCTGACCGATCTTGCTGCCCTGATAGGCATACCAGGCGCCGGACTTGTCCACGAGCCCCAGCTTCACCCCCAGATCAACGACCTCGCCCAGCCGGTTGATGCCATGACCATAGAGAATCTGGAACTCGGCCTCCTTGAAGGGAGGGGCCACCTTGTTCTTGACCACCTTGACGCGGGTTTCTGAACCGACAACCTCTTCGCCTTCCTTGACTGCTCCGGTACGACGGATATCCATACGTACGGAGGCATAGAACTTGAGGGCGTTACCACCGGTGGTGGTTTCGGGATTACCAAACATCACGCCGATCTTCATGCGGATCTGGTTGATAAAGATGACCAGTGTATTCGAGCGCTTGACGTTACCGGTGATCTTGCGCAGCGCTTGCGACATCAGTCGCGCCTGCAGACCCATGTGGGAATCACCCATTTCACCTTCGATTTCGGCACGTGGCGTCAGGGCGGCTACGGAGTCGACCACAATCACATCCACGGCACCGGAGCGCACCAGCATGTCCGTGATTTCCAAGGCCTGCTCGCCTGTATCCGGCTGCGATACCAGCAGATCCTCAACGTTCACACCCAGTTTGCCGGCATAGTTGGGGTCAAGGGCATGCTCGGCATCCACAAAGGCAGCCGTGCCACCAGCGCGCTGGCAGGCAGCAATGACCTGAAGGGTCAGCGTCGTCTTGCCGGAAGACTCCGGGCCATAGATTTCAACGATACGGCCACGCGGCAGACCACCAATGCCAAGCGCGATATCAAGACCAAGAGAACCAGTGGAAATGGACGGAATGGCACCCGATGCCGGTTGATCGCCAAGGCGCATGACGGAGCCTTTGCCAAACTGTTTTTCAATCTGGGAAAGGGCGGCGGAAAGGGCTTTTTGCTTGTTTGCGTCCATTATTGGATCCTCAATATTGTCTTAACGTTACGTGTCGGTTTCTTCATGAAAGTCATGCTGTCCATGCGTACAGTATCGTGTCACAGCTTTTTGTTGCTGGCAACACCCATTTGCCTGATCAATCCGGAAAGCGCCTTTTCAACCGTCTGCTGACGTACGGCCGTGCGATCGCCGGGAAAAAGACAACACTCGGCAATCACCCCCTGCGGACCCGCCCAAGCCAGCCAAACCGTCCCCACAGGCTTGTCCGGACTGCCGCCATCCGGGCCCGCCACTCCACTTACCGCCACCGCCCAGGTCACCCCGGCACGGGCGCGTGCGCCATCCGCCATGGCACGTACCACTGCCTCGCTGACAGCTCCCCCAGCCCTGAGAAGCTCCGGCGCAACCCCTAACTCAACGGCCTTGGCCTTGTTGGAGTAGGTCACCCAGCCGCGCTCGAACCAGCCCGAACTGCCGGCAATGCGCGTGACCGCTTCGGCAATGCCACCTCCCGTACAGGATTCTGCGGTCGCCAGAGTTGCTGATGATGCCCTTGATAGCTGGCCAAGCTGATCGGCCAGCTCCGTGATCCTGTCTGTCATGCCTACTCCCCGAAAGCCGCCACCTTACCCACTCCGCCTCGCCGCAACCAGTGTGCAAACACGTATCAATCTGTGCGACATCCACCCGACACTGGTTCCGGGCGGCCTCACTCCGTATCATCCCGCTTTCTCATGCCCGCCTGCGAAAACTGATGACGATGAGCACGGACAGCCTGAACGACCACACCCCAATGATGCAGCAGTACCTGCGCATCAAGGCCGAACACCCGAACGAGCTCATTTTTTATCGCATGGGCGATTTCTACGAGCTGTTTTTCGACGACGCCGTCAAGGCGGCACGTCTGCTCGACATCACCCTGACGGCTCGCGGAAAGTCAGGTGGCAAACCGATTGCCATGGCCGGCGTCCCCTACCATGCAGCAGAGTCCTACCTCGGCAAGCTGACACGACTGGGCGAATCCGTTGTCATCTGCGAACAGATTGGCGATCCGGCCACCAGCAAGGGCCCTGTCGAGCGTGCCGTGGCACGTATCGTCACCCCCGGCACGGTCAGTGATGAAGCCTTCCTGGATGAACGTCGCGATACGCTGCTCTGCGCCATTCACATCCTGGAAGACCGTATCGGCATTGCCATGATGGACCTGGCCGGCGGTCGCTTCAGCGTTCAGGAGGTCTCCGGCATTGATGCATTGGCAGCCGAACTGGCCCGCATCGACCCCGCCGAGTTGCTGGTTGCCGAAGACAGCCTCTTGCTCGATGCATTCGGCGAGCGTCGTGGCCTGCGCAAACGCCTGCCCTGGGAGTTTGAGACGGATGCCGCCATTCGTCTGCTGTGCCAGCAATTCCAGGTACAGGATCTGCAGGGTTTCGGCTGTGCCGGCCTGACCGCAGGGCTGGGGGCAGCGGGCGCCCTGCTCGGCTATGCGAAGGAAACCCAGCGCACCGCCCTGCCACACCTGCGCGGTCTGCGCGTGGACTCGACCAAAGACAGCCTGCAACTTGACCCTGCCACACGCCGCAACCTGGAGCTCACCCAGAACCTGAGTGGCGAATTTGAGCACAGTCTCGCCTGGGTACTTGATCGCTGCGCTTCGGCCATGGGCAGCCGCCTGCTGCGGCGCTGGCTGCACCAGCCCCTGCGCGACCGTGTCACCCTTCTGCGTCGTCAGGAAGCCGTCGCCGAGCTGCAACAGAATTACCGCTTCGAACCGCTGCGGGAAATCCTGCGCGATGTCGGCGATGTCGAACGCATTCTGGCACGCGTCGCCCTGAAATCCGCGCGCCCGCGTGATCTCTCGCGCCTGCGCGACACACTGGCACTGCTGCCGCAACTGCAGGCTGACTTGCGTGCACTGCAAACACCGCACATGCAGGACATTGCGCGGCAGATTTCCGAGCACCCGGCACTGGTCGACCTGCTGACACGCGCTATTATCGAATCCCCTCCCGTTGTCATGCGCGATGGCGGCGTGATTGCCGAAGGCTTTGATGCCGAGCTGGACGAGCTGCGCGCGCTCAGTGCAAATGCAGGCGACTACCTGCTGCAACTGGAACAGCGCGAGCGCGATATGACCGGCATCAGCACACTGAAAGTCGGTTACAACCGTGTCAGCGGCTATTACATCGAGCTCTCCCGTGCGCAAGCCGAAAATGCACCAGCACATTTCATCAGACGCCAGACACTGAAAAATGCCGAACGGTTCATTACTCCGGAATTAAAGGCATTTGAAGACAAGGCGCTGTCGGCATCATCTCGTGCACTGGCACGTGAAAAGGCACTTTACGACGAGCTTCTGGAACGCCTGATCACAGACTTGCCGGTACTGCAGGTCACCGGTGAAAACCTGTCGGAGCTTGATGTACTTGCCACATTTTCCGAGCGCGCCTGCACGCTGAACATGTGCTGCCCGGAGCTGGTCGACGAGCCCGGGATTTTTATCGAAGCCGGCCGCCATCTGGTGGTTGAGCAGGTGCTCGACGCACCCTTTACGCCGAACTCGGTGACCCTTGCCCCCGAGCGTCGCATGCTGGTCATTACCGGCCCGAACATGGGCGGTAAATCCACGTTCATGCGCCAGACTGCACTGATTGTGCTGCTCACCCATGTCGGTTGTTTTGTGCCCGCCAGCAGTGCCCGCATTGGCCCGGTTGATCGCATTTTCACGCGTATCGGCTCATCCGATGATCTTGCCGGCGGCCGCTCCACGTTCATGGTGGAAATGACAGAGACGGCGAACATCCTCAACAATGCCACAACAGAAAGCCTGGTGCTGATGGATGAGGTCGGGCGTGGCACCAGCACCTTTGATGGCCTGTCGCTGGCGTGGGCGGCAGCAGATTATCTGGCGCGGGAACTGAAAGCACTGACACTGTTTGCGACGCATTATTTCGAGCTGACAGCCCTGCCGAACGAGTGCGATGGTGTCGTAAATGTGCATTTGTCCGCCGCCGAGCATGGCGACCGCATCCTGTTCCTGCATAGCGTCAAGGAAGGCCCTGCCAGCCAGAGTTACGGCCTGCAGGTTGCCCAGTTGGCCGGCATCCCGGGTCGCGTGATTACCGCAGCCCGCCACAAGCTGGCTCAACTGGAGAATCAGGAAGTACGTACCCAGCTGGTCAGTCAGGCGGCCGGACCGCAGCAGAACGACCTGTTTGCCAGCGGCCCCAGTGCCGCCGAGCGCCAGCTGGCCGCACTGGACCCGGATGAACTCAGCCCGAAAGCCGCGCTGGAAGCACTGTATTCACTGAAAAAGCTGCTGTAACGTCAAGGCAGCCCTGATGGCATCAGGATGCCTTATCTGTTGATCGTGAATTGCCAGTCTCCGGGACAGGCAGTAGACTAGCCGCCGCTTTCAGCACCACCCGAGGTAGATAAGCATGACCTTTGTCGTCACCGAAAACTGTATCAAGTGCAAGTACCAGGATTGCGTTGAAGTCTGCCCGGTGGACTGCTTCTACGAAGGCCCGAACTTCCTCGTCATTCACCCGGACGAGTGCATTGACTGCGCACTCTGCGAGCCCGAGTGCCCGGCGAACGCCATCTTCTCCGAGGATGAAGTACCGGCAAACCAGAAGGAATTCACCAAGCTCAACGCCGAACTGGCCGAGGTATGGCCAAACATCACCGAAAAGGGTGATGCCCCGGCTGATGCCAAGGAGTGGGATGGCAAGCCGAACAAGCTTCCCCTGCTCGAGCGCTAGGACAGGAACGCTCAACACTGCGCTCCTGACAGGCAGAAACAAAAAAGGCAGCCCGAAAGGCTGCCTTTTTTGTTGGCCGGCTGCATGTTGCTGCAACAGGCCCTGAATTAAAAAGGGGCGGAAACCGCCCCTCGTCTCAGATCTCTGGCTCCCTGCCTGACGACCCGCTACCTCCATGTGCCCCTGTTCCCTGGGCTGACCATCCTGGTCACTATCCTTTTCCCTGTCGCTGCCTTGCGACAACTTGGATACTAGGCTTTTGCCCTTTCATCTCAAGAGGGAGGAAACCAGCAAGCGCTCATTCCGCAAATCCGAAAAATAAAATATAGCAATAAAATCATATTGTTATATTTTAACCAAGGCATTTAACCTGCCTTCTTGCACAACACATTGCTCAAAAATCGCACAGACCTGCTGAGATATCTCGCACAGGCCTGATGGTCAAAATCTCACAAAACAGCCCTGATCAGGACGGTCCTACATCATGGACTGCTGGTAGTTTTGCAGCCCGATACGTCCTATCAGCTCCAGTTGCGTTTCCAGCCAGTCAATATGCTCCTCTTCACTGGCCAGAATGGTCTCGAACAGCTCACGCGACCCGTAATCCCCTACCTGTTCGCAATGGGCAATCGCCACCTTGAGGTCCGGATGGGCCTGCAGCTCAAGCTTGAGGTCGCACTTCAGCATTTCCTCGACATTTTCACCAATGTAGATCTTGCCCAGATCCTGCAGGTTAGGCAGCCCCTCCAGAAAGAGGATTCGCTCAATCAGCATGTCCGCATGCTTCATCTCGTCAATAGACTCATGATATTCATGCTCGTTCAGCTTGTTGAGTCCCCAGCTCTTGAACATGCGCGCATGCAGGAAGTACTGGTTGATGGCGGTCAGCTCATTGACCAGCACCCGGTTCAGATAGGAAATAACCTGCGCATCTCCCTTCATGGTCCTGCTCTCCTTTTAACTAACGTTGACTCGCTGCCCCTTCATCCTAGGCCATAAACCCGGAGCCCGTACATATACCGGAGCAATCAGGCAGCCCCGGGAATGTCGCGTGCCACCTTTGCAAGGGAGTCGTTGAGAACCTCTTTTGCGGTCAGGGCACAACGCCCGCACTGGGTGGCCACCCCAAGCGCATTGCGCAAGTCCCGCATGCTGCAACACCCGTGCTGCTGCACAGCCTTGTCGATATCTTTATCCGTCACGGCACGACAAACGCACACAAACATGATGACCAGACCCATTAAATGAGAATGCTTATCATTATATAAGCGGTTTTATCAGGGATCAATCAGCCGCTGCTGCCAAGCGATGGAAGGAAACAACAAGGGAGGCGGGCCAAAAAAAAGCCCGCGTCATGCGGGCTTAAAAGGGGTACAACCAAAAAATACCAAGTGAGGAGTCCGACACTGAAGCGCTGCTTCATTAAAAGCATGATGCTCTCAGGCCGGAAAGGCGTCTGTTGGGACGATGTGAGGGTCCTGTTACAGCGTGTTATCTGGCCGCCCTGGCTGCCTTGCTGTCTGGCCGGGCATTGCGCAACGCCTGCCGCACCGGCCAGCGAAATATGAAGCGGGCTCCCTTGAGGTCGGAGCTTTGCCCTACTTCCACGGTTCCGCCGTGCCAGAAGGCTATGCGTTGCACAATCGACAAGCCCAGTCCGTAGCCGCCGGACGATCGGGTACGGCTGTCATCCAGACGGGCAAACGGCTCAAAGATGCGTGCCCTGTCCTTCTCCGGAATACCGGGACCATCATCCTCGACACACACCCAGGCCCAGTTGCCCTTGATGCCACCACTCAGCCGTACACGTGAGCGGGCATACCGTACCGCATTGCCAGCCAGATTCTGTATTACCCGGTGCAGGTAGCGCAGCTCCGCCTCGATACGTACCTCGGTGCCGCTGCCCTCAACCTCGATGATATGCCCCGTGCTGAGCACCTGTGTTTCATTGCGCACACGCTCCAGCAGGCCGGCAAGTTCAAAGGTTTCAAACTTGAGTGACGGCGTGCCCTGTTCAAGCTTTGCATAGGTCAGGATTTCATCAATCAGCTGGTTGAGCTGCTCGACATCCTGATCCAGCAGCTGAAGCTGGTCATGGCGCTGATCAATGTCATCCGTATCGGCCAGCATTTCCATGCCAAAGCGCAGTCGGGCCACCGGGGTACGCAACTCGTGTGATACCGCACGGGTCATCTCGCGCTGAGAGTCGATGAGACGCTGGATATGCTCGGCCATGCCATTGAACGCATGGGCAAGCTGACTGACTTCATCCGACCCCTGCACCTGTGCACGTGCACTGAGATCGCCACCCCGGATGCGGCGAACGGCCAGCTCCATCTTGTTGAGCTTGCGCTCCAGGGGATGAATGATGAAGTAGGCAGCGATGGTAATCATGCCCAGTGCCGCCAGCGCCACCATGATGACCAACTGCACCGGCATCCAGTCAAACAGGTACATGGGACCCATGACCAGAACACGCTCACCATCCGGCAAGGGGGCAACAATGCGAACGGAGGAGTTGCGGGTCCCGGCACCCTCCTTCAGCACCAGCACCACTTCATTGCGCCGGATACGGGCCTGCTGATCACGATCCAGGCCCACCTTGTCCAGCGCCAGAATATTGAGCGGGTAACTGAAGTAACGCTGCAAATCCTTGATCCGGCGCTCTTCGCGTCCTGGATACTGCTCCAGCTCTTCCAGACAGAAAACGGCCATGGCCTTGGCCTGCTGCTCGGAGACCTTGACCATGCGGGTTTTTATATAAAGCTCTTTGGCGCCCGGTATACGGGAATAGATATCGGCGAAATTCTGCTCTTCATAAAGACGCACAATCGCCCGCCCCTGCGTAAGGCGCTCCAGTTCATCATCATTGAACTGCTCTCGATCCGGCGGAACGACTGCCAGTGGCGAATCCATCAGCTTGCCGGCTTCGGCCAACCAGGTCAGACGAACGTCGCCTTCCTTGCGCGAGGCCCCCAGTGCAATCAGGCGAAAGACACCTGTAGCCATCCCCTCGCGGTAGGCAATCGCGCGCTGGGCATTCACCGCCTGTACAAAAAAATAGGCGCACAGCGCCACCGCCGTGATGACCAGCAGAAGACCGCCATAGATTCGGATGAATATGCTGCTGGGCATCAGGCTTGTCCCGGAATCAACCGAGGTCAGTGGATCAGGAGGATTCCTTCACAAACAGATAACCCTTGCTGCGGACCGTCTTGATGCGACGGGGGTTTTCCGGGTCATCGCCAATCTTGGGACGGATACGGGAAATACGCACATCAATCGAGCGATCCTGGCCGTCGTACTCGATCCCGCGCAGACGCTCAAAAATATCTTCACGCGACAGAATGCGGCCGGCATTGGAAGCGAGCAGCCAGAGCAGATCGTACTCGGCACTGGTGAACTCGATGGTTTCACCATTCAGGATCACGGCACGGGCACCGTTATCAATAATGAGCTCGCCAAAATCCAGTCGCTGCGGCAAGTCGTCCATGGCCTTGTCCGAACGACGCATGAGCGCTCGAATACGGGCCAGCAGTACGCGCGGCTGTACCGGCTTGGCAACGTAGTCATCCGCCCCCATTTCCAGACCCAGAACCTGATCCATGTCTTCGGTACGGGCCGTAAGCATGAGGATGGGCTGCTGGAAACCCTGGGCACGGACTTCACGGCAAACACTGAGGCCGTCAGCACCTGGCAGCATGAGATCAAGCACCACCATGTCTGGCTGGTCCTCAATAATGCGGCGAATGGCGCGATTGCCATCAGACTCGACGCCGACCTCCAGGCCGTTCCTGATCAGGTACTCCTGGGTCAGCGAGGCAAGACGCTCATCGTCCTCAACAATGAGTACGCGCGGCAACTTTTCCGTAGGCTGGTTCATGCGTGGAGATTCCTTCTTACTTATCAAGTAGATAGAAACGGATCATACGGGGGTGTACGGCCAACCCCAAGGGGTATAACCAAACCTCTACAATCGTCGGGTACGGCAACAACAGAACACCGTCAGGACACGACACTCGTACTATGTGAGCCAGACCACAATATATTGTGTCTGGCACCTGAACGCCAGCAGGCTTGTACAACGGCCGCCCGCAAGTGACTCCGTCTCCGGACCAACCAGAATTTTATTCAGCCCACCATCTCTTGCACGGCTACGACAAACGGCTTATCTTGTAGTCCACAAGAAGAATCGACACCATATGTTGCGTTGCAGCCTGACCATAGACGTTCACCCGACTGTCCTGACATCAAGAAAAAACAGGGTGGAGTCCCCAGGAACACACACAACACAGCACGGTTTACAGGGAGTTCGGGAGCATATCTGCTCCATTTGCCGGGATGCAGCACACACAATATGTAGTGTCTGACTTACCCCGCATGCACGACCCCCTCAGCCTGGCTGCAATGCCGGTGCCGATCTTTTTGACACACACATTCTCATGCCAACGGGATGCATCATGCTCACGGAAACGACTCACTCAGCCACCACCAGCCCTGCCTTGCCAACCGCCCCGGCCATCACCACCGATATTCTGGCCACTGCACCCGGCACCCTTCGCCTGATCAAGCGCAACGGCATGGTGGTGCCTTATGACGACGGCAAGATTGCCGTCGCCATCACCAAGGCATTTCTGGCCGTGGAGGGTGGCAATGCCGCTGCCAGCTCTCGCATCCACGAAACGGTGGAGCAACTTACCGCTATGGTCTCCAGCACCTTCAAGCGTCGCATGCCCACGGGTGGCACGGTGCATATCGAGGAAATCCAGGACCAGGTGGAACTGGCACTGATGCGCTCCGGCGAACAGAAAATTGCCCGTGCCTATGTGCTCTACCGTGAAGAACGGGCGCGCGCCCGTGACACCGAACAGAAAACCACACCACGGATCCAGACATCCCTGACCGTGACTGCCGATGACGGCTCGCGGCGTCCGCTCGATACCGGCCGCCTGGAAGGCCTTGTCATCAATGCCTGCGAAGGACTGGCAAGTGTGGATGCCACCCTTATCGTCGAGGAAACCCTGAAGAACCTCTATGACGGCGTGAAAGAGTCCGACATCAACACGACGATGGTGATGTGCTCACGCGTACTGATCGAGCAGGAGCCGAACTACACTTACGTTACTGCCCGCCTGCTGATGGATCACCTGCGCACCGAAGCCCTGTCTTTCCTCGGGATTGCCGCCAAGGCAACCCAGGGCGAAATGACTCGCCACTACCCGGAGGCCCTGAAGCGCTATATCGCCAAGGGGATTGAGCTGGAGCTGCTGACGCCAGAACTGGGGCAGTTTGATCTGGCCCGCCTGGGTGCTGCACTAAAACCGGAGCGCGACTTCCAGTTTACCTATCTCGGCCTGCAGACGCTGTACGACCGCTATTTCATTCACTCCAATGACATCCGCTTCGAACTGCCACAGGTATTTTTCATGCGTGTGGCCATGGGCCTGGCCATCCAGGAGAAGGATCGCGAGGCACGCGCCATCGAGTTCTACAACCTGATGTCGACATTCGACTACATGGCCTCGACACCAACACTGTTCAATGCCGGCACCTTGCGCCCGCAGCTCTCCAGCTGCTACCTGACGACAGTGCCGGATGATCTGGAGGGCATTTTTGGCGCCATCCGCGACAACGCCATGCTGTCGAAGTGGGCCGGCGGCCTCGGCAATGACTGGACACCCGTCCGTGCCCTGGGCACCTACATCAAGGGCACCAACGGCAAGTCCCAGGGCGTGGTGCCGTTCCTGAAGGTAGCCAATGACACGGCCGTTGCCGTGAATCAGGGCGGCAAGCGCAAGGGGGCGGTCTGTGCCTATCTGGAAACCTGGCACCTTGATGTCGAGGAGTTTCTGGAGCTGCGCAAGAACACCGGCGATGACCGTCGTCGTACTCATGACATGAACACCGCCAACTGGGTGCCCGACCTGTTCATGAAGCGTGTGTTTGATGATGCCGAGTGGACATTGCTGTCTCCGGCTGATGCGCCGGACCTGCACGACCTCTACGGAGCCGCCTTCGAGAAGCGCTACAACGAATATGAACAGATGACCCGTGACGGTACGCTTAAACTGTTCAAGCGTGTGCGGGCGCAAGACCTGTGGCGCAAGATGCTGTCGATGGTGTTCGAGACCGGTCATCCATGGATCACCTTCAAGGATGTGTGCAACCTGCGCTCTCCGCAGCAGCATGTCGGCGTTGTGCACTCCTCCAACCTGTGCACCGAAATCACGCTGAACACCAGTGCCGATGAAATTGCCGTCTGCAATCTTGGCTCGATCAATCTGGTGAATCACGTCGGCCCGGATGGCCTTGATGTCGCCAAAATCCGTGCCACGGTGAAGACGGCCGTGCGTATGCTGGATAATGTCATCGACATCAACTATTACGCAGTCCCGCAGGCCCGCAAGTCAAACCTGAAACACCGCCCGGTGGGACTGGGTATCATGGGCTTTCAGGATGCGCTCTATATCCAGAAACTTCCCTATGCTTCGGATGCCGCTGTCAGGTTTGCCGATACCTCCATGGAGGTCATCAGCTATCACGCCATTGAAGCCTCCTGTGCCCTTGCCCAGGAGCGTGGCAACTACTCCTCCTATGAAGGCTCGCTGTGGAGCAAGGGGATCCTGCCGATTGACTCCATAAAACTGATCGGTGAGCACCGCGGTGAAGGCTATGTGGATGTGAATACATCCCAGACACTGGACTGGAGCAGCCTGCGCACTCGCGTGCAAACCACCGGCATGCGCAACTCGAATGTGATGGCGATTGCACCAACGGCAACGATTTCCAATATCTGTGGCGTCGCGCAGTCGATCGAACCGACCTACCAGAACCTGTATGTGAAATCGAACCTGTCCGGCGAATTCACGGTAGTGAATCCCTATCTGGTCAACGAGCTGAAGGCACGCGGGCTGTGGGACAATGTGATGGTCAATGACCTCAAGTACTACGATGGCTCATTGCAGAAGATTGACCGTCTGCCGGATGACCTCAAGGCGCTGTTTGCCACTGCCTTTGAAGTCGAGCCCAAATGGCTGGTGGAAGCTGCCTCGCGTCGCCAGAAGTGGATTGACCAGGCGCAGTCGCTCAACCTTTACATCAATCAGGCCTCCGGCAAGAAACTGGATGTGACCTATCGCATGGCCTGGTATCGCGGTCTCAAGACCACCTACTACCTCCGTGCAATCGGGGCCACTTCCGCCGAAAAGTCCACGATTTCCGATGGTGCGCTGAATGCCGTCAAGGCCACGGTGTCGGAGATAGTGGAAGCGGCTCCGGTGCCCAAGGCATGCAGCATCGACAATCCGGATTGCGAAGCCTGCCAGTAAACTGGTCCGGTACGCAGTACTACCATTATGTTTTTGAAGGATGTACCTCGATGATTTCCTGGGATGATTTCGATGCGGACGAGAAACCTGTTGAAAAAACACCGGTTGCGCCGGCAGGAGCTGCGCAAGCACCTGCACGCACAACAGCTCCGTCGGCACCAGCAATGGTATCTGCTGCGCCAGCCGCAGCTATCACTGTCCCTGCTGGGGCCGATCTGGCCAATAACTACGCCGGAGGACAGCCCAACCCCGCCGTCATCGCCGCAACACTGAAGCAGGTTCGTGAAGAAGAGGCCCTCTATGACGCTGGCGCAACGCCACAGGAGCGTGCGGCCGCTTCACTGGCCCGACTGGATGTCGCTCCCGGTCTTGAGGAACTGGAAATGGGCGCCGCCCGTGTGCAGGTCGATGACAAGCGCATGATCAACTGCCGGGCCGACCTCAATCAGCTGGTGCCATTCAAGTACGAGTGGGCCTGGCAGAAATACCTGGATGGCTGCGCCAACCACTGGATGCCGCAGGAAGTGAACATGTCCAAGGACGTGTCCATGTGGAAATCCAATGATGGCCAGCTGACCGACGACGAACGCCTGATCGTGATGCGCTCGCTGGGCTTTTTCTCCACCGCTGATTCGCTGGTGGCGAACAATCTGGTGCTCGCCGTATACCGGCAGATTACCAACCCGGAGTGTCGGCAGTACCTGCTGCGCCAGGCCTTTGAAGAGGCCATCCACACGCATGCCTACCAGTACTGCATCCAGTCACTGGGGATTGATGAGGGCGAAGTCTTCAACATGTACCGTGAAGTCCCGTGCGTTGCCCGCAAGGCGGCCTGGGGCCTGAAGTACACCCAGAACCTGGGCGACCCAACCTTCACCACAGGTACAGTGGAGGCAGACCAGGACCTGTTGCGCAACCTGATCGGCTTCTACTGCGTGCTGGAAGGCATCTTCTTCTATTGCGGTTTTACCCAGATCCTCTCCATGGGGCGTCGCAACAAGATGACCGGCGTTGCCGAGCAGTTCCAGTACATCCTGCGTGACGAATCCATGCATGTGAATTTCGGCATTGATGTCATCAACCAGATCAAGATTGAAAACCCTCACCTGTGGAGTACTGCCTTCCAGCAGGAAGTCATCCAGATGATTCTGGAAGGCACCCAGCTGGAAATCGAATATGCACGGGACACCATGCCGCGCGGCGTGCTAGGCATGAACGCCGCCATGATGGAGGAGTACCTGGAGTTCATCGCCAACCGTCGTCTGGCACAGCTGGGCCTGCCGGAACAATTCCCCGGTGTGAAGAACCCCTTCCCCTGGATGTCCGAAATCATGGACCTGCGCAAGGAGAAGAACTTCTTTGAAACGCGCGTGACGGAGTATCAGACGGGTGGTGCACTAAGCTGGTAACTGTCAGCAAAAAGGCCTGCCTGAACACCGTCAGGCAGGCCTTTTTTTCATCAGCCATCTTTACCATACCCCCGCAATCAGGTCGCAGCCTCAGCGCTCTACCGGATAGCCCTTTGCCTCCCATCCGGGCAGGTCACCTTCCAGCTTCTGTACCTTGCTGAAGCCCGCCTGCTCAAGCTTGTCTGCGGCCAACCCACTGCGCCGCCCGCTGCGGCAATAGACCAGCACCGGCTTGTCTTTCCAGTCCTTGAGGCGGGAGTCATCTCCCGTGACCTTGTCATGCGGAATATTGATGGCACCCGGCAAATGACCAGCGGCAAACTCATCTGCATTCCGCACATCCAGAATCAGGCGGGAGGATTTGTCCTTCGAGACCTCTTCGGCAGACACCAGCGTGGCCGCATGTGACAGGGAAACCAGAGCACCCAGCAAAAACACCAGAAAAATACGCATCATTTGACCCCCTCTTTGGCAGCATTACGCTCCAGATCGTAAAATCGTACCAGCAAGATACTAACCGTCTGTGCACACAATAACCCGATCACGTCCAGTACCGCGCCCGTCAACCATCGCAAGGTGACCTCCTGCCCCTCCAGCCCCTGCTCAATGAGCGCCAGGCTACCCATAACCGTCAACAAGCCTAGCAGCAATGCCAACAAAGTAGCCGCCATTTGCCAGGCAGTGGGCCGGAACCTGGCCCAGGCCGATTTAAGGGCATCAATGCCTGACAGATGCTCTGCCACTACCAGGACATAAGCGGGCATCAGTACGCCTGACAACCAGATTCCGGGCAGCACAAAGAGCATCAGGCCGAGAATGACCATCAGCCCGGCAAGTACCTGCGCAACAAACAGGGCGGGCACCCTGCCCCATGCCTCCTGCCAGAGCCTGCCATACCCAGGTACAGGACTATCACCGAGGTTGCTGAGTGTGTAGCGGATCACCAGGACATTGGCATACAAGCCGGCCACCACCTGCAGGCCAATGGCCATGCCATCTGCCATGGCTTTTTCCGGATCGCCACCCTGAGTGACATAAAAACGGTGATTCAGAAACAGGCTGACCGGCACGAGTACAGGCAAAAGCAGCCAGAGCAGCGCCAGCAGATGCTGCCGAAAGAAGTAGAGGGTTTCAGACAGGCGAGACCAGACCATGAAGAACACCAGATCCAAAATTGACAGGGGAGTACAGACTCCGCACCATTGCAGCGTTAATCGATCAGTACGGCAAGTGTCGGCTGGCAAAACAACGGGCACAAGCCCGTCAGAAAGAATCAAGTCATAGGAGCAGTTGATGGATAAGCGACAGGGAGCCCTTGCAGCCCTTCTCGGCCTGGTGGTTGTGGCTGGCCTCGCCTTCTGGTGGATGACCCGTGAGCCCGAGGCACCTGCAGATATCACCCCCGTAAAGGCGGCGACACTGCCTATGACAACAACCGTCTCTGCCCCCCTGGCAAGCACGCCGGCACCCGTCCCGGCTGCCCCGCCATCGGATGAAGTTGCCCTGAGCGAAGAAGTGATTGACCAGATCCGCAAGGAAGGTGAAGAGCTGAACTCACGCGCAGCTGATCTGGAGGCTCAGGTTCATGATGGTGAAGCACTGATTGCCATGAAGGAAAAGCAGATCCGCGAACTCGAAGCACAACTCAAGGCACAGGAAAACACAAAGCCGGCAAAACCCTGATACTCATGTCGTTGATGTAGCAGACATGGCCCGGGCAATCCGGGCCATGTCATTTTTCAGTGCAATGCCAACCATCTTGCACAATAAACACTCGCAATTGATTCCGGAGTACAGCTGTCGCAGTAAAAATACCGCCTCCCGGACCACATGAATTCACGTCGCCGCTCCAGCATTTATCCTCCCGCAAAAGCACAAGCAATATAAAAATCCGTTTCAAACAAAAGTGGCACAGCACTTGCTGAAAGCTCCGTTGTCATTCCTGCTACTTGATCAAGTAACCCCAGGAGCTT
This sequence comes from Moraxellaceae bacterium, assembly GCA_030646295.1. GTDB lineage: Bacteria > Pseudomonadota > Gammaproteobacteria > Pseudomonadales > Moraxellaceae > UBA2031. The sequence continues at coordinate 179,468 of JAUSND010000002.1, forward strand.
CCATGTCTGCCCATGCCCAATGTCGCATCACCGCCTTACTCATGATGCTGCCAGGAGGCGCCATCGCCGCGGAGTCGGCCCCGTCAATTACAGAAGTTGTCGTTAACCTGAATACGGTGTGGCTGATGGTCTCAGCCGCACTTGTTTTTCTGATGCAGGCCGGCTTTGCATTGCTTGAGGGCGGCATGGCCCGAAGCAAGAATGCCGTCAATGTCATCATGAAAAACTACATGGATGCCTGTGCTGGCGGCCTGATTTTCTGGCTGGTCGGATTTGGTCTCATGTTCGGCTCAAACCCTAGCGGCTGGATTGGTACAGACTGGTTCATGCCACAGAGTGCATCCGACTGGGACTGGAGCTTCATTCTCTTTCAGATGATGTTTGCCGCCACCGCCTGCACCATTGCGTCCGGCGCAATGGCGGAACGCATTCGTTACAGTGCCTACCTTCTGGGCGCATGCCTGATCACCGGAGTGATTTACCCGGTATTCGGATCATGGGCATGGGGCAGCTATCTGGATGGCAGCGGCTGGCTCAAGGAAATGGGCTTTATCGACTTCGCCGGCTCGACTGTCGTGCACTCTGTTGGCGGCTGGTGTGCTCTTGCAGGAATCATCGTGCTAGGGCCAAGACTCGGCAGATTCAGCAAGTCCGGAGAATCCCGCGCTATCCCCGGCCACAACCTCGGACTCGTCGCATTGGGTGGCTTTATTCTCTGGTTTGGCTGGTTTGGCTTTAACGGTGGCTCCACGCTCGCCGGAAACACAAGCGTCGGCAAGATCATCCTGAACACTCACCTCTCCGCATGTGCAGGTGCCGTGGGTGCAGCCTTGTTCAGCTGGTTCATCGGCAAACCAATGTTGCTGACCAGCACCGTCAACGGGTCGATTGGTGGACTGGTAGGAATAACCGCCGGCTGCGCCTCCATGGACCCGCAGTTTGCAATTGTGACAGGCATGATCGCAGGCATCATTACCATCACCGGCCCCATGCTGCTCAACGCGGCCCGACTGGACGATGTCGTTGATGCCGTATCAGTTCATGGTTTCTGTGGTGCCTGGGGAACAATGGCAGCTGGTTTCTTCTTTGCAGGCGACCTTTTCAACGAAACACGTATCTATGTGCAAGCCATCGGGGTGGCAGTTGGCTTTGTCTGGGCATTTGGGGCAGCGCTGATCATGTATATCGGCATCAACATGATCATCGGAATGCGCGCAAGCCCCCTGCATGAACAGCACGGACTGGATTTCACTGAGCATGCAGAAATCGGATATCCGGAGTTTCAGCAGACCAGAACCTTTAATCCGGAAGCACTGGAATCACGTAACTGAACAGCGAGATAGCCACCATGTCGACAGAGTCGCTGAAGCAGCCGTCATCAACAGCAGCTAACCCTCGGGTACAACCAGATAAAGAAGCAAGCCCCATGAGCATTTCACAGAAGAAGATAGCCATTGAGGGGGCACTGACTCCCTATCTCAGTGATGACCACCTCATGCGCGCGATCTGCATATGGGAGGAAAAATACTCACAGCAGCCAACATTCGCCTTGCAGAGATTCATTAACGAGTTTTGTGACAACGCCACCCTTATCGCACAGCGTTCACAAATACTGCAGAGCCTTATTCGTGCGCTCTCTGGCGCCGATGGGCGACCGAGAGAAACTGCTCCCATACGATACAAGGAAGCGGCAAAAATCCCCAGTAGCACACAAGCCGTGGCCGATGAAAGCATCATGTGCTTTTCAGCCTTGATCGAGTCTATTTTTGCAAACACCCCCGGTGACATGCACATCAAGATGCGTCTTTTCCTGATTGAAAACCTGCCAGGCATGAAGCTTCCAGCCATGGCACAAAGGGCGCTCCATGCCTGGCTCTCCCAGCAATATCGCATTCCCGATGACGTACGAATAGAAGAGAAGGCCCTGCGCCACCTGATCAACCTGGCGTACATTTCACTCTGCGAATATCTTGGCCCGGTCAAGGCGGACCGGTTGTTGCACGACGCGATCACGGCTACAGAAGAACGGAGCACATTCCCGGTTCGGCAGCTGCTTTAATCACTGTTACAAAAATGTAGCAGCGTGATTTGTACCATTGCCTCGGCCAGAGGCGTGACCCTAGCATGATGGAATCATGAGGATTCCATCATGCTAGCACTTGCCCGTATATTATTTACTGTCACTATTTCATCCGCAGCCATAACCATTGATGCAGCAGCATCTGCGCCTGCAGGCAATCGCATTGATAGCGACACGTGCCGGCCAGTACAGACAGGTCCTGGCCCACACAGCCTGATACAGGTTAACGGCAGCACCGTCCGGCTCCTAGTCTCTAGCCATGACCGAAGGAACTTTGAGAAAACAGGCGATATTTACGACTATCAGCCATCAACCGGAACAATGCGCCCTTTGCCACGAACAGGTGAGCCTCGTGAACTTTCATTCAGACCCCACCACACCGACATTTATCAGGCAGGTTCTGAAACGTTGCTGTATGTGATAAATCATGATGACGGCAAGCCAAATTCACGACACCACAGCATTCTTGTTTACGCCATACAACCTGACCGGCTTGTTTTCAAAAAACGGTTACGTGACCCCCTCCTGAGCTCACCCAATCATCTTTCAATCAGCCCCGGCGGCGACATCTATGTGAGCAATGACCGTCGTGATGGCAGCAGCGTGATGGAACTGGTATTGCGGCAGAAAAAAGCAACAATCGTGCACTATCGTGAAAACTCAGGCTGGCGCATCGTTGCCGCGGGCTTGAGCTTTCCCAATGGCATTGAGGCCGAAACCTCTCGTGTACTTGTCAGCAAGACATTCGGCAGTGCGCTGCTTGAGTTCCCCCGAAAGCCGGATGGGTCTCTTGGCATGCCACGGAGGGTAATATCACTGCCTTTGCTCGATGGCCTGACTCCCGCACAAGCACCAGATCACTACCTGGTCATCTCGCATGCTTCACTGGTCGACTTTCTTCAGCACAAGAACAATGGTGCACACCGCTCCCCCGCCACCGTGCATGAGGTCAACATGACAACGGGAAGGTCCCGGATTTTCTTTGAGGATGATGGCAGGAAAATAAGCGGCATCTCTGCCGCCGTCACCACATCAGATGCCGTATATTTTGGTCAGTCATTCGAGCCGTTCCTGTTGCGCTGCCCCCACAAGAATCCGGGTTAGCGCGCCAGAAACGCCAGACTAAGCCATGGCACATAGGTAATAACCAGTACGGCAGCAAACAACACCACAAGAAATGGCCAGGTCGCCAGATAAAGCTCTGTAATCGGCTTCTTGAAGCGATAGCTTGCCATGAACAGGTTCATTCCCACCGGAGGGGTACAGTAGCCGATCTGCATGTTCGCCAGAAAAATGATCCCGAGATGCACAGGATCAACACCGAACCCGACTGCAACTGGCAGCAAGAGCGGAATCATGATGACCAATGCCGAAAAAATATCGAGCAGACACCCCAGCACAAGCAAAAACACATTGAGCAACAACAGAAAGGTAAAGCGGCTATCAATATGCGCTTTCAGGAAATCAAAGAGTCTGGTGGGGACTTCGGCCTCAATGAGCCAGTTGGTCAGTGCCAGAGAAACCCCCAGAATCAGCAGCACCGCACCAACCATTACCATGGACTCCCGCATGATATCCGGCAGCTTGCGTAACGGAATCTCCTTGTAAATCAGGCATTCCACAACAATCACATAAAGAGCCGTGACTGCAGCCGCCTCTGACACAGCAAAAAAACCACCATAAATTCCGCCAAGCACCACAATTGGCAACGGCAGCTCCCACTTGGCCTCCCACATTGCCGCCTTGACTTCCCCGGCATTGAACTGCTGCAGGGGAATGGGGAAACGACGGGTAATCCAAAGACCGTACAGACTGAGAAAGCCAATCATGACCAGCGCAGGCAACAAACCGGCCTTGAACACATCCTGAATGGTAATGCCACTGCCATCCGGCAATTGCTGGGCAATGACCGCATAGAGAATCAGGGGCAAGGAAGGTGGCAGCAACAGCCCCAGCGAACCAGAGGTCGTCACAAGCCCGAGAGAAAAACGCTCCTGATATCCTGCCTGCTTGAGTGCTGGATAAAGCAGCGCACCCAGCGCAACGATCGTTACGCCACTGGCTCCGGTGAACGCCGTAAAAAACGCACAGGTCAGGAAGGCAACAATTGCCAGACCGCCCGGCATCCAGCCAATCAGGGACTGTGTTATTCGCACCAGTCGCACTGACGTTCTTGACTCTCCAAGCATGTAGCCGGCAAAGGTAAACAGCGGCAATGCCAGCAAGATGGGTGTATCTACAATACGGTAGAGCTCAATTCCCATCACGGTGAGGGGAGTCTCTACAGACTGAAAACCAAGCATGGCAACGCCGGCAATCACGGCAAACAGTGGCGCCCCAAGAGCAGCAGCGAGCAGGAGCAATATCGCCAGCAATAACATCATGTCAGCGACCCGGCCTGATTGGTAACGCTTCGCCAGGGGGCCAGAGCTGCCACGATGAGATAACGCAGGGCAATCAGGCCAAACGTAACAGGCATGACACTTTCACAAACCCAGGTGGGAACATTGGCAAATGCCGGCGAGGGGGACTCGTACTCAATTTTCACAAACTCAAATGAATACCAGGCAAGAAGACAGCAGACGACGGCCGTAAACAATGCATTGAATACAACCACTGACTTGGCAGCCCTCTCCGGCAAATACTTGGTGGCTATATCAATGCTGATATGTCGCTGATCACGACTGGCGACCAGTGCCCCGATCATGCCGATCCACAGCACCAGCACCCGCAGCAGGCTGTCTGCCCAGAGAAACCCTGAGTCAAAACCGTTGCGCAGCACAATCTGCATCACTGCCACACCAATCATGGTCGCCAGCAATGCAACCAGCAGACTGTTTTCCAGAAAGTGAAGGAGCCGCAATACCTTCTGCAGCATATCCCTCACGATTTCTTGCCAGCACGAAAGGCCGCCAGATACGCGTTAAACTGGCTGGCCGCCTGCGCACTCACAATTCCCTTCTGCTCCATTTGCTCACTGGCCACACTGCTGAAGCGGGCCCACTCGGCCTGCTCCTGCGCTGATGGCCTGACCGGCTTGATGCCCTGCTTGAGCAACGCATTATAGGCAGCCAGATTATCCTTGCGGTTCTGCTGGTCTATGTCGCGAAAGACCCGCCCCATGACTTCACGCACAACCAGCTGGTCTGCCGGAGCGAGCTTTGCAAATGCCTTGTGCTCAATCGCCAGGGTCCCGACAAAATAGCTCATCGGCAGATCATTCAGGTATTTGATCTGGGTATGCCATTGCAGCGCTACCGCACCGATCGGCGACATTGCCACTGCATCAATAATGCCTGTTTGCAGACTGGGCAGAACATCGGCCAATGACAGCGGGACAGGCGCAACCTGAAATGACTTCAATGCCTCTTCAGACTGCCGATCATTATCAGGAATCCATACGCGCTGCTTGCGCAATGCGCCGATAGAGGAAACCGGAGCATTCTTTGACATTACATAGGCAAAACCGCCTTCTGCAAAACCAAAGTTCACAAAACCTGCCGTCTCGAGCGCTTTTGAGAATGGAGCATCCATTTTGCTCCTGACGTAATCCACTTCCTCGAACGACTTGAACTTCAGCGGCAGCGAATACACCTGGATATCACGTACAGCGTCAGACAGGCTGCCGCCCGTAACAGCACCGCCGTGCAACTGACCAATCTTGATCTTGTTGAGCACGGCCTTGTCATTACCCATGGTGCCGCCCGTGTAGAACTTGAACTCAACGCGCCCCTCGGTCTTGGTCTTGATCTCGGCCGCACCGGCACGCATTTTAGTCATCCAGCCGGAACCATCCGGTGACAGCGTTGCAATCTTGAGCGTCACAGCATGGGCACTTGTGGCCAGCAGACTGAAGACCAGGGCGGCCAGCAGATTGCGCTTCATCTTATTCTCCGTGTTTACTGCTCATACAATGAGCTGTCTTGTGTCCGGAAAAACCGGAGCATTCAGTCAAAAAAGTCGTCAGCTCAAAAAAAGTCGTCAGCGCTCTTCAAAAGAGCATCCGCTTCCTGTCGTGCCAGCATATTGCTCAGCGTCCAGCCGGGATAGCGCGGATCAGCATCAAGAACATCTCTCAGCAGCTTGTCATGCAGTTCGCGGTCAAAAACCCCTCGGGCATAGTTTTTGGCATACAACACTTTCGCCATGAGATTATGCCCATCCGACAGCGATATCGCTCTTTCGAAGTGCATCTTTCCGACCTCCGGACGCCCACCCAGAGCAGGAGGCAGGACGGTCGCCAGGCCGCCAAGATACAGATGGGCTGCGCCATTCTGGTAGCTTTCATCAAGCACTACTACCCGCTGCATCAAAGCCTCGATACGCGGCATGTCGGCCACTGCATTCCAGTCTTCACTGTGCGCCTGCACCCAGCCCGCCCATGCCGAACCGGTAGTATAAAGCAGCGCAACATCATCGCGTTGCAGATCCTCCAGCCGTGCCCTGACATCATCCACAGACAGTTTACGTACGTCGCACAGCGCCTTTTGACGGAGACAAAGTGCATCCACTGCGTAATTGAGCGCCTTGTCCGTCAGTGCCGCCGCGCGTACCGGGTCTTTTACAAACGCCCCGGCATAGGCACTATTCAGGCTGGCTGCCGCCTGACGGAAGGCGGCGCTTTCTGGATCCTGACGCACCAGCGCATCCAGCAACAAAAGATAGGAAGCCGATCCCGCCTCCACAACCACCGGATCGTCATTGTCCAGCATGGCCGAGGTCAGATTCGTCGCAAAGCGGTTCCCTGCCTTCTCAACCATCCCGCTGCACCCCGCCAGCAAGAGCAGGCAAAGCAACGTGAAAAGAGCTCGGAACCGACCTGAAACCGGGGTATGGCGCATGATGGCGGGGCACATGAAGGAATATTGGCGCTTCTTATAACAACCCCGGGGGGTGCAACTCAACCACCCCCGCTCCCTGGCCTTGTAAAAACCGGCCACCTGGGGCTGATCGCCTGATATCAGCCCCAGGTGCAGCTCATCCTGACAACGGGGAAAAGGACTTTCCTTAACCCTCTTTTTCTGGGAAAAAGAAACCTAATCACCGCGAGTGGGCCATGATGGGGCCATCACCCCGCCTCCACCCAACAAGAACAATGGCATCCTGATGATCATCACACCTGTCGACCACCCCTTCAGCTGGAAAAACCCTCCCCGCCTCGTACTCGGCCTGAGTCTTGTACTGACTCTTGTTTTTGTGTTCTGGCACATGGCCGACCGCAAGCGTGAGCAGGTCCTTGATGAGCTTTATCGTACCCAGTTGCTGTCCATCGAATGGGAACTCTATGAAACCCATGCGGGGCGCAGCGGACAGGTCTCTGCAATGGCTGCACTCAAGCAGGCACATGCCAATGGCAACATTACGCCACTGCGTCGCTATATCGGCAGTGACGACCGCTTTGTCGAGGATGTGCGCAGCAACGGTCTCAGCTACCTTCCTCCTGCCACGTTTGAGTCATGGAAAAGCGCGCGCGCAACCCTTGATGCCGAGCGCAGCAAAATAAGCATCCAGGCACTGGGAATTGACCCTGAAGAGTTCCGTCCCATCACATTCCTTGCCTACAGCCTGATTCAACCTGATGCCCTTCATCTGATTTGTGTCCTGCTTCTGCTACTGAGCGCCGGAGCAGCACTTGAGCTGGCGCTTGGCACCGGCGCCGTGCTTGCAGGAGCCATCGGAGGCGGGTTCGTGGGCGCGGTTGTATACCTGATTGCCAATGGCAAGGGCGTCCTGCCCATGGCTGGTGGCATGGCGGCTGTGTCTGCCATTACCGGCATGTACCTGATGCACTTCCGGAACAACCCGGTCATCTGGTTTGGCTCCGCCAGATTCAATGCCGCCTTCCTGGCATTGCTATGGCTGGCAGCAGTCGTTGCAGGCTACTTCGTTAGTGGCCAACGCCCTGCCGAAACGGCAGCCCAGGTTGCAGCCCTTGTGTCCGGCCCCCTGTGGCTTCTGATCCACCAGCGCTGGTTTACCCATGAGGATGCCGAACTTGAAGCATTGCCCGTTGAGGAGCCGGAGGCAGACATTGATCTGGTGTATCGCGAGACTCTGCAAAAAGCACTTGATGCTGTCGCCCGCCTCGACTTTGCAGAAGGCCAGAAGCGCCTGCGCGAGATGGTCAAGGCCTACCCCCAGGACATGCGAGTGCTGGTACAGCTATATCACCTGGAGAAACTGACCCCGACATCCAGCTCTTTTGACGCTGTGGCGCGCCGGCTCTTCAGCCTGACTGGCGGCGAGGACACGGAAGTCCTCAAGATTTACCGGGACTATCAGCGCACATCATCCGAACAACGCGCACTCGATATCGAAACCAGCATGAAAATGGTGGCTCGGCTCACCCGCATGAATGAGGTGATGGAGGCAGACAAGCTCATGCGCAAGGTGCTGGAGAAAAACACCACGCACCCCCTCATCAGCAAAGCAGCCCAGGCATTGGGCGATGCCCTGGAGCGCATGCAGGAGCCGGCCCGAGCCCGTTTTTACCGCCAGCTGGTAAATCCCTGACGAAGCCAGTTCACATATAACAAAATGCCGCCAGAAGGCGGCTTTTTGTTATCCCGTAACCCCCAAGAAACTCAGGCAGGGTGCCCGCCCTGCACCTTGACAGTCAGCTCATCAAGCATTTTCTGCACCTCGGGAAAGCTGCGATGATTCCTGAATCGCCCATGGAGGAACTGCACCAGTGCCAACCCTTTCTGAGGCATTCCCAGCTGGTCCGCCAGAATTCTTGCCGCCATCATGTATGCTGTCGGGAGTGCAGCAAAATGCGGGTTATCCTTGTGCAGCCCGTTCAGAACATGAACAGCCAGCTTGAAATCACCGACCCGCTCGAACGCCTGGGCCAGATCAAGCCTGACCTCCGGATCTTCAAGACGGAAGTCTGGATAACGCTGAAGGTACTCTCGGAAAATTGCCGCGACCTGCATGTCACGACCAGCCTGCAATAACGCCTTGAAATAAGGTGCTGCATGCTTGATCAGGCGCTCCCGGGACCCCATTGCCCAGATCAGGCGATGGTAACGCTCATGCTGATTCAGCGAAGCGCCCTTCTTCTCAGCATCCGCCTCAAGCAGCGTCATCGCCTTGCTGTAATTGCCATCCTTGAGAAACATTTCAACCTGCAGCTGCACCGGGTCACCCTTCTTGTAGCTCTTTTTCGCCTTGCCACGCCCCTCAGGCGTATAGCCCAGCATTTCCTGATACTGGAAGAGGACATAGCCACTCATGGCAAAGAGCACAATTGAAAAATAGGTGTTTGCTGTCAGTGCCAACGCCTGCCCCACTGCCATAGGCAGAATATCGGCAAACAAGCCAACGAAGGCATGCAGCACAACAAGCAAGGAGACTGGCAAAAAGAAAATCGCCGGATAGATGAGACCGATACTGCCCAGAACGGTCATCAGTCCATCCTTGCTGAAGCCGCTGCTGACACTGCGATTTACGCCAACCGCCATCAAAATGGCAGGCATCAAACCCGAGACCAGCACAATCAGGAGCCCACCATAGAAGCCGCTCAAGCCACGAACATACATGATGGCAGCGACAATGATTGCCAGCATCGCGCCCAGACTGAATGCAAGGCTGTTGTTCTCCATTTTCAGCAAAGGCTGGGGACCAATCGGCTCAATCGTTCCGTCCGCCACTTCCTGAAATACCGTCCACAAGTACTTGCTGATACCAACCAGAAAAAGGAGGCTGACTATATTGAGCGGCATACCACCAGGAACAGCCAGCGGGACAAGCAGGGCCAGCAACATCAGGACCAGACCGGGAATGGAGAGTGGGTAACGCAAAAAGTCGGTCAGGCGCATCCAGAAGGGGGCTGCGGTATCCGATGCGCTCAACGGCCGAAGGGTTGCGCGGCAATGCGGGCACTTCTGCGGAGCAGCAGCGTCATCACCCTCAGGCTCAGGGGAGCAGGTTCCACAGAAGTTGATGCGGCAATTGCTGCAATGCCAGGACGCCGGCTCCAGCACATGATAGCGACAGAAATGGGTCATGATTATTCTTGTTCAAAGGCCTGATACTGCACCTTAGCTGTTTGGCCAGAACTCGCCAAGTATGATGGAGGATGAACGCTTGTTATCCTCTGACGAAATCCGCAGACTTGCCCCAATCAACAGCCAATCCCTCTACCATGGCTCTATTGTCCCGCCGCTTCCTCGTTCGCCGAACCCTCCCACGGATACTGATTGTCGGGGGCAGTTTTGCCGGCCTGGCAGCTGCACGCAGCCTTGATCCCTCACGCTTCAGGGTGACGTTACTCGACCCGTCCCCCTGGATCGAGTGGCGGCCCAATATTCATGAGTTGCTGTCCCGCAGCAAAACACCTGCACAACTCCAGCATGATCGTCGGCTGGCTATCGAGCGCCTGGGTCACGAGTTCATTCAGGATGCTGCCACGTCTGTTGACAGGACAGCACAACGGCTGCAGACAGGCGCCGGCCTGCAACTGGATTACGATGTCCTGATCATTGCCGTCGGGAACATCCCCTGCGACAAGGGAGGCACGGGTGCCCTTGAGCATGCATCGGATACCAAGTCAGTCGACGCGTGCAACCGGCTAGGCAACCGGCTGACACGCCTTGCTGCCATGCCAGGCAAGCGGCCGGTCGTCATCGTTGGGGCAGGAGTCGAAGGCCTGGAAATGCTCGGAGAGATTCTGCGTCGCTTTGGAGGCAAGGAACAACTGGACCTTCATCTCATCGAGTCGAAAGACTCCCTGTTTGAGCGCTTTCCGGGCATGCACGAGCATCTTGTCCAACGGATGGGGCACCAGGTCACTCTCCACTGCGGACAACACGTAGAGAAAGTAGCAACAGATCACGTCCTTCTGGCCGATGGCACCATCATTCCGTCACGCATCACGTTATGGACAGCAGGCAGTCATGGCCATCCCCTGCTTTCCAGCACAGGCTTAAGCCAGAAAAATCAGGAAGCCCCCGTCAATGAAGGCCTGCAAAGCCTGTTCGATACGACCATATTCATCATTGGCGATGCCGCCCGCCTGCCACACCCACTGGAAAAACAGGCCTATCATGCCCAGGACATGGGTAGGCATGTAGCGCACAGCGTCCGTGACTACCTTGCAGGCAAGCCCGTACCCGCCTTCAGGCCGCGCCCGAAGCCGTCACTTGTTTCATTTGGCGACCGGGACGCTTTCATGATTTTCGGCGACCGCATTCTGGCCAGCCCCGCGCTGCTTGGACTCAAGGAAGCTGTTTACCAGTATGGCTACCATGAACTGATGCCGCCGCGTTCTCGTCATGAGTTGTCTGCACTGGTTCGGGACCTGCGTCACGGCGTCAATACACTGGACACCTGGCGCCTGCTTGCCGGCTCAACCGAGGCCCGCCTGTTCCAGGCGCGCTAACGTATCCAGATACACCTGCGCAGACTCTGCAGAAAAGCATGCAAAAATCACTTCCTGCAATTGCTCGTACTGCTGCAGGGCAAGTAGCACTTCGGACACCGCAATGGCCGCCGCCTGTGACAACGGATATCCATATACCCCGCAACTGATTGCCGGAAACGCAATGCTTCTGATGCCATACTCTCCAGCCAGAGCAAAACTGCGACGATAACAGGACTTGAGCAAAAGTGGCTCCCGATGACGCCCTCCCTCCCAGACCGGTCCCACCGTATGAATCACATGGCGCGCGGGCAAGTCATAGCCACGCGTGATTTTTGCATCGCCAGTGGCACAGCCGCCCAGCAGCCGGCACTCTTCCAGCAGTCCGGCACCCGCGGCACGATGAATAGCCCCGTCAACCCCGCCACCGCCCAGCAGGCTGCTATTGGCGGCATTAACAATCGCATCGACTGCAAGCGTCGTAATGTCCACCTGCAACACATGAATACGATGCGGCATAAGCACCCCTAGCGCCAGGCGCGAATCTTGATGACGGATGGACAATTCGACTTGAAATTACCGGCGCACGCAACAGGCTCTCCCTGAGCCGACAGGCAAACCCTGACCTCAGTCAGCAACGGTGGCCTGTCCTTTCCTGTACAGCGCAAAACAACACCATTCCCTGCAAGACCCGGGTTGAGTCGACGCAACTCTGCAACGACAGAGTCTTTTTCTGCCACCACATCCCGCCCCTTTGACTTGAACCGGTCAGGCCACTTCAACTCATCAAACTCGCGGGCCAGTATCGAAAAATACTCATCCGCTGGCAGGCCACTGCACCGCCCGTGCTTTTCCCACTGATACTTGCGCAAGCCTGCATCCGGCATGATTCGTCGCAAGAGTTTCTCGTTTTTCTGACTGACGCCAAATGCTGCCCCCGAACAATATTCGGGGGCACGCCCACGGCTTCGCTCAGGCCACATGCCATGTGCACTGACTGGCATACGCTCCCGGCATTGCACACTATTCCGCTTTCCCGGGTTCAGATCACAAAAGGCCGGCGTAAGTGTCACCGCCAACGTGTAGTAATCGAAGTCATCCGCATAAGAAAACGAAGCCATCACCATGCAAAAAAGAATGACTGCTTTCACTTTACCTCCGGAGGCCCGATACGCAACGAAGCCGTCGCCAGATAAATTTCACGCAAAAAAACCAGAAGCCCCATGATGAACGCCAGCATGGCAATGATGAAAAGCACCGGTACTACACCCCTGAAATAAGTCGCCAGAAGCGCCTCGAGAAACAACAGGACAATAATCGTGCTCACAAACAATGAGCAGGTCGTACACAGACTGATGGACCAGCTTACCAGTCGTGCACGCCTGGACAGCACACGTAACGTTGCATGCTGACTGGCTCGTCTCCCGGAATCCGCCTCAACAGCATGCTGCGCCTCAATGGCACGCGCACGGTCAATAATCCTGGAAAGGCGATTAGTCAGCACACCAAGCATCGCCGCGACCCCGGTAAGAAGGAATACCGGCGCCACCGATAGCTGGATAAAGTAGGCAACATTGCTGACGGCATCATGAAGATCAACAGGCCCTGTCATCATTGATTGAGGCTCATCCAAAAGAAGTGATGCCGGATACTACCCACTAAAGAAGGATTCGTGGGAGCCCTGACAGCAGTTATAATGGCAGGCATGCAAACATCTGCCCCCGAAGACGACTACGAACGCCGTTTTGCCGGCACCGCCCGGCTTTATGGTGAGGATACCCTCGCCCTCTATCAGCAGGCACATGTTCTTGTGGCAGGAGCTGGCGGTGTCGGCTCATGGGCCATCGAAGCCCTGGCGCGCACCGGCATTGGTCATCTCACCCTGATCGACATGGACGTGCTGGTCAGCAGCAACGTCAACCGCCAGCTGCCGGCCCTCAGCGAAACCTTCGGCCGCGGCAAGATCGAGGTACTCGCTGAACGGGCCCGCAGCATCAATCCACGGCTGCGCATCACACTCGTGGATGACTTTCTCACCAGGGAAAACATCAGCACCTTGCTGGCTGACACCCCCGACCTGGTCCTGGACTGCACCGACGATGTCGATGCCAAGATTTCCCTGATTGTCTGGTGCCGCCGACGCCGCATCCCCATCGTGGTGGCAGGGGCTGCCGGTGGCAAGACCGACCCTGCCCAGCTATGTGTGGACGACCTGACGCGCACGCATCGCGACCCACTGCTGGCCAAGATCCGGCGCCAGTTGCGTCGCGATTGCGGCTTCCCGAAAAACCCGCAGGAAAAGTTCGGCATCCCGTGCGTCTACTCCAACCAACCCGTACACACACCGGAAGGAACCGTTTGCGAAAGTGGCAACCTGAGCTGCAGTGGCTATGGCTCTACCACAATGGTGACAGCCACCATGGGCATGATGGCCGTCGCCGAGGGGCTCCGCCACATGGTGAGACGCATGAAGCTACGCGCAGCCCGAGCGGCCACCGACAACACCCCAACCAGTTAGTCCGAAAGGAAGCAGAGCAATACAAGTCAATGACAATAAAAAGCCCGGACAATGATCCGGGCTTTTTTAGTTATCCTGATTCAGGCGCGCCGGGCATTACTGTCAATCAGGTGCACAAACTTTGGCCACAGGGCTCTCGGCAAGTCATGCCCCATTCCAGGAATCATGTGCAGCTCTGCGCCACGGATCGCACGTGCCACAGCCTTGCCGCACGCCGGCGGCACCAGCTTGTCTTCCTTGCCATGAATCACCACTGTCGGCGCCAGAATCTTTCGTGCCACCGGCTTGAGACTGCCCGAGCTCAGCACGGCGGTGAACTGCCGCTTCACTCCTGCAGGATGGTAATTACGACTGATCAGACGACGAGAAAAGGACTCTCGCTCCTCCTGTGGCATGGGATGCGCCGGACTGCCAATAATCGAGAACAGCTTCACGCTATGAGCCACAATTTCCTCTGTGCTCGCACCCTTGCCTGGCCCCTTCATCAACGGCTGCAATGCCTTTGGATGAGGTGGTGGCAGCAGTGGCTGGTTGGTGCTGGAGAAAATAACGCCCAGCGACTTCACCCGCTCCGGGCGCGTCCCGGCCAGAACCTGTGCGATCATGCCGCCCATGCTGGCGCCGACCACATGTGCCTGACGAATGCCCAGATGATCCAGCAACTCCTCCGAATCACGGGCCATGTCATACAGGGAATAAGGTGCGGGGCTTTTCAGCCCCAGACTGAAACGAGCCATCCGTACCAGCTCATTCATTTTCTCAATCTTTGCCTTCACTTTTGTGGAAAGGCCAATGTCCCGATTATCAAACCGGATGACGCGATAGCCCTTTTCAACCAGCATCTGACAAAACTCGTCCGGCCACACCAGCATTTGCGCCGAGAGCCCCATGATGAGCAGTATTGGCTCTGCTGCCTCGTCCCCCCAGTCCTCATAGCACAGCTCGATACCTCCATTGACGGAGGCCATGCCAGAGCGAATCGGCGTAGCACTGGCCACGATATGTTCAGATGAGGTCATTTCAGGCTCCACAGCACGAAAACAAAGCAGGATGGTACTCAAACACGGCCGTTAATGCAGGATGCCGGCAGGTCAGCTTCCTGTCAGCACGGGCCACCGGGCCTTGCTGGATACTAGCCCATCCGTCCCCGCAACTCAGGCTATAATCGTGCCGTTGATCACAGCCCGTGCTGGAACCATGCCCTCGCGCCAACCAACTCCGCCAAGCCAACGCATCACCATGGTCGACGCCATCGAATCCCTGCTGCCGCAGACCCAATGTGGCAAGTGCAAGCATCCTGGCTGCCACCCCTATGCAGAGGCTATTGCCAGAGGCGAGAGCATCAATCATTGCGTCCCCGGAGGCCAGGATACGATCAATGCACTGGCCGAGCTGCTGGGCGAGGCCACAATACCGCTGGATCCGTCATACGGCACCACCGCTGCATTCCGGCAAGTTGCCGTGATCCGGGAAGACGAGTGCATAGGCTGCACAAAATGCATTCAGGCCTGCCCTGTGGATGCCATTGTCGGCGCGGCCAAATTTACCCATACCATTATCCGCGATGAATGCACGGGCTGTGACCTGTGTATTGCCCCTTGTCCGGTCGATTGTATTGACTTGGTCAACCTGCCCGATGAGCCTCTTCTGACAAAACCGGCCGACCGTCAGGCGCAGGCAGCGCATCAGAAAGCACGATACGAATTTCGTAACAACCGGCTTGCCGATGCAAAAGCCAGCCGTCAGGCACGCAGTGACACACCCGAATCAAGTGAGGCTGGTACCGTTGTTATTGCAAAAAAAGACAATGACAAGTCCGGCATTATTGCTGCAGCACTTGCACGCAGTAACCTGAAAAAGGCAGAGCGCAGTCTGATCAGGGCACAGGAAAATGACGAAGATACGACACTGATTCAGCAGGAAATAGACGCCCTTCTGAGAGAGCTGCAATCACTGCAACCCTGAGTGCTTCCTACTCTTCCGCAAGGACCGGCACAGCCGGAGGTTGTGCCAGAAACGGCAAGGCAACCTGCAAAAACACTTCGGGCAACTCGGCAAAAGAGGCATGACCACAGGGCAACACAACATGGTGCGCGCCCGGAATACAGGACAATGCCGTGTAGCCATACTCAACCGGCACCAAGGGGTCGAAACGACCGGACAAGATCAGGGTTGGCACCCGCATTTTTCTGGCTGCGTCACGCAAGTCATGCGCAGGATCGACAAAGCTGCGCCATAACGCCGCATTAACCGCAACCCGAACGGGGTCCCGATGCACTGATGCTGCCCGCTGACGCATTGCCGCAACGACAGGCGTCTTCACAAGCAGATATAAATAAACCAGCCAGCGCACCATGAAGCCGGCAACACGCTCATTACCCATGAACCGGCAGAAGGCTCGCGTCCAGCGTGTATGTCGGGCAAAGCCCCCGGGCGAAACCAGAATCGTTGCCACCAATCGCTCAGGAAGGCACAACCCAAGCCAGGTCGCCGCATAACCCCCAACGGAGTTGCCAATGACACGGACTCCGCGCAGATCCATTGTCAGCACCAGTTGAACCAGCAACTCGGCAAACTGCATGGCACTGGCCGACTGCGGAGGAGTAGGGGCAGGGCCGGCACCATAACCAGGCCAGCTCACCCTGATAACACGATAGTGCTCTGCAAGAGCAGGCACTACTGCATCAAAGTCCTGCGGATCACCGGGGTTGGCATGCAACAGCAGCAGTGGCTCACCACTGCCCCACTCATCAACATGCACAACACCGGCAGATGTCGTAATCAAGGCCATGTGAAATCCTGTTCAAGCCATCCCGTCATGCATAAGCAGTGATCCATGCGGACATACGCAAAATCATCAAACGGAGAAAGCATAAAACGAGCCGGCATCTTGCCTGATGCTCCTGACAGCAACCATGCTCCCTGTCAGATAATGTGTTGCGGATTTGTTTGATGCACAGCTCATGCCTGTACCCGGCACAAAGCCAGCACTAGAATCCCCATGACTTGTATTGTGCCAGCTCCCGCCCCCATGAATCCGCAAAAGCGCCAGCAGATATTTGCCCGGCTTCGGGCCGAAAACCCGCACCCCACCACAGAGCTGGCCTACAGCACACCATTCGAGCTGCTGATCGCCGTCATTCTCTCTGCACAGGCCACGGATGTCGGCGTCAACAAGGCCACGGCACGGCTTTACCCTGTTGCCAACACCCCGGCGGCAATCCGGGCGCTTGGACTGGAGGGACTCAAGGGATACATCAAGACCATCGGCCTTTTCAACACCAAGGCCGAGAACATCATCAAGACCTGCAATATCCTGATCAGCCAGTATGATGGCGAAGTGCCACAGACCAGAGCAGCACTCGAATCACTTCCTGGCGTGGGCCGAAAAACAGCCAATGTGGTGCTTAACACAGCCTTCGGGCACCCCACCATTGCTGTCGACACGCACATATTCAGGGTCTCCAACCGCACCCGGCTGGCGCCCGGCAAGGATGTCGTGGAGGTAGAGCGCAAGCTCAACAAGTTTGTTCCGCCAGAATACCGGCAGGATGCCCATCACTGGCTCATCCTGCATGGCCGCTACACTTGCATCGCGCGTAAGCCGCGATGCGGCAGCTGCATCATTGAGGATCTCTGCGAGTACAAGGACAAGACCATCGACCGATAAGTCACATTCGTCCTCACCTCCCACCCTGCCTTTTATCTTGATCGAATGCCTTTCGTATCCCCGACAGGCGACATTGCCTCCCCCTCAACCTACATTGAGGGGTTAGTAAAAAGGCAGGGTGAAAGAATGGGAAACTGGCTCAGAAAGGGGATGCGCCTCTGTGTTACAGCCGCCGTCTTGTGGCTAGCGGCCACCCCAGCCATTGCTGCCCCCCTTTCGCTGACCGACAGCGATGCCCGCCTTAGTCCTTACAGCCACCTGAGTTACTTCTGCACAAGCCCGGAAGCCGCACCACTTGTCAATGAGCTGACGCAAAACATCAAAGGCTGGCCATGGCAGGCACATGGCCCGGAAGTGCCCAATCACGGCTATACCAGTCAGGTTTGCTGGTACAGGCTGACCGTCCTGAACCAGACCAGCGAAGCCGACTGGACTCTTGGCCTTGAATTTCCCCTGATCACACTGGTTGATGCCTATCTGACGACCCCAGAGGAAAAGGTCATTACGCAGTATCGGGAAGGTGGTGACCTCCCTTACAGCCTCCGCCAGACACGAACACTGGCCTTTGCATTCAAACTGGAACTCCCCAGGGATAGCACTCGCGACATACTCCTTCGCCTTGATACTGCCAACCTCCAGCTTCCACTGGTTCTGATGGCGTCAGACCGGTTTACCGAATATCAGACGATCATCACGGTCATACACAGCCTCTTTCTTGGGGGCATGCTGGTCATGATCCTCTACAACATGCTGCTCTATGTTTCCCTGCGTGAGTCAGCATGGTTACCCTATGTCTGCTGGGCAACCCTGATTACCTTTTTGCAAGTAACCCTTCTCGGTTTCGGACCACGCTTCCTGTGGCCCAACCACCCAGGCATTTCCACTATCGCCATTGAGGTGATTCTTTCTGGCTTGCTTATTGCTGCTCCATGGTTTGTAAACCGATTCCTCAACCTTGCCCGATGGACTCCACGGCTGGCGACAATACTCTGGTACCACGCTGCAGCCGGTGGCCTCATGCTCTTGACCATTCCGTTCATTGATCGCATAAGCCTGATGACCATTCAGCTCATCGCGCTGCTAAGCCTTGCCATTGCTGCTGTGTTTGCAGTCATCGCGTCACATGATCGAAGTCCCGAAGAAAAACCGGAGGTTCGCGGGTTTATTGTTGCATGGGGCTGTTTTGTTGTCGGTGGATTTGTACTGATCCTGAACAAGCTCGGCATACTGCCACGCACGCTGTTTACTGAGTACCTGCTGGAGTTTGGCAGCTTCCTCGCTGTTGCCCTGCTGTCACGAGCAGTCGCTGCACAAATCAATAGGCTCAAGGCAGAGAAGGCAAGGGCCGAGGCATTGAGCCAGGCAAAGAGCGACTTTCTGGCCACGATGAGTCATGAAATCAGGACACCAATGAATGGTGTACTCGGCCTTGCAGACCTGCTGCGACATACCCCACTCAGCACACAGCAAGGCCAGTACATAGATACAATTTACCAATCCTCACAGGTTCTGCTGACCGTCATCAACGACATTCTGGACTACTCAAAAATCGAGGCCGGCAAGCTCCATATCGAGCAGGTTGAAACATCGCTCGAACAACTTGTCGGTGATTGCCTTGCACTGCATGCACCACGCGTTATCAACAAGCCCATACGACTATGGTGCGAACTGGGTGAAGAGGTTCCCGACTCGGTAATGACCGACCCTTTACGCATCAAGCAAATACTGAACAATCTGCTGAGTAACGCCTGTAAATTCACAGAAAAAGGCGATGTCATACTTAGAATACGGCTGAGTGACGCACAACTAAAATTCGAGGTTCAGGACAGCGGAATAGGCCTGGCTTTCCACGAGCAACAACGCGTATTCGACTCTTATGAGCAGGCAGGCACGACTACAACACACCGCTACGGGGGCACGGGTCTAGGCCTCGCCATCAGCAAGCGACTGGTAGAATTAATGGGCGGAACCATAGGCGTAAGCAGCCATACAGGACTGGGCTCCTGCTTCTGGTTCACATTACCGATTGCCGCCGCCAAAAGCCCTCTCAGTGAGAGTCGTCTGCATGACCGCACGCTCGGAGTGCTGACCAGTGACACGCAGCTCGGAGAGAATCTTTCTGCGTGGGCCAAAAGATGGGGCATGCGTGTCATCACCAGCCATAACAGTCACGACCTCAATAGCGCACAACTGGATGTACTGTTGTTCGGCCCGGATCATGCTGCGAGCCATATGAACCAGACCCTGCCATCAAGCTCTCAACGATTGATTGCATGGCCCATGGCCGCCATGCCACTCCCGGGGAGCACGCCAGTAATAGAACTTCCTCTGCA
The DNA here is from genome assembly GCA_030646295.1 of Moraxellaceae bacterium. GTDB lineage: Bacteria > Pseudomonadota > Gammaproteobacteria > Pseudomonadales > Moraxellaceae > UBA2031. The sequence goes on from JAUSND010000002.1 coordinate 199,430, forward strand.
TCCGTCCCAGCTGAAACACATGCTAAAGACCCTGCTAAAGGAAACTGAGGCACCACAACAGGCAGGCATCACTCCCGTACCGGTTTGTATGACGGGCCTCAAGGTACTGATTGCGGAAGATAACGCTGTCAATCAACTGGTGCTAACCAGCCTCCTGAAAAGCATCGGAATCGAGGCGACTGTCGTAGACAATGGAGCAGAGGCAGTATCAAGGGTGACCTCAGCACTTTCGGAGTGGGACATTATCTTCATGGATACTGAAATGCCCGTCATGGATGGACACAGTGCCACACGCAACATCCGGTCCTGGGAGCTCGCTACGGCAAGCTATCCAAGCTGGATTATCGCGATCAGCGCCCATGCCACTCCGGACCGGATACAGGAGGCGCGCACTGCTGGCGTAAGCGACTATCTCGGCAAACCCGTTACACGCCTGCAGGTGCTGGAAGCACTACGTGAGGCACTAAGACAGCGAGCCCAAGTGATACCCGGCTAACTCCCCCAGAGGAATCATCCAGTATTTGATAAGGACTCAACGATATTGGCTTCAACTAATCAGAGCAGCCGTGCACAAAGCATTACTGTGACACCACAATAATAGAGCTTGGCCAACAAATCAGAAGTGAAGCACATACGAATGATCGTTCTCTTGCTCACACCGCAGCATCATGAGACGGTTTTTTCACGAGTTTATCTGAAGCTGAAACGCCAAACGCAAAAAACCCGTCACATGGACGGGTTTTTTGCTTTATTAAGAGCCTGGCGATGACCTACTTTCACATGGCGAATGCCACACTATCATCGGCGCGGAGCGGTTTCACTACTGAGTTCGGAAAGGGATCAGGTGGTTCACACTCGCTATGGTCGCCAGGCAATTCTGCTTGAGTTGTGCCTTTCGGCAGCACCTCAAATACTTGGGATATGAGTCTATCTGAATCGAATCAACATACTGGACTTTTCGTCAACGCCCAAACTGTTTGGGTGTTATATGGTCAAGCCTCACGTGCAATTAGTATTCGTTAGCTTCACGCGTCACCGCGCTTCCACACCGAACCTATCAACGTCCTGGTCTCGAACGGCACTTTAGGAGGGTTAAACCCCCAGGGAGACCTCATCTTGAGGTGGGCTTCCTGCTTAGATGCTTTCAGCAGTTATCCCTTCCGTACGTAGCTACCCGGCAATGCCACTGGCGTGACAACCGGAACACCAGAGGTACGTCCACTTCGGTCCTCTCGTACTAGAAGCAGATCCTCTCAAGTCTCCAACGCCCACGGTAGATAGGGACCGAACTGTCTCACGACGTTCTAAACCCAGCTCGCGTACCTCTTTAAATGGCGAACAG
>JAUSND010000007.1 GCA_030646295.1 Moraxellaceae bacterium
GGGTTGTCGCGGCTGACGAAGGTGCAGGACACATCCCGCAGCGCGAGCGCCGCGGTCATCACTTGCCGGGGTACTTGAGCAACGCCGCCCTGACGAAGTCGTTGGTGTAGACGGCCTTCAGGTCCAGCGTGGCCTTGGCGATCTCGGGGTCGATGCTGGCCAGCGCGCGGAAGGCGGTGTCGGCACCCTTCTCGGGGAACAGACCGTCGGGCGACAGCGCCCCCTTGGCGGCCAGGAAGGCGTCGATGTAGACGGCGCGGTCGCCCAGCAGGTATTCCTCGGGCACGGTCTTGATGATGTCGCCCGGGCCGGCCTTCTGGATCCACTGGTTGGCGCGCACGATGGCGTTGGCCAGGGCCTGCACGGTGCGCGGGTTCTGGTCGATGAAGGCCTGCTTCAGGTACAGGCAGCCCGCGGGCATCGGGCCGCCGAACACCTTGTCGGCCTCGGCCACCACGCGTGTGTCGCTGATGACCTTCAGGTCGTTGCTGCGCGTCAGCAGCGAGATCACCGGATCGAGGTTGGACATCGCGTCGATCTGGCCCGAGCGCATCGCCGCCACCGCGCCGCTGCCCGCGCCCACGCCGATGAAGCTGACGTCGCTGGGTTTCAGGCCCACCTTGGCCAGCGCGAAGTTGGCCATCACGTTGGTGCTGCTGCCCGGCGCGGTGACGCCGATCTTCTTGCCCTTCAGATCGGCCACCGACTTGAAGTTGGGCATGGTCTTGGGGTTGATGCCCAGCACGATCTGCGGCGCGCGGCCCATCAGCGCCACCGCACGCAGGCGCTGGCCCTTGGCCTGCAGGTTGACGGTGTGCTCGAAGGCGCCGCTCACCACGTCGGCGCTGCCGCCCACCAGCGCGCGCAGCGCCTGGCTGCCGCCGGCGAAGTTGACGATCTTCAGATCCAGCCCCTCGGCCTTGAAGTAGCCCAGCTGCTCGGCAATGGTCAGCGGCAGGTAGTACAGCAGGTTCTTGCCGCCCACGGCCAGCGTGAGCTGCGGCTTTTCAAGGGCCTGGGCGTGCGCACCGGTGAAGGGGGATAGCAGCGTGGCGCCGGTGGCGCCCGCGCCGAGCAGGAAGTGGCGGCGTTGCAGGGTCATGGTGGTCTCGGTGGGGTTCTGGAGGGAGGGGGCAGGGTAACCAAGGGGCAAGGGGCTCAGCCGGGCAAACGCACCGGCAGGTGAGTGAAGCCGTGCACGAAGTTCGACAGCGTGCGCCGCGGCTCACCCACCACCTCGATGACCGGAAAGCGCTGCAGGATCTCTTCCCACAGGATCTTCAGCTGCATCTCGGCCAGGCGGTTGCCCACGCAGCGGTGGATGCCGAAGCCGAAGCTCAGGTGGTTGCGTGGCCGGGCGCGGTCGATGATGAAGCGGTCGGGGTTGTCGATCGCCGACGCGTCGCGGTTGCCCGACAGGTACCACATCGCCACCTTGTCGCCCTGCCGGATCTGCTTGCCGCCCAGCTCGGTGTCTTGCGTGGCGGTGCGGCGCATGTAGGCCAGCGGGGTCTGCCAGCGGATGATCTCGGGCACCAGGCTGTCGATCAGCGC
>JAUSND010000009.1 GCA_030646295.1 Moraxellaceae bacterium
GCCGATGGTTTCGATCTCGGGCAGCTCGGCGAAGTAGCTCAGCATGTCGCCGTGGGTCAGGTCGGTCTGGTTGCCCAGGGCCAGCATGTAGCGCGGGTCCAGCCACGGGTTCTGGCTGATGCGGGTGATCATGAAGGCGCCGCTCTGGCTCAGCATCACCGAGTTCCGTTCCAGTTTCTTCTGCGGCTTGGGCAGGCGTTCGAGAGGGATGAACCAGGAGTCGTAGGAACCCGGCTGCGACACCACGCCGAGGCAGTTGGCGCCGAGGAACACCGGGCCGCCGCCCGGCTTGCCGTGGGCGGCGTTGATGCGTTCGGCGAGTGCGGCGGCCGGCTCGCGGCTGGCCTTGGTTTCGCCGAGGCTGCCGGGAATCAGCATGACCGATTCGACCGAGTCGGTTTCGATGATTTCGTCGACCAGTTCATAGACCGCACTGGCGGCCACGGCGACGATCAGCAGATCGAGCTTGTGGTCGAGCGCCTTCAGGCTTTCGACGCATCTGACGCCGTCGATCTCGGTTTCGCCGGGGCGGATGATGCACAACTGTTCCTGCGGATAGCCGCTGCCCATCAGGTTCTTCAGGATGATGCGGCCGAAGTTCATGTTGGCGGACGAGACGCCGATGATGCCGATCGATTTGGGATGGATCAGTTTGTCGATCTTGCCGATCGGGCGCGGCAGGCGCACGCCCAGCGGCGCGCCAAACTCGCAGCGGGCGTGCGTCGCACTCAGTGCGGAGCCGACATGCACGAGGTTCAGTTCCAGGCTGCGCAGCAGGAAGGAATCACCCGGATTGGAGAACGCCCGTGCCAGTGCCAGCAGGGTTTCGAAGCAGGTATGCAATGCCTTGTCCGGCAGGGGCAGGTCGTCGCGCCTGGCAAGCGCCGCCAGCCGCTGCCAGGCCAGGGTGCGCTGGAACAGGCGCAGGAAGTCGGTCGCGTCGGTCAGTTCCGTGGCCGCGTAGACCGCGGCGCGGTCCTGTCTGAAATTGCTTTCGTCCAGATCCGCATCCAGCCCACCCAAGCCGGCGCTGATGACCATGCCGAATTCCCGCGTGTGGTTGAGGCTGATGCGCAGATCGACCGCGGCCGGAGCTGCGGGCGTCGCAGCCTCGCGGCGCATGGTAACGCCCAGCGCCGGCACCAGGGCGTCGAGCTCTGCCTGGTTCAGGCTTGCACGGCCCGCTGCGGCAGCCTGCCGAAAAAGGCCGGTCGCCAATGCGGTGGCGGGCGGTGACGATTCATGCATGGTGTTGGCTCCCCTGATGCGGCGCGGTCGACAGGACTGAATGCTTCGCGGAGGGCAACTATATCAGATACAGAAACTTGAACAAACTTAATTGAATATGTATCGGTTGAGTTCCATCAAATGTTTACGTCGCCTGGATTTTCCTGGCAGCGGACGGCTGCAGCCCGCCGAAGCGTTCGTAATAGTAGGGGGCCGCAGGCGGCAATGATCCGCTGGCGGTCTCGCAGATCGACAACAGGTGTTGCTGGGCGAGGGGGTAGGTGATGCGGTAGAGATCCTCGCAAAGCTGGCGGGCGATACCGCCGCTCCAGTTGGCGGGCAGCAGCTGCGACGGCAGCTGCGGATCGTGCAGCAGCGTGCGCCGGAAGTTGTGGATGAGCAGCGTCTGCACCAGAAAGCATTGCTCCGGATCGAGACTGCCGGCGGCGCGCAGGGTGCGCAGCACCGGACGGAACAGTTCGATGAAGTCGGTGTACCTGGCCGCCAGAACATCCAGGTTCCAGCACTCATGCACCAGTTCCTGCAGCGGCTTGCTGGTCAGGGCGCTGATATTGGCGGCCTTCATCGCCACCACCTTGTCGTGGGCGCCGGTCTCCTGCAAGATGTCGAGCAGTGCCTCGGTATCGGCCGAGGGGTGGGCGAGGATGCCCGTTGCCAGTGTGCCGTAGCCCGCCCAGGCGAGTTCCTTGCGCAATGTGTCGCGTTGCGTGCCGGCCAGCGACGACGGGATCAGGACCATCTGCCATTCGCCGGTCCAGGTGTCCTGCGGGGCAAAGTAGATGCGCCGGTAGGCGTGTTCGAAGCGGCGCCGGCCCGAGGTGGTCAGGCTGTAGTAGCTCTTGCGGCCTATTTGTTCCGACACCAGCCACTTTTCCTGCGACAGGCGATAGACGCTGGTGAGCACCATGCGCTCGTTGAGACCGAG
>JAUSND010000004.1 GCA_030646295.1 Moraxellaceae bacterium
GTTTTTCTTCAGGGAAACTCTACTTTGGGCCAATGCCGAGGGCGCGCGCCACGCCGCAGGCAAAGCGACCGGGCCGATCCCGCGTTATCCGGTCCATGTGCCGGCCAAGCCGACGACCTGGGACATGTTCGCACTGATGAGCTGGCGTGACCGCCGTATGGCGGCGCTCTGTCAGGCTGGGCTGGTCGAGAAATTTGTTGACGCCCTGGTCTGGGTGTTTTACCCGGTGTTTCTCTACCAGCAGGGCATCAGCTTGCCCAATATCGGCTGGATCATTGGCGTCTATGGGTTTGTCTGGGGGGGCTCGCAGTTGTTCACCGGCAAGCTGTCGGACCGCATCGGACGCCACCGGCCCAATGTGTGGGGCATGTGGATTTGCGGCGCGGGCGTGGCGATGATGCTGCTGGGCCAGGGCGTGGCCTGGTGGATGCTGTCGGCGGCCGTCTCGGGCTTGGGCATGGCGCTGCTGTACCCCAACCTGTCGGCGGCCGTGGCCGACATAGCGCACCCGAACTGGCGCGGCTCGGCCATTGGCATTTACCGCTTCTGGCGCGACCTGGGCTATGGCATCGGGGGCCTGGGGCTGGGCGTCGTGGCGCACAGCACCGGGCAGATGGAGGCCGCATTCTGGTTCGTGGCCCTGTCCATGTTCGCCTCTGGCGGCCTGCTGTGGCTGCTGGGTGAAGAAACCCACCCGCGGCTTAATCCGGCTTGAAGCGGGTCCATTCAGATTGCACCCATGACTACTCCCTACATCCACCAGGCGTCCATCGTTGCGCTGCGCAACGCCCTTTCAAGCATCATCGTCGGCCAGCCGCGCTTGCTCGACCGCCTGATCATCGGCCTGCTGGCCGGCGGGCACATCCTGGTCGAGGGCCTTCCCGGCCTGGCCAAGACCACGGCCGTCAAAGCCCTGGCCGCAAGCCTGCAGGCAAATTTCAGGCGCATCCAGTTCACGCCAGACCTGATGCCCGGCGACCTCACCGGCACGGACATCTACGACCCGCGCGGCGGCGCGTTCCACTTCGTGCCTGGCCCGCTATTTAACGAAATCATCCTGGCCGACGAGATCAACCGCGCACCGGCCAAGGTGCAGTCGGCCTTGCTGGAAGCCATGCAGGAG
>JAUSND010000015.1 GCA_030646295.1 Moraxellaceae bacterium
CGCTGTCTTGTTGCTGGACCGGGCCAGCTCAACAGCTTCTTGCTTGTACTCCGCAGAGAACCTTCTTCTTGTTGCCATGACACACCTCCGTACCCATTATGGGGCTTATCAGATGTGTCCGTGAAAGCGGGGTAAAACCCGACTGCTGTCTTGCCTGGACGAACATGATTGTAGAGGTAGTTACGATGTGTCCCAGATCTGAAAACCACATGGATTGAGTCTTCGGTTGTTTCGTATGAAACGACATTGGAGTTGCCATGAAGGTTACGGTACGGTGTCATATAGATCTCCTGCTCCGGTACTGGTACTTAGCCTAACGCTGGAGTTAAGGGCGCGGCTGTAAGCCGTCGCCCCTTGAACGACTTATTAGAGATCGCCTGGAGCTTTCATTTCCCACTCTGGAGCATAAAGTAATACAGGTGCCTTTGTGGCGGTATTCCATATACTTCCTTCTATCTCCCAATAAAAGAAATGAGCTTTCTTCCCGTCTTCGATATCTTTTTCACTATCTTTTCCCGCTTTTGTATAGAGTATTATCAGGTCGCCAGCTGATACTTCTTTGTATGGAAACCAATATGTGTTAGTGACATCAATTGTTACGCCATTGGCACCATAGCCGGTTCGCATAACAACAAAATCACCTATGTTTGTATCAAGTAACACTCTTAAGACAAGGCGCTCTTTCTCAGGAATTCCTTTGCCTGCTACAGACTTTATCTGGACTCTCATTTGCGGACCACCTTAGCCGCAATTCCGGCTCCAACCAGCAAAGTACCAAAAGCAATTGAAACCCATCCGGCGGGTTGATGACTCCATAAGTTTGGAGCGTAGCCGAGAGCTGCAGAGCCAGCGGCAAGGCAGGAAAGATGTACAATTTCTTGCGATATATGAGTGCTCAGCTTTTCATTAAGTACGGCCGCAATTGTTCTTTCATCGAAATACCGTGATCTGAAGTCCTTGAGCTCAAAGGATTCTCGCTCAAGCCTTTCTATTTCATCGACAAGCATTCGCTGCACGGCAGGTGACGAAAACTCATCATCACTTAGTTCTCGACGTAACTTTGCGAATGACGGCCTACCAACACCTTTTGATGGTGGAGATGATGTTGATATGGTTTCTGATGGCTCTTGATCGGGAGCCTCTGTTGGTTCCATAGCTTTCTCTAGTGATCTCTATCGTTGGAGTTCAGACCGACCGGGACAGGCGAAGCCTGACACTGGGTCGCGCCTGGAACGAGTTGTTAGGCCTCTTGCAGTGCTTTAAATAGGTGATATGCAAGAAAACCCGTGACGCCAACACCTACAGTTCCCCAAAATATCTGGGTGCTATTTTTCTTGCTAAATGCAACAAAGCGAGCGAAGTGCTCACAGTTGTTTCCGAATAGATCATAGTTTGGTGTACGGGCCGCCTCAATTATTCGTGCCTTAGCGCCAGCAAGGTCAGTGATGAGGCCTTCAATATTCCATGTTCCTGTATCTCTAAGCCAATCAATACGAAGCCGAGGCGGAGTTTGATGTATTACGACGGGATGAGAGCCATCAACGGCCTCGTGCATCAAAGTATTGCCAATATCTAGAATCCCATAGTGGTCAATCTTAATGCCATTCTTAACTGCTTCTTGCTTGATCAGATAAAGCCCATCTTCGATGCCTTGGAATGGCATGTGAATCTCCTTGAGGCATAACATTAACTAGCCATCAGAAGTGACATTTTCAAATGCGTCACTTCCGGCATCTAATCCGGTTGTTGTTGTTATAACCCGTTAGTCTCATCAAGGCAGAAGCAGGAAAGGCATGCCAATCCAGTTTGGCAACTACAGTAGCTATCCTTGGCAACATCATGCGGGAACAAGCCCGAACATACCCAATCTGGCAACACAGTGCCAGCCCGCTCATTGAGCAGCGAAACTGTCGCTAATGCATCTTTGGATTGAGGCTTGCGTGGCAGCGATCATACGAAAGCGCCTGCGGGGGCCCATGGCCCCGGCCCCGCACATCGTCTTAATAATTCAGTGTAAGCGTATGGCAGACATCATCCGGCGTTTGCCATACGGCATCCTGACCTGCCGCCGTGCAAACATCCATCTTCGTCACTTTGCCATTCACCAGGAACAAGGTTGCCGTCTCACTGATCACGTCATCTGACGTACGCCAGACACCATCCGCACCGGCTGCATCGTAGTTGATACGCTGCATGCCGCCAGCAACGGGATGCATGACAGTTCGCCTCGTCATAACGCCCTGTCTGGCTGCGCCAAAAGCACCCGCCGGTGCCGGCACCGAGAAATGCTCAACAAGCGAAAGCGTACCCGCAGTGTTGAAATGGAAGTCCTGATAACCATCCACGTTTTCATCCGGATGTCCCAGATCGCCACTGAATGAAAGCCGCGCCAAACGACTGCGTCCTTCACTGGTATACGACGGCATATACTGCTTGCCCGCATACATCTGGTGATTCGAGTAGATATCCAGCCCGGCGTACGGGTTGTAAACAACATCATCGATACCCGTACAATTCACCGTACAGGAGGTATTGGCAGGGATTGCATAACCCAGATCAGCACAATCGGGATTACAGGCACGAATGCCGCCGTCGTGCCCGTAATAACTGGCGTACACGACTGCATCCCCGGACATGGACAACCCGGGCCATCCCAGCAACTCCATCAGGATCAAAGCGGTCGGTGATGCAGTAACAGAGTAAATAAGTTCCTGTGGCCTCATGCCGCCCTGAATACCAACATCAACCCGGCTCATTGCAGGCCGAAGCAGAAAACAGGCTCCGGCTGAAACAGCATCCAGTTGCTCGGGCCAGAAAAAATCTGCCTGCTGCAGGCGCTCATCAATTTGCTCACCGTGGGCGTAAGAACAGGTTGTGCGCGCGGTGTGCAGGTCATCGTCCGTACCCCAGACCGTATCCTGCCCCTGGTACTGGAACGTATCCACAACCGTCCGCATGGCGCCATCCTGCGTAATGCGTTGAAACGCCAGCATCCGGCCGCTTGCCTTGTCACGAATCTCCACTGACGTCAGCCCGGTCACCGACAGGGCATTCGCACCGCCACCGGACTGGCCGTCCGAGTCGCCACCACATCCTGCCATCATTGCTGCCGAAAGCAGCAGTACCAGCCATCCTGAAAGCTTGCGCACGTGATTCATTCCTGACATTACAAAAGGCGGGCATTATTACCCGAACAGCAACGCCAGGTACACGCGCTCACTCCGCCAGCTTCAGATAACTGATATCGGGATTCACCAACGGTTTCTCTTCCCTGATTTCATCCAGCGGTGCGCCCACTTCGGCAACGGAGATGCCACTGAGATCGACTACCACCGGCACTACATGCTCGCGCTCATCCTCTTTCAGCACTTCCGTGCCGGCCGGCGCCAGGTTGATGGCGGAGATATCCACCTGAACCGGCGGGATGTAGGGTTTTTCATTGGGGGCGATGACATCACTGCCTGAAGGTGCCAGCACAATGCCGGAAATGTCCGGCGCCACGGGTGGCGGGCCGGCATCGACCGGGCTCAGGCGGGTGCCGGCAGGGGCCACACCCCAGTTGCCCTGGGCTTCGGCCGCTTTGGCGACAGCGGCCTGTGCGGCTTCCTGACGTAACTGTTCTTCGGCCATGCGCTTTACACGGTCGGCCATGGATTCGGCGGCAGGTTTGGCAGCGGCTGGCGTTACAGGTGCAGGTGCGGGAGCTGATACAGGTGCCGCGGCAGGGGCCGGTGCTGCCGGGGTTGCTGTTGCTGCACCACCAGCATCCAGAGGCCTGCCCTGATCGTCCACCGGCACCATGCGGGTTTCTGCACCGGCCTGCTTCATCATGGCCCGTACTTTCATGGCAGTGGCACGGTCTACCATCTTCTTTACGGCAACCGGCTGGCCGGAAAACAGCTTGTCCAGCACGGCCTCGCTGGCATTGAACAGCTTGCCGACATTGGCGCGCACCACGGCCGGATCAGCCCGGCCGGATACCTCGCCAGAAAACACCACATTGAAGAGCTCGCTCATCTTGCTGTCCGCTATCGGCGACACTGTCGCCACAATGTCTATAAGGCATCACGCGACAGGGTTGCTGGTCAAGGCCTCGTTGCCCGAATGGTCGAATGTCCCTCTCTTATGCCGGAGGCACCCCGGCATGCCTCCGGAACAAACATCCGGTCCCGTGCGAAAATCATTTGTTTTCTGATCGCTCCAGCAAAGGCTGCCTATACTTTTCTTCCTACCTGGCAAGACGCCAAACCACCGGAGAAGAGACATGCTGTTCGCATCGATCTATACCTACCGTGGCACCGTCACGGAAGAGTCACAAAAACGGCTCCTCAATCTGTTTGTTAACTGGAAAACTCCCGAGGGCTTCACAATCAAATCGCAATACTCGTTTGCTGATGGCAGTGGCGGGTTGGTCCTGATCGACGCCGAATGTGAAGTGGCGGCCCTTGAGGGGACGGCGCCATGGATCCCTTTTCTCGAGTTTCGTACCATTCCCATCGTCGAGATCGAAAAGGCCATACCCGTTTTTCTGGCAGCCGCCGCCTGGCGTGACTCTGTAAAGTAGTACGCGGCCTGAGGCAAACCGGCACGGCGCTCCTGGCTTGCACCATGATCATGGCAACGCAGGCATGAACACGGTGCAAGCCAGGCATCAAGGACAAGGTTGATGATCTGAGACAACAACCAGACATACCTTATAGGTCTATCATGCAAGACATGTGACCCCATCAGGAGCCTTCATGCCCTTTCCGATAGCCCTGCGCCGTGCCCTGTACATTGGTGCGCCGCTACTCCTGCTGGCCGCCCTTGTTTACTGGATGACCCGGCCCGAGCCTGTTGCTGTACGCCTGATCACCGTAGACGAGGGGCCGGTGGAGGAAACCGTCGCCAATACCCGTGCCGGCACCGTAAAGGCCTGCCGACGCTCCAAGCTGTCCCTGCAAACCGGGGGGCGCGTTGCCGAGTTACGTGTAAAGGAAGGCGATCAGGTTAAAAAAGGCGACCTGCTGCTGCGTCTGGAATCCGAGGACCGCAGTGCACAGGTAGAGCAGGCACGTGCCCAGCTGGTGGCCGCGCGCGAACGCGAAAAGCAGGCTTGCCGTACTGCCGAGTTCGACCAGCGCGATCTGGAGCGCACGCAAAAGCTGGTGGCCGACCATCTGGTGTCCTTGCAGGCGCTGGACGTTGCGCGCACAAAGGCGGCGGGCAGCAGCGATGCCTGCAGTGGTGCCAGGGCAGAAATCAAGGTCACCAACGCCAACCTGCGCCTGGCCACCACCATGCTGGGCCAGACCGAATTGCGCGCGCCCTTTGACGGGATTGTTGCGGAAGTGAATGGCGAGATCGGCGAGTTTGCCACGCCATCCCCACCGGGTGTGGCCACACCACCCGCTGTCGACCTGATCGACAATACCTGCCTGTATGTCACCGCTCCCGTCGACGAGGTGGATGCCGCGCGCCTGCAAACCGGCACCCCGGCACGCATCACGCTCGATGCCTATCGCGGGCGCAGCTTCCCCGGCAAGGTCACGCGGCTTGCACCGTATGTCCTGGATCTGGAAAAGCAGGCGCGTACCGTTGCGGTTGATGTTGCGTTTGATACGGTCCCAAAAGATGTGCACCTGCTTGCCGGTCACAGTGCCGACATCGAAATCATCCTGGCGCAAAAAACCATGAAGCGCTTGCCGACCGAAGCCGTGCAGGAAGGCAATCGCGTATTGCTGTTTAACCCCGGCAGCGGCGTTATTTCCTCGCATGAATTCGTGCGCGGCCTTAGCAACTGGAGCTGGACCGGCATTGAGAAAGGTCTGGAGAAAGGCGATCAGGTGGTGCTGTCACTGGATCGCAAGGGTGTCGTGAATGGCGCACACGTGATTGCGGAAAAACCGTAAGGAGCCGCCTGTGATCAACGTCGTTGGCGTCAACAAGAGCTTTGTGCTCGGCGACCAGACCGTGCATGCCCTGCGTGACATCAACCTGACCATCGAGCGGGGCGAATACCTGTCGGTGATGGGGCCGTCCGGGTCCGGAAAATCCACACTGCTCAATCTGCTGGGCCTGCTCGACCGTCCCGATAATGGCCAGTACTTTCTCAACAACATCGAAACAACAGCGCTGGCAGAAGAAGAACGCGCACGCCTGCGTGGTGCCCATGTCGGTTTCATTTTCCAGAGCTTTCATCTGGTCCCGCGCCTGACCGCACGCGAAAACATTGAACTGCCGCTGGTACTGGCCGGTGTCGCGCCCGCAGACCGCAAGGCACGCGTGGATGAAACCCTGATCCAGCTTGACCTGCAGGATCGCGCCAACAATGCTGCCACGCAGTTGTCCGGCGGACAGCGCCAGCGCGTTGCCATTGGCCGTGCCCTCATCATGAAGCCGGACCTGCTGCTGGCCGATGAGCCCACCGGCAATCTTGATTCAAAATCCGGCCGCGACGTCATGGACCTGCTGGAAGAATTGCATCATCAGGGCATTACCCTGCTCGTGGTCACGCATGATCTGGCGCTGGGTGATCGTGCCCACCGCAAGATTGGCATGATTGACGGTGCCATTGTCACTGATGTGAGGCGCGCCTGATGCGCACCACCGACCTGCTGGCATTCTGCGTGAACGCACTGCGCCGGCAGGCTTTTCGTACCTTCATGATGTTCATTGCCATGTCGATTGGCGTGGCGGCCGTGATCGTGCTGACCGGTCTGGGCGAAGGCGCCCGCCGTTATGTACTGAGCGAGTTCGAGGCACTCGGCACCAGCACACTGATCGTGTTGCCCGGCAAGCAGGAAACCAGTGGCGGCATGCCGCCCATGACCGGCGAAGCCACCCGTGACCTGACACTGGAAGACAGCGTCGCCATTTCGCGCATTCCGCAAGTGCAGTCCGTTGCGCCCCTGATCATCGGCAGTGCCCTCGCCTCCGCCGGTGGCCGCTCGCGCGAAGTGGTCACGCTGGGCACCACGGCCAGCTTCTTTGGCATTCGCAAACTGGAGATGGCGCAAGGCACGATCCTGCCGCCGGAATCTGCCGATCTGGCACTGCCCGTCGCCGTGCTCGGCATGACCATCCGCGACGAACTGTTCGGCAGCAAACCCGCCCTCGGTGAAACGTTGCGCATCGGCGACCGCCGCTTCCGCATCATCGGCATTCTCGCCGACAGCGGCGAAGGCCTTGGCATGAACCGCAGCGAATCCATCGTCATTCCGGTGGCATCTGCGCAACAACTGTTCAACGCCCCCGGGCTCTTCCGCATCTTTATCGAAGCGCGCCCCGGCGCCAATCTCGACACCATACGGGAACGCGCAGTGAGCACCGTGGCGGCACGGCACGATGGCGAAGAAGACATCACCATCATTACGCAGGATGCACTGGTCAGTTCGTTTGACGACATTCTGTCCACGCTGACACTGGCTGTCAGTGCCATCGGCGGCATCAGCCTGCTGGTGGCCGGCGTGCTGGTGATGAACGTGACGCTGATCACCGTCACCCAGCGCACCGGCGAGATCGGCCTGCTCAAGGCCATTGGTGCCAGCGGCAATCTGGTCTCGCGCATATTCCTGACCGAAGCCGGCCTGCTGGCGCTCGGTGGGGCAATGGGCGGCGTTCTGCTGGGCGAACTGCTGCTATGGGTGGGGCGCCGTATTTTTCCCGACATCCCGTTCAGTGCGCCGCTCTGGGCCGAGGCCACCTCGGTACTGGTGGCCGTGGGTGCAGGACTGCTGTTTGCGCTGATGCCGGCACGACGTGCCGCGCAGCTTGAACCCGTCAAAGCCCTGATGAAGAAATAGGAAGCCTCATGCAAACGGCCGACTTCCTCCGCTTCATTTTGCGCTCCGTCATTTCGGCGCGCATGCGCTCGGCACTGACGGCGCTCGGCATTGCCATCGGCATCATGGCCGTCACCCTGCTCACCGCCATCGGCGAAGGTGTGCGCACCTATGTGACCGACACCTTCTCGCAGTTCGGCACCAACATCATGAACATCACGCCAGGCCACGCCGTAACCGGCGGCATGGGCGGGCTGCTCAATACCGTACGCCCGCTAACGCTTGAAGATGCCGATGCCATTTCACGGCTGCCGGAAGTACGTGCCATCGTGCCGAATATCACCGGACTGGCGCGCATCGGTGCAGGCAACCGCAGCCGTAACGCCATGGTGTTAAGTGCCACACAAGATGCACTGGACGTATGGAAGCTCTCGGTTGCCACCGGCAGTTTCCTGCCTGCCGATGACCTGCATGCCGCACGCGCCTTTGCCGTTCTTGGCTCCAAACTGAAACAGGAACTTTTCGGTAATCGCACGGCACTGGGCCAGTGGGTACGCATTGGTGACAGCCGTTATCTCGTGGTTGGTACACTGGAAAGCAAGGGGCAATTGCTCGGCTTTGATCTGGACGACGCCGCCTACATTCCCGTCAGTCGCGGACTGCAATTGTTCAATCGCGAAGGCCTGATGGAAATCGACATCATGTTCAACCCGGGCCTGCCGTCCGAACGTGTCGCCAAACGCGTCAAGGCCGTGATGACGGATCGTCACGGTCGCGAGGATTTCTCCATCATCACGCAGGACGAAATGCTCGGCACACTCGACCGCATCCTGAATGTACTGACCATGTCCGTCGCGGCACTGGGGTCCATTTCACTGCTCGTGGGTGGTGTCGGCATTCTCACCATCATGACCACCGCCGTCCGTGAACGTGTGAACGAGATTGGTTTGTTGCGCGCCATCGGTGCCACCGAGCGGCAGGTGCTGCTGCTGTTTCTGGGCGAAGCAATTCTGCTGTCACTGCTTGGTGGCATGGCAGGCATACTGATGATGGCATTGATTGTCGGCACACTCAGCCTTGCCGTGCCGGGCCTGCCGTTATCGCCGCAGCCCGCCTACCTGTTCGTCGCACTGCTGGTGTCTGCACTGATCGGACTGGTTGCCGGTGTTGCGCCAGCCCGTCATGCCGCACGACTGAACCCCATCGAGTCACTGCGAACCGAATGACAGATGCTGACACTTTCCGTTTACCTCGGCCTTTTCCTGTCCGCACTGGGTGCAGCAACACTGCTGCCCCTGCAATCGGAAGCCGTTCTAGTCGGCCTGCTGCTCACCGGCAAACATTCCGTCTGGCTGCTGCTGGCCGTGGCCACAACCGGCAACGTGCTGGGTGCCGTCATCAACTGGCTGCTTGGCCGCTATATTGACCGGCTGCGCGACAAGCCCTGGTTTCCGGTCAGTGCCGCACAACTCGACAAGGCCCAGGGGCATTACCAGCGTTACGGGCAATGGTCCCTGCTGCTGAGCTGGATGCCCGTGATCGGCGATCCGCTCACGCTGGTCGCCGGCATCCTGCGCGAGCCCTTCTGGAAGTTCCTGCTGCTGGTTACTCTGGCCAAGGGTGGGCGCTATCTGGTACTGGCCCTGCTCACGCTGGGCTGGCAGCTCGCCTGATTATCCGGCACATTTGCCACAGTCCTCCGACCGAGCAACGTGCATGCCCCACATCACCACACGAGACCAGCAGTCCCTTCATGTCCGCGTTATCGGCAAAGGCAAGCCGGTACTGATGCTGCACGGCATGGGCATGCACAGCAGTCACTGGCTGCCCTTTGTGCTGCCCTATCTTCGCCACTTCCGTTTTTACCTGCCGGACCTGCGTGGCGCCGGTCGCTCGTCACACCTGCGCATCAACCAGTCAGACATTTTCCAGAATCACATGGAGGATGTGCAGGACATCATTGCCCACTTTGCGCTGAAGGATTTCCTGCTGGCCGGTTATTCGCTTGGCGGCTCCACCGCACTGCATCTGCAACGCGAAACCGGTTTTGCCGATGTGCGCCGCTACCTGCACATCGACCAAACGCCCTGTGTCGGCAATCGTGACAACTGGAATTTCGGTCTGTTTGGCGAACGCCAGGACGAAGTCTTTACTGCACTGCAGCAACTCAGGACATTGCTGGATGATCATGCCCACGTTGAACAACTGGCTGATCTGCCATTCGCTGTCCGGCAACAGGTCACCGGCATCCTGTCCGATGTGTTTTCCAGAATGCTGGGGCGGCGTGCCATCGGCCCGCTGCTCAAACTGTCATCACGCTGGCCGTGGTTGCTGTCACAACTTTTTCCGATGACGCATGTACAGGATATTCGTGCCTATCTCGCCTCCTATGTCAGCGGCAGTCATGACTATCGCGACAGCCTGCGCGACTGCGCGGTACCCGTTACTGTCATGGTGGGAATGCGCTCGCCGCTGTATCACCCTGCCGGACAAATGGCGATTGCCGACTATGCGCCGCAATGCCGCGTTGTTGCGCTGAAAAAATCCGGACATGTGCCCTTGTTAGACGAGCCGGTCAGGTTTACGCGTGAACTCGGCCGCTTTCTTCACGGAACCTGAATCACCGGCACGCCGCAGTGCTTGACGGCATCACCTCACCGGTTATTGTTCCCGAGTTGTTACACATGGATTGCCCGACCAGAAGGAGGCCCGCGATGCGCGCCATCATCATTCTTTGCACCCTGTTCCTTGCATCAGCCAGCACTGCCGACACCATCTACCGGAAAGTGGATGCCAATGGCCGGGTAACGTTCAGCGACAAGACATCGGGCAGCACGGGTGAAGCACCTGTCGAACTGGAGTCCCCAACAAGCCGCTCGTCCCGCAATCCTCACGATGCCGTTTTCAATCCCGTGTTCGAAACATCCAGCCGCGAACTTTCTGCCGGAAAAGCGTTCGTTGCCACGGTACCCGGCTGCCCTGCACCACTGCTGTTAACGGCCTATCACCTGCTGGGGCCATCCGGTGGCCTGCACTTTCAGATGACGCCGGCACAGATAAAATCCGAGGTCAGCAAGATCAGGCTCTACACGCTCAAAAACAGCACACTGGCGGGCGAAGCAAGGGCGGACAGTCATACACCGGCAAATGTTTCCACATGCTGCAACGCCACCAACCCCCGTGCATCCGCTGGCGACATCGCGGCCTTTACCGCACCCGTAAAAGTGGCAAAGCTGGCCTTGCCACTGGCCATTCTTGATGCCCGCAAAGGTGACATGGTTTTCATACTGACATCACTCTCCGGAAAAGCAGATACAACGTTCAGCCACGAGGCCATCGTGACCGGCATGCAGGATGGTTACCTGACGTATGACATCACCAATCCCGACTATGCGATCAGGGCCACCAGCGGCGCCCCCGTCATCAACAGCAAGGGCCAGGTGATCGCCATCAATCTTGGCGGCGGCCCGCAACAGGGCGGCAAGCGCGGCTACTACGGCATGGGCAACCCGGTCTCTGCCTGGAAAACCCCGCTGTCCAACACCTGCAAATAAGATTTTTTATCGCGGCATGCCCAGCACATCATTCACGAAATTTATGATGCAGGGACTGGTGCAATGAGCGATAGGCACTGGGCGTCTTGCCCGTCCACTGCCGGAAGGCCCGCGTAAAATTGGCCGGCGTGGTATAGCCCAGCAGCTCTGCCACTTTCTGGATTTCCAGCTCCGGATTTTCCAGCAGCACCAGCGCATCGCGACGCCGCGCATCTTCCAGCAACAGCTTGTAGTTGCTGTCCTGTAGTTGCAGCTTGCGCCGGAACGTGCGCGGCGACATGTGCAGTTTTTCGGCAATCTGCTCCGGTGACGGATAGCCGTCCACACTCAGCATCAGCAAGGTGCGTGCAGCCGCCAGTGTGTCATCCTGCCCTTCACCCAGCAGCGCATACTCACGCTCGCACTGCGCCAGCGCCAGACTTAATGCTTCGGGATTTGACATCGGCAACTTGCGCAACAGCAGTGACCTGTCACGCAGGCGAATCTGGGTGGCAGGCATGCCGTAACGCACCGTGGGCAGACGCTCACGAAACTGCGGGAAATAATCCGGCTCGGCATAATCAAACCAGAGTTCGCCCAGATCGCCGGCATCCCCCAGCAAGAACTGCAGCCCGCGATAAAAGCTGGTCAGCATGGCATCAAACAGGATGCGCCGTAACGCATCCGGCACATCCAGCTCGGTGCGAAAATCAAACACCAGCCACTCACCCTGTTCCGCGAAGAAAAAGCGGATACCGCGGCCGCGCAGATGCCAGAAACGCTGCAACACCTCGGCCGCTTCGCCTGCCGTGCCGCAGCACATGAGGGCATAACCCAGACTGCCATGCGCCGTCATCGGCAAGCGCAGGCCAATCTCCAGCCCCAGCCCGTCGTCCCCGGTCAGCCGCATGACCGTGAGGATGAGCACCATGTACTCCTGCGGCGTAATCCGTCCGGCAGGATCGGCAAACACGGCAGCGTCCATGCCGGCTTCACGCAGCACGTCTTCCGGGTCAAGCCCCCGCTCCCGCGCAAGCTCAAGATAGATACGCGGATAGGTCACCGGGAAGCGCAACTGGCGCACCCACTCACTTTTTTCCTTGACGGTCAGCACGGCATGGCCACTAATGATAAGCGTATTGTCCGCGCAGGGTCTCACGGACACAGGGCTTGCGCAAATACTGTAGGGTCATTGCCACCAATGCCCCGTCAGGCCAGGAGAACTCCATGACCGCCGTCGCCGTAAAGAAACAACAGGCTGCCGCCGCTACCCCAGCCGCCTACGACATCAAGGTCCGCCGCATGGATTTCGAGTTCTCCGACGACATTCCGGAGTTCTGGTATGGCAATGACCCTTTCCGCACCCTGCTGCTGGCGGCCCTGTCCGGCGGCTTTCCGGAAGGTGAGCGCTTTTTCATCGACTCCGTGCGCAACTTCCAGGACCAGGTAACCGATCCCGAACTGCAGCAAGCCATCCGTGCCTTTATCGGTCAGGAAGGCCATCACTCCAAGGAACACCGCGAGCTGAATGCGTTTCTGGAGCGCAAGGGCTACTCCATCTCGAAGATAGACAGGTGGGTGGGCAAGGGCATGAACATGTACCGGCGGCGCTATTCGAAAGAGCGCCAGCTGGCCCAGACCGCTGCAGTCGAGCACTTCACCGCCCTGCTGGCCGAACAGTACCTGCTCAACAGTGACGAACTGGATCAGATGGACCCGCGCATGGCCCCCATCTGGGCCTGGCATGCCATTGAAGAGTCCGAGCACAAGAACGTGGCGTTTGATGTGTACCGCGCCACCGTAAATGACGAGTGGATTCGCCGCTCGCAAATGGCCATTACCAGCGTGATGTTTGTCACCTTCACTACGCTCGACATGATCAGGCTGCTGCGCGAATCCGGGCATGCTGGCGATATCCGGATGTGGGCCAGGGGCATCAACTACTTCTGGGGCTTCCCCGGCCGTTTCCGCAAGCTCATTCCCGGCTATCTGGACTACTACCGCCGCGACTTTCACCCCTCGCAGCACGATAACCGCGCGCTGATCGAGAAGGCACGCCGCCGCTATCTGGGCAGCAAGGCCTGATCCACCCCGTACATGCCGGTTGCCCAATGTCAACGAAAGGGCAACTGGCGCGTTTATCCTTGGCGACTATAGTTTCTGCACCTGCCTCACCCCGCAGAACAATCTGTTAACAAGGAGAACCACCATGAAGACACTGTCCGCCATTGCTCTGGCATCGCTGTTCCTGATTCCTGCCGTACACGCCGCCGATGCCAAGCAGGCGCCCGCCGCTACCGAGAAGAAAGCCGCCATGATGCCGGTCGATCCTCTCGAGAAAGGCAAAGGCATGATGATGAAGGACTGCCCGATGGAAAAGCCCGGCATGCAGGCCGACCTTGGCCTCAGCCCCGAGCAGAAACAGAAAGTGGACGCCATTCACCAGGAAGCCATGAAAAAGCATCAGGCCCTGCGTGAAGAAACCCATCAGAAAGTACTGAAAGTGCTGACACCGGAGCAGGCCAAGAAGCTGGAAGCCCATCGCGCCAAAATGATGGAGCAGCGTGCCGACAAGATGGAAAAGAAGGCCGAGCACATGGGCATGAAGGCCGACAAGATGCACGGGCAAGCGGAAGAAATGAAAAAGCAGGCAAAAGAGCCTGCAAAAATGTATTGATGCGTTAGCGCAATCCATAAAAAACCTGCATCGGGCAAACGCCCCTGCAGGTTTTTTTATGCCGTGACCAGTCCCGACACCAGCACAATCACCAGCAGCACCGGCACCAGCCAGCGGACACTCGTCCACCACAGGCGTCGCGCCCGTATGCCCTGCACGCCAGCTGCATCGCACGCGGCTTTTTCCTGCCAGCGCCACCCCACCACCAGTGCTATCGCCAGTGCACTCAGTGGCAGCAGCACGTAAGACGCAAAACGGTCCGCCAGATCCAGCAGCGTCGGCATGCCATCCAGTTGCAGCCAGGCCGTGCCCTCGCCCAATGCCACCGGCAAACTGATCAGGAACGCAACGCTTCCGGTCAGCAGTGCCGCAGGCAAACGTCGCCAGCCGTGTCGCGACATCAATACGGCAATCGGCACCTCCAGCAACGACACCATTGAGGCCAGCGCGGCAATCAGCAGCAGCAAGAAAAACGCAACCGCCGCAACATTACCGCCCGGCATACGCTCGAACACTTCAGGCAGGATGACAAAGGCCAACCCTGGTCCCTGTGCAGGTGCCAGCCCGAGTGAAAACACGGCAGGAAAAATGATCAGGCACGCCAGCAGGCCGACAAACGTATCACCGGCAATAACCGTGAAACCAATGCGCGGCAAGGCATGGCTGTCCGGCAGATAAGCACCATAGGTCACCATCACGCCCATACCGATGCCCACCGTGAACAATGCCTGTCCCAGTGCCACCAGCCAGGTCTCCGGCCGCAGCACGGCAGACCAGTCGGCATGAAACATGAAATCCACACCCTGCTGTGCCCCCGGCAGCGACAGGCCATAAATGGCCAGGCCGACCAGCAGCACCGCAAACAGCGGCATGAGCACCTTGCAGGTACGTTCGATACCCGACACCACACCGGCAGCCACAATCCCGGTTGCCACACACAGCACTATCGCCTGCGCCAGCAGCACGGCAAGCCCGTCATGGGTAAGCGCGACAAAGCGCGCATCCTGCGCTGCACCGGCAGGCACCGACATGTCACCGGTCAACGCCAGCCAGAGATATTGCGCCACCCATGCCGTCACCACCGGGTAATACATCAGGATGACCACGGCGGCGGCCACACCCGGCCAACCTGCCCAGCGCCAGGGTCGCTCCGGTGTGATTTTTTCATAGGCCCCAACGCCATCCGCATGGGTGTGATAGCCGGCTGCAAATTCGCCCAGCAGCAGGGGCAATCCCATAATCAGGACCACCAGCAGGTACACCAGCAAGAATGCCGCACCACCGTACTCGCCCATCACGTAGGGAAAGCGCCAGATATTGCCCAGGCCAATGGCAGAGCCCAGCACCGCCAGGCCAAAGCCCATGGTGGAGTTCCAGCGTGCTGACTGTTTTCCGGACATCACGGCAACCTGTGACTGAAAATGAAAAGGCCCTGCGATGAGTGCCACCGCAGGGCCTTCGGGTTTTACCGGCTGGATCAAGCTTATGCAACCGCGCCGCACATTACTTGAAACAACACATCCAACAACACATCAAACATTACGCCAGGCATTACGCCGGCGCAGATGAGCGGATCAGGTGATCAAATGCGCCAAGTGACGCCTTCGCACCATCACCCATGGCGATGATGATCTGCTTGAACGGCACCGTGGTGACGTCACCGGCAGCAAACACACCCGGTACACTGGTCTGCCCACGCGCATCCACTTCGATCTCGCCACGGTTGCTCAGTCCGACCGTGCCCTTGAGCCAGTCGGTGTTGGGCACCAGGCCGATCTGCACGAACACCCCGGCCAGATCCAGACGGAACATCTCGTTCGTGTTGCGATCCTTGTAGGAAAGCCCGTTCATCTTCTCGCCGTCACCATGCACTTCGGTGGTCTGTGCCGACACAATCACGCTGACATTGGTCAGGCTGTAGAGCTTTTTCTGCAGCACGGCATCGGCACGCAACTGGCTGTCGAACTCGATCAGCGTCACATGCTCCACCACACCGGCCAGATCAATCGCCGCTTCCACACCAGAATTGCCACCGCCGATCACCGCCACGCGCTTGCCCTTGAACAGGGGGCCGTCACAGTGCGGGCAGTAGGCCACACCCTTGCCGCGGTATTCCTTCTCGCCGGGCACATTCATTTCCCTCCAGCGCGCACCGGTGGCAATCAGCACCGTCTTGCTGCGCAGGATGGCACCATTGGCCAACTGCACTTCGTTGATGGCGCCGGGAACCAGCTTCACGCCACGCTGGTTGTTCATGATGTCCACGTCATAGGACTTCACATGCTGCTCAAGGCCGGCGGCCAGTTTCGGGCCATCGGTTTCTTTCACGGAAATGAAATTCTCGATCGCCATGGTGTCCAGCACCTGGCCACCAAAGCGTTCGGCCACCACACCGGTACGGATGCCCTTGCGTGCGGCGTAAATGGCCGCTGCCGCGCCGGCCGGGCCACCGCCCACCACGAGCACATCAAACACCTCTTTCGCGTTCAGCTTCACCGCATCACGCTCGGCAGCGCCGGTGTCGACCTTGGCGAGGATTTCTTCCACCGTCATGCGGCCATTGCCAAACAGTTCGCCATTAACAAACACGCTGGGCACGGCCATGATCTGGCGTTCGTTCACTTCATCCTGGAACAGTGCGCCATCAATCATGGTACAGCGCACGCCCGGGTTGTACGCCGCCATCAGGTTGAGTGCCTGCACGACATCCGGGCAGTTGTGGCAGCTCAGCGAGATGTAGACTTCAAAACTGAATTCGCCCTGCAGATTCTTTATCTGCTCAAGCACATCCGCCTCGACCTTGGGCGGGTAGCCACCCACCTGCAACAGCGCAAGGACGAGGGAGGTAAATTCGTGCCCCATGGGCAGTCCGGCAAAGCGCACACCGGTGTCTTCACCAATGCGGTTCACCGCAAACGACGGCTTGCGCACGGCAGCCGCGTTGTCTTCGCGCAGCGATATCTTGTCGCTTTGCGCAATAATGTCATTCAGCAGCGCCATCATTTCGGCAGATGCCGCAGAGTCATCGACAGTGGCCACCAGCTCGATCGGGTTGACGAGCCGTTCCAGGTAAGCCTTCAGCTGGGTTTTGAGATTGTCGTCAAGCATGGTCAATCACCTTTCGATAAACAATATTCGGGGAAGCCCCGGCGCTTGTGGCGCCGGCAGCCGGAAAAAACCGGGTGGATTTTTTCAGAATCCTTCGCCCTGCCGACAACGGCAGGGCGAAGGCAGAACGATCAGATCTTGCCGACCAGATCCAGGGACGGAGCAATGGTCTTGGCGCCTTCGTTCCACTTGGCCGGGCATACCTGGCCTGGGTGGCTGGCAACGTACTGGGCAGCCTTCAGCTTGCGCAGGGTTTCCTTCACGTCACGGGCGATGGCGTTGTCATGCACTTCCATCGTCTTGATTTCGCCAGCAGGATTGATGACGAACGTACCGCGCAGGGCCAGACCTTCTTCAGGAATGTGCACGCCAAACGCGTTGGTCAGTGCATGGGTGGGGTCACCCACCAGCGGGAACTGGGCCTTGCCGACAGCAGGCGACGTTTCGTGCCACACCTTGTGCGAGAAATGGGTGTCGGTGGTGACGATATACACTTCCGCACCAGCCTTCTGGAACTCGGCATAGTGTTCAGCGGCATCTTCCACTTCGGTCGGGCAGTTGAAGGTGAAGGCGGCCGGCATGAAGATCAGCACGGACCACTTGCCCATCAGCGACTGCTCGGTGACTTCGATGAACTTGCCGTTATGGAAAGCCTGCGCCTTGAACGGCTGAACAACGGTATTGATGAGGGACATGAATTGCTCCTTGGGTTGATGTGTATAAAGAAAAGCTTGATGTGCAAAAGGTTGATGGTAACAAGCCCGGTTCAGGGGCCCGGTGCAAGCGATGGGAGAATACTAGGACAAGATTACCCATATATGAAATATATTATATAAATATAGTTGATAGTCGCCAGCTATATAAAGCTGCTCCTACAGGCGCCGCAGGACAGGCTCATCCATGTGCCGGCTCTGCTCTTCCAGCTCCGCCACATGCTGCTGCCAGTAGCTGTCCGTGTTGAACCAGGGAAAGTGCATGGGAAAGGCCGGGTCGTGCCAGCGCCGGGCCAGCCAGCCGGCATAATGCGCCATGCGCAGGGCGCGCAAAGGCTCAATGAACGCCAGCTCACGGTTGTCGAACGCGTCAAACATCTCATAGCCGTCGAGCAGCTCCGACAGCTGCATTTCGCGCTCATGCGCCGTACCGGCCAGCAGCATCCAGAGATCCTGCACGGCCGGGGCAGACTGGCAATCATCAAAGTCCACCATCCAGGGACCGTCGTCGCGGGTCCAGATGATGTTGCCGGGATGGCAGTCACCCTGGGTACGGATACGTGAGGCCGACTCCAGACCGCTGCGGCGGATCTTGTCGCGCAGGGCGGCGATTACGGCCAGGTAGCGGCTGCGTAATGCCTCCGGCAGGAAGCCCTGCGCCGTTACCGCCTCGGCAGGCTGGTCCAGAAACCGCTCCACGGTGAGTGCCGGGCGCTCGACAAAGGGCTGACGCCGGCCAATCGCATGCAGCCGACCCAGCAGCATGCCGATACGGTGCAACTGTTCGGGATCACCCGGCTCTGGCGCCTGCCCGCCCTTGCGGGTGAACAGGGCAAAACGGTAGCTCTCGAAGGTGAACAGGGTTTCGCCATTGGCATCGGCCAGCGGTGCCACCACCGGCAGCTCGGCAGCGGCCAGCTCGCGCGTGAACACATGCTCCTCGCGCAGTTGCGCGTCAGTCCAGCGCTCAGGACGGTAGAACTTGGCAACGATGGGCGTTTCATCCTCGATGCCTACCTGATAGACACGATTCTCGTAGCTGTTGAGCGCCAGTACGCGGGCATCACTCAGCCGCCCCGTGCTCTCCACCGCCTGTATCACCAGGTCCGGGGAAAGCCGGGCATACACTTCAATCGAGGAATCAGTCATGGCAACGCATCAGGAATCGTGGGCCGCCATGATGCCACAGCCAGCCAATGCTGATGTGACTGGACGTAACACGACCAGGATCAGGGCCGGGTCAGGCGCAGCACCTAGCGCACACTGCTGCAAAAACCGTTCTCGCCGCCCAGCGCCGATGCCGGCAGGTTGCTGCGGCACGCCCAGCTCACCGTCATGCCGCTGTGCTTTGGCTTGAGACGCAGGTATCCACGCGGATAAACCTTTGCCGACAGCGAGATAATGATTTCGCCTTCCTGCCCCAGTGCCACCTCATCCACCAGATCCGCCTGACGCAAGTCCGTTCCCGCGGGCACGACGGCATTGATATCTGTTGGCCAGCGCTCATTCTGCAGGTACTCCTCAACCACCAGCGTCTTCACCGGCATCACCAGCACCAGCGCCTGTGCCACACGCGGCTGCAGGGTGAAGCGTGCCATCAGCGAATCAATCATGCCGGAGAAAGACGATGCATCCGGCATGGCAGATACCGCTTCTTTCGTGACAGGTGCCCGCAGGGCCTTGCCCAGTGCGGGATAGCCGGAAAGATTGCGCGTTGCATGCCGTGCCGACTCGTGCATGACATTCCACAGGCTGGTCGGGCTTTGCCACTCCATGAACGCCCCTTCCGTTTCAAATACGGTCACTGGTTTCTTGCCGCCTGCCGCCCAGAGTTGCCAGCGGATTTTCATCCAGGTGCCGGCACGTTCGCCCGATACCTGAATCAGACGGGGAATATCGCTCTGCCTGATCTGCATGCCGGTATACTTTGGTGCACACACCAGCACGTTGACGGCAAGCACCTGCGGCACCAGACGCAATGCACCACTGCCCGCGAGTTCCTGCCAACGCGACTCCGTTGCAGCCACTTCCACATCGTAGCCTTGCGTCGACAACACGGCGGCCATGCTTTCCGCGAGATAACGGCGATTGCCGTCCATGAAAATGGAGCCCGGCCCCTGCAGGTCATGCCACTGCAGTGCCGTGGGATTAATGCAGTCTGCCGCGACATACAGCTTGCCCAGCTCTTTGCCCTGCCCTGCCGGAGAAGCCTTCAGTGCCGAATAATCCGGCAGCGCCAGCGCCAGCGGCAACAATTTTCCTGCTGGCAGCGCTGCCGGACGGTAATTCGTCACAGGCGGCAATGATGGCGCCGTCCTCAGTGCACGGCTGTTGTCGACAGCAGACTGTGCCGGCGCAGTATCAGAAAAATGCACACGGCCGCTTGCATCCGTCCACTGGTACAGACGCTTCTCGGCATGCGCTACTGATGCAGCCAGCGCAGTCGCCAGAGCCAGCACTGCGCCAACCCCGGTACGCCGGATATTCATGTGCATGACAGACAGCATCCTCACCGGCCTCAGGCCTTTTTCGGATAAAGTTTTTCGTCAAACTCGCTCATTTTCGGAAACACCAGTGGCGTGGCCGTCTGCAACTGCGCCAGCCAGCCTTTGTAATCCTGCATGATCTGCTCGCGCGCTTCCGGCTTGAGGTAGGGAACGTGATAGCCGGGGAAAAACGGCAGCACATCCATGCCGACATACGCCAGGGTGCCTCGCAACAAGGGGCGCAGCATCAGTTCAAGCTCGCCATGAATCGCGTCTGGGCCAAACATGTGGTCACGACCACCCAGCGTAAAACTGAGCGCAACCTTCTTGCCCCTGAGTCCACCCTGGTCATAAAAGCGCATGCCGCCATAGCACACGCCCGAAATCAGCACACGATCAATCCAGCCCTTCAGCATGGCCGGCACGGAGAACCAGTAGACCGGAAAATTGAAAATGACGAGGTCGGCCTGCTTCAGCTTTTCGACTTCCGCTGCAATATCAGGCGCAATCGTACCGGCCTCATACGAGTAACGCTGCTCCAGCGCATACACCAGATAGTCCGGATTCTTGCGCGAACCAAAATCGTCTGCCGATGCCACCGGATTCCAGTTCATGGCATAGAGGTCCGACACCACCACCTCATGACCGGCACGCGTCAGTTCTTCTACCGCCGTTTTCATCATTGACGCGGTGAACGATTGGGATTCGGGATGGGCGTGGACAATCAGGACATTCATGCAAAGGGCCTCAATACGATCAAAAGCAAAGGCCGGACTTTAGCAAGCAAGGCCACCCGATGCATATGTCCGCCCGGGCCAACCGGCCATTACAGGCCGTCCCGGCCCAAAATGCCGGTAGATGGGCCCCGCCACACATTCCCTGTCTGCCTGCACAGTGCTAAAAAGGGTGACTTTTCCGGGAGCACGCCATGACCTACACCACCCTCGATTACCGTGTTGACGACGGCATCCTCACCCTCACCCTCAACCGTCCCGACCAGCTCAATGCCTTCACGGTGGAAATGGCGGATGAACTCGAACATGCGTTTCATCGCGCCAGCGAGGATGACGAGGTGAAGGCCATTG
Source organism: Moraxellaceae bacterium (assembly GCA_030646295.1). Classification (GTDB taxonomy): domain Bacteria; phylum Pseudomonadota; class Gammaproteobacteria; order Pseudomonadales; family Moraxellaceae; genus UBA2031. The sequence goes on from JAUSND010000015.1 coordinate 21,366, forward strand.
TCGTGACCGGCGCCGGCCGTGCCTTTTGTGCCGGCATGGACCTGTCGGTCCCCGGCAATGTGTTCGGGCTGGATGAAAGTGTGCAACCCACCATGACCGACATGCATGAACACCTCACCGAGGCACCGTTCCAGCGCGGCGTGCGCGACACCGGCGGCCGCGTCACGCTCAGCATCTTTGAATGCAAGAAACCGGTGATCGGCGCCATCAATGGTGCGGCCGTCGGTATCGGCGCCACCATGACGCTGGCCATGGACATTCGCATCGCTTCCGAAAAAGCCCGCATCGGTTTTGTCTTCGGCAAGATTGCCGTGGCGCCGGAGGCCTGCTCAACGTGGTTCCTGCCGCGCATTGTCGGCATCCAGCAGGCACTGGAGTGGGTCTACAGCGCCGACATCCTCACCGCCGAGGAGGCGTTGCGCGGCCGTCTGGTCAAGGCCGTGGTAGCGCCGGAAAAACTGATGGAAGAGGCCTACGCCCTCGCCCGCAAGTTCGTCACGCACCGCTCGCCGGTCTCCACCGCCCTGATCCGCCAGATGATGTATCGCAACAGTGCCCAGCCGCACCCGCGCGAGGCGCACAAGGTCGAATCGCTGTCCATGTTCTACACCAGCATTGGCGACGGCAAGGAAGGCGTGAAGTCCTTTCTGGAAAAGCGCGATCCGGCCTATACCGGCAAGGCCAGCGCCATGCCGGACTTCTATCCCTGGTGGGAGTGACACACAACGGTTGAACCTGTCCGGTACATCGGCTCTACTGCAGCGTACCGGACAGGACGACCACCTGATGATTTTGCCTTGCCCAGTCCTGCTGCGACTGCTCCCGCTCATTGCCATCACCGTTTTGCTGACGCATGCACCGTGCACCAGCGCAGCTGACGCACCCGTCAGCCAGGCTGCACCCGCCGCAGAATCAGCCGACGCACAGACCAGCGCACACACAGAATTCCTGTGGGAACTTGATCCCTACTACTCCAGCATCGGACTTGAAATTCCGCTCAGCCGTGACGCCTTGCCGGACGGAGAACAGCTGCGTGAAATACAGGTATATCGCGAGCTGTTCCGGCAGTCACTGCGCCCGCGCATCATGATGCTGGAGGGCAGCGTGTATCCCCTGCCCGCTGCCGGCGCCTGGCTCAAGTCAAACCATCCGGATGTCTATGATGATTTTGATGTCGGCCATCTGGGCGACAATCAGCTGAATGTACTCGACGGCATTACCGCAGGCTTTCAGGAGCCCTGGGCCATGTCCGTCTTTGTGGGCTCCGCCATGCGGTTCTCGCGCAAGGAAGAAGCCGCCGACACCCGCAATCGCGCCTACATGGGCTATCTGGTGTCCGCCGGAAAAAAGCATATCCGCAACAACACCCTGATTGACGATGACTGGTGGGAATTCGAGTGGAAGCTCAAGGGCGAGCGCAACCTGAATGACGAGGAACTGAGCTGGAGCTTCCGCGCCGGCATCAAGAATCATGGCAACCCCGACATTGTCGATGTCGCCTTTGTCGGCTTGCGCCGCAGCAATCTGGATTTTGACGGACCGTTACTCGGCATTGTTGCCAATTCCAACATCGAGCTACTGACCGAGGTTGACCAGCACAGCATGCGCTTCCTGCGTCAGGAACTGACGATTGGCAAAAAGTTTCCGTTGCCCCGGCAGCGCTTTGCCCTGAGCCTGGATGTCGGTTTCATTTACGAAGATGAAGCCAAGTACAGGGGCGCGCTGGTCGACCCGGACGCCGATGCCTTTACACTGGTGTTCCGGCCCAATATTGCCTTCTGAGAGGCCATCCGGGTTGCCCCCGGTCAGTCTGACCACTTTCTATTGCACGCCTGCCACACCACAATGCAGCCACTACCGTTGCAAGGACTTGTCATGCCCACGCCCCAGACCGGCATTCTCGCCCCGCTACCGCCGCTCGCACGCTCACTGTTTTTTGCCCTGAACCCTGCGACCGATCCGCGACCGGCCCTGCAAGCACTTGCCGCCATCACGGATGGCAGCCGGCTGGTGATCGGCATTGGCCCCACACTCGCCACTGCCCTCAACGCCGACATTGCCGGCCTGCATCCACTGGAGCCGATTACCGCCCATGGCCTGAGCATTCCCTCCACTCCGCGCGCACTCTGGTGCTGGTTGCGCGGCACGGACCGCGGCGAACTGCTGAATCACTCACGCCAGATCGAAGCCCTGCTGTCACCAGCCTTCCGGCTGGAGCAGACGCTCGACACCTTCCTGCACCGTCATGGCCGCGACCTCACCGGCTATGAAGACGGCACCGAAAATCCGGAAGGGGATGCTGCCGTTACCACGGCCTTCACCAGCACCGGCACCAGTCTCGTTGCCATCCAGCAATGGACGCACGATTTTTCTGCTTTCGACGCATTGTCCTCCGATGAGCAGGACAATATTGTCGGCCGCCGCCGCGATGACAACGAAGAACTGGACGATGCGCCCGCATCCGCCCATGTCAAACGCACGGCACAGGAAGGCTTCGCCCCGGAAGCATTTGTATGGCGCCGCTCCATGTCCTGGGCAGAAGGACAAAATGGCGGCCTGCTGTTTGCCGCCTTTGGTCATTCGCTGCGCGCCTTCGAAGTACAGATGCGGCGTATGGCCGGACTGGATGACGGCATCATTGACGGCCTGTTCCGCATCAGCCAGCCCGTCACCGGTGACAGCTTCTGGTGCCCCGCCATCCGGAACAGTCACCCCGATCTTTCGCCGCTTGGCTTGTAGCAAGCCCGGCGACCACCACGGATGCCCGTTGTGAACAACTGGACGATTGCCCCGCTGAGTGAACATGCCGCGCTGATTCCCCTGCTGGCAACACTACATCAGGCGCAATGGCAGGACCTGCATCCGCGCATGAGTGTCAGCGCATGGGAGGCAGAGTTTTCCTGGCATATGACGGCTGCCATACCAGCAACACTTGTTGCCGTGGACGAGCATGGCGAATTGCTCGGCTCCGCCAGTCTGGTGCACGACGACATGGACGGTCTGGTGCAACTTTCGCCATGGCTGGCTAATGTACTGGTACTGCCCGCGGCCCGGGGACAAGGCGTCGGCGCCGCCCTGATTGATGCCATTACCAGGATCGCCTGCGCACAGGGCCATGCACGACTTTACCTCTTTACTACAGACCGGACGGACTTCTATCTGCAACGCAACTGGGCGCATCTGGAAGACCGCATTCACCACGGCAAAACCGTTTCCCTCATGCACAGAAACCTTGCATGAACAGGAGCCTTGCATGAACGTCATCAACCGCTTTCCAGCACTCAGCCTGCGCATGTTATTCCTGTTGATTGCATTTCCATTCTTCTCTGCATGCAGCAATGGCGAAGAAAGACATGCAGGAGAAATTACTCCACAAAAAATGAACGGCCTGCGCGTAGTAACAGTAGCCAATGGCCTTTCATTCCCGTGGAGCCTGACCTTTCTGCCCGACGGCAACATGCTTGTCACCGAACGCACAGGCGCACTGCGGCTTGTCACTGCAAGTGGCAAGATATCCGCACCCCTGACCGGCACCCCGAAAGCATTCGTGAGCGGCCAGGCCGGCCTGTTTGATGTGGCACTCGACCCGGACTTCACCAGAAACCGGCTGGTGTACCTGAGTTATGCCGAAGCAGGTGCCGACCATACCAACGGGCTTGCCGTGGCACGCGCAACACTCGGCGCCGACAACAGCTCACTCGACAACATGCAGGTCATTTTCCGACAACTACCCAAGGTGGAAAGCGAAGGCCACTTTGGTGGTCGCCTCGTATTTTCCCGCGATAATCATCTCTTCATTACCCTGGGGGACCGGCAACGTAACAGTGAGCGCGCAAAAGCACAGCTGCTCGACAAGCATCACGGCAAGGTTGTACGTATTTTTCCTGACGGGCGCATTCCTGCAGACAACCCCTTCATCACAACGGCAAATGCCCGTCCGGAAATCTGGAGCCTCGGCCACCGCAACCCGCAAGGCGCCGCACTGCATCCCGGCACTGGCGAACTGTGGGCAAGTGAGCACGGTCCGCAGGGCGGCGATGAAATAAACATTGTGCGACGCGGCAAGAATTACGGCTGGCCCGTTGTTACCTACGGCTGCGAGTACGTGACCTGCTTTCAGGTGGGCGAAGGCAAGAGCAAGCCCGGCATGGAGGAGCCGCTGACCTGGTGGCTACCCAAATCGATTGCCCCCAGCGGCCTCGCGTTTTACACCGGCAACCGTTACCCGGAATGGAAGGGACAACTCTTCAGTGGCGCACTGGCGGGTGAAGCATTATGGCGACTCAAGCTGGATGGCAACCGCGTTATGGAACGCGAAGCACTGCTGACAGAACTGGGGGAACGCATCCGCGATGTGCGACAGGGGCCGGATGGCTGGCTATACCTGCTAACCGACTCATCCAGTGGCCGCGTACTGCGACTGGAACGCTGACATGAAAAAGGGCCGCCCCGCAAAGGGCAGCCCTTTTTTTCAGGACATGGGAAATTATTTCGCGCGCAGTTTCCGCAATTTCCAGAAAATGATGCCAGCCAGCAGTACCAGCACCGCCAGGAATACGGTGTTGAAAACCGGAAACGGTTCTTCCGTGCTGTCCCATGCCTCGATATCCACTGCATTCGGAAACAGCTTGAGAATAGGCATACGCCAGCCGTAATACGTCACCAGCGCCAGTTGTTCCTCTTTCTGGCCAAGCAACTGTGCACGTCCCTGTACTTCGGCCGAATCAAACTTCAGATACCAGGGAAAACCGAAACGCGTGTCTTCATTGCGATAAACAAAGACCTCGGTTCCCTCTGTATTCGATGCATGAATGAAATACACATCCGTGCCACGCACCGGCGGCACTGGCGATCCACCGGTGCTCGGTGCCGTACCATCCACTCGCTTCACTTCGTAGCCATCAACATGAACCACCCGGTGCTGCGGCAGCGAGTAGGCAAGCACCCCGATGAATACCAGCAACAACAGACCGGCCAGCACCTTCATTGCCTTGCGGATCCTGCCCATTTTTTTCTCCTTGCGATGTCTTGCCGACACTCAGCGTGCGTAGGTGTTTTCCAGATAATCAATAATCGCCGCCGACTCCAGCATCTTCACACCAGTGTTCGGGTCTTCCAGATACGGTACCTGCATATGGCCGGTACGCGCAAAGTGCGCCGCACGCTTGCCCCCTTCAATCGGCCGGTAAGGGCCGGGCTTCAGGCGCAGCACTGCCGGCCCCACGTCCTGCCAGCGTTCCTTGCCGACATTGTGCAGCACATAGGGAATTTCCAGCTCGGTCAGTCGCTCGCGTACCAGACGCGCATACGGACTGGCCTCAAAGCTCCACAACTCCAGTGGCTGTGCTGGCGCCTTTGAGGGGCGCGCCCGCAAACCGCGCAGGCCGCGCAGGACCGATGCGGCCATCCGCATTTTCGGCAGGACCGGACCAGGCTGGTACGGTGCCGGCACATCGCGGTTGGCATAGGTGCGGAACAGGTAGGCAACAATGGCGGACGACTCGTACATCAGGGTGTTCGTGTTGGGGTCGTGCAGCAGGGGAAACTGTGCCTTGCCGCCAATACGCTCGGCCTCTGCACGAAAACGGCTGCCGCCCCTCGGGCAGGGCAGGATCTCGGCATCCAGATGCAGGGCCGTCAGGGCCTCACGTACTGCCCGGCAGTGCGGACAGCCCTCCATCTCGTACAGACGCAAGCGCTGCGCCGGCAGTGTGCTGTGCACCATCGAGGGCATTGCCGCCGCGCCACGCCACAAGCCCAGTTGCGAACTGAGGACAGAACCAAGCACATTGATCTGGTGCACAACAGGATTGGGCATGAAAAGTCACCACAGGCGTGTCAGGAAGGGCCATAGGGAATCAGGAACTGTACAGCGGTGCAACAGCCGAAGCGGCCAAAAGACACTTGCCTGATCCCTGTCACCCGCCACAGCACTGGCTTGTGCCATTGTCCGGGCCAATTGACCAATGGGTCATAATGATACTTTCACCCACCCCCCTGCATCAGCGATAATGCGCCGGAATTTTTCAGGCCATGACGCCCGGCATTACGGGTGTCGACCCTTGGCCAAAGCCCCGCCGCCCACCCGGGCGGACCGGGATTCGCGGACAGCGCCCACCCCGGCGCCGGTTCGGCCACAAGCCATCGGGCCTTGCCCACAGGTAACAAAACACTATGACTACGCTCACGGTCTACAAGGATCTCACCCGCCCCCAGCTCGTTGAACTCGCTGTACAGCGCAACGAAGGCACACTGGCCGACAACGGTGCGCTCACTGTCAACACCGGTCACCGCACCGGCCGCTCGCCGGCTGACCGTTTCATCGTTGACGAGCCCGGCACCAGCGCCAGCATTCACTGGGGTCCGGTCAACAAGGCCTTCCCGGCTGACAAGTTCGACGCCCTGTGGGATCGCGTCCAGGCCTATATCAGCGAGCGCGACCAGTTTGTGTCCCACCTGCACGTTGGCTCCGACCCGCAGCACTACCTGCCGGTAAAGGTCACCACCGAAACCGCCTGGCATGCCCTGTTCGGCAAGAACCTGTTCATCACCCCGGCAGAGTTCAACCACGGCAAGAAGGAAGAGTGGCAGGTCATCAACGCCCCCGGCTTCGAGTGCGTACCGGACCGTGACGGCACCAACTCCGATGGTTGCGTCATCCTCAACTTTGCGGCCCGCAAGGTGCTGCTGGCCGGCATGAACTACGCCGGTGAAATGAAGAAGGCCATGTTCTCCGTGCAGAACTTCCTGCTGCCGGGCAACGACGTGCTGTCCATGCACTGCTCATCCAACGTTGGTGACGACGGTGGCGTGGCCCTGTTCTTCGGTCTGTCCGGTACCGGCAAGACCACCCTGTCGGCCGACCCCGAGCGCTCCCTGATCGGTGATGACGAACACGGCTGGGCACCGGGCTCCGTGTTCAACATTGAAGGCGGTTGCTATGCCAAGTGCATCAACCTGTCCAAGGAAAACGAGCCTGTCATCTGGGATGCCATCAAGTTTGGTGCCGTGCTGGAAAACGTCGTGCTCGACGAAAACACCCGCAAGCCGGATTACGACGACACCAGCCGCACGCAGAACACCCGCGCTGCCTACCCGCTGGAACACATCGCCAAGCGCATCGAGATCAACCGTGCCGGCGAACCCAAGCACGTGATCTTCCTGACCTGCGACCTGTACGGCGTGATGCCGCCGGTAGCCATCCTGAACAACGAACAGGCCGCCTTCCACTTCCTGTCCGGCTACACCGCACTGGTGGGCTCGACCGAAATGGGCGCCGGTCCCGGTATCAAGACCACCTTCTCCACCTGCTTCGGCGCACCGTTCTTTCCGCGTCGTGCCGGCGAATACGCCAACCTGCTGATGAAGCGCATCAATGCCTTTGATTCCAAGGTCTTCATCGTGTCCACCGGCTGGACCGGCGGCCCGCACGGCACTGGCAAGCGCTTCAGCATCCCGACCACCCGTGCCGTGATCCGCGCCATCCTCACCGGCAAGCTGGACAACGTGCAGACACAGCACCTGGACATCATGAACCTGGATGTGCCGGTTGCCGTGGAAGGCGTGGACAGCAACCTGCTCGTCCCGCGCAACAACTGGGACGACAAGGACCAGCACGATGCCAAGGCTCGCGAACTGGCCGGCCTGTTCCAGAAGAACTTCGAAGAGAAGTACCCGGACGTTGATGCTGCCATCCGTGCTGCAGGCCCCAAGGCCTGACATGAACCTGAGCTGCGTGAAACGGCTGCAACACTGGCTGTAACAACAATAAAGGGCGCCTGATGGCGCCCTTTATTGTTTGGTGGTCGTGTGCCGTTTGCTGCACACACAAAATTTTCCAACAACAAACCCTGCCCGGATATCGCCATGCTCATCGCACTTTTATTCACCACCTCCATGCTGGTGATCTGCTCGCTGGTGCAGGTATTTGGCTCTGTATGGGCAGTGACGCTTGCCAACCGCTTCTACCAGCGATCACGTAAGCGCACCCTGGCAAAAACCATCACGGTCGCCATTACAACCACCATGCTGATGCTGACTGCGATTGTTCAGGTCGCGCTCTGGGCAGTGTTGCTGAACCAGTCCGGCCAGCTACCGGACTTCACGACAGCGTTTTATTTTTCGTCCGTCAACTTTTCCACACTGGGCTACGGCGACATCATGCTGACAGACAACTGGCGACTTGCCGGCCCACAGGAAGCCCTCAACGGCATGCTGATGTTCGGGGTTTCCGGCGCCACTGCCTATGCCGTGTTCAACCGCATTTTTTTCGACAAGGACAACCAGCACTGATGCCCGGGCAACACTACCGCGCATCAGCCTGCGGACAAGCCGGCCGGTCCCGCACCACCCGCACCGGCGTCTCCCTGTCGCACACAATCACACCCAATTGATCAACCACAGGAAACAGCATGAGCAGCCTGCCCAAATGCCCCCAATGCAGTTCGGAATTCACCTACGAAGACGGCAGCATGTACATCTGCCCGGAATGTGCGCATGAGTGGCCCAAAGATGCCGCCGCCGAGACCACGGAAGAAAAGCGCGTCATTCGTGATGCCAACGGCAACGAGCTGAATGACGGCGACACCGTCACCGTGATCAAGGACCTCAAGGTCAAGGGCTCGTCACTGGTCGTCAAGGTTGGCACCAAGGTCAAGAACATCCGTCTGGTCGACGGCGACCACGACATTGACTGCAAGATTGATGGCATTGGCTCCATGGGACTGAAGTCGGAGTTTGTGAAAAAGGCCTGAGACACACCGCCCCCGCCCGGACCAGCACGACCAGCCAACCATGCCGCCGCCAGCCGGAAATACCGACCGGCAGGTCAATTATGACGAAGCCCGTCGCGTCAAGCCCCCAAACAGGCATGGCCCGGTAAAAAAAAACCGGGCTAAAGGGTTGTACCTGTAGAAAGTGTTGCTACATTGTTACCAGCCTTCCCCCTATGGGGGAGAGAGGCATTCATGGATAGAGAACAAGGGGTATCAGTATCATGATGAAGTACAAGAACAGGGGCCTGCGCACTGCGCTGGCAGTCGCCATCGCTTCGGCCACTCTGGCTGGCTGTGGCAGCGATAGCAAAGAAGCAGCATCTACACCGGCTGCTGCTGCAACTGTCGAAGCCGCTGGCGGCATGACCGTCAAGCTGCAGGGCGGCATTGGTGGCAATGGCGCCGGCAACACCGGTGGCTACGGCAACGATTTCGAGCTTTACAAGGAAGCCGGTTCAGGCGACCTGAAGGTTCTCAAGACTGGCGCTGCCAACGCTGCGTTCACCAGCAAGAGCTTCACGCCAAGCTTTGGCGAAGTAAAGGCAACGGTCAGCGCCAACACTACCCTGTCCGTACTGGCTGACTGCGCTGCTACCCCGCCTGCCGCCGATGTGCTGTATCAGGTCGTCAATAATTCCAACCTGTACAAGTCCAATGGCGTGACCGCCGCCTGCGAAGCAGAAGAAGTCGTGACCGGCCTGGACATCAAGTCCGGTGCCACGCTCACCCTGGGCATCAACATGACCGGCTGGACTGACTGGGCCTACGTCAATATTGATGCCGACATCCGCAACAACGGCAAGATCACCGTTGCTGACTACTCGCCTACCAAGCGTGGCAACATCGATCTCGACAGCAGCTCCTATATCGGCAGCGGCAAGATCGAGACCAATGGCACCCTGGATGGCCAGAGCGCTGGCGACATCTATGTCTGGGCCGACTACGCCATGATCAACTCCGGCAAGATGAATGCCACTGGCGCTGACAGCTCCACAGCAGCAGCAGGCAATGCCGGTTACATCGATCTGGAAAGCGGCTACTACACCCAGAACACCGGCAACCTGACAGCCCGCGGCGGCAACACTACGTTTGCTGGCGCAGCAGGCGGCGATGCTGATTACATCGAGCTTTACTCCGACTGGGGTCCTACGTTCAACAGCGGTGCCTTTGACGGCCGTGGCGGCGAAGGTGCCACCGGCGGTGACGGCGCAGATGTGTACATGTACTCCTACCTCGGCAAGCTCTTCAACTCCGGCAAGATCAGTGTCTACGGTGCCAACTCGACAGTCGGTAACGGCGGCAACGGCGGCTACGTGGGTTTCGAAGCTGAAGGCGGCCAGATCCGCAACAGCGCCGGCGTACTGGCCTGGGGCGGCGACACCACTGATGCTACCGGCAGCGGCGGCAACGGTGACGAACTGTATGTCTACAGCGACTACGGCAGCCTGTACGAATACACCCCGGCTGGCGACATTTACTGGTCAGGCCAGATTGACCTGAGCGGTGGTGATGCCGTGGCAACCGGCACCGGCAACGGCGGCAGCGCCGGTGACGTGTATGCTGAAGTGTACGGCTCTGATGTCAACCTCAAGTCCAAGCTGGTTTTCCTGGGCTACAGCAAGGTGCAAACCTACGGTGGTGAAGGTAACCACGGCGGTAGCGCTGGTGGTTACGGGCTTTATAACTACGATGGCTATGTTTATGGTGATGAGTATGCGCCAGCACCTGGTGGCAGCGTAATCAGCCAGGCCGCACTCGTGGCCAATGGTGGTAATGCACGTGCTACTGGTATCGATGCCCAGGGCAATGGCGGTCGCGGTGGTTACATCTACCTTGAAACCGACTACTACCCGACAGCTCAGCTGGTCCCGGAATCACAGAAGGTCTCGCAAAATGGCAATGTGAACATTGCTGGTGGCACAGGCCGCAACCAGAACAGCATCTACATCAACTACGGCGGTTACAGCTGGATCTGGGGCTATAACGGCGCCTCGATCACTGGCACCTTCAACTCTGATGGCGGTGACGATCTTGGCACCACTACCGGCACGGTTGGTTATGGTGGCTACGCTCCTGGCCTCTACGTGTACTCGGAACTGGGTGTCGCCAAGGTTGCCGGTAACGTTTCGTCCAACGGTGGTGATGGCAACTACGCCGGCGGCTACTCTGACGGCATGTACATCTACGGTAATACCGTCAATGTCGCCAGCACCATCAAGGCCAATGGCGGCAACGCCGATGCAACCGAAGTCGGCTCACAGGGCGGCAACGGTGGCTACATCGAGCTGAAGGCAACCCGTCCGCAGAACAGCACAGTGACAGGTTCTGCCACTTACGCTGGCGGCACTGGTGCCACCAAGGGTAGTGAAGGTGGCTACATGCGCCTGATCTCCTGCGCAGGTGCCGGTTGCTGATTGATACGGTGAAATGACAGAAGGGCTGGATGGAAACGTCCAGCCCTTTTGTTTTTCAATACTGTCCGTGCTTTACGAGGTGAACTGTGAATACCCGTTTTTCCCGACTACTTCACCGGCCACTGGCCTTGTTGTTAACACTGCTCATCATTACCCCGGCTGCATTCGCTACATCCCCAACACCCAACACTGCATCAAAAGCCGTACCCAAAGCCGCACCAAAGCCTGCCGAGGCCAGCGTTGCCGAGCCTGTGCTGTATGACCGCCAGCAGGACACGCTGAGCATCCAGACCAAAGATCACGCCCTCAGCGACATCCTGCTGCGTGTTTCGCGCCAGACCGGCATGGAGGTCCGCATGGACCCGAAGGTCGAGCGCAAGATCACGATGACGCTGAAGGCGCAACCGATTGAACGCTCCCTTGACCGTCTGCTGGCACAACTGAGTGTGCTCAAGCAGTTCAAGACCGAGGGCAAGGGCAAGAACCAGAAAGACATACTGGTCAGCATTACCGTACTGCCGGAAGGCCAGCGTGACGCATCTTCCGCCCAGCGACTGATGCAGAGCGACGCCGAGCTTGCCTACCGTGCCGGCGTCATGAGCCAGTACGACAAGCGTGCCGGCGTACGCAGCGACATCCTCAATGACCAGATGGTGGACCGCTGGAAGGCGCGCGAGAAAACCCTGACCGCCAAAGAGAAGGCCCGCTACGACAAGCTCAAGGCCGACATGGACAAGCGTACGGCAGCACAGGAAAAGAAGCGTGCCGAGCAAAAAGCCGGGCACGATGCACGCGAGGCTGCACACGCCGAACGCCAGAAAGAAAGACCAGGCTACGCAGAGCGGGCCACCAAGAAAAAGGACCCCGCCCTGATCGAGAAAGCCCGGCTGGAATTTGCACAGCCCGAGTCAGACCCGGTGATCGGGGAATAGGCTGGCTGGCTCAACACAGCAATACTCGCAGAATGAAAAGGCGCCAGTGGGCGCCTTTTCATTGATGGCCCGCCGCCTCCCGGCGCACAATTGCCAGCCGCTGCTACCCTGATAAAAACAACAATACCCGTCCCGATACGGGCAACAGAGTCATCGCTGATGAAAGCCGCCATCCCGTTGCCACGCAACGCCAACCTGTTATGGCTCACGCCGCTCCTGTTCTCGCTCTGCATGCCTGTCGCCCATGCGGGCAACGGCTGGGAGGCGCTCAACCAGGAGGCAGTCAGCCTGTACCAGCAGGGCGACCACGACCAGGCCATCGCCCAGGCAAAAAAGGCCCTGACACTGGCCGAGCAGGAACTGGGCACTGAGCACCGCGACATTGCGGCCAGCCTGAACAATCTGGCCTACATGTACCGCACGCGTGGCGAATATGCGCAGGCCGAACCGCTTTACCAGCGCTCGCTGGCCATCTGGGAAAAGACCCTCGGCCCCACTCACCCGGATGTGGCCACCGGCCTGAACAACCTGGCCCTGCTCTATCGCCTGCAAGGCAATTACGACAAGGCCGAGCCCCTCTACAAGCGCTCGCTGGCCATTCGCACAAAAGCGCTGGGCGCCAGCCATGCGGATGTCATCACCAGCCTCAACAACCTTGCCGTCCTGTATGCCGTGCAGGGAAAACCGGAAAAAGCCGCTCCGCTGTACCAGCGTGTGCTCACCCTGCGGGAAAAGAAACTGGGCCTGAATCATCCGGATGTGGCCACCAGTGCCATGAACCTGGCAGAGCAGCAGCTGGCACTGGGCCAGACCGCGCAGGCCGAAGCCCTCATGAAGCGCAGCATTCTTGTCCGGCAGCAAACACTGGGGCGTGATCATCCGGATGTGGCCACCAGCCTGAGCCGCCTTGCGGCCGTGCATCTGGCGCAAAACCGGCCGGCCGATGCTCTGCCGCTGCAGCAGCGCGTACTCGCCATCCGGGAAAAAACCCTGGAGCCCGGCCACCCGGACATTGCCACCGCCATGAGCGATCTGGCCGACACGCATATGCGCCTGAAACAGCTGCCACAAGCGCAAGCCCTGCAGGAAAAAGCCCTGGCCATGCGCGAGGACTCGCTGGGCCCCTATCACATTGATGTGGCCGACAGCCTTTACAAGCTGGGCCTGCTGCAGGAAGCACAAAACCAGCCGGAGCAGGCCGAAAAGTTTTACCACGACGCACTCTCCATCCGCGAAAAACGTACCGACAATCCTGCGGCACTGGCGGCGGTGCTGTCGCATCTGGCCGCGCTTTATGTCAGCCAGGAAAAAACCGAACAGGCATGGCCGCTGTACCAGAAGCTGTTGCCGCTGCAGGAAAAGGCCCTTGGCCCGGATCATCCCGATCTGGTGCCAACCCTCACCCAGCTGGCCAACCGCCTTGATGCCCAGGGCAAGTTTGCGCAGGCCGAGCCGTTGTATCGCCGCGCGTTGGCCATTCAGGAAAAAACCCTCGGCAGCTCACACCCCGAGGTGGCCAGAAGCCAGACCAACCTGGCCTTCCTCTATCGTGGCCAGAAACAATATGAACCGGCCGAAGTGCTGTTCCGTCAGGCCCTGGCCACGCAGGAAAAAATTCACGGGCCGCAGCACCTTGAGGTGGCAGCCGCACTGAACAATCTTGCCATGCTGTACGACACCCAGGGGCTGCTGATGCAGGCCGAGCCGCTCTATACGCGCTCGCTGGCCATACTGGAGAAAAACCTGGGGCCTGATCACCCCAATGTCGCCACCGGCGTGGATAACCTGGCGTTTCTCTATCGCAGCCAGGGCAAGCTGGCCGAGGCAGAGCCGCTCTGCAAGCGCTCGGTCGCCATCATGGAGAAGAACTACGGACTGAACAGCCCGGAGGTATCACGCAGCCTGTACCAGCTGGCCAGCCTGTACCGCGCCATGAAGCGACTGGATGAGGCCTATGCGCTGGAGCTGCGCATCTCCAGGATGGTTGGTACCAACCCGTGATGCAGGCCCTGATGCGGACCCTGATGCAAGCCCGGCACATTGTCCAAAATGTCAGCGAGATTGTTGCTTCCGGTCAGTGACCCCGGGCCTCAGGGCCGTGACTATTCGCAAGTCGCACCAGCCCCACAGCTACAGGAAGCCCTGTTCATGCCCGCATCTGCCACTGCCATCCGTAAACGCCCGCTCATGCGTCGTGCCCGTCATGTGGTCCGCAACGCGCGTGACCGCTTCCTGCGGACGGAAACGCTGGTGCTGGCCAACCAGACGGCGTTTGATGTGGTGCATGACAACGGGCTGGTGCAACTGCGCCACTACCACCCCCTGACAGAAGCCAGCGTGCTGATGGATGGCCGCGCCATGCCGGTCGCCACGCAGCGCCAGCGCGTGCCGCTTGTGATCGTACCGCCGTTGGCCGTGAACATGAGCATCTACGACCTGTTCCCGGATCGCAGTCTGGTGAAGTATTTTCTGGCGCGCGGTTTTGATGTCTACCTGATTGACTGGGGCGTGCCACGCTTCCGGCACACGCACTACACCTTCGAGACCTATGCCGCGCACCTGATGCCGGAGTTCATCCAGGCCGTGCGCACGCACAGCGGCCAGCAGGAGCTGTCGCTGCATGGCTGGAGCCTGGGCGGCGTACTGGCGCTCTGCTATACCGCACTCACCGATGATGCCGATATCCGCAACCTGGTCATCCTGGGCGCCCCCATCAATACCCATGCCTCGGGTGCACTGGGCCGCTTTTATCAGGCCGTCAAACGTCAGGCTGAAAAAGTGGAACGCTCGACCGGTCTGCGCATCAACGATGTGCCGGCGCCACTGCTGCACACGCCTGGCTGGATGAATGTCGTGGGCTTCAAGATGACCAATCCCGTCGGCAGCCTGATGGGGTACTGGGAACTGCTGCGCAAGCTGGGCGACCGCGAATTTGTGACCGATCACGCAACACAGTCCGCCTTTCTCGACAACATGGTGCCGTATCCGGGTGGCGTCGTGAAAGACATGATCGGCCGGCTGTGGATCGAGAACGAGTTCTCTACCGGTACGCTGCACATTGCCGGCACTGTTGCGCAACTGGCCGACATCCAGTCCGCGCTGTTCACCATTGGCGGCAAGGGCGACACCATGGTTACCCGCCCCGCCATCGAAGCCCTCAACGAACTGGTCGGCACGCAGGACAAGACCTTCCTGCACGCCCCCGGTGGCCACATGGGCATCCTCTCCGGCAGCAAGGCACCGACCTCCATCTGGGCGCCGGTGGCTGACTGGTTGGCAGCACGCTCGAATTGACAGGCAGCAGGCCGCCATCAATGCATGGCGGCATTTTTTTCAAACAGCATCAGCCGTATGCTGCATTCCTCCATCTGCTGCTCCGGCTCCTGCCATGCCCGCCTCGTCCCCCGGTCTCTTCATCAACCGCGACTTTGCCTTTTACTGGTTTGTGCGCATTTTCACTATGGCCGCCTTCCAGATGCTGGCCGTGGCCGTGGGCTGGCAGATGTATGACCTCACCCGCAGCGCGCTGGATCTGGGCATGGTGGGACTGGTGGGATTCCTGCCGGCCATCCTCTTCGTACTGGTGGCTGGTCACGTGGCCGACCGTTACAACCGGCGCAGCATCGTGCAGCTGTGCAATGTGGCGCAGTGCCTGATTGCCGCAGCACTGGGGGTGGCCAGCTGGCAGGGCTGGATCTCGCGCGAAGGCATTTTTGTCGCGGCCTTCCTGCTTGGCATCACCAAGACGTTCGGCTCGCCCACGCTGTCCGCCATGCTGCCGGCGATTGTCCGCACCGCCGACCTGCCACGAGCGGTCAGCGCCTCCAGTGCCGCCATGCAGGCCGCCATCATCAGCGGCCCGGCACTCGGTGGACTAGCCTATGTTGGCGGTGCCGAGACGGTCTACAGCATCACTGCACTGATGTATGCCTTCTCGGCCGTGCTGCTCGGCATGGTGGCCTACACGCACACCCCGCCAGCGCCCGTCAGCAAGGAAGACAGCTCGGTGTTTGCTGGCATCGCCTTCATCCGCCGCAACCCGGTGCTGCTGGGAGCCATTTCGCTGGACCTGTTTGCCGTGCTGCTTGGTGGTGCCACCGCGCTGCTGCCGATCTTTGCCCGCGACATCCTGCACACCGGCCCGTGGGGGCTGGGGCTGTTACGTGCCGCGCCCGCGGCAGGCGCGTTGCTGATGTCGGTCTGGCTGGTGCGCTTTCCGCTGGACCGGCAGGTGGGAAAAATCATGTTTGGCGCCGTCGCCGTATTTGGTGTCGCGACCATTGTCTTTGCGCTGTCGACGTCACTGCTGCTGTCGATGGGCGCCCTGTTCGTCCTGGGCGCCGCCGACATGATCAGCGTGGTGGTGCGTTCTTCTCTGGTACAGCTGGAAACGCCGGATGCCATGCGTGGCCGCGTCAACGCCGTCAACTTCCTCTTCATTGGCGCATCGAACCAGCTGGGGGAGTTTGAATCCGGCGCGACGGCGGCCCTGTTCGGCGTCATCCCGGCCGTGATCATCGGGGGCGCAGGTACGCTGGTGGTCGTGGCACTGTGGATGCGCTGGTTCCCGGAGCTAAGCCGTCGCGACAAACTCGTGGCGTGAGACACCCGATACGGTCGCTGATACCAGCCGCCCAGGCGTCCTCATGTCCCTCGGCATTCATTTGACGGGCACCCAGTGAATAGCAGTATCATTTATGAGGTTAATGCCATCCCAGTCACCACAGTGATCAAAACACCATGAAAACACTCAGCACAACATTTGCACTGCTGGCCGCACTCACCGCAAGCAGTGGCGTACAGGCCCTGCAGCCCAGTGATCGCACCAACAACTGGGAGGCCACGCTCATCATCTCCGATGTTCAGGGCGACAGCTATGCGGGTTATAACGGCTCGTCCGCCAAGACCCTTGGTGATGAAGGCTTCGGCTTTGGCATTGGCTATAACGTTGATGAAAACCTGTCGTTCACCGGTTACATCAACTGGGCAGACCTCAAGTACGATGCCGTGATCAAGCGCGAAGACGGCAATGACGAATTCATCAACATGGGTACCCTCGACATCCGGACCTTCGGCTTCAACGGCACCTACAACCTGATGCGCAAGAGCTTCACCCCGTTTGTGACGGGTGGCCTTGGCATTACCTACTACGACACCAACATCGTTAATTCGCCCCCCTACACCACCTGCTGGTATGACCCCTGGTACGGTTACTTCTGCGACACCGTGGTACCCACCAAGGACGGCACCGATTTCAGCTACAACGTCGGTGCAGGCCTGCGCTGGGACGTGAACGACAAATTCTTCATGAAGCTTGCTGCCAACCAGATGTGGCTGGACTCGGATGGCCAGGTCGACAGCCCGGCGTTCCTTTCCTACACGCTGGAACTGGGCACAAAGTTCTATTGAGCCAACGCAGTACTTCATGTCTGCGATGAAAAAGGGCACCCATGCGGTGCCCTTTTTGTTTTCAATCCGGAGGCAACACCGGCACTACAAGCGATCCCTCAGTTGCAACAGGGGATCGGTCTTTTCATCTGCGTCACGTTTTTGCCCGGGAGCATCGCTGTCGATACCGATCAGCACATCCAGCATGCGGGCCGCTTCTTTCTCATCCATGCCTTGCTCCAGCAGGATGTTTCTCAGCATGCTGCGCTGCGTCTGCAGGCGTGCTGCGGTATATCCCTGTGTCACCAGTTCTTCACGCAGTAAAGGCGCCTGCTCCACGGTTTTTTTCGCAATGACATGACGTCGCTGCGCCTCAAAAGCCTCTGCTGCATTACTACGTGATTTTTCTTCCGCGTCGATTTCCGCACGCAACGCCGCAATCTTTCCGGCATGCACTCTGTCGGTGGTCGCCAGCGCCTCACGCATCGCCGCCAGTTCAGCGTCATCTTTCCATCGCGATTGCCAGGCCACCAGGCGCGCGCGGATATCGTCTTCCGACGGGTCCTTGATCCGCTTCATCCAGAAGCCGTCCGCACGCTCTGGCGCCGGTTGCTCTCCGGCAAGTGCAAGCGGAGGGGCAACGACCGTGTTCCAGGTCGTTGCCACCAGCGGCAGTGCCGTGCCCGGCACCGCCGCATAACCAACGCTCATTACGGCCGGCGTCACAAAATAGGCAGCGGGCACCAGGGTGAATGATCCGGCGGCGGTCAGCGCACTGCCGGGAATGCCGATGCCGGTGCGGAACAGGCTTTCGGTAGATGCCTCGATCACGGCCCATGGCCAGGCAAACCACCAGCCGAACACACGGCGGTTGACGCGCTGGCTGGCGGTGTCCAGCGCCTCTGTCCACGCGGTGCCCGTGCCGGCCAGCGCAAACTCCTGCAGCAGGTCCTTGCCGGCAAAACGCAGCCATTGGTGCGAGGTTTTACCCAGCTTGCGATAGTGCCCGGCACGTCCGTAAGCCTTGAGCGACTCCCCCGCGTTCACCCAGCCCTTGCGGGCATTGCGCGCGGGCGGTACATAACCGGGCACCACCCAGACATCGTAGAGCGCCCCGTCCTGACCGGTCATGCGGCCGTACAGGATAAGGTCGCTTTTCTGGCTGCCATCCAGAAAGTAGTCCCCCGCCTGCGTAAGCGTTGCCAGACTCATACCCAGAACCAGCCCGATAATGTACTGCCACCGCACCATCACACCCTTCCCTTGCTGCCGGCGAATGCCCGTAAACGCGCATGCTACCGCATCCCGGCTGTCCGACAATTACACCGACCAATGACATTGACGAAGGTCGTCATGCGCGCGACGATGTGAACAACTGTTCACAAAGGCTTTTGCCATGACTGACGCGTTCCCGCCAGCCGCCACGCCAGCCCCCGGCCCGGCCAGCACATTGCTGACCCGGGGTGTGGCTCTGGTGCATCTGGGATTGCTTGGCGCCAGCGAGGCCACCCGCCTGACCGCCGAGATGCATGCCACCATCCGGCGCCTGCCGCTGCCGTGGAACGGCCATGCCACTGCCCCGGCAGAAAAGGCGCCCCTGCCCTATCAGCTGGTGATGAACACCTTCCGGCATCTGGCCCGGCTCACCCAGCAGTTCCTGCAGGCGCACGAGCCGGCACCCGCCAGCCGGCACTGGGGACTGTTCCGCAGCATCCTCAACGGCGTGGCAGGCGATGCGGTCAGCGACTGGGAAAATCCGCTGCACCAGCAGATGACGCTGTGCAACGACGCCGGCGAGCCCTTGACCATCGAGGAGTGGAGCCGTGAGGGTCGGCGCGGGCTTGTCCTCTTCATTCACGGCCTGTGCCTGTCCGACCACGAATGGCAAAGCCCCGCACACACCGCGTTTGTCAGCGAGTTGCGCGAGTCCGGTCTGGCGGTGGCATGGTTGCGCTACAACACCGGCCGCCCGGTGCATGAAAACGGTGCCGACCTTTCTGCCCTGCTGGACACGGCAAAACTTGAAAAGCGTGCCGGGCTGACCCTGATCGGACACAGCATGGGCGGGCTGGTCATCCGTTCCGCCACCCACCATGCACGCTTCTCCGGGCTGCGCTGGGTAAGCCGCCTGGACAGGGCCGCCTATCTTGGTACGCCGCATCAGGGGGCTCCGCTGGAGCGGCTTGGTCACGGTGCCAACAGCCTGCTTGGCCTCACCCCCTACACCAAGCCGCTGATGAAGCTGGGTAACCTGCGCAGTGCCGGCATCATGGACCTGCGTCATGGCCGGGTCACCCCGCCGGATCACGATCATCACGTTGCACTGCATGACGACACCCGGCACCTGCTGGTTGCCGGCCACCTGGGCCGCAGCAGCAAGCGTCACTGGCTGGGCGATGGCCTGGTGCCGGTGCGCAGCGCCCTCGGGCAGCATGTGGAAACAGACAAGGCGCTTGGCGGCAAGCAGGTGACACGGGTGGAGTTCCCGGCACTGGGGCACATGGCCATGCTGGACGATGAACGCGTTTACACAGCCCTGCGCGAATGGATGCAGAAGCGCTGAAGCCCTGCTGATCCAGCAAAAAGGCGGCCGCAATGGCCGCCTTTTTTATTCACCGGAAAGACATGACTGGCACCCGCCATGGCCGAATTTGTTTATGCAGCCGGCCATTATTGTTATGCGCCGTTCATCCTTACTTTGGCTACGCTCGTCACCACTGAAAAGAACAAGACGCTCGTGACAAGCGCCATTGGCCCACTGAAAAACAGGGACCTGCATTCTGGCAAATAACCAAAACAAACAAGGATGACACCATGATAAAGCTCGCCTCCACATCACTCCTGCTTGCCGCCAGCACCATGCTCGCGACTGCCCCGGCTACTGCAGCCTCCACCTATGCCCAGACAAAGTATCCAATCGTGCTGGCCCACGGCATGGCCGGTTTCGACAAGATCGGTCCGCTTGATTACTGGTATGGCATACCGCAGGACCTGACCAGCAATGGCGCCTCCGTCCACCTCACCCAGGTCGCGTCGTTCCAGTCCTCGGAAGTGCGTGGCGAACAACTGCTGAATCAGGTGCAGGACATCCTGGCCATTACCGGTGCAGAAAAGGTCAACCTGATCGGCCATAGCCACGGCAACCAGTCCATCCGTTATGTGGCCGGCACCATTCCCCTGCGCATTGCATCGGCAACGTCCGTGGGTGGCGTCACCAAGGGCTCTGTCGTGGCCGACCTGATCAAGCAGGCCTCGGATCTGGCGGTGATCGGCGCCCCCCTGACCTCGCTGCTGACCTCGGTGGTCAACGGCTTCGGTGCCCTGATTGGTCTGGCGGCGGGTGAAACCCTCTCACAGGATTCGCTGGCCGGCCTCAACTCGCTGACCACGGCTGGCGCCGCCAGTTTCAATGCCGTGTATCCCGCCGGCGTTCCCACCACCAGTTGCGGTGAGGGTGCCTATTCCGCCAACGGCGTGAATTTCTACTCCTGGGGTGGCACCGGTGTACTGACCAATGTGCTGGACATCTCCGATGCCGGCATGGCGCTGACCTCACTGGCATTTGCCGGACAGCCCAATGACGGCCTGGTGGGCCGCTGCAGCAGCCACCTCGGCAAGGTTATCCGCGACAACTACCGCATGAATCATCTCGATGAAGTGAACCAGATCCTGGGTCTGGTCAGCATTTTCGAAACCAATCCCAAGTCCGTGTTCCGTCAGCATGCCAACCGCCTGAAGCTGGCCGGCCTCTGATACGGACTGCTCCTCCATGAATAAAAAAGGCGACCATCGGTCGCCTTTTTTATTGCCGTATCCCGTTCAGGACTACAAACGTTCCAGCTTCACCGGCAAGCCGTCGCCGGGCACCGGCAGCGACGTAAAATCAACCGGCATGACGTAGTCTTCCGGCACACTCCAGCGGTACTGCTGCACCACATGATGCAGGATCGCCTTGATCTGCATCTCCGCAAAATGCAGGCCGATGCACATGTGCGCACCGCCACCAAACGGCACGTACAGGTACGGGTGCTTGCGGTGTTCGTTGCGGGCTTCGGTAAACCGTTCCGGATCAAAGACCTCCGGTTTTTCCCACCAGTTTGGCAGGTGATGCGAGACCATCGGGCTCACGGCAATAAACGTCCCCGCCGGAATGTGATGCCCCATGAACTCGCAGTCCTTCACGGTCTTGCGCGGAATGCCATGCACCGGTGCAATCATGCGCAGCGCCTCTTTCATTACCAGACTGGTGGCCTCCAGTTTAGCCAGATCATCGTGATCCAGATCCCGCTTGCCCAGCGCCAGTGCTTCGGCGCGCACACGCTCCTGCCACTCGGGGTATTTGGCCAGATGATAAATGATGGAGCACAGCGTAATGGTCGACGTGTCGTGCGCGGCCATCATGAGGAAGATCATGTGGTTGATCACATCGTCATCACTGAAACGCCGCCCGAGTTCGTCTTCGGCCTGACACAGGCGCGAGAAAAGATCTTCACCCGGATGCGCGCGCTTGTGTGCAATGCGCGAACGGAAAAAATCTTCCAGCACCTTGCGTCCGTCCAGACCTTTTTTCCAGCGACCGCCGGGTACCGGGAATCGCACAATCGAGGTGCCGGCACGCACGCAATCCACAAAGGCCTGATTCACCTTGTCGGCCTCTGGCCCCAGCTGTTCCCCCATGAACACATCGGTAGCCATATCAAGCGTCAGCTGCTTGATCTTTTTCAACACCGGGAAATCATTACCTGTCTGCCAGCGCCCGA
The DNA here is from genome assembly GCA_030646295.1 of Moraxellaceae bacterium. Taxonomy (GTDB): domain Bacteria; phylum Pseudomonadota; class Gammaproteobacteria; order Pseudomonadales; family Moraxellaceae; genus UBA2031. Next base: position 43,634 of record JAUSND010000015.1, read on the forward strand.
TGCCTTTTTCGATCGCCGGATTCATGCGCTTGAGATATTCCACCAGCACCGGTTTCTTGAACGCGGCCTGCATGATGCCGCGATGATGCCGGTGTTCTTCAAAATCGAGCAGCATGATGCCGCGCTTGAAGAACTTTCCGATGTAGAAATCCCAGCCCTGATTGTTGGAAAACACATCATCCTGGTTGCGAAACACGAACTGGTTGGCTTCCGGCCCCTGCATCTGCAAGAACGTCATGCCGAAGGCATTGATCCAGTACACCGGCCCAAGCTCGCCATAGAGGCGCGTGCCCACTTTGACCGGATCATTCAGGAAGGCCAGGCTGTAACCCAGCACAGGCAGGCCGGCGCTGCCCGGCAGGGTACGCCGGACCGTACGATTGGCTTCGGAGAAATATGGCAAAACCGACATGCGATGCTCCCGTAATTGTTCACGTGTGCATTCGCGGCGACATGCCGCGAGCGCTCATGCAGTCATTCAGCGAATATGAGCCGGGTGCTGCTCACCCGGTTTGATGATCGCGTGCTCCTTTTCACCGAACATGGTGCCCAGCGCCTCCAGCTGCGCCGCACGCCCTTCCTTTTCCAGAGCCCTTCGTGTCGATGGCAGCAGGCTCTTGCGGGTGTAGTTGAGAAAGCGCGGGCCGGCGGTCAGCAACGGAAACCAGGGGAACACGTTTTCCGGCAAGCCCAGCTGGCTGCGCTGACGCTTGCCAAAAAACAGGCTGGTCGTGCTGAGATGCTGGTGATACAGCGTTTTCAGGCGCAGCTCGTGCAGGCGCGGCCAGTCCTTCAGCCAGGCCAGCTTGCGGTCCAGCGGCTCCAGCGCCAGTGCCTGGCCCAGCTCCTTGCTGGTCCAGTCCGGACGACTCTGTGTCATGTACGTCTGGTACAGCAGCACCAGTCCCGCCCGCTCGTCATCCACCAGCCATTCGTCCTGCACCCCCATCAGCCAGCCGGCGTATTTCCACAGGTGCATGACGGCGCGCGAGTCTTTCGGCAACACCGGGATGCCCATGGCACGCATGCCCACCAGCATCACCGGACCAAACGCCAGATAGGTGGCAACCATGTCGATCTGGTTGACCGGCAAACCGTCCACTTCGTTGTCCCATTGCGGGTTCTTGGGCAAATGCCTGCGCACCATGGCATGCACCATGCGCACATGAATGGTGGACTTGAAGCCGGCACCATAGCGCTCCATGCCGCCATGTTCGGTGCAGTCGATCCACCACTTGCCGGTTTCCGCGATGCGCTGCGAGGCACCCTTGTTGAGGGCGCCGGTGAGAATCAGAGCCTTGTTGAAGCCGGACAGCAGGTAGCCGCCCATCAGGGCAAAGTCACGTAGCACATACGGGCCGGCAAGCCCTGTACGGTGAATGAAGCTCACGCCTTCTTCGAGCAGCTCGCGGTCCAGCCAGGCCGGCTCGCGATCCACCAGCGCAAAGAAATCCTTCAGCGGCTGTGGCGCATCGGGAATGCTGCCGATGCCTTCGCTGATGGCCTTGTCGAAGAGGCCACGGGCCTCACGCGGGTTGGAAGCAAACATCCACTCGACCAGATCATCCATCGGCTGGTCACCCTCCCAGAGGGCATCGACCATGGCACGCCATTCCGGCTCGGTCGGGGCCATCTCGCGCCCCACCACCAGCTTCATCCAGGCCGGCTGACGCCGCCCTGCCTTGCTGAACGGACGTGCGCGCGCGGGGATGGGACGATCACTGGACCGCTCGTTGGCTAACGGGGCATTCATAAGGCGACACTCCATGACTGGCATGTCACCGACCATAATGCGAATATGCATTCGCATTCAATTCGCATTCCAGCGGCCCGTCGCCGCCCAACGGAAAGACCCGCCATGCGCAAACGCCCGCAACAGCAACGCTCCCGCCAGATGGTGGATACCCTGATCGAGGCAACCGCCCGCACCATCGCCCGGCATGGCCTTGATGCCACCACCACACCCTTGATTGCAGAGACTGCCGGAGTAAGTGTGGGCTCACTTTATCAGTACTTTGACGGCAAGGAGGCGCTCATCGCCGCGCTGCTGGACAAGCTGGCACGGGACGTCACCCAGATGCTCAACCAACGTGTGGTGCTGACGGAGCAGGTGACGCTGCAAGACATGGTGCGTACCTCCATCCGTCTCACGCTGGCCCTGATGCACAATGATGAGGGGCTGTATCTGGAGATTGCCCGCAACTGGCACCGCCTGCCCGTGCACCGGGTGGCCGACACGCTGGAGCAGCATGTCATGGAAATGGGACGCATCTATTTTCTCAAGCACCTGCATGACTACCCCATCCCCGACCTGCAGGTACGGCTGTTTGTGGCGTATAACAGCGTCCTGTTCACCCTGGTGCGCTTCATCAGCCAGGAACGGGCCCTGCTCACCGAAGACGAAGTGGTGGAAGGGCTGACCGCCATGGTCACCGCCTATCTGCAGGAACAGAAAGCGGCCTGAGCCTCCCCGGCGTACCCGGCCGTCAAGGCTGGCTGCTGATACGGGTCAATCCGCCAGCCGTGCGACTGGCGTACAATGGCTCCCCGCTATATCAGCCCGGCTGTACGGTTCAATAAGAAATAACTGTTTGAGCTTATAAGCAGGGATTGGTACAAAGCGCACCTTGTCCCCGAATCACCATGAGACCGGCTGTATGTCCTCCGCTTTCGCCACAGAAACCGTCCTTAGCGTGCATCACTGGAACGATACGCTGTTCAGCTTCACCACCACCCGCGACCCGGCCCTGCGCTTCAAGACCGGCCAGTTCGTGATGATCGGCCTGGAAACGGAAGGCAAGCCGCTCATGCGCGCCTACTCCATCGTGAGTGCGCACTATGAAGAACACCTGGAGTTCTACAGCATCAAGGTGCAGAACGGCCCGCTGACTTCGCGCCTGCAGCATCTCAAGGTGGGCGACACCATCAAGGTCAGTCGCAAACCGACCGGTTCGCTGATCATGGACAACCTGAAGCCGGGCAAGAACCTCTACATGCTTTCCACCGGGACCGGCTTGGCGCCGTTCATGAGCGTGATACGTGATCCTGAGTTTTACGAAGCCTTTGACAAGGTCATTCTTACCCACGGCGTGCGTGAAGTCAGTGAGCTGGGTTACGAAGATTTCATTACCAAAGAGCTGCCGGAAAATGAATTCTTCGGCGACCTGGTGAAAGAAAAGCTGATTTATTATCCCACCGTGACCCGCGAAGCCTATCGTAATCAGGGCCGCCTCACCGATCTCATCACCAGCGGCAAGTTCGCTGCCGACATCGGACTGCCCGAACTCAATCCGGAAACCGATCGCGTCATGATCTGCGGCAGCCCGAGCATGCTCAAGGATCTGGTGGTGATTCTTGAGGAACGCGGCTTTATCGAGGGCACCAGCAACAAGCCCGGCGACTACGTGATTGAACGTGCCTTTGTAGAAAAATGATTACTGCACAGGCATGAAAAAGCCCGGCAATTGCCGGGCTTTTTCATTTCCGGTGACATGTTGACACGCCCCTGTCAGCGCCGGAAATCACGCGGTGTTTTTCCGGTCCAGCGCTTGAAGGCGCGGGTGAAATTGGAGACATCGTTATAGCCTGTGCGAAAGGCAATCTCGCTTACCGGAAAATCGGTTTCCATCAACAATCGCGTGGCACGTTCACGCAAAACGGCCTCGACAATTTCACGGTAATTCGCCCCTTCATCCTGCAAGCGACGCTTCAGTGTGCGTGACGACATGTGCAGGCGATCCGCCATCTGCTCCAGCGACAACGTGCCTTCCTCGTACTCCACCAGACGCTGGCGTACATCCAGCAGCAGGGACTCCGGTGCGGCAAACAGTTTCTGGAACTCCGCCTCGCACTGCTCTCGGGCCAGCGCGGCAATCGACGGGTCGGCCAGACGCGGCCGCTGATCCAGCAAAATGGCGGAGGCCTGCACCATGCAGAAGGGCGCGTTGTAACGCACCGGCACCGGCAATGATGCAGCAAGGGTGGCGTAATGCGGCGGTGGTGGCCCGGTCAGCCAGACCTCGGCATCTTCCAGCGCATCCTCGTTGAGCTGCTGCACCATGTAGACCAGCCCCATCAGCATGGCCTCCATGATGAAGTCGTGCTGACGGCCGAGCGGAAAGCGCTCACGCACCTCCAGCTTGATCCGCGATTGGTCATGCGCATCCGGCCCGGTCTGCCAGACAAAATCGAGAAAAGGCGCGCGCAAGCCGAGATAGTGGGTGCCCGCCTCCAACGCGTCGCGAATGGTCATGCTGGACAGCGCCAGCAACCCCAGCGACCCGTGCAGGGTGACCTTGAGGGCTGATGCATAGCGAAAGCCCAGGCCTTCGTGCCCGGCAATGGCCAGCCCGCGGTGCAGCACTTGCGCGGCATCGGCCACGGAAACACGCGCATCCGGCGCCAGCAGCTGCGAACGCTGCAACTCCAGCCCTTCCAGCAGGCGACGGTCGTCATAGCCCAGCTGGCGCACCAGATCGCAGAACAGCAGCACATAAATGCCGGGAATGCCCGGCAGTGTCTGGCGACGTCGCGTGGATGTTTGTCCCGATTTCACCGAAAACTGGCCCCCTGGAACCGGAAAGCGGGAAACCCCCGCGGCAGTATGAATGCTTGCCCGACCCGCATCATGCGGACGGTAACCTGCAAGCGAGAAGTACCATGAGCAAGGCACCGTCGACAATCCACCCCCTGCGCCCCACGCCGGCCAATGTCACCATTGCACCACATCGCATGGGGTTGCAGTTTGCGTCATCCACGCCCCGCTACTGGTACGACAACGACCCCGTTGTCTCCCATTTCCTGAATGCATTGTCGCTCAGCTTTCCGGATGGTGAGCGTTTTTTTGTGGATTCCGTGCGTTTTTTCCGTGATCGCATCGACGACCCCGACCGGCAGAAGGACATTTCCGGCTTTATTGGCCAGGAAGCCATGCACACGCTGGAGCACAGCACCTTCAACCGCTTCCTCGACAGCCAGGGTTACGCGGACATCACCCGACGGGCCGAGCGGACGGCACGCACCCTGCTCAAGGGCGCCCGCATCCGCATGTCCTCGCACGAGATGCTGGCGGCGACGGCGGCACTGGAGCACATTACCGCCATCCTCGCCGACGGCCTGCTGCGTGACGACAGGACCATGCAGGTGATGGCGCCGGAAGTACGCGCCCTGTGGATGTGGCATGCCATCGAGGAAACCGAGCACAAGGCGGTCGCCTTCGACCTCTATCAGGATGTGGACGGCCGGGACCGGCAGCGGTACATCATGCTGGTTGTCGGCACGCTGTTCCTGGCGGCATACACGTCGGTCTACACATGGAAACTGCTCAAGCGTGACGGCATGCACCGCAAGCCGCTGGTCCTGGCCAAAGGACTGTGGAAGCTGCTCGGGCGCAACGGACTGATCACGCGCACCATCCCGGATTTCCTGGAATTCTTTCACAAGGACTTTCATCCCTGGCAGCAGGAAAACTCGCACCTGATCCGCCGATGGCGCGCCGAACTGGACACCCTGCAGGACGCCAAAGCGGCCTGAATAAAAAAGCCCGATACGCATCGGGCTTTTTTGTGTGCACAGGATCACGCCACCATCAGGTAGCAGCACCCATCAGGTAGCAATTCCCATCAAGCAGTAACGCCCAGCTTGCTGCACAGGAAGTCACATTCCATGCGCACCACCTTGTCAAAGCAGTCGCCAAGATAGGGATCAAAATGGCCGCCCTCAATCAGCTCCAGACGGCAGTCGCGAATTTTTGCAACCGCACGTTTTGTGGCGGAAAAAGGAATCAGCGTATCGGTCGGCGAGGCCACCAGCAGCACCGGGCAATTTATGTTCTGCACTTCCGTCACCGGGCGATACGCCATGATGGTGAACAGGATGCGGGCCGGCACGGCATTTACCCAGTCGGCACCCGCAGGAATCATGCTGGTATAGCCGTCATAGCAATCCGGTGTTGCCAGTGCCCGCACACCTTCCTCTGCCACAATCGGCATGCGCACCGGCTCGCCACCACGCGCAGCGGACAACAAATCCTGTGCGGCCAGCCACGAGGCTTTTGGCAACAGCAATGGCGGATAGCCCATGGCACTGGCCAGTCCGTCCACATGCGGCACCTGTGACACCACCACCCTGATGTTCTGGTCGCGCGCTGCCGTTACCAGCACATGACCACCACTGTAGGACGTACCCCACAGGCCCACTCGCGCGCCGTCCACATCAGGACAACGGCGGGCAAACGCCACGGCACCGGCATAATCTTCAAGATGCCGCGACGCATCCACGAATGCACGCGGCGCGCCGGCACTGTCACCAAAACCGCGATAATCGAACAGCACCACCGCCAGGCCACGTGCTGCAAAATATTCGGCAAATGCCGGCAGGCGAAAGCGGCGCTCGCCGCCAAACCCGTGCGCCATGATGACCACCGGGGCCTTTTCCTTTGTCGCCGGCAGATACAGGTCACCACGAACCAGATCACCTTTCACGGTAAAACTGACGGGCCTTTTTTCAAATGCTGAGGTCATCCCTTGTCACTCACTCGATGATTTTACGAAGCCCTGTTAAAACCCTGTCCGGAGCCCGGTTAACAGCCACACATGCAACAACATGCTTGCCAATCCGGACGCATGCTCCCTGAATATTCAGGACTTGTCAGGCTTTTTCTTGACGCCACGCTGCGCCACCGCCGTAAACGGATCGTCCGGCCAGGGATGGCGCGGGTAGCGGCCGCGCATGTCCTTTCGCACATCAGCGTAGGCGTTTTTCCAGAAACTGGCGAGGTCCTGAGTCACCGCCACCGGGCGCCGGGCCGGCGACAGCAGGTGAATGGTCAGTGGCACGCGGCCATTGGCCAGCCGCGGCGTCTCCAGCAAACCGAACATTTCCTGCAGTTTCACCGCAAGCACGGGGCCGTGTTCGGCCGTGTAGTCAATCGCAATGCGCGATCCCGTCGGTACGGTCAGGTGCGTGGGCAACAACTGTTCGAGTGATTGCTGCCGGGCCCAGTCCAGTTGCCCCGTCAACGCATCATGCAGGGGAAAGCGATCCAGATGTGAAAAGCGTGACATACCGGAGAGATACGGGCCGGCCCACACCAGCACGTGCTGGCGCAACGCCATCTCGCTCACGTCGGGCCATTGCTCCGGCTGCAGGTCATGCATGACCTGCACTCGCGCCTGCCACTGCCGCAAGGCATCCGTCCACGGCAACACCTGCAGGCCGGCGTCACTGATGGCCTGCGCCAGTACTGCCGTGATTTTTTCCAGGCTGGCCGAGGCCAGTGCCTTGTCCTCCAGCACCAGCGCACCCAGCACACGTTGCTGACGTGACTGCACCGACTGCGAGCCGCTGTCCCAGCTGACAAATTCCGTCGACCGAATGACAGGGGCCAGCGCGGCTTCCAGTGCCGGCAATGAAAGACTGGCTGCCAGGAATATTTTCGCCTCGCGTGTCTGTCCGTCGAGATCGGCAATCACCAGCCAGGACTCCCGCGCCAGGCGGTCTTCCTCCGGCAGAAACGCGCCACGACCATTGGCCAGCACATAACGTGCTGCACTGCCGGGACGGCGCTGCGCAATCCGGTCAGGAAAGGCGAGGGCGAGCAGGCGGCCCGCATCGTCATTGTGCTCCGCGACAGTTGCCGTTTTTTTCTCGCCCAGCCGGCGTGCGCCTTCACGCACCAGCTGCAGGCGACCGCGATCAACACGGGCGACATTCTGCTCGCCGCGCAGACACAACAGACGATCATGCATGTCGGCACCACTGTCGCGTGGCAGGATATCGCGCTCGGACAATAATGCCGCCAGCTCTGCGGCCATATGACCCAGGCCCAGCTCGCGCCCCCGCACCACCATGTGACCCAGTCGCGGCGGCAACCCCAGCGCCAGAACAGCACGACCATGCGCGGTAATTGCACCACTGTCATCCAGCGTTTCCAGCGACTGCAACAGTTCACGCGCCTGTGCCCAGCTTGCGGCGGGTGGCAAATCCAGCCAGCACAAACTGGCGGCATCACGCACGCCCCACTGCGCCAGTTCCAGCACCATGCCGGTGAGGTCCGCCTGCCGGATTTCCGGCACGGCAAACGGTTGCAGGCGTGAATTTTCTTCCTCACTCCACAGCCGGATGCAGGTGCCCGGCCCCAGTCGGCCCGCACGACCACGACGCTGCTCGGCATTCGCCGCTGCCACGCGTTGCGTGACCAGTCGCGTCATCGCACTGTTGGGGTCGTAACTGGGCGCACGCAAAAAACCCGCATCAATCACGACACGAATGCCTTCAATGGTAAGACTGGTTTCTGCAATCGAGGTGGCCAGCACAATCTTGCGCTGTCCTGCGGGTGCCGGTGAAATCGCACGGTCCTGTTCGTCGCCGGACAACTGCCCGTAAAGTGGCGCCAGCGTGACATTCGCGGGCAACTGCTCCAGCCGCTCCATCAACCGCCGTATTTCACCTTCGCCCGGCAGAAACACCAGCAGCGATCCGCTGTCACTGGCCAGCGTATCGCGTATCACCTGCGCCAGATGATCCAGCCACGGTGTGCGACCCGGGGCGAAGTAACGCACCTCCACCGGAAATACCTGCCCTGGACAACTGAGTACCGGCGCACCACCCAGCAGTGTCGAAACCGGTTGTGCATCCAGCGTGGCCGACATCACCAGCATGCGCAGGTCATCGCGCACGACCTGCTGGCATTCACGCACCAGTGCCAGACCAAGATCGGCCTGCAATGAACGCTCGTGGAATTCATCAAAAATGACAATGCCGTAATCCGCAAGTTCGGCATCACTTTGCAGCAGGCGCGTGAGTATGCCTTCGGTCACCACCTCGATGCGTGTCTCGCGCGATATTCTGGTGTCGAGCCGTGTGCGATAACCAACGGTGCGGCCAACCTCCTCGCCCAGCAGCGTTGCCATGAAACGTGCAGCCGAACGGGCCGCCAGCCGGCGCGGCTCCAGCATGACGATTTTTTTGCCGTGCAGGAATTCTGCATCACGCAACGCCAGTGGCACGCGCGTGGTCTTGCCGGTGCCGGGTGGCGCCTGCAACACCACGGCATTGTGCGCCGCCAGTGTTGCCAGCAGGTCGGGCAGAACCGCATCAATCGGCAGCGTCATGGCGATCAGGCAAAAACCGTGATGGTCTGGCGACTGATCGCCACCAGACAGCCCTGATCGTCCCAGATGTTCGCTTCGGTATGCGCATAACCTTCTGCACTGGCATCCGTGCGTACCTGATACTGCCACCAGGTGTCGGCTGTTGCGTCTTCCGGAAAATGCAGGAACTCGATGGTCCAGCACATGGAGCTGGCGGGAGCCGGCGCCGTGAACATCGACAGCACCGCCGGCGGCCAGCAATCAATCAGGCCGAACAGGTGCGTGAGTGTCATCTGGTGCACGGGACTGCGGTAACGCATCCAGCCACCGAAATCTGGTGTGTCCACGCCCGAAAACGGCATTGCACCTTCGGCCCAGCGCATATCAATATTCTGGATGAACTCCGGCGTCACACCGGGAATGTACGGCATGGCGCGACAGTCGTCCGGCCCCTTGAACACCGGTGCCGTGGCAACCGGTGGCACCACAATCCGTGACGGGCGTGTGGCACCGAAGCTGGCCAGCAAGACGGCGAACACCTCATCATCCTGATACAGGCGTGCCTCGGCCTGCGTGACGGACTTGCCGTTGCGGAACACCTCGACAGTCAGCCGCGCTGCGCCGGGAGCAACCGGCCCCACAAACGACACCGTAGCCGAGCGCAGGACACGGTCCTCGCCCACTACATGCAGCAGGCGGCTGCACATCAGTGCGGCCAGCAAACCGCCATAGGTGGCGCGCCCCTGGCCCCAGCCTTCGGGAATGACAACAGACTCGTGCAAGGCAGCAGACTTCAGCAGGTCATCCAGCATGGGGGGCTCCGGCAAGACAGGACAAGACGCACCGCCATGATGGCAGCGCGCGTTGCATGATACGGGAAGGGGTTTGCTCCGGGCGAGCGCCGGAGTGGATCAGGCGGTGCGGCCCCGGTCAGGGATGCGAAGCCACCATTTCGGGAATGACACGTCGTGCGCCGGTGATGTAGCGCTGCCAGTAGTTCTTGCCCAGCACATCCACCCGCACAAAGTTGCCCGACGACGGCGCATGCACAAAACGGTTCTCGCCGATGTACACCGCCACGTGGTTGATGCTCTTTGACTTTACCCGGAAGAAAATCAGGTCTCCCGGCACCAGCTGGTCCAGAGCCACTTCCTTGCCGCCCATGCGGTACATCTCGGCCGAGGTACGTGGCAGCGTGACCGTACTGGACAGGCCCAGCACGTAACGCACCAGACCGCTGCAATCAAAGCCGGTTTCCGGACTGTTGCCGCCGTACTTGTAGGGCGTGCCGATCAGGCTCAGGGCCACCACCACCATGTCATCAAAGGGCATGAGGGAGTTGGCAGGAGCAAAGTCCTGTCCGGACGCTACCGCTTCATTATCGGTCAGCATTTCCGGTGGAATCTCGGCTGCACGGGCCAGACCGGCCATGCACAGCATCGAGAAAATAAGGGTAAGTACCTGAAAACGCATGGGTTTAAGCCGTTTTTATGTGCCTTTATGCATTGGAGTGTCGCAAAAGATGCCGGCCGATTCCAGCACGGTTTGTAACTGAGCGATGCAGTTCGCACATTTTCTGAACAGCCCGCCACACCGGCACGCCCTGCCGGCCCCTCTTCAGGCCGGCTCAGGAGGCCATGGGCGCCACCGTCACCGGCACGCCATTGAGCACCGCCGTCCCGGTGATCACGTCCACAAAACGCTCATCCGTGATGTCGTTGAGGCTGGCTCCTGCCGCCTCCTTGCGCGCCACGCGCAGTTGCACGCCGGCACGGGCATGACCAAAGCCGTGCGGCACACACACCACGCCCGGCATGACGGACTCGGTGATCTCGGCAGGCAATTCGATGGCACCCACCCGCGACTTCACCTGCACGTTCATGCCATTGGCAATCCCCAGCAGCGCCGCATCGTCAGGATGCAGCATGGCCGTGCAACGGTTTGGCCCCTTCACCAGGCGGTGCGAGTTGTGCATCCATGAGTTGTTACTGCGCACATGACGCCGCCCGATCACACGCAGCTCGCCCGGCTGGCGGGGCTGCAGGCGCTCAAGCGCGCGGGGAATGTCATCCAGGTACAACGGCAGGGCCAGCGGAATCCTGCGCCGCTTTGTCTCCAGACGGCTGCGTAACTGCCGGCGTAACGGGCCAAGGTCAATACCGTGCGGATTTTCACGCAGCTTCTTCAGGCTCAGGCCGTCTTTCGGCCTGAGCACTGACAGCAGCTTCTGCACCGGGGTACTGCCCTTTTTCGACAATGCGGCATGAGTCCCGTAAGGACCTGTGCGCAAGAGCAGATCCAGCCCGGTATCCAGACCCAGCTGATCAACCACCAGCTGCAACCCGCGTCGTGCCACGCGCTGCACGGCATTGGTACTGCTCAGGCGCTGCGTCAGCTCGCTGAGGATCTGCCAGTCCTGGCGTGAATCCTCCGGCGCGTCGAACAGTGCCGGCGACCATTTCGCCGCATTGCGCACCATCAGCGGCGACAAGCCGACCTCCATGTGCGAACGCTCCAGCGGACTCACCGGCGGCAGGATGAAGTGGGCATGCCGCGTGGTTTCATTGATGTAGATGTCGATGGCGACCATGAACTCCAGTGATGCCAGTGCATGATCCATTTGCTGGCCGTTCGGCGTGGACAGCACGGGATTACCCGCATGGGTGACCAGCGCCCGGATCTGCCCCTCGCCCGGGGTGAGGATTTCTTCGGCCAGTACCGATACCGGCAGCTCGCCACTGAACGCCGGCAACTGACGCACGCGGGAGCGCTGCTTGCCATACGAGCCCGGTGAGCCCAGCCCCACCAGATCGAGCGGCGGCGTGGCAAACATCATGCCGCCCTCACGATCCAGATTGCCGGTCAGGATATTCAGGATATGCAGCATCCACGCCGTGAGGCCGCCGAACTCCTGGGTGCAGGCACCAACACGGCCATAAATGGCGGCGCGCTCTGCCAGGGCGACGTCGGCGGCCAGCGTGCGAATCCGCGCTGCAGCAACCCCCGTTACCTCCGCCACCGTATCGGGCGTGAACGGCGCCAGCGCCTGCTGCAACTCCAGCAGCCCTTCCACGTTGTGCTCAAGGTCACGCAGGCGCACCAGGCCGCGATCAAACATTTCCGAGGCCATGGCGGCGAGCAGGAAAAAATCCGTGCCGGGCCGTATGAACACATGATCATCTGCCTTCAAGGCCGTTTCGGTGAGGCGCGGGTCCACCACCACGACACGCCCGCCGCGATCACGAATGCCCTTGATGCGCCCCATCACATCGCCTGCACTCATCAGGCTGCCATTCGAGGCGGCCGGATTGCCGCCGACAATGAGGAGAAAGTCAGTACGGTCCAGGTCAGGAACCGGAAACAGCAACTGATGCCCGAACAGCTGCTGGTTGGCCACCATGGTGGGCAGCTGATCGACGGATGTGGCGCTGAAGCGCTGCCTGGCACCCAGGGCGTGCACAAACGCCGGCACTGCCAGCAGCGCCGGCGTATGCACGGTGGGATTGCCCAGATAAATGCCAATCGAGTCGCCACCGGTCTGATGGCGGATGCGCCTGAGGTTTTTTTCCACCTCGTCGAACGCCTCCTCCCATGACACCTCTACCCAGCCGGTTGCCACCCGCTTCATCGGCCGGCGCAAACGGTCCGGGTCTTCATGCAGGTCCTTGAGGGCAATGGCCTTGGGACAGATGTGCCCCCTGGAGAACGGATCGGCCTTGTCGCCCTTTATTGAGAGGATTTCACCGTCCTGATGCTCGATGACCACGCCGCACATGGCTTCGCAGAGATGGCAGATACGGAAGTGCTGGGCGGGTTGCGACATGACGGCCTCCTTGGCAAGAATCCGGATCATAGCCCCCTCCCCCGCATTTGGGGGAGACCGGGTACGCAACTCTGACGACACGGGGCTAGAATGAATGCCTGACCGGTCACTGAAGGCATGCCTTCCATGCCATGCCGACAGCGCAAAAGGAGTTTTACGCCATGTCCGCTCCGTCGCCAGACCTCAGCAACATTCGCCAGGCCTTTACCCTGAAAAACGGCCAGACCCGCGAGCTCTATTCCCTGCCCGCACTCGAAGCCGCCGGGGCCGGGCCCGTCTCGCGCCTGCCAGTGTCCATCCGCATCGTGCTGGAGGCCGTGCTGCGCAATGTGGATGGCAAGAAAATCACCGAAGCGCATGTCAGGCAACTGGCCAACTGGCAACCCCATGCGCCCCGCACGGATGAAATTCCGTTTGTGGTGGCGCGCGTGGTGCTGCAGGACTTTACCGGTGTGCCCCTGCTGTGTGACCTGGCCGCGATGCGCAATGTGGCCGCCGCCATGGGTCAGGACCCGAAAAATATCGAACCGCTGGTGCCGGTGGATCTGGTGGTCGACCACTCCGTGATGATCGATTACTTTGCCTCACCCGATGCCCTGCAGAAGAACATGGCGCTGGAATTCCAGCGCAACGGCGAACGCTACGAGTTCCTGAAATGGGGCATGCAGGCATTTGACACCTTCGGTGTGGTGCCACCAGGTGTTGGCATCGTGCATCAGGTGAATCTGGAATACCTGTTTCGCGGCGTGCAGGAAAAAAACGGCGTGTGTTATCCAGACACACTGGTTGGCACCGACTCGCACACCACCATGATCAACGGTGTCGGCGTGGTGGGCTGGGGCGTGGGCGGCATTGAAGCCGAAGCCGGCATGCTGGGACAGCCGGTGTATTTCCTCACCCCGGATGTAGTGGGGGTGGAACTGCGCGGACGGCTGCGCGAAGGCATCACCGCCACCGATCTGGTACTGACCATCACCGAAATGCTGCGCAAGGAAAAAGTGGTCGGCACATTTGTCGAGTTTTTTGGTGAAGGCACCCGCAACCTCACCGTGACCGATCGTGCCACCATCGCCAACATGGCACCCGAATATGGCGCCACCATGGGATTTTTCCCCGTGGACGAGGCCACCATCGCCTACATGAAAGGCACCGGACGCACTGATGATGAAACCGATGCCTTTGAATCGTACTTCCGTGCACAGAACCTGTTTGGCGTGCCCGATGCAGGCGACATTGATTACACGCGGGTGATCACGCTCGACCTGAACAGCATCGTGCCGTCACTGGCCGGCCCGAAGCGTCCGCAGGACCGTATCGAGCTGCCGGACATGAAACGTAATTTCGAAACCCTGTTCAGCCGCGCGGCCACCGACAACGGTTTCAACAAGAAAGCCGAAGACCTGCATGTGCGCTACAACACCTTGCGCAAGCTGCCGGCCGCCGTGGGGCTGTTACCGCCCAAGCCGATGAAACGCCCGCTGCAGCGTGACGAAGTGGAGATGCTGGACAATCATCAGGAAGTATCGAAACACGCAACACATGCATCCGGCACGATAGATGTTGGCCATGGCGACGTGATGATCGCAGCCATTACCTCCTGCACCAACACATCCAATCCCAGCGTACTGCTGGCGGCCGGCCTGCTGGCCAAAAAAGCCGTGGAAAAAGGCCTGCATGTGCACCCTCGCGTCAAGACCAGCTTTGGCCCCGGCTCGCGTGTAGTGCCGGAATACCTGGCTGCCACCGGATTGCTGCCTTATCTGGAACGACTGGGTTTTGGCATTGCTGCATTTGGCTGTACCACCTGTATTGGCAATGCCGGTGATCTGGCCAGTGAATTCAACGACGCCATTATCGACAACGACATCATTGCCGCGGCCGTGCTCTCCGGCAACCGCAACTTCGAGGCCCGCATTCACCCGAACATTCGCGCCAACTATCTGGCCTCGCCGCCACTGGTGGTGGCATTTGCGCTGGCCGGCAACGTCAACCTGGACATGACGACCGAACCGCTCGGCATTGGCAACGACGGCAAGCCGGTCTACCTGCGTGATGTCTGGCCCAGCAATGCCGATATCGAGGCACTGCTGGGTGCAGCCCTCAACCCTGCCACCTTCCGTGAAAAATACGCGGACTTCACCAAAGACAACGACCTCTGGAACGACATCACGAATGCCGCAGGCAATGTGTACACGTGGCCAAAATCCACTTATATCGCACGGCCACCGTTTTTCGATGACTTCACCGCGCAGC
This sequence comes from Moraxellaceae bacterium, assembly GCA_030646295.1. Taxonomy (GTDB): domain Bacteria; phylum Pseudomonadota; class Gammaproteobacteria; order Pseudomonadales; family Moraxellaceae; genus UBA2031. The sequence continues at coordinate 58,802 of JAUSND010000015.1, forward strand.
CCCAACCGGTTAGCCCGATTGCCGGCGCACGCGCCTTGCTGCTGCTCGGCGACTCCGTCACCACCGACCATATTTCTCCGGCCGGCTCCTTTCGCCCCGCCACCCCCGCCGGCAAATACCTGACGGGACACGGCGTGGCCCCGGCCGACTTCAATACCTACGGCTCCCGCCGCGGCAATCACGACATCATGATTCGCGGTACGTTTGCCAACGTGCGCGTCAAGAACCTGATGCTGCCATTAAAGGAAGATGGCACTCGCACCGAGGGCGGCTTCACCCTGCTCGATGGCAAACTGGCCACCGTGTACGAGGCTGCCATGGAATATGTCAGGCGCGGCATTCCCACGGTGGTATTTGCCGGCGAGGAGTACGGCACCGGCTCCAGCCGCGACTGGGCCGCCAAAGGCACACGATTGCTCGGCATCAGGGCCGTGATTGCCAGATCCTTTGAGCGCATCCACCGCTCCAACCTGGTCGGCATGGGTGTGCTGCCCTTGCAATTCAAGGCTGGGGCATCACTGCAAAGTCTGGGACTCAAAGGCGATGAAACATTCGCGATTGTCGGTGTGGATGGCGACCTTGCGCCACAGCAGGACATGACACTGGTCATCACGGCAGCTGACGGCAGTACAAAAGAAGTGACGCTGCTGTCACGCATTGATACCCCCATCGAAGTGGATTACTACCGGCATGGCGGCATCCTGCCGTTTGTATTGCGGCAGATTCTGACGCAATAATCGACGGATCACGCAACACCGCATGCAGCTCGTCATGCATGACCCGGTGACAACAAGGAGAGAGAGCACCATGGCAACCGGCACTGTTCGCCTGCATCGAGTTCTGAAAGCGCCACCTGAACGCGTCTATCGCGCCTTCCTCAATGCAGATGCGATGGCCAAGTGGCTGCCGCCCAACGGCTTCACCGCCAAAGTCCACCATCTTGATGCGCGAGTCGGCGGCTCGTTCAGGGCCTCCTTCACCAATTTCACCACAGGGCAGGAACTTGCATTTGGTGGCGAATATCTCGAACTGGTCCCGAATGAAAAGCTTTCCTACACCGACCGGTTTGACGACCCGAACCTCCCCGGCATCATGACCACAACGGTCTCACTGGTGGCCGTGTCCTGCGGCACCGAACTGGCCATCGTGCAGGAGGGCATTCCCGACGTCATCCCGGTGGAGGCCTGCTATCTCGGCTGGCAAGAGTCACTGGTGCTGCTCGCAAAACTCGTCGAAGCCGAGATCCGCGAGTAATGTCGCGATACGGGCACGCTGCCGACACCTCACCTTGCACCGTGCCTGGCTGTATGCTGGCGCCCATCCCTGACTGCATCATCATGCCCATGCGGCACAAGACCCACTAACATACCGGAGCCTCGTCATGCGTCTTTCACTCATTCTTGCTTTCGCCCTGCTTTGCACAGCCTGTGGCCCATCCACCAAGTTTGCCAGCCGCTGGGTTGATCCTGACTATAAAGGCGGCGCGATCGACAATATTGCTGTCATTGTGGTGTCGACCAACCCGCAGGCACGTCGGGTAGTTGAAGACGAGTTTGTTGCCAACCTGTCTGCAAAAACAAAAGGCGCATCCAGCTACATGATGTTCGAGACGCTGCCGGAAGACCCCGCAACCATCGCTGCCGTATTGCGTGAGAAAGGACTGACTGCCGCGCTGGTCATCAAGCTGGTCAATGTCCGGGAAGACAAGGTCTATACGCCACCCAGCGTTGGCTACACCACCATGCCAACCTACTCCTACGGCTTCGGCCCCTACTATGGCCACGCCTACCATCAGGTTTACAGCCCGGGCTACGAGACAACCATCTCGACTGCCGTTGTCGAGTCCGCACTGTATTCAATTGACCGCAAAGGCCCGCTGTGGATGGGAACCACCAATACGGTGAATTTTGAAGGCAGCTCTGATGCCGCCCGCAGCATTGCGAAAAAAGTATTTGTAGAACTGGAAGGTCGCAACCTGCTGGCACGCTGATTACGGCACACGTCATGTGCAGGAGGGGATTGCCCGCTCCTGCACATGAGCAGGCTACCAGCTCATGCCCAGACCAAGGAATGCCCCCAACTGCTGCTTGTTGCCAATCACAGAGACATCAACCGGACCAAGCCCCAGGCCGAGACTGAGCAAGTCGTCCGTATTGCTGTCAGAGACAAGATTGGCGCGATACCCGCCACGCACCTGAAAATACGTCAGTGCATATTCGCCGCCTACCGCCAGAAACTGTGTATTGCTTCCCGGCGTGATGTTCTCGCTTTCCGTCAGATCAAGATCAAACGCCAGGGTAGTGCGATCCGTCATGCGGGCGGCACCAATACGCACCTGCGTATTGATCGTCACGTCACGTGCTGCCGTGAGCGGCAGGCCCGTCGGTCGCCCGGGCACCGTGGTATATGTCTTGTCAGCCAGATTCCGGGCCACCAGTCCGTATTGCCACTTGCTGTCGGCGCTTGCCCTGTATGCCACCCCCAGATCAACATCAGCATGCTGCCCGACCTTCTCTACTGTCGTTGAATCAATTTTGGCGTCATCAAAGTTGTCCAGTGACTCCTCATAGTGATACGTCGCAACATTAACGGCTTTTGGTGTAATGCCGACGGCCAGATTGCCGCCCGACACAAACTCGAACCGGTGTGAGAATGAGACCCCGGCCTCAGAGACGAGAGCACCGGTGGCCTCGCCCGTCGAGGCGACGTGCAGCTCGCCAGCAGCGATTACTGCCTGGGTAACCGGATCATCGGCCACCTGGTTATCGGCAATGTCATTGATCACCAGCCTGAGCGTACCGACATCCGCAGTGGAAATATTGGGCACCACATCTGCATACGCATTGGCAGTGACAAACACCCCTATGCCCAGCTTTGCGCCCGACATGCCAAACGCTGTCGTGACGCTGCCGCCCATGAAAATGTATTCACCATCAGCATCCTGCAGCTGCACCCTTGCGCGCTCTGCAGACGCCCTTATCTGCGGCAGATCCGACAACTTGAGCGTGCCGTCGAGCGCAGCAAAACGCTCCATCATGGCTTCCGTCTTGTTGAGCAACTCCTCTTCGCCCGCCACATGCACCCCGACGCCCAGAATGAATTGCGAGTGATCCGTTTTTTGTGCCGACAACATTGCAGGATTGAACAGCGCCGCCGCAGCGGCTTTTGAGGATGCCACTCCCGTGCCACCCATACCGGTGGCACGGAGATCGAATGGCGCAAATGGGGCGGCAGCGGCAACACCGGCAGCCGCCACAAGCGCAACGGCGATGGCAACCCGTTCAATCATCATGGCAACACTCCAGACAAGCGGGGCCTGCAACCAGCAAACGCTGGCACCGGGCAATATGTCAGTGATTGTAGGTCACCCGTCCCTCACGTGCAGACGGGATGCCAGATGGCGCAGAACCGCTCAGCCCTGCCGCACCACACAATTCCTGCCCTGCGCCTTGGCGCGATACAGCAACCGGTCAACCGCCTCGACAAAGGCATCCGGACTGTCCTGATCAGATGGCACAATGGTACCCACACCCAGGCTTATGCTCAGACAGGCGCCCACGCGTGAACGGGCATGCGGAATCATTTCATCCAGCACCAGCCCGCGGCATCGTTCTGCCACGGCCACCGCGGCATCCGCATCCGTTTCCGGCAGCACCAGCACAAATTCCTCACCACCAAAACGGGCCACCAGATCACGTGGCCGCGCCGCCCCCGCATTGAGCAGACCGGCAACGCGCCGCAGGCACTCGTCACCGACCACATGGCCATACTGGTCGTTGAATTCCTTGAAGAAATCGATATCGAGCAGGATGAGCGAGAGCGGCTGCTGGTTGCGGTAGGCACTGGCCCACTCGCGCTGAAACACCACATCAAGCATGCGCCGGTTGGAAATATTGGTGAGGCCGTCCTTGTAGGAAAGTATTTCCAGTTCCCGCTGCAGGCGCAGCAACTCTTCCTCGTTTTTCTTGCGCTCACTGATGTCGAACATGAAGCCGACCAGCGCCTCCACCTCGCCATCCTTGCGCACCACATGCACCACATCGCGTATCCAGACATAGCTGCCATCACGGGTCAGTGCCCGGTAGTCGGCCTCGTGGTCCACACCGGACTGTGACTGTGACACACAGAAGTTCACCACGGTCTCACGGTCATCCGGGTGCATGCGGCCCGCCCAGTCATCAACACCCACCCAGCTTTCCGGCGTCCAGCCGAGCAGCGCCTCTATCTGCGGGCCGATATAGGTGAATGTCATGGTCTTCCAGTCAATCCGCCAGGGAATGGCCCGGGTGGACTCCAGCAAGGTCTTGTAGACCGCGTTGTCCGGTTCCATGTCGACGTGATTGGCCATTGCTTACCCCGATAACCGGTACTGGCCAGCCGGGCAGGCTGTGGCACGGCTGGCAAATTTCATGAAGGCTGATGCAGTCATAACTGTACATCAGGTGATACTGGATACGCGCGCTACACTATCCTGCAGGAGACGAAACGGAGCTGCCAGATGTTTGAACATTCCTTCTTTGAACAGAAGTGCCCCGGTTGCGGCATTCCGCTGGAAGACGGCCACAGCAAGCTGGTAAAAAACAGCTATGGCGAATACAGCTGTCCCGGCTGCGGAATTGCCCTGCGCCTGAATCCGAAAGTGCTGGGCGGGTTTGTCCTGATTGCCCCCATGCTGATGACAACCATGCCCTACATGATTGCCGGCATGCGCATGCCGTCCTGGCTGTTCATGCTGGCACTGGTCGCGGCAATTGCCGGCATGGGGGTTGTCCTTGCCAACCTGAATTACGTGCGGAAGTGACGCGTGAAAAAAGCAGTGTGGCGGCCACACTGCCCAGCATTACTTTACTTTCCTGCCGGCACCGTGCGCACGCGCAGGGTCAGTCCTTTCAGGAAATTGCGCAAGAACTGGTCGCCGCATGGCCGAAAATTCTTCTGCCCTTCCTTGCGGAAGAGCGCACTGAGTTCCGGCTTGGCAACACGGAACCCCGCCAGCTCGAACACTGCGAACATGTCCTCTTCCTTGAGGTTGAAGGCCACGCGCAGCTTCTTCAGTACCGTATTATTTGTCAGCGGCAGATCAAGCGGCTGCACGGGGCGACTGTCATCCCTGCCCCGCAGGAACACCACCAGGCCGTTGAGAAACAGCCCCATCACCTCATCCGGGCACTCCTGGAAACCGGGCTCCTCGTCCTTCTTCAGCCAGGCGACGATGTCGTCCTTTTTCACATCACCGCCCACCAGACCGATGATCTCGGCCAGTCTGGCATCGCTGGCATCCAGCATGTAGCGCACGCTGCGCAGCACATCATTATTGATCACGTTGAACCCCTGAATAAGCGCCGTTGCGCGCATCACAAACGATCAGGCTCCCTGCTGCCCGCAGGCACACTTCCCTGGGTACCCCGGAAGGCCGGCAGTATTGCGGTATATGCACGATGGCGCAATCATGCTGTCGGACACGCCACCGGATATCCGCACCTGCGACAGAGGCCATGATGCCCAAGCCATCACGCCCACAGGTCCGCCTTGAGGACCTGCCCAATATCGGCCCGTCAATTGCCGCCGACCTGCGCGGCATCGGCATTCTGGAGCCGGCACAACTGGCCACGCGCGATCCGCTTGCGGTCTATCTGGCACTGGGGCCTCGCATGGAACACCGACACGATCCCTGTGTGCTGTACACCCTGATGGCAGCGCGGCATTTTCTGGACACGGGTGACGTCGTGCGCTGGTGGACGTTTACCGAGGCCGGCAAGCGTCTGCTGGCCGAGCACGCAACGACCACACCGCGCTAGCGCCATCAACACAGCAACAACAGACGCTGTTTTTTGACCGCGCGACACTGCCGCCTTCTCCTCTGCCCCGGAGTGCAGGATGCACTTTTTCCCTCGTACCTCGACCGCTCTTCTGGCCGGCCTCATGTTGTGCCTGGCACTGCCATACGGCCCGGCGACTGCCGGCCCGCTACGCGACCTGATCAAGGAACGCCGCCAGGCCAGCGCCACCGATGGCAGCAGCGCGCCATTCGCCTTGCCCACAGGAGTGACGATGCGCAGCGATGTGGCTTATGGCAGTGATCCGCGCCAGCGCATGGATGTGTACCTGCCAGACACGACGGTCACGACAGCCACGAGCGGCAAATTGCCCGTGATCTTCATGGTGCATGGTGGCGGCTGGCGCACCGGCGACAAGGCCATGGACCGCGTGGTGGAAAACAAGGTCACGCACTGGGTGCCCAGGGGCTTCATTCTGGTGTCAGCCAATTACCGCATGCTGCCGGAGACCCCGCCACTGGAGCAGGCCCGTGATGTGGCCCGCGCACTGGCGAAGGCGCAGGCCTTGTCCGGCGAATGGGGCGGCGACGCCAACCGCTTCATCCTGATGGGACACTCCGCCGGTGCCCACCTTGTCGCGCTGCTCACTGCCTCCCCGGTACTGGCCCGGCAGCAAGGCGCAGCCCCCTGGCTTGGTACCGTGGCGCTGGACAGTGCCGCCATGGACGTGGTGCAGGTAATGCAGGCCCGGCATTTCCGCCTGTATGACCAGGCCTTTGGCAACGACCCTGCCATCTGGGCGGCCGCCTCCCCCACGCTACAGCTGACAGCGGACGCCGTGCCGCTGCTCGCGGTCTGTTCGTCGCGCCGCGACGACTCCTGCGCCCAGGCCAAAGGGCTGAAGGCACGAGCCGATGCACTGGGCGTGCGGGTAGAAGTGCTGCCGCAAGACCTCTCGCACAAGCAGATCAATGCAGAACTGGGCCTGCCGGGCGCCTACACACAGGCAGTGGATGCCTTTATCGCCACACTGTATCGCCCCGTATCACCACCCGGGATGACTCACTGACGGCGCGACCGGTCTGCCAGCATCAGGAGCAGGAATGCTTCTGACATGGCGCATTGTCAGACAATATTGTCTTTTCTGTTCGACCAGACAAGCCTAATGACCCAAAGTGACTGGAAAATGGCCGCAACCCACCTCTCTCTCACCCCGGAGGCGCACTAGGATAGGCTTGGAATCACACGGACTCGCGCCGGCTGTATGGATGCCGGCTGCAACAGGCGAGACCGTCCCCGATCAACCGTATACAGGTATCCCTAATGGCTACTGAACACCTTGATGTCCTGATCGTTGGCGCCGGCCTCTCCGGTATCGGCGCTGCCTGGCACCTGCAGAACCAGTGCAAGGGCAAGACCTACGCGATTCTCGAAAGCCGTGAAGCCATTGGTGGTACCTGGGACCTGTTCCGTTACCCCGGCATCCGCTCCGACTCCGACATGTACACGCTGGGCTACAGCTTCAAGCCCTGGACCAGCCCCAAGGCCATTGCCGACGGCCCCTCGATCCGTGAGTACATCCGTTCGACGGCCCGCGACAACGGCATCGACAAGCACATCCGCTACGGCCACAAGATCATCAAGTCCACCTGGTCCAGCGAAGATGCCGTCTGGGTTGTGGATGCCGAGCGCACCGACACCGGCAAGGCCGTGAAGTTCACCTGCAACTTCCTGTTCATGTGCACCGGTTACTACAAGTACGAGGCCGGCTTCACGCCGCACTTCGAGGGCCGCGAGCGCTTCAAGGGACAGGTCATTCATCCGCAGCTGTGGCCGGAAAACCTGGATTACGCCGGCAAGAAAGTGGTGATCATCGGCAGCGGCGCCACCGCCGTGACGCTGGTGCCGGCAATGACCGACAAGGCCGCCCATGTCACCATGCTGCAGCGCTCGCCCACCTATGTGGTCTCCATTCCGGAGAAAGACCCGATTGCCAACAGCATGCGCCGCTTCCTGCCGGAAAAGCTCGTCTACCGCGTGACCCGCGCCAAGAACGTGTCGCTCACCCTCGGCTTTTTCAATCTGGCCAAGAAGCGTCCGAAGCCCATCCGTCGCCTGCTGCTTGCCCAGGTCCGTGCCCAGGTTGGCAAGGACTTCGACATGAAGCACTTCACGCCCAGCTACAACCCGTGGGATGAGCGCCTGTGTGCCGTGCCTGATGGCGACCTGTTCAAGGTACTGCGCAAGGGCAAGGCCTCGGTGGTGACCGACCACATCGACACCTTTACCGAAACCGGTATCAAGCTGAAGTCCGGACAGGAACTGGAAGCCGACATCATCATCACCGCAACCGGCCTGGACTTGCAGTTGCTGGGTGGCATGAAAGTGTTCATGGATGGCAAGCAGGTCGACATGTCCCAGCGCATGAACTACAAGGGCATCATGTTTGAAGGCCTGCCGAATATTGCCATGATCTTCGGCTACACCAACGCCAGCTGGACACTGAAGGCCGACATCAGCAGCGAATACATCTGCCGTCTGCTCAACCAGATGGACAAGAAGGGCATGCGCCAGTGCACCCCGCACAACACCGATCCGACCGTCGTGCCGGAAGCCTTTGTGGACATGCACTCCGGCTACATCCAGCGCGCCCTTGCCCACCTGCCCAAGCAGGGCAACAAGGCTCCCTGGAAGGTCTACATGAACTACATGCTGGATCTGGCCATGCTGCGCTACCGCCCGGTCGAGGATGGCATCATGGAGCTGTCCAATCCCGCGACCGCCGGCAAAGCCCGCGTCGCACGCGCGCAGGTGAGCACCGCCGAGGCATAAGCCGGACTGGTCTTTGCCTGCAACAGAAGCCCCGGCATTGTCCGGGGCTTTCTTTTTTCACGACAACAGGCCGCGTGCAGATCACGACCCGTCCACAGAAAACTCTGGGGAAAGTCCCCGAAACCCCTTACCCTTGCACCTCTTGTTGTCCCTTTTCCTGCCGAGCTGCCATGAACCGCCCCGAACTCATTGATACCGCCCCCATTCCGGGCAATGGCGGTGAGCTGCGCCTTTTCCGCGAAGGCGACCACTTTGCCATCAAGATCGCCGGTGGTGGCGAGCTCATGCATTCCCGCACCCATGGCTCGGAAGACAAGCTGGCAGAAATCACCTGTACGCGCATTGCCGCACGGCCACAGCCACGGGTGCTGATCGGCGGTCTTGGCATGGGCTTCACACTGGCCGCGGCCCTCAAGCATCTGGGCAGCACTGCCGACGTGGTGGTGGCCGAGCTGGTACCGGCAGTGGTGGAATGGAATCGTGGCCCGCTGGGCGAGCATGCCGGCAACCCGCTGCAGGACCCGCGCGCCAGTGTGCGGGTGAGCGATGTGGCGCTGGTACTGAAAAGTGAAAAGCAGGCGTTTGATGCCATACTGCTGGATGTGGACAACGGCCCGCAGGGGCTGACGCACAAGAGCAACGACTGGCTTTATTCGTTCGCCGGACTGGACGCGGCCATGTCGGCACTGCGCCCTGGTGGCGTACTCGCCATCTGGTCCGCCGGACCCGATCCGATGTTTACCATCCGCCTGAAGAAGGCCCGCTTTCTGGTGGAGGAAGTTCCGGTGCGTGCCCATGGCAACAAGGGCGCCCGGCATCTCATCTGGCTGGCATGGAAGCGCTAGCCTTGTGAGGGGATACCGATGACAGACACGTCACCACCAGCCACCAGCGATCCGCTGCATGGCATCACGCTGGAAACGCTGCTGCGGCGACTGGTGCGGCTGTATGGCTGGCCCGAGCTGGCCCGCTTCATCCGCATCCGCTGCTTCAGCGACAATCCCGGCGTCAAGTCGAGCCTGACCTTTCTGCGCCGCACGCCATGGGCGCGCAAGCAGGTGGAAGACTTTTATGTGACTTACGGCCACGGAGACTGGCTGGAGTCCGGCCTGACCGACGACAGCGCCAAGGAATAAACCTTGCGCCCGACCAACACACCCTGAACACTGCCTGCACAAGGGCACACCACACAGCCTACGGATACCGCAATGAAACTACTGGTACGCAATCTTTCCCGCGACACCACCCAGGCCGAGCTCACCGCACTGTTTGCCGAATTCGGCGTGGTCAGCGCCTGTACGCTGGTGATGGACAAGGCAACGGGCAAATCCAAGGGCTTCGGCTTTGTCGAGATGCCAAAGCACATCGAGGCCAAGACGGCCATCAAGTCGCTTAACGCCAAGAAAATCGCCGGCAGCGTCATCCGCGTCAAGGAAGCCGAGGCGGAGTAACGGCCAGCCGGCTGCCTCTACCGAAGCAGCAGTACGATTACTTCTTGTCGCGCTGCTCCTTCTTCTCTTTTTTCTCAACCCGCTTCTCCAGCTGCGTCTTGGCTGGCTTTTTCTTGGTTTCCTTCTTTTGCTCCATTCCCTTGCTCATGGCCGTCTCCCGGTATGTTTCAGTGCAACCACTATAGGCCTTTGCCGGGACCGCCGGGGGAATATTCACCAATCCTGATTTTTTGCAGCACCATTGGGCTCCCGACAGATACAATAGCGGCACAGACTCACGTTCTGCCAATGCCGCTGCCTGCATCGGTTCCCCTTACCGCCACATCACCCAGCAGGACAGACCATGGCCAAACCCAATTACTCCTTTGAAAAGCGCCAGCGCGAACTCGCCAAGAAAAAGAAAAAGGAAGAGAAGCAGTTGCTGAAGCAGAAACCGGCAGATGCAACGCCTGATGCGGTGGATGCAACTGAGGATGAGCCGGCAACCGACTCCCCCAGCCAGACCGACGCCCAGGACTGAACGAGACACGCCATGCCCCGACTGCGCCAGGAACAGATATCCGCAGCCTCCGTGTTTGCCGAGACCGCCCTCAGGCTGATGCCTGACCTGCAGGCAGAAACCGTGGTGGCGGGCTGTGCGCGCATGGCCGGCACCTTCCTGTTCCGGTCCTTCGCGCACGCCCTGAATGACGTGCAGCCCGGTGCCGTCCTGCTCTCGCAGGTCGCCACGGAAAGCGGCCCCAACCTCATCGGCCTGCTCAGCAGCGCACTGGCCCGGCTGGGCATCAACATCGACGCGGCCAGTGTGGATATCGAGACCGCCAATGCCGGCAAGCCGCAACTGGAATTCCTGGCGTCCCAGCGACTGCTGGAGCCGGAGTTTGCAGCCATCCGCGAGCGTTTCGGCCTTACCTATGAAGAGGCTGCTTATGCAGCTGCGGTGGGCACGGCGATCCTGATCAGGCATGCCGAAAAAACACTGACGCCGCACGCCGCCTTTGGCCTGGCGGTTTACAGCTTTATTGAAGGCTCCAAGACAGCGCCCGATCCGGTCAAGCGCTGATCACTGCGGCTCTGGGCGCCCGATAACACCCTGCCAGTACGCGGCATCACGTTCGATATCCTGTGTTGCCGGCGCTGCACTGCCAGCCCTGTCATTGCAGGCGGGCTCCGCATGGCGCCAACGCTCCCATGCCTCGAACTCTGCAGGGCCCGTGTGACGGCTGTGGCGCTCCAGCGCACCATCCCACCACAGCACCTGCCGGCTGGTGGCCTGTACCGACTCACACATTGCATCATCAGGAAATGCATCGGGGATTTCCTGCATGGTGGCCGCAGTCAGCGCACCGCCCAGCCAGGTGTACTCATGCCGTGTCCGCCCGGGACAAGCCGACGACACCAGCCGTGACTCCTGCACGCTCAGGTAGCGCAGGGGCCTGTCGCCACGCGTCACACTGACATCGCGCCACTCGACCAGCCCGGCAGCACCCGCAGCAACACCCTGCCCCAGCTGAACTCCCCCGATCTGCGCCGCCCACCAGGCGTTGTCGGCCAGTGCACGCGCCCAGTCCGCAAGGGCCGATGCCCGCCGATACGACCGCAGTTGCGGCAGCACGGCATCATCAAGCCCGATACCCGGATCACACTGCGTCGCCCGCCAGACCGGCGCAGCCTCTGCATCTTTATTTCCACGAGCCTCTTCACCACCCCACACACGAGCCACCACGCGCCAGCTCGCGATGCCGACATACGGAGCAGGCAGATGCATGTCGACCAGCGGTTGCACCGCAGCATCTTTTTCCAGCTCGAACAGACTGACATCAATATTGACGGGCAGATCGCCCGGCCAGAACGGCGGCAGGGAAACACGCACCGGGCCAGCCGGCCGGTAAGGCATCACACCGAACCAGTGCCAGCCCGGCACATGAAACCGCAAGGCATTATCGGTTCGCTGCACGTTGCGGCCACGCAAATAAACCGAACGCCAGCGCTTCTTGATACACACATCACGAATACTGCTGACGCCACACAAACCAATACGCCCCGTCCACCCGGGCAAGGCAATGACCGGTGCCATGGTGACGCGAACCTCGACAGCATCAGACGCCAGCATGGCAGCCAGCCTGTCGGCATCCATGTCCAGATTGGTCGCCTGCTCGACCCGGAAAACAATATCCGTGGCGTGCACGCACGCAGGCACCACAAGACCCAGCAACATGAACAGCGCCAGTCCAGCCCTGTTCATGCGCCCGTCAGAATCACACGCCAGCATCCGCATTCAGTCCTGCTGCCGCAGCGTTTCCCAGTACAGGGTGCCATACAGCCAGTCCATCAGCGGAAAGGTGATATTGAAATTGCGCGTCTGCATGATGTCGCGCCGATGATGCAGGCGATGCAACTGGCGCATGTGGCGAATCCATGGCAGCCGTGCCAGCGGATGCTCCGGCGGCAAATGCTCGCAGGAGTGAAAAAATTCATAGCCCAGATAACCCGCAACCAGTGTTGCCGAAAACAGTGACGCCACATTGGTATTGAACTGGCTGATCGCCCAGAAGGCCGGGCCCGCCAGCAACACGTTGAACACCACGATCAGCCAGGCGGGAAACAGGATGACACGCCAGTCCCGGGCGCCCTCATAACGCATGCGGTCTTCCACAAAAAAACTGTGATGGTCGCCGGTGTGGCGCTTGTAGAACATCGCACTGAGCTTGTGCTTGTGATGCCCCAGATGGATATGCACGCTGTACTCACCCCAGTTGAAAAAAACCAGCGCCAGCGGCACCGTCAACCATTCCAGCGGCAACACGGCGTGTAGCGGACGCAGGAAAAACCAGACAGACAGCGCACCAAAACCAAAGACAAAACCGCCATGCAGCCAGGCGTTATAATGAGGACTGATGGCAGCCCGGTAACGGGCACGAAAGGGTTCAACATCATGGGCCATGACAGGTTCCGGCGAGTTCACTGGGGCAACCTGCCCAAACTACCACTCCTGTCGCCACTGGCAAGCCCGGCAACCGCCGCGCACACCGTCTGACCACGTGCTGTAGCAGCGTTGTCCCCCACAAATGCTGCTAGAGTAATGACCCTTGATCCGTTGCCTGTTACCGCCGAGAGAACCCTAGACGTGACCGACCTGTTTCTGCGTACGCCCCTGCTGAATGGCTCTGATGAAGCCACCATGCGGCGCACCCTGGGTGACTACTTCAATGCCACGTTCACCCGCTACGAAACCCTGTTCAGGACACTGACCTGCGACGAGGCCTATTACCGCAAGCCCATTGCCCTGCGCCATCCGCTGATTTTCTACTTCGGCCACACTGCCACCTTCTTTATCAACAAGCTGTTGCTGGCCGGCCTGATCAACGAACGCATAAATCCGCAGTTTGAATCCATGTTCTCCGTGGGCGTGGATGAAATGAGCTGGGACGACCTCAACGAAGCCAATTACGACTGGCCCACGGTCAGCGCTCTGGCCGACTACCGCAAGCAGGTTCGCGCCGTGGTGGATCGCGTCATCCGGGAAGCACCGCTATCGCTGCCGATTGACTGGGAAAATCCGTGGTGGGCCATCGTGATGGGCATCGAGCACGAGCAGATCCACCTTGAAACTTCATCGGTACTGATGCGCCAGCATGCATTGCAGTATGTGCAACCTTTACCGGAGTTTTCGCCCTGCACCACCAGCGGCGAGCCTCCCGCCAACACCCTGCTGCCGGTACCGGCAGGTATTGCCCGCATGGGCAAGCCACGCACGGCACCGGCATATGGCTGGGACAATGAGTACGGTGTTCGCGAATCTGACGTTACCGAATTCCAGGCCAGCCGTTATCTGGTCAGCAATCATGAGTTTCTGGCCTTCGTGGAAGCAGGCGGTTATCGCAACGACACACTGTGGAGCGAGGAAGGACTGGGCTGGCGCAACTTCGCCGGTGCGGCGCATCCATCTTTCTGGGTAAGCGGCACCTCAGGTTGGCAATTGCGCCTGATGGCACAGGAAATTCCGATGCCATGGGATTGGCCCGTCGAGGTGAATTACCACGAAGCCAAGGCATTCTGTCACTGGAAGGCCATTCAGACCGACCAGAAAGTGCGACTGCCCACCGAAGACGAATGGTATCGCCTGCATGACGTTGCCGGTCTCAGCGAAATTCCCTCTGACCAGAAAGCCAACGCGAACATTCATCTTGATCACTTTGCCTCGTCCTGCCCGGTCAGCATGTTTGCTCAAGGTGATTTTTACGATGTCGTCGGCAATGTCTGGCAATGGACAGAAACGCCGATCTATCCGTTTGAAGGCTTTGAAGTCCACCCGATTTACGACGACTTCACCACACCCACGTTTGATGGCCGTCACAACCTGATCAAGGGTGGCTCCTGGATTTCCTGTGGCAACGAGGCTCAGCGTTCATCACGCTATGCCTTCCGCCGCCACTTCTTCCAGCATGCCGGCTTTCGCTATGTGGTGAGTGATGATAACGCCACGGCCCCGAACATTTATTACGAGAGCGACAAGCAATTATCGGAGTACGCCGAATTTCATTACGGCGATGAATATTACGGTGTTGCCAATTTCCCGAAGGCGCTGGCGCAGATTGCCATTGCTGCCATGGCCGGCAAACCGGCCCGCACCGCCCTTGACCTTGGTTGCGCCACCGGACGCGCCACGCTTGAACTGGCCCGGCATTTTGATCACGTGACCGGCGTGGATTTCTCGGCGCGCTTCATCAACCTTGGCGTGCAACTGGCCAGCCGGGGCAGCATCCGCTACATGCTTGCCGATGAAGGTGAACTGGTGTCGTACAAGACGCGCCGCCTTGCCGACATGGGACTTGAGTCCGTGAGCAACAGGGTGGATTTCCTGCAAGGCGACGCCTGCAACCTGAAGCCGGTCCTGTCGGGTTACGATTTCATCCTGGCCGCCAACCTGATCGACCGGCTCTACAATCCGGCACAGTTCCTGCGCAGCATTCACGAGCGACTGAACACCGGCGGCATACTCATGATCACGTCGCCCTACACCTGGCTGGAAGAACACACCAGACGCGAAGACTGGATTGGCGGCTTCAAGAAGGATGGCGAAAGCTACACCACCCTTGACGGACTGAAGGCGGTTCTCGGCCAGCACTTCCGGCTGGTGCAGGCACCACAGGATGTGCCTTTCGTGATTCGCGAAACCCGCCGGAAATTCCAGCACACCCTGTCGGAGGTCACGCTCTGGGAACGCATACGCTGAACGCGCGCTGACGCCCGCAAACCGGGGGCTTCGCTCACTTCTTGTCGAGCAGCCCCTTCAGTCCGGCAAAGGGATTATGCCGGGCGGGTTCGGGTTCTTTTTCCCGCGGCGTTTCATCGCCGCCATACAAACGGTGCTCATGGTATTTCGAGTGCTCGTTGTCATGACAATACAAACAGAGCAGCTCCCAGTTGCTGCCATCCGGCGGGTTGTTCTCGTGATTGTGATCCTTGTGGTGCACGGTCAGCTCACGCAGGTTTGAATACGTGAACTCCCGACTGCAGCGCCCGCATATCCACGGGTACAGCTTTAGCGCCCGGTCACGATACCCTTGCTCCCTGCGCGCATAATCACTGCTGCCGCCTGTCTTGTCTGCTGCCATTACTCCCTCCTGTTAACCCCGCCTTAAGGCTGATGCCCTATCCTTTCCAACTGCATCTGCCAATCGGGCAACACAATGGCATCTTCGCTAAAAATAAGGGTATTTGACAGGCTGTCACAGCGGCCACAATTCAGTACCACCTCACTGGCGCTGATTGGCAGCCTGTTCTTCTCGATTGCCTGCAACAGCCGCTTCTGGGCCATCATGAGTGCGCAACCGGCCTCATCTGCAGGTGACCGGGCCGTGTTACTGGTTGCCGTCTTCCTGATGATAACCGCCCTGCAATTCATCCTGTTGTCCGTCCTGGTCAATCGCTGGACTGCCAAGCCCGTCATGATCGTGCTCATCCTGATGACGGCTGCCACCACCTATTTCATGCAGAAGTATGGCGTGTTCATGGATAGCGCCATGATCAGGAACATCCTGCAGACCGACCTGAATGAAGCACGGGATCTGCTCGCCTGGGACATGCTGCCACACATGGCCATTTATGCCGTCATACCGTTGCTCTTCGTATGGCGACTGGAGGTCAGCAAGCCACCACTGTCCCGCTCACTGCACCAGCGTCCGGTGGCACTGGCGGTAGCACTCATCATCACTGCCGGCAGCCTTTTCGCTGTTTCCCGGCAGTTTGTGCCACTGATACGTGAACACAAGGAAATCCGTTATCTGGTCACACCCGGCAATGACCTGTATGCCCTCACCAAAGTCGCGGCATCACGTTCAAAGGAAATTGCGGCTGAAAAAATCGCCATCGGGATGGATGCAACCGTTGCACACACTAGAGCCGTGCACAACAAACCGACACTGTTGATCATTGTACTTGGCGAAACCGCACGCGCCGCCAATTGGGGCCTGAATGGCTACTCACGACAAACCACACCCGAACTGGCAAGGACCAGCACCATCAATTTCCGGCATGTCACCAGTTGTGGCACCAACACGGAAACCTCCGTTCCGTGTCTTTTTTCCCCTTTCGGCAAAAGACACTATGACGAAGCCGCCATTCATGAGAGCGAATCCCTGCTCAACGTGATCCAGCACGCCGGCATACGTGTCAGCTGGCGCGACAACCAGTCTGGCTGCAAGGGCGTATGTGCCGGTGTCGTCGCACAAGGCGCCCCATTCATCCGGAATGACCCCCTCTGCAAGGGCAACACCAGCATGGATGAGGCTCTGCTCAGCGGCCTCGCCGGAGAAGTGGAAAGATCCACCGGGGACCAGGTCATCGTCCTGCACCAGATGGGTAATCACGGGCCAGCGTATTTCGAGCGTTACCCGCCAGCATTCCGGCGCTTTACCCCCACGTGCGACAGCAGTGATCTGGGCCAATGCAGCCGCGAGCAAATCGTCAACACGTACGACAACGCCCTGCTCTACACCGACCATGTTCTGGCCGCAACCATTGCATTCCTGCAGTCTGAATCCGCCACGCATGACACCGCCATGATCTACCTGTCCGATCACGGCGAGTCGCTGGGAGAAAACGGTGTTTACCTGCACAGCATGCCGTATGCGATTGCACCCGACGAGCAAACTCACGTGCCGATGGACATGTGGTTTTCCGAGGGGTTTGCCAGAAGCCATGCCCTTGATGTGCCCTGCCTGACATTCAGGGCCACGCAGCCAGCCTCACAGGACAACCTGTTTCATTCCGTGCTCGGCCTGCTGAACATTCGTACAAAGGTCTATGATCCGTTGCTGGATGTTGCAGGCAACTGTCGGCCGGCACTTGTGCATTCCCAACCCGTTCCCGTGAAAGCCGGCGCCTGACACCCCTTCTGCAGTCCCAGCGCAAAACCGCAGCCGCAAGACGACCGGCAAGTCCATCAAAGTCACATGAACGGCTGTTCACTGCCACCGGATGCCGGTATAGTCGAAATTAATATACAGTCGTCCATTAATTATCAGGATACCGCCATGGCCACGCTTAACCCGCAGGGCTATACCCTGACCGAAGAAATTGCCAATGCCGTTACGCACGGCCTGGGCACGGCCGCGGCCATCGTCGCCCTGACCCTGATGCTGGTGAAGGCCATGCCGTCATCCCTGTCGGTCTGGCAGATGGCCGGCATTGCCGTTTACGGCGGCAGCATGATCGCCCTGTTCCTCAGCTCCACGCTGTATCACAGCTTCACGCACCAGCCCACCAAGGCCGTGCTCAAACGCTTTGACCACTCCACGATCTACCTGCTCATCGCCGGCACCTACACGCCCTTGCTGATGATCTCCCTGCACTCGACCATGGCCAACATCCTGCTCATCGTCATCTGGGCGCTGGCACTGGCCGGTGTGGCGTTCAAGATTTTCTTCGTGCACAAGTACAAGCGCGCCTCGCTGATCACCTATCTGGTCATGGGCTGGCTGTCGCTGCTGGTCATCTACGAACTGTATGAGGCGCTGCCCTCGCCCGCGTTCAACCTGCTGCTGGCCGGCGGCCTCAGTTACACGCTGGGCGCCGCATTTTATGCCGCCAAGCAATACCGCTACACGCATGCCGTCTGGCATGTATTTGTACTGGGTGGTGCCGCCTGCCACTGCATTACCATCGCGGCGTATGTCATTCCTTCTGCCTGATCCGGATTATCCGGCCAGCTTTTCCGGATAATTGTCGCCGGTATCGTTACAATACCGACTGCCACCGGATGACCCTGCCATGACTGAATCAGTTCGCCTTGCCAAACGCCTTACTACCGATATCCCCTGTTCACGGCGTGATGCCGAACTTTATATCGAGGGCGGCTGGGTCAGCGTGGACGGTGTAGTGGTCGAAGCCCCGCATCGACAGGTGCGCGCCGATCAGAGCGTCACCCTGCACCCCGATGCCCGGCCCGATCCGGTGCTGCCTGCCACCCTGCTGCTGCACAAACCGGCCGGCTACGACGCCGATGCCGACAGCGGCCCGAAGCCGGCATTCACCCTGCTCAGCCCCGAGACCCAGACCCCCGGCGACAACTCCGGTATCCGGCTGCTGCACCGTCACTTCACGCGTCTGGTTGCACCACTCCCGCTGGAAACCGGTGCCAGCGGCCTGCTGGTGCTCAGCCAGGATGGCGGCATCATCCGCAAGCTCCGCGATGACGCCCACTTTCTGGAACAGGAATATGTGGCCGATATCAGCGGCGAGATCACTGACGCCGCACTCGCCAGCCTGAAGGAACCAGTGACCTTCAATGGCCGCACCCTGCCGGCCATCAAGGTCAGCCGGCAAAGCGATGCCCGCCTGCGCTTTGCCCTGAAGGGTGCGGTGCCGGGACAGGTGGCCTGGCTGTGTGATCGTGCCGGCCTGACGCCCGTCAGCATCAAGCGCCTTCGTATCGGCCGCATCTCACTGGCCGGCCTGCCGGAAGGCCAGTGGCGGTTCCTGACCGCGCACGAGCGCTTCTGAGCCGTCGACGGGCCGTCGCAACCCTGACGGCCAGAGCGCTGTCAGCGTGACCCTGCACCATGGCTCGGCTACCATCAGATCCATCAGGTGTTTAACGACAGGGATGCAATCATGAACCACCTCACCACCTGGCTGGCTGCCAGCCTGCTCACCATTTTGTCACTGCCCCTGCACGCCGCCGTGCAAACCCGCGTCATTGATTACAAGGCCGCCGACGGCACCCAGTTACGCGGCTACTTTGCCTGGGACGATGCCATCAAGGAAAAACGCCCCGGCGTGGTGGTCGTGCACGAGTGGTGGGGACTGAATGACTACGCCCAGCGGCGCGCCCGCGAACTGGCTGCACTGGGCTATCCCGCACTCGCCATCGACATGTACGGCAACGGCCAGACGGCTGACAATCCCAAGGATGCCGGCCACCTGATGCACACCGTGGTGGGTGATACCGAACGCCAGTACGCCCGCTCACTGGCCGGCCTTGAACTGCTGAAAGCGCAGCCGCAAGTGGATGCGAAAAGAGTGGCCGCCATTGGTTACTGCTTTGGCGGAAAAATGGTGCTCGACATGGCACGCCGCAACATGGAACTGGCTGGCGTGGTGAGCTTCCATGGCGCACTGGCCACTGCCACCCGCGCCGAAAAAGGCAAGATAAAGGCCAGCGTCCTGGTCCTGAACGGCGAGGCCGACGGATTCATTCCGCCAGCCGACATTGATGCCCTGAAAACCGAAATGAAAACCGCTGGCGCCGACTTCACCTTCGTGAACTACCCCGGCGCCAAACACGGCTTCACCAGCACCGATGCCGACAAACTGGCAAAAGAACACGGCATGGACATCTCCTACAACCCGGCCGCCGACGCCGACTCATGGAAGCGCATGCAGGCATTCCTGCAGCGCATATTTCACAGCAGCAACCACTGAGCCTTCTGATGACAACATCCATGCACCCGAAAGCCGCCGCCCTGCTTGATGCACATATCGCCCACATCACCGCACAGCTGAGCGGAAAGTCCCTGCAGGCCCTGGTTGAAACAGAAATAGACCAGTTGCTGGCGGATGCAGAAAAAATAACGCTGAACGAAGCCGTAACGCCACAAATGATCAAGGACACGGCGCGCAACTATGCCGTTGACCTTGAGCTGTCGGGAGCGATCCCCGAGCTGGTGGGGGAAATCGCACGCGCCCTCTATGCCAACCCGATTCACGACTTCACCACGATTGGCGAATTGCTGCCCGATCATCTGTTTGAAGAGTTTCTCGACAAGACACTCGAAATGCGTGATGCCCGCGAACAGGTTGTGCATGAAGTCATTGCCAATCCGGTCTATGCCGCGCTCGCCTCCGACATCATGCTCGAAGGCATCCGGGGCTATGCACAGCAGGGCCGTGACATCGCCAGCATGATTCCCGGGGCCGCACGTGCCGGACGCCTGGGCCAGTCATTGCTGTCCAGCGCATTCCCCATGCTGGAGGAATCGCTGGAAGAAAACATGGGCAAGTACGTGCGCCGCATGCTTGAAAAAGTCCTGGAGCGCAGCGAGCACTTCTTGCTGAACCACTTTGACGAAGACCGTCTGCGCGAAATCTCGCTTGAAGTGTGGGACACCATCAAGGAAAAGCCCGTCAGCACCTTCAAGCGCGGCGTCAGCAGCCTGGACATGGAAGAGTTTTTCGTGATCGGTTATGAAACATGGCGCGAAATCCGCCACACGCCGATTTACAGCGCCATGATCGACACCGGCGTGGACTGCTTCTTCGAAAAATATGGCGAGACCAGCCTGCGCGAACTGGTCGATGAAATGGGTATCACGAAAGAAATCATGATGGGCGAAGCCATGCGCTACCTGCCACATGTGGTACGCATGCTCAAGCACAAGAAAATGCTGGAGCCGCTGCTGCGCCGCAACCTGGAGTCGTTCTACCGGTCGCAGGCGGTCACTGCCATTCTGGCGGCACCGTAATCAGCGGCTGGTCAGGCGGGCACAGAGATTGGCCAGCGCCTTTTCTGATTCCGCCTGTATCTTCTTCCACAGGAACAGGTCATTCAGCCAGCGCAGCAGGCGCGGCCGCAGAGTGTACTCCAGCGTTCGCGTAAAGCGGGTGCCCTCGCCCGTTGCCGCCATTTCATAGGTCAGCCGCACCGTGCTGCCATCCGCCATATAGGCCGAAGCACGCCAGCGCTGGCCCGGCCGGCTTTCTTCCACCAGCCAGGTCAGCCGGCGCTGGCGGCCGGCAGACAGGACCTCCTCCTCAAACCGGCGCCCCGCCACCAGTGACTCGTCCGTGATGTCATGCACCCCCTGCGACGCCGGATGCCACTCCTTCCAGCGCGCAGGCCGTGTCACATAGTCGTAGACAAGATCGGGGGTGGTGGCAATATCGGCGGACAGCTTGATCACAGTCATCTGGGCAGACTCACTAGCGGATATCGTCACAGCGTAATGCAGCGACCACATGGCGAACAGTAGCAACGCTCAGGAATTGGCCCGAATCGACAATTTGACGACCTCCCCGGCCATGGCGACCAGCCCCTCCCGCCGTTAGTGTCTGCCCAGCATTTTGAAGGAGTTATTGCATGCCCAGTCTGATTGCCCGCATCGTCAAGGCGGGCGCCCGCCTGACCATCCGGCACCAGCCCAAATCCGCTGAAAGCCTGGTGCGCCACCTGCGCCTGACCATGGGCAATCCTCCCATGATCACCTTGCTGCCGCGTGGCGTGACGTTCACACCATTTGCAGAAGGCAACCTCAGGGGCGACTGGCTGCGCGTGAAAAAACCACGGCAGGTGCTGCTGTACCTGCATGGCGGCGGCTATGTCTGCGGCAAGCCGGCAACCTACCACAACCTCTGCGGCCGCCTGGCCAAGGGACTGGATGCCGACGTGCTGATGCCGGCCTACCGTGTGGCGCCCGAACACCCGTTTCCGGCCGCAGTCGATGATGCCCTGGAAGCCTACGAGTTCCTGCTTAGCCAGGGCTGGCGTGGCGAGCAGATTGCCGTCGCGGGCGATTCTGCAGGCGGCGGCCTCACGCTTGCACTGTTGCTAGCCCTGCGCGACCGTGGCCGCCCCCTGCCCAAGTGTGCCGTGGTGTACTCCCCCTATGCCGACCTGACCATGGCCTCGCCCAGCCGTCGCTACAATGACGGCAAGGACGACATGCTCTCGTACCGTATGCTGGAAGTGGGCATGGCCGTCTATGTGCAGGACGAGGATTACGAAAACCCCTATGCCTCACCCGTCTATGGCGACTACACCGGCCTGCCGCCGCTGTTCATCACCGTCTGCGAAGAGGAAATCTTTCGCGATGACGCCTATCGCGTTGCCGACGCCGCACGTGCGGCCGGCGTGCAGGTCTCGCTGCTGGCACGCAAAGGCCTGCTCCATGTGTGGCCGATTTTCGTACCCATCCTGCCGGAAGCCCGTGAAGACATGCAGAAGGTGCTGCGCTTCATCAACGCCCACTGAGGCCCTGCTTCATGCAATAAAAAAGCCCGCATTCATCGCGGGCTTTTTTATGTCGTCAAACACTCACTGCACAACCATTATTCCACCACCGATGCCTTGCCGACTGCCGCAAAACCAAAGTGCCGGATCAGCTTGTCCTGTATCACCTTGCGAATGGCACGCGACTCCATCTCGGAGTTCTTGTCAATCCGGCTCAGCACGATACGGTGCAGGTGCAACATGGGGCGCGACTGCTTGAATTCACGCAGGTCGCCCTTGGCCAGCACAGGCAGGAACGGCACATCCGGCCCCAGCTTGCTCTGGATGAAATTCAGGCCCACCGCCAGCGGCATGGAACGTTGCCGGCCATTACCCATGGGAATGAGCAACTGCAGCGCCCCTTCCTCGTTCGGCGTAATGAACAGGCTGGTCTGTATCACGGCATCTTCATTGATGCGATTGAAAGTGTCGTGAAACGCATGCGGATTCGGCAGGATGATGAGCTTGCGATTGTCGTCATCGGGCACAATGATTTCGTAGTTGGTATACAGCTGCTGCACCGGCGGCGAGTACACGCACAGCGACTGCTGAAAGCGCATGGCAAAGCGGGTGGCGCGATCGTGATCGGTCAGCCGCCCGAGGTCCCAGACCAGATTCTCGTTCTTGAAAATGTCGTTCATAGGGGTGTTCCGCACAGCATCGGCACTCCGGCACCCAAGACAGCGCCGGCAATTATTAAAGACGTAGACCGGTCAGCCTGCTCGTCTCCTGCCAGTCAGACAAGCAAGCTTTCGCCAGACGGCAGATCACGGCGATGACTGCACAGGAACGCTGTGCCGCCAGTATTGCATGCCCGCCCGCATTTGCCGGCAAATCGGCCCATTCCGACAAGCCGTTTTGCGGTAAGGTGTGCCCAACCAGAATAAAAAGGAGTTCCCGATGCACCCCACGGCTGCCGTCCTGCTTGACGCCCACACCCGCCACTTCATGGACCGCCTGGCCGGCCCTGACCTGAGCACCCTGCTCGACGACGAAACCGCCTCCCTCTGTGACTGGGCTGCAACACGGCCGGTCACCTGCGTCACCGACGAAGTACGTGTTCGTGATTTCCTGCTGCGCAATGTTTTCGAGGTCACCCCCAGTGAAACGCTGCTGACCCAGATCGGTACGCTGGCCACCGTCGCCCTGCAGAACCCGATGAACAAGCAGACCTCGCTGGAAGAGCTGCTCAATGCCCGCGAATACGATCTCATCGTGGATCGCGTGGTCGAACTGGAAGACCTGCGTCGCCAGATCGTGCACTCCGTCATGCAGAACCCTTCTGTCACGCAACTCATTTCCGATCTGGTCTATCACGGCCTGAAAAACTATCTGGTGGAAGAAAACGGCCTCACCAAGAAAGTGCCCGGCATGTCGTCGCTGATGAAGATGGGCAAAGGCATGATGGAGCGCATGGGTTCGCTCGACGCCGCCCTGGAAAGCACGCTCAAGGGCTACGTGAAGCGCAACACCAAGGCCACGATGGAACTGAGTGAGCGGCTGGTTGAGCGCGCCATGGAAACCCCAAAGCTGAAGGCCGTGGCACGCCAGTTCTGGCAGCAGATCAAGGGCGAAAAACTGCACCGCGTGACGCAGTACGTGACCGCTGATGATGTGGATGACGTGGTGCGCATCGGCAGCACAATCTGGAACCACTTCCGCCAGACACCCTATGCCCGCGACATGCTGAACGATCTGGTGCATGCCTGGTTTGAACAGTGGGGCAGCCAGACCCTGATGCAGGTGCTGGAAGACATCGGCCTCAGCCGCGAGCGCCTGCAGGTGGAAGTCCGTTCGATTGGCGAACCTCTCGTCGCCGAACTCATACAGTCCGGCCATCTGGAAGCCCGCATCCGCATGCATCTGGAATCGTTCTACGATTCACCGGAAGCCACGGCCGCACTGGGCGGCTAAGTCCCGACCCGAAACGAGAAGGGGAGCACAGGCTCCCCTTTTTCATGGACGCCCGGTGCGCAAGGGGGATGGCAGACGTCACGGGATGGAGTACCGTCAGGCACTACCGGTATCCATGCAGACGACAGGGACTTTGCCATGAGTAATGATGCAGCCGTGATCACCATCCGGGAAGTCGGACCGACGCGCCCGTTTTTCTGGCTCAAGTCCGGCTGGCAGGACATGATGACCCATCCTGGCCCCAGCCTCATGTACGGCATTCTGGTCACCGTTGCGGGCTGGGCCATTGTCACGCTCGCCGCCCCGCATGCCGAACTCTTTACCTCGGTCGTCACCGGCTTTGTGCTGATTGCCCCCCTGATTGCCGCCGGCATCTACGAACTCACCCGGCAGCGCGAGGCCGGCGAGCCCGCCTCCTTCATCAATTCGGTGAAAAGCCTGCGCCGCAACATCAACAGCATTGCCGACTACGGCATTGTGCTGATCCTGGCGGGCATATTGTGGGAACGTGTGGCGGCGGTAATGTTTGCGCTGTCCTACGGTGGCGACATGGGCAGCGTGAAGGACTTTGTGAGCGACATTTTCCTGTCAGGAAACTACTGGGGCGTTGTCATTGCATGGCTGGTCTCGGGCGCCATCCTGTCCAGCGTGATTTTTTCCGTCACCGTGATCGGCATGCCGATGGTGATTGATCGCAACGCCGATGTGGTGACCGCAATGATCACCAGTGTGCGTGCCGTATTCCGCAACCTGCCTGCAATGCTTGTGTGGGCGGCACTGATCGTGGTGCTCACCGGGCTTGGCATGGCGCTGGCCCTGGTCGGCCTGATCGTGATCATGCCCTTGCTGGGGCATGCCACCTGGTGCGCCTACAAGGACCTGATTCAGTAACAACCTGATTCACCGGGCAGCGAACTCTGCCGCCCGGAGACACCGGTTTACTCAGGCTTGCTTTCGGGCTTCACCCGGCAGGTGTTGATCCCCAGCAGGCTGTAAGGCGGGCACCAGCCGGAGAGGCCGGTAAGGATCGGCATGATGCCGATCAGCCCCCACAAGGTCTGCGGTCCCACGAATACCAGCGACAACAGGCCAAGGCCTGCCACCACCCGCACAACGCGCTCGACATCACCAATATTGCGTTCCATTCATGTCTCCCTGATGCACTGCCTGACGGGGCAGATGCCCCTCTATCAGCCAGCCTGTTTACAGGCTAGCACGCCACCCGGCTACTGCCCGGGATGCGCCTTCTTGTCCTTCGCTTCGCACTCGGACACCTTGGTGTGCCCCAGCGTCCACCAGACCACGCCGGGAATACCCAGCAGCATGATCAACAGGCCGATGATGACCATCCAGCCGCTGGAGGTCCCGAACAGTTCACTGGCAATATCCATGACATCACTCCTCGCAAGGTTATTGTCTGATATCACCACGGACCGGCCTGTCACCACATGACACAGGTCAACCGGCATCCACAATTCAGCCCTGCCGGATCAATCCCATGCGGACGGCCTTGAGACTGGCCTCTGCCCGCGAGGAAATACCGAGCTTGCGGTAGATATCCTTCACATAGCCACGCACCGTGTGTACCGAGATTTCCAGCTGCGACGCCGCCTCGATAACGCTGCGACCACCGGCAATCAGCACCAGCACCTCGCGCTCGCGCTGGGTCAGGTCGCAGGGCTCCAGCGCGGGACCTGACTGCGAGAAGAAATCCATCATCCGCCGGGCTATGCCCGGGGACAGCGCCGGCACATCGGCATCCAGTCCCCGCAATGCGCTTTCCAGCACGGCATCCGACTGGTCCTTGAGCAGGTACCCGCGCGCGCCCGCACGCAAGGCCCGGAACACATGGTCATCATCATCATAGATCGTGGTGACCACGACGTGTGCCCCGGTTCGCACCGGCTCGACATGACGGATGAAGTCGGTACCCTCGCCATCCGGCAGCCCCAGATCAACCACGAACAGGTCAAACGCGTCCTGATCGGCCATCCGCTTCGCCGCCGCCAGCGTATGCGCCAGCGTCACACTCACGCCGGCACCAAACGCACCGCGCACCCTTTCCGCCAACCAGTGTGCCGTATCAACGACATCCTCAACTACCAGCACCCTTTTCATTGGCTGCACTACTCCCTGAGGTGAATCCGGTCACCAATCCCTGAATACACCGAGCATGCACGCGAACACCTGCGGCGGGCAACATGACGACGACAAGCATGTACCGTTATGCTCTACGCAGGACTTGATCACGTCACCAGGAACCCGACATGCGACTTTCTCCCCGAACCCTCATCGGCCTTGCCGTCATCGTGACCCTGGCCGTCAGTCTGCTGTCGATAGTGGCCGCACTGTCCACCCCGCGCATGGGCCTGACCATCGGGCTGGATGACAAGCAACGCCTGATGGTCACCGCGGTGGGTGAAAGCAGTCCCAACCACTCGCGCATCCAGCCCGGCGCCATCATCGTCTCGTTCGGGACCACACATGGCGACCTGCCTGCACGTGCCGAGCTGCTGACCGAAGAGCCCGACACCCTGCCCGGCTTTGCCGGCTACAACGCCTTCATGCGAGACCAGGGATTGCTGGCCCGCCAGCTGGAGACCGGCTCACTGACGGCGACCCTGGCTGACGGTCGCCATGTCGTCCTGGATACCCGTCCGGCTCGCTTGGGCGACCTTCCCCTGCTGTTCTGGTTCCAGCTGTTTGTCGGCGTGAGCGGGGTCCTCACCGGGGCACTGGTCTGGGCGCTCAGCCCGCAGGTCTCGGCCGCCACCCGCCTGTACCTGCTTACCGGCATCGGCTACCTGATCTTTGCGCCGGCCGCAGGCATTTACAGCACCCGCGAACTGGCGCTGCCCGCCACGGATTTCCGGCTGCTCTCGATGGCCAATCATTTCGGCGCCCTGTTCTTTACCGCCTCGCTGACCAGCCTGCTCTGGGTCTACCCGCGCCGCCTGGGTGGCATGTGGGCACCCCTGGCCTGCTACGCCGCTGCCATGGCCGTCTGGCTGCTGGATGCGTCACAGGCCGGCGGCGACCCCGCGCTGTTTCACTTCGGCGTACTGATCGTGTTTGCCCTCAGTTTTGTCTTTGCCGGCATGCAGTGGTGGCAAACCCGGCAGCATCCGGCCGACCGCGCCGCCCTGCGCTGGTTCCTGCTGTCCATCTATGTTGCCACCGGCCTGTTTGCCGGCACCATCATCATCCCCTCGGCACTCAACCTGCCACTGCCCGCCCCGCAGGGCGTGATGTTCGGCGCCTTCCTCATCATGTACTGGGGACTGGCACTGGGCGTGGTGCGTTACCGCCTGTTCCAGCTGGAGGCCTGGTGGTATGCCGTCTGGGCATGGTTTCTGGGCGGTATCGCTGTCGTGCTGGTCGATGTGCTGCTGCTGTCCTTCCTCTCGGTCCCCGAAGGCATGGCACTGTCGCTGTCGGTGGCGATTGTAGGCTGGCTGTATTTTCCCCTGCGCCAGAAGCTCTGGGAGTGGCTGGGCGGACGCCGTCAGCGCACCCTGCAGCAGTGGCTGCCTGATGCGCTTCCCCTGCTCATCCAGACCAATGCCGGCGAAGCCACCGAGAGCCGTCTGCGCGAGCGCTGGCCCGACATCCTGCAAGTGGTCTACCAGCCCCTGCAGATTGTGCCGGCCGACAGTTACCACCACGATCACGATCTGGCACAGGTGGAGGAAAACGGCCTGGCGCTGATCGTGCCGGACCTGCGCGAACCGGGCCGGGCCCTGTGCCTGCGGCACGCCGGTAACGGTGCCCGACTGTTCACGCATCAGGATCTGGACACCCTGGAGTCCGTCAGGAACCTGTTTGCACTGTCCCTCGACATGTTCCGCGCACGGGACACCGGCGCCCAGATCGAGCGCGAGCGGATTGCCCGGGAC
The DNA here is from genome assembly GCA_030646295.1 of Moraxellaceae bacterium. GTDB lineage: Bacteria > Pseudomonadota > Gammaproteobacteria > Pseudomonadales > Moraxellaceae > UBA2031. Next base: position 87,162 of record JAUSND010000015.1, read on the forward strand.
ATTCATGACGACCTCGGCGCCAAACTGCTGACCATCCTGCACAAGAGTCCGGCGGATCATCAGCCACTGGTGCGTGAAGCCATCCGCGATACGCGCGACCTGCTGCACACACTCAACTTTCGCGACACCGTGCTGGGCGAAGCAGCCACCCGGTGGCGCAACGAGATACAGGAAAGAACCCAGGCACAGGGCGTGGGACTGGTCTGGGACAACCAGCTGGAGACCGAGCTGGGCAACATGCTGAGTTCACGTCAGCACGCCAACCTGACGCGCGTGCTGCGCGAGGCGGTGAGCAATGCCTTGCGCCACAGCGGGGCATCAGAGCTGCACATCACCCTGTCCAGCACCCGCAACAAGCTGGTGCTGGCGGTGCAGGACAACGGCAGCGCCGGCAATCCCGAACACTGGCAGGACAGTGGCCGCGGGCTTGCGATCATGCGGGCACGCCTGGCCGAACTGAGCGGCGAGGCGCGCTGGGTCACGGAGAATGGCTGCCGGGTGGAAATATGCCTGCCGTACGGCATGGAAACGGGGAGCACCGCCTGACTCAGCGCCCGCGCTTGCGGCGCAGGTCGTGCTCCGTGTGCTGCTCCCAGAACCGCACCATCAGGATGTAGGTAAACGAGGCCGACCAGCCGATCATGAGCAGGCCGGTCAGCGCCTCGACACCCGTCAACAAGCGGAAATTACCTACCGGGTAAACATCGCCCAGACCCAGAGAGGTATAGGTCACTGCCGAAAAATACAGGTAGTCGACCCAGCCTCCCTCCTTGTGCCCCATGAAGCCACCAAAACCGGATACCCCGTCCAGAAGGCTGTAGCACGCGGTGAACATCCAGACCTCAACGGTATGCGCGGCAAACACCCCCAGAATCATGAACACCATGCGCTGGCGGGGATGCATGTGCAACCGGGGCAGCAGCTGGTCCGAGATCAGGCGCAGACCCTCGTAATGCACCAGCACGGTCAGCACCACCATGAGCACACAGATCATCATGGCGTAAACCAGCGTCATTTCCATTCGTCAGTCGCCCCTGCCCGGCATGGCCGTAAGTCACACACTTTTGATTATTGAACGCCGGCACATGCCTGTGGTGCCATGCGCTGCATCAACCACCCGACCTGCCTGCCTTGTGTTTATTCATGCTACTGGCGACACGCAAAATTTGCTTGACAGAAACATGCCGTCGGAAAATCATCTGAATGCATGCCGCACAGGCCGATAGTCACGCCTGCCAGTTCTAGCGTCCAGCCAGTACTCCAGTTTGTACTCCCTGTAAGGTCTCATGCACTCCGGGTTAACGCCCACATTTCTACTTTTTTTACAGGTAATTGCAAAATGGCAACTGGTACCGTTAAGTGGTTCAACGACGCTAAGGGCTACGGCTTCATCACCCAGGACGACGGTGGTGATGATCTGTTCGCTCACTTCTCCGAAATCAAGGCCGACGGCTTCCGTTCGCTCGCAGAAGGCCAGAAGGTCTCCTTCGATGTGACCATGGGTCAGAAAGGCAAGCAGGCTGCCAACATCAAGCCCCTCTGAGGCTGATCGGCAATCTGTAGAAAAAACCCGGCAATGCCGGGTTTTTTTATACCTGTCCCCCGCCGTGACAATCAGCCCAGATGCTGCTGCACCCACTGCATGAATTGTGCTGGCGGCAACGCACCGGACATGCGCGCAATCTCGCGCCCCTGCCGGAAAATCATCAGCGTGGGAATGCTGCGAATGGCAAAGCGCTGTGCCAGCGCCGGCTCCGCCTCGGTATCCACCTTGGCCAGTTGCACCTGCGGCTCCAGACGCGCAGCCGCCTGCTCGAACACCGGCGCAAACTGGCGGCAGGGCCCGCACCATGGCGCCCAGAAATCCACGACCAGCGGCAGGTCACTGCCACTATGCGCATCAAAGGTGGCGGCAGTCAGGGCAACCGGCCTGGCGGCAAACAACGGCGCCTTGCAGCTGCCACAGACACCCCCCTCGGCAAGGCGGGCCACAGGCACCCGGTTCTTGCGGTGACAATGCGGACAGGCAATCAGCAGCGCATCAGACATGACATGACTCCCAAACGTTTTCTACAAGATGGGGAGCACCTCGGGATTTGCAAGCCGGTCGAACGGGACGGTGTACGCCCCTCATCGTCAGAGCACCAGAAGCAAGCCGTCCCGCAACGGCAGCCAGCGGGCCTGCAAGACCGCCTTTTCATGCTGCCACCGCCCAATACACCCCTGCAGATCGGGCTCAGTAACGGCGCGCAGCAGCCATGCATCATGGTCGTGCCACTGGCCCAGCACCTCCTGCCCCAGTTCAAGCAGCACCAGCAGGGACGGTGATGCATGCCCCTGCGCCAGCAGCCGGTAGCGCAGGCGCTTGATTGCCAGCCGCACCTCATGCAGGTCCGGCGCAGGCTGCCGCAATTGTCGCCGCAGTTTCCGCCGCGCCTTCACCGACTCGCGCCGCATCTTTTGCTTCAGGCCGCGCCGCCGGCGCCGCGAGGGTACCGACAGGCACGCCACCCCATCGGCAGGCCAGACCGCGATCAGCCCGTCCAGACCGGGGCTGTCCATCAGGGCTTGCCGATCCCGCATCTGCTGCGCCTGCCGCGCAGCGGCCGCCACATGCATGCCGCTGCGCACCAGTTCTTCCAGCAACACCTCGTTATCGCGAAGGCTGTTTGTCTGCCGGAACACCCCGGCAGCAACATCCCGCAGCAGACCTGCCTGCCCTGAACGCGTCAGGGGACGCAGCAGCATACGCAACCGCCGCAGCACGACACGCATCTCGTGCAGGGACTCCGTGTCAGCGGGATCACCCAGCCGCTGCATCGCCGTCACCAGCAAGGCCCGCAGTGATCCAAGGTGAGACTGAAGCCGCTCTGCCGACATACACCCGTCCAGGAATGATCAATCCATGATTAAAGCCCAGTGACACGGTATTGTCTGTGCCATTCGACATCTTGTGCGATTGCGAAGCCCGCTGGATTTGCGCAGCATCAGCCAGCGATCACCACCATCCGCTCACCGTCGATTCACGATCAGCCAAACGTTTGCCACCGCCTGCCAGCCCCGGAGCCTGCCAATGATCACCGTTCACCACCTCAACAACTCGCGCTCGCAGCGTGTCCTCTGGCTACTGGAAGAGCTTGGCGTCCCCTATGAGGTCAAGCGTTATGAGCGCGACAGCAAGACCATGCTCGCGCCCGCCGCCCTGAAAAAGATCCATCCCCTCGGCAAGTCCCCGGTCATTACCGATGGCGACATTACGGTCGCCGAATCCGGCGCCATCATGGAATATCTGGTCGGCAAATACGGGAACGGCACGCTGATCCCGGCGCCGGACACGGCAGAACGGCTGCGCTATACCTACTGGCTGCACTACGCCGAAGGCTCGGCCATGATGCCGCTGCTGCTCACACTGATTTTTTCGGAAATCCCCAAGGCCCCCATGCCGTTTTTTGTGCGCCCCATCGTCAAGGGCATTGCCGACAAGGTGAAGGCGCAGTTTGTTAATCCGCAGCTGAGCCTGCATTTCAACTACATTGAAAGTGAACTGGGCAAGACGGCGTGGTTTGCCGGAACGGAGTTCACTGCGGCCGATGTCCAGATGAGTTTTCCGGTGGAGGCCGCAATGAACCGTGGCGGCATCAGGACGTCACACCCGACGATGGCCGCATGGCTGCAAAAGGTGCAGGCCAGGCCGGCCTACCAGCGCGCCCTCGCCAAGGGCGGCCCGTATGACTATGCATGAGCATCCCCGCATCACCGCATGACCATGCACAAGCATCAAGGAAACGACTGAACAACATGCGTAACTGGCGCCGGCAACTTCTCATGACCCTGCTGCTTGGCGGCGTGGCGCTGCCGCTTTGGGCCGAAGAATCCCCTGACGATACCGACCGGCGCATCGCGGCCACCCGGTGGATTGGTGCCGGCGTGATCTCTGCCTGGGGACTGCTCAACTGGGACTATGGCGAGCAGTCCATGCATGCCACGTCCGAAGGCTGGTTTGGTGCCGACACCAACGAAGGTGGCGCCGACAAGATGGGGCACCTGTACACCAGTTACGTGATGACGCGTGCGTTTGACGGTCTCTACCGGCACTGGGGCGCAGAAGGAAAATCCGCCGCAAGAGACGCCGCCATTTCATCACTGCTGATCACCGGCTTCATGGAACTTGGTGACGGCTTCAGTCCTTACGGCGTCTCCTACGAAGACATGATCATGAATGTGGCCGGCAGTCTGGTCGGCTACCAGCTGGCCACAAACGAGACCTGGGAGCGACGGCTCGACCTGCGCATGGAGTATGTACCCAGTGGCAGCAATGACCCGCTCACGGATTATGAGAATGCCCGCTATCTGATGGCACTGAAACTGGACGGCTTCTCCGGCATGGCGCAAACACCGCTGAAATGGCTGGAGCTGCATGCCGGCTATTACGTGCGGGGTTTCGATGATCCCGCTGCCACTGACCACCGGATTGCCTATGTCGGTATCGGCATCAACCTCACCAGCATGTTCGAACGGGCCGGCTGGCACCGCACCTCCACTTTCCTGCAGTACTATCAGGTTCCCGGCACCAGCGTGAGAGCCGAACATGAATACTGAGCGGACACATGGCCCGCATGTAAAACGCAGCAAGCGTACCCTGCTGATTCCCCTGATCGCGGCCCTCATGACGGGCGGATTATTTGCCCTGTGGGCAACCGGCATGCTCGATTTCGCCACCATGAAGGCGCATCACGACCAGCTGGCTGCCCTGGTTGACGCATGGCCAGTCACCGCCGTCATCACGTTTTTTCTCGGCTTCGTGATTGCAACAGGGCTCTCCATTCCCGTCGCCACCGCCCTGTCATTGCTGGCCGGCTCACTGTTCGGGTTCGTCGAGGCCTTGTTGCTGGTGTCATTTGCCAGCAGCACCGGCGCCACTCTCGCCATGCTGTTGTCGCGCTATGTCCTGCGCGACATGGTGGAAAAACGCTGGCCCAGGCTTGTCGCCAGCACCAATCGCAAAATGGCACGCGATGATGTGTTCTACCTGCTGTCCCTGCGACTGGCGCCAACCCCGCCATTTTTCCTGGTGAACCTGCTGATGGGCCTTACCCGCATTCCGGCCGGGCGCTTCTTTCTGGTCAGCCAGATCGGCATGTTGCCGATTGACCTGGTGTTTGTGAATGCGGGACGTGCACTGGCATCGGTCAGTTCGCCCGCCGATGTCCTGAGCGACGACATCCTGTTTGCCCTGCTGATGGCCAGCCTGCTGCCATTGCTGTTGCGCTACCTGCTGCGGCATCGCACACCACACACGCCGCGCTGAATCACCGCCATGAAAAAGCCCCGCAACAGGCGGGGCTTTTTCATGCGGGAAACCGGTAGGGAACGATCAGAACACCCCGGCCGTCAGCGGCAGGCCCTTCTGCAGCCCCCATCCATCCGACTTGAGTGCGGTTGCCTGCTCGATCCTGCCCTTGAGCAGCGTAAGAACGTAATAGACCTCCTTGCCCAGGCACACCTCATAGATCAGGGTGTAGTCACCCGCCTCGACATCCAGGCTGACCGAATACTCTTCGGCCGGCGAGAACAGGGTCAGTTCGGCAGGGTCGATGATCTCGAACGGCATCTGCACCGTGCGCTGGGCACTCTTGCTGGGCAGGAACTTCTCTGCCGTGCGCACCACCACATCCGCACCAAATTCCTCGTCCGACAGCGGATCCAGCAGGACCCGTCCCGGCAGCAACACCACGCCCTGCGCACGGTTACCCTCGCCCCACACCACCTCGTCTTCGCCCGCCGGCACGGACCTCAGTCCGAACGAGCTGTGGGTGATTTCCAGATCAAGTTTGCACTGCATGGCGTTGAAGGCTCCAGATGGGCAGAGGGGACACAGTTGTCCGGGCGGCAAGTCTAAATGACTCAAGCCCGCTTATGCCCGGTAATTTTTCTGAAGCCGCACCTTCTTAAATGGGTTTTGCATATACCCGGCAATCTACCGCGGCGGAACTAACCTTAAATTGCCCTGTACCAGAGTGAAATGCCGGGGTTTCCGGTCAGGACAAGGGAAATCCCATATCCCGGCAAGGAGACTGCGATGAAACGCCTATTGAGGACTGCTCTGGCCGGGATCAGCCTGGTCATTGCCGCCGGACCAGCCGGAGCAGCAAGCTCCGGCAACAAGAACACTGCACAAAAAATCCAGGTGGCCAGCAGCGCCGCACCACCATCCGTCAGCAAGGACGCCACCATACTGGACTGGCCAACCGCACCAGGCAGCAAGCCTGTCGTCCTGCGCCAGGGAAAGAATGGCTGGACCTGCCTCCCGGACAATCCGGGCACCCCCGGCCCGGACCCGATGTGCCTGGACAAGCAATGGATGAAGTGGATGAATGCCTATATGAGCAAAACCACACCCGCCATTGACGGAGTGGGCATTGCCTACATGCTGCAGGGCGGCAGCGACGCCAGCAACACCGACCCGTTCGCCGCCAAGCCAGCCCCGGGTGAGCACTGGGTAAAGGCACCGCCGCATATCATGGTGATTGCTCCGGGCAAGCTTGATCCGGCCATGTTCTCGTCCGAGCCACACTCCGGCGAGCACTGGATCATGTATGGCGGAACGCCCTACGAGCACCTCATGATTCCGGTGGAGTGACCCCGCAGAGCCCCGCAATGCAGGGCTCTTCATTCGGCCCGGGGGCTTGCAAGCCCCCGGGTTGCCCCCTCGTCAGCCATGGGCAGGAGAGCTGGCCGTGACACCGGCACTACAATGTTGCTTGACATAGCCCCAATACCTGTCAGTATGGCCCTCGCATGCCGCACAGGCAGAAATGATTCTTGTCAGTTCTAGCTCTCGCCAGTACTCCAGTTCTTAATTTCACCTGTTCAGTTTTCATGCATTCCTCTCTGTTTTAATAGGTGTTAAAGAAATGGCTACTGGTACAGTTAAGTGGTTCAACGATGCAAAGGGTTTCGGCTTCATTACTCAGGATGACGGTGGCGAAGACCTGTTTGCCCACTTCTCCGAAATCAAGGCCGACGGCTTCCGTTCGCTCGCAGAAGGCCAGAAGGTCTCCTTCGACGTGACCATGGGTCAGAAGGGCAAGCAGGCTGCTAACATCAAGCCCCTCTAAGGCTGATTAGCAATCTGTAGAAAAAACCCGGCAATGCCGGGTTTTTTTATGGGCGCCAGAAACCTCGTAGCTGCCCGGCCACAGCGCCACACTCGCAACACTACAGCAGCAGATTGAGCACCGTCTGGGTAAAGCCGCTGCTGATGTCAAACCGCTTGCCGCCAAGAAAGCGGTTGAGCGCATTGCCAACCCACTCCCGCTCACAGCGAAAGTGCACCACCACAAACGCATCCGGCTCCACACGATAGTCCACCTTCAGCCACAGCGGTGCTGCCTCGCCCTTCAGCTGCACCAGCATCGTCGCCATGTTTGATTTTGGCTCCACCTCAACTTCAATAACCTCACCGAAGTCTTCAAAGTACTTGTTGAGGTACATCTTGGCACCAAGGGAACGGATGGCGTCCAGCGGCATCGAAACTCTCGCAATCACTAATAATAAAGACTGACGATAACGGACTGCCGGCATCTTGTCTCCCTGCACGGCTCCGTCTGCCGTCCCGGCACCAGCTGTCGGCCCGCGTCCTTATTTGTGATGGATCGCTCCGCTTGTGTCCGCAGGATTGTCATGACGGCGACTTATGATCAGAGCCATCAGGACACCCCGACAACAACAAGACAGGTGATGCCCATGCCCCCACTCATTCGCCAGCTGCTGACCACACTGCTGCTTGCCCTGCCCGCAGGCATGGCTATGGCGCTACCCGCTCCCGCCGATTACCTGGCCACCCTGCAGTTTGACGGCAAGGACTGGTTTGACTCCGGCGAGCAGAATTTTCCGCAGCCTTACCGCTTCACGCCCTACGACAACGATGTCGAGCACAACAAGGAAAACCTGGTGCGCTTCAAGATCGGCACGGGCGTGACCGGCACCGGCTCCACCGGCTGGGCCAACCGTGGCCCCAACGACCAGCGCCCGGCCGTGTATTTTCATCACGTGAACAGTGGCGGCTATGACGTTTACCAGTACTGGCTGTATTACGCCGATAACGACTGGCTGAACGATCATGAGCATGACTGGGAAAAGTATTTCGTCTATTTCCAGAACGGACTACCCACGCATGTACTGATCAGCCAGCATGATGGCCAGCAGATCGTCACGTGGTCGGCCATGCCCAAGGACAACAACCGTCCGAAAATCGGTGTGGATGGTGGTGCCCATGCCATGAAGACCGGCAGCGAAGATGGCGTAAAAATCCGTTACAACGGCGAAGTCAGCAAGAACAACGGCCGCCTCGATCAGGGCAGCGGCCAGACCATTCCCTGGATCATTTACTCCAATGACATTTTTCCTGGCGTAACGCCTTACACGCAATTGCCGGATTATTTTTATTACGGCGATCCGGCGTACAGCACCAACTCCGCCGAATACGGTGATGTGCGTACCGCACCATGGTTGCGCAGCGAGTGGAATACGCCGCCACTGCCGTAAGCGCGGCAATGCTCATAAAAAGCCCCGCAGTGCGGGGCTTTTTGTTGGGTGCAATGTTGCAGGCTATTCACCGTGCCGGAACAACGGCAAGCGCGTTTGCGCGTAGGTGTATTTGCCGATCAGCAGGCCGTCACGAAAGCGGAACAGGTCCACGCCTTCCCAATACGGTTTCTGGCCCATCACTACCGCGAGTGAACGCTGCAACCAGCGCAGCGGTGCCGCTGGCAACCCCGACGCCAGTCCATGCTCGCAGCGCCAGCTCACCGCCGCCTGTTGTGTCGCCTCATCCACAATCAGCTTGTCACGGATAAACCGCAGCTGACCGAAGCGGCCGGCAAACTGCGCCGCAAAGGCCGCGCGAATTTCCGCCTTGCCACGGCAGTGCTGGCCATCATACGTAATGTATTCCGCATCGTCGGCAAAAAACGACATGACCTGATCTAGGTCGTCGACATTGAAGGCGTCGACGAATGCGATGACCTGTTCGCGATAATTCATGGCGGGCCTTGCCTCAACAGTCCGGCTGATTGGCGAAGCCAGACAGCCGGACACCACAATGAGCCAATGTGATCATGATGAGCGTTTCCGCCAGCGGCGAAACTCCGGTGAGCGCGAGAACTCCACGTAAGCCGGCTCAGACTTCAGCGTACGCCCGAACGTATAGCCGTAGGCATTCACCAGCACATCCATCACCAGTGTTGCGCGCTCATACTCCCGATCATGTACATATTCATTGAATAGCAGCCAGTACACCATCTCCACATTCGGGTTCTGCTCCAGCAATGCAAGCGCCTTCGTCTCGATCGCAGCAAGGTCGCCACCTGTTTGCTGCAGCGCAACACGCATGACGCCAACCGAATAGCTCCCGGCATAAAAAGGGCTGACGCGCTCCAGCGCAGCAAGCGCCAGATCAGTCTTTCCAAGAAAATAATAGTGATCAATCAGGTGGATCGGGTCCTGCACTTCCGCCTTTACATTTTCAAGGTAGAACTCCAGCGACTCACGATACTCTTTTTCCGGAAGCGCCTGTGCGGCAATAATGAAGCGATCAGCAAGCACCTCATTCTGCCGGACATGTGCTCCAGACTGCTTGTAGTAAGTGACAATCGCTTCATTATCTCCCGCGCCGGCAGCCTGCAGGAGACGAATCAGCTCCCTGGCGTCCTGCACTGTCTGCGGGTCATGCAGAAAGGGCTTCTCCATGATTTCGCCCGCCCTGAACAGATCAGGCAGCAGCATGGTGGCCTTGGCAAATAAAGAGCTGCCATTCGGATATACGACATCTTTCAGCACAAAGTCATTTTCGCTCTTTGCGACAATCAGCCTGATGCCCACAAGCGCAACTGCCGACGTGGTCTCATCATGCCCAAGATTCCCGACCAGCGTGCATGACCCCTCCGGATTGCCACGGGCAACAGCCGCAACATGCCATTGAATCTTCCACTGCATGACATTTTTCGACAAACCACGGTTTATACCTTCGGCCAGGGCTTTCAGCTCTTCCGGGGACGCCAGCCTGTCACCGATAAACCGCATATCGGCAAGCAACCTCGATTGATCGAGGCGACTGAGCATGTAGTCCATATCCCCTGCCGCCAGCCTGCTCGCCAGCTCCATGCAGAAATCACCGAGATCATGAACAAGCTCGTTACCGGCAGCATGCACCGGTGTGACAACCCCGAACACCAGCATCAACGCAAGAAAACAGGTCTTCATGGGCTCACCGCCTTCTTCAGGCTTTCCTTAAGCTTCACGATGGAAGGCCAGCCCATTTTTTCAGCAGAAGGGATATTCACCCTGAACACCCAGTCGTGCTCCATCTGGCGCAGTTTTGTGGAAAACTCCTGCATATCCCCTGCATCAACCGCGTCAGTACGTGTTTCAAGCCGGGAACGATACGTATAAACCTGGCCACGATAGGCCTCCTGCCCCTGGTACAGAAATGCCGGATGCTCAATTTTGAGAGTTTCCTCGCTCGTCTTTATGCCTACCGCCATCGGAAACCTGAGATGAAAAGTGCTGTTGATGCGTCGGCCCGCCGGGATCGCATACGGGCTCTGTCGTGTCAGCTGCTCCGGGGACGGAATTGCATCAACGAACACCGACAGTCTGACCGGCGCACTAAGGCCGTTCTCTTCTTTCTGCCAGTACTGGCCGATGGTGTAACGCTCGCGAACAACAATCTCGTTCAGGCGAATATCATCATGAACCTCTGGCATACCCTCTGCTTTCACATCCGTATAGTGCTGCCGGTAGTAGTCGAGATAGCTGCGCGCCACTTGCTGGGGCGGCTGTGAGGCAAACCGGTAACGCTGGAAATCGGCAGCATTGCGCCGATAACGGGATTCCACCGTCAGCGTAACGGGTCCGTCAAAATTTCTGGCCTCAACCTCCTCCACCGTATCGACGATGTAACGAGGTTCATTCGTGTCATACATGCTTACCAACGCATCCTGCCCCTGACGTATCGGGAGGGCCAGACCAAAGTCGCTCACACTTCGCTCGCTCAGGATGCCGGCCTGGTAAAGGCGCGTACCGTCCAGCCAGTATCGGCGCTCACCCAACTCCAGCAAAACCATGACATGATCAAACACCCCATGGCTTGGCAATTCGTTCGCAATGCCCTTGCCACGTGCGGTGGCCACCAGTGCTGGATGCGCCTTGATGCCGCCACTGGCCAGCAGTTCGATCAGCAGCATGGTCTTGTCTTTACAGTCGCCGAAGCGCCGACGCAGCACCTCGGCCGCCGGATATGGCTTGTGCGTATTCGCCCCAAGTGACAGACCAAGATACCGGATGTCGTTCTGCACAAAATCCAGTGCCTGCGTGATGAACTCCTGGTCGTTTTGACTGGCCGCGCGCAGTCGCTTTGCCTGCGCCTGGATAGCCGGGTCGGGGCGCGCCGCGCGCTGATAGAGTGGCTGGGCCCATGCCACCACATCGGACCAGGAGGCATATTCGCTGTAGCTAAGCCAGCGAAAGGGAACATGCCAGTCCGGGGTGCCCTGATCGATCTGCACAGCGGGTAACTGTTGCGCCTCCCAGCGATACTCCTGCAGCTCGCCAAGCGTTCTGCTGGTAACCGGCGTTGTATCGTTAAACACCTTGACCTGCAGTGGCCGTGCCTTTGCCGTCAGGATGCGCAAATGCCGTCGACTGGTTGGCAACCCGCTGTCAACCGAAGCAAACCCGGCGCGATGCCCACTGAAGATCGGATTGCTGCCGCTGACCGAGTAGGAGAAATCGATGATGTCTCCCACCCGTACATCTTCAAGAATGAATACGACCGACGCCATGCCATCATGAATGCCGCTCTCCAGCCCCTGTTCGCGCTGGAGAACCCGACTTTGTACATCGTGCGTAAGATCCCGCACGTTGCCGTCACGACTGAGACGGATACCATGCAGCTGAACAGTTTCAAACGCCGGGTTGTAATCCACACTGAGCGAAGAAGCCTCGCTGATGGCAGCCGCACTGACAGGGGTCGTCACATTACGGTGATATCGGATGAGATTCGGCTGCAAGCGCAGCTGCGTATCACGCAGCAGGAAGGCCACTGTCTGCGTCTCGGCCATGGGCTGGCTGTCATAGCTCTGGGGCAAAACCCAGTCAGGCGCAGGCTGAACCAGGTAAGGTGAAGCAGCCTCCACCAGTGCAGAAAAAGGCAGCAAGAGCAGCAGGAACAGCCGAAACACAACAGACCTCATGGGCACCACCAAACAATAAGGAGTGAATATATGCTGGCGGCAGCAGCGACCATTTAACCACTCAGCAGAGAGGCTGTCGGTTCGCCATGTCACGACAGTGCCGGCTATCATACGTAATGTATTCATCATCGTCGGCAAAAAAAGACTCGAGCTGTTCGCAATAATTCATGCCACTCAACTGCTACAACTGCTGTCAGCCCGCCACGCGCCCTGTCACCGCATTGGCGCGGGCGCTGCAGGTGATGGAGCCATCGGCCGCCACTGGCAGGCGCGCACGCAAGTTGTCCTGCAGCGCCACAACCTGTTCCGGCGTCATCGTGGACAAGGTGGCGCCAACACTCGGCCCGCCCCGTACCGTGGTCCAGTAATCGTCAAAATCCGCGTAGGTGCGCTGTACCGTTATCTCGCAGGTTTCCACATCAACCAGGCCTGCGCCGTTCCACAACTCCAGCATCACCTCCAGACGCGAGGCCTCCGGGCTGGGCGGCATCGGTACAACATGGCCCAGCTCGCGCATGAGCTGCTGCAACGGAAAATACGGAAAGCCTCCACCCTCCATGTCCCAGGCATAGGCCGAGATGGTGCCGCCCAGACGCACCACCCGCGCCATCTCCGCCACACCCTTGGCCGGATCGGGCACGAAGAAAATCACCAGCGGCATGACGGCCGCATCAAAACTCTTGTCAGGGAAGGGCAGCGCCATGGCATCGCCCAGATGAAAACGGGCATTGCCCAACGCGGGACGCGTGCGCGCATACGCCAACTGGCCCTCGGAGGGGTCCAGCCCGTCTATCGCGTCGGGCGCACACTGGGCGATGAGCATTTCGGTAAAGGCGCCGTTGCCGCAGCCAACATCCAGCCACTGGCCGCCCGCAGGTGGCGCCAGCCAGTCGAGGAAGGCCGTACCGACAGTCTGGCTCCAGATGCCCATGAAGCGTTCGTAGGCGGCGCCGTCATCGAAGCGGATTGGGGGAGTGGTCATGGTTAAGCCCTATGAAAAATTTTAAATAAAACTTTCGCAACCGTATGCAAATGAGCCTATCAACTGGCACTCATGGCCACAGCAACACAATCATCATCAACTCAGCTCTCAAAAAGTGTCTACCCCAGCCATTATTTCAGCCTCGCGACAATATGGGAGAGGCTCATTAGATGGCTACTTACCCTCCTTTATTGAGGATATAACCTCCTTAATTCCATCAAATGTACTTGGAGTCCTCTCAAGCTCAGCAACAATTCCAGAGAAAACAAGAGACTCGAACTTTGATATATCGACGTCAGCCTCCTTTTTGAACGCCGAGAACTCCTGAACAAATTTTGAAGCAGCAATCCTAAGGTCAAGCTGAAGGAGCTGCGCCTGAATGGAGTTGAACTGAATAATTGATATTCTGAACAGATAAAGAAAGACCAGCTCAATACTAGCAAACGGAAGATATCTAACAACCTGTGGCAAAATATCCTCTTGCGTATCAAAACTTCCAAACGCAAAAAGACATGCAGGCAGCAATATCATCGCCAGCAAAAGAACACCAACAACCACCAAATTAAAGTCTCGCTCATCCTTTTTCTTTGTGCGAAATACCTCGAAGGAAGCTGCAAGCGCATCAATTCCCAAGGCAATTTTATGCTTCTCTATTATCTCAATATAGTGATCAGACTTAACAACCAACGCATCTGCCCTCTCCTCCCTTTCAGCCAGCCTTACCTCAAAATCAGAAATATCTCTCTCAATATCATCCTTAATCGTCTTTATTCCATGATAAGACTCAAGCACACTCCTACGGAAATCAGAATTAATAGTTAGCTTAACTGTCTTAAAGCTGAAAAATATTTTCTGAGAAAGAACCCTAACATTATCATCTTTATAATTTGAAACCCCAAAGAAATAAGCAGCAAGCCGAATAAAATAATCTGGATAATTATGCTCCCTTCCATCAGCCAATGCCTCAGTAACGCACATGGCAACCATCCTAAAGAGAATAACCAAAGCCCTTGAAGAATCAGTTCTTCCAGAAACCACACTTACAAGAAGCTCCCCCTGATCCGATTCAATTACATCTATCGAGTCTTGAAACAATGAAAAGAAATCATCATACATTTCACCTCCATTTATTGACCCCAAATCAGAAGTCAACTCCCTGAGTGACGAGTAAATAATAGCTCGACAATCAGCCAGAACCGGGTTACTAACATCAACCTCATTTAGCCTATTTAAGTTATCAATAATTAACTGCTTTCTTTCATTTATTCTTTCAAGCACTTCGTCTTTTTCCATTTCAACCTATCTCCCTGTGCTTCAATTCCCAATAGATCGGATCACGTGGCGACTGCGGCATTAAGCACGTCAAAAATAAAGCGCGTCAAAAAAAGGGGCGGCCATCTGGCCGCCCCTTTAACGCATCAACCACCAATCTTCTTGTACTTGATCCGGTGCGGGCCCGCGTTGGCGCCCAGCTTCTTGCGGCGGTACTCCTCGAACTCGGTGTAGTTGCCGTCAAACCATTCCACCTCGTCGCCTTCAAAGGCAAGGATGTGCGTGGCGATGCGGTCGAGGAACCAGCGATCATGGCTCACGCACATGATGCAACCGGGGAAGGTGAGAATGGCTTCTTCCAGGGCGCGCAGGGTTTCCACGTCGAGATCGTTGGAGGGTTCATCGAGCAGGATGACGTTGGCACCGGCCGAGAGGATCTTGGCAAGCTGCAAACGATTGCGCTCACCGCCGGAGAGTTCGCCCACGCGTTTCTGCTGGTCGCTGCCCTTGAAGTTGAAGCGGCCGATATAGGCACGTGATGGCACTTCGTATTCACCGACGCGCATCATGTCGAGACCGCCGGAAACTTCTTCCCACACGGTTTTCTTGTCATCCAGCGTATCGCGGATCTGGCCGACATACGCGACCTTCACCGACTCGCCGACAATGACTTCGCCGCTGTCCGGTTTCTGTTCGCCGGTGATCATGCGGAACAGTGTGGTCTTGCCTGCACCGTTGGGGCCGATGATGCCGACAATGGCGCCCTTGGGTACATTGAAGCTGACATTTTCATACAGCAGCTTGTCGCCAAACGCCTTGGAAATATTCTTTGCTTCCACCACGAGATCGCCCAGACGCTCGCCTGGCGGAATGTAGATTTCCTGCGTTTCGGAACGCTTCTGGAATTCTTTCGAGGCCAGCTCGTCGTAGGCGGCCATACGTGCCTTGGATTTTGCCTGACGGCCCTTGGCGTTGCTGCGCACCCATTCGAGTTCGCGCTTGAGCGCCTTGGTGTGGGCCTCTTCCTGACGCTGTTCGGTTTCGAGGCGCGCGCCTTTCTGCTCCAGCCAGCTGGAGTAGTTGCCCTGCCAGGGAATGCCGTGGCCACGGTCGAGTTCGAGAATCCATTCCGCCACGTTGTCGAGGAAGTAGCGGTCATGGGTGATGGCGACGATGGTGCCGGGGAAGTCCTTGAGGAAGCGCTCCAGCCAGCTGACCGATTCGGCATCAAGATGGTTGGTGGGCTCGTCGAGCAGCAGCATGTCGGGCTTGCTCAGCAGCAGGCGGCACAGGGCCACACGACGACGCTCGCCACCGGAGAGGGTGGTGACGTCGGCATCCCATGGTGGCAGGCGCAGCGCATCGGCGGCCTGTTCCAGCTGGTTGTCGAGGTTATGGGCATCCCAGGTCTGGATGATGCCTTCAAGCTTTTCCTGCTCGGCGGCCAGCTTGTCGAAGTCGGCGCCTTCTTCGGCGTACTCGGCAAACACCTGATCCAGACGGGCCATGGCATCAAGCGCTACACGCACACCGTCTTCAACGTTGCCACGGACATCCTTGGCGGGGTCCAGTTCCGGCTCCTGCTCCAGGTAACCGATCTTGATACCGGCCTGTGCACGTGCCTCGCCCTGAAAATCCTTGTCGACTCCGGCCATGATGCGCAGCAGCGTGGACTTGCCCGAACCATTGAGGCCGAGCACGCCGATCTTGGCGCCGGGGAAGAAGGACAGGGAAATGTCTTTCAGGATTTCGCGTTTCGGGGGAACCAGCTTGGACACGCGGTTCATCGTGTAGATGTATTGAGCCATTCTCTTGCTACCTTGGTGCTGCGGGCCGGCGCCCTTTCCCGGTCGCCGGCAATAGCGGCGGGCATGCCGGCCCCGGTCGGGAGCGGCTGGAAAGGGACGTGATCCGGAATGTGGCCGGGAACCCCGGCCTGGTGGCGGCAAGTATACCCGGCCAGTGCGTGCTGTGCAGGGATTTGGGCGCAACCGGCACGCACTTGTTAGGCTGGATGCCTGTGCTTGCACGCGGTTTCCTGCTACAAGATTGCGGTCAACCCCGACGCCCCTGCCCTGCCACCGTGCCGGGGGCATCTACCAGAAGGAACCGCACCATGCAGCTGATCGAGATCGCCCGCTCCGAAGACGTAAAGGAAGACAAGGCGCTGGCCGTCAAGGCCGGCAACACGCCGCTGCTGCTGACCCGCGTTGGCGGCAAGGCCTGCGCCGTGTCGAGCAAGTGCCCGCACCTTGGCCTGCCGCTGGGCAAGGGCAAGATTGCCAACGGCACCATCACCTGCCCTTTCCATGGATCGAGCTTTGACATGTGCACCGGCGACAACAAGGACTGGTGCAATGCCGTGGTGGGCATGCCCATCCCCGGCTGGACCTCGCGCCTGCTGTCCATGGGCAAGAAGCCGCAGTCACTGCCCACCTTTGAAACCACTGAAGAAAACGGCAAGGTTTTTGTGCGCGTGCCTGGCTAAGCCTGACGCGATTGGCGACGAGATGAAAAAGGCCTCTTGCGAGGCCTTTTTTATTGGCTGATGGCAAAGGTGTTTCTTGTGCATTAGCGACAGGCCTTGAAAAACTCAGCGCCAAATGACGAAAAACGATAACCCCCCGCTACTGAAAACACGATACCTCTGCATGAGCAGACTGCCTGAATAATCGCAGCACGCAACCCGAATTGGCCTATGTCGTTTTAGTCAGGTATAAGAAACTGATAACAGGCATGGCAGCAAATATTCCTGCGCCAACAAAGAAAAACAAGATAGAAGCCCTCTCAATGAGCCTCACACTCCGGCATTTGTCGTGCCCTCCGTTTGTCCGCAAATCCCTCGCCACCGCATGCTTGCTAGGCCTGCTGCAGACCGCACAGGCGGCAACCTATATCGCCAGCAACGAGACCGAGTTGCGTCAGGCCATCATCAGTGCGAATGCCAACCCGGGTGCACACTTCATTGATATCCGTTCAGACATTCTGCTGACAGGAACACTGCCGCCCATCCTCAATACCGTAACGCTTCGCGGCAACAACCACGCCATTGACGGTCAGGACATGTACCGACTGCTGGTGATTGGTGCCAGTGACGATGCCGGTGGTCCGCGCATTCTGGTGCAGGTGAGCAATCTCACCCTGCTGCGCGGTCTGGCCGAGGGTGGCGATGGTGCTGATGGTGGTGGTGGCGGGCTTGGCGCTGGCGGGGCCGTACTGGTAAACAGCCGGGCCGATGTCACGCTATCCAACGTCACGGTGAAAGAGAACGGTGCCGTGGGGGGTGATGGCGCTCTTGGCAATGGCGGCGGTGGTGGCGGACTGGGTGGCAATGGCGGTAGCGGTTCTGGCGGCGGTGGCGGCGGGCTTCTGGGCAATGGCGGCAGCTCCGCAGGCGGCGGGGGCGGACTGCAGGCCAATGGCGGCAACGGCGATGCTGCAGGCGGTGGCGGTGGTGGCGGCTACAGTGGCGCGGGGGGCAACAGCGGTGGTGCTGCGCCGGAAGCCGGCAGCCAGGGCGTGTACTGGCAAAGTGGTGCCGGTGGCGATGGTGTTACCGCGGGTGGCGGCCTTGGTGGCGGCGGCTCTGCCGGTAACGGCGCGGGCGGAGGCGGGTTCAATGGCGGCGACGGCGCACCCGGCAACAGTGGCGATGGCGGTTTTGGCGGTGGCGGTGGTGGTGCCATCGCCGGTGATGGCGGCAACGGCGGTTTTGGTGGCGGCGGTGGTGGCGCCAGCCTGGCCGGGGGCAACGGCGGCCAGGGTGGCTTTGGCGGCGGCGGGGGCGGCAGTGCACTACAAACCGGCGGCGCTGGCGGCTTCGGCGGCGGGGGCGGCAGCAGCCAGACGGGGAACGGTGGTAACGGCGGGCTGGGTGGTGGTGGTGGCTCGGGCGCAATCGCCGGAGGCACCGGAGGCCTGGCAGGTGGCGACGGCGGCACCACCGGTGGCGGCGGCGGTGGCGGGCTCGGCGGCGGCATTTTTGTGGCCGAGGGCGGCACCATCAGCATCAGTGGCAACGGTGAGTACATCGATAATGGTGTTGCGGGTGGCAATGGCGCAGGCGATGGCTCAGCTGGTGCGTCCGCTGGCAGCGGCATGTTCCTGCAAGGGTCGGGCAACCTCATCCTGCGCGTGAAGGCAGGCGAACTGCTGACCATCAACGACAGCATCAGTGACAGCGTAGGTGCGGGGCTGGTCGCACCAGGCAGCTACCAGCAATGGAACCTGGTGATTGCCGGGGGTGGCGGCATTCCGGGTGACCCCGGCTCCTATGGCAGGATCCTGCTGGGCGGCACCAACAGTATTGGCGGCGACACCTACATCTCCGGCGCCGACGTGCAGGTCACCAATCTCGGGGCCCTGGGCGGTGGGGGCGTCGTGGCGCTGGACGATGGTGGACTGATTCTGGAAAACGGACTGGATCTTGGCCAGGACCTGGTGCTGGACAACGGCGGCGGCCGCATCGGCGTTTTTACCGGCACTGCCACCCTCAGCAACGATATCAGCGGCACCGGCAGCATCACCAAAACCGGCACCGGCGATCTGGTCCTGAATGGCAGCTCCAGCCATGTGGGCGACTGGTATATCCACGATGGAGCACTGGTGCTGGACGCCGACAGTCGTCTGGGCACCTCGTCCCTTAACCTTGATGGTGGCACGCTGCGCTTCGGAGCAGCCTTCAATGACCTGCGCGAGATAGGCCTGACAGCTCGTGGCGGCATCTTTGATAACAACGGCCTCAACATCGGGCTCAGTCAGACGATCAACAACTGGGCCACGAACCTGACGGGAGCCAACACGCTCACGTTTACCGGCTCTGGCACCACCACGCTGACCAGCACCACTCTCGCCACCGGCAATACGATCATTGAGCAGGGACGTGTTGAGGGAGCCATTGCCACTGGCCATCTCACCATCCAGAACGGCGGCATCTTTGATCTGTTTGGTGCCGACCGCCTGATTTCAGCCCTCAATGGTCAGGGCGCCATCGAACTCGGCAACCATGACCTGACCATTACCATGGGCACCGAACAACCGGCGCCTGACACCAGCTTTTCCGGCCAGATCACCGGCACCGGCGGTCTCACCATTGATCGCACCGGCCTGCCCCCTACGTTCAACCCCCTCACTGACATTGAGCAGTACCGCACGCAATCGCTGGCAGCCGGCAACACGTACAGCGGCGGCACCACCGTAGGCACAGGCGCCATCCTGAAAATCGTGGATGACACCAGCATCGGCACTGGCGACCTCACCCTTGCCGGCGGCGTGCTGACCTCCCAGCAAACCAGCAGCAGCATCAACATCACGCTGGCGGGTGGCGGCGGCATTTTCGGCACCCTGCAGCACTCCGGCGTCATCAGCGGCACAGGAAACCTGGTCAAATACGGTCCCGGCACCCTCACGCTGAACAGCGCCAATACCTATGTCGGCAACACCATCGTCATGGGAGAGGACAGCTATCTGGCGCTGGCACACCCGGATGCGCTGGGACTGGGCAATCTGCAGCTCACGCTCGGTGGTGGCCTCAGGGTGCTTACCGACACCACCAACCTGCGTCCCATCGAGATTCTGGATGGAACCGGCGTAGTGGATGTCGGCAGCTTCGATGTGCAATCCACCGGCGGCATTACCGGCATGGCAGCCGACAGCAGCCTGCGCAAGCAGGGCAGCGGCCGCCTGCTGCTCACCGGCGACCTCAACCTGCCGGCCGGCGTCGATATTGCGGACGGCATATTGCAGGTGGGCAACGGCGGCAGCAGCGGATCGGTTACCGGCAACATCGGCATCGGCACTACCGCACAACTCGTCATCAACCGTGACGGCAACCTGACGCTCAACGGCAACATCAGCGGCAATGGCAGCATGCTCGTCTCCGGCCCTGGCACCGTGACGCTGACCCCCGTTGACGCCAATACCTTTCTGGGCGGCCTTACCGTCACGCAGGGGCTGGTTGCAGCAAGCAGCGAGCGGGGCCTGGGCTTTGGCACCGTCACGTTGAATGACAATGGCGGCCTGCAACTGCTTGGCAACATTGATCGCGATGTCACCATCGGTTCGGGTGGTGCGCGTCTGGTTGTTGGCAGCAGCGACAGTTTCATTTTTGATGGCGACCTGCTTGGCACCGGTGCCCTGACCAAAACCGGAAGTGGCACGCTGGTCTACACCGGGGAAGATGCCGCGGTCAGCCACACAACCGTCGCCGAAGGTACGCTGCAAATCGGCAGCGGCCTCAAGGGCGGACTGGTCAGTGATGTTGACGTTAACGCCGGTGCAACACTGGTGTTCGGACGCGACAACCTGACGCTTTACTCCGGCGTCATTGATGGCGATGGCGTTGTCATCAAGCGCGGTGCCGGCGAGCTTGTACTGACCGGCGAGCAGCTTTTTGATGGCGTCTTCCAGGTGGAGGCCGGCAGCCTGCGTATCGGCAATGGCGGCACCACCGGCAGCCTGAGCGGAAATGTTGACCTGCTCACCGACACCCGGCTGATATTTGATCGCAGCGACGATGCGATATTTGATGGCGGCACCACCGGTGCCGGCATGATGCAGAAAAGTGGCCCGGGCGAGCTGATCGTGACAGGCGACCTCGCCCACACCGGCAATACCGTCATCAACAGCGGCATTCTCAGCATTGGCAACGGCGGCACTACCGGCAACATCACCGGCGATGTCATCACGGGGGTTGGTACGCAGCTCGCATTCAACCGGAGCGACAATATTGATGTGGATGCCAATGTCAGCGGAGATGGCACCATTGTCCAGCGCGGCAGTGGCGTACTCACGCTCACCGGCACCAACACACAAAGCGCGGGTGTACTGATCGAGAACGGCATCGTTGCCATCGACAGCGATGCGCGACTGGGCAATGGCGACCTCATCATTGATGGCGGATTGCTGCGCCTGAATGACAACTTCAACTTTCTGCGGGATATCCGGCTGCGCAGCAACGGTGGCGGCATCGACACCAACGGCTTTGATATTTTCTACAGCGGACTCATCAGCGGAAACGGCCCCTTCGTGAAAGCCGGGATCGGTGAAATGATTTTCACCGGCAGCCTCAGCACCACACAACTCGACATTCAGGGCGGCACATTCCAGCTGGGCGACGAGAGCGCTTTCGGCTCGCTCTTTGGCAATGTAAACGTTGAAAGCGGCGCCACATTCAGCCTCTCGATTACCGGCGACATCATTTACAACGGCAGCCTCACCGGTGCCGGCACCTTCCGCCAGCTCAAGGGCGGAGAGCTGCGCATGGGCGGCAACTACAGCAGCTTTACCGGCCTGACCGTAATCGAACAAGGCAGCCTGCGCCTCGACGGCATACTCGGTGGCGGCCTGCAGCTCTTTGACAATACCGCGCTGCGTGGCAACGGCACACTGAATGGCAATGTCACCACCGGCAACGGCAGCATGATCAGCCCGGGCAACTCCATCGGCACCATCAACATTGGCGGCAATCTCACCCTTGCTGCCGGCAGCACCACCGAAATTGAAATCAATGGCACCACAGCCGGCAGCCAGAGTGACGTCATCAATGTGGCGGGTACGGCCACCCTCGATGGCACACTGCGCGTACTCAACCTGCCTGGCGACTACTCCGGCACCAGCCGTACATTCACCTTCCTCACGGCGGGCAGCATCAACGGCCAGTTTGATACGATTGATGACTCCAGCCTGCCCTTCCTTGATGCCAGTGTTTCCTATGGCGCAACGGAGGCAGAGTTGCTGGTCAGCCGGAATGCCACCGGCTTTGTCACGGTATCACTCACGGAAAACCAGCAGGCTGTTTCAGCCGCAATTGATGCCATCGAAGCCATTGATGCAACACACCCACTGGCTGTCGCCATCACGCCACTGAATGCCGCCGAGGCCAGAGCCGCCTACGACGAGCTGCATGGCGACAGCCTGCTGGCCGCCAGCCGCAGCGCCAGCCGCACCTCGCAACGTTTCGTTCATGCGCTTAGCCATCGTGCCAGCCGGCTTGGCCTGGCATCGCGTGGCGAGGGTCAGTCCGAAGAGCGCGGCGCAACATCCGCCATCGAAGGCATCTGGCTGGAGGCCGTGCAAACCACCGGGGAAAGCAAGTCGGATGATCAGGTGGGCTCTACCGCCTTCACGCATGACGGTGAAATACTGACGCTGGGTTTCGACGGCTACTGGTCAGATGATGTGCTCGTCGGTTTTGCCGTTGGCCAGACATCTGCCGACCTTTCCTTTGCTGATCGTGCAGCCAGCGGCACGCAGGACGGCTGGATCGCCGGTGCTTACTCCCGTTTTGAATCGCGCAGCGGCATGCACATCAAGCTTGCACTTGGTGTTGGCCAAAGTGAAACCGCACTGCAGCGCAATATCAGCATCATTCCGGAAACCGCTCACAGCAACATCATCACGTCCACGGCTGATGCCCAACTGGAGGCAGGCTTTGGTCTGCATGTCGGCAATTTCGGCCTGCGTCCGTTTGCCCTTGCCGGTGTGCAGTGGCTGCAACGTGACGGATTCCAGGAAACCGGCGCCACTGCATCCGCACTGCAGGTTGCCGCCGAAGACAATCTGGTCGGTGAAGTCGGACTCGGCCTGGAGCTCTCCCGCCCATGGCTGATGGCCGGTAACCGCTGGGCCCAGATACAGAGCGCCGTTTCGCTGGTACAGCCGGTTGGTGACACCCAGCTCACACAACAGACGCAGTTTGCAAACACCACTCCCGTCTTCACCGTAGCGGACACTCCGGACGACAGCCCAACACTTGGCATCAGCATTGGCGGCGAAGTTTATCTCACGCAAGGCCTGGCGATATGGGGCAGCTACGAAGGCCGTGCCAGCAGTGTCGCCGACGAGCATGGACTGCAACTCAGCCTGCGCTATCGCTGGTAAGGAATCAGGCATGAAACCGAACACATCCATGAACAGAATCATCACAGCGCTTGTAACAGTAATGCTGATCAGCGCCTGCGCACCCGTGAGCAGTCGCATTCCCGGTTATCTGACCACGCCCAAGGGGCAGATGCTGCGCAATGATGCAGGCCAGTGCTGGCGAACCGTTGAATGGCGCCCGGCACTGGCACGCATGGAATGCGATCCGGAAATTGTCATTCGTGAACGTGAACTGGCCGAAAAAGACGAGAAAGAGAAAAAGAGCGTCGAAGAAACAAAAACCGACACCGTACTGCAGCCAACCGGAAAAACCTACGAAGGATTAGCCGGTTTCGATTTTGTCCCTACACCAGCCGAAGACACCAGCCTGCCTGTTGCAACCACCAGGCAAATCACTGGCGCTGACGGGCAAACACGAACCGAAATCGTCTATGCACCACTCAGCCTCAGCAGTGATACCTCGTTCCGCTTTGGCGATGACCAGCTCACCACCGAAGGAAAAGATGCCATCATCGAGCTTGCCGGTACACTCAAGCGCCATCGTGCAGGCAACATCCAGATTGATGTCATTGGCCACACCGACCGCATTGGCAAGGCCAACGCCAACATGACTCTGTCGCGCCGACGTGCCGACGCCGTCAAAACCCAACTGGTTGCCGAGGGCATTGCAGGCAACAACATTCGCACGGCAGGCATGGGAGCCAGCAAGCCGGTCACCGCAAGCGGGGAGTGTCCGGACCGGCTGGTGAAATGCGAACTGATTGAATGCCTGCGCCCTGATCGCCGCGTCGAAATACGGGTAAAAGCCGAAATTGACAGTGGCAAGCGCACCACTGTCCCGGTGCCCCCGGCGCCAGCCGCAGCACCATCAACACAGGGCTCGGTGCAGACCGAAAATCAGGAAGCCGCGCGTACGGCCCGACGCATTCTGCAGCAACCGGAGGTGTGTCGAGCCTGACTCATCACGCCGCCGATAACGACTCCCGGTTGCGGAACTCATCAAGCAACTCCCCCTCCGCACCGAACAGCCTGTCACGCCACTGCTGCTCCAGCGTCCGGGTGTCATGCTGGTCAGGATGAAAATCCGGCCGGACAAATTCCGGCATGCGCGGCAGGATGCTGCTGATAAAACCTCCGCGCCCGAAAAGCTTGCGCAAACCACTGGCATGCTCGCGTACATTAAGTCGCTCGTCATCGCGCACCACCAGCCAGGCCCAGCTTGCCGCAATGCCAGGCAACAGCGCCGCCACCACCAGCGGACCTGCGAGCACACGCTCGGCCCGGCTGTTACTGACCTGCACAAACACGTCATACGCCACCGACTTGTGCTCCAGTTCTTCCAGGGCATGCCAGTACCACAGCTTCAGCATTTCCGGATCGGAGGTGCTCTTGAAGTTTTCATCGGTCAGCCACTGCTCGGCCAGAAATGCTGTGAAGTGCTCCATGAACGTCGTGCAGGCCAGCTGCTGGCTTGCCGGCAGCTTTTCCAGCAAACCAAGCCCGATCCGGATCATGCGCTCCGGCACCGCCACATCAATCCCGCGTGCAGCAAAAAACTCATTCAACCGTTCGTGCTCGCGCCCGTGCAACGCCTCCTGCCCCATGAAGCCGGAAATTTTTGCCTTGAGCACCGGATCGGTAATCTCATCGCGATAACGGCGCACCGACTCCATGAAAAAGCGTTCGCCTGGCGGAAAAATGCCGGAGAACACAACGAACAGGCTGCTGGCCAGGACATTCTGGTTGAAGAAGGCATGCCGTGCCGATCCCTGCGGGATGCGAAATTCCATTTGGCGAGGCGGGATACCGACAGAGGCGCCACCGGGGCGGCGTGAAACGGACGGGGAAGTGCTGCGGGCAGTCATCTTGCCTCTCCTTTTATTTCTGCCACGTCTGATTGACTGGCCGGTCTATGAGTGGGAGGCTATTCCGAGTATTTACTCGGATTCAACTCGGGTATCCCGATGACAAGAACACCACGACAGAAACGGGCCCTGGCCACCGTTGACGCGATTGTCGAGGCCGGCTTCATTGCCGTTGCCACGCATGGTGTCGCCGGAACAACCACCAATCACATCGCCGAGATTGCGGGCATAGGCGTAGGCTCGCTGTACGAGTACTACGCCAACAAGGAAGCGGTATATGCCGCCATGCAGGAGCGCATGATCAACGATGCTGTCGCTACCATCCAGCCGCTGCTGAATGAAATTGTGCGACTTGATATCGGCGATGCCGTAAAGATGCTGCTGGCACACTTCGAAATCTTTCTGCGGGAACGCGACGGCCGCTACCTGAAATATGCACAAGACTCCCTCAACGTGAACGTGAAGCTGCAGCTGGAGCCACTGACCAAGATGCTGCAGGAGCTTGTCATGCGCTACCTGATGGCACACCCGGCCTATCTGCGCACGCCCGATATTCCCACCATGAGCTACATCATGATCAATGGTGGCATTTTCATCGTCTTGCGCCACCTCTCCGACCCCAACCCGCCGATCAGCTTCTGCCAGCTCACTGACGGCCTTGCCGACATGGTCAGCCATTACGCACACAACCAGATGGCACGAGCGACTGTCACCGGAACAGCAGGCGACTGACTTTTTTTCGCAAAAAAAAGCCCGGCATACGCCGGGCAACAGAACGGAACCTTTTATGAATCAGTGCATGGCCTGTGCGACAGCCGCGCGGGCGGCAGGTGAGCGCGCAATATAGGCCAGTGCCTGCTCGGTATTGCCCTCGGTGACAGGATGAAACCGTGGCGACAGCCAGCGCAGCGTGCCCGCCACCAGAAACCCGAAGGTGGGCACGTTCTCTGTTTTCCTGCCGATGCGCTGCAGCTCAACCAGCACTTCCAGCAATGATTGCCGCGCAACACGCTGTGCCTCGCGATCCGTGTCCTGCTCCGCCAGCCCGCGACAGGCGGTGGCAAGAAAATGCAGGAACAGCGGAAATACGATTGCCATCAGCGCCTGCCGGCTCACATAAAACCCGAGCTGGGTCTTGCACAGGTGCTCAAACAGATCGAACGCCACCGTGCGATGCTCCACTTCTTCCGCCAGATGCCAACGAAACAGGTCCGCCATCACCGGGTCTGCCTTGTCCCAGCTTTTGTTGTCCATGGCCCACTGGCCCAGCATGCCGGTAAAGTGCTCCACCGCCGCCACCAGCCCAACACGGATCACCAGCCACTGTTTTTCCAGCAAACGGTTTTTCAGAAAGCCCAGACCAAACGGCGCATCGCCCAGCACATGGCCAAACAGCCACTCGGCCCGTTCACGGATCTCGTCCGTCTGCAGCCCGTGCTGTATCAGATAATGTTCCGCCTTGGAGTGCACACGTGAGTGCACCGCCTCCTGACGGATGAAACCCTCGACATCAGCGCGCAATTGCGCATCGGTCACATACGGCAATGCCTGGTTATACACCCGGCAAAACCACAGCTCACCTGCCGGCAGCAAGAGGTGGATGCCATTGATCATGTGCGTGGCAAACGGATCATCCGGCAGCCAGTGCAATGGCGTGTTATCCAGATTGAACTGCACACGGCGTGCCTTGAGTTGATGACGGACAGCGGTCATGTTTCTCTCCCGGGTAGCGATTTACGGAGTTATGTCGATGCGGGCAATCATCCGTGATGCACCCGGGGCAAAACGGCTGAGCAGCCGCGTTATCCATGCTTCGGCACCCACCAGTGCCAGCCCCTGATTTTTCTGTACAGCCTTGAACACGGCATCTGCCACGTCATCCGGTGAAAAGTTGCGCCGCTTGTAGAGCGCATCCGCTTTCGCCCGCTTCTGACGCTGTTCTTCCTCGGACATGCCGGCATATACCGTGCTGGTCGCGATGCCGGTGGCCACAAAACCCGGACACACTGCCGTCACGCCAATGCCCTTGTCAGACAGCTCTGCGCGCAAACATTCGGTCAGCATGTACACCGCCGCCTTGCTGGTGGAATACGCCGCCAGTTTGCGATTGGGGCCAAAAGCCGCCGCCGATGCAACATTCACGATGTGGCCGGTGCGCTGTGCATTCACCATCTGCCGTGCAAACAAACGCGAGCCGTGAATCACGCCCCACAGATTGACCTTCAGCAGCTTTTCCCAGTCGGCAGCAGACGTATCGAGCACTCCACCCGCCATGCCGATGCCGGCGTTGTTGACCACAATGGTGGCGCCGCCCAGATCCTTTTCAATCCAGCCGGACAGCGACTCCATTGCCTTCGCCGAGCCCACATCAACCACCTTGTGCCAGGCAGTGGCGCCCAGCGCCTCCACCAGCTTTACGGTACGGGCAGCGGACTCTTCATTGATATCGACAGCAACAATGTCTGCACCTTCTTCGGCCAGCTTCAGCGCGGTGGCGCGACCAATGCCGGAACCTGCACCGGTAATGACGGCAAGCTGTCCGGCAAGCGGCAGTGACTGGCGCTGCGGACGCACCCGTGCGCGCTGCAGCGCACCGGACATCTCACCCGCCTCCACACCAGCCACAAATTCGGCGATATGGCTGGCAATCAGATCCGGTTTGCTCAGCAGTACCCAATGCCCGGCATTGATGTCGCGGCGATAAAGTTCTGGCACCCACTGCGGCAGGTCGTCAAACAGTTGCGTGCTGACATAGTTGTCTTTGGTTGGCACGATCAGCTGCACCGGGCAGCTTGCATGACGCGGTTCCGGATTAATCAGCTTGTTGCGGAAATTGGCACGGTAGAGCTGCACACCATGCTTGCCGTCTTCAGTCTGCGTCGGGCTTGGCACGTGCTCAACCACGCCTTCGCGCTTTTCCAGATACGTCGGCCACAACTTGCCAAACCCGGCTTCCCAGGTTGCCTTCGGCAACACCGGCAACTGGAAGAAGCCGATGTACCAGGAGCTCAGCAACTGCTTCATCACCTTGGCCTTGGCCATCGGCGAAAGATTGAACGTGCGCGCGCGAATCCAGTGCGAGGCATGATCCAGCGACGGACCCGACATGGAGGTATACGAGGCAATGCGTGGTTTCAGGCGATCAGTGGTCACCGATTCCCAGCTCTGGATCGACCCCCAGTCGTGCGCAGCCATGTGAAACCTGCGCCCGGGAATCACCGCATCCACCACCGCCGCCAGATCCTGTGCCAGCAACTCCATGCGATAGTCTTTCACGTGCGACGGCACATCCGACTGCCCGGCACCACGCACGTCATAGGCAATCACGAAATATTTTTTCGCCAGCCGCTCGGCCACCGGTTTCCAGACCTGGTTGTTGTCCGGGTAGCCATGCACCAGCACCACCGGTGTTTTCTTGCTGTCGCCGTACATCACGACATGAAGGTTGACAGCGCCAGAGGCGACCCGTGTGGTGGTCACATTCACGCCCTTCACGCTCATGCCTTTCACATTCTTCTCATCAAGTGTCTTTGCATTCATGCTGCCTTGACCCCGCTCTGCTCCAGCGGCCACAGGCCGCGTTCTTTCCAGCGCCGCACATGGGGCGACTCGTCATCCAGCCAGTAGGCATCGTCTTCGGTGATCACCAGCAGCTCTTCAAACTTGGCGCCCACACCACGAAAGCCGAGATGCGGCTCCACCGCCCAGAGGCCCGGCACCGGGGCGTGATTCGAGCTTTCGTTCGACGACCAGATCGGCGACCAGCCCTGCTTGCGTGCCGTCAGCGTCAGCCGTCCCAGTGCCTCGACCGCCTGCAGGCCGAACTTGAACAGCGTGTTGGGCTGCTTGCTGGCGCGCAGCGGCATGGGTTGCACGGTGTGCGCCAGGGTTTCGAAGGGATAGGCCTTGTGCCGGGGCTCGTGTCCCTGGCGCAGGATCAGCCGATCCACGGCCTGCGACACCTCGCTCATGGGGCGGCGCTCGCGGATCAGCTGCAGGATCAGCGCGCGATGCTCGGCCAGATCGTCCAGCAGCAGGTCCAGAATCCTGTTTTCGCCCAGCACGCTGGCATAGCCGATATCGGCCACATAGCCATTCACCACCGGTGCGTTATCCAGAATGAAGGGCATGTTCTCTTCCAGACGACGGTTGGTCGGCAGGAACTGCACCGCCACCCTGAAGCCCTGGAAGGCCGTGCGGTCGCCAAACCAGGCAAACGGCGAATGGAACCAGTCGGTGACCCCATGATCGAGCAGCCAGACCTCCTGCAGGCGGGCGGCCTCCTTTTCGGTCATGCCCGGCTTCAGCTCTTTCGCCACCGCCTCGGCAGCGGCATAGGCCAGACGCTGGACCTTGCGGAACTCCTCGAGATCGTCGGCATTGGGGACATACCCCCTGGCAACTGACGTCGGTGCTTTGAGCAGCGGCATGGCGCCCCCTAATCTGAACACTGTTAAGACCAGTCCAATTGTTACAGCACCCAATGGCACATTGCAAGACGGGAATGGCCCGTCAGTCACCAGAAAACCATCCTTCGGCGCCGGATGAATCCGGCTCAAATCCGTCCCGCACGGTTTTCACTGCACCTGCCCGCCGGTTTCGGCTAGAATACGGCCCCTCCCGCCCTGCCCTAATGCCCATGAGGTTCGTGATGTTCAGCAAAGACGTGACTCTTGCCAGCTTTGATCCGGAACTGGCCCAGGCCATTGCCAATGAAGACCGCCGCCAGGAAGAGCACATCGAGCTTATTGCCTCGGAAAACTACTGCTCGCCCGCCGTCATGGAGGCCCAGGGCTCCAAGCTCACGAACAAGTACGCCGAAGGCTATCCGGGCAAGCGCTACTACGGTGGCTGCGAAAATGTTGATGTGATCGAGCAGCTGGCTATCGACCGCGCCAAGGAACTGTTCGGTGCCGACTACGCCAATGTGCAGCCGCATGCCGGCTCCCAGGCCAACGGCGCGGTTTTCCTTGCCCTGCTCAACACTGGCGACACCGTGCTGGGCATGAGCCTGGCCCACGGCGGCCACCTCACCCATGGCGCCAAGGTGAATTTCTCCGGCAAGAGCTACAACGCCATCCAGTACGGCCTGAAGCCGGAAACCGGCGAAGTGGATTACGACGAAGTCGAGCGTCTGGCCGTTGAACACAAGCCGAAGATGATCATTGCCGGCTTCTCCGCCTACTCCCGCGTGATGGACTGGTCCCGTTTCCGCGCCATTGCCGACAAGGTTGGTGCCTACCTGATGGTGGACATGGCCCACGTGGCCGGCCTCGTCGCGGCTGGCGTGTACCCCAGCCCGGTACAGATCGCCGACGTCACCACCACCACCACGCACAAGACCCTGCGTGGCCCGCGTTCCGGCCTGATCCTGGCCAAGAAGAACGAAGAAATCGAAAAGAAGCTGCAGAGCGCCGTGTTCCCCGGCATTCAGGGCGGCCCGCTCGAGCACGTCATTGCCGCCAAGGCCGTGGCCTTCAAGGAAGCAATGGCCCCCGGCTTCAAGACCTACCAGCAGCAGGTGGTGAAGAACGCCCAGACCATGGCCGACGTGCTGATCAAGCGCGGCTACGACATCGTCTCCGGCGGCACCGACAACCACCTCTTCCTGCTCTCGCTGATCAAGCAGGACGTGACCGGCAAGGACGCTGACGCCTGGCTGGGCAACGCCGGCATCACCGTGAACAAGAACGCCGTGCCGAATGACCCACGTTCCCCGTTCGTGACCTCCGGTATCCGTATCGGCACCCCGGCCGTGACCACCCGTGGTTTTGGTGTGGCCGAGTGCGCCGACCTGGCCGGCTGGATTGCCGACATCATCGACGCCCGTGGTGATGAAGCCGTGATCACGGCGGTTGCTGCCAAGGTGAAGGCCGTCTGCGGAAAGTTCCCCGTTTACGGCGCGTAAGACTGCTGTAACACCCCCTCTCCTCCCGCCCCGGTGGAGGGAAGAGAGGGGATGCTGTATAGATGCACTGCTGTTGCCGAAACATCAGGAAGGTTCTTTTTTCAGAGGTCTCTCATGCACTGCCCTTTTTGCAGCGCCGACGACACAAAAGTGATCGACTCCCGTCTGGTTGCCGATGGCGACCAGGTACGCCGCCGCCGTGAATGCACGGCCTGTGGCGAACGCTTCACCACGTTTGAAACTGCCGAGCTCGTCCTGCCCCGCATCATCAAGTCCGATGGTGTGCGCCAGCCCTTTGACGAGAACAAACTCCGCTCCGGCATGATGCACTCCCTGCAGAAACGCCCCGTCTCCATCGAACAGATTGATGCCGCCGTGCATCGCATCATGCATCGCCTGCGCGCCACTGGTGAGCGTGAAGTGAAGGCACGTCTGGTCGGCGAGCTGGTCATGGACGAACTGAAGACGCTGGACTCCGTGGCCTATGTGCGTTTTGCCTCGGTCTACCGCAGCTTCCAGGACATCAGCGAGTTCCGTACGGAAATTGAAAAACTTGAACGCGACAACCGGGAAAGCTGATGAGTTTTTCTGCTGACGACGTTCGCTACATGAGCGAGGCACTGCAACTGGCGCGGCGCGGACGCTTTACCACGCAACCCAACCCGCGCGTGGGCTGCGTCATTGTGAAAGATGGCGTCGTGGTGGGCACCGGCTTTCATGCCCGTGCCGGCGGCCCGCATGCCGAGGTTGCCGCGCTGAAGCAGGCCGGTTATCGCGCCTTTGGTGCCACCGCCTACGTCACGCTGGAGCCATGTGCCCATCATGGCCGCACTCCGCCCTGCGCCAACGAACTGGTCATTGCCGGACTGAAACGCGTGGTCATGGCCACGCTGGATGCCAATCCGCTGGTGGCCGGCAAAGGCAAAAAGATTCTGGATGATGCCGGCATCGAGACGCTCGCCGGCGTACTTGAAGAAGAGGCCCGCACGCTCAATGCCGGCTTCCTGCGCCGCATCAATGGCGGCCTGCCCTGGACCCGGCTCAAGCTCGCCATGAGCCTTGATGGCCGCACGGGCATGGCATCCGGCGAATCAAAATGGATTACCGGGCCAGACGCCCGCCGCGACGTGCAGCAATGGCGCGCCATGAGCTCGGCCATCATTACCGGCATCGGCACCGTACTTGCCGATGACCCTGCGCTGACCGTGCGCCCGGCCGAATGGGAAAACTGGACCAGTGGCGAACCGGTACAACCCTGGCGGGTGATTCTGGATGCGGGCTTTCGCACACCGCCAACGGCCAATGTGCTGAAGCAGCCAGGACGCACCATCATTGTCGGCACCCATTCACAGCTGGACCGCCAGACCGCACTCAGTGATGCCGGTGCCGAAATATGGGTACTGGCCGGCACCAATGGTCGCGTCGACCTCAAGGCCCTGCTGCAGCGGCTGGCCAAGGAAGGCGCCAACGAAGTCATGATAGAAGCCGGCGCCACGGTGGCCGGCAGTTTTGCCCGTGCCGGCCTGGTGGACGAGTACGTGATATACCAGGCCCCGGTGCTGATGGGCAGCAGCGCCCGTCCGCTGCTCGACTGGCCAATGCAGTTCATGCGCGAGCAGCGCAAACTGGTCATCACCGATGTGCGCATGGTGGGCAGTGACATCCGCCTGCTGGCACGAACAAAAACGCTGTAACCGGAACCAGAGAGAACATCCATGTTTACCGGCATTATCGAAGCAGTCGGCACCGTACGTGCCATCGAACCACGCGGCGGTGACGTGCGCCTCTCCATTGCCACCGGCAAGCTGGATCTGGGCGACGTAAAGCTGGGCGACTCGATTGCCACCAACGGCGTCTGCCTGACGGCCGTGGTACTGCCCGGCGACGGCTTTGCCGCAGACGTCTCGACGGAAACACTGACACGATCCACACTGAAATCACTGAAAGTGGGTGATCGCGTAAATCTGGAAAAAGCCCTGATGCCGCAGTCGCGTCTGGGTGGCCACATTGTCAGCGGTCATGTTGACGGCATTGGCGAAGTGGTCAGCCGCGATGTGTCGGCCCGTGCCGTGCTGTTTCGCATCAAGGCACCGGATGAACTGGCAAAATACATCGCCGAAAAAGGCTCGATCACCACGGACGGCATCAGCCTTACCGTAAACGGTCTGCGCGGGGCGGAGTTCGATCTCACCATCGTGCCGCACACCGTGCAGGAAACAAACATTGCCGGTTGGCAACCAGGCACGAAAGTGAATCTGGAAGTGGATGTGATTGCCCGTTATCTGGAGCGTTTGCTGCTCGGCGAAAAAGCCGCCGATGCCGGACACCAGAGCGGCGTCACCATGGCCTTTCTGGCCGAAAACGGATTTCTGAAGTAAGCACGACACCTGATTCATATCAGGCATCACACCCCGACCCTCTCCTGACGGAGAGCGTGGAGAAACTGAAGATGGCGCTGAACACGATTGAAGAACTGATTGCCGATATCCGCCTTGGTCGCATGGTTGTCCTGATGGATGACGAAGACCGCGAGAACGAAGGTGATCTGGTGATGGCTGCAACACACTGCCGTCCTGAAGACATCAACTTCATGGCGAAATTCGGGCGCGGCCTGATCTGCATGCCGATGACCCGTGAACGCTGCGAGCTGCTCAAGCTGCCCCTCATGGTGCAGCGCAACGGCTCCGGTTACGGCACCAAGTTCACGGTCTCCATCGAGGCTGCCGAGGGCGTCTCCACCGGCATCTCTGCCGCTGACCGCGCCCGCACCGTACAGGCCGCTGCCGCACGCGATGCCAAGGCTGCCGACATCGTGCAGCCCGGCCACATCTTTCCGCTGATGGCCGAACCGGGCGGCGTACTCAAGCGTGCCGGTCACACCGAAGCCTCCTGCGATCTGGCCCGTCTGGCCGGACTGGAGCCGGCCGGCGTGATCTGCGAAATCATGAACGAGGACGGCACCATGTCGCGCCGTCCCGATCTGGAAAAATTCGCGCAGGAGCACGGCCTCAAGATCGGCACCATTGCCGACCTCATTCACTACCGCATGGTGAACGAACAGACCGTGACACGCATCGAGACGCAAACGCTGCCGACCGAGTACGGCGACTTCACCATGCACGTCTATCGCGAACCTGATGGCGTCGATACGCATGTCGCACTGGTAAAGGGCGACAACAGCAAGGGCGCCGTTCCTACCGTGCGTGTGCACGTGGTAAATCCGCTGCGCGACCTGCTGCACGCCAAATACAAGGGCCGCCTCGGCTGGAACCTGCAGAAATGCCTGCAGGAAATCGCCGGCAGCGACTACGGCATCATGGTGCTGATTGGCCAGGACTACAGCTCGGCAAACATTGCCGAACATATCGGCGAGTTTTTTGGCACACGTGCACGTGCCGAAGGTTCCGGACAGTACCTGAACATCGGCACCGGCTCACAGATCCTGCGTGATCTTGGCGTGCGCAAGATGCGCCTGCTCAGCTCGCCCATGAAATTCAACGCGCTTTCCGGCTTTGGTCTGGAAATCGTGGAATACGTAACCACCGAATAATTGCTGACGACTTACCCGAAGGAAATCATCATGAGCAAGATCAACGTCATTGAAGGCAACTTCACCCAGGCTGATGGCAAGTACGCCATCGTTGTCGCCCGCTTCAACAGCTTTGTCGTGGAATCGCTGCTCGACGGCGCCGTCGACACTCTGAAGCGTCACGGCGTGAAAGAAGAAAACATTACCGTGGTGCGCGTACCCGGCGCATGGGAACTGCCGCTGGCTGCGCAGAAGCTGGCCGAGAAGAAAAGCTTTGATGCCATCATCGGTCTTGGCGCCGTGATCCGTGGCGGCACGCCGCATTTCGATTTTGTCTGCAACGAAGCCGCCAAGGGCCTCGGTGTGGTCGGCCTGCAGTACAGCATGCCGGTGGTTTTCGGTGTACTGACTACCGACTCCATCGAACAGGCCATCGAGCGCTCCGGCACCAAGGCCGGCAACAAGGGCTCGGATGCCGCGATGACCGCCATCGAAATGGTGTCAGTGCTGAAGGCCATCGGCTGATACGGAAATTAGTGTATTTCTTTGTGGGAGCGGCTTCAGCCGCGAATGGTTTCAAGTAACCCGCAGCTGAAGCCGCTCCCGCAGCCAGTTTCCGATATACCGACGAGAGAAAGTCCGTGAGCAAAAGCAACACCATGACCATCAAGCCGTCAGCCCGACGCAAGGCTCGCCGCTTTGCCATGCAGGCCCTGTACGAATGGTCGATTTCCCAGAACCCGATGTTCGAGATCGAGGCCCGCTATCGTGTCGACAACGACATGCATAAGGTTGACCTCGAATACTTTCACGAACTCATTCATGAAATCGTGAAACAGAGTGAAGAGATTGATGACACGTTCATGGCGCATCTCGACCGCAAGCTGCACGAACTCGATCACGTCGAGCGCGCCATCCTGCGCATCGGCACCTATGAAATGCTGCGCCGCCTTGATGTGCCCTACAAGGTTGTCATCAACGAAGGCATCGAACTGGCAAAAGATTTTGGCGCCACCGAGTCGCACAAGTACGTGAACGGCATTCTCGACGAAGTTGCCAAGCAGCACCGCAAGATCGAGCGGGATCACTGAGCACGCTGATGTCGGGCCACGGCGAATTCGACCTCATCCGCGAATTCTTCACGCGCCCCGCGCGTGATGCGAGCGTGGTGCTGGGCATCGGGGATGATGCCGCCCTGCTGGCGGTGCCGGCAGGCGACGTACTCGCCGTCACCACCGACACCCTCGTGGCCGGCCGGCACTTTCCCGAAGAGGCTGCCGCTGCCGATATCGGCTGGAAAAGCCTGGCGGTCAACCTGTCCGACCTGGCCGCCATGGGCGCCACTGCACGCTGGGTAACCCTGGCCATCACACTGCCGGACAACAATGAACCTTTCCTGCGCGAGTTTTCACGCGGCTTTTTTGCTCTGGCCGATCAGGAAAATGTCCGGCTGGTGGGCGGGGATACCACACGCGGCCCGCTTGCCATTACGGTGACGGCCATGGGCACGCTGCCGGCCGCAGCCGCCATACGGCGTGATGGTGCTCGTGCCGGCGATGATCTTTATGTGTCCGGCACCGTTGGTGATGCCGGCCTGGGTCTGCGTCTGGCGCTGGACCAGTGGCCGGATGAACTGGCGCCGGCAAACCGTGACACGGCTCTGGCCCGCCTGCACCGGCCACACCCCCGGCTGGCACTGGGCGCGGCCCTGCGCGGTGTGGCCAGTGCCGGACTGGATGTCTCCGACGGGGTGGCGCAGGATCTGGGGCACCTGCTGCGGGCATCCGGCGTCGGGGCCGAACTGGAACTGGACGCCCTGCCCATGAGCACGGCATTGCAGGCGATCGACCCTGCCTTTGCCGTGATTCTGGCCCTGACCAGCGGCGACGATTACGAGTTGCTGTTCACCGCACCACCCGCCATGCGTGACGCCATTGCCGCGCTGCCGGTACGCTGTACACGCATCGGGTGCATCACCGCCTCCCCCGGACTGGTGCTGCTGCGCAACGGCCAGCCGGTGGACATGCCGGTGGCTGGCTACACGCACTTCTGATCACTGCCAAAGACTGAGACCTGATGAACAAACCGGACTTGCGTGACCCCCTGCAACTGCTGGCCTTCGGCTTTGGCAGCGGCCTTGCCCCGAAAGCCCCCGGCACCTTCGGCTCGCTGGCAGCACTTGCCTGTTTCCCCTTGCTGGCCCTGCTGGCCCTGCCCGCCTTTCTGGGCGTCGTGGCGGTCGCCGCACTGGCCGGGATTGTGATCTGTGACCATGCGGCAAAGGCACTGGACGTGCATGATGACGGTCGCATCGTCTGGGACGAGTTTGCCGGGCAATGGCTGGCGCTGACCCCGCTGGTCCCGACCCTGGCCTGGGGCTTCACGGACCTGCTCTGGCTGCTGGCCGGCTTTGGCCTGTTCCGCATCTTCGACATCATCAAGCCATGGCCCATCAGCCATCTGGACGAGAAGGTGCATGGCGGCCTTGGCATCATGCTGGATGATCTGGTGGCCGGCGTGTTTGCCGGGCTGGTACTGTTCGCCCTGCGTCTGGCATTTTGAGGCTCTCATGAAGGCATTCGTCACCCTGTTGCTGCTCACCCTCGTCTCCGCCCCCGCGCTGGCCAGCCGGGACGATCCGCATGTCGTGGTGATCGGCCTGCTCGGGCAAAAGGCCCTGCTCAAGATTGATGGCCAGCAGCACATCCTGTCCCCGGGCGAAAGCGCCGGTGGCGTGACCGTGCTGGAGGTGTCCCGCCAGGACACGCTGCTGCGCATCAACCAGCGCGAAGAGCGACTGGCCATGGGCATGGACACCGGCGGCATCGACCTGCGCCAGCAGCGCCCCAGCATCGAGATCAACATGAATGCCAATGGCCAGTTCATCACCAATGGCCAGATCAACGGCCGCGTGGTGCAGCTGCTGGTGGATACCGGCGCCAACACCGTCTCCATGACCACGGCCGACGCAAAGTCACTGGGTGTTGACTACAAGCGCTTTGGCGAGCGCACCGGCGTACTGACCGCGGGCGGCCCTGTGGCCGCCTGGGCTGTCACCCTGGGCAGCGTGCAGGTAGGGCCCATTACCGTCCGCAATGTCGTTGCCACCGTCCGCGAGAGCACCGATAACGCGCCCATCCTGCTGGGCATGTCGTTCCTGT
Source organism: Moraxellaceae bacterium (assembly GCA_030646295.1). Lineage (GTDB taxonomy): Bacteria > Pseudomonadota > Gammaproteobacteria > Pseudomonadales > Moraxellaceae > UBA2031. The sequence continues at coordinate 125,013 of JAUSND010000015.1, forward strand.
CCCAGGTCAACCTGCAACACGAGCAGAACCGCCTGCGCCTGACCGGGCGCTGATTCCTGCACGGCAACAGACTGTTCCATCACGATCCGTGTTCCTGACCCACGGGTTTGCTACAATGCAGCCCCCTTACCCCGGGAGCCGTCCGTGTCTGTCGCTTTCGTCGCTGCATCCCGCCTGCCAACCCGCCATGGCACTTTCATGATCCATGCCTTTGAAGACCCGGAAACGGGCAAAGAGCATGTTGCACTGGTCATGGGTGACGTCACGGATGGCGAACCCGTGCTGATGCGCGTCCACTCCGAGTGCCTGACCGGTGACGGCTTCGGCAGCCTGCGCTGCGACTGCGGCCCGCAACTGGAAGCGGCCATGGGAAAAGTGGCCGAGGCCGGGCGCGGCGTCATCCTGTACCTGCGCCAGGAGGGCCGTGGCATCGGCCTGCTCAACAAGATCCGTGCCTACCACCTGCAGGATCAGGGCGCAGACACGGTCGAGGCCAACGAGCAGCTTGGCTTTGCGCCGGACCTGCGCGAATACTCCATGTGCGAAGACATGCTGGCGCACCTGGGCGTAAGCAGTGTGCGCCTGATGACCAACAACCCGCGCAAGGTTGCTGCACTGGAGTCGCACGGCATTGCCGTGATCGAGCGTGTTCCCCTGATGACCGGGCGCAACCCGCACAACGAGCAATACCTCGATACCAAGCAGGACAAGATGGGGCATATGCTCGACAAGGAATAAGGCATCGCGCTTTAAATCCGTCGGGCATCAAAAACCACCAGCGCCTCGCCGCTCGTCTGCATCCCCGCATTACTGCCCGGCAGCAATGCCTGCACGCACTATAGTTTTTTCATGGTGTGTTGATGCAGGAGGGTACGATCATGACCATGCGCAGTAACGACTCCCAGAACAAACTGCACTTTCGCAGTGACCGCATTGCCTGCGAGAACGGCCAGTTTTTCTTTTCCACGCGGGAAGGCGCCCTGAACGGACCGTACAACACACGGCACCAGGCAGAAGTTGCAGCATCGCTGTTCATTCGCGACCAGCTGGACCCCACCCGTCTGGCCAGCAAGCTGAGTCCGCCCGATCCACAGTTTTATCGCTACAGGGAGCGTTCAAGCCAGGACCGGCGCGGCGATGACCGGCGACTCGGCGAGCGTCGCCAGTGACGGGATGAGCACATAAAAAAAACCGGCATAGCTGCCGGTTTTTTTTATGTGCTTCAGACAGGAGTACCCGTCAGACACCCTGCAGCAGACGCTGCCGGATTGCCGCCTCGACACCAGCTGCATCCAGCCCGCACGCGGCCAGCATTTCACCATGCGTGGCATGCTCGATAAATGCATCCGCAATACCGATATTCAGTACCGCCTTTACCAGTCCCTCAGCCGCCAGGAACTCGTTCACGGCAGAGCCGGCGCCCCCCATGACCGCATGCTCCTCCACGGTTACCAGCAGGTCGTGCGACGCGGCCAGTTCACGCACCAGCGCCTCGTCCAGCGGCTTTACAAAGCGCATGTCGGCCACCGTGGCGTTGAGCGCATCGGCAGCCTTGAGCGCAGCTGCCAGCATTGAGCCGAACGACAGGATGGCAATCTTCGCGCCACTGCGCTTTTTCAGGCCCTTGCCCAGCGGCAAGGCAGTCATGGCCTTGTCGATCACCGCACCGGTACCGGTGCCACGCGGATAACGCACGGCAGCCGGCCCCTTGAACTCGAATGCGGTATACAACATCTGCCGGCATTCATTTTCATCCGAGGGTGCCATGATCACCATGTTCGGCACCGTGCGCATGTAGGCGTAATCATAGGCGCCTGCATGCGTGGGACCGTCTTCGCCAACAAGACCCGCACGATCAATGCCAAAGGTCACATCAAGATTCTGCAGTGCAATGTCATGCACCAGCTGGTCGTAGGCGCGCTGCAGGAAGGTGGAATAAATCGCGACAACCGGCTTCTGTCCCTCGCAGGCCATACCGGCTGCCAGCGTCAGCGCATGCTGCTCGGCAATCGCCACGTCGTGATAGCGCTCGGGAAACTGCTCGGAAAATTTCACCATGCCCGAGCCTTCGCACATGGCGGGCGTAATGCCGACACAGCGCGGATCGGCCGCGGCCATGTCGCACAGCCAGTCACCAAACACATCGGAATATTTCGGCTTTTTCACCACGGGTGCCACCGGTGTTTCACGCTCGACTGCCGGAGCAATCTTGGTAATGGCGTGGTAACCGATGGGGTCGGCTTCCGCCGGGGCAAAGCCCTTGCCCTTGGTGGTGTACACATGCAGCAACTGCGGCCCGGGCGCATCGCGCAGATTGGAAATGGTATCAACCAGCGCTTCCAGATCGTGGCCATCAATCGGCCCGACATAATTGAAGCCGATGCTTTCAAACAGCGCGCCGGGTGAATTCACCAGATGCTTCATGCTCTCTTCGGAGCGACGCACAAAATTGAGGGTGGCGGGCATGGCGGAGAGCACGCGCTTGCCGCCTTCACGCAGCGCGATATACGTCTTGCTCGCCCAGACACGCGCCAGATAGTTGGAGAGTCCGCCAACATTCTTGGAAATGGCCATGCCGTTGTCATTCAGGATGACCAGCATGTCGGCACTGTTGTGCGCCGCATCATTGAGCGCTTCGAATGCCATACCGGCAGTGATGGCGCCGTCACCGATCACGGCACACACCTTGCGCTGGCTGCCACTCATGCGTGCGCCAAGCGCCATGCCGAGCGCGGCCGAAATCGACGTGGACGAATGGCCCACCCCAAAGGTGTCGTATTCGGATTCGGCGCGATTGGGAAACGCGGCCAGACCGTCCTTCTGGCGCATGGTGAGCATGCGTTCCTTGCGGCCGGTAAGAATCTTGTGCGGATAGGTCTGGTGACCCACGTCCCACACCAGCCGGTCGGACGGGGTGTTGTAGACGTAATGCAGGGCGATGGTGAGCTCGATCACGCCCAGGCCGGCACCAAAATGCCCGCCGGTCTGGCCGGTGCACCAGAGCAGGTACTCGCGCAGCTCCAGCGCCAGCTCGGGCAGGGCCTCGGGCGGCAGCTCGCGCAGCTTGTCCGGGGTGGGCACCTGGTCAAGCAGGGGGGTGTCGGGGCGTTGTCGGGGGATCTCGGTGAACATCGCAGCATCCTGGCAGGGTCGGCGATTATACCGTGTGGCGGCCCCGGTGGAACGGTGATCAGTGATCGCGCGCCACCAGAAAGTCCGCCAGTTCGCGCAGCGGCGCGGCAGCCTCGCCCAGCGGCGCCAGTGCCGCCACCGCCTCGTCATGCAGACGGACCGCAAGGGCCCGGGCCGCTTCCAGCCCGAGCAGGGCCGGATACGTGGACTTGTTGAGGGCAGCATCGGCACCCGCCGTCTTGCCAATCCTGCCGGTGTCGCCAATCACGTCCAGCACATCATCATGCACCTGGAAGGCCAGCCCCAGACGATCCGCGAAGGTGTCCAGCGCCTGCAGCGTCGCGGCATCGGCACCGCCGGCAATCGCGCCCAGGGCCACGCTGGCCCGGATAAGCGCACCGGTCTTGTGCCGGTGAATCTGCTCCAGCGCCGCCACATCCAATGACTTGCCCTCGCCCGCCAGATCCAGCGCCTGACCTACAGCCATGTCAGCAGCGGCAACGGACAATGCCCTGACCTGCCTGCCCACTATCGACTGGTCAGGCCCTTCGGCCAGCGCGACAAATGCCAGCGCCTGCAGGGTATCCCCCGCCAGCAGGGCGGTGGCCTCGTCAAAGGCCTTGTGGCAGGTAGGCACACCCCGGCGCAGATCGTCATCGTCCATGCAGGGCAGGTCGTCATGCACCAGCGAGTAACAGTGGATCAGCTCCACCGCGATAGCTGCCGGCCCGGCATGCTGCTGCTCACCCCCGGCGGCCTGAGCCGCACCAAACACCAGTGCCGGGCGCACGCGCTTGCCACCATTCATGACGGCATAACGCATGGCACCGGACAGGCGGCTGGCCAGCGGATTGCGGGCATCGAGAAAGGTGGCGAGCAACGCCGGCATGCGTGCCTGCGTTGCCAGCAGCAATGAGGACGACTCAGGCATCGCCGTCTTCATCCTCGAAAAAATCGGTGCGTTCGGTGGAGCCATCGGACTTCTCAAGCAGCAGCTGCACTTTCTGCTCGGCTTCGGTCAGGGCCTGCTGGCAGTCACGGGTGAGGCGGATGCCTTCCTCGAAGGCCTTGAGGGCATCTTCCAGACTGAGGTCGCCACTTTCCAGCTGATGGACGCGGGCCTCCAGTTCGGAAAGCGCTTTTTCGAAATCTACGGCACTACGTTTGCGGGCCATGGCAGTTCACTGGCAACAGAATGAGGGCGAACAGTAACGAGGGGGCGTGCGCCGGTCAATCACGCACGGCGGCGTAACTCAGGGCGCGCCGTCAGCAACAGCATGCCGCGGCAGGGCAACTGAAATCATGGCAGCCAGCAGTACAAACAGGCAGGACACCCACAGACAGGCAACCAGTCCGTATGCCTGGAAAATCCAGCCCGACAATACCGTGCCCAGCAAGCGCCCCATGGCATTGGACATGTAGTAAAAGCCGACATCCAGCGAGACGCCGTCCTCCCTGGCATACGACACGATCAGATAGCTGTGCAGCGATGAGTTCACGGCAAACACGGCACCAAACACCAGCAGACCGCCAAGCAACACCACCGGCACATGCCACGCTGCCGCAATGCCGATGGCCATCAATGCCGGCAATGCGGCCAGCAGCGACGCCCATGCAAATGCCGCCCGCCCGTCCGGCACATGGCCCCGCCCCTTCCCGGTAATGGCGGGCGCCAGTGACTGCACGGCGCCATAGCCGATGACCCAGACCGCCAGGAAGCCCCCCACCTGCCAGAAATCCCAGCCAAACACAGTACTGAGATAGACCGGTAGCGCCACCACAAACCAGACATCACGCGCACCGAACAGAAACAGGCGGGCACCGGACAAGATGTTGATTGCACGACTTTTTGACAGCAGCTCACGGAATTTCGGTTTGGCCGTGGCCTTGCCCAACTCCTTTTTCAGCAACACCAGACTGGCCAGCCAGATCAGCGCCAGCATGCCGGCCATGGCAATCACTGCGCCGGAAAATCCGAGCAGCGCCAGCAAGGCCCCGCCCAGAAAGAATCCGACACCCTTGAGCGCATTCTTGGAGCCCGTAAGAATGGCCACCCATTTGTACAGCGTGCCTTGCTGCGCATCAGGCACCAGCAGCTTGATACTGCTTTTGGCGCTCATCTTGTTGAGGTCTTTCGCAATTCCCGACAGGGCCTGCGTCGCCATCACCCAGGGAATGGTCAGCATGGCCGTAGGTACCGCCAGCATCAGCAATGCCAGCACCTGCAAGCCAAGCCCGACATTCATGGTGCGGTTAAGGCCCAGCCGCGCACCGAGATACCCCCCCAGCAAATTGGTGACAACGCCAAATATTTCGTAAAAAACAAACAGTGCGGCAATCTGCAGCGGCGCATAACCCAGCGCATGAAAGTGCAGCACCACCAGCATGCGCAAGGCGCCATCCGTCAGGGTGAAGGCCCAGTAATTTCCGGTCACCAGCAGATACTGACGCACTTCCGGCGACTGGCGCGACAAGACGCTCATGAAAGGTTTCTCATGCACTGTGTTTTTTATCAGGCGTCACGTCTCAGGCCGACCCCACCAGACGCGCCAGCTCTACCGTGCGATTGGCATAGCCCCACTCGTTGTCATACCAGGCATAAATCTTCACCTGCGTGCCATTGATCACCATGGTCGACAAGGCATCGATAATGGACGAACGCGGATCGGTGCAGTAATCCACCGACACCAGCGGACGCTCTTCATAGCCAAGAATGTCTTTCAGTTCGTTTTCCGACGCAGCACGCAGGAAACCGTTCACTTCCTCAACGGTAGTGGCACGCTCCACCTCGAACACACAATCGGTGAGTGAAGCATTGGCCAGCGGCACACGCACGGCATGTCCGTTAAGACGACCACGCAACTCCGGAAAAATCTCGGCAATGGCGGTGGCTGATCCGGTTGATGTCGGTATCAGGCTCATCAGCGAAGCACGTGCACGACGCAGGTCCGTGTGTGGCTGGTCCAGCAGGCTTTGCGTATTGGTGAGATCGTGAATGGTGGTGATGGAACCATGACGAATACCCAGCTTGTCATGAATGACTTTCACCACCGGTGCCAGACAGTTGGTGGTGCACGAAGCCGCCGTGACAATGCGGTGCTCGGCCGGATTGAACAGATGCTGGTTGACGCCCATGACAATATTCAGGACACCTTTTTCTTTCACCGGCGCCGTCACCACCACCCGCTTCACACCTTGCGCGAGATAACCCTGCAGCACCTCGACCGTTTTCATTTTGCCGCTGGCTTCGATCACCAGATCGCATCCCGACCAGTCCGTGTCGGCAATGACCCGGTTGGCCGTCACCCTGACGGTCCTGCCATCAATCGTCATTGCATCTCCGGTGCCGGTGGCCGCATGGCTCCAGCGCCCGTGCACCGAATCAAAGTTGAGCAGATGCGCATGTGTCGCCGCATCCGCCGCCGGATCATTGATCTGCACAAATTCCAGCTCGGGCCAGTCCCATGCTGCACGCAATGCCAGCCGGCCGATGCGGCCAAACCCGTTGATACCGACCCTGATAGCCATGATTTTTCTCCTGAAAGTCCGTTCTAGTCCGATGCTGCCGCTGCAGGATTGCAGCATGGTGTCACCAGCCCGCAGTCCTCTCCGGCACAACAGTTCTCTGTCAGAAAGCCTAGCAGCGCATTCATGGCGGCCACGTCCGGCGCGTAATGAATGAAGCGCCCCTCATGCCGGGCCGCCAGCAGGCCGGCATGGGTCAGCTCCTTGAGATGGAATGACAGGGTGGCCGGGGGCAGGCCGAACTCGGCACCCAGCTCGCCCGGTGTCAGGCCCGCCATACCGGCACGCACCAGCCGTCGGTAAAGCGCCAGACGGGTCTCGTTAGCCAGTGCCGCAAGGCGGATAACAGCGTTTTTTTCGTTCATGATTCGATATTACTGGAAATATCGAATATTAAACAACCACCTGATTGCCAACGGCCATCCTTCGTGACTATGACCCCAAGAGTGACCCGCAATCCCGAAACAGCCATTGCCACACACCGCCCCGATGGCTAGGGTGGCGCGCTTGCTAGAGGGGATATCCGCATGGACCAGAACAGTATTGCCGCCGAAGTATCACGCGTTGCCAACGCCACTTACGGCCATTCACGTCGCATCATGCCGGAGCAGCCCTGGTGGAATAACCTGGACCCGGTCTTCCACAAGTTTCCTGACGACTTCTATCTGGACACACGCACCCAGGTGGTCGTGGAAAGCCTGGCCATGCTCGACGTGATCACGCGCACCGGCTTTGCCAGTCTGGCCACACTGTTTGCCCTCATCGGCACCATGCGCCAGCTGAAGACCGACAACACCGAGCGGCACTTCTACACGGCCCTCGCTGATCGTGGCGACGTTGATGCAGTGTTTCCGCGGCCGACCGCCCCCATCAACGTCACACGCAAGCCCGTCAACGTGAGGTTTGCGCCGCAAGGGGCCATTACCGAAACCTTGTCGTTTGAGAGCCCTTACCAGACCCTCAACCCGGCCCTGCAACCGCATTACAGTACGCTGCGGCGCAACGGCACGGCATGGGCACAGTACTGGCGCCACGGTGACAAGCCGCGCCCGACATTGTGCGTGATTCACGGCTTCATTCTGGACTCGCACTGGCTGAACAGCCGGTTTTTCCATCTGGACTGGTTCTACAGGCAGGGCTACGACATCGTGCTCTACACCCTGCCCTTTCACGGCAACCGCCAGGAGCGCTGGGCGCCCTACAGCGGTCATGGTGTGTTTTCCTACGGCGCCTGCCATCTCAACGAGACCGCCCTGCAGGGCGTGCATGACTTCCGCCTGCTGATGAACTGGCTGGAGCAGGAAAACGGCGTGGAGAAAATCGGGGTCACCGGCATTTCACTGGGCGGCTATACCTCGGCCCTGCTCGCCGCCACCGAAGAGCGGCTGCATTTCTCCATTCCGATTGTGCCGGTCGCCAGCCTCACCGACGTCATTTTCGAGTGGGCACCGGCCGGGCCGCTGATCAAGCTGGGCCTGCGCATGGCAGGCGTCTCCATCCCGGAGGCGCGTCATGCCATGGCGGTGCAAAGCCCCCTCACCTGGAAGCCCAAGCTGCCGAAGGAGCGCCTGATGATTGTCGGCGGTGCCGGTGATCGTGTGGTCCCGCCCAAACATGCCCGCCTGCTCTGGGATCACTGGGACCAGCCCCGCCTGCACTGGTTTCCGGGCAATCACATCATCCATCTGGATCAGGGCGTGTACCTCAAGGACATGGCGCGCTTCATTGCCGGCACCGGTTTCTGAGTCACATCCCCGAATACAAAAAGCCCCGGCATTGTCCGGGGCTTTTTGTTTGTGAGCTTCTTGCCGAAGCATTCGTATATAACCAAAAGATACAATCTAATCATTATATATTCTTTTTAATAATCAAAAGGCTTTTGTAGGCTCTCCTCATCACCTGCCCCGCATACCCCTTGAGGAACCTGCCATGTCCAAGTCATTCCCCTTGCGTCGTCTTGCCGCCGCCATTGCACTGTCCACCACCGCTCTGCTGGCACAGGCCAAAGAAGTCTCGCTGCTCAACGTATCGTATGACCCGACCCGCGAACTCTACCAGGACTACAACGCTGCCTTTTCTGCCTACTGGCAGCAGAAGACGGGCGACACCGTCGCCGTCAAGCAATCCCACGGCGGCTCCGGCAAGCAGGCTCGTGCCGTGATCGACGGCCTGGAGGCCGATGTGGTGACGCTGGCCCTGGCCTATGACGTGGATTCCATCGCCAGGAAAGGTCGCCTGTTCAACGAGGACTGGGAGAAGGAGCTCAAGCACAACAGTTCGCCCTACACCTCCACCATCGTGTTCCTGGTGCGCAAGGGTAACCCCAAGGGCATCAAGGACTGGAACGATCTGGTCAAGCCCGGCATCTCGGTCATCACGCCCAACCCCAAGACCTCGGGCGGTGCCCGCTGGAACTATCTCGCCGCCTGGGGCTATGCACTGCGCCAGCCGGGTGCCAACACCGACAAGGCCAAGGGCTTTGTGAAGAAGCTGTTCCAGAACGTGCCGGTACTGGACTCCGGTGCACGTGGTTCCACCACCACCTTCGTGGAGCGCGGCATTGGTGACGTGCTGCTGGCCTGGGAAAACGAAGCCTTCCTGGCGGTCAAGGAACTGGGCCCGGACAAGGTCGAAATCGTGGTGCCATCCGTGAGCATTCTGGCCGAACCACCGGTGACCGTCGTGGACAAGTTTGCGAAGAAACATGGCACCGCCGCAGTGGCCAAAGCCTACCTGGAGTACCTGTACAGCCCGGTGGGTCAGGAAATTGCCGCAAAGAACCATTACCGCGCCACCGACCCGACTGTCGCCGCGAAATACGCTGCACAGTTTCCGAAGATCAAGCTGTTTGGCATCAAGGATTTTGGCGGCTGGTCCAGGGCACAGGAAACACACTTCGCTGATGGCGGCACCTTCGACGAAATCTATCAGCCCGGCAAGAAATAAGACCCGAGGCAACAGTGACGGTCCGCCAGCGGCGGGTCGTCACTTTCTTCATGCAGTGCATTACGGAGAACCATCATGACCATCGAAGCAGTCAACGTGCGCAACCAGTTTCGCGGACGCATCCGCGAAATCATTACCGGCCCGGTGGTGTCCGAGGTTGAAGTGGAAACCCCGCAGGGCGTTGTCACCTCGGTCATCACGACCCGCTCGGTCAAGGACCTCAACCTCACCGTCGGCACCGAAGTCGTGGCACTGGTGAAATCCACCGAAGTGGCACTGGCCATTCTGTAATAGCCAGAGCATCTGGAGACATCATGAGCAGCGTCATTCTGCTGATTCACCGCAGCGTATCGGCACGAAACTTCATCCGCCACGTACTGGTACAAAGCAATTATCTTGTCCTGTGCGCAGCCAGTGCAGACGAAGCATTGCGCGTACTGAACAACGAGGCCGGTGATGCAACACCAGATCTGCTGCTGGCCGGATGCACCGCCATTCCGGAATTACTGGACTCACCATTGCGCCGTCACTTTCCACTGCACCGGCCGCTGCCATTGCTCGTGCTGGACGACGAACCCGGCGTGACGCTCCCGGAGTCACTCCAGCGCACCGCCCCGGAGCCACAGTCACTCTTGTTGCGGGCACGACAGCTATTGCACAAGGCACCCTCACCAGAGGAAATCATTGAGCATGAGGGGTTGCGGATTGATCCCTCCCGACAACAGGCATGGGCCGGCCACCTGCATCTGGAGCTGACACCACTGACTTTTCGCCTGATTCATTTACTCGCCAGCCACCCGGGACGACTTTTTTCGCGGCAGCAACTGCTGGACCGCGTCTGGAATGATCATGGCTACGTTGAAGAGCGCACCGTCGACGTACACATTTATCGACTGCGTGGACAACTGGCACGTCTGGGTCTTGGGCACCTGATCGAGTCAGTTCGCGGCAGTGGCTATCGTGTTGCCGCCATGAAACCTGCACGACATCCAGTGCACACCGGCCAGTTACGCTTTGCCTCCTGAGCAGCGACCGGCCCACACAAGAAACAAACCGCAGGCATCTACCCATGTTTGGTTTTTCACGCTCCCCCAGTGTACTGCCGGGCTTTCGCCTGACGCTGGGCTTTGCCCTGTTCTATCTCGGCCTGATCGTGCTGATTCCCCTGTCCGGCCTGTTCTTCAAGACCGCCACCATGACCTGGGAAGACTTTGTGAACACGGTGACCGCCCCGCGCGTACTGGCCTCCTATGAACTCAGCTTCGGCGCATCGTTCATTGCCGCAGGACTGAATGCCGTGTTCGGTTTTCTGGTGGCCTGGGTACTGGTGCGCTACCGCTTTCCCGGCAAGCGCATCATTGATGCACTGGTCGACCTGCCCTTTGCCTTGCCCACGGCGGTAGCCGGTATTGCCCTGACCGCGCTGTATGCACCCAACGGCGCCTTCGGCAAGGTACTGGAGCCGCTGGGCCTGAAGGTGGCCTTCACGCCTCTCGGCGTAGTGGTGGCACTCACCTTTATCGGCCTGCCCTTTGTTGTGCGCACCGTGCAACCCGTGCTCGAGGATCTGGAGCTGGAAGTGGAAGAAGCCGCCGCCAGTCTGGGGGCGTCACGCTGGAAAACCTTCAGCCGCATCATTTTCCCGGCCGTGTTGCCGGCTCTGCTGACCGGATTTGCGCTGGCCTTTGCCCGCGCCGTTGGCGAATACGGCTCGGTCATCTTTATTGCCGGCAACATGCCGATGATTTCCGAAATTGCGCCACTGATGATCATCACCAAACTTGAACAGTATGACTATGCCGGCGCCACCGCGATTGCGTCCGTCATGCTGGTGATTTCATTCGTGCTGCTGCTTGCCATCAATCTGTTACAGGCCTGGACACGACGCCAGACAACGGCCGGACGCTGAGGGGGTAATCATGTCTGCATCATCGCGCACCTATACCAGAAGCGTTACCGAACCATTATGGATTCGCCTCCTGCTGATTGGCGGCGCCCTGCTGTTTCTGGCCATCTTCCTGCTGGCACCATTGGCGGCGGTTTTCTCCGAAGCACTGCGCAAGGGAACCGAGGCCTATTTTGAATCATTCAGCGATCCGGATGCGCTTTCCGCCATCAAGCTGACGCTGATAGCGGCCGCCATTGCGGTCCCCTTCAATCTTGTTTTTGGTGTTGCTGCGGCATGGGCCATTGCCAAATTCGAGTTCAGTGGCAAGCAGTTCCTGATCACGCTGATTGATTTGCCTTTTGCCGTTTCCCCCGTCATCGCCGGTCTTGTCTATGTACTGATGTTCGGTGCCCACGGCTATTTCGGGGAGTGGCTGTATAAACATGACATCAAGATCCTCTTTGCCGTGCCCGGCATTGTGCTGGCAACCATTTTTGTGACATTTCCCTTTGTGGCCCGCGAACTGATTCCACTGATGCAGGCACAGGGCACCGAGGAAGAAGAAGCCGCCATCACGCTGGGCGCATCGGGCTTTAAAACGTTTCTCAAGGTCACCCTGCCCAACATCAAATGGGGCCTGCTGTATGGCGTTATCCTTTGCAATGCACGCGCGATGGGTGAGTTTGGCGCCGTGTCCGTAGTGTCCGGCCATATTCGCGGCCTGACCAACACACTGCCGCTGCATGTGGAAATCCTCTACAACGAATACATGTTTGTCGCCGCCTTTGCCGTGGCATCGCTGCTGGCCCTGCTCGCACTGGTGACACTGGCACTGAAGTCTTTTGTGGAGTGGAAGCTGGCTGCCGAAATGAAAGCCCTGCGTGACGGATTCCAGGAATCCACCCCGGCTCAATCCTGAGGAGCGAATGGTCATGAGTATTGAAATCAGAAATGTGAGCAAGCGCTTCGGCAACTTTGTCGCGCTGGACAATGTCAACCTGAACGTGGACAGCGGCGAACTGGTCGCGCTGCTTGGACCGTCAGGGTGCGGCAAGACCACCCTGCTGCGCATCATTGCCGGCCTGGAAGCCGCTGACGAAGGCAGCATCCTTTTTCACGGCGAGGACACCACTGACCGTCATGTGCGTGAGCGCCAGGTTGGTTTTGTATTCCAGCACTACGCCCTGTTCCGGCACATGACCGTATTCGAGAATGTTGCTTTCGGCCTGCGCGTGCGTCCGCGCAAGCAGCGCCCGGGTGAAGCCGACATCCGCAAGAAGGTCACCACCCTGCTGGAGCTGGTGCAGCTGGGCTGGCTGGCCGACCGCTATCCCAGCCAGCTTTCTGGCGGCCAGCGCCAGCGTATCGCCCTGGCACGCGCACTGGCGGTGGAACCAAAGCTGCTATTGCTGGATGAGCCGTTTGGTGCGCTGGATGCAAAGGTGCGCAAGGACCTGCGGCGCTGGCTGCGCCAGTTGCATGACGAACTGCATGTCACCTCCGTTTTTGTTACACACGACCAGGAAGAAGCGCTCGAAGTGGCAGACCGCATTGTCGTGCTGAACCGTGGCCACATCGAACAGATTGGCACCCCGGATGAGGTCTATCAGGCACCGGCCTCACCGTTCGTTTACAGCTTCCTGGGCAACGTCAACCTGTTCCACGGACGTGTTGACGAGGGCTGGGCCGAAGTTGGCGGTCTGCGTCTGGAAGCGGCAGAGCATGAAGGGGTGAGCGGCGAAGCCGTCGCCTATGTACGCCCGCACGACATCGAATTGTCACGCAGTGCATTGCCGGATGCCCGACAGGCAGTGGTGGATGATGTGCGCCCGCTTGGCGGACTGGTACGGCTGGTCCTGCGCCATGAACAGTCACTGGTCGAGGTGGAACTGTCGCGTGAGCGCTATGCGCTGGAGCCAGTGCTGGCCGGTGATGACGTATGGTTCCGGCCACGGCAGGCGCGGGTATTCCTGCAGGAGAACACAACTGCAGCAGAAAGCAGTTACAGCATCTGAGTTACCACGCCCGATAAACGGGGTCCTCTATCGGACCCGTTTATCGGGCGTGTTTAATGTGCGTGCCCTTCATGCCCGCCAAACGTGCCGGTGTAACCCAGCACAAACTCGTTCAGCTGCGTTGTTGCGCCCGCCTCGTCACTTACATCGGCCGAGGAAAACTGCAGACGCAGTCGTGTTGACGGATTCGGCCGGAACGTTACCGCCAGCGTCGTGCGCGATGACGCATCAAAGGCCAGCACATTGCCGGCTTCGTCCAGCTCGTTCTGCATGCCGGAAACCTCGTGGCGCAGGCCCAGCTGCCAGCGCGGTGCAATGCCATAGCTGGCCTGCACATACATGCCGTCCTGCGTGCCGCTGACGGTATCACCCACCAGCACCGGTGCCGCCGCATCAGCGCCCGTCACCCTCATGTCCTTTTCCAGCAGCAGGTATTCTGCAACAAGCTCCAGATCGCCCTTGCCCTGCTCACCCCGGCCATCCAGTTCATAAACAATATCCATGCCGGCCAGTGACTGCTGCCCGTCCAGCGCAAACTGGTCGTCGACCACCGTGTCGTCCTCATCAATCAGTTGCTGGAACTGGCTGGCATGCGCCAGTGAAAGGCCAAACTGCAGCGAGTGCTGCTCGCCCAGATATGGCGCCAGCTTGATGAAAAACGTCCCGGTGCGCGGACCCGCCTGATGCTCCGGCAATCCCGCGCCGGAGAGCACCACCGCATCGGCCTCCTCCGGTTCGACCAGCGTACCGAAACGTTCCTGATCCCGCCCCTGCAGCGCCTCTACACCAAACAGCAGATAGAATGGCACCGGCGCCTGCCAGGTCAGCTGCATGCCGGTATCGAGCAGTCCGTGACCGCCCAGCAACGCGCCATACACGAGATTGTCGCCGGCGAAATCCTGCTCATGCTGGTGCTGGCTGTTGAGGTAACCGATGCCGCTCAGGAAGCGCCCGGCCTTCATAGCCAGCCCGGCCGGCAAGCCCTGTGTCTCCAGCCATGCCTCCTCCATCTCGATCCCGTCCGCCAGCAATGCCAGCGACAAGCGCGCCTTCAATTGCGACGGTAACGATGCCTCTACCGCGAGTTCGGACTCGCCAAGGTTAAAACCGTTTTCCCGGGCATGACCATGCTCGTCCGCATGCACGCCATGCAGGATGCCGGCAGCCTCCTCCAGGATTTCATCGCCCTCACCCAGCTGGTTGTCGTGATAGAAAAATCCGTCGAGCACCAGTGACAGTGCAGGCCTGCCATCCGTTGCACCGGCACCATGGCCATGCCCGTCATCTTCAGCAGCAGCAGTCACCGGCAACAGCGCAGCCACAAGCACGGCCGGCAAGGAAATCGAACGCATCATGAGGAGGCACACATCAGTCAGTTGATTTTTCATGTTATACTATAACAATGCATTGACTCAATACATGCCAGCACTGCATTTCTGGCACAATCGGCCTTATCCAGACGTTGCAAGGAGACCCACATGGCCGCAGCCACCGAGCTTGATCGTCTGCGCGAGGAATGCCGCGCCCTGGCGCGCAAGCGTGCACTGGTCTCGGCAGGTGCCGCTGTGGTGCCCGTGCCCTTCATGGATATCGTGGTGGATGCCGGCATCCTGATGGAACTGATCCCCGAGATCAGCCACCGCTTTGGCCTGGCCAGTGAAGACATTGATGCGATGGACCCGGCGCAGAGGGAAAAAACCTGGCGCGTGATACGCCGTCGCGGCGCGCAACTGGTGGGCATTGTGCTAACCCGCCAGCTGGTGCGCAAAAGCTTTCAGGGCATGGCGGGGCGTCTGATCACCCGCCAGATATCAAAGTTCATCCCTCTGGGCGGCCAGATTGTTGCGGCGGGTCTTGGCTATTTCGTGATGCGGAAGATTGTCTACAAGCACATTGACGACTGTCATGCCGTTGCCAGGGAAAACGCCTGACTCAGTGCGCCCCCGGCTCGACATGAATGACAATTTCCGTTGCCGGAAACTCGGCCCGCACGGCATCTTCCAGCGCATCGCAAAGATCGTGTGACTGCACCACCGTCCATTCGCCCGGCAACAGCAGGTTGAACTCGACAAAGCGGCGATGGCCGGCATGGCGTGTGCGCAACCCCTCGATAACGGCCTGCGGCGGTAACTGCTGCTGCAAGGCATCGTCCACGCGTCGAAACTCGTCCGGCGGCAACTGCACATCCATCAGCACATCTACCGAACGCATCATCAGCTTGACGCCCGTGCGCACAATATTCAATGCCACCGCCAGCGCCACCAGCGGGTCCAGCCACCAGGCCGAGGGAAACACCAGCATCAGTGCCAGTGCCAGCAGAATCCCCACCGAGGTCCAGACATCCGTCAGCAAGTGATGGGCGTCGGCCTCGACCGCAATGCTTTTCTCGGCATGCGCCACCTTCATCAGCCACCAGGCCGCCACCGCATTGACCAGTGTCGCTGCCAGCGACAGCAGCAAACCGTAATCCAGCTTTGCCACCGGCTCCGGTGCAATCAGGCGGTTGATGGCCGACCAGGCAATCGCCACTGCCGCAAAAAGGATCAGCATGCCCTCTGCACCGCTGGCAAAGAACTCGGCCTTTTCGTGACCGAAGGGATGCTCGTCATCGGCCGGTGCGGCCGCAACGCCGAGCAGCACAAAACCCAGCACTGCTGCCGCCAGATTGACGAACGACTCCACGGCATCGGAATACAGGCCAACCGACCCCGTCATGAAGTAGGCACCAAACTTGAGCACGATGGTGGCAATGGCAGCAGCCATCGACACCAGCATGGCGCGTTGCACACGGCTCATCGGCGGGCGAACACTGGTCATGTACGGAGTCCTGTTCCCGTCGGGCTGACGGATGGGCACGGTTGGTACCGGAAAATGAACAGCCCCGCATGGCGGGGCTGAAAAGCAACTGCCGGCCATTTTCGCCCATGCGAAAACGGTACGCCAGCATCACCCGCACGCTGGCGTGCGTGCAGTGATCTCAGATGGGCTTGGAGCCGTAATTGCTCACCGGCTTCTGTGGCGGATCTGCCGTCACGTCGGGAGGAATTTCCTGCACCTTGCCACCCTTCGCCAGAAAACGTTCCATCTCTTCTTCCAGCTGGCGGCGCAGGGCTTCCTTGCTGGAGACGGACAGCGTCTCGGCTTCATCGACATCCTTGCGGGCAGCGGGTGCCGCTTCGCCGGACGCTGCTTCGGCCACTGGCGCATCGGCGTCCAGCGCCTCTTCTACCTCGTCCTCGGCTTCTTCTTCCACCGGGTCGTTTTCATCAAAATCGTCGTAATCGTCATTCGACATGGTGCTTACCCCAAAACAAGACAGCGCCCCGATACGGCACGAAACAACTTCGCATCGACGGGACCATTGTATAGATCAGACACGTAGGTTTGTCAGCGTTATTTTCCGGAGAAGCCGACGAGTTTTCCAGCCTTGAGACAAGCGGTTGGCTATGATAGGCAAATGGTCAGTGCCTGATTACTGGCACGCTTCCTGAATGGCCTGATCCAGCTCCTTGAGGTGACCGCTGTGCTCCTTGTCGCCCATGTACACGCGCTCGCCCTTGTCGTTGACATCATACAGGCGCGAGCCTTCGACATTGCGGCGGTAGTCCCGCAGTTCCAGACACTTGCGCTTGCGTGCCGCCAGTGCCATGTTCTTGCTGGCAACTTCCTGTTCGTGCTGCTCGCGCTCCTGCGCCAGGATATCAGCCATGCGCTTTTGGCGCTGCAACACATCACTCGCAGTGTTACCTGCTGCGGGTGCCGTCTCCACATTACGCCCGCCAGGCGCGCTGGCACGCGGTGTTGCCAGTGTTTCCACTTTCTTGCTCGCGGCGCTTTCGGGCTTCTTGTCCGTGAAATGCACACGGCCTTCCGCATCAGTCCATTTGTAAAGCTCGGCCTGCACCGGCAGTGCAACCACTGCCGTCAGCAATACCAGCGCCCTGACACTGAAGGATTTCCTGTGCATGTTCCTGTTCCCCGAAAAAAACGGGCAGCGTCCCGGCTGCCCGTCGACAGATCTTACTGCAGGGTTTCGGCCGGTGCAGCGGCACCCTGCTGCGATGCCTGACGCTGGCGCAGCGACTCGGCAAACACGGCATCAAAATTGACCGGCGCCAGCAGCATCTGCGGGAAGCTGCCACGGCTCACCACGTCGGAAACCGTTTCGCGGGCGTAAGGGAAAAGCAGGTTCGGGCAATAGGCGCCAAGCAACTGGCCCACCTGGGCTTCCGGCACGCCATCCACCAGGAAAATACCGGCCTGCTTCACTTCGGCAATGAAGGCAACCTGATCGGCATTTTTTACCGTGACGGTCACGGCAAGCACCACTTCATAATTCTTGCCATCTTCCAGCTTGCTGGCCTGTGTGGACAGGTCAACACTCACTTCCGGCTTCCACTCGGCCAGAAACACCTTGGGGGCGTTCGGGGCTTCGAAGGACAAATCCTTCACATAGATACGCTGAAGTGCAAATTGTCCCTGGGGCTGCTGGGCTTGTTCCGACATGAATCGTGTCCTTGGTTTTTGATTGTTGTGGGTTTCACTCAGCCAGCAAGCAGGGCATCCAGCTTGCCTGCACGCTCCAGCGCGTAAAGGTCATCGCTGCCGCCAACATGCTGGCCGTTGATGAAAATCTGCGGCACCGTGCGCTGCTTTGTTCGCGCCATCAGTGCCATGCGCTCGTTGTCATCGCGACTGACATCGATTTCCGTCCACGCGACGCCTTTCTGCTTGAGCAGGCTTTTGGCCCGCACGCAGTAGGGGCAGATGGGGGTGGTGTAGATGACAACGTCAGTCATGGGACAACTCCGGATTATTTTTTCACCAGCGGCAGTGACTGGCTCTTCCAGTTACTGATACCGCCTTCCAGCTTGTAAACCTGCGTGAGACCGGCGGTCTTGAGCTGGCTACCGGCTGCACCGGCGGTCTGGCCGATGTTGCAGATAATGACAATGGGGCGGTCCGGTTCCTTTTTCAATTCCTCCAGACGTTCACCGATACGGCTGTAGGGAATATTGTCACTACCGGTGATGTGGCCGGTCTTGAACTCGGCCGGATCACGGATATCAATGACGCGGGCGTTCTGCTGGTTGACCAGCGCGGACAGGCCCTGCGGGCTGACGCTCTGGCCGCCACGGGCCATCTCGGTAACGATCCACGCAATGAGCAGGGCGACAAAGGTGCCGGCGAGGAGGTAATGATTGACGGCAAACTCAAGAAAACGGTCCATGATGAGGCGGGTGTCTCAGGAAATCGGGCAGGCAGTATACCCCGGGGCGCGAACGACCTGTAGGCGCTCCGGGCAACAGAAAAAACGGATCAGACCACCGGGCGCTCAAGGTTCTGGCGCAACACCTGAAAGCGTTGCAGGCGGGCCTGCGCAATCTCGCCGGATTCCGCCGCCCGTTTCAGGGCGCAACCCGGCTCCTCGCGGTGCGCACAGTTGCGGAAACGGCAGGTCCCCAGGAACGGGGCAAACTCGATGTAGCCGGTGAGCAGGTCCGACTCGGTGACGTGCCAGAGACCAAACTCGCGAATGCCGGGCGAGTCGATCAGGTCGCCCCCGTCCGGCAAATGAAACAGGCGAGCGGTGGTGGTGGTGTGCTGCCCCAGTTTGGAGGCATCGGAAATCGAACTCACCTTCTGCGCCGCCTCCGGCAGCAGCACATTGATGATCGACGACTTGCCCACCCCGGACTGCCCGACAAACACCACGGTCTGCGTGCCGATCAGGGCCTTCAGGTCTTCCAGCTGGCCGGTACTGGCGCTTATCTTGCGTACCTCGTAGCCGATGGCAGTGTACTCGGCGAGCATGGCATCCAGTGCCGGAGCCGCCTCCGGCGTGATGAGGTCCGCCTTGTTGAGCAGGATCACCGGGCGAATGCCGGTCAGCTCACAGGCGACCAGATAACGGTCCACCAGCAATGCTGACGGCTCGGGAAACGGCGCAATCACCAGCAGGATGCAATCAATGTTGGCGGCGACCGGCTTGAGCTTGCCGTACGGGTCCGGCCGCACCAGCAGCGTTTCGCGCGGCTGCAGCGCCGTCACCACACCGATGGCATCCCGCCCTTCCTCGCGCTTGAGCGCGGCCTGCCAGATGACGCGGTCACCGGTGACCAGATGCTCGAGATTGGCACGCAGATGACAACGGAACACCTCGCCGGCACGCTCGCCCCCCACGGCCTCGATATCCAGCTGGGTACCGTAATGCGCAATCACCAGCCCCTCTTCCTCCGAGGCCAGCTCGCCACTTTCCAGCAGGGCGCTGGCCGCGGCCTCGCGCTTGCCGGCACGGGCAATGCGCTCGTCCTGGATACGCTGGATGCGATGGGATTGCTGACGAGTGAGTTTGCGTTTGCTCATGAAGCTCCTGGCAACACGGATACGGGCGCGGCGAAGGCCGACGGTCTGCTATGATCCCGACTATATAGGAAACATCGGTTACGCCGCATTTTGACACTGGAGCACCGCATGAGCAGCAACAATAAAGAGGGAAATCTGGTCTGGATCGATCTGGAGATGACCGGACTGGACCCGGACAAGGACCGCATCATCGAGATTGCCACCATTGTCACGGATGCCAACCTGAATGTCCTCGCGGAAGGCCCGGTGTACGCCATCCACCAGAAAGACATGGTGCTCAACGCCATGGATGAATGGAATACCCGCCAGCATGGTGGCTCCGGCCTCACCGAACGGGTGCGCCGCAGCAAGATCGATGAAGCCGAGGCCGAGGCTCAGACCATCGAGTTTCTCAGCCGCTTTGTTGATCCGCGCAAATCACCCATGTGCGGCAACTCCATCTGCCAGGATCGCCGCTTTCTCTACAGGACCATGCCCAAGCTGGAAGCCTTCTTCCACTACCGTAACCTGGACGTGAGCACGGTGAAGGAGCTGGCCCGCCGCTGGTACCCGGACCTGATGAACAACTTCACCAAGCACAGCTCGCACCAGGCCATGGATGACATCCGTGACTCGATTGCCGAACTGCGTTATTACCGCCAGTATTTTTTCCGCCTGCCTGGCGCGGAGTAAATACCGTTCGCGCAGTGTCGGGACACGATGCCGACATTGCGCCACGCCTATACCTTCGTAGTGCTATCCAGCGTCGCTAACGCGGACTAGACTGGTGACCACAGTCCCGGTACGGACATTGCCCGCCATGGCAACGCACACCAACACCATGCACACCGCGTATGCGCGCACTTTCTGCATGCTCGTCGTGCTGTGCCTGCTGCTGCCTGCCTCTCTGGCGCGTGCGGACCAGTACCGCCTGGACACCCCCACAAGCCAGCCACTGGGCAAACACCTGTTGTTGCTGCAGGAAAGCAGCGAACCACTGAGCATCAATCAGGTCCGGCAACTGTCGCGTGATGGCGCCTTCCGCCCGAGCCACGCCGACGTGCCTTCCATGGGCATTGGCACACAGCCGGTATGGGCCACGCTGACACTGGACAATCCCGGCACAGTCGCGCTGCCACGCCGGCTGATGATCGGTACGTCGTGGATTGATCGTCTGGACCTTTATCTGGTGCACAACGGCAGGATTGTCCTGCACCAGACCGCCGGCGACTCCAGTGCGCTGTTCATGCGCCCAACCCCCGGCATGGGTTATGTCTTCGGACACGACTTCGGCCCCGGCCGTACCGAGCTGTTCATCCGCGCCGACACGCCTGATCCCCTGCTGCTGCCACTGCGCATATTGACGCCCGACCAGGCGACCCGGCATGCCCTGCGCCAGCATTATGGCTACGGCATGATTTACGGCTTCCTGCTCGCGCTGGTGGCCTATAACGCCATGCTGTATCTGGGCCTGCGCCAGCGCAGTCATCGCGACTACTCCATTTACCTCGGCCTGTTCATCCTGATGAACCTGGCCTATACGGGACATGGCTACGTCTGGCTGTGGCCGGAATGGCAGGGCCTGCAACGTTATGTGATCCTGGTGCTGATGGTCGCGTTCGCCTGCAGCGGTCTGCGCTTTGCCAGTGATTTTCTTGAACTGCCGCGCCATGCACCACGCCGTGCCCAACAGTTGCGCAGCATCTGCCTTGCCATCTGCACCCTGATGGCCATCACCATCGCCCTTGGCTTGCAGCGCGAAGCCGCCTTGCTGTCATTCAGCTTTACGCTGGTCTTTACCAACAGCATGGTGCTGCTGGGCTGGGAATCTGCACGCCACAAGCATGCGGCCGGCTACTACTTTCTGGCGGCGGCCTGCAGCGGCATGGCTGGTACCCTCATCACCACACTCACCGTGTGGGGCTGGATTCCCTACAGCGAGGCCACGTTTCATGCCGTCGAACTGGGCCTGCTGACGGAGGCCACACTGCTGGCGCTCGCCGTCGCCTATCTGGTGCGCCAGCATGACAAGGCCCGGGCGAAAGCAGAAGAACTGGCGCGTATTGATCCGCTCACCGGACTGCTGAACCGTCGTGCCTTCATGGAGCAGGCCGAAGGGCTGTGGAATACGGCACGCCGCCATCAGCGCCCGCTGGCACTGATCATTCTCGACCTTGACCACTTCAAGGCCATCAACGACGCCCACGGCCACAGCACGGGCGATGCGGCCCTGCGCGCGGCCGCCAGCCTGGTCAACAACGCCTGCCGCCGTGGTGACATTGCCGCACGCTGGGGCGGCGAGGAATTCATCCTGCTGCTGCCGGAAACCATACTGAGCGAAGCGCAAGCCATGGCAGAACGCCTGCGCGCGGAATTTGCCAGCCGCCCGCTGGAAAACATGACTGATCCGGTGTGGTTGCGCGCCAGTTTTGGCGTTGCCGCACGTGATGCCCATTACACGCTGGAAGAACTGATCAACGAAGCCGACACCTGGCTTTACCGTGCCAAGCAGGGTGGCCGTGACCAGGTGTGCAGCCTCGACACGGTGTTCAGCCCGTCAGCGGGCTGAACCCGTCGCATTGCACCAGAAAAAAGCCGGGGCGCTCAGGCCCTGATGGCGCCCATGACCTTGCTCGCCGCCATCACCACGCCCAGCACCAGCGCGCCGGCAATAATCCCTGTCGTGGCATCGATGAGGGTTGGCAGCACGGCACCTGCAACCGGCCCCACCGCCACTGCGGCATGATGGATAACGTCATGCGCACCCGGCGTACCGTGCGTGAGAATGCCGCCCCCCACCATGAACATGGCGGCCGTACCGATCACGGAAAGGCTTTTCATCATCCAGGGGGCTGCACGCAAAATGCCGCGCCCGAGGGCCACCTGGAATTTCCTGAAAAAACCGTCACCCGTCTGACGGCTGAGATAAAGACCGCCATCATCCAGCTTGACGATGCCCGCCACAAAACCGTACACGCCCACGGTCATGATGAGGGCAATGCCGGAGAGCACCGTCACCTGTTTCATGAAAGCCTCATTGGCAACCACACCCAGTGTGATCGCAATGATTTCGGCAGACAGAATGAAGTCCGTCCGTATCGCGCCCTTCACCTTTTCTTTTTCAAACGCCACCATGTCGACACTGGTATCGACCAGCGCCGCGACATGTTCGGAGTGGTGCGCCTCATCTTCGCCCTTGTCATGCAGGAACTTGTGCGCCAGCTTTTCAAATCCCTCAAAGCAGAGGAACAGACCGCCCAGCATCAATAACGGCGTCACCGCCCAGGGAATGAAGGCACTGATGGCCAGCGCCGCCGGCACCAGAATCACCTTGTTAAACAATGAGCCCTTTGCCACCGCCCACACCACCGGCAGTTCACGATCGGCATTCACTCCCGACACCTGCTGGGCATTCAGGGCAAGATCATCGCCCAGCACGCCGGCCGTTTTTTTCGCGGCCACTTTGGTCATCACCGATACATCATCGAGAATGGTGGCAATATCATCAATAAGGGCAAGCAGGCTGGATCCGGCCACAACAGGTTTCCTTGAAAAGTCGTTCAGAAATGATCAGAGAAGTTCTATGCCAACGCGCCGCAAGGCAAGCGCAAACAGGCCAAAACAGGTGACGGTGATGATGACGCAGGCCAGCAGGGTTGGCCAGAAACCGATACGGGGCAGCAACTGCGGAAAGACCAGAAACATGGGCAGGGTCGGCAGCACGTACCAGAAGGTGTACCAGGCATGATTGGCAATCTTTTCCGGCGGCTGCTGTTCGACATGCAGCCAGACCAGCGCCAGCACGGTCACCAGCGGCAACGCCGCCACCAGTCCGCCCAGCTTGTCACTGCGCTTGGCAACTTCCGAAACCAGCACCACCATGGCGGCAGTAATGGCGTATTTGGTAATGATCCAGCCCATGAAATCTACGTCCTGTTTTGCGGCAACCCGTTCATGCCCTTCTGACGCTGCTGCGTCAGCGCCCACCCGATATGCTCGGCCACAACAGCATCTGCATCCGGCAACCGCGATTCCAGCGCAGCAACAATGGCCGCATCATACGGTGCATTCCCCAGCCCCACCGCAATATTGCGCAGAAATACCGGATAACGGGCCCGGCGCAGGGCCATGCCCTCGGTGGCGCGCAGATAATCCTGCTCCGTCCACAGGAAAAGCTCGCGCAAACTGGCGCGATCCAGTGCATTGCGCGGCAGAAAGTCCTTTTCCGGTGACACTTTCGCGTAGCGGTTCCACGGGCACATGAGCTGGCAGTCATCACAACCAAAGACGCGGTTACCGATTGGCGCCCGCAATTCTTCGGGAATGACACCCTCGTACTCGATGGTGAGCCAGGAAATGCATTTGCGTGAATCCAGCTGATACGGCGCCACAATTGCCTTGGTGGGGCAAATGTCGATACAAGCCGTGCAGGAGCCACAGTGTGCACTCACGGGGGCATCCACCGGCAGCGGCAAATCGGTGAACAGCTCGCCCAGAAAAAAATACGACCCGGCCTGCCGATTGATGATGACGGTGTGCTTGCCCATCCAGCCCAGACCGGCTTTTTCGGCCAGCGGCTTTTCCATCACCGGGGCCGAATCGACAAATGCGCGATAGCCGAACTCGCCCACCGCCTCGACAATACGGTCAGCAAACTTCTGCAGGCGCTTGCGGATGGTGCGGTGATAATCGCGCCCGAGGGCATAACGGGAGATGTAGGCGCGCGTGCCGTCACGCAGGACGTCCATCGGGCGGGTGTCTGCCGGCCAGTAATCCATGCGCACGGAAATCACGCGACGCGTACCGGGAATCAGCGTGGCCGGCTGGGTACGTTTGGCAAAATCATTGGCAAGAAAATCCATGCCGGCATGAAAGTCGCGCGCAATCCAGCCGGCAAACCGGGCCGGGTGCTCGCCCAGATCAATATCGCTGATGCCAACCTGCTGAAAGCCGAGCTCGCGCCCCCAGATCTTGATGTCGGCGGCGAGCTTGTCGAAATCGGGGGCGCCATCAGTGTGCGGCGCCACGGGAATGCCTTGCATGACCACCTTGCGCGCATTGCGCCTGTTCAATGTTTCCGCTTGCAACAGCATTGCAGAAACCTGCGGATTGCCTGACCCTGTCACCACCGACACGGATCGCCCCTCGCCTGTCTACAGGCACAGGCCGGGAGTCCGTTATCATGTCCGCCGAGATCATCAAGGAAACGCCCGCAATGTCCCTGCCACTCTACTCTGCCGCCCAGAGCCGTGAACTCGACCGGCGTGCCATCGCAACCGGGACACCGGGCTATGCACTCATGCAGCGGGCAGGCGAGGCATCCTTCCAGTTCCTGCGCAGCCACTGGCCGGAAGCCACGCGCATTGTCGTTCTGGTTGGCCGTGGAAACAACGGTGGTGATGGCTATGTGCTGGCACGTCTGGCCTGGGCCCAGCACCTGGACGTCCTGCTGCTCACCGTGGGCGAACATGAACTGCTCAAGGGCGAAGTGGCCGAGGCGGCCAGTGATGCCACCAGAGCCCGGGTGCCGGAAGCCAGCTGGACTGGCGCCCTGCCGGCGGCTGACCTGTATGTGGATGCCCTGTTCGGCACCGGCCTCAACCGCCCCCCAAGTGGTGACTTTCCCGCTGCCATCGACGCCCTCAATGCCAGTGGCAAGCCGGTACTGGCACTGGACATTCCGTCCGGCCTGATTGCCGACACCGGCCACGCCCCGGGCGCGGTGGTGCAGGCCTCGGCCACCATCACTTTCATTGCACTCAAGGCCGGCC
The DNA here is from genome assembly GCA_030646295.1 of Moraxellaceae bacterium. Taxonomy (GTDB): domain Bacteria; phylum Pseudomonadota; class Gammaproteobacteria; order Pseudomonadales; family Moraxellaceae; genus UBA2031. The sequence continues at coordinate 150,635 of JAUSND010000015.1, forward strand.
TGCTGACCGGGCGCGGCCCCGCCCTCACCGGCCCGCTGCAGCTGGACACACTGGGCCTGCCCGCCACACTGGGACACGACATCTGCCCGCTGGCCCGGCAACTGGACGCCAGCCAGCTCTCCGGCTGGCTGCCCCGGCGGCCACGTGATGCACACAAGGGTTCGCATGGCCATGTGCTGGTGGTGGGCGGCAACCACGGCATGGCCGGCGCCGTTGCCCTTGCCGGTGAAGCGGCGTTGCGTGCCGGCGCCGGGCTGGTCTCCGTGGCCACGCGCCCGGAACACCTGATGATGCTGAATGCGCGCCGGCCCGAACTGATGTGCCATGGCATCAGCAAGGCCGCCGATCTGGCACCACTGCTGGCGCGGGCTGATGTCATCGTCCTTGGCCCGGGTCTGGGTCAGGACGCCTGGGCAGCCGCCCTCTATGGCGCCGTGCTGGACTGCGGCAAACCGCTGGTGCTGGATGCCGATGGCCTGAACCTGCTGGCGCAGCAGCCCGACAGCAGAAGCGAGCGCATACTTACCCCACACCCAGGCGAGGCTGCCCGCCTGCTCGGCACCACCACCATCGCCATCCAGACCGACCGCTTTGCGGCCGTGCGCAGCCTGCAGGAGCGCTTTGGTGGCACCGCCATCCTCAAGGGAGCCGGCAGCCTGATTGCCACCGCCGACGCCATCCACCTCTGCCCCTGGGGCAACCCGGGCATGGCCTCCGGTGGCATGGGGGACCTGCTGGCCGGCATCATCGGCGCCCTGCGGGCACAGGGGCTGGGCCCGGATGATGCTGCCTGTGCCGGCGTTATGGTGCACGCCAGAGCCGGTGACGATGCGGCACTGGTGGCTGGGGAGCGCGGCCTGATGGCCTCCGACCTCCTGCCCTTCCTGCAGCAGCGGGTGAATCCATGAGCAGCCTCGACTACACACTGCCCGATGCCGAGGCCCAGGAGGCACTGGGGCGCGCCCTTGCCACCGCGCTGGCCGGCCGCGGCGTGGTCTATCTGGAGGGCGACCTCGGCGCCGGCAAGACCACCCTGACCCGGGGCATCCTGCGCGGCTATGGCCACACGGGAGCCGTCAAAAGCCCGACCTACACTCTGGTCGAGCCCTACGAGCTGGCAGCAGCCACGGTGTACCACTTTGACCTTTACCGCCTGACCGATCCGGAAGAACTGGAACTGCTGGGCATACGCGACTACTGCCGACCGGATACACTCTCGGTCATCGAGTGGCCGGGGCACGGGCATCCATTTTTGCCCCCTGCCGACCTGACCATTACAATCCGTGCCATTACCGACGGGCGCGAGCTGCGGTTGGTCGCACATAATGAAAAAGGCGAGGCGGTACTGTCAGCCCTCGCATCCTGATCCCTTTGCCCGACAAGGTGCTGCTGTGCGCGTGTTGCTGCGATGCTTGATTCTGATGCTTGCGAGTGGACTGGCCCTGCCAGTGCTCGCGATCGACATCACGGCCGTCCGCTCCTGGCGCGCACCTGACAACACCCGGCTGGTACTGGACCTGAGTGGCCCGGTTGCCTACCAGCTCAGCCCCGACAGCACGCCGGCCCGCCTGATCATCGAACTGCCTGACGCCCGGACTGCCGGTCCCATTGCGCTGCCGGCCGCCATTGCCCCGCTCAAGTCGGTTCATCTGGAAAAGTCAGGCCAGGGCCAGCGCCTGGTCATCGACACCCTGCAGGAAGTCACGCCCAGAATATTCCAGCTGCCGCCCAACGAAAAATACAGCCAGCGTCTGGTGGTGGATCTGCTCCTCAAGGTTCCCGCACCCACCGTCAGCACCGTCAGCACCGTCACCGAAGCTACGCCCGTTGCCAAAGTCCCGGACCAGGTGACCAGCATCCCGGTCATGCGGCCGGCCGAACCCGTCATGCCTGCCGTGAAACCGGTGGAGAAACCGGTTGTCAGCGTGCCGGAACCCGCGCCCGAAAAACCCGACCAGCGCCGCTACCGCAACATCGTGGTGGCGATTGATGCCGGCCACGGCGGCGAAGACCCTGGCGCCATCGGCGCCAAGGGCACGCACGAAAAGAATGTCACCCTGGCCATCGCCCGTGAGCTCGAAGCCATGCTCAAGGCCGAACCGGGACTTACCGCCGTACTGACCCGCACCGGTGATTACTTCATCCCCCTGCAGGAACGGCGTCGCATTGCGCGCTACCAGCACAAAGCCGACATTTTCATCTCCATCCATGCCGATGCCGCCGAAAACCGTGCCGCCAAGGGTGCCTCGGTATTTGCCCTGTCACTGAAAGGTGCCGGCACCGCCACCTCCCGGTTTGCCCGCATGCTGGCCGAACGCGAAAACCGTTCCGACCTGATCGGTGGTGCCTCCATCGAATCGGGCGACGACACCCTGCGCAATGTGCTCGCCGACATGGTGGTGGCCGGCTCGCTTGATCACAGCCTGCACATGGGCCGCAACATTATTGATCGCCTCGGCGGCCTTACATCGCTGCACAGCAAGCGCGTGGAACAGGCCGGCTTTGCCGTGCTGAAAGAGCCGGGCATGATGTCGCTGCTGGTTGAAACCGGTTTCATTTCCAATCCGCAGGAAGAAGAAAACCTGATCAGCAAGGAGCACCAGCGCGAGCTGGCCAGGGCAATTTTTGAAGGCGTGTTGCGCTACAACCAGCGCTACCCTGCACCTGACAGCTACTTTGCCTGGCAAGTCGAGCAGCGCGGTAAAAAAACCGTCATCGCCAGTGCACCTCGCATCGAGAAAAAGCCGGAGCCCGTGCGCGACAGCCCCCGTGCCGAAGCACTCATGGCCGGCCAGACCAGCGCCCCCGAGAGCAAAATGATTCGCTACCGCATTGCACCGGGCGACAACCTGACACGCATCGCCGACCGTCATCAGGTATCGCTGGCCGACCTGCGCAGCCTCAACAACCTTCAGGACGACACGGTAAAAATCGGTCAGACCCTGAAAATTCCCGTGAATTGAGCGCACGCATGGCCCGCATCAATGCACTGGACCCTCGCCTTGCCAACCAGATCGCCGCCGGCGAGGTGGTGGAGCGTCCGGCCTCCGTGGTGAAGGAACTGGTGGAGAATGCACTGGATGCCGGCAGCACACGCATTGATATCGACATCGATGAAGGCGGCATAAAACGCATTCGTGTGCGGGACAATGGCGAAGGCGTGCATGTTGACGACCTGCCACTGGCACTGTTGCGCCATGCCACCAGCAAGATTCACGACCTCGAAGATCTGGAGGCCGTCGCCACGCTCGGTTTTCGTGGCGAGGCGCTGGCCTCTATTTCGTCGGTATCACGCCTGACACTGACCACCAGCGACAATGAATCCGGCCTTGGCCATGTGGTGCGCTCGGAAGGGCGCGACATGAGCGCACAGGTGGAAGCCAGTGCCCATGCCCGCGGCACCACCGTTGATGTGCGTGATCTTTTTTTCAATACGCCGGCGCGACGCAAATTCCTGAAAAGCGAAAACACGGAGTTCTCGCATATCGAGGAAACCGTGAAACGGCTGGCACTGGCCAACCCCGACATTGCCTTTTCCCTGACGCATAACGGCCGCCAGATTCACGGTCTGCGCCCCGCCACGGAAGAAATGGAGTGGCGCCGGCGTGTGGCCTCGCTGTGCGGTCCTGCCTTCATGGAGTCGGCCATTCCGGTGGACATTGACCACAGCGGTTTGCGCCTGCGTGGCTGGCTGGGCCTGCCAACATTTTCACGGGCACAGGCCGACCTGCAGTATTTTTACGTGAACGGTCGCATGGTGCGTGATCGCGTGGTGACCCATGCCGTGCGGCAGGCTTACGCCGACGTACTGTTTCACGGCCGCCACCCGGCCTATGTCCTGTTCTTCGAACTGGACCCCGGTGCGGTGGATGTGAATGTGCACCCCACCAAGCATGAAGTGCGTTTTCGCGAACAACGCCATGTGCACGATTTTCTCTACCGCAGCCTGCACCGCATCATCGCCGACCTGAAGCCGCAGGATCAGGCACCGGCAGGCACCGGCACGCTTGCACTGGCCGGCACCACGTCGCTGCACGAACAGGCACCACTGGCGCTGCCCACAGGAAGCCCCTACACCCCCACCGCAGGCAACTGGTCATCGTCGCCGGACTACGCCGCATCCGCACTCGGCGAGAATCGCGCCACGTTTGCCGCCAGCCAGTCCTTCCAGCGCCCCGGCAACATGGCACAGGAAAACACGCCCGGCGAAGCGCCTCCGCTCGGCTTTGCCATTGCCCAGTTGCACGGCATTTACATACTGGCGCAAAGTGCAGAAGGACTGATCATCGTCGACATGCATGCGGCACATGAGCGCATCACCTACGAGCGCCTGAAGCAGAACTTCAACGAAAACACGCTGGCCTCGCAGCCGTTGCTGGTGCCGCTATCGCTGGCCGTCAGCACCCGTGAAGCCGATCTGGCCGAGAACGATACCGGCTTTTTCCATCGCCTCGGTTTTGAACTGGAGCGCATGGGGCCCGAAACCTTGCTGGTACGCGCCGTTCCCACGCTGCTGGGACAGGCGCGCGCCGAAGCACTGGTGCGTGATGTACTGGCCGACCTGGCGGTGCATGGCAATACGCGCCGCATCGAGGAAACCCAGAACGAGTTGCTGGCCACCATGGCCTGTCATGGCAGCGTTCGCGCCGGACGTGCACTCAGCATTACCGAAATGAATGCACTGCTGCGCGACATGGAGGCCACCGAACGCGCCGGCCAGTGCAATCATGGCCGTCCGACATGGACACGCCTGACCATGAGTGACCTGGACAAACTGTTCCTGCGCGGCCGCTAAAAAAAGAAAAAGGAAATATTTCCGGCGACACCGCACGGAAAATACAACGACAATAAAAGGACGTTACCGTGGCAGATCTCCGCTCTGTTCCACTCCGCCCCCTGGTGCCGCACGAAGACCTGCGCCGCAGCAGCCTGCTACTGTTGCTGATCGCACTCGGCTGGGGTATCTACAGTCTTTACTGCATTTTTTCAGGCATTTACTGGCGCATCGGCATCATTGACACCACGCAGGTGATTGCAAGCCTGTGGCTGCGTCACTGGCTGTTAAAAACCGGCGAGCAATGGCGCTATGACTTTGCCTGTCATCTGGCCGCCGGACTGAATGTACTTGGCATCCTGATGGTCACAATGCTGATGGGGCAAGCCAGTTCGTTTGTGCCCTGGTATATCGCCCTGATTCCGCTGGCGGTGTCCTATGTCGGCAGCCTGCGCGCCACCCTGATCTGGGCCGTCATCTGCAGTCTCAGTATGCTGCTGCCAGTCTTGAGCGAAAAGTTCTGGCAACTCGCGCCGGAGTTCGCACCCAGCCACGGGTTTGAAATCTTTGCCCGCATGGTGATGGTGTTCCTGTGCGCCGGTATCGGGTTTGCATCCCGTGCTGCCAGTAACCGCCACATTCTCGAACTGCAGACACAAAAAACCATTATCAGCCGACAGGCCGATGCCCTGGCCGAAGCACTCTCCGCCGAACAGCGGTCCAAGCTGGTGGCCGAAGAAGCCAACCGCGCCAAATCGGATTTCCTGGCCACCATGAGTCACGAAATCCGCACGCCGTTGAATGGCGTGATCGGACTCAACGGCCTGTTGCTGGACACCCGACTGGATGCCGAGCAGCGGCGACTCGTGGAGCTGGCACGACTGTCCGGCGAATCACTGCTGCACCTGCTCAATGACGTACTGGATTTTTCCAAGATCGAGGCCGGCAAACTGGAGCTGGAACCAGTGGACTTTGATCCGCACCCGGTCTGTCACGAAGCCCTCGACCTGCACCGGGAAATGGCCCGTGAAAAAAACCTGGACATGTCGCTGGTCATGGGCAGCAACATTCCGCACCAGTTGCGTGGCGACCCCACCCGCCTGCGCCAGATTCTGGCCAACCTGATCAGCAATGCCGTGAAGTTCACCGCAGCCGGCAGCGTCACCCTGCGCTGCTTCAACGAGGGCAGTGATGTCGATGGCCGTCACTGGCTGTGTTTTGAAGTCATTGATACCGGCATCGGCATCGAGGCCGACCTGTTACCGAACCTGTTCTCGCCCTTTACCCAGGCCGATGCCTCAACCACCCGCTGCTACGGTGGTACCGGTCTGGGCCTGAGCATCTCCCGGCGCCTTGCCGAACACATGGGCGGCCGCATCACGGTCAGCAGCCAGTCCGGCATCGGCACCCGGTTTCACCTGTCACTGCCGTTCGATGCCGGGATCATGCCCGCCTCGCGGGAAATTACCGCCACCACACCCGCCCGCACCGGGCCGGCCGCCCTGGCCCGCGCCCGCATTCTGGTTGTGGAAGACAACCCGGTGAACCAGCTGGTGGCCGCCGAAATGCTGAAGCGGCTGGGCCTGCATGCCGATGTCGCCGGCGACGGCGCCGAAGCACTGGCTGCACTCGAACGCCTGCCTTACGACCTGATCCTGATGGACTGCCAGATGCCCGTCATGGACGGCTTTGAAGCCACCCGCCGCCTGCGTGAACGGCAGACGACCGAACGGCGCCTGCCCGTCATCGCCATGACCGCCAATGCCATTCGTGGTGACCGGGAGCGCTGCCTGGAAGCCGGCATGGATGACTACCTGCCCAAGCCCGTCCGCATCAGCGAGCTGACCGCCATGCTGCAACGCTGGCTGCCCGTTCCGGATACCGACCCGGCCTGAGCCGGCGCAGACAAGGCCGGATCGCGTACAATACGGCCATGTCTGCTCATCTCCCTCCTGCCATCCTGCTCATGGGGCCTACCGCCTCGGGCAAAACCGCGCTCGCCATCGAACTGGTGGAGCGTGGTCCGTTCGACATCATTTCCGTTGATTCGGGCATGGTCTATCGCGACATGGACATCGGCACCGCCAAGCCTGATGCCGCCACCCTGGCGCGTGCACCGCACCGGCTGATCGATATCCGCGACCCGGCCGACGCCTATTCCGCCGCCGAGTTTCGCCGTGACGCGCTACTGGAAATGGCCCGCATTACTGCTGCCGGGCGGATTCCCCTGCTGGTTGGCGGCACCATGCTCTACTTCAAGGTATTGCTGGAAGGACTGGCGGCCATGCCCGAGGCCGACCCGGACCTGCGCGCCCGGCTGGAGGCCGAGGCCGCCGCGAAGGGCTGGCCGGCCATGCATGCCCGCCTGGCCGAGGTCGACCCGGTGACAGCGGCCCGTCTCCAGCCCAATGACAGCCAGCGCCTGCAACGCGCCCTCGAAGTCTGGGAGCTCACCGGCAAACCGCTGTCACAATGGCACGCCGAGCAGGCGCCGCCAGAACCCCCGCCCTTTCGCCTGACCCAGCTGGCCGTATCCCCACCGGACCGCAGCATCCTGCATGCCCGTATCGAGCAGCGCTTTGACGTCATGCTGGAGCAGGGCCTGATCGACGAAGTGGCCCGCCTGCGTGATCGCCCCGGGCTGCATGCCGACCTGCCGTCGATGCGGGCCGTGGGCTATGCCCAGGTCTGGTCGCACCTGGAGGGCGAAATTGACGCGGATGAAATGCGCCTGCGCGGCATCTATGCCACCCGCCAGCTGGCCAAGCGCCAGTACACCTGGCTCCGGCGCTTTCCCGCCGAATGGCATGATGCCGCCGAGCCCGGTCTGGCCGGACGGCTCTTGAAAAAATGGGAGGCAGACCGCACATTAGCCTTACCGTGAGCGTGTTAACGACCGGATTCCAGGCAACGCCGCAGGATGCGCTTGCCAGCTACCCGTACTTGATTGCCTTTGCGGCGCCCGTTTTGGGCGACTTTTGCGCTGTTTTATGACTTTTTTCGAGCCCGGCTTGGGCTCATCGCAATGGAGAACCATCATGTCCAAGGGACAAACCCTGCAGGATCCTTTCCTGAACGCCCTTCGTAAAGAACGCATTCCCGTATCCATCTTTCTGGTCAACGGCATCAAGCTGCAAGGCCAGATCGAATCGTTTGACCAGTATGTCGTGCTGCTCAAGAACACCGTGAGCCAGATGGTGTACAAGCACGCCATTTCCACCGTGGTGCCGGCCCGCAACCCGCGCAGCACCGTGCCCGGCGGCCCTGCCGGTGGTCCGGTCGGCCCCATGTCCAGTGGCACCTACAATCCGGCAGCAGGCACCGACGACGGTTTTGACGACGATCGCCAGCCCAACTACTGATCCGGCTGTACCCCGGCAGCGCCGCCTGCGGGCGGCGCTGCCATTTATGAGAGCGACCCTTGGAATTTTTTGAACGCCACGAAGGTGGCGAACGTGCAGTACTGGTTCACCTCGATGTCCGCGACGACCGTCAGGACGAGGATCTGGAAGAGTTTCGCCTGCTGGCCAGCTCTGCCGGAGTCACCGAAGTCGGCCTGATTGTCGGCAATCGCCAGCGCCCCGACCCCCGCTTTTTTGCCGGCACCGGCAAAGTCGATGAAATCAAGTCACTGGTCCAGGCGACCGACGCCGACGTCGTGCTGTTTGACCATGCCCTCACCCCGGCCCAGGAACGCAACCTCGAAGCCGAGCTGCAGTGCCGTGTGCTGGACCGTACCGGCCTCATCCTCGACATCTTCGCCCAGCGCGCCCGCACCTTCGAAGGCAAGCTGCAGGTCGAGCTGGCCCAGTTGTCCCACCTCGCCTCGCGTCTGGTGCGCGGCTGGACCCACCTGGAGCGCCAGAAAGGTGGTATCGGCCTGCGTGGCCCCGGTGAAACCCAGCTCGAAACCGACCGCCGCCTGCTGCGCGCCCGCATCGTCCACCTGAGTGAACGGCTGGACAAGGTACGCCAGGTGCGCGCCCAGGGCCGCGCCGGTCGGCAGAAGGCCGCCGTGCCGACGGTGTCGCTGGTCGGCTATACCAATGCCGGCAAGTCGACGCTGTTCAACCGCATGACCAATGCCGAGGTGTACGCGGCCGACCAGCTCTTTGCCACCCTCGACCCCACCCTGCGCCGGCTGGACCTGCCCGGTTTTGGCCCCATGGTGCTGGCCGACACGGTGGGGTTTATCCGCCACCTGCCGCACAATCTGGTCGACGCCTTCCGCGCCACCCTGGAGGAAACGGTAGAAGCCGACCTGTTGCTGCATGTGGTGGATTGCGCCAGCGCCGAACGCGACCGCCATATTGCGGCCGTGAACGAGGTTCTGGCCGAGGTTGGTGCTACCGCGCCGGTCCTGCTCGTCTACAACAAGGTGGACCGCATCGAGGGACGCGAGCCCCGCATTGACCGCGACGATCTTGGTGTGCCCGAGGCCGTCTGGCTGTCGGCACGTGACCATCGTGGTGTCGACCTGCTCATCGAGGCCATTGCCGAACGGCTTGGCCCCGACCGCTTTGATGCCTGGCTGCACCTGACACCGGAGCTGGCCCGGTTGCGCGCACGCTTTTATGATGCCGGTGCCGTCATCACCGAAGAAAGTGACAAACATGGTGAAATCAGCCTGCATGTCCGCATGCCGCACACCGAACTTGAACAGTTGCTACGGCGCGAAGATGTGACACTCTCCGACCTGACGCGCAGCTAACCCTTACCCAACCCCTTTCTCCCGCCGGGAGAGATTTTTTGCAGTGGAGTACTTCATGGCCTGGAACCAGCCTGGCAACAAAGGCGAAAACCCGAACCCCTGGGGGGGTGGCGGCAACAAGGGCGGCAACCCGCCCGGGCTGGATGACCTGCTGAAGAAACTGAACGGCCTGTTCGGTGGCGGCAGCGGAGGCAGTGCTGGCGGCAACAGTGGCGGCATGAAGGAAACCGACCTGCTCAAGTGGGCCGTCGGCGGTGTCGTCGCCCTCTGGCTGGTGTTCGGTTTCTATACGGTCAAGCAGGCCGAGGAAGCCGTCATTTTCCGCTTCGGCAAGATCTACAGCACGCAGACCGCCGGCCTGCACTGGGCCCCGCCACTGGTTGACCGTGTGCAGAAAGTGGACATCCAGAGCGTCGAAAAAGCTGCGCTGAATGCCACCATGATTACCGAAGACACCAACATCGTGGATATTTCACTCGAGGTGCAATACCGCATCAGCGATGCCAAGAAATACCTGATGCAGGTCTCTTCACCGGAGACCAGCCTTATCCAGGCGTCCGAGTCGTCACTGCGTCATGTCGTTGGCTCGTCAAAACTGGTCAACATCCTCAATGAAGGCCGCGCCACCATTGCGCGTGATGTGCAGCCACGCCTGCAGAAGTATCTCGACAACTACAGCACCGGTATCACCGTCACTGGCGTAAACGTGCTGGAAGCACTGCCGCCAAAAGAAGTGAAGGCCGCATTCGATGACGTCAACAAGGCCAAGGAAGACAAGGAACGCCTGAAAAACCAGGCCGAAACCTACGCCAACGGCATTGTGCCGGAAGCACGCGGCCAGGCCGCACGACTGCTGGCAGAAGCCGAAGGCTACAAGCTGGAAGTGGTTGACCGTGCCACCGGCGATGCGTCGCGCTTTGACCAGCTCATCACCGAATACCGCAAGGCACCTGCCGTCACGCGCAGCCGCCTGTATTACGAAACCATGGAATCCGTACTCGCCAAGACCAGCAAGGTTGTGGTGGAAGGCAACAACAACCAGATGCTGTACCTGCCCCTCGACAAGATGATCCCGCAAACCACTCCGCCCGCCGCACTGGCCCCGACCGTCACGCCATCAAACGAGCCAGCCCCCTCCGTGCGCAGCCGCAGCGGCAACAGCCAGGAGAACCGCTCATGAGTCCTCGTGCCTTCAACATCCTGTTCGTGACAGTGATTCTTTTTTTTGTCGCCACTGGTGCGCTCTACACCATCAAGGAAACCGAGCGTGGCGTGCTGCTGCAGTTTGGCGAGGTCATTGATGCCGACCTCAAGCCGGGCCTTCATGCAAAAATGCCGTTCATGCATGACGTGCGCAAGTTTGATGCGCGCACCCAGGTCAGCAACTCGGAAAGCACCGACTTCCTGACCAAGGAAAGCAAGTTCATCACGGTGGATGCGTATGTGATGTGGCGCGTGGCCGATGTGCAGCGCTACTTCACCAATACCGGCGGTGATCGCAGCCGGGCCGAACTGCTGCTGATGTCGCGCGCGAAAGACAGCCTGAAAAACAAGGTTTCCGAACGCACCGTGCATGAAGTGGTGTCCGGCCAGCGCGACAAGCTGATGACGGATCTCACGCAGGAACTGAATGCCATTGCCGTCAAGGAGTTCGGCATCAAGGTAGTGGATGTGCGCCTCAAGCGCGTGGATTTCCCCGACTCCATTTCCGACTCCATCCACAACCGCATGCGCTCGGAACGTGAACGCGAAGCGCGTGAGCACCGTTCGCAAGGCACCGAAATTGCCGAGACCATCAAGGCCAACGCCGAACGCGAGCAGCGTGTGCTACTGGCCGAAGCCTATCGCAAGGCAGAAACGCTGCGCGGTGAAGGTGATGCCCTGGCCGCGTCAATTTCGGCACGGGCCTTTGGCAAGGATGCGGAGTTCTACAAGTTCTACCGCTCCCTGCAGGCGTATCGCGCCAGCTTTGTAAAACCGTCGGATGTCATGGTGCTCAAGGGCGACAGTGAATTCTTTCGCTACATGAAGAATCCCGGAAAATAAAAGGCAACTGCTGATGATTCGCGGTCTGCTCATTCTGCTGCTGTGCCAGTTTGCCGGCGAGATCATCGCCCGCGCCTCCGGAATTCCGGTGCCGGGCGGTGTGATCGGCATGCTCATCCTGTTTGCCGGCCTGGTGATCCGCCGCGGCGTGCCGGCGGATCTGGACCAGGTCAGCCAGGTGGTGCTCAGACCCCTCACCCTGTACTTCGTGCCGGCCTCGGTCGGCATCATGACGATGGGCCCGCTGCTGGCACAGGAAGGGCTGCGCATTGGTCTGGTCATGGTGCTGTCGACCCTGATTCCGTTGCTGCTGTGCGGTTACGGACTGGACCGCTGGCTGCGTGCCCGGGGCGCCGCATGAATCTTGCCGACCTGCTGCACTCCCCGGTGCCCTGGCTGATTGCCACCTTTGCCGCTTACGAAGTGGGCAACTGGACGTTCCAGAAACTGGGACAACCGGTGTGGGCACCGCCACTGATGATTGCACTCGCACTGCTGATTGGCGGCCTGCTGCTCACCGGCACGGATTACCAGACCTACTTCAAGGGCAATGCCCTGCTGCATTTCATGCTGGGCCCTGCCACCGTGGCACTGGCCGTCCCGCTCTACCACGCCTTGCCGCGCCTGCTGGCCGCCTTCAAGCCACTGGGCGGCACCCTGCTGATCGGCACCCTGCTTGGCGCCGGCAGTGCCATGGGGCTGGCCTGGCTGTTCGGCCTGTCCCACGACAGCATTCTGGCCTTCGGCACCCGTGCCGTGACCACTCCGATCGCCATCGGCATCGGTGAAAAAATTCATGCGCCGATTGCGCTGGCCGCCGCGCTGGTCGGCTTTTCCGGCGTACTCGGTGCCGCCGTGGCCGAGCCCCTGCTCAAGGGCGTGAAGAGTGATGTGGCCCGCGGCTTTGCCATGGGTCTGGCAGCGCATGGTGTCGGCACGGCACGTGCTTTCCAGATTCATCCCACTGCCGGTGCCTTTGCGGCGCTGGGCATGGGCCTGAACGGCATGCTCACCGCGTTCTGGTTGCCGCCCCTGGTGCATGCCCTGCTGTAAAAAACCGCAGGCGCTTGTGTAAAAGGGCGGCGCGCCCCACCGAAAAAAAGGGCCGCCATTCCCGCCACCATTTACAGCAGGGCATGCACGAAAGCAGACAGCAGGCAGAGGAATCCCTTCGCAAGGCTTGGGCCGGACTGCCGGCCCGTGCTACTATTCGTCAAGCCGAGTATCTACTCGGTTTTTTTGTGTCCCCGCTGTGCCCGTGAGCGATTGACTCTCCATGACCCGATCTGTCGATACCTGGCTGCTGCCCGATGGCGTGGCCGACGTACTGCCGGCCGAAGCGGCCCGTCTTGAGCAGCTGCGTCGTCGCCTGCTTGATACCTTTGCCGCCTGGGGCTACCAGCTGGTGTTCCCGCCCCTCATGGAACACCTTGACTCCCTGCTCACCGGCTCCGGGCATGATCTGGAACTGATGACCTTCAAGATTACCGACCAGCTTTCCGGCCGCATGATGGGCGTACGCGCCGACATCACGCCGCAGGTGGCCCGTCTGGATGCCCATGTCATCCCTGTGGAAGGCCCGGCGCGTTACTGCTATGCCGGCACCACGCTGAACACCCGCCCGGCCAGCATGGCCGCCTCGCGCTGCCCGGTGCAGATCGGTGCCGAACTTTACGGCTACGCCGGCGTTGCCGGTGACATCGAGGTCCTGCGCCTGATGCTCGACACGCTGGCACTGGCCGGCTGCCGCGACATCCATCTCGACCTCGGCCATGTCGCCCTGTTCCGTGGCCTGACCACGGCTGCCGGCATCAGCGGTCGCGATGAAGACACCCTGTTTGACATCTATCAACGCAAGGCCGCCGCAGAACTGCGAGAGTTCCTGGCGGCGCGCGCCCTGCCGGCGCCCCTCAACCGCTGCTTCGACGGCCTGCTCCGGCTGGCCGGTGGCGCAACGGTACTGGGCAAGGCCCGCGAACTGCTGCAGGGCGTTTCAGCCGGCATTGACGCCGCACTGGATGCCCTTGATGCCGTCGTGGCGGCACTGACCGCATCGCACCCCGGCATCACGCTGTATGTCGACCTGACCGAGCTGCGTGGCTATCACTACCACACGGGCCTGGTGTTTGCGGCTTACGCCCCCGGCACCCGTGCCGAACTGGCCAAGGGTGGCCGCTACGACCATGTGGGCGAAGCCTTCGGTCGCGCCCGCGCTGCCACCGGTTTCAGTGCCGACCTGAAGGCACTGCTGGCGTTTGGCCCTGACAGCGCACTGCGCAAGTCCATCCTGGCCCCGGCCGGCGATGACGCCGCCTTGCGTGCCGCGATTGCCGACCAGCGCCAGAAGGGTGAGCACGTGGTGCAGCAGTTGCCGGGCGACAACACCACTGCTGCCGCGCTGGGTTGCGAGCGCATGCTGGTGCAGCAGGACGGCCAGTGGACTGTCAAGAATTCCTGATTTTCCTTTTTATCTGAATGCAGTAACCGAGAACTGACATGGGCAAGAATGTTGTTGTGCTGGGCACCCAATGGGGTGACGAAGGCAAGGGCAAGATCGTCGACCTGCTGACCGACAATGCTTCGGCCGTGGTGCGCTTTCAGGGCGGTCACAACGCCGGCCACACCCTGTGGGTGGATGGCGAAAAGACCGTGCTGCACCTGATCCCGTCCGGCATCCTGCGCAAGAATGTGCTGTGCCTGATCGGCAATGGCGTTGTGCTCTCGCCCGAAGCCCTGCTCAAGGAGCTGGCCGGTCTTGAGGCCAAGGGTGTTGATCCGCGTGCACGCCTGAAAGTGTCGGCAGCCTGCCCGCTCATCCTGCCTTACCACGCCGCCCTCGATCAGGCGCGTGAAGCGGCACGTGGCAGCGCCAAGATCGGCACCACCGGTCGTGGCATCGGTCCCGCCTACGAAGACAAGGTGGCCCGTCGCGGCCTGCGTCTGGGCGACCTGTTCCGCCCCGACACACTGGCAGCCCGTCTGCGCGAAGTGCTCGATTACCACAACTTCCAGCTGGTGAACTACTACAAGGCCGACGCCGTCGACTTCCAGAAAACCCTGGACGATGCACTGTCATGGGCCGAACAGCTGCGCGATCTGGTGGCTGACGTGCCGGCCATCCTTCACCAGTTCCGCCGTGAAGGCAAAAACATCATGTTCGAAGGGGCGCAGGGTTCGCTGCTCGACATCGACCATGGCACCTACCCCTACGTAACTTCGTCCAACACCACAGCCGGTGGCACCTCGACCGGTTCCGGTTTTGGTCCGCTCTATCTGGATTACGTACTGGGCATCACCAAGGCCTACACCACCCGTGTCGGCAGCGGCCCCTTCCCGACCGAGCTGGTCTATGACGCCGCCAATGATGTGGGCGATGCCATCGGCAAGCACCTGGGCACCAAGGGCCACGAGTTTGGCGCCACCACCGGTCGCCAGCGCCGCTGCGGCTGGTTTGATGCCGCGCTGCTGCGCCGTGCCGTCGAACTGAACTCGATTTCGGGTCTCTGCCTGACCAAGCTCGATGTGCTCGACGGACTGGAAACCGTGCGTGTCTGCACCGGTTACGAAAGCAAGGTCGCCGGCTCCATGGAGTGCATCATGTCCGATGCCGAGTCGTTCGATAACGTGGTGCCGGTGTACGAGGACCTGCCAGGCTGGAGCGACTCCACCGTTGGCGTCAAAACCCTCGACGGCCTGCCTGCCAATGCCCGTGCCTACATCAAGCGCATCGAGGAAGTGGTGGGCTGCCCGATCGACATCATCTCCACCGGACCGGACCGCGACGAAACCATCGTCCTGCGGCATCCGTTCAACTGAGCAAAACGGAGGCGATGATGCAACCATCCGCCTCCCTTTTTTCGCCGCGGCACTGGCTGCGCGCGCCGGTACGCCGTGTACTGACGCGCCAGCTCTACTTCACCGGTGCCGAGTCCGTGCTGCTGGTCATGCTGATCGGCATTGCGCTGGGCGCCATCATTGTTGCCCAGCTGCATTACACCTTCGGCCAGAGCGGTGCCGACACCCTTCGGCTGCTGGCACAACTGCTGTTCAGCGAACTTGCCCCGCTGGTAACGGCGCTTATCCTGATTGCGCGCTCCTCCTCTGCCATGGCCAGCGAGCTTGCCGCCATGCAGGTGCATCGCGAAATCCGGGTGTTGCGACAGTTCGGCGTGAGCCCCGTGCACTACCTCGTTGTTCCCCGCGTCGGCGGCATGGTGCTGGCGAGCGTGTTTCTGGCCCTGTATCTGGCACTGGCGGCCCTGCTGACGGCAGCCCTGATGACCGCCGGTCCCAATGCCTGGGACGAGCTGCTGCAACTGGGTGATGTGCTGCCGTTGCAACGCGTGCTGGGCGGGCTGACGAAAACCGCCCTGTTCGGCAGCGTCATTGCACTCATTGCCTGTCGCGCCGGCTTTCTGGCCGGCTCTGCCGTGACCGACATTCCACAGGCGGCATCGCAGGCCGTGGTGCGCAGCCTGATCACCGTCTTTGTGCTGGATGCCTTGTGGGGGCTGCTGTAATGGCTGGCGCCACCACTGCCCTGCCCGCGCCCGGACGCTGGGCAGTCGGCAAATTGCCGCGAGAGAAACTCGAAACCGTGCTCGCCGCCGCCAGTGCCAGTGGCCTGCGCACCGCCTGGCTGGGGCCGGATGCCGGCTTTCTCAGCAACCTGTCCCTGTATGAAAACCTTGAGCTGTTTTTCGAATGGCAACAGCGCCCCGGCACGTTTGCTGACGAACTGCAGAGCGCCATGACGCTGCTGGCACTTGATGACGCCGACTGGCTGCACGAGCGTCCGTCACATCAACCGGAGCACATCCTGCAGCATGCCCGCCTGCTGCGACTGGTGGTGCTGGCGCCCGACATTGC
Source organism: Moraxellaceae bacterium (assembly GCA_030646295.1). Lineage (GTDB taxonomy): Bacteria > Pseudomonadota > Gammaproteobacteria > Pseudomonadales > Moraxellaceae > UBA2031. Next base: position 167,035 of record JAUSND010000015.1, read on the forward strand.
CATCATCGAGCCGGCCGATGCCGGTGCCCTGCTGAGCCTGCCCGCCGCCGTGTTCAGCAGCAGGCTCCAGCACTGCCGCCTGCTGTTGCGCGCGGCCACATGCCCCGGGTGGCCAGACCTGACGGACCATGCCATGCTCTTTGGCATCACTGCGGAAACACCAGCCCCATGAATCGCCCGCTCCCTGCCGACCCGCGCTTTCTCCGCCTCAGGCTCAAGCTTGGGCTGTTCATCGGCCTTGGCCTGGTGCTGGGACTCAGCCTGCTGCTGGGCATGGCGGTACGGCAGGGCTATTTCTCGGCCAAGACACCGGTATTCTTCATTGCCGAGAGTGGTGCCGACCTGCGCGCCGGGATGGCGGTCAAACTGTCCGGCTTCAAGATTGGCACCGTGCGTCGTGTCGACCTCAACGAAGCAGCACGTGTTGATGTGGAAATGGCGATCGAGGATCGCTACATGAAATGGGTCAAGACCGACTCGGTTGCCACGCTTGCCCGTGAAGGCATGATCGGCGACAGCTTCATCAGCATTACCCGCGGCACCCCGGAACTGCCGGCACTGACCTCTGATGATCGGCTGCGCTTTGAACTGGGCCGTGGCCTGGCCGACATTGCCCAGGACGTGCGCAACCGCGTGGTGCCCGTGATTGATGAGCTGCATGTGCTGCTGAAGTACACGAATGATCCGAAAGGTGATGTGCGCCAGGGGTTTTCTAACCTGAACCGGCTGGCCGCGGAGCTGCGCGAAACACGACGCAAGGTGGACACAACGCTGGCCGGCATTGACCAGCTTGGCCGTGAAGATGCGCCGGCAACACTGGCGGCCACGCGCAAGACCCTGGAGCGTACCGACGCGATGCTGCACGAACTGGAAACCACCATTCCGGCATGGCGCGCACAGGCAACCCAGACCCTGCAGGCGCTCAACGAAACCGCCAGCACTGCCACCCGCACCGCATCCGAAACCGAACGCATGCTGAAGGAAACCGCGCCGCAACTACTGAAGGTGCTCAACGAAACCGAAGCCCTCATGCTGGAGAGCCGCTCTGCCGTCAGTGCTGCGCGCACACGCTGGCCGTTCACGGGACCGGACGTGGCTCCCGTCAGTGCAGAACCCGGCAAGGACTGACTCACCTCAAGACGTCGGCAGCAGTTTCCGGACCAGCCCGAACCAGAACACGCTGATCATGCCCAGCGCCACCGCGAGTGTCAGCTCCTGCAGCGGCAACGGCGCAAAGCGCAGCAGCCCGCCCAGCACCGGCACATACACGGACAGCAGCAGGATCGCGATCGTGATGCCCGTGATCACCCACAACAACGGATTGGGGATGCGCAAGGCGGCCAGCAGCGAATGCGCTCGTGAGCGATTGGAAAAAATCAGGGCAAGATTGGCCATCACCAGCGTGACAAACGCAAAGGCGCGTGCCTCGGCTTCCGGCAATTGCTGCAACGCCATCACATAGGCCGCCATCACCACCAGCAACACACCGGTCCCTTGCAAAAGAGCCAGCAGCAGCGTCATGCCACCAAACAACGGAACGCCGGGATCGCGTGGCGGACGTTGCATGACATCCGCCTCGGCCGGTTCGTTCTCGAATGCCAGCGAGCAAACCGGATCAATGATCAACTGAAGAAAAGCGATATGCATCGGGAAGAACATGGCAGGCAAACCGAACAACATCGGCAGCAATGCCATGCCCGCAATCGGCACATGTACCGCAAGAATATAGGACATGGCCTTGCGCAGATTGTCGAAAATGCGCCGACCCAGCTTCATGGCGCGCACAATCGAGGCGAAGTTGTCATCCAGCAACACCAGTGATGATGCCTCGCGTGCCACATCAGTCCCGCGACCGCCCATGGCAATACCGACATGTGCGGCCTTGAGCGCCGGCGCATCATTCACACCGTCACCCGTCATCGCGACAATGTCGCCACTGGCTTTCAGGGCCTGCACGATACGCAGTTTCTGGTCAGGCGAAATGCGCGCACACACGCTGACGTTGCCAATATGGGCCTGCAGTTCGGCATCACTCATCGCCGCCATTGCTTCGCCCGACAACACTTCGCCCTCGATGATCCCTGCCTGCGCGGCAATCGCACTGGCCGTTGCCGGATAGTCGCCGGTAATCATCATGACGCGAATGCCGGCCGCGTGACTTTCTTTTACGGCCGCATTGATTTCAGGGCGCAGGGGATCGTACAACCCGAGCAGGCCGACAAATTCAAAATCGAAATCGTGTTCGCTTGGCGGCCAGTTTTCACCGGCAAACCGTGACTTCGCCACCGCGAGCACCCGCAGCCCCTGCCCTGCCATGGCATTCACATCGGCCGCAACTTTCTGACGACGCTGATCATCGAGGTGGCACAGGTCCACGATGGCTTCGGGCGCACCTTTGGCCGCCACCACATGCACATCACCACTCACCGCACGCCAGACATGCGACATGGCGCGCAGCTCGGGTGTCAGTGCGTATTCATGCACCAGCTCCCAGTCACGGTGCAGGTGTTCGGTGTTGTCGAGAAAATGCTGGCCGAGCCGGTGAAATGCCTGCTCCATCGGATCAAAGGGATCGGCTTCGCTCGCCAGGATGGAAAACTCCACCAGCGTATGCACATCCTCCGGCAGCACAGGTGGTGCCGCCTGATAATCCACTGCAATGTTTGTTGCACCGGCATGCAGGCGCGCAACAGTCATGCGGTTTTCCGTGAGCGTCCCGGTCTTGTCCACGCACAGCACCGAGGTGGCCCCCAGTGTTTCGATGGCATTGATGCGTCGCGTCAGGACGTTTTCCTGCGACAGCCGTCGCGCGCCGAGCGCGGGAAAAATGGTGAGCACCACCGGATACTCTTCCGGCAACATGGCCATGGCGAGTGCAATACCGGCCAGCAGTGCCTGCAACCAGTCGCCGTGCATGAGCCCGTGGGCCATAACGAGCAGAAGACTCAAACCAAACGCAAGGAGTGCCAGGGTACGCACCAGCGCAGAAGTCTGCTTTTGCAGGGGCGAGCGCTCTGTCTGCAAGGTATCCAGCGCCGTACCGATGTGGCCGATCTCGCTGCGCGGCCCCGTCGCCGTAATGCGGGCGATGCCCTTGCCTCGCACCACCAGTGAGCCGGAATACACGAAGGGAAGATTGTCACCACCCGGCCGGCCCGGCACGACCTCGCCGGTTGCCGCCACTTTTTCTACCGGGACGGCCTCGCCGGTGAGCAGGGACTCGTCTACCTGCATGACGCTGGCCGACACCAGGACGCCGTCCGCCGGAATCCGGTCCCCCTCGCCAAGAATGACGATATCCCCCTGCACCACGTCACGGCCGGCAATCCGCTGTTGCAGTCCGTCACGAATCACGAGGGCGCGCGGACTGGTGAGATCGCGCAAGGCATCAATGGCTTTCTCGGTCTTGCCTTCCTGATACAGCGTGAGCCCCAGCGTGACCAGCACAAAACCGAACAGCACCAGCCCTTCCTGCAGCTCGCCAAACGCAAGGTACAGGCTGCCTGCCGCCAGCAGGAGCAAGAACATCGGTTCGCGCAGGGTTTCCCGGACAATCGTCAGCAATGAACGACGCTGCCCTCCGGGCAGGCCGTTGGGGCCATCCTCGGCCAGCTTGCGCGCCGCCTCCGCTGCACTGAGGCCCTGCTGCATTAGATCATTATTCATCAGCTCATCAGCCCTTGCGGCAGCGCTTACACGACCGCGCCAAACATCCCGCCAATGCCGGCCGTTATCCCCAGCGCCAATGCGCCCCAGAACATGACCCGGCCGGCACCCTTCCAAAGGCTGGCGCCACCGGCACGCGCTGCCAGCCCGCCCAGCAGCCCCAGAAATACCAGCGATGCCGCAGACACGGCAGGAATCAGCGCGCCAGACGGCACCGCCACCACCATCAGCAACGGCATTGCTGCACCTACCGCAAACGTCCCCGCCGACGCCAGGGCCGCCTGCACAGGACGGGCCGTCATGGTATGCGAAATACCCAGCTCGTCACGGGCATGCGCACCCAGGGCATCATGGGCCATCAGTTGCAGGGCCACCTGACGGGCCAGCGGTTCATCCAGTCCGCGCTTCACATAGATATGCGTGAGTTCGTCACGTTCGGACTCGATGTCCGTGGCCAGTTCGTGGCGCTCACGCGCGAGATCTGCCTGTTCGGTATCGGATTGCGAACTCACCGAGACGTATTCGCCGGCCGCCATCGACATGGCGCCCGCCACCAGTCCCGCCACACCCGTAATCAGGATGTCATTGCTGGCAGCTCCCGCAGCGGCCACCCCCACGATCAGGCTGGCGGTCGACACGATCCCGTCATTGGCACCGAGCACGGCCGCACGCAACCAGCCGATACGGTCCGTACGGTGCAACTCGGTCAGAAGGGAATGACTCATATGAACTCCTCGCGTGGTCAGGCAGAACGGCTACCCTTTCCGTACTGCCGTGCAATCGTGCAGTGTAATGAAAGGACAGGCCATCCCTGAAGGTATCACGCCCGCCGGCAACGCCGTCGCCACAGACAACACTGCTGTCACAGGACTGACGCCGTATCTTCATGAAGCTGACGCCGGGCTGCAAAAAAGCCTGCGAAGAATGCATGCACCTGCCGTTACCGCTACGTGCAAGCGCATTCACCCTGAGGACTCCCTGCCCATGAACACGCAAGACATCGAGAACATCCCGACCAACCTGTCGGCCAACGAACATTTCCAGGACGTGGTCAACCGCGTTGCCATGTCCCGGCGCAAGGTCATCAAGAGCGGGCTTGGCCTGAGCGCCGCCATGTTTCTGGGCGGCTCGCTGACCGCCTGTGGCAGCGATGACGACAGCCCTGCCGCAACCGGCGGCAACCCGGCACCGGCTCCCGACAGCACCGGCACCATCAGCTTCAGCCCGATTGCCGTCTCTTCCGGTGACAGCGTACTCGTCCCTGCCGGTTACCAGGCCCAGATTCTGGCACCATGGGGCTCGGCATTGTTCAACGACTCGCCCGCATGGAAGGGTGATGCCTCCGAAACCGGCGACGACCAGGCCAGGCAGGTCGGTGACAATCACGACGGCATGCATTTCTTTGCCATTCCGGGCGCGGACAGCAGCACGGAAGGCCTGCTCGTGATGAACCACGAATACTGCAACTACGAATACCTGTTCAAGCCGGACAATTACGGTGACGACCCCACCGCCACCTGGACCCTCGACAAGGTCCGCAAGGCCCAGCACGCCCATGGTGCCTCCGTCCTGCACGTGCGCACGAACAGCGCCGGCAAATGGGAAGTGGTGATCGGCTCTTACTATAACCGCCGCATCACCGGCCGCACGCCGATGGAACTGACAGGTCCCGCCGCCGGCAATGCACTGGTGAAAACCGTTGCCGATGCCACCGGCACCCGCGTATTCGGCACACTCAACAACTGTGGCAACGGCTTCACGCCATGGGGCACCTACCTCACCTGCGAAGAAAACTTCAACGGTTACTTCGGCACCACCTCAGGTGTGGATACCCGCGACACGCACATGAAACGCTATGGCATTTCGGCGCTGAAGTCAGGCTATCGCTGGGAAGAATTTGATGACCGCTTTGATTATGTGAAAGACCCGAACGAATCCAACCGTTTTGGCTGGATCGTGGAAATCGACCCGTTCGATCCCAATTCGATTCCGAAGAAACGCACTGCACTGGGCCGCTTCAAGCACGAAAACGTTGCGCTCACTTTCTCCAAAGACGGCCATGTTGTTGCCTACATGGGTGATGACCAGGCCAACGATTACGTCTACAAGTTTGTCTCTGACAATGCGTATGTGGAAGGCAATGCCTCCCTGAACCGCGACCTGCTCGACAGCGGCAAACTCTATGTCGCCAGGTTCACCAATGGTGCAACTGCCAGCGACATGATGGGGGTGGGCGAGTGGATTCATCTCGACAAGACGGCCAATGCCACTCTGGCCGCAGACAACGTCAATTTTCCTGATCAGGCCGCCGTGCTGGTCAAGGCACGCATGGCCGCCGATGCCGTTGGCGCCACCAAAATGGATCGTCCGGAGTGGGTCACCGTGCACCCGACCACGCAGGAGGTGTATCTCACACTGACCAACAACTCCAGCCGCGCACTGGCCGCCATTGATGATGCCAACCCGCGCGAAGCCAACCGTTTCGGCCAGATCATCCGCTGGCGCGAAGCCGCAGGCGACCCGGCCTCGGTGGCTGCGTTCGAGTGGGACCTGTTTGTACTGGCCGGCAACCCGGTGAAATATCCGAAGCCGGACCTGCGTGGTGGCTCGGACAACATCACCGCCGACAACACATTCAACAGCCCGGATGGTCTTGCCTTTGATGCCGAAGGCCGGCTGTGGATACAGACCGACGGCAACTACAGCAGCACCAGCCACTATCAGGGGCAGGGCAACAACCAGATGCTGGTGGCGGACGTGAAAACGAAAAAGATTGACCGTTTTCTGGTCGGCCCGGCCGGCTGTGAAATCACCGGCATCACCTGGACACCGGATGGCAAGACCCTGTTCATCAATGTGCAGCATCCGGGTGAGGCGAGCGGTCACCCGAATGCCCCGGTACCCACCGGCGGCATGAGCATGGATGTTTTCCTGGCCAACAATGCAACATCGTTCAGCACCTGGCCGGACCGTAACCCGGACAGTCGCCCACGCTCATCGACAGTGGTCATCACAAAGACCGATGGCGGCACGATCGGCCTCTGACGCGTTCGTTTCCACCAATGAAAAAGGGCCGCATGTTGCGGCCCTTTTTCATTACAGATCAGGTGGTTCAGTCCTGCCGCTCGACCTTGATCACCAGCTTGTTCTTGCCCATCAGCAGCGACCCCACGGCATGCATCAGCGCCACAATGGCCCATGCCCCAAGCGCAGACCAGAACCCCGCCAGCGAGAAACCCGGCAGCAGCCAGGCCACCAGACCAAAGACTGCCGCGTTGATCACCAGCAGAAAGAATCCCAGCGTGAGCACCGTGATCGGTAACGTGAAGAAAATCAGCAGAGGCCGCACAAAGACATTGGCCATGCCCAGCAGCAGTGCCGCCCAGAACAGGGTGGTGTAGTGCGTAAAGTTCACACCGTCCAGCAGGTAATCGGCCAGCCCCAGCCCGCAGGCACTCAGCAGCAGACGCAGCAGCATCTGGTAACCCATCGCAGATCCCCCAAAACAATGAGGCCGCTACAGTAGCGGCCTCACTCCTGCCTCACAAGCGGCAAGGGGTATGGATTGCGTGAGCGGGATCAGGACACGCTGCGGATAACCTCGGGCATCTGGTCTGCCTGGCCCCTTGCAGCATGCATGATCGGAATGATCTCGGCAGCCGGCACCGCGCCATCACGGGAATGCCGGTAGGTGCATGCCGACAGCAACACCGACTCGCAGCGCACGCCTTCGGGCATGCGCGCCGCCAGCGTGGCATCCAGTGCCGGCAGACGGCTCCAGTGCACAGAGGGCTTGAGATGATGCGCAGTGTGATAACCCAGATTCCATGAAATCAGGTTGTAGAGACGGCTGGTGGTATTGCGCGAGGCCGTCAGGTGCGAGCTGGTATCCAGATCGGAATGCTGCATGTAGGTATTGTCGAGCAGGCCCAGATACATGACCGGCATCGGCACCACAAACAGCAGCAGCGCCTTCACCGGGTCCAGTGCCACAAACACGCCCAGCACCACCAGACTCACCGAGCCCCACAATTTGAAACGGCGGAACAGCTCGGGATAGTCACGGCCAATGCGCCAGATTTCCGGATAGATGCGCAACGAACCCACCACGTCATAACGGATACGCGACATGACACTGCCATCCGCCTGGCGCCAGTTGGCCGGGTCCTTCTCCTGGTCGAGGTAATCCTTGTGATGACCCAGATTGTGGTGAATGGTCCAGGCATAGGGCGGAATGCCGACTTCCAGAAACAGGATGACCTCGTAAATCCGGTTCATCCACGGCCGGGTGAAGGTAGGGACATGATGGTGATTGTGGGAAATGGAGCCGGGCATGGCCGACATGGACAGCAGGCCGAGCATGACGGCCGCCACCACCCACAGTGAATCAATCAGGAAAAAGGTGGCCAACTGCACAGTGAAAATGGACAGAACGATGAAGGAGGGAAGGCGGTCCTCCCTGAATCGGTATAGCTGGCGCATGAGTCCTCCTGACCGGCATTGGCTGTGACTTCTTGTCCGCCGGCGCAAGATCATTGAACATCCGGCCGCTCGTCGCTGCCAAGCACCACTCGTCCGACAGACCTCCTTGCCGACGAAATTAACCCCTCCTTTGGAAGGGTTTTCCCCCGGGGGTTGACCTGCATCATCGTGAAGCTGGCACGCTCGCTCCAGAATCCGGTCCGCCCCCAATACCCGTGAACATCCGCCATGAATTATTCGCCAGCACTCTCTGCCGCACACATCCTGTTTGAAACTGCGGACCATAAATGCATCTCGTTTTCATCGCTGGTCAAGGGCGATGGCGTTCAGTCCAACCAGTTCCTGATCGTGCACAAGGGCCATGCCGCCGTGATTGATCCGGGCGGAGACCTCACCTATACCCCGCTCACCATCGAACTCAGCAAGCATGTGAAGCTGCAGGACCTGGACTATGTGATTGCCTCCCATCAGGACCCGGACATCATTTCCTCGATGCCGCGCTGGCTGATGCACACCCGTGCCACCATCGTTGCCTCCAAGCTGTGGGCACGCTTCCTGCCGCACCTGGCCTCGGCCTTCATCACCGACCGCATGAACGAGGAGGTGACGGATCGCCTGATGGAGCTGCCGGACAGGGGCGGGCTCATTCCGCTGGGCGACAGCGTGCTCAAGGCCGTACCGGCGCACTTCCTGCACTCGGTGGGCAATTTCCAGTTCTACGATCCGGTCTCGAAAATCCTGTTTTCCGGCGACATGGGCGCCTCGATGGTGGATGACGCCGCCAACCCGGTGAAGGATTTTGATGCCCATATCCCGACCATGCGCGGCTTTCACCAGCGCTACATGTGCTCCAAGCGCGTGATCCGCCTGTGGGCCAGCATGGTCCGCAGCATGGATGTGGACATGATCGTGCCGCAGCATGGCAGCCCCATCCAGGGCAAGGAAATGATCAACCGCTTCCTCGACTGGATCAGCGATCTGGACTGCGGCATCGACCTGCTCACCCAGATGGACTACCGCTGCCCGTAACACGGATGGCGGCGGCGGGCGCGCAAGGCGCTCGACAAATGCCGCCACATGGGCAGAATCATCGGCTCACGGAGGAGCCGTCATGTCCCGCCTGCTAACGCACCTGCTGCATACCCCGCTCGCCACCCGCCGCGCCTTTCCGGCCATGGTGCAGGAGAGCATTCGTCATGCCATTCACGAAGGGGAGCAGTCACACCACGGCGAGATCCGTTTTGTGGTGGAGGGCGACTGGCCGCTGGCCGATGTCTGGTCGGGCAAGACCGTGCGGGCGCGGGCGCTGGAGATCTTCGGCCTGTCGCGCGTCTGGGACACGGCCGGCAACACCGGCATCCTGGTCTACGTGCTGCTGTGCGAGCACAAGGTCGAGATCCTGGCGGACCGCGGACTCGGCGGCACCATCGGCCCGCAAGTCTGGCACCGGCTGTGTGACGAGATGACGGCAGCCTTCCGTGCCGGCCGCTTCGAGGAAGGCAGCGTGACCCTGATCCGTCAGGTACATGCCCTGCTGGCACAGCACTTCCCGGCACCGGCAGGCAATCCCAACCAGTTGCCCGACCTGCCCGTCATCCTGCGCTGATGCCGCGGCTTGGCCGCAGGCGTCGCAGGGGCTACCCTTGCCGATTGCCCAGCGCTGATAGCCCCGCGCCGACTGCCCGTTGATCATCCCTGCCGAGACGCCGTATGTCCTCGCCCGACCTCAAGCAAATGCTGGCGGCCCTGATTGCCACCCCCAGCGTAAGCTGCACCGACCCCGCCCTTGACCAGAGCAACCGCGGCGTCATCGACCAGCTCGCGGAATGGCTGACCGACCTCGGCTTTGCCTGCGAAATCATGGAAGTCCTGCCCGGCAAGGCCAACCTGATTGCCACACTGGGCAGCGGTCCCGGCGGACTGGTGCTGGCCGGGCATACCGACACCGTGCCCTACGACCAGGGCAAATGGCAGCACAACCCCTTTCGCCTGACAGAGGCCGATGGCTGCTTCTTCGGCCTGGGTACGGCAGACATGAAGGGCTTTTTCCCCATTGCCATCGAAGCCGCCCGCGAATTCCTCGACACCCCGCTGAAAGCTCCCCTCATCATTCTGGCCACCTGTGACGAAGAGTGCTCCATGTCCGGCGCCCGCGCGCTAGTCGACGCCGGCCGCCCGGCCGCGCGCTTTGCCGTGATCGGCGAACCGACCAGCCTCAAGCCCCTGCGCATGCACAAGGGCGTGATGATGGAGCGCATCGTCATCGAGGGCCGCAGCGGCCACTCCAGCGACCCGGCACTCGGCGCCAACGCACTGGAAGCCATGAACAGCGTGATGAACGAGCTGCTGGCCTTCCGCGGCGAACTGCAGGCGAAATACCGCAACCCGGCCTTTACCGTGCCGGTACCCACGCTCAACCTGGGCTGCATCCATGGCGGCGACAACCCCAACCGCATCTGCCCGCGCTGCGAACTGCAGTTCGACCTGCGCCCGCTGCCCGGCATGGTCATGGACGAGCTGCGCCAGCAGATCCGCGCCCGGCTGGCACCACTGGCACCGCGTCACAACGTCAGCATCGCGCTCGACCCGCTGTTTGCCGGCACCCCGGCCATGGAAACCGACGCCAGCTCGCCACTGGTGCTGGCAGCGGAGCGCCTCACCGGCCACACCGCCGGGGCTGCGGCCTTCGGCACCGAAGCACCCTATTTTCGCGAACTCGGCATGGATGCACTGATCTTTGGTCCCGGCGGGATCGAACAGGCCCACCAGCCTGACGAGTTCATCCGCCTCGACAGCATCCGCCCGACCGTGGACGTATTGCGCGGACTGATCCGCGAGTTCTGCCTGTAAGCTGCCGCTGTTTTCAGGCGCACAATTGATGCAGCGCCTGTAAACCTGCGGACAGCTCCTCTACAATCCGGAGCCTTGAGCCCAACCGCCAGCGAGCCTTACGCCGTGAGCAACCTGCCCTTTCAGGACACCATGTCGGAACAGTACGTGCACTGGTTCCGTAACTCTGCCCCCTATATCAACACCCACCGCGGCAAGACCTTTGTGCTGCTGTTCGGTGGCGAAGCCGTCAACCACGATAATTTCCACAACATCGTGCACGACATCGCGCTGCTGCATTCACTGGGCATCCGTCTGGTGCTGGTGCATGGTGCCCGCCCGCAGATTGACGAGAACCTGGCCGAATACGGCCTCACCACCGAATTCCACAATGACCTGCGCGTGACCTCGCGCGAGTCGTTGCGCTGCGTGATGGATGCCGTCGGCTCCATCCGCCTCGAAATCGAGGCACTGCTGTCAATGGGGCTGGCCAACTCCCCCATGTTCGGCGCCAAGATCGATGCGGTCTCCGGCAACTTCATCACCGCCCGCCCCTATGGCGTGCGCGACGGCATCGACTACGGCCTGACCGGCGAAGTGCGCTCGGTCGACATCGAGGCCATCAACAAGAACCTGGAGAATCACCACATCGTGATTCTCGGCCCGACCGGCTACTCCACCACCGGTGAAGTGTTCAACCTGCTGGCCGAAGACGTCGCCGTCAGCGCCGCGATTGCACTCAAGGCCGACAAACTGATCTGTCTGGGCGAGCGTGACGGCATCCAGGCCCAGGACGACCGCCTGCTGCGTGAAATGATCCCGAATGAAGTGGACCAGTACCTGCGCGGCAAGAAACTCGACAACGAACTGCTGCGCTACATGCATGCCGCCTCGGAAGCCTGCCGTGGCGGCGTCAACCGCGTGCACATCATTTCCTATGTGCGTGACGGCGCCCTGCTGCAGGAACTGTTCACCCGTGACGGTTCCGGCACACTGATCACGCACGACCCCTACGAAGAAATCCGCGAGGCGGAAATCGAGGACATCGGCGGCATGATCGAACTGCTGCGTCCGCTCGAAGAAGAAGGCATCCTGGTGCGTCGCTCACGCGAACGCCTCGAAAACGAAATCAATCATTTTGTCGTGATCGAGCGTGACGGCATGGTGGTCGGTTGCGCCGCGCTGTACCCGTTGCCGGCTGATGAAAAAAATCCGGCCTCCGGTGAAATTGCCTGCGTGGCCGTGCACCCGAACTACCGCAAGGGTGATCGTGGCAGCGAACTGCTGGAGTTCCTGGAGAAGCGTGCTGCCGGCAAGGGCCTGCGCAAGCTGTTTGTACTGACCACGCGCACGGCGCTGTGGTTCATCGAGCACGGCTTTACCGCCGCCTCGGTGGACGACCTGCCGACCGAACGCAAGGAACTGTACAACTTCCAGCGCAACTCGCAGGTCTTCAGCAAGACCCTCTGATTGTTTTACCTGCGGCAGTGGCCTGCACTACTGCCGCAGCAAACCTGTTTTCTTTACGGAATTTTTTGACATGAGCAACAACGACGATCTCAGCAACCTCCGCAAATATTCTTCCGAAGTGGTCGACGGCATTGAAGCCGCGCCGGGTCGCGCCATGCTGCGTGCGGTCGGCTTTACCGATGCCGATTTCAAGAAGCCGCAGATCGGCATTGCCTCGACCTGGGCCATGGTCACGCCCTGCAACATGCACATCAACAAGCTGGCAGAAGAAGCCGGCAAGGGCGCCGATGCTGCCGGCGGCAAGTCGGTCATCTTCAACACCATCACCATTTCCGACGGCATCGCCAACGGCACCGAAGGCATGAAGTATTCGCTGGTGTCGCGCGAAGTGATTGCCGACTCCATTGAAGTCGTGGCCGGTTGCGAAGGCTTTGACGGCATCGTCGCCGTCGGTGGCTGCGACAAGAACATGCCGGGCTGCATCATCGGCATGGCACGCCTGAATCGTCCGTCGATCTTTGTTTACGGCGGCACCATCAAGCCGGGCGCCGGTCACACCGACATCATTTCCGTGTTCGAGGCGGTGGGTCAGCACGCCAAGGGCGAACTCAACGAAATCCAGGTGAAGCAGATCGAGGAAGTGGCCATTCCCGGCGCCGGCTCCTGTGGTGGCATGTACACCGCCAACACCATGGCCTCGGCCATTGAAGCCCTGGGCATGTCGCTGCCCGGCTCCTCTGCGCAGGATGCCATCAGCACCGACAAGACCTCCGACTGCTTCCGCGCTGGCCAGCAGGTAGTGGAACTGCTCAAGCAGGACATCAAGCCGCGCGACATCATGACGAAGAAGGCCTTCGAGAATTCGATCCGCGTCGTGATCGCTCTCGCCGGCTCCACCAATGCCGTGCTGCACCTGCTCGCCATGGCCAATGCGGTTGATGTCGATCTCACCCTGGAGGATTTCGTGCGTCTGGGCGACATCACCCCGGTGGTGGCCGACCTGCGTCCGAGCGGCAAGTACATGATGAGCGAACTCGTCGCCATCGGCGGCATCCAGCCCCTGATGAAGCGCATGCTGGATGCCGGCATGCTGCACGGTGACGTAATGACCGTTACCGGCAAGACCCTGGCGGAAAACCTGGCGAACGTGAAGGACTACCCGGACGGCCAGCAGGTCATCATGCCCTTCGACAAGCCGATCAAGAAGGACTCGCACCTGGTCGTGCTCAACGGCAACCTCTCGCCCACCGGCGCGGTAGCCAAGATCACCGGCAAGGAAGGCTTGCGCTTTGAAGGCACGGCGCGCGTCTACGAAAGCGAAGAACACGCCCTCACCGGCATTCTCAACGGCGAAGTGAAGGCCGGCGAAGTCATCGTGATCCGTTACGAAGGCCCCAAGGGCGGCCCCGGCATGCGTGAAATGCTGTCGCCCACCTCGGCCGTCATGGGCAAGGGCCTCGGCAAGGAAGTCGCACTCATCACCGATGGCCGCTTCTCCGGCGGCTCGCACGGTTTTGTGGTGGGTCACGTGACACCGGAAGCGTTTGACGGTGGTCCGATTGCGCTGCTGCAGAACGGCGACCGCATCATCATTGATGCCGAAACCCGTGAAATCAGTGTCGGAATCAGCGACGCAGAAATGGCGGCACGCAAGGCCAAATGGCAGCGCCCGGCACCGAAATACACCCGTGGCGTGCTGGCCAAATACGCCAAAACGGTCAGCAGTGCCTCGGAAGGGGCTGTCACGGACAAGTATCTGTGAGATAAAAAACGGGAGCCTGAAGTGCTCCCGTTTTTTATTACGATGCCTGTTGTTACTACAAGCTGATCCTGCTCTTGCAAGCCGCCCTTGCAAGCGGCCCTTAAAAGGTCAACCCGATGTCACCCGGCAAGTTTTTCCAGCCCCGACTGGCCGCACTGCTGACCAGTCCGCGCACCCGCCAAAGCCTGCGCAAACTGCAGGAAGCCAAGCGCAAACTGGGCGCGCAGCCGCATGTCGTGTCGGTATGGCTGCGCGTCGATGATCCCTACAGCTACCTGCTGGTGCAGGTACTGCCGCGTTTCCTTGCGCATTTTGATGTCACCGTACGCATCCACCTGATCAGCAGCCATGATCCCGCCACCACGCCGGCGCCCGGGCAACTGGCCGCTTATGCCCGCCAGGATGCGGCACGCCTCGCACGCCGGCAGGCACTCGACTTCCCCGAGTCATGCAACGCACCCGATGCCGCAGACTGCGACCAGGCCACACGGCTGCTGATGGCCCACGTCCAGCAACCGCCTGCCACCTTCCTGCCCATGGCAAAGCAGGTACTCGGCGCACTCTGGCGGGGCTATCACAAGAAGCTCGCCACGCTGGTGTCGCGTTTCCCGCTCATGCCGGGCCCACAGGCCCTGCGGCAGCTGGCGGACAACCAGCTGGCGCTGCGCCAGCTGGGTCATTACCAGCCAGCCATGCTGCACTATGGTGGCGAGTGGTACTGGGGCATTGACCGCCTGCCTTACCTCGCTGCACGCCTGCAGCAACTGGGCACGGCACGGGTGGCGCATGACTTTGCGCTCAATGACACCCCGCTGCCGTTCGAGTCCGGCCATGCCGGCACCGACTTTCTGGTGAGTGATCCGGGCGATCTGGCCACCCTGCGCGCCCTGCATCTGCCGCTGGAGTTCTACTTTTCCTTTCGCAGTCCGTATTCCTACCTCGCGCTGACGCGCGTGATTGACCTGGCAGAACACTACGGCCTGGACCTGCGCTTCCGTCCGGTATTGCCCATGGTGATGCGCGGCCTGCCGGTCCCGCGGGACAAGCGCATGTACATCCTGCTGGATGCCGCCCGCGAGGCCGAGCGACTGGGTATCCCCTTCGGTCATGTCTGCGACCCGGTAGGCACCGGCGTCGAACGCTGCATGGCCCTGTTCCCGGCAGCGCAGGCGGCGGGCCATGCCGAAGACTACCTGCTCACCATTGCCCGCGGCATCTGGGCCGAAGGCGCCGACGTCAGCACGGACGCAGGCCTGCACCGCCTTGTCACGGCCGCCGGACTGGACTGGGCAACCCTGAGCCCCGAACTGAAAAGCACCGCCTGGCAGGCCATGGCCACGACCAATCGCGAGGCACTAAACGCACTGGGCCTGTGGGGCGTACCGGTCCTGCACCTGAACACCCCGACCGGCCAGTGCACCGTCTGGGGCCAGGACCGACTTTGGGCACTGGAGGACGCTCTGGCCGACGTACTGTCGTCGCCCGCCTCCACGGCACCCGCCGGTGGTGGTAACCTTTCTGCATAAGATCAGACCAAGGACGCGTCATGCCTGTCACTCGCCGCTGGCTATGTGCATGCATGCTGCTGGGTTCGCTGCTCGCCACTTTCCACGAGCCGGCTCAGGCGGCATCGGTGGTCTATACCGTGGCCGTTGTCCCCGCCCTGCCCGCCACCGAGACCAAGCGCCGCTGGCAGCCACTGCTGGACCAGCTGAGTCGTGACACCGGCTTCACCCTCCACTTCCGGTTCTATGAAGACAACGAGCAGTTCGAGGAAGGATTGATGCAGGGCGAGCCCGACTTCGCCATGATCGGTCCTTACCAGTTGTGGAAGGTGCGCCCGCGCTACCTGCCCATGCTGCGTGATGCAGCCCCCATGACCGGGCTGGTACTGGTTGGAAAAAACAGCCCGGTACAGTCCCTCAATGATCTTGGCGGACGTACGCTGGCGTTTCCCAGTGGCAGCGACATGACAACCACCATGGTGCTCACCCAGTCACTGAAAGACCCGAAGATACAACCCCTGCTGCGGCCACAGCGCACGCACGTCAACGGCGTGCGCGGCGTCATGCTGGGCAAGCTGGACGCCGTCATCAGCAACAGCTACAGCATGAAGCTCATCCCGCCCGGGCTGGAGCAGCAACTGCGCGTCATTTACCGCACCATCCCCACACCAGGCCCCGCCTTTGCCAGCGCGCAGCATATTCCGGCAGAAGATGCGCTCAGGATGAAGGCCGCCCTGCTGCACCTGAAGACCACGCACCCCGAGCTGCTCGACTCTGCATTGATGCCCAACATCACCGAGGCAGACCTGGAAAGGGACTACAGCATTTTCAGCACGCTGTACGGCAACGGGACGCCCCATGCAACGCCGTGACCTCACACGCCGGCTCTGGCAATACCTGTTACCGCGCGGATTCAACCAGCAGGTTGCCGCGCTGTCTGCGCTGTCACTGATGGTGGCGCTCGCGGTGTTCGGTTATGTCATTTACCAGAAGCAGACAACGCTGCAGGAAGAGTCGGCACTGGCCAAGGCCAACATCATCATCCGTAATTTTGCCTCTGCGTCCTATCGCGACATCCTGCTGGCCAACTACGATGAAATCCGTGAACTGCTGCTGCACACGGCGGAATTTCCCGAGGTGCGCCGCATCCTGGTAACCGACAACCAGGGTCGCATCATCAGCGATGTCGTCCACAAGCCCGGCGGCGCCCCGCAGGAAGTCTTCGGGCCAAAGGAGATGCAGCCGCCGCACAATGACGAGCCCGTCATGCACCGCACTGGCGACCAGTATGAATTATGGCAGGCGGTGGCCGACCAGGGCTGGGTCTACATGCAGTACGACTACTCGGCCCAGTCCGAGCGCTATCTCGCCGTGCTGCGTGCCGAAATCGGCACAGGCCTGTTACTGGCAATCTTTTCGGCACTCTACTTTCTTGGCCTGCTCCATCGCCCCATTCATCAACTGCGGCGCCTGATTGCCTTTGCGCAGGACATGGATGTGTATCAGCAAAAGCGTGAAATCCACGTCAACTCATTTACGCGCGAAATCAATGAGCTGAACGAGGCACTCAACCAGTCTGCCGACCGCCTCTACGAACAAAGCCGCAAGATCCTGCAGTCCGAGGCGCAATATCGCCGCGTGGTCAACAGCGTACGCGAAGTGATTTTCCAGACCGACATGCAAGGCCGCTGGACATTCCTTAACCCGGCATGGGAAGAAATAACCGGCTACTCCATCGCAGAATCACTGGGACGTCCCAGCGTCGGCTTTGCCCATCCGGATGACCTTCAGGCAGCCATCAACGGCCTGCTGCCGGTATTGCAACTGGAAATTGAAAGCACCCGCATTGAAGTCCGGTTTGTGACACGACAGAAAAACATTCGCTGGGCCGAAATCTGGTCCACCATCCTGCGCGATGAAAAAGGCATGCCGATTGGCGCCTCCGGCACCATTAACGACATTTCCGCCCGCAAGGAAGCCGAGCAGGCGCTTATTTCTGCGAAGGACACTGCCGAATCAGCCACCCAGGCCAAGAGCCAGTTCCTGGCCACCATGAGCCATGAAATCCGCACGCCCATGAATGGTGTGCTGGGCATGGCGCAACTGCTGATGGAAACCGACATGGACAGCGAGCAGCGCGATTATGTGCGCACGCTGTACCACTCCGGACAGGCATTGCTGACCATCATCAACGAGATTCTCGATTTTTCAAAAATCGAGGCCGGCAAACTCACCATCGAGTCAGTACCGTTTGACCTGGGCCAGGCCATTGATGATGTCAGCGACCTGTTGCTGCCGCAGATACATGAAAAAAACATCGAACTCATCCTGCGCTATGCACCGGACTGCCCGCGCCTGCTGCTGGGCGACGTTGGCCGCATCCGGCAGATCCTGCTCAACTTCCTTGGCAATGCCGTCAAGTTCACCAGCCACGGTCACGTCCTGATTGATATCAGTGCAGAAAGCTGCAGCAGCGACGAGGCCCTTATCCGGCTTGCCGTGACAGATACCGGCATCGGCATCTCGAAGGAAAAACAGGTTCATCTTTTCGAGCAGTTCACCCAGGCCGATGCCTCCACCACGCGCCGTTTTGGTGGCACCGGCCTGGGCCTGGCCATCTGCAAGGCGCTGGCCGAACTGATGGGGGGTTATGTCGGGCTGGACAGCAGCGAAAACCAGGGCAGTACCTTTTATGCCGTTCTGCCACTGGCACGGCAGGGCACGACTGATACGGCGTTGCTGTATGCCGGGCTGCAGGGACTGCATGTGCTGGTGGTGGACGATAACGAAACGGTGCGCACCACCCTGCAGGCAGGCCTGACCGCCTGCGGCCTGCTCGTGTCGACAGCTGCCAGCAGCAAGACCGCCCTCACCCGTCTGCGTGAACAGGCTGTCACCGGCACCCCCGTGCAACTGGTGCTGCTGGACTATCCCCTGCCCAATGATGACAGCCTCGTCCTCACCCGGACCCTGCGTGCCGATCCGGGCCTGCAGGACGTGCGCGTCATCCTGCTTGGCGCCGGTCCCATCCGTAATGAACGGGAGGCCCTGGCCACCACGGGCTGCAGCACCCTCATCAACAAACCCGTGCGCCTGCCCGTCCTGCTGGAAGAACTTTCGCGCCTGCAGCACCCGGCACAGCTGGTCGCCCCGCAAGCACCCGACAGCCTGCAGCCGGAAAAAACCGGCCTGCCCAACAACCTGCGCGTACTGTTGGCCGAGGACAATGTCGTCAACCAGAAAGTGGCTGCGCGCATGCTGGAAAAACTGGGCGTTCGTGTTGATGTGGCCAATAACGGGCTGGAGGCGGTGCGCATGTGCCTGCAGTTCCGCTACGACATGATCTTCATGGACTGCCAGATGCCGGAAATGGACGGCTATGCCGCCACCCGTGAAATCCGGCGCCTGCAGGCTCTGACCGCCAGC
The DNA here is from genome assembly GCA_030646295.1 of Moraxellaceae bacterium. GTDB lineage: Bacteria > Pseudomonadota > Gammaproteobacteria > Pseudomonadales > Moraxellaceae > UBA2031. The sequence continues at coordinate 186,175 of JAUSND010000015.1, forward strand.
CCGCTTGGCGTGCCGATCATTGCCCTCACGGCCAATACGCTCGAGGGTGATCGCGAGCGTTGCCTGGATGCCGGCATGAGTGATTTCCTGGGCAAGCCGATCCGGCAACAGGACTTGCTGAACCTGCTCTTGCGTCATGTACCGGCTCGTGCAGTGGAGACCAGCGCAGGCTAAGCTTGCCTGCATGAACTGCCGCTGCAAAAGAACAATAATCCGTGCACCTCGCCGATCTTGCGACGGATGCACAAGGGAGCAACCATGCCACCGGCATTGATTCCACTGTCATCGCACTTGCGTCGTGCCAGCTACCGTGTCGTGCTGGTTGTCCTGATCATCGGCATCCTGCTGTCGCTCGCGCTGTCACTCTGGGTGGCACACCAGGTTGACGAGCAGGTAGAGGGCCGCTTCGAGCAACTGAGCACGCGCCAGGTCGAGCGCATTCGCGGCCGGCTCGAACTGTTCGTCTACGGACTCAAGGGCTCCCGCGGGATTTTTGCAGAAGACCCGGAAGCCATTACACCGGAGCGTTTCCTGTCCTATGCCCGCTCACGCAACCTGGGCCGTGAATTTCCCGGCGCCATCGGCTGGGGCTATATCGAGCGCATTCCCGCCACCGAAAACCTGCAGGCACATCTGGCAAAACATGACCTGGGCGGCTATTTCCGGCTGGACAAACGCAATGCGCCAGAGCCTGGCCAGGACGCCTGGGTAATACGTCTGGTCGAGCCGCTGTCCATGCACCGGCAAGCCCTCGGCCTCGACATTTCCAGTGAATCAACGCGACAGGCAACCGCGTTCAAGGCCATGCAAACCGGACTGGTGTCACTCTCGCCCCCCCTCCAGCTGCTGCACGACTCACCACAGGACACCGGCTTCCTGCTGATGCTGCCGGTGCATTATCGCGGCCTTGCACATCCATCGAATGTCAGTGGCTGGGTGTTTGCCAATTTGCGCACCCATGATCTTTTCGATTTCCTGCGGAAAGACACCAGCCTCAACACCAACCTGTCCCTCTTCATCACCGACATTACGGACGGTGAGATTGAACTTTTTGCCAATTCCGACTCTCCTGACAAGGTAGAAAGTTCACGCAACAGGATCAGGCTGCACCACAACCCGCGCCTGATGCGTGAAGAAAAAATAGAGTTTGGCGGTCGTATCTGGCGCATAAACATCAGCGGCAACCCCGGACTTTACAGCGGTGCTGATCGCTGGCTGCCACCGATGACCCTGGCCATTGGCACCCTGCTCAGCCTGATGATCGCCGGCGTGCTCGGCTTCAGCAGCAGCCTGCGCCGGGAGGCAGAAGAAAAGGCACGCGTCATGACCGGGTCATTGCGCGAGCGCGAAGCCCTGCTGGAATCGACACTGGCGTCACTGGACGACTGGGTATTTGTACTGGACCCGGATGGCCGCGTCATGGATTGCCACGAACCACACAACAACAACTCGTGGCAGCCGCGTCAGGAATTTATCGGCAAACTGCTCGCCGGCGCGTTACCGCCATCCGCACAGGGCGACCTCGACAATGCGCTGAAGGAAATCCGCACCCACCTGCAGGCATCATTCGAATTCAGTCTGCACAGCACCAGTCGCTCCCGGTATTTCTTTGCGCGACTTTCGGCACGCCGCAACAGCGATGGCGCCCTGGATGGCGCCACCCTCGTCGCCCGCGACATCACGCGCGAGCGCGAACAGGCACGCGAACTGCGCGAGTCCGAAGAAAAATTCAGGCTGCTGTTTGCAGAAGCACCACAAGCCATACTGCTCACGAAATCCGATCGTTATGTTGATGCCAATCCCGCCGCGCTCGACCTGTTCGGTGTACCCAATGTATCTGCCTTGCAGCACATCAGTCTCGGCATGCTGTCGCCACTGATGCAACCGGATGGGCGACCGTCGCTGGATGTACTGCGCGACATGATGAAGAAAACGATTACCGAAGGCCCGCAGCATCAGGAGTGGGCCTGCCGCCGCATCTCGACCGGCGAAAACTTTCCGGTTGAGCTTCATCTCAGTGTCATCGAGCTTGATGGCGAACCACATTTCCTGACCATGATCACCGACCTGTCGACGCGCAAGCAGTATGAGCAGGCACTGATCCAGGCACGCGATGCCGCAGAAGCTGCTTCCAGCGAAAAGAGCGAATTCCTGGCCACCATGAGCCATGAAATCCGCACGCCCATGAATGGCGTGCTGGGCATGGCACAGCTGCTCGCGCACACCCCGCTCAATCCGGAACAACGCGAACAGCTGCATACCATCATGCAGTCCGGTCATGCCCTGCTGACCATCATCAACGACATTCTCGACTTCTCCAAGATCGAGGCCGGCAAGCTGTCGTTTGAAGAAGTCCCGTTTGACCTGCAGGTGGCCATCGACGAAACCTGCGAGCTGCTGCTGCCGCAAATCCGCAAGAAAGAACTGAGCCTCACCATCGAGCTGGAACCCACCACCCCCTTCCATGTGATAGGTGACCCCGGACGCTTCCGCCAGATCCTGCTCAACTACCTCAGCAATGCCATCAAGTTCACCCAGCAAGGCGGCATCACCGTCAGCCTGCGCACCCGTGAGCGCGGCCGTGGCGCCGTGCTGTACGAACTGTCGGTGGCCGACACCGGCATCGGTATTGATCCGGAAAAACAGTCCGAGCTGTTCGAGAAATTCACCCAGGTCGAGGCCTCCCGGGATCGCCGTTTTGGTGGTACCGGTCTGGGTCTTGCCATCTGCAAGGCCCTGGTCGAACGCATGGGTGGCCAGGTCAGCATGGCCAGCTCGCCGGGCCGCGGCTCCACCTTCCGCGCCACCTTCTGGCTGGCAATGGACCCGGATGCCGGCCACCAGTTGCTCCCCGCCATCCTGCCCACCCTGCGCAGTGCGCCGGTCCTGGTGGTTGATGACAACCCCGTCAATCGCGACCTGCTGGTGAAGGGCCTCGCCCGCGCCGGGCTGGCCGTGTTTGGTGCCGGCAGCGTGGCCGAAGCCGTGCTGGCCGTGCAGCGACAAACCCCGCGTTATGTCCTGCTGGACGCAGAATTGCCCGATGGCAATGCCGAAACCCTGATCGCGGCCCTGCGCGCAGAGCCGGCACTGGGGGATGCCGCCATGCTGCTGCTTTCCTCGCGGCCGGACAGCAGCGACCATGCGTTCTGCCGTGCCCACAACATTGCCGCCTACCTGCCCAAGCCGGCGCGACTGGGCTGGATCATCAGCACCCTGAACGTGCTGGCAACCAGGGAGCACGAAGGGCTGGTCACCCGCCACACCCTGTCCAGCCATCACTCGCGCGGCAATCCGCTGCCCAGCCTGCGGGCCGGCATCCGTGTGTTGCTGGTGGAAGACAATGCCATCAACCAGAAGGTCGCGGCGCGCATGCTGGAAAAAATGGGCTGTCATGTCGACATGGCCGGCAACGGCCTGGAAGCGCTGGTAATGACGGCCCAGCTGCCTTACGACGTGATCCTGATGGACGTGCAAATGCCCGAAATGGATGGCATCTCGGCAACGCGCTCACTGCGCTCGCAAGGTTTCTCCGACATTCCCATCATCGCCCTGACCGCCAACAGCCGTGATGCCGACAAGCAGGAATGCCGGGCCGCCGGCATGAGCGACTTCCTGTCCAAACCGATCCGCTACGAGGACCTGCATGCCTGCCTGAACCGCTGGGTATGACGCCCGGCGTTGCCGCAGGAGCACAACAGACATGATGGCGAGTTCGCTGTACAACTGGCTGTACAGGCATTTTTCCCTGAACAGAATCCGGAACAAAAACAGGAAACAGGTGATGAGCGAAACGGTCGCCGTACTGGGCGCCAGCCCCAAGCCCGAACGCTACAGCAACAAGGCCATCCGCATGCTGCGCGAGTATGGCCACACCGTGCTGCCGGTGAATCCGGCCCAGCAGGAAATCGAGGGCCTTCGTGTCGTTGCGAGTGTCGATGCCCTGCCACATGTCCAGGTGGACACCGTAACCATGTACGTCAGCCCGCAGCACTCGGCCAACCTGCTGCCAGGCCTGCTCCGGCTGAAACCCAGGCGCGTGATATTCAACCCCGGCGCCGAAAACCCGGTACTGGAGCGCGAGCTGGAAAAAGCCGGCATCGCCGTGGAAGAAGCCTGCACCCTCGTGCTGCTGCGCACCGGCCAGTACTGACCATCCGCCACACCAGCACTCAGGAGCGCGTGCGGAACCAGCCCGCAATGCTCCAGCGCGCCACCGTGGCCGGCAATACCTCGTGCGGCATGTCCGCACTCATGAACAGCACCAGCGTGCCGCCCTGCGGCGACAGGCGAAACTGCTCCTGATCCGCCTCATCAAACATCACCAGCTCTCCGCCAGCCGCCAGCGGCCAGTCCGGATTCAGGTACAGCACCGCCGATACCACGCGCGCATTCGAGTCCCGGTGCCGGTCCACATGTTTCTTGTAGAAAGCCCCGACCGGATAATGCGCGTATTGCGCCTCGAACTCGGCCAGGCCCAGAAACAGTTCGCGATTGAGGGTGTCACGCAAACCATCCATCCAGCGCAGGTAGGCGCCACCGGCCGGCATCTGCGGCTCCAGCCAGCACAGGCTGTCGCTGCGAATGGCCTTTTCCTGCTGTACCTGCGCGCCCCGGCCAATCCGGGCCTCACGAAAGGATGCCCCCGCCTGCAACTGCTCCGCCTCTGCCCGCAGGGCCTGCCAGCACGCCGCCGGCAGAATGCCGGGCAGGATGACATGGCGGTCGGTGGCAAGACGGTCGACGATCCCCGTCCAGTCGCTGGTCGGCCAGATCACCGCGGAAGAAGCCGGCAGAGTCGGGGTGCTATCAGGTATCATGGGGACCATCTTCTCCACGCAATCGGCAGCACGCCTGTTTCCGGCCCGCTGCCCGTGACAATACATCATGAATTATCGCCACCATTTCCATGCCGGCAATTTTGCCGACGTCGTCAAACATGTCCTCCTGCTGGGCCTGTTTGAAAGCCTGGCCCGCAAGGATACGCCGTATTGCTATATCGACACCCATGCCGGTTGCGGCCTGTACGATCTGGGTGCCGGTGCGGCGCAGAAAACTCTGGAATTCAAGAGCGGCCTGAGCCGCGTCAAGGATGCCGACAAGGCCCAGGCCCCGGTATGGGTCACCCGCTATCTGGAATCGGTGGCCGCACTGGGTCGCGAGCGTGAAGGCTTCTGGTACCCCGGCTCGCCCTGGCTGGCCCTGCACAGCATGCGCCCGCAGGACCGTGCCCAACTGATGGAACTGCACCCCGACGATGCCGGCACCCTGAAAAAATTCATGTCGCGCAACAGCAATGTGTCCATCCACATGCGCGATGCCTACGAAGGCCTCACTGCCCTGATTCCGCCAAAGGAAAAGCGCGGACTCGTGCTGATTGATCCCCCCTACGAGGAAGAGCGCGACGACTACGCCCCCGTGGTGGAGCTTCTCGCCCGGGCGCATGCCAAATGGCCCACCGGCATGTATGCCATCTGGTTCCCGATCAAGGATCATCACGCCATCACGAGATTCTATCGTCGCCTGCGCAACACCTTCATCCCGAAAATCCTCGCCACCGAACTGTGCGTGCTGCCCCCGGACAACCAGCTTGGCCTCAACGGCACCGGCATGATCCTGGTCAACCCGCCATGGCACTTCGACAACGAGGTGCGCAAGCTGTTCAGCTGGATGACGCCCGTCCTGAGCGACCACAAGCAGGCCTGCTGGAAAGTGGAATGGCTGAACACCGAAAACGTCAGCAACCCGGCCGACAAGAAAAAAGACGACGACGAGTGATTGTTCGCGGTATGCATTTCATTCGTGGCATGCACTTCAATAATGTCATTGGCCGCGAATGAAATGTCACTGCCCGACGCTTCTGAACAGCGGCAGCCAGCATGACAACCACTTTTCCCGCGCACTGCCCAGCACAATGAAACTGCCGTTACGCAGCGTTTCCCGCGCGTTGTAGCGTAGCGGGCGGCCACGATCGTCCAGCATGGCCCCGCCCGCCTCCTCCACAATCACCTGCCCGGCACCGGTATCCCACTCCATGGTGGGGCCCATTCGCGGATAGGCATCCGCCGTACCCTCTGCCACTGCACATATCTTGAAAGCCGAACCCGCCACCCTGATGCTGACGTCGCCCAGCGCGGCACGCACCGCCGCCACAAAATCATCCTCGCGCGGGTCCCGGTGACGACGGCTTTCACACAGGATCAACGCACGCTCACCTGCAACCGGCAACTGCGCCGCGTGCAGCCGCAGCCACTCCCCGCTCTGTACCCGCCATGCACCCAGTCCGCTGGCCGCGACATACCCCACGCCCGTGACCGGCGCATACACCACACCCAGCACCGCCTGATGCCCGAACACCAGCGCAATATTCACGCTGAACTCGTCATTGCGTGCGACAAATTCGCGCGTGCCGTCGAGCGGGTCCACCAGCCAGAAATGCGACCAGCCGGCGCGGTCCTCATAAGGAATCTCGTCCGACTCCTCCGACAGCACCGGCGTACCCGGCACCAGATCACGCAGACCTTTTTCAATCGAGTAATGCGCTGCCATGTCGGCGGCCGTCAGCGGAGAATCATCGGCCTTGTGCTGCAACTGCCAGAGCGACTCGTCGCGGTAGATCGCCAGGATTTCCTTGCCGGCCCCAATCGCAACATCCAGCACCTGCTGCATCAGTTCACGCGTCAGTTGCATGTCGGTCCCTCTCCTCTGCACGCAGGATATCGCGCACCAGATACAGCGCAGCAATCGAGCGCGCCTCGGTCAGATCCTCGCGCCAGACCCATTCCTCCAGCTGCGACAACGGCATCGGCACCACCTCGATCGGTTCCGGCTCATCACCCTCAAGGCGCGACGGAAACAGTCCGCGTGCCAGCACAATGGTCAGCCGGTGCCCCATGTAACCAGGCGACAGCGTTACCGTTTTCAGCACGCGCAGCTCCTGTGCAGCATAGCCCGTTTCTTCCTGCAGCTCGCGCAGGGCGCCCTGCTCCAGGGTTTCATCAGCCTCTACCGAGCCCTTGGGCAGGCCCAGCTCATGGGCATGCACGCCGGCACCGTACTCGCGGATCATGAGCACGGTATCGGCATCCAGCATGGCCACCACCATGACCGCCGGCACCGAACCCGGGCGCAAGCGCTCATAGGTACGGCGCACACCATTGCCGAACTGCAGCTCCAGCTCCTCCACCGCAAAGAAACGGCTTCGCGCAATCACTGTCTTCTTCAGGATTTCCGGAAGCTTTGCCATACTCATGACCTGTTCATTCTCTGCCGGAAGTGTACATGTCCCTGCCCCTGTCATGGGATGCCATTGATACCGTGTTGCTCGACATGGATGGCACCCTGCTCGACCTTTATTTCGACAACCACTTCTGGCTCAAGCACCTGCCGGACACCTATGCCATGTACAAGGGCATTCCGCTGGAGGCAGCCCACGAAGAACTGGTCGCCCGTTTCGGCAAGGAACAGGGCACGCTCAACTGGTACTGTCTGGACTTCTGGAGCAGCGAACTGGACATGGACATCGTGGCCCACAAGCACGAGGTGGCCCACCTCATCAGGCCGCGCGCCGGGGCGCTGGAGTTTCTGGAGGCGATCACCAACAGCGGTCGCCAGGCCTGGCTGGTGACCAATGCCCACCACCACAGCCTGAGCCTGAAGCTGGACCACTCACCCTTCCTGCAGTACTGCGAACGCATCATCTGCGCGCACGAGTTCCGCATGCCCAAGGAGCACCCGGATTTCTGGGCCGCCCTGCAGGCGCGCGATCAGTTTGATCCGGCGCGCACACTGTTCATTGATGACAGCGAAGCCGTGCTGCGCTCGGCCGAACGCTTCGGCATTGCCCACCTGCTCACCATTGCCCAGCCGGACAGCCAGCGCCCGCCACGCGAAGGACTGCACTTTGCCGCCCTGCAGCATTTTGACGACATCCTGCCGATTCCGGTGCGTCCGGGATTCATGTAAATGACCAGCATGGACGCGCACGAAAAAGTCCGCATCGACAAATGGTTGTGGGCCGCGCGCTTCTACCGCACACGCTCACTGGCCAAGGAGGCGATTGAGGGCGGCAAGGTGCACTGCGAGGGAGTGCGCGTGAAGGTCAGCAAGGAAGTAAGACCCGGCATGGTGTTCACCATCCGCCAGGGCTTTGATGAAAAAACCGTGACGGTGAAAGCCTTGTCAGAAGTGCGAGGCCCGGCCACGGTGGCGCAGACGCTGTACGAGGAAACCGCCGAAAGCCTGGCACAGCGCGAGCAGCTAACGGCCAACCGGCAGGCGCAAAACCTGGCGCACCCCGATCATCGCCCCAGCAAGAAAGACCGTCGCCAGATTCACAAATTCCAGGACAGCTGGAAATAGCGACAGTTTTTCACGGGAGCGGCTTCAGCCGCGAATGATCTGCAAGGATTCGCGGCTGAAGC
>JAUSND010000025.1 GCA_030646295.1 Moraxellaceae bacterium
GGGTGCGGCTTCAGCCGCTAATGATCTGCATGGATTCGCGGTTGAAGCCGCTCCCACACGAAACAATCTTTCAGCGCACCATCGTTTCCGCGCGCAACGAACCCAGCTCCAGCACCAGCACATCACCGGAATGCAGCGCCGCCACGCCTTCCGGCGTTCCCGTCATCACCACATCGCCCGGCTGCAGCGTGAAAATTGTGGAGATGTACTGCAGCAACGCCAGCACCGGCGTGATCATGTCGGCCGTATTGCCCTGCTGACGAAGCTCGCCATTCACCGTCAACGAAAAGCGCTGGTCTGCCAGATCACCGAATGCCTGTGGCGCCATGAACGGGGCCAGTGGTGCGGCGCCATCAAACGCCTTGGCCACTTCCCAGGGATGACCATTCTTCTTCAGCACGTTCTGTACATCACGCAAGGTCAGGTCCAGCCCCAGCGTCACACCGGCAATCGCCGCACGGCACTCGGCCTCGCCAGCATTCGTCAGCGTCTTGCCGATCAGCACCGTGATTTCGGTTTCGTGATGGCACTCGCCACGTCCCTGCGGCACAGCAAACGAAGGCGACAATGGCACCAGCGCCGTCGACGGCTTCAGGAACAGGATTGGCGTCTCCGGCACGGTGTTGCCCAGCTCGCGCGCATGCGCCGCGTAATTGCGACCGACACACACCACCTTGCCCACAGGCAATGAACAAGGTGATCCATCCAGAAACGTGTGCTGATACATCATGGCAATCACTGACCCTTGAGATCGTGTTCGATCAGGAAAATACGGTCTTCGCCAAAATACATGTCGTCACCAACAAAAAAGGTTGGCGCACCAAACGCACCACGTTGGGCGGCGCTCTCGGTGGCCTCCTTCAGTTTTGCCTTGACTGCATCATCCTGCGTCTTCGCCATCAGGTCGGCGCCCAGCAACTCGGTCAGTACCGCAACATCGGCCACATCCTTGTCATCCACCCAGTACGCACGAAACAGCTTGAGCGTCAGCGCCGGCAGGTCCGCTGGATCTGCCGCCGTCAGCGCACGCATGGCATTCAGGGAGTTGATGGGGAAGCGGCTCGGAAACCGCAGCGGCTCGCCATAGTATTTCGACAGGCGCTGCAAATCCTTGAGCATGTACTGGCCCTTGAACGGATTAGCGCCCGGCATCATGTTGCCCGACGCCTTGAACACGCCACCAATCAGGAACGGACGCCACACCACCGGCGCCAGTTTTTCCAGTCGCGGAATCTGCGTCGCGGCCAGAAAGCTGTAAGGGCTGGCAATGTCATAAAAGAACTCAATGGTCTTGCTCATGATCCGCTCCTTGTTGTTCGTTTTTATTGCAGGCAGTTGTAGCAGGTTATGGATGGCAGGCTATTGATCGTTACCGCGTTTTTTCACCACGATGACCAGCACTACCGTGACCACCAGTGCGACCAGGGGAAACCAGAACAGTCCGCTCGGCATTTCATTGCTCCAGTTACGTCAAACGTCATCAGGCGCCATCAGCGCATGCATCAAAAAGACACCACCACCTCAGATATCAAGCAGCTTGCCCGGGTTCATCACATTATTGGGGTCGAACACTTTCTTCACGGCTTTCATGTATTCAATTTCCGCTTCAGAACGCGTGAAGCCGATATAGGGCTTCTTGGTCATGCCGACGCCGTGTTCGGCCGAGACCGAACCGTTGTATTTGGCCACTGTCTCGAACACATGCGTGTTCACCACCTTGCACTTGGCAAAGAAATCTTCCCTGGCCATGTCATCCGGCTTAAGGATGTTCAGGTGCAGATTGCCATCGCCAATGTGGCCGAACCACACCACGCGAAAATCCGGGTACTCCTTGGAGACAATCGCATCAATGTCGGCAATGAAGCCCGGCACACGCTGGATGATCACGGAAATATCGTTCTTGTAGGGCGTGAATTTCGCAATGGTTTCGGAAATGTCTTCGCGCAGGCGCCACAGGTTTTTCGCCTGGGTTTCGTTCTGGCTCATCACGCCATCCACCACCCAGCCCTGCTCGACGCAATGCTCGAACAGCGCCATGGCTTCATCGGCCATTGCTTCGCTCAGCGCCTCGAACTCCAGCAGCGCATAGAACGGTGTCGCCGACTCGAACGGACGCGGAATACTGGTGTGTTCAATTACCAGCTGCGTCGACAGCTCGGAGAAAAATTCAAACGCGGTGAGGTCCAGCTTTTGCTGGAACGTGGCCAGCACCTTCATGACGGAATCAAAATCAGGCGTACCCAGCACCAGCACGCGCAGGTCGCGCGGCTTGCGTTCCAGCTTCATGGTGGCTTCCACCACAAAGCCCAGCGTGCCTTCGGCACCAATGAAGAGATGACGGAAATCGTAGCCCGTCGCGTTCTTCACCATGTCCTTGTTCAGCTCCAGATAGTCGCCCTTGCCGGTAATCACCTTCAGGCCCAGCACCCAGTTGCGGGTCATGCCGTACTTGATCACCTTGATGCCACCGGCATTGGTGCCGATGTTGCCGCCAATCTGGCTGGAGCCGGCGCTGGCAAAGTCGACCGGGTAATACAGGCCCTGCTCTTCGGCAAAGTTCTGCAGCTGTTCGGTCACCACGCCCGCCTGGATGCGCACCATGCGGTCTTCCGGCACAAACTCCAGAATCCTGTTCATATGATCAAAGCTGACCACCACCTCGCCATTGGCCGCCACCGCGCCCGCAGACAGACCGGTACGACCGCCCGACGGCACCAGCGCCAGCTTCATCTCGTTGGCCAGCAACACCACGTCACGCACCTGCTCGATGGTGGACGGAAACACAATGACGGACGGGGCCGGCGCATAGATCTTCGTCCAGTCACACCCCCAGGTTTTCAGGCTGTCCGCATCGGTTTTCACACGGTTCTCGCCAACGATCGCGGTCAGGCGGGACAGGATTTCAGGGGCAAGCGACATGGCAAGCAACTCCATACAGGGCAGGGGTCAGACTGAACGGTCCCGCAGCACAGGGCCGAACTTGCCGGTCAAAAGGGTTCCGGCCGGCCGGTGTCGCGCGGGGCGCATCATGGTAACATACGCGGCTTATTTTTCCGGCCCGGTCCGCCAGGACCCGGCCCTGCCTGCCCGAGGATGCCCATGAGCCAGCTCTCTCTCGACAAGTCCAAGATCCGTTTCCTGTTGCTGGAAGGCGTGCACCAGAACGCCCTGGACGTGCTCAAGTCCAACGGCTACACGAATATCGAGTACCTGAAGACGGCCCTGGACGAAGACGCCCTGATCGAGAAGATCAAGGACGCCCACTTTGTCGGCATCCGCTCGCGCACCCAGATCACCGAAAAAGTGCTCGACGCCGCCAACAAGCTCATCGCCATCGGCTGCTTCTGCATCGGCACCAACCAGGTCAAGCTCAAGGCCGCCATGGAGAAGGGCATTCCCGTCTTCAACGCTCCCTACTCCAATACCCGTTCCGTGGCCGAACTGGTGCTGGGCCAGCTCATCCTGCTGCTGCGCGGCATCCCCGAGAAGAACTTCCTCGTGCACCGTGGCGGCTGGAGCAAGTCGGCCGAAGGCTCCTGGGAAACCCGTGGCAAGACCCTCGGTATTGTCGGCTATGGCAGCATCGGCTCGCAGCTGTCCGTGATTGCCGAATCGCTCGGCATGACCGTGATCTATTACGACACCGTCACCAAGCTGCCGCTGGGCAATGCCCGTCAGGTCGGCACCATGGACGAGCTGCTCGGCACTGCTGACGTGGTTACCCTGCACGTCCCCGAACTGGCCTCCACCAAGAACATGATGAAGGCCGAACAGTTTGCCAAGATGAAGAAGGGCGCCATTTTCATCAACGCCGCGCGCGGCACCTGCGTGGATATTGATGCGCTGGCCGATGCCATCAAGAGCAAGCACATTGGTGGCGCCGCCATCGACGTGTTCCCGAAAGAACCCAAGGCCAACGACGAGATTTTCGAATCGCCTCTGCGCGGCCTCGACAATGTCATCCTCACCCCGCACATCGGCGGCTCCACGCTGGAAGCACAGGCCAATATCGGTCTGGAAGTGGCCGAGAAATTTGCACGCTACTCCGACAGCGGCAGCACGCTGTCTGCCGTGAACTTCCCGGAAGTGGCCGTGCCCCTGCAGCCCGGCAAGCACCGTCTGCTGCACATCCACAAGAACGTGCCCGGCGTGCTGATGAACATCAACCGCGTGTTCGCCGAAAACAACATCAACATCAGCGCCCAGAGCCTGATGACCAACGAATCCATCGGTTATCTGGTGATGGACGTGGACAAGGAATACTCCACCGTGGCTCTGGAAAAACTGCAGCACATCGATGGCACTATCCGTACCCGCGTGCTGTACTGAACTGGCGGCTGATCCGATAAGGTTGACCCCATAAAAAAGCCGGCGCAAGCCGGCTTTTTTATGGGACTGAAAAGATACGGGCCTACGCTTTTTCTTCGCAACCGATAAACCGGTAAACCCCAGCCCCGATCACGGCACCTGCAATCGGTGCCAGCCAGAACAGCCAGAGCTGTGCCGTGGCCCAGTCACCAACAAAAACCGCCACCCCCGTACTGCGCGCCGGATTCACCGAGGTATTGGTGACGGGAATGGAAATGAGATGAATGAGGGTAAGCCCCAGGCCGATGGCAATGGGCGCAAAGCCCTGCGGGGCACGCTTGTCGGTGGCCCCCAGAATGATGATCAGGAACATCATGGTCATCACCACTTCGGTCACCAGTGCCGCCGTCATGGAGTAGCCACCCGGGGAGTGGGCACCATAGCCGTTGGACGCAAAACCGGCCGAGACGTCAAAGCCGGCCTTGCCACTGGCGATCAGGAACAGTACGCCACCGGCCACGATCCCCCCCAGCACCTGCGCCACGATGTAGGGCAGCAACTTGTTGGCGGGAAAACGCCCACCGGCCCACAACCCGATGGAAACGGCCGGATTGAGATGACAACCCGAGATATGGCCAATGGCAAAGGCCATGGTTAGCACGGTCAGGCCAAAGGCCAGGGAAACGCCATGCAGGCCAATGCCCACCTCGGGAAAGGCAGCGGCCAGTACCGCGCTGCCACACCCGCCAAGGACCAGCCAGAAGGTCCCGATAAACTCTGCACCATATGCTTTCATGAAGATCATCCTTGTCTGTGGGTGATACGGTAATGCAACCCTATCTTTATGACAGATGCAGGTAAAAAACCAGTGCGTCACCGCCATAAGCAGCCGTTTAACCCTCCACCCGCAGACATCCGCCTCCAGATTCGATAGTGTCCAACGTTCCGTGCCCCGTGTTCTGGAGGAACCATGCGCCTTGTCCGTTTGCTGCTCATCCCAGCCCTTGCCCTGACTGCCCAGCTGGCCGAAGCGGCTCGCCCCACGCTGGCCGTACTGCCGTTTACCGTGGACAAGCAGGTGATCATGGTCACCCCCGATGCCATCCTGAAGGGCACGGTGGAAAGCCAGACCTCACTGCTGACGGACGAGCTGATTCACCAGCTGGTTGCCACCCGCAAGTTTGACGTGCTCGAACGCCAGCGTGTTGATGATCTGGTGCAGGAAAAGGAATTTGAGGAAAGCGACTACGCCTCTCCGGATGAAGCACCGAAAATCGCCAAGCTGCTGGGCGCGGATTACTTTGTGCTGGGCCGCATCGACGACATCAGTGCCGAATCGGTCAGCAAGGCAATCCCCTACTCCACCCAGGTGAGCATCCAGCAGGAAGGCCACATCAAGTTGTACCTGCGCGTGATTGATGCGCGCACGGGCCGCATTGTGGCCGCCGAAAAATTCAGCCAGGAAGCCGTGCTGCGCAAGCCCAAGAAAGGTGAAAGTATCGGCAGCAAACTGCTGTCCGGCGCCGCCGCCGCCATGGTCAGCCGCATTACCGACACCGTGTTCCCGCTGCGGGTGGCCCGCGTGGAAGGCAAGGTGATTTACCTTAACCGTGGCGCCGAGAGCAGCGGCCTGAAAAAGGGCGATGCCCTTGCCGTGTTCAGCCAGGGCGAAGCCATTATTGATACGGACACCAATGAAACACTGGGTCATGCCGAAACCGATGTGGCACGCGCCACCGTCACGGAAGTGCTGCCCCGTTTTGTGAAGGCGGAAATTACCGGCGAGGCGACGGTCACGACCGGCATGCTGGTACGCAAGGCCGATGCAGAAGTGGCCGCACCCGCTGCGGCTGATACCCCCCGCGGCCCCCGCTGGTAAACCGGCAAGAGACAGGAACGTCCTGAACATGCGCCTATTTCGCGGGATATCCCTGCTGTTGCTGCCGGTAGTTCTGGGTGGCTGTGCAGCAGGCTCGGTCTTCATGCCTTACCCCATGCAGGCATCCGGCTGGCAACGCTCACTGGAGCAGAGCCAGCCCGATAGCGCACTGACGGCACTGGATCGCAAGCGCGAAAGTGCTGACCGGCTGCTCTACCTGCAGGAGCGCGGCCGCATCGGCCAGCTTGTCAGTAACACTGATGCCAGTAAAACCGATTTTGATGCCGCGATCGGTGCGTACGCCACACTGGAAGATCGCGCCGTGATTTCAGCCTCGGCCACGCTCGCCTCGGGCGCCAGCCTGATCACCAACGACAATGCCCGTCCCTATGCCGGCAGCCTGTACGAGCGCGTGTTTGTGCATCAGTACCAGGCACTGAATTATCTGGCCAGTGGCGATGGCAGCGCCGCACTGGTGGAAGTGCGCCGGGCCAACCTCATCCAGAACGAAGCGCTGGCCAAAAAGGAAAACACCGTCGACTCGGCTCGTGAAGACGCCGAAAAGAAAGGGTTTGATGCCGAGCGCTATGACGGCTATTTCACCGGCATGGACGTGGCCGCCGGCAGGGTCAAATCCGGCTTCCAGAATGCTGCCACCTTTTACCTCTCGGGCCTTATCTACGAAGCCACCGGTAACAACAACGACGCCTACATCGACTATCGCAAGGCGCTCGAACTCGTGCCGGACAACCCCTATGTGCAGCGCGACGTGGTGCGCACCGGGCTCAAGACCGGCATCGAGGACGCGCAGAAACTGGCGCGCCAGATCGGCAATGTCCAGTATGGCCCGGCCAAGGGCGAAGGTGAGCTGGTCATCTATCTGGAAGAGGGGTTTGTCCCCGCCAAGGAGGCCGTCGGCATTCCGATCTGGACCTCCAAGACGCTCAATACCGTGAGCTTTCCGGTCTACTCCGGCAACATTCCGGCCCCCTCCGCCATGGTCGTCGATGTCAGTGGCCGCACAATGGAAACATCATTGCTGGTGGATACCCGCGCCCTTGCCGTGCGCACCCTCAAGGACGAGATTCCCGGCATGCTGGTACGCGCCTTCCTGCGCCTGCTGACCAAGCAGGAAATGCAGCGCCAGCTCCAGCAGCAGGACTCCTCCGGCCTGATGGGGCTGGCCGGGACACTCTACAGCCTCGTCACCGACAAGGCCGACCTGCGCTCATGGCTGACCCTGCCCGGCAGCGGCCAGGTACTGCGCATTCCCCTGCCGGCGGGCGCGCATCGCGTGGCCGTCCCCGGCATGAGTGCTCCGCTAGACGTCGAGGTCCGTAACGGAAGACCGACACTGGTGCACTTGGCGGTCCTGCCCGGCAGAACGTACAGTCACATCTATCCTTTATGACATATTCATTCCATCCTCAGGAGAGGAAGGATTACTCAAGGAGAACCCCATGAAACGTCTCGCTACCGCCCTGCTGCTGGGCTCCAGCCTGGTCCTGTCGGCCTGCTCGTCCGACCCGACCAAAGAGATCGTCAACTACCGCGGTGGCGACATGAAGGGCACCATCAAGGTTGCCCGCTCTGCCGTGGTTGAGACACCCGGCGGCCTGCCCAAGGCACAGGCCACACTGAAGAACACGGCCGGCACCACCCAGAAATTCGAATACAAGATTGTCTGGTTCGACAGCAACGACATGTCGCTGGACGAAGACAATCGCCCATGGAAACCTGCCAGCGTTGCCGGCAAGGATGAAACCACCATCAGCGCCACCGGCCCCAGCGACCGCGCCAAGCGCTTCCAGATCCAGATTCGTGAACCCCAGGGAGTGACCCAGTAATGATGAAGCGCACACTTGTTCTTGTTCCGCTGCTCGCCGCCGGCGTGCTCGGCCTTAACGGTTGTACCTCCGTGCAATATGGTGAAGCCACCGCCGTCGAAACCGTGAACACGGACTTCGGCTCGACCGACCTGCAGATGATTGCCGAGAAGATGGTCGATGACATGCTGGCATCCGGTGCCGTCGCAGAGATTGGTGCCGGCGGCAAGCGTCCCATCCTCTTTGTCGACAAGATCAAGAACAAGACCACCGAACACATTGATACCGAGTCCATCACCGACACCATCTCGACCAAGCTGCTCAACTCCGGCAAGTTCCGCTTTGTCGACATGACAGCGGTTGATGCCGTGATGAAGCAGATGGATTACCAGAAAAACAGCGGCCTGGTGGACGAGGCCAAGTCGGTACAGATGGGCCGTCAACTCGGCGCCCAGTACATGCTCTATGGCAACTTCTCCAGCATTGTGAAAACGGCCGGCAATACCAAGGACGTTTACTACAAATTCACCATGAAGCTGACTGACATTGAAAGCGGTCTGGTGGAGTTCCAGAGCGAAAAGGAAATCCGCAAGACCAAGAAGAAGAGCTTGATGGGCGGTTGAGACGTGCGGTTACATGGCCGGGTAGCTGATGCTGCCCGCCTGCGCTTGTTGCCAATAAAAAAGCCCGCTTGCGCGGGCTTTTTTATTGGCCGGATTATTTCATGCCAAACCAGTTTCTCTCGTATCCCCACACGGCACCGGCCACCACCACAATCAGCAGCAGCCACCACACCCAGCGATGTTTCTTCGCTGCATACGGATCAGTGAGCGAACGCTCGGCACCTGCCGGCAACTCGGCCAGCTGCGTCAGCACCGTACCGAAAGCAATATTGATGTTGGCCGCCGTATTCACCGCCCAGCCATTGGCATCCAGCAACGGGCCCAGATTGCGTTTGCGCAGCTTGAACCAGGCCAGCACCATCGACGGGCCGGACACCAGCAGCATCACGCCCACCACAGCCAGGGGCATCTGCCACCACTTGAGCGCCAGAAAGCCGGCAGCAACTGCTGCCAGTGCCGTTCCGATAGCACCAATGGCGAGACCGATGGCGGCAAAAATACCGGCAAACTTGGCAATATCAAACGGCACAGGCGGCGTGGCCGGTGCACCGGCAGGCGCAGGTGCTGCCGTTTCCACCTTGGTTGCCGCACTCCCCACGCCAGCCGCAGCCTTTTCTTCCATGGCCTTGTCACGTGACGCAGCCATCTTCTGCATCTGGTCCGAAATCATCTTGCCGATGCGACGATAGGGCGTCCAGAACGCTTCGCGTACGCTGATCGGGTGCTCAACCAGCTTGATGACGTGGGCATCCCAGTCAACGCCGTTACGGTCATAGAAAATACCGTTGCGACCCGTGGTCAGCTTGCCGGAATCACCCGCAGTAATCGCTGCGACAATCGTCATCTTTTTTGCTTCGCCGGGACGCGTGCAATCGCAATACACCAGATAGCTGCCACTGCCGGCGGCCTGTGCACTGTGTTTGGCCATGTCGCCAACCCGCACCGTGAGGTCGCAGCTCTTGCCATCAATGAACAGCGTGCCTGCCTGAAAAATTGCCTTGGCACGATGCGTATAGAAGTCACGGAATGAGATGAAATTATTGAGCAGCACCACCAGGTTTTTCTGGAAACGGACAATACGATCCACATCCAGCAGGCCATCAGCCTCGACGGCGACTGACTTGTCCAGCGCCACCAGCTCCAGCAGTTTTTCCTTGCTGCCATCGGCCACCATTGCAGCAATGCGGCCTGCATCCAGCACGTCAATCGCCTGTACCGGTTTTTCAGCAAGCCAGCCCTGATAGGCTGCAAACGTCGAGACAATGCCTTGCCACTCGACCGCCGACAGCTCGGACTTTTCACCCAGCAATGGCGTCACTACCTGAGCGCGGAACGTCGCAAGCGCCGACATCCAGCCCGGATTGATGCCGTCCTGCAGTGGCAGTGCACGGCCCGCCACCACGTTGGCCAGCGGCAGTCTTGCGGCATCACCGGTGTTGGCAAGATCAAGTGCCGCCAGGCGAACCAGCTCGGCCTCTTCGCCATTCATCAGGGCGCCGGCACGCGGATCAAACGACGCCAGTCGCACGCGATTAAAAAAATCATCAATCTTGCCACGCACGGCATTGAGCGCTGCCGCCGCCTCTGCAGTGGCATCACCCAGTGGCCGCATGGCGTCATCCGCCGCCGCACGGGCCTGCCAGTCCTGCAGCAAGGCCGCCTGATCAAAAAACGCCGTGATTTTTTCTTCGGAGATACCCTGCTCGCCGCTGCGGTCCGCATCGGAGCCAAGCGCAGTAATGATGTCGGCAATGGTCGCCTGTACATCAGGATTATCCGCCATCAGTGCCGGCACAATGCCGTCCCCGTTCGGTTTCTCGGGCGGGAACACCCTGGCCAGATCTTCCGTATCCGCCACCTGCAACGCAACGGCATCGGCCTTGCCCAGATTGGTAAGCAGGCGAAGGGCCGCTGCGTGCAACGCACGACCTTCTTCATTGTCGGCGAGGGCGGCCAGCGGCAGGCTGTCGCCACTGAACAACACCTCGGGATCGCCCAGCCGCTGCAGCACCCAGTCCACTGCATTCAGCAACTCCGGCGCGCGAATGCGGCCGTCGTTATCCCCGTCAAGATAAGCCAGCGTGCGCGCATCAAACTCAAGACCCGTGACCGGACACGCCAGTGCCGTCCACAGCTTCTGGTCGAGGGTACGCAAGGCAGCCAGATCTGCCGGCGTATCAAGGCGGACCTGATCAAAACCACCGGAGCGGAAAAAGCGCCAGCGGTGCGGGGTTGCGTCCTTCATGGACTGCTCCTTTCATTCAAGTATAAAACACAACAGAATCGTTACTCACTGCACAAGGCCAAGCAGCTCTGCAATCGCTGCATGCACGGGGGCCCTCAGGTCTTCGCGCTCGTTCGCCAGCTGATGTGATGCTTCGGGCAGAATCGTTTCACGAACCACATGGAAGTGCGAGCGCACAAAAGCATTATTACCCCGCCACTCAATGGTTTCATCGCGCATGCCCTGCACCAGCAGGACCGGGAAATCACACGGCGGCAGCGTCTGCATGCGTAATACCCACTTGCGCAAGGCGCCAATCCAGCTCATCGGCACCCAGCGCTCCTGCAAGGGATCATCCTCGCGCACAAAACGCAGAAAGTCGGCATCACTGCTGTTGTTGCGAAAAACGCGAGGCATCGCCGCGCGAAAATGACGCATCAGCCAGAATCCGAAGCGGATCTGCTGCCACTGCGCCGGACGCAGCAACGGTGCCAGCAGCAGCACCGAACGGAACGCCGGCTTGCGCTCCTGCGCGCATGCCGACAGCACGTGATCCATCAGGATGGCACCACCCGTACTCTGGCCAATACCAAACCATGGGCCGGGCAAGTCCTCGCCATACTGACTGAATGCCGCGTCCAGCATCATCTGGTAATCATCGAAATCCGGAATATCAATCCGTTCGCCCGTCGACAGGCCATGGCCCGGCAAGTCCGGCAGGAAAACCGCAAAGCCGCGCTGCAGACAGTCACGGATCACGTGCCGGTAAAGCCCGGCATGATCCAGATAGCCGTGCAGGATGAACACCGTGCCTCGTGGCTGGAGCGGCATGAACACATGGGCTGCAATGTGATACCCCGGCGACTCGAAGCGGCCGACGTAATGCCGGACCCCTGTCACCTGGGACTCCATGTCTATGCCGTAATGACGAACGAACTCCGCCATCGCGCCCCGGATCGGAACGTAGACGGCAAGATCCAGATGCAGCAGCTCACGCCTGATGGCGCCAATATCCAGAGTCGTCATAGGGACTGCTTCGCGAAAACATGCCTGCGCTTTTATAGCATGATCGCCCGGCAAAATGCGTGACACCCTCGGCTAAAGGGCATGTGCAAGGGCCTGCAATGGATATGCAAAGGGTTGGCGGAATCAGGTCTGGTCGGTCTTGCGCCGGCCACGGTTCTTGCGGCGATCCGGCTGGATGGCCGCGCCACGGCGGGCCGCACGCCGATCAATGCGATGGCGACGATCGGTCCCCGAGCGGCGTTCGATGCCATCCCAGCTACCGGGAGTAATCGGCTCACCGGCTTCATCCGTGATCAGCTCCAGATGGGTGATGAGCCCCGCCTCGGCCAGGAACTCCAGATAGCGGTTACCCTGCTCGATGTCGATTTCCTGCTTGATGATGGCCGGCAGGGTAGACAGCAATGACTGCACGCGATCAGCCGATGTCTTGAACAGGGCCGCCACATTGGCATGCACTTCTTCGGCCGTAAGGCCGGGCAGGTATTTGCCGCGAAAGACAAGACGGTAGTTCCGGCTCATGCTGCATCCTTTCGGTTCTTGTTATATGTCGCACAGCGAAGACTAGGCGGAATGCCGCCATCTGCAAAGTCCCGCCCATTCATACGGCACTAACGACACCATGACAAAGGGCGCCAGTGCGCCCCTTGTCATGAACCGCCTCAGTTGACCTTCGGCGTCAGCTCGCCCTTTGCGTAACGCTCGCTCATTGCATCCAGTGACAAGGCCTTGATCTTGCTGCCATGGCCGGCAGCACCAAAAGCCTCGTAACGGTCGATGCAGACATCACGCATCGCCACAATGGAATCCTTGAAGTATTTGCGCGGATCGAACTCGGCCGGGTTCTTACCGAGGTGGCGGCGAATGGCACCAGTGGCGGCCAGACGCAGGTCGGTATCGATGTTCACCTTGCGCACACCGTGCCGGATGGCCTCGACGATCTGCTCGACCGGCACGCCGTAGGTTTCCTTGATGTCGCCGCCGAACTCATTGATGATCGCCAGCCATTCCTGCGGCACGCTGGACGAACCGTGCATGACCAGATGCGTACCGGGAATGCGTGCATGAATCTGCTTCACGCGCTCAATGGCGAGAATGTCACCTGTCGGCGGACGCGTGAACTTGTAGGCGCCGTGCGAGGTGCCGATGGCAATGGCGAGGGCGTCCACGCCCGTATCCTTGACGAACTGTGCGGCTTCTTCCGGATCAGTCAGCAGCTGCGAATGATCCAGCACACCTTCGGCGCCCACACCATCCTCTTCACCGGCCATGCCGGTTTCGAGCGAACCCAGGCAACCGATTTCACCTTCCACCGATACGCCACAGGCATGCGCCAGTGCCACCACATTACGTGTCACTTTCACGTTGTAGTCGTAATCCATCGGTGTCTTGCCATCTTCACCCAGCGAACCATCCATCATCACGGACGAAAAACCGAGCTGGATGGAGCGCTGGCAAATTGCCGGCGAGGTGCCGTGATCCTGATGCATCACTACCGGAATTTCCGGAAACTCTTCCACCGCTGCCAGGATGAGGTGGCGCAGGAAGGGAGCACCGGCATATTTGCGTGCGCCGGCAGAGGCCTGCACGATCACGGGCGAATCCGTTTTTGCCGCCGCTTCCATGATGGCGCGCATCTGTTCCAGATTGTTCACGTTGAACGCAGGAATGCCGTAGCCAAACTCTGCTGCGTGATCCAGCATCTGACGCATGCTGATAAGTGCCATGTTATTGCTCCACTATCCGTTAATTCGTAATGAGTTCTTGATCAGGTCGTTCTGGATCAGTTTTTGGCGGCTGCTTCTTCCAGCGCCACCACCGCCGGGAGCTTCTTGCCTTCGACAAACTCGAGGAAGGCACCACCACCCGTGGAAATATAGGAAATCCTTTCACTGACACCGTACTTGTCGATGGCCGCCAGCGTGTCGCCACCACCGGCAATCGAGAACGCGGCGCTGTCGGCAATCGCGTGCGACAGCACTTCGGTGCCCTTGCCAAACTTGTCGACTTCAAACACGCCCACCGGGCCGTTCCACAGAATGGTTTTCGAGGCTTTCAGCATGTCGGCAAACTGCGCCGCCGTTTTGGGGCCGACATCCAGAATCATGTCGTTGTCACCCACGTCTTCCACGCTCTTCACAATGGCCTCAGCGCCATTCACAAACGCCATGAAGTCCTCAATCGGGCCCTT
This sequence comes from Moraxellaceae bacterium, assembly GCA_030646295.1. Lineage (GTDB taxonomy): Bacteria > Pseudomonadota > Gammaproteobacteria > Pseudomonadales > Moraxellaceae > UBA2031. The sequence continues at coordinate 14,075 of JAUSND010000025.1, forward strand.
CACTTCGGCCACCACCACATCCACCGGCAGCGGCACCTTGACCTTGGCAGCAATGGCCTTGGCCGTATCAATCAGGTCGTGCTCGCACAGCGACTTGCCGACATTGAAACCGGCTGCCGCCAGGAAGGTATTGGCAATGCCGCCACCGACAATCAGCTGATCACAAAGATCCGACAGCGAGGTCAGCACGTCCAGCTTGGTGGACACCTTGGAGCCAGCCACAATGGCCACCATGGGGCGGGCCGGCGTCTTCAGTGCCTTGCCCAGCGCATCCAGCTCTGCCGCCAGCAGCGGGCCGGCACAGGCCACTTTGGCAAACTTCGCTACGCCGTGCGTGGAACCTTCGGCGCGGTGTGCCGTACCAAACGCATCCATCACGAACACATCGCACAGCGCCGCATACTTCTGCGTCAGCTCGTCGGCATTCTTCTTTTCGCCTTTGTTGAAGCGCACATTCTCGAACAGCACCACCTCGCCGGGCTTTACCTCGACGCCGTTCAGGTAGTCCTGCACCAGCGGCACTGTGCGGCCCAGTGCCTGCGACAGGTACTCGGCCACCGGCTTCATGGAGTTTTCTTCGGAGAACTCACCCTCGACAGGACGACCAAGATGCGAGCACACCATGACGGCAGCGCCCTTTTCCAGCGCCAGCCTGATGGTGGGCAGCGAGGCCTCGATACGGGCAGCGCTGGTCACCTTACCGTTCTTCACCGGCACGTTCAGGTCTTCGCGAATCAGCACGCGCTTGCCGGCCAGATCGAGATCGGCCATCTTGATAACGGTCATGATTTACTCCTTGCTCAAATACGTACACAAATCCAGCAGCCGGTTGGCATAACCCCATTCGTTGTCATACCAGACCAGCACTTTTGCCTGCCGCCCGGCAACGCGGGTTTCGGTGGCATCAAAAATCAGCGAATACGGCGAGTGGTTGAAATCACTCGACACCAGCAGCTCGTCACAAAAACCGAGAATATTGCTGTATTCATTCTTTGCCTTGTCGGCAAACAGGCGATTGATTGCATCAACGCTGAACGGCTCGCGCCCGACAAAACTGAAATCAATGGCGGCAACATTCTGCGTGGGTACGCGCAGCGAATAGCCATCAATGCGCTCACCCAGCTCCGGCAGCACGCGACGCAAGGCACCAATGCTGCTGGAGGTGGTCGGAATGATGTTCACGCCGGCGGCACGGGCACGGCGCAGGTCACGATGGGTACGATCCAGCACCACCTGATCCGAGGTCATGGCATGAATTTCGGTCAGCATGCCGGACTCGATGCCGAAGGCCTCGTCGAGAATCTTCACCAGCGGCACCAGCGCATGGGTGGTACACGACACGCTGGAAATAATGCGATGCACCGGCTGTACGGTTTCGTGATTCACGCCGAACACCAGCGTGGCATCCACCTCATCAAAAGGTGCTGCACCGATGATGACTTTTTTCGCCCCCGCCTGCAGGTGCCGCGCTGCCTCGGCACGGGCACGAAACTGGCCGGTGCACTCCAGCACCACGTCAACACCCAGATCGGCCCACGGCAGGCGCTCCGGCGCCGGCACACTCAGCAAGCGGATGTGACGACCATTGATCTCCAGCATGTTGCCCGCCAGCGACACCTCGCCGGCAAAACGGCCGTGCGTGCTGTCGTAGCGGGTGAGATGCGCCAGTGCCTCGGCATGACCGAGGTCATTGATGGCGACAAACTCCAGCATCGGATTGGCGCCGTTTTCAAAATACGCGCGCAGCACATTACGGCCAATACGGCCGTAACCATTGATCGCCACGCGTAATGTCATGCGCGTCAGACCAGTTCGTTCACGGCGGCCACCACAGCCTCCGTGGTAATGCCGAAGTGGGCATACAGCAACGGTGCCGGCGCCGATTCACCAAACGTGGTCATGCCGATGACACGGCCATCCAGACCGGCAAACTTCCACCAGTAATCCACGTGCGAAGCTTCCACCACCACACGGGCACGCACGGCAGCAGGCAGCACACCTTCACGATACGCAGCATCCTGCGCCATGAATACATCGACAGACGGCAGCGACACCACACGCACGGACTTGCCGGCAGCGGCCAACTGTTTCTGTGCGTCCACCGCCAGCCCGATTTCCGAGCCGGTCGCAATAATGATGGCGTCGATCTGCGCACCGCTTTCCTGCACCAGCACATAACCACCGCGGGCAATGTCGGCAATCTGCTGCGCGCTGCGCGGCTGGTGCGGCAGGTTCTGGCGCGAGAAAACGAGTGCCGTCGGACCGTTGTCACGCTCCAGCGCCGCCTTCCAGGACACAGCCGATTCAACGGTGTCCGCCGGACGCCACACACTCATGTTCGGCGTGCCGCGCAAGCTGGCGAGTTGCTCGACCGGCTGATGCGTCGGGCCGTCTTCACCCAGACCGATGGAGTCATGCGTGTACACGTGAATGGCGCGCTGCTTCATCAGGGCAGCCATGCGCACGGCATTGCGGGCGTACTCCATGAAAATCAGGAAGGTGGCGCCGTAGGGAATGAAACCGCCATGCAGGGCAATGCCATTCATGATGGCGCTCATGCCGAATTCACGCACGCCGTAATACACGTAATTGCCGGCCGCATCTTCCTGAATGCCGTGGCAACCCTTCCACAAGGTGAGGTTGGAACCGGCGAGATCGGCGGAACCACCGAGCAGCTCGGGCAACAGCGGGCCAAAGGCATTCAGCGTGTTCTGCGAGGCCTTGCGCGAGGCAATGGTTTCGCCTTTCTCGGCGCAGGCATTGATCCAGGCATTTGCCTTGTCGGCAAAATCAGCCGGCAATTCGCCATTCAGGCGACGCAGCAATTCTTTTGCCAGCTCCGGATGCTTCTGTTCGTACGTACGGAACAGCGAGTTCCATTGTGTTTCCAGCGCATCACCCTTCGCCGTGCAATCCCATGCTTCGTATATGTCGGCAGGAATTTCAAACGGCGCGTAGGACCAGCCCAGCGCGGCGCGCGTCAGCGCGATTTCGGCATCACCGAGCGGCGCACCGTGGCAATCTTCCTTGCCCTGCTTGTTGGGCGAGCCGGCACCGATCACGGTCCGGCACATGATCAGCGTCGGCTTGCCGGTTTCGGCGTGGGCCTTCTGGATGGCGGCACGGATTTCTTCGCTGTCATGACCGTCGATACGACCGATCACCTGCCAGCCATAGGCTTCAAAACGCTTTTTGGTGTCGTCCGAGAACCAGCCTTCCACTTCGCCATCAATGGAAATGCCGTTGTCATCGTAAAACGCGACCAGCTTGCCGAGCTTGAGCGTGCCGGCCAGCGAGCACACTTCATGCGAGATGCCTTCCATCAGGCAACCATCACCAAGGAAGGTGTAGGTGTAGTGATCAACCACCGGCAGACCATCGCGATTGAATTGTGCAGCCAGTGTCTTTTCGGCAATCGCCATGCCCACGGCATTGGCCAGCCCCTGGCCAAGCGGGCCGGTGGTGGTTTCGATGCCGGGGGCATAACCGTATTCGGGGTGGCCCGGTGTACGGCTGTGCAGCTGGCGGAAATTCTTCAGGTCGTCGATGGAGAGGTCATAACCGGTGAGGTGCAGCAGCGCGTACTGCAGCATGGAGCCATGACCATTGGAGAGCACGAAACGGTCGCGATTGGCCCAGCCCGGATTTTTCGGGTTGTGCCGCAACGGCCCCCGCCACAGCACCTCGGCAATATCCGCCATGCCCATGGGCGCGCCGGGGTGTCCGGAGTTGGCCTTTTGCACGGCGTCCATGGCAAGGGCGCGGATGGCATTGGCAAGGCGGCGTTCGGGCAGAGGGGCGGCAGGCATCAGGGTCTCCGGGGACGGCTGGCTCCCGGCAAGTGCCGGGCTGGGAAAATGAGGCCGTATTGTCCCTTGTTCGCCGATCAGCAGCAAATGCCCATTGCCCTCATCCGGAAACGCGTGAATAACCGTACAATGCGCGTCTGGATGCCACCGACTCCTGTACCTGCCGGAGCACTGCTCAAGGAAATGCCGATGTTTTTTCGCCGCTCACTGCCGTATGCCCTGTCCGCCCTAGTCCTGCCGTCCCTTGTCCTGTCATCTGTTGCACTTGCCGGACCTGCCGCCAAGATTCCGGGCATGATCGTTCCCGACCGGCAGGTGCCCGTCTCCGGACTGATCGTCAAGTTCAAGCCCCGCAGCGGCAGCATGACCGCCAGCGCGGTCTCCGACCGGCTCAGCGACCTGTCCAGCCTTGCCGGCATCAAGCTGCACGCCAGGCGCACGATGTCGCAGGGCGCCACCGTGCTGGGGCTGTCGCGCGCCGTCACCCCGGACGAGGCACGCAGCATTGCCGAGCGCCTGCAGGGCTCACCCGAGGTGGAATACGCCTCCCCGGACTACCAGCGCCGCATTGCCACCTCGCCGAACGACCCCCTCTACGCCAACCAGTGGTCCCTGCTTGCCCCGACCGGCAGCTACAACGGCACCACCACCATTGGCGGCATCAACATGCCGTTTGCCTGGGATATCGTCACCGGCAGCACCAGCACCGTCATTGCCGTCCTCGACACCGGCATCCTGCCCCATCCCGACATCATCAACCAGCTGCTGCCGGGCCATGACTTCATCAGCGATGTCTTCAATGCCAATGACGGCAATGGCCGCGATGCAGATCCACTCGACGCCGGCGACTGGCTTACCGCCGACGAGCTGGCTGACGGGGCATGCGGGGGCGGCATCGAGAGCAGCAGTTCCTGGCACGGCACCTTCGTTGCCGGCGTGGCCGCCGCCACCGGCAACAACAGCACCGGCATCTCCGGCGTAAACTGGAATACCCGCATCCTCCCGGTCCGCGTACTGGGCAAGTGTGGTGGCGCCGACTCGGACATCATTGACGGCATGCGCTGGGCCGCCGGCCTCACCGTCAGCGGCGTTGCCGTCAACCCCAACCCGGCCGATGTCATCAACATGAGCCTGGGCAGCCTGAGCGAGTGCACCGTGGCCTGGCAGGACGCCATTGCCGAGGTTCATGCCGCAGGCGTCACCATTGTTGCCGCATCGGGCAACGAAGGCGTGGCGCAGGTTGGCTCCCCGGCCTCTTGCACCAATATCATCGCGGTAACTGCCCACACCATTGAGGGTCGCAATACCGACTACGCCAACGTTGGGCCGGAAATCGCCATCAGCGCGCCGGGCGGCGGCTTTTACAGCACCAGCACCGGTAGCGTCGCCGGCTCGGGACGGGAGATACTGTCCCTGAGCAACACCGGCACCACCACCGCCATTGCCGATACCTATGCGCCCAGCATCGGCACCAGCCACGCCACACCAATGGTTGCCGGTGTGGCCGCCCTGCTCCGTGCCCTCGCCCCCACCCTGACACCCGACAACATTCTTGCACTGATCCAGGCCGGTGCCCGTCCACATCCGGCGCAAAGCATCTGCCAGTTGCCCAGCCTGAGCGGCAAGTGCGGCGCCGGCCTGCTGGATGCCACAACAACCCTTCAGGCCGCACGAGCCCAGATCACCGGCAACTACATGCCGGTGGTGAGTCCGCTGTCCGTGACCGGCAAACCCAGGATTCCCGTGACGTTCCAGGTGACCGCTACGGATGCCGATGGCGACACCCTGACCTATGCGGCCATCAACGGCAGCCTCCCTGCGGGCGCATCACTTGACGGCGTGACCGGCATTTTCTACTGGGCCACCCCGACCATTGGTACCCATACCCTCCAGGTCGTTGCCTCCGACAGCCAGGTTTCCAGCAACCCGCAGAACATCACCATCACCATCGCCCCGCCGCCTGTCGTGCCGCCGGCAAGGATCGCCGAAAGCTCCGGTGGCGGCTCCGGCGATCTGGGCCTACTGCTGCTTGGCGCAATCGGCCTGATGATGCGCGCCCGGCGCAGGTAATCGGCACAATTGCCCACCGGGCGGCCGACAGAGGTGCGGCCGCCCTGACTTCCCGGTAGTATTCGCCGTTCCCCCCGGTGCGCTTTGACTCCTTCGGCCCCCGGGCAACCCGCTGCGCCCTTATGACAGGGCCACCCAAAGGAGACATTCGCCATGTCTGAGTATTCCGTTTTTACCTCTGAATCCGTATCCGAAGGCCACCCGGACAAAATGGCCGACCAGATCTCGGACGCCATTCTTGATGCCATCATTGCCCAGGACCAGTACGCCCGTGTCGCCTGTGAAACGCTGGTGAAGACCGGTGTCGCCATTGTTGCCGGCGAAATCACCACCACCGCCACCATCGATTTCGAAAAAATCATTCGCAATGTGATCCTGGATATCGGCTATGACTCGTCCGACGTCTGCTTCGACGGCAAGACCTGCGGTGTGCTCAACCTTATCGGCCAGCAGTCGCCCGACATCAACCAGGGCGTGGATCGCGCCAAACCGGAAGACCAGGGCGCCGGTGACCAGGGCCTGATGTTCGGCTACGCCACCAGCGAAACCGACTCCCTGATGCCCGCCCCGATCCTGTACTCGCACCGTCTGGTCGAACGTCAGGCTGAAGCGCGCAAGACCGGCGTACTGCCGTGGCTGCGCCCGGATGCCAAGTCGCAGGTCACGTTCCGCTACGAGAACGGCAAACCGGTCGCTGTGGATGCCGTGGTGCTGTCCACCCAGCACGACACCGATGTCAGCAATGCCGACATCGAAGCCGGCGTGATGGAAGAGATCATCAGGAAGGTGCTGCCGGCCGAATGGCTGACGAAGGACACCAAGTACTTCATCAACCCGACCGGCCGCTTTGAAATCGGCGGCCCCATGGGCGACTGCGGCCTGACCGGACGCAAGATCATCGTCGACAGCTACGGCGGCATGGCCCGTCACGGCGGCGGTGCCTTCTCCGGCAAGGACCCGTCGAAGGTGGACCGTTCGGCTGCCTATGCCGGCCGCTATGTGGCCAAGAACATCGTGGCCGCCGGCCTCGCCGAGCGCTGCGAAATCCAGGTGTCCTACGCCATTGGCGTGGCCCAGCCCACCTCGATCTCGGTCAACACCTTCGGCACCGGCAAGGTCAGCGATGAAAAGCTCATCGAGCTCATCCGCGACACCTTCGAGCTGCGCCCCTACGGCCTGGTGAAGCAGCTCGACCTGCTGCACCCGATCTACCGGCCGACCGCCAGCTACGGCCACTTCGGCCGCACCCCGCATGAGCTTGAATACGCTTATGAAGTGCGCGAAGGCGGCAAGATCCTGCAGAAGACGCACAAGGCCACTGCCTTTACGTGGGAACGCACCGACAAGGCTGAAGAGCTGCGCCAGAAAGCCGGGCTGAAGTAAGTAATCCTTTACTTCACCCATGAAAAAGCCCGGCCATGTGCCGGGCTTTTTCATGTATTGCCGCATAACCATATGGCCGCAAACAAGGAATTACGCTTCTCCAACAACAGCTACGCTATTCTGCGCAGGAATTGTCAGGAACGACACCATATGCACATATTACTTGTCGAAGATCATGCTGACCTGGCCGCCAATCTGGGGGAATTTCTGGAGGAGCGCGGCGAAACGGTGGATTATGCAGCTGACGGGCTGACTGGACTGCATCTGGCCTCCTCGCATCGCTACGATGTTGTTGTACTTGATATCGGCTTACCCGCACTGGATGGAGTAAGCCTCTGCCGCCGCCTGCGTACCGAAGGTACCCAACCAGTCCCCATCATCATGCTAACTGCGCGCGATACAGAAAACGACAAGCTGAAGGGTTTTGCCTCCGGCGCTGATGATTACCTCACCAAACCCTTTTCCCTGCCCGAACTGCATGCTCGGCTGCAAGCCTTGGCCCGCAGGGCCACAGGCTACGCCCATACGCTGCAAGTCGCCGATCTCGTGTTCGACACACGAACGCTGGTGATCCGGCGAGGGAGCCGCCGCCTCAGCCTGCGACCAGTGGAAGTGCGCCTGCTGGAAATCCTGATGAGGGCATCACCAGCCCTCGTACACCGGCAAGAAGTCGTGAGACAACTCTGGGGCGACACCCCGCCAGGCAGCGATGCTGCTCTTCGCGGTCACATTCACGCCCTGCGAAGTGCCATAGATAACGACGGCGAAACTGCATTGCTGCACACCATGCATGGTGTTGGCTATCGCATGGGGCATGACGATGCTTAGGACCGGCTTGCGCACACGCTTCATTGTTGCTCATGTCGTCATCGTCATCGTGCTGAACGTCACGTTCGGACTGACCATCAACTGGTTGATTGAATCCTATGAGCACGACCTGCTCTACAAACAGGTCCGTACCGGGCTGGACCAGTTTGCAGATGCATGGGCCGTGGACAAGAGCAGGCAGCCTCCGGATATTGCAGGCACACAAGTCCTTATCATTCCGCCGGAAAAACTCGCAACACTTAACGGCGGCCTGCTGAGCCTGTCGGCAGGCATGCACGACGGTGTAATCATAAACGGCAACGAATACTTTGTCGGACGACGCGATGTCGACAACACCCGCATCTACCTTCTGCTGGATGCCGAACCCATAGAGATCATGGAGAAGCGTATGCAGCACTACGCTATTATCGGCATGTTGGCAGCCATTCTCATTGCCACCCTGGTCGCACTATGGCTGTCGGGCCAGGTACTCAAGCCACTGACCTCACTATCGCAATGGATACGCTCACTTCATCCCGACCGACCACACCAGCCCTTTGACAACCGCTACGACGATAGCGCCATTGATGGCATGGCATCGACCATTGAGGCCTATGCCGAACGCATTCATCGCTTTATTGACCGTGAAAAATCCTTCACAGAGGATGTCAGCCATGAACTCCGCACCCCCCTTGCCGTTGCCCGCAGCACGGTCACATTGCTGCTGGACGATCCGTCACTAACCGCCAACACGCGTCAACGTATCGAGCGCATGAATCGTGCCGTACGCCAGATGCAGGAACTGATAGAAGCCGTTCTCTTCCTGGCCCGCGAAGATGGTGGCGGCAGCAACACCCCCATCTATCTCCACGAGCTATTGAGGGAGGTTATCGAATCAAGGGCAGATTTTGCCGCCACTGCAAAGGCATCTATCATCGCAAGTGAAATGAAGGAGCAGCAGATACATGCACATCCGGGCGTGATCATGTCCATCATTGGCAACCTCCTAGACAATGCCATTCGTCACGGTGGTGCCGGCACCATTACCGTCTCACTGGAACAAGGACGCCTGTCAATCTGCGATGAAGGCCCTGGCATCCCGGCCGAACAGGTGCCTCTATTGATGGACAGAGGCTCCCGCGGGGCTGGCAGCAAGGGAAACGGACTAGGCCTGCACATTGTGCAAAGCCTGTGTGAGCGAGAGGGCTGGACAATGACCATCTCACGCGGATCCCAAGGCGGGACATGCATTTCACTTTGCTTTCCGGCAACAAATCTTACGGCTCTCTAACATCCTTCAAACGCCCCGGAAACGCACTCGCCTCTACGCTCCCCTCCACTGTGCCAGCCTCGCCCCGGGGCTTTTCCGGCACCCGGAGCGATCATGCAAGAGCAAATCGGTGCCATCCTGTTCCGGTGGCGCAATATCCTGTTTCCCGTCATCTTTACCCTGCTTCTCGCCTTCGCACCTCCCTCCGGACCCCACGCCACCGAGACAAAAAACCTGCTCTTCTGGTGTGGTTTGACACTGGCCGCTTGCGGAGCCGGCATTCGCCTTCTGGTCGCCAGTACACATTACGTAAAGCGCGCTGGCAGGAATGGCAGCGTTCATGCCGATGAGCTGTTTGTCGGCGGCCCTTTTGCAGTGACACGGAATCCGCTTTATGTCGGCAATGTGCTGATTGCGACAGGTTTTCTGGTCCTGCTGGGCAACTTGTCCGCGCTGGCAGTTGGCGTTCCAGTCACCATCCTGGCCTACCAGAGCATCATTTCGACAGAGGAGCGTTACCTGCGCATCCGGTTCGGGCAACAGTACGAAAACTACATTCGTACAGTGCCCCGCTGGCTGCCTGACTTGACTCGCTGGCAAGCCTCTTTTCTGAATGCCGGATTCTGCTGGCGCCGCGCCATTGCCATGGACTATTCCACGACTGGCGCCGTTATTGCCGGCATCACGATCATGGCCATCCGCGGCGACATCACCTCAGGGACACATGTACCCACAACACTCTGGACAATGCTGGCCGGCACTGTAGTGGCCATTGTGTTTGTCAGGCACCTCAAAAAATCAGGGCGGCTGCTAACACAATGAGTCAAGCCGCCACACAACCGTACTCGCCGATGTCATGGCAGTACCTTCGCCCAAGGCCGGAGATGCTGGCACTCATAGCCAGCATCTACTTCGCCCTGCTATGCAACACATCGTTCTGGACAGCCATCAGCATTGGGGCTCCAGCAACGAAGGGGCAGGCGGCCATCTACTACACCTGCCTTTTTTCTCTCCTGACATCACTGCAATTCATCCTGCTGACGCTTCTGGTCAACCGCTGGACAGCCAAACCTGCTCTTTTCATCCTCATCATCGTCACAGTGGCCGCTACCTACTTCATGGACAAATACGGGATCTACTTTGATCCCGACATGGTACGCAATGCACTCAATACGGACTGGCGCGAAACGCGGGAGCTATTGTCGATGGACATGCTGCCATATTTTTTCCTGCATGCCTCTCCGCCCATGGCATACATCTTTATCATCAATATTCGGACAGAGCCGCTGCGAAAATCCTGGTGGATACGGCCTGGTGCAATCGCACTCGCCATTGTTGTTGCCTCGATCTCTCTAGCGCCCATCTCACAGAGTCTGGTACCCCAGATACGAGAGAACAAAGGGCTTCGTCACCTCATCACACCCGGCAACTATCTGATATCACTTTTCCGGGTCGCGACGCATCACTCTCACCTGGCCAGGGAGACACGAAAACCAGTTGCAGAAGATGCCAAAATATCGACCGGCAGCGACATGAAGCCTCTGCTCTTGGTGATTGTTGTCGGCGAGACCGTGCGGGCAGACCACTGGGGACTGAATGGATATGCGCGACAAACCACGCCGCGCCTTGCAACCATGAATGTTATCAATTTCCGTAATGCCACGGCTTGCGGAACCAACACTGAAGTTAGCGTGCCCTGCATGTTTTCTGTTTATGGCAGACGGCACTATGATGAAGACAGAATCAGAAACAGCGATTCATTGCTGCACATTCTTGACCGGACAGGAATTCATGTGCAGTGGCGTGACAACCAGTCCGGCTGCAAAGGCGTCTGTGCTGGCTTGGCGACCGTTTCCACAGCTTCACTGCAGAACTCACCACTCTGTAATACTGACGGATGTCTTGATATGGCACTACTTGATGGTCTTGCCAACGACATTGGCCGCACTTCTGGCAACCAAGTCATTATCATGCACCAAATGGGAAATCACGGACCATCATATTATTTACGCTACCCTGAATCCTTTCGCCGGTTTGCACCAGACTGCCAAACCAGCAACCTAGGTTCTTGCACTACCGCACAGATCGTCAACTCCTATGACAATGCCATCCTCTACACGGATGAGTTTCTGGCAAGCACAATATCCCTGCTCCGCAAGTTTTCCGGCACGCATCGTGTCGCCATGATCTACGCATCGGACCATGGCGAGTCGCTGGGAGAGCATGGGCTGTACCTGCACAGCATCCCGTACTCGATGGCGCCAGCCTCACAGACACACATACCGATAGTTTTGTGGATGGCTGACAGTCGCGACTTCGGCATTGATGAACCCTGCATGCGCCAAGGCGCCAATCGTCAGGTGTCACACGACAACCTGTTTCACACCATCTTGGGACTGTCCGGGATTACAACCAGCGCCTACGATGTAGAAATGGATCTTTCAGGGAGTTGCAGCCACCTCAGACCCCCATCGCCGACAGCTTCTGCAGGGCATCGGTAATCACAGACGTCAGCAGTGGATGCTGCACCCGATCTACCGGCCCACCGCCAGCTACGGCCACTTCGGCCGCACCCCGCATGAGCTGGAATACGCTTATGAAGTGCGCGAAGGCGGCAAGGTCCTGCAGAAGACGCACAAGGCCACTGCCTTTACGTGGGAACGCACCGACAAGGCCGAAGCGCTGCGCCAGAAAGCCGGCCTGAAGTAAGCGGCACGGCAATAAAAAAAGCCCGGTGATTACCGGGCTTTTTTTATGACAGACTTGCCGTCCACCTGCCAGCAACCAAGGACAAATCATGACCCGACACACACAGAGCATGTCCAACATGAACCTGATCTGGATGGGGCTGCTGACAGGCGTATTTTTTATCGCTGCCGCCATGTACCTGCTCCCTTATGACAGCTCGGGCGCCTTTCCCGGCGGCCAGCTCTGGTGGCTGGCAATCATCCTGCCTGTCGCGCCCACCCTGATCCTGCGCCAGCGCATGCGTGCAAAAGAGCGGGAATGGCAAGGCAACAACGAGAAGGAACAGGAACTGCGCACGGCCTACATGCTGTGCTGGTCGGTGGCAGACATGGCCGTGATGCTGGGTGCTCCCCTTGGCATGATCAGCGGGCACAAGGAATTGATCATTGGCGGCCTGCTGGTATCGGTCGGCCTGTTGCTGCTGTGCCGGCCGGATGCCAGCAGGCACATTTGAGCCAACCCGGACAAGCCGGCTCAGATTCCCATGGCCGACAGCTTCTGCAGGGCATCGGTAATCACGGACGTCAGCAGGGGATGCTCCACGGCCATACGGGCCTCCCAGTCGCGCAACTGGGCTTCCAGCGCCTCGGCATCCGGTGGCAACTGGGCCTGCAGACGCTCTTCCAGAGCCTCCAGCTCCGTGTGCAGTGCCTGCTGCTGACCGGCATCCAGATGATGGTGCTGGAGCGAGGACTTGAGGGCGGCAATCTTCTGTTCGGTCAGTTCACGGGACATTTCCACAACTCCACAACGGGGACATACGCCCAGTGTAACCCCTAATGAGGGCGAGGGTAGCTGACAGGCATCAAACGCCAGCGCATGAAAATTTTTCCGCCGGCAAGTCGCGGGGTTTATCGTATCCTGATGTGATCAAGGCCCTCCTGCACTGACCGGGCTGACAACACACGGAAAGGACATCAGTCATGCGCAACTCCCTGTTTGAGCGACTCAAGCCCTGGCTGCTCGGCGGTCTTGTCATTGCCGCAGCATCCTTGCCAATGCTGGCCTCGGCAGAAGGCGAGAAGGCGAAAGAGCGGCCAACACTGCAGCCGTGGCATACCGTCGTGCTCAAGCACGAGTTCAAGGCCGGCGACGAAGCCACCGTCAGGACACTCGCCGACTACCAGGCACTGGAGGCGCGCCTGTTCACCGAGCTCGACGAACGCGTTTACGGTGCTGTCGATGCGCGCGAGAAGTCGCGCATCAACCGCTACTGGGCCGGCAGCAACTCGGATCCGCGCACCACATTGCCTGACTGGAGCCGTACGCAAATCATGACCGTGGCAAACCCGCGTGGCAGCGTACTGCTCATTCACGGGCTGTCCGATTCGCCGTACATCATGCATTGCGTGGCCGAGCACCTTCATGCACAGGGCTGGCACGTCGTGGTGTTCCGCCTGCCAGGGCACGGTACGGCACCGTCGGGATTGCTGAACGTGAAGTGGCAGGACTGGGCGGCAGCGGTACGTGTAGCCGCAAAGGACCTCGTGGCGACTGTTGGCGCGGACAAACCCTTCGTGCTTGGCGGCTTCTCCACCGGCGGTGCACTGTCGGTGGAATATGCACTGTCACAACGCCAGGGCGAGGCGATTCCAAAGCCATCAAACCTGCTGCTGTTCTCGCCAGCCATCGGCGTCTCACCGATGGCGCGGCTGGCGGGCACGGTGAACGCCCTCTCCGTCATACCGGGCCTGCACAAGATGGCATGGGAAACCCTCCAGCCCGAATACGACCCCTACAAGTACAACAGCTTCCCGATGAATGCCGGCTCGCAGATATGGAAGCTCACGCAGCGCATCAATGACCAGATGTCCGACCTGGCAGAGAAAGGCGGGGCCACCGGCCTGCCGCACATTCTCGCGTTCCAGTCTGCCGCCGATGCCACCGTGTCGACCAAAGCGGTCATTGATGTGCTGTACCGCCGGTTGCCGAACGAAGGGCACCGCCTGGTCCTGTTCGACGCCAACCGCGTTGGCCATGACCGCCAGATCCTCAAGCCCGACCTGTTCGCCGCACGCGGCCGCCTGCTCGACGAGCCCGAGTTGCCCTTCGACGTGGAATTCGTGACGAACGAACAGGATGATGAACCCCTGGTGTCCACCTGGGTCCGCAAGGCCGGCACCCTTGATGTGCAGCACATACCGACCGACCTGCAGTGGCCGCGTGACATCTTCGCGCTGTCGCATGTCGCGGTGCCGGTGGCATCAAACGACGCCGTGTACGGCAACGTCGCACCAGCCAGGGCAGCCAAACGCATCTGGCTGGGTCACGCCGCCCTGTACGGCGAGCGCGGCATGTTGCTGATCCCGGAAACGGCGCTGCTGCGCCTGCGCTACAACCCGTTCTTCCCGTGGATGATGCAGCGCGTCGACCAGGCACTGGCAGCACCCGCCGCCCCCTGAGCAACTGTCGCGCCAGCACGACGGGAGGGATGGGCAGCCTGCGCATTCAGGGGTAGAATGCCACCTCTCCCGAGGAGCGCTGCGACGGAATCCCCTTCCGCCAGGCTCGGGTTCCCGGCCTTTCCCTTGCTGCACCTTGGCCGGCTGCAACTGCGCTCGCTTGACCCTGATGCGGTTGGCGAGCCTCTGTTGCTGCACTCAAAGCAAACTCCCTGCCGCGTCATTTTTCTGATCCCTCTATGGAGAATGACGCCATGACTGCCTTTACCACTGTCGACCTCAATACCTTCACCGATTACAAGGTGGCCGATATTTCCCTGGCCGAATACGGCCGCAAGGAAATCATCCTCGCCGAAACCGAAATGCCCGCCCTCATGGGCCTGCGCAAGAAGTACGCAGCCAGCAAACCACTGGCCGGCGCAAAGATCATGGGCTGCATCCACATGACCATCCAGACCGCCGTGCTCATCGAGACGCTGGTCGAACTGGGTGCTGAAGTGCGCTGGTCCTCCTGCAACATTTTCTCGACACAGGATCATGCGGCTGCCGCCATTGCCGCTGCCGGAATTCCCGTGTTCGCCTGGAAGGGCGAAACCGAAGCCGAATACGAATGGTGCCTGGAAAAAACCATCCTCAGCGGCGACAAGCCCTGGGATGCCAACATGATCCTGGATGACGGTGGCGATCTCACCCTGGTCGTGCACCAGAAATATCCGGAGATGCTGAAGACCATTCACGGCATCACCGAAGAAACCACCACCGGCGTGCACCGCCTGCTGGAAATGCTGGCCAAGGGCGAACTGAAGGTTCCGGCCATCAACGTCAACGATGCCGTTACCAAATCCAAGAACGACAACAAGTACGGTTGCCGCCACTCGCTGAACGACGCCATCAAGCGCGGTGTCGACATGCTGATGGCCGGCCGTCGCGCCCTCGTCATCGGTTACGGCGACGTGGGCAAGGGCTCTGCCCAGTCGCTGCGTCAGGAAGGCATGATCGTGCGCGTGCAGGAAGTCGACCCGATCTGCGCCATGCAGGCCTGCATGGACGGCTACGAAGTCGTGTCCGCCTACAAGAACGGCATCAACACCGGCAAGTTCGACGACATCGACCAGCGCCTGCTCGGCGAAACCGACCTCATCGTCACCACCACCGGCAATACCAACGTGTGCGATGCCGCCATGCTGCGTGCCCTCAAGAACGGCGCCGTGGTCTGCAACATCGGCCACTTCGATACCGAAATCGACACCGCCTGGATGCGCACCAACTGGCACTGGGAAGAAGTGAAGCCGCAGGTACACAAGATTTATCGTGTGGCACCGGGCTCCAACGCCAATCCATCCGATCCGAACTACCTGCTGCTGCTCTCGGAAGGCCGCCTGGTGAATCTCGGTAACGCCACCGGCCATCCCTCACGCATCATGGATGGCTCCTTCGCCAACCAGGTGCTGGCACAGATGTATTTGTTTGACCAGAAGTTTGCCGCCCACTCTGC
Organism: Moraxellaceae bacterium; assembly: GCA_030646295.1. Lineage (GTDB taxonomy): Bacteria > Pseudomonadota > Gammaproteobacteria > Pseudomonadales > Moraxellaceae > UBA2031. Next base: position 30,059 of record JAUSND010000025.1, read on the forward strand.
CGCCGTGCAGGAACGCATGCTGAAAGTGGAAGTGCTGCCGAAGAAACTGGACGAAGAAGTGGCAGCGGCCATGGTCGCCGGCTTTGGTGGCGTGATCACACAGCTCACCACAGCCCAGGCCAACTATATCGGCGTCAAGGTGGAAGGCCCGTTCAAGCCGGACACATACAAGTACTGAGTTTTTTATGGCCCCCTGTCACCGGCAGGGGGCCATAACAGGAATCATCATGAGCAAACATTTTTCTTTCGAGTTTTTCCCGCCCAAAACGGATGCCGGCGCGGTCAAGCTGCGTGACGTCACCAAAGCGCTGGCAACACTCCAGCCGGAATACTTCTCCGTCACCTATGGCGCAGGCGGTTCCACCCGTGACCGTTCGCTGGGTACCGTGCTGGAAATTCAGCACAACTCCGGCCGTCCTGCCGCACCGCATCTCTCCTGCATCGGTGACAGCCGGGAAGAACTGGCCGAACTGCTGGCCACCTACAAGGCCAACGGCATCCGTCACATCGTGGCATTGCGCGGCGACCTGCCCTCCGGCATGGGTGGTGCACATGGCGAACTCGCCTATGCTGCCGACCTGGTGAAATTCATCCGTGACACCACGGGCGATCATTTTCATATCGAGGTTGCTGCCTACCCCGAGTGCCATCCGCAGGCTGCCAACCTGTCCACCGACATCACCAACTTCGTGAACAAGGTCAAGCAGGGTGCCAGCTCGGCCATCACGCAATACTTCTTCAATGCCGACAGCTACTTCCACTTTGTTGATGAAGTACGCAAGCAGGGCGTCGACATTCCGGTGATCCCCGGCATCATGCCGATCACCAACTTTGCCAACCTCGTGCGTTTCAGCGATGCCTGCGGTGCGGAAATTCCGCGCTGGATCCGCAAGCAGATGGCAAGCTACGGTGATGACACCGTCAGCACCCAGAAGTTCGGGGAAGACGTGGTCACGCAACTGTGCGAGCAACTGCTGGCGGGCGGCGCACCCGGCCTGCACTTCTACACCATGAACCAGACTGAACCCACGATGGCGCTGTGGCGCCGTCTGGGACTACCTGGCGCCTGACGCACAAGAATGAAAAACGGGGCCAAGGCCCCGTTTTTCATGGCTGACGGCCAAAACTCCTTACCACCTTCACCAGCGCCGCACGTTCTTCTGCCGACAACTTGTCCTTGTATGGCGGCATGATGCGCGGTCCCTGCTCAATTTTTTCCAGAATTTCCTCATCAGTTCGCGCGGCCTGCCATTTTGCACTGCTGAAATCACGCGAAAAAAACAGATAGCCACGCCAGCTGTCGGCCTGTCCTGTCGCGCCATGACACTTCGCACAATGTGTTTCGTAAAGGGCGGGGCCATCCACCGCCCGCACCAGTCCACCACACATCAACAACATCACACCCAGCCAGATTCTTGTCTTCATGCCCATGCTCCCTTTCCCAAGCCCCATCATCCGGTATCAGGCCCTCAATCAGCCTTGCATGCCATGGAGCATAGCGCACCCGGAAGGCTGGAACGCGCACTCTTTTGCCCCTACCATCACCGGACAATATTGTGATGACCACCCCAATGAGCAAGACCGACAGCAAGAATGACGCCATTGCCCGCCGCGACCTGCGCCACGTCTGGCACCCCTGCACCCAGATGCAGGATCACGAGACGTTGCCCATCATCCCGATCCGCCGTGGCGAGGGGGTGTGGCTGGAGGACTTTGACGGCAAGCGTTATCTGGATGCCGTCAGCTCGTGGTGGGTCAACCTGTTCGGCCATGCCAACCCGCGCATCAATACAGCCCTGAAAGAGCAACTGGACTCGCTGGAGCATGTGATTCTGGCCGGCTTCACTCACGAGCCGATTGTCGAGCTGTCGGAACGGCTGGTCGCACTGGCACCCGAAGGGCTGACCCGCTGCTTTTATGGTGACAATGGCTCTGCAGCCACCGAGATTGCGCTGAAAATGAGCCTGCACTTCTGGCGCAACAGCGGCAAACCCGAAAAGGCACGCTTCATCTGCCTGGAAAACGGCTACCACGGTGAAACCCTCGGCAGCCTGAGCGTCACCGACATTCCCCTCTTCTCCGCCACCTACGCGCCGCTGCTCAAGGAGCACCTGCGTGCACCGTCACCCGACTGCTCACGGCGTGAGCCCGGCGAGACCTGGGAAAGTCATTCCCGGCGCCAGTTCGAGGCCATGGAAAAACTCTTGCAGCAGCATCACCACGAAGTGGCGGCCGTGATTGTCGAGCCTCTGGTGCAGGGCGCGGCCGGCATGAAAATGTATCACCCGGTATACCTCACCCTGTTACGTCAGGCCTGCGATCATTACGGCGTGCACCTGATTGCCGATGAAATTGCCGTGGGCTTTGGCCGTACCGGCACCATGTTTGCGTGCGAACAGGCCGGCATCACGCCGCATTTCCTCTGCCTCTCCAAGGGCCTCACCGGCGGCTACCTGCCCATGTCGGTCGTCATGACCACCGATGCAATCTACGCCGCATTCTATGATCGCTACGAAACATTGAAAGGATTCCTGCATTCGCACAGCTACACGGGCAATGCGCTGGCCGCACGTGCCGCCCTCGCCTCCCTCGATATTTTTGCCAGCGACAACATTATCGAAAAAAACCGCGAACTGGCGCGCGTGATGGCAGAAGCACTGGCGCCGCTGCAAGACCACCCGAATGTGCTGGAGGTGCGCCAGACCGGCATGATTGCCGCCGTGGAACTGGTCAGGGACAAGACATCACGCGAACCCTTCGACTGGCGCGAGCGTCGCGGCCTGCAGATATTCGAGCACGCCCTGGCCAACGGCGTCCTGCTGCGTCCCATCGGTAACGTGGTGTATTTTGTACCGCCGTACGTAATCACCCCGGACGAAATCCGCTTCATGGTGCAAACGGCCATTGCAGCCATTGACGTCGCCATGAGCGCCACCGCAAGCTCCAGCGCACACGACAATCTCTATATCCCCTGAAAAATGATGCAGACAATTTCACACGTACAGTCAAAAGCGCAGAACCTGCCCACTGGTACACTAGACCAGCAGACCATCACTACCGATGACAGCGGCTTGCTGCTCTGGAAAGACGTGCAGCAGAACACCCTGCGCAAGACGGTGCTCTGGGGTGGCGCTCTCATGTTGCTGCCTCTCGCGATTCTGTGGCTGGCCTCGGGCTTTAGCGGAACGGTGCAGGCCCTTCTCGCCATCACACTGTTGCTGGCCGGCCTCATCGCCTGGACATCACGCTCCGGCGCCAAACGGTTCAGCCGCCATTACGACCAGTCCCTGGTCGTCACCCGCAAGGGACTGGTACAGGTGATTGCCGGCAAACCCAAACGCATCTTGCCCTATGACAACATGTGGCTTGGCCCGGATCGTCTCGTCATCGGCCGCAAGGACATGCCCTTCCGCATGAAATCGATGGCCCGCGAGTTTTCGCTGTGGCCATCCGCCGACATGCAGCGCCTGCTTTCACCGCACATCGCCCCGGAAAAACAGTTTTCCTCCGACAATGAAATGCTGATGTTCATGCTGCGACGCTTTCATGGTTATGCCATACAGCGAGTTGTCCGGAAAATACTGTTTTACATCGCCGTCATCGGGCTACTCTTTGGCAAGCTGATTGCCAAGGTGGGCGTTCTTTTCAACCTGTTCTAGGCCAACTGCATGCGCTTTTATATCGACGCCGAACTTGACCAGGATGAACTGCAGTTGCCGGAAGATGCAGCGCACCACCTCGTGCGTGTCTTGCGCGCCAGCCCTGGCGACCAGCTGACACTGTTCAATAACCGTGGGGGTGCCTACGAGGCAGAGCTGATCGATGCCGGAAAAAAATCGGCGCGGGTACGCCTGCTGAAATTCCACCCGGATGATCATGCCTCGCCGCTACACACACACCTGGGCCAGGTCATGTCGCGGGGCGAGCGCATGGACTACGCCATCCAGAAGGCTACCGAACTGGGTGTCACGGAAATCACACCGCTCACGAGCGAGCGCTGCGAACTGAAGCTGCGTGGCGAAGAGCGCGCCGACAAGAAGCTGGAGCACTGGCGTCGCATTGCCATTGCCGCCTGCGAGCAAAGCGGACGCAACCGCTTACCCGTGATCAACGAGCCCCTACCAGTTGATGAGTGGGCAGCGGCCATGCAGGCCGACCTGCGTCTGGTGCTGGCACCCGCCGTCACCTCTGCCATGCCTGACGACATCCAGCCTGCCAGCATTGCCCTGCTGATCGGCCCCGAAGGTGGCCTGTCCGGGCGCGAAATTGCTCATGCGATCGCCAAGGGATTTCTGCCATGGCAGCTCGGTACCCGCATCATGCGCACGGAAACCGCTCCGGTTGCCGCACTGGCCGTACTGCAAGCACGGTTTGGTGATTTTCGCTAAAACCCCTGCGATGATCAGCCATAAAAAAACGCCGGCAATACCGGCGTTTTTTATTTGCACTCACTGAAAAATATCAGAATGGACGCATGCGCTTCATGGTGTCGTCCTTCACGATGAACTGGTGCCACAGCGCGCCCACCACATGCAGGGCCACCAGCGCCAGCAGCAGCGGCCACCACACATCCTCGTGCAACTCCTTGATCTGCCCGGCCAGCTCCTTGTTCTCGGTAACAACAACCGGAATCTCGAAAATACCGAACCAGGACACTTCACGCCCGCCAAACTGCGACATGACCAGCCCGGACAGCGGCATCATCAACATGACAAAATAAAGACCCCAGTGCACGGTTACCGCCAGACGATGCTGCCAGACACTGGTCATGACCGGAGCCGGTACCGGCCCGGAGAATCGCCAGCCCAGACGGGCCCAGAACAGGAAGAACACCGAAATGCCGATGGCCTTGTGCAGGTCCATCCAGGCGCCACGCTCGGGTGACCCCTTGGGAAACTCTTCATGCTGCTCGACTGCAAACCAGGCGCCGACGATCAGCAGGAACATCAGCCAGTGAAACGCCTGGGCGACCCAGCCCCAGCGCTGCTCTGAATTGCGTGCATGCATAAACACCTCCCGTGTACTGCGTACAGTCTAGGGCATCAAGATTAAGGCAGAATGAAATACGACGGCCAATCAGGGCGCAATGCGCGCTTCAATGGCATCCAGATCAGGAATGACTGACAGCTCGCCAGCGTAGCGAACCTGCAGAAACTCAACGGGGCCGACAGGCGCACCCTCAAGGTCTTCCAGCTGGGCAATCTTGACCTTGGCCACGCGCGGAACACCCTGCACGGCCACGCCATAAAACGGCAACTGGGTACTGCCGGTAACCGTATTGATAATCACGACACGCTGGTATTCACGCGGGGTGGTTTCACCGTTAAGGCCTTCGAAAGCAAACACCGGAATGCTCAGGTCACGCCAGGTAATATAGCCCTGATGCCACTCGTCTGCGCCTGCGGGGGCCGGCAGCATGTCCGTTGCCGGCAACACTTCCGCCACCGTCACGTTCGGCAGCAGCAACTGGCGCCCGACAATCGGCGCCAGCAGGCAGGCGATGGTTCCGGTGGTAGCACCAAGCAGCGTGGTCTGGTTGAGGGTAAGCTGGGTGGTCGCCATGTCAGGGTCCTTCAGGCCGGCATCGTGATGCGCTGGCGAATATGTTCAACAAGATGGGTCGCCAGCTCTTTCGGCGATCCATTGAAAGTCACTACACCGGTGGCGCGCATGGAGTCCGGCTGGCTGGCGCAGGCCGATGTATCGGCTGTCTGTGCCCAGACGAAACCACCGGCCTCCTCCAGCAAGGGACCGGATATCGAGCCGTCGCCGCCCATGCCACTGAAAATCACGGCGCCGGCACGGTTGCCAAAACGGCGGGTCACATTGGCAATCATCTGGTCAATCGAGGGAGAGTACGGGCCATCCCACTTGCTATTGCGGTAGATCACCTCGCCCGTCGGGCCAAAATCAATTTCACTGCCAACCGGTGCAATCAGCAGCTCACCGGCCGTCAGGCAGTCGCCTGCTGCCGCAATCTTGCAGGGCATGCCGTTATGACGCACCAGCACATGGGTCAGGGTGTCCTGCATGCGCTCGTCAATGTGTTGTGCCAGCACAAAGGCAACCGGCAGGCCCTTGGGCAAACAATCCAGGAATTCCTTTACGGCGGCAGGACCGCCCAGTGATGCAGCCAGCACGACCACCAGCTCCAGCCCGTCGGGGCGGTAGGCCTGGATTTCCTCCGGCAACGCCATCGGCTCGGCCGGTGCGGGCGGAACATGTTGCAGGTCATTCAGCAAGTCATCCTGTACCGGCTCGCCGACAGTCTCCTTGAGTTTCACAAATACCCGTCGCTCCCAGCGCGGATAACTGCGGGCACCTTGTGGTGGTGCCTCCTCAAGGCCAAACAGGATGGGGGCCTCGGTATGATCAAGCAGGCGATCGAGGAAGTCGTCATCCTCGTCCTGCATGTCCACCACCCACACATCCAGCTCGGCATCGTCCAGCGTCTTTTCATCCAGACGCTCCGGCGAGGTGTTGAGGCTCAACTCGTAACCATGCCCCTTTACCGTTTGCGCAAGCGCAAGCCGTTGCAGGTTGGAGTCACTGACTACGCCGATGCGGGGGTTGCGACGTTCATTCATCACTGATTACCTCACCGCCGCCGCTGCAAGCAACTCGCCAATGGTCTCGAGCAACTGCTCTTCCTGGAAAGGCTTGCCCATGTAGGCATTCACACCGATCTGGAAGGCGCGCTCGCGGTGTTTTTCACCTGTACGCGACGTGATCATGATGATTGGCAGGTCTTCCAGGTTCGGGTTGTGACGCACCAGCGACGCCACTTCGAAGCCGTCCATGCGCGGCATTTCGATGTCGAGCAGCATGATGTCCGGACGCGCATCCTCAAGCTTGGCAATGGCATCCATCCCGTCCTTGGCCAGCAACACCTCGTAACCATGACGCTCAAGCAGACGCGAGGTCACCTTGCGCACGGTCACGGAATCGTCGACCACCATGACCGTACGGGTACGCTTGGCTTCGGCGGCCGCCTGTGCAACGCCACCCACCGTGACGGAAATACGTGGCTGCGACAGCGATGCCGCACGCAGCATGGCGACCACGTCAAGAATGATGACCACGGAGCCATCACCCAGAATCGTGGCGCCGGAAATGCCCGCCACGGTGGCCAGCTGCGAGCCCACCGACTTCACCACGATTTCGCGCGAACCGATAAGCTGGTCCACCTGGATGGCAATGCGCTGGTCGCCGCCACGAATCAGCAGCACCGGCAACGGCAGCACATGTCCCACCAGATTGGGCGACTTCACGCCGTGCACAAACTCGCCCAGATAGGACAGCTTGTAGGCCACACCGGCATATTCAAACAACGGGGCATCAGGTGCGTAGTAGGTTTCCAGCTCATACGGGCTGGCACGCACGATACCCTCGATCTGCGAGAGCGGAATCGCGTAACTGTCTTCGCCGATACGCACCATGAGGGCACGGTTCACGGCCACCGTGAACGGCAGGCGAACAATGAAGGTTGTACCCTGCCCGGTGACGGACTGGATGGAAACCACACCGCCCATCTGCTTGATTTCGGACGTCACCACATCCATGCCAACGCCACGGCCGGAAATCTGCGTCACCGCAGCGGCGGTCGAGAACCCGGCATGGAAAATGAACTGGATGACTTCCTGATCGGAAATTTCCTGGTCGGCGGTAATCAGGCCGCGCTCCAGCGCCTTCTTGCGAACCGCCGGAATGTTGATGCCGCGACCGTCATCGGCCAGGGTCAGCACCACTTCGCCACCCTCACGGGACAGCGTCAGCGTCACACGGCCCTGTGCCGGCTTGCCTGCCGCAACACGGCCCGCCTGGTCTTCGAGACCATGGTCAACCGCATTACGCAGCATGTGCTCCAGCGGCGCGACAATACGCTCAAGCAACGTACGGTCCATTTCGCCTTCGGGATTAATCACATCCAGATCGGCCGGCTTGTTCACTTCCTGACCGGTCTGACGCACGATGCGCTTCAGACGGGGCACCAGTCGCGAGAAAGGCACCATGCGGGAATGCATCAGGCCTTCCTGCAGCTCCGTGTTGATACGGGACTGCTGCAACAGCAATGTTTCGGTATCACGCGCCTTGTCGATCAGCGTCGACTTGAGGTCAAGCAAGTCGGAGGCAGACTCGGCCAGCGCCTTGGACAACTGGTTAAGGGACGAGTACTGGTCCATTTCCAGCGGATCGAACTCTTCGTATTTGCCACCGGTGTCCTCGTTATGGCGCGCCACGATCTGCGTTTCCATTTCCGAGTCCATGCGGCGCAGCTGGTCCGCCAGACGCTGAATGGTGGCACCCATTTCTTCCACGGTCTGGGCAAACCCGTGCACACCCATTTCCACGCGGGAACGGGTAATGGAGGTTTCACCCGCCAGGTTAACCAGCTTTTCCAGCAGGTCCGACGGTACGCGGATCATTTCCTGCGGGCCGCGGGCAGCCGTGTCCTTGCGGAAGCCGCCCAGCATGGACGGCAGCTGGACGCGTGCACCGGGTTCAGCCGGTGCACGTGGCACGGCCACAGCCGGCATCACCTCTGCACTGGCAACCGGAGCCGGCGCGGACGGCGCCGCGACCGGTGCCGGTTCGGCAACAGGCGCTTCGGCAGCCAGGCCCGTGCGAATGGACTTGATACCCGCCAGCACCGCATCCTGACGCACGGCAAGCCCGGCAAAAAACGCATCATCTGCCTGCTTGCTGCCATTCTGGATGGCGACAAGATCAGTTTCCCAGTCATGCGCCAGATTACCCAGCGCCTTGAGGCCGGCCAGTCTGGCGCCACCCTTCAAGGTATGCAGATGACGCAGCAGGGCGTCCATCGGTGCCGTGGCGTCGCGGTTATCCAGCCACTCGGCCAGTGACGACTCGATACCTTCTGCCAGCTCCTCGGACTCCTCCAGGAAAATCTCGAGGATGTCACTGTCAACATTTTCAGGAACCGGTGCCGCTTCAATGGTCTTTGGCGCCAGCATGTCGAGAGACACCGGCTCGGGCACAGGCTCCGGCGCCACAGGCGTCAGGCTGACCGTATCCGGCGTCTCCTGGAAATTCTCGGGGTCGGCAATATAGCGCTCGATCTGGTGCACCAGATCATCGGTCTCGGGACAGTTGCCTGCCGACTGCAGCGAATCCACTGCTGCCGCCAGACGATCATGGCAACGGTTAAGCAGGCCGAACAACGGCTCCGTTGCACTCATGCGTCCATCACAGAGCGCCTCGTAGAGGTTCTCCATGTGGTGGGCAAGGTCACCCAGGGCGGCAATCTCGGCCATGCGGGCACCACCCTTCAGGGTGTGCAGGCCACGCTGGAGTTGCTGTACCGGCAGGGAGTTATTCGTGTCGCGGCGCCATTCAGCCAGCTGCATGCTGGTGTCATCAACAATCTCGGCCGCTTCTTCCAGAAAGATTTCCAGCAGCTCGGGATCAAAAGCCTCCTCAACCACCGCAGGCGCAGCACTGACCGGCGCAACAGCAACAGGTGCCGGGGCAGACGGCGTGACTGGCTCATTCAGCTCAGCCATCATTTCGTCGACGGGCAGCTCGGCCCCGTCCGCGGCAGACTCGGCCGACTCCGGGAAAAACTCGGCAAACACCGCATCGGCATCTTCTGCAACCGGCGTGACGACCGGAGCAGTCACCTCCGGCACAGGCTCGGCCACAGCGGCGACATCCAGCGAGGCGCCCGACGGATCACGCCGAAACGCATTGATGGCATTCACCAGATCCATGCCGGAGGGGCAACGCCCCGTGCTGCGCAGATCGCTCACCATGTCGGCCAGACGATCATGGCAGCGCTGCAACAAACCGGTCAGCTCGGGCACAGCCTGGTAGCGTCCATCCACCAGACCCTCGTAAAGAAACTCCAGTTCATGGGCCAGATCGCCCAGCGGGCGGATTTCGGCCAGGCGGGCACCGCCCTTGAGCGTGTGCAGATGACGCTGCAGGACGCCCAGTGGAGCCAGACTGGCCGGATCACGGCGCCAGTTGTCGAGCTCGATTTCTGCCGCCTCCAGTACCTCGTCAGCCTCCTCCAGAAAAATCTCGAGCAACTCAGGGTCCACGGACTCCAGTGGCGCAATGTCTGCCGGTGCTTCCCAGTCAGCCGCTTCCGCATCGGTCATGCGCTCTGCCAGGCTGGAGCGATCCTCGCTTTCAAATGCGGCCGTCACCGGCTCGTCACTGATCTCGTCCCGCGCAGTGGCAGGCGTTTCCAGCAGGTCCAGCAGACGCGTCAGCACCGCTTCATTGGCATACACCGTCTGACTGGCAGCCAGCGTATCGAAAACATTGATGATCTCGTCATGTGCGGCCGCAAGATCGTTCATCAGCTCATTGTCGAGAGACAGCTGTCCGCGCGACAACGAGGCATACACACCGGCAAGGCGCTCGCACACCAGGGCCAATGGCTCGATACCGGCAGAGGCCGCAACCGGGGCCAGACGCAGAAGCTCATCCTGCAGGGTCTTCTGCATGTCGGCGGCAGTATCCCCGCGCAGCCAGCCATCCAGTTCCCAGGGTGCATCCAGCACATGGTCCAGACCCAGCTCCATGAAGCTTGCCACGAGACCGGCCTTTGCTGCAGTGACGGAGCTGGTACGCCCGTCATCCAGCTGCTCTGCCTGTTCCCGCTCCAGTTCCACCAGCCGGTCATGATCCAGTTGCCGGATATGGGCAATCAGCGCATCGGCACCTGCAACGGCACCGCCACCACCCGTACCCAGATTACGGATGCTTTCGTTGATCAAGCGATGGCCATCGCGCAGCGCCTGCAGATGTGGCTGCCGGGCATTGATCCCCTGGTTACGCAAATCCTTGAACAGGTGCTCCAGTGGTGCCGCCAGCTCTGCCACCGGATTGATGCCGGCCATCCCGGCCGACCCTTTCAGGGTGTGCAGGGAGCGGATCACTTCATCGGTAATCGCCGCCGACTGACGCTCTGGTTCCACGCCATCCAGATAGGCCAGCAGTTCCGCCAGATGCGTGTCGGCCTCGCTGGTGAATATCTCCAGCAGTACCGGATCCACTTCAACCGCTTCAGGCTCGACCACTGCAGGGGCTGATGGCTCAACGTCTTCAGCGGCCAGCTCAGGCTCAACAGACTCCGGCAGTTCATCCGCCAATGCTGGCGCCTCTTCAGCAAATGCGGCCAGTTCATCCTCAACGGCCAACGACTCAAACGTATCGTCAAGCGCAAACCCGACGGTAACGTCCTCTGCCGGCGTCGACTCGAAAACCGGCGCCTCATCCATGTCCGGAGCCGCCATCTCAAGGTCAGGCAACTCCTCAAGGTCAGGCAACTCTACAGCTGGCTCCGCCGACGGTACTGTTGCAACAGGCGCCAGACTGGCGGCCAGTGCATCGAATGCCGCCTCGGCCGCTGCAGTCTCATCCGCCTCGGCTGCCGGGCCGGCATGCGCCTGCTCAGCTGCCTTTGCCACATCCAGCGTCGTCAGGACATCGCCACGGCAAACGGCATCCGCCGCCGCCATGAGGGGACTTGTGTTGATGCGTGGTGGCTGGCGGCCGGCAAAATCCTCAACCAGACCCGGAATGACGGAGAGACACTCCGAGATCAGGTTCACCATGACCTGATCCGGGGCCAGAACCTTGTCACGCACCTTGTTCAGCATGCTTTCAAAGGCCCAGGCAAGCTCGCCCACCACCTTCGCACCCACCATGCGGCCAGAACCCTTCAGGGTATGGAAGCCGCGACGGAACTCCAGCAGTGAGGCGGTATCCTCAAAGTTGGCGGCCCATTTCGGAAAATATTCGTTAATCGCCTCCATCACTTCTTCGGCTTCTTCCACGAAAATCTCGCGGATTTCCTCGTCAAAGTCGTGATCATCCACCGGCATGCTGGTCAGCACAGGCAGCACAGGTTTTTTCGGAGGCTCGGCCGCAGCAACAGGCTCAACAATTACCGGCGTGACTTCCGCTACAGTTTCGGCAATTTCCGGTTCCGTTATTTCCGGCTCTGCCAACAGCTCAGCGTCAGACTCGATTTCAAGCGGCGTATCAAAAGCAACTTCAGACTCGTCAGCAAAGAAAACATCGTCGGCGGTCGGCTCGACTGCGTCCTGCACGACATCGGAGTGGAGCGCCTCATCTACCGGCAAATCAGCAAAGGCCGACTCGGCCTCGTCATCCAGCCCCAGTGACTCAATGTCACTGTCAGATGCCACCGACTCCAGATCGGCAAGACCTGCCGTTTCCTTGGCCAGCCAGTCGTCTACCGAGAGCTCATCAGCGGCAGGCGTCAGGTCTTCATCAAATGCCTCGACAGTTCCTGTATCGGGCAGCAAGACCTCGCTTTCCTGCGTCTCCACCAGCAACTCGGATTCCGGCTCGGCAATGGCATCTGCCATTTCCACTTCGAATGCCGCTTCTTCAGCCGCATTCCACTCGCCAGCATCCATCGACTCCGGCAGCTCTTCTTCAGCGGACGGCTCGATTTCCTCCGCGGCTACCTCGGCGTCGGGCAGTGCCGCCACACCCAGCTTGTCCAGGCCGCGTTCAGCAATTTCCAGTACGCTTTCACCACCATTGGCATCGTTTGCAATACGCTCCAGGAAATACTCGACCGAGGTAATCACATCGGCCAGCGTATCCATTTCCTGCCACTCGGGACGATGCTGCTGCCCCAGCAGGCGCTCACTGACATAACGACCGGCCTTGTCCAGAATATTGGCCGGACGCTGCAAGCCGAGAATGGACAAACCGCCACGCACGGTCGAAATCAGCTCGGGAATGGTTTCCAGATGCACGGGATTCCACTGCGAAGCGATGTATTCGATAACTGCATCCTTTGCTTTTTCCAGCGCACTGCGGGACTCGCGCAGCACTGCCGTTTGCGCATCGGATAACTGGTCCTGTGCCGAAAACTCGGACGCCGCGCTGACACCCGGCTGGCCCATGGGCTTTTCAGCCACCATACCCATGAGGGTCGCTTCGACATACAACAATGCACCGGCAATATCGAGCAGACGACCATCCTCAGGTGCCTGCCCCGAGCTCGTAATGCCGTCGATGATCTCGATCTGTTCCTGGAGAATGCGGCGTGGCTGGCCCAGTCCGAGTACCGCCACGGTATCCGCGACCTGCTTCAGTATCGGCACCAGCGTGCCCAGATCAGAAAGCTTGCGCTCGCTGCTGCGCACAAAAATATCCAGCGCATCCTTGGCGCGTGCCAGCTCCTCGCACAGCGCATCAACCACGGACTTCATCGCCTCACGATCAGGTCCGCTCATGCGGGCGCGCTCTTCATTTACCAGCGCATCGCCCGGCAGCGCATCATCCAGACGATAAAGATCCTTGGCCGCACGCAAACGCGGCGAATTGCCATGACTTTTGGCAACATAATAAAGCAGGTTCTTGAGCAGCTCCGTGGGCGTGCGCTGGGATGCTTCCTCACCCACCAGACGCAACTGCCGGTCCACCTGACCCAGCAACATCTTGACCGATGTTCCCAGATCAATGGTCTTTTCTGTCAGCCCTTCAACAATTGCACTGCTAACCAGCCATAGCTCACGGATCGGCGCTGCACCGGCCAGTTTTTCCAGCCGCGCAAACACCTGTGCCATATAGCCCAGATTGGCTGGCACATTTTCACTACGGATAAGCCCCAGCAAGGCCACCTGATACATTTGCCTGATTTTCTTCAGCAAGGCAGGATCAATCGTCGCAGGCGCCACCTGGATGGGTGCGCGCTCACCAGCCGTCAGGTCGGGGGTAAACAGGGCGGTTTCGGACATCAGCGACTCGCCGCGCGCTGCACGCAAGTCATTGAGCAGTGGCAACAGGACAACCGGCAAATCACGACGCGACGCCTTCACCCGCTCCAGATAGGGAGGCAACTGCAGGATGGCGCGCATGAGGACTTCCTGCCCGTCCGCGACACGCGAGACCTGATTGTTGATCAGGGCCAGGCAGAGCTTTTCCATCTCTTCGGCCAGCAGGGCGGCGCCATAAAACTCCACCATCTGCAATGTGCCATGCACCTGGTGCAGATAGGCCAGACAGAAACGCATGCGCGTCCCGTCTTCAGGGTTCTCCACAAACGCTTCCAGCGCCTGCCGCGCCTGCTTCAGCGTTTCCTCGATTTCACCCTTGACCCAGTCCAGAGCCAGAAAGCTGTGATTGTCACCCATCGTCATGCCCTCAGGGGCCAATGTCATTATTGTTAGGCACCCGAAGGTGCTGCATGACAGGCCCGCGACCTGTCCCTACATAATCCGTTCCTGACAGAAGCGCCCACCCCCGGGCGACCAGCTGTCAGGCTTTACGACGAAACGCCAGCGTATCCGGGTAGTCCACGCGCGCCAGCGCCGGATGCGCCCAATCCACTGCCTCACCTACCCCCAGCACCAGCAGACCTCCCGGCGTCAGCCGCGAAGCCAGATTGGCCAGGATGTCGCGCTTGCGAAAGCGACGGAAATAAATCAGGACGTTCTGACAAAAAATAACGTCCATGTCCCCGATCGGCACCCGGTCCAGCTCCATGATGTTGAGCTGGACAAAAGCAATCCGGCGCTTGAGTTCGCCGGTAACCTGCAACTCCTTGCGCCCCGCCACCGGCTGAAAATATTTCTGTTTCCAGGCTGTTGGCACATTATGCAGACGGCGCTCACCATAAATCCCGGTACGCGCCCTCGCCAGTGTAGGCAAACTGATATCCGAAGCAGTGACGCCAAAATAAACATCCTGGCGCTGCATGTCCGTCAACTGGGCATCAGTCTGCATTGCCAGCGAATATGGCTCTTCCCCAGTCGAGCAACCCACACTCCAGAGATTCAGTGTCTTGCGGCGGGGATCCTTTGCGAGCACATCCGCCACATGCGACTTCACCAGCGCAAACGAACTGGAGTGACGGAAAAAGGAGGTTTCCTGCACCGTAAGACGATCAACCAGGACAGCCCATTCGCGCTCGGCAACCGGGCCAGCCATCAGTTGTTCATAGTAGGTTTCGTAATCGCTGACACCAATCTCGCGCATGCGGATGCCGAGATTGGTCTCAAGAAAGGAACGACGGGCGACACCGACAGTCATGCCGGTGCGCGCCTCGATCAGCGTCTGCCATAACTCGAACTGTTCGTCCGAGATAGGCGTAAGCGACTTGATTCCCCAACGGTCAGTGGCCACGTCAATAATCCCGTTCATGCTCGCCACCAGCTGGCTCGCGAGCTTGATCAGGCGTGCTCGGGCAGCTTGAAGCCGGCTACCGACTGGCGCAACTCGTTAGCCATTTCCGCGAGATTCCCAATCGACCGTGCTGTCGCAATGGTACCGGCAGTGGTCTGAGAGGTGATCTCCTGAATCACGTTCATGGTGTTGGAGATGTGGCCCGCCGAAGCAGCCTGCTGACGTGCCGCATTCGAAATGTTCTGAATGAGGTCGGCAAGGTTTCTCGACACCGACTCGATCTCGCCCAGTGCCACACCGGCGTCCTGCGCCAGACGGGCACCGCGCACCACTTCGGCCGTGGTCTGCTCCATCGAGATAACGGCTTCGTTGGTATCCGTTTGAATCGTTTTCACCAGCTGTTCGATCTGCTTGGTTGCAGCAGCAGAACGTTCTGCAAGTCGCTGCACTTCGTCGGCAACCACCGCAAAGCCGCGACCGGCTTCACCGGCCATCGACGCCTGGATGGCGGCGTTAAGAGCCAGAATGTTGGTCTGGTCGGCAATGTCGTTAATCAGCGACACGATGTCACCAATTTCCTGTGACGATTCACCGAGACGTTTAATACGCTTCGATGTTTCCTGAATCTGCTCACGAATCGTGTCCATACCGGTGATGGTGTTCTGCACCACCTCGGCGCCCTTGTGGGCGATGGCCACAGAGCGCTCGGCCACTGCGGCCGATTCGGCAGCGTTGGCAGACACCTGGTCAATCGAGACCGCCATTTCATTCACAGCGGCAGATGCACCCGCAATTTCCTGCGCCTGATGCTCGGACGCTTCGGCAAGATGCATGGCCGTGGACTGTGTTTCCTGGGCAGCGGCAGACACCTGCACAGCGGTCTGGTTAATGGTGGTTACCAGTCCGCGCAGCTGGTCAATGGAGTAGTTGATGGAGTCGGCGATGGCACCCGTAAAGTCCTCGGTCACCGTTGCCTGTACGGTAAGGTCGCCGTCAGCAAGGTCGCCCAGCTCATCAAGCAGACGCAAAATGGCGTCCTGATTACGACGGTTTTCCGACTCAATCTGTTCGGCACGCGCCATTTCCGTATTACGTTCTTCTTCAGCACGGATACGGTCCACGTTGGCACGCACACGCATCAGCTGGACGGCGCACACGATGCCGACACCCAGGAAAATAATACCGAGAGCGGTATAAATCGTTGTATTCGCACTTTCTGCCACATCAGTGGCCAGCGTAGTGGTTGCCACCAGCATGGCGGGGGAATCGCGGAACACACCATCTGCCGCTTCACGCACCTGGAAGAGTTCAGGCGATGTTTCCAGAATCGCATTCGCAGACTGGTTCACCGAGCTTTCAAAACTGTCAGCAATCGCCGTCAGTGCATCCTGGGCTTCCGGATCAGTCACCTGCTGGATACCCAGCGCAGCATCCCCTTCCATCATGCCCGACAGGACACGACCGAACTGGGCGGCGTCACGACCGAAGGCGTCAGCCGATGTCACGGCATCCGCGCCACCCTGCAGCACCTTGTTGACGGAACGGAGAATACGTTCTGCCAGCACCGACTGCTGCTTGGCGACCGCAATCTGCGACGCCGGAGAACCCGACCGCAGCATGCCTTCTACCACGATGTCGTATTCAGCCTGCAGGTCCGGAACCGTTTCCGACAGCGTCTGGGCCAACTCATGCAGATCGGTCACCGCCGACTCACCATTGAGCACGATGTCGGTATTTTGCGACACCGGATCCCACACCTTCTGAAGCGCCTCCATTTCAGGGCGCTTCGCGCTACGCATGTCCTTCAACTCATCCCAGCGTGTCTGGAACTCCTTGCGCGACAGGCTGAGCTGTTTGAAGGCCGCCTCGTTACCGGCAGACGCTTCGGTCGCGTTATTGGCGATGTTCTGCGACAACACACGCAACTCGGATGCGTTCTGAATCATCTGGGTGGCATTGATGCCCTTGACACCCACGACGATGAACATGCCGAAGGCAAAGAAAAAGCCAATGCCCAGACCAATCAGCCAGGGACCGGACTCACCACCAGCCGCAGCACTGCGCCAGAGATTCTGCCAGTACTCACGCTGCAGGAGGGCGCGGAAACTGTCCTTGGAAAAGACCTGCTTCCACTGAATACTCGCGAACTTGTCGCGTACGGCTTGCAGTTTCGGATTCATACCATCTGCCCTCGACGGCCCCCTGTTTATAATTGTACGAAGCGGACCGGAGTACCCGGCCCAGTGTCAGGCGGAAGCCTGGAGGAACTGCGGATCTTCAACCAGCCTGGCCAGACTGAAGATCGCCCAATCCTTGTCTTCACGCCGGAAAGCCCCCTGAACAAAGGGCCGCAACTCTGCATGCACATGCAGGGCCTCCGGCGAATAATCTTGTACAGGGAAATGCTGCATCCCCAGAATTTCATCCACCACCAGACCGCTGAAAATGTCACCCTGGTCAATCACCAGGAGGCGGCGGCGGTGTTCCTGCAAGCTTGATGCCCGATTGAAGTAACCCAGCATGTCCATGATCGGCAACAGACGACCACGCACATTGGCGATCCCCTTCATCCACGGCTTTACACCGGGAACGTGCGTGTAACGTGGCACGGCCAGCACTTCGGAAACCTCACCCATTGCTGCCAGGAAATACTGGCCGTCAAGCGTAAAACCTATACCACTCCAGTACTCGACCGCCTGGCCGTCAGCCGGCAGGCCAAGCGTGCGCTGTTTTGAGCGCTCGGCAATTTCGAGAAGCTTGATGAATCCCTTGGCGGCCATGTTGCCTGCTTGTCTTTCTGGTTATTTGCCGGGAATGAGGCCAGCGATGGTCTGCATGAGCAGCGTTTCATCAACCGGCTTGGTGAGATAGTCACTGGCACCCTGACGCTTGCCCCAGACACGGTCAGTTTCCTGATCCTTGGTGGTAACAATGACAATCGGAATGTGTGCCGTATCTTCACCCTTGGACAGCTGGCGTGTTGCCTGAAAACCGTTAAGGCCCGGCATCACCACGTCCATCAGCACCAGATCAGGCAGCTCGGCACGCGCCGTGGCCACGCCATCAGCACCATTGGTAGCCTCAAGCACCTTGTGCCCGTGCTTTTCCAGGATTTCACGGAAACGGTAGGTTTCCGTAGGGGAGTCATCAACAATGAGAATACGCGCCATATCAACCTCGGAAAATCAGTGACACTCAAGCCTTTGCGTGGACATGCTGCCGGATGGCACCCAGCAACTCTTCCTTGCTGAATGGCTTGGTCAGATACTCGTCCGAACCCACGATGCGGCCCTTTGCCTTGTCAAACAGGCCATCCTTGGAGGACAGCATGATGACCGGCGTGGACTTGAAGGCCGAGTTGTTCTTGATCAGCGCACAGGTCTGGTAGCCATCCAGGCGCGGCATCATGATGTCAACAAAGATGATGTCGGGGTTGGAGTCGGCAATCTTGGCCAGGGCATCAAAACCGTCAGTGGCTGTGATCACGGTGCAGCCGGCTTTCTGCAGAAGGGTCTCGGCCGTACGACGAATCGTCTTCGAGTCGTCGATGACCATGACTTTCATACCGTCGAAATTGTCTTCCATTGGAACAGCCTTCTTTGCATGTGAGGCTTTGCGGGCCTGTCTGGACGAATAACAAAATCCGTAATTACGCTATCGAGCAGCCCCAAGGGGCAGAAACGACAGATTGCCAACGTTTTAGCACAGTTTTCCATGGCCGGCTACAGAGGCAATGCGCAAAAAAAGCCACTCCTAATCAAACAGGGACAATGGCTTAGCGCAACTTTCTGACGAGACACTCAAGGTTGCAGACAGAAGGAAGCCCACCCCTGCGGCCACCCTCCCTGCTACCAGCCATGAAGCAATGCATCGGCAATCAGTTTAAGACCAACCCCGATGGTCAGCACCTCAAAAGCCAGCTTGACCACCCTGTTCCCCTTCAGCAGCGCCCAGTGCGCCCCCAGATACCCCCCCACCAGAGACCCCGCCAGCAGTGGCGGCAGCCACTCCCACTTTACGGGCGCCTGCAGCGACAGCATGAGCGCCCCCAGACCATTCCAGAACAACCCCACCAGCACCAGCGTGTAGGAAACCGCCCGGGTGTAATCAAGACCAAACCAGCGCACCAGCCACAAGGTGACAAAAAGCCCGGTACCGGAGGTCAGCGAGCCATTGAGCACGCCGATCAGGAACAGGCCCGCCCCGCCCGCCACCAGGCCCTGGACATCGCGATGGCGACGCTCGGCCACCTGCCCCAGTGCCGGACGCCGCCAGGAGTACACACCCACCCCCAGCGTCAGCAGGCCAAGCGCAAGCTCCGCCCAGTTGTCCGGGACAGCCAGTATGACCTGGGTACCCGCCAGCACGCCGGGTAACCCGCAGGCCAGGACAAAGGCCGCAAACCGCCAGTTAAAGCGCCCGGAGCGCAGATGGCGAGCCGTTGCCCCTACACCAAGGGCAACACTGGCAATCTTGTGCGTTGCCAGCGCTACCGGAAAGGACAACCCCATCATGAGCAGGACAGGCAACTGCAGAAGACCCGCGCCACCGCCAGCCAGGGCTGACAGCGTATTGGCCACCAGAGCGACAAGAAACAAAACCACGACATCCATCACTGTCCGACCCTGTCACATAACCTTAGAATGAAGGCGAGCATACCGCTGTCTTACGGAGCCACTTAATAATGCATCGCCTCCCTGTATTCATCCTGCTGCTGGGCACTCTGGCCGGCCAGGCCATGGCCGATGACGCAGACAAGGCACGCTGGTACCGCTTCTACAATGACAAGAACCAGCCAACGATCACTGACCGGATCACCGAGGAACATATCTCTCGTGGCTATGACGCGCTTGACAAGAGCATGCAGGTACTCAGGCATGTCCCCGCACAACGGGCACTGACCGCAGAAGAGGCCACCGCCGCAAAAGCCCAGCGGGCCGCCGCCAGCAAGCGGGTCGACGATGACAAGCAATTACTGCGCCTCTATAGCAAACCGGCTGATGCCGAACACACACGAGACCGCCAGACCGACGCCATCCAGCTACGCATAGACTTCAGCAGCAGCTCACTGAACCGCTTGCGCGAAACACGCGCAATGGAAGCACAACGCGCCGCCGCACTGGAACGCACCGGCAAGCCCGTCCCGAAACCACTGGCTGACAGTATCCGTAATTACGACAAGCAGATTCAGCAACTGCAGATCGAGATTCAGGCCCGAAAAGCCGAACAGGAAAAAGTTCGTCAGGAGTTTGCACCCATCATCCAGCGACTGAATGATCTGACCGGGCTGCCTGCCGGCAACGTACTCCAGCCCACCCTGCCAGCAACACGCCCCCAGTCGCGCTGACACGCAACACCAATAAAAAAGCCGGCCACTTCAGCCGGCTTTTTTATTGGCAATCCCCAACAGTAAATCAGAAGGAAAGCTGGCGAAACAAGGTCTGCTGGAAATATCGCCACTGTGGCTCCCAGTACTCCGTCGGCAACTGGCGGAATCCTGATCGCACAAACCTGCTGATATGCCCCTCGACAAAAGTCAGCAACAGATTGGCCGCTGCACTGCTGGTAATGGTCGTACCCAGGTTCTCCTTCAGCTCAGCCTCTCGCAACACCTGACGGATCTGCGCCTCCAGCCGGTCAAAAAACTGCACAATGCGGGCCTGCAGGCGCTCATGCTCCCCGGTCAGCGCATCGCCGTTAAGAATCCTGGTAATGCCAGGATTGCGTTCGGCAAACATCAGCAGCAGGAAAATCATCTTCTCGCAACGGACACGCGCATCCTTTTCTTCTTCAAGAATCAGACCGACACGCGAAAAAACCACCTCCTCGACAAAATCAATCAGGCCTTCAAACATCCTGGCCTTGCTGGGGAAGTGCCTGTACAAGGCGGCCTCGGTTACCCCCACCTCTTTCGCCAGTGCCGCAGTGGTGATGCGCGCACCGGGCGCACTCTCCAGCATTGCCGCCAACGCCTGAAGAATGTGCTCACGCCTGGAAATCTTTGGTTCAGGAGCAGTCATGCCCACCTCCACAACACCACCTTTCAGGTGGCGCGCTTTACCTTGATGTTTTTCTTGTTGGAGATAAGCGTCCCCATACCCTCATCCGTGAACACTTCCAGCAGGGTTGCATGCGGCACGCGTCCGTCAAAGATATGGGCACTGATCACACCACCCTTCACGGCATCCAGCGCACAGGCAATCTTCGGCAACATGCCGCCATAGATGGTGCCGTCAGCAATCAGCTCGTCCACATCCGCAGTACTCAGACCTGTGAGCACGTTCTTTTGCTTGTCCATCACACCAGGAATATTGGTTGCCAGGATCAGCTTTTCTGCCCCCAGCGCCTCGGCCACCTTGCCTGCAACCAGATCCGCATTGATGTTGTAGGAGGCGCCATCATCACCAACACCAATCGGTGCAATCACTGGAATGAAACCGCCATTTACCAGCACATCCAGCACATCGGTCTTGATGCCAACCACCTCACCCACATGCCCGATATCAAGCTGCTCAATGCTGCCATCGGCATTCACGCGACTGAGAAACATCTTCTTCGCACGAATCAGGTTGCCATCCTTGCCGGTCAGGCCGATGGCACGACCGCCATTCTGGTTGATGCGATTGACGATGGCCTTGTTGACCTTTCCGCCCAGCACCATTTCTGCCACATCCATGGTCTCGTCGTCGGTGACACGCATGCCATCAATGAACTCCGACTCCTTCCCCATGCGCTTGAGCAGCTCACCGATTTGCGGTCCGCCACCATGCACTACCACCGGATTTATCCCCACGGTTTTCAGCAGCACAATGTCTCGCGCAAAGGAGTCTTCCGTATCATCACCCGTCATGGCATTGCCGCCGTATTTCACGACCACTGTCTTGCCATGAAAGCGCTGGATATAAGGCAGTGCCTCGGTCAGTACCTTGGCAATATTGAGTGCAGACTCACGCGTCAGCGCCATCTTTGTATCTCACCAGTCAAAAGGGAATTTCAAGAGAACCGTCGACACTCGCCAGCAGCGTACGGAAGCGCGATTGCACTGCTGCCAACGCCGCAGGCGTACGCCCTTCAAACCGGGCCACTATGCAGGGCGAGGTATTGGATGCACGCACCAGCCCCCACGCATCCGGCAACTCGACACGCAAGCCATCAATCGTGATGATATTGGCATCGGAGAACTTTGCCTTGGCCTTCATGGCCTCCACGAGGGCAAACTTCTTTGCATCCGGCACAGGAATATTGATTTCCGGCGTTGAAGGATTCTCCGGAAACTCTGCAAATACTGCATCAGCGTCATCATTTTCAAGCGAGAGGATTTCCAGCAGGCGCCCTGCCGCATAAATGGCATCATCAAAACCAAACCAGCGGTCATTGAAGAAAATATGGCCACTCATCTCGCCAGCCAGTGCAGCGCCAGTTTCCTTCAGCTTGCTCTTGATGAAAGAGTGCCCGGTCTTGCTCATCACCGGGCGCCCGCCAAGCCGGCTGATCAACGCACCAAGATCGCGCGTGCATTTGACATCAAAAATAATGTCGGCACCGGGATTTGTGGTCAGGACATGTTTGGAAAGAAGCATCATCAGACGATCCGGATAAATGTTCTTGCCACTGGCGGTGACAACGCCAATGCGGTCGCCATCCCCATCAAATGCAATGCCGATGTCGGCATTGTTGGCCGCCACCACGCCCATCAGGTCTTCCAGATTTTCCGGCTTGCTTGGGTCGGGATGATGATTGGGAAATTTCCCGTCCACTTCACAGAAAAGTGGCACCACCTCACACCCCATCGCCTCCAGTACACGAGGACCAATGACGCCAGCAATACCATTGCCCGCATCAACAACCACCTTCAATGGACGCGCCAGCACGATATCGCCCGTGACACGGTCAATATAATCCTGCGCCACATTCTGCTGGGAAAGTGCGCCAGCACCACCGGAGAAGTTGCCTTCCTCAATACGCTGGCGCAGGGACTGGATCTCGTCTCCTGCCAGCGTGTCATTGGCGATCATGATCTTGAAACCGTTGTAATTACCCGGATTGTGGCTGCCGGTAATCATCACGCCCGTACCGGTACCAATGACCTTGGCGGCAAAATACAACACCGGCGTCGGCACCATGCCGACATCAATCACATCCCGGCCACTGGCGCGCAAACCCTCAATAAGAGCTGCATTCATTTGCGTTCCTGACAGTCGGCCATCCCGGCCAACCACCACAACCTGCTCCCCGCGGGCAACCGCCTCACTGCCGATGGCAAGGCCAATCTTGCGGGCAACGGCCTCGGTGAGCCCCTCGCCAATCACACCCCGGATATCATAGGCACGAAAAATTTCGGCCGACACAGAAGCACTGTCACTTCCGGGCGCAGCCGCCTGCGGAGCTGCTTTTGCCGGCGTCACCTTTGCCGGCGCCGAGGCCCCACCCAGCAATGCTGCCGAATCTGCGGCAATGGAAAGATCACCAAGTTCGTCGTGATGTTCTGCTGACTTCACGACAACCTTGCCGGCACGCAGCTCCGCACCGTACTGCTCAACACTGGACAGCACGGAGGCGCAAACCTTGAAATTCATGTTGATCTTGTTGCGCGTGCCATACCGGAAATAATTCTCACAAAAGCTGTCCATCGCCTCTGCATCCTCGCGCAAGCGCTTCTGCAGCATGAGCAGCATGACCAGCAACAAGCCGCCGACCAGCAACACCGACAACACACCCAGACCAAGCACCATGAGTGACACCGGATTATCACGCCCCAGCGTCTTTACCGGAGCAAACCGCACCTCCCAGCCAGGATTACGCGAAGGCGAAACCGCCGTAACAACCTCTTCCACTTCGGACGCACCGCCTGCCGTGAGAATTACCGCCCTTTCGCTGCCGTTACGCTGCACCAGCTCAAACTTGCCGGCCTCCGGCGCAAACCGGGTCAGCGCCGTGGACAGTGGCCTGAACGGCATACTGAGCAACAAAACACCGACCATGTTTGTGCCATCACTGACAGGACGCGCAAACGTCACCACCTGGTCTTTTTCGTAAAATGAGATTTCCGGCGTCACCTTCACCCCGGCCGCCACGCGCAGCACCATGTCCTGATGTGCAAAACTCAAGCCATTGGGTATTGCCGGGTCAAGCTTTGCATCCACAACCCGCGCATATACAGCGCCAGGGTACCGGGCCGTCAGCGTATTGGACTCGGCCGTCTCGAGCACATAGGGCAGCAACGCGGTATCACTCAGGGACGACACCGTGGATTCATGCGTACCCAGATAGGCATCCAGCGTTTCCAGATAGTGCTGCCGGTAAACCCCTGTCATTGCGTCATGCTGTTGGCGCGCTGCAACATCCACCAGATAATACAGGCTCCCCATTACCGCCAGCAGCATGACAACTGCCGCAAGCAAGCTCGGCAACCCTGCCTGAAGG
Source organism: Moraxellaceae bacterium (assembly GCA_030646295.1). Lineage (GTDB taxonomy): Bacteria > Pseudomonadota > Gammaproteobacteria > Pseudomonadales > Moraxellaceae > UBA2031. The sequence continues at coordinate 54,626 of JAUSND010000025.1, forward strand.
GGCGTTTTTGCACGCCGCTCACTTGCGGGGCGCGCGGTCTTTTTCTCTGGCTTGCTCTCGTTGCCGCTCTCGGCTTTTTTCTTTTTACCCAGCACCATATATCCCCCGCCAAATCCTGCCGCCAGAAAAGCCGTTAATGCCGGCCCGACGAACCAAAGCCACCCGCGCCACGAGAACTGGCATCAAAATCGTCCACCATCCGGAAGTCTGCCTGCACAACAGGCACCAGCACATACTGCGCAATGCGCTCACCCGGCTGGATGGTGAAACTTTCCTTGCCACGATTCCAGCACGACACCATAAGCTCGCCCTGATAATCGGAATCAATCAGACCGACCAGATTACCCAGCACAATGCCGTGCTTGTGACCCAGCCCCGAACGCGGCAGCACCAGCCCGGCAAACGCATGATCAGCAATGTAGATGGCAAGCCCGGTACGGATCAGATGAGTTTCCCCCGGGGCAAGCACCAGTGGTGCATCCAGACAGGCGCGCAGATCAAGCCCGGCCGAACCCTCGGTCGCATAGGCAGGTAACGGAAACTCGGTACCGATGCGTGCATCCAGGATTTTCACATCCACGGTTTTCTTCATGTTCTATCCTTGCAAAAAATCAGCAGTAACTGCACATCAATCCAAAATCACTTCTGCAGGAGTCGCTCAGCCAGCACCTCCACCAACTGCCGCGCAATAACGGTCTTGCCCGCCTTGTCCAGATGCCGGTCGCCATCCGCCCAGATCACCGTAAGAGCATTGTCATCGCTCTGGAATCCGATATCGGCACGAGCCACATCATTGCAGGCAATCATGTCGAGTTTCTTGCGCAACAGCTTCTCGCGCGCATGCTCAATGACCTTCTCGGTTTCTGCAGCAAACCCCAGCACAAACGGGCGATCCGGCCGTGCCGCAATGGTCGCCACAATATCAGGATTCTTGATCAGCTCGAGCGCAATCACATCAGCCGACTTCTTTATCTTCTGCTCGGCTACACGCGCCGGGCGGTAATCTGCCACTGCTGCGGTAGCTACAAAAACATCCGCACCTTCTACGGCGGCCTGCGCCGCCAGCAGCATCTCGTCGGCACTCACCACATTCACCCGCTTCAGCCGTGCCGGGGTAGGCAGGCTGACCGGGCCGGCAATCAGCGTCACACGTGCACCCGCCTCCACGCAGGCCTCGGCGATGGCAAAGCCCATCTTGCCGGAGCTGTGATTGCTGAGGTAGCGCACCGGATCCAGTGCCTCACGTGTTGGCCCTGCAGTAATCACGACATGGCGCCCGGTGAGCAAGCCGCTCTCGAACTGGTCCGCACAGGCAGTGGCCAGCTCGACAGACTCCAGCATGCGACCCTCGCCGACATCGCCACAGGCCTGACTGCCCGCTGCCGGGCCGAAAACCGCCACACCCCGGGCCTGCAATGTCGCCAGATTGGCACGGGTTGCCGGCGCCGCCCACATCTGCTGGTTCATGGCTGGCGCTACCGCCAGCTTTGCCTTTGTTGCCAGCCAGAGGGTGGTCAGCAGGTCATTGGCCACGCCCTGTGCCAGCCGCGCGAGACAGTCGGCTGAAGCCGGCGCCACCAGCACCAGATCCGCCCAGCGGGCCAGCTCGATATGCCCCATCGCCGCCTCGGCCGCAGGGTCCAGCAAGTCGGTATGTACCGGGTTGCCGGACAGCGCCTGTAGCGTCAGCGGCGTAATGAAGGACTGGGCTGCTGTGGTCATCACCACCTGCACCTCGGCACCGGCATCACGCAGGCGGCGGATCAGGTCGGCGCTCTTGTAGGCCGCAATACCTCCGGACACTCCGAGCACAATGCGTTTGTTGGCAAGACGTGCAGTCATGGGCAATCCATCATGGCGATTCAGCATGGGTAACTATGGCGTCGAATGGAGGTGACGCAAAGAGAGCGTAAAGATACCATCCGCCCGCACACTAGCGTAGCGCAGACATGGAAAAAGTCAGCGCCTACTGACCGGCAAGGAGGCCGCTCACAATGCCCATCACCGACTGGCCGGAGGCAGAACGCCCCCGGGAAAAGCTCATTGCCAACGGCGCCGACAGCCTCTCGGACGCCGAGCTGCTTGCCCTGTTCATACGCACCGGCATGAAAGGGCGTACCGCACTGGACCTGGCCCGCGACTGGATCACTGCCTTTGGCAGCCTGCGCGGCGTACTCGACGCCAGTGCCCGCGAACTCACCGCCCTGCCCGGCCTGGGCCCCGCCAAGTTTGCCGAACTGCAGGCCGCTCTTGAGCTGGGCCGTCGTCATCTCGCCACCACACTGGAGCGTCATGACGTCATGAGCAGCCCCGAGGCCACCCGGCATTTTCTCAGCTCGCGCCTGCGCGGCCGGCGCCATGAAGTATTTGCCATCCTGTTTCTGGACAACCAGCATCGACTGATCGCCTTCGAGGAACTTTTCCAGGGCACGCTCGATGCCTGCAGCGTGCACCCCCGGCAGGTCGTGGAGCGCGCCCTGATTCTCAATGCCGCCGCCGTCATCCTGTCACACAACCACCCGTCGGGCGTGGCCGAACCCTCGGGCGCCGACCGGCACATTACGGACCGGCTGCGCGAGGCACTTGGCCTGATCGAGGTCCGGGTACTGGATCATCTGGTTGTGGGCGAAGGGCGCCCCGTGTCGTTTGCCGAGCGCGGCTGGCTCTAGGTCTTGCCTTGGGCTTTTATAGGGATACGATAAAGTGTCGATGTTGACGTAACCGGGCCGATAGCTCAGCCGGGAGAGCGCCGCGTTCGCAATGCGGAGGTCGAGGGTTCGATCCCCTTTCGGTCCACCAATAAAATCAGTTAGTTACAAGACAAGGCGCCCCGCCAGCAAAACCCCATCGATTTTTTGTCCAAATACTGACAGTTTATGTGGATGGGCATATGGATGGGTAATTGATAGCTCCCGGACGAATCCCACACGTGGACCGCTCAAAAATCACTCAATACCTGGCATAGCGCCGCCGTGTCACCTTTATACCGGCACAATGACCGCTTCCACCCAGCCATCTTCCTGCATCTCCGGCATTGCTCCGCCCGGGGAGTTCTGGTATAAATCGCACCCCTTGAAATGCGCCGGCCCTTTTTCCCCGGCGCCAGCGCCTTTTGCGGGCGGAATGCGTCGCGGAGTTCATCATGTCCAAGGTTTGCCAGGTTACCGGAAAGCGTCCAATCGTCGGTAACAACGTTTCTCACTCGAACATCAAGACCAAGCGTCGTTTCGAGCCGAATCTGCACTATCACCGTTTCTGGCTGGAAAGCGAGAAGCGCTTTGTACGTCTGCGCGTTTCCAGCAAGGGCATGCGCATCATCGACAAACTGGGTGTAGAGGCCATTGTGGCTGATCTGCGCGCCCAGGGCGTAAAATTCTAACCAGCTCTTCTCAGGAGACTAAGCCATGCGTGACAAGATCCGTCTCGTGTCGAGCGCCGGTACCGGCTACTTCTACACCACGACCAAGAACAAGCGTACCAAGCCGGAAAAGCTTGAGATCAAGAAGTTTGATCCCAAGATTCGCCAGCACGTGATCTTCAAGGAAGCCAAGATCAAGTAATTGGTCTGCATCCTCTCTCGTAAAAAAGCCCGGCATGCCGGGCTTTTTTACGTCCGGGACATGGCTTGTCGGCTTCCCCGGACCGCCCCTGCGTCCGCATAATCAGGCACCGTTCGCGCCCATCTGCCGCCACAGGATGCATCAGCAATGCCTGAGCTCCCCGAAGTTGAAACCACCCGCCGCGGCATTCTGGATGCCGTGCAGAATCATCGCGTGCTTGACATACAGGTGCATGAGCGACGCCTGCGCTGGCCTGTACCCGCAGAACTGGCCCGGATGCAGGGACAACGGGTAACCGCCGTCACCCGCCGGGGAAAATACCTGCTGCTGCACACCGGTGCCGGCACGGCGCTTGTGCACCTTGGCATGTCCGGCAGCTTGCGCCTGGTAAGCCCCGGGACTCCGCGCAAGACACACGATCACGTCGAGCTCACGCTGGACTCCGGCCTTGTCCTGCGCCTGCATGACCCGCGCCGCTTTGGCTGCTTTCTCTGGCTGACGTCCCCGCCCGAAGAGCACCCCTTGCTGGCGGACCTGGGCCCGGAGCCGCTGGAGGGTGGCTTTGACGGCAGTTGGCTGCACAGGCTTTCGCATGGCCGCAGTGCCCCGGTGAAAAACTTCATCATGGACAGCCATGTCGTGGTGGGCGTTGGCAACATCTACGCCAATGAGGCGCTGTACCGTGCCGGCATACACCCGTTACGCGCCGCCGGTCGCATCAGTGCCGCCCGTTATGACACCCTTGCACAGGCCATCCGTGACATCCTGGCCTATGCCATCGGACGTGGCGGCACCACCTTGCGCGACTTTGTAAACAGCAAGGGCGAGCCCGGCTATTTCCAGCTCGAGCTGGATGCCTACGGGCGTGGCGGAGAGCCCTGCCACCACTGCCAGAGACCAATGAAAGAGGTTCGCCTTGGCGGGCGCAGCACCGTTTTCTGCCCGCAATGCCAGCATTAGCCCCTTGTCAGGCTGTGACCGATTTCACCCTCCACCGGCTTGCATCCCTGCCGGAGAGCGTTTAGAGTCAATAATGTCAGAAGTTTCAGGCCCTTGTGGCGACTTCCTAATAACAGTATCAAGATGCCCGGCAAGCCAGCTGCCTTTTGAGGGAAATATCATGGTATCCATTCAGCGCCGCCTTACCGCCCTGTTCATGTCGCTCATGCTGGGCCTGGCTGCCATGCCTGCCTCCGCCGAAGACATGAACGACGACCAGATCAACCAGCGCCCAAGCGGCATGGCCATGTTTGGTGATGCCGTTCTGGCCCGCCCGCTGCTGCTGGCCGGCACCCTGGTCGGCACCGGCCTGTTTGTGATCACCCTGCCCTTCTCTGCCCTGGGCGGCAATGTGAAGGAAACTGCCGACACGCTCGTGGTAGGACTGGCAAAATCAACATTTACGCGCTGCATGGGCTGCACCGAAACCCAGGACAAGTGGAAAGACGTACAGGCAGCCGAGCAGAAATAATCACTGCCCCATAAAAAAACCCGCTGCGGCGGGTTTTTTTATGGCTGCTGTTCCGTCGTGAGACGCCGGTATTTTGCTTCCAGTTCAGCGCGGGACTCTTCACAGTCCGCATCCTTTGGAATGCAGTCCACCGGGCACAGGCTCACGCACTGGGGCTCGTCAAAATGACCGACACACTCGGTACACCTTAACGGATCAATCACGTAAATCTCGGGCCCGAGTGAAATGGCCTGATTCGGGCAAGCCGGCTCGCACACATCACAATTGATGCACTCATCAGTAATCTTGAGGGCCACGCAGCTATCTGCTCCCCGCGCAATGCAACGGCCTGCTACTTTCCCAGTTTCTGGCGGAAAGCATCAGCCACTTGTGCCGGCACGAACTTGGTGACATCCCCGCCCAGCACGGCAATCTCGCGCACCAGCGTGGAAGAAATGAAGGACAGATGTTCGGCCGGCGTCAGAAAGACCGTCTCGAAATCGGGCATCAGTTGGCGATTCATATTGGCCAACTGGAACTCGTATTCAAAATCCGACACGGCACGCAGGCCGCGCAGGACGACGTTGGCATTCTGTTCCTTGACGAAAAAGGCCAGCAATTTGGAGAAGCCCTGCACCTCGACGTTGGGCAGGTGTGCCAGCACATCACGGGCCAGAGCAACCCGCTCCTCCAGGGAGAACATCGGTCCTTTTTTCTGGCTGGCCGCCACAGCCACAATGACATGATCAAACATGCGCGCAGCGCGTTCGATCAGGTCCTTGTGGCCATTGGTCATCGGGTCAAACGAGCCGGGATAGACAACGCGGGTATGGCTCATGCAGAACATCCGTCAGTCAATCGTAATCTGCACGAAGAATAACGGAATACCGTCCCAGTCTCCATGACCCGTCAGCACACATCCGGGCGTGATGATCTCAGGGCGTAATGGTCGCCACGGCACGCTTGACCTTGTCTTCACCCCAGCTCTTGGGCTGGGTCGGAGCAGCACCCGGCACAACCGTGGTGCCCAGCCCCGCCTTGTCGAGCTCGACCGTACCTTCGGCCGTCTGCACATAGACGCCCTTGCCCTCCAGCATGATCACGTCCAGGCCATTCTCGGTGAGACCGTAGCCGCCCCAGAAATCCGTGCCACGCACGCCGATCGTGGCTACCTTCGTGCGCACTTCATAGCGGTGCGCACGCTTGGTGATAAAACCGGTGATACTGCGGAAGGCGCCGCGCGCCAGATCAAACGTAGCGACGTTGGGCTTGTCGCGATAAATGCGGTATTCGCGAATGGTGAACTCGCTGTCCTTGCCAACCGTGACGAGCGAGCCATCACGCAGGCGCAACTCGATAATGCTGGACGGCCCCGTCACGAAACGGTCGCCCATGCAGACCTTTACACCAACAAAGGGCGTGAACTGGCGCGTCGGGCGCTCAACCCGGACATCGCCAACAATACGCAGGACATCCCCGACACGGCAGGGCGCGGCCTGCACCAGCGCAGGAACCAGCAGCAACACAAGAATACCCAGCAGACGATTCACATAAACCTCCGGCAACAGATCGTGGCCCACCACGCAAGCCATCGAGCCTAACCGGAGACTAGCCGGGTATTGCCCAAAATGCAGCCCTACAAACTCATCTTGCTGCGACCGGTAACGGCTTCAGCTCGGCCGCCAGCATCGTCGCCAGACGCGCCACCATGCCATAGATGGACAGCTGCGGATTGGCGCCGATACTGGTGGGGAACAAGGACCCGTCCATGACGGACAACTGGTCCAGGTGCAGGAAGCGCCCGTTGCTGTTGGTGACTGCCCGTGCCGGGTCCTCCCCCATGGCACACCCTCCCATGACATGGGCCGAACCGATACGGGTCTGGAACTTCTCGATGGGCAAGGTCTTGATGGCCTGCTGGCACTGGGCCCAGCTGGTGAAGTACGGCAGATTGAGCTGATTCAGCCGCACCGCTTTTGCACCGGCGGCAAACTGGATTTCTGCCATCGCCAGAAAGGCGCGTCGCAAGCCATCACGCAGGGCGTCGGTCAGCGGATAATCAACCGTCGGCGCACCGTCATCACGCAGACTGACCGTGCCGCCCGGACTATCCTCGACAAAACCGTCGCGGCACAGGGCGATCAGGCCATTGATATGCCCCAGTCCCTGCATCTCCTGTGACAGGGCAGGACCATGTCCGCCCAGCAAGCTGGACGCCAGACCCGGCTGCAGCGGAATGGCTTCGATCTTGAACCCCATCGGCCCGGTCGCGCCATCCTTCCACTGGAAGTGATCGGAATACAGGGACTGCGGCGCACCGCTCCAGGGTTCGATTTTCTCGTCAAAGCGGGCAAACACGGCATTGACCGGGTGCAGCATGGTGCGCTTGCCAATGGTGCGGTAGGGGTCCGGCACATCCGAGCGCAACAGGAGCCCGGGATTGTTGATGCCGCCACCGGCCAGCACCACATGGCGGGCGCGCACGGTCAGCGCCACACCTGTCGGGGTAACGCCATCCTGCTGCATGCCCAGACACAGCACGCCGGTGGCACGCTTGCCGTCATGCAGGATTTTTTCGGCACGGGCACGATGATAAAGACGGGCACCATTCCTGAGTGCTTCCGGAATGGTGGTGACCAGCATGGATTGCTTGGCATTGGTGGGGCAGCCAAGACCGCAATAGCCCAGATTCCAGCAGCCGTCCACATTGCGGGGAATGCCCTGCCAGCTCCAGCCAAGCTTGTCGCACCCGCGACGGATGACGTCATTGTTGGCATTGGCCGGCACCGTCCAGGTGCCAATTTTCAGCCGCTGCTCCATGCGCTCAAACCACGGGGCCATCTGCTCCTTCTGCATGCCCTTCACACCATGCACATCCGTCCATTGCCCCAGTGTGAGTGGTGGTGTGCGAAAGCTCGACGTCCAGTTTACCGTGGTCGACCCGCCGACACTGCGCCCCTGCAGGATCGTGATGCTGCCATCCTTGCTGGCACGGGCACCGCCCTCCTGATACAGGTCACGGTAGGCTGTGCGCTCATCCAGACGAAAATCACGCGAGGTGCGCAACGGTCCTTCCTCGATCAGCACCACATCAAGCCCGGCCTGCACCAGGATTTCTGCTGCCGTGCCGCCACCCGCACCCGTACCGACAATCACCACATCGCAACTGATTGTTTCATCCCGACGCAACTGTCCGGCATGCACCGACTTCCAGCCCGCCTCAACACCTTCGGCAAACGCATCCTTGATATCGCGAATCTCGACCATTGTATTGACCTCAGCCCACAACGCGCGGGGGAATGTAATTGATGGCGCCCCAGGCGCGCGGCTGCATGTACCAGTTCATTGCGATCATCTGGGTCAGCGCGACATAGCCGGCACGCAGGAGACCGAAGCGGCTATGGCTCCATGACGCGAGGAAGGCACTGATGTCTGCCGGAGCTGCTTCTGCCCAGTCCTTGTCCAGCCCCACAATGGTGTATCGCGTCGGGGGAAATGTCAGCAGATCAAACAACTGGTTAACCTGTTGCTGCCCGGCACGACTGCTGGCGGCCAGCAGCGAATCCAGCAACTGGATACTTTCATTCACGACAACCGCACGTGACTCGTCGGCAGGCAGGGCCCCTTCAAGTACAACCGGCATGAGTGCACGCAGGACCACCAGATCCCCCGCACGCAGCACCCGCAGGCCGGCCGCCGGAGGCGCGCTGGCACACCCCGTCAACGCCGCAGAAAACGAAACCGTCGAGAGGGCAAGGGCGCCCCAGAAGCCGGTACGCAGAAAATCGCGACGGCCCGTGTCTACGGAAAGTGATGCAGCAACAGGCTTCATGAAACGCTCCAGCCATCAACAAAAACTTCATTCATAAAAAAGGGCTTTCCGGCAGGGAGTGCACGGAAAACCCTTGTGACGCCATCAGTTCTGCAGATTACTTGAGCAGATAGTTCTTGATGATCTTGTGAACACCCTTGTTGAACGGCGGAAGCACGTAGCGCAGGGCATAAAACTTCGGCTTTTCCAGCACAGCCTTGGCATTCGACATTGCCATGAAGCCTTCGCGGCCATGGTATTTGCCCATGCCTGACGCCCCGACACCACCAAAGGGCAAATCATCAACACCCACATGGCTCATCACTTCATTGACGCACATGCCACCAGAGTGGGTATTGGCAGCCACATAATCGGCCCGACCGGAGTTCCAGTCGAAATAATACAGCGCCAGCGGGCGTGGACGGCTGTTGATGTAACCCAGCGCATCATCCAGCGTGGAGTATTCGGTAATGGCCAGCACCGGTCCGAAAATTTCATTCTGCATGATCTGCATGTCCGGCGTAACACCGGTCACCAGTGTTACCGGGATCTTGCGCGTATTCACGAAGGATTCATTGGCCGGATTGATCTCGATGATCTTTGCACCCTGTGCACGCGCATCGTCCAGATAGCTCTGCACGCGCTTGTACTGCTTGTCATTGATGACACTGGTGAAATCCGGATTGTTCAGCATGGTCGGGTACATCTTGCTGACCTGCGCAGTAAAGGCAGTGACAAATTCCTGTGTCTTGCCTTTTGGCAGCATCAGGTAATCCGGTGCCACGCAGGTCTGTCCGGCGTTCCAGCACTTGCCGAAAGAAATACGCTCGGCCGCATCCACAATCGGATAGGAATCGTGCACCACCACTGGCGACTTGCCGCCCAGTTCCAGCAGCACGGGCGTCAGGTTCTTGGCGGCCTCGGCCATCACGGTACGACCGACATTGGTCGAGCCGGTGAACGTGATCTGGTCAAACGGCAGCTTGGGGAATGTTTCGGAAATCTCGCCACGGCCGGTAAATACCGCAACATGATCCTCGGCAAAGGCTTCGGCCAGCATCTTCTTGACCGTCTCGCCCACACGCGGAGTAAAACCGGACATCTTGATCATCACGCGGTTACCTGCAGCGAGGGCACACATGAGCGGGCCGACCGCCAGGAAAATCGGGTAGTTCCACGGCACGATGATGCCCACCACGCCCAGCGGCTGATACACCACCTTGGCAGAGGCCGGCATCTGCAATGCGCTGACATGGCGCTTTTCAGGACGCATCCATTTGCGCAGGTTTTTCTTGTAGTACTTGGCCGCCTCCAGCGAGGTCAGGATCTCGGCAATCTTGGTCTCGTCCTTGGATCGGCTGCCAAAGTCATCATTGGCGGCCTGAGCCAGCTCGTCGATATATTTCACGAAGACGCGGCGGAACTGCTCCAGATGGGCAACACGCTCATCGGCACTGGGCATCGGACGCTGACGATATGCCTGCTTCTGCAGCTGGAACACGCGATGCAGCTCGGCAATTTCCGGATTGGCAGCAGGCATTTCGACGAGATTGGCAACCATGATGAAGTCCTCGGTAAGGCAGCGCCCGGACCCGGGCGGTGAATGGGTTACATTTCTAGAGTATTTGCTCTAGACTGTCAATCATGCGTTAGTATTGAGCCCCCATCAAGGAAGCCGGCGTGAAGACTCGCGACAAGATACTCATGAAAAGCCAGGACCTGTTCAATGAACGGGGCGAGCGCAATGTGACCACCAACCACATTGCGGCGGCGCTTGGCATCAGCCCCGGGAACCTCTACTACCACTTTCGCAACAAGGAGGAGATCATCTTTGATCTTTTCCTGCAGTACGAAAGCCGGACACAGTCACTGCTGATGGCGCCAGCCGACCGCGACCTGACCTATACGGACAAGATCGGCTACTTTGAAGGCATCCTGGACAACATGTGGGAATACCGCTTCCTGCACCGGGACCTGGAGCAGATCCTGGACGGCAACCCCGCCCTGCGTGAGCGCTATCGCAGCTTTGCACTGCTGGTACTGGGGCAGGGCCGCCGGATTTACGAACGTCTGGCCGAGTCCGGGCTGGTGGAGGCCGATGACGATGCCATCGAGGCACTCATCGTGAACATCTGGGTAGTCACGTCGAGCTGGATTTCTTTCCTGCATACCTCGGGTATTTATGGGAAAAATGAAGATATCAGCCGCGATCTTCTCCGAAAAGGAATCTATCAGATCGTCATGCTGGAGGCGCCCTACCTACGCGGGGAAGCCCAGGACAAGCTGCCCGAGATGAAGCACTACTATGGCGGGCCGGCAAATCCTGACCAGCCGTCATTGAGACTGGCATAAAAGAGCCAAATCAACAGCTTGCGGAGGAATCCAAGAACTCACTTGAGTTTTTGCCAAGCCTGTCATAGTCTCGGACGAAGAAGTCATTCATTGTCAGTGCCAATACTGATCAGCCCGGCCGGCTGCAACCCATGGAAGCTCGACCATGTCACTACAAAAACTGTTGACCGCAATCATCCTTTCTTCAGGCGTGCTGGCAGCATCCGCCAGTGCCCGTGACGCTGAAAAGCCCTATGTTGGCGTGGACTACACCATGCTGCAGCTTGAGGACGTCGGCATTGATGTTGAACCGTATGCACTCCGTGTACGCGGCGGCTCTGTTGTCGCCAAGTATCTGGCGGTTGAAGCTCATGCCGCTGCCGGCGTGAGCAGTGACACGGTGCAGGGAGCACGCATCAACCTGAACTCGCTGTACGCCGTCTACCTGCGTCCGCAAGTCTCGCTCGGAGCCCTGCATGTTTACGGTCTGGTCGGATATGGCTACCTGAACATTGCCGTGAAAGACGCGGCATTCGGCTCATACGACCAGGACGAATCGGACTTTACCTTCGGCGCGGGCGCACAGCTGGATCTGGGCTCGAACTGGGCCGTAAATGCCAGCTATATCCAGCAGCTCAAGGTTGAGGACTTCCAGGTGGACTCCCTGAACGCCGGTGTTGTCTACCGCTTCTGACGCCTGGCACGCTGCCGGTAACGGCTAGATGCCTCAAGCAATCCCCGACATTTCCGCCAGTTGCAGGGCGAGAAAGTCGGGGATTCTTTTTTCCAGGTAATACTGCGGCGCCAGTGGCGTCCCGCCCTCGATAAACCCGACATGCCCGCCGCGCCGGCACAGCTCGAAATGCACGGCGGAAGAAAGCTCATGCGCACCGGGCAACACCTCCGGTGTCATGAAAGGATCATCGGCGGACTGGATCACCAGGGTGGGCCGGGCAATCCGGGACAGGAACTGGCGCGGGCTTGAGCGGTCGTAATAGTCGTGCACATCCTGAAAGCCGTGCAGCGGCGCAATCACTTCGTTGTCGTAATGCCAGAAGGAACGGAACGGACCTCGCCCCAGCTGCTCCCGCACCATCAGGGCGGCGGCATCCTCACCGCGCCGCTCCAGATGCGCCGCTTTTTCATGCCAGTATGCAACCAGCGTTTCCATGAAGTGCTGGCGATAGACGCGTGAAAAGCCGCTGTCCATACGATCCGCGCACAACGTCAGCAGCAACGGAACCGAGACGGCAACCGCTGCAAAAACCGGTGCCGCTGCCTGCTGCTCACCCATCAGCTTGATCGTCATGCTGCCGCCCAGCGAGTAGCCAACCAGCGCCATGGGCGTCTCCGGATAACGCCGACCCAGATGCTGCAGCACCTGGGCAACGTCATCACTGGCGCCGGCATGGTAGGCACGCGGCCGGTTATTGGGGCGGCCACTGGCGCCGCGACAGTTCATGGCGACACTGGCCCAGCCACGCGCTGCCAGTGCGGCCTGCAACCCGAGTACATAATGCGATTCGCTGGAGCCGGAGAGGCCGTGCACAACCAGCACCAGCGGAGAGTCGCCGGACCATCCGGCCGGACCATGCCAGTCCAGATCCAGAAAGTCGCCATCGGGCAACAACAGCTCTTCACGGGTGCGCGAGAGCACCGGCGGGCGGCGGAAGAAATTGGAGAACAGCGTCTGGGCGTGCGCATTGCGCAACCACCATGCCGGACGGAAGGGGCTCTCGAACAATCCCTTCGGAAAGCGCGCGCTCATGCCTCCACTCCGTAACGCGCAAGAAAGGCATGCACCAGCCCTGCACGGGTCGTTCTGATCACCTGAATGTCCTCCGGCAGGCTGAGCGATGCCCAGTCAAGTTCGGACTCGATGTAGAGCAGCGACCCCGGATGCAACAGGTTCGCACGCAGCAGCGTACTGACCGTGGATGCCACCAGTCCCTTGTTGTAGGGCGGGTCCAGAAACACCACATCAAAGCCATTCAGCGGTCGCCAGTCGCCGGGACTGGCCAGCAAGGACTCTGCATCCCCACACAACAGACGGGCGTCTTCAGCACCCAACTCAGTGGCCGCCTGCTGCAATGCCTGGTACTGCGGTCGCTGACGCTCCACCATGACCACAGAGGCGGCGCCACGCGACAACGCCTCGAAGCCGTGGGCGCCGCTGCCAGCGAATGCATCCAGACAGTGTGCCCCCGGAATTTCAAACTGCAGCCAGTTGAACAGTGTTTCCCGGACCCGGTCCGGCGTGGGGCGCAGGCCCTCGGCGTCGACAAAACGCAGGCGCCGGCTGCGCCACTTCCCTCCAACGATGCGCAGGGTGTTGCTGCTGCCGGGCCGGCTCATGGCGTTGATTTTCCGACCGTGATGGCCATCAGGCGATCCGGCTGCACATGCCGGCGAAACGCCGCCCGGATGTCGTCGGGCGTGACAGCCTCGATGCGGGCCAGGTACTGATCCAGATAATCCAGCGGCAAGCCGTAAAAACCGATGGCGCCCAGGTAACCCACAATGCTGGCGTTACTGGAGGCGCTCATGGGAAAGCCCTGCACAATGCTCGTCTTGGCCTCACGCACGGCCGCCTCATCCGGACCCTGCTTCACGAAGTCCGTGAGTATCTGGCGCGTCAGCCGCAAGGCCTCATCACGCTGGTCGCTGCGCGTCGACAGGCTGATCAGGAATGGCCCCTCTGCACGCATTGGCGTGAATCCTGAATACACGCCATAGGTCAGCCCCCGCTTCTGGCGCAGCTCCCGCATCAGCAACGATGTGAACGCGCCACCACCCAGAATCTCGTTGCCAACCAGCAATGCGTAGAAGTCCGGATCGCTGCGACTGATCCCGGCGGCGCCCAGCAGGATATGTGTCTGTTGCGACGGAAACTCGTGATGCAGGTGCCGCGCCTTTTTCAGTGGCGGCACTTCTGGCAGTGCCGGAGCAGGCTCCCCCACCGGCAGGGCCGCACTGAGATCATCAGCCACTTTCTCGGCCGTGGCGCGATCAAGATCGCCCACCAGGGCAATCGTCAGGTTGCGTGCCACATAAAAGCGCTGATGAAACCGTGCCAGATCGTCCCGGGCCAGCCTTGCCAGCGTGGTGCGGGTACCTGAGGGAGGCTGGGAATAAGGATGCTTGCCATACACATTCTGGTAAAACAGGCGGCTGGCCAGGGCAGCCGGGGACTGCTCCTGCTGCTGCTGCCCCACTTCACTGCCCTGCTGGATGCGCGCAAAGGGCTCGGCCGGAAATGCCGGATGTGCCACTACGTCGGCAAACACCGCCAGTGCCGGCTCGCGGAAGGCCGGATCACTCAGCACCCGCAACTCCGCCACCGCCATGTCGCGATGCGCAGACGCACTGTAGCTGGCACCCACCTGTTCAAAGGCGGCAGCAATTGCAGACGTATCGCGCGACGCAGTGCCTTCATCCAGCATGCGACTGACCGAGGAGGCCAGTCCACCCAGCTCGCCATCGCGGGCCGCACCCGCATCAAACACCAGGCGGACATCCAGCATGGGCAATTCGTCGGCACGGACAAAAAGCACGCGGGCCCCGTTCGCGGTTGTCCATGACTCGATGGCAAAGTGACGGCGGCTCAAGGGCGCTGATGACAATGCCCTGGGGCTGTCCAGACGCTCCAGCGAGGTCACCGGACCCGCGGCCACATTGCCAGCCTTTGACGCTTCGGCCAGTGCCGCCCCCAGCAACAGCGAGCCCCCCAGAACAAGCGTCGCGAAAATACCCTGCTTCATGGCAATACTCCCGCAGCCAGTTCAGACGGCTCCAGCCGGAGCAGCGTACGGCGTGATGGCACCAGCCAGCGCCCCGCTGCCTTTTGCACGGCTTCAGGGGTAATGGCGCGCAAGGTCTGCGGCCACTCCTCCAGGGCGCGCCACGACGAACCCACACTTTCAAGACGACCAATACTGGAGGCCTGTTCACGCACGGAATCGCGGGAAAACACATCCTCGGCCAGCAGCCCGGCAAACACGCGCTGCAACTCTTCTGCCGTGACGGTTTCCGTTTTCAGCTTTTCGATTTCGGCCAGCAACGCGACCTGTACTTCATCAAGCGTCTTGCCCGGCGCAGGTACGGCAGTCACCACAAACAGGGTGTCGCCGCGCGCAAACGCGTCATAACCGGAACTGACGGCCGCCGCGACGCGCTGCTCACGCACCAGCCGGGTTTCCAGGCGGGCACTGAAGCCTTCGTCCAGCACCCCGGCCAGCAGGCGCAGGGCCTCGGCCTCACCGGGCTGAGCGGTATGGCGGGACGGCACATTGAACCCCAGATAAAGGGCCGGCACCTTGCCCGGCAGGCGCAACGTCATCTGCCGCTCGCCAGGCTCGGCGAGCTCGCGCGGTGGCTGCACCCGCGGCAGGGGATGCGAAGGGATAGCCGCAAAATAGCGGTCGGCCAGCGCACGTACCTCCGCCGGATCAACATCGCCGGCAATGACCAGTGTGGCGTTATTGGGCGAATACCAGGTGTCGTACCACTTCTTCAGATCATCGAGAGTCAGCGCCTCCAGATCACGCATCCAGCCCACGGTGGGCTGACGACTGGAACTGGTCAGCCAGGCCAGTGCATGAAAACGCTCCAGTGCCAGCGACTGGGGATTGTCATCGGTGCGCTGCCGGCGCTCCTCCATGACCACACGGAGTTCCTGGGCCACCTCTTCCGGCTTGAACACCAGGTTGCGCATGCGGTCCGCCTCCAGCTCCAGCGCGAGTGCCAGCTTGTCGGCGGTATACACCTGGTAATAGGCGGTGTAATCGTCCGTGGTGAACGCGTTGTCTTCGCCGCCGTACATCG
Organism: Moraxellaceae bacterium; assembly: GCA_030646295.1. Classification (GTDB taxonomy): domain Bacteria; phylum Pseudomonadota; class Gammaproteobacteria; order Pseudomonadales; family Moraxellaceae; genus UBA2031. Next base: position 70,602 of record JAUSND010000025.1, read on the forward strand.
ACACGATGCGGGAGAACTCGCCATTGGGCACCTTGGTGGTGCCCTTGAACATCATGTGCTCCAGCGCATGCGACATGCCGGTGAGGCCTTGCGGCTCCAGACTGGAGCCGACGCGGTACCAGATCTGGGCCACCACCACGGGCGAGCGGTGGTCTTCGCGCACCACCACCTTGAGACCATTATCGAGACTGAACTCGGTCGTGACCGGGGCAGCCGCCTGCAGCAGACAAGGCATGACCAGCAGCGCCGGTAACAGCCGGCGGAGAAAGCGTGGTGTCATGAGAATTCCGGAAATCAGTAAAAAAGACCTGACGAAGAGAGCGTTACCCGCCACCCCCCGAGGCTGGTAGCATAGCCCATCCCGCTAACGGGCTGCAGACCAGCCCGGCTTGAGTTTGTTGCATTCATGTCTGATCCGAAAACCCCCGAAAACCCCGGTGAGAAATCACTGGGCAGTGCCATGAAAGGCTGGTTTGGCCTGAAGCCAGAGACACCCGCGCCTGACACCACAGCAGCAGCCGCGACCCGGGTGCCGGCAGAGGAAGCCGCACCCAGCCGCGACAGCGACGCCCCGGAGGCCCCGGCCGAAGGCGGCAGCTTCATGGAGCGCATGAAGGCCGGCCTGTCGCGCACACGGTCATCCTTCAGCAACGGCATGGCCACGCTGCTGATCGGCGGCAAGGAAATCGACGACGAACTGCTGGAAGACATCGAAACCCAGATGCTGGTCGCCGACATCGGCATTGATGCCACGCGCCGCATCATCGACGCCCTGACCGAGCGCGTCTCCCGCAAGGAACTCACACACTCCAATGCCCTGTACAAGGCATTGCAGGGCGAGCTGGCCGAGCTGCTGGAGCCGCATGTCGCACCACTGGTCATCGACACCACGAAGAAACCGTTCGTGATCCTCATGGTGGGCGTGAATGGCGTGGGCAAGACCACCACCATCGGCAAGCTGGCCAAGCGCTTCCAGCGCGAGGGCAAGAGCGTGATGCTGGCAGCTGGCGACACCTTCCGTGCCGCCGCCGTGGAACAGCTGACGATCTGGGGCGAGCGCAACAACGTACCGGTGGTTGCGCAGGGTTCCGGTGCCGATTCTGCCTCGGTGATTTTTGATGCCCTGACCAGCGCCCGGGCCAAGGGCATTGATGTGCTGATTGCCGACACAGCCGGCCGCCTGCACACCAAATCCAATCTCATGGAAGAGCTGAAAAAAGTCTTTCGCGTGATGCAGAAAATCGACCCGAGCGCACCGCATGAAACCATGCTGGTGGTGGATGCCGGCACCGGACAGAACGCGCTGTCACAGGTACAGGAGTTTCATCAGGCCGTGGGCCTGACCGGCCTCACGGTTACCAAACTCGACGGGACGGCGAAGGGGGGTGTGCTGTTCAATATTGCCAGTCGCACGAATGTGCCCATCCGCTTTATCGGCGTGGGTGAAAAGATCGACGACCTGCGCCCGTTCGAGGCAAAGGATTTCGTGTCAGCCCTTTTTGATGACGCACACTGACTTGATGACGAGCACTGATTTTGACGAGTATTGAACGCGCATGATTGTTTTTGACAATGTCAGCAAGACCTACCCTTCCGGCTTTGAGGCACTGAAGCAGGTCAGCTTTACGCTGGGCACCGGCGAGATGGCCTTTCTGACCGGCCACTCCGGCGCCGGCAAATCCACCCTGCTCAAGCTGATCCTGCTCACCGAACGGGCCAGTCGTGGCCGCGTGGAAGTGAACGGCCAGGACTATGCCACCCTGAAGGGACGCGGCATCGCCCTCGCCCGCCGCCAGATCGGCATGGTGTTCCAGGACCACAACCTGCTGGATGATCGCAGCGTCTTTGACAATGTCGCCCTGCCCCTGATCATCAATGGCCTGGATGCCCGCGAGATTCCGCGGCGCGTCCATGCCGCACTGGATCTGGTGGGACTGGCCCATCGCGCCAGCGCCTCGCCCGTGACCCTGTCCGGTGGCGAGCAGCAACGTGTCGGCATCGCCCGTGCCGTGGTGAGCAAGCCACAACTGCTGCTGGCCGACGAGCCCACCGGCAACCTTGACCCGGAGCTGGCCGCCAGCGTGATGAATATTTTCGAGGAGCTGTCATCGGTAGGCGTGAGCATTCTCATTGCCACGCATGACCTGCCCCTGATTGCCCGTTACCGCCATCGCCTGCTCACACTGCGTGATGGCCAACTGGTGCGCGACAGCAGCGTGGTGGGCGGTAGCAACGTGATGGAGGGATCGTCATGAGTGCTGGCGCCCGCAAGCCCCGCAAAACCGTATCAACCATCCTGGCACACTGGCGTGCACACCATGCCCGCGAGGCCCGTGCCAGCCTGCTGCGCCTGCTGTCCACGCCAATTGCCACCACCATGACCATGCTGGTCGTGGCACTGGCACTGGCCCTGCCGACCAGTTTCTCGCTGCTGCTCGACAATGCCCGCCATCTGGTCGCCCGCTGGGATGGCCAGGCACAGATATCGCTGTATCTGCGTCAGGATCTGGCCCAGCCAGCCCAGGAAGAACTGCTGCGCCGCATGGAAGCACGCGCCGACATTGCCCGCGCCCGCCTGATCACACCGGCGCAGGCACTGGAGGAGTTCCGCACACTCTCCGGTTATGGCGAGACGCTTAACCTGCTGGATGAAAACCCCCTCCCGCCAGTCATTGTGGTGTGGCCTGCCGACACCGACACCAGGGCTGTCAGCGGCCTGCGCGATGCCCTTGCCGCCATTCCCGAGGTTGAGGGGGCCGACATTGACCTGGCCTGGGTACAGCGCCTGAATGCCCTGCTGGAGCTGGGCGAACGCCTGTTGCTGGCACTGGGGCTGGCACTGGGAGCAACCGTGCTGCTGGTAGTGGGCAACACCATCCGGCTGGGCTTTGAGTCACGCCGTGACGAGGTAAAAGTCCTGAGCCTGCTGGGCGCCACCGATGCCTTTGTCCGCCGCCCCTTCCTCTACACGGGCCTGTGGACCGGACTGGCCGGCGGCCTGCTGGCCTCGCTGGTGGTGGCGGTGGTGTTCTGGTGGCTGCAGGCACCGGCAGAAGAGCTGGCCGGCCTCTACCACAGCTCCTTTGTCCTGCACGGGCCGGGCGTGGGCACCGTGTTGGCCCTGCTGCTCGGCAGCGCCCTGCTGGGGCTGACAGGGGCATGGCTGGCAGTCAGCCAGTTGCTGCGGTCGATGACCCGCTGACGTTACAAAACCGCATCAGTTCAACACGGTTCAGGGCTTTAGCACTCCCGCCCGGTGAGTGCTAATATCAGGAGATGAACCTGAACCCTGATGGAGTATCACCCACGATGTCGACCCGCCAAGAGCTAGTGCCGGTTGTGTTGTCGGTTCCCGGGGCCAACCTCGGCGCCTACATGACCACTGTCCACGGCATTCCCGTGCTGACAGCCGATGAAGAACGCGTCCTCGCCGAGCGTTACTTCAATGAAGAAGACGTGGATGCAGCCCGCCAGCTGGTGCTGTCGCACCTGCGTTTTGTCGTGCACATCGCCAAGAGTTATGCCGGTTACGGCCTGCCCCAGGCCGACCTGATCCAGGAAGGCAATGTCGGCCTGATGAAAGCCGTAAAGCGCTTTGATCCGGGCATGGGCGTGCGTCTGGTGTCGTTTGCCGTGCACTGGATCAAGTCCGAGATTCACGAATACGTGATCCGCAACTGGCGCATCGTCAAGGTCGCCACCACCAAGGCGCAACGCAAGCTGTTCTTCAACCTGCGCAGCAAGAAGAAGGGTTCCGGCCGCCTGAGCGTGGCCGAGGCCGAGCGCATCGCCAGCGACCTGAACGTGACGCCGGAGCAGGTCATCGAGATGGAGGGGCGTCTGTACTCCTTCGATGCCTCCTTCGATGCCGCACCGGACGAGGACGAGGACCGTGCCGGTCAGGCGCCCGCCTACTATCTGGAAGACAACCGCTACGACCCGGCCGTCCAGCTGGAAGAAGCGGACTGGGAAGCCGATTCCACCGAGCGCCTGATGGCCGCGATGGGCAAGCTCGACGCCCGCAGCCAGGCCATTCTGGCCCGGCGCTGGCTGGCCGAAGACAAGGCAACGCTGCATGAACTGGCGGCCGAGTACGGGGTGTCCGCCGAACGTATCCGTCAGCTGGAAAAGAATGCGATGGAAAAGATCAAGGCAACGCTGACGGCCTGACTTGTTCGCCATTGCCCGTTACACTAACGCCGCGCCCGACGCGGCGTTTTTATTTGTCTTCCGCTGACCTTCACTGCCCTCACACGGACAGTGGAGGGGACACCCGTGATGCCCAATTTCATTTCCATCGCCAGTCTCAACCTGCTGCTGGCCGTTACCCTCGGTGCCTTTGGTGCCCATGGCCTGAAGGCACGTGTCAGCGCCGAGCAGCTGGCGTGGTGGCACACGGCCGTGCAATACCATTTCTGGCATGCGCTGGGCCTGTTTGGCATCGGCCTGCTATTGCTCAACCAGCCCGCACTGAATGGTGGCCGCAGCGCCGGCTGGCTGCTGCAGGCCGGCATCGTGGTTTTTTGCGGCACGCTCTATGCGATGACGCTGGGCGCACCGCGCTGGTTTGGTGCCATCACGCCGATTGGCGGCCTGCTGATGATGGCCGGCTGGGCCACCCTGGCCTGGACCACGGTAAAGCTGGGGTAACGGCATGCAGATCCATCTGAATGGCGAGCTTCATGAATGCCCTGATGCCATGACACTGGCGGCACTGGTGGCAACCCTCGACCTCGCCGGCAAACGCATTGCGGTCGAGATCAATGGCGAAATTGCACCACGCAGCCAGCATGCATCGATCATCCTGCACGCCAATGACCGCGTGGAAATCGTGCAGGCCATTGGCGGCGGCTAAGGCCCGACCGGGTAACGGCAGATTCACGGCAGCACATACTCTTTTCTCACCAGAACAGGCACTGCATTTTTCCTCGCGGCGAAACAGTGAATGAACATGACAGATACCCTCACGATTGCCGGCAAGACCTACTCATCGCGTTTGCTGGTCGGCACCGGCAAGTACAAGGATTTCGACGAGACCCGTGCTGCCATCGAGGCCTCCGGGGCAGAAATCGTCACCGTGGCCATCCGCCGTACCAACATCGGCCAGAATGCCGGCGAGCCTAATCTGCTGGACGTGCTGTCGCCGGACAAATACACCATCCTGCCGAACACGGCCGGCTGTCACACCGCCGACGATGCCGTGCGCACCTGCCGTCTGGCCCGCGAACTGCTGGACGGTCACAAGCTGGTGAAGCTGGAAGTGCTGGCCAATGACCACACCCTGTATCCGAATGTCATCGAGACCCTGAAGGCCGCCGAAGTGCTGGTGAAGGACGGCTTTGACGTGATGGTCTACACCTCGGATGACCCGATCATCGCCAGGCAACTCGAAGAGATCGGCTGTGTGGCGGTGATGCCGCTGGGCTCGCTGATCGGCTCCGGCCTGGGCATCGTCAATCCCTACAACCTGCGCATCATCCTCGACCAGGCAAAAGTGCCGGTGCTGGTGGATGCCGGCGTCGGCACCGCCTCAGATGCCGCCTATGCCATGGAGCTGGGTTGCGAGGCCGTGCTGATGAACACCGCCATCGCGAAAGCAAACAACCCGGTGCTGATGGCCTCGGCCATGAAGAAGGCCATCGAGGCCGGCCGCGAAGCTTTTCTGGCCGGCCGCATGGAGAAGAAGCTGTACGGCTCTGCCTCCAGCCCGCTCACCGGCAAGTTTTTCTAAGCCGATCCGATATCGCGCGATTAACCGCGCGATATTCCGTTTTTCATTTTTTGCCGGACGCCACCGTGACCGATAGCCATGTGAAGCCAGAACCGACCACCGCCTCCACTGGCGAAAAAGTGATGCGTCGCATCCAGACCTTCATGCGCCGTTCCTCGCCGTTCACCGCCTCGCAGAAACAGGGCATGGCAGAATTTGCGCCGAAGTTCCTGCTGCCGCGCTCGCGCGAGCCCTTTGTCGCCAAAGACGTGTTTGGTCGCGATGCGCCACTGACCGTCGAAGTCGGCTTCGGCATGGGTTACACGCTGGCGGAAATGGCGAAGGCGGCACCGGAGCGCGACTTCATCGGCATCGAGATCCACGAACCCGGTGTGGCACAACTCTGCTTTGAGCTCGGCACGCAGAACATCACCAATGTGCGCATCCTGGACGAGGATGCACTGGAATTGCTGGAGATGCGTTTTGCCGATGGCAGCATCGACACCTTCCAGCTGTTCTTTCCTGACCCCTGGCAGAAGGCACGCCATTACAAGCGCCGTTTCGTGAACCACGCCAATGCCGCACTGATCCTTCGCAAGCTGAAAACCGGCGGCATTTTCCACATGGCCACCGACTGGCAGAACTATGCGGAGTGGATGCTGGAGCACATGGAAACGGCGCCGGGTTACGAGAATGTCGCGGGCAAGGGCAACTATCACCCGCGCCCGGATTTCCGTCCGCTGACCAAATTCGAGATCCGCGGCCACAAGGCCGGCCACGGTGTGTGGGACCTGATTTACCGCAAGCAGTGAGTGAGGGCGTGCGCACGTTACGCCCGTTAGTTGTCACGGAGGATTTTTCCGGTGCGGCATTGCGAATATCGCAGAACAGCTAGGCCAGAAAAGCGTTCAGGACCTGATTCAGGTAATTGAAGCCGGTTGCAGTACACACCAACCGGTTTTCATCAGGCACCAGCAGATTCCTGCGCCGCAAATCCGCCAGCACCGGTGCAATCCGTTCCAGCGCCAGGCCCGTGCGTTCGGCAAACAGCACCGATGACACCCCGTCACGCAACCGCAATGCATTCAGCATGAACTCGAAAGCAAGCTCATCATTATCGACCCGCGCTGCCTCCGGTCCGAAGCGGCCGGTGTTGAGGCCGGCCAGATAATCGCGCGGCAAGCGGGTGCGTGCATGGCGCCAGATGCCTGCATGCTCGCCGTCGGCATGCGTGATCTTGCCGTGGGCGCCGGCCCCGATCGCCAGATAATCGCCAAACTCCCAGTACAGCCGGTTGTGACGGCACTGGTGTCCGGGCCCTGCGTAGGCCGACACTTCGTATTGCTCGTAACCTGCTGCTGCCAACCTTGCCTGCCCTGCTTCCTGGATGGCCCACAAGGCATCATCCTCGGGCAGCAAGGGCCGTTCGCGATAAAACACCGTGTTGGGCTCTATGGTCAGCTGATACCAGGACAGGTGGGTGGGCGCGAGTGCAATGGCCTGCTCCAGATCGGCGAGCGCCATGTCGACGCTTTGCCCGGGCAGGCCGTGCATGAGATCGAGATTAAAATTGGTAAAGCCGGACGCGCGCGCCGTTTCTGCCGCACGCACCGCTTCGGCACGACCATGGATGCGCCCCAGCTTTTGCAACTGCAGAGGATCAAAACTCTGCACCCCGATCGACAGGCGATTGATGCCCGCCTCGCGATAACCCGTAAACCGGGCCTGCTCTACCGTGCCGGGATTGGCCTCCAGCGTGATCTCGGCGTCCGCAGCAAAGGCAAACATGGCGCGCAGCCCGTCGAACAGCGTCTGGTAAGCCTCCGGCGAAAACAGTGATGGCGTACCACCACCAATAAAGACCGACGCAATCTCGCGCCCCTGCACGCCAGCCAGTTGTTGGCGTGCATCCATCAGCAACGCCCGTACATAATCGGCTTCGGGCAGTGCCGCAGCTGCCTCATGCGAATTGAAGTCGCAATACGGGCATTTGCGCACGCACCATGGCACGTGAATGTAGAGCGCGAGCGGCGGCAATGCGATCATGGGAACATCTGCACTCATACAAGAACCGGCAATGGTCGGTTACACGACTGGACAACAACAGGCCAAAACAGACCAACAACGGGCCAACTTCAGTCCACAGGAGACGCCATGGCAGCCTGGCTATTGAAATCGGAACCGTCCGTGTTTTCGATTGACGATCTGCAACAACGGGGCACTGCCCTGTGGGACGGCGTGCGCAATTATCAGGCGCGTAATTTCCTGCGCGCCATGCAGGCTGGCGATGAAGCCCTATTCTACCACTCGAGCTGCGCCGAACCCGGGATTGTCGGACGGATGACCATTGTGCGGACCGCCTACCCGGACCCCACCCAGTTCAATCCGGACAGCCCTTACTTCGACCCGAAGTCCCCGGCCGGCACGCCGCGATGGGACAGTGTGGATGTCTGTTTTGCCGAAAAATTTTCACGCGGGCTGACACTGACTGAACTGAAAGCCGTACCGGCACTGGCAGGACTGGCGCTGGTACAAAAAGGTTCACGCCTGTCGGTGATGCCGGTATCAGCCGCCGAATGGAAAACGATCCTGGAAATGGCGTAAGTATCAGTCGTGCAGGAAGGCCGCAACGCGCGCCTTCAGTTGCTGCAATGCCTGGCCGCGATGACTGAGTGCATTCTTGCGCTCACGCGGCAACTCGGCACTGCTCATGTTGTCCGCTGGCACCAGAAAAAGCGGATCATAGCCAAACCCCTGATCACCACGCGGCTGTTCGAGAATCTCGCCGGCCCACTCGCCCTGACAGATCAGCGGCAAGGGGTCATCGGCATGCCGCACCAGCACCAGCACGCAGACAAACCGCGCCACCAGCGGTGCTTGCGCACGACAGGGCAGCAGGTCCTGCAGCAGCTTGCGGTTATTGTCTGCATCGGTGGCACCCGCACCCGCGTAGCGCGCAGAATAAATCCCGGGGGCGCCGCCCAGTACATCGACACACAGGCCGGAATCATCGGCCAGCGCCGGCAGGCCGGTAATGCGCGCGGCATGTCGCGCCTTCAGGATGGCATTCTCGACAAAACTGAGGCCGGTCTCGTCGGCATCAGACACACCCAGATCTTTTTGCGACAGGATCTCGAAGGACTGGTCGGCGAGCAGTGCACGCAACTCCTTCAGCTTGCCGGCATTGCCGGTGGCAAGAACGATTTTCTGCATGATGGTTTCCGGACGACTCAGCGCGTCAGACGGTAAATGGCCACTTCGCCGAACAGGTTGGGAAACAGCCGGGCGAGCACGCTGCCCTGCTGACCGCCGTCGACAGCGATGCGATCCAGTACCCGGATGCCTTTTTCACGACAGAGCGCATCAAAGTCGTTGAACGTGCACAGATGGATGTTGGGGGTGTTGTACCAGGTGTAGGGCAAGGCCTCCGACACCGGCATCATGCCCCTGAAGGTCAGGTAAAACCGCGTGGTCCAGTGGGCAAAATTCGGAAAGGTGATGATGACCTCACGCCCGACACGGAGCATGTCCTCCAGCAGCACATCCGGCTTTTCCACTGCCTGCAGTGCCTGGGTCATGATCACGGTATCAAAGCTGGCATCGCCAAGATTGCCCAGACCGACATTGAGGTTCTGTTCGACCACATTGATGCCGCGACTGATGCAGGCCGTGATGCGATCCGCATCAATTTCGACGCCGTAGCCACGCACGGCAAAATTGTCGCGCAGATGCACCAGCAATTCGCCATCACCACAACCAAGATCGAGTACGCGGGAGCCTGGCATCACCCACTTCTCGGCAAGCGCGAGATCAAGACGCATGACTGCCTCCCACCTTGATGTGTTTCATGTAGGAGCCAAACACGTCGACATAACGCGGAATGGACAGCAGGAACGAGTCGTGACCCTGCGGCGCATCGATTTCGGCGTAGCAGACATCCTTGCCTTCATGAATCAGTGCATCCACGATCTCGCGCGAACGCTCGGGAGAAAAGCGCCAGTCCGTGGTGAACGACACCACCAGGAAACGGCATTTTGCCCGCGCCATGGTTTTCGCCAGATTGTTGTCGTACTCGCGCGCCGGATCAAAATAATCCAGCGCCTTGGTCATGAGCAGATAGGTGTTGGCGTCAAAATTGCGCGAGAACGTCTCGCCCTGATGACGCAGATAGGACTCCACCTGGAACTCGACATCAAAACCGTACATGAACTGGCCGGAGCGCAGGTCACGCCCGAACTTCTGCTTCATCGCCTCATCAGACAGGTAGGTGATGTGGCCAACCATGCGCGCCAGAATCAGGCCGCGCCGCGGATAGGTGTCGTGCTGGTAGAAGCGTCCGCCGTAAAAATCCGGGTCGGTCAGGATGGACTGGCGGGCAACTTCGTTGAAGGCGATGTTCTGTGCCGACAGCTTGGGTGCACTCGCAATCACCACAGCATTGCGCAAGCGCTCGGGGTAATCCACCGACCACTGCAGCACCTGCATGCCGCCGAGCGACCCGCCAACCACCGCCGCCCACTGCTCGATATCCAGATGATCGGCAAGGCGGGCCTGCACCTGTACCCAGTCCTTCACCGTGACCAGCGGAAAATCCGGCCCCCAGTTCTGGCCATTCTCCGGATTGATGGAGGCAGGACCGGTAGAGCCGTGGCAACCCCCCAGATTATTGAGCGCCACCACAAAAAACTTGTTGGTATCAATCACCTTGCCAGGACCGATGCACTCGTCCCACCAGCCCGGCTTGCTGTCGTCCATGCTGTGATAGCCGGCGGCATGATGATGACCGGACAGGGCGTGGCAGATCAGCACGGCATTGTCGCGCACGTCGTTGAGCACGCCATAGGTTTCATAGACGAGATCATAGGCCGGCAACACGCGCTTGCACTCGAGGGTGAGCGGTGTATCGACATGAACGGTCTGCGGGGTAACCAGACCAACGGAATCGGCAGGAATGACGGCAGGCATGGTGAGAAATCAGACTCCGGGCCTGCAAGTGTATCGGGGGGCGGCCGGAGAGAGAAGCCAAAGCCTCATCTCCGGCCGCGACGGCATTACTCAGGCGAGCGCCGGATCCTTGATGCGCCCGAGAATGTCTTCCAGCAGGGTTTGCTGTTCGCGCAGGGCCTCGCGTTGTTCGGTGAGGCCGCCACCTGACTTGTCTGTCCGGTTGCCACCCATGGCACGCAGCTTTTCCAGCTTGGCCATCTGCGCCTCCAGCCGCTTGCGCGATTCCAGTGCCTGCTGGATGAGCGGCGCCAGCGATTGCTTGCTCCAGCGTTCACCATCCAGACGGGCACGCTCGTGCACCAGCGCGGCCTCACGGGCGATGGTCTCGAAAAAGCGGTCAAATACCTTCTGCTGGCTGGTCAGCAGGTTGCCCAACCGGTTCTTGTAAGGACCCGCCTGCACTTCCAGATCCTCAATCTCCCGCAGATACTGGCTGGCATCCATGCGTGGCACCGGTGGTGCCGCTGCGCCGGTTTCCAGCGAATAACGCTCGTACAGCTTTTGCACGAGCAACTGGGTTGTCTCCACCTCTTGCCGGAACAGCCCCAGGTCGGTTCTCACGCCCTGGAAAAATCCGGTGACGGCATTGGGCACGCCCATCCCCATGCGGTTAGAAGCCACCTGCTCGCGCGCACGCGCAAAGTGCGCCTCCAGCCGGGTTGCCGCCAGTGTCGACACCAGACGCGGCAATTGCTGCTCCAGCAACTTGCGACTTTGCTGCAGGAACACCAGACGCTTGTTATAGGACACCTGCTCCTGCTGGGCAGCACGGGTGAGCAACACCAGTTCATGCTCGGCATCGCGATGCCCGCTGGCCTGCACCCGCTCCTCGGCCTCCAGACGCACACGCTGTGCCAGCACGGCCTGACGGCTGGCCTCCACCATGTCGGCCAGCTCGCGCACCAGCGTGGTCTTGAGCGCAGCCTCCTTGGCATTCACCACCGAGCGCGCCAGCGCGCCCTCAAGCGTTTCCAGCCGGCTGCGCGCGAGCAGCTCCGGATTGTTGTGCATACGGGCCTTGAGGCCCTGTTTGGCTGACAGCGGCAGCACATTGTCGGGTGACAGGTGCAACTGCTTGGCGGTGAGACGGGCCAGGCGGTTAACGGACTCGTCTGCCTCTTCCGGTTCTTCGTCATCATCCCAGAGCAGGTCAATCTTGTTCAGCACGGCATAAAGGGCCGCCCCGCGACGCTGGGCAATCTCCTTCACATGACTGTTCCAGATGGCAAAATCGCTGGCCGTCACCCCCGAATCTGCCGACAGCACAAACACCAGTGCCTGTGCATCCGGCAGCAGGGACAGGGTGAGCTCGGGCTCGGAGCCAAGCGCATTGAGGCCGGGGGTGTCGATGATGGCCAGACCCTGGCGCAGCAGGGGATGGTCCATGTTGATCAGGGCATGCCGCCAGGCCGGGATATGCACATGACCCGGCTTGGACAAAGAAGGCTCCAGATATTCCACCTGGAAGCCGAGCTCGGAGGCCACCTCAAGCGAAACCTCCCGGGTCTGCGCCACTTCGGTAAAGGTTTTTTTCAGGGCCGCCGGGTCATCGAGATTGATGGTGAGGTGCACCCAGTGCTCCAGCTGGCGCTTGTAGGTGCTGAGCGGGATGTTATCGCCACGGGTCTGGATGGGCAGCAGCTTGATGTAGGCGCCGGTGGCGCTGGCGTCGTAGAACAGCTCGGTGGGGCACATGGTGGTGCGGCCGATGCGGGTCGGCAGCAGGCGCTGCCCGTAATGCTTGCCCAGGATGGCATTGATGAGCTCGGACTTGCCGCGCGAGAACTCGCCGACAAAGGCCAGCAGGATGCGGTCAAACCGCAGGGTCTTGAGCGCTGTCGCCAGGCGGTCATCCACGTCGCGGTTATTCAGCCCCTGATTGTTGAGCCAGCCGCGATAGCGCGCGATCTCCCGCGCGATTGCCTGCTTCCAGGCAGTAAAAGCCTCGACCTGCCGTGAAAGCTGATCCTTGTCGATGGCCGCCATGTGCACTCCTGTACTTGAGTCACCGATACCCTCAGGGGTCCGGTGAAAAACCAGTCAACTCCCGCAGGGCGGCCGGCAACTCTTTTGGCTGCCTGACCCGCACACGCTTGGCGCGTGCCCCCTCCCCGCTCGTAATCTCTACCGCCGATGGCGCCACCTTGCACGCCTCGGCCAGAAACCGGCACAACTCCTTGTTGGCGCGCCCGTCCAGTGGCGGCGCCGCCAGCCTGATCTTGACGGCATCCCCGTGAGCACCGGCAAAGCCGCTCTGCTTTGCACCGGGCTGGGCATGCACGATCAGCACCAGGTCATTCCCGTCAAAACGCACCGGGGGGTTGGCCGGTGCCGTCATACCCCCAGCAGCACGGCAAGCTTTGCTGCCGAGGACCGCAAGAGTATCTGGGCAATCTGGATGCCGAGAATCGCAATAATGGGTGACAGGTCAAACCCGCCCATATTGGGCAACAGGCGGCGGCAGGGTGCCAGCAATGGCTCGGTCACCTGGAAAATCAGGTGTACCGCCGGGCTTTGCGGCGCCACCCACGACAGGATGGCGCCGGCAATGATCATCCACAGATAAAAGGTGAGCACCAGCGGCAACAGGCCACTGAGGGCGAAAATGGCATCGCCGCCAAACGGGAAATTGAGCAGGGTGACAAAACCCAGCAATACGGCCGGCGGCTGCTGCCCGTATATGAGCAGGCTGACGGCGGTGATCTGCAGCAGCTTGAGCAGCACGATCAGGATCAGCGCACCGATGCTCCAGCGGCTTGGCCGGTAGCGGCGCATGTTGATGACGCCGGCCGGGGGCTGCTTGCGCGCAAACAGACGATCCAGCGGATCAACCAGACGGGACGTGGCATGCACTACAAACTGGCTGACCGGGTTATAGAAATCCGCCCCCAGCGCCTGCAGCAGAAAGCGCATCCAGAGCACGAAGATATAGAGGTCGACACCCGTGTTCAGCAGCAGCCGGGCAATTTCCTGCAAGGGATTCATTCGTCTTGTTTACTCCGCCCGACCAAGTTGCGTCGCCAGCTCGCCACCGCGGGCCGCACAGGCCGCCAGCGCCCTGGCAAAAATGTCGCGCAGGCCTGCCTCGTCAAACGTGGCGATGGCACGCTCCGTAGTGCCACCCGGTGACGTCACCCGCCGACGCAGTTCGTCCGGGCCGACATCCGCCGTGATTGCCATCTGCGCTGCACCCAGTGCTGTCTGCAGCGTAAGCGCACGGGCAGTCTTTTCATCCAGGCCCAGATCACGGCCGGCCACCATCATGGCTTCCATGACATAAAAGAAATAGGCAGGCCCCGACCCGGACACGGCCGTGACGGCATCAATCAGGTGCTCGCTATCCACCCAAAGGGCAATCCCGACGGCACCCAGAATGCTTTCTGCACTAGCGCGCTGGGCGGCACTGACACGGATATTGGCAAACAGGCCGGTGGCGCCGGTCTGCACCAGTGCCGGCGTATTGGGCATGGCGCGCACCACGGGCAGCGGACCGCCCAGCCAGCGCTCCAGACTCGCCCCGGGAATGCCGGCGGCAATGGAAATGATGAGCGGCTGACGTGCCTGCACGATGTCGGCCAGCGGCTTGAGCACCTCGGCCATGACCTGCGGCTTCACCGCCAGGACCAGTACATCGGAACGTTCGACCAGGGCGCGGTTATCGGTCGTGGTGAAGAGGCCGCGCTGCGCATGCTGCAACAGGGCGTCCGGGTAGGCATCAGACAGGGAAATGTCGGCAGCACGCCAGCCACGGGCCAGCAAGCCGCCGGCGAGGGCCGAGGCCATGTTGCCGGCCCCGATGAATCCGATTCTGGTTGTCATCACTTCACTTCACATCATGCTGCAAGAAATAATCAGGCAGGTCCGGCCCCAGCGGGGCGCGCACCGAAAATCGCCGAGCCGACGCGCACCATGGTGCTGCCGGCAGCCACGGCTGCCTCCAGGTCATCCGACATCCCCATGGACAAGGTATCGAAGGTGGCCGCCTCAAGACCGGGAATACTAGCGAGTAAATCCTGCCGTGTCTTGGCAAGTGCGGCCAACGCCGCCGTATTACCGGCGCGCGGAATGCACATCAGGCCACGCAATTGCAGGCGCGGCAGCCCCAGCACCACGCGCACCAGTACGGGCAGTTCGGCCAGCGAACATCCCGCCTTGCTGGCCTCATCGTCGATGTTCACCTGCAAGCAGACCTGCAGGGGCGGCAACCGTGCCGGGCGCTGCTCGCTCAGACGCCGGGCGATCTTCTCGCGGTCAACCGACTGCACCCAGTCAAAGTGCTCAGCCACTTCGCGGGTCTTGTTGCTTTGCAGGGGGCCGATCAGGTGCCACTCCAGCGGCAGACCGGCCAGCTCGGCCATCTTGGCCAGCCCTTCCTGCACATAATTCTCGCCAAAGACCTGCTGGCCGGCCGCATGGGCCTCACGCACCGCCCCGGCGGGGTGCAGTTTGCTCACCGCCAGCAGGCGCACGCCGCCCGGCGTCCGGTCGGCCGCTTTTTCCGCCTGATCAATGCGGGCACGCACGGCGGCCAGACAAGCTGCTATATCTGTCATTCGGATTCCTTGAACGGGACTGACCCAAGGGTTAAGTTAGACGCTTGCCGTCTGTCGGATGCCTGTCAGCCCAGGGCACCCATAACAAGAACACCATTGTCGCAAACCGGCACCTCCCGGAGTACCCATGGATATTACTGAACTGCTTGCCTTCAGCGCCAAAAACGGTGCGTCCGACCTGCATCTTTCCGCCGGTCTGCCCCCCATGATCCGTGTCGACGGTGACGTGCGCCGCATCAACCTGCCACCGATGGAGCACAAGGAAGTCCACCGCCTTGTCTACGACATCATGAACGACAAGCAGCGCAAGGACTTTGAAGAGTTCCTCGAGACCGACTTCTCCTTCGAAGTGCCCGGTGTCGCCCGCTTCCGCGTCAATGCCTTCAACCAGAACCGAGGCGCCGGCGCCGTGTTCCGTACCATTCCGTCCAAGGTGCTGAGCATGGAAGACCTGGGCATGGGCAAGGTGTTCCAGAACATCTCCGACATTGCCCGCGGCATCGTGCTGGTTACCGGCCCCACCGGCTCGGGCAAGTCCACCACCCTGGCGGCCATGCTCGACTACATCAACAACACGCGCTACGAGCACATCCTCACCATCGAGGACCCGATCGAGTTCGTGCATGAATCCAAGAAGTGCCTGGTCAACCAGCGCGAAGTGCACCGCGACACCCTGGGCTTCTCCGAAGCACTCCGCTCGGCTCTGCGTGAAGACCCTGACATCATCCTGGTGGGTGAAATGCGAGATCTGGAAACAATCCGTCTTGCCCTGACCGCCGCCGAAACCGGTCACCTTGTGTTTGGCACGCTGCACACCACCTCTGCCGCCAAGACCATGGACCGCGTCATCGACGTGTTCCCGGCCGAAGAAAAGGAGATGGTGCGCGGCATGCTGTCGGAATCACTGCAGGCTGTGATCTCGCAAACACTTCTGAAGAAAAACGGTGGCGGCCGTATTGCTGCGCACGAGATCATGATCGGCACCCCCGCCATCCGCAACCTGATTCGTGAGAACAAGGTGGCGCAGATGTATTCGGCCATCCAGACCGGTGGCGGCCTCGGCATGCAAACGCTGGACCAGTGCCTGAAGAACCTGGTGCAGAAAGGCCTGGTGACCACGGCATCGGCACGTGAAAAGGCCAAGGTGCCCGAGAACTTCTGATTTTTTATTGGCGGGCTGCGGTTTCACTGCTGAAACCGCCCCCGCGTACTACATTTTCCTTGTCGGGAACAAGAAACGGCGCAAGGCGCCAGAGGCAACACCATGGAATTCGAAGACCTGCTCAAGCTGATGGTACAAAAAGGCGGCTCGGACATGTTCATTACTGCCGGCGTCCCGCCCTCCGTCAAGATCAACGGCAAGATCCTGCCCATCACCAAAACACCGCTCAGCCCGGAAATGACACGTGAAGTGGTGCTGGGCGTGATGACCGAGCAGCAGCGCAAGGAATTTGCCCAGACCAAGGAATGCAACTTCGCCATTTCTGCGCGCGGCATTGGCCGCTTCCGTGTTTCTGCCTACTACCAGCGCAATCTCGTCGGCATGGTACTGCGTCGTATCGAAACCACGATTCCGAAAGTCGATGACCTCAAGCTGCCCGAGATCATCAAGGAACTGGCGATGACCAAGCGCGGCATCATCATCTTCGTTGGCGGTACCGGTACCGGTAAATCCACGTCGCTGGCATCCATGATCGGACATCGCAACGCCAACTCGCGCGGCCACATCATCACCATCGAAGACCCCATCGAATTCATTCACCAGCACAATGGCTGCATCGTGACGCAGCGCGAAGTGGGGATTGATACCGAAAGCTTTGAAGTGGCACTGAAGAACACCCTGCGTCAGGCGCCCGACGTGATCCTGATCGGTGAAATCCGTACCCGCGAGGTGATGGACTTTGCCATTGCGTTCGCCGAAACCGGTCACCTGGTGCTGGCCACGCTGCACGCCAACAATGCCAACCAGGCGCTCGACCGCATCATCCACTTCTTCCCGGCGGACCGTCATCACCAGCTGTACATGGATCTCTCGCTGAACATGCGCGGCATTGTGGCACAGCAGCTGATTCCGACACCGGATGGCAAGGCACGCCGTGCCTGTATCGAAGTACTGCTCAACACGCCACTGGTGAGTGACCATATCCGCAAGGGTGAAATTCATCTACTGAAAGAGCTGATGAAAAAATCGCGCGAAGTGGGCATGCAGACCTTTGACCAGGCGCTGTACGACCTCTACACCTCCGGCGAAATCACCTACGAAGACGCACTCAAGCATGCCGACGCGCCAAATGACCTGCGCCTGATGATCAAGCTGGGATCGGAGTCCGACTCGCGCTACCTGGATCAGGCCACGCGTGGTCTTTCGCTGCAGTCAGCAGACTGATGCACAACACATGATGCTGCACGGCACTTGCCGGAAGGGCGGACCAACATCCGTCCGCCTGCCGGTGCCGGGCCACTGACCCGCGTCGGGATGACACCGGCTAGCGCAGCAGCACACTGAGCATTTTCAGACCGGCAATCACCAGCACCACCGCCAGCACCTTCTGCATTCTCGGTCCCGCCATCCGCCGGCTACCCATTTCCGCACCAATCAGCCCGCCCAGCACGGCGACCAGCCCCCACCACGGCAATGCGGCCGGCAGGGTGACATCCTTGCTCAGCACGCCCAGCAGCCCGGCACTGGAATTGACCAGAATGAACAGCGCCGCCACTCCGGAAATTTCGCGAATCTTTCCCCAGCCAAAAAACAGGAACAGGGGACTGAGAAAGATTCCGCCACCAACCCCCGTCAAGCCCGAGAGAAAGCCGATGCCTGCACCCGCCAGCATGGCCAGATAGAACGGTGGTGGCGACGTTTCGCGCGCTGAAAAATCGTTGCCCCGTATGAAGCGCCATGCCGCATACAGCAACACAGCGCCCACCAGAGGCTTGTAGACAACGTCCGGCAATGACAGCAGCCCGCCCAGATACGCCAACGGTGCAGACACCATGGCAACCGGCCAGAACAGTGACCATGAAAATGCACCCGCACGCCAGAATTTCCAGCTAGCCACGGTGGCCACCAGAATATTGAGCACCAGCGCTGTCGGTTTCATGACTTCCGGTGCCAGACCGAAAAGCGCCATCGCGGCAAGATAGCCCGACGCTCCCGCATGACCTACCGAGGAATAAAGAATGGCCGCCACAAAGATGAGCGCAGCCAGCAACAGGTCAACCGCTTCCATAAAACATCGCCCGTGGTACGAGAGTTGCCATTATCACTCATCCAGGGGGCACCAACATGACCATGAACAAGATCATGTCATGCTATGGCTTCAGCATTTCAGCAACATCCATCAGCACCCGCAGCAGATCCGGGCGCCGCAACGGCTTGGCGATAAAGTCATTCATGCCCGCCTGCATGGCGCGCTCGCGATACTCCGCCATGACATGGGCACTGACACCGCAGATATACACCGGCGTCAGCCCGGCATCCGCTTCCCACTTCCGCAACCGGCTTGTCGCGGTATAACCATCCATGTTCGGCATTTCGCAATCCATGAACACCAGATCAAACACATCATGACTGGCGGTGAGCCGCTGCAAGGCCTCAACACCATCCGATGCCATGACCGCATTGAGGCCATGCTTTTTGAGAAAGCCGGCGATCACTTGCTGGTTCACCGGATTGTCTTCTGCCACCAGCACACGCAACCCGCTGATATCCACCATGGGGCGTGGTCTCGTACCGGGCGGCAGGGTTGCATCCAGCACCGCCCGGCGCAACGGTAGCCGGAACCAGAAGACTGAACCGTGTCCCGGCTCACTGCTGACGCCGATCTCGCCGTGCATCAACCCGACCAGCTGGCGACAGATTGACAGCCCCAGACCTGTACCCCCGTATTTGCGGGTAATGGATGAGTCGCCCTGGGAGAAGGCCTCGAACAAGCGGGCACGCTGCTGTTCATCCATGCCGATACCGGTATCTTCCACCTCGAAATGCACCATGGCCGTGCCGGCATTCCCGCCATGGGTGCGCACCCGCAACACCACCTTTCCTTCACGCGTAAACTTGAATGCATTGGCCAGCAGATTGATCAGGATCTGCCGGATGCGCACGGGGTCGCCAATCACATCCGTCGGCAGATCAGCACCCGACTCCACACTCAGCTGCACACCACTCTGGCCTGACACCAGGGTGAACAGCGATGCACATTCATCCAGAAGACTGGGCAGGGAAAAGGGAACCTGTTCAACCTCCAGTTTTCCCGCCTCGATCTTGGAGTGGTCCAGAATGTCATTGATGATACGCAGGAGTGCCTCGCAAGACTGCCTGATCGTGCTGACATAATGTTGCTGCTCCACTGTCAGGCGGGTATCTGACAACAACTGCGTCATGCCGATGACGCCATTCATTGGCGTGCGGATTTCATGACTCATGGTGGCAAGAAAGCTGCTCTTGGTTTGCGCCGTCTGTTCGGCCAGCTCGCGGGCCTGCTCCGCCTCTGTTGTCTTCAGTTGCAGCAGCATGGTGCGCCGCATGGACAGCAGCAATGCCTGCAGCATGCCGACCAGCAGCAAGCCGCCGCCCAGCAACATGACTGTCTGCAGGGAACGGTGACTGGCGCGATAGCCGGTCGGACTGGTCACGGTAACCTGCCAGTCCCGGCCGCCACGGCTGAAGGCGGTTTTCCATGTCATCGGCCAGGTGTCCGTGCGGGCCGTCCCCTGCAGATACGGCAACAGCAGCCCCTGCTCACTGATCTGCATCGGCAGCATCACTGTCCCGGAATCAAATGCGCCGCCCTCCCTGGCCAGCTGCCGCGGCTCGAAAACACCAAGCACAACGCCGGCAAACTCTCTCGGCCGATCAGTTGCCGGCACGGTTGCCGAAGGGCGTGCATAGACGGGCACCATCATCAGCAGCACATCCGCAAATGCAGACGGTGACCTGCCTTGCGCAACGATCACCGCCTTGCCGGAGGCACGCGCCTCATCCCGCGCGACCAGCATCCGCTTATCCTTGCCCAGCAGCATGCCCCGCTCAAGACGGCCGTTTGCTGGCGAGACATAGACAACCTGCATGAGTGGTGACGTTGCCGGCACCCATGCCAAGGCACGGATATCGGAATGATCCTCCAGGGCCCCTGCGGTAAAGCGGGCGAACTCCGCTTCCTCCACCGATTGCGAGGACTCCCACAGGCGACGCAATGAATACAGGTTTTCCGTGTAAACCGACAGGCGAACATCCAGACGCTCCACCTGCTCGCGCGCCTGCTGCTGGAATCCTCTCTCCAGCAGCAATGCCTCGTGTCGCGAGACCAGGTGAAACAGGGCAAGTACCGCCACCAGCGCGGCCAGCATCACGCCAATGAGCATGCCGCGGTGGTCGCGCCCGTAATGCGAGGGGCGCAATGCCAGCAGGGTCAGCGGCGTAAAAATCACCACACCAATCGTGTCGCCAATCCACCAGGTCCAGAAGTTGACCACCGCCCCTTCAACAGGCTCCCGCCCGCCCAGCACCAGCATGACATTGCCGATACCGGCCGAAATCACGCAGGCCACCGGACCGCCCAGCAGCACAATGCGGATCTCGTGCCAGTCGTTGCGCCCCGCCACCGGAATGGCAGCAAGGTGCCGGCATAACAAGCCGCCCGCCAGGGCCTGCAGGGTAGCCCCGCCGGCAATGGCCATCGCAACGGGCAACTGGGACAAATCAACCGAGAAGGCCGCCGTGCCCAGCGTCAGGTTAAGCCCGACCGACCCCAGAAAGACGCCAGGACTGATGCGCCAGCCCCAGACAAGAACGGCCGCCAGCGCAATACCTGCGGGTGGAAACACCGCAGAGGCATACGTGCCAGGATTGGCCATGAGATAGGAAAGGTGGGCAGTCACCACATAGGCAACCGCCAGAAGCAAGATACGCAGTGGCCAGCGCAACCACCCCAGGACACGATCCATGCGCCTTGTGGCTCCAGTAGATAGTCAGCAACTGCCCAGACTACAGGCAAGTCTGCGCCGTGACGACACCTCCGTCATTCAGTGGGCGGAATGGCCGACAAAACCTGCTCCACCGTTTGCTCGGTGGCCGGAACCGGCAGGACTGCAATGGTGGCACGCGTAAGCTGCAGGGAGCGCAAATACCTGCGGCAATGCCGGCAGACAAGCATGTGCAGCCGTAACGAGCGCCGCTCTGCGGGGGTCAGGGCACCATCCACATAGACCGACCCCAACGCCAGGACATCGATACATTTCAGCATTCGCCCTCCTCCTCATACCGGTTCATGACCGCCAGCAACCTGAGACGCGCCCGGTGTACCAGCACCCGCACATTGCCCTCGGTGGTCCCCAGTGCCTCGGCAATCTCCGCAAACTCCAGTCCAGTCTGGTCGCGCAGCAGCAGGGCCGATTGCTGGGCCGCCGGCAACTCGCCAAGGTAATACTTCAGGCAATCGGCCAGCTGTTCGCGCGAGAGCATTTCCTCCGGCGAATCTGCCGTCCAGGCCGCCAGCGGGTGATCCCAGTGTCCACGGCCGTCAAAACGTTCCGCCAGCGGCAGATTGCTGCCGTCATCCTCGTCCAGGCTTACGGTGGGCAAGCGCTTCTGCACCCGCAGGCGGCCCCGCGCGGCATTGATGACAATGCGCGTCAGCCACGTCGAGAGCGTCGAGCGCCCCTCGAACTGCGTCAGCGCACGAAAGGCTGCAATCCACGCCTCCTGCACCACTTCTTCTGCCTGTGCATCGCCGATAATGGCGCGCGCCACCGCCACCAGACGACCATGATGCTCACGCACCCATGCCGCACAGGCCCGGCGATCACGAGCCTGCAGCCGGACAATCAGTTCGGTTTCACTCATGGGCCGCTCACAGGAAAATGGGTCGCCAGCATAGCCGGCAACAAGGGGAGACTCCATCGGACACAGGGCAATCGTGTTGTTCATGCGTCTTGGATGCAGGCCAGCACGACATTGTTACAGCGGCCACTCCGCCACCACATGATAAACCGGTCCGTCCGGCGTCAACTCCGAGCGCACCAGCGCCAGCGCCGGCACCTGCCACTCCACCACCGGCCATACCGGCAGGCTTTCGGAAGGAATCACTATCTGCCGTGACAACGTGACGTGTGGCTTGAAATGACGGGCCTCGACCGGAAAACCGGCCTGCGCCAGCCCCGCATGCAGGCGCTCCACCAGCCGCACCAGTGCCGCCGGCGTGTCTGTCGGACGCAAACATGCCAGCCCCGGTTTTTTCCAGGATTCAATCCGGTCAAAGCGCAAGGTGACGGGGTCGTGTGGCAGGTCATCGCCCAGCGCCAGCAGGGCATTGATGCGACTGCCCGGCAACTCGCCCAGAAAGGCCAGCGTGAGGTGCAGGTTGCCGGCAGGAACACGGTGCCCGCCCAGTGGCATCACATACGGCGCCAGCCCGTCATGCCATGCCTTGCGGGTCCCGGGATCTGGCCAGAGTGCAAAAAAGAGACGCATGAAATCCTGTCATCCGTGTGGGCCGGTGACAGGACTACAGCAGCTGCCAGCCCTCAATACAAGCACCGTACAAGCACCGCCACACGGGAACACGCGGTGCGCATGTCTGTGCTGGCAGCAGAAACAAAAAAGGCGGATCACTGATCCGCCTTTTTCTGCCCGAACGCATCAGCCCATTTCCGGCACCGTCAGCACCGGTGCGCTGACCGAACGACTGGGGAATGCATGGCGCAGGATTCGCCACACCACCTGAGAGAACTGCGACAGCATGGTGCCAGTGTTGTAACGCTGGCCATACCGCTCGCAGATGGCACGCACCTCCGGTGCCATTTCTGCGTAACGGCGGGCAGGCACATCAGGGTACAGGTGATGCTCGATCTGGTGACTGAGGTTGCCGGTCATGATGTGAAACAGTGTGCCGCCCTTCAGGTTGGATGAACCACGCACCTGACGAAGGTACCAGTGACCGCGCGTTTCATTTTCCAGAACACTTTTCGGAAACACTTCTGCATTGGCCGTAAAGTGGCCACAGAAAATAACGGCATACGTCCACAGGTTACGGACGATGTTCGCCACCAGATTACCCAGCAGCACCGGCAGAAAGAACGGACCTGCAAGCAGAGGAAACAGTACATAATCCTTGAGGATCTGGCGACGCATTTTGCGTGCCACCGGCCGGAACTCTTCCTTCAGCTCGGCCTTCGTTTTCTTGCCACTGAAATACCGTCCCAGCTCCAGATCCTGAATGGCAATGCCCCACTCGAACAGGATGGCAAAGATCACCGCAACCACAGGCTGCGCCAGGTAAAAAGGCTTCCAGCGCTGCTCCGGAAACAGGCGCAGCAGGCCGTAACCGATGTCATCGTCCATGCCGCGCACATTGGTGTAGGTGTGATGCTTGAAGTTGTGTGTCTTGCGCCAGTTGTCACTGGTGCCCACGATGTCCCATTCATAGGTCTTGCCATTCAGACCGGCATCGCCCATCCAGTCGTACTGGCCGTGCATCACGTTATGGGCCAACTCCATGTTTTCCAGAATCTTGGACAGGCTCAGAAACAGCGTACCGATAATCCATGCCGGCGGAAAAATACCGAAGAACAGGAACGCACGGCCGATCACCTCGGTGTACCGCACGGACTTCACCACCCGGCGGATATAACGCGCATCCTCATCGCCCAGCCTGGCGACAGTGCGGGCACGCAGTACATCAAGCTCGACACCAAACTGCTTGAGCTCGCGATCAGACAGGGGGCGGTTGATGGATGTAGTCGTCATGGCACAAGCCTCAAAGATCAAGCGTGATGTCGGTACTGGCGCGGCTGATGCAAATGCGCAACGCGGCAGTGGACTCGGCGGAATATTCGCCCGTGTTCATGTCCTGCGTGGTGCCTGCAGACTTGCCACAGGCGCAGGTATTGCAGATGCCGATACGGCAGCCGTGTGCGGGATTGATGCCTTGTGCTTCAAGCGCCACCAGCAGCGATTCGCCCGCCGGCACATCCAGCGTGCGAGCGCTGGCGGCAAGATGCACCCGCACCGTACCGGTCGCATCTGTTGCAAATGCGGGCGCGGTAAACGCTTCCGCCTGGAAAGAGCGGGCCGTGGTGCCGGCCAGATCAATGGCCACATGCACAAAACCGGCAGGACCACACGCCGACACATGCCGCTCGCCCAGATCCGGCACCAGCGCCTGCAGCAGTTCGCCACGGATGCGCCCGCTGCCTGCCCCCGGCTGCAGTGCCGGGTCACGGGTGAGAATGAAATGCACCCTGAAGCGCGGTGTACGGGCGGCCAGTTCATTCAGCTCATCAACAAAACAGAGCTCTTCGCGGGTACGCGCCCAGTAAACCAGCGTCAGGTCTGCCGGCATGCCGGCCGCTGCGAGTGCCCGCGTCATGCTGATCAAGGGCGTAATGCCGCTGCCCGCCGCCAGAAAAAGGAACTTGCGGTCACGCACCAGCGGATTGGCGGCATCCAGCACCATCTCGCCGAAGGCCGCACCAATTTCCAGTACATCGCCGACCTTTACGTCCGTGCACAGGTGCGTACTCAACACACCACCCTGAATCTGCCTGACGGTAATGCTGATGCAACCATCCTCACGCGGCAGGCCGGTAAAGCTGTAGCTGCGGGTAACACGACGGCCATTCACCTCGGCAGAGACATTCACATGCTGGCCGGACATGAAGCCGGCAAAATGGCCATTGGGCCTGAGCACGAGCGTGACGGCATCACAGGACTCGCGCTGGCGCCCGACCACGCGAGCCAGCGTGCGCTCCCACGCCCATACCGGATTGAGCATGCCCGCCCAGAAATCAAAGACGGGCGGGGACACCAGAGGGGCAATCAGGCGCTGCAGGGGGGTGGCGGACATGTGAAGCCTCTTGTTGGCATCCCGGGTAACGGGGCGCATTATACAAGAGAATATACGACTGTCTATACAAGTGTATATTAATTAGAAGGTGGTATGATGTCCGGCAATGACGACGCGACCCAGCCACCGAGGCCCGAACCCGCGATGACCCCGACCGACCTGACTGCGGAAAAATCCCCGATAGCGGACAGCGGCAGCACCCGTGGCCGCAAGGTGAGCATTTCCCGTGACGACATCATCAGTGCCGCCCTTACGCTGATCGGACCGAACCGCAGTGTCTCCACCCTCAGCCTGCGTGAGGTGGCCAGAGAGGCTGGCGTCGCCCCCAACAGCTTCTACCGGCACTTCCATGACATGGACGAGCTGGCCATTGCCCTGATCGAGCTGGCCGGCAGCTCGCTGCGCGGCATCATCGGCGAAGCCCGTCACCGTGCCACCGCCGAACGCAGCGTAGTGCGCAGCTCGGTGGAAGCCTTCATGGAGCAGCTGAATGCGGACGACAAGCTGCTGCACATGCTGCTGCGCGAAGGCACTGCCGGGTCGGATGCCTTCAAGCAGGCGGTCGAAAAACAGCTGGGATTTTTTGAAGAAGAGTTGCAGGCCGATCTGGTACGACTGGCCGCGCATAACAAGACCGGCCTCTACGAGCCAGCACTGACGGCCAAGGCGATCACCCGCCTGGTTGTTGCCATCGGTGCCACCGCCATGGACCTGCCCCCGGAACAGCGCGCCAGCGCCACGGAGCAACTGGCCGTCATGGTGCGCATGATCGTGGTCGGCAGCCAGACCATGGCCGCCAGCGGTCAGGTCCGCATCTGATGCTGCGGAGCCGGCAACGGCTCAGTCGAATACCCGCACCACTTTGCCCTGCATGACCTGACCAAACCATGGCGTGTTCTTGCCGGTCGACAGCAGTGTGTCGGCACCTACCGTCCACTGTGCAGACGGATCAATCAGCAACCAGCCGGTATTCTTTTCCAGCCCCAGCACATCGGCGGGTCGATGGGTCAATGCTGCAATCAGGCGGCTTTCCGTCAGCACCCCGTCGCGCACCAGTTGCAGCCCCAGCGGCAACACGGTTTCCAGTGTGCTCATGCCGGGTTCGGTGGCCGGGAACGGTGCCAGCTTGGCACTGGCATCCAGCGGCTGGTGATCGGAGCAGATGGCATCAATCACACCGCTGTTCACGCCTTCACGCAGCGCGGCACGATCCGCCTCGCTGCGCAGCGGTGGCCGCACATGGGCAAAACTGTTGAAGCCGTCGATGGCGGCATCGGTGAGGTGCAGGTGGTGCATGGCCACATCTGCCGTGACCGGAATGCCTTTTTCACGGGCAATCCGGATCAGCTCGACCGAGCCCTTGCAGGACAGCTGGCCAAAGTGCGCCTTCACACCGGTCTGCTCGACCAGCAGCAACTGGGTGGCAAGGGCAATGGTTTCTGCCGTCTCGGGAATGCCGGGCAGGCCCAGGCGTGCTGCCGTAAAACCGTCATGGGCACAGCCGCGCGCCAGGCTTGGCTCTTCCGGCGAGAAAAACACGGTGAGGCCGAGCGTTGCAGCATATTCGAGGCAGCGCAGCGCGGTTTCGACATTGGCAAACGGCGCGCGGGCATTACCCACGGCCACGCAACCGGCATGATGCAAGCGGTTCATGTTGGACAGCGCCTTGCCGTCCAGCCCCCGGGTCAGCGCACCCACCGGATACACCGTGGCAAATCCGGCTTCTTGCGAGCGCTCACGCAACTGTGTCACCAGCGCACCGGAGTCCAGCACCGGCTGCGTATCGGGCGGCACCACCAGATGCAGGAAACCGCCGGCACGCGCCGCCCTTGTTTCACTGGCCGCACCGCCGTGCACCCTGGCACCCGGCTCGCGCAGGCGCGCACACAAATCCACAAATGCCGGGGTCAGCCACAGACCGTTGCCATCAATCACTTCCGCTGCCGCGACGCCGCTGCCACCAATCATCATGCGGCCGTTTTCCAGAATGACACTGGTTACGGCATCGTGTGAGGCAGCAGGGTCGATCAGTCGGACATTGTCGATACGAACAGCCATACCGGCTCCTTCAAGAAATTCAGCGTTGCTCGCCCTGGCCACGCACAGCCAGGCTGAGTACGGCCATGCGCACGGCGATACCGTAATTCACCTGCTTCAGGATCAGTGACTGCGGACCATCGGCCACCGCCGACTCGATTTCCACGCCACGGTTGATCGGCCCCGGGTGCATCACCAGCACATCAGGTTTGGCATGTTTCAGTTTGTCGCGCGTCAGGCCATAGAGGGCGTAGAACTCGTCGCTGGACGGCAGCAGTGCCGATTCCATGCGCTCGTTTTGCACGCGCAGGGCAATCGCCACATCCACGTCAACCAGCCCGTCTTCCATGCGCTCGAACACCTTCACACCGAGCTGGTCAAAATCCCGGGGCTGCAGCGTGCGCGGGGCAATCACGCGGATTTCCTTTGCCCCCAGGGTTTGCAGGGCATGGATTTCCGAGCGGGCCACGCGCGAATGCCGGATGTCGCCGACAATCGCGACAATGAGGTTCTCAAACGCCCCGGCATGCCGGCGGATGGTGAGCATGTCGAGCATGGCCTGCGTTGGATGCGCATGGCGACCGTCACCGGCATTGATCACCGCCACCTTCGGCGTGACCTGACTGGCAATGAAATGTGCCGCGCCGGAATCGCCGTGACGCACCACAAAAATATCGGCCGTCATCGCCTCCAGATTCCACAGCATGTCGCGCAGGGTTTCACCCTTGCTGGTGGAGGACTTGGAAATATCGATATTGAGCACGTCGGCGCCCAGACGCTTGGCGGCCACTTCAAACGTGGTGCGGGTACGCGTGCTGGGTTCGAAAAAGAGGTTCATTACCGTGCGGCCGGCCAGCAGGGGGCGGTTCACGATGGCACCGGTCACCGGATCAATAAAGCTCTCGGCCGTGTCGAGAATCTCGGTGAGGTGGTCGCGGGAGAGACCTTCGGTCGTCAGAAAATGGCGCAGGCGATCCTGAGCGTTGAGCTGCAGGCGGCTGGCTTCGTGCGCGGAAGATCGATGCATGGGGCCTGTCCTTCGATGAGCGCCGCAATTGTAAACCACTTACCGGGCGGCGGCGATGGACGCTGGCCGCTGGTGTCATCCGGCGGCCCTGTCCGGGCACCATAATCAGGGCGCCTTTATGGAGCGAGGCGTTGCGGGTCGGCCAGCCAGGCCTCGGCAATGAAGACGGCGGCGGTGGAATCCAGCGAGGGCAGCTTGCCCTTGCGACGATCCTGCACCTCCATCAGCAAGCCCCGGGCGGAGTGACTGGACAGGCGCTCATCACACATGAACACCGGCAGGCGGTAGCGTGCCACCATGCGGCGGGCGAACTTGCGCGCCAGATGTGACAGCGTGGACTCGGTGTCGTCCATGTTGAGCGGCAGACCAACCACCAGCGCCTCCGGCGTCCACTCGCGCAGCAGGGCATCCAGCCTGTCCCAGTCAGGAATGCCGTCACGGGCCGGAATGGGGGTCAGTGGCGAGGCATTGCCGGTAATGGCCTGGGCGCTGGCCACGCCAATGCGTTTGGTGCCGAAATCAAAACCGAGAATGCGCTGGAAGGAAGGTTCGGTCATCGGGATGAAATGTGCCTGGACGTTTGGCCGGATTGTACGCCGAAGCCACCCGCAGCGCCGCTGCCGGCAGTACGGGCAGCATCGTAGTAGACCGGTGTCAGGCGTGCCCGGCTTCGCTGGCGAGAAAGGCCGGATCAATGCCCAGCTTGTGAATGCCGGCCTGCCAGCGTTGCTCGAACGGCAGGCTGAACAGCAGCTCGGTATCGGCCGTGCAGTTAAGCCAGGCGTTATCGGCCATTTCCTCTTCCAGCTGCCCGGGCGCCCAGCCGGCGTAACCGAGGGCGACCAGATATTCGTCCGGCCCCTGCCCTTTGGCGATCGCATCCAGAATGTCGCGTGAACTGGTGACATAGATGCCGTCGGCGACCGGCAGCGTGCTGCTCCAGCTGCCCTCCTCGCAATGCAGCACAAACCCCATCTGCGGATTCACCGGGCCGCCAAACAGCACCGGCAACTCCGGCTTGCGCAGGGGTGCCGACGGCTCGGCATTGATTTCCTTGAGCAGGCGGTCGAGGTGCAGCTCCATGGGACGGTTCACGATCAGGCCGACCGCCCCTTCTTCATCATGCCTGATGATGTAGGTGAGGGTATGGGCAAAGCGCGGATCGGCCATGGCGGGCATGGCGATCAGGCACTGGTGCGTAAAATTGGCGTTTTCGAGTGTCATGTCTTCAGTATGGGGGCTGGCACAGACAACTCAAGCATTCAGACCAGACCGGCGCGCAGACGGCGCAGATTTTCTGCTGGCAGGTCATGCTTTTCGCCCAGCCGGATGTAACTGTCGAGCATGTCCCGCGTTTGCTGCCCGACCTTGGTGAAGTGGTACTGCAGATAAGGCTCCAGTTCCAGCGGCAGCACCTTGGGTGCCACCAGCAGCAACAGGCGGCTGGCCAGTGGCGTCAGCAGCATTTTTTCCAGGGCCACCTTTGCCCCGCGGTCTTCCGCCAGGATGGCCAGCGCTTCGCGCCCGGCCTCGCGCCCGAGGGTCAGTTGTGCACTCCCGGCAAAGCCGGACAGTTGCCACTCATGCTGTTCCAGAGCCGCAATCAGGGGAATCATGACGGCCTCGGACCCGGCTCCCGCGCCCTCCAGATCGGCAACTTCACGGGCTGCCATGCCGCCCGCCTTCAATGCCTCAACCACCGTCTGCACGCCCTGATGCGGCCCGCTGAACATGCCGGGGGCCAGCGGCGACAGGAAATAGGCAATGCCTTCCTTGCCGGGGCATCCGGGCAAGGGCGACTGGTAACTGATGAAGGTGATAAGGCCCTGCACCATGGTCGCCCCGGCCGGCAGCCTCTGCCGCACCCAGGCAGCATCCTCGGGGCCGGGCTGCAGGCAGATCACGGTTGCCTTGCCCACGGCGGCAATCACCTGTTGCGACAGGTCGGAGCGCAGGGCATCAGAGGCCATGCACAACCAGACCTGGTCCCATTGTGCGGCTGCCACCTCGTCCACCGTGCTTACCACGGCATACCCCTGCCAGTGCTCGCTCTCCGTGCGCAGATAGCCCAGCCGGTGCAATGGCAGCCCTGCTGCCAGCTCGGCGGCGTACCTGGCCTTGACGAAGAACGTGACCTGATGCCCGGCACGGGCCAGATGCCGCCCGTACACCTGCCCCACCGCCCCCGCACCCACCAGCAAAATGTTCATGCACTGTTTTCCCGTGTTACCGCCGTTTTCCGGATACTAGCAGAATACATCGATAGTTTGACAACTGTCGAACTAATGACTACCGTGCAGACCCACTACCCCATGCCCTCCGGAGCACTCTCTCATGGCCGCACCCTCATTGACACCCGCCACCGTTATCACCGGCGCCTCCAGTGGTATCGGCGAGGCGCTGGCCCGACGCCTGGCCGCACAGGAAAAGCAGACCCTGGTACTGGTCGCACGCCGTCAGGACAAGCTGGCAACACTGGCCACCGAGCTGAAAACGGCACATGGCGCGCGTGTGGAAACCATCGTGCTTGATCTCGAAGTGCCCGGTGCGGCCGCCCGGCTGCTTGCCGACGTAGAAGCGCGCGGCCTGGCTATCGACACCCTGATCAACAATGCCGGCTTTGGCCTGAACAACCTGTTCGCCGACATGCCGCTGGATCGCATCCAGGGCATGATGCAGCTCAACATGGTGGCACTGACCGAACTGAGTCATGGCGTGCTGCCGGGCATGCGCCTGCGCCGTCAGGGCCGCATCATGAACATTGCCTCGGTCGCCGCCTTTCAGGCCTGTCCGCGCTTTGCCGTGTACGGTGCAACAAAAGCCTATGTGCTGATGTTCTCGGAGGCGCTTGATGCAGAGGAACGCAAGCACGGCATTCATGTAACCGCGGTCTGCCCGGGCGCCACTGCAACGGAGTTTCATGATGTCGCCGGCAATCACGGCACGCTGGCGGCGAAAATGATGGATACGGCAGAGACTGTGGCGGACAGTGCGCTGGCGGCACTGAATGCAGGGCGTCCTGTTGTGGTGACGGGCTTGCTGAACAAGCCGCTGCCCTTCTTTATCCGGCTGATGCCGCGTCGTCTGGCAACGTGGTTTGCCGGTGTGGTGGTAAAACGCTGAACGTGTCCGTGCGTGACGCCAATACCGTAGGCAGGCGTCACGCACGACCTGAACATTACTGCTTGATGGCCTGGGCCACCGTATAGGTCTTGCCCTGCTTGAGCTTGTCGTAATTACCGAAAACTTCCTTGCAGGTACGCGCAATGAATTCGCGCAGACCGGTGATGGTCACCACCACAAAACGGCCACCGGGCTTGAGGCGGTCGTAGGCGTCGAACAGGTAGAGGTAATGCTGCTCGTTGCCAACCTTGGCCGGCAGGTTCGATACGATGAGATCGAACTTGTAGTCTTTCGGAATCTGGTTGAAGCCGTTGCTGAGAAAGACTTCCGTGTTCTTCAGGCCGTTGCGTTCGCAATTGGCTTTCGTGTAATCCACCGCAACAAAATCCTTGTCGACCATCACCGTCCTGCCCTGCGGGGCCAGCCTGGCCATGGTCATGCCCAGTACGCCATAGCCACAGCCAACATCCAGGCAATCATCTGCCGGGTTGATGTCGAGGTGATCCAGCAGCAGGCGCGAGCCTTCGTCGATGCTGCGCGGGGAGAAAATGCCCCAGGTGGTGTGAAAGCTGAACTCGCAACCACGCACGGATTCGGTAAAAACAATGTCTTCGCGCCAGCGCTTGACGGTGGCGGCATCGGGGGCGGTGAATTTCTTTTCGGTCATGACGGTTCTCGTCTGCATCTGCAGGATGCAGATCAAAGTTTGTAGTCGAGGATCAGCGGGGCGTGATCAGAGAATTTCACGTCCTTGTAGATGCTGGTGCTGATGATCTTGTCTTTCAGGTCGGGCGAGACAATGTGGTAATCGATGCGCCACCCGACATTCTTGGCATAGGCCTGGCCGCGATTGGACCACCAGGTGTACTGCTCCGCCTCCTGGTTCACCACGCGAAAGGCATCGACATAACCCACTTCATCAAACAGCGTGGTCAGCCAGGCGCGCTCGTGCGGCAGGCAGCCGGAGTTTTTCTGGTTGCTTTTCCAGTTCTTGATGTCGACTTCCTTGTGCACGATATTGAAATCGCCACACACGATCATCGAGCGCCCTTCTTCACGCCAACGCTTCATGCGCGGCATCAACTCGCCCAGAAAAACATCCTTGCGCGCCTGTGCCGCCTCGTCAGCCGAGCCGGAAGGCAGGTACAGCGAGACGACGGTCAACGGGCCGAAATCGGCCTCAATCCAGCGCCCCTGGGTGTCGCAGATCCCGAACCCCAGACCAGTCCTGACCGCATCGGGCTTCTGTCGACTGAAAATGGCCGTACCACTGTAGCCGGGCTTCTGGGCATCGTAGAAATAGGTATGCCAGCCGTCGGGACGGTGCAACAGGTCAAGCTGATGCTCCTGGGCCTTGGTTTCCTGGATACAGACGACATCGGCACCGCTGGTCTCCAGCCAGTCAAAGAAACCCTTGCTGGCGGCCGAGCGGATACCATTGAGGTTGGCGGAAACAATGCGCATCAGGAAGACCCCGGGACAATTCATGGCAGGTGAAAAAGCGAACGGCTATCATACCGGTCACGTCCTCCCTGACCAAACGGCCTTTTCCCATGCGTGACTACCAGCGCGAATTCATCGGTTTCGCCCTCCGCCACGGCGTCCTGCGCTTTGGCAACTTCACCCTCAAGTCCGGCCGCCAGAGCCCCTACTTCTTCAATGCCGGCCTGTTCAACACCGGCAAGATGCTGTCCGAACTGGGCCGCTTCTATGCCGAGGCCATCCGCGCCTCGGGTGTGGAGTTCGATGTGCTGTTCGGACCGGCCTACAAGGGCATTCCGCTGGCCGCCGCGACGGCCGTGCAACTCTCCGACGAGTTCGAGATCGACACCCCCTGGTGCTTCAACCGCAAGGAAGCCAAGGACCACGGCGAAGGTGGCACGCTGGTCGGCAGCCCGCTCACCGGTCGCGTCCTCATCATTGATGACGTCATCACGGCCGGCACCGCCATCCGCGAAGTCATGACCATCATCGAACAGGCACACGCCAAGGCGGCCGGCGTCATCGTGGCGCTGGACCGTCAGGAAAAAGGCAAGGGCGAACTGTCTGCCATCCAGGAAGTGGAGCGCGACTTCGGCATCCCGGTGGTCTCCATCGTGAAGCTGGAACAGATCATCACCTACCTGGAAGAAACCGGTAGCGAACATCTCGACGCCATCCGCACCTACCGTGCGCAGTACGGCATCAACTCATAACGCCTGACCGGAAGCCTGCCATGTCGCTGAACATCGCTGTTGTGATGGACCCCATCGAGCACATCAAGATCCGCAAGGACTCCACGATGGCAATGTTGTGGGCCGCCGCCGAACGCGGGCACACACTCTGGTATCTGGAGCAGCCCGACCTGTTTGTGCGTGATGGTGTTGCCTTTGGCGACATGGCACCGCTGCAGGTCTTTCACGACAGCGACAACTGGTTTGAGCGTGGCGAACGCCAGACGCGCAAGCTGGCCGACATGGACGTGATCCTGATGCGCAAGGACCCGCCCTTTGACATGAATTTTGTCTACACCACCTACATTCTGGAAATGGCCGAAGCCGATGGTGTGCTGGTGGTGAACCGGCCGCAGTCCCTGCGTGACTGCAATGAAAAATTCTTTGCCACGCAGTTTCCGCACTGCATGGTGCCGACGCTGATTTCAGCCGACATGAACAAGCTGCGTGCCTTTGTGCACGAGCAGCACGATGCCATCGTGAAACCGCTCGACGGCATGGGCGGCACCGGCATTTTCCGGCTGACTGCTGGCGGCCCCAATATTGGCGCCGTGCTGGAAACGCTGACCGGCAACGGCAGCCAGCCGGTGATGGCGCAACGCTACATCCCCGAGATCAAAGAGGGCGACAAACGCATCCTGATGATTGATGGCGAGCCGATTCCGTATGCACTGGCCCGCGTGCCGCAGGGTGACGAGGTACGCGGCAACCTGGCGGCCGGCGGCATCGGCGAGCCGCGCCTGCTCACCCTGAAGGATCGCTGGCTGGCGCAGCAGGTAGGGCCGGAACTGAAAAAGCGCGGGCTGATTTTTGTTGGCCTGGATGTGATTGGCGAATACATCACCGAAATCAATGTCACCAGCCCGACCTGCATCCGCGAGATTGATGCACAGTATGATTACGGCATTGCCGGGCGCCTGATGGACGTCATTGAGCGCAAGGTAAAAGTGCGGCACTGAATGCCGCATGCCTGGCCGTCCTGTTATTGCCTGAGCGAGTCCAGTGCCTGCTGCAATGTGGCGGCAACCTCCTCGCGCTCACCGGCAGCAATGGACGCCGGATCCACCCTCACGGCATAGCCTTTGCCCGACAGGTTGATCTCCTGTTCATTCTTACTGGCACGCTTGCCAAGCAGGCGGTAGGGACGCACCGGATCGTGAAAGCCCTTCACGGTAATGGCTTCCTTTTCTTCACATTCAAACTCTGACTTGACCAGCGTGTAGGTCTCGCCCGACATCAGGATTTCACCTGGTGCTGCCGCTGTCTGCAGGCGCGATGCCAGATTCACCTGGTTGCCGATAATGGTGTATTCCATGCGGTTGTCGCTGCCGAAATTACCAACCGTGCAGTAGCCGGATGTAATCCCTATCCTAACCTGCAAGCCCTTGCTGATGCCATTTCGCTCCCACTCTGCGGTCAGTTCGGAAATCTTGTGCTGCATTTCCAGCGCCATTTCCATGCAGGCAATGGCATCTTCCTTTACGCCACGAGATTCCGGATCGCCAAAAAATACCAGCACGGCATCCCCGATGAACTTGTCCAGCGTGCCCCCATGCTTCATGACCAGCTCGGCCATGGCATTGAGGTAACTGTTCAGCAGCCAGGACAGGTCTTCCGGCTCCATGCTGTCCGTGCGCGAGGTAAACCCGACAATATCGGAAAAGAAAATTGTCAGCTTCTTCCGCCGCGAAAAAATTCCGGATGCTGTTGATCCCTCAAACAACCCCTTGTAAACCTGTGGCGACAGGTATCTGGACAATTGCGTTGAAAGATTGCCCAGTTTCTGCTCGCGCACCTTGAGCGCCTCATTGACGTCAAATATTTCCTTCAGCATTGGGTTCACCATGCGCGCCTGCAACACCATGCCAATGATCAGGGCAATAGCGGCCAGTGCACCGGTAATGAGGGCCGCCTGAAAAAAGGGTGAACGTATCTCGGACATGTCGACCTTGACGACAAGTCCCATATCAAGAAAAGGCAGATACTCGTACGCCGCCAGCACTTCTGTTCCGGTGAAATCAGGACCACGCATGACACCAGACTCCCCCGCAAGCGTGCGCGCAGCCGCTGCAGAAAGCTTCCCCTCCATGGAGACCGGCTCCGGCACCCTGAAACCGAGCTTTGGCTCCGGCAACAGGTAATGCACCATGTTGCCATGCCGCTCCACCAGCACAATTTCACCGGTCCTGCCAAAACCGCGATACTTGAACTGCGCTTCGCGTATCTGTGCCAGCGTATCGGCACGGCTGTTGCGGTTTTCGTCAGCATGAATGGCATCGAATTTCGCCACCGCCTCCATCAGTCGCGCCTGCGACCGTGCAATTTCCGTCAGCTGTACTTCTGTTCGCTCAAGCGATATCCGGTAGAGTGACCAGAACGCCGTGGCGGTTACCACCAGAGCAATACCCAGCATGATGAAAAGGGAACGGGCCTGGATCTGGCGCTTGCCCATCTGCATGGTCTTATCTCCCCGCCGGCGCCAGTGGCGCGCTGGCATAGGTTGACTTGCGGATACGCGCAATGGTGCCATCACTCAGCATCTGCCGGAGTATCGGCTGGACGACAGGAACGAGATGGGCGTAATTCCTGTTCACATAGTGATAAAGCAGATAGGAGTCCATCACATTATTCAGCACCAGGCCTGCCGGATTGCCATGCCGCTTGATGTACTCATCAATGACAATGACCGGAACGGCAATGGCATCAATTTCACTGGATGCGGCAAGCCGGAACAGCTCATCATACGTATCGACCTTGCGCACATTCAGATCACGGGTAGACGACTCGACAGCCACAACGCCGCGCACAATACCCAACTGCAGCGCTTTCATATCGCGCCATGCCCTTGGCCGGAACTGTGGATTCCTTGAGTAAACCGCAATTTCAAAATAATTGATTGGCACCGGCACCTGTATCAGATTGGGCCATGTCTCGCCAATGCCATCAATGCGATGCACATCACCAGCCACCTCGCCGGCATTGGCCTTGCGCAAGGCAACATCTCCGGAATAGCGCCGGATCTCCAGCGTCATGCCTGCGCGGCGGTAGGCTTCACGCAACACATTGATCCCGACATCCACTTCACGCGAGTCCTGCACAGTGCCCAGCACAATATGTGACGGCAGCGTTGCCGGCTGCTGGGCCGCAACAACGCCGCCCATCACCAGCAGGAACACTCCAGCCATCCCGCGCAAGCTCATCACATCCATTCCCCTTCATTCCCCGCGGAGAGCCGACCCCACAACCCCTGACCCTAGGCCCGGCACCAGAATCCGGACACATGATGCAGCCAGTATAGATATTGAATCCCGCCGCACCCGGATCTCCCGGTAAAACCTGACACGCCTGATGCCCGCAATCAGCGCCTGCCGACAGGCCGCACACAGGGCAGCAGCCTGAAAGCCTGCGCAATGGGCGCTGATCCTGACGGAGCGCCCCTTTGCAACGGAGAAAAGACTTACAACATCCAGTCAATCGGCAGCCATGACAAGATATTGACGCCAATACGCTTCAGCAGGCCCGCCCTGGGCTCGTTGCGATGCACCACCTCGCCCTGCTCCGTCACTTCGAGCCACTCCAGACCACTGCCGTCCTTCTGGATGCGAACTTCATAGGCGCTGTCGGCAAGGGTTCTGTCCAGCGTATCCGACAACGCACTCGCCAGTACGTCGCTATCAATGACCAGCCCCATTTCCGTGTTGAGATTCAGGGACCGCTGATCAAGATTGAATGACCCGACAAAAATACGTTTCCGGTCAACGACAAATGTCTTGGCGTGCAGACTGGAAGAGGACGATCCGGAGAAGACCATCTGCTTTTTTCTTTTTTCCTTTTTCTTCGGCTGCACAGGATCCGGCTTGGTTTCGTATATTTTAATGCCGGCCTGCAGCAAGTCCTTTCTGCGCTTGGAGTAACCCGCATGCACGATCATGGCATCACTCGACATCAGCGAATTGGTCACGATGCGCATGTCAAGACCAGTGCGGGCAACATCACTCATTGTCCTGGCGCCCTTGCTGCCCGGGACAAAATATGGCGAAACCAGATCCATGGAGTCCCTGGCTCCGCCCATCACCTGACTTAACTGCGTAAACATCAGTGCGCTTTCAGAGACTCTTCCTTTTGCTTTTGTCTTTATCGGGTCGTCACACACCAGCACGGCGGGCACCCACTTCAGTTCGTTGTACCACTTTCCTTCAACATCCTCCCTGAGCGCAGTGGTCACACTGTCGATATAACGCTGGCTTTTCGGCAATGCCTCTGTCGTCCTGAACGTCTCCAGCATGGTCGGCACCGACTCCTGGCCAGGCGCCTCCAGCAGGAACTCGGCGGGGTATGCCGATTCACTGTTCCAGTAACCGTCAAATGCAGTTGTCACATCCCGCGCTGCCTTGCCCAGCGCAAGCACATCAAGATCAGCAAACGCCATACCGTCGGTGGCGCCAAAATACTCGTCGCCAACATTGCGCCCGCCCACAATCGTTGCACTGGCATCCGCTGTAAACGACTTGTTGTGCATGCGGTGATTGAGGCGGCCGAAGTCGGTGAGATAGCCAAGCGTCTTGAACCGGCGCCCTGCAAACGGATTAAACAGCCGCACCTCGATATTGGCATGGCTGTTGAGTGTGGCGAGCATCGGATCAAGACCTGCGATGCCATTGTCGTCGAGCAGCAGCCTGACACGAACACCACGCCCGGCAGCATTCCATAATTCCTGCAGCAGCAGGGTGCCGGTCACATCCTGATGCCAGATGTAATACTGCACATCCAGTGAGCGCTCTGCCCCCCGGGCCAGCGCGACACGCGCCCCAAATGCCTCCAGCGGGCTGGGCAATTCGCGTATGCCGCTTGGCTCCTTGCCGGCATGCGCCTCTGGCACACTTGCCAGGCCGGCCAGCCTCGTTCCTGCCGTATCCGTGAGTCCGTGACTCGCCACCCTGCCATCAAGACCAGGCAAGGAGGCACAACCGGCCAGCCAGACAGTCGCCAGCACACCCAGCACCAAACGTTTCATCGCGGGTCTCATGTTGAATGATCTGCAGCCCCGGCAGAACTGCACATCACTTTCAGGGCGTATACCAGATTGGCGATGTGTAGGCGCGCTCTTGCAGGGTCATTGCCGTATCGGCAAGCGGTTTGTTGCCAAAGCGCCGGGCATCGTATGCGGTCCAGCGCGGCGTCGGAATTTCCAGTACGCGGCCATAGTAAAATGCGGACTGCTCCGGATCGAACTCGGGATCCTTCCATACTGCAATCAGTTCAGGTGCGCCGATGGTGTTGGTCCAGCTGGCATTGGCGACATCAACCGTATTACCCACTGCCGGCAACTTGCCGGTTTTGATATCCGGCTTGCGATCACCAGACCATGCCACGTCGTATACTTTTTCATGCAGTTTGCCGTCCTTGCTCATCCAGCCCTTCACGATCTGATAGCGGTCAAGATTTGCGCCAACCGGGTCCTTGAGCGCAGCAACAAGGAATGTCGGCACCTTGCCTTTTGGTGCTGCCTGCAAGTCGCCCCCCATCGGGACTCCCTTGCCGTAACCAACAGCTGCCGGGCTCCGGTTCTTTGCATCTGCCGCTTCAAACTCAAAGCCGCCAAAGAAACGAACTGCCATGCGTGGCCCGGTGGTGGCATAGGTTTCGCGTCGCTCCATCGCATCAAACAGCGACTCGCGTGTATTCTCCTTCGCCCACACGGCGGCATAACCAGAGGCAGACACCTCCCAGTCCATGATCTTCACGCCCGTGGCCGGGTTATTGAAGAACGCCTTGGTCATGCGCTCCGGGCTCGGCTCCTGCGGTGCAGTCTTGCCAAAAAAGTTTTCTTCCTCCATCGCCGCTAGGCCCGTATGCGCATCACTGCTGCCAACCATGCCGAACTTGTACGGGTTGGTGCCGATTTTTTTCTCCAGCGCAAGGCCATTCTTCAGGGCTGAGCGCGCGTATTCGAACTCAAGCATGTCCCTGGTCTTGGCGACACTGCCATCAAGATTCCCCTTGTCCCAGAGCTCAAAGCTGGCCAGTTCGTCATTCGGCGAAAGATAGGGATGTGCTTCTCCGGTACCCTTGGTCTGGGTGACTTCGTACAGGCGCTCCCACTTGATGCGTTCGTCTGCATACGCCTTGTCAACTTTCTTGCCGAAGGCCTCGACAGTGGGAAACATGCGGCCGTTCGACAGGTTGCCGTTATGCGCAATGGCAAGCACATCACCACCGGTTTTCTCTTCGTAAGCTGCCATCCACTTCCACAGGTCGACCGGGTTGTCACTGCCAAGCGGCTTGATGGTGGTATATGGCTCTACACGATTGGCCTTGTCGGCATTGTCACGAAAAATAACATTGCGATGCAGATTGTTACCGCCCGTGTTGGAGGTCCACTCGTAACCGATGAAGGCCGTAAAGCGGCCCGGGTCATTGGCCTCCTCGGCAGCCTTGATGGTCTCCTGCCAGGCACCACGATATGCCCTGGTGCCTGGCACCGGCATGATCGCCTTTGAAATTGTGCCTTTGCCAAAACTCTGGATGATGTCCAGGGCCGCTTCCGCACCCTTGCCGGAGTTAACCATCTCGTTCCATTTGCGACCCTGAGGATCCGCCATGATTTCCGGTGCCCCCGAAACGAGCAGCGGAAAGAAGCCCATGCCGTCGGAGTGATCGGCAACAACAAGGAAGTCGAGCGGACGGGACAGCTTCACCGGCTGACCGGAGTTGGACTTCACCTCATTGCCCTTGGCAAAGACATAGGCTCCACGCGGATCAATGCGTGCACCAAATGCCCCGGCATCCATCGAGTAGGACGTGTGCAGATGGGTGTCGCCAAAGAATGGGCGCGTCGGGAAATTGCGGCCGGCATAGGGAGAGTATGGTGCCCTGGTGCCATGCAGCGCCTCCAGCCCCGCCTTGTCCTCTGCACCGAGCTCATGTGGATCCGCCCAGGCAGGAACACCACAGGCCGCCGACAACATGACGGCGACGAACACTCCATTCAGCTTGTTATTTCTCATGACGCTCTCTCCGCTTTCCCTGCGCCGCCATCAGAACGAGAGCGTACGCTCAAAAACCCAGAACATGGCCATTATGCCGATTGCATACGGAACAATGGCCTCCCCCCATGACGGGACAGTGAATCGCAAACGGCGCAAACCGGCAATGATGCAGATCACTGCGCCAATGAAAAGCAGCTGCCCCACTTCCACACCAATGTTGAAGAATAGCAGGGCTGCCGGAATCTGCGCCTGCGGCAGCCCCAGCTCGCTGAGGGCGCCCGCAAAACCGAAACCGTGCATCAGGCCGAAAATGAAAGCAACCATCCAGGGGGCGCGCGTAGCAAGCCCGCCTCGCGCCTTGCGGGCTCGCAGAATCTCTGCCGCCACAAACACAATCGATAACGCAATCACTGCCTCGA
Source organism: Moraxellaceae bacterium (assembly GCA_030646295.1). Taxonomy (GTDB): domain Bacteria; phylum Pseudomonadota; class Gammaproteobacteria; order Pseudomonadales; family Moraxellaceae; genus UBA2031. The sequence continues at coordinate 111,525 of JAUSND010000025.1, forward strand.
CCGGGGCCTGTGGCACATGAACCAGACCCAGCGCAGCCAAGGCAAGGGTGATACTGTGCGCAACGGTGAACGCCGTAACAGTCTTTACCAGCATCCGACCCCTGGTGATGAGCATCAGGGCAAGCACAAAAAGCAGGTGATCAATACCCGCCAGAATGTGCTCGACGCCCAGCTTGAGGTAAAGCCATGCAACCGAAAGGGCCGACTCCTGTGCCGGCACCAACACCTCGGGTTGTGCCGGCGTAAGCCGCTGCGTCCAGCTGGTGCCGTCAGCGAACGTTGCTCGCACCAGCACATCGGTCATTGTCGACTCCAGACCGGCAATGCGCAGGGTCTGGCCTCGCAACGGGGCTTCAGCCCTCAGTCGCCAACGCTGTACTGCGGCACCCCCCGTCTGGAGCGAAGCTACGTCGGTGAGCGGCATTTGCGATCCGGAGAGCTCCGGCCACAGGGACAAGCGCATGTCACCCCGCATGGGCGTCTTCCACAGGACCGCAACCTCCCCGTTCGCTGCCTCGTGCAACTCCAGATACGCCGGACGGACCTCATGCGCCTCCGCTGAGAATCCCAGCAGCGTAAGCAACAACAACAGACATCTCATGGCCTTTTCACCGCCTGGAGACCGGCGAGCAACGGCCTAATGCTGTCATCGGCCACTACCTCGTACTTTTTCAGCAACCCCGCCATGTAAAGCTCGTTGGCACGTTCCTGTTCGCCGCGCTGCCACTCCTCACGCAACTGGCCACGCACGGATGCGAACGGCAGCGGCTGTGCATCCTCACGCACATCAATGCGCACCAGATGCACGCCATAACCGGATTCGAGCGGACCTTGCCACTGCCCTGTCGGCAGCGAGAACACACGGGCAGAAAATTCCGGCCCCAGAATACTGGTGACCGCCGCCGCATCAACACCGGCATAATCACTTTCCAGCATGGTGGGCTCCCCCACCTCCGCATCCGGCCTTGCCGCCAGGCGCGCCAGCCCTGCACGCGCATCGGCCTCGGTGCGAAACAAACGCTGGGTGAAGGAAACCTTCCCCTGACTCATGTACTGCGCACGGTTCTTCTCATACAACCGCATCAGTTCGGCATCAGGTGGCTCCGCCAAGGCAGCGGTATCCTCCACAATAAACCGCATTTTCTGCGCCAGACGCCGGCGAATCACAGTGTCGTTCTGATCAAGGCCGAGCGCCTTCGCCTCACGCGCCAGCAGGTCTTCCCTGACATAATCGACGAGCAAATCCTGCAACTCCGCATCAGTTGGCGGACGCTGCCACTGCCGGGTAAAGGTCTCCTTCAGCCAGCTTACTTCTGCCGTTGTAATCTGGACACTATCAGGCCGAGCCTCCCCCTTGTTGATCCACGCATACGCCGCAAACAACAATCCGCCCGCCACCAGAAAATGCAGCAAGGGCTCCCCAAGCAACCTCTTCATTACAACGCCTCCCGTGAATCCAACACCAGATGAAGCATGTTGCCCACAATCAATGTCACATAATACCCAGCCGACATCAGAAAACGGGCAATAAAAAACCCGCTCAAGGCGGGTTTTTTATACAGAAACGCTTACTTGCGTTTCATGGCATCGAAGAACTCGTCGTTGGTCTTCGTTTCCCTCATCTTGTCGAGAAGGAACTCGATGGCCGCAATTTCGTCCATGGGATGCAGGATCTTGCGCAGGATCCACACTTTCTTCAGGTCATCCTCGCCCATCAGACGCTCTTCGCGACGGGTGCCGGACTTCTTGATATTGAACGCCGGGAACACGCGCTTTTCTGCGATCTTGCGATCGAGATGGATTTCCTGGTTACCGGTGCCCTTGAACTCTTCGAAAATCACTTCATCCATTTTCGAGCCGGTTTCGATCAGTGCCGTCGCGATGATGGTGAGCGAGCCACCCTCTTCGATGTTACGGGCCGCGCCAAAGAAACGCTTGGGACGTTCCAGCGCATGTGCATCCACACCACCGGTGAGCACCTTGCCGGAGCTGGGGATCACGGTGTTGTAGGCACGGGCCAGACGGGTAATGGAGTCAAGCAGGATGACCACATCCTTCTTGTGCTCGACCAGTCGCTTGGCTTTTTCAATAACCATTTCGGCCACCTGCACATGACGCGCAGGCGGTTCGTCGAACGTGGAGGCAACCACTTCGCCGCGCACGGTGCGCTGCATTTCGGTCACTTCTTCCGGACGCTCGTCGATGAGCAGCACAATCAGGAAGACTTCCGGATTGTTGCGTGTAATGGAGTGCGCAATATTCTGCAGCAACATGGTCTTGCCGGCTTTTGGCGGGGCCACCAGCAACGAGCGCTGGCCCTTGCCGATGGGGGCAATGAGGTCAATCACGCGCGCGGCGAGATCTTCGGTCGACCCGTTGCCAAGCTCCATCACCAGACGCTGGGTGGGGAACAGGGGCGTGAGGTTTTCGAACAGGATCTTGTTCTTGGCGTTTTCCGGCGCATCAAAGTTGATGTGGTTAACCTTGAGCAGCGCGAAATAACGCTCGCCTTCTTTCGGCGGGCGAATGGTGCCGGCGATGGTATCGCCTGTGCGCAAATTGAAGCGACGGATCTGCGAAGGGCTGACATAAATGTCATCCGGACCGGCGAGGAAGGAGCCCTCGGAGGAGCGCAGGAAGCCGAAACCGTCGGAAAGAATTTCAAGTACGCCGTCGCCGAAGATTTCCTCGCCATTGCGTGCGTGGGTTTTCAGAATGGCAAAAATCACATCCTGCTTGCGATTGCGGGCCATGTTTTCAAGGCCCATTTCCTCGGCAATCTTGACGAGTTCGGCAATCGGTTTTTTCTTGAGTTCAGTCAGATTCATAAAAATCAGAATAACGCGGGGGAGAAGAGAGGGATGGCAACGCAACGGCGCCTGCGGCCAGAGAGGCCGGCTCTTGAGACAGAGTCTTGAGGCGATGCTCTCGAATCAGCACCAGAGTCAGTATTCCTGAATCGGCGCGGGGAGAACAGAAACAGTCGGAAAATCGCTACTTGCCACTACGATAGTACAAAAGAGGGTAGAAACAAGGCTGATCGGGCTGTTTTCCGGAATGGAACCGGACGGTGTGCGTTGAACGCGCGGGCCGCTGAGCAGCCCGCGTAGGACTGATTATATATTGGAATCCAGAAACGCCGTCAACTGTGACTTTGACAGGGCGCCCACTTTGGTCGCCTCGACGCTGCCGGCCTTGAACAGGGTAAGGGTGGGAATACCGCGGACGCCGTACTTCTGGGCGATGCCGGGGTTGTCGTCCACGTTCACCTTGACGATGGTCAGACGACCCTGATATTCGCTGGCCAGCTCATCCAGGATGGGGGCAACCATCTTGCAGGGGCCACACCACGGTGCCCAGTAATCCACCAGCACGGCACCATCAGCCTTGAGCACATCAGACTCGAAGCTGGCATCAGTGGCGTTCACGATCAGTTCGTTGGCCATTCGTCGTCTCCGCAGGACATCTTAAGAAGGCATCAATCATAGCAGAGCCTCTGCCGGTTTACCCCCTGCACAAACGCCCGGCCAGGCAATTGATTTGTCCGGAAGCACTTACCGTTGTAGCCGACTAGGCTACCATTGCGCCCTTACCATGCCGGAGAGAATGACATGCCCAGCACACCGCGCCTGCGCGAGGATGGCCTGATTGCCGCCATCGACATGGGCTCCAACAGCTTTCACCTGGCGGTGGCGCGCCTGGATCACGGTGAACTGAAGCTGGTGGAGGGCATGTCAGAGAAAGTGCGTCTGGGCGGCGGACTGGACGACAAGGACCGCCTGACCGAAGAAGCCCAGGCACGTGCACTGGCCTGCCTGTCGCGCTTTGCCCAGCACCTGGACGGCATTACGCCGGACCGTTTGCGCGTGGTAGGCACAAATGCCCTGCGCGTGGCGCGCAATGCTCCCGCGTTCCTGAAGAAAGCCGAAAAAATCCTTAACCACCCCATCGAGGTGATTGCCGGACGCGAAGAAGCACGCCTGATCTACATGGGCGTTGCCCATACGCTGGCCAGTAATGCGCGGCGGCTGGTCATCGACATTGGTGGTGGCTCGACCGAGCTGATCATCGGTGAGAAATTCGAGCCCCTGCTGATGGAGTCCACTTATATGGGCTGCGTCAGCTATGCCTCACGCTTTTTTGCCGACGGCGTCATCAGCCCGAAGGCCATGGAACGCGCCATTACCGCTGCACGCCATGAGCTGGCTCCGCTGGTGAGCACCTACCGTGAGCGGGGCTGGGACTCGGTGGTGGGCTCCTCCGGCACGTTCAAGGCAATGCGTCAGGTCACCATGGGGCTGGGACTGGACAAGGGCAGCGGACAGCTGACCGCCGATGCCGTGCACGAACTGCATCGCCTGGTGCTCAGGTTCGGGCACGTCAACGACATCGTCCTGCCGGCCATCAAGGATGATCGCAAGAGTGTGCTGCCCGCCGGCCTGGCAATTGTGATCGCCCTGTTCGAGGAACTCGGGATCACGGCAATGGACTACTCGGATGGCGCACTGCGCGAAGGCGTCCTCCATGACATGCTGGGCCGTTATGCCGATGAAGACGTCCGTGACCGCACCGTGCAGGCCATGATGGCACGCTACCATGTGGATGGTGCGCAGGCTGACAGGGTGGCCACGACAGCCGCCCACCTGCTGGAGCAGGTCGAGGCGATTCTGGCATCTGACGAGACCGAAAACAGCAACCTGCTGCTGCGGGCGGCACGCCTGCACGAGGTCGGCATGGCGGTCTCGCACACCGGCTTTCACAAGCATGGCGACTACCTGCTGCGCTACTCCGACATGGCGGGATTCTCGCAGCCGGTACAGGAAAAACTGGCACTGCTGGTGGGCAGCCACCGCCGCAAGATCAAGCCCGAACAATACACCTCGATCGTGGAAGCCGGTGGCCTGACGCTGCTGCGCCTGTGCCTGCTGCTGCGCCTGTCGGTGCTGCTGCATCACAGCCGGCGCCGCGAGCCGCTCCCGCCGATCCGCCTGCGCACCGACGGGCTGCGCTTTGTCCTGGGCTTTCCGCAAGGCTGGCTGAGCGCCTATCCGCTGCTGGAGCAGGACCTGCGCGAGGAAGTCGAGGTCTTTGCCAGTGTCGGCACCGTGCTTGAGATTACCTGACCCCTTCAAATGCAGAGCCCAAATGCAGAGCCGCCTGACACACATCAGGCGGCCCTGGTTCTGTTAATGCTTCAGGACACGGTTAACCAGGCATCAGAACCCGATGGGTGTGCCCACCTGGACCCGCACCTTGAAACCCTTGAATTCGGCCGGAATCTGTTTGGTGATGGCAGGGTCCATTTCCTCGACATAGATGTTCAGGCACGGCGTGCCATCGCAATCGGCCGACCCCACGGAAATCACCCCCATGGTATTGGCCAACTGGTTGTCGAGCTCCGTGCGGGCCTCATCCAGCGCATCCTGGTTTGCCTGTACCGGTACCGCCAATGCCAGCAGCAAGCTGACCACCACGCCAAGCCTTTTCATCACGTCGCCCCGTCATTCAACATTCAATCATCCGGATTAAACCGCAAACCGTTGCCGCGCCAGTCATGATCACGACGACCTGCACGGTTACGGCACCGGACCGGCAGGTCAATGCCTGAAGGCCTCGTGACCGAGACCTTCAGGCCGACCGGTCATGGCTTCGGAGCAGGTGCCGGAGCCGGTGGCTGGCTTGCTGCGGGCGGCTGGTCGGCACGCTCCCACTTCTTCTCGTCGGGATCGTATTGGATGACCACCTCTTCCTGACCCTCCACATCGATCACCACGCGCCGGTCCGGCTGCAGGCAATCAATCAGCCCCTTGGTGGCGGTATCGCCCGAGCAGTTCGCACCGGTCACCGGATCGTCTTCGCCATGACCCTGAGCCGTCACCTGATCAAACGGCAGGCCCTTGCTGACCAGATGATCACGCACGGTCTGGGCACGTCGTTCGGACAGTCGCTGGTTGTACGTATCGGCGCCAAGGCGGTCGGTATAGCCGTGCACATTGATCGTGCGATCCTTGTGTTTGGCATGCGCCATGAGCCCCTCCACCAGACCATCCAGTGACTGGCGACCGGCGGCAGACAACTCGGCCTTGTCAAAGGCAAACAGGGTATCGGCTTTCAGGGTGAAACTTTCCAGACGACGACGCTTGGGCAGTGGCGTTACCGGACGGTCCGCCGGCTTGACCAGTTTCTGCGGCATGTCGAGTGCGCAATACACGCGGTCCTTGTCGTCCAGCAGATCCTCATCATCTTCACCAAGACCATCGCTGCCGATCGACTTCAGCTGCAGGGTTTCAAGCAGATGCCCCGTCGGTGCCAGCACACGTGCATAGGCCACTTCCAGATCCGCCTCGGAAATCAGATAGGTACGGCGCGCATCGTAAAGTTCGTTTTCACTGTCGAGCAGATCCAGCAAGGTACGCTGTCCGATATCAAACTGCTTGCGGTAGGCATCACGCGCCTTGGCGGTGGCCAACTGATGCTGATCCTGCGACAGCAACTGGTCCTGCAGCTTGCTGGTATCGTTCCAGGCAATGCGGGTGGTCTGGCGCAAGTCGCGACAGACCTTGTCGCGCAGATCGTAGGACTCGTACAGTTTTTCGTTGTATTGCCGTACCCGTGCACGATCCGACCCACCGTTGAACAGGTTGTAGTTCAGCATCAGCTCCAGCCTGCCACGGGTTTCACGATCCATCAGGTTGTCGACATTGCGGTCATGCATGACACTGGCCTGCAAGGCCAGCGTCGGCCAGTAGGCGCCCTGTTTTGATTTAAGCTCGGCGCGTGCAGCACGTATGTTTTCGAGTGCGGCATTCATTTCCGGTGCCTGCCGGAAAGCCCCCTGCACCAGCTCGTCATTGGTCGGCAGCTTGCCGACAAACGATGCCGGGTCCTGAAGGGGTTCTGGCGGCTTCTGGCCGATAATGCGTTCGAACCGGGCGCTGACGTCATGCAGGTTGGACGATTCGGTCAGCAGGTTTGACTCTGCCAGGGCCAGACGACCACCGGCCTGCTCAAGATCCACGCCACGACCAATGCCCGCTTCCACACGCTGGCGCACGTGCTCGTAGACTTCCTTGTGGGCTGCATAGTTGTCGCTGGCCAGAGCAGTCAGCTTGCGATACTTCACGACATCCAGATACGCGCGCGTGGCTTCGAGGGCAGCATCTTCAGCCGTCGTCAGCAACTCGTAATAACGCACACGCTTTGCATACTTCAGGCGCCCGACTTCCTTCGTGGTGGCAAAGCCGTCAAACAGCAATTGCCGCAACGTCAGTGCGCCGCCATCAACATTGTAGGTATCCAGCCGGTCAGGCAGTGCGCCGGGACTGAGATCCCGCTGTTCAAGGGTTTCCGACCCGATATAGCCACGCAGGTCCAGACGGGGATAGAGTCCGCCACGCGCCACTTTCACTTCCTCGCTGGCAGCCGTCATGGCGTGATACCGGGCAACCACTTCCGGATTGCGCATGACCGACTCTTCAACTGCCCCGGACAAGGTTGAAACGTCGGCAGCGAGAGTGTGACCCGCCACCAGGAAGGTGACGACAATCGCCACCCATCGCAGCAATCTGCTCATGATGCTCTCCTTATGAACAACCGGGATAAGCAAGCTCCGGCTTATCCCATTGATTAACCTCCCCCATGCAAAAATATCTGGCAAAAAAGTGATGACCTGCAGCAGAAGTAATAGACCAGCATGAAAATGCTGCAAGGTGACGCAGGCGACCTACACTGAAAAAAACGTAAAACACTGCCGTTTGACAAAAAATCTGACAAACGGAAAGGCGGGGCTTCGCATGCAGCAGAAGCGGGTGGTGGGTGCGCGTCCATGGTTACTGCCACTGTCGCCGCACATACGGTGTCTGTGGTTGATGGCCGCTTCAATTTTCCTCGTGCTGCCGTGGCTGCCGGGAAACGCGATGGATCTTCTCCGCCTGCAACAAACCGTATTGCAACGGAACGGGAGTGAGGGCGCAGAAAGGGTTCAGCAACTGCAGCGGCAGATTCCCCAGTGGCAGTCATTGCCCGAAAAGGAAAAACTCATGCGCGTGAATGATTTTTTCAATCGGCTGCTGCAGTTTGAAAGCGATGCCTCGCTGTGGAAACAAGCCGACTTCTGGGCGACGCCAGGCGAGACCCTCGGGCTGGGCGCCGGCGACTGCGAAGATTTCACCATCATCAAGTACTTCACCCTGAAAATGCTGGGCATCCCGGTGCAACGCATGCGGCTGACCTATGTGCGCGCACGTATCGGCGGCCCGCTGAGCAACATCACGCAGGCGCACATGGTACTGACCTATTACGCCACGCCGGATGCACAACCACTCGTGCTGGACAATCTCCTCAATGAAATCCGCCCGGCAGCACGACGACCGGATCTGGAGCCGGTTTTCAGCTTCAACAGCGATGGCGTATGGGCGGGAGGAGGCAGTGCACCGGCCTCGCCCGTTGAACGACTGTCGCGCTGGACCGGATTGCTGGAACGCATGCAACAGGAAGGCTCGTTATGAAACATGAAAATGGCATGTCACTTTTCAGGCGTCTGTGGCTGGTGGTGCTGCTGACGACGGTGTTTGCTTTTCTTGGCAGCTTTGTCGTCAGCATGCTGACGGCGCGCGATTATCTCGAGCAACAGCTTTACACACAGAGCATGGATAATGCGGCATCACTGGCACTGTCCATGTCGCAACAAGGACAGGACCCCGCCATGCAGGAACTGCTGGTGAGTGCACTGTTTGACAGCGGCCATTTCCGTCACGTCACGTTTCGTGCAGTCGATGACCGCATCGTTGTGGAGCGTCACAACAATGCACGCACGGATACCGTACCGGCCTGGTTCACCGGACTGTTTTCCATCCAGGCGCGCCCGGGCGAAGCGCTGGTGTCGAACGGCTGGCAACAGGCCGGCAAGGTCACGCTGGTGGCCGATACCCGTTTTGCCTATGCCGCACTGTGGTCCGGTGCCCTGCACCTGCTGCTCTGGATCTCGGGCGCCGGCCTGCTCACCGGAGGACTGGGCAGCCTGATGCTGCGCACCATCCGCCAGCCACTGGACCGCGTGGTGGAACAGGCCGACGCCATCACGGAACGACGCTTCATCACGATTGATGTCCCGAGGATTCCCGAACTCACCGCCATGGTGAAAGCACTCAACTCCATGGTGGAGCGACTGAAGGCCATGTTTGCCGAGGAAGCCGCCCGCATTCAGGCACTGCAGCAGCAAGCCAACGGCGACCCGCTGACCGGCCTGGCCAACCGTCTCTGGTTTGATTCACGCCTGGAGGCGGCTCTGCACGAGGAAGATGCCACTGACCGGGGAGCACTGCTGTGGCTGCACATCCATGCCCTGCAGGCACTGAACGACAAGCTGGGCCATGAGGGCTGTGATGCCCTGTTGCGCGACATTGCCCAGGTGTGGCGCAACACCACCGCCAACCATCATGAGCGTGTTGCTGCGCGCCCGGCAGGTGGAGAGTTCATGCTGCTCTGTCCTGGACTGGAGCTGGATGCCGCACAACGGCTTGGCGAACAGCTGGCCGCCCAGGTGACCAGCCTGATGGACAGCCAGTACAGCCTAAACGGCAACCTGCTGCATGTCGGCATCGCCCTCTACCGGCATGGCCAGACACCGGCACAGGCGCGGGAGTGCGCCGAACAGGCGCTGCTCGCCGCCATCAACTCCGGCGACAATGCGGTCGCCGTGCAGCAGGTAGCGGCACGTGACAGTGATGACATGCCCTGGCAGACCTTGCTGACCCAGGGCATCCGCGAACACGCCTTCTTCCTGCAGGCCTTCCCGGTGATTCATCAGGATGGTCGCCGCCTGCATGACGAGATGGCACTGCGCCTGCGCCATCCGGACACCGGCGCCGAGCTGGCCGCCGGGCGCTTCATGCCGTTTGCCACCCGCATGGGCATGACGCCGGCACTGGATCTGGAGGCCTGCCGGCAAGCGATGCTGATGCAGGGGACGTCACCCCACCCGATCGCACTCAACCTGTCGATTGAGTCCGCACAATCAGCCGACTTCCTGGAGGCGCTGGTCGCCCTGCTGCGTGCCGACCCGGACACGGCGCGACAGTTGTGGTTCGAGGTCAGCGAGCACGGACTGAGCGGCGAGCTGTCTACCCTGCGCCAGCTGACGGACCGCTTGCGGCCGCTGGACTGCCATGTCGGGATTGACCATTTTGGCCGCCACTTCAGCAGCCTGCCGCACCTGCATGACCTCGGACTGGACTACCTCAAGATAGACAGCAGCCTGATCAGCGGGATTGATGCCAGCCCCGGCAATCAGGCCGTCGTGAAAGCCATTGCCAGCATTGCCGGCGGGCTGGGTTTGCTCACCATTGCCGAACGCGTGCAGACTGCCGCCGAACGACAGGTGCTTGCCGAGCTGGGTGTCTCCGGGCTGACCGGTCCGGTCGTGACAGCACCGGGGCGGCGCTAGCCGGTACTAGAAACTGAAATTGACGCCCGTCCACCAGGCCGTCATGCGGTCAATCTCGGTTGTGGCCACACCGGCTGCACCGACCAGGCCCTGCTGCGTTGCCTCAAGGCCCACCTGGCTGGCGCGCACGCCCAGTTCCAGCTCCACCCTGGGGCCGAATCCCATGCTCAGACCGGTGCGCACGCCATACTGCAACCCGCTGTCGCTGCCGCTGTTATAGAAGGGCTGGCTGGCCATATCCAGTGAGCCGTAACCCAGCTCAAGACCACCAAAAGCGCGCAAGCGGTTTTCGGCCCCCTGCCAGAGCGGCACCAGGCGGACATAGCCCACATTGAACAGCTTCATGCGGTTGTCATTGCCCAGGTCATAGGCAACATAGTCGAACATGAAGCGGGAATTGCCACCCGGCGTGCCCGCCCCCACCATCAACCCCACATAGCCATCCGTCTCCAGACTGCCACCCGAGATCTCGACACCATTGACCGCCTGCCGGTAATCGAGACTCTGCTCACCGTACTGCAGACCGAGTATCAGGTCGGCCCGGGCCGTTGCGGCCGTGGCCGCTATCGCCAGTGCAATCAGCAGACGCTTCATAATCCCTCTCCAGGCTTGTTTTTTGTCAGTCTAGACCCGATCCGCTTCACCGCACATCCTGGCGCAAAGACATCACCGGCCAGCTGTTGGCGGCGGCATGGGCACGCAGGGCCTCGTCCGGATCCACCGCGACCGGATGCGTGGCAAATTCCAGCAGGGGAATGTCGTTGCGCGAATCGGAATAGAACCAGCAGCCCTCGGCCGATTCATTGTTCAGGTTCAGCCACTCCTGCAGGCGATCAATCTTGCCATGCTGGTAGCAGGGAATGCCGGCCACCTTGCCGGTATAGCGGCCACTCTTCATTTCCGGCTCGGTGGCAATCAGCTCGTCCACGCCCAGCTCACGGGCAATCGGGCCAGTGATGAAGCGGTTGGTGGCGGTAATGATGAGCAGGCGGTGCCCGGCCTCACGATGCCTTGCCAGCAGCTCGCGCCCCTTGGGCAGGATCATCTGCGCGACCTTCTGGGCCATGAATCCGGCGTGCCAGGCTGCCAGTGTGGCCGCATCCTCGCGTGCCAGCACCGAGAAGACGAACTCGCTGTAGGCAATCACGTCCAGCTCGCCACGGCAGTAGTCGCTGTAGAAACGGTCGTTCTCGGCCTTGTACCAGACGCCGTCGACATGGCCCTGCTCAACCAGATACTCCCCCCAGGCGTGATCGGAATCGCCGGCCAGCAGGGTGTTGTCGAGATCAAAGATGGCAAGGGTCATGGCAGTCTCCGGAAACAGGGTCGGCATGATAACGCACCGCGCTGCCGACCCCCACCCTGAGGCCCCGCCCCGGCCGGATCGACAAAAATAAACGCTCCCGCGCTTGCTCCTGCCGCCATGCCTAGAGTATTTATAAAACAAGAACTTGAACGCTTTTCTTGAGACCAAGCCATGATCGACGCCGATGGCTTCCGCCCCAATGTGGGCATCATTCTCGCCAACCCCCAGGGCCAGGTGCTGTGGGCACGGCGAACGGGCCATGACGCCTGGCAATTCCCCCAGGGCGGCATCATCGAAAACGAGTCGCCCGAAGAGGCCATGTTTCGTGAGCTGTGGGAGGAAGTCGGGCTGGAAGTGCCCGATGTACGCATCATTTCCAGTACCCGCGGGTGGCTGCGCTACCGGCTGCCCCGCCGCTTTGTGCGCAATGACGGACAAGTGCCGGTCTGCATCGGCCAGAAACAGAAATGGTTTCTGCTGCAGCTGGAAAGCGACGACAACCGGGTCGACCTCACCCGCTCGCACCCGGCCGAGTTTGATGGCTGGCGCTGGGTGAGCTACTGGTATCCGCTGAATCAGGTGGTGTCCTTCAAGCGGGAAGTGTATCGCCGCGCACTGATGGAGCTGGCGCCGCGCCTGCCGCTGCGCTAAGGCTGTTATTTATCGAGCAGGCGGTTAGCCGCCCCGGAACAAGCGATGCTGCTGGACAGGTTGCGCAAGATTGTACAGGACGTGGACTCCGCGCCGAACTTCACGGCAGCGCTGGATACCATGGTCACCAGTGTGCGCGAAACCATGGGCACCGAGGTCTGCTCCGTCTACCTGCTCGATGACAAGACCAACCGCTACCTGCTGATGTCGACCGAAGGCCTCAACCCCGAGTCGGTCGGCACCGTGTCGCTGGCATGGAACGAAGGACTCGTCGGCCTGTGTGGCGCACGCGAGGAACCGATCAATCTCGACAATGCTTCCGCCCACCCGAAATACCATTACCTGCCCGAAACCGGCGAAGAAAAATACAACTCCTTTCTCGGCGCACCGATCATGCACCGGCGCAAGGTGCTGGGTGTGCTGGTGGTGCAGCAGCGCGACAACCGCAAGTTTGACGAAGCCGAAGAAGCGTTTCTGGTCACGCTGTCGGCGCAGTTGTCCGGCGTAGTGGCCCATGCAAAAGCCATCGGCACGCTGGAAGTGTCACGCACGGCGCCACGCAGCAATGTGACCCGCATTTTCACCGGCATTGCCGGCTCCAGCGGTATCGTGATCGGCCGCGCCGTGGTCATGTATCCGCCCGCCGACATTGATTCGGTACCGGACCGCATCGCCGAAGATGTCGACGCCGAAATCGGCCTGCTGGAGCAGGCCGTTGCCTCCGTGCGTCAGGAAATCAGCGACCTCAATGAAAAGATGGTCAACACGCTGATGCCCGAGGAGCGTGCGCTGTTCGATGTCTACCTGCGCATGCTGGATGACAACGCACTGCCCAGTGAAATCATTGAACACATTAACGCCGGCAACTGGGCACAGGGTGCGCTGCGTGAAGTGATCGAGGCGCACATGCAGACCTTCGCGGTAATGGATGATCCTTATCTGCGCGAACGCATGGCCGACGTGCGTGACCTCGGCCTGCGCATTCTGGCCCACCTGCAAAAACAGGAAGGCTCCGGCCTGCGTGATTTTCCGGACAAGTCCATTCTGGTCGGCGAAGACATCACCACGGCCATGCTGGTGGAAACACCGCTCGACAAGATTGCCGGCATTGTCACCGTGGCCGGTGCCGCCAATTCGCACATGGCGATTGTGGCGCGCGCCCTCGGCCTGCCCACCGTGGTCGGCGTTGGTGATCTGCCGGTAACGCAGCTCGACGACACCGAAATGATTGTGGATGCCTATCAGGGCCGCGTGTATGTGCAGCCATCGCGTCTGCTGCGCACGCGCTACAAGGAAATCATCAGGGAAGAGCGCCAGCTGATCGCCGGACTGGACGCCTACAAGAACCTGCCTGCCGAAACACCGGACGGCCATCGTATCGCCCTGTACGTGAATACCGGCCTGATGGTTGACGTGGCACGCGGCAAGGATCGCGGCGCCGAAGGTGTCGGCCTCTACCGTACCGAAATTCCCTTCATGCTGCGCGAACGCTTTCCTGGCGAAGAAGAGCAACGCGCCATTTACCGCCAGCAGCTCGAAGCATTCTCGCCGGCCCCGGTCACCATGCGCACACTGGACATCGGTGGCGACAAGGACCTGCCCTACTTCCCGATCAAGGAAGACAACCCGGCACTCGGCTGGCGCGGCATCCGCATCACACTCGATCATCCGGAAATTTTCATGGTACAGATTCGCGCCATGCTGAAAGCCGCCATCGGCCTGGACAACCTGCAGGTGATGCTGCCGATGATTTCATCGGTCTTCGAGATCGAGGAAGCGCTGCACCTGATTCACCGTGCCGTCATGGAGGTACAGGAAGAGGAAGGCGTCCCGATTGTCATGCCGCGCGTGGGTGTGATGGTGGAAGTGCCGGCCACGATATTCCAGATTGCCGACATGGCCCAGCTGGTGGATTTTGTGTCTGTGGGATCAAACGACCTCACGCAATACATGCTCGCCGTAGACCGCAACAATGCACGAGTTGCCGACATTTACACGCCATATCACCCCTCGGTGCTGCGCGCCCTGCAAATCGTGGTCGACGAAGTGCATCGCATGGGCAAGCCTGTCGGCATCTGTGGCGAAATGGCCGGCGACCCTGCCACCGCAGTCCTGCTGATGGCCATGGGATTTGATTCGCTGTCGATGAGCGCCAGCAATCTCCTGCGCGTGCGCAAGGTATTGCGTACCGTTCCCTATGCCCAGGCACAGTCCCTGCTGGCCCAGGTCATGCAGGTGGACAATGCCGCCGTGATCCGGAGTCTGGTGGAATTTGAACTGGATGATCTGGGCCTGATGGACCTGGTCCGCCCGAAGAACAAGGGCTGAGCCGCCTCATCCCGCCGGCCCGGACTGCGTCAGGCCGGCGGGAACGGGCCGTCTCCATTCAGCCTCCGCAACCGGCCCTTCATCGGCCGGCATGAGCTTTTCGTCAAAGTCCTGATACACCTGATACGGTGAACTCAGGAACGAGACACCGCCATGAACGCGATTACAAGCCAGGATGCTTGCGCCAGCTACACCCCGCCCGGTCTGGCCTCCCTGCTATCCCATTTCTGCCTGGACCAGCAAAAGCCGGGCACCTTCGAACTGATGGCCCTGCAGTCGTATTTCGACAACATTGCCTTTCAGGAACAGGACCCGGCATCGCGCAAGCGCAAGGCGGCCCTGCAGCTCTCGGAGGCGCTCGAAAAGACACTGTTGCATCTGGCAGGCTTTGACAATGATTTCCTCGACAACTACCTCAGCGTGAAACACGCCGAGCGCGAAATCATGGTCCGCTACCTGCTGCCCCGGCAAAACTGAGCCGTACCCGCCGCCTCAACGCAGCCGCGACACCGACGGCTCACCGGCCACATGAAACCGCAGTGGCCAGTGTGCTGCCTCGCCCGCGTAATCCACGCCAACGCGTGGACCGGCCACAATGACTGCAGGCTCCACGCTGGCAACCGCCTCAATCCACAGATCCCCTTGCGTGAGGGGCTGGCCGTTGCATGCCTTGTCGATCTGCAAGGCACGGCACAGGCGTCCCGGGCCACTCAGCCACTGCGCCGGCTTGAGCCGGGGATATGCCGCCTGCCAGAGCTCATGCCCCTGCTCGGGCGCCAGTGCCCGGATCAGTACCGCCTCGGGATCACCCTCCCGTCGCGTCACTGCATTAAGGCACCAGTACATGCCATAGATGAGATAGACATAGGCCACGCCACCGTCGGCATACATGGTGTCGGTACGCGGGGTGCGCCGGCCACCAAAGGTATGGCAGGCGCGATCCGCAATGCCCAGATAAGCCTCTGTCTCGACGATGACGCCGCTCAACAGGCGGCCATCCGGCAGGCGCCGGCACAGGCGCTGCCCCAGCAGCTCGCGCGCCACGGTCTCGGTGTCACGACGGTAGAAGGACAAGGGCAGCGGGCTCATGCCGCCGGCAACCGGTCGAAGGCAAACTCGCTGCGCGCCAGCGGGCCGTCCGGCCCGTGCCCCTGCTCGACAAAGCGGATGCGCGCATGGCCCGCCAGCAGCACGGTCGAGGCCCGGGTGCCGTAATGGGCGGAGCGGATGAAGGGCGCTGACAACATGCGCTCCATGGCCAGACCAATGCCGGTGTCCGGCAGATCGATGTCGGCCGCCTCACGTTCGTCCTGCAACAGGGCCAGTAATGCCTCCGGGGCAGGATGCGGCAGCTGTGCCAGCAGGCCGGCACGGAGCAGCTCCACCTTGGGCCAGGGCGTGTCCAGCAGATGGTTGCTGAGCATGTAGATGCCGGGGTCAAGACGGCGCGGCCCTGCGCCACGGTTGCTGGTCCACCACAGGCTGTCGCCATCACTGGCCAGCAGATTGAAACCGCTGTAGGCCTGGCCCTCGGCGGTAACTTGCGCCACATAGGCTTCCGGACTGTCACTTCCCTGCAGGTAAGCACTCACAATCAGGCCGCGTGAGCGCTCGCCTTGTGCCATGCCCGGCTCGCGCACATTGGTCAGCGCCGCAAAGCGCCCCTGCCGGGTCACCCCCAGCCAGGTTCCCCCGGCACTGAGGTCGCGGCCCGCCAGCACCGCAGGCGACTCCCCCCAGAACAGTGCCGGCGCCGCCGGCCGGGCGTGGAACTCGTCACGGTTGGCCAGCACGATCAGGGGATAGTCCGGGTGGACCTGCCAGGCCACGGCGATCAGGCACATAGGTTCTCAAAGCCTCTAAATCAGCAATTCATATATGAGGGCAGCCGTGGGAGAATCCAGCGCTTGTTGCGCACCACCAGACAGGAAGGCCCCGTGCTAGTTTACCCCCAGATCGACCCCATCGCCGTTTCACTCGGCCCGCTCAAGGTGCACTGGTACGGCCTCATGTACCTGCTCGCTTTCGGCATCGGCTATGGCCTTGCCCTCTGGCGCATCCGCCGCAACGGCTCGGGCTGGACCGCCGACATGCTGTCCGACCTGCTCTTCTACATTGCCATGGGTGTGATTCTGGGCGGACGCCTGGGTTATGTGGTGTTTTACGGTTTTGATCGTCTGGTGGACGATCCCCTGTGGGCATTGCGCGTCTGGGAAGGCGGCATGAGCTTTCACGGCGGCCTGCTGGGCGTGCTGATTGCGGTTGCAGTCTTCTGCCGCCAGTACCAGAAACCCTGGTTTGACATGATGGATTTTGTCGCGCCGCTGGTGCCCACCGGTCTGCTCTTCGGGCGTATCGGCAATTTCATCGGTGGCGAGCTCTGGGGCCGCCCCGTGGTGGACCAGAACTTTCCGCTGGCCATGGTGTTTCCGCACGTCGACAACCTGGCCCGCCACCCTTCCCAACTGTATGAGGCCGTGCTGGAAGGCCTGGTGCTGTTCGTGCTGCTGTGGTGGTACTCGGCCCGCCCGCGCCCGCGCATGGCCGTCTCCGGCCTGTTTCTGGCCGGCTATGGCGCCGCCCGTTTCACGGTAGAGTTCTTCCGCCAGCCCGATGCGGACAAGGGCTTCATCCTGTTTGACTGGATGACCATGGGCCAGATCCTCACCACCCCGATGATTCTGGGCGGCCTTGTCCTCATGCTGCTGGCCTACCGCAATGAACGTCTGGCCATAACCGTCCCAACCCGCACCCCGGAGTGACTGCGTCGTGAAGCAATACCTCGATTTCATGCGCCATGTGCGCGAGCACGGCACCTTCAAGTCCGACCGCACCGGCACCGGCACCTACTCCGTGTTCGGCTACCAGATGCGCTTCAACCTGGCTGAAGGCTTTCCGGCGCTCACCACGAAAAAGCTGCACCTGAAATCCATCATTCACGAGCTGCTGTGGTTTCTGCAGGGCGACACCAACATCCGTTACCTGAAGGAAAACGGTGTGTCGATCTGGGACGAATGGGCGGATGAGCACGGCAACCTGGGCCCGGTCTATGGTTACCAGTGGCGCTCGTGGCCCGCGGCCGATGGCCGTCACATCGACCAGATCACGCAGGTGATCGAGCAGATCAAGAACACACCGGACTCGCGCCGCCTCATCGTCTCGGCCTGGAATGTCGGCGAAATCCAGAACATGGCGCTGCCGCCCTGCCACGCGTTTTTCCAGTTTTATGTGGCCGACGGCAAGCTGTCCTGCCAGCTTTACCAGCGCAGCGCGGACATTTTCCTGGGCGTGCCGTTCAACATTGCCAGCTATGCCCTGCTCACCATGATGGTGGCCCAGGCCTGCGACCTGCAGCCCGGCGATTTTGTCTGGACGGGTGGTGACTGCCATCTCTACAGCAACCACATGGAGCAGACCGACCTGCAGCTGTCGCGCGAACCACTGAAGCTGCCGGTAATGAAAATAAATCCGGCCGTGAAGAACATTTTCGATTTCAAATATGAAGACTTCACGCTGGAAGGCTACGAGCACCACCCGCACATCAAGGCACCGGTGGCCGTCTGATGACTGACGCGCACAAACCCCGCCTGGCACTGATCGCCGCTGTTGCCGACAACAACTGCATCGGTATCGGCAACAAGCTGCCCTGGTACCTGCCGGAAGACCTCAAGTACTTCAAGGCAGTCACCAGCGGCAAGGCCGTGATCATGGGGCGCACCACGTTTGATTCGCTGGGCCGGCCACTGCCCAACCGCACCAACATCGTGATCACGCGCAACCCGTCCTTTACTGCACCGGAAGGTGTGCGGGTCGTGCACTCGCTGGATGCGGCCATCGCGCTGGCAGAAAGCGTTGCCTTCATTGATGGCAGCGAAGAAATCATCATCATCGGTGGCGGCCAGATCTATGCCGAGGCCCTGCTCCGCGTCGACCGCATGTACCTCACCGAAGTCAAAAAATCCGTGGCGGGCGATGCCTTCTTTCCGGAATGGAACCGGCAGGAGTGGCAGGAAACCGGACGCCAGGACCATCACTACGAGCCGGCGCAACTGGATTACAGCTTCGTGGTGTACGAGCGCCGCTGAAACGTTGTTGCATTGCCCGTGCCGTGCTTGAATCACCCGACGGCTCACGCACACGTCATGGAGATGCGGCATGTACACAACAATGGCACTGGTATTCACCTTCGGATACCTCTGCATTGCCTTTGAGCACAGCCTGCGAGTAGACAAGGCGGCCTCTGCCCTGCTCACCGCCGTGCTGACCTGGACAGTACTGGTGCTTGGCGCCGATGCCATTATTCCTGCACTGGATGTTGCGGCACACGGTGGTGATGCCACCCACATGGTCACCAGCGAGCTGCGCCATCACCTGGGTGAAATTGCCGAAATCCTGTTCTTCCTGCTCGGCGCCATGACGATTGTCGAGCTGGTCGATGCCCACGACGGCTTCACGGTCATTACCGACCGCATCAAGACCACCAATCGCGTCAGGCTGCTGTGGCTGATCGGCTTCATCACGTTTTTCCTGTCGGCCACACTCGACAACCTCACCACCACCATCGTGATGATCTCGCTGCTGCGCAAGCTGATCGGGGATGCAGAGGAGCGCTGGTTTTATGCCGGCATCGTGGTCATTGCGGCCAATGCCGGCGGCGCGTGGTCGCCCATTGGCGACGTCACCACCACCATGCTCTGGATTGGCAACCAGATTTCGGCGGGCGGCATCATCACACAGCTGTTCATTCCCAGCCTGGTCTGCCTGCTGGTACCACTCATCGTGCTGAGCTTCAGCATGAAGGGCGAGACGGCACGCCCGGCACTGATGGAAAGCGAAGACAGCCGGCGCAACCCCACGACGGCCTTCGAACGCAGGCTGGTGTTTGCCCTGGGCATTGGCGCCCTGCTGTTTGTGCCGGTGTTCAAGACGCTTACCCATTTGCCACCTTACATGGGCATCCTGCTGGGTCTGGGCCTGTTGTGGGTTACCACGGAATTCATTCATCGCGGCAAGAACGACGAAGACAAGCATCCGCTGTCGGTGGTGGGCGTGCTGCGTCGCGTCGATACACCCAGCGTACTGTTTTTCCTCGGCATCCTGCTTGCCGTATCCAGCCTTGCCACGGCCGGTCATCTCACCGCGGCGGCTACTGCACTGAAGGACAGTCTGGGCAACATCTACGCCATCAACATTGCCATCGGCGTCCTGTCTTCGGTGGTCGACAATGTGCCTCTGGTGGCAGGGGCCATGAAAATGTACCCGCTGGTTACCCCTGAAATGCTGGCCACTGCCGGCACCCAGACCGCATGGCTGTCACACTTCGTGCAGGACGGGCACTTCTGGGAAATGCTGGCGTACTGCGCCGGTACCGGCGGCAGCTGCCTCATCATCGGTTCGGCGGCGGGCGTGGCGGCGATGGGCATGGAGAGAATTGATTTCATGTGGTACCTGAAAAAAATCAGCCTGCTCGCATTCCTTGGCTACATGGCTGGCGCCATGACCTATATCGGCATGATTTCACTGGGCTGACCCGCCGTCTTGCCGCCATAAAAAAGCCCGGAGACTCCGGGCTTTTTTATGGCAAAGATTTTATCGAAAAATAACCGCCGCACGCCCTCAGCTGGCAGCAACATTCACGATGGTCGGCTCGCTTTCAGAGCAGCCATGGTCATTGCAGAGTGCCACCTTGATTTCAACCGGTCCGGCCTCTTCCAGTGCAACCGCCACTGTGGCCTGTTGTGCCTTGGGTGACTTGCTGGTGACCACGCCGGAATCCACCAGCTTGCCGTTCACATAGATTTTCCATTGCCGGCCATTCTCGCCCCACCACATGTTCCAGGTAACCGGCTGCACCGCCTCCAGCGGCACCGACGCAGGCAGGCGCGCCAGCTGGGGCCGGCCCGGCACCATCAGACTGCCGTCACTCACGACTGGTGCAGCGACAGACACCGCCACCGGCATGGATGATGCGGCCTTCTCGCCGCAACCGGCCAACACCGGCGCCAGCAGCGTCAGCATTGCTGCAGAAAGAAAAAGACGTGTGTGCATGACAACCTCTGAAATGAATCATGTCGATGACTCATTCTAGGCAGCACATCTCCGGTCAAAACGTCGACTGCCTGACACTTTTTGTCATTTCCATGCGTTTTGTGACAGGGTCGGCACGCCCGCCTGCAACAGCATCACACTCGCTGTGCAGGCAGGCGTAGTTATCAGACACTGCGACGCACACGGAACCACGCGGCGTACATGGCGGGCAGGCTGAGCAATGTCAGTGCTGTCGCCACAATCAGGCCGCCCATGATGGCCACGGCCATCGGCCCCCAGAAACTGCTGGAGGCCAGCGGGATCATGGCCAGCACGGCTGCTGCAGCCGTCAGCATGATCGGGCGGAACCGGCGCACGGCCGCATCCACCACCGCTGTCCAGCGGTCCACACCGTGTGCAATGTCCTGCTCGATCTGGTCAATCAGGATCACCGAGTTGCGAATGATCATGCCATTGAGGGCAATGATGCCGAGCGTCGCGACAAAGCCCATCGGCGTACCGGTCACCAGCAGCATCATTGCGGCACCGATGATGCCCAGCGGACCGGTGAGAAACACCAGCATGGCGCGGGCAAAACTTCTCAGCTGCAGCATCAGCAAGGTGAAGATAATAAACAGCATCAGCGGTACATTGGCCGTGATCGAATCAGTACCCTTCTGTGATTCCGCCACGGTGCCGGCCAGATCAATGTGATAGCCCGGCTCCATGTCGGCGCGCAGTTTTTCCAGCAGCTGGTTGATGCGCAGCGCCACGGTGGCTCCCTGCACACCCTCCTTCACATCTGCCTGCACCGTGATCGCGAACTGCCGGTTCTGGCGCCACACCACGCCCGGCTCCCAGACAAATGCCGGACGTGCCACCTGCGAAATCGGAATCGACTGGCCGCTTGCCGTTGGCAGATACGCAGCGGTCAGCGCCGTCATGGTTGAACGCTCCTCGGCAGGCTGGCGCAGCATGATGCGGATCTGCTCGTTGTCCTCGCGATACTGGCCAATCGGCAAGCCGGACAGAATGGTCTGGCCGGCCGTTGCCACCGCTTGCGTTGACACGCCAAGCGCGCGCGCACGTGTCTGGTCCACATCCAGGTTCAGCGCCTTTACCTTTTCTGCCCAGTTGTCATTCACGCCACGGGTATCGGGGTCGGCCTGCACAATCGCCCGCACCTTGTCGGCGAGCGCGCGCAATTTTGCCGGATCATCCCCCAGCACGCGGAACATGACCGGATACGGCACGGGCGGACCATTCGGCAACAGACGCACACGTGCGCGCGCCTCGGGAAATTCTTCGTGCAGGATGTCCGGCAGTGCGCGCCGGATCTGTTCACGCGACTCGAACGATGTTGGCACCAGCACCATTTGCGCCACATTGCTTTGCGGAAAAATCTGGTCCAGTGACAGGTAGAAGCGCGGCACCCCATGGCCGACAAACGATGTCACTGAACCGGCATCCGGAATGGCCATCAGGCGCTTTTCCACCCGCTTCACCAGGTCATCCGTGCTGGCCAGCGATGCCCCCTCGGGCTGCCACAGGTCAACCAGAATCTCGGGACGATTGGAGTCGGGGAAAAACTGCTTCTCCACGAATTTCATGCCGACAACACCCATCAGCAGCGCACCCACCGTTGCACCAATCGTGATCCAGCGATGCTCGACGCACCAGTCCACCGTAGTGCGCACGCGACTGTAAAAGGGTGAATCAAACACTTCATGCGACTCGCCACTGCTGGCCGGATGTTCGCGCAGCAGGCGATAACCAAGAAATGGCACAAAATAAACCGACACAAACCATGACACGATCAATGCCGTTGTGGTCACCGCAAAGATGGCAAAGGTGTATTCGCCAACGGCAGAGTTCGCCAGTCCGATCGGCAGGAAACCCGCAGCCGTAATCAGCGTCCCCGTCAGCATCGGCATGGCCGTTGCCGTATAGGCATAAGTGCTGGCCTTGAGACGGTCGTAACCTTCTTCCAGCTTGCGCACCATCATTTCGACAATGATGATGGCGTCATCCACCAGCAACCCCAGCGCAATGATCAGCGAGCCCAGCGAAATCTTGTGCAGATCGATATTCCAGCGCTCCATGACCAGAAAGGTAATGGCCAGCACCAGAGGAATCGACAAGGCCACCACCAGTCCCGGCCGCATGTCGATGCGCCAGGGATTGCGGTGCAGGCCCAGCGCCAGAAAGCTCACGGCCAGCACAATGATCAGTGCCTCGGCCAGCACCCGCAGGAACTCGTGCACGGAACGTGAAACCGATTTTGGCTGATCCTGCACCTGCGCCAGCTCGACACCCGCCGGCAAATCCTTGCGCAGGCGCTCGCTTGCCGCCGTCAGGTTATGTCCGAGCTTGATGATGTCGCCACCACGCGCCATGGAAATACCGAGCGCAATCACCTCGTGTCCGTCATGGCGCACCTTGGGGGCAGGCGGGTCCTGGTAACCGCGCTCAATGCGGGCAATATCGCCAAGCCGGAACGTGCGGCCATTGAAACGTAACGGCAACGCACGCAAATCCTCGACAGCATCAAGCTGGCCGGTAATGCGGATCTGGATGTCATCGCCCGGCGTGCGCAATACACCGGAATACTCAATGGCATTCTGTGTATTGATGGCAGAAATCACTTCACGTATATCAAGCCCCATGCGCGCCAGTTTTTTCTGCGACACCTCGACGTAGATGCGCTCCTCCTGCACACCGTACTGCTCGACCTTGGCCACACCCGGTACGCGCAACAGTTCCTGCCGCACAAAGTCGGCGTACTCCTTGAGTTCGGCGTAGGAAAAATCTTCGGCCGACACGGCATAGATCACACCAAAGACATCGCCGAACTCGTCATTGTAAAACGGCCCCTGCACACCCTGCGGCAACTGCCCCCGCATGTCGCCGATCTTCTTGCGAATGGTGTACCAGACACCGGGGATGTCATGCGGCGGCGCCGAGTCCTTGAGCTCGACAAAAATCGTCGATTCGCCCGGCTTGGAATAGCTGCGGATCTTGTCCATGTAGGGGACCTCCTGCAGCGTCTTTTCCAGCCGGTCCGTGACCTGCTCCGACATCTGCATGGCCGTCGCCCCCGGCCAGTACGCCCGCACCACCATGGCACGGAAGGTAAAGGGCGGATCCTCGTCCTGGCCCAGCTGGAAATAGGCGGCAATGCCGGCCAGCATCAGGACGATCAGCAGGTAGCCGGTGATCGCCGGGTGCTGAATGGCAATCCGGGAAATATTGAAACGCTCATTGTTGTGCTGGTTCACGGCAATACTCCGGCAGGCATCTGGGCACGCATCACTTGCTGGTCGCTGCCAGCGGACGGACCTTCTGGCCCTCGCTCAGCACATGTACCCCGGCCACCACCACCTGCGCGCCGGACGTCAGGCCCGCCACGATCACCTCGTTGCCATCGATACCCGCCACCGTCACCGGCACCGACTTCAGCACCCCGGCAACCGGATCAAACAGGAACACCCTGGTCTGGCCGTGATCCTCTATCAATGCCGTTGTTGGCAGGCGGGCACCACCCTTCTGCGCCGGCAGGATGAGTCGCAGCGTTGCCGACTGCCCCAGCGCCAGCGCATTGGCCGGCGCCTGCACGCTGTAACGGGCACGGAAGGTACGCGTTACCGGATCGGCCGCTGCCGCCAGCTCGCGTAGCCTGGCCGGATATTTCACGCCCGGCTGCGCCCACAGGGTCACTTCGGCACGCCCCATGCGTGCGAGCTGTGTGCGGTCTTCCGGAAACTCCACAGCAATCTCGCGCGAGCCATCAATGGCCAGTGCCACCACCGGCTGGCCCGCCGCCACCACTTCACCGGTATCGGCCAGCACTCCCGTCACCACGCCATCGGCATCGGCACGCAGCACCGCATCGTCAAGACGGTTGCCCTCAAGCGTTGCACCACTTTTTACGCCAGCCAGACGCGCTTCAGCTGCTGCCGCTGCCACGCGCTTGCGCTCCAGATCCAGCTCCGACACGAAGTTCTTGGCGCGCAGCTCCTGATACCGGCGGTATTCGGCCTGCGCCACATCGACGTCGGCCTGTGCCGCCGCCACCTGTGACTGTGCCGATGACTGCGCCAGCGCATAGTCGCGCGGGTCCAGCTGTGCCAGTACCTGTCCCTTGTGTACCCGTTGCCCGGCCTCGACCTGCCGCGCAATGATCTTGCCCGGTACCCGGAAACCCAGCGTTGATTCGGTCCGCGCGCGCACCTCACCCGCCAGCTCGACCAGCCCCTGCACCGAGGCAGCGCCAATCGTGACCAGCTTGACCGGCCGTGGTTTTTCCACCGGTGGCGGCGCCTTGTCACACGCCGTCAGCAAGAGGCTGGAACCCAGCACCAGGGGCCCTACGGCACTACGAAAACGGCCATTCATGCCTTGTCTCCAGAATCAGGATGCAACGTGTAAAAGGAAGTGTGGGCGAAACCGCTGAAAAGTGCGGCCGCCATTTCATCAATGAAGGCAGAAATCCTGTCGGGAGATGACAGGTGCGGCGCCAGCTCCGCCTGCAGCACGCCAGGAATCACCAGCGCACGCATGAACCCCATCACCAGGACATGACGGGTGGCCGGGGCAAGGGGGCGCAGATGGCCCGCCGACACGCCTTGCACAAAAAGCTCATTGAGGCGGGCCAGATAGGGGCGCACATAGGTGGCGCGCAGGTATTCGCTGCGCTCGCTGTCGCCCTCGCCTTCGCGGAAGAGGAACTCCAGCGCCACCGGATCGGTCATCATCAGCTTGATGGCCTGCGACGTGTTCTGGCGCAGGGTGCTGGCCGCATCACCACTGCTGGCCAGCATATCCAGCCGCGCCTGCAGCACCTGCATCAGCGGCCCGAACACGCTGTCGACCGCTTCCTGCCAGAGCTGCTGCTTGGACCCGAAGTGATGGTGCAGAAGACTGTCACTGACGCCGCAGTCGGCGGCCAGCTGACGCTGGGATACGTTGTCGTAGCCCTGCCGGGCAAACGCCTGGAAGGCCTGGCGCAGGATGTCCTCGCGCGCCATCACGGCATCGGCGCGGGCGGGCCGGCCGCGGCGTCGGGAGACACTGAAGGGACAGGTCATGCTGGCTGGTGCCTTTATTGGTCAGATGGCCAATTAAAGCAAGAGCCACTCCTTGTGTCACCTGTGCAAGGGGAATGAGGCCGACCAGTCGACCATGACAATCACCCGGTCGTCGACCCGGCCCCCTGCCCCTGAATGCAATGCGCCAGAAAGCAAAAGGGGTTGCCCTTACGGACAACCCCCTGTCACTGATACCACCGACAGACCAGTTGCTGGCAGACCCAAGGCCGCCAGCAACGGCACAGTCTTACTTGGCCGCTGCCGGGGCAGCCGGTGCCGGCACCTCGTCCACGCTGGCAGCAATGCCTTCGAAGAAGGTGATTTCCACAATGTCACCAACCTTGAGCGACTTCAGCAATTCACGGAACTGCGGGTCTTCCACTTCGGTTTCACGAATCAGCCCGGACGGGCCGGTAAAGCGTACCGTGTTGGCCTTCAGGTCGACCGACTCGATGCGCACATCAACCGTAATCGCATCACCAGCCATCATGCCGGGACGCATGCCCTGAGCAGCACGGGCACCGCCCACATCGTACTGCACATCGGGGGACTGGGTGCTGCCCTTGGGCTTGATCTGGGCAGCCAGCGCCGTGTAATAGCTCACCGACACCGTGTCGCCCACCTGCACCTGCGGCAGGTTCCGGATTTCTTCACTGGCCTTGATGGTCACCGATTCGCCATCGGCACCCTTCAGGGTCACCATGCGGGTCTTGTGATCGATGGCCTCAACCTGCGCCGTCACTGTTTCAAGATTATCCACAACGGCCATGTCGCTGGCCGGCTTGCTGGCACAGGCGGAAAGGATCAATGCCAGTACGGCAACGGCTGTATTCCTAATGTTCATGTCTGCTCCTTGGAAAAATGAATGGGTCACCTACATGACTCATTGACCGTACCCGTGCGCACATTCACGCACAGGCACCTGCCTTGTCGTTGCGATGACCGGAACTTACGCCAGCTACCAGATTGCAGCGCCGTAGTCGTCAGAGAGTAGTAGCTGCCTGCATTGCTCACAAGCCATAAATTTGCCGAAAACCCGATGCGGATCAAAATTCGCGGCCAATCCGTCGCACACCGCCTGTGCTGACCGTTTCAGGAAAGGGCAAGTGATGCGCACATGAAAAAAGCCCGGCGTCCGTGACACACCCGGTGGGTATTGATCACGGACGCCGGGCCCAGGCCTGCTGCAAACGCCGTCAGCTGGCGGCAGCTTCTGCGTACTTGTTCACCCCTGTATTGGTCGCCCACTCCTGTCGCTCGGCAGAGCCTTCACTGACCACGTTGTAGGCCGACATGTCCATCTTGCGCACGCGCAACACATACTCGAAGCTGAAGCCCGGCCACATGGTGGAGTTGGTGCCATCGGCATTGAGGTACCAGCTCTGGCAACCGGACAACCAGGAACTGTTTTTCATGCGGTTCTGGAAGCCCTGGAACTGCGCCTGTACAACGTCCTCCTTCACATCCAGATACTTCAGCTTTTTCTGCAGCAAGGTCTGCGTGTAATTGGCAATGTACTTGTACTGGGCCTCCTGATAGATCAGCACCGAGGTGTGCCCCGGCCCGGAATTCGGCCCCATGGTCAGCAGCAGGTTCGGGAACCTGCTCACGTTCATGCCGTAATAGGCCTTGGCCTGGCCGCCCCAGTAGTCGGCCAGCGACACCCCGCCGAGCCCCTTGATGGCAAAGGGATAGGCCGGCGCACCGATCTCGTAGCCGGTGCAGTAGATGATGACATCCACCTTGTGCTCCACACCGTCATCCGTGCGCACCCCTGTCGCCGTGATGTCCTTGATGCCGTCGGTAATCAGCTGCACATTGTCACGCGCAAAGGCCGGGAACCAGTCATCCGACACCAGCGTGCGCTTGCAGCCCACCTTGTAGTCCGGTGTCAACTTGCGGCGCAGTGCCGGGTCGCTGATGGCCTTGGCCAGGGCGCGCTTGTGCAGCATCTCCCCCACCACCAGCAACTTTGGCGCCCACAGGATGGCCGGCAAGGCGGCCTCCATCGTCCAGTACAGGCCCAGGCGCTGGGCCTTCTGCTTCCAGGGATGCCGGGCCCAGTCACGCTGCACGTCTGCCGTAAAAGTACGATTGAGCTTGGGCAATACCCAGGACGGCGTACGCTGGAACACCTTGAGCTCCGCCACCTCAGGCGCCACGTTCGGTACCACCTGAATGGCCGACGCGCCCGAGCCGATCACGGCCACCCTCTTGCCGCGCAGATCGATGGAGGCATCCCAGCGGGCCGCGTGGACCGCCTTCCCCTTGAACTTGCTCATGCCCTTGATGTCCGGGTACTTGGGGTGACTCAGCGCCCCGGTGGCCGGCACCAGCACGCGAGCCTCGGTAATCTGGCCATCGCTCGTAGTGATGATCCAGCGGCCCTTGGCTTCGTCGAAGGTGGCATCCGTCACCCGCGTCGAGAAGCGTATGAACGGCTTCATCCCGTATTTGTCGGCACAGTGCTCGATATACTGGCG
Organism: Moraxellaceae bacterium; assembly: GCA_030646295.1. Taxonomy (GTDB): domain Bacteria; phylum Pseudomonadota; class Gammaproteobacteria; order Pseudomonadales; family Moraxellaceae; genus UBA2031. The sequence goes on from JAUSND010000025.1 coordinate 139,851, forward strand.
AATATCTTCTTGCCGGGAGAACGCTTCCGGCCAGTTGGGATTGGGCTCAAAGGAATAGCTGTACAGATGTGACGGCACATCACAGGCACAGCCCGGATAGGTATTGGTGCGCCAGGAGCCACCGACACCCTCCTCGCCTTCAAAGATCACGAAATCACGGATGCCGGCATTCTTCAGTTCGATGCCGGTACCCAGGCCCGCAAATCCGGCACCGATAATGGCAACATCAGTCTGTTTACGTTGTACGCTCATGACAAACCCCTGTGGTTGACTGGCAATCAGTTGGCACGGATGCCGGAGGGCGAGGCGACCGCCTTCACCGGCTGGAAGCTGGCGACCTCGGCCATCAGGGCCTCGGCCTTGGCCAGATACTCGCGGTTGTCATGCATCCAGGGATGAAAACCGGGACGGAAGAAGTCCAGCCACTCCGGCAGCACACGACGCAGCACCCCCGGCTTGCCCGCCACAAAATTCACCAGCCGGCCCCAGCCTTTCAGATCGGTCAGGCCACCGCTCTTGCGCACCATCTGCAGCAGGAAGGGCACATACAGGCTCCAGAAAATCACGTTGGCCAGCACAAAGGCGACCGTGCGCTGGACATACGCATTGAGGCCCTTGCCCATCACCACTTCGTAGGCATCAAAGCAGACCGCCTTGTGCTCGGTTTCCTCGATGGCATGCCACTGCCAGATGGCGGCGTAATGCGGATCGGCACCCTCCAGCAGGTCGGCATCACGCAGCAGGGTGTCCCCCAGCACTGCGGTCAGATGCTCCAACGCCACCGTGGCAGCCAGTTGCAGTGATGGGGGCAGTTTTTTCACTGCCTCCAGCAGGTTCACCACCAGCTTGTCCATCTGCTCGACCGGCAGGCCGGCCTCGACCAGGGCGGCGTTGTATGCCTCGTGCTCACGGGTATGAAAGCCTTCCTGACCGATGAAGGCCGAGATCTGCTCTTTCAGATGAGGGTCGGTAATGCGGTCACGGTAATTGCGCACGCTCTGGATGAAGAAGCGCTCACCGGCAGGGAAGAAGATCGACAGGGTGTTGTAGAACTGGGTGATGTGCAGGCCAGCCGGGTTCCAGCTGGTCACCTTGCCCTTGGGCAGGCCGAACTTGAGATTGCGACGAATCGGATCAACCTGGATGGTCATGTTAATTCCCCATACTTTGTATGTGATTACGATTACATCGTATGGTGGAATTATTACTTCGTCAACTGTTACATTGAATAATGTAACTTACTGTCCGGGACGCTTTTCCGGCGCAAGCCCTGACCTGCAAACAAGCAGGCACCGCACCCTCTGCACAGGCAGACAGTATGAACAGGCTGATGAAAGCAGATATCGGTCGCCGGGATCTTGAGCCAGATCAAGACGGCTGAAAGAAAACGGCAGGGGAAAGTAGCGGTGATGCGGTGATGATGCCGCAAAACAAAAACGGCCTGCATCGCTGCAAGCCGTTTTTTGGGGAATTCGTGGTGGCCCAGCCCAGAATCGAACTGGGGACACGCGGATTTTCAATCCGCTGCTCTACCAACTGAGCTACCGGGCCAACGAAGGCGCGTATTAAACCCGTGCCCCGACAGGGCGTCAAGGCATATGCAGGGGTTTTTCGACCTTATAGTTGCTTGTGGGTGCCGTCACAAAAGGGGGGCGTGGCGGACTGCTTGCAACCACAGAACCAGACGATGCGTGTGGCGGTGGCTTCGTACTTTACGGGCGTCATGTCCGTGCCCTTGTGCGAGCCATCGCAGAACGGCTGGGACTGGCTGCGGCCGCAACGGCACCACCAGTAGGTCTTGCCTGGCTCAACTTCAATGGCGTGAGGGCGAACGATAACATCGCTCATGAAATGCCTCCTTGGCAACCCGCATATTTTCTTGTTGTTATGTGTCTGCACGGTGACGCCCGGCCGTGCCGTTTTTGCAATGCACAGCCCGGATTTAACCGCCAGATTTCCAGTGTAGCGTGTCCGCCAGGAAACGCCTGCGCTGACCAGCGCCGGGAAGGCTCCACTGGTCAGGTCAGGTCAGGTCAGGTCAGGTCAGGAAAAAATACAACAGGATCAGGGCAAGGGCAGATCCGGCAGGCGGGCGCTCATATGGCCCAGGCTCTCCACCACATAGCGTTGCGCTGCACGGTCATCCATCTGGCTGAGCAGGCGGATCAGTTCGGCATAGGCCTCGGGTGACTTGCGCAAGGCCAGGGCGGCCTCGAAATACGCGCGGGCATCAAGCCAGCGACGGTTTTGCAGGCACAGCCGCCCCAGCGTCAGCATCAGTACCGGATTGCTGGGGTGAGCATCGCGCCAGGTTTCAGCCCGTGCCAGCGCCTGATCAGGACGCAGGCTGCGGGCGCGGCCATAGACCTCGACGCCGGCATTGCTCCACTGTTTTTCCAGTGTCGCCGCCAGCAAGGCCTCGGCCTCGTCATCGGCACCACAGCGCACCAGCTCGCCGGCATAGGCCGCCTGCAACTCCTCGTCGCCGCGCAAGCGTGTTGGCAGTGCCTGCCAGTATGCCTGCAGACGGCGGATGGTATAGGCCTTGTCGGCACGACCAACCGTCTGCCCTATCCAGGCCAGCACCTCGCGGTTGGCCCGCTTTTCCAGTTGCGGAAACTGGCTGTCGTCGCCACCGGCTTTCTGCAGTTGCGGCAGGACATCGGCCAGATCCGCCCAGCGCTGCAGGCGCACCAGCACCTCCACCCGCAGCCGGCGCACGGCATCTTCACCGGGATGCCTGTCATGCAGATGGGCCAGCAATACTGCGGCCTGCTCCCAGCGCCCGGCCACCAGCAGCAGGCGCGCACGCGCCAGCCCCACCACCAGACGGTTGCCGCGTTCCTCCGCCAGCACCAGGTATTTTTCCGCACGCTCCCACATCTGACCCTGCGCTGCTGCACGGGCGGCCGCCAGATAAGCCGGCAAGGGATGGCTGGACAAGCGGGCAGCATTGAACAGCTGGCGCTCGGCGCGCTGCCAGTCGCCACGCTCCAGCCGCGTGATGCCTTCTTCGAAAGCCTGCTGGCTGCGCCGCTGGCGACGGCCGTTCATGAAGCGCGTCCACCAGTCGGAAAACCCCAGCAGCTTGAACAGCAGGTCAATGACCGTAACAGCAGCCACCAGACTCAGCAGCCAGAGCAGCCCGCCCAGCCAGAGCCCCATTTCAATCGAGGTCTGCTGCCAGCTGATCAGGACATAGCCGGGATCGCGCAGCACCATGAGGCCCAGCAGGCCGCCGGCGACCACCAGCAACAACAGCAGGAAAAAACGGCGCTTCATGGTTGCACCGGTGCGGCAACGTCACGGCGCAATGGCAGACCGGCCAGCGCGTCGAGTGCGTTCAGCGACGCCCGCAAGTCCGGCAGGGCGGGACGGATGTCCTGTGCGGCCAGGCTGTCGAGCTCGGCCAGCAGTCCCTTGTACTCTGCCTGCGACAGGCGCACGAAATAGCGCGTAAAACGGCTTTTCGCCGCCAGCAGGCTCTGCTGATAGATCGCCGGCTCGCCCCGCATCAGCGCCAGCTGCGCCTGGGCCAGATCCAGCCGCAGGGCTTCACGCACCAGCGCACGCTCGGCATCCGACAACAGCGGTCGCACCGGCTCCTCGTAATGACGCACGGTGATCAGGCTGCGCAGGCGGGCCCAGCCCTGGTCAAACAGGGAGACACCGGCCGGGTCGCCAGCAGCAGGAACGGCCACCACTTCGCCGCGCGTCTGTGCACGATCATCCGCCAGCATCGGCATGGAGACCGCTGCCAGACGCTCACTCAGCGCGCCCAGGCGCAAATACGTTCCCGGCACATCCACACTGAGTGCTGCCGTGAGTGCAAGACGGTCCCGGGCCAACGCCTGGCGCAGTGACAACAGGCGATTGTCGCCATGTGCGGCCAGCAGGCGGTCGGCTACATCCAGCAGGGTACGTGCGCCCACCACATCCCGGGTCAGCAACAGGTGCTGCTCGGCCAGGCGCAGGTAATGGTCGGCTTCGGCCAGCAGCCAGCTGCGGCGCTGGTCGGCATTGAGGGTTTCATCCCACTTCGCCACGCGCGCACTGACTTCATCAAGCTGACGGCTTTTCAGGGAGAGATCATCGACCATGCGCTGCTGCTGCCGTTGTGCCGCCGTAAAGCGTGCCTCCAGCGCCGACAGCTTGTCGTGCTCGGCCTGCAAGGCCGTGCCTGCATCCAGACTGGTCTTCCAGAGATAGCCGCCCACACCCAGCGCAGACAGCGCGAGCACGGTGGCAAAAACGGCCGGACGACGCCGGGCCGGCAACAGGGCGGGACCGCTCACCAGCGGCACCCGGGTATCACGCGGACTCATAGCATTCCTTGAGGGTGAGTCAACCTGCAAAAATAATCGTTAACGGCTCAAATGGCCAATTGTTCCCGCACCTGCTGCAGGGCAACGAGCAAACTGCCCGTGTCGGCGCCTGCCGCCTCCACTACCCTGGCACCTGCGGCCAGCGCCTCGGCATGCATGCGCAGACTGACCACCAGCCAGAGGGGCCGCAGGGCATCGGCACCCGCCACCTGGCGCCAGTGCTGCAGGGCATCCGGACTGGTCAGGATCACCACCTGCGGCGACACGGTCATTGCCTGCCATTGCGCCGCAGCTGCTGCGGGCAACACCCGCCGGTACAGCTCCAGCACGTCGACGGTGGCACCGCGTGCCTGCAGGGTTTCCCGCAGCAGCTCACGTCCGCCTTCGCCGCGAAACACCAGAAAACGCTGACCACTGACCACGCCCAGCGCAGGCAGTGCCAGCAGGCCATCACTGTCCGCCCGTTCCGGCAGGACCACCGTCAGGCCCGCATCCTCAAGTACCGCCGCCGTACCCTTGCCCACGGCGTATACCGGCAGCGGGCACGGCCACTGCGGCCAGCAGCCGGCCACCACATCAAGGCCACACCGCGCGGCATTGGCGCTGACAAAAAACACCCCGGCATAGCGATCCAGATCCAGCAACAGACGCTCTTCCGGCGCGGCCAGCTCACGTGGCTCGATGTCAATCAGCGGCAGCTCGCTTACCGTGGCCCCGGCCTCGCGCAAGGCGGCCGTCAGTGCTGCGGTCTGGCCCGCAGGGCGCGTATTGAGAACATGCAGGCCCGTCAATGGATGCATGAAAGGTCAGGCTCCGTACACCGCCTGCAGGATGCGGCCGGCACCGGCGGCAAGCAGGCGATCGGCCAGCGTTACGCCCAGCTGCTCGGCCTCGGCAGCACTGCCACGAATTTCGTCAGTGATGATTTCCTGGCCATCCACACTGCCCACCAGCGCGCGCAGGAACAGCTCATTGCCCTGCAGTTCGGCATAACCGGCAATCGGCACCTGGCAGCCCCCCTGCAAATGCCGGTTCATGGCGCGCTCGGCACGCACCCGGGCTGACGTATCCGGATGATTCAGCGGCGCCACCAGCGCGGCAACACGCTCGTCACCGAGCCGGGCCTCGATACCGAGGGCCCCCTGCCCTACCGCCGGCAGGGAAAACTCCGGCGTGATGTCGGCACGGATGCGTGCATGGAACCCGAGACGCCTGAGGCCGGCACTGGCCAGAATCACGGCGTCGTACTCACCTGCATCCAGTTTGGCCAGACGGGTGTTGACGTTGCCGCGCAGATCCCTGATGACCAGATCGGGACGGCGGTGACGCAACTGGCACTGACGGCGCAGGCTGGAGGTGCCCACCACGGCACCTGCCGGCAAGGCATCAATCGAGGCATGGTTGTTCGAGACAAAGGCATCACGCGGGTCTTCACGCTCGCCGATGGCGATCAGGCCCAGACCCTCGGGAAACTCCATCGGCACATCCTTCATGGAGTGCACGGCAATATCGGCGCGACCATCCAGCAGGGCCACCTCCAGCTCCTTCACGAACAGGCCCTTGCCACCAATCTTGGCCAGCGGGGTGTCGAGAATCTTGTCGCCCTGCGTGGTGAAGGTGACGAGCTCGACCTCAAGGCCGGGATGCAGTCGCTGCAGTTCGCTGCGGACGAATTCGGCCTGCCACATGGCGAGGGGGGATTTGCGGGTGGCGATGCGAAGAAGACTGGTCATGAGTGTGTGCGGTTGAGCGGTGATGATTGGCGGGAGTTTAACCGAATTCGGACGGGGTTATTGCATGGGAGCGTGCACTGCGCAGGCAGGGCATCCCCTCCCCCGGAGGGTCAAAAACAAAAAAGCACCAGCCCTTGCGGACGGTGCTTTTTCGGGATCAACCCTGGCGCAGGCAGCGGCGACGCTGCGATCAGTTGCCGTAGACGATCGTGGTGTAATCGGCGAGCACGCCCAGAATGATCTGGCTTTCGTGGTCGACGTGGTGAATCTTGGTGATGCCGCCGTTCTTGGCCGCGGTTTCGATGGTGGCGTCGCCGGTGGCATAGAGGCCAAAGAAGGAACGCGCATACGAGCGGCCAACCTTGGTGGGCTTGTCGGCAGAGCCGGTCACCATCAGGGGGGCACTGACGTTGGAATAGAGGAAACCGTTCACCGGAGCAACCGCAGTTGCACAGCCGGACAGGGCAATGACCAGGGCACTGGCCGCGAGAAGACGCTTCATGGGAGCTCCTTGTTTTTATGTTGCAGCTGTTTGGGCCACCGGATCAGGGCAGCTGGCTCGGGCATGACTCTAGGGGAAGGTGCGTGGCTTGGCAATGGCTGCGGCGGCGGAATCGCCCGCCGCGCCGCCTGTGGCCTACAGCTTGAGCATGGTTTCGCGCAGTTCCGGCAAGTGCCGCCGGCTTACTACCAGACGCTCCTCAATCCCTTTCATGCGTACCTGGTACTGCCCCGGCGAGACCAGCTCGAGACCATCCAGGAACTCCAGCGCCAGCAGGGCATTGCGGTGGATGCGGATAAAGCGCGCACCAAACTCGTTTTCCAGATCCTTCAGGGTTTCGTCGATGAGGACTTCACCCTTGCCGTGACGCACGGTCACGTATTTCTGGTCGGCGAGGAAATAACGCACATCATCAATCGGGATCAGCTCGATACCGCGATGGGTCTTGGCCGTGATATGGCTACGACCGCCGTGGTTATGCTCACCGCCCTGCCGTACCGCTTCCAGCTGGGCGCGGTTGACCCGGGTGGCACGTGCCAGCGCCTCGGTCAGCTGCTCGCGGCGCACCGGCTTGAGCAGGTAGCCCACGGCCTGCACCTGAAAGGCCGCCAGCGCGTGCTCGTCATAGGCCGTACAGAAAATGACTGCGGGCGGCTCTGGCAGCTGGGCCAGACGCTCGGCACAGGCCATGCCGTCCATGACCGGCATACGCAAATCCAGCAGAACGATATCGGGAGCGGTAGCCTCGGCCTGGGTAAGCGCATCACGCCCGTTCTCGGCCTCGCCAACGATCTCGTAACCGTCCATGTCTTTCAGGAAGCGCGCCAGACGTTCCCGCGCCAGCGCTTCGTCGTCGCAGATCAGCACCTTCATGTCTGACTCCTTGCCTCTTTTTCTTCTATCGGAGCATCCACCTGCAGCTTGCCGAGTTGCAAGGGATAGGAAAGATACGTGGTATGAATACTTTCATCAGCATGCGTGGTGAGCTTGGCCGCCTCACCGTAATGGGCCTGCAGGCGCTGGCGGATATTGTCCACCGCCATGCGGTTGCCCCGTGAATGCGGCAACGGGGGCGCCACCGGATTGGTGATCACCACCCGCAACTCCTTGCCATCATAATCAATGGCGACACGCACCTCGCTCGGCTCAAAGCGTGGTTCCACGCCGTGATAAATGGCATTTTCCATCAGCGGCTGCAAGGTGAGCGCCGGAATGCGCAGGCCCTGCGGCAGGCTGCCAAACTTCCACTCCACCTGCAGGCGATCACCCAGACGCAGCTTCTCGATGTTGATGTAGTGCTGGCAGAGCATCAGCTCCTCGTCCAGCGTCACCTCGCCCTCGGCCTTGAGACTGGCCCGGAACAGCTCGGACAGATCCTCGACGGCCGTTTCGGCCTTGTCCGGATCGACATGGATCAGGCTGGCGATGATGTTCATGGAGTTGAACAGGAAATGTGGCCGGATACGGGACTGCAGGGCCTGCAGGCGGGCCGTCAGCTCGGTGCGCTGCTTGGAGCGCAACTGCTCCTGCAAGTAGAAGTAGCGCAGGATGAGGCCGGCAACGATGGCACCTATCAGCAGGTTGCGCACGACATCCTGCGGACCGACACGGGGCAGGAGCAGCTCCAGGTGGGCCAGCTGCATGGCCGGATTGGCCAGCAGGCTGAACAGCAGGACCACGGCAAGCACCAGGGCAAAGGCCACGCCGGCAGCACTTTCGCGGGGCAGCCGGATGAGGCGCGGGCGCAGCTTGCACAGCAGGGTCGCACTGGACAGGGTGATCCACTGCACCAGGAAGGAGGTCAGGGCCAGCCGGTCCCAGGGAAAGGGCATCAGGCGCTCGACATCCGCCAGCACCAGCAAAATGGCGAGCAGCTCCGCTGCTATAACGAGCATTAGCAGGGGCTGGGTAGCACAGAAATCCGGCAGGAAGAAATCTTCGGCGCCCGGTTCCGTGACAGAGTTGTTGTTTTTCTTATGGCGCATTACCGGAGTGTGCCGTCTTCCCCGACGAGCGGCAAGTCAGGCAAAGAAACTGACTTGCCGGTATACTGCGCCCCGTCCCTAGTTTGCCGCCGTTTGCCGGAATACCGGCCGGTTGGTCATTTTTTCAGCACATCGAGTCCGAGATGAGCCAGCAATCCTCTTCCATGTGGGGTGGCCGCTTCAGCGAAGCCACCGACGCCTTCGTGGCGGCCTTCACCGCGTCCGTCAATTTTGACAAGCGCCTGTACCGTCACGACATCATGGGCTCCATTGCCCATGCCACCATGCTGGCGAAAGTCGGCGTACTGACCCCGGCCGAACGCGACCTGATCGTGAACGGCCTGACGCAGATCCAGACCGAGATCGAGGCCGGCACCTTCGAGTGGCGCGTCGATCTGGAAGACGTGCACATGAACATCGAGCACCGTCTGACCGACCGCATCGGCATCGCCGGCAAGAAGCTGCATACCGGCCGCTCGCGCAACGACCAGGTGGCCACCGATGTGCGCCTGTACCTGCGTGACGAGATTGATGCCATCCGTGCCGAGCTGAAGCGCCTTCTCGTCGGCCTGGTGGAACTGGCTGAAAAGGAACATGACACCATCATGCCGGGCTTCACGCACCTGCAGACCGCCCAGCCGGTGACATTTGGTCATCACCTGCTGGCCTGGTTCGAGAACCTGAAGCGGGACGACGAGCGCCTCGTCGACCTGCGCAAGCGCGTCAACCGCATGCCGCTGGGTTCCGCTGCACTGGCGGGCACCACCTACCCGATTGACCGTGCTTACACGGCTGAACTGCTCGGCTTTGACGCCGTCTGTGAAAACTCGCTGGATGCCGTGAGTGATCGCGATTTCGCCATCGAGTTCTGTGCGGCATCTGCCCTGATCATGATGCACCTGTCGCGCTTTTCCGAAGAGCTGGTGCTCTGGGCCAGCGCACAGTTCCAGTTTGTGAACCTGCCCGACCGTTTCTGCACCGGCTCGTCCATCATGCCGCAGAAAAAGAATCCGGATGTACCGGAGCTGGTCCGTGGCAAGTCCGGTCGCGTGTTTGGTCACCTGATGTCGCTGCTGACCCTGATGAAAGGCCAGCCGCTGGCGTACAACAAGGACAACCAGGAAGACAAGGAACCGTTGTTCGACGCCATTGATACCGTCATGGGTTCTCTGCGGGCCTTTGCCGACATGGTGCCGGCCATCGAACCAAAACGCGACAACATGCGCGAAGCCGCACGTCGCGGCTTCGCCACGGCCACCGACCTTGCCGACTATCTGGTAAAGAAAGGCGTGGCCTTCCGGGATGCCCACGAAATTGTCGGCAAGGCTGTCGGTTATGGTGTGCAGACCGGCAAGGATCTGGCCCAGATGTCACTGGACGAATTGCGCCAGTTCTCGGACACCATCAGCAACGATGTGTTCGATGTCCTGACCCTCGAAGGCTCGGTCAATGCGCGCAACCATATCGGTGGCACTGCCCCCGCACAGGTGAAGGCTGCCTGTGCCCGCGCACGCCAGCGCATTGACGCCATCTGATTGATGCAAAGGAGTTTCATCATGCGCAAATTACTGCTTGTTGTTGCACTCGCCCTGCCTCTGGCCGGCTGCCCGCTGGATGATGTGCTGAAACCAACGCCATCAACAGGTACCGCTCCCGCTGCCGGCGGCACCACCGTCACCCCGGCCACCATCGGCACCTTCCTCTCGCGCATTGAAGCCGCACGCGGCACCGCCCTCACTGTGGCCGAGAAAAGCCAGGTAACCGTGGCCGCCCAACAGACCCGCAACCTGCTGGACGGCACACAGCAGAAATTCCTTGGCGCTGTCGGCGGCACGGTGGGTCTGGATGCCGCCACCATTGGCCTGCTGTTCCCGAGCGCCACGCAACCGGTCAGCCAACCGGTTGTGCAGAAGGCACTGGAAAGCAAACTGGGCAAAAAGCTGAGCGGCTATGAATCGACCGCCGTTGGCGCCGCCACAGCACTGCGCAACAACTCGCTGGGCTCGATCAAGAGCGGACTTGCCAGCAAGGTGGGCAGCGCTGTCGGCCTGCCCGGCGAAACCATCGCCGCCATGCTGCCACTGCTCGGCTTCTGAATCAGCGCGACACCAGAAAAAACCGGCCATTGTGCCGGTTTTTTCATATAGGCTTCAGGCAGGAGGAAGCGCCATGATCAATTGGGAACAACTGAGCTATGTCGTCACCGTCGTCGGCTTGCCGTTTGCCATTGCCGTCTACCTGCTGGACCAGCGTCGCGAGCGGCAGAACGAGGAGGAGGAAATCTACCAGCGCCTCTCCGACGAATATGCCGAGTTCTGCAAGCTCATCATCGACAGTGCCGACCTGCGCCTGCGTACGCAGCGGGAAAACCCGCCCGAGCTCACGCCCGAGCAGGAGGAACGCCGCCTCATCCTGTTTGAAATGCTGATTGCGCTGTTCGAGCGTGCCTACATTCTTGTGTACGAGGATGACATGGGCAAGCAGCAGCGCCGCCTCTGGCAGTCATGGGAAGACTACATGCGCGACTGGTGTGAACGCGAAGACTTCCGCACCCTGTTGCCTCGCCTGTTGACCGGTGAAGACGAATTCTTCTCGGCGCACATTATTCGTATTGCCGATGAAGTGGCCAGAAAAACAAAGGCCTGACCCCTGCAACCATCACCACGGCGTTTTATAAAAAAACCGGCAACAGCCGGTTTTTTTATTCATTTCTTTTCTGCCACCCAGTCCGGCGGCATCCACAGGTAACGCAGGTCCTTCTCGCGCCAAGCATCACGAAACATGTCGTGCCACTCATGAAACGTCAGCGTAAGCGGATTATGCGTGGGTACCGGCTTTGTAATACCAAAGCGGCATGGCTCCTGCTCTTCCACCAGTGTGCCGAACAGACGATCCCATATTGACAGTACGCCGGCGTAATTGCGGTCAATGTATTGCGGATTCTGCGCATGATGCACGCGATGTACCGACGGCGTATTGAACACGTACTCCAGCACGCCCAGTTTTGGAATGGCCTGGGTATGCACAAAAAACTGGTACGCCAGGTTAAGGCCGACAACCAGGATCACCTGCTGCGGCGTAAAGCCCACCCAGGCGATCGGCAACCAGAACACCCACATGCCCGACAGCGGATACGTGAGACTTTGCCGGAAAGCCGTGGAGAGATTGAGTCGTTCGGACGAGTGATGTGTCACGTGCGAGGCCCACATCCAGCGAATGCGGTGCGAGGCGCGATGAAACCAGTAATAGAGAAAATCCTGCAGCAGGAACAGCAACAGGATGCTCAATGCTCCCGGCGTTACCAGCTTGAGTCCGTGCTCATAGGCCCAGGCATATGCCGTTGTCACAAACAGCCAGATCACCAGCGCGTCGGCCGCCTGATGCATGAGCGCCAGTGCCGCATTGGAAATGACGTCCGGCAGGCTGTAGATGTCGTCGCGGCCATGGCGGTGCCAGTACCAGACTTCCCAGCCAATGCAGACAAGAAACACCGGCGCCAGCGCCAATAACAATAATTCGGGATTCAGTTCAGCCATGACGCATGTTTACCAGCAGGCAAGTTGAAAAAAGGGACGGCATGGCGACTCAGTGTGCCAGCATGATCCGGTGGCGGCCGCTGCCCTTGGCCTCGTAAAGGGCAGCATCTGCCGCATCCACCAGACGTTGCGATCTCTCGCCCAGCGGCACCATGACCGCCACACCGATGCTGGCGGTGACATGCGCCGCCACGGCCGAGGCCGGGTGCGGAATGGCCATGGCATCAATCGCCTCCAGCACACGCCGGGCCACATCCATGGCGCCATCCACTTCGGTTTCCGGCAGCAGCACCACAAATTCCTCGCCACCATAACGTGCCGCCAGATCCGCAGGGCGCATCACGGCCGAGCGAATGGCCTGGGCAATGGACACCAGGCATTCATCACCCGCCAGATGCCCCAGGCTGTCGTTGTAGCGCTTGAAATAATCGACATCCATGAACAGCAGCGCCAGCGGCTTCCGGGTACGACCGGAACGGTCCCACTCGCGCGTCAGCGCCTCATTGAAATGACGCCGGTTGGGCAGGCCGGTCAGCTGGTCTTCTGCCGCAAGGCGGGCCAGTTCCTCATTGAGGCGCTCACGCTCGGCCGACTCGTGCTCCAACAACAGGCTCTGCAAAAAACTGATGCGTTCCTGACGCTCCTGTACCACGCCGATAAACAGGTTGACGATCAGGCTGCCAACGGCATGCCAGCTGAACAGCGCCCAGTCCACCGGCACACCCAGCCAGAGGGTGAAGCCCGTCGCCGCCAGGATCGCAATGGCACATGCCGCGGCAGCATTGAACAGGGACAGCTTCAGCACCAGCACGATAATGGTGATGATGAGCATGGTGACGTAGCTCATGGCCCGCATCAGCCGGGGGCTGTCCATGGCAAGCGAGCCCAGCAGGGGAATCGCCAGCGCCAGGGCACCGGCAACAACAATTACTAACTGATAGCGTTTCTGAAAGAAGGGAAAGTACAGCAGGAGAACCGTCAGCCCGACGATGACTGTCTCGGCAATCACGGATGGCCACCAGAAAGGCTCCCGGTTGCCCACCAGCTCTTCAGCAAACAACAGTGGGCCGCTCAGCGCGATTATGGCCAGCAACATGGCAAGCAAGGGCCAGCCCACCAGCACCATACGCACAAAGGTCTCCTGCCGATGTGCCGCAAACAGCGCATCGGTAGGCGCAGGCAGCGGGCACCAGAGCCGGTGGGCAGACACGATCGAGCGGAGACGCTCCATCAGGCCGTCAGGCAGCGAAGATCGGGGCGTTGCCGGGGAAGACGCAGGTGTAGTCAAGGCAGGAATCGGTGGCGGCTGATCAGTCATGTCTTTTTGTTTTACACCAGTCGCCCCGTGACCGGCAGGCCATTCCGACGAGCCGTACACTCGGCCTGACACTGCGCTTGGGGTACAATGCGCGGTTCCGAAGCACCCTCTCCCGTCCCTGCGGCGAGACCGTGCTCCCTGCCGAGGTCCTCATGTCCGCCACACCCCAGCCGCTGCCGTCCGCACCGGCGCTGTTCAGTCACGAGAAGTTCTGGGCCGAGTGCCTGGGGCCTGCTCCCTTCCTGCCCATGACACGGGCGGAGATGGATGCGCTCGGCTGGGATGTCTGTGACGTCATCATCGTCACCGGCGATGCCTACGTCGACCTGCCCACCTTCGGCATGGCCATCCTGGGCCGGCTGCTGGAAGCCCAGGGCTACCGCGTCGGCATCATTGCGCAGCCCGACTGGCAATCGGCCGAACCCTTCAAGGCGCTGGGCAAACCCCGCCTGTTCTGGGGCATCACCGCCGGCAACATGGATTCGATGATCAACCGCTACACGGCCGATCGCAAAATCCGTTCCGACGATGCCTATTCGCCGAATGACGAAGGTGGCAAGCGCCCCGACCGCGCCTGCGTGGTGTATGCCCAGCGTGCCCGCGAAGCGTATCCGGATGTGCCGCTGGTGATTGGCGGCATCGAAGCCTCGCTGCGCCGCATTGCGCATTACGATTACTGGCAGGACAAGGTACGCCGCTCCATCCTCATGGATGCCAGGGCCGACCTGCTGCTCTATGGCAACGCCGAGCGCGCCATTGTCGAACTGACCCATCGCCTCAATCGTGGCGAAAACATCCAGGACATTACCGACCTGCGCGGCACAGCCTTCATCCGACGTGATACTCCGCCCGGCATGTTCGAGATTGATTCCACCCAGGTGGATGCCCCGGGCCGCATCGACACGCACATCAATCCCTACATCAACACGGCCGATCCATCCGCCTGCGAAATCGAGAAGCAGAAAACCGTGTCGGCCGATGCCTGCGACCTTCCGGATGGCGGCGCCCAGATCATTTCGCTGCGTCCCTCCCCGGCAATGCAGACCGCAATGAAAAACCGCATGCCGCCACGTGAAAAAACCGTGATCCGGCTGCCGTCGTTCGAGCGCGTAAAAGAAGACCCGGTCCGTTACGCCCACGCCAACCGCGTGCTGCATCTGGAAACCAATCCCGGCAATGCCCGCGCACTGGTCCAGCGTCATGGCGACCGCGATGTGTGGATCAATCCGCCGCCCATTCCGCTCACCACGGAAGAAATGGATTACGTGTTTGACCTGCCCTATGCGCGCGTGCCGCACCCGTCCTACAACGGTGCGCGCATTCCGGCGTATGAAATGATCCGCTTCTCGGTGAACATCATGCGCGGCTGTTTTGGTGGCTGCACGTTCTGTTCGATCACCGAGCATGAAGGCCGCATCATCCAGAGCCGCTCGCACGAGTCCATCCTGCACGAAGTCGAGCAGATGAAGGGCACGCCCGGCTTTACCGGCGTGGTCTCCGATCTGGGCGGACCTACCGCCAATATGTATCGCCTGTCATGCAAGTCGCCGCAAATCGAAGCGGCCTGTCGCAAACCCTCCTGCGTGTATCCCGGCATCTGCGACAACCTGAACACCGATCACTCGTCGCTGATCGAACTGTACCGCAAGGCGCGCAAGCTGCCCGGCATCAAGAAAATCCTGATCGGTTCCGGCCTGCGCTACGATCTTGCGGTGCGTTCACCGGAGTACGTGAAGGAACTGGTGACGCACCATGTCGGCGGCTATCTGAAGATTGCCCCGGAGCACACCGAAGGCGGCCCGCTGTCGAAGATGATGAAGCCGGGCATTGGCGCCTACGACGAATTCAAGCAGATGTTCGAGCGCTTTTCGAAAGAAGCGGGCAAGGAACAGTACCTGATCCCGTATTTCATTGCGGCGCATCCGGGCACGACCGATCTGGACATGCTTAACCTGGCGCTGTGGCTGAAGCGCAACGGCTTCCGTGCGGACCAGGTGCAGGCGTTTTATCCGTCGCCCATGGCCACTGCGACCGCGATGTACCATTCGGGTATGAATCCGCTGAAGAAGATTTCACGCATTACCGGTGAAAAAGTGGAAATCGTGAAGGGGGATCGCCGGCGTCGTCTGCACAAGGCGTTCCTGCGTTATCACGATCCGAAGAACTGGCCGCTGTTGCGCGAGGCCCTGAAGGAGATGGGGCGTGCCGATCTGATCGGTAACGGCAAGCAGCAGCTGATTCCGAAAAACCAGCCGGCCGGCATGGAAGGCAGTGGCTACAATGCGCCGCGCAAGAAGAACTCCAATGCGGGTGATGGTGTGTCGCTGAAGGTGAAGCCGCAAAAAGGTCGCGTGCTCACGCAGCACACCGGCTTGCCGCCGCGCGACGATGGCGCACAGAAGCCGAAGCGGCCGGCTTCTCGACCTGCGACAAAACCGGGATCGCGTCCTTCTTCAAGACCGACCGCCAAGCGCTGATTACTATTGCTCCGCGTGAGTAACTTTTTAGCGTGCGCCAAGGGTGGGCCGTTCGGGTAGTCCTTCCCGGAATTGGGTGCCCGGCAAGCCAACCCTATTCCGGGAAGGACTACCCGAACGACCTGCTCAAGAGCGGCTGAATTCGCACTGCAGCCATCGAAGTGCGTAATGAATGATGGACTGTAACCTTTCGAATTAAAGGAGCAAGTCGACATGGCAATTGAAAAAGCAGTATTGGGCGGTGGCTGTTTCTGGTGTCTGGATGCCGTCTTTCGTGAAGTGAAGGGCGTGACGGAGGTGGTGTCCGGCTATGCCGGTGGGGCACGCCCCAATCCCACCTATGAGCAGATCTGCACCGGCGCGACCGGGCATGCCGAGGTGGTGCAGCTGTCGTTTGACAACAGCGTGATCTCCTTCCGCGATCTGCTCGACATTTTCTTTGCCATTCACGATCCCACCACGCTTGACCGTCAGGGCAATGACCGGGGCACCCAGTACCGCTCGGTGATTTTCTGTCAGGACGAAGCGCAGGAAACGGCAGCGCAAGTGGCGATCAAGACCCTGACGACCGCGCAGGTTTTTTCTGCACCGGTTGTCACGGAACTTGCCAAGGCCGTGCCTTTTTATGCGGCCGAGGACTATCACCAGAATTTTTTCGCACGAAATCCTGGTCAGGGCTATTGCCAGATGGTGGTGGCGCCCAAGGTGGCCAAATTCCGGAAGGAATTCCTGTGCTGATCGTGCGCGCAGCATAAAAAAAGCCCGGTCCGCAAACGGATATGCGGCCGGGCAAGAGTTGAAACACGGGCAACACTTACGCCAGACAGTTCAGCGCCAACATTTCCTGGTCAGACTGTCTGCACGCTCAATCCGGCAACGGTTCAAAATCCACTTTTTCACGCACGGCACAATCCGGGCATGGCCAGCTGTCCGGAATCTTCGACCACACTGTTCCGGCGGAAAATCCTTCGTGCGGGCAACCTGCCTTTTCGTCATACACAAAGCCGCAGTCCGGGCAGCGATAACGGTTGGTGGCCGCCATCACTGTTGCCGGTGCAATGGTTTCTGGCTGCGGTTGGCCGGCGCGGGCCACGGCTTCGCGGCCTGCTTCTTCACGCAGCAGTTTTGCGCGCTTTGATGGCAGGATGTTTGCCAGCGACAGATCGCCCTTGTAGTGCGCGGCCACCAGCGGGTCCATCTGGCGGAACCACAGCCAGGGAATGTAGGCCGGGATGAGCATCGAGGCGTAGCCTGACGGCAGTTGCGGGCTGTTCTCGAAGTGACGCAGGGCCTGAAAGCTGCGCGTCGGGTGTGCGTGATGATCGGAGTGACGCTGCAGCTGGTACAGGAAAAGATTGGTCACGATGTGATTGCTGTTCCATGAGTGCTCGGGCGCACAACGGACATAACGACCATCAGCACCCTTCTGGCGCAGCAGGCCGTAATGCTCGATGTAGTTGATGACTTCCAGCAGCGCCGCACCATAAAAAGCCTGCAGACCAAGGAACACCAGCGCGCCCCAACCCAGCCACAGGGTCATACCGCCAAAAAACACCAGTGTCATGGCCCAGGCCTGGAAATTGTCGTTCTCAAGGCTCCACACCGACTTGCCCATGCGGCCCAGTCGTTCAGCCTCGATCTCCCAGGCCGACATCACGCTGCCGATCATGGTGCGCGGCAGGAAACGCCAGAAGGATTCGCCCATCTTCGAACTGGCCGGATCATCCGGTGTGGCGACATTCTTGTGATGGCCGCGGTTGTGCTCGACAAAGAAATGGCCATAGGCCACCGGGGCAAGGGTCAGCTTGGCCATCCAGCGATCAAACGACTCGCGCTTGTGGCCCAGCTCGTGACTGGTGTTGATGGCAATCCCGTTGATGGCGCCTACGCTGAAAATCAGGCCCACCAGCTCCCAGGTTGCAAGGTCGCCGGTTACGGCAACCCAGGTACCCCAGATGGTGGTGGCAAACTGGGCCGGGATGTAGGAATAGACAATGGCGCGGTAGTAGCCGTCATTCTCAAGCTGGTTGACGGCAGACTCTGGCGGATTGCTCTGGTCGGTACCGATCAGCCAGTCAAACACCGGGATCAGCACATAGACCAGCAGGGGGCCACCCCAGGTGAAAATGCCCCAGCCGGTCAGGCTGTAGGCGGTCAGGATCAGCAAGCCGAGCACCGGGATGAGCGGACTGAACAGCCAGAGCAGACGCTTGGGGTCTGTCCAGGGCTGTGCCGTCAAGGTTGTCGCATTCATGGTATTAGTTGTCATTATGTCTCCAGGATCACCCACCGGGGTGACTGCGTGACAGTATCATTGACTAATGGCACATTGGTTGACATAGGCAATTCGCCGGCAAACCGGCGTAAAACACCGTAAACTCCCACTGGAACGCTTTTCCGGGACAGAATCGGACTATTGAATGGAAGACACACTCAGCCAGTTGCTTGATGACATCCACCTTTCCGGGGGGGAGTTCCGCTATGTGCAGGCGGGCAGCCCGTGGGGGTTTGTGTTCCGGGCACGCAATCTGGCCAGCTTTCATCTGGTGATTGCCGGGCGCGCCGAACTGCGGGTGGCCGGCGAGCCGCCGCAAATCCTGGAGGCCGGCGACATGGCGGTCATGACCAGCGGCCGTGACCACACCATGCGTGACCTGGACGGCGCCCCGCCGGAAAGCGAATGGACCGACCTCAGCTCCTTCATCATGGGTCACAGCCAGGAGGCCGTGACGCTGGGTGGCAATGGCACACAGACCATCCTGCTGTCGGCGCGATTCAGCTTTGATGCCGACCTTGCCCGTCCCCTGCTCTCCGCCCTCCCCCCGATCCTGCTGATACGCAGCATTTCCAGGCAGCCGCCGGAATGGCTGCGCATCGGCCTGGAGTTCCTGTCCAACGAAGGGGTAGGTCGCCCGGGTCGGCAGGCCATCATCAACCGTCTGGCCAGCATCCTGTTCATCGAGTGCGTGCGCTCGCATGTGGAAGGCCTGCCCGAAGGCGCCAGCAACTGGCTGCGCGCCCTGCGCGACCCGGCACTGTCGGCCGTGCTGTCGGCCCTGCACCAGCGCCCCGGTCACGGCTGGACCGTGCCTGAACTGGCCGGCATTGCCTGCCTTTCCCGCTCCGCCTTTGCCGACCGCTTTACCCAGATCCTTGGCCAGCCCCCGCTCAGCTATCTGGCCGAGCACCGCATGCGCCTGGCCGCCTGGCAGCTGCAACATACCCAGCAACCCATCCGGCACATTGCCGAGGTGGTGGGCTATGCCTCTGAAACCGCGTTCAGCCAGGCCTTCAAGCGCCTTTATGGTTGTGCGCCTTCACGCTTCCGCCTGCAGGCAACGGCCGCAGAAGCGGCAACGCCGGAGTAAGACCGTGTCACCACAGCCAACGCCAGTGCGTCAGCAATGTTGTTCACTACCGGCTTGCGCTAGAGTTTGCCAATGACAACGCCGGAACCAACAAGAACATGAAAACGCGTTACCCCCTTTCCGTCACTGACGAGCTGTTCCTGCATCTGGAAAAACCGGATGAGCCAATGAGCCTGCAACTGGAGATCCGCTTCAGCGGGCGCATTGATGAAAAGCAGCTGGAAGTGGCCACCTACTCCGCCATGCGGATGCACCCGCTGGCCAGTGTGCGCCAGCACCGCACCAAAGGTGGTGACGGCTACGAATGGGAAACCGTGGACCGCCCCGATGAAGACCCGGTCATGACGGTTGTGTGTGACGATGCCGCCGCACTGGACACTGCGCGCAACGAGTTTTATTCCCGCCGCCTGTTGCTGGAAAGCGCCCCACCCTTCCGTTTTCTGGTGGCCCATCTGGATGGTGGCGACTGGCTGTTCCTGAAAATGAGCCATGCCGTCACCGACGCTTTCGGTGCCTACCGCTTCCTGCAATCCGTGCTGCGCCGCTATGCCGGCGTGAACGACACCCAGCCCGACGACGTGGACATCATTCCGGCGCGCAACCTGAGCCGGGAATTTGGCGCCAAAAGCCTGAGCGAACGCATTCGCCGCGCCACCGGCCTGCTCGGCTACCTGATGGAATCCGTGCAATTGCCCACACGCATTGCACCGCATTTTGCCGAGAACAAGGCTGGCGTCAGTTTTGTCTCGCACACTTTTACGGTTGCCGATACCGATGCCCTTGCCGTGTTACGCAAGGGCAGTGCCACGCTGAATGATGTGCTGGCTGCGCTGCTGCACCTGACGATTGCGCGCTGGAACGACAGCCGCAAGGAATCATCCGGCCGCGTCACCCTGATGAACGCCATGAACCTGCGCCCGATCACGTGGCAACAGGAAGGCGTTGGCAACATGTCGCTGTGGGTGAACGTCACCACCACCGAAACCGAGCGGCGCTACTACGAGCGCACGCTGGCATCCATCACCGAACAGACGCGCAAGATCAAGACGCGCGAAACGGCCGGCCTGCTGGTCGACCTGCTCGACATGACACAGTTGCTGCCGACCAAGCTGCGCAAGGCCCTTACCCAGCTCATGCCGCTCACCGGCAACTTTGTGGTGGACTCCTCGGTACTCAACAATCTGGGCCGCGTACCCGACCTGCCCGATCCCGCCGGCAAGACCGGGCGCATCACTGCCATCCGTTTCTCGCCCCCCACCAACATGCCGATGGGCGTAGCCGTGGGTGCGGTGACCCTGCGTGGCGAGCTGACCGTGACCTTCCGCTACCGCCTGGCGCAATTTGACCGGCATGCCGCAGAAGCTTTCCGTGACCAGTTTGTGGGCCTGAGCAATGAACTGGTTGCCGCCGCGCAAGGCACATCGGACTGATGTGCACCACCAGACGCACCCAGCCGGCATGACCGCCGACTCACTGACTGCCGAAATCCGCCAGACGCTCTCGCAGGCACGCATCGTGCCGGAGACCCTGCCGGATTGTGGCGGCCTGCAGCTTTACCTGCTGGCCGCCGATTTTCCGCAGGACGCCCTCAGCCCCACAGAAATGCACGCCGCCCTGCACGAACCTGCCTACTGGATTTTCTGCTGGGCCTCCGGGCTCGCGCTGGCCCGCAAGATCCTGCGCGAACCGGATCTGGTGCGGGGCCGCAAGGTGCTGGATTTTGGTGCCGGCTCGGGCGTGGTGGCCTGTGCCGCCGCACTGGCCGGCGCTCGCGAGGTTGTGGCCTGCGACATTGATCGCGCCTCCCTGCGGGCCTGCCGCGCCAATGCCGGACTGAACGGGGTGACCGTGCGTCTGGCTGACGACTTCTTTGGCCTGACCGAAGACTTTGACCTGGTCCTGGCCGCCGACGTGCTTTATGACAAGGCCAATCACGGATTTCTCGACGACTTTCTGGCGCGCGCCCCCGAGGTGCTGGTGGCCGATTCGCGGGTGAAAAACCTGCAGGTGCCGCCATATGTACTGGTGGGCGAGGAAGAGGCCGAGACCCTGCCCGACCTCAACGAGTTTGACGAGTTTCGCCGCGTGCGTTTTTACCGGGGACAACGGCACCCCCGCTGATTGCCTGCGCAACCGGCAGGAATGCCAAGCGGTACATGGACAAGCGGTGCCCCGGCAAGGCAGACTTGCGGGGTTGGCAGGGTTGTCCCGCCTGTGCTTGTGCATTGAATAATAACGAGAATGTCCGCTTCCGCAGCCGTTTCCACAGGTGACCGACTCAGCTTCACGATTTTCGTGGCTGTGGTGCTGCACGCCATCCTGATTTTTGGCCTGGCCTTTACGGCACCCCGCATCGAACTGCCCAATGTGATGGAAGTGACACTGGCGCAGCACCAGAGCAGCATCGCCGACAAGGATGCCGACTTTCTGGCACAGGCCAACCAGAAAGGCAGTGGCAGTCTCGACAAGGCGGCCATGATCACCAGCCCGCACCAGTCGCGTTTTCACGACAGCGACATCAATGAAATCCAACCGGAAGAAAGCCGTGCGGCCATGAAAGCCAGCGAGTCAAAACGCCGGCAGGTCATTACCACCACTGCATCGTCCCGCCGCCAGTACGACAACCGCAAGAGCAGCGAACTGCGCCAGGAACAGACGGAAGTGCGCGAGGCACAGCTGGCAAGAGCCTGGCAGTCGGACGAGATCTCCAGCCTGGAAGCACGTCTGGCCGCCAAGAAGCAGGCCTATGCCAAGCGGCCCAAGGTGCGCACGGTATCAACCATTTCCACACGTTATGACCGTGATGCGGCGTATGTGGATGCCTTCCGCTCGCGCGTGGAAGAAATCGGCAACAAGAATTATCCGGAGGCGGCGAAGCGCAGGAACCTGTACGGGAATGTGCGTTTGCTGGTGGCCGTTTTGCCGTCGGGACGGGTGAAGGAAATTGTGGTGCTGAAGTCGTCGGGGCATCGTGTGCTTGATGAGGCGGCGCGGCAGAGTGTGCGGCTGGCGGAGCCGTTCATGCCGTTTCCGGCGAGCATTCGCAAGGATACGGATATTTTGCAGGTGATCCGGACGTGGAAGTTTTCGGATTCGGACAGGATGTCGGCGGAGAATTGAGTTTTTGGGGTGGGGGGCTACTGCGTAGGGTGGTGCGCCTTCCGCGGGAGGTTCTTTCTTTTGCTTCGCCAAAAGAAAGGACCCAAAGAAAAGGCGACCCCGAATCGTTCGCCCCGCGTTGCGGGGTTCCCTGTGGTGCTCGTCTGGCTGCGGGGGCTGCGGAACTCGCCATTGCGTTGCAATGGCTCAGACAGTCCTCGCCCTGATCCGCTGCCAGCCTCCGCTCCTCGGCTCTCTTGGACGGGGACCCTTTTAAAAGCCCGGGCGCACGGGCGCTTCGCTGGGTTCGGTGCTGGGTTGCCGCTTTGCTTCGCTCGCTGGGGCGGCAAGGTCAAAAGCGGAAGCGGAAGCGGAAAAGTTTGGGGTCTAATCAAAAATAAAAAAGCCGGCGATTTTTGCCGGCTTTTTTATTGCTTTGCAGCATTCAAACGCTTTTACCAGCAGAGGACTTGCTTCTGGATGGTGATGAGGTCGTTGATGCCTTTTTCGGCGAGCAGCAGCATGCTATCGGTTTCGCTGCGGCTGAAGGGTTTGCCTTCGGCGGTGCCCTGGACTTCGACGAAGCCGCCTTGCTGGGTCATGACGACGTTCATGTCGGTTTCGCAGGCGGAGTCTTCGGGGTAGTCGAGGTCGAGGACGGGGGTGCCGTTGTACATGCCGACGGAGACGGCGGCGATGAGGCCGGTCAGCGGGTCCTGCTTCATCATTTTCTTGTTGAGCATGAAGGTCAGTGCGTCGACGAGGGCGACGCAGCCGCCGGTGATGCTGGCGGTGCGGGTGCCGCCGTCGGCCTGGATGACGTCGCAGTCGATGGTGATGGTGTTTTCACCAAGCTTTTTCAGGTCGACGCAGGCACGCAGGCTGCGGCCGATGAGGCGCTGGATTTCGAGTGTGCGGCCGCCCTGCTTGCCGCGGGAGGCTTCGCGGTCGGAGCGGGTGTGGGTGGCGCGGGGGAGCATGCCGTATTCGGCGGTGATCCAGCCTTCGCCCTTGCCCTTCAGGAAACGGGGCACGCTGTTTTCGACGCTGGCGGTGCACAGAACCTTGGTGTCGCCGAATTCGACAAGGACGGAGCCTTCGGCGTGACGGGTGTACTGGCGGGTGATAGTGACCGGGCGCAGCTGGTCGGGGGTACGGCCTGAGGGACGCATGGAAAGCTCCTGAATGTGCAGCCGTCCATTATACCGGCTTTGCCGGCTGCCCGCCCGTCCCGCTCATGACCGTTGCAGTCGCCGCATCGATGCCGGGAGGCTCTGCTACAATCGCGGATTCTGTGGCGGGCTTGCCGCCCGGTTTCATCCGCCAGTTTTTTCAGGTTTTTGTGGAGATTTGCATGATACGCAGCATGACGGCTTTTGCCCGCGCCGAAATCAAGGGCGAGTTCGGGATGGTGGCCTGTGAGCTGCGCTCGGTGAATCACCGTTATCTGGAGCCGTCGTTCCGCCTGCCGGACACGCTGCGGGATCTGGAGTTTCCCGTGCGCGAACGTCTGCGCAACACGCTGACCCGTGGCAAGGTGGAAGTGCAGTTTCGCGTGGACATGGCCGATGCCGGCGGTGGCTCGGTGGCGCTGGACCGTGAGCTGGCCCGCCAGCTGGTGGATGCCGCGGCCGAAATTGACCAGATGACCCGCCATGCCGCGCCGCTGAGTGCCACCGACATCCTGCGCCTGCCCGGCGTGATCCGCAGCCGTGACGTGGACACCGAGGCCTTGCATGCTGCCGCCCAGGAAGCGTTTGAACAGGCGCTGACCGGTTTTCTGGCCATGCGCGAGCGTGAAGGCAGCGAGCTGGCCCGCCTGATCGAGGACCGCCTTGCCGCCATGGTGGCCGAGACCGAGAAGGTGCGGGTGCGCATGCCGGTGATCATGGCGCATTACCGCGAACGCATGCTGGCGCGTCTGGCCGAGATCAAGGAAGACCTCAATGTCGACCGCCTGGAACAGGAAATGGTGCTGTTTGCCCAGAAGATCGACGTGGCCGAAGAGATGGACCGCCTCACCTCGCATGTCGCGGAAATCCGTCGTGTACTCAAGGACAAGGGCGCGGTCGGCCGGCGTCTGGACTTCCTGATGCAGGAGCTTAACCGCGAGGCCAACACACTGGGCTCCAAATCGGTGAATGCCGACAGCACCCTGTCGTCGGTCGAGCTCAAGGTACTCATTGAGCAGATGCGCGAGCAGATACAGAATATCGAGTAAGTCACCCTTATAAAAAACCGGCCACGTCACCTTAAAGACACGCCCCCTGAAAAGACGCGTCCCCTGCTAACGGAATTTCCCCATGTCCGGAACATTGTTTGTGGTATCCGCCGCCAGCGGCACCGGCAAGACCTCACTGGTCAAGGCCCTGCTGGACGTCAAGGAAGGCATTGGCGTGTCGGTCTCGCACACCACCCGGCCCATGCGCCCGGGCGAAGAGGATGGCGTGAACTACCACTTCACGGCCCGCGACGACTTCCAGCGCATGATCGAGGCCGGTGATTTCCTGGAGTATGCCGAGGTGTTCGGCAACCTTTATGGCACCTCGCGCCCGTGGGTGGACGCCCAGCTCAAGAGCGACCGCGACGTCATTCTGGAGATTGACTGGCAAGGTGCCCAGCAGGTGCGCCGCCTGATGCCCGACGCCATCAGCCTGTTCATCCTGCCGCCCTCGCTGACCGTGCTGGAACAGCGCCTGCGTGGCCGAGGCACCGATGCCGAAGAGGTGATTGCCCATCGCCTGCGCGAGGCCCAGGGCGACATCAGCCACTATGCCGAATTTGACTACCTGGTGATCAACGACGACTTCAATGCCGCACTGGCCGACCTCAAGGCCATCGTGCGCGCTGCCCGCCTGAGCCACCGCTCGCAGACGGCCCGTCACGAGCACCTGCTGACCCGCCTGATCACGTAAGCCCAGCACTTGCGACGATTCCGGCCCCGAGCCAGACCGGGCATCCGGCGGGCCGGCCTTGCGGGCGCCGGGCGGCTTGCGTAGACTCCGCCCTCTTGTATTCCCGCTATCACTGCTCTGCCCGAGGTACACATGGCCCGCGTTACCGTTGAAGATTGCCTGGACAACATGGAGAACCGCTTCGAGCTCATCCTCGTTGCGTCCAAACGCGCCCGTCAGCTTGCCACTGGCGGCAAAGAAGCCGGCCTGCCCTGGGAAAACGACAAGCCGACCGTGATGGCCCTGCGTGAAATCGCTGCCGGCCAGGTGACCCGCGACATCCTCACCGCCAAGCCGGAAGAGGAAGAAGAACCGTTTGCCGACCTGCTGCAGCTGGATGCCGCCCAGTCCGGTGCCAGCAACGCTGCTGCCGCTGCTGCCGAAGACGACGACCTCTGAGTACGTTACGGGTTACGCAATTTTCTGCGTAACCTCTTGACGACTCCCGCGCGTAAACCGGAGACTGGGCCAATGAGCCCTGTTTCCGGCATCGACGCCCTATGTACCCGACTCGAAACCTATCTCACGCCTGATCAGATTTCTGATATACGGCGCGCCTATCTGTATTCCGAAAAAGCCCACGAAGGCCAGTTCCGGAGTAATGGCGACCCCTACATTACCCACCCGCTCGCCGTTGCCAACATCCTGTGCGACATGCACATGGATCACGAAAGCATCATGGCCGCCATGCTGCATGACGTGATCGAGGACACCGGCGTGAGCAAGGCCGATCTGGCCGAGCAGTTCGGGGAAGAAGTGGCCGAGCTGGTGGATGGCGTGACCAAGCTGACCCAGGTCAACTTCAACACCAAGGCCGAGGCGCAGGCCGAAAACTTTCGCAAGATGATCCTGGCCATGACGCAGGACATCCGCGTCATTCTGGTGAAGCTGGCCGACCGTTTGCACAACATGCGCACGCTGGATGTGCTGACCCCGGCAAAGCGCCGCCGCATTGCCAACGAAACCCTGGAAATCTACGGCCCGATTGCCAATCGCCTGGGCATGAACGATTTTCGTGTCGAGTTTGAAGAACTGGGCTTTGAGGCCCTGTTCCCCATGCGTGCCCCGCTGATCCGCAAGGCCGTCAAGGCCGCGCGCGGCAACCGCAAGGAAATGATCACCAGCATCAAGGAAACGGTGGAAAACCGGCTGCAGGAAGAAGGCATTTCTGCCCGCGTGATCGGCCGCGAAAAACACCTGTACAGCATCTACCAGAAAATGCGCGACAAGCAGCGCTCGTTTTCTGAAATCATGGACATGTACGGCTTTCGCGTCATCGTCGAGAACGTCGACGCCTGTTATCGTGCGCTGGGAATCGTGCACAGCATCTACAAGCCGATTCCGGGCAAGTTCAAGGACTACATCGCCATTCCGAAAGCCAATGGCTACCAGTCGCTGCACACCATCCTGAAAGGCCAGCGCGGCGTGCCGATCGAGATACAGATCCGCACCGAAGCCATGGAAGCCATGGCCAACAACGGCATTGCCGCGCACTGGCTGTACAAGAACGACGGCTTTACCAATACCTCGCGCACGCGTGCGCGTGAATGGATGAAGTCACTGCTGGAAATGCAGAAAAATGCCGGCGACTCGATGGAGTTCATCGAGAACGTGAAGATCGATCTGTTTCCGGACGAGGTTTACGTTTTTACGCCAAAAGGCCGCATCCTCACCCTGCCCGTGGGCGCCACCGCCGTTGATTTTGCCTACGCCGTGCACACCGATGTGGGCAATACCTGCGTGGCCACGCGCATTGACAACCGCCTGGCACCGCTGAGTCTGCCGCTGCAAACCGGACAGACCGTGGAGATTGTCACGGCCCCCGGCACACGCCCCAATCCGGCGTGGCTGAATTTTGCGATAACCTCGAAAGCACGCTCCAGCATTCGCCACTTTCTGAAAGACCAGCAGCAATTTGAAGCGGTGGACCTGGGCCGGCGCCTGCTCGAAAAAACCCTGAGCACGCAGGGCAGCGGTCTGGCCAAGCTGCCCCCCGAACACATTCAGGCCGTCCTGCACGAACTGGGCCTGCCCGATCTGGATGCCCTGTGCGAAGACATCGGCATTGGCAACCGCGTACCGCAGATTGTGGCCGCGCGCCTGCTGCCCGAAGGCAACACCATCAGTGACGACGGCAAGAGCAGCAGTGCCAGCGGCACCACGACACGCGGCATTGCCATTCGCGGCACCGAAGGCCTGGTGGTCACCTATGCACGCTGTTGCCGGCCACTGCCGGGCGACACCATTGTCGGTCACCTCTCCGCCGGACGCGGCATCGTGATACACCGCGACACCTGCAACAACGTACTGGTGGAACTGCGCGACAACCCCGACAAGTGCATGAGCCTGCGCTGGGCCGAAAAGGTTGAGCGCGAGTTTCCCAGCGAGCTGCGCATCGAGCTCGACAACCAGCGCGGCCTGCTGGCCGAAATTGCACGCCAAGTCACCGACTACGGCGCCAATATCGAAGGCATCACCATGCAGGAAAAAGGCTCACGCCACAGCGTGATGCAGATTGCCCTGCAGGTGCGCGACCGCATCCAGCTGGCGCGCATCATCAAACGCATCCGCATCATTTCCGGCGTGGAAAAAATCACCCGCGTGCGTGCGTGACGTTTACTTACTTCTTCTTTTTCTGTTGAGGTCCGTCCCTACCTGTCAGGCGTACCGACCGCAAGCGCTGCTCTTCACGGATTACTGCCACAATCACGACCTGATCATTGCCGCACCTGTAAATCACACGACAGGGTGGCTCCACAATCTGCCGATACCGTGAGCAACCCCGCTCCTTAAGCCTGCTGCCACTCTCCGGATGTAACAGTAACTGCTCAATGTGGGCAAAAACCCGCTCGATCAGTGCTGCTGCGGCAAGCGGATTGTCACGCGCAATAAAACCGGCAACCGCCTCCAGCTCGTCCAGTGCCGGCTCGGCCCAGATTATTTCAGCCATCGTGCCATGCGCGCCCTGGCCTGCCGGTGCGGCAGAACCCGATCCTCCGCAACCGCCAGCTCGCCACGGGCAATGCCCTGACGCACCGCGCTCCGCTGCTGCAGTTCGTCATAGCTGAGCGCCTCACCGTCCGGCTGATCCTTGCATGCATCCGCACTCACGCCCTGCTCCAGATCTTCCAGCCGGCCCAGTAACGCTTCCCATGCCCTGGCAGGCACGCAATAAAATGCCGGCTCGTTGCGGTTGAGAATGGCGACGGGGAAACCCTCTCCCGCCGCTACCGTACCCATCGGATTTTTCTTGAGCTCGGAAACGCTGGCCGTCGTTTCCGCCAGAATGACATGTGCCATGGCATCATCAACCGTACTGTTAACAGCACCAATAATAGCACTTTTGATGGCACCCAAGAAAGATCAATCCAGCGGACTGCGTACGGCCAGCCCGCCGCGATTGAGCACGTGCGTGTAAATCTGCGTGGTGGCAACGTCCTCGTGGCCCAGCAGCTCCTGCACGGTACGGATGTCGTAGCCGGATTCCAGCAGGTGTGTGGCAAACGAGTGGCGCAGGGTGTGCGGGCTGACAACCTTGACGATATCCGTGCGCGACACCGCCTGCTTGACTGCACGTTGCACGCGCTTTTCATCAACGTGATGCCGGCGCTTTGCCCCGGAGCGCGGGTCTGTTGAGGCCCGCTCTGCCGGAAACACGTATTGCCAGCCCAGCTCGAATGGCGCCTCCGGGTATTTACGGGCCAGCGCATGCGGCAGATATACGCCGTCGAGTCCTTCTGCACGGTCCCGGGCAAACCACTCCGTGGTACGTTCGATCTGCTCGATGATGGGTTGCCGCAACGATTCCGGCAGCATGGTCACGCGGTCCTTGGCGCCCTTGCCATCGCGCACAATGATTTCACGCCGCGACAGGTCCACATCCTTTACGCGCAGCCGGCACGCTTCCAGCAGGCGCATGCCCGTGCCGTACAGCAGACGTATCACCAGCCCCATGTCGCCGCCATCTGCCTGCAGCAGCAGCCGCGAGATTTCTTCCCGCGTCAGGACGACCGGCAGTTTTTTCGGCTTTTTGGCGCGCGTGACCTCGCTTAGCCAGGGCAGATCAATGCCCAGCACTTCCTTGTACAGATAAAGAATGGCGGACAGCGCCTGGTTTTGTGTTGATGCCGCCACATCGCCATCAATGGCCAGATGCGAGAGGAAGCGCTGCACCTCGTCCGCCCCCATGTCACGGGGATGGCGCATGTTGTGAAAGCGGACAAAGCGACGCATCCAGCCCAAATAGACTTCTTCGGTGCGGATACTGTAATGTTTCGTGCGGATGGACTGCCGAGCAACTTCCAGCAGACCGGGACGACCCGTCTGATCTTCCATGACCCTAATACCCCTTGGGTTACACCCCAAAATTGACGCCTAATCCGTGGCGTCATCTTTAAATATCAGGGGGTTACACAAAGGTCAACCGGATTAGGCGCCAAATTATTGAAATGGATTAGGCACCATTTTTGGGGTCTAGTTAACGTTAGAGCGCTAAAGGATGAGCAAAATGGCAACTTGTACGAAGGGATCAGATATGCCTGAAATATGGGCTGTTATCGTCACAGTAATTTTACTAATGGTTATTTATGCTTTCGTAGCATCAAAGCTCAAAGATCGGAAAATACGAATGGCAAGGAAAAAGTCTCTCCCATTCGTTGATGATAATGTTGCGCCAGGCATCAAATACAACATCGCTCTTAGTGATGGAAGAAAGTTCCATAATGCAGAACTTGTTGGAAGTTCAACAGCCGAAGATGGCCAGTTTTCTTTTGCAGGCTGGGAAGGCATGCTGGTCATACGCCAAGAAACTGGAAAGCGTGTGTTTTTGAGGCAGTCATCCGTTCGCTACATTGAAGAGGTGTAGCATGTTGTTGCACCGCCGCTCTAACAACTCATTCGAGTGGGACGTCTTTGGCTGCGCCAAATCCGCCCCTCAATTCCAACGTTAGAGGCTAAATTCCACTCGTGAATACCTGCGCATCATGCAAAGTCGGGTTTAGGGGATACCCGTATATTTGCCCATATTGTGGCCATATTGAAAAGCCTGCATATGGCTGGAAAGAGTCTCCCTTTTATCTTGCAGGTATTTTAGCCTTCGGAATCGGTTTGTATTTCATACTGAAGGGCTCGCTAGTCGGCTACGGAATTGGTTGTGTAATATCTGGATTTGGTGCTGTCGTTATTAGCCTGAAGCTACCTATCCAGCAAGGAAAGGTCTTCTTTAAAATCAGTAATGGAATTATTTTGGCCGGGTCCATCTGCATGTTGATTATTGCCATCAGAGCTTCGCGCCTCTAACAACTCGTTCAAGGGGCGACCCAGTGTCAGGCTCCGCCTGCCACAGGTCGCCCTTAACTCCAACGTTAGCGCTTCCGGTGGGTTTATTTGAATTTGCATTATCCTGCCCCGCGAATTTCACCCGCAGTGGCTTCGGTAATGCAGCAAGGCATTAAGTCCTGTGCGCCGTTCTTTCGCATTTGTTGGCAGTGTTGAAGCAAAGGCAGTCATTTTTTTGCTTTCAGCATGAGCGCACAGGGGGTAGTGATTACGCAGCTTCGGCAGTGTCGGCACAAGCCAGTGAATCCGCGCTCTGCACAAGCCGTTTGCCTTCGTTTATAGTCGGGGGCCCCTTTGGTAGGGCGGTAGCGTGCCTGGCACCACTGCTCTAACAATTCGTTCCAGGGCCGACCCAGTGTCAGGCTGCGCCTGCCACAGGTCGCCCTGAACTCCAACGTTAGGTGCTTTCATATGTACCCTTGGGAAATACGGTTAAGCGCGTCATCACCAAATGACCATCTCAACTATTGGGGGCATGTCCGCAATTTAGGTCGGGCGTACTATATTCGTACTTGCGCTTTGCTTTGGAATAGCGCTGCAGCGGGAGCTTGGCTCTTTGCTGACCTCATGTACCACTTCGCCCGCTATGGTGTTTGGAGCTTCGGCGCGATTTGGGTTGGGCTCGTTGCTTTGTCAGTCCTCGCAAGTTTTTTCGTCTTCTCTCGTAGGTGGGGCGTAAATGAGCACTTTTATCAGTCATTGCGCACCTAACAATTCGCTCAAGAGGGACCCGGTGTCAGGCTCCGCCTGCCTCCGGGCCCCTTAGCTCAAACGTTAGGGTTTCCGTTGGGCTTACTGGTTTTTAAGTGTTTCAAGCAAGGGAATTGCATCAGCTTGTGGCTTCGGTCACTGCCTTCACGCTTCGATTTATGTTGTGATTCCCTTTGCCTTAATTAAGGTTGCTCCTGGCC
>JAUSND010000012.1 GCA_030646295.1 Moraxellaceae bacterium
GCACCCTGATCACCTACGCCGAACTGGCCAACAGCGGCACCGTGCCCATTGTCATCGCCACCGCACTGGGCAACACGCTAACCATCAACGGCTACACCGGTGACGCCTACAGCGGCACCATCTACGGCACCTACACCCTCAACGATAACGAGACCCACACCAGCGGCAATGGCGAGAACAGCCGCTTTGATGCACTCGCCATCATCGTCACCGACACCGACGGCGACAACACCGCCGACATTCTCAGCATCCAGATCGTCGATGACGTGCCGCAGGCATTCTCGCCACTGTCGGGCCATGTCAACAATGCCGACGGCAGTACCGGCAGTTTCGCACTGGATGTCGACGGCAACATCGACAACAACACCGGCGCCGACCAGACCGGCACCGTGCGCTTTGCCACCACACAGGAAGGTGCCAGCAGCCTGACCTCGCTGGGCGAGACCATTTACTTCTACGTTTCCGCCGACGGCCAGACCCTCACCGGATCCACTGCGCTGACCGAAGGTGCGGTGAGTGATGGCAACACTATATTCACCGTTGCACTCAACCAGGACGGCGATTTCGATCTATCCAATGACAGCTATACCGTGACCATGTCAGGCACCATCGACAATGGCTCCGGTGTCGCCTTTACGGATTTGTCCGGCACCGGCGAAGCCGGCAATCCTTCCTTCAAGATCGTGGAGTCGGGCGTTGCCGGACAGGAAATCCTGTTCTCGCCGGCTGGCGGAGCCACCTCGGTCAACAGCGACAGCAATGACGTTGCCGTGGACTCGCAGTTCATTGACGCGCCGGAAGGCTTGCGCATCGACTTCGGTGAGTTCTCGACCGCCAATGGCGGCGACGATTACCTGGTCAACACCAACAACACCATCAACGGTTTCAGCTTCAGCATCGACCAGATCTCCGGCGGTACCACCGCGAGCATCCTGCTCAAGGCCTACGACGCCGACACTGACGAAAACCTGAACAACGATCCGCTCGACCCCATCACCAAAATCCTCGTCTACAGCGCACTCGGCATCCTGCTTGCCACATCGGATACCGGTAATGCTGCCGGCATCACCTTCGAGGACCACGGCGACGGCACCTGGACAGTCAGCGGCGTGCAAACCGATTACAGCGTGGTGACGCTGACCGATGACGGCTACAGCCGCATCGAAATCTATAACGACGACACCAATGCCACAGACGGCAAGTTCTCACTCAGCAACCTGGAGGTGCTCGTTACCGATACCGGCACACCGATCGAGCAGAGTTTTGACCTGACCCTGACCGACACCGACGGCGACAGTGTGGATGGCAGCCTCTCGGTGACCTTTGAACCGGCCGCCCTCGCCACCGGCACCACCATCACGGGTACGGCCGATGCCGACACCCTCTATGGCGGTGCCGGCAATGACACCCTCAACGGACTTGCAGGCAATGACCGGCTCGACGGTGGCAGCGGCAACGACACCATGGATGGTGGTGCCGACAACGACACCCTGATCGGCAACAGCGGCAATGACACCATGACCGGCGGCACCGGCGCAGATGTCTTCGTGTGGCAGCTCGGGGAAGGCGGTACCACCATGAGCCCGGCAGAAGATACGATCACCGACTTCACGGATGGCATCGGTGGTGACCAGCTTGATCTGCGCGACCTGCTCGTCGGCGAAGAAAGTGCACCGCTCACCGACTACCTGCACTTCGGACAGGATGGCAGCGACACCGTCATCAGCATCAGCAGCACCGGAGCCTTTGACAGCAGCAATTACGCCAGCGCTACCGACCAGAGAATCGTGCTGAGCAATGTTGATCTTGTCACCGGCAGCAGCGGCGACACCGACATCATCAGTAACCTGGTTGCCACCAGCAACCTGCGCACGGATGTCTGATCCGTGCGCACCGTTTTCCTCGTGGCGTCTCCACAGTGCCCCTGCTCACGCAGGGGCTTTTTTCGTCAGCCGCCGTCAGGACTGTGACAGCTTTTCCAGCAATTGCTGCTGGGCGATTTTTTCCTTGCCACTGTCCACGGCCTGCTGGCGATAACTGCCATCCGGCTGCAGCATCCAGCTTTGCCGGTTATCCGTCAGGTAGACCAGCAGTGAATCCTGCTTGGCACGCTTCGCCAGCACCGGGTCGGTAATGGGGAAACAGGTCTCCACACGGAAGAACATGTTGCGATCCATCCAGTCCGCGCTGGAGCAATAAATCACTTCCTCGCCACCGTTCGCAAACCAGAACACGCGGGAGTGCTCCAGAAACCGGCCAATCACCGACCGCACCCTGATGTTTTCTGAAACCCCCGGAATGCCGGGACGCAGGGAGCAGATGCCGCGCACCATCAGGTCCACCGTCACGCCGGCACGACTGGCCCGGTACAGCGCCTGGATCAGCTGCTTTTCCGTCAGCGAATTCATGCGCGCAATGATGTGGGCCGGCTTTCCTGCCATGCGATTGGCAATTTCGTTTTCAATATGTTCCATCAAGCGCGCATGCAGGGTGAACGGCGCATGCAGCAATTTTTTCAGCTTGGCCAGCTTGCCCATGCCCGTCAGTTGCTGGAACAGCTTGTGCACGTCCTCACACAACTCGGGCTCGGCCGTCAGCAGCGACACGTCCGTATAGATGCGCGCCGTGACCGCATGATAATTGCCCGTCCCCATGTGCACATAGCGCTTGAGCCGGCGCCCTTCGCGCCGTACCACCAGCAGCATTTTTGCATGCGTCTTGTAGCCGACAATGCCGTACACCACTACCGCACCGGCCTCATGCAGCTTGGCCGCCACCTCGATATTCGACTCCTCGTCAAAACGGGCACGCAACTCGATCACGGCCGTGACTTCCTTGCCGTTGCGCGCCGCTTCTGCCAGCAGACTGACCATCTCCGAATTGTTACCGGTGCGATAAAGCGTCTGTTTGATGGCCAGCACATTCGGGTCCCGCGCCGCCTGCCGCAAGAACTCCACCACCGGCGTGAACGACTCGAAAGGATGATTGAGCAGCACATCACCCTCCGCCAGTGCCTCGAAATAGTTTTCGGCACGCGCCAGCCGGTCCGGGATGGACGGGATCAGCGGCTTGTAGCGCAAACGCGGACGATCAATGTCCGTGATCAGCCGGGCAAGATTCACCGGCCCGTTCACGCGATAGAGGAACTCTTCCGTCAGTCCGAACTTCTTGAGCAGGAAATCCACCAGATGACGCGGGCAGTTCTCTGCCACTTCCAGACGCACCGCATCACCATAGCGACGCGACAACAGCTCGTCCTTCAGCGCAATGGCCAGGTCATCCACATCCACTTCATCAATGGACAAATCCGCATTACGCGTTACACGGAACTGGTAGCAGCCCTGCACCGTCATGCCCGGAAACAGCTCACCGGCATGCTCGTGAATGATCGAGGACAAAAACACATAGTCATCCGTACCGCCCTCGTCCGACGGCATGGCAATCATGCGCGGCAAGGAGCGTGGTGCAGGCACAATCGCCAGATTGAGTGCACGACCGAAGGCATCCTTGCCCTCCAGTGACACAATGAAATTGAGGCTCTTGTTCACCACGCGCGGAAACGGATGCGCAGGGTCCAGGCCAATCGGCGTCAGCACCGGATAAACCTGCTCACGAAAATATTTCTTTACCCAGGCCGCCTGCTTTTCACTCCACTGGTCGCGCTTGAGAAAACGGATGTTTTCCTGCGCCATCGCCGGCAGCAACACATCATTCAGGATGCGGTACTGGCGATCCACTGCGTCATGACAGACATCGGAAATCCGGGACAGCACCTCATGCGGCAGCATGCCGTCCGGCCCCGGACTGGCGCGCCCCAGCGACAGCTGGCGCTTGAGCCCGGCCACACGGATCTCGAAAAACTCGTCGAGGTTGCTGGCAAAGATGCGCAGGAACCCCAGCCGCTCCAGCAGCGGATGAACTTCGTCCAGCGACTGCTCCAGCACCCGCAGGTTGAATGCAAGGATGCTAAGCTCGCGATTGATGTAATACTCCGGGTCGTTCAGATCAATGTCCGAGACCGGGAGAGTCTGCTCTGGTGCCGCCATCAGGGGTTCCTTTGTCATCCCGCCATTTCACTACAGCCCGGTGACACATTTATTAAAATCCGTTTCAGCCGCCCGCCTTCAGCAACTGTGCCGCCTCCTTGGCAAAATACGTCAGGATCGCATCCGCCCCGGCGCGCTTGATGCAAAGCAGCGACTCCAGGATGACCGGCTCACGCTTCAGCCAGCCGTTCTGGATGGCCGCCATGTGCATCGCGTATTCACCACTCACCTGATAGACAAACGTTGGGGCACGGAAGGTGTCCTTTACCGCACGCACCACATCCAGATAGGGCATGCCCGGCTTCACCATCACCATGTCGGCACCCTCCGCCAGATCCAGCCCCACCTCGTGCAGCGCCTCGTCGAGGTTGGCCGGGTCCATCTGGTAACTGTTCTTGTTGCCGCCCTTGAGGTTGCCGGCACTGCCCACGGCATCACGGAAGGGGCCGTAATAGCTGGAGGCATACTTGGCCGAGTACGCCAGGATGCTGGTGTTGATGTGCCCGTCATGCTCCAGCGCCATGCGGATGGCACTGATGCGGCCATCCATCATGTCCGACGGCGCCACGATGTCGGCACCCGCCTCGGCATGCGACAGCGCCTGCTTCACCAGGATTTCCGTGGTCAGGTCGTTCAGCACATAACCATCTGCATCGATGATGCCGTCCTGCCCGTGCGTGGTGAACGGGTCCAGTGCCACATCGGTAATCACGCCCAGCTCCGGCACCGCCGCTTTCAGCGCCCTCACGGCGCGCTGCGCCAGCCCGTCGGGATTGAAGGCCTCTTCCGCCATCAGCGACTTGGCCTCCGGTGGCGTTACCGGAAACAGCGCCACCGCCGGAATCCCCAGTGCCGCCAGCACCGCCGCCTCTTTCACCAGCAGGTCAATCGACAGGCGCTCGATACCGGGCATCGAAATGATCGGCTCACGCCGGTTCTCGCCTTCCAGGACAAACACGGGGTAGATGAGGTCATTGGCAGTCAGGGCATTCTCGCGCACCAGTCGCCGGGAAAAATCGTTCTTGCGCAGACGGCGCAGGCGCGTCGCCGGAAAAGCGGCACGGGAAAAGGAAAAATCGGACATGGGAACTCCGGGCCATGACGCCCATAAAAAACTTCATTCAGCCCCCTAGATTAGCCCAATCATCCTGCCGGCGCATGAGGCAGGTCATGTTCCCTGCCCAAGTCTCTGATAACCTGTAGCCCTCTCATTCTCCTCATGCTTGCACACGGAGTGTTCCATGAAAAAAGTTGCCGTCATCCTCTCCGGCTCGGGCTACCTCGACGGTAGTGAAATCCACGAAGCCACCCTGACCCTGCTGGCCCTTGACCGTCGCCACGCCCAGGTCCAGTGCTTTGCTCCGGACATCGACCAGGCACAGGTCATCAACCACGCCACCGGCGAGCCGTCCACCGAAACACGCTCCGTACTGGCCGAAGCCGCCCGCATTGCCCGCGGCGCCATCAAGCCGCTGTCGCTGGCCCATGTTGATGACTTTGATGCCGTGATCATGCCCGGTGGTTATGGTGCCGCCCGCAATCTCTGCAATTTCGCCACCCATGGCCATGACATGACCATCAATCAGGAGCTGGCCATTTTTGCCCGCTCCCTGCACCGGGAAGGCAAGCCGGTCGGCCTCATCTGCATTGCGCCGGTCATGGCGCCCGCCATCGGTGGCCCCGGCACCCGCTGCACCATCGGCGACGATGCGGCGACTGCCCTCGCCATCGAGAAGATGGGGGGCGTACATGTGCCCTGCGCCGTCACCGAGTGCGTGATCGACAAGGAGCGCAAGATTGTCAGCACCCCGGCCTACATGCTGGCCGAACGCATCACCGACGCCGAAGCCGGCATCAACAAGCTGGTGGATGCCGTTCTCGACATGGCCTGAGCGGCGCAACCGGTCTCTGCACATTTTCATTTCTTCCGCTTGCCCGAGCCGCTAGTCTTCACCCTCGGGCAAGGGGAGACGTGAAATGCAAAAATGGCTGGCACCACTGCGTGCCATGGGCAGGGATGTGCAGGGCGGCCTGCTGCTGATTGCTGCCGCCATCCTGGCCATGCTGTTCGCCAACACCACACTGGCACCCGCCTACGAATCGTTCCTGTCTGTCACCGGCCAGGTTCGCTTCGGCAGCCTCAATGTCGAAAAACCACTGCTGCTGTGGGTCAATGACGGGCTGATGGCCCTGTTCTTCCTCGCCGTCGGCCTCGAGATCAAGCAAGAGTTCCTGCAGGGCCACCTGTCCGATCCGCGCCAGGTCATCCTGCCCGGCCTGTGTGCCCTGGGCGGCATTCTGGTGCCGGCACTGTTCTATCTTGCCTTCAATCACGACGATCCGGTTTTCCGGCATGGCTGGGCCATTCCCTCGGCCACCGATATCGCCTTTGCCCTTGGCGTGCTCGCCCTGGTCGGTTCACGCCTGCCACCGGCGCTGAAAATATTTGTCATGACGCTGGCCGTGCTGGACGACCTCGGAGCCGTCGTCATCATCGCCCTGTTCTATACCAGCGACCTCTCCACCCGTGCCCTGGCCCTGGCCACCATTTTTGCGCTGGGCCTGATCGTGCTGAACCGGTCGCGGGTACGCAGCCTGCTGCCTTACGGCATTATCGGACTGGCGCTGTGGGTCAGCGTGCTCAAGTCCGGCGTACACGCCACGCTGGCCGGCGTGGTGATTGCCATGGCCATTCCGCTGGACCGCAGCCATCCCGACGAGGAGTCTCCGGCCGAGCGCGTTCTGCATGCCCTGCACCCCTGGATCATCTATGCCATTGTGCCGCTGTTTGCCTTCGCCAATGCCGGCGTTGCGCTGGGCAGCCTGTCCCATGACGACATCCTGCACCCGGTGCCTGTCGGCATTGCCCTCGGCCTGTTCCTGGGCAAACAGATCGGCATCTTCAGCTTTGCCTGGCTGCTGGTGAAAAGCGGCGTGGCCAACCTGCCCGAACGCACCAGTTGGCTGCAACTCTACGGGGCCTCGGTCATCTGCGGCATCGGCTTTACCATGAGCCTGTTCATCAGCTCGCTGGCCTTCAGCGACCACGGCGCATCACTGCACATGGTGGACCGCCTCGGCATTCTGGCCGGCTCCCTGCTCTCGGCCCTGCTGGGCTACCTGATCCTGCGCCACGCCCCTGCCCATGCCGGCATGGTCAACGACAAGACACCACCCGCAAACGCCCGGGACTGACCCGGCTGACACCCGCTGCTCCTGACCAAGCAATTGCTTGGTCAGGAGCAGGCCTGCTACGCTGGCCGCGCATTTTCACAGGAAGCATCCCCATGAGCAGCGACACCGTCACGCC
This sequence comes from Moraxellaceae bacterium, assembly GCA_030646295.1. Lineage (GTDB taxonomy): Bacteria > Pseudomonadota > Gammaproteobacteria > Pseudomonadales > Moraxellaceae > UBA2031. The sequence goes on from JAUSND010000012.1 coordinate 7,357, forward strand.
ACCACGCCCCGAACTGACACCGGAAGAAAAGGGCAAGCTGCTGCTGGATCGCCTCAAGACCAGTTTTGACCACACCCCGTTTGTAAAACTGATCGGCATGGAACTGGTTCATGCCTCCAATGAAGAAGTTCGCGCCCGTTTCGACATGAAGCCGGAACTGGTGGGCAACACCTTCAAGCAGATCCTGCATGGCGGCGTGATTGCCACCGCGCTCGACATGGTCGGCGGCATGATGGGCGTGGTCGCGGTTTACCAGCGCATGAAAGAAGACGAGATTCCGCGCGATGAACGTTACTCACGCCTGGCCCGTCTGGGCACCATCGACATGCGTGTCGATTACCTGGCCCCCGGTCGCGGCCTGCACTTCGAAGCCTCCGCCACCCTGCTGCGCGTTGGCAAAAAGGTGTTTGTCACCCGCATGGAGCTGCGCAACGACAGCAACGAACTGATTGCTGCCGGCACCGGCACCTTCCTGTACTGACGGCGCCATGGACTGTCGCCCCGGTTGTGCCGCCTGCTGTATCGCCCCGTCGATATCCTCACCCATTCCCGGCATGCCGCACGGCAAGCCCGCAGGGGTGCGCTGCATACAACTGGACGACGCCAACCGCTGCCGCATTTTCGGCAAGCCAGAGCGTCCGGCCGTCTGCGCCGGGCTGCAGGCAAACCGTGAAATGTGTGGCGAGACCCGCGAGCAGGCCCTGCGGTTTCTGACCGCAATGGAAACAGCAACAGCACCTGCCGGCACCAACCAGTGACAAGCATTCTTGCCTTGAGCGATGTTCGCCTGGCTTGACCGGTTGCCTGAACAATCCAATAAAAAACCGGCCATCAAGGCCGGTTTTTTATTATCAGGAAAATCCTGACTGCTTACTGCTCGGTGTCCGCCAGCGTCACGATCGCCTGCGCCCACTTCACATATTTCAGGTTGGCCAGATCGCGCACCGTTTTCACGTTGAATGCCGCCAGCAGCGCCTTGGCATCCGCCTCGCTCACCCCTGCCAGTGCATCCACCGGCGCATCCGCCAGTTCCTTCAGCGACTTGCCCTCGTAAGCCTTGTCCAGTGCCTTGTTCAGGTTCATGCGAGTCTCCTTGCGTTTGTGCATGGTCAATAAGTGACCCTGAGACTAGCGCAACTTCCTGACAGATCAAGTTACTGGTTTGTAGTCTCGCTCAAGGCCAGCCACTTCTCCTCCAGTGTTACCAGCTCGGCATCCTGACCCGCTTTTTCTGCCAGCAGCCGGGCCAGATCATCCTTGCGCGCCGGCTCGTACAGTGCTGCATCACCCAGCAACTCATCCAGCTCCACCAGCCGGTCCTGCACGGCCGACAACTGGTTTTCCAGCTTGGCCAGCGCCTTTTGCTGGTCACGGCTGCCGGCCGGCTTTTTCTGCTGTGCTGCAGGCACCGGCTCGGGCGCAGTCTTTTTCACATCCTTCTTCGGATCTTTCTTGGGCTCTTTTTTAGGGTCCTGGGCCGCACGCCACTCGCGCAACCACTGCGCATAATCATCCAGATCCCCATCAAAATTCCTGGCCTGGCCATCGGCCACCAGCAGGAACTCGTCACAGCAGGCCTTCAGCAGATGCCGCTCGTGCGACACGATAACCAGTGCACCCTGATACTCCTGGATGGCCAGTGTCAGCGCATGCCGCATTTCCAGATCAAGGTGGTTGGTGGGCTCATCAAGCAGCAGCACATTGGGGCGCTGCCAGACGATAAGTGCCAGGGCGAGGCGCGCCTTTTCGCCACCGGAGAAATTCTCGCAGGTTGTATCAATACGCTCGCCACCAAAACCGAAGCTGCCCAGAAACTTGCGCAGCGTCATCTCTTCCACACGCGGTGCCAGACGACTGAGCTGCAGCAGTGGTGATGCCTTCAGGTCGAGATGATCCACCTGATGCTGGGCAAAGTACCCCACACGGGTATGGTCCGACACCGTTCGCTCGCCCTGCAGTGGCAACAGCTCACCCACCAGCGTCTTGATCAGCGTCGACTTGCCGGCGCCGTTAGGCCCCAGCAGACCCATGCGGGTATCCGGCGTCAGTGAAAAGTTCACGCCGGCAATCACCGTGCGCTCGCCATAACCGGCATTGATGTCATCCATGCGGATCAGCGGACTGGCCAGGCGTTCCGGCTCGCGAAAGCGGAAACTGAATTGCGAATCGACATGTGCCGGCGCAATCAGCGTCATGCGCTCCAGTGCCTTGATGCGGCTTTGGGCCTGACGCGCCTTGGTGGCCTGGGCACGGAAGCGGTCAATGTATTTGGTGAGGTGCGCAACCTCGGTCTGCTGCTTCTCGAACTGCTGTTGCTGCTGCGCCAGCCGCTCCGCCCGCGTCCGCTCGAAGGTGGAATAGTTGCCGCGATAATGCGTAATGGAACCGTTCTCGACATGCAGGATGTGCTCGACCACATTGTCGAGAAAATCACGGTCATGCGAGACCATGATAAGCGTGCCCGGATAGGCCAGCAGCCAGTCCTCCAGCCAGAGGATGGCATCCAGATCAAGGTGGTTGGTGGGTTCATCCAGCAGCAGCAGGTCAGAGCGGCACATCAGGGTTTGCGCCAGATTGATGCGCATGCGCCAGCCGCCGGAAAAGTCCGCCACATTCTTCTGCTGCTCGGCATCGGAGAAGCCGAGCCCCGCGAGCAACTTGGCGGCCCGGGACTGCGAGGTGTAGCCACCAATCTCGTCATAACGCTGGTAGAGATTGGCCAGATCCTCGTAGCGCTCCTCGCTCTCGGCCAGCGCCAGATCGCGCTCCACCTGACGCAGCTCGGCGTCGCCATCCAGCACGTAGTCGATGGCGCTCATTTCCAGCGCACTGACTTCCTGCTCCATGTGCGCCACGGTCCAGACGGCCGGGCGCTCCAGACGGCCGGCATCCGGCGTGAACTCACCCTGCAGCAGACCGAAAAAGGTGGATTTGCCGGAACCATTGGCGCCGGTCAGGCCGACTTTCCAGCCCGGATGAATGAGAAAGGAGGCGTCGCGATAGAGTTCGCGGCCGTTACGCAGAACGGCAAGATTGGAGGCAGTTATCATGGGCGCGGATTCTACCAGCAATGCGGCCCGACTCGCGGTTTCTGTCGCCGAAATGAAAAACGGGCCCGCAGGCCCGTTTTTCGTCAGCACACCCGCTTATTCGGCAGCAGGGGGCGTCAGCACGGTGCGCTCTGCAGCAGCAGGGGCAGCGGCCGGCTTGGCGGCAGGGGCAGCCTTCGGAGCAGCCTTGGCCGCCGGCTTGTCCAGCGTCTTCAGCTTCACCGCCTTGGGCGCCGCTTTTGATGCAGCGGGCTTGGCGGCCGGCTTGGCAGCAGGAGCGGCCTTCGGTGCAACCTTGGCCGGAGCAGGCTTGGCTGCAACCGGCTTGGCAGGTGCCTTGGCAGCAGCAGGTTTTGCGGCGGCTTTCGGCGCAGCAGGCTTGGCAGCAGCCTTCGGAGCAGCCTTCGGAGCAGCCTTGGCGGCGGCTGGCTTGGCAGCGGCTTTGGCCGGAGCCTTGGTGGCGCCCTTCAGCTTGGCCTGAACATAGGCCTTGAGTTCGCTCTTCTGCTGCAGACCCTTGATGGCGCTACGAGCCTGTTCGAAATCTTTCTTGGCAGCGGAAAGCGCGGCCTTGGCTTCGGACTGCGCCAGGTTGGCACGTTCCTTCACTGCCTTGACGGCATCCTTGTCAGCCTTGGCGATCTGCTGCTCGATCTTCTTCTGCAGATCCTTGTAGTTGGCCTCAGCCTTCTCAACCAGCTTGCGTGCCGATTCGATGTACTTTTCTGCTTCCTTCTGGGTTTTTTCAACCACCTTCTGGAAGTGTTCCTGCAGATCGTTCACTTGCTTCTCCAGATCCATCTTGAGTTTGTCCACCGACGAGGCGGCGGGTTTTGCAGCAGACTTTACAGCCTTTTTCTTGGCAACAGGCATGGGCACATCCTCATGTGGTTAACGCAATTGGTTGGCACTGCGAACCCCTGTTTGATGGACCATATCCGGACCCATCAGGACGCGATTCATCAAACAGAGGTCCATTGAGCGAAAAATATACGATGTGCCACAGAAAAGCGAGCAGCCATGCGCATCCGGAAGCGAATCTGGATCAAATTTATTGCAGGTGAATGAAACCGGAACACCATCACAACCCGTCATCACACAGCGCACACAAAAGCGCATAGCCAAGCAAGGCTGCCTGACAGTATGCTCCCGATGGTTCACGGGCCGGCACATGGCATGGCCATCCAACAACAAGGAGAATTCATGAAGCGCACCCTGATCGCTGCCGCCCTGCTGGCCAGCCTGCCCGCCATTGGCCTTGCTGCTGACAAGAAAGCCCCGGCACCCGCCTTTGCAAGTGAAGATGCCAAGGCCGCCTACAGCATTGGTTTCATCAGCGGCAAAAGCCACTCACAGCTCATCGAGTCATTCGATGTTAATAGCTATGTAGACGGCTTTCGTGATGCCTTTGCCAAGAAAGAGCCACGGCTGACCGAAGAAGAAATGAAAGCCACGCTGGATGTATTCCGCAACCGCCTGCAGATGGCTGCTGTTGAAAAGGCCAATCGTGCCGCAATCGAAAACAAGGCCAAGTCCACTGCCTACCTGGCCAGCAACGGCAAAAAAGCGGGCGTGACGACAACCGCCAGCGGCCTGCAGTATGAAGTACTCAAGCAGGGCACGGGTGCCATGCCCAAGCCCACTGACATGGTCAAGGTGCACTACCATGGCACACTGATCGACGGCAGCGTCTTTGACAGCTCGGTGGAGCGCAACGAGCCTGCCGTGTTCCAGCTGGACCAGGTGATTCCTGGCTGGACCGAAGGACTGCAACTGATGAAGACCGGCGGCAAATACCGTTTCACGCTGCCGCCCGAGCTGGCCTATGGCGAGCAGGGTGCCGGCCCGATCACCGCCAATGCCGTTCTGGTGTTCGAGGTTGAGTTGCTCGGCATAGAAAAGCCGGTGACTGAAGCCGCTGCCGAAACTGCACCCGCCGTCAAGGGCAAGAAAAAGTAAGCACGCCTGGCGCCCATAAAAAAACCGGCCCCTGAGGCCGGTTTTTTTATGGGCGCATTCCCGTCAGGCAGAAGCCGTCTGGGCTGGCGCATGCAGCAGGGCAATCATGCGGTCCTCTATCTCGAAGCGGCCTTCCAGCACCAGCCCCAGTCCGGACAATTCGTGCGACAGGCTGGCCTGCACAGCCTCGTCTTCAGGATCTTCATACAGGTCATTGAAACGGATGATGGCATCCAGCGTTGGCTGCAGTCGCTGGAACAGGGCCTGTCCTTCCGCCTGCACGCGCTTGCCATGCGCCTCGCCTTCGGCCAGCAACTCGTCATACACCTCGAAGTAGCCGGCCGACACATAGTCCATGAGCACTTCGCAGAAAGCCTGCACGCGCTCCGGCAAAGGTACCGGATCGGCCTGGCGGCGGGAGTCATCCCCCAGTGCCATCATCAGCACAATCAGGGACTGGCGCTCTTCCAGCCAGCGGCGAACCAGTGCATCGACTCGGTTATGGTGATCTTCCGGACCGTTAGACGGGCTCAGCATGACAGGCCTCCTTGGCAAACCTCGTTAAGGGTATTCAGCCTATGCCCGTCACCAGGTGACTGCAAGCACGAGGCTTCAGTCGCGCCGGACCAGCTGCCAGACGGCCAGCACAGCCAGACCAGCAAACACCACCAGCGTCCATCCGGGCAGCGTGATGCCAAGAAAGACCCAGTCGATTTCTGCGCACTCGCCAGAGCCACGCAGCACCTTGCCCACCACCTCGAACAGGGGAAACGTATCCAGCCAGTAGTCCAGGCCGGGGCCGCAGGACGGCACCTGATCGGGCGGCAGCTGCTGCAACCAGACATGACGACCTGCCACCACAATGCCGCCAGCGGTAGCCAGTACGGTCAGGCCGGCGTAAATGCGCCGCCCCACACCTGTCGGACCGTGCAGGAAGGCCAGCAGGGCAACTGCACCGGTGGCCATCATGGCCACACGCTGGAAGACGCACAGCGGGCAGGGCTCAAGATGCTGGTCATACTGCAGCCACAAGGCAAACAGCATGGCCACCACGGTCAGCAGGAAAATACCGAGATTGGTCTGGCGCGGGGAAGGAATGAAAGGCATGTCGGGCTCCGGGTCACTGCCGCAAGACTAGGGGCGGCGGCAGCGTTAAAACAAGCAGGGTTTGGTAACGCCGGGCGGCGCGCAAACCCTGCCGCACACTCTGCTCAGTCCTTGAAATAAGCGACCAGAAAATCCGGAAACGCCAGCGTATCAGCCGCTTCGATTGCCACCTGGTCCTGGTGTGATGCGGCGGCCACGGCGACCAGCTCGTCCATCCGCGCCTGCGGCAGCGGCCGCTGCCGGAAATGTTCGCCATGCTTGCGCGCCGTCTGCTGCGCAAACTCGAAGAAAGAACAGTCATGCTCCCGTAGTTCACGCACGATGGTGGCGGAATAGGTCAGCCCGGGGTCGTGCAGCTTGCGCGACTCCTGTGCAATCGCCTGCGAATAGGCCAGCGTGCCATGCGCTGCATCCAGCAGGGGCGCAAGTTCGGCCAGCTCGTCCAGCAGACGTTCCGCCTGCTCGCGAAACAGCACCGACTCCCCGCCAACCTGCAGGCGCAGCTCGGGATCACGACCATGCTCCACCATGTCCTGCTGGTTGTGCGGCAGCCCGGCGTACTCGACACCGGTAAACGGCGGGCTGTCGCTGAGCAGGCAATGCAGTGCAAAAACTTCCAGGAAATGCGCACTGGTGACATCAATGCCGGACGGCTGGAACGGATTCAGGTCAACGCAGCGCAACTCCACGTATTCCACACCGCGACGCGACAATGCCGTGGTGGGACGCTCGCCGCGCTCGGTGGTGCGCTTGGGCCGGATCAGACCGTAATACTCGTTCTCGATCTGCAGGATGTTGGTGTTGATCTGCTGGTAGTCACCCTTCGCATCCCGGAGCCCGATCTGCTCAAACGGCGCATAGGGTGTGTGGATGGCGTGCGAGAGGTCGCGCACGTATTCATCCAGTCCGTTATAGGACACCTTCAGGTCCGACTGCACCGAGTTCTGGTAGCCCAGTGAGCTCATGCGCAGTGAGGTGGCATTGGGCAGATACAGTGTACCCCTGCCGCACTCCTGCAACTTGTGTTCACGCCCGCGCAAAAAGGAACCACAGACAGCCGGGCTGGCGCCCAGCAGGTACAGCAACAGCCAGCTGCGGCGCTGGAAGTTGCGTACCAGCCCGAAATATTTTTCCGAACGGAAATCGGCCAGCGACTGCGTATTGCCAAGTTTTTCCTGCCAGGCCTGCCAGAACGAATCCGGAAAGGAAAGATTGTAATGAATGCCGGCAATGGTCTGCATGCGACGACCGTAACGTACACCCAGACCATGACGGTACAGGGTCTTCATGCGGCCGATATTTGAATGCCCATACTGCGCAAGGGGAATACTGTCGTCGTCGCCGAGAATGCAGGGCATGGAATTGACCCACAATTCCTCATTACCAAGATGGGCATAGATGAAACGGTGCAGGTCGTCCAGAAAGCCGAGGGTTTCGGCAATCGACGTGGTTGCCGGCGTAATGAGCTCCAGCAGGGACTCGGAATAATCCGTGGTGATATACGGATGTGTCAGCGCAGAACCAAAGGCCGCCGCATGTGGCGTCTGTGCCAGATGGCCGTCCGGCTGCACCCGCAGTGATTCTTTTTCCAGGCCCCGCCGCATGCCGGCCAGTACGCCAGCCCTGGGTGCCAGCCATTCAAGTTCACGCGCAAGCACAGCATCCACAGGCAATTCCTCGACAGGCAGGGCAAATCAATATGGGGGCAGTGCCAACGGAAACAAGTCCGCGGTCACGCCGTGCTTTCATTCTTCCAGATGGCAAAGGTGCCACTGGCCTTGGCCACCAGCTTGCCACCTGCCACCACCTCGGCATCCAGTACGGCCGTACGGCGACCACGGTGAATCACTTTTGCCGTGCAGCGAATAAGGCCTTCACGTACCGGACGAATATAGTTGGTCTTTGCTTCCAGCGTTGCCGCCAGCTCGTCGATCTGCAGCAGCGAATAAATGGCCGCCCCCATGGCGCAGTCAACCAGTGCAAACGCTGCACCGCCATGAAAGCCGCCCACCACATTCTGCAGATAGTCCGCCATGTCGATCTCGGCAACACACTCGCCGTTATCCACACTGACGTAACGGATACCAAGGTGGCGACTGAAGCGCGAGCCTTCATCGCGCAGGATATGCGCCTTGTGTTTCATTCAGATTCTCCTTGCGGCCGGCGAGCGTAACAAAAAACCGGCGTAAAGAAACAAGACGGGCCATGAAAGAAAAACGGCGCGCCACTGCCACTCTTGATTTTTATCATCCGGAAAAGGGACCGGATTCCTGTATCGTAGCAGCCATGATGAAGATAACTGAACGTACCGACTCAATGCTGCCGCTCTGGCGTCTGGGCTTTCGCCCCTTCTTTCTGGCAGGCGCGGCGTTTGCCGTGATTGCCATCGGTCTCTGGCTGGGGGTTCTGGCCGGCATCATCACCGGCTGGCAACCCGCCGGCGGCGCCCTGGCGTGGCACCGTCACGAGATGCTGTTCGGCTTTGCCATGGCCATTGTCGCCGGCTTCCTGCTCACTGCCGTACAGAACTGGACTGCCACACCGGGCCTTGCCGGCCGGCCGCTGGCAGGGCTGGCGCTGGTCTGGCTGGCGGGCCGCCTGGTCTGGCTGCTGGATGCGCCACTGTGGCTGCTGGTGCCGGTCGATGGCGCCTTCCTGCTCCTGACCGCCATTGTGATCGGACGGCAGATCTGGCAGGTGAAACAGGTGCGTAACTACCCCGTACCCGGCCTGTTGCTGCTGATGGCAGCGGCCAACCTGCTGACCCTGGCCGGGCTCGCCAGCGGTAACGACGCCTGGCAACGGCAGGGGGTGCATGCCGCCCTCTGGCTGCTGGCTGCACTCATGGGACTTATCGGCGGTCGCGTCATCCCCTTCTTCACCCAGCGCGGCCTCATGCGCAGCTACCAGCCCACACCGGTGGTGGCACTGGACCGCACCGCCATGGGCAGTGCCGTTGTGGTGGCACTGCTGACCGCCAGCGGCCTGTCACTGACCGCCACCCCATGGATTGCCATCGTGTTTGTGGTGATGGGCACCAGCACGGCCATCCGTCTGGCGCGCTGGTATGACAAGGGCATCTGGGGCGTCCCCCTGCTGTGGTCACTGCATATCGCCTTTGCCTGGCTGGCGCTGGCACCGCTGGGCATGGCGCTGTGGCATCTGGACATCATCGCAACGCCCAGCCTGCCGCTGCATGCCCTCACCATCGGCGCCATGGGCGGCCTCATCCTGGCCATGATTGCCCGTGTCACGCTGGGTCACACCGGACGTCCGCTGCAACCTCCCGCCGCCATGAGCTGGGCCTTTGTCGCCCTCAATCTCAGCGCCCTCAGCCGCGTCCTCGCCCTGCCCGGCGTTTCTTCCCACATCCTCTGGCTGTCCGGCGCACTCTGGCTGATCGCCTTCGGCCTGTACCTGGCGTACTACGCACGCATGTTGCTGACGCCACGCGTGGATGGCATGTCGGGCTGATCCCCGCTGCCGTCCTGACCACAAACAGAAAGGCTGACGCATAACGTCAGCCTTTCTGTTTTTCCGGCCCCGGCACAGCAACCAGTTGCTGCAGTGCTGGCGACAAGGCCAGGCCATGGGCAACCGCACTGTTTGCCAGGCGCATCTGCTCGGCCTTCAGGTAGCGCTGCAGCTGCCGCAATGACGTCATCCGGGCCTCTACCTCACGCAGTTTTTCCGTCACCAGTTGTGCCCCCTGCGCACAATCCAGCTGCGACTCGCGCTGCAACTGCAACATGCTGCGTATCTCCGCCAGCGCAAAGCCCATGTGCTGGGCCGAACGGATGAAGGCCAGCTCTTCCAGCACACGCGACGAATAATCCCGGTAGTTGTTGGCCAGACGGCGCGGCGGCTCGATCATGCCCTCGGCCTCGTAAAAGCGCAGGGTGTGCCGGCTCAGCCCGCTATGTTTTTCAACATCGGTGATTCGCATACCCCACCCCTTGACTATTGACCTTACTCGACAGTTTACGCTGCCTTTACTCAACGAGGGGAGAGGCATCATGGCAACAATCATCGTGACCGGGGCAACCGGTTTCATTGGCGGCTGGCTCTGCCCGCTGCTGACCCGCCAGGGCCATCAGGTGCAGGTCCTGCTGCGCCGGCCAGAGCAACTGCAGGCATTGCAGGCACAGTGCGCGTCACGGGGAGGCGAGGCCTCCCGGCTGCATGCGCTGGTGGGGGACCTGTCCCAACCGGGGCTGGGACTGGCATCAACACCAACCGCCGATCTGGTCTATCACCTCGGGGCACGCTTTGCCTGGGGGCTGAGTCGCGCCGAGGCGCAGCAGGTCAACGTGCAGGGCGGTCTGGAGGTGGTGCGTCTGGCCTCCGCCATCGGCGCCCGTCTGGTATTGGTCGGCGGCTTCATGCTGGAGAACCGGGTACACCAGCGCCAGATCGGTATCGACCCGGACCACCCATTGGACAGCCCGTGGGCACGAATCTACGACCGTGTCGGTGCCTACGAGGCCAGCAAGCTGGAAGCCCATTACCGTGCCGTGGCGCTGGCGAACGAACTGGGCGTGACGTGGGCCGCGGTGCATCCCGCCACCCTGTGCGGGCATAGCGAGACCGGGGAGTTGGCCGCCGCGCAGCCCCTGCAGGCACTGATCACCAATCTTGCGGCGGGCCGCCTGAAGGCCATCCCCGGCAGCGCGGCCCACTGGCTGCCACTGGTCAGCGTCGATTTCCTCGCCGCGCTGCTGGCCGCTCTGGCCCAGCAGCCGTTCCGCACCGGCACCAGCCTGCTGGCGCTCGATGAGCACAGCCCCGATCTGGCCGGCATGGTGGCCGCACTGGCCGAAGGCGCCGGGTGCACCGCCCCGTCACGTCATGTGCCCTTGCCCCTGCTCAAGGTCCTGCTCTGCCTGCCGGGCGCCGAGACATTGCTGCAGACGCGCCGCGAGAGCCTGGCCTTTATCCGCAGCGAACGCTACGACACGACCGCTACCCGGCACTTTGCCAGCGCAGCCGGACTGATCTGGCCAGACATCCGCCAGGCGATTGTGCGCAGCGGACGTTACGGGAGCACGGCCCTGCACCGCACGACCTGAACATGAAGCACCTGAATTTGAAACGAAAAAAGGCTGACGATTTCGCGTCAGCCTTTTCCATTTACGACCGGATCATTTCTTCACGCCGGCCTTCATCAGCAGGCTGCCAAGACCACCGACCTTCGCGGCCGGCGCATCGCCAAAGCTGCGCTTGCTGGTGACCTGATCACCACCACGCCCACCGGGACGGCCACCGCCTTCACCCGGCTTTTTCGCCGGCATCGCTTCATCATCCAGACGCATGGTCAGCGCAATGCGTGCACGTGGCGCATCCACTTCCACCACCTTCACTTTCACGATGTCACCGGCACGCACCACTTCACGCGGGTCCTTCACGAACTTTGTGGAGAGCGAGGAAATGTGCACCAGACCATCCTGATGCACACCGATATCCACAAAGGCACCGAAGTTGGCAACGTTGGTGACCACGCCTTCGAGGATCATGCCTGGCTTCAGGTCACGAATCTCCGTAACACCATCCTGGAAAGTGGCGGTCTTGAATTCCGGACGCGGATCACGGCCGGGTTTTTCCAGCTCGCGGAGAATATCCGTCACCGTGGGCAGACCGAATTTCTCGTCAACAAATTCAGCCGCATTCACCGCCTTCAGGAAGCGGCTGTCGCCGAGCAGTTCACGAATGTCTTTCGTGGACTTTGCTGCAATCTTTTCCACTACCGGATAAGACTCGGGATGCACCGAACTGGCATCCAGCGGATTCTCGCCATTCATGATGCGCAAAAAGCCGGCCGCCTGCTCAAATGTCTTGTCGCCCAGACGCGGCACTTTCTTCAATTCTTCACGCGTCCTGAATGCGCCATTGGCATCACGATAGCTGACAATATTCTGGGCGATGGTGCTGTTAAGACCGGCAATACGTGCCAGCAAGGCCGCCGATGCCGTGTTCACATCCACACCGACAGCATTCACACAGTCTTCCACCACGGCATCCAGCGAACGCGCCAGCTTGACCTGGTTCACGTCATGCTGGTACTGGCCGACACCGATGGACTTCGGATCAATCTTTACCAGCTCCGCCAGCGGGTCCTGCAAACGACGCGCAATCGACACACCACCACGATAGGACACATCCAGATCCGGAAATTCAGCAGCGGCCAGTGCCGAAGCGGAATACACCGAGGCGCCGGCTTCGCTGACCACGATCTTGGTCATCTTCAGTTCGCTGTGCTTCTTGATCAGTTCGGCCGCCAGCTTGTCGGTTTCACGCGAGGCGGTACCGTTACCGATCGCAATCAGGTCAACCTTGTGACGCTGGCACAGCACAGCAAGAATGGCGATGGACTTGTCCCATTCGTTTTTCGGTTCGTGCGGAAAAATCACGCCGTGATCCACCAGCTTGCCGGTGTTGTCGACCACCGCCACCTTCACGCCGGTACGCAAGCCCGGGTCCAGACCCAGCGTGGCACGCGGGCCGGCCGGTGCGGCCATCAGCAAATCCTTGAGGTTGTCGGCAAACACCTTGATGGCTTCCAGTTCCGCACTGCCCTTGATCTCGCCCAGCAGATCGGTTTCCAGATGCGTCAGCAGTTTTACGCGCCAGGTCCAGCGCACCACTTCTGCCAGCCAGGCATCGGCGGCCCGCTTTTCGTTCTTTATGCCGGCATGCGCGGCAATCATGCCTTCGGCCGGGTGCGGTGCACCTTCTTCCTGATCCGGCATTTCCAGCGCCAGCGTGAGGAAGCCTTCATTACGGCCACGGAACATGGCGAGCGCACGGTGTGAAGGCACCGCCTTCAGTGGCTCGCGGTGATCAAAATAGTCACGGAATTTTGCACCTTCATTTTCCTTGCCCGGCACCAGCTTTGCGGTGACATCACTGTGCTCGGTAAGAAAAGTACGCAGGCGGGCCAGCAGGTCGGCATTTTCGGCAAAACGCTCCATGAGGATATGCTTGGCACCATCCAGCACCGCTTTCGTATCGCCATAATTGAGGGCGGCATTGATGAAAGCCTGCGCTTCGGTTTCCGGCATCAGCGCCGGATCGGCCAGCAACTTGTCGGCCAGCGGCTCAATGCCGGCTTCACGTGCCAGCATGCCCTTGGTCACGCGACGCGGCTTGTACGGCAGGTACAAATCTTCCAGACGCGCCTTGCTGTCGGCATCAAGCAACAGCACCCTGAGCTCCGGCGTCAGCTTGCCCTGCTCCTCGATGCTTTTGATGATGGCATCGCGGCGGTCTTCCATTTCACGCAGGTAACCAAGACGCTCTTCCAGATTACGCAGCTGGGTATCATCAAGACCGCCGGTGACTTCCTTTCGGTAACGGGAGATGAAGGGCACGGTGGCCCCGCCATCCAGCAACTCCACGGCCGCAACCACCTGGGCGAGACGGGCATTGATCTCGGTGGCAATGGACTGGGCAATCTTGACTGAGCGATCCGACATGTAGAAATCCTGCAACTGCGGTGACGAAAGCGGGCCATCTTAAAGCTGCTTTGCCGCGCTGGGCAGACTTGTCTTCATCGTCAGGTCATGGTGGGTTCATGTGGACGTGTTTAAATAGGCAATTGCCATCGCCGCCCGCTCACCAAATGACCACACCCATGGCCACACCTGCCGAAGCACCCGCCGCCGTCTCTTTTCGTGAGGCCCTGAAATTCTGGTGGAAACTGGGCTGGATCAGTTTTGGCGGACCGGCCGGGCAAATCGCCCTCATGCATGCCGAGCTGGTGGAACGCCGCCGCTGGATCTCCGAGAAGCGCTTCCTGCACGCCCTCAACTACTGCATGGTGCTGCCCGGCCCCGAGGCACAACAGCTCGCCACCTATATCGGCTGGCTGATGCATGGCACCCGGGGTGGCATCGCCGCCGGCGCCCTGTTTGTGCTGCCGTCGCTCTTCATCATCGCAACGCTGGCCTGGATTTATCTGGCCTTCGGCCATTTACCCGCCATTGCCGCCATCCTCTGGGGCATCAAGCCCGCCGTGGTGGCCATCGTACTCGCGGCCGCCTGGCGCATCGGCAAGCGCAGCCTCAAGAACGGCTGGCTGTGGGCCATCGCCGGCCTGTCCTTTGCCAGCCTGACCTTCCTGCACCTGCCGTTCCCGGCCATTGTGCTGGCCGCTGCCGGCATTGGCGCCCTCGGTGGCCGCCTGCGCCCCGGCATCTTTACCGCAGGTGGCGGCCACGCCGGCAAGGGCGGCCCGCATGCCGCCGCCCTGATTGACGACAACACCCCCACCCCCGCGCATGCCCGCCACACACATGCAGGACTGCTGCGGCATCTGGTCACCGGCCTCGGACTGGGGATTGTCGTGCTGGCGGGGCTGCTGGTTCTGGAGGACGGCATCGGCCTGCTGTCCCGCCTGGGCATCTTCTTCACACAGGCGGCCCTGCTCACCTTTGGCGGCGCCTATGCCGTGCTGCCCTACGTCTATCAGGCTGCCGTCATGCAATACGGCTGGCTCACGGCCGGCCAGATGATGGACGGCCTCGCACTGGGCGAAACCACCCCCGGCCCGCTCATCATGATCGTGGCCTTTGTCGGCTTTGTGGCGGGATGGTCGGTTGATCCCGTTATGGCCGTGGCCGGGGCGTGCGTGGCCACCTTCTTTACCTTCCTGCCGTCCTTCCTGTTCATCCTGATTGGCGGCCCCCTGGTAGAAGCCACGCATAACGACCTTCGCCTGACCGCCCCGCTCACCGCCATCACGGCTGCGGTGGTCGGGGTCATCCTCAATCTGGCACTGTTCTTTGCCGGCCATGTGGTCTGGCCCGCCGGCGTGCAGGCCAGCGGCACGGATGTCGCGGCCCTGCTGCTGATCGTGGCCGCCCTCGTGGCCCTGCTGCGCTTCGAGGTCAACGTGATCCGGCTGATTGCCGCCTGCGCCATCATCGGCCTCGCACGCAGCCTGATCCCGGCCTGATACCGACCCGATACCGGCTTAGCTGAGTGCCGCCAGCGCAGCCGCGTAGTCCGGCTCGTTGGCAATCTCGGCAACCTGCTCGGCATGGATGACCTTGCCCGCCGCATCAATCACCACCACGGCACGCGACAGCAGGCCCGCCAGGGGGCCGGTGGTGATCAGCACGCCATAATCCCGGCCAAAGGCCGGCGAACGGAATACCGAGCCGCTCTGCACATTGGTCAGCCCTTCCGCGCCGCAAAACCGGCTCATGGCAAACGGCAGGTCCGCCGACACGCACAGCACCACGGTGTTGGCCAGCGCACTGGCATCGGCATTGAAGTGCCGTACCGACATGGCGCAGGTAGCGGTATCCACGCTGGGAAAGATGTTGAGCACAACACGCTTGCCCGCCAGATCCGCAAGGGTCACCTCCGACAGGTCCGGCCGGACCAGGACAAATCCCGGCGCCTGACTGCCGGTTGCCGGCAACTCCCCGCTGGTCTGTACCGGATTGCCTTTCAGTGTGATGGTGGTCATTTTTTGAGCTCCTTTCTGGTTAGCGGCGGCTGCCTGGCCGTAACGCTAGCACAGCACAACCCGTTACGAGTCGGGATTGCCCGACCATCGCAAACCCCGTCAAGGCTGCTAACATGCGTCTTCCGGTCCCGATGTGCAGAGCCCGATGGAAACGCCTGAACAGATAATGGATACCCCGCATGACGCCAGCCGCGAGCAGTTCCGCATTCTGGTGGTTGATGACGATGTACGCCTGCGCAGCCTGCTGCAGCGCTTTCTCGAAGAACAGGGCTACACCATCAAGGTAGCGCCCGATGCCGTACAGATGGACAAGATGCTGTCGCGCGAACTGTTTGCGCTGATGGTGCTCGACTTCATGCTGCCCGGCGAAGACGGCCTGGCCATTTGCCGCCGCCTGCGCAAGGAAGGCAATAACATCCCCATCATCATGCTCACGGCCAAGGGCGCCGATGCCGACCGCATTTCCGGCCTCGAAGCCGGCGCCGACGACTACCTGCCCAAACCCTTCAACCCGCAGGAGCTGTTGGCCCGCATCAAGGCCGTGCTGCGTCGCCAGCAGCGCGAGCTGCCCGGCGCCCCCTCACAGGTGGTCGAGGTGGTCAGCTTTGGCCCCTGGCAGCTGGACCTTTCCACCCGCCAGCTCACCCGCGACAACAACACCCAGGTGTCCCTGACCACTGGCGAATTCGCCGTACTCAAGGCACTGGTGCAACACCCGCGCGAACCGCTGACGCGAGACAAGCTGATGAATCTTGCGCGCGGCCGCGAATGGGGAGCAATGGAACGCTCGATTGATGTGCAGGTGTCCCGCCTGCGACGCCTGATCGAAGAAAACCCGTCCAAGCCGCGCTATTTGCAAACGGTCTGGGGCGTGGGCTATGTCTTTGTGCCCGATGGCGCCGCCTGACCTGTTTTTAATGTCTGCTTACCGAGTCCCGATGTGATCCGTCTCAACAAACTGTTCGGCCGCCTCAAGCCCCGCTCCACCGTGTGGCGCACCACCCTGCTTATCGGCATCGTGCTGATCGTTACCCAGTACCTGTCCATTGCCTTTTTCTGGACCAATCTCTATCTGCCCGAGTTGCGCCAGCATGCGCACTACGCTGCCGTGCACATCGACCTGCTGCGCGACGCCGAGAAAAAAGCCGCCACTGACGTGCAGTCACTGGAAATGCACGCCTGGGTCAAGAAAGCCACCGGCATCGAAATTGTGCGGGAACAATCAGAGTTTCCGCGCGTCGTCGACAAACCGTTTGTGGAAATCTTCACCACCATCATCGAACGCCAGCTCAGCCAGGAGCTGAACGAACCCATCGAGGTGTACTTCAAGTTCAAGCCCAAGCCCGTGTTCTGGATTTATGTACCGTCCATGAAGGATGTGTGGGTGCGCGAGCCGCTGCTGTTCTTCGCCCAATACAACCCATGGATCATCATTGCCTGGATTGTCGGTGTGCCACTGCTCGCCCTCGCCGCCATCGTCATCCTGGTGCGTCAGCTCAACCGGCCACTCAAGCGCCTGCAGCTTGCCGCCTTGCGCGTTGGCAAGGGCCAGCACTCCACCATGCTGGAAACCCAGAGCGGCCCCATGGAAATTCGCGCCGTGAACCGTGCCTTCAACCAGATGACACGTGAAATCCAGCAAGCGGCAAAAGATCGCGCCTTCATGCTGGCCGGCATTTCGCACGACTTGCGCACACCGCTCACCCGCCTGCGCCTTACCGCCGAGATGATGAAGGAAAAGGATCTGGCCGAAGGCATGGTACTGGACATTCACGACATGGACGCCATCATCGACCAGTTCATCGCCTACATGCGCGACGGCTCCGATGAAGAAGTCGAAGAGGCCTGCCTCGACATGCTGGTGTCGGAGATGGTGGCGCAGTTTTCACACCAGGGGGACATCGATTTTGTGCCGGGTCAGGTGCCGAACATTTTCATGAAGCGCCTGTCACTCAAGCGCATGCTGGACAACCTGATCAGCAACGCCCTGCGCTACAGCAATTCCCCGCTGCATATCCGCACCAGCGCCGGCGACAAATCCGTCATCCTCACCGTGCGCGACCATGGCCCCGGCATTAATGAAGCCGACCTGCCCAACCTGCTGCAACCGTTCGTGCGCGGTGAAACGGCACGCACCACACAAGGGTCGGGACTCGGTCTTGCCATCGTGGCCCGCATCGTGCGCATGCATAACGGCCTGCTGGATATTCACAACCACCCGGAAGGCGGACTGGAGGTCATCATTACCCTGCCCACCAACCGGCGCCCGGGCAGGGCCTGACCCAATAAAAAAAACCGGCACACGATGCCGGTTTTTTTATGCCAGAAAATTACAACCGTTCAATGCAGTCGACCCGAACCACCCGCGCCACCACGCATCATCTGCGCCACATCAATCGCATCAAAACTGTATTGCTGGTTGCAGAACTGGCAGGTGATATCAATCACGCCCTGCTCCGTCAGGATATCGTTCAGCTCGGCCTCACCGAGTGACACCAGCACCCGCTCTGTACGCTCACGCGAACAATTGCAGCGAAAGCAGACATCATTCGCCTCATGCAGTTCCACCTGCTCTTCGTTATACAGGCGATAAAGCAATTCGTTTACCGGCAGGTCCAGCAGCTCATCCGGCTTTACCGTATCGGTCAGCTGCTGCAGGCGCGGCCAGATGTCCGCATCATCGCCTTCGTCATGACCGGGCAGAACCTGCAGCAGCAACCCGGCCGCCGCATCGTCGTCAGCGGCCAGCCAGATGCGCGTGGGCAACTGCTCGGACTGGTCAAAGTAATGTTCCAGACAGCCCGCCAGCGTTGGCGCATCCAGCGGCACAATGCCCTGATAGCGCTCACCCTTCTCGGGATCGATGGTGATGGCCAGCTGGCCGTTGCCAAACAGTGCCGACAACGACAGGTGCTCTGCCTGCTCGCTCCAGCTGTCACCGACCTGGGCAATGGCGCGCACTTCCAGACGGTGATTGCACTCCACCATCAGGGTCTCCAGCGGACCATCACCACGTACCTGCAGGATCAGTGATCCTTCAAATTTCAATGTAGAGGCCAGCAGCACCGCTGCCGCTGCGGCCTCACCCAGCAGTGACTGCACACGCTCGGGATAGACGTGACGATCCAGCACGGCCGTCACCGTCTCGGCCAGTTGCACAACCTCGCCACGTACCGGGCTGTCGCTGAAATGGAAACGCTGGATAAAGTCAGTCATGGTGCCTCTCCTCGGCCGGCAAGTGTAACAGCGCTGACCGCTACCCCCAATCCATATTAAAGACAATGACTTAACCGCAAGACACCACAACAATTCAGAGCTTGACCGGGCGACCCGCTACGCTTTAAGTTGGCTCGTCTCCGGATGGGCTGTCGCATGTACCCGTTCCTTTTAATTGACCCGCATCACTTGCGGGCATAAAGGCAGCGCCTACACTTGTCTGGATTACTCAGGAATCTCTCGGGAGGAAACCCCACCATGAAGCTCAACCGTCTTGCACTTGCCGTGCTGCTGGCCCCCATGGCCGCTGTGTCCCAGGCAGAAATCACTTTCACGCCGTTCGCCACCTACCAGTCGTTTGATGCACAAACGGTTGAACAGATGTCTGGCAGCGCCATTGCTCCCGATGTTGAAGACAAGGAAGGCTTCGGCCTGTCGCTGGGCTTCCGTTTCACTCCGGCCATTGGCCTGGAAGCCCACTTCGCCCGTACCGAAACCGAACTGGAAGCCAACAACGGTGACGTTCGTGCCGACCGCCTCAGCCTTGACGGTTATTACACCTTCAACGCCGCCGGCAAGTTCTCTCCTTACCTGCTGCTGGGTGTGGGTGAAGGCCGCCTCAAGCCGGACAACTCCAACACCATCACTGACACCATCGTGAATGGCGGCCTGGGTGCCTTCTATCGCTTCACCGACAAGGTCGCGCTCCGCATGGAAGCCCGCGAAGTCTATAACAGCGATGAAGACCTGAATGATGCCGTGGCCATGCTCGGCCTCGAGTTCTCGCCAGGCAACAAGACCGAGGAAGCCACTGCCGAGCCGCAGCCAGAGCCGGAACAGACCCCGGTTGAAGAAGTTGCAGCCGTGGCCGCAGTTGCTGCCATTGTTGACGCTGACAAGGACGGCGTAGCCGACGTTGCCGACAAGTGCGCCGATACTCCTGCCGGCGTGCAGGTTGATGCCGATGGCTGCCCGCTCGATGGCGACAAGGATGCCGTGGCTGATTACCTCGACAAGTGCCCGACCACTGCAGCAGGCGTTGTTGTAGATGAAACCGGTTGCGACAAGATGCTGACCGAAGCCATCAGCCAGGAGCTGAAGGTCACGTTCGCCTCCGGCGCAGCCGTGGTCAAGGCTGAAGACAAGGCGGAAATCGAGAAGGTTGCCACCCTGCTGAAGCAGTACCCGTCGACCAAGGTCGAAATCCAGGGCCACACTGACTCCAGCGGCAAGAAGGCCTCCAACGACAAGCTGTCGCAGGCCCGTGCCGATGCCGTCAAGAACGTGCTGGTGACTGACTTTGGTGTCGATGCTGCCCGCATCACTGCTACCGGCTATGGCTCCAGCCAGCCTGTGGCCGACAACAAGACCAAAGAAGGTCGCGCCGAGAACCGCCGCGTGATCGCTGTGGTCAGCGGTGAAGCAACCAAGGTCATGACGAAGTAATCTTCCCGTCCATACCTGCCTGACCAGCAAAGGCCACCTTCGGGTGGCCTTTGTTTTTGCTGCATCCCCCGCACAAATCGCACCAACAGAGTGCACTCAAGCGACTGTCTGACAGAAAACGTGTATTTCTCTTCTGGACAAGGCAAGGTCTGGGGTATACTCCGCGCCCAAATTTTGACCAGCCACCGGTGTCATTGTGTCCATCCAGAACATCCGCAACATTGCCATTATCGCCCACGTTGACCATGGCAAGACCACCCTCGTCGACAAGCTTCTGCAGCAGTCCGGCACCCTCGGCGAACGCTCGGGCGAGATCGAACGCGTGATGGACTCGAATGACCAGGAAAAGGAACGCGGCATCACGATTCTGGCCAAGAACACCGCCATCACCTGGCACGACAAGCGTACCGGCAGCGATTTCCGCATCAACATCGTCGATACCCCCGGCCACGCCGACTTCGGCGGTGAAGTGGAACGCGTACTGTCCATGGTCGATTCCGTGCTGCTGCTGGTCGACGCTGTCGACGGCCCCATGCCACAGACCCGCTTCGTGACCATGAAGGCGTTTGCCCAGGGCCTCAAGCCCATCGTTGTGATCAACAAGGTTGACCGTCCCAGCGCGCGTCCGGACTGGGTGGTGGACCAGGTGTTCGACCTGTTCGACAAGCTCGGTGCCACCGATGAGCAGCTGGACTTCCCGATTGTTTATGGTTCCGGCCTGAATGGCATTGCCGGTCTGGAACTGGGCAAGCTGGCCCCGGACATGACCCCGCTGTTTGAAACCATCGTTGATCGCGTTGCCGAGCCGGTGGTGGACAAGGACGGCGCCTTCCAGATGCAGGTTTCCTCGCTGGACTACAACAGCTACGTTGGCGTTATCGGTATCGGCCGTATTGCCCGTGGCCGCGTCAAGACCAATACCAACGTCACCATCATCGACCGCGAAGGCAAGAAGCGTAACGGTCGCGTGCTGCAGATCATGGGCTACCACGGCCTGACCCGTATCGAAGTACCGGAAGCCGAAGCCGGCGACATCGTTTGCGTGACCGGCATGGAAGGCCTGCAGATCTCCGACACCATCTGCGATCCGCAGCAGGTGGAAGCCATGAAGCCGCTGTCGGTTGATGAGCCCACAGTGAGCATGACCTTCCAGGTGAACAACTCCCCGTTCGCCGGCCGCGAAGGCAAGTACGTGACCACCCGTAACATCAAGGACCGTCTGGACAAGGAACTGATCCACAACGTCGCCCTGCGCGTTGAGCCGACAGATTCCCCGGACAAGTTCAAGGTTTCCGGCCGTGGCGAACTCCATCTGTCCGTGCTGATCGAAGGCATGCGCCGTGAAGGTTTTGAAATGGGCGTGTCGCGTCCTGAAGTCATCATGAAAGAAGTTGATGGCGTGAAGATGGAACCGTTTGAAGACGTGATTTTCGATATCGAAGATCAGCATCAGGGTTCCGTGATGGAGCAGCTTGGTCACCGCAAGGGTGAAATGACCAACATGATCCTCGACGGCAAGGGCCGTACCCGTATCGAAGCAACCGTACCGTCACGTGGCCTGATCGGTTTCCGTTCCCTGTTCCTGACCCTGACCTCCGGCACCGGCATCATGACCGCCAGCTTCTCGCACTACGGTCCGGTGAAGTCCACCAGCATGGGCAAGCGCAGCAACGGCGTGCTGGTCTCCATGACACAGGGCACCACGCTCGGTTATGGCCTGTTCTACCTGCAGGATCGCGGCCGTCTCTTTGTGGGCCCGCAGACTGAAGTGTACGAAGGCATGATCGTTGGCCAGAACTCGCGTGGCGACGACATGGTGGTTAACCCCACCAAGGCCAAGCAGCTTACCAACGTGCGCGCCTCCGGCACCGACGAAGCCCTGACCCTGATCCCGCACATCAAGATGACGCTGGAGCAGGCACTGGAATTCGTTGAAGACGACGAACTGGTTGAAGTGACGCCGCAGACCATCCGCCTGCGCAAGCGCTTCCTCACCGAAAGCGAACGCAAGCGCAACAGCCGCGGCTGATCGCCTTGTGAACCCATAAAAAACCCGCCTTCCGGCGGGTTTTTTATTGGCGCTGCCTGCTCAGTGAGGCATCCACAGCAACACAATTTCATCCAGCCGCGATGGCTCCCTCGATGTCATCAGCACACCATCGGACAGTCGCAGTATTTTCAGTGGCTCAGCCCCCGGCGTACGGGGTGGCTCTGTGCGCCATTCCCCTTCCGAGAACTGTGTCTGCAGGTAGTGATCCAGTTTCTCCTGGCTCTTCTGTTGCAGCGCAACACGTACCGCATTGGCGCGGCCGTTGGAGAAGAAGAAAGCGACGCCATATGCCGGCATGCCGTTCAACAACGACACATCACTGTAGCACGCTGTATCACCGAGACCACCGGCATCCGGTGCACACTTGAAGCGAACGCCCTTGAATGAGCCCTGCAGATCCGCCTGTGCCATCCCTTTGCCAATGTCGCGCACATCCAGCTCCAGCACCGGAGGCACCATCTTCAGCACCGCAGCCGTCCTGACCAGGAATATTCGTCCCTCGTCGTTGGTCGATGCCCATACAACACCCGCCAGAACCAACAACAGCATTACTGCTTTCATTCCCTTCTCCCGTCACAAACGCCCACATCAATGTGGAGGGCATGATAATGGATGCTGCCCCTGCGGCAATAAAAAACCCGCCTTCCGGCGGGTTTTTTATTGCCTGAAAAATGCTTACTTCTGGCTGGCGACCAGCGCCTGGTTGAGGTCGGCGAGAATGTCGTCGATGTGTTCGATGCCCACGCACAAACGCACGGTCTCTTCCTTCACACCGGCTTTCTCCAGTTCGGCCGGGGACAGCTGGCGATGTGTGGTAGAAGCAGGGTGAGTGGCCAGTGAGCGCACGTCACCAATATTCACCAGACGCGTGAACAGCTGCAGCGCATCGAGGAATTTCTCGCCGGCGGCACGGCCGCCCTTCAGGCCGAATGTCAGCAGGCCCGAGCCGCTGCCGCGCACGTATTTCTTTGCCAGCGCATGCTCCGGATGATCCGGCAGGCCGGCGTAATTCACCCAGGTCACATCCGGATGCTGGCGGAGTGCCTGC
The DNA here is from genome assembly GCA_030646295.1 of Moraxellaceae bacterium. GTDB lineage: Bacteria > Pseudomonadota > Gammaproteobacteria > Pseudomonadales > Moraxellaceae > UBA2031. Next base: position 30,705 of record JAUSND010000012.1, read on the forward strand.
GCCACCTTTTGCGTATTCTCGACAATGCGGTCCATGCGCAACGCCAGTGTCTCGATGCCCTGCAGGATCAGGAAGGAATTGATCGGAGCAAGGCAGGCGCCCATGTTGCGCAGCGGCACCACGCGGGCACGACCGATATAGGCGGCAGGACCCAGTGCATCGGTGTAGACCACGCCGTGATAGGACACATCCGGCTCGTTCAGGCGACGGAAACGTTTTGCATTTGCCTTCCAGTCAAACTTGCCGGAATCAATGATCGCGCCACCAATGGAGTTGCCATGACCACCGAGATACTTGGTAAGCGACTCCACCACAATGTCCGCACCATGCTCGATGGGGCGGGTGAGATAGGGCGACGCCACGGTGTTGTCGACAATCAGCGGCACGCCATGCTCATGCGCAACCTTTGCCAGCGCCTCGATATCCGCAATATTGCCCAGCGGATTGCCAATGGTCTCGATGTAAACCGCCTTGGTCTTTTCATCGATCAGCCGGGCGAACGAGGACGGGTCCTTGTAATCGGCAAAGCGGGTTTCGATACCGAATTGCGGAAAGGTGTGGGCAAACAGGTTGTAGGTGCCGCCATAAAGCGTGGATGACGCCACAATATTGTCGCCCGCTTCGGCGATGGTCTGGATGGCATAGGTAATGGCGGCCTGACCGGAGGCCAGGGCCAGCGCTGCAATGCCACCGTGCAGGGCGGCCAGCCGCTTTTCCAGCACGTCATTGGTGGGGTTGGTGATGCGGGTGTAGATATTGCCCGCGACTTTCAGATCAAACAGGTCGGCGCCATGCTGCGCACTGTCGAAGGCGTAAGCCACCGTCTGGTAAATCGGCACCGCCACGGATTTTGTGGTGGGATCAGGCGAGTAGCCAGCGTGTACGGCCAGTGTTTCGATTTTCATTGCGACATTTTCCTTTTGACGAGCATTGCAGGCATCCATTCTTTCAAGCGCAACTCAAACCTGAAAGGAACCAATCCTCATATCCTTATGCCGGAATCAGGTTTTTTCCGGCACCCAGCCCTTGGCGCGTTCGTAATCCAGATTATCGAGAAATTTTTCACGCTGTTCCGCCAGGAATTTCTGCGCCTGCGGGTCCATCACGTTGAGACGGTTCTCGTTGATGATCATGGTCTGTTCTTTCAGCCACTGCTGCCAGGCGTCCTTGGACACGGTTTCAAAAATCTGCTGGCCAACGGGGCCGGGGAAGGGTGCAAATGCCAGACCTTCGAGTTCCTGCTTAAGCTTGCGACACATCACCATACGGCTCATGACTTACCTCGTTCGCGAGCAGCCAGCTCGCTCAACAGTTGCTTGATCGGGGCCGGCAAACCCAGTGCCGGCAATTCGTCGAGTGTACACCAGCGCTGCGGCCGTTCACTGACCTGCAGCGGTTCGTTGCGCACCAGCACGGGCTGCATGTGCAGGCGATAATGACTGAACACATGATCGCGCTTGTCCAGACACTGCAGTTGCGGGCGGCCAATTGCCCAGTCCGCCCTGAGAATCTGTTTGAGTGTGACCGCATCGTCGGCAGCCGTTTCCGGAAAGCTCCACAGCCCGCCCCAGATGCCGGGTGACGGACGCTGCTCCAGCAGCACCTCGCCACGGGCATTCACGAACATGAGCAGGCTGACGGATTTCTCCGGCAGCACCTTGCTGGCTTTTTTACCGGGATACGCCGTCGGCTCGCCCTGCTGCAGTGCCACGCAAGCCGTTTGCAGCGGACAGAGCAGACAGGCCGGTTTTGTACGGGTGCAAATGGTGGCACCCAGATCCATCATGGCCTGATTGAAATGATGCACGCGCTGGTGAGGCGTATGTTCATCCGCCAGTGGCCACAGGATTTTTTCCTGCGCGGCAGCAATCTCGGCTACCGCATGAAAGCGTGACAGCACGCGCTTGACGTTGCCATCCAGAATGACGGCGCGCTGCTGCCGGCTGAGCGACAGGATGGCCCCTGCGGTAGAGCGGCCAATACCGGGCAGCTCGGCAACACCTTCTACGGTATCGGGAAACTCGCCGCCATGATCATGCACCAGCACCTGCGCCGCCTTGTGCAAGTTGCGGGCACGCGCGTAATAGCCAAGGCCGGTCCAGAGATGCAGCACGTCATCCACCGGCGCAGCCGCCAGCGACTGCACATCCGGAAAACGCTGCATGAACGTTTCGTAGTACGGGATGGCCGTGCTCACCTGCGTTTGCTGCAGCATGATCTCGGACACCCAGACACGATAGGGCGTGGTGTTTTTTTGCCAGGGCAAATGCTTGCGGCCGTGCTCGTCAAACCACACAAGCACGGCCGCCGCAAAATCAAATGGCTGTTTTTTCTGCTTTTCCGTTTTCTTCATCAACGCTTGAACAGCTTGTTCAACCCCTCGCCAAGTTTCTCGTTCAGCTTGTCGGTGGCCTTCTTCTTTTCTTCTTCAATCTTCTGCTGGGCCGCAGCCTCGGCTTCTTTCTTCTTGGCATCCACAGCGGCGTTCACATCACCCCCCTTGATGCCCAGCTTCTCAAGCTCCTTTGCCGCCACCGCCCTGGTCACCATGTCGCGCACCGCACGCGAATCCAGCTTGCACAGCGAGGTCAGTGCACCCTTCAGGCTGCCCTTGCACTTTACGGGCAGCGGGTAACCGGCAAACTTGTCGCCGATCAGGCTCTTGTCCAGTGCCAGATTGAAAGTGTAATCAACATCCTGCGTGATCAGGTTAAAGTTGCCGGCGCCCGCAATCTTCGCCTTGCGCAGATCGGTATTGATGGCCTTGCTGTTGACCACGCCATTGCTGAGCGTGTTGTCGGCCATGAAGCTGGCAATCTCGGTATCGTTCTGCTTTGAGGCCAGTGTTGCGCCATCCTTGCCCGTGAGTGCCGGCAACAATGCCGAGTACTGGCCCAGTGCGCCGACCACTTCGTTCATCACGTTCACGCCATGCAGCAGACCGTTTTCAAATTTCAGGTTGCTGTCGCCGCTGACGGTCTTCATCCAGGCATCGGTGCTGTTGCCGGTGAGTGACAGGTGGCCGTTATAGCTGGCCTTGCCTTCCACCAGTTCTTTCTTGAGCAACTGCCTGGCCAGCGGGCCGATATCCATCTTGTCGAGCGTGGGCTGCAGCTTGAGCACGGGCTGTGCGCCCTGCACATTGATGTTCATCGGCACACTGAAGCCGCCGTTATAGATGGTGCCCTTGAGTTCGCTCACGTTCACCACGCCGTTGCCGGCGGTGGCGGCCACCCGGAAATTGGTGATCGGGTAGGTCATGATTTTCAGCGAGCCTACGCCCATTGCCACATCAAGGTTCTGCGTTTTCAGCAGATCCACCGGCAGCAGGCCGCCCGTTGATGGCGCGGCATTGGGATCGGTTGGCGGCAGGTAGCGGTCGGCATCAATCTTGTCGAGCATGAGGCGGGCATACTGGCGCATGGTGGCAAGATCGCTGATGCCGGCATCGCCCGTGAGGGTCGAGCCATCCAGTTTGATGACAATGTTTTTCAGCAGGATCTTGGTGTCGTCACCCTGAATGGCGGCCTGCACGCTGGCACTTTGCAGTACCGATGCATCAGTGGTTTTTGGCGGGGCAATGCCCAGTGCGGCCATCACGCTGCGCGGATTGAAGGTGGACGTGGCAATGCCGCCACTGATGCCCATGCCTTTGGTGATGGGGGTTTCTGGTGGTGTCTCTGCACGCATGGCGGGCAGCAGGGCTTCCAGGCTGCCTTGCGTGCGCACACCGGCAGCATCCAGCGTGAATACCGGAATGCCAAAACTGCCCTGCAGGTAATTGGCCTTGAGCGGTGCGTTAAGCGCCACCTGCAAAGGCTTGGGGAAGGCCTTGTCGGGCACCACCACATTCAGCGCCAGTTGTGGTGCATCAACAGCACCGGTGGTCCAGTTGGCCGCAATATTGGAGGCGAGTGCGGCATTGATCGGTGACGGACGCGTGGCATCGGGCCAGCTGGCCTTCAGCTGCAGTGTGCTGATGCTGGCGGTGGTGTTGGCCAGATCGGCCAGCACGCCTGCGGTAAAGCTGACACTGGCCGGCGCACTCAGGCCCTGCGCGGGATACACCGCTTTTGCATCAAGCCCGTCAATCTTCACCAGCTGTTTGGCCATGTCGGCATTCACATTGCCTTTCACATTGACCGTGGCCGGTGCCGTGAGTGCCGGGTCCTTGTACTCGGCACTCAGGTCCAGTCCGTTAACCTGCACCTGCTGCGCCTTCATGTCTGCCGCCACATCACCTTTCAGGCTGATCACTGCCGGTGCCGGCAGCAGGGTGCCGGACAGGTCGCTGGTGAACACCAGTGCGCCCAGTGCGTATTTTTCGTTGTCCTGATCAAGACTGACATTGGCCGAGAACGAATTCTTTGCCAGTACGGTTTTGCCGGCAGCATCTTTCTGGGTGAAATCGAACAGCGCTTCCACAGGGAAGCTTTTGCCCGGGTCGATGTCTTTGGCTTTCACGATGATGTTGTCGACGGTGCGTTCCACGCCGGCTTTTTCATCCTTGAGATACAGCGAGGTGTTGCGCACATCAAGCTGCTTGACGTTGAACGCCACCTTTTCGGATTTTTCTTCCGGTTTGCTGGCCAGTTTTGCCAGCAACCGGTCCCAGCTGGTGGTGCCGTCGGCATGCTGGATGAAACGTACTTTGGCGCCATCCAGATTGACCGCATCAATCTGGATGCGGCTGGCAAACAGCGGCATCACCTGCACGCTCACTGCCGCCTTGTCGACCGACACCAGCGTCTCTTTGGCCACCGGATCACTCAGCGTGGTCTTGCCCAGCCTGACGCCGATATTGGGCCAGATGGCCCACTCCATGCGGTCGCTGATGACCAGCTCGCTATCGGTGTTCTTTTTCACCAGATCGGCAATTTCTGCCTTGTAGTCATTGGGGTCGATAACAAACAGCACAATGGCAATGGCGATACCGACGAGGGCAACAATGCCACCCACAACACCGGCCAGAATGAGGAGAGCGCGCTTCATGGGAACGTCCTTGCAAAGACAGCAGAATAGTCAGCAATAGCTGTCTGGGTTTTTACCGTTAATAGTGTGGCCTAACAAGGCGGGTTTTGTCGCCGGATGTCACACGCTTAGTGACAGGCACCCGAGGAGGGAGGCGAGCGCCACTTGACCGGTTGTTCTGCCGGCGCAGCAGGCGTGCTGCAGACGGTGTCGCAACCCGGGCAAGCCTGGGCGCAACCGGGTACGGACGGCACGGTGGCATGTAGCAGGTGCGCCAGCCGCAGCCAGCCATGCCTCATGCAGAATTCACCCAGACGGGTCTGCAGTGCACGGCTTTGCCGGGGCAGCAGGCGGCGAAAGGCCACATGCAGGCTCCAGCCCACCATCATGGCCACCACCACCCACTGCAGCATGATGCTCACAGCAGCGCCCGCGCCACGTTGTAGGTAACGAACGAGGCCAGATAAGCCAGACCGAACAGGTACACCGTCATGATGCCAACCTGGCGCCAGGAGCCGGTCTCGCGGCGCACGGTGGCCAGCGTGGCCACACACTGCGGGGCGTAGACAAACCACACCAGCAGCGACAGCGCGGTGGGTAGTGACCACTGCGCGGCGATCAGACCACCCAGCTGATGGGTAACGGCGTCTTCGCTACCGGACAGCGCATATACCGTGCCCAGTGCCGCCACCACCACTTCACGCGCGGCCATGCCGGGAATGAGGGCAATACAGATTTCCCAGGTAAAGCCGATGGGCGCGAAAATGTAGGTAAGTGCATGGCCAATGCGGCCGGCAAAACTGTAATCAATCGCGGGGTTAAGCGCGCCTTCGGGCGGCGCCGGAAAACTGGCGAGAAACCACAGCAGCACGGTCAGCGCCAGAATGATGCCGCCGACACGACGCAGGAAAGTGCCGGCGCGCTCATACAGGCCCAGACCCACACTGCGCCAGTCCGGCAGACGGTAGCTGGGCAGCTCCAGCAACAGGGCGTGCTCGCTCTTGTCGCTACGGAACAGCTTCATCACCGTAGCCACCAGCAGCGCACTCACGATGCCGCCGGCATACAGGCCAAACAACACCAGCCCCTGCAGGTTGAAAATGCCCCACACGGTGTGTGCCGGAATGAAGGCGGCAATCAGCAGGGCATACACCGGCAGACGCGCCGAGCAGGTCATCAGCGGTGCCACCATGATGGTGGTCAGGCGATCACGCGGATCATTGATGCTGCGCGTGGCCATGATGCCGGGAATGGCACAGGCAAAACTCGACAGCAGCGGAATGAAGGCACGACCACTGAGGCCGGCCTTGAACATCAGACGGTCGAGCAGGAAGGCGGCACGCGGCAGATACCCGGATTCTTCCAGCGACAGGATGAAGAAGAACAGGATGAGGATTTGCGGCAGGAAAATCAGCACGCCACCCACACCGGCAATGATGCCGTCGACCAGCAGGCTTTTCAGGATGCCATCGGGCAGCACACCGGCCACCACAGTGGCCAGCGCACTGACACCACCATCGATCAGGTCCATGAACGGCGCGGCCCAGGAAAACACCGCCTGGAAAATCATGAACAGGATGGCGGCCAGAATGATCAGGCCCGCCACCGGGTGCAGCAGCACGCGGTCAATGCTGTCGTCACGTTCATCGGTACGGCGCGGCATTACCACGGCGTCACTGATGAGGGCACGCACTTCGGCATGCAGGTCGCTGTGGTTGTTGAGTATGGAGGGCACCGCCGGCAGCTCGCCATCGAGTTGCTGCAACAGTGACGCCGCACCACCGCGCTTGACCGCCACGGTCTCCACCACCGGAATGCCAAGGCGCTCCGACAGCTTTTGCACATTGATTTCGATACCGCGACGACGGGCGTCGTCCATCATGTTCAGCGCCAGCAGCATGGGCTTGCCCAGCCGGCGCACCTCCAGCACAAAGCGCAGGTGCAGGCGCAGGTTGGTGGCATCGGCCACGCACACCAGCAGATCGGGGGCGGCCTCGCCGGGCTGCTCGCCCAGACACACGGCACGGGTGATGGCCTCGTCCGGGCTGGTGGCATCCAGTGAATAGGCGCCGGGCAAATCCAGTACCTGCAGGGTACGGCCCGAGGGCAGCGTAAGGCGGCCTTCCTTGCGCTCAACGGTGACACCGGCGTAGTTGGCCACTTTCTGGCGGGCACCGGTCAGCAGGTTGAACAGCGAGGTTTTACCGCAGTTGGGGTTGCCCACCAGGGCAATGCGCTGCAGCGTGACGGCGGTCATCATGCCGGTACCTCCAGCCATACCCGTGCGGCCTCGGAACGGCGCAGGGCAAAGCGGGTGAATCCCACCTGCACCAGCAGGGGATCAGCCCCGATGGGCCCCGTGGCAATCAGGCGCACGGTCTCGCCCGGCACAAAACCGAGATCGGCCAGACGGCGGGCGATGGGGTCATCGGCACTGACAGCCTCGACGGTACGCACGGTACCGACAACAAAACGGGGCAGATCGGAAAGTTTCACGGCAGTAATGCAAGCCATAGAAGAGATGAGAACCATTCTCAACTCTTGAACAGCCACTGTCAAACATTCGCAAGGGCTTCGGCAATAAAAGCGCCCGGAACTTGATCGAGATCAGATCGTCGTGCTTTCAGGGCAGGGCCTGCAAACACAGGCCTGGATCAAGGGGTCTGGCAATCACCATCAGCACCTCTGCCGCACGCCCACTCACAATTCACCCACCATCACCTACACAAACCACACCCGCCGCCTACAAAAGGGAAAACCAGACTCAATAGTCACTTACACGGGGAACCCATAACGTTATCCCTCCAATAAAAAACCAGCAGTCATTTCCCGGAAGGCTGCATCCAATCCTGCATAACCCCCGTATTAGCTAAAAAAAGAGGGAATCCACGTGAACCAAAACAACAAAAGTCATGGCCTGATCGCAATCGCACTGGCCACTGCTTCCTTTTCCGCTCATGCCGCCATGGGCAGCGTTGCCAGCACCTACGGCCTCTTACCGGCCGACATTGCCTCGGCCCAGGCGCTGTCGCTGTTCAACCCGGATACATCGGCGACCTATTACAATCCCGCATCCCTGGCCTCCGATCCGCGTGGCGAACTTACCGGCGGCCTGCTGCATGCCGAGCCTCACGTGACCGCCGACAGCCAGGGCGGCAGCATGCCGCTGGTCCGTACCGGCGACGAATTGCCCATTGGCTACAGCCAGCAAACCCTGCTCGGCCTCAAGACCAACCTCAGCTCACTGACCAAGGTCGAGCATCCGGTTTACCTCGGCGTGATGCTCGGGGTGGAGAAATACGGCAAGCAGATGCTGGCGTTCAACTCGGAAACCTCCACCAGCGGCCAGTATTTCAGCTACGGCCGCCAGCCCCTGTTCCTGACCGTGGGGGGTGCCACCACGCTGGTGCCCGGCATTGATGCCGGCCTGAGTGCACGCGTCACCCTGCATTCCTCGGCCACGCTCTCCACCCAGAGTGATCTTGCCGGCAACACCAGCTACGAAAGCCTTGATGTCAGTGCCAAGCCGGTGCTGAAACCCATTGCCGGCATCAACATCGACTGGGGCCGCCTGCTTTGCGCAGACAGCGATTGCGCCCTTAAAAACTGGCATACCGCGGCCGCCTACCGGGCCTACTCCAACACCAGGACCCAGGTGAATGCCAACGCCGTCATTCCCGGCACCATCCCTCCACCAGGCCTGACCCTGGCCATCTCCACGCTCGATGCCTACCAGCCCAACATCTATACCCTGGGCATGCAGTACAAGGGCGAGCGCCTGCGGGCCGGGCTTACCGGCGAATGGCAGCAATGGTCGAAGCTGGCCGACGAATTCAGCAGTGACACCATCCGCGACCAGGCCAACCTGCGCTTTCGTGACGTGCTGATCCCCCGCCTTGGTGCCGAATACCGCCTGAACGACCGCTATGTGCTCACCGGCGGTCTGGCCTGGGAGGCCTCGGCCCTGAAGTCGGATCGTTCGCTGGACGTTAACTACCTGGACAATGACCGCCTTGTGGTCGGCCTTGGTGCCAGCGCCGAATTCCGCGACCCGTGGATCTTTGCCTTCCCGGTACGCCTTGATTTCGGCTATCAGGCGCACCTTCTCAAGGACCGCGAGTTCGAGCTGACGTCCAGCCAGGTCAACGGCGGCGCCCCGTACGAGACCCTTAAAACCGGTGGCACCGTGCATGCTGTTGCTGGCTCGCTGACACTGAAGTTCTGAGGGGGCCACCATCATGCGCATGCTACTCGTTCCCCTGATCCTGCTCGGTCTGCTGGCCGGCTGCGGTGACAAGCAAACAGCAACCCTGCCCGCATCATGGTCGGGCTCGACCGGCCTTTTGTATGCCTTTCCCCATGACAGCCAGACTCGCATCGCCCCGGCGGCGCCGGTCGTACTGCAATTCTCCAACCCCGTGCAGGCGGCCAGCGGCACCCTCGCCGACGCCTTCCGGATTGAAGATGATGCCGGCCTGCCGGTAACGTTCACTGCGTCCGCCACCAACGGGGGGCGTGGTGTCTACCTGCTGGCAGCCGCTCCCGGCCTGCGCGAGAACACGCGTTACCACGTGAGCTGGAGCGGTCTCGATGCAGCCGATGGTGCCGTGCAACCGGTACCACTGTCGTTTACCACCCGCCCGGCCAATCAGGGCCCCGACAGCCTGACCCGCAGCGACAGCACGTTCAGGGTTGAGCGCGCCCTGCCGGTACAGACCAACTTCCCCTTCATGGACTTCTCCACCGTGCGCCTGCAGCTCACCCAGCCGGTGGACACCCGCAGCCTGGTTTACGGCGGCAGCGTGCGCCTTGAGGATGGCAGCGGGACGCTGGTGCCGGCACGGGTGCTGGCCAACCGCCAGTTGCTCAGTATTGACCCGGTCAACGACCTGCAGCCGGGCCAACCTTACACCCTGAAACTGACCCCGGACCTGCTCAGCACCCAGGGTCAGGCACTGGTGCCCGGCACCTACGCCAGCCTTTCCCTGCGGCCAAAAAACTCGGCCCCGCGTGAAACCATTGCCCTGGAAGTACCGTCCACCGCCGTGACCTCGCCCCTCACCGGCAAGATCATCAACAACGTGCCCATCACCTCGCGCCTGCTTGGCAATGACAGCGCCTCGCAGCAGGGTGGCAGCCTCTACGCCGAACTGGCCTTTGTGCCCAACTACCCCGAGGCGACACCGTTGCGGGTACCGCGCGGCAACCTGCTCAACGGCAGCAGCGTTGACGTGCAGATCGTCGGCCGTGTGCCGGCCGGGCTCAATACCGGCGCCATCAGCGTCAGCATTGTCTCCGACGCCACCGGCTACATGACCGCCAACCCCTACAGCACCGCAGTGGATGCGCCCCGCCTGGTCTACCTGACCATGGACGCGGCCATGTCCTCCTCCACGCCTTCGGCCAATGGCGCCTTCAACCAGAACCTGTTGCATATCGATCTGGTGGGCACGGCCATCGTCAGGAACGGCCGTCTGGTCATGGATGCCGTGGGCGTGGCCGAGCTGGAGGTACTGGGCCTGGACCAGGCCGCCGGTGTGCTTTCCTTCCACCTTGAGGGGTATGCCGACCAGACCCTGACACCCGCCAAGCCTGCCGACCTCACCCCGCCGGCGCTGCAATCCTGGCTGCCGGGCAACGAATCCCTGCGCACCCGGCCCGGTGACCCGATCATCCTGACCTTCACCGAACCACTGGACCCGCAAAGCGTCACCAGCACCAGCGTCCTGCTGAGCAAGGACGGCGTCAGCGCCGCCGTTGACCTGCGTACCGATGGCAGCTCCGTGGTGATCCGGCCGCAACAGCCGCTGGCCCACAATGCCGACTACCGCGTGCAGTTCAGCGCCGGTCTCACCGATCTGGCCGGCAATCCCGCAACGCCGCTCAGCCTGGACTTCCGCCTGCCCGATCTGGCCAGTCCCGGCAGCCGCTCGCCAGTGGTGCTGGCCAGCTACCCCGGTTATCCCTGCGTGACCAGCGGCCGCAATGTCGCGGCCAACCAGCAAGGGCGCTGCGTTGGCGGCAAGGCCGGCGATGACATCCTGCCACTGCCGACCCTGCCGACTGAACGCCTGATCCAGGTACAGTTCTCGCAAAGCCTGAATCCGGCCAGTATCCAGCTCGGCACGGCCTGCGCCAGCGGCAGCTTCCGGGTTGAACGCATGAGTGCGGGCGGCAGTTGCCTGGGTGCCGTGCCGGGCCGGCTCGAAGTCGCCAGCCAGTCGCTGCGCTTCGTGCCCGACCAGCCGTGGACCGCAGGCGAGCTCTACCGCTACACACTTGTTTCCAACGGCAACAGCCAGTCCTCGGTGGCCACCTGTGACGGCTCCCAGGCCATCTGCGGCAGCAACGGCCTGCCGCTGCAGACCCAGACCCTGGCGCAGACACCAGCCAGCGCTCCCACAGCCACTGGCGGCGGGACCCCCATGGAGATCTGGTTCCGTGGCGGCAATGCAGCCGACACGGTGCTCCAGCGCCTGCGCAGCCTGCCGGCCACCGATGTAAATGCCAACTTTGTGTATGACGCCGGCGAAGCGGGGGCCGTGGATACCGGGGGCGGCGTGTTTGCCGCACGCAATGGCAGCCGCATCATTACCACGGGTCAGAGCGGCCTGGTGACCGGCTCCAACATCGGCTGCCCTGTCGGCTCCACGTGTCCGGGGCAGCAGTTCCTCTACCTGAGCAGCACCCTTGATGCCGAAGTGGCCGGCTACGACGAGACAGCGGGGGGTGTGCGTGTGCTGATCCAGCCCACCCAGCTGATCGCCTCCAGCGTGACCGTGTATGCCACCAGCACCTTTGGCAACATCGTCTCGCCAACCGGACTGCAGGTCATGCGGGCACGCTATGCCGTCAATCCTGCCAACGGCCAGCGCGAGCTGCCCATCACGGCTTACATCAAGGACAACGGCGGCCAGCCGCAACTGATGGCCACGCTTGATCTGTATCTGGACCTGCCGACCCTGGCACCCAGCCTGATCGGCATCCCCATCAACCATGACCTCTACAGTTATCCGCTCACCGTGGCCGTGAGCGGGCCGGTGCAGTTCCTGCCCGACGGCCGCATGCTGGCTGTGCTGAAGAACACGGCCGACGTCAACCTGACGGTCTCGCTGAGTGCAGCAACCGTACTGCCCGGCGGCACTATCAGCCTGCGCATACCGGCTGGCACCCTGCAAATGGAAGGGGTATCGGCGCCGATCAAGCAGTAACGGCAGCGGATCACCGCACATAAAAAAGCCCGTCGCGATGACGGGCTTTTTTATGTCATTTTGCGGGCAGCTTCAGGGCAACCTCAGGTCACCTTGCCTGCGCCGAGGCCACCTGCTTGCCGTCCTGGCACGTGTCGGCCTCGTCACCGATCACCCACACCCCCAGCAGGCGATGCACCAGCCCGCCCGGCTTGAGCACGGTAAACCACAGCAGCGCCAGCGCCAGCGGCAGGCCGATGACGTAGCTGAGCACGTGCATGCCGGTGTTGGCCGGGATGTGGCCCAGACCGCGCGCCACGTGATTGCCCACGCCCAGTGCCGCCCCCACGTAATTCACTACCACGGCCGAGAAGATGGCCGCGCCCAGGGCAATGACAAAGACCGCCAGCAGATAGCGCCCCAGCATGCGCAGACCAAAGCCCGTGCTGCGCACCGACAGGTCCGGCCGCCCGCCATGCCGGCCCTCGGCACGCAGGCCCTCGGTGTACCAGCAGAACATCAGCACTCCGAACGGCGGCAACAGGTAGACGCCATCCAGATACAGGGTGAACGCCACGCCCGAGGTGAGAAAGGCCAGCACCGCCGGGAAAAATCCTGCCAGCGTGGTGGCGCCGCTCACGCCCGGCGTCCACGCCGGCGAGCCGGCCACCATGTCGCGGTCGTAGAAAAAGCGGTCAAAGCCCAGACCGTCCCAGCCATAGACCAGAATGAAGAACATGCCGAAGTAGCCCAGCATCCAGTTAAGGTTGGCCAGGTAGATCTTGTTCTGGCGCAGCAACAGCACGCCCACCCAGAAGCCCAGGATGCCCTGCGTAATGTTGGTCAGGCCAAAACCCAGAATGAGAAACTCGTTCATGCTGGCCAGACTGTCCGCCGCCTGCATCGTCTCCCACGAGGGGTGCCGTATCAGCAGCAGCATGCCCGTGGGCGCCCAGCACAGCGCCAGAAACAGCACCGTCCAGACAAAGTATTTGCTCTCGAACGGCTTGTCGCGCTTTACCAGCTGGCGGCCAGCCCCCAGCGCCAGACTGGCCCCAAACCCATAAGCCCAGAACACATCGACTTCGACCATGATCCTTCTCCTTTGCTGCGTCAGGCAAACACGCTCAAATAACGGAATGACATATCATTCCGTTTAATTGCTTTAAAAAAACCACCTGCGGGCAGGGGCTTGTTTGCACTATTAGCGGTGACTCCGGGTCATGGATTGGCCCAATTGCCACACACTCCCGGCAAACAGGCCAATCCGGCCCTGCCGTCGTTGCGGATGCCTGCCGGGTGAGGCGTCATGGTGCCAGCTTTGGTTGCCAGGCACAGTAGCCGGGGCGGGGGCCAACCTGCGGGTGGTTGCGGCAAGTGTCCGGGCGTTTTGCATAAATGGTGCAAAGCCGGCTGGACGGATCAAGGTAGCGGCAGTCACCGTTAGCCCGCCGGGCCAGCGTAAACAGGCCGCTCTTGTGGTTGAAGTGCCCGATGATGCCGGCCTTGGTCAGGCGACGGGCAATCTGCTTTAGCGGCTCCTGCCGTTCAAATTCGTCGGCCTCACCCAGACGGATCAAATCCTCCAGACGCACTTCCACCGGCAGGCTGCAGCAGGTACCACGGCAGCTTGCGCACAGGGATTTGTGATACTTCACCCACGTATCCAGCCGCTCGGTATCGGCGGCCACAGCCAGTTTTTTCATGACGCTCATGCGGTAGGGCGCGTAGTTGCAGAAGGAGGAATGGCGCGGATAAGGGCCCGCTAAGCCAGCCTGCGGATTCTACGCCGACCGGTGCATCGGGGGCAGTGGTTCTGGAACAGTGGGCCTGGGGCCTGCCATGCCTCAGGCAGGCATTCATGCCGCGTTTCTCCGGCAATGCGCACCGACTGTCGCCGCCACGGTAATCCTGTCACCCAGCCAGCCCGGGATGCCACGCCGGCCCGCAGACCTGCTTAACTGAACCCAAAGCCTCCGGAGTGTGGCGATGATCTGCCGTTGCCGTAGTGATACAGGATGTACCCGGCTCTGCCACCGCCTCACGGCAGGCGTTGTGCTATGGCTTTGCCTGCTGGCAACGTCGGCCTTTGCGGCACCCCGCGTGTTGCTGCTCAACTCCTACCATCCGCAATTCGCCTGGGCGGCGCAGCTGACACTCGGCGTGCAGCAGGCACTGGCCGGCCACATTCCCGAAGAAAACCTGCACATCGAATTTCTGGACGGCCGCCGCATGGTCGACGATCCCGCCTACCTGGCCCAGCTGAAAATTCTGCTCAAGCATAAATACGCCCGCTTTCCACCCGACGTCATCATCAGCAGTGACGACTACGCCTACGACCTGCTGTTGTCATCACGCGACGAGCTCTTCGGCCCCGACACACCCGTCGTCTTCTGCGGCGTGAATGTGTTTGATCCACTACGACTCAAGGGCAAAAAACATTTCACCGGCCTGCTTGAAGGCATGGAGATCGCAGGCAACCTGAACCTCATCCAGCAGATGCAGCCCGATGTGCAACGCATCATCATGCTCACTGATCGCACCACCTTCGGTGCACGCATGGCGTCCGAGGCCCGACGCATGATGCAGCAGCGCGCCGGCAAGCCGGGGCCGCGTGTAGAACTCTGGGACGACTTCACTCAGGACGAACTGTGGCAACGACTGCGGCAATTGCCGCCACGCTCGGCCATTCTCATGCTGGCCATCCACCAGACACGCGATAACCGCTACTTTTCCTTTGCCGAACACCTGCCACTGGTGTCCCGCAACGGTCACGCACCGGTCTACGGCATGTGGGGCGCCCTCATGATCGGCAACGGCGCCATCGGCGGACTGATGAACGACCCCCACCAGCACGGACATGCCGCCGCCAAGGTGGCACTCGATATTCTGGCCGGAACGCCGGCCGATGCCATTGCGATCCTGCCGCAATCGCAATTCAGTCCGCAGTTTGATTATCGCGAACTGCAACGCTTCCGCATCAGCATGCAACGTCTGCCCGCCGGCAGCAGGCTGTTTTTCCGCCCCCCCAGTTTTTACGAAACCCACCGGCCCGTGTTGCTTGGCAGCCTTGCCGTTGTTGTCGGCCTGCTGGTCATCATCGGCCTGCTGGTCAATCGCAACCGGCGTCGCACCCATGTCACCGAACTGCTCGCCGACGCCAACCGCCAGCTTGAGGTTCGCGTGCAAGAACGCACCGCCGAGCTGAGCGAAGCCAAGGCCAGTTCCGAAGCCGCAAACGCAGCCAAAAGCCTGTTCCTGGCCACCATGAGCCACGAAATCCGCACGCCCATGAACGGCGTCATCGGCCTGCTGGAATTGCTGCAGCAGGAATCACTGCCGCCGGAGCAGCAAGAAATGCTGCACGCCGCCAACGACTCGGCCCACACACTGATGCAAATCCTCGACGACATCCTGGATTTCTCGCGCATCGAGTCCGGCCGCATGCAACTGGACTGCATTCCCTTCAATCCGGACGGTGTCGCGCGCAGCGTGATCATGACGCTGAAGCCTGTTGCTGCCACCAAAGGCCTGCGCCTGTCGTATGCCAACGGTCATGCACCGTTGCCCGCCTGCATGGGTGATCCCGGTCGAATACGGCAAGTCCTGCAGAATCTGGTCAACAACGCCATCAAGTTCACGCCCGCCACGCCGGCCAGCAATGAAGACGAAGTGGTGATCAGCATCGCGGTGACCGGACAACAGGAAGACCGCATCACGCTCGTGATCAGCGTCAGGGACCGCGGCATCGGCATGAATGACGAGGCGAGGGCGCAACTCTTCCAGCCCTTTACCCAGGCCGACAGCTCCATCACGCGCCGCTTTGGCGGCAGCGGCCTCGGACTGTCGATCTGCAAACGCCTGGTCGACCTCATGGGCGGCAGCATCGAGGTACACAGCCAGCCGGACAAGGGCAGCGAATTCCGCATCCAGCTCACGCTGCCGCTGGCCGACAGTGCCGAGCATGTGGAGCAGCACTTTTCCTCCAGTGCCGTCATCGCCCGCCAGCCCATGGAAGATCTGGCCGAGGCCGAAGCGCAGGGCCGGCTCATCCTGCTTGCCGAAGACAATCCCGTTAACCAGCAGGTCGCCATTCGCCAGCTGGCATGGCTGGGTCATCCTTGTCTGCTTGCCACCAACGGCATCGAAGCACTCGCCCTGTGGCAGCAACATCGCATTGGCCTGATCCTGAGTGACGTGCAAATGCCGGACATGGATGGCCTGAGCCTGACACGGGAAATCCGTCGGCGCGAAAGTGAAAACCAGTTACCGCACACGCCGATTGTTGCCATGACCGCCAGCGCACTCACCGACGATACCGCGCATTGCCTGCGCGCCGGCATGGACGACTTTCTGGCCAAACCGGTTGAGCTCGGCGTGCTCAGGCAACGCCTGGACCGGTGGTTGCCACCACCGAAATAATCCTGGCGACACCACGGTTTGCCACTCTCTCAACAACGCCAGCCTCCCGGACATCACACCCAAAAGAAAAGCCGGCGCACATCATGCCGCCGGCCTTCAGGTTGATGTAAACGGATGCAACCTTAGCGGGGCAATGATTTTCCCGGCCGATTGCGCAACGCAGTTTTCGCGTTTTGTGTTGCCGGACGCGGAAACTTTTCATGCAGGAACGAGAGCAGGGCGCTGTGATCATGCAGCCGGTGCATGGCTGCACGTACCCGCTTGTAATCATGCTTGACCGCGCTCAGCGCGCTGGTTGTATCGCTACGTAAGTGAGTGAGCGCCGTCGTTGCATCACTGCGGAAATGCTGCACCTTTTCCGACAACTGCTGCAGGGCGTCGCCCTCGGTGAACGGCTGCGGTTGTCCCGCCGCCTTGTGCTGCGTGATCTTTCTGGATTCCATGGTGGCCACCTTCAAGAATCAGTGCGTGCCAGATACGCATCAGTCTCGTCACGACTCCGGGCACTGATGAGTGTCCCGTTCCAGGGTCGGCTGTCGAGCCCCGGCGAGGCGAATGCACGCGCCCGGCGACATACGTTGCGGTCTGATCGGAGGGCGTGATGAAACCGTACTCCTACCGGCCTGTCGCTTCAATGACAACAACCCCATTCCATTAAGCCAGTCTGCACCAAAGGACCCGTGCATTAGGCGAGTGCCATCTAAGGAAAATAGTCCGGTGCGTGCAACCAGCAACGACAAGGGCGATCAGGCCAATCAGTTCGCCTGCCGGCAATCCCCCAGAACCAGACCGCCCGGCTGCATGTCGATAACCGTGCCGGTTAGCGTGGCGAAGTTGCCTTCCGACAGGGTGAGGAAGAACTTGGCCTGGTCTTTGGCCAGTGCGCATTTGATCTGGTAGTTGAGGTCGTTGAACTGGGTTTCCTGACGCACGCCGAGCAGGCCGCGGGTTTGCGTGACCAGATAATTCACGGCCATGTCGCCGTGCAGGGGCGAGCCGGTAACGGTGTAGATCTGCCCGTCCACGCGGTATTTGCGGCCGATGTATTTGGCGCGCACCGAGGCAAAGGCCTCTTCGTATTCACCCGATGATGCCGATACACCGGTGCCGATCAGGGCACGGCTCAACTGGCCCTTGGCCGCCACGGGCGACAGCGCCTTTTTCACCACCTTGCCGATTTCGGCGGAGAGCTTTTCGGCCTTGGCATCCGTTACCTTGTTTATGCCGGTTTTCTCGCGCGCGGCAGCGGCGATGGCGTCGCCTTCCTTGCCGGTCTTGAGCTTTGCCAGCAGCGAACAGAATTCCGTGCGCACGGCGGCGGCTTCGGTTTTCTGGCCACGGGCCAGCTTGGTGCTGATGCTTACCTTGCCCGACTTGTCGGCCGTGGCCAGCATCACGATGGCAGGATTGTTGCTGTCCTGGATGAAATACAGCTCGCCGGCACCACCCTTGATGAGCTCGCCACCCACTTTGTAGCCGCCATCCAGCGCAATCTGCTGCAACTGCCCCAGCGCACTCTGCGCACTCAGGCCTTGCACCTTCACCTGCCCGGAAAAGAACAGGCCGTTACGGGGATCACCCACTGACTGAAAACCGTCTTCGCAGCTCTGCGCCAGCGCAAAACCCGAAAGCATCACAAGACCTGCTGCGAAAACTGCCTTATTCATGGGTATCCACCTGATTCCTGCCTATACGTTCGGCACAAATTCTGCCTGCCGCCACGCTGGCCTGTCCAGCCAAAGCGGGCACCGTGCAATGGTACTACCCTAGCTTCCCAAGCTAGAGCCGTGGGTTCGATTCCCATCGCCCGCTCCACTGTTTTACAAGGGTTTTAACCATACAGGCCCCTCGTCCTGAGGGCACTGTTATGACTTTTGTGGCCCCTTCTAGCCATACTTCCTTTCTTCACCATTTCCCCTAATGAGTTGCTCGCACAAGGATTACTAGCGCCGCCATGAAATGTGATTGGAGGAAATCATATGTCCGAAGTCTCGGCGGAAGGAGTTGATGACAATATGTCCCTCTTTAGCCGATCAACTTCTTTGAAATATTTTCTAAGCAAGCTTGAATAAAACCCAGGATCTACATGCCTGCAATATGCTAAATGACCTAGCAAGGACCTTTTGTCTTCATCCCGCAAAGAGCCCTTGCAATAAAGACTCAACATTAGTCTTACGTGATCCTTCTGCTTTCGATGAATTGTTACATGGCCATCCTCGCAAACCTTTAAGCCCGTCACTAAGGCCGAGCCACCAGAACTGCTTCCAATCTTTGTTTTCGATGGATTCAGCGCGAGTCGTGGCGAGCTCATGCTGCTAATGGCCTCGGATACCTCTTTAAATATCCCACCACATGCACCTTTGGTATTGGTGGAAAAAACAAGATCATCCGCATAGCGTGTGTAAACACACTTTCCGTATTTCCCGGAGCTCACAATCAGCTTCGTGATGTGAATGTCAAAATCATTCATTACGATATTGCTGATTACGGGAGAGCTTGGGAAGCCAATGGGAAGGGTGTCATTTTTATAAAAACAGGAAAGCCGTATAATCTCTTTTGCACGAGCATCCAACTCCCAGCCAGGGGCCTCTTGCTTATGCCACCTCTCCAAGATACCTATGAAGTCAGCATATTTAATGCTTGGGAAAAAATCCTTTAGATCCAATTTTAAAAAGAATCTATTGGCGGCATGATTCTTTGCGTTATCTAATATTGATAGCCCCGGGCGATATGCCGCTGCCGCGGCATGCACGGGAATTTTTGAGAACACATTATAAATTAACCAGTACTGTATGACTTTTAGTTTTTTTGACGGATGAAAGATGTCTCGAATCCCGCCATTTCTTTTTTTTATCCCAAACTTCTTGACGTCACGCCTAGCGACAAGTATGGCGCTTTTAATCACATCCTCAGTAATCCCAAGGTCCTTGGACATTGTATCTTCAATGCGCATAAAGGCGCTCCGGATACCCCTTAAGGATGTAATTTCTAAATATTGCCATTAAGTCATGAGAGTCAAATCTGTAATAATAATAGGTCTTTCCCAGCCTGCTTCTAAAAAGTCCGTTCCCATCTCTCTCGATAGACGCGAATGCAGACAGAATTGCCAAATGCTGCCTTAGCTTGAAATCGCCATCTCCAAATATAATTTTTAAAATCTCGATGAGTTCTTTGTATGTGATTGGGCCAGTAAAATACACAAGATCATGAACAAACATTACGGATATTTTTGTGAATTTTTGGGATGGATTGCAAGATACTAAATCAATGGGGGATCGCTTCGTTTTGATTGGGTCTTTTAGTAAATTAAAAATTCCCAAGAAGGTGTCGCCTATTGCATCAAGGTGATCTACCCCATCAGGGCTCATCTTGTAGTGAATGATTTTATTTTTCCCTGCAGCCTCCTCAATGGCCTGAATGGGGCCTAGGTTGATAAAGGATTTTGCTGCTTTAAATTTATCATCATTGATTACTATTAGTTTTTTTCTTAAATCGTTATGAGAGAACGCGCCCAACTCCGTGTAAGAGCTCGGGCTCTCAAGGACGATAATGATATGGTCTGCGAACTGGGTTATTTCATGTTCCACATCAAGAATATTTTCTTTGTGCCCCTCATCTTGAAGGGTGGAAAATACTCTCTCCGCGAGAAAGAACTGGGCATACTCTAAATGCGATTTGGAGAACCCAATCAGCGCTTTTCTGCGCTCAGAGATGGTGCCATCTGATTTGTTTGCGCCACAAAGGAATACAAACTTAGAGACCATTGCGGGAAGGTATACATTGGATCCCGAAACAGCCGCCTTTAGGCTCAATATTCCATCGCGCAATAGTTTCTTTTTCTTTATTTCATAAAGCATCTTAAAGCTTGCCTACTTAAGCATGCGTTTCTTCCGGACATGGAAGCCGCTGACTAGCGTCTTCCATGTCCGGAAGAAACGCTAGAAAGCTAAAAAATTAAGGCAGAATGTGACTCACATCCCGATGGGCTCTCACCCATAATTGCTAGGCAATTTGATAATACATAATGTTGCCACAAGGAAGAAGGTACGCCTGAAAGTAATAGCAATTACTTTGCGTGCACCGAGCCGTGCCGCAAGCAATTCCTTGTGCGGAGGGAAACTAGGGCTAGAAGGGGCCACAAAAGTCATAACAGTGCCCTCAGGACGAGGGGCCTGTATGGTTAAAACCCTTGTAAAACAGTGGAGCGGGCGATGGGAATCGAACCCACGGCTCTAGCTTGGGAAGCTAGGGTATTACCATTATACGACGCCCGCTTAGGCTGGACTGATGCCAGCGGGTGCATGGTACGGATTCCGGCGCCGTTCGTCGACCTCCCCAAACATCTTTAGCCACCCTGCATCCAGATGCCCGCTGGCTCCGTACAGATACTCAGGCAGACAGGAGTTTGCCCCTATCTCCGGAGATCACGCTCATGACCATTTTCCACGATTCACTTCACGCCCCACTCCACGCCTCAAAGACCTTGCTGCCCATCGCCCTGCTTATGACACTGGCAGGCTGCCACACCATGGCGCCTTCCGCCCCGGCCTTCACGCAAGAGTCGCTGCCCGAGGCAGTCAAAGTGCCGGCGGGCCATGCCGTTGCACTGGAAACGGTTGGCGCAGGCGAGATTACCTATGAATGCCGAGCCAAGGCCGACAACGCGGCGCTGGCGGACTGGGTGTTTGTTGGCCCGAAGGCCGAGCTGCGCGATCGTCGTGGCCGCCAGATCGGCACCTACTTCGGGCCGCCCGCTACCTGCGGCCGCGCAGGATGGCTCCAGCATTACCGGCACCCAGGTGGCAATTGCACCGGCGGGCGCAGGCAACATTCCCTTCCAGCTGGTCAAGGCCAATGCCTCTGCCAACCCGGGCATGCTGGCCGGCACCGCCTATATCCAGCGCGTGGCGCTGAAAGGGGGCGCGGCACCCGCCAGTGCATGTTCCACCGCCACTGTGGGCACGCGTGAAACCGTGAACTATCAGGCCGATTACATTTTCTGGAAGGCCAGCTGAGCGGGCATTTCCACTGAAAGGTGGCCGGCTGGCCGCTTTTCAGTGGGGGCCTGATGCCGCACTCTCAGCGACCAGGCACCGGTGGTCGGGCCTGGCCGCCCGCTGGCACCCCTGACCACCGGATGGTGCACCCACGCACATTTCCGGATTTGCTTTTGTCATAGTCTGGCTGTCGTTGACTCCACCACCGACTCGCCGCCATGCAACGCAATGTGAATGTGTATGCCGTGATTGTCTTCGCCATGCTCGCCGTGGCGCTTTTTGCTGGCTGGACCAGCTGGAGTGGCTATCGCCTATCCGGCACGCCACCGCAGATACAGGTGCTGCTGGATGCCCTGCGCTGGTTTGTTATCACCCAGGCCCTGATGACGCTGCTGGTGCTGGCCACCTTGGGCGGCATCTATCGCCTGTTGCGCGGGCGTGACCAGCGCGAGGCGGCCTCCCGTGCCGCCATGGCCAGTGCCCACGCAGAAGTCCTGCACAGCCGGGAACAGATGCAGCGCCTGAATGACCGGCAGAACGCCATGCTGGCGATGTCGCGCAAGGTGCAGTCGGCCATTGGCGTTGAGCAGTTCTCGCAGGTGTTGCTGGCAGAGCTGTGTACGGCCTGCGATGCCACTGTCGGCATGGTCTGGCTTAACCGGGGCAAGGTCGGGCTGCGTTGCGTGGCCTCGCGGTGTATCAGTGGTATGGGGGGTAGCACAGGGGGGCGGCAACTGGAGCTGGACGAAGGCGAGGGCATGGTGGGTCAGGTGGCGGCATCCGGCCGCATGACCAGTTACGCAGTGCCACCGGGCTATCTGCATATAGAAAGCGGCAGCCTGAGCCTGGTGCCGGCCTGCACCATCCTGCTGCCGGTGCGCTATCAGGATGAGACGGTCGCCGTGTTCGAGTTTGCGCTCTTGGCGCCGCCCGATGCCGACAAGCTGGGCTTTGTGCGGGAGATGCTGGAGTCGATGGCGGTGCGCTACTTCATGTTCAGTTCGCGCGAAAACCCGGACTCGGTGCCGCTGTCGGTGCGGCGCACGCTGGCGGCCACGGCCTGAAAGGCCAGGGCCGCATCAGTCCTCAACAAGACAGACCTCAATCAAGCATCCGTCAGATATCAATCAGGCAGCGGTACTGGCCCTGTTGCCCGTGCGGAATGAAGCCCATGGCCAGCAGCATCTCCGGAATGCCTTCCTGGGTAAGGTCAAAGTCGGCCTCCAGC
Source organism: Moraxellaceae bacterium (assembly GCA_030646295.1). GTDB lineage: Bacteria > Pseudomonadota > Gammaproteobacteria > Pseudomonadales > Moraxellaceae > UBA2031. The sequence goes on from JAUSND010000012.1 coordinate 53,513, forward strand.
CAGCGCGTCTTGCGCTCCAGCTCCAGGCGACGCACCTCTTCTACCAGACGGTCGGCCACGCCTCGGCCACGGGTGGCATGGTGCACACAGAGGTAGCGCAGGTAGCGGGTATCGGTCTCGCCGCGCACCAGTACCGAGGCGATGTAGTGACCATTGAAAACGCCTACATAGAGGGTATCGCCATCAGTGATGGCATCGGCCAGTACCTGCACCGCGGCGGCGGCAGACACAAACTCCGGAGAGTCGGCATAGACCTTCTCCAGATCGGCAGCAATGTGCGCGGAGAGGGGGGCGGCGGCAACCGAAACCAGAAGAGGCATGACAACTCCAGCAAATAACCCACAGGACGATGCGGACGGTAGCACAAAGCCCGGCCTTTGTGGCCCCGGGTGCCTGCCGGGAGCGGGCAGGGTATAATGCCGTTTTGATCCCGCACGAGTTCCCCCATGACTGCTCGCCAGGCCGAAGTCGTTCGCAATACCAATGAAACCCGCATCCGCGTTGCCATCAATCTGGACGGCACCGGACAGGGCAAGCTCAACACCGGCATGCCCTTCCTGGACCACATGCTGGACCAGATCGTGCGGCATGGCCTGATCGACCTCGACATCACCTGCGAGGGCGACCTGCACATCGATGCCCACCACAGCGCCGAAGACACCGGCATCACGCTGGGTCAGGCGTTTGCCAAAGCGCTTGGCGACAAGAAAGGCATCCGTCGTTATGCACATGCCTATGTGCCGCTGGACGAAGCTCTTTCGCGCGTGGTGATCGACATCTCCGGCCGCCCCGGTCTGGAATTCAACGTGGAATACACCCGTGCCCGTGTCGGCGATTTCGACGTGGACCTGTTCTATGAATTCTTTCAGGGCTTTGTGAATCACGCCGGCATGACCCTGCACATTGACAACCTGCGTGGCCGCAATGCGCATCACCAGATTGAAACCGTGTTCAAGGCCTTTGCACGCGCCCTGCGCGGTGCCGTGGAGCTTGATCCGCGCATGCAGGGCGTGATGCCGTCCACCAAGGGCAGCCTGTAATCCATGACAACCGTTGCTGTTCTGGATTACGGCATGGGCAACCTGCACTCGGTGGCGAAAGCCCTTGAGCATGTGGGTGCCAGCCGCGTGGAAGTCACCAACGATCCGGTGCGCGTGCGCGCGGCCGATCGCATTTTGCTGCCCGGTCAGGGTGCCATGCGCGACTGCATGGCCGAGATGAAGCATTACGGTGTGGATGCCGAGGTGCGCGAAATCATCGGCAACAAGCCAATGCTCGGCATTTGTGTCGGCATGCAGGCACTGCTGGCGCGCTCGGAAGAAAACAACGGCGTGGATGGCCTGGGCATTTATGCCGGCGACGTGAAATTCTTCGGCAATGACCGCGTGGAAAATGGCGAAAAGCTGAAAGTTCCGCACATGGGCTGGAACGAAGTCTGGCAGACGCAGGCGCACCCGTTATGGAGCGGCATTGCCGATGGCAGCCGCTTCTATTTTGTGCACAGCTATTATTGCGCGCCGACCGATCCTGCGTTGTGTGCCGGCAAGTCGCATTACGGTCTGGACTTCTGTTGCGCCCTGGCGCGCGACAACATGTTTGCCGTGCAGTTTCATCCGGAAAAGAGTTCGACCGCAGGCCTGACCTTGCTGAAGAACTTCCTTAACTGGGCTCCCTGATTTTTCTTTTCACGCACGGGCATTGTCATTGCCCTGTGCGTGACTGTTTGACGAGAACGTGACCATGCTGATTATCCCCGCCATCGATCTGAAAGACGGCAAGTGCGTGCGCCTGAAACAGGGCCGCATGGAAGACGACACCGTATTTTCTGATGACCCCGTTGGCATGGCCACGCACTGGGTGGAGCAGGGCGCACGTCGCCTGCATCTGGTCGACCTGAACGGCGCCTTTGCCGGCACACCAATCCACGGCGAAATCGTCACCGCGATTGCGAAGAAATATCCGAACCTGCCCATCCAGATCGGTGGCGGCATCCGTTCGCTGGAAACGATTGAAGCTTATGTAAAAGCCGGCGTGTCGTTCGCCATCATCGGCACCAAGGCCGTGAAAGACCCGCAGTTTGTGGTCGATGCCTGCAAGGCCTTCCCGGGCAAGATTATTGTCGGCATCGATGCCAAAGACGGCCTCGTCGCCACCGATGGCTGGGCCGAAGTCTCCACCGTCATGGCCGTCGATCTGGCGCAGCAATTCCGCCATGCCGGCGTGAGCGCCATTGTGTACACCGACATCGCCCGCGACGGCATGATGCAGGGCGTGAACGTGGAAGCCACCGCACAGCTGGCCCGTGATGGCGGCATTCCCGTGATTGCCTCGGGCGGCGTCACCAACATTGATGACATCAAGCGCCTGAAGGTGGTTGCGTCCAGCGGCATCATTGGCGCCATTACCGGCCGCGCGATTTACGAAGGCACCATCAATGTTGCCGAAGCACAAGCGCTGGCAGATGCGCCCTGACGCATGAATGCTGACAGCGCCCGCGCCTGGGTACGCCTGCCGTCCGGCAAGCGCCTTGATCTGCTGAACCCCACGCCGTTTGACTGGGATGACGAGGATCTGGCGATCGGACTGGCGCGCACCTACCGCTGGGGCGGTCATTCGGCGTGGCCGTTGCCGCTGTCTGTTGCGCAGCATTCACTGGCGGTGCTGGCCCTGCGTCGTGAGGCAGAGCCTACCGGGCTGGCGGCGCGTGCCGAATTACGCGAGCTGTTGCACGATGCCGATGAAGGCCTGCTGGGTTTTGATCCGCTGTCGGTGCTGAAACCGTTTCTGGGTGACGGCTTTCACGAACTGGCCGGGCGCCTGCAGGATGTGGTGTTTTTGCGCTACGGCCTCACGTACTGGACGCCGGAAGAAAAAATCGAGCACAAGAAAGCCGACCGCATTGCCGCTGCAAGTGAAGCCGTGCACGTGGCCGGCTGGACGCGTGACGAAGTGAAGCACGTGCTGAAAATTCCGTTCAAGCCACTGGAGCGGGATCCGCTGGTGGCCATTTACGGCGGCACGCCATGGGAGCCCTGGGCACCCACTGTTGCGGCTGAACGTTTTCTGAAAGAACTGCAGCGCATACAAAAGAAATTGGCTTGAATACGTGGGAGCAGCTTTAGCCGCGATATTTTTCCGGAAAATCGCGGCCAAAGCCGCTCCCACAGATGAACCGAAGCGTAATCATCCGGCTGGATGCCCCGCTTCTTGTTTCTTGTTTCTTGTTTCTTGTTTCTTGTGGGAGCGGCTTCAGCCGCGAAGATTTTGCAACCGACATTTCGCGACTGAATTCGCTACCACCTTACTGAGTCATGGTGATTTATGAGTCTCGCCAAACGCATCATTCCCTGCCTGGACGTGGACAAGGGCCGCGTCGTGAAGGGCGTGAAGTTCGAGGACATCCGCGATGCGGGTGATCCGGTGGAAATTGCGCGCCGCTACGATGCCGCCGGTGCCGACGAGATCACCTTTCTCGACATCACCGCCACGCATGAAGGCCGTGACACCACGGTGAAGACGGTAGAGCGCATGGCCTCGGAAGTGTTTGTGCCGCTGACCGTGGGCGGTGGCATTCGCGAGATAAAAGACATCCGCACCATGCTCAACGCCGGCGCCGACAAGGTGAGCATCAACTCGGCCGCCATCACCCGTCCGGAATTCGTGAAAGAGGCCGCCGACAAGTTTGGCGCGCAGTGCATCGTGATTGCGATTGATGCCAAGAAAGTGAGCGCGCCCCACGAGAAGGACCGCTGGGAAATCTTCACCCACGGCGGCCGCAAGGCCACCGGCATTGATGCCGTGGAATGGGCCATCCGCATGACCACCTACGGTGCGGGCGAAGTGTTGCTGACCAGCATGGATGCCGATGGCACCAAGGCCGGTTATGACCTGGGCCTGGTGCGTGCCATTTCCGATGCCGTGCCGGTACCGGTGATTGCCTCTGGTGGCGTTGGCAACCTGCAGCATCTGGCCGACGGCATCCTGCAAGGTCATGCCGATGCCGTGCTGGCCGCCAGCATTTTCCACTTTGGCGAATACACGATTCCCGAGGCCAAGAAGTACCTGCAGGAACGCGGTATCGAGATGCGGCTCTGATTTGACGACACTCTGACGCGGCAAACGTATTTGCCACGGCGGCGCAACAGGCTATGGTAATGCCATGTGCATTGGGGCAGGCATGCCCCGTCAACAGGGAGCCGACGGCACACCATGTCATTTCATCCGGTTATCGTCCGCCAGTCGCTGTGGCACTGGCTTGCCCTGCTCGCCACCCTGCTGGTGGTTGCGCAGGCACAGGGTGCGGCCATCCGGATTGATCACCACACGCCCTACCAGACACTCATTCCGTGGATGCAGGAGTGCCTGACGTCGTCCGCCGCAGAAATGCCCGACCAGCTGGACCTGTCCACCTGCAGCAAGGGCCGGTTCACCCCGGTGGACCCCCGTGGCATCAATCACGGCTTTACCTCTGCCGCGCTCTGGCTGCGCTTCAGCCTGCACAATGGCGAGGCCACCGCCGTGCATACCCATCTTGAGATTGGTTTTCCGCAGCTGGATGACGTGCGGCTGTTCTGGCAAGACAACGGGCAATGGCTGGTCGGCAGAAGCGGCGACAGCCTGCCGTTCGAGGCGCGCACACCGCAAACCCGGCTACCCGGCTTCCTGCTGCACCTTGCCCCCGGTGAAACACGCGAGATCTACCTGCGCGTGGTGTCAACCAGCTCCATTACCACGCCGATTTCCATCGCCTCGCCGGCAGCGCTCCTGCAGCATCATGAAGACCGGAACATCCGGATCGGCATTTTCTACGGCATCAGTACGGCCGTCATTTTCATGGCCGCCATTTTCTATCTGCTGCTGCGGGAAACGGTCTACCTCAATTTCTTTTTCTTCATCCTCAGCATCACCGGCATCATGCTGTGCCTTGATGGTGTCGGCTACAAGGCGTGGTCACACCTGCAGGTGTGGGAGCAGTATGCCATCATCATCTTCGAGGCCCTGGCCGGCATCTTCGGCATTCTCTTTGCGCGCCACTTTCTTCGCTCAACCGCCACACCCGGCACGATTGACCTTATCTACCGCGGCCTGATTGCCTGGTTCGTGATTTGTCTGGTGCTGGCGTTTGCCACGCCCTACAGGACCTTTGTGCTTCTCGTGGCCATTGCCTGCCTGCTGCTCATTCCGGTGATGTTCATCCACGGCGTGATCATGTCGTTCAGACGCGACAAGCCTGCCATCATGTTTACTGCCGGCTGGAGCGGTTTTTTTGTGGCCGGTGCCCTCATCTTCATCTCCAACCTTGGCTATGCCCACCACATGGATGTGTCGGTGGAATATTTCCGGCTTGGCATCGAGCTGGTCATGCTGGGCCTGTCCTTCAGTCTTGGCTGGCGCATTTACGAAATGAAGGAAGCGCGCCGCGTTGCCGAGGCGGCGGCCAGTGCCGCCCTTGAACTCAGCCGCACACGCAGTGAATTTCTGGCGCGCATGAGCCACGAGTTGCGCACCCCCATGAACGGGGTGCTGGGCATATCGGAACTGCTGCGTGACACGCCAATGAGCCCCATGCAGAAAAACTACATCAACACCCTGCATGACTCCGGGCGTCACCTGCTGGATGTCATCAACGACATCCTGGATTTTTCCAAGCTGTCGGCCGGCAAGGTGGAGCTGCGCCATGAGGCATTTTGTGTGCAGGACATTGCAGATGATGTGCACTCCATCTTTGCCATTCAGGCCGACACGCGAAACCTGTATTACTCGGTGGAAACCAGCGGCACCGCCACCCCGGTGACGGGCGACCCGACCTGGCTGCGTCAGGTGTTCATCAACCTGATTGGCAATGCCTTCAAGTTTACGGAAACAGGTGGCGTAACCGTATCGGTGCGCATGACGCCGGCATCAGACAACCGGCAGGCCCTGCACGTTGATGTCACGGATACCGGACGTGGCATACCCCCCGACGCAATGGCGCAGCTTTTTCAGCCGTTCACGCAACTGGATTCATCCACCCACCGCAGTCATGGCGGCACCGGACTGGGCCTTGCCATCTGCCGCCAGCTTGTGGAACTGATGGGTGGCACGATTGGCGTCGACAGTACGCCGGAGGCCGGCAGCCGCTTCTGGTTTGAATTGATGCTGCCGGTTGCCGACAGTCTGCCCGTCGCAAAAACGGCACACGCGGGACTGCACGATGCAGAAGACAGCAGCAACGCACTGGCAGGATTCTGCGTACTGATCGCCGAAGACAACCCGACCAACCTGATGATTCTTGAGCACAGCCTGCAGAAATACGGCATGGACATAAAAACAGCGTGCAATGGCGAAGAGGCCGTGCAGATGTATTGTGCGGCCGGCGAGGCGTTCGATATTGTGCTGATGGATTGTGAAATGCCGTTGCTGAGCGGGCCGGATGCAACCCGCAGGATTCGCGCATTCGAAAAGGAAACCGGGCGACGCAAGGTGCCGGTCATTGCCCTCACCGCGCACACTGCCCCCGAACTGGTGGCAGAATTTCTTGGTGCCGGCATGAGCGGCCATCTCGGCAAGCCTTTCCGTCAGGACACGCTACGCAGCCTGATGCTGCAACACCTGTGCCTGGCCTGAAACAGCGCCCATGAAAAAGGCCGGATATTTCCGGCCTTTTTCTGTTCATGCTGCTTGCATCAACACACTACGACCGCACTCAACCGGCAGTGGCCGACACCTTGGGCAACTCCACTTTTTCAACCGGCTTTACCGGTGGCTGTGGCGCCGCCGGCGCACGCGACCAGGCGGCAGCCTTGAGAATGTTGAGCGACTCGTACATCTGGTAGTCCTGCTCGGTCAACGTTCTGGTTTCCGTTTTCTTGTTGTCGGCATCCGTCGTGACTGCGGCTTTTTCATCCTTCGCCTTTTCAGTGGCCTTGCTCTGGCTGAGGTGCCCCTGCAGGTCTGCCTCGCGCACGCTTAATCCACCCTCGAGCAGGCTGACGCGGGCAGGACTGACCACGATATCCGGCTTGATGCCCTCGGCCTGGATGGAGCGCCCGCTGGGCGTGAAGTAACGTGCCGTGGTGAACTTGATGCCCTTGCCGGCACTCAGCGGCAACACGGTCTGCACGGAACCCTTGCCGAACGTGGTGGTGCCTGCCACCAGTGCACGGCGGTTATCCTGCAATGCTCCTGCCACAATCTCGGAGGCCGATGCAGAGCCGCCATTGACCAGCACCACCACCGGCACACCGGTGAGCACATCACCCGGCGTTGCCGTGAACTCCTGACCGGAGCCGGCCTGACGACCGCGTGTGGACACGATGATGCCGCTGTCGAGCATGGCGTCACTGACGGCGACTGCACCATCCAGTACACCACCAGGATTGTTGCGCAAATCCAGCACCAGACCCTTCAGCTGACCCTTGGCCTCGGTGCGCAGCTTTTCTGCCTCACGCCGGAAGTCACGGCCCGTATGCGTCTGGAACTGGCTGATGCGGATCATGCCGTAGCCGTCTTCCAGCATGCGGGAACGCACACTGATCATTTCGATGCGCGCACGCACCAGCGCAATTTCCTTTGGCTCTTCACCCTTGCGCACAATGGTCAGCACAATTTTTGTGCCGGCCTTGCCGCGCATGAGGTTGATGGCCTCGGCCAGACTCATGCCCTGCACCGACTTGCCATCCAGCTTGATGATGTAGTCACCGGCCTGGATGCCGGCGCGCGCAGCCGGCGTATCGTCAATCGGCGACACCACGCGCACGAGACCATCTTCCATGCCGACCTCGATGCCAAGGCCGCCAAACTCGCCACTGGTATTGTTCTGCAACTCCTCGAAGGCCTTGGCATCCAGATAGGCAGAGTGGGGATCGAGCGAGGAGAGCATGCCGCGAATGGCGTTTTCGAACAGGGTGCGGTCGTCTACCGGCTCGACGTATGACGCGCGAATGCGCTCGAACGCTTCGACAAAGGCACGAAGGTCTTCCAGCGGCAGACGGGCGGCGGGAGCAGCCGGCTTTTCTTCACTGGCCGCAGACACATCCGCCGGCAGCGGCACTACCGCTGGCTCGGCGGCCAGCACTGGCGTCGAGAGGGCAAGCAACAACAACCATTCTTTGTGAGCGCGCATCAACCATCTCCGTCATGCCGGCATCGGACCAGCACAGTATCCAGCGAGCATAGAGGTCGGCCGGTGATGGTGCCACCGGGTTTCGTTGTAATTATTTGAAGCCGCACCAGGCAGCAGGATCGCTCGGACGACCGCGATGCCGGATTTCAAAATACAGGCCGGCCGCTTCGCTGTTGTCATCGCTGCCGACGGAGGCAATCACTTCGTTGCCGGCCACACTGTCGCCCGCCTTCTTGTGCAGCTTGTCATTCTGGCCGTACAGCGACATCAGGCCGCGACCATGATCAACAATGACCAGATAACCGTAACCGCGCAGGTAATCCGCATAGGCGACCTTGCCGGGCCGGACGGCACGGACCGGACTGCCCGGGGCGGCGGCAATGACAATGCCGTTCCAGCGCAGGCCGCCGGCACGGGCCGTACCGAAACGGGAACGAATGCCGCCATCGGCTGGCAGGGGGCAACGACCGCTGTACGGCACCGGGCGGTAATCCGGCTCTGCACTCCAGACCGGTGCCGGCGTCTTGCCCGGTGGTGGCACCGGCTTGCCCTGTGCCACGGCTTCGCGTGTCCGCTTTTCCTGATCCAGTTGCTGCTGCTTTGCCTGCTCCTGGCGCCGGCGCGCCTCACGCTCTGCCGACTCGCGTGCCACCCGCTCCAGACGGTCCATCACCGCCTGCAGGTTTTGCTGGTCACGCTTGAGGCGGGCAATTTTTTCTTCTTCCGACTCGATGCGGGCACTGAGCGCCTTGATGGTCTTGTTGCGGGTTTCCTGTGCCACCGCCAGTTTTGTCTGCTTGTGCTGCAGTTCGCCGCGCAGTGCCTTCAGGCGTGCCAGTTCGTCCTGCTCTTCCTGCTCGATCGCTTCAAGACGCGACAGGGTTTTATTGAGTGCCGCCACACGCTCGGCCCGGGCCTGCTGCAGGAATCCGTAGTACTTCATCAGGCGTGACAGTGCCTGCGGCTCCTGCTGGTTAAGCAGCAGCTTGTAATAATCCTCGCCACCCTGGCGTTGCGCCAGACGCAAGTCCGACTTGATCTGCACTACTTGCCGCTCGCGATCCAGCAACCGCTCGGAACGCTCCACGCGCAATTCATGCAACTTCTGTTCGCGCACCTGCACATCGGTCTGCACTTCACCGACATTGCTGCGCAACTCGGAAATCTCGGCCTCGGCCTGCCTGAGCTCGACCTCTTTCTGGGCGCGTTGCTCCCGCGTCAGCTGTATGCGTTTTTCTGATGCCCGGATCTGGTCCTGCACACGCGCCAGATCCTTTTGTGCAGAACCCACGCTGACCTGTTTTTTTCCGGATGATTTTTTGGTGGACTTCTTTGCTGCTTCTTTTTTTGCTGAAGATTTTTTTGTGGAGGTCTTCTTGGCCGCTGCCTTTTTTTGCGCGGACGTCTTGCTGCTGCTTGTTGTTTTTTCAGTGACCGCCCATGCGCCATCCGGCACGGCAACACACAGGCATGCCAGCGCCAGCATCAGGCCGGCACTGCGCAACATCAGGGACGGGAAAAAACGACGCATGATCACTCAGGCAAATTCCACCAGTGCACGGCCCTGCATTTCGGCAGGCACGGGCGTATTCATCAGCGTCAGCAGCGTTGGCGCCACATCCGCCAGGATGCCACCCGCCAGCAGTCGTACCGGACGCGGCCCCACATAGATCAGCGGCACCGGATCGGTCGTGTGTGCCGTCAGTGGCTGCTGCGAGCCTTCATCAAACATCTGCTCGACATTGCCATGATCGGCCGTGATCAGCATTTCACCGCGCACCTTCTGCACGGCAGCCTCGACGCGGCCGATGCAGACATCAACCGCCTCCACCGCCTTCACTGCTGCATCAAACAGGCCGGTGTGCCCGACCTGATCGGCGTTGGCATAGTTGCAGATGATGGCGTCGTATTTGCCGCTCTCAATGGCCTCAACCAGCTTGTCCGTGACTTCAAACGCCGACATCTCGGGCTTGAGATCGAACGTCGCCACCTTGGGTGACGGAATCAGGATGCGGTCCTCGCCGGCAAACGGCTCTTCACGACCGCCATTAAAGAAGAAAGTGACGTGCGCATATTTTTCGGTTTCGGCAATGCGCAATTGCGTCTTGCCCAGCTTGGCCATGTATTCGCCAAACACGTTGTCGAGTGACTGCGGCGGGTAGGCAACCGGCGCCGGAATGTCAGCCGCATATTCGGTGAGCTGCACATAGGCGGCAATCGCCGGCACCACACCACGATCAAACTTGTCAAAATCCCTGACCACAAAGGCGCGCGTGATCTGGCGGGCGCGGTCGGCGCGGAAATTCATGAAAATGATGCTGTCGCCATCGCGCACAAACGCTGGCGCGCCAATCTGTGTGGGCGCAACAAACTCGTCGTTCTCGTCACGCGCGTAGGCGGCGGCAAGACCTTCCTGCGCGGTGGCAGCCGTGAACTCGGGCTTGCCGTGTGCCAGCAGTTCCCAGGCACGCGATACACGCGCCCAGTTGTTGTCGCGGTCCATGGCGTAATAGCGGCCACACAGCGAGGCGATGCGGCCCTTGCCGATGGTGGCGATGACGTTTTCCAGATTGCGGATATAACCCTCGGCGGAACGCGGCGCCGTATCGCGGCCATCAAGAAAGGCATGCACGTAGATTTCCTGCGCACCGCGATCAGCCGCCATTTTCACCATGGCCTGGATATGCTCTTCGTGACTGTGCACGCCGCCATCGGACAGCAGGCCGAACAGGTGAACAGCCTTGCCGTTTTTCACGGCGCCATCAACGGCCTTGACCAGCTCGGCATTGGTAAAGAAGTCACCATCGACAATGGCTTTCGAGATGCGGGTAAGGTCCTGGTACACGACGCGGCCGGCACCCAGATTGGTGTGCCCCACCTCGGAGTTGCCCATCTGGCCATGCGGCAAGCCGACATCCATGCCGCAGCCCGAAATGAGGGTGTGCGGATTGTTGCGCCACAGGCGGTTGAAGTTGGGAACGTTGGCGTGGGCAATGGCGTTGTAGCGGGTCTCTTCGGAATGGCCCCAGCCATCAAGGATGAGGAGGACGGTTGGTGTGCGTGCGCCGGTCATGTCAGGACTGCCATTGGAAGGAGTTCAAGACGTGATTGTAACAACCCGGCCGACTTATCGGCAGTCAGCCGGGTGTTATCTGTGTGTGTTGTCTGTGTGCGTCCATTCAGGGCAGTCTGGCCACAGCCTGCAACCAGGGCCGGGCATCCTGGCCCTCGGCCTGCAGGGCCTGGCGCAGCAGCACCAGTTGGTCCGCAGGCACCACATGACTGGCCTGATAACGCTGCAACAACCGGCACAGCGCCTGTGCCGAGGCCGGGCCTGCCTCCGGCCGGCATTGCAGGGCCTTGTCTGCACCGGCAAGCAGCTGGCGCAGCAGGTCGCGGCGGCTGTCCAGTGCCGGATCGGCTGCACTGTCACCCGTCTGCAACAGGGTCAAGGCATCGGCATGCCGGCCGGCCAGCAACAGGACGTCCAGACTGTCCGTTGCCGGTGCCACTGTGGGTACCGCTGAAACCGTGGCTGCCTCTATGGCTGCCGCTCGCGCCTGCTGGCTGGCCACGTTTTTGGCACGGGTGCGATCGGCCATGCGTGCCTTCAGGCTGTCTGCCATTGCTTCTTTGGCCACCGCTTCACGCCGCTCCGCTTCCATGGGCTTGTCGACAAGTGCCGGGGCTGCGGCCGGAACCGGCATGGCCGCGGGTGGTACCGCCGCCACGGTCGGCATGGCACCGGCGAGTTCTGCATCCTGTTCAGATGTATCGGCAGCGGCCATTTCCTGTAATGGCGCTGCCGGCTGTGCTCCCTGTGCCTGCTGCACTGCCTGCACATCCGCCTTTTTGTGCAGCGTCGGTGACGCTGGCGAGCCGGCAACCGCAACAGCCTGCTCAACCGGTGCCGTATCGGCCGGGGCAACAGGTGGCAGTTCAGCAGGTGCAGAGGCGACATCCACCGCCACGTGCTCCTGCAACTCGCCACTGCGCCATGACGGCAACATCAGGGCCACCACCAGAATGACAGACGCGGCCATGGCCAGTCCGCTGTAGAACATCATGACGCGCGGCTTGTGTTTGCCGGGCGCAATGGCCTGCCGCGCGGCCGCCTGGATGGCAGCATCGGTGTCGGCATGCGGCAACTCGGGTGGCAAGGCGCGGTAGCGCCGGCTTAATTCCTCGTCACGAATATCATCCGGTCCGTTCATGCCCCGACTCCTTCGCTGTCATCGTTCAGGCCCAGACAACCGCGCAGTTTTTTCAGCGCGTAGCGCAGACGGCTTTTTACTGCTTCCAGTCCCTGTCCGGTTATGGCCGCAATATCCGGCAAGGAGAAATCCCCTTCTTCGCGCAACAGGAAAACTTCGCGCTGCTCCATCGGCAAGCCATCCAGACACACACGGAACTGTTGCGCTGCGCGCACGGACTCCAGCCGCGCCGGCGGCTCCTGCAGGGCGCAGGCCGGTGCATCGGGCAGCTCGTCCACCGCTTGCTCATGCTGGCCAATACGGCCCTGCTTGCGGAAATGGTCCATCAGGCAGGAATGCGCCAGCGTAAACAGCCATGTCGTGAAGCGTGCGCTCGGCTGATATTCCCGGTGATGCCGGATCAGGCGCAGCCAGGCTTCCTGATACAGCTCTTCGCCGGTCTCGCGGCTGCCGGTCTTGCGCACCAGAAAATGGAAAAGGCGCTGACGATGGCGCCGGTACAGCACATCAAACGCGGCGGCATCGCCATCGCGATAGGCCAGCATCAGCGCTTCATCGTCAGCATCGTGCATGGTTATTCCTTTGGCTGTGCCGGTGTGTGTGCACCGTGATCCGGCTCGACCGGTGTGAGTGACTGTGCAATATCAACCAGCTTCACAAACGCCTGGCGATAACCGCCCTTGTCGGCGCCGCACCCGGCCAGTGCCAGCTCCTTCACGTCATCATAACCAAAACTGCCCAGATAGTTGCCCCCGCGCAGCAGCTGGCCAAAACCGGCCACGGCGGCGGCAAACCGGAAGTCGTTACCCGGTGTGGCACGCAGCTCGCGCAGCGATACCGCACGATCAAATTCCACGGCGCGTGTCTGCCCCGGCTGCTTGTAGCGCACACGCAGGAATCCGATTTCGCCAGCCTTGCCGGGTGTTGCCGGTTTTGCCGCCTGATCGTAACGGCGTGGCTCCAGCAATCCTTTCTTGCCCACAGGCGTCAGTTCATACAACGCCGTCACACTTTTGCCGGCGCCCACTTCTGCTGCATCCACCTTGTCATTGCGGAAATCCTCTTCACGCAGCACGCGATTTTCATAACCGATCAGGCGCCACTCGCTGATCACGTCAGGATTGAATTCCATCTGCAGTTTGACATCCGCCGCCACGGTATTGAACGTGGATGACAATTCCTCCACCAGCACCTTGCGGCCTTCTTCCAGCGAATCGATATAGCTGTAATTGCCGTTGCCCACATCGGCAATCTGTTCCATCAGGGCCTCCTGGTAATTGCCCTGGCCAAAGCCGAGCGTGGTCAGCGAGATACCGCCCTCGCGTTCACGCGCCACCATGTCCTTTATCTGCTGCATGTCGGTGATACCGACATTGAAATCGCCGTCCGTGGCCAGCAGGATGCGGTTGATGCCGCCCTTGATGAAGCCGGCACGTGCCTGCTGGTAGGCCAAACGGATCGCGGATTCGCCTGCGGTTGATCCGCCCGCCTGCAAGCGTGCAATGGCCGCACGTATTTTTTCCTTGTGATTGCCGGCGGTGGATTCCAGCTCGACCGCCGTGCGTCCTGCGTACACCACCATGGCCACCCGGTCCTGCGGACGCAGTTGATTGACCAGTTGCTGCAAGGTGGCCTGCACCAGCGGCAACTTGTCCGGACTGTCCATGGAGCCGGACACATCCACCAGAAACACCAGATTGGCAGCGGGCATGGCGGCGGCTTTTACTTCCACTGCCTTCACCCCCACGCGCAGCAACCAGCGTTCGGCATTCCACGGCGCGGCGGCCAGCTCGGTGGTCAGCGCAAACGGATGAGCATCTTTTGGTGCCGGATAATCGTAGGGGAAATAATTCAGCAGCTCTTCCACACGCACCGCATCACGCGGCGGCAGCTGCCCCTGCGACAGGAAGCGGCGCACATTGCTGTAGCTGCCGGTATCCACATCAAGGCTGAAGGTGGACACCGGTTCGGCACTGGCACGTCTGACCGGGTTGTCACTGATGCCGGCATATTTCTCGCGATTTTCCGGCACGGGCTGCCAGGCATCCTGCATGGCCATGCCAGTCACCATTCCGCCTGCCATGGTGCTCGCCGCCGGTGTAGCCATGACGGCCATGCGTTCGTGATGCATGCGGTTTTTTTCCACCTGCTCACGGACAAGGTCCTGACGTGCATCGGCCTCTGCGGGAGCGGGCGGCAAGGACAGGCTGCTGGCCGCTTCCTGATGCGTGCAGGCTGACATCAGAACGGCAATTGTGATCACAAATAGTGCGCGAGGCGGGGTCATGGCATATCTCCGGTGGCTTGATATACGGTGTAACGCCCGGATTGCCCGTATCGGGTTAAGCCCGCTGAAAATATTTCCGACACCCCGCCTGTCTCAGGGATGGTACTTGTCGCCAGTGCAGGTCTAGAATCGCCGGAACTTGTGTTGGTTTTTTGTACGCATTCAGGGACTTGAATCATGCTGTATCACCGCTACACCCGCCCTGCCTCCTTGGCGCTTTGCCTGCTGTCCTTTCTCTCCGCTCCCGCCACTGCCGATGACGTGCTCGTGCAGGCGGAGCAGTTGCTTGACCAGAAACGCGGACAGGAAGCGTTTGCCTTGCTCTCTCCGCTGGAAGACGAGCGCGCGGGTGATCCCGGTTTTGACTTTCTGCTCGGCCGTGCCGCCATGGCCAACGGCCGCAACACCGAGGCGGCTTTTGCCTTTGAACGCTGCCTGGCGATAGACCCGAAAAACGGCCCCTGCCGCATGCAGATGGCGCAGGCACACATGCTGCTGGGTGAAAACGACCAGGCCCGCCTGGAGCTGAAAACCATTCAGGAATACTCGCCGCCACCGGAGGTAGAGACACTGGTTAGTCAGTACATGGGCATGCTGGACGAAAAGGACGGCCAGGCAAAACGGCAGGTCAATGCCTATGCGCAGCTCGGGCTTGGCTATGACACCAACGTGAACAGCGCCACCGACCAGAGCCAGATCGCCATTCCCGCACTGGGCGGCCTCTACTTTGTGTATGACTCGGCCGCGCGCGAACAGGAAGACAGTTATGCGCAACTGGAAGCCGGCGGACGCCTGCGCCAGAGCCTGACACCGGCATGGAGCCTGCTGGCCGATGCCGCTGTCAGCCAGCGCCTGCATCAGGAAATTGACAGCCTGAACTCGCTGTCCCTGGATGCCAGCGTCGGTGGCGCCTGGCGTACCGGCCCCAGCCAGATCGTGCTCCGGGCCAATGCCCAGAATTACCAGCTGGACGGTGACGACTACCGCAAACTGGTGGGCGGCATGGGCCAGTACATCTACTCGCCGCGCGACAGCAGCCAGCTGAGTGCCTATCTGCAAATCACCGACATGAGCTATGACAGCCAGCCGTTGCGCGATGCCCGGCGTGACACGCTGGGTGCGGCCTGGTCACAGGCCCTGGACTGGTGGCGCAACCCGGTGGTCTATACCGGCCTTTATGGCGGACAGGAAACACCGGAAGCCGGCGGGGTTGAACACTTTGGCCAGCAGTTCTTCGGGGTTCGCGTGGGTGGCAGCCTCGCCATTGGCACCCGCACACAGCTTAATGCGGCCATCAGCACCGAAAGCCGGGACTATGACGCCGAGGACCCGACCTTCCTGACGACACGTTCAGACAGCCAGATCGACGTTAACCTGGGGCTGGGCTATCGCCTGGGCAAATACCTGTCCGTGCGCCCCAACTACACCTTTACCAGCAATGACTCGAACATCGTCATCAACGAATTCTCGCGCCACACACTGAGTGTGGACATCCGCTATGAGCGGTAACAGGGAGGCTACCACCATGCGTCATTCCACTTTCATGCCCCATTCCCTCACCTTGCTGGCCGGCACCATGGCTGCACTGGCCAGTGGTCAGGCGCTGGCCGAAACCGCCGGCAAGGTCAGCTTCGTTACCGGCAATGTCACCGCCACGTCCCCCGATGGCCAGAGTCGCGCCCTTACGCGCGGCGCCGCCATCAACGGTGGCGACCGCATCGAAACCCGCGGCGGCCGCCTGCAGATCCGCTTCACGGACGGCGGCTTTGTGTCCCTGCAACCCAACTCGGTGTTCGGCGTGGACCAGTACCTCTACGCCAACAAGGCCCCGGAAGAGACCTCGCTGTTCTTCAGCCTGTTGCGTGGCGGCATGCGTACCGTTACCGGCGCCATCGGCAAGGTCAACAAGCAGAGCTACAAGGTGCGCACCCCGGTGGCCACCATCGGTATTCGTGGCACCGGCTACCGCGCCACGACTGACAACAACCGGACCCTGGTCTCGGTGGGCCACGGCCTGGTGAATGTCGAAAACGTCCTGGGCAACATCACCGGCGGTGCCGGCCAGAACATCCTTGTCACCAATGAGATACCCCCGACGCTTACGCGCGAAGCCGCCGAAATCAAGGCCACCGGCCCTGAGGGTGACGTCGAGGACGCCCTGGCAGACAACGGCGAAGACGACACCCCCGCTTTTGGCGAGCAGGTTGATGCCGACGGCAACACCCTGCTGCTGGCGAAAGACAGCAGCGGCAAGTTCCTGTTCATCGAGCCGGCGATTGCCACCCTGCCCAACACCGATCCCGCCACCGGCAAACCGGTGTATTCGATTGTCACCTCATCCATGACGGGCGGCGCCCTGACCGGCCTGGCCGCCCTCTTCAACCAGGGTACTGATCCGGACAAGCGCGGCGGGCTGCTCGGCCTCGCCGACCTCGGCACCAACCCGATGACCACGCTGCTGGACAAGGGCACCCTGCAGTTTCATGACGTGCATACCGTCGCCTCCGTCTCTGCCACCGGTGCAGTCAGCGGGATCAGCTGGGGCGAATACACCAACGGCAGCGCTGCCACCAACTCGCTGTCGGGTACCTCCACCCTGTCCGACACGCAGTTCGAGGCCTATGTCATCGGCAACACAGCCAATCCGGATGTGCTGCCCAAGCTGGGCACGGCCCGCTACAGCCTGCTGGGCGGCACGACGCCGCGCCTGAACCAGACGCTGGGCGGCACCCTGGACGTGTTCAAGATGAATGTCGATTTTGCCCAGGCCAACATTGATATCCGTCTGGACCTGACCATGTCTGGCGAGAAGTTCATGGCCACCGGCACCGACATCGGTTTTGACGGTCTGGGCAGCACTTTCCAGCTGTTCGGCCTGAGCACCGTCAGCGATGGCTCGTCCTGCCTGCCCAGTGGCTGCAGCACCAACATCAACGGCTTTTTTGCCGGCAATGCACGCAGCCTGATCGGGGCGGCCTACAACATGTTCACCGGCCTTGGCACCATCAGTGGCACCGCCGGCCTTGGCCAGACCTCGTTCACCCCCTATGTGCCAACACCAACACTCGACAACACGGATCTGGTCACCCAGTCACCCGTGTTTTCCCTGGCGGCGCCCATCTACAACGCCGGCGTCGCCAACTTCAGCCACAACAACCTGTGGGCCACCTTTGACCAGACCTACGGTGCCAACCGTGGCGGCCTGCTCACGCTGGACAACCTCAACGGGGCGGTGTTTGACAGCGGCACGCTGAACTTCAGCAACGTCACCACCCTCAAGAGCCTGAGCTGGGGCGAGTTCACCGATGGTGCCGCCGCCATCGACAACCTGGGCAGCGGTCTGGTGGCCTCGGCCACGCAGTTCGAACCCTACATCGTTGGTTACTCGGCACCCACCCTGCTGGGAAGCGGCAAGGCCACCTACAACCTGGTTGGCGGCAGCACGCCGCGCCTGAACCAGACAATTGCCGCCACCCTGAACAACTTCACCATCACCATCGACTTTGACTATGCCCTGCTTGACCTGGCGCTGGGCGTGACCGCCAATGGCCTCACCGCCAACGTGACCGGCAATGACATCGCCGTACCGGACATCTTCGTGGATGGCGCGTTCAACCTGAGCACCAGCAATGCCAACCAGCTCACCGTCAGCGGCAGTGCCTGCACCTCCTTCTGCACAGCGGACATCAGCGGCTTCTTTGCCGGTGTCGGCGGCACCCAGATAGGCTCGGCCTACAGCATCCTGACCGATGTGGGCACCATCAAGGGCGTGGCAGCCCTGGACATTGGCACGCCCTCCTCCAGTGCCGGCGTGCTGCCGGATGCCAAGCTCTACACCATGACCACCACCGCCAACGCTGCCGTGCTTGGCGGTTACAACTATGGCGACCCGCTTTCCATGAGCTTGCTCGCGGACTTCAATGCCAGCGGCGAACTGGTCAGTGCCACCGAGCTCTATCCGTCCACCAATACCCGCCTGCAAAACCAGACGGCCTCGGTGGCGGATGCCGGCACGCGCAAGACCCTGTCCTGGGGACGCTTTGTGAATGGCGACGTCCTCATCGACGGCTCGCCTGTCACCCTGGCTGGCCCCGACAGCGTGCACTACGTGATCGGCCAGGAAACACCTGCCGCCATGATGTCCGCACTCGTTGGCCAGGGCGGCACCGCCACCTACAGCCTGGGTGGACATACCACGCCTACCGGCATTAACGGTGTGGGCAGCAGTGTCAGCGGCAATCTCACCGTCGACTTCGGCGCGGCCACCGTTGGCGTCAACATGGATGTGGACATGGGTGCCAATCTTTATGGCGTCACCGGCTCCATGGACATTGCCGGTGCCCAGTTTGCCGGTAGCGGCCTGAGCACCACCATCAATGGCGGCAGCTGCCCCAGCGGCTGCAGCACCGACATCAACGGCTTCTTCTCGGGACAACAGGCACAGCAGATCGGCCTGACCTACAAGATCAATGATTTCGGTACCGACACCATCAAGGGTGCTGCCACCTTCGAGCGTGGCGACATCACGCTGCCACTGCCCTGACAGGCATGCACTCCGCCTGGCACGATGCCATCACCCTGCTGCAACAGGGTGATGCGCAGGGCGCACGCGAGCGACTGGCCAGCGTAACTGGCGTTCACGCCGAGCAGGACTTCCTGCAGGGTGTATGCGCCCATGCCCTGCAGGACATTCCGCAGGCCGTCTCGCATTTTGCGCAGGCCCTGCAGCATGACCCCGGCCACTCCCGCGCGGCCGCCGCACTGGGAGCGCTGCTGGCCGGCCTTGGCCAGCATGCCGAAGCCGAGCACGTGCTGCGGCAAAGCCTCGCGCGCAACGACGATCCCCAGGTCCGCTTCAACCTGGCCGTCATCCTGGAGGACCTCGGCCAGCTGGATGCCGCACTGTCCGTATACACGCACCTGATCAGCCACCACCCGGACGACTACGCGCCCCGGCATAACCGTGCCGGCCTGCACGCCCGGCGCATGCAGCTGGCCGACGCCGCCACCGATTACCGCGAGCTGGTCAAACGCCATCCCGGCCACACCCTGCCGTGGCAGAACCTGGCCGACATCGAGATCAGCCAGGGTCACTACGAGGCCGCGCTCGGGCATCTGGACGAAGTGCTGCGGCGCGAGCCCGGCAATGCCAAGGCCGTCATGAGTGCTGCCATCGCCGCTGCCGCCAATGGTGACTTTGCGACCAGCGACAGGCACTTCGAACACCTGCGCCGGGTTGATGCCGGCCTGTGGCAATCCGCTCTCGAACGCATCAACGGCCACGGTGGCCAGGCCAGCCGCCCCGAGCCGCAACTGGTGTTTCTGGTGCGCGCGCACGAGCACCTGGCGGCCTGCGACTGGTCACGCTGGCCGCTGTACGGCCCCGTGTTCCGTGAGCTGGTGGCCGGCGGCGAGCATGGCGAGCTGGTCAGCCTGGCGTTCCGCTCCGTGGCCGCGCCACTGGAGGCCGGCGAGCAACGGCAACTGGGTGCTGCGATTGCCCGGCAAGTCCACCCGCTGGCATCGCTATGCCCTGCCCCCTCGCCAAGCCCGGCGCGCCTGCGGGTGGGCTACCTCGGTGCGCGTTTTGGCCACCATGCCACCGGCGTGTTGCTGCAGGACTTTTTCGCAGCGCATGACCACGGCAGCACGGACGTGTTCCTGCTGGATCTGGCCGGCAGCGACGGCAGCACAACGGCACAACGCATACGCCAGACACCCGGTGTGCAGATCATCGGGCTGCAGGGACTGGATGACAGCACCGCTGCCACACGCATTGCTGCACTGGGACTGGATATCCTGGTCGACCTGTCCGTGTACAACGACGATCCCCGCCCCGGCATCCTGGCGCAGCATCCCGCCGCCGTACAGGTGGCCTGGCTGGCCGCCCCCTACACCAGCGGCGCCCCCTGGCTGGACTACGTGATCAGCGACGCCCGCGTGAGCCCCGGCCCGGGCTGGAGCAGCGAAGCAGAAGTGCAGCTGCCCGAAAGCTACTTCGTGTTCAGCCATGCCAGCGCGCCACCGGCCGTGCCGTTACGTGAACGTCTGGGCCTGCCGGACAACCGTTTTGTCTTTGCCTGCCTGAGTGCGCCCTGGAAAATTGATCCCGACACCTTCAGCGTGTGGATGCGGATACTGCAAGCCTGTCCGGACAGCGTGCTGTGGCTGCTCGGCGACAGCGCCCCGGTGGTTCTCAACCTGAAACGGGAGGCCGAGTGGCGCGGCATCGACCCGCGGCGCCTGCTGTTTGCACCACGCACCACGCCCGAGGCCCATCTGGCCCGCCTCGGGGCCGCCGACCTGTTTCTGGATACGCGTTACTGCAACGGCCACACCACCGTGGCCGAGGCCTTGTGGGCCGGTCTGCCGGTACTCACCTGCCCCGGCCCCACCTTTGCCAGCCGGGTTGCCGGCAGCCTTCTACACAGCTGCCACCTGCCCGAACTCGTGTGCGCAGACTGGGCCGCTTACGAGCAGGCGGCGGTCAGCCTGTATCGCGACCGCACCCGGCTCGGCACCCTGCGCCAGCGCCTGCACGAATCACGTCACCATGCAGCGCCGTTTGACCTGCCGCGGCAGGCCCGCCATCTGGAAAAAGCCTTTCGCCACATGCGCGAGCGCTTTGCACAGGGGCAGCCCGCCGCACCGTTTGCCGTCAGCGATCTTGCCTGAGGTTTTCGGCACAATAAAAAACCGGTCTGCATGACCGGTTTTTTATTGTGCATGGCACATGACGCTCAGGCCACGGGCACCGTCGCTGCAAATGATGCGCGTTGCGCCAGCACATCCGCCAGCCGTACCAGCCCGGGAAACTCGTCGCGCCAGCCCAGCTCCGGAAAGCGGAAGTCGAGGTACCCCAGCGCACAACCCACCGCAATGTCCGCCAGTGAAAACGTGGCATTCACGCAATAGGCATTCAGCGCCAGATCATCATTCATGGCACGCAAGCCGAGACGAACCTTGCCCAGCTGGCGCTCAATCCATTCCGGACTCTGCTGCGCCTCCGGACGCTTGCGCTCGATAAACACGGCAGCGGCGGCATCACTGATGCCATCGGCCAGAGCCTCCCAGCGCTTCACGGCAATCATCTGCATGGCGTCGGCAGGCACCAGCATCGGCCATGGCTTGAGCTGTTCGAGATAATCCGCAATCACCCGCGAATCAAACAGCGTACTGCCGTCATCACGCTGCAGTACCGGCACCTTGCCCAGCGGATTGAACTGCGGCACGGTGGTATCCGGATTCCACGGGATATCCACCACCATTTCGCACGGAAGATTTTTTTCGGCCAGCACAATGCGCACCTTGCGCGCAAACGGACTGGTCAATGACGTTATCAGTCTCACGATTCAGCATCCTCTTCCGTATCGACAGATGACTCGACATCATCATCTGTCGTGTCACTGCCGGCATCCAGATCCAGCTTTTCCAGTGGCAGGGCCTTCTTGGCCTTGGCACCGAGTTTTTTAAGCTTTTCCACGCGACCCACCAGCCCGCCATGACCGCTCAGGCTGGACACCGTTTTGCGGAACTGCTCCTGACTGCGATCCAGCGCCTTGCCAAGGCCATCAAGGTGATCGAGCAGCATGGCAAACTTGTCATGCAGCAGCCCGGCCTCCTTGGCAATCTGTTCGGCATTGCGGTTCTGCCGCTCATAGCGCCAGATGCTCTCCACCGTGCGCAAGGTCGCCAGCAATGTCGTCGGGCTGACAATAATGATTTTCTTGTCGAAGGCTTCTCGGAACAGGGCAGGGTCATGCTCGACCGCGAGCATGAAGGCCGATTCCACCGGCATGAACAGGAACACGAAATCCAGCGTGCGCAGGCCCGGCAAATCCTCGTAGCGCTTTTCACTGAGCAGGCGGATGTGGTTGCGCAGCGCACTGGTGTGCGCCTTCAGGGCACGCTCGCGCTCGCTTTCATCCTCGCTGGAGCAATAACGTTCGTAATCCACCAGCGACACTTTTGCATCAATGACGATGTCACGATTTTCAGGCAACCGCACAATCACGTCGGGCAGGCGACGCTGGCCTTCCTCGTCGGTCACACTAAACTGCGTGACATATTCATGCCCTTCGCGCAGACCGGATTCTTCCAGCACGCGTGACAGGATGACTTCGCCCCAGTTGCCCTGCAATTTCTTGTCGCCCTTGAGTGCTTTGGTCAGGTTGCTGGCATCGTCACTGATCTGCCGGTTAAGGCCTTCCAGTCGCGTCAGCTGCTCCTTCAGGGCAAACCGTTCACGCGCTTCGTTTCCGTAGGTGGTTTCGACTTTTTCGCGGAAATCCTTCAGCTGTTCGCGCAGGGGCGAGAGCAGGGTGTCGAGGCCGGTACGATTCTGTTCGGTGAATTTCTGCGATTTTTCTTCAAAGATGCGCGTGGCGAGTTGCTCGAACTGCAGACGCAAGGTCTGTTCCTGCTCCTTCACAAACGCCATGCGTGATTCCAGCTGTTCGCGCTCGGCCTGCAGGCGGGTATCCAGTTCGGCCAGGCGGGCATCGCGCTCGCGCAGTGCCAGCTCCAGACGACGACGTTCTTCATCGCCCTGCTGCAGGCGGACCAGCAACTGTTTTTCCTGCTCCTGCTGCGCCACCAGACGCGCCTCTGCCGCCGCCAGTGTGGCCGGCAGTGATTTCAATGCCGCCAGCCCGAGCAGTTCCTGCTCCAGCTGCTGCGCACGCATCTGCTCGCGCGCAGTAGTCACGGCATTGGCCTGTGCCGCATCCAGCAAGCGCTGCTGCTCCAGCTGCAAGGCAGTGATGCGCGCCTGGCGCCACAAGAAAACAGCCAGTGCGCCGGCAAGGGCACCCAGCACGGCGGCCAGCAACAGCCCGGAAATTGCGCTCATGAAACGTCCTGTGTCTCCGGCAGGGTCAGGCCGGGAGAGGGCAGGGTAAGCCCCTCGGGCGGGAGGTACAAGCCGGGAGGCAACTCCAGCTCCACCGCCAGCGGACGGTGGTCCGACAGGCGCTCTTCCAGCACCCGGATGGAGTGCACGGTGAGGCGGTCACTGACCAGAATGTGATCAATCTGGCGCTGCGGTTTCCAGCTCGGGTAGGTATGCAGTTCCTCTTCCAGCCACTGCCACTTGCGGTCGCCAATGGGAGAACGGCGCAGCTCTTCGTGCGTGCAGTTGAGATCGCCCATCAGCACCACATGCGGCGCATCCGCAATCACCTTGTGGATGTAGGCAAACTGGTGGAAGCGGGCCTTCATGCTGAGTGCCAGATGCACGTTGAGCACCAGCAGGCTGCTTTCACCCTGACCAAAACGGCTGACGATGATGCCGCGACCCTTGAGGCCGGGCAGGGCATGGGCCTCCACCGCCAGCGGTGACTGCCGGCTGAGCAGGCCGTTGCTGAACTGGCCGAGATGGCCGAGATCACGGTTGACCTGCTGGAACCACCAGGGAAACCCGGCCTTTTCGGCCAGATGCGCCAGCTGGTGGGTGTAGCCGCTGCGCAGGCTGCCGCCATCCACTTCCTGCAGGGCAACCACATCATACTGGCCGATCAGGTGGGCTATGCGCTCAAGCTGCTCGTGCTGGCGGCGATGTGGCAGCAGGTTGCGCAGGCTGCGCGTGACGTAATGGTGCGAGGCATCAAAGCCCATGCCGGCCTGCATGTTGAAGCTGAGCAAGCGCAGGCGGGCCTTGCCCCAGAGCAGCGGCTCGGTCGCAATCGGCGGCGCACTTTGCAGCGGCCGCGCCGGCAACAAACGGGTGAGACGCGAAATCATGCAGACACTCCGGGGGATCACCCCAACATCCCTATCCTAGCCATGCACCACGACAGCGTCAGCAATGCAGATCAATAAAAACGGCCGCAGAGCGGCCGTTTTCAGTAGAGCACCAGGCAGGTCTGGCTTACTTCTTTTTCGCCATCGCCAGGCGTTCCTTGGCAATCAGTTCGTTCACGGTGGCCATCACCTTGGCATCCGATCCCTTGACCAGATACTTGCCGTTCACTACCACCGCCGGCACGCCATCCAGACCGTATTGCTGGGCCAGCGCCTTGCCCTGTGCCACCTTGCCGGATACGGCAAAGGAATCATAAAGGTTGCCGAAGTTGGCCGGGTTGGCACCAAAGCCGGCATAGAAACGGGTCAGGGATTCCTTGTCGAACAGGCGCTGACGACCAACCTGGATGGCCTGGAACAGCGGGCCGTGTGTCTTCTCCAGGATGCCGAGGGTTTCTGCCGTGTAATAGCCACGGGCATTCTGTTCCCAGACAGGGTTAAGGGATGCCGGGGTGCGCACAAAGTTGACATTGGCCGGCTTGGTCTTCAGCCAGGTCGTCACATGCGGCTCCAGGTGATAGCAGTGCGGGCAGCCATACCAGAAGAATTCCCGCACCTCGATCATGCCGGGCTTGTCGACACGGCCGGGCTTGGACAGCACTTCATAATCAGCCGCCTGGGCGGTAAAGGCGACAAGGCCAAGGGTAAGGGCAGCCAGAAAACGCTTGAGCATGAAAAACTCCTGAAATCCGCAGACGGCACAGCGGTGCCGGAAACAGTACTGGCGCAGAGAATAAGCCAGGCGGCGCACTGACCGAAAGGCGGACGTGTGGCGTTTTTGTTCCCGCATTGTGCAGGAGCGACACACGGACGCCGGCAGCGCCCGACGGCGTCAACCCTGTTGATGGCGGGTCACGGGCAATAAAAAAGGCGACCGGAGTCGCCTTTTTTTACACGCCCTGTCTTTTAGTACAGGCCGGAGATGAAGCTGGACACTGCATCGATTTCGGCGTCAGACATGCGCGCTGCAATCATCTGCATCGGGCCCTGTTCGCCAGCCTTGGCAGCGTCATTGACGCGCTTGGCAGCCGGATCAGCCACAGTGTCGTTACGGCCGGCTGCACGGAAGGCCGTCAGCTGTGCCTTCACGTAATCGGCATGCTGGCCACCCAGACGCGGGTAACCGGCCAGGGCATTGCCCTTGCCAGCCGGGTTGTGGCAACCGGCACAGGCGGCCAGACCGGTCTTGCTGTTGCCGCCACGGAAAATCTTCTCGCCCAGCTTGACCAGCTCGGGCTTGGCCTTGCCAACCACGGCCTGCTGGGCCGAGAAATAGGCAGCCAGATCGGCCATGTCCTGATCAGCCAGCGGCATGGCCATGCCCATCATGATGGGGTTGCCACGACGGCCGGACTTGAAGTCCTGCAGCTGCTTGTAGATGTATTTGGCACCCTGGCCGGCCAGAGTCGGGTTGACCGGCACCATGCTGACGCCGCCAGCACCGTGGCAGGCAGCACAGGCAGCAGCCTTGGCTTCGCCGGCAGTGGCATCGCCCTTGGGCATGGGGGCCGCGTGGGTCAGCGACACCAGACCCATGGACATTACGGCAGCGGCAAGCAATTTCTTCATGGTGGATTCCGTCTCGGGTAGTGCGGGTTACTTGGACATGTACTGGATGAGTGCCTTGTAATCGGCGTCGGTGCAATCTGTGCACAGGCCCTTGGCCGGCATGGCACGGATACCGTTCTTGACGTTCTTGAGCAGTGTGGCCTCACCCTGCTTCAGGCGTGGTGCCCAGGCTGCCTTGTCACCCTTCTTGGGGGCGCCGGCAGCACCGGTACCATGGCAGGCCACGCAGGCCTTGTTGTACTTGGCTTCGATCGGCGAGGGAGCAGCAGACACCTGTGCGGAAGCGAAAAACAGGCCGGCAAGAGCGGCGGCAATGGTAAATGTCTTCATGGCTTACTCCTGTGCCGGGAAGGGCACGACTGGCTGGCTGAAACCGGATTACCGCACGACTTGCAGGGATTCCCTGCCAAGCCGCCGGATTATATACCACGACGCCGGCTACGCAATCCGCTGTGATGCCCGAATGCGCTAATAAAGAGATGTGCCACGGCCCGTGACCCGGGCCGTCCCGCCCCGTAGAATGCCGGCATTCACTCTTCAGGCCTGTGTCCATGACCGCCCACCTGCATCCGGTGCTGCAACTCACCGAACGCGCCCAGTTCCTGACCAGCGCGCCCACGCTGGCACATTGCCCGGCCGACATCGGCATGGAGATCGCTTTTGCCGGCCGCTCCAATGCCGGCAAGTCGAGCTGCATCAACGCCCTGGCCCGCCAGAAACAGCTCGCCCGCGCCTCCAAGACGCCCGGCCGTACACAGCTCATCAACTTTTTTGCCCTGGATGAATCGCGGCGACTGGTCGACCTGCCCGGCTATGGCTACGCCAAGGTCGCCAAGGACATGAAGCGGGAATGGCAGAAACACCTCGGCTTTTACCTGCAGGGACGTCACAGCCTGCGCGGCCTGATCCTGCTTATGGATGCCCGGCATCCGCTTACCGACTTTGACGTGAGCATGCTGGAGTGGGCGCGCGGCCACGGCCTGGACGTGCACTGCGTGCTGACCAAGGCCGACAAGTTCAATCGCGGCCCGGCGCTCAATGTGCTGCAGGCCGTCAGTCGTGACCTCAAGACCAAGGGCTTTGTGGCTACCGTGCAGCTGTTCTCGGCACTGAAACTGACGGGACTGGAAGAGCTGGCCGACAAGCTGGGTGAGTGGCTGGATTACCCGCCACCGCCCGAGCTGCTGGTAGAGGCGCACAGCCGGCTGGCGTAACCCGTCACCCGCTCAGTGCGCCTCGTCCCAGTTTTTGCCCACACCCACTTCGACCAGCAGCGGCACCGATAGCTGCGCCGCCGACTCCATCTGCTCGCGCAACAGTGCCGTCACGGCATCCACCTGGTCGGCCTTCACCTCCAGCACCAGCTCATCGTGCACCTGCATGATGAGACGGGCATCGGCATGCTGGCGCGCAAGCGCCGCTTCCACCGTGATCATGGCACGCTTGATGATGTCCGCCGCTGTACCCTGCATCGGCGCATTGATTGCTGCACGCTCGGCCGCCTGACGCAGTGCCGGATTCTTGGCATTGATGTCGCGCACCATCAGCCGGCGACCAAAAAAGGTTTCGACATAACCGTTCTGCGCAGCCTGTGCCCGGATGTTTTCCATGTACTGTTTGACGCCGGGGTCGCGCGCAAAATACATGTCGACATACCCCTGCGCCTCGCCACGCCCGATGCCCAGCTGCTTTGCCAGACCGAATGCCGACATGCCGTAGATCAAACCGAAATTGATGGCCTTGGCATTGCGGCGCTGGTCATTGCTCACCTCGGCCAGCGGCACCCCGAACACTTCGGCAGCGGTGGCGCGATGCACGTCTTCACCAAGACGAAACGCATTGAGCAGCCCTTCATCGCCGGAGAGATGCGCCATGATGCGCAATTCGATTTGCGAATAATCTGCTGCCACCAGCAGGTAGCCTGGCGGCGCAATAAACGCCTGCCGGATCTTGCGTCCCGCCTCGGTACGGATCGGAATGTTCTGCAGGTTGGGATCGGAAGAGGAGAGGCGCCCGGTCGCCGCAACCGCCTGATGGTAGGAGGTGTGCACACGACCGGTTTTCCGGTCCAGCAGCTCCGGCAGCTTGTCGGTATAGGTGGATTTCAGTTTTGACAGCGAGCGGTGTTCGAGCAGCAACTTTGGCAGCGGATGATCCAGCTGCTCCAGCACATCTTCTGCAGTGGAGTATTGTCCCGTCGCGGTTTTCTTTGGCGCGGGGATACCCAGTTTTTCGTAAAGGATATGGCCAAGCTGTTTGGGCGAACCCAGATTGAATTCCTGCCCCGCCAGCGCATACACGTCTTTTTCCAGTGCAATCATGCGCTCGCCCAGCTCACGGCTCTGGCTGGCAAGCATGGCAGTGTCGATCAGCACACCACGGTGTTCCATGGCTTGCAGGATCGGTGCCAGCGGCATTTCGATATCGCGAAACACTGATTCCAGTTTCGGTTCCGCCGCCAGCTGCGGTGCCAGCACATCATGCAGGCGCTGCGTGATGTCGGCATCTTCGGCCGCATAGTGCGTCGCCTTGTCCACTTCAATCTGGTTGAAGGTAAGCTGCTTGACGCCCTTGCCGGCAATTTCTTCAAACGTGGTGGTTTTCACGCCGAGATAATGCGCCGCCATGTCATCCATGTTGTGACGCGTCGCGGTGGCATCCAGTACATAAGAAGCAAGCATGGTGTCGAACACGACGCCGCGCAGGACAATGCTGTAATTTTCCAGCACATGCATGTCGTACTTGAGATGCTGGCCGATCTTGCCGATGGCAGGATTTTCCAGCAGCGGCTTGAGGCGCGCGAGCACGCTGTCACGCTGCAGCTGGTCCGGCGCTCCCATGTAATCGTGGCCGACGGGAATGTACCAGGCTTCACCTGCACGCAGCGCAAATGACAGGCCGACAATTTCGGCCTGCATGTAATCCAGACTGGTGGTTTCCGTATCAACACAGAACACCGTGGCATTGCCCAGTTTTTTCAGAAGCGCCTCGAAGTCTTCCTCTGTCACGACGGCGTGATACTGAACATCAAGCGGTGCCGCCGGCACTTCTACTTCAACACCCGCGCCTTCGTTGAGCAATTCGTTGTGCCAGGTACGAAACTCCAGCTCTCGCGTCCAGTACAGCAGCACATCATGATCCGGTTTGCCGGGATGCAGGTCATCCAGTGTCAGCGGCAGTTCGCAATCGCACTTGATGGTGGCCAGCTCGCGCGCCATTGGCAGCACAGCCAGTCCGTTGCGAAGATTTTCACCGGCCTTGCCCTTGATGTTGTCGGCATTGGCGATCAGTGCATCGAGCGAGCCAAATTCCTGCAGCCACTTTGCCGCCGTTTTCGGGCCCACACCATAGACGCCGGGAATGTTGTCGACGCTGTCGCCGACCAGCGAGAGATAATCGACAATGCACTCGGGTGGCACGCCGAATTTTGCAATCACGCCATCGCGATCCAGAATGCTGTCATTCATGGTGTTGATCAGCGTGATGTGCTCGTTGACGAGCTGGGCAATGTCCTTGTCGCCGGTGGAGATCAGCACCGGCATGCCGGCCGCCGCTGCCCGTCTTGCCAGTGTGCCGATCACGTCATCGGCTTCCACGCCCGGCTCGCACAACAACGGCAGGCCGAGTGCACGCACCATCGCATGCAGCGGCTCTACCTGCAGGCGCAGGTCGTCCGGCATGGGCGGGCGGTTGGCCTTGTATTCGGGGTAGATGACATCGCGAAAGGTGCCGCCTGGCGCATCGAACACCACCGCAATATGCGTGGGTGAATAGGTCTTGATGAGCTTCTGCAGCATGTTGATCACGCCCTTGACCGCGCCCGTGGGCTGACCGGACCGGGTCATCAGCGGGGGCAGTGCATGAAAGGCGCGATACAGGTAGGAAGAACCGTCGACAAGAATCAGGGGTGTGGCTGACATGGCACTCGTTCCCCCTCTCCGCAGAGAGGGTTGCTGAAGAGGATTGCTGGCAGGATAACCGTAAGCCGGGCAGGGTAACGCAGAACCGCAGGGCCTGTCGCCGGAGCGCTGCGGCCATTTTTTGCGGCGCGCAACGCGCTACACTGCAGGCATGTCTGTTTATACCCATCTCGCGCTGGCCGATGTCCAGCCTTTCGTTGCTGCATGCGGCCTGCCGGCTGCGCAGACGCTCGCTCCCATCAAGGGTGGCATCGAGAACAGCAACTATTTCCTGACCCTCACTGACGGGCGCGAGCTGGTGCTCACCCTGTTCGAGGAACTCGGTCATGACGACGCGGCCTTTCTGGGGCCCTTGCTGTCACATCTGGCACGGCATGGGGTGCCGGTGGCCGGCCCGCTGGTTAATGCGGCAGGGCAGCACCTTGGCACGCTCGCCGGCAAGCCGGCGCAGCTGGCGCCACGGCTGCACGGCCAGCATCCCCTGCAACCGGATTGCCGTCAGTGCGCTGCCATGGGCCAGACGCTGGCACAGCTGCATGCGGCATTGCGTGACTACCCGCTGGAGCGGCGCAATGCCCACGGGGCCGACTGGTGGCAGGACGTGGCAGCGCGGCGACGGCCACTGATGCCGGCAGCGGATCAGGTGCTGCTCGACCGTACGCTGGCCGCACTCGCGAACGTCGAGGCACGTTACCCCGACCTGCCCACCGGGCTGGTGCACGGCGACCTGTTTCGCGACAACACACTGTTTGCCGGCGACATGGTCTCGGGAGTGCTGGATTTTTCCGAATGCAGTCACGATCACTGGCTGCTGGATATCGCCATCACCGCCAATGATTTCTGCCGGGCCTGGCCCGGTGACACGCCGGACCCGGCGCGCCTGCAGTCCTTCCTGCGGGGGTATGAAGAAGTGCGCCCGCTGACACCCGGCGAGCAGGCGGCCCTGCCGGTGTTTCTGGCGGTGGCCGCCATGCGCTTCTGGTTGTCGCGGCTGGATATCGGGCAGCGCAACCGCGAGGAAGGGCGTGCCGGCGAACATGTCACCCAGAAAAATCCGGATGAAATGAAACGGCTACTGGCCCATTTGCTGGCCGCCGTTCCGGACTGACTACGGCTTGCCCGTCAGGCAACGCTGGATCTCGCCTGCCATGTTCTGCAGTCCCGCCGCATAGCCCTCCGGCCCGCGCGGCACGCCCACAAACAGCTCATCCACTGCTGCCACCCGGTAGGCCTGCCGACCGAAAATGCGGGCCGCCAGTGCCGTATCCGCGCCCGGCTCGGACAGCAGGCAGGCTATCCCTTCCTTTTGCACCCGTTGCGCCATTTCCAGCACATGCCGGGCACCCGGCTTCTGTTCCGGTTCCGGCGTGAGGCTGCCGCGATGCCGCAGGCCGGCACTCTGCTCGAAATACTGGTAGGCATCGTGATAGGCAATTAGCGGCGCGTTGCGCAGCGGGGCAAAGCGGGCGTGCAGTCCATCCTGCAGTTGCTGCATCCGCGCGGCAAAGGCGTCGGCATTGCGCCGGTACAGGCCGGCACCCCCGGCATCGCGCCGCGCCAGCTCCTGCGCCAGTGCCCGCGCGACCGTAGCCGCATTGGCAGGACTCAGCCACAGGTGGGGATCGGTAGTGCCCGCCACCGGCATTGCATCGGCCAGCCGCCGCGCCGGCAACAGGGCAATGCCGGGCAGGGTCTGCGCCGTAATGACCGGCTTGCCACGCAAGGCCGGCCCCAGGAACTGCTCGTGCGCCGGCCCCACCCACAGCACCAGATCCGCACGCGCCAGCAGGGCACGGTCGGAAGGGCGCAAGGCATACTCATGCGAGGATGCCCCATCGGGCACCAGCTGGCGGGCCTGGCCACGCCCGGCCATCACGGCATCGGCAATGAGGGCAAGGGGGCGGATGCTGGCCACCACCTCAAGGGCATGGGCCTTTGTCGACATGGTCGGCGGAACGGCCAGCAGCAACAGCAGCAACAGCAGCAGATAACGGAACATTGGATCAACTCCGGCAAGCGGGCGCACGGCCCTGCCTTGCAATGGTCAGGCACTGGTGTGCAGCAAGGCCGCATATGTTATATTGTTGCAAATCATTTGTCGCGAGGCCGCCATGAGCACGCCAGCATTTCACCCCCATGACCACAGCCACTGCGTTCACGGCGCCCTCAGTGAGGCCGACCGCCTGTGCAACGAGCGTGGCGTGCGGCTGACCGATATCCGTCGCCGCGTGCTGGAACTGGTCTGGTCCAGTCACCAGCCGCTGGGCGCCTACGACATCCTTGATCGCCTGACCGCCGAGGGCCACAAGCCGGCGCCGCCCACGGTGTACCGCGCCCTGGAGTTCCTGCTGGAACAGAAACTCGTGCACCGCATTGCCTCGCGCAATGCCTTTGTCGGCTGCACCCATCCCGGCGCCGCCCATGCCGGCTACTTCCTGCTGTGCTCCACCTGCGGCAATGCCGAAGAAATCGAGGACAGTGCCCCGCTGGCCAAGGCTGTCGCCACTGCTGCCAGCAAGGCCGACTTCACCGTGGAAAGCCAGACCCTGGAGCTGGCCGGTACCTGCCGGCACTGCCGTCATGACTGAGTTGCTGCTGCACCTGCACAACATTCGCCTGCGCCGCGATGACCGCACCATTCTGGACGGGGTTTCGCTGAAGGTGCATGCCGGCGAAATCCATACCGTGATCGGCCCTAATGGCGCCGGCAAGACCTCGCTGGTCCGGGTGGCGCTGGGCCTGATCACCGCCGACAGCGGCGAGCGCCGGGTACGGCCGGGCCTGCGCATCGGCTACATGCCGCAAAAGCTGGAACTGAACGCCTCGCTGCCGCTGAGCGTGAAACGCTTCCTGCAACTGGCCCGGCCCGGCCTCTCTGCGGTCGACATGGACCAGATACTGGGCGACGTCGGGGCCCGCCATGTGGCAGCGACGGCCGTCACCCGGCTTTCCGGCGGCGAATTGCAGCGGGTTCTGCTGGCCCGCGCCCTGCTGCGCAACCCCGAACTGCTGGTGCTGGACGAACCTGCCCAGGGCGTGGACATCACCGGGCAGGAGGAGCTTTACACCCTGATCGGGCGTATGCGCGATGAGCGCGGGCTGGGTGTGCTGATGGTGTCGCATGACCTGCATCTGGTCATGGCGGCCACCGATCATGTGCTTTGCCTCAACCAGCATGTCTGCTGCGAGGGCCATCCGGAGTCTGTAAGTGCTCACCCCGAATACCTGCGCCTGTTTGGCGCACAGGGCGTGAAAGGCCTTGCCGTGTACAGCCATCACCATGACCACCATCACGACACCCACGGTGGCGTCTGCACGCACGAGGGTCCGCATGAACACCATTGAACTGTTCTGGCCGGCTTTGGCGGGAGGCCTGCTGACGGCACTGGTCTGCGGCCCGCTGGGCTCGCTGCTGGTGTGGCGGCGCCTGGCCTATTTTGGTGACAGCCTCTCGCATGCCGCCCTGCTCGGCATCGGCCTGTCGCTGCTGCTGAGCATTCCCGGCTGGATCGGCATCATCACCGTCTGCCTGACCATGGCGGCGCTGCTCGGCCTGCTCATGAAACGTCCCGAGCTGGCCTCGGACACCCTGCTCACCATTCTCGCCACCAGCTCGCTCAGCCTCGGTCTCATCGTCACCAGTTTTGTTGATGGACTGCGCGTCGACCTGATGGCCTACCTGTTCGGCGACCTGCTGGCGCTGGCACCGGCTGACCTGCCGCCGTTGCTGACCGGGGCCGTGCTGATCCTCGGCATACTGGCCTGGCAATGGCGCGGGCTGGTGGCCTCGTCCATCAGTGAAGAGCTGGCGGCGGTTGATGGCATACCGGTTGAGCGCCTGCGCCTGCTGCTGCTGATCCTGCTGGCACTGGTGGTGACGGCCGCGATGAAGGTGGTAGGGGTATTGCTGATCACGGCACTGCTGGTGATTCCGGCGGCCGTGGCGCGACGGCTGGCACGCACACCGGAGCAGATGGCCATTGGTGCCAGCGTGACGGGCATGGTGGCCGTGACTGCCGGCCTGGCGGCCAGCCTGCAATGGGACCTGCCCCTGGGGCCCGCCATTGTGGTGGCCGGGGCCGGCATGTTTGCCGTGGCGACACTGGTGACAACCGGGCAAGGAGCGCGCTGAACCCTCAGCGTCACCAGCGCCCTTTCATGGCTGCTTCCATTTGATGGCGCCTGCTGCCGCCGGCTCCTCTACCGGCGGTGCTCCCCCCTCTTCCGGACGCTCTTCCTCGTAACCGCAGGCCACGCACTCCATCCATTCGCGCGTCTCGCTCCTGCAGGCACGAATCTTGTCGAGCGCGTTGCAGCGCGGGCATTTGGCGCCGGCGATGAACTGCTTCTTCACCATGATCACAATCCCGAGTGGCGCAGCAGGGCATCCACGGTCGGTGCGCGACCGCGGAATTCGGCAAACAGTTCCTGTGCCGGACGACTGCCGCCCTGGGCCAGAATCGTCTCGCGGAAGTTACGGCCCGTCTCCGGATTCATCACACCTTCTTCCTCGAAGCGCGAGAAGGCATCAGCAGAGAGCACCTCCGCCCACTTGTAGCTGTAATAGCCTGCCGCATAACCGCCGGCAAAAATGTGCGAGAAGCCGTGCTGGAAGCGGTTGAACGCGGGCGGAACAAGCACGGCCACGCGGGCACGCACATTATCCAGCACTTGCTGCACGGTATTTGCATCAAACGTTGTGCGCTGGTGCAGCTCCATGTCGAACAGGGCAAATTCCAGCTGGCGCAGCATCATCAGGCCGGACTGGAAATTTTTCGCGGCCAGCATCTTGTCGAGCAGGTCTTCCGGCAGCGGTTCACCGGTTTCGACATGACCGGAAATAAGCTCCAGTGCGCGTGGCTCCCAGCACCAGTTTTCGTGAAACTGGCTGGGCAACTCCACTGCATCCCACGCCACACCGTTGATACCGGATACCGCCGCCACCTCGATCCGCGTCAGCATGTGGTGCAGGCCGTGACCAAACTCATGGAAGAGCGTGGTGACTTCATCATGCGTGAGCAGGGCCGGCTGGCCATCGACCGGCGGATTGAAGTTGCAGGTGAGAAAGGCCACCGGCTTTTGCAACGAACCATCAGGACGGCGACGACGCACGCGACAATCGGCCATCCACGCGCCGCCGCGCTTGTTCGCACGCGCATAGGGATCGAGATAGAAACTGGCGATCAGTTCGCCGTTTTCATGAATCTCGTAATACGTGACATCGTCATGCCAGAGCTGCATGTCATGGCGTTCACGGATCTGCAAACCGTAGAGTGTCTCGGCAATGCGCAGCATGCCGCTGATGACTTTCGGGGCAGGGAAATACGGGCGCAGCTGCTCCTGCGAAATCGAATATTTCTTTTCCTTCAGTTTTTCGCTGGCATGGGTGACATCCCAGGGCTGCAGGTCGCTGATGCCCAGCTCGTCACGCGCAAATTCGCGCAGCTCGGCCAGCTCCTTCTCTGCACCCGGACGTGTGCGCACGGCAAGATCGCTCAGGAATGTAATCACCTGCTGCGGGTGCTCCGCCATCTTCGGCACCAGCGAGACTTCCGCGTAGTTGGCGTAGCCGAGCAACGCAGCGGTTTCCTGACGGTTCTGCAGTATCTCCACCATCAGCGCCGAGTTGTCGAACTGCCCGGCCTGCGGTCCCTGATCAGACGCGCGGGTGACAAAGGCGGTGTACACCGCTTCACGCAGTGCACGGTCCTGCGCGTGTGTCATCACCGCCAGATAGGATGGAAAATCCAGCGTGATGCGGTAGCCGGATTTTTCCTTCTGTTGTGCCAGCGCGGCCAGCAGGCCCTTCGCCGAATCCGGCAATCCGCCAAGGCGACTGTCATCCTCCAGGCACAGTTCCCAGGCCTGGGTGGCATCCAGCACATGATCGGCAAAGCCCGAGTTCAACTCGGCAAATTTTTCCTGGATGTCGGCAAAGCGCTTTTTCCTGTCGGCCGGCAGACCGATGCCGCTCAGGCGGAAATCGCGCAGGGCATGCCGGATGCTCTGCTGCTGCGCCTGCGAAAAGCCGGCAAAGTCCGGGCTCTGTTCCAGCGCCTCATACACAGCGAAGAGGCTGTCGTTCTGACCCAGCTCGGTGCCATAGGCGGCCAGTTTGGGCAGGGTGCTGTTGTAGGCCTCGCGCCAGGCCTCGGAGTTCATCACGGCATTCAGGTGCGACACCGGCGACCACGCCTGGTCCAGCCGGTCCTGCAACTGCTCCAGTACCGCCGGCACGCCTTCCCATGTGGCCGGTGCGGCGGCCAGCACGGCGATGGCGGCACGGTTTTCCGCCAGGATGGTGTCGATGGCGGGGGCCACATGCTCGGGCAGGATGCGATCGAAGGGGGGGAGGTCGTGTGATTCCAGCAGGGGATTGCTCATGTTGATTCCGTGGTGAGTCCGTGATGGTTCATTGTCAGTTCATTGGTGTCGCCACCCCCTCGCACAAACGCGGCCGGGGAGTGAGAATGCAGACCTTGTTCAGGGTCGGGAGAGTACAGAGATGGTGGCCAGCATACGTTCACACAAGGGCATCCGGCCACAATTGCATGACAGTGTTTTTGTCGATGCGGCCTCCGTCGTGATTGGAGATGTGGTCATGGGCGCCGACAGCTCGGTGTGGCCCTTTGCCGTCATCCGTGGCGACATGCACCGCATCCGTATCGGCGAGCGTGTCTCGGTGCAGGATGGCAGCGTGCTGCACATCACCCATGCCAGCAGCTACTACCCCGACGGCTTTCCCCTCACCATCGGCAATGATGTCACCATCGGCCATCAGGCCACCCTGCACGGCTGCACGGTGCACGACCGCGTGCTGATCGGCATGAAGGCCATGGTGATGGATGGTGCTGTCATCGAGTCCGAGGTCATTCTTGGCGCCGGCGCCGTGGTGCCGCCCGGCAAGGTGCTGGCCTCGGGCCATGTCTATATCGGCAACCCGGCAAAAGCGGTGCGCCCGATCACCGAGAAGGAGCGCAGCTATTTCGCCTATACCGCGGCCAACTACGCCAGACTCAAGGATGAGTACCTGCACGAAGCCGTCTGATCACCACGCAAATCACCGCATCAGAAACGGTAGCCAATCCCCACTGCCGTCAGCGTGTCATCCAGATCCGCCGGGCCATCGTCGCGCTTGGTCTCGTAGACCACCGACAGATTGAGTACCTCGGTCAGGTCAAAGGTCAGCGCCGTGCGCGTACGGATCACGGTGCCCTCCTTGCCCGCTTCCACCGAGGCATCCTCATTGAAGCGGGCGCCGGCACGGAATTTCCACTCGTATTCCAGCTCGGCATTGCCCAGCGCATCGTTGACCGTTGCCCCCGTCAGCTCATCCTTGTTGTGACGCGTCCCGGCACCGAGCTCGGTGGACAGGAACATGGTATCGGTCCTGATGAAAATGTGACCGTAGCCCAGCGCAGCAAACGCCTGATAGTCCCAGCTCGTCTGCTGGTCCTTTTCTGCCTGCAACTTGAC
Organism: Moraxellaceae bacterium; assembly: GCA_030646295.1. Taxonomy (GTDB): domain Bacteria; phylum Pseudomonadota; class Gammaproteobacteria; order Pseudomonadales; family Moraxellaceae; genus UBA2031. The sequence continues at coordinate 90,884 of JAUSND010000012.1, forward strand.
GAAGAGGTAATCGTGCTCCGTGTAGTTCCAGCTCGACTTCTCCTGGACCAGATAACGCTCGCTGGTGCGATCGCCGGTGCTGCCATCCAGCTCGTTGAGGCCCTCAAGCTTCAGCTCATGACTCCAGTCTTCATGCACATACCGGCTTTCCAGACGACCCTTGAAGGTTTCCTTCTCGCTGCTGCCGGTCGACTTGAGCCACGCCACATGGGCCTCGCCTGACACCGGTGATTCTTCTGCCGCGACCGCACTGGCACACGCCAGTACAGTCAGCAGCGGCAATACGCTGTATCGCACCTGACCTTCTCCTGTTTGCCGCTTGTTTGAGCCTTTTGCCCCGGATCTACTGTTGCGGGTTACTGTTCAGGGCTCAGGGCGGCACGCAATTCCGCCAGCACGCCGGCCGTTGGTGGCCGTACATTGCGCCAGATGAAAAATGCTTCTGCTGCCTGCTCCACCAGCATGCCCAGACCATCGCGCGTATCTGCGCCATGCGCCGCCGCCCATTGCAGGAACACGGTGGGTTGTGCGCCATACATCATGTCGTAGGCGAAGGCGCCGGGCGCCAGCACATCGGCCGGCAGGGGCGGCAGGTCGCCCTGCAGGCTGGCGGAGGTGCCGTTGATGACCACATCAAACTGCTGACCGGCCAGGCCGGTGAAGCCCGTTCCACTGATGACACCCTCGTCAGCGAACAGGGCCGCCAGTGCCTCGGCCTTGCCGGCCGTGCGGTTGGCCACCACCAGACATGCCGGCTTTTCGACCAGCAAGGGGCTTAACACGCCCCGCACGGCACCCCCGGCACCCAGCACCAGTACGCGCTTGCCGGCCAGTGCCACGCCGGCGTTCCGGACCAGATCACGCACCAGGCCAACGCCATCGGTATTGTCGCCGTAGAGACGGCCGTCCTTGCCGGCCAGCAGGGTATTCACCGCACCCGCCTTCTCGGCGCGCCGGGAGCGCACCGCGGCAAGCGCCCATGCCTGCTCCTTGAACGGCACCGTGATGTTGCAGCCCTTGCCACCCTCTGCCAGAAAGACACCCAGACTGCCGGCAAAGTCGTCTGCCGGCGCCAACCGTGCCTCATAACGAAGCGCGTGACCCATCAGTCTTGCAAAAGCAGCATGAATGACAGGCGACTTGCTATGAGCCACCGGGTTTCCGAATACACAATACAGGTCAGTCATCATCTCCTCCGGGCGGCGAGCTTCGTTCACATCATCACGATCGTCAACCGGATGATTGCGCAATCCCTGCTGCGCAAGGCAGACTCCCCAACCGGCAACATCTCTTCTGGAGTAGTGTGTAGTGAGCAGTAGAAAATCGCTGGGAATATTCCTGTTGGCCCTCATCACCCTTGTCCCTTCCCTGTCGTTCGCGGCATCGGCGGCGCAGTTGCAGGCCATTCGCGACAACTCGGTGCGCGCCGCCACACAGATGATGATGTTTGTTGCCCTGGACAAGGCCGGCGAGCGCCGCCAGGCCGCACTGAAAGCGATTGCCAGCATTGACACCGCCGTGGCCGAACTGAACGACCCGGCACTGGCCACGCGCTGGCAAACCACCCGTGCCGCCCTGACCCAGGACCCGTACGAAAAGGGCGAGATCAACCAGCTGAGTCTTTATGCCTGGGAGAACGAAGTCATTCCGTTTGCCCTCGAACTGGACCAGCGCATGCCGCGCGACACCGCCCGTACCAGAAAAGACCTGTATGACCTGGCCGCACGCATGCAGCTCATGATGATGATCTACCTGCGCAACAGTGCAGACCCGCTGGGGGGCTCCAATTACACTGGCGTCAACTCGGACAAGGACCTGGCCAAGCTGGCCGCCGACTTTACCTTGCGACTGAATGAGCTGATGGCAAAAAACCCGACGCTGAAAGCGCCGCTGGCAAAAGTGACCGCCAAGTGGGCCTTCCTGTCCTCCCGCATCACGGACCTGCAGCAAACCAATGTGCCCTTCATTACCGACCTTTACGGCCGCCAGATCATCGACAGCCTGCTTGCGACGGCAAACGCCAAGTGAAACGTTGCAGGCAATAAAAAAAGCCGGCGAATTGCCGGCTTTTTTTATTGCTCAGGCCAGTGCCACCCAGTCCCGGCCCGTCAGGTATTTCTCGTACAGTTCTGCTTCCGGTGTGCCCGGCTCGGGCGCCCAGTCATAACGCCACGCCACCAGATTGGGCAACGACATCAGGATGGACTCCGTACGGCCGCCGGACTGCAGGCCAAACAGCGTGCCACGGTCAAACACCAGATTGAACTCGACATAACGGCCACGCCGGTAGAGCTGGAAATCACGCTCGCGCTCGCCATACGGCGTGTGTTTGCGCTGCGCCATGATTGGCTGGTAGGCCTTGATGAAACCGTCACCCACCGCGCGCATGAAGTCGAAACATTTTTCCGCACCCCACTCATTGAGGTCATCGTAAAACAGTCCGCCAATGCCGCGCGGCTCATTGCGGTGCTTCAGAAAGAAATAGGCATCGCACCAGCGCTTGTAGTCCTTGTATACCTTGTCGCCAAACGGCGCACACAGGTCATGCGCCACCGTGTGCCAGTGCACACAATCCGCTTCGTTACCGTAATACGGCGTGAGGTCAAACCCGCCACCAAACCACCAGATCGGCGGCTCGCCTTCACGCTCGGCCACGAACAGGCGCACATTGGCATGTGAGGTGGGCACGTAGGGATTGCGCGGATGTATGACCAGTGACACCCCCAGTGCCTGGGCACTGCAACCGGCCAGCTCGGGACGATGTGCAGTGGCCGATGCCGGCATGCGTGCGATGTGCACATGCGAAAACAGCACGCCACCTTTTTCTATGACAGTGCCGTTTTCCATGACCCGGGAACGGCCACCGCCACCCTCGGCACGCGTCCACTCATCGGTACGAAAGCGTGTATCGCCTTCTTCCGCTTCCAGCATGGCGCAAATGCGGTCCTGCAAATCCAGCAGGAAGGTCTTTACTGCCTCAATATCCGGCGCCGGAGCACGTTCGGATGCCGTCATAAAAACCTCAACGTTTTCTCAGGACAATGCCGGTACGGGCATCTCGAATTTCTGATGGCTTGCCATCACCCCCCAGCCGGCCCGGCAGGATGTAATCCAGACCGCGACCAAACTGCTGGCGCAACGCCAGTGCATCGCGTGCCGGCGGCTTGCCACTGACATTGGCACTGGTCGACACCAGCGCTCCGCCAAACGCGTGACACAGGGCCTGTACGCCCGGATGCGCCGTCACACGCACCGCCACACTGTCATGGTTGCCGCGCAACCACTGCGGGGCGCTCTCGGCGGGCACCACCCAGGTATACGGTCCCGGCCAGGTCGCCGCACACGCGGCCCGCTGTGCCGGCGACAGTCCCGTCAGCCAGCCTTCCACCTGCTGCATGCAACCGGCGATGATAATCAATCCCTTGGCTTCGGAACGTTGCTTCAGGTCAAGCAGACGGCGAACAGCGGCCTCATTCATGGGGTCGCATCCCAGGCCCCACACTCCTTCGGTGGGATAGGCAATGACCGCGCCGGCCTGCAGCAGGCGTGCAGCCACACGAAGATGGACGGGGGAGGGCAGGGCAAGTGTCATTGGCACAAACAGCGTTCAGGAAGAGCGGCCATTATCCACGGGCTACGGTCCTGACGCACCGGTTGGTGATGCCGTCACGACAGACTTTCTTCACACCAGTTCCGCACCTGCCGGCAGGCGCTCGTAGCCGCCCGGCACACTGGCCACCAGACCGCCCATCTCCAGCTGCGACAAACTGCGCAGGACCTGCGCCGGCGGCATGCCTGACATGGCAATCAGCCAGTCCGCATGACGGCACTCCTGCCCCAGCAATGACAGCAGCGCCCGTGCTGCCGGATCACAGCTCCGTGTGGCGGCCACCACCGGCGTTTCTGCCGGCGCATCCACTGGCAGGGTGAGCTGCTCGCGCAGATACCCCATCAGCGCCGGCAGATCCTCAAGGATGTGCCGGGTTTCCGTGACCAGCGTGGCACCTTCGCGGATGAGCTGCAGACAGCCCCGCGCCTGCGGATGATGGCGCGATCCGGGTAACGCCCAGACCGGGCGGCCGTGCTCCGCCGCCAGTCGTGCGGTGATAAGCGAGCCGCTGTCGGGTGCCGCCTCCACCACCAGCACCCCGATGCCAAGCCCGCTGATGATGCGGTTACGGCGGGGGAAGTGCTGCGCCAGTGGCGGCGTGCCGGGCAGATACTCGCTGACGATGAGGCTGCCGCCGTCCAGAATTTCCTGGTACAGGCGATGATGCTCGCGGGGATAGGGCCGGTCTGCTCCGGTCCCGAGTACCGCCACCGTTTTTCCACCCGCCCGCATCGCCCCGGCATGCGCGGCCCCGTCAATGCCGCTGGCCAACCCGCTGGTCACCACCAGGCCGGCCCGCGCCAGATCGGCAGCAAAATCACGCGCATCGGCAAGGCCGGTATGGGAAGGATGGCGGCTGCCAACCATCGCCAGCTGGGGCAGACCCAGCAGTGATGCATTGCCGCGCAGGAACAGCAGGGGTGGCGCGTCGGGAATTTCCCGCAGCAGGGCAGGGTAGTCCGGACAGGACAAGGTCAGCAGGCGCTGACCTGTCTGTTCGCACCAGGCAAGGTCCGCCGCCACCGCCTCATCCATCTCACGCATCAGGTCGGGATCAGTCCTGCCCTGCCAGTGCTGCAGGTGCGTCACGGCAGAGCTCCCTATCCCGGCAGCACGCCATGCCGGCGGACTGGCAGACAAGGCCTGTCCCGGGCCGGAAAAAGCCTCAAGCAAACGGTGGAAGCGCAGGGAGGATTGCTGCAGCAGGCGCCACAGCCGTAACCAGTCCATGGCCTGGACCGGCAGGGGGGAGGGTTCGTACATGGCATCCTTGCCTCAAAAAAACGGGCCGTCATCATGACGGCCCGGTATAGCCTTGCAAAAGTATGAAAGGGGGATCAGTCGCCGCTGACTGGCGGCTTGATTTCGTCACCCACCTTGATGGATGTCGTCGAACGCAGTACCAGCGCGTAGCTCACACGGGAGAAGGTGCGGAACACCATCGCCAGACCGGCACGCTCCGGTGGCAGCTTCACGTATTCATTGGTGGCACGGTCACGAATGGTCTCGCCCTTCTTGTAGAGGGCAAACGTATGACCGGACTTCACGCCATCCAGCTCGCCACGATTGACCACGATCACGCTGTGCTGTGCACCGGACCCGATGCTGTCGAAAATGCGCAGGATGCTGCCCGGCTTCACGCTATCCGGATTGCTCGGATAGAAAACCGAAGAAATGCGCTGTGCCTCATTCGGCAGCAGCTTGTCTTCGATCCGCACTTCCTGGGTTGTACGCGTCACCTCCAGCGTACCAACCTCGCGCTCCAGTGCGACCAGCTTGCCGGCACCGATATCCTCAGCCTCGTAGCCCAGCACTTCACGGGTGTCCGGGTCGATATAGGCACGACCTCCGCGATAAACACCATAGACACCGCTGGGCTCAAGCAGCTTGTTCTTGTTGCGCACATAAATGTTGTCGCCCGCACCACCCACAATGCGACCTTCCTTGCCGGACAGCACATAGGGGGCATTGTCCAGCTCGGCCTTGGTCACCACGCGGGAACCGTTCAGGTAGCGCTGGATTTCCTGCAGGGGAATGGCAGGAATGGCAAGGCTGAGTGGCTGTATACGTGCTTGCGGATGCAGCTTCTGATCACGGCCCGAGCCGCTGATGATCTGGGTCGGCTGGCCCGTGGCCATGCGCTCTTCGAGACCGGCACAACCACCACCAAGATCCACTGCCACCACAGCCTGACCCTTGATCTGGCACAGCACCAGCACATCGCCGGGGTAGATCAGATGGGGATTCTGGACCTGGGGATTGATTTCCCAGATTTCGGGCCAGCGCCAGGGGTCCGCCAGATAGCGGCTGGAAATATCCCAGAGTGTATCGCCACGCACGACGGTATAGCGTTCGGGAGCGGACTCCCTGACCTGAACAGGCGCTTCAGCCTGCACGACACCTGCCAGCAGGCAGGCTCCCACGATTCCCAGAAGACGTTTTTTCATTATGGTTCCCTTCAGGCTGGGCAGGCCGGACTGTCCGAGGCGGCCGGATGTCGGTCGCAATTTCGGTTTGCACTCGTATAATAGGGCAAAGCCAAGCCACACTCTGTGACGCGATTATCAGACTTTTACAGTAACTTCATCACCTTAGCAAGCATTCTTGGGATGTTACTCCAAGTGTGCCGCCCCGGAAAACCGAACGGATACCATGGCCCTGCTCCCGATTCTCGAATACCCCGATCCCCGTCTGCGCACCAAGGCCCGGCCGGTGGCGCAAGTGGATGCTGCAGTTCGCCAGCTGATCCGCGACATGCTGGAAACCATGTACGAGGCCAAGGGCATCGGCCTGGCTGCCACCCAGGTGGACCGGCACATCCAGCTGATCGTGATGGACCTGTCGGATGAAAAGACGGCACCACGCGTCTACATCAATCCGGTCATCACGCCCCTGTGCGAGGAAAAGGCGCCCTATGACGAAGGCTGCCTGTCGGTACCGGGTTTCTACGAGACCGTGGAGCGTCCGGCACGCGTGCAGATCAGTGCACTCGATGGCGAGGGCAAGGCCTTTGAGGAAACCGCCGATGGCCTGCTCGCCGTCTGCATCCAGCATGAAATGGATCATCTCAGCGGCAAGCTGTTTGTCGACTACCTGTCCTCGCTCAAACGTGAGCGCATCAAGAAAAAGCTGGAAAAACAGCACAAGCAGCAGGCCTGACACCAAGTGAGCAACAACCCTGAAAGTGGTCCTTTACGCATTGTCTTTGCCGGCACGCCGGAGTTTGCTGCCGAAAGCCTGAAAGCCCTCCTGCAACAGGGCGAACACGATGTCATTGCCGTCTATACCCAGCCGGACCGCCCGGCGGGCCGTGGCCGCGAACTCAAGGCCAGCCCGGTCAAGGAGCTGGCCCTGGAGCGCCGCATTCCGGTGTACCAGCCGCTCAGCCTGAAAGACGCCGACGCCAGCAACGAACTGCGCGCCCTCAGACCCGACCTGATGATCGTGGCCGCCTATGGTCTGCTGTTGCCAAAGGACGTACTTGAGATTCCGCGCCTTGGCTGCATCAACGTGCATGCGTCGCTGCTGCCGCGCTGGCGCGGTGCGGCGCCCATCCAGCGCGCCATTCTGGCCGGTGACCGCGAAACCGGCATTACCATCATGCAGATGGATGTGGGCCTGGACACTGGCGCCATGCGTTACATGGAACGCTGCCCGATTTCGCCCAACGATACCGGTGCCAGCCTGCATGACCGCCTTGCCCTGCTGGGTGGTGAATCGCTGGTGGCGGCACTGGAGCTGCTGGCGGACGGTGAGCTGCCCAGCGCACCGCAGAACGATGCCGATGCCACCTATGCCCGCAAGCTGACCAAGGACGAAGCGCGCCTTGACTGGACCCAGCCGGCCGACCTGCTGGCCCGGGCCGTACGCGCGTATAACCCGGTGCCGGTGGCGTTCACGACGCTGGCGGACCAGGTGGTACGGGTCTGGCAGGCGCGCGCGCTGGCTGAAACCTCGACCGCGCCTGCCGGCATGATCATCGCGGCCGACCGTGACGGCCTGCGCGTCGCTGCAGGCAACGGCTCGGTGCTGCTGCTGGAAACCCTGCAATTGCCGGGTGGCAAACCCCTTTCTGTCCTGCAGCTGCTGAATGCACGACGCGACCAGTTGGCCCCCGGCCAGGTATTTGGCATATGAACGGCCCCCGTACGAGTCCCCAGCGTTTGCCGGTACGTGCCCTTGCCGCACAGGCACTGGCCCCCGTCCTTGCCGGGCGTGGCTCCCTCAGCGACAGTCTGCCTCCCGCGCTGGCGGCCTGCCGGCCGGAAGATCGCGGCCTGCTGCAGGCGCTGTGTTTCACCGCCGTACGGCATGCCCTGTATTACCGCGCCCTGCTCAAGCCCCTGCTGGCCAAGTCCCCCGAACCCGTCATTGAGGCCCTGCTGCTGCTCGGCCTTGCCCAGCTGCGCGAACTGCGTGTGCCGGACCATGCCGCCATCGGCGAAACCGTGGAGGCCGCCCGCCAGCTTGGCCGCGCCAAACTCACCGGCCTGCTCAATGCCGTGCTGCGCCGTTACCAGCGCGAACAGGCAGCCCTGGAGGCCGGCGCACAGAGCCTGCGTCATGCCCACCCGGACTGGCTGGTGCAACAGTTGCGCCGGGACTGGGGCGATGCTGCCGCCGCCATTCTGGCAGCCAACAACAGTGAAGCGCCGCTGACACTGCGCGTGAACCGGCTGAAGATTTCGCGCGAGTCATATCAGGACCTGCTCGAGACCGACAAGGTCAGCTTTGCGGTCTGTGCCCATGCCCCCGCCGGTCTGCGCGTGGAAGGCGTAGGCGATGTGCGCAAGCTGCCGGGCTTCGAGAACGGCCTGTTCTCCGTGCAGGATGAAGCCGCGCAGCTGGCGGCCGAACTGCTGGGCACCAGGCCGGGGCAGCGCGTGCTGGACGCCTGTGCCGCCCCGGGCGGAAAAACCGCGCACATCCTGGAGCGGACACCGGACTGCCAGTTGCTGGCCATCGACAGTGACGACCGCCGCAATGCCCGCATCCATGAAAACCTTGCCCGTCTGCAACTGAAGGCGGATGTGCGCACGGCCGATGCCGGCGTTACCGCGTCATGGTGGGACGGCAAGCCGTTTGACCGCATCCTGCTGGATGCGCCCTGTACCGCCACCGGCGTGATTCGCCGGCATCCCGACATCAAGCTGCTGCGTCGTCCCGGCGATGTGGCCCAGACCGTTGCCCAGCAGCAGCGTCTGCTGGAGGCCCTGTGGCCCTTGCTCGCCACAGGTGGCCGCCTGCTCTATGCCACCTGCTCGGTGCTCAAGGCCGAGAACGAAGTGCAGGTGCGCGACTTCCTGGCGAAGCATGCCGATGCCCGTGAGGTTGCCCTGTCCGTGAAAGCCGGCGAAGCCCGCCCGCACGGTCGGCAACTGCTGCCGCAACCCGGCGGCCATGACGGTTTCTTTTATGCCCTGCTGGAAAAAGCCTCCGACTGACCCTTGTGCCCGACCGGTTCCGTTTACCGGTCAAGGCTGACGCTTTCCGTTGGTTTATGCTGACCACAGCACGTCGCAGCATGACAATAAAAACAACGGGCCCTGCACATGAAGTTCCTTTCCGCACTCCTGCCGCTGCTGGCAGTGCTGGCCACCGCACCTGCTGCGGCCACTGACGCCGGTGACAACAGCCAGAAGCCCTTCTCCAAACCGGTCAATATCCGCTTCTGCCTGTTTGATCCGGTGGGCAATACCGGACAGATTGCCAATCTCGGTCGCGACCTGGTGCTGGAGGCACGCAAGTGGAACCTCATTGTTGACCTCAAGGTCTATCTGGATGAACGCGTGGCCGCCGAAGACTTCAAGGCCGGCCAATGCGAGGGTGTGGCCATCACGACGCTGCGGGCCCGGCAGTTCAACCGCATCGTCGGCAGCATTGATGCACCGGGCAACCTGCGCAGCTACGCCGAAGTCAAAACCCTGATCCGTGCGCTGGCGCAACCTGCGTTCCAGCCGATGTCGATCACCGGACGCTATCAGGTGGTGGGCGTGGTTCCGGTGGGTGCGCTGTTCGTGATGACCAATGATCGCGCCATCGACTCCATCGAAAAAGCCGCCGGCAAACGCATTGCCGTGCTCGACTGGGACCCGTCACAAGCCAAGATGATTTCTGCCATCGGCGCGCATCCGGTGCCGTCCGACATCACCAATTACGGCCCCAAGTTCAACAATGGCCAGGCCGACATCATTGCCGCACCTGCCATGGCCTACCTGCCGCTGGAGCTGTACAAGGGCATCGGCGCCAAGGGCGGTGTCTTCCGTTTTCCGCTGCTGCATGCCACCGGTACGATTCTGATCCGGCGCGATTTGCTGCTGCCCAAAATGCCTGACCTGGATGCACGGCTTGATCAGCTGCGTGGCTACGGACTGAAATTCGTCGACAGCTTTATTGAAAGCATTCGCGCCTCGGAAAAGGACATTCCTGCAAAACTGTGGATTGATCTGACACCGAAGGACAAGGAAAAGTACTGGCGCATGCTGCGCGAGGCCCGCATCCGCATGACGCAGGATGGCGTCTATGACACCTCGATGATGAACCTGCTCCGGCGGGTCCGTTGCAAGCACGAACCCTCGAACGAGGAATGCAGTCTCTTTGACGAATAAGACCTGCACCGTCACCCGGAGCTCCTCATGAAAACACCATCACGCTTCCTGCGCCTCTGGCTGGCACTACTGATCGGCACACAACTGCTGGCAGGGCCAGCAACCGCCGCCGATGCCCCGGCGAAAAATCCTGCGGCCGCCATTGCAAAAATTGCCCACGACAGCAAGAAAGTCCCGAAGCCGCTGCCCAAACCCGTCAATATCCGTTTCTGCCTGTTCGACCCCATGGGCCCCAACGGCAAGATTTCGCAAACCACGCGTGAACTGGTGAAACTGGCGGCCGAGTGGAACCTGCTTGTGGATCTGCGCATCTACACGGATGAGCGCGTGGTGGCCGAGGACTTCAAGGCAGGGCAGTGCGAAGCTGCCGCCATTTCCACCCTGCGCGCCAAGCAGTTCAACTTCACGGTCGGCAGCGTGGATGCGCCCGGCAATCTGCGCAATTACGATGAAATGAAGTCATTGCTGACGATGCTGTCCAATCCGGCAATATCCTCGCTTGCGATCAACGGCCGCTATCAGGTTGCTGCCATTGTTCCCATCGGCGCCATCTTTGTTTTCGTCAACGACCGTCGCATCAACTCGCTGGAAAAAGCCGCCGGCAAGCGTGTGGTGGTGCTGGAGTGGGAACCGACGCAGGCGAAAATGATTTCCGGCATCGGGGCGCAACCGGTGCCCGCCGACTTCAGCACCTATGCCGGCAAGTTCAACAACGGTCAGGCCGACATCATTGCCGCCCCTGCGCTGGGCTACAAGCCGCTGGAACTGCACAAGGGCGTGGGCACCAAGGGCGGCGTGATCCGTTTCCCGCTGCTGCAGGCAACGGCGACCGTGCTCATCCGGCGCGACCTCGTGCTGCCAAAGATTCCCGACATGGATGCACGACTGCAGCAGCTGCGCCAGTTTGCGCTGCCACATCTGGATGTGCTGTTCGGCTGGCTGAAAGAAGCGGAAAAGGAAATCCCCAGACAGTTGTGGATAGACCTGGCGCCCGCTGATCAGGTCAAGTACTACCAGATGCTGCGTGAAGCACGCCTGCACCTGATGAAGGACGGCGTTTACGATCCGGTGATGATGAGCCTGCTCAAGCGGGTGCGCTGCAAGCATGTTCCCGGCGATGCGGAATGCGGCATGTACGACGAATGATGCCACACAAATAAAAAAGGGGAGGGTCCTTGCGGACCCTCCCCTTTTTCATTTGGCATGGTGTATCGCCTATTCCGGAATGGCCGGACGCGAGGACGGAGCCGCTGGCGCCTTGTGCCAGTCTTCCTGCGGCACCACAACAGCACCGCCATCCGGCTGCGCTTCGAAATTCGGCGACATGATCTGCACCCCGTAACGGTTGAACTCGTCCTGCATCTCGGCATGCAGGCGGGTCAGCACAAACGGTCTGGTCTTGGTGTCCACCAGGGTCACCAGCAGTTCGTACTCGACATAAAAATCGCTGAGCGCGCGCTGCAGGACACAGGGGGCCGGGCTATCGCGCAAGCCTGGTGTGCTCTTTGCTGCATTGAGCATCATTGCCTCTACCTGGCGCCACGGGGTGTCATAGCCGATGGTCAGCTTGCAGCCCACCTTCACGCCCGCACCCTCATCCTGTCGCGAATAATTGCGGATCTGGTTGCCCATCACTACCGAGTTCGGAATCGTGATGACTTCGTTATAGAGATTCACGACGCGGGTGGAGAGGGTGCCTATCTCTTCGACCGTCCCAATGGTTTCGCCAATCTGCACCAGGTCGCCCTTGCGCAAGGCCCGCGAGTAGACAAGGGTCATGCCGCTCATGAGCTGGTTGACGACTCCGGCAGACCCCAGGGTCAGCATGAAACCGAACAGTACCGACAATCCCTTGAACACATCACTCTGCGAACCGGGAATATAGGGGTAGGCAAACGTGATGCCCAAAGCCCATATGACCACATTGACGAGACGACGACTGGCACCCACGGTTTCGCTGTAGAGTCCGGGCAACTGGACCCGCCCTTCCTGCACCGCATCAAACAGGGCTTTTACCGACTGTGTGAGTGCGCGCGTAATGAGCAGGATGATCGCCAGCGTGATGAGGTCAGGCAGCGCCCTGACAACGCCCATGCCGATATTGCCCAGCAGACCGAGCAGGAAATTACCCAGCTGATCACCAAAGGGGCGGGTGAGCGGAAATTGCGCCAATGCATACGTCACCCACAGGTAGCCCAGCGCGATGGAAACCAGGGCCACCAGAATCTGTACCAGACGCTCCAGCACCTGCGCCAGATAGCTCAGCCAGGGCATGTTCGCCTCCAGCCTGTGCAGCATCTGCCGCTGCAACCTGATAGCCAGCCAGTGGCGCAGGCGCATCAGCAGAAACACCGCCAGCACGGTGGGCAGCAGTGCCAGCAAGGCAAACAGCAGACCCTTGATGAGGTTGGCGGGGTCCGTCTGGGCATGCCGCGCAGCCAGGGCGTCCTTGAGCGCTGCCAGCACGTCGTCTGCCAGTGCACCCAGCGGGCGGCCGTCTTCCGGATCCCTGTCTTCCGGGAGCAACGTGAACAGGAGGGTGTCGTTGAGGGTGATGCCAATGCCCTGCTGCGTACCGATGGTGATCGGGACCTGGCCTACCACTTCGGTATCGCCGGTACGTTCATGATCTGCCAGGCGTCGCTCGGCACGCCTGACGCGCTTCTCGGGCGTCACTCCCGCCAGCGAGGCACGAAACACCACCACGTCGCGGTTCATGTAGGTCAGCGTGGCTTCGGATGCTGGCGCCGACGCTGTCGTTAATGCCGGCAGTGTCAGCTCCGCCCTTGCCTCGCCATGCAGCCCTGCCATCATCAGGCAGACAGCCAGCACCATTTCCCGCCACTGACGCATAGTGTTCTCCATCAAGCCTGCTGTGCGGGGAACCTGCACCGGGAAGAACCGCAATGCATCCCTGCCTGTCACTTGTCATCACTCGCCATCATTCTGGCATGGCCGGCAAATCCGTGTACACGATATAGCATGCGTGTGATGACAGGTTGGCGCCGGCACGCTATTTCGGCAAACTGCCGGCAGACTGCCCGGAGTCAATCCTCGTTCGTGCACTCCATGGCACCATCTCATGGAGGAGAGTACCCATGAAAATCATGATTCTTGGTGCCGGTCAGGTCGGCGCCACGCTCGCTGCCAGTCTGGCGAGTGAAAACAACGACATCACCGTGGTAGATACCGATGCCGAGGCACTGAAAGAGCTGTCCGAGCGCTATGACATCGCCACCGTCTGCGGCAAGGCCTCGCACCCGAGCATCCTGCTCAAGGCCGGTGCCCGGGAAGCCGACATGCTGATTGCCGTCACCGCCAGTGACGAGGTGAACATGGTGGCCTGCGAAATTGCACGCCGCCTGTTCCAGACGCCCAACCGCATTGCCCGCATCCGTGCCACCGAATACCTGGATTTTCCCGGGCTCTTCACCACCGAGCACATGACCATCGACACCCTGATCAGCCCCGAGCAGGCGGTGACCGATCACATCATCCGCCTGCTGGAAACACCCGGTGCACTGCAGGTACTGGATTTTGCCAATGGCCGCATCCGCCTGATCGGGGTACGTGCCCGACCTGACGGCCTGCTGGTCGGGCACCAGCTGGCCGAGCTGCGTCAGCACTTGCCGGATGTCGACATGCGGGTTGCCGCCATCTATCGCCGGGGCGAGGCACTGAAGCCGCTCGGCGATACCCGCATCGAGGCAGAGGACGAGGTGTTCTTCATCGCCGAAAGCGAGGATCTGGCACGGGTCTTCAGTGAATTCCGGCGCGTGGAAGGACAGTACCGCAAGCTCGTGATTGCCGGTGGCGGGCACATTGGCGAACGCCTTGCCACCGCGCTGGAAAACAATCACTCCATCACGCTGCTGGAACTCGACAGCGGACGCAGCATGGAGCTGGCCGGCAAGCTGAACCATACACTGGTGCTGAACGGGCCGGCCTCGGATCGCGAACTGCTGCTGGAAGCCGGCGTGGCAGATGCCGATGTTTTCTGCGCACTGACCAACGATGACGAGGCCAACATCATGTCGTCACTGCTGGCAAAGCGCATGGGCGCACGCAAGGTGCTGACGCTGATCAGCAATCAGGCCTATGCGGATCTGGTGCAGGGCACCGACATCGACATCGCCATATCGCCGCAGCAGATCACCATCGGCAGCATTCTTACCGAGCTGCGTCAGGGCGATGTCATCGCCGTGCACAGTCTGCGTCGTGGTGCGGCCGAAGCCATTGAGGTCATTGCACACAGTGACTGCCGCATTGCCGGCAAGGCGATCCGCGAACTGAAACTACCGGCAGGTGCCACCATCGGTGCCATCGCGCGCCCCAACGAAGTGATCATGGGCCATGATGAGGTTCGCATCGAGCCGGGCGATCATGTCATCGTGTTTGTCACCGACAAGCGCGAAATTCCGGAAATCGAAAAACTGTTCAGCCGTCGCCGCAGCATCATCGAGAAAATCACCTCATGAGTGTGCGCCAGATCCTCCGCATTCTGGGCGTGCTGATGCTGATGTACAGCCTGACCCTGCTGCCACCGTTTGCCCTCAGCATCTACATGGACGACGGCAGTGCCACGGCATTTTCTGCCGCCTGGCTGGAAATTGTGGTGCTGGGCCTGCTGGCATGGCTGCCCAACCGCGACCGCAAGGAAGAGCTGACACCACGTGACGGCTTTGTCGTGGTGCTGCTGTTCTGGCTGGTGTTCGGGATGATCGGCGCATTTCCATTTCTGCTGGCACCGCATCACCAGCTGACGTTGGTGGACGCGCTGTTCGAGTCCTTCTCGGGGCTGACCGGCACCGGCTCCAGCGTGATTGCCGACGTCGACAATATTCCTGCGTCACTGAACTATTACCGTCACCAGTTATGCTGGCTGGGCGGCATGGGCATTGTCGTGCTGGCGGTGGCCGTGCTGCCGATGCTGGGCGTGGGCGGCATGCAGCTGTACAAGGCCGAATCGCCTGGCGTGGTGAAAGACAAGCTGACACCACGCATCACGCAAACGGCAAAGGCACTGTGGCTGATTTATGTCGGCATGACGCTGGCCTGCCTGCTCGCTTTCCGGCTGGCCGGCATGAGCTGGCTGGATGCGGTGTGCCACAGCTTTTCCACCATTGCGACCGCCGGCTTCTCCACGCACGGCAGCAGCATTGGCCACTTCAACAGCCCGCTGATCGAAATGATTGCCGTGTTCTTCATGTTTGCCGGTGCCATCAATTTCGGCCTGCACTTCATGGCACTGCGGCGGGGCCGCTTTATCGCCTACTGGCGCGATCCCGAACTGCGCTTTTTTGCCCTGTCGCTGGCCCTGCTGATGGCTCTGGTCACGGTCATGCTGTGGCTGGACAGTCCGCTGGCGCCCTTGCAGGCATTACGCCATGCCGTCTTCATGAGCACATCAATGCTCACCACAACCGGCTTTGTCAGCACGGACTTCACCCTGTGGCCCGGCATCCTGCCGTTTCTCGTGGTCAGTGCCTGCATCATGGGCGGCATGGCCGGCTCTACCGCATCGGGCGTGAAACCCTTGCGCATGCTGCTGGCACTCAAGCACAGCCTGCGTGAAATATCGCGACTGCTGCACCCCAACGGGGTGTTCGCCATTCGCCTGGGGCGCAAGACCGTCAGCCCGCGCGTGATTGATGCCGTATGGGGCTTCCTGACCCTGTACCTGCTGGTCTTTATCGTGCTGATGTGGAGCGTGATGGCCACCGGCGTGGATTTCATGACCGCCTATGGTTCGGTAATCTGCTCACTGAACAACGCCGGCGCCGGCCTTGGTGCCACCAGCAGCAATTACGCCACAATCAACGAGCCTGCCAAACTGATCCTGATCAGCGCCATGATTCTGGGACGACTTGAAATATTTACCGTGCTTGTCCTGTTCACCCCGGCCTTCTGGCGCCGCTGATTTCGTCACACCGCCGCAATAAAAAACCCGTGTTGCCCTGAGGCAGCACGGGTTTTTTTGCGGGAGCGAACCCCGGGCTGTAATTATTCGGCCGGGGGAGGCGGGTACTGCTCGAATGCCTTGCTCACGAACTTGGCCACCAGCTCCTTCGATACCGGCAACTGCACCACATCCTCGATCAGTGCACGCCAGACCACCTTGTTGCCATCCCGCTTGCGCAGGTCAATCTGCAAGGTGCCCTGGCCATACTTCACTTCTTTCGGCTTGCCGGTCGGATCGGTTTCCTGCTCTTCCTGGGGAAGAATCTGCCACTGGCCGCCATCGAAATACGGCATGCCCTGGGTTTCACGGGTATGCAGGGAGGCATCCACACCGGCCGTCACGGTCACCATGACATCCGGCACCTCGTTGGACTCCTGCAGACCTTCCTTGAGCAACTGTGCCCTGGTGACCGCACGCAAACCATCAATATTGGCCTGCTTGACCTTGGCACCACTGGTACGGGTGATGGTGACGCGGTCAATGCGGAAGGTCTTGATGGCATCAAAGCTGACCGAACGATCCGCCAGAATCTTGTATTCCTCTGCGTGCAGTGCACCGCTGGCGAGCACCACCAGTGCCCCCGCCATGATCTGTCTGAACATCACTGTTCCCTCTGCTGATGATTGTTGTTCTTCTTCCAGTGCAGGCTAGCTGCAATCCCGTCGCCAGTGCAAGCCGGGCATTGAATTGGGCATGGGCAGTGGCCGCTGCGCCCCGGACGGGACGCAGGGCCGCCCGGACCTCAGCGTCCGACCAGCGAACGGGCGATCACTTCCTTCATGATCTCGTTGGCGCCGCCATAGATGCGCTGGATGCGCGCATCGACATAGGCACGGGCCACCGGGTATTCCACCATGTAGCCGTAACCGCCATGCATCTGCAGGCAGGCATCGGCCACGCGACCCTGCAGGTCGGTGGTGGAGAGCTTGATCATGGCAGCGGTCGGTACATCCAGCTTGCCTTCCATGTACAGCGCAATGCCGTGATTCAGGAACGCCTTGTTGCACTCGATTTCCGTCTTGCACTGGGCCAGTGTGAAGCGCGTGTTCTGCAGTTGCGACAGTGGCGCACCAAAGGCCTTGCGCTCGGTGACGTAGCTGATGGTGGAGTCGAGCACACCCTCGGCGCCATACACACCCTGCACGGCAATGTTCAAACGCTCACGCGGCAGTTCCTGCATCATGTAGGAAAAGCCCTTGCCTTCTTCACCCAGCAGCGCCGATGCCGGCACGCGCAGGTTGTCAAAGAACAGCTCGGAGGTGTCCTGTGAATGCAGGCCGATCTTCTCCAGGTTCTTGCCACGGGCAAAGCCGGGCAGGGACGTATCCACCAGGAACAGCGACACGCCCTTGGCGCCCGCAGCCGGATCGGTCTTGGCGGCGAGGATCAGCAGGCCGGCATGCTGGCCGTTGGAGATGAAGGTCTTGGAGCCATTGATGACGTAATGATCGCCATCACGAATGGCCGAGGTACGGATGTTGGCAAGATCGGAGCCGGCACCCGGCTCGGTCATGCCGATGGCGCCCACGGCTTCGCCGGAGACCAGCTTGGGCAGCCAGAAATCCTTCTGGGCCTGATTGCCAAGGTGGGCCACATAGGGCGCCACAATGTCGGAGTGCACGGACAGGCCGGTGCACAGCGAACCCATGCCGGCACGGGCGGTTTCTTCCAGCACCACGACGCAATACTGGTAGGGCACGCCGGAGCCGCCGTACTGCTCGTCCTGGTCCACGGCGAGCAGGCCGTTCTCGCCGAGCTTGTTCCAGATTTCGCGGGGCATCCACGAATCTTTTTCCCACTGTGCGTAGTGGGGGGCGATTTCCTTGTCGAGGAAACGCTTGACGTTGTCACGGAAAAGTTCAAGTTCAGCGGGATCGATCTGGCTCATGGCGGGGTCCGGTTGTTCAGAAAACGGCGCGATTGTAGCGCGCTTGCGCCCGGCCGGTCACGGAAACACCCGCCGGACAGCAACGTTGTCGAAACGGGCCGCAGGGCGTAGGCTCCGCGCCATTCCCTACAGGCACGTCCGGGTCCGTCATGGCACTGAAATCCACCGTCTACAAGGCCGATCTGCAGATCACCGATCTTGACCGGCACTACTACGCCAACCATCAGCTGACGCTGGCCCTGCACCCCTCCGAAACCGAGGAGCGCCTGATGGTGCGGCTGCTGGCCTTTGCCGACTGTGCCAGCGAGCAGCTGCAGTTCTCGCAGGGCCTCGACAATCCGGATGATCCCCCCCTGTGGGAAAAGGACCTGACCGGCGCCATCGTGCACTGGATAGATCTGGGCCAGCCGGACGAAACCCGCCTGCGCAAGGCCTCCGGGCGCGCGGAAAAAGTCACCGTCTACTGTTACGGCGGCGCCAGTACCACCATGTGGTGGTCCCAGATTGTCGGCAAGCTGTCACGCCAGCAGCACCTGCGCGTGGTCCGCCTGTCCGAGGAAAGCGTGGCCGCACTGGCCGCCCTGTGCGAGCGCAGCATGCGCCTGCAGGTCACCCTGCAGGATGGCGAATGGTTTGTCAGCAGCGAGCGGGGCGATGTCACGGTTACGCCGGAGCAGTTGTTTCCGGCGCCATGATGAGTGGCGTAGTATCAGGCATCCCCGTCACCACAGCCTTGCACCATGAAAGAACCCGTCCGCGTCACCGAAGTCGGCCTCCGTGATGGCCTGCAGAACCAGCCCCATCCTGTCAGCACCGCCGGCAAGCTGGAGCTGGCCGGTGCCCTCATCCGTGCCGGTGTCCGCCATCTGGAGGCGGTGAGCTTTGTCCATCCCAAGGCCGTCCCGCAGATGGCCGATGCCG
This sequence comes from Moraxellaceae bacterium, assembly GCA_030646295.1. Lineage (GTDB taxonomy): Bacteria > Pseudomonadota > Gammaproteobacteria > Pseudomonadales > Moraxellaceae > UBA2031. The sequence continues at coordinate 109,873 of JAUSND010000012.1, forward strand.
CCGAAGTCACCGCCGGCCTGCCGTTTTTCGGCGGGGGGGCGGGCAGGGGCATCGACTACATGGCGCTGGTGCCCAACCTCAAGGGCTACGAGAGGGCAAAAGTCGCCGGCTACCAGAAGGTCGCCGTGGTGCTGGCTACTACCGACACCTTCAACCTGCGCAACCTGCGCATGACCCGTGACCAGGCCGAAGCCACCTGCCGAGAGGTCATGGCCCAGGCCCGCGCCGATGGCATCTATGTCCGTGCCTACCTGTCCGGTGCCTGTGCCTGCCCCTACGACGGCCTCACCGATGTCAGTGTCGTTCATGAGCTGAGTGAACGCTTGCTTACTGCTGGCGCCAATGAAGTTGCGATATCCGACACCATTGGTGCCGGCAATCCGAAACAGATCCGCGACATTCTCGGCCCGCTGGTACGCGCCCACGGCGCCACGCCATTCAACCTGCACCTGCACGACACCCGCGGCATGGCCCTGGCCATGACCTGGGCCGGACTGGAGGCGGGGGTCCGGCATTTTGATGCCAGCATCGGCGGCCTCGGGGGTTGTCCGTTTGCCCCGGGCGCCAGCGGCAACGTCGCCACCGAGGATCTGGTGTACCTGCTGCACGGGGCCGGTTTTGATACCGGCATCGACCTCGACCACCTCTACGATGCCGTGGCCGTGGCCGAGTCCGTCACGCAGCAGTCCCTCGGGGGAAACTACACCCGGTGGCGTCGCTCCCAGACACGGCGCCACTGGGAACAGGCCAACACCTGTGCACCGGAAGACGGCCGCGCCGGGTAAACCGGCCATCCGCCCGTTCCCCCATTGATGTGATGCTGCACCCGCTTTCCGGTCGCGGTGGCTACCGCCGCTGGCAGAGCAGCGGCGGCTGGTCTATACCAAAAACACCAGCCCCTCATCACAACAAACGCAAGGGTGACCATCATGCTGCTTCCCCACACCGTGACCCTCAACAACCTCGACGCCAAAAACCTGCACCGGCAGATCATCCAGCTGGAAGCAATGTGTGCCGACCTGGATGCTGACGACAGCATGGAGGCCAGCACGCTGAAGGACACCGTCAGGTTATTGCACGAAATCGAGGAGTCCCTGCGCGAGCAGGGCAGGGCGATGCACCATCACTGATGTCCGATCCGGATAACTGGTGCCTGATGCCTGATGCTCAAGCGGGAAAAGACGCGCCTGCCATGGCGTGAAAGCCGTTGCGCAAGCTGGCAGAATGCGCGCTCTGCCACCGGAGCCCGCCATGATTTTCCAGACCCTGCTCGACCGCCTGAAAAAGGGCGATGCCGACTTTGAAGACGTGATCGCCCATGTCAACGATCACTACGAGTACACCCCCACCCGCTTTACCAATGGTCTGGGTGCCGATCCGGTGGTGAACGAGGCGGGCAAGAACGAAGGTTCCTGCCGCCTGTTTGCGCTGGCCAAAGTGAAAGGCCTGAGTAGCGAAGACACCGTCCAGCTGTTTGGCCGCTTCTATCGTGACGACGTGCTGAAGCATCCCGACGGTAGCGACCACGCCAACATACGCCGCTTCATGAAGGATGGCTGGGCCGGCATCGTGTTTGACGGCACCGCACTGGTCCCGAAAGAAGACTGAGGCAGCCGGAGCGGTCTGCCCGCACCCTATGACCGCTTCTGCAACACCATCGCCAGCAGCACCCCCGTCAGCGCAATCACCGTGAACGTGGCAAAGCCCTTGAGCAACACCTCCGGATCGCTCACGCCCCAGATCATCAGCACACCCAGAACCGCCAGCACGACCAGCAACAACACCAGCGCAAGCCGTGCCAGGTTGCCTGCCGGGGTCGGCGGAAGATTCTCCGGAGGAAGGGGGGAGTCACTCATGGCATGGCCCTGCACAAGGATGGGAAGCCCGTAGCAAACCATACCGCCGTCATCCGGTCACGTGCATTCACGGCACCTGCAGCCGACTGCCCTGACGACGGTCAAGGCGATAATCCTGTCGACGCCTAGAATCCGGCCTGATTTCCCCTTTCAGGATGCCGTCATGCCGCTGCCGCCCGGATTGCAGGCACTGTTGCCGCCACTGCCCTCACTTGCCTCCCTGCCACTGCCACCACCGCCACCTGCACTGCTGCGCCGGCTGCACCCCTTGCTGATGGTGCCGGTGCGCCTGATGCCGTTCCCCTTGCAACGCCGGTTGCTGGAGCGTCTGCTGCGTGAAACGTTTCAGGCCCATGCCGCACAGGGACACATGCGCTTCCTCTACGGCCGCTGGGTCCGCTTTACCGTTACCGACCTCCGCAGCCACTGGAATGTGAGTTATGGCGATCTCGGCCCCATCGTGGCCGACAGCCTGCTGCGCCCTGATGTGACCATCCGGGGAGATCTGGCAGCATTTGTCGCGCTCGCACATCAGGAAGAAGATCCGGACACCCTGTTTTTCCAGCGCCGCCTGGTGATAGAAGGCGACACCGAACTGGGACTGCAGGTCAAAAACCTGATGTTTGCATCCGAGCTGCCGCACATGGCGCGTGAAATTGCGCGGGTGGCGGCCGCGTATTTCCGGCAGCTGGCATGACAATGATTGCCTGTGCCGCGTGGCTCAGGAATACAGGTCGGCATCCGTCAGTTGCAATTGCCCCGGCTGGCCAAACCAGTAGCCGTTGCAGCTGTCGCTATCGGTGACAGGCACGCGCGCCGCTGTGCCGGCAACCTGTTCGTGCAACAGCGCCACACGCGCCAGGTCATCTTCATGACTGAGGCTGAGGCGCATGATGTCCACGCCACGTGCCGTCATGTCCTCACGCTGGTTCAGCAGGTTGCAGTGATGCCGTGACTGCGTCTGGATGCCATTGATCTGGAACAGGCCCTGATGTTCCTGCGTGTACAACGGCAAGCCTTCCGGATAATCAATGCAGGCAAATTCACACTGGTCCTTGGGCAGGTTGCGCGCACGCGCGGTATAGCAGCGGGCCGAGTGCGCCAGTGGCAGACGACCGTAGGCAAACACCTCCGTTTCGGGACGCGGCACATCCGCAGGCCAGCCTTTCAGGATGGCATCCAGCCCCTCGCGCGACAGCTCCAGTGGTGGCAGCCAGCGCGTCATGCCGAGTGATGCCCAGGTGGCAAGTGTTCGAGTGTTGTAGATATTGAGTGTGTGCCCGCCAACAAAGGGGATGCCAAGTTCGGATGCCATGTAGCCCACACCGACATCATTGGTTTCTACGGCAAAGCGACCGTTCTCGCACAGTGACCGCATGGCACCGAGTTCCGATTCGGCCTCCAGCAATACCAGTGAAGACAGCACCACTTCCTTGCCCGACTGCACCAGCATGTCTGCTGTTTCCAGCCAGTCTTCGCGGCGGAATTCACGCCGCTTGCTGCACACCGACTCCCCCAGATAAATGATGTCCACCGGCGCATCGGCCAGCGTCCTGTACAGCGCGCGCATGCGTGCTGCCGGCCAGAAATAGAGCAGGGGTCCTATCGATATTTTCATGACGTGATCCGTCTGCACGACAAAATTATTGCCAGGAGCGGTGCAGGGCACCGAGTGTGGTTTGCGAGCCTTCGGACACACTGGCCAGCGCCTCATGCCAGGCCGGCTCTGCCACAAAGGCATCGCCCAAGCGTTGCCAGCGATCAATCGCCGCACGCCAGACTCTGGTGACCTTCGCCACATACGCAGGGCTGCGTTGCCGGCCCTCGATCTTGATCGCTTTCACGCCGGCGTTTGCCAGTTGCGGCAACAGGTCGAGCGCATTCAGGCTGGTCGGTTCTTCCAGCGCATGAAAGGTCTGCCCTTCCACCTCGAAGCGTCCCTTGCACAACGTCGGATACGCTGCATTTTCATCCGGGCGATAGCGGTCAATCAGCACGTTGTTGAGACGGCTTTCAAGCCCGCCCGCCGTATCCTGCCAGCGCACCGCATGGGCCGGCGAACAGGCACCGCAATTATTCGGCGAGTCGCCGGTGATGTACGACGACAGATAGCAGCGGCCCTCGGCCATGATGCACAGCGAGCCAAAACCGAAGGTCTCGATTTCCACCGGGGATTTTGCCGTGAGTCGCTCCACCTGACGCAGCGACAACACGCGCGGCAATACGGCGCGGCGAATACCGAAATGCTGGTGGTAGAAATTAAGCGATTCCAGATGCGTGGCCGAACTCTGCACGGACAGATGGCGCGGCAGGGCGGGATGTTTTTCAGCGGCATAGCCCAGCAGGCCGATGTCCGCCAGGATGACGGCATCCATCTGCAATGCTGCTGCCGCATCGATGGCCTGTGCCCACAATGGCCAGCGTGACTGCTGCGGGTAGGTGTTTATCGCCATGAACACACGACGGCCACGCTGGTGCGCATACCGGACGCCATCCGCCAGGGTCTTCTCGTCAAAATTGAGGCCGGCAAAATAACGTGCATTGGTGTTGTTGGCGAGGCCGACATAAATCGCATCGGCGCCACTGTCCACCGCCATTTTCAGACTCTGATAATTGCCCGCCGGGCACACCAGCTCCATCACTTTTCACCTTACGCCGTGGTTCGCGCAGGGTAGGGAGATTTCGTGCCAGCGCCCTTGACCATGATCAAGGGAGGCACGCACGATCACAGCGGAATGCCCAGCAAGGGCCACAGCCGGTCAATGGTTTCTTTCACTCTTGCATCGGGACGGATGACCCGCCCCCATTCCCGGTCGGTTTCACCCGGCCATTTCTCGGTGGCATCAATACCCATCTTGGCACCCAGCCCGCTGACCGGCGACGCAAAATCCAGATAATCAATTGGCGAGTTATCCACCAGCATCGCATCACGACGCGGGTCCGTGCGCGTACTCAACGCCCACATCACATCACCCCAGTCACGCACATCCACATCGGCATCCGTCACGATGATGTATTTCGTGTAGAGAAACTGCCGCAGCGTCGACCAGATGCCCATCATGATCCGCCGCGCATGGCCCGGATATTCCTTGCGAATGCTCACCACCGCCATGCGGTAGGAACACGCTTCCGGCGGCAGGTGAAAATCGACAATTTCCGGAAACTGTTTTTTCAGGATGGGCACAAACACGTCATTGAGTGCCGAACCGAGAATGGCCGGTTCATCCGGCGGTCGCCCGGTGTATGTGCTGAGATAGATCGGGTCGCGCCGGTGCGTGATGCGCGTCAGCGTGACCACGGGGAAATGGTCGACTTCGTTGTAATACCCGGTGTGATCGCCAAAGGGGCCTTCCGGGGCCGTGTCGTTGGGCTGGATAAATCCTTCCAGAATGAATTCCGCCTGCGCCGGCACCATCAGGTCGACCGTTTGTGCCGCCACCATTTCGGTTTTGGCACCGCGCAGCAAGCCGGCAAAGGCAAACTCGGAAAGGTGATCGGGAATCGGCATGACGGCGGCAAGAATGGTGGCCGGATCGGCACCGATGGCAATCGCCACCGGAAACGGCTGCTGCGGAAACTGCGCACACCAGTCGCGGTAATCCTGGGCACCGCCACGGTGTGCCAGCCAGCGCATGATGAGGCGGTTGCGCCCGATCACCTGCAGGCGATACACGCCGGCATTCTGGCGTTCCTGACGCGGCCCGCGCGTGATCACCAGTGGCCAGGTAATCAGCGGGCCGGCATCACCCGGCCAGCAGGTCTGGACGGGCAACCGCCCCAGATCAAGGTCGTCGCCCTGCCACACACACTCCTGCACCGGCGCCTGCCGCACTTCCTTCACGTTCATGTGCAGGGCTTGCCGCACCATGGGCAACGCTGCCCACAAGTCCTTCGCGCCTTTCGGTGGTGCCGGCTCGCGCAGGGCCGCCAGTTTTTCACCGAAGGCCTGCAGCTCGGCCTCGCCAGCCAGGCCCAGGCCCCACGCCACACGCTCGCGCGTGCCAAACAGATTGGCCAGCAACGGTACGGTGAGCTGGCCGGGCTTTTCAAACAGCAGGGCAGGGCCGCCAGCTTTCAGGGTACGGCGCGCCACCTCGGTAATTTCCAGCTGCGGCGATACCGGCTGACGCACGCGCACCAGCGCATTGCGCTGCTCCAGAAACGCCATGAACTGGCGCAGATCATTGAACACTGGCATGCCCGGCTCCCGCTTGACGGCCTTCGCAGCATAGCGGCTGCGCCAGCGCAGGGAATGACATGCATCAAGGCCGCAGGCCGGGGGCAGGAGTAGGGTGAGCTGTCTTTGATTGCGGAGGCTTGCCATGGCGCAGTCGCGCACGGCCATCACCCTGGCCATCACGGGCGCCAGTGGCGCGCCCTACGCCTTGCGCCTGCTGGAGTGTCTGTTGGCCGCAGGTGAAACCGTTTACCTGCTGCTGTCCGATGCCGCCCGCGTCGTTATCCCGCAGGAAACCGGCTGGCAGCTGCCCGAGGGCACTGCGGCACTGGCGGACGCCGTGCGCGAACGCGTCGGGGCAACGCCGGCACAACTGCAGCTGTACAGTCCGCACGACTGGTTTTCGCCCGTGGCCTCCGGCTCTGCCGCACCCCGGCGCATGGTGATCTGCCCCTGCAGCATGGGCACACTGGCCGCCATCGCCCACGGCATGAGTGACAACCTGATTGAGCGTGCCGCCGACGTGATCATCAAGGAGCGCGGCCAGCTGCTGCTGGTCCCGCGGGAAATGCCGTTTTCAGAAATCCATCTGGACAACATGACCCGGCTGGCGCGACTGGGCGCCATGATCATGCCGGCTGCACCGGGCTTTTATCACCAGCCACAAACCATCAGTGACCTCGTCGATCAGGTCGTTGCCCGCATGCTCGACCAGCTGGGGGTGAACCACACGCTCGGGCCACGTTGGGGCGACCCGGCCTGAGCCTGGCCCTGAAACGGGCTCACTCCTGGGCCTTGTTCCACTGCCCCACACCCAGAAAAATCACACGCAACTGCTTGGCCGCCTGATCAATCACGTCCTGCTCCGCCTCCGGTCGCTCGGACGGCAGCTCCAGCACCTGCTCGGTAATCATCACCATGTTGTTCACCACCATCTGCGCAATCATCTGCAGGTCGATGCTGGTGATGCGGCGATCCGGCACCAGCAGCGCCAGGTCGGTGGCCAGCTCGCTCACAAACAGGCGGATCTCGTTGCGGATGGCCATGCGCGTGGTGGTACTGCCGGAAAAATATTCCCGGATGGCAAAGCGGAAATAGCGGTGCTGCTCGCGTACATAACGCACATAGGTGGTCATCGACGAGCGAATGATCTTCTCGGCCGGCAAGGGTGTCGCCCGTACTTCGCGCATGCGGGCGCGCAGGGCACGGAACGACTCGTCCACCAGCTCCAGGCCCAGACTGTCCATGCCGCGAAAGTGGCGATAAAACGCCGCCGGCACCACGCCTGCCGCCTTGGTCACTTCACGCAGGCTCAGACTGGAAAAGGTCCGGTCCTCAGCCATCAGGTCGAGCGACGCCTCAATCAGGGCCTGCCGGGTCTTGGAGCGCCGGGCCTCGTGGCCACCTGGCTCCTCGCCATCTTCCCCTTCCTTGCCCTTCCTTTTGTAAACAGCCATTACAAAAACCCGCCTTTGTGAACACCGACAATCCTATCCCTGCCGGTAAATTTGATGCAAATCAACTAACTAGCCACTCATCAGAATTTCAGTGAACACGTGTTGACTAAAATCAAGCCAAGTTGTTTCATGTGAACACGTGTTCACAACACATAAATCACAACCGCCTGCCACCTCTGGCACGCAAGGAGCCCCGCGATGCTGAACCTCATCGACCGCGCCCTCAAAAGCCCGCTGGCCCAGGTACTGACCTGGCCGCACCGTGCTGAAACATACCTCGAATTCCTTGCCCCTCGCGTAGGCGGCACGGCCATCAAGGCCTCGATTAAATCTGTTCACCAGGAAACCGACCGTGCCGTTTCCCTGGTGCTGGAACCCAACCACCGCTGGTCCGCCCACGTACCCGGCCAGTATGTACCCTTTACCGTGGCCATCAACGGCCGCCGCTACACACGCTGCTTCACCATTTCAGGCGTGGAAGCTGGCTGCCCGGTTGTCACCATCCAGGCACATGACGGCGGCATCGTCTCCAAATGGGCCAACGAAACCGTCTGGAGCGGCGACATTGTCGAGCTGGGCGCCCCCGCAGGTGACTTTGTCCTGCCGGCCGACCGCAGCGCGCCGTTCCTGTTTATTGCCGGTGGCAGTGGCATTACCCCGGTTCGCGCCCTGGTCGATCAGCTGGTCACCGAGGGTCACACCGGCCAGGTCGACATTCTCTATTATGTACCTTCCAGCCCGGAAGCCATTTTTCTCGGCCATCTCAAGCAGATCGAGGCCACCTGCCCGAATGTGAAGCTGCATCTGGTGATCACTCGCGGCAAGGAAGCTGGCAGCCTCAGCGGCCATTTCTCGGAAGCCCACCTCAAGGCCACCGGCTGTGACATCGGCGCCGCCCGCGCATTTGTCTGCGGCCCGACCGGCCTGATCAGCGCCGTCGAAAACCACTGGAGCAATGCCGGCCAGCACGGGCGCCTGACGCTGGAACGATTCCAGGCCGTCACCCTGCCGGTTGCCGTGGATGGTGGCGAAGGCCAGCCGATCCGCTTTGCCGACAGCGCCGTCACCAGCACCGCCCCGGCCAACCGCACCATTCTTGATACGGCCGAAGCGGCCGGTCTTACCCCGAATGCCGGTTGCCGCCAGGGCATCTGCCGCACCTGCACCTGCCGCAAGCTGGCCGGCCAGGTTCGCGACATCCGCACCGGTGAGCTTTCCAGTGACGGTGAAGAAGACATCGCCATTTGCGTGAGCGTGCCCGTCACGCCCGTGACCATCGAACTTTAAGCACGACACCAGTACGGCCGGCCTGCACCACAAACAGCAGCCGGCCAACGAAACGGTTAAGGGAATACAGGAGTACCTGACATGACCAGCATGAACATCAACACCCGTATCGCCGGCATCATCGGCCGCAAGCTCACCAAGGAACAGGTAGAAGCCTTTGGCGCCGAGATCGATGCACTGCGCACCCGCATCACGGCCGACCTCGGCCAGAAGGACCTCGACTACATCAAGGGCATCATCCGCCTGCAGCGCCGCCTCGAAATCGGCGGCCGTGTCGGCATCTACGCCGGCATCGTCAATCCGCTGGCCTGGGTGGCCGGTGTAGGCGCACTGGGCGTCGCCAAGATCCTCGAGAACATGGAAGTCGGCCACAACATCATGCACGGCCAGTTCGACTGGACCAACGACCCCGAACTGCGCGGCCGCAAGTACGAATGGGACAACGTCTGCGACGGTGACCAGTGGCGCCACTCGCACAACTACATGCATCACCATTTCACCAACATCGTCGGCAAGGATCATGACGTCGGCTACGGCATCCTGCGCATGGCCGACCAGCAGGAATGGGAAGCCAAGTACCTCGCACAGCCCGTCTATGCGCTCATGCTGGCCCTCTTCTTTGAATGGGGTGTGGGCGTGCACGACATCGACCTGGCCAACGTGATGAAGCCGGAGTGGAAGTGGGCCGAGAAAAAGCCGCTGGTGAAAAACTTCCTGAAGAAGATGCGCAAGCAGCTGGTGAAGGACTACGTGGCCTTCCCGGCGCTGGCCGGTCCCTTCTTCCTGCCGGTGCTGGCGGGCAACTTCGTCGCCAACATCATCCGCAACATCTGGGCCTTCATGATCATTTTCTGCGGCCACTTCACCGAAGGCGCAGAAATGTTCACCGAAGAAGAATGCGAGAACGAAACCAAGGCAGAGTGGTACCTGCGCCAGCTGATGGGTTCCAGCAACCTCGAAGGCGGCAAGTGGTTCCACATCATGTCGGGTAACCTGAGCCACCAGATCGAGCACCACATGTTCCCGGACATTCCTGCCAACCGCTACGCGGAAATGGCCGTGGAAGTGCAGGCACTGTGTGAAAAATACGGCCTGCCCTACAACACTGGCTCGCTCAGCAAACAGTTTGGCACCGTGGTGCAGCGCATTTTCCGGCTTTCCCTGCCGAACGGTGGCAATGGCAATGTAGCTGCTGTGGCATAATCAGTCTTCGCTGCACTGACAGCGCCTGCTCCCCTGGAGCGGGCGTTTTGCATTTCCGGCCACCGTGGCCGCAAATGCAAATGCAAAACATTAAAACAATAAAAAAACCATAAAATAAAAAAGGTGTCGACATGACGCTGACCGCTGCCGCAACCCCCCGTCTCAGCCCTGCGCAAAGCCAGGCCTTTGGTGCCGAGCTCGACGCCATTCGCGCACGCATCCGCGCCGATCTTGGTGCCGGCGACCTTGCCTATATCCGTCGCCTGATCCGCGTACAACGCATGGCCGAAATCGGTGGCCGTCTTTTTCTTTTCATGGGCTTCAATCCCGTTGCATTTGCACTTGGCGTGGCGCTGCTCAGCCTGTCAAAGATTCTCGACAACATGGAAATCGGCCACAACATCATGCACGGCCAGTTTGACTGGACCAACGATCCGCAACTGCGTGGCCGCACCTTCGAGTGGGACAGTGCCTGCCCGGGTGACCAGTGGCGGCATTCGCACAATTTCATTCACCACACCTACACCAACATCATCGGCAAGGACCGCGATGTCGGCTATGGCATCCTGCGCATGACCGAAGAACAGCCATGGAAGGTGAAGCACCTGTTCCAGCCGGTGCGTGCGTTCATCATGATGCTGATTTTCGAGTGGGGCGTGGCCATGCACGATCTTGAAATGGATCGTGTCCGCACTGGTGAGCGCTCATGGGATGAAGTGCGTCCGCAGTTCAGGCAGTCCATGCGCAAGATGGGGCGGCAGGCGCTGAAGGACTATGTCGTTTTCCCGTTGCTGGCGTTCCCGATATTCACCACGGTCCTGCTCGGCAATCTCGCCGCCAATGTGGTGCGCAACATCTGGGCCTTCATCATCATTTTCTGTGGTCATTTCACCGATCAGGTTGCCATGTTTTCGGAAGAGGAAACCCGCAACGAAACAAAAGGGGAATGGTATGTGCGCCAGCTGCTCGGCTCCTGCAACATCCAGGGCAGCAAATGGTTTCATATCCTCTCGGGCAACCTGAGCCACCAGATCGAGCACCATCTTTTCCCGGACATCCCTGCCAACCGCTATGCCGACATCGCCGTGGAAGTGCGGGCACTGTGTGCCAAATACAACCTGCCCTACAACACGGGCTCGCTGACACGGCAGTTTGCCACCGTCATCCTGCGCATCCTGCGCATGTCCCTGCCCGGTAAATCAGGTACACGTAATCCGGTAACCGTCTGAGCCCGTCACACAAGTACTTGCTACAAAAGCACTACGGGAAGAGTGTGAACCTGTACATATTCCTGCCCCTGGTTACTGGCAATCACGCCAGTCCGGGGCTTGAATACCGTCATGACCTGTATTCACCAGAGGAAATGACCATGCGCCTGTCTCCCGTTGCCGCCTCAATGCTGTGCCTGATCCTGGCCGGCACCGCCGTCGCCAAGGACGATGCCAAGCCACACAAGGGGGCAAATCCCCATGGCAAGCAGCCGTCAGCAGCCGTCAGCAAGAACACCGCAAAGGGCACACAGGATAAAAAAAGCCAGTTGCGCTTTACCTTCACCGACAAGGAACGCAGCACGCTGAAGCGCCATCACAGCACAAGCCCCTCCACCGTTACCCGCAGCCTGCCACCCGGGCTGGCCAAGAACGCTGCCCGCGGCAAACCACTGCCGCCGGGCTGGCAAAAGAAACTGGCTGCAGGGCAGGTTATTGATCCGGTAGTACTGGCGCATGCCCAACCCCTGCCCAGAAACATTCTCGGCCAGTTGCCGCCACAGCCGGATGGCACCATTGTGGTCACGATCGACAACAAGGCCGTCCGCCTGATCGAAGCCACACAAACCATTATTGATGTGTTTGACCTGAAGTAACCGCTTCAAGCCGTCAGCTTGCCCACTGACGGCTTTTTTGCTTCCATGGCCGGGAAGTTCATCTGGAATCCTGCAATGGATCTGGTCACGCTCGGCCTCTTTGTTCTGGGACTGGTACTACTCACTCTCGGCGCCGACATTCTTGTCAGGGGCGCTGCCCATCTGGCGGGCGCACTCGGCATTTCTTCCCTGGTCATCGGGCTCACTGTAGTGGCATTTGGCACCAGCGCGCCGGAGCTTGCCGTCAGCACCGCCTCCGCCTGGCAGGGTCAGGCCGACATTGCCATCGGCAATGTCGTGGGTAGCAACATCTTCAACATCCTGTTCATTCTCGGCATCTCGGCCCTGATCATTCCGCTCGCCGTCCAGCAACAACTGCTGCGTCTCGATGTGCCCATCATGATTGCCGCATCCGTCTTGCTGTTGTTCATGTCGCTGGACCGCAGGCTCAGCCATATGGATGGCGCCATTCTTTTTGGCGGTATTGTTCTGTACACCACTTTCCTGATCCGTCACTCCCGCAAAGAGTCTGCTGCCGTCACCAGCGAGTATGCTGACGGTGTGGACGTCCGTGAAGAAGACGGTCAACCGCACTGGGCAAAGAATATCGGCTATGTGCTGCTGGGACTGGTGATGCTGGTGATCGGATCGAAATGGCTGGTGGATGGCGCCGTCATGTTTGCCCGCGGCCTGGGCGTGAGTGAACTGGTCATCGGCCTCACTGTCGTCGCCGCCGGCACGTCGTTGCCGGAAGTGGCTACCAGCATCACGGCGGCCTTGCGCGGTGAGCGCGATATTGCTGTTGGTAATGTCATCGGCAGCAATATTTTCAACATTCTCTGCGTACTTGGCCTTGCCTCCATGGTGTCGCCTGCCGGAATTCCCGTGGCCGAAATCGCCATCCAGTTCGACATCCCCGTGATGATTGCCATTGCCGCCGCCTGCCTGCCCATGTTTTTTGCCGGCCGTATCATTTCACGCAGCAACGGCGCAATATTTCTGGGTTATTACATTGCCTATACCTTGTATCTGGTATTTGCAGCACAGCACTCTCCGGCCACGCAGACGCTGAACCATGCCATGCTCTGGTTCGTGATTCCGCTTACGGTGATTACACTGGCCATTGGAGTCTTTCGCGAATTGCGCACGAAAACCGGACAGGCATGAAAGCCACCACTTCATCGGGAGAAAGAAATCATGAGTGAAGCGAAGAAACTGAAACGCTCGCGCACCGATAAAATGCTGGGCGGCGTACTGGGAGGAATCGCCAGGCACTACGAACTGGACGCAACGGTGCTGCGCATCATCTATGTGCTGGTGTCACTGTTCAGTGCGGCCTTCCCCGGCATGATTGTGTACCTGATCCTATGGGTACTGATCCCGCTGGAAGACGAGTGAAACCAGGCGGAGCCTGACGGCTCCGCCCGTCGCCATCAGGCCGGCTCGCCGATCATGGCCCAGAGCTTGTCCTTGAGCAGGGCCCGCTCCTTCTTCAGCGACTCCAGATGTTCGTCGCTCAGCACGTCCTGCTGTATTTCCGAACGATAGATCTTGTCGTCAGTCTCGTGATACTCGTCGTACAGGCGGCTGAAATGGTTGTCGCCCTGCTTCAGTTCCTTGATGCGGTCATGGTGCTCGGGAAAATCGCGCAGCAGGCTATGGTGCTCAAGCGTCATGTAAATCTCCGTGGCGTGGGTTTATGTTCCCAGCATCGCGCAGATGGCCTGACGGCAAAATGATCTGGCGCAAGCCACCCTCATTCAGCCAGGCCATGACGGAAGCAGCCGGTTTCATGATCATCCACCATCCCCACCGCCTGCATGAAGGCGTACACCGTGGTGGTGCCGACAAAACGGAAGCCGCGCTTCTTCAGGTCCTTGGCCAGGGCATCGGACAGGACGGTGGAGGCGGGCGCCTGCCGGTAGTCCCGCACCCGGTTCCGCACCGGCCGGTCCTGCACAAACGACCAGACATAGGCGGCCAGACTGCCAAACTCCTTCTGCACCGCCAGCGTGGCAATGGCATTGTCCCGGATCGCCGTGAGCTTGCCGATGTGGCGGATGATGCCTGCGTCCTGCAGCAGGGCCTCGCAATCAGCATCCGTCATGCGCGCCACCTTGCGCGGATCAAAGCGGAAGAAAACCCGGCGGTAGTTCTCCCGCTTTTTCAGCACGGTAATCCACGACAGGCCCGCCTGCTGCCCTTCCAGACAGAGCATCTCGAACAGGTGGCGGTCATCCCGGGAGGGCACCCCCCACTCCGCATCGTGATAGGCCACATACAGCGGATCTGTGCCGCACCAGGGGCAACGCTGTTTTTCCACTCCCGACATTTTCCTCTCCCTCCCGTCATTGCCGGCTGATCACGTGCTGTCGCCGCACGGCCTTCCCGTTATACTCGCCGCTTTGATTCGTTTCGAGGGGAGCCCTCCGTGGCTAACGCGATTGCTGCAGGCCTGACTTTTCAGGACCTGATTCTCAAGCTCCAGAACTTCTGGGCCAGCCAGGGCTGTGTCGTCATCCAGCCCTATGACATGGAAATGGGTGCCGGTACCTTCCACACCGCCACCTTCCTGCGCGCCATCGGCCCGGAAACCTGGAACGCCGCCTATGTGCAGCCCTCGCGCCGCCCGGCCGACGGCCGCTATGGCGAGAACCCCAACCGCCTGCAGCACTACTACCAGTTCCAGGTGGTGCTGAAGCCGTCGCCGGCCAACATCCAGGACCTCTACCTCGAATCGCTGCGCCTGCTCGGCATTGATACCACCGTGCACGATGTGCGCTTTGTCGAAGACAACTGGGAGTCCCCGACGCTGGGCGCCTGGGGTCTGGGCTGGGAAGTCTGGCTGAACGGCATGGAAGTCACGCAGTTCACCTACTTCCAGCAGGTCGGTGGCGTCGAGTGTTATCCGGTCACCGGTGAAATCACCTACGGCCTTGAGCGTCTGTGCATGTACCTGCAAGGCGTCGATTCCGTGTACGACCTGATCTGGGCCGAAGGCGTGCCCGATGCCGAGGGCAACAAGCGCCCGGTCACCTATGGCGATGTTTTCCACCAGAACGAAGTCGAGCAGTCGACCTTCAATTTCGAACACGCCAACGTGCCCAAGCTGTTCGAGCTGTTTGATTTCTACGAAAGCGAATCGAATTCACTGATGGAAAAAAAGCTGCCGCTGCCGGCCTATGAAATGGTGGTCAAGGCCTCACATACCTTCAACCTGCTCGATGCCCGCGGCGCCATCTCCGTCACCGAGCGCCAGCGTTTCATCCTGCGCGTGCGCGCCCTGGCGCGCAACATTGCACAGAGCTATCTGCAGGCCCGCGCCCGTCTCGGCTTTCCCATGGCACCCGCCTCACTGCGTGATGAAGTACTCGCCAAACTTGAGCAAGACAAGGCCCAGGACAAGACGCCGGAGAACGCAGCATGAGTCACAAGGATTTTCTGGTCGAACTCGGCACCGAAGAACTGCCCCCGAAATCACTGAAGGCCCTCTCGGAAAGTTTCCGTGACGGCATCGTCAGCGGACTGGCCAGCGCCGGACTGCCGCACGGCGACGTAAAAGTGTTTGCTGCACCTCGTCGTCTCGCCGTGCAGATCAGCGGCCTTGCCATCCAGCAGCCGGATCGCACCATTGCCGTTGATGGCCCCCCCGTCAAGGCCGCGTTTGATGCGGCCGGCAACCCGACACAGGCCGCACTGGGTTTTGCAAAAAAGAATGGCGTGGATATTTCCGCCGTCGACCGCGGCGGCGAGAAGCTGCGCTACGTGCGCGAAGTGAAAGGCGAGCCCGCCACGGCGCTACTGCCCGGCATCGTGTCGCAATCCCTCAATGACCTGCCCATTCCCAAGCGCATGCGCTGGGGTGCCTCGCGCGTGGAGTTCGTGCGCCCGACACAATGGCTGGTGATGCTGCTCGGTGACGACGTGCTCGATTGCGACATCCTCGCGCAGAAAGCCGGCCGTGAATCCCGTGGCCACCGCTTCCACGCGCCCAAGGCCGTGCGCATTTCTTCGCCCTCGTCGTATCTGGAAGACCTGCGTGCCGCGTGGGTACAGGCCGACTTTGCCGAGCGCCGCGCACTGATTCTCGACAAGGTGCAGGCACTGGCGGCGAAAGAAAACGGCAAGGCCATCATTCCGCCGGCACTGCTCGATGAAGTCACCGCACTGGTGGAGTGGCCGGTACCGCTGGTGTGTTCCTTCGAGGAGCGCTTTCTCGCCGTACCGCAGGAAGCCCTGATTTCCACCATGCAGGACAACCAGAAATATTTCTGCCTGCTCGATGCCAACGGCAAGCTGCTACCGCGCTTCATCACGGTCGCCAACATTGAAAGCGCGCATCCGGAATATATTGTGGCCGGTAATGAAAAGGTCGTGCGTCCGCGCCTCACCGATGCCGAGTTCTTTTTCAACCAGGACAAGAAATCCAGACTGGAAACCCGCAACGAGCGCCTCAAGACCGTGGTGTTCCAGGCCCAGCTTGGCACCGTGCATGAAAAGGCCCAGCGCATTTCCGCACTGGCCGGCGTGATTGCTGCGCAAACCGGTGGCGACAAGGCACTCGGCGAGCGCGCCGGCCTGCTCTCCAAATGCGATCTGGTCACCTCGATGGTGGGTGAGTTCCCCGAGCTGCAGGGCATTGCCGGCTTCTACTATGCCAGCCACGATGGTGAGCATGAAGAAGTGGCCAAGGCTCTTAACGAGCAGTACCAGCCACGCTTTGCCGGTGATGCGTTGCCATCCACCGTGACCGGCGCCGCCGTGGCACTGGCGGACAAGCTCGACACCCTTGTCGGTATTTTCGGCATCAACCAGCCACCGACCGGCTCCAAGGACCCGTTTGCCCTGCGTCGCTCCGCCATCGGCTTGCTGCGCATCATCATCGAGAAAGGTTTCAGTCTCGATGTGCAGGCACTGGTGACGGAAGCCACGCGCAATTACGGTGACAAGCTGCTCAATGCCAACACGGCCAGTGACGTGTTCGAGTTCCTGCTCGGCCGTTATCGCGCCATGTACGAAGAGCAGGGCATCAAGCCGGAAGTGATTCTCGCCGTGCAGGCCATGAAACCGGTCTCGCCGTATGATTTCGACCAGCGCGTGAAAGCCGTGGCACATTTTGCCGCACTGCCGGAAGCCGCTGCACTTGCCGCCGGCAACAAGCGTGTGTCGAATATCCTGGCGAAGGAAACCGTACCGGCCAATGCCGCCATCAATACGTCACTGCTCAGTGATGATGCCGAGAAGGCTCTGGCCACTGCGGTGGCCGCACTGACATCCGAACTGGCGCCGCTGTTTGCCAACCATGACTACACGGCAGCGCTGACTCGCCTGGCCGCACTGCGTCCGCAGGTCGATGCCTTTTTCGATCAGGTAATGGTGATGGCCGATGATGCCGCCGTGCGTGCCAATCGCCTGGCGTTGCTGGCACAGTTGCGCGGGTTGTTCTTGCAGGTGGCGGATATTTCCCTGCTGCAGGCCTGAGTCGTTTTCTGCGCCAGCCGTAAAAACGCTGGCGCAGAAAGCACGTCTGTTGCCTTGATATTCGTCAGATTCGCTAACAATATAGTTGCCGCTACGCATTCCTTTTTGCTTGTCCCTCCGGCGTCCTCAGGTATGCTGTTTCCGCCTGATTGCCAGGCGTTGCATGCCATTAACCAGAGGGAACGCAATGAAGACGGGATGGCTTTTTCTGCGCTCACTGGTTTTTTACGCGGGCTACTCGCTCTCCATGATTGTGCAAAGCGTACTGGCCTCTGTCGTCGGCGTATTTTCACGTGACATGGCCTACCGTATTTGCGTTACCTGGTGTGGCTTCGGTGTCTGGTGGGCCAGAGTCAGCTGTGGCATCCGCTATGAAGTGACCGGCATCGAAAACATTCCTGCTGGTGCCTGCGTGGTGTTGTCCAAGCATGAGAGCGCATGGGAAACCCTGTACCTGCAATCCCTGCTGGTACCGGCAACCACCGTACTCAAGCGCGAGCTTCTCTCGATTCCGTTTTTTGGCTGGGCCCTGCGCCTGCTCAATCCGATTGCCATCAATCGCGGCGAACCGGCACAGGCACTGAAAGCGGTGCTGCGTCAGGGCGAAGAGCGGCTGGCGGCCGGGCGCCGCATCATCATATTTCCGGAAGGCACGCGTGCACGACCGGGCGAGCAGCTGCCCTACAACGTCGGCGGTGCCATGCTGGCCGCTCGCACCGGGTTTCCCTTGCTGCCGGTGTCGCTCAACTCCGGTGACTGCTGGCCACGCGGCACCATGCTCAAGCGTCCCGGCGTCATTCAGGTCGTGATCGGCATACCGATGGACTCGCACGGTACGCCGGCCAAGGCGCTCAATGCACGGGCGCGTGACTGGATCGAGGCAGAGCGCGCAGCGATGGGCCGTGTCGCCGTCACGCCGGCCCCTGTTTCACAGAATATGTGACCCACTGCGCCATCGGCACTGGCGGATTGGCGATCCCGCAGCGAGAATGAGGTAACTGTCACACACGGACCTCTCATGGACCCGCTGCACCCCCGGAACAGTCGTCGTCTCCTGCTCGGTGTCTTCCTCGCCGGTCTCCTGCTGCTGGCCTGGCAAGTACTCAGCCCCTTCATCATTCCCGTGGCCTGGGCCGGCATCCTGGTGTATGTCACCTGGCCCCTGTATCTGCGCCTGCGTACGGTTTTCCGGGGACGCCACACCCCCTCGGCACTGGTCATGACCGTGATGCTGGCCCTGACCCTGATCCTGCCGCTCCTGTGGGTGGTCTTCCTGCTGCAAAGCGAGATCAGCGGCGTCTACCAGCAGATTGCCCAGCAGCTTTCGCGGGGCAATCTGGTCATGCCCGAGGCCTTCCGCAACGTCCCCTGGCTCGGCAACGAGCTGCAGGCCTTTTTCGACCGCCTCAATGCCAGTCCGGAAGCACTGAAAGCCCAGATCACCGAATGGAGCAACTACG
Source organism: Moraxellaceae bacterium (assembly GCA_030646295.1). GTDB lineage: Bacteria > Pseudomonadota > Gammaproteobacteria > Pseudomonadales > Moraxellaceae > UBA2031. The sequence continues at coordinate 128,658 of JAUSND010000012.1, forward strand.
GCGTCAATCATGCCGCCGGGTTTGTCGGCGGGGTGGGGCGCAACATGGGCAAGCTCGGATTTGCCCTGCTCACCGCCTTCTTCCTTTACCGTGATGGCGAGATCGTGGTGAAGCAGATCCGCCTTGTGCTGACCCAGGTACTGGACGAGCGCATCGACGACTACCTGCGCGCCATGGGCGACATGGCCCGCGCCGTGGTCTACGGCATTGTGCTGACGGCAATGGCCCAGGGCCTGCTGGCGGGCATCGGTTATGCCGTCGCCGGCATGGGTAACCCGGTCTTCCTGGGTGTGCTCACGGCACTCATCGCCTTCATTCCCTTCGGTACCCCGTTTGCCTGGGGCGCCGTCTGCATCTGGCTGTTCCTGACGGGCGAGACCTGGGCCGCCTTCGGCCTGTTCCTGTGGGGCGCCCTTGTCGTCAGCTGGATCGACAACATCATCCGGCCACTGGTCATCTCCAGCGCCACCCGCATGCCCTTCCTGCTGGTCATGTTCGGCGTGCTGGGCGGTCTGGCCGCCTTCGGTATGGTGGGCCTGTTCATCGGTCCCGTCATCCTGGCCGTCATGGTCGCGGTCTGGCGCGAATGGCTGGATGATGCCAACGAGGCAGCCGACGCCGTCACGCATGAAGATGCCGAATGAGTGCACAGGCTGTGGCATGACCTGCCCGGAATTTTTTTGCTAGACTGGGCCGACTGTCGCTAACGACACTATAGCTAACGTTAGGCGGCAACTATGTGATGCCGGACCCGGCAAACGGACTGTTTGCCACCCAAAGGACCCGTCCGGCATATCAGCTTGATACCGGGACAGCACACAGGGACGACCGTAGGCTGCCCCCCATTAACCAGAAGAATCCGGTCATGTGCGGAGCAATACAGCTGCAGGACACCAAGGTTTTTTTCCCCCACCCCAGTGCAAAGCTTCCCGTGCGCAAGCGCGACGGACAGATCGAGTGGATCACCTGGGGCAAGCGTCGTGAAGAGATGTGCGGATTTCCCGAAGGTGGCTGGGCGCGACTGTCCTCCATCAAGGATGGCCGCTGGACCCGCCTCAACCCCAGGCCCGTGCAGATTGCCGTCGAGCGCTTCATGGAAAAGGACGCCGAGGGCCAGCGTTACTGGTTTGATCTGGAGGAGGGCGAGTTCATCCAGGGGCTCATGGCCTTCATTGATGGCGAAGCCCGTGTCTATGTCGTGACGCAGGAAGCCGAGCCACAAACCGCCATGATCCATCCCCGCTGGCCACGCATCCTTCAGCGTGACGCCGTTGATGCGCCGGCACCTCGCACCGAAAACGCCGCATGAAAAAAGCCCGCTGTCATGCGGGCTTTTCATTGCAGGATGAATGAACTTCGCTACTGGTAACGCAGCGCTTCGATCGGCTTCAGGCGGGCCGCCTTGTTGGCGGGATAAAATCCGAAAAATATGCCAATGCCGGCCGCCACTGCAAACGCCAGCAGCATCGATGACACCGTCACCAGCACCAGCAGCTTGCCGGTGCTCGCCACCGCAAACGCTCCCGCAATACCGATCAGCACCCCGATCAGGCAACCCGCTATCGAAATGATGACCGCCTCCAGCAAAAACTGCAGGCGGATATCGGCAGGGCGTGCGCCGATCGCCATGCGGATACCGATTTCACGTGTCCGCTCCGTCACCGACACCAGCATGATGTTCATGATGCCGATGCCGCCAACGATCAGCGAAATCGAGGCAATCGCACCCAGCATCAGCGACATCACCGCCGTTGTCTCGGCCGCCGTATTCGCCAGCGCCGTCAGGTTCTGGATGGTGAAGTCATCGTCCTGATCCTCGCCCAGACGATGCCGTTCCCGCAGCAGGTCCTGCATGGAAGTCTGCACGCGCAACATGACGTTTTCGTTGTCGGCCTGCACCATGATCATGCGCAACGAATCACGGAAGCGCGGCCCGGCCAGACGGCGCTGCGCCGTGGTCAGCGGCACAATGATGGTGTCGTCCTGGTCACGGCCATCCAGGCTCTGGCCCTTGGTGCCCAGCACCCCCACAACCTGGAAGGGCTGGTTGCGGATGCGGATGGTTTCACCAATGGGGCTCAGGCCACCAAAAAGATTCTCGACAATCTGCTGGCCAACAAGGGCCACCTGCGCACCGGTGCGCATTTCGGCCTCATCAAAAACATAACCTTCCACCACCGGCCAGTCGCGCAGCCCCAGATAATCCGCATTGGTGCCGATGACCTGCGTGTTCCAGTTGTTGGTGCCATACACCACCTGCGAATTGTTCTGCAGCAACGGCGCCATGTACCTCACACCGTCCAGTTGCCGGATGGCATTGGCATCGCCCAGTGTAAGGTTCTGGGCGCCGCCAAAACCGGTGCGCACCCCGTTGGCCGAGGTAGCTCCCGGCATCACGATGAACAGGTTGGAGCCCATACTCGCAATCGCACTGTTCACCTGCTTCTGCACGCCGGCACCAATGGCCAGCATGAGGATGACAGCGGCCACGCCAATGATCATGCCCAGCATGGTGAGAAAACTGCGCAGGCGGTTCGCCAGCATGGCCGAGAGCGCTTCACGCAACATGAACCCGAACATCAGTGCATCTCCAGATGCTGGTTGAGGCCTTCGGCCACGGGACCGTCATACGCCATGCGGCCATCAACCAGACGCACCAGCCGCTTTGCGTGCATCGCGATATCGGTTTCATGCGTGACCAGCAGGATGGTGATGCCGTCATCGCGGTTAAGCGACTCGAACAGCGCCATGATTTCTGCACTGGTTTTTGTATCAAGGTTGCCGGTAGGCTCGTCCGCCAGCACCAGCGCCGGGCGATTCACCAGTGCGCGCGCAATCGCCACACGCTGCTGCTGGCCACCGGAAATCTGTGCCGGATAGGCATCAAGCCGGTTGCCCAGTCCCACACGTGCCAGCATGTCGGCAGCGCGGGCACGACGTTCGGCAGTCGGCACACCGGCATAAATCAGCGGCAGCGCCACGTTATCGGCGAGCGTGCTGCGTGGCAGCAAGTTGAAACCCTGAAACACAAACCCGATCGCACGATTGCGGATGGCGGCAAGTTGCGCAGCCTCGCGGTAACCGACGGATTCGCCATTCAGGAAATAATCACCGGAGGTCGGACTGTCGAGACAACCCAGAATGTTCATGAAGGTGGATTTGCCAGAGCCGGACGGGCCCATCACCGCAACAAACTCGCCAGCATCCACCTGCAGGTCAATGCCGTGCAGGATGCGCACCGGCCCTGTCCCCGACGCAAATTCCTTGATGATGCCGCGCGTGCGGATAACCGCTGTGCTCATGTCAGGCTCCTACATGCCAAACTGCATGCCGCGCGGAGAACCACCCGCTGCACCAGCAGCACCTTCGCCTTCACCCACCACCACTGCATCACCTGCCTTCAACGCCTTGTCACGCAACTCGGTATAGCGGCGATCCGTGATGCCAATGGCCACGCGCACTTCATGCAGCTTGCCGTCACGCAGCACATACACACGACCATTGCCGCCCGCACGACTGGAGCGCCGACGCTCGCCGTTACCTGATTCATCCCCGCCGTTAGCCGGAGATGCTGCCGCCGATTTTCCGGATGAAGAAGACTCTGCCGCCTTTACTACCCGGCTTTCGTCCGTCGGCTTGAAACGCAGCGCCGAATTCGGCACCCGCAATACGCCGTCTTTCTCCTGCACCTTGATATCCACATAGGCCGTCATGCCCGGCAAGAGTTTCTGGTCAGCATTATCAACATTCACCACAACGTTGTAGCTCACCACATTCGATTCGTTTTTCGGATTAAGACGGATCTGTTTCACAATGCCGGCAAAACGCCGACCGGAAAATGCATCCACCCGGAACGATACCGGCGTACCGACCACAATCTGGCCGATGTCTGCCTCGGAGAAATAGGCATCAATCTGCATCTCGCGCAAATCCCTAGCAATCTTGAACAGCTCCGGCGTATTGAAACTTGCGGCCACCGTCTGGCCGGCATCCACGGCACGTGACACCACCACACCGGAGACCGGCGAACGGATCACGGCATAATCAAGATTGGTGCGGTCTTTTTTTACCTGCGCATTGGTCTGCGCGACTTTTGCCTGCGCATCCTTCAATGCCTGCTGTGACCTGTCCAGTTCCTGCTGCGACACAAAGCCGTCCTTGGCCAGTGGTGCAATGCGCTCGACATCACTTTGTGCCAGACGCAGGGCCGATTGTGCCGACGCATAATTTGCCTCGCTCTGCTGCAGTGCCGCACGCAACAGGGCGTCATCAAGCCGCATCAGTATCTGGCCGGCCTCAACGCGGTCATTGAAATCAACATACAGATCCGTAATGGTGCCGGACACCTGTGTGCCCACGCTCACCAGCGTCACCGGGTTCAGCGTGCCATTGGCCGAAACCGTCTGGGCAATATCACCGTGATCAACCTTTTCCGTGCGGTAACTGGTGGCATCGCCCTTGTCACGACACGCCACAAAACCTGCTGCCACCAGCAGCATCAGCGCCAGTACAACCAGCACCCGCGGGCGCAATAAACCTTTCAATGTCATGGTGCCATCTCCGGCGCAGGCATGGTGCCCGATATGTCGCCTGTCGCATTAACCTGTGCTGAATGATCCAGCGATGAAAATCCGAGTGTCCCGGTCGCACGGGCCAGGGAAATACGCGCACGCGCCCACTCATAGCGGGCCTTCACAAACTGCTGGCGTGCATCCGCCAGTGAGCTTTGTGCATTCAGCACATTGATGAGGTCGCCAAGCCCGGCCTTGTAACGTGCCGTGGCGGCGCGGTGCGATTCTTCGGCAGCGCCCACCAGATCGCGCGTGGCCGAGAACGCGGCCGTTGCCGTCTTCAGTGTCTGCCAGGCTTCCCATATTTCCTGCGAGGCATCCTGTTGCAGCCGCTCCAGGTCCGTTCGCGTCAGTGCCAGTTGCGCCTCGGCCAGCCGCACATCGGCCGCACGCTGGCCGCCGGTATACAGCGGCACGTTAAGGCGCACGCCAATGCTGCCGGCATCGCTGTCATTGCTGTTGTTCTGCGTCCACGCCTGATCGGCCGACAGCCTGATGTCGGGCCTGTGGCTGGCCCGTGCCTGGGTCAGCGCCGCTTCACTGGCCTTCACCCGTTCGCCCTGCGCCAGCACATCGGGGCGCTGGTCAACGGCAGTGAGAAAGCTCGCCAGTGGCGGCAGGGCAGGGCTCTCCGGAATGGCCTGGGTCTCTGCCAGTGTCAGCGAGGTGGACGCCGGCAGCCCCAGCATGATCGCCATGCGGCCACGGGCCACCTGCTGCTCGCCCTCCCTGGTCAGCACACTCAGGCGCGCCTGCGACAACGCCGTCTGTGACTGCAATACATCCTCGCGCGTTGCCACGCCTACCCGCTGCCGCACACCGGCGGCACGCAGGGTCTCTGCCGCCGCCGTTTCGGAGTCGCGGGCAGCAAGCAGGCTGGCATCCACGGCCAGCCACTGGTAATACGCCTCCACCGCCCGCTGCAGCACTGACTGCAGGGCATCGTCCTGGCTCGCCCGCAGGGCATCCAGGGTGCGCTCCGCCTGCGCCTTGCCCGCCGCACGCGCCCCGAAGTCATACAGCAGCCAGCCCAGTGACAGCGCCGCCGTGGTCCGGTCCTCATTGTCCGGCGAGACGTTATCGCCCACGTTGCGGGTCTGCCCCAGCGATGCATCCAGTGTCGGCCGGTAGGGCACCCTGGCAGAGTCCACGCGCGCCGCCTGGGCCTCGGCATTCAGCCACGCGGTCCGGGTATCCGGATGCCTGCACAGCGCCAGCCGCACCACCGTGGCCAGGTCCAGCGGCGCCGCAGGCACGGCACAGGACGCCGGCACCGGCGCCTCGCGTGACAGGGCCTCGGCCGCCATCACGGGCAGCGCCATGCCCGCCAGCGCGGCAGCAAGAGAAAGTCGTTTCAGCATGATGTGTTTGCCAACCAATGGGCATGCGCCCGCTGTCTTGATACTTCGTGGCAACCGCGGCTGCGAAGGGAAACCGGAAGCGTAGCATCCGGGCATGACAAATCCGTACACCCTCAGTAACGCCGTCATGACCGTATGGTTGACACATGGTGTTGTAGCACGCCTGTTCATTTACCGAAAAAACCGGCAAAAGCGGCAATGTTGTCAATGCGGGCCTGACCTTGCTCGCGTATAAAGCGCTTCTTGACGGCTCTCTATGGCCAGGCGATCCAGTCCTGCGCGTGTTCCAGAGATCCGCTTTACCCCCAAACGAGGTGCTTTCATGCCGACGTACAAGGCTCCGCTGCGCGACATGCGCTTCCTGATGAACGAAGTGTTCGATTACCCGAAGCACTACAGCAAGCTGTCCAACGGCGGCGATGCCACCCCGGACATGGTGGATGCGATCCTGGGCGAATGCGCCAAGCTCTGTGAAGACGTGATTGCACCGCTGAACCTCTCCGGCGATCTGGAAGGCTGCCACTTCGAGAATGGCGAAGTGCGCACCCCCAAGGGCTTCAAGGAAGCCTACGACCAGTACGTGGCTGGCGGCTGGCAGGGTCTGTCACACCCGCAGGAATACGGTGGACAGGGCATGCCGATGTCGCTCGGCCTGATCAAGTCGGAAATGATGGGCACCGCCAACTGGTCCTTCACCATGTACCCCGGCCTGTCGCTGGGTTGCATGAACACCATCATGCAGCACGGCACCACCGAGCAGAAGAACACCTTCATGCCGCCGCTGGTGGAAGGTCGCTGGACCGGCACCATGTGCCTGACCGAACCGCACTGCGGCACCGACCTTGGCCAGATGAAGACCAAGGCCGAACCGCAGGCTGACGGCAGCTACAAGATCACCGGCACCAAGATCTTCATTTCTGCCGGTGAGCATGACCTCGCCGAAAACATCATCCACATCGTGCTGGCACGCCTGCCCGATGCACCGGCCGGCACCAAGGGCATCTCGCTGTTCATCGTGCCCAAGTTCCTCGCCAATCCCGATGGCACGGTCGGCGCACGCAATGCCGTGGCCTGCGGCTCCATCGAGCACAAGATGGGCATCCGCGCCTCCGCCACCTGCGTGATGAACTTCGATGACGCCACCGGCTACCTGATCGCCGAACCCAATGGCGGCCTCAACGCCATGTTCACCTTCATGAACTCCGCCCGTATCGGCACCGCCGTCCAGGGCATCGCCCACTCCGAGCTGTCCTACCAGGGCTCGCTGCCGTACGCCAAGGAACGCCGCTCCATGCGCGCCGTCTCCGGCAAGAAGGAACCGGACAAGGTCGCCGACGCACTGATCTGGCACGGTGACGTACGCCGCATGCTGCTCACGCAGAAGGCCATCACCGAAGGCGGTCGCGCCATGCTGTACTACTCCGCACAGTATGCTGACCACATGGTGAACGGCATCATCGAGAACGACAAAAAGAAGTACGAGCACTGGGACGACAAGCTCGGCTTCCTCACCCCGATCCTCAAGGGCTTCCTCACCGAACTGGGTCTGGAATCCGCCAACATCGGCATGCAGGTTCTGGGTGGCCACGGCTACATCAAGGAACACGGCATGGAGCAGATCGCCCGTGATGCGCGTATTGCCACCCTGTACGAAGGCACCACCGGCATCCAGGCACTCGACCTGCTCGGCCGCAAGACCCTGATCATGACCCGTGGCAAGGCCGTGCGTGATTTCACCGGCATCATGCTGAACTTCTGCAAGGACAACGCCCTCAACGGCAAGATGCGTCCGTACGTGTGGCAGCTCTCCAAGCTCGCCGCCCAGTGGAACATGCTCACCGTGCGCACCATGCTCACCGCCCGCAAGGAACGTGAAATTGTCAGCTCTGCCTGCTACGACTTCCTGATGTATTCCGGCTACGTCACCATGGCCTATTTCTGGGCTGTGCAGGCCGCTGTTGCATTTGAAAAGCTGGAGAAGGGCGGCTCGGAAACACCGGAGTTCTACAAGGCCAAGATCCAGACAGCCGAGTTCTACTTCGACCGTCTGCTGCCACGCGCCAAGAGCCACATCGCCGGCATCATCGCATCGCCAAAGTCCCTGATGCAGATGGACAGCGAAGCGTTCTCCATGCAGTAAGCACTACCTGAAAGAATTCGCGCAGGGATCGCGCGGACCCGCTGGCCGGACCTTGTGTCCGGCCTTTTTTATGGGCATCACACGGCGGCATTCCTGGCGCCCTATTTTTTCTCCAGTGCATCAATCGCCTGTGCCCGCCGCTTTTCATTTTCTTCCACCAGCTTGTAGGCATAATAGTATTTGCTGATGTTCAGCACATACTGCACGGTTTCCTGGCTCACTTTTTCCGCCACCACACGCTCGACATTATCAAACCATATGTTGGGATTGAGTCCGCGCTCCTGCGCCACCTTGCGCAGCCTGGCGATGCGGTTGGGGCCGGCGTTGTAGCCGGCAAAACAGAACAGGGTGCGATTGAAGTCATCCAGTTCAGGCTCGTTGAAATACACCCGGGACAGCTGGCTCATGTATTTGACACCAGCGTGGATATTCGGGTCGAGCTTGCGGATATCCCCCACTTTCATTTCACGGCCAGTAGCCGGCATTACCTGCATCACACCAATAGCGCCAACATGGCTGCGTTGTTTCTGATCCAGTCCGGATTCCTGATAGCCCTGTGCCGTCAGCATCAGGTAATCGAAATGATAGGTGTCGCTGTAATGCTTGAAGATACTCACTGTCTTCTGAAAGCTTGCCATGCTCTTCGGATTGAGGGCACTGCGTGCCCAGATATTGTCATTGAAGTAGCGTTTTGCCAGCACATTGCCATACATCGAACCAATCCGGTGATTCTTCAGGAACTCGTCAAGCAGCGCCTTGAGCTTTGGCGTGTTTTTGCGCAAGCCATAAGCAATGGGCAAATCCCTGGCCACGGCAGCATCCTTGTCCAGCACCACATCGGTAAATATCCTGGCCCAGAAGCTGGCACGGAAATCATCCAGTATCGTGTAATCAATAAGACCGGCATTCATCATTTCCAGAATGTCTTCATCGGCCAGGTGCTCATCCAGCGGCATGATTTTCACCGGTGCATGGCCACTGCCGCGCAGGTGCGAATTCATCTGCTGCAAGGATTCGAAATAACTGCTGGATGGCCGCAGATAAACCGTTTTGCCGGCAAGATCAACCAGCGAACGCACCTGTGGCGCCAGCTTGTGGCGCACGATGATTTCATTGACATGCTCATGGATCGGCACCGAGAAATCCATCTTCTCGCGTCGTGACGGCGTCATGCTCAGACCGGCAAGGGCAATGTCTCCACGCCCCTCGGCCAGATAACTGATGAGCTTGTCGCGCGACACCGGCACCAGTACCACCGCCATGGGCTGCTTGCCAGTCTTGAGCCTGGTGTTCAGGAATTTTTCAAACTCACGTGCAACCTCCAGATTAATGCCACGCTGCTGACCCTTGTCGATGAAATAGCCGGTCTTGCTCCATGCCACCAGAGCACGTACGGTGCGACGCTTGGCAATGCCGTCCAGGTCATCGGCTTGAACATCCAGAACGCTTGGCGGCAGCGCGTTCAGCGCGTGTGCCGGCAGGGTCAGTGCAACCCACAGCGGCAACAGAAGTGCAGCCAGCCATGCCCGGTACCGGCCTGTATTGTTCATGTCGATCCTCCCTGTATGCGCGGTGTCTCGGACTGTCACACGTCAGCAGCACCATTCATTGATACTGGTACAACAATTCACCCGCAGCAAGTCGTCCCCATCTGACAATCCCGGCTATGGGATGAACCTGCATCACTCCCTATACTCGGGCACATCTTCAGGAGACCTTTCATGTCCCAGCCCGTCACAACCAAAACTGCCATCATCGTCGGTGCCTCCCGCGGCATCGGTGCCTCGCTCGCCCGCGAGCTGGCCACACGCGGCTACACCCTCGGCCTGCTTGCGCGTAATCAGGAGCAACTCAACCGGCTTGCCGCCGAATTGCGTGCCGCGCATGGCATCACCGTTACGGTTGCCTCACTGGATGTCTGCGATCAGGAACGGGTCGGCCCGGTCATGAATGACATGATGAACGCCTTCGGCAACGTCGATCTGGTCATCGTGAATTCCGGCGTCACCGGTGTGCGCAAGGCCGGCGACGGCAATATCGCCGAAGACCGCCGCATCATCGAAACCAACCTGCTCGGTGCCATCGCCGTGATTGATGTGGCCATGGCCCAGTTCAAGCAGCAAGGCCACGGCCATCTGGCCGGCATTTCCTCGGTCTCGGCCAGCTTCGCCATTCCCGGCAGCGGCGCCTATTCCGCCAGCAAGGCCGCGCTCACCAATTATCTCGAAGCGCTGCGCATGGAAGTCGCCAAGCGCAAGATTGATGTCACCATCGTGCACCCCGGCTTTGTGAATACCGACATCGCCCCGGGCATGGAAAAATATCCCTTTGTCGCCACGCCGGAAAAGGTCGCCAGGGAAATTGTTAACGGTATCGAAAAGAAGAAAAAGAACATGGTGGTGCCACGCTTCCCCTGGAGCCTGATCATGCCGGTCCTGCATCTGATTCCGGACAGCATCAAAAGCCGTGTGATCTGATTCACGCAGACCTGGCTGCGCGATCAATCAGCGCTCAGGGATACAAGCGCTGCCGCGTCCAGCCGCCATTGCCATCCGGCAGGTACAGCACGCGGTCATGCAGGCGGGAAGGGCGGCCCTGCCATAACTCGATACGATCCGGTATCACGGCATAGCCCCCCCAGTGCGGCGGGCGCGGCACGCCCGTCACGTACTGCGCCGCATATTTTGCGGCACGCGCCACCAGCGTGGCCGTGCCATCCAGCGGCTGGCTCTGCAGCGAGGCCCATGCCCCCACGCGGCTCTGGTACGGGCGCGAGGAGAAGTAGGCATCCGCCACTGCGGGTGCCACTTTTTCCACCCGGCCCTCCACACGCACCGAGCGCTCCAGCTCCGGCCAGAACATCGTCAGTGCCGCAAACGGGTTGTCGCCAATCTGACGGCCCTTGCGGCTGTCGAAATTGGTGTAGAAAACAAAGGCACCATCCTCGATGCCCTTGAGCAGCACCATGCGCGCCGACGGCCGGCCATTCTCCACCGTCGCCACATTCATCGCGGTCGGCTCGTTCACCTGCGCGGCAATGGCCTCATCCAGCCAGCGACTGACCTGTGCCAGCGGATTCGCCAGACAATCCTCCGGCCCCAGGCTGTGGCGGGCGTAGTCCTTGCGGATATGGGCGAGATCATCGCGTGTGGTCATGGCAACTCCAAGGTCGATCCGGCCAGTGTAGCGCCTTGCCCGGTTTGGCAAAACGACCGGCCGGCATCTGTACCACCCCTGCACACAATCCGGCACACAATCAGACACGACTTGCCGACCGCCACCGCTGCCGGTGCGCCACGTCTTGCGTTATCCTATGCAGGTTCAGGGGAAAGCCGTCAGGGAAGAAGTCGCCGGCGCCCCGTCCCGCAGTCAGCAGCAAGGATTCTCACATGACGCCACTCGGCCCGGTCGACCAGCTTTTCCTGCTCATGGAAAAGCGCCAGCAACCCATGCATGTCGCTGGTCTCCAGCTCTTCACCTTTCCCGAAGATGCGGGGCCCAAGTACATCCGTGAACTGGCCGAGCAGATGCGCGAATGCTGCCAGCCGCAGGGCCTGTTCCGCCGCCGCATGGTCACCCGTTTCGGCCAGCCGTTCTGGGAAGAAGACGACCATTTCGACATTGATCACCACTTCCGTCACGAAGCACTGCCCAAGCCCGGCCGTATCCGCGAGCTGCTGGGACTGGTGTCTGCCGAGCACTCCAACCTGCTCGACCGCGCCCGCCCGCTGTGGGAAGTGCACCTGATCGAAGGCATCCAGGGCAAACGCTTTGCCCTGTACTCCAAGATTCACCACTCCATGTGTGATGGTGTGGCCGCCATGCGTCTGGGCATGCGTGCACTGTCCACCGACCCGGATGCCCGCGACCTGCCACCGGTATGGGCCATGGCACCGCGCAAGAAACCGGTCAGCCTGCACCCCACCGATGTGGCCGGCGGCCTCGCACGCCTGACAGCCGGCCTCGGCAAACAGGCTGCCACGTTGCCCAATGTCATCCGCGAAGTGATGAAGGCGTCCAAAAAGGCCAAGAAAGACCCCAACTACGTGTCCGTGTTCCAGGCCCCGCACTCCATTCTCAACGAGCCCATCACCGGATCACGCCGCTTTGCCGCGCAGTCGTATTCGATGACCCGCATCAAGACCATTGCCAAGGCGTTTGGTGTCACGCTCAATGACGTGGTGCTTGCCATGTGCGGCAGCGCCCTGCGCGACTACCTCATCAGCCAGGGCACATTGCCCGACCAGCCCCTGATTGCCATGGTGCCCATGTCCCTGCGTCAGGACGACAGCGATTCCGGCAACCAGATCGGCGTGATTCTGGCCAATCTCGGCACCCACATTGCCGACCCGACCAACCGCATGCGTGTCATCAAAGCATCGGTGGAAGAAGCCAAACAACGCTTCAAGGGCATGAGCCAGGAAGAAATCCTCAACTACACCGCGCTCACGCTGGCACCGACCGGCGTCACCCTGCTCACCGGGCTCGCCCCCAAGTGGCAGGCGTTCAACGTGGTCATTTCCAATGTACCCGGCCCGAAAGAACCGCTGTACTGGAACGGCGCACGCCTGCAGGGCATGTACCCCGTCTCCATCGTGCTCGACCGCATTGCGCTCAACATCACGCTGACCAGCTATGTGGACTCGCTCGAGTTCGGCCTCATCGGTTGCCGTCGCACCCTGCCCAGCATGCAGCGTCTGCTCGACTATCTGGAAAACAGTATTCGTGAGCTGGAAGTGGCCGCCGGCGTTTGCGGCTACAACAGCAACCTGCGTTAAATGAAAAAGCCTGCGCAAGCAGGCTTTTTTATGCATCACGACCAGTGAAGCTGTTGATGAAAAACCCGATCCGTATACTGTTGCCGGCATTCCTCGTGATTGCCGTCATCGTCGGCATCGCCCCCTACGACCGCGCCACCTGGTTACTGGAAAACATGATGACGGCCATCTTTGCCGTCTTCCTGTTTTTGCAGCAACGCCGGAAGCCCCTCAGCAATGCATCATGGTGGCTGATCTTTGCCTTCGGCACTCTGCACATCATCGGCGCGCACTACACCTATTCACTCGTGCCGTATGACGAGTGGACCCGCAAGATGTTTGGCACCAGCCTCAACGACATGCTCGGCTGGCAACGCAACCACTTTGATCGCCTTGTGCACTTCTGCTACGGCCTGCTGCTGTTCCTGCCCATGCGTGAAATCCTCATCGACCGCGCCGCACTGCACGGCCGGTGGGCAAGTTATTTCACCGTGGAATTCATCATGGCCAGCTCACTGGTTTACGAACTGGTGGAGTGGGGCGCCGCCGTCACCTTTGCCGGCGACGTTGGCATGGCCTATCTCGGCACCCAGGGCGATATCTGGGATGCGCACAAGGACATGCTGCTCGCTACCGTCGGCGGGCTCGTCACGTGGGGATTGCTGTCACTGCAAACAGAAAAGGCCCGCACCTGACAGTACGAGCCTTTTCGTTAATGCCGCATCAGAACGCACTCAGTCCTCGTGAAACAGATCGGCGCGTTTGCCCTTGATGCCCTTGTAGAAATCCTTGATGACGACCATGTCTTTTTCAATGTCACCGCAGGGATACAGCACCGGGCCCACGCCACCCACCTTGCGCTCGTAATTCAGAAACGCCATCACAATCGGCACCTGCGCTGCGTGTGCGATGTAATAAAATCCCGTCTTCCAGTACAGCGCCTTGCTGCGCGTTCCTTCCGGTGCCACCACCAGAATCAGCTCATCCACGGATGACAGTGCATTGGCCGATGCCGTCACCATGTTGGTGGCGGCCACGCGCTGCACCGGAATGCCACCCAGCCACATCATCACGCCCCGGTACGGCGGCTTGAAGATTTCTTCCTTGCCCATCCAGTAGATTTTCAGGCGCAGCGCAAACGCCACAAACAACGTGAACGGCAAATCCCAGTTGCTGGTATGCGGCGCTGCAATGAACACCGCCTTTTTCAGATCGGCAGGCACGGCACCGGTGACCTTCCAGCCAGACAGTTTCAGAATGAGAAGCGACAGGGTGCGGAGAATGACATTAAGAACGGGCGTATCAAAAATGGTGCGCTTGGCGTACTGCATGGAAACCTCTTGATCTTGTTATGTGCCGCCCCGCAGCAGGGGGCAACGTGGACATCCATGCCAGAGCGCAGTGTACAGACCCGGCCGCCCGGTTTCACGCACTACCCAGCAACTGCCTGACGTCCGTCAGCGTCTTCATGCGCTTCACTTGCTCAAACACCGGCACCGCCTCTGCATAGCCCCGCGTCATCATGCCCAGCCACTGCTTGTAGCGGCCCAGCGCCCCGCGCTCAGTCCAGCGGACCGGCTCCTGGTCAGTGGCCCCCGGTGCGGGCAGGGTGCCCAGCCGCCGGCCGGTTTCCATGTGCGACACAAACGCCAGCTGCGCCTCCACCATCACCTGCCAGGGCAGCGCGTCAGCCCCGCGAATGCGTCCCACCAGATCCGGACGCGACACCGCCCCACGCCCCAGCATCAAGTCATCACAGCCAGAGACCTCACGACAGCGCTGCGCATCCTCCGGCGTCCATATTTCCCCGTTTGCAATCACCCGCACGCCCACGCGCGAACGGATTTCCGCAATCGCCTCCCAGTGCGCCGGCGGGCGATAACCGTCCTCCTTCGTGCGTGCATGCACCGTCAGCCATTCGGCACCCGCCGCCTCAATCCCCTGGGCATTCTCGATCATGCGTGAGCGGTCCTTTACCCCCAGCCGCATCTTTGCGCTCACCGGCACATGCGCCGGCAACGCCTGCCGCACAGCGGCCACAATCGCATGCACCGTCTCTGGCGTATCCAGCAGGATGGCGCCGCCACCGTGGTTGTTCACCTTCTTCGCCGGGCAGCCAAAATTCAGGTCGATTGCCGGCGCACCCAGCTCCACTGCACGCAACGCATTCATCGCCAGCATCTGCGGATCACTGCCCAGCAACTGCACATGCACCGGTGTACCCGCCGCCGTCAGCCCGCCGTTATGCAACTCCGGGCAGGCATGAAAAAACAGCCGGGCCGGATGCACGTGGTCCGTCACGCGGATGAACTCCGTCACGCACCAGTCGTAGCGACTGAGGCGGGTGAGCACATCACGCATGTGGAAGTCGGTGAGACCTTCCATGGGAGCGAGGAGGAGGGCGGACATGGGGTTCGGGAGAGAAAGAAGAAGGGATTGATGTGCATTCTACCGCGCCGGCTTGCCAATATCCTTTCAAAGCAAATACTGTTCTCTTGTACAGGTAATGCATTTCATGCAATATGCATGAAAAATTCCCAGAGGATGGAGCATGGCGAACGATCAGGTACACAAGCTGCTGGAAGAAACCCTGAAGGTTTACAACCGGAAGGATCTTGCCGAAGCCCTGCAGGTCGATGCCGGCACCATACGGCGCTGGCAGCTCCGGGAAACCGAGCCCCGTCCCTATCTGGCAGCCAAGCTGCAGATGCTGTTGCCCATCCATCCCGAGAGGGAACCAGGCCAGTTCCGCTTTATTGACCTGTTCGCCGGCATAGGCGGACTGCGCATGGCATTCGAGTCCATCGGCGGAGAGTGCGTCTTCACCAGTGAATGGGACAGCTACGCCCAGCGAACCTACCGGGCCAACTTCCATGACAACCATGAGCTGAACGGAGACATCACCAAGGTCGACGCTTCAGACATTCCGGACCATGACGTTCTGCTGGCCGGCTTTCCCTGCCAGCCCTTCTCCATTGCAGGCGTCTCAAAGAAGAATGCTCTTGGCCGCAAGCACGGCTTTGCCGACGAAACCCAGGGAACGCTATTTTTCGATGTGGCCCGCATTATCGAAACCAAACGCCCGAAGGCTTTCATGCTGGAAAATGTGAAAAACCTCATGTCGCATGACAAGGGCCGCACGTTCGACGTCATCAAACGAACCCTGACCGAAGAGCTTGGCTATCACATCCATACCCGCATCGTTAATGGTGAGCATTTCGTACCCCAGCACCGCGAGCGCATTGTTATCGTTGGCTTCCGCGAAGCACAGGATTTCAGCTGGGATGCACTTGAGCTTCCAGAAAAAGGTGGCCGCAGGCTGGCCGACATCCTGCACAGAGAGGATGGAACCGAGCCCCAGCTGGAGTGGGACGGCAACCGATTTTTCGACCACGAAAAAAAGAAGGTCAACCCGAAATACATCCTCACCGACAAGCTCTGGGAATACCTGCAGGCTTACAAGGAAAAGCACACTGCCAAAGGCAACGGCTTTGGTTTCGGGCTTGTCGGCCCGAAAGATATTGCCCGCACCCTGTCCGCCCGTTACTACAAGGATGGCTCGGAAATCCTCATCAGTCGTGGCCGCAAGAATCCCCGCCGTCTGACACCCCGTGAATGTGCGCGTCTTATGGGCTTCCCGGACACTTACCGTATTCCTGTTTCGGATACTCGCGCCTACAAGCAGTTCGGCAATTCGGTTGTCATGCTGGCCTTTGAGTCGGTCGCCCGCACGATGAGGCCGTTCATTGTCGAGCAAACAAAACCAGCGTCCCGTAAACCAGCCACTTCAAGGAAGAAGGAAAAAGACTATGCATAACCGTATACCAGACCTGCAGGACAACAGTACGGAAGCGATGAGCCACTGGTTTTCAGATATGGCGGACGCTGGCCTGATCTTTCACCCGGAGGACCCTGCCAGCTCCATTGAGTATATCGATAGTGGCGAGTCCTTCTTTTCTGAGGAAGAAGCAAAAAAGGCACAGCTCATCCTGGATGAGTTTTTTAACCGTTTTGGCAATGCAGCCGTAATCGATGCAGCCTACCCGCATTTCATGCGGGCTGCAGGGCGTCAGTGACCGACATAGTCGATGCTGCAACCCGGAGCCGGATGATGTCCGGCATCCGGGGCAAGAACACTCGCCCTGAAATTATCGTTCGTCAGGCCCTGCACAAAGCCGGCTTCCGCTTTCGACTGCACCGCAAAGACCTTCCGGGCAAACCAGACCTTGTACTCCCCAAGTATGAAGCTGCCATCTTTGTTCATGGCTGCTTCTGGCATGGCCATGACTGTCGCTATTTCAAGATACCTAAAACGCGCACGGACTTCTGGATGGCCAAAATTGCTTCCAACAGCTCTCGTGATCAGCGGGATATTGAAGCCCTTCACAAACTGGGCTGGCGTGTCATGGTTGTGTGGGAATGCGATATTCGTGATAAAAAGGACTGGTTAACGCCCTTGGTGGCAGACATCCGCAGGAACGGATAACGATGTTTCACGACAAGATCAGTGATTATTTTGAAGGTGTGGCCGCCAAGTACCTGAGTGCAGTCGATGCACGACCTGAGCGCTCAAACCAGCATGAAATCGGTGGACTACCATCAGCCGGCTTCAAGGAATACCTGGGGACCCCTACCAAAGATGAAAAATTTTCATTTCCAGCCCGCATGGTCTATCTCACGGATGAGGGTAATGAGCCTGTCATCAGCGAAGACCCCGTTACCTGGTACGATGTTCGCTGGAAAAACCCAGATCGTCGCCCCGAGTATCGTCTGTACTACAAATCCAACGATGTAACCCGTCTTTTGTCTGCAGGTGATTTCTGCCTTATCGGCAAATTGCACGAAGGAAAATTGCTGGTTGTCTTTGCTCCTGCTGGCAGCACTGCCGAAGCGCAACTCCGCAATATTTTCGGAATCACTCATGTAACAGACGACTTTACGTCTGCCAACCTGGACTCGACAAGTATCCTGCTACCACTTCGGCTGGTGCTTGAAGATCTTGGCCTCGCATTCAGCAAAGAAGAACCCGATGATGAAAGCTGGCTTGATGAAATCCTGAAAAAATTTGGAAATACAGGATTTCCTCTTACTTCTGATTTCTCCAGCTTTGCTCGTGATACCTATCAGAGTGAAGCAGTAGACACACTTTCTTCTCCTGATGCCGTACTGCTGGGCTGGATGAATCATGAGGAAAAATTGTTCCGGATACTGGAGAGGCATACGGTAAGGCATCAGCTTCAACAAGGATTCGGCCCGAACGGTGATGATGTCGATGCTTTTGTCAGCTACTCACTCAGCGTACAGAATCGTCGGAAATCGCGTGTCGGAAGAGCATTCGAAAATCATCTGGCAAAAATTTTCACGGTTCACAACCTGAAGTTCGAACAGGGTGGGGGCAAGCGCGTGACCGAGAACAACTCCAAACCTGATTTCATTTTTCCAGGCTTTGAGGCTTATTCGAACCCCGGGTTTCCCGCTGCAAGCCTGAGACTGCTGGGAGCAAAAACCACCTGCAAGGACAGATGGCGGCAGGTTCTGTCAGAGGGTGTCCGTGTACCACGCAAGCATCTTGTGACGCTTGAGGCCGCAATAAGCGAATCCCAGACAAACGAAATGAAAGCCTCCAACCTGCAACTTGTTGTTCCGTCAGGTATTCATCCAACCTACAGTCCCGGGCAGCAAAGATGGCTGTTATCAATTGGTGACTTCATTGCTGATGTAAAGTCACTGCACAACGGCACATAAACCTAAAAAGAGTTTATATAGCCTCTTTTATAGTCTATAAACACCCCATAAGGGTTTATACAGACCACCACCATGCTAGAAGCCATCCTCGGCAGTACCAACCGCGAACGTGTCCTGATGTACCTGCACACGCAGGGCTCGGGGTATGCCCGTGAGATTGCGGCGTCTTTCCAGTCCGCCGTCACCCCCATCCAGAAGCAGCTGACTGCTCTGGAAGAGGCGGGGGTGATCACGTGCCAGCCGCAAGGGCGCACCCGGGTCTACAGTCTCGATCCCCGCTATCCTTTCCTGAGCGAGCTGGAGGCGCTGCTGAACAAGGCCCTGTCGCTGTATCCGCCGCAGGAACAGGCGCGCCTCACACCTCGCCAGCGACAGATGCGTCGTACCGATACCTCGTCGTCTCTTGGCCGGAGGAGTGTCATCTCTTTCTGACGCGGCCCCTCCGCAAACCCGCCGGGGCAGCGACTTGTTCTAATCGCTTCAATTTATGAAGCGATTACGGCCGCTAATCGCTTCACGTGCCAGATCATCAAGACCAGGGGTGATTCAGGTGCGTCAACGAGACATCCGCAGGACCCCGGTTCAAAAGCAAGTTCCGGAGTGCTCTCGCCAACGGCCATGGCTACCATCACACTCTCACTACCCGACCAGAGTCAGACCGTAATGGCCACTGCCAGCCGCCAAACCTGCCTTGCCGCCGCCACAGAGAGCGATCCCCGCTGGGCACAGGTCATGGCGCGGGATGCCGGCGCGGACGGTCACTTCTTTTATTCGGTGGCCAGCACCGGCGTGTATTGCCGGCCATCCTGCGGCGCACGTCACCCGCTACCGCAAAACGTGCGCTTTCATGCAACGCGCGAAGAGGCCGAGGCTGCCGGCTTTCGTCCCTGCAAACGCTGCAAGCCGGATCAGCCACCACTGGCCGAGCAATACGCCACCAAAGTGGCGGAGGCCTGTCGCCTCATCGAGGCGGCAGACAGTCTGCCCACACTGGATTCCCTCGCTGTGGCGGTCGGGATCAGCGCCTCGCATTTTCACCGCATCTTCAAACAGTTCACCGGCCTTACACCACGTGCCTATGCCGTTGCCCATCGTGCCCGTCGCGTTCGTAACGAACTGGGCCGTCAGGCAAGCGTCACCACGGCCATCATCGAGGCCGGCTTCAATTCCAGCAGCCGCTTTTATGAAACGTCCAACGAGGTGCTGGGCATGACGCCGCAAAAATTCCGTCAGGGCGGTGCCACCGCCACCATCCGTTTTGCAATCGGCCAGTGTTCCCTCGGTGCCATTCTGGTGGCGCAAAGCGAGCGCGGTATCTGTGCCATCCTGCTGGGTGATGATCCCGATGCCCTGGCACACGATCTGCAGGATCGTTTTCCCAACGCAACGCTCATCGGCGGTGATGCAGGCTTTGAAAAACTCGTGGCGCAGGTAGTGGGATTTGTCGAAGCACCTGCTCTCGGCCTGGCGTTGCCTCTCGATATTCGTGGCACCGCATTCCAGCAGCGCGTGTGGCAAGCCCTGCAGGAAATTCCTGCCGGCAAAACCGCCAGCTATACCGATATCGCCAAT
The DNA here is from genome assembly GCA_030646295.1 of Moraxellaceae bacterium. Lineage (GTDB taxonomy): Bacteria > Pseudomonadota > Gammaproteobacteria > Pseudomonadales > Moraxellaceae > UBA2031. Next base: position 148,804 of record JAUSND010000012.1, read on the forward strand.
CGCATCGGTTCGCCAACCGCCGTGCGCGCCGTGGCTGGTGCCTGTGCCGCCAATGCCATTGCCGTCGCCATTCCCTGTCATCGCGTGGTGCGCAATGACGGAGGCCTTTCCGGTTATCGCTGGGGAGTGGAGCGCAAGCGCACACTGCTCGCGCGCGAAGCCGACAATGACTGATAGCGGCAAGCCGTCATGACGCTGGATCTGTTTTCTGCTGACGAAGATTCGCTACCATCACACGACGTCATCTGTCCCGGTGCCGTCCTGTTGCGCCGCTTTGCGTTGCCGGATGAAGCGGACATCCTGCAAACACTGCACCGCATTCTGGCCAGTGCACCACTGCGTCACATGCACACGCCCGGCGGATTTCGCATGTCGGTGGCCATGAGCAGTTGTGGCACACTGGGCTGGGTCACGGATCAGCACGGTTATCGTTACACGCGCATCAACCCCGAAAGCAATCAGCCCTGGCCCGCCATGCCGGCAGGTTTTTTACGGCTGGCACACGCTGCTGCGCTCGCTGCCGGGTTTAATGATTTTGTGCCGGATGCCTGCCTGATCAACCGTTACGAACCGGGTGCACGCATGTCACTGCATCAGGACAAGAACGAGCGCGATTTTTCACAACCGATTGTGTCCGTCTCGCTCGGACTGCCGGCAATATTCCAGTTCGGCGGTATGCAGCGCAGCGATAAAACTGTCCGTGTACCACTCGCGCATGGTGATGTAGTGGTGTGGGGTGGTCCGTCACGCTTGCGCTTTCATGGCGTGTTGCCACTCAGGGCCGGGCAGCATCCGCTGCTGGGTGCACAACGTATCAACCTGACTTTTCGCAAGGCCGGCTGATACGCCGTATTTTTATGGCAGGATTATTCCTGCATCGACACATCGCGTGTTTCGGTCATCAGCGCAACCGCCACCAGGCTGACCAGCGCTGCGGCAGTAATGTAGCCGCCCACCCATGCCAGTCCACCTTCGGCCACCAGCCGCTGGGCAAGATACGGCGCAAACGATGCACCCAGAATACCGCCCATGTTGTATGCAACAGCGGCGCCGGTATAACGCACATGCGTGGGGAAAAGTTCGGGCAGCAATGCGCCCATGGGGCCGAAGGTAATCCCCATCAGGAACAATTCCAGAGAGAGGTAGGCACCGATTGTGTACAGGTCGCCGGTGTTGAAGGCCGGCGCCAGCCACAGGCCGGAAAACGCCGCGAGCAATGCACCCCACAACAGCACCGGCTTGCGTCCGTAACGGTCCGCCAACAGGCCCGACACCACAATACCGATCGCCATGAAGACAATGGCACCACACTCCATCGCCAGAAAATGTTCACGCGGAATATTCAGCGTTTTGGTGCCATAGCCCAGCGCAAACACCGTGGAGATGTAAAACAGCGCATAACACACCACCATCGCCATCGAGCCCAGCAACAACTCGCGGCCATGGTGACGGAACACCGTCAGCAGCGGCACACTCGCACGCTCGTTGCGCGCCATCGACTGCACAAATGCCGGCGACTCCACCAGCGCCATGCGCACATACAATCCCACCGCCAGCAACACGGCACTCAGCAAAAACGGCACGCGCCAGCCGAATTCCCGAAAAGCCTCGTCACCCTGCGTGTGCACCAGATACAAAAACAGTCCGTTCGCCAGAATGAATCCCAGCGGTGCACCCAGCTGCGGAAAAATGCCGTACCAGGCACGCTTGTTGGCCGGCGCATTCTCAGTCGCAATCAATGCGGCACCGCCCCATTCGCCCCCCAGCCCGATACCCTGACCAAAGCGCAGCAGGCACAACAGCAACGGCGCCATTACGCCGATCGAGGCATAGCCCGGCAAAAATCCGATCAGCGTGGTCGATATCCCCATGATCAGCAGCGAAGCCACCAGCGTGGTCTTGCGTCCCAGCCGGTCACCATAATGACCAAACAGGGCCGAGCCCACCGGGCGTGCAACAAAGGCAATCGCAAACGTGGCAAACGCACTCAACTGTTGGGCCGTGCTGGACTCCCCCGGAAAGAACAGCGCACCAAATACCAGTGCCGCCGCCGTGCCATACAGGTAAAAGTCGTAGTACTCGATGGTGGTCCCCACCAGACTGGCAAACAGGACGCGGCCTCTGGAATTGGTAGTGGCCGGGGCAGGGGCCTGGGTAGGGGAGTGGCTCATGCTGTCGTCTCTGCTGGATTACGGTCTTGAGTACAAAACAGAAAATGTGCGGCAGTTTAAGGGATGCATCCCACCACGCGCATGTTCCCGCAGGGAAGGTAAGCTGGCTTTATCCCAAGCACAAGCACATCCGAGCTGATGCAGGTCTTCCTGCTGAGTACGTTGTCCCACAGACGCTGTGGCCGTCTATCCTTATGGTGAGCATGATCAGTTGTGCGTGTAGCCTCGCGACAACGCAGCACTGGTCAGCAGGGGATAATCATGACGTACCATTTGCATCAAGGCCCTGTGAGTCTGTGGCTGAATCTGGCCCTGATGACAGCCATCAGCGGCTGCAGCAATGCCGAACCCTCAAACGCAACAACTCCACCCGCTCCAGCCAGTCCCAATGCAATCAGCCTCCCCGTCATCGATCCCTATCTGGGCGAGCACCTGTTTGCCGATGAAAAGGCGATCGCACTGCAGACATCGCTGCTCATCGAAAAAACCCTGCGCAAACAGTACCGCCCGGGCGAGGCACGCCGCGACGCGCATCCCAAATCCCACGGCTGTGTGAAAGCAGAGTTCCGTGTCGCGGAGTCGTTGCCGGAGCATCTGGCCAAAGGCATGTTCATTCCCGGTAAAACCTACCAGGCATGGATCCGCTTTTCGAATGGCTCCAGCGATGCCACCTTGGCAGACATCAAGCGCGATGCACGCGGGATGGCCATCAAGGTACTCGGCGTACCCGGCCAGAAGATCCTGCAAGGCGAAGAAGGGGCCGACACCCAGGACTTCATCATGATCAACCATCCCGTATTCTTTGCTAACGACCCCGGTCGTTACCTGTCGCTGATAAAGCACCAGGGCAGCGGCAGCGTTTGGGACAAGTTGCGGGCTCCGTTTGATCTGGGCGCCAAAGGCACACTGATTGCCCTGCAGACCATCAACAAGAAAATCGCCAACCCGGTGCAAACCCGGTACTGGTCCATGGTCCCCTATCAACTGGGTGCCGGGCCCGAGCGGCAGGCGGTCAAATATTCTGCCCGCTCTTGCTCGACCACTGCCGGCTCGCTGCCAGACAAACCCGGACATGACTATCTGCGTGATGCCCTCCGCAACACCTTGCAGAATGGCGATGCCTGCATGGACTTTCTGGTCCAGCCCCGCACTTCATCCCGGATGGAGGTCGAAGACTCCATGACGGAGTGGAAGGAGGCCGACGCCCCCTTCTACAAGGTGGCCACCCTTTATATCCCCCGGCAGGTGTTCGACACGCCGACGCAAAACATGTTTTGTGAAAACCTTTCTTTCACACCATGGCATTCCTTGCCCGAGCACAAACCTCTGGGTGTGACAAACCGGGCACGCAAGGTGATCTACGATCATGTCAGTCGGGTACGGCATGAGATGAACTCGGCCACGCGGCAGGAGCCGCAGTAACGCCAAATGCAAAGGGCCCCACATGTGTGGAGCCCTTTTCAACAAGGCAGTGCCTCTGCAAACAGCAGGGGCGGGGCTCATTCGGGAGTCTCTGGTAAAGGCGCGGGTTTAACCTGCGTTGCTCATTCAGGCACAAGCATCACGCCGTCTGTGCCGCAGACCTTTCCTGATAGTGCCGCACCGCCATGTCCAGACTGTTGAAAATGCCATCGGCACCAAGTGCTTCACCCAGTGGCGAGCGCATCAGCATGCCGCGCACTTCCGCATTGGGGGCGGCAAACATGAACCGTATACCGGCCGCACGCTGACGGCGCTCGGCATCAACCAGCATTTTCAGGGCCGAGTATTCCATGTCGAATACACCACGCAGGTCCATCAGGATGGTGTGGGTCTCCGGATAAGCCTCCCGCATGCCACGGATTTTCTCGGCCACGATTTCCGCATTAAGAAAATACAGACGGCCCTCCGGGCGCACCATCAGCAGGCCGGGGTAAATCTCGTCATCCGGATGTTCCGGCGACAGTGGCCGAAAGCCGTTGGTGCCACGAATGCGGCCGATCACGCTCACCACCGGATTGGCCGTCTGCGATGCCAGCGCCAGCACCGACACCACAATCGCAACCAGAATACCTTTCAGGGTGCCCAGCAGGATGACACCGGCCACCGCCGCCAGTGCCCAGACAAACTCGGTCCGACGGATCTTGCGAATCTCGCGAAAGTCGGCGAAATGAATCAGCCCGACCGAGTACACGATCACCACACCGGCCAGGGTTGCGTTGGGCATGCTGGCAAAAAACGGTGCCAGCAGAAACATGGTCAAGAGTGTCGCAATGGCCGTAACCACTGTCGACATTTGCGTTTTGGCACCGGCGTTGCGATTAACGGCCGTTTGCGATGTACCACCACCACCCGCCATGCTGCCAAAAAATGCGCCGCCGATATTGGCGATGCCGGTGGCAAACAGCTCGGTATTCGGGCGCAGGGGAGGGTCGCCCTCTGCAATGAACGCACGACCAACCGCAGCGGTTTCCGCAAAGCTCATCAAGGCAATACCTGCTGCTGCCGGCCACATCGCTTCCATCAACGAAAAGTCAGGCATGCCCAGTGACGGCAGGCCGGTCGGAATGGCACCTACCAGCTCCACACCATGCCTTTCCCAACCCAGAAACGCGGCACCGGCAATCATCAGGCCCACCACAATCAGTGGTGCAGGCCAGCGCGGACGCCAGCGCTCGCACAACACCAGGCCAGCAATGGTGCCAACGCCAACCGCCAGCGTGGCCCAGGACAAATGCCCCAGCCCCCCGATGATCTCGCCGACATTATGGACAAAGCCACCCTTGTCAAAATGCAGACCAAGCAACTTCGGAATCTGGTCAACAATCACCACGATACCAATACCGGCCTTGAAGCCGGTCAGCACCGGCTCGGAAATGAAGTTGGCAACAAAGCCCAGACGCAGGATCGCCGCCACCGCCAGAATCGCCCCGACCATCAGGGCCAGAGTCATGCTGGCGCTCATCAGTGCCGCAGGGTCACCGTCCGGCACCATAACACCCAGTTGCGCACCGGCCAGAATGGCAATGGTGGTGGTGGTGCTGACACTCATCACCCGCGAACTGCCGAAGAATGCGTAAATCAGCATCGGCACAAAACAGGTGTACAGACCAACCTGCAAGGGCAGGCCGGCAATGGTGGCATAGGCCATGGCCTTGGGAATGACCACCGCTGCTGCGGTCAGGCCGGCCAGAATATCCGGCCGCCACCATGCCCGGTCATATCCGGGCAACCAGTCCATGGCGTCAGGAAACCAGGCAGCACGTGCGTTAGCCATCAGAATGTCTCATCGATGTACTTGAAGTTGTGCTCTACCTCGACATAACCGTCGGGCTTCTGGCGCGCAGGCAGTTTGATCTTCTTGCGAGGCAGCTTCTTGTAAGGGATGTGGTTCAGCAGATGACTGATGATGTTCAGGCGACCGCGCCGCACATCGTCCGTATTCGCCACATACCACGGTGCAAAGCCGTTGTCAGACGCACGGAACATGGCATCACGGGCACGTGAATAATCGTGCCAGCGGCTGTAGGACTTCAGGTCCATTGGCGTCAGCTTCCATATCTTGCGGCCATCGTTGATGCGGTCCTTCAGGCGCTTGGTCTGCTCCGCCTCGCTGACCTCCAGCCAGTACTTGATCAGGATGATGCCGGAGTCGACCATCGCCTTCTCGAACAGGGACACACCATCCAGAAAGCGCTCGGCCTCTTCATCGGTGCAGAACCCCATGACCCGCTCCACGCCGGCGCGGTTGTACCAGCTGCGATCAAAAATCACGATCTCACCGGCCGCCGGGAAATGCCTGATGTAGCGCTGCATGTACAGCTGGCTCTTTTCACGGTCCGACGGCGACGGCAACGCCACAACACGGAAAATGCGTGGACTGACGCGCTCGCTGATGGCCTTGATCACGCCACCTTTGCCGGCACCATCACGGCCCTCGAATACCACGCAAACCCGCAGCTTCTTGTGCACCACCCACAGTTGCAGGGCGACCAGCTCTTCGTGCAGCTTGCGCAGTTTTTCCTCGTAGTCCTTGCGCTTCATCCGCTCCGGCGTCTTGCCTGCTTTTGCCGCCTTCTTTATGTCCTTTTCCGGTTTCGCAACCGCTACCACCGGCTTGGCCGGGGACGGCCTGGCTCTTGCGGGCCTGGCTGTTACTGACTTTGCAGTTGCTGGTCTTGTCACTGCTGGTCTGGCAGCAGGCTTGGCCGCAGGCGCCTTGTCGGCAGCGTCATCTGTTTTCGTTTCCGTTGTCATGCTCAGGCTCCCTGCTTGCGCTGGTTTTCAAGACCAACGCGGGTGATGTGCGCGTAAAGCTCGCTCACCTGCTCAGCCAGTTCCTTGAACTCCGGATGACGATGGATCAGCGTACCGGCATTGCGTGCATCCTCCAGCGCCCGCGTCAAAAACTCGATGTCGCTCTCTTGCAGCAACTCACCGGCATCAACCCGCTTTTTCATGGCCAGTGCCCGCGGCAAACGGAGCGTGTTAAGCCGCTCCAGCAAAACCTGAATGGTGCCGTCATCGGCCGTGAAGTCGCTCATGGATTCCTCCTTGTTGATGGTGACTGCTGCTGCCATAGCCTTTTAACGCTAGCACAGGCACGGCGACATACATCCTGGAACCCCTCCAGTCAGGACTTGTTCGCACGGAAGCATGACCAGAATCAAAAAAGGGCCCCATCCGAGTGGAGCCCTTTTCAGGGAGGCGCTGCATCTGCTGGTGCGGTTCAGCCTAACGCCATCGCCTTCCGCCCGACCATCACCACGTTGTAGCTCTTGCCATCCCATTCACGCAGCAGCGAGAAATCCCGCTCCAGCACCGTTACCTCAAATCCTGCTGCCGCCATGAGCTCACGCACCTCGGCAATCGTGGTCGCCGTCATGGTGTGATGATCCTTCCAGCGTTGCTGCCCCGTCCCGTCCTCGCGACAGATCGACACCTGCAAATCCATGCCCTCGCCACACCCCGGATAGCGCCAGCCGGACTGAAAGGTGAAGTGCACCCCGTCCTGCGTCAGCCGGGTGATCACATCATTGCGGTTGGTAATGCCCTGCTTGTCGACCATGTCAAAAACCAGCACCCCGCCAGGTTTGAGCGCACGAAAGGCACACTGCAGGGTTTGCCGGATTGCCGACACCGGATGGCTGTAATGGATGGAGTACAGAAAGCAGCTGACCAGATCAAAGCGCTGCTCAAAGCCGAACGAGGCCAGGTCACACAGCACCAGTTCGGCCGCGGGGCAATGCCGTGCCGCCAGATCCAGCATCTCGCGACTGTTATCCAGCCCGGCCACCGCAAAACCTTTCGTGGCCATATGCCCAAGCAACTGCCCCGTGCCACACGCCAGATCCATGTAGTCATGCCCGCCCGAGTGGCCAAAGCAGTCAAACGCCCGCGCCGCAAAATCACCTTGCGCGGCATAGTCCACGTCGCTGCAAAAGCCGTCGTAATAACCGGAGAGGTCGGCGTACAGGTTGCCGGGTGTTTCCATGAGTACCGTGTCCAGACGGGGAGGGGAGGGCCCCGCATGAGCAGAGCCCCAACAAGCAAAAGGGCCCCGTAATCATGGGGCCCTTTTCAGGTAAGCAAGTGGTTACTTACTTAGATGTCAAGGTTGGCTACCAGCAGCGCATTGGTTTCGATGAACTCGCGGCGGGGCTCCACTGCATCCCCCATCAGGCAGGTAAACATCTGGTCGGCGCCAATGGCGTCCTCGATGGTCACCTTCAGCATGCGGCGGGCTTCCGGGTCCATCGTGGTTTCCCACAGCTGGCCAGGGTTCATTTCACCCAGACCCTTGTAGCGCTGGATGGCAGTGCCACGACGTGCTTCGGCCATCAGCCAGTCCAGCGCCTGCTGGAAGTTGGCAATCGGCTGCTGCTTCTCGCCACGCTGTATGTAAGCGCCTACTTCCAACAGGTCTTCCAGTGTACGGGCCATGCTGTTGATGGTGCGGTACTCGCCAGAGCCAAAGAAATCAGCACCCAGTCGGTAGGTGTACGGCACGCCATGCGCCACCAGCTCGATCTGCGGCAGGAAGCGGCGGTGCTCGGTGTCCTCAACCACTTCAAGCAGAAAGCGTTCGCTGGCATCGGCATCGTTGCTCACGCGCACCTGCACCACCTTCGCCCAGGCCTCGACCGCCGACCTGTCAGTAAGCGCTTCCACACTCAGGCCCGGCGAGTACAGCAGGGCATTGAGCAGGGTCACCGGGTACAGGCGGGAGATGCGGCCGATCACGTTCTGGGCGGTGCGGTATTCATTGATCAGGGTTTCAAGACCCAGACCGGAAATGCCAGGGGCACCCGGGGCCGTGAACAGCGCGGCATTCTCGACTGCTGCCGCCGTGATGTACTCGGCCATGGCATCGTCGTCTTTCAGGTACTGCTCCTGCTTGCCCTTCTTCACCTTGTACAGGGGCGGTTGGGCAATATAGATGTAGCCACGTTCGATCAGCTCCGGCAGCTGACGGAAGAAGAAGGTCAGCAGCAGGGTACGGATGTGCGCGCCGTCGACGTCGGCGTCGGTCATGATGATGATCTTGTGGTAGCGCAACTTGTCGATGTTGTACTCGTCACGGCCAATGCCACAGCCCAGTGCCGTGATCAGCGTACCCACTTCCTGGGACGAGATCATCTTGTCAAAACGGGCACGTTCCACGTTCAGGATCTTGCCCTTCAGCGGCAGGATGGCCTGCATCTTGCGGTTACGGCCCTGCTTGGCAGAACCACCGGCGGAGTCACCCTCCACCAGGTAAAGTTCGGAAAGGGCGGGGTCCTTTTCCTGGCAATCCGCCAGCTTGCCGGGCAGGCCGGCAATGTCCAGCGCACCCTTGCGGCGGGTCATTTCACGGGCCTTGCGGGCCGCTTCACGGGCACGGGCCGCATCCAGAATCTTGTTGGCAATGATCTTGCCGATACCGGGGTTTTCCAGCAGGAATTCCTCGAACTTCTCGTTCATGGCCGTGGCCACCGAGTTGGTCACTTCCGAGGACACCAGCTTGTCCTTGGTCTGGCTGGAGAACTTCGGGTCCGGCACCTTCACCGAGACAATGGCGGTAAGGCCTTCGCGCATGTCTTCACCCGTGGTGGCGACCTTCTCTTTCTTGAGAATGCCTTCCTTTTCCACGTAGTTGTTCAGCGTACGGGTGAGGGCGGTACGGAACCCCTGGATATGGGTGCCGCCATCGCGCTGCGGAATGTTGTTGGTAAAGCAGTACACGCCTTCCTGGTAGGTATCATTCCACTGCATGGCCACTTCCACGCCAATACCGTTGATACCCGCCGACTGCGGCAGATTGAAATGGAACACCGGGTGCAGCGTATTCTTGTTGGTATTCAGGTACTCAACAAAGGCCGCCAGACCACCCACGTACTCAAAGATGTCTTCCTGACCGCTGCGCTCGTCCTTCAGCACGATACGCACGCCGGAATTAAGGAACGACAGTTCGCGCAGGCGCTTGGCCAGAATGTCGTACTTGAACTCGATATTGGTGAAGGTTTCGGCAGAAGGATGAAAGCGGATTTCCGTGCCACGGCCCGTCGTCTCGCCCACTTCACGCAAGGGGTACTGCGGCACACCGTGCTGGTATTCCTGCTCGTACACCTTGCCGTTACGGCGGATGGTCAGCATCAGCTGCTTGGAGAGGGCATTCACCACGGACACGCCCACACCGTGCAACCCGCCGGAGACCTTGTAGCTGTTGTCGTCAAACTTACCACCGGCGTGCAGCACGGTCATGATGACCTCGGCTGCCGAGACGCCTTCTTCTTCGTGGATGTCGACCGGGATGCCGCGACCATTGTCGGTGATGGAAACCGATTCGTCCGGATGGATGGTGACAGTGACTTCGGTACAGTGGCCGGCAAGGGCTTCGTCGATGCCGTTGTCCACGACTTCAAACACCATGTGATGCAGACCGGAGCCGTCATCGGTATCGCCGATGTACATGCCGGGGCGCTTGCGCACGGCATCCAGACCTTTCAGCACCTTGATACTGGTGGAGTCGTATACTTTTTCCTGACCCTGTTCCTGATCCTGCTCGCTCATCATCATCTCCGGGCATCCTTCAATCCGCTGCGCCTGCGCGCTCCACGGCTGAATCTGCCTCTTCTGTTATCACCTTCTCCCGGGGGAGAGGGCAGGGCAAGGGCCGAAAACACTGGGCTTACGGCACCTCAACTACGTTTCCTTGTTCCACGTGGAACATTTTGAAGCTGTTCCCCGTACCTTCCAGTGCGGGTTTGACGGCTTCCGGCTCAATACTGGTGATGAACACCTGCGCACCCGAAACCGCCAGATAATCAATCAGCCGCTGCCGGGCCTGTGCATCAAGCTCCGATGCCAGGTCATCCACCAGCAACACACAGTGCTGGCCGGTCGCCTGCAGCAGCGCAACCTGGGACAGCTTCAGGGCACATACCACCAGCTTTTTCTGCCCTCTCGAAAGGACCTCATCAGCTGGTGCCGTTCCCCGCTTCACGCGCAGATCAGCCCGGTGCGGTCCGATCTGGGTGTGCCCACGCTCCACATCCTTTTCCCACAGCTCGGCCAGCTGGACTTCCAGCGGCATAGCAAGATCCCAGCCTGGCGTGTAATCCAGACTCAGGTCCTGATCCGGGAGAAAGGACTTCATCAGCTCTGCCCAGGCAGGCTGCCAGCTCGTCAGGTAAGCCTCACGAAAGCTGTGCAACTGGCCGGCAGAGTCCGCCAGTTCACGATGCCAAACGGCGGATTCTAACCGGCCTATATTACCCGATCTGAGCAAGGAATTCCTTTGCTTCAGGGCCCGCTGATAACGCAACCACACGGGATAGAAGCGATGTTCCACGTGGAACACTCCCCAATCCAGCTGGGCACGGCGCGGCTTGGAGCCGGCATCCAGCAAATCCATGGATTCGGGGTCCAGCAAGCAAAGGGGTAACCTGTGGACAAGTTGTGCAAGAGTGACCTGGGAGCTGTTATCAACTTTCAGGTCTGTCTCGCCATTGGCACCACGACGGATGCCCGCCTGACCCCCGTCACCAAAGACGGCGAAGACGGTACAGGCCGATTCCGCATCGTTCACCAGCCGGCGTGCACGCCCGGAGCGGAAGGATCTGCCCAGACCCAGCAGGTGCAGGGCTTCAAGCACAGAGGTCTTGCCGCTGCCATTGGCACCGGTCAGAAGATTCAGATGGGGATGGGGGAGGAGGGCAACAGACTGGAGATTGCGCACATTGGCAATCTCCAGCCGTACAACTGACATGAGGGACGCTAGACCTTAGAGACGCATCGGCATGACAACGTAGACCGAGCTGCCGCCTTCGGCATCCTGGACCAGTGCCGAGCTGTTGGAATCGCCCAGCGTGAACTTGGCCGTGGTGTTATCCAGCACACCCAGCACATCCATCAGGTACTGCACGTTGAAGCCGATTTCCAGCGATGCGCCGTTGTATTCAACGGTGACATCTTCTTCTGCTTCTTCCTGATCCGGGTTATTGGCCTGGATACGGAGCATATCCGGGGTCAGCTGCAGACGGATTCCACGGAACTTTTCATTGGAGAGAATGGCCGCGCGGGTCAGCGAATGACGCAGTTCTTCGCGGTTAGCCAGCACGGTCTTGTCACCACCCTTGGGCAGCACACGCTCGTAGTCCGGAAACTTGCCGTCAATCAGCTTGGAGGTAAAGGTCACATTACCCACGGTGGCGCGAATGTGGTTGCTGCCCAGGGTAATGGTGACAATGCCGTCATCATCATTGAGCAAACGGGCCAGTTCCTGCACGCCCTTGCGCGGCACGATCACCTGCATGCGCTCCACGGCATCGGTCTGGGCGTCGGCATCGCACATGGCCAGACGGTGTCCATCAGTCGCCACGGTACGCAGGCGGCCCGCAGTGACCTCAAACAGCATGCCGTTCAGGTAGTAGCGGACATCCTGCTGCGCCATGGCAAAGGAGGTCTTGTCGATCAGCTTCTTCAGGCCCTTCTGGGTGATGGAGAAACTGAAGGCGCCCACACCTTCTTCCAGATTGGGAAACTCGTTGGCAGGCAGGGTTGCCAGGGTAAAGCGGCTCTTGCCGGACTTCAGCACCAGTTTCTGGCCATCCTGCTTCAGCTCGATTTCGGCACTGGCCGGCAGTGACTTGCAGATATCCAGCAGCTTGCGTGCCGGCACCGTGATTTCGCCATCAGCGAATTCACCGGCCAGTTCGGTCCGGGCAATCAGTTCGACCTCAAGATCGGTGCCGGTCAGGGCCAGCTTGCCCGCATCCACCACCATCAGGACATTGGCCAGCACCGGCAGGGTCTGGCGCTTCTCCACCACACCCGATACCTGCTGGAGCGGCTTCAGCAACTGGTCACGCGAAATCGAAAGTTTCATGGGTCGGCTTCCTTGGTTTTATCTGTTCATCACGCCTGCAACAGGCGCAAGAGATTGTTGTAGTCCTCGCCCATATTGGGATCGGACTTTTTCAGATCTTCAATCAGATTGCAGGCATGGATGACCGTCGAATGATCACGACCATCAAAGGCATGCCCGATTTCCGGATAGCTGTGCGAGGTCAGCTCGCGCGAAAGTGTCATGGCAACCTGACGCGGACGGGCATAGGAACGGTTGCGTTTCTTGCCAATCAGTTCGCGCAGGGGAATGCGGTAATACTCCGCCACCACCTTCTGGATGTTCTCGATATTGATCTGCTTGGCACGTACCGCCAGCACATCCTTCAGTGATTCTTTGACCAGATCGAGCTCAAGTTCACAGCCCTTGAAGCGGGCTGTGGCAATCACTTTATTGAGCGCACCTTCCAGTTCACGCACGTTGGCCTGCACATGCTGTGCAATAAAAACAGCCGAATGTTGTGGCAGGCGAATCGAATTCTGCTCGGCCTTTTTCATCAGGATTGCAGCACGTGTTTCCAGTTCGGGTGGCTCGACCTGCAGCGTTAATCCCCATGCAAAACGGGACTTCAAACGCTCATCCAACTCATTGATTTCTTTGGGAAACTTATCGGATGTCAGGATCACCTGGCGAGAGCCTTCCAGCAGCGCATTGAAGGTATGAAAGAACTCTTCCTGCGTGCTGGTCTTGCCGGCAAAAAACTGGATATCGTCAATCAGCAACACATCAAGCGAGCGATACATACGTTTGAAATCATTCATCAGGCCGCGCTGCAGGGCCGTGATGAAATCCTGCACAAAACGATCCGATGTCAGATAAAGAATGCGTGCCTTCGGATTGCTGGCAACCACCGCATTGCCCACCGAATGCATCAGGTGGGTTTTACCCAGACCGGTAGGGCCATATATAAAAAGAGGGTTGTGCCCGCTGAGTCCCGGCTTCTCTGCCACCTGGCGACACGCTGCAAATGCCAGCTGATTGGATTTGCCCGCCACAAAATTATCAAAAATGAACAAGGGGTTCAGATTGTTGGCCGGACGCGGCAAGGTGTCAGGCACCACAGCAGCCGGCGACAAACTGTGGCTTGCCGAAGAATCCTGGATGTTGCGCGACTGGGTCGCCGACTCTTCACGATCCTGGCGATTGCCAACCTCAAGCAGCACTTTCTCCATGCGGCCCTGGCTCAATTCCTTGACCAGCTCACGGATACGGTTGAGGTACTTGTCGGCAATATGACGGACAAAGAAAGGATTAGGCGCCAGCAACCGCAAGGCACTTCCCTGTTCTTCGGCCTGAAGGGGCCGTATCCACATATTGAAGAGATTCTGAGGCAACTCGTCCTGCAGACGCTCCAGACAGACTGGCCAGATTGCCACTACATCATCCTGAAAACAGCTAACGCAAAAGGGGCGCGATTTTATCCACAAGCAGGGGGCAACCGCCACCTTCGGCAAAAAAAACCACCGTGGCAGTCCATTTTCAGGCCTGTCAGAGAGTTGTGGAAAACCGGGTCTGCATCGTTGGTCCAAACCCGGGGATAAATCATGATGCCTAAGTTATCCACAACTGGCCACAGCTTTTCAAGTACTTCAGAGCCCACCGCACAACAGTTTTTGATGTAGTCTAAGCACCTGATTTTAAAAGCCTAAAAGTGGTTATCCCCAGAAAAGTGTCTCCCCTATCACTAACTACTACTACCTTTAAGTACTTATTATTCTTTTTAGAAGGGCAGGGCAGAACCAAAGGCCTCGCGGCACACCGCTCGGCAGAAACCCCCTGGTGCGGTGGTGTTTGACACGAGGGGGGTCGTTACATAGAATGGCCGGCCTTTTCCGACCCTGTCCGGGTCATGTTCATTTTCTGAGCAATCATCATGAAGCGTACATTCCAGCCCAGCGTCCTCAAGCGTGCCCGCACCCACGGTTTCCGTGCCCGCATGGCCACCAAGAACGGCCGTGCCGTCCTTGCTCGCCGTCGTGCCAAGGGTCGCAAGAACCTGACAGTCTGAACCTCGCACCGTTCGATGTGACTGTGCGCTATTGCTTTCCCCGGACGCATCGTCTGCTGCGTCCGGCGGAATTCCAGACGGTATTCGATAGCGCAGCGTTCAAGGTCGGTGAGCAGCATTTTGTGCTGCTGGTCCGGCCGAATGGTCTGGATCACCCCCGTCTGGGTCTGGTGATCGCCAAGAAAAAAGTCAGGCTTTCAGTCGAGCGTAACCGACTCAAGCGTACCATTCGCGAAAGCTTTCGATTTCATCAGGCGCAGCTTCCTGCCGTTGATGTGATCTTCATGGCACGAAACGATCTTGGCAGTGTTGTTTCCGCTGAACTGGCTGCAGCACTGGGCAAGAGCTGGAAGCGCCTTGAACGTAAAGCCGGAACACGCCCTTCTGCGGGGGCGGCGGAGCCTCAGGCATGAAAATCCTTTTCATTTTGCCGATTCGCTTCTACCGCATCGCCATTAGTCCGATGATGGCGCCGCACTGCCGTTTTTATCCCTCCTGTTCTGCCTACGCTGAAGAAGCATTGCGTCGCCATGGTGCTGCCAAAGGCATGTATCTGGCGTTGCATCGCGTGCTGCGTTGCCATCCCTGGGCAGACGGCGGACTGGACCCGGTTCCCGAAAAATTTTCCCTGCACCGCGTTGCCCCGGCAACCGGTACTCCCGAATCTCCACGCATTTCCAAGGCGCCCTGATTTATGGAACTCCGACGTACCCTGCTCATTGTGGCCATGGCAGTTGTTGGCTACATGCTCATCCTGACCTGGCAAAAGGATTACGGCAGTCAGGCCGCAACTGCAGCCACACCTGCAACTGCCGCAGCGCCTGTGGCCGGTGATACGCCAGTAGTGCCGACTACTGCAGCAGTAGATGCCGATGTACCGGCAATTCCCAGTGCTGTTGCCAACACCGCAGCACCTGCCGACAGTACCGTGCAGACCAGCGGTCTCATCAATGTCAAAACCGATGTGTTCGATATCCAGATCGATACACGTGGTGGTGACATCGTGCGTGCCGCCCTGCCGAAATATACCGAGAGCATCGACAGCAAGAATGCCTTTGTCCTGATGGACCACTCGGCAGCACGTACCTTCATCGCACAGAGCGGTCTGATTGGTGCGAATGGTCCGGATGCATCAGCAGCAGGTCGTCCCCAGTACCAGACGACAGCACGCGAATTTTCGATGGCAGAAAATGCAGACACACTGTCCGTTGCACTGGTGCTACAGGCGGAAAACGGCGTTGAAATCCAGAAGGTTTTTGAATTCACCCGCAACAGCTATCTGGTAAAGGTACGCTACGACATCATCAACCGTGGCACTGCACCGTGGAATGGTGTGATGTATGCGCAGCTGAAGCGCGACAGCAGCAAGGACCCGAGTGCGAGCAATCAGGGTTTCGGCATGTCGACGTTCCTGGGCGGCGCATGGTGGACCAAGGAAAAGCCGTACAACAAAGCTGACTTTGATGATTTTGCCGAAAGCCCGATGAAAGAATCCGTCACGGGTGGCTGGGCAGCAATGATCCAGCATTATTTTGTTTCTGCATGGGTGCCGGATGCAAAAGGCACCAATGTGTTCACCACCCGCAAGAGTGGCGACGACAACATTATCGGTTACACCGGCCCGCAGATTGCCGTCGCACCAGGTGCACAGCAAAAAATCGAAGCCTCGCTGTATGTCGGCCCCAAGGTCCAGAAAATTCTCGAGACGGTTTCCCCTGGTCTTGAGCTGACGGTTGATTATGGCTGGCTGTGGCCGGTGTCGCAGTTCCTGTACTGGCTGCTCAGCCTGATTCATGGCTGGGTTGGCAACTGGGGCTGGGCAATTGTGTTCCTGACCGTTCTGGTAAAGGCAGCGTTCTTCCAGCTTTCTGCTACCAGCTACAAGTCCATGGCCAAGATGCGTACCGTGATGCCGGAAATGCAGCGCATCAAGGAGCAGCATGCCGGCGATCGCGCCAAGCAGTCGCAGGCCATGATGGAGCTGTACAAGACCGAAAAGATCAACCCGCTGGGTGGCTGCCTGCCGATTCTCGTGCAGATGCCGGTATTCATTGCGCTGTACTACTGCCTGATGGAATCGGTGGAACTGCGTCATGCGCCATGGCTGGGCTGGATTCGTGACCTGTCCGTGATGGATCCGTATTTTGTGCTGCCGCTGATCATGGGTGCCACCATGTTCGTCCAGCAGCAGCTGAACCCGGCGCCGCCAGATCCCATGCAGGCCAAGGTCATGAAGATCATGCCGGTTGTGTTCACCGTCATGTTCCTCTGGTTCCCGGCAGGTCTGGTGCTGTACTGGGTAGTCAACAACGGCCTTTCCATTCTGCAGCAGTGGATCATCACGCGACAGATTGAAGGTGCAAGTGGTAAGAAGAAGGCCTGAACCGGCTTTCTGATGTCCCGGCAAAAAGGCTCCTTGCGGAGCCTTTTTGCTATTCTGCAACGGCCATTAAACATTGGCCGACACCACTTCGTGATACAGGGCGCCTGCATGAAAAGTACTGACACCATCGCTGCCATTGCCACGCCGCCCGGACGCGGTGGTGTCGGCATCGTGCGCGTGTCGGGACCAAAGGCCCACGCCATCGGCAAGGCCGTCATGCAGCGCGAACAGGACCTGCCGGTGCGGCGCGCCCTGTTCAGCGGCTTTCATGCCGACGATGGCAGTGAAATTGATGAAGGCCTGGTGCTGTTTTTCCAGGGGCCGCAGTCCTTCACCGGCGAGGATGTGATCGAGCTGCAGGGGCATGGTGGTCCGGTGGTGATGGACATGCTGCTGCAACGCACCTTGTCACTGGGTGCACGCATGGCGCGGCCGGGCGAATTTTCCGAGCGTGCCTTTCTGAATGACAAGCTGGACCTCGCCCAGGCCGAAGCCATTGCCGACCTGATTGATGCCGGTTCTGCCGAGGCGGCACGCTCGGCCGTGCGCTCGCTGGCCGGTGTGTTCTCGCAAAAAATCCATGCCCTTGTCGAGGCACTCATCCAGTTGCGCCTGTATGTAGAAGCAGCCATTGATTTTCCCGAAGAGGAAATTGATTTTCTGAGTGATGGCCGGGTCGAGGGTGAGTTGCGCGCGGTGCAGACGCATCTGGCCAGCGTCATGTCCGAGGCGCGTCAGGGTGCATTGCTGCGTGAAGGCATGCGCGTGGTGATTGCGGGCAAGCCTAATGCCGGCAAGTCCAGTCTGCTCAATGCGCTGGCCGGGTTTGATGCCGCCATTGTTACGGACATCGCCGGTACGACGCGTGATGTGCTGCGCGAGCAGATCCAGATTGACGGCATGCCACTGCACATTATTGATACGGCGGGCCTGCGCGACACCAGCGATGTGGTGGAGCAGGAAGGCGTGCGCCGTGCGCTGAAGGAAGTGGAGCAGGCGGACCGCGTGCTGTTTGTGTTTGATGCCGCCAGCGAGACCGACCCGGTCAGTCTTGCTGCCGGATTTTTCAGCCCCTTGCCGCCGCCGGAAAAACTTTTACTGATTGCCAACAAGTGCGATCTGGTGCCGGCGCTGGAAACCGGCATTGCCGAGCGTGCCGATGACAGCGGCCGTATCTACACGGAAGTCGTGCTGTCGGCACGGCGGGGCCAGGGGCTTGATGCATTGCGCGACACCCTGAAGGCCGCCATGGGTTTCCAGAGTGAAGGGGCTGGCTTGTTCACGGCGCGCCGGCGTCATCTCGATGCACTGGAGCGGGCACGACAGTCGCTGGCGACCGGACTGGAGCAGTTGCTGGGCACGGGTGCCGGCGAACTGCTGGCCGAAGACCTGCGCGTGGCACAGGAGGCATTGTCGGAAATCACCGGTGAATTTACCGCTGATGATTTGCTCGGCCGCATCTTTTCCAGTTTCTGTATCGGCAAGTAGGCAACCCACCTGCATCAATGGGCATCAGCCACCGCATCAAGATCAGGTTCCTCGCTGTCTTCAGCTTCTCTTGCCTGGACAACCCGGTTGCGCCCGGATTCCTTCGCTTCGTAAAGTGCCTTGTCGGCAGCCTTGAGCAGGTCGTTGAGATCATTGATGCCAGGTGCCGGGTAGCATGCCACGCCGAAACTTGCCGTCATGCTGATCTTCTGCCCATCCACCTCGACGCAGGTAGTGGCAATTTTTTCACGGATGCGTTCGGCCACGGCTGCCGCGCCATCAATCGTGGCATTGGGTAACAGGATGGCAAACTCTTCACCCCCGTAACGCCCGACCTCGTCATATTGCCGGGCCATCTCCATCAGGATGGACGATGCAACGACCAGCACCTTGTCGCCAGCATGGTGACCCCAGGTATCGTTGATGCGCTTGAAGTGATCCAGATCGACCATCACACAGGCAACATGCGCCGGCACGCGCCGTGCCCGTGACAGCTCGCTTTGTCCACGGGCAATGAATGAGCTGCGATTGGTCAGGCGGGTCAGTCCGTCAATGGTCGACATTTCGCGGTACAGATCTTCGCGCTCCACCCAGCGGCTGATGGCTGCCATGCTGATACGGCTGATGGCGAGCAAAATGGCACCAAGCGTGACCTGCACGGCCAGCCAGCCCGTTACCGGGGCGCCATCCGGCGTGATCGGCGCCACTGCAAACAGCGGAGCCGTCTGGACTGCGCCGGTAAAATCGATGACCGCAAAAACCATCATGACCACACACACCAGAAAATACGCGGTGAGGATCTTGTGGATATTGACCAGTGCCGAGGTGATGTTGATGCCGAGGAAGATCAGCAACAGTCCCTGCGAGAAGTGGGTGCCGGTCAGGAAGCTGCCGACCAGCACATTGACCACAAATGACCCCACCACAAAGTTTTCAAGCGCGGGCCAGTCGCTGTTTTCATGGCGGCGGCGCAGGGCTACCGCGATATACGTACCCAGCACGATGGCGTGGACCACGTAAAAGGCCAGCAACCACACGCCGACACCGTGATCGATGAAGCGGGGGGTAAGCCACATGGCGGTCAGCAGTGTGGCGCCAAGCATCACCGGTGCAATCATCACCAGCGATGCCAGCAGGATCAGTCGATCAATCGCACGCCAGTCGAGCGGGTTGGAGAACCAGGAAAAATCATCGGGAACCGTGCTGCCTGCAGAAACGGGCGTTTGCGTCTGGCGTGTCATCAGCTTTCCTGGATGGGGGAGTGCATGCTTTCGATTCTCGGCCTGTGACGGACAGGGAAACAAGGCAGCCGGGCGCATCAGGGAGGGAAACAACGAACGCTTGTCGGGAAGTCGACGTAAAACCGCCTGCTGCGGGCAGGGTGTTGCCTTGCTGCAAATCCAGGGCAGGCAACGCCTGATGAAGCCTACACGCTATTAGTATGTGCTTACTTACCCAGATGGGGCAATGAAAAGTGGCTTTCCGGGTGGTCAAAAAGTGAACGCCCCGGTTCTTTTTACCCGGTCTACCCGTATACTACGTTCCCCCTTTTTTTTGCGACGTTTGGCGACCATGCGCTACCCCACACCCTATGACGTGATTGTGATCGGCGGCGGCCACGCCGGCACAGAAGCCGCGCTGGCGGCTGCACGCATGGGCTGCCGGACGCTGCTGCTCACCCACAATGTGGAAACGCTGGGGCAGATGAGCTGCAACCCTGCTATTGGCGGGATCGGCAAGTCGCATCTGGTGCGCGAGATAGATGCGCTGGGTGGCGCCATGGCCCTGGCCACCGACATGGGCGGTATCCAGTTTCGCATCCTGAATTCCAGCAAGGGTCCGGCCGTACGTGCCACCCGGGCGCAGGCCGACCGCGTGCTGTACAAGGCGGCCATCCGCGGCATGCTGGAAAACCAGACCAACCTCGATATTTTCCAGCAGGCCGCCGATGACCTGATTGTGGAAGGCGAGACCGTCAAGGGTGTGGTCACGCAGACCGGTATCCGCTTTGACGCGAAAGCGGTGGTGCTCACCACCGGCACCTTTCTCGGCGGCACCATTCATATCGGCTTGCAGAATCACCGTGGCGGCCGCGCCGGCGATCCACCCTCGATTGCCCTGGCCAACCGCCTGCGCGAACTGCCGCTCAATGTCGGCCGATTAAAAACCGGTACACCACCACGCATCGATGCAAAGAGCGTCGACTTTTCCGTAATGAAAGTGCAGCCGGGCGATACACCAACGCCGGTGATGTCCTTTATGGGATCGCGCGCGATGCACCCGCAGCAGGTGAACTGCTGGATCACGCAGACAAATCTGCAAACGCACGACATCATCCGTGGCGGTCTCGATCGTTCGCCCATGTACACCGGTGTGATTGATGGCGTGGGCCCGCGCTACTGCCCGTCGATTGAAGACAAGATCCACCGTTTTGCCGACAAGGACTCGCACCAGATTTTCATCGAGCCCGAAGGCCTGACGACACATGAGCTCTACCCCAACGGCATTTCCACCTCACTGCCGTTTGATGTCCAGCTGGCCCTGGTGCGCTCGATCCGTGGCATGGAAAACGCGCACATCACGCGCCCCGGCTATGCCATCGAATACGATTACTTTGATCCGCGTGACCTCAAGCACACGCTGGAAACCAAGGTCATCCATAACCTGTTTTTTGCAGGACAGATCAACGGCACCACCGGTTATGAAGAAGCCGGGGCGCAAGGTCTGCTGGCCGGACTTAATGCCGGTCTGCGTGCGCAGGAAAAAGAAGGCTGGTACCCGACGCGCGATGAAGCCTATCTGGGCGTGCTGGTCGACGACCTCATCACGCTGGGCACAAAAGAGCCGTACCGCATGTTCACCTCGCGCGCCGAATATCGCCTGATGCTGCGCGAAGACAATGCCGACCAGCGCCTGACGGCCAAGGGCCGTGAACTCGGTCTGGTTGATGACACACGCTGGGCCGCGTACTGCGAAAAGATGGAAGCCATCGAGCGCGAGACACAGCGCCTGAAATCCACCTGGGTACATCCCGGCTCGGCCATGGCCGAGCAGTTTGTCAGCAGCACAGGGCAGGAACTGTCGCGCGAATATTCGATGATGGATCTGCTGCGCCGCCCGCAGGTGAGCTATCCGCACATCCAGGCACTGGGTGGCAGTGAGGTCAGCGAAGCCGTGGGCGAGCAGATCGAGATCATGGCGCGT
Source organism: Moraxellaceae bacterium (assembly GCA_030646295.1). Taxonomy (GTDB): domain Bacteria; phylum Pseudomonadota; class Gammaproteobacteria; order Pseudomonadales; family Moraxellaceae; genus UBA2031. The sequence goes on from JAUSND010000012.1 coordinate 170,424, forward strand.
TACGCCGGCTACATTGATCGTCAGGCCGAAGAAATTGAACGCTTCAAGCGTCATGAAGAAACACGGCTGCCGGAAGCCTTTGATTACGACACGGTCAGCGGCCTGTCGAACGAAGTGCGTGCCAAGCTGAAACAGGTACGCCCGGAAACGCTGGCACAGGCGGCCCGCATTCCCGGCGTGACCCCGGCAGCGGTATCGCTGCTGCTGATCTGGCTGAAAAAGAACGGCATCAGTCACCGCGTGACGGAACAGGAAGCTTCATGAGCCAGTCACCGGAAAGCCGGCTGCGTGCCGGCGTTGACCAGTTGTCGTTGCAACTGCCCGATGGCGCCATGGAAAAACTGCTGGCCTATCTGGCATTGCTGGTGAAATGGAATGCCGCGTACAACCTGACCGCTATACGCGATCCGGAACAGATGGTGATCAAGCACCTGCTCGACAGTCTGGGCATTGTGCCGCACGTGCAGGGCAAGACGCTGATTGATGTGGGAACCGGTGCAGGCTTGCCTGGCCTCATGCTGGCCATTGCAAAACCGGACCTGCAGGTAACGCTGCTCGACAGCAACGGCAAGAAGGTCCGTTTTCTGCGGCAGGTTATTGCCGACCTGCAGATAACGAATGCCGACGCGGTGCAGAGCCGAGTCGAAGAATTTGATCGTAAGTTTGATCTGGTCAGCAGTCGTGCGTTTGCCACGCTGGCAGACATGGTGAACGGCAGCAGGCAGTTGCTGGCAGACGGTGGCGAGTTTCTGGCCATGAAAGGGCAGCACCCGGCAGACGAAATTGCCGCACTGCCAACAGGATTTGTGGTGCGGGATGTGGTGCCGTTGCACATCCCTTTTCTGGATGAAGAGCGGCATCTCGTGCGGATTGTGCACGGCTGAATTTTTCCCTCTCCCGCTGGGAGAGGGAACACATAGAGCGGGGAAGGCATGGACAAGATTCTGGCGGTGACCAACCAGAAAGGTGGCGTAGGCAAGACCACCACCAGTGTGAATCTGGCAGCATCGCTGGCGGCGACAAAACGCCGCGTGCTGCTCATCGACCTGGACCCGCAAGGCAATGCCACCATGGGCTCGGGTGCCGACAAGCACGACATTGCCCACAGCGCCTATGACGTGCTGACGCGGCAGTGCACCGCCGAGCAGGCCATCGTTACCGGGCTGGATGCCGGCTATCACCTGATTGGTGCCAACGGTGATCTGGTTGCCGCCGAAGTCGAGCTGATGAATGCCATTGGCCGCGAACTGCGTCTCAAGCAGGCACTCGACACCATTCGTGATCGTTATGATTTCATCATCATCGACTGTGCCCCGTCGCTCAACATGCTGACCGTGAACGGACTGGTGGCTGCCGATGGCGTCATCATTCCCATGCAGTGCGAATATTTTGCACTCGAAGGCCTGGCGGCACTGATGGATACCATTGATCAGGTGACGCAGACCGTAAACCCCAGGCTGCATGTCACCGGTATCCTGCGCACCATGTTTGATCCGCGCAACACATTGGCCACCGATGTCTCCGCCGAGTTGCTGACGCATTTCCCCGACAGCGTTTTGGAAACCATCATCCCGCGCAACATCCGTCTGGCCGAAGCCCCCGCGCACGGCATGCCGGTATTGCTGTACGACAAGGCCTCGCGTGGCGCCATGTCGTATCTGGCATTGGCCGCAGAACTGTTGCGCCGGCAGGACACCCCGCGCGAAACAGCAACCGAAACAGCCTGATATTTTTTTCCCCTTTCTCCACAAGAGAAAGGGCTATGGTGAAATGGACATGACAACGACGACAAAAAAGCGCGGACTCGGTGGCGGACGCGGCCTGGATGCATTGCTCTCTGGTGTAAAACAGGTCAAGGAAACCGTGGCTGCAGTGGAAGGCGGCAAGATGCCGGTTGATGGCGAACTGAAAAAGGTTCCCGTCGAGTTTCTGCAGCGTGGTCGTTACCAGCCCCGTCGCGACATGGACCCGGCCGCCCTGCAGGAGCTGGCCGACTCCATCAAGCTGCAAGGAGTAATGCAGCCAATCGTTGTGCGCCCGGTGGGCGAGAACAAGTACGAAATCATTGCCGGTGAACGTCGCTGGCGTGCCACCCAGCTGGCAGGTATCGACACCATTCCGGTCATCGTCCGCGACATTACGGATGAAACCGCCATTGCCATGGCGCTGATCGAAAACATCCAGCGTGAAAACCTGAACCCGATGGAAGAAGCGATTGCCATGCAGCGCTTTGCCGACGAGTTCCAGTTTACCCACCAGCAGATTGCCGACGCCGTGGGCAAGTCCCGCGCCACGGTAACAAACCTGCTGCGCTTGATGTCGCTCAATGCAGAAGCCAAGACACTGCTGGAACATGGTGATCTGGAAATGGGCCATGCCAAGGCATTGCTCGGCCTGCCCGACAACCTGCAGGGCAAGGCTGCCCGCGCCGTGGTGGCCAAGGACTTGTCGGTACGCCAGACCGAAGCCATGGTGCGCGCACTGCTGGCACAAAAGGCCGAGAGCGCCGAAGGCGACAAGGCACTCGACCCCAACGTGCGCAAGCTGCAGGACGAGATTACCGACAGGATCGGTGCGCCCGTGCAGATTGAATACAATGCCAAGGGCAAGGGCCGACTGGTTATCAACTACAACACGCTTGATGAGCTGGACGGTATTCTCGCCCACATCAAGTAACCGGTAACCGCCCGTGTTGGCGGGTTACCGCCTGACAGGACGTTAACTGTGCGCGCACTGATTGTTGCCTGCCTCCTTTTCTTCATGCCGCTGCCAGCAATGGCCGCAGCATGGGATATGGTGCGCAATGATCCCGAGCGCGACATCCGCGTGTATGTGCGCGACGTTCAGAAGTCCTCGTACAAATCCTTTTATGCCGTCACCCGCTTCAAGACCAGTCTTGGCGCGGTAGTGGCCGTGCTGTCTGATGTGCCTGCCATGCCGGAATGGATTGCCCGCATGCGTGGCGTTACATTGCTGCGCCGCTCCGGCGACAACGAGTTGTGGGTGCATGCCAGCTACCGTTTGCCTTACCCGTTTCTTGAGCGCGAGGCTGTGCTGTACTCAACACTCAGGCAAGACCCGCAAACACGCGTAGTGACAATCACAACCCGCAGCGTGCCAGGCATGGTGGGTACGCGCAAAGACCGGCTGCGCCTGATCAACATGCACAGCATCTGGAAGTTGACCCCCGAGAAAAACGGCATTGTCCGTATCGAATTCTGGGGCGAGGGCGAGCCAGGTGGCTATGTACCGCCCCTCCTGTTCAACTACAACCTGCCCGACGAGCCCGTGCAAACGCTGCGCAACCTGCGCCAGATGCTGGTGAGAGAGAAATACCAGAAGCGGCAACTGCATTACATACGGGAGCTTTGAGACAGTGCTCCTTGCGCGCGGTGCTCTTTAATATTTTCATTCTGTGCATTTGCGAGATGGAAATAGACGTTGGCCGACAGTTCCTGCCATTGTGCATGCGACTTCACAAGGGCCTGCTGCAGTAGCACTTTCATGATCTGGCGATTTTCCGAGTTCTGTTGCATCAGCCTCATGCCTACAGCAGACATGGCACGTTGCTCTGCTATCCACCGGCCCGAAATGCTTTTCTGTTCGGCCTCAAGAAACCTGTGTTGTTGTTCCATATTGTGCAAGCGGTTGCGCAAGCTGGTCAGTCTTCTGCCCTGAAGATCACGGGCTGCACGGAGCTCATGACAATCCTGTCCATTTTTATGGCAGTGTTTATAGCTCTGGGCGATATCCAGAAATGAGGCCTCGTCTGCAATAAGAGCTTTTTGTGCATTTGGAATCAGCACATCCAGATCTTGCAAGGCCAGATCAAGATCACGGATCAGCGTCGGATTTTTATCGCGAAGAGCGTTGGCCTTTTCAAGATGTGTCTGTAGGCAGAGGCTGGCTGAACGAGATGTCAGATGGATCTGTTTGGCATGTACGAAGGCAGGGTCAGTCAGTGCTTCACTAGCAAATGACCAGAGGACTGTGTCAGGAGTCTCCAGACCAAGTGACTCAATAAAACCTGCGGATCGGGAGCGCTGCATGAGATCTGAAACAAGGTGGAACTGGTCATCGACAAGCAATTTTGCCTGCAGCAACAGTGGTAGTGCATCGTGAGCGTCTTTTTGCCATTCTGCGGCATTCAGAAGTCCTGTAATGACCTCCGGCTTTTGTGGGTAGAGGTTGGCAGCATGCAGAATCCATGGTGTTGCTGTCTCAGTACTTCCTGTTCGATAAGTTACCTCGCCCAGCAGTACCAGTGCAGAAGCTGCCTGAGAGCTCTCCAGCGGTATCCGTTTTAATATGGCGATAGCCGAACTTGTATTGCCAAGTCGTATCTCGCTATAAGCCAAGGCAATTTGCAGCCTGGGCAACAGGGCATCATTCTCGGCATGCGCTGTCGAAGAAAGCCTGGCGATAAGGTCATTTAAGTGGGAGCGCCGCTGCACATCATCCGTTTGAAGCATGGCACGGTTGATTTCGCCATATTGAAGAGCATCAGGATGCTCTGCTGAAGCAGGTGGTATTGAGTCGGCACCAAGAACGGTTGACTCACAAGCCGTGCCGGCTCTTACCGTACCCCATGCGAATATCAGCATGAGCATGGATGCATAACCTAGCACTTGCTTGGTATTGAGATGATTGCCAGCCATGGCGAGGAAGTCCTGAGCTGCTGTGAGTCAATGCTGAAGTATGGGGATGATGCAGTTTCGCTGATTTGTATTGAGCTGGCCACCACCATAGAATGCGCCCGCACAAGGATGGTGGTATTGCAAATGATTGCACGGATGCTGGCAGCAGTAATGATGCTGGGTGTTGCTATTGCCCAGGCAGACTCATCGGCTGAGCGCCTGCTCAAGCAGGATATTGATCGGCAAGAGCAGGAGCGGCGAGAGCGGCGTTGGGACGAGCCAATGACGACGATGCCTCAGCAGCAGCCTGCCCCCTCTTCGCCTGAGAAAGCTGAGGCAAAGGGGCCCTGCTTCCCCATCAGTGACATTCGCGTAATAAAAGCCGACATTCTCCCGGCAAAACCTCTCCAGCGCCTGATTGCCAGCTACACGGGCCGTTGCCTCTACATCACCGATTTGCAAAGCCTCCAGCAAGCCATGAACAGCCTGGCGCTATCGCGGGGGCTGATTACCACCCGCGTTGTCATACCTGAGCAGAATCTAGGGAATGGCATGTTGCTGCTTGAGGTCTGGCCGGGACATATGGAGGAGTCCCGGCTGAACTCGGCGCACCGGATGGAGCTGGATATGGCACTGCCGCTGCAAAACGGCGACCTGCTGAACCTGCGTGCACTTGAGCAGGCCATTGATAACCTCAACCGGCTTGAGTCCATGCAGGCGACGATGCAGCTGGAGCCGGGAGAGAAGCCAGGCGGGTCGATTGCCGACTTCACCATCATCCGTCAGCGACCTTGGCATCTTGCGGCTACTTGGGATAGTGAGGCGATGGAGCAGCATCCCAGCAATACGATGCGACTCAGCCTGACGCTCGACAGCCCACTGAATCTGGCGGATCGCCTGATCGTCGGGTTGAATGCCAATCTTCAGGACGTTGAAGTTGATAACGCGAATGGCAGCAGCATCGACTATGAGCTGCCAATAGGCTGGTGGCGATTCAGTACCGGCATGGACCAGTATGAATACCATAATCCCATTACGGCGGGACTCACTACGTTTATCTCCAGTGGAAAAAGCCAGTCAACACGGATCGAATTGTCTCGTCTGATATGGCGGGATGACAAACACCGGATGATTGTTGCGCTTAATGGAAAGCAACGCACCAACAACAACTTCATTGATGATGTGACGATAGCGGTGAGTAGTAGCAGGCTTAAGACTGCCGGATTGCGTATAGATATTTCGCGTGTACAGGCGCCATGGGTAATTGATGGAGGTTTTGGTGTTGAGCAGGGAGATGCACGAAGCCTGGCAAGTCCATCACCAGTTGATGAAGAATTTATGCGGCTTATGGCAAGCACACGTCTGCAATATCACTGGCCCCATTCCAGCCTAGCCTGGATAGTCAATGCACAATGGAGTGATTCCGTCCTCTTGCCGAGTGAGCAATTCGCATTGGCAGGAAGCGTAAGGGGGTTTTATCCGCTCAGCCTTAATGTTGCTACAGGATTGGCTTCGCGAGTTGAGTGGGCTCGCCCCGTATTTTTTGACTGGCGAGGACTCACTAATGTCCGGCCACAAATCGGCATCGAGTTCAGCCATGCACCATCGGTCAGCGGCAATGAGAGTGAAGAACGCCTGACTGCATTAACGGCCGGCATGATAGTGCCATGGAAAAAGCTACTGGCTCAGCTCATGGTTGCAGCGCCACTTGCATCTACAAGCACTCAGAGCCCACCGGATGATTGGCAGCTGGATGCCAGCGTGAGTCTTAAATGGTGACGAAGATATTAAAACAACTGAGGCATCAGCATGAGGTACATACCTTCTGCAGTAGCAGCAAACGGTTCTCAGGAGGCTATTCCGAATGGCCGCAGTCAAAGATGACACAATACGTGCCAATTGCTAGAATCGCGCGCCCTCGCACATGAGGGAAACAGTGTTCATGGGCCGTTCAAGTGTAATTGAATCATCTATGTTACTGAAACGGATGTTAGTAAGCTTTTAAAAATGGAGTTTTTGATGAAAAACCAGATTCATATAGCTAGTCTTGTATCACTGTCATTGCTGCTGTCAGCATGTGGTGGCGGTTCTTCGGATGCACCAGCGGCTACACCTTCGCCTCCGCCCGCAGCAGTCACACCATTGAAGGTTTCGATGACGGCAAACGGCGCTTCGGTGTCGGCAACGTACGGCGGCTACACGACAAATTTTGTGAATGATGGTGACACGATCACCACGACAAATTTTTGGGCAGGAAATGTAACCGGAGATACCGTAACGGTCGATTTTGGTTCGATGCGCACCGTAACGGAAGTTTCAGTTTATACCAATGACACATCATTCAACTCGAGCAGCCCGGAAAAGTACATTGAGATTTCTGATGACAACGCCCTGTGGAAAAAAACTGCACAAGTCGTTGGTGGCGATGTCGGCTGTTCTACGTTTTCCGCTGGATCTGGCAAGATTCGCTGTGTCTTTTCCTCGCCACAATCAATCCGGTATTTCCGTGTACGCGTGACCAGTGCAACGCCGGCCACCCAGGAAATTGTAGAAATGGTTGCGTTAGGCTCTTGATCCCGACTCGCCTGAGTCAGTAAAAGTTCAGGTGGGTGTTTGCAGGTGCCGAATTGTCTCCAATGGATGAAACTCACTCAGTGAATGAGTCTCATCCATTGGCACGGGATCATGCATGCCTCTGATTCTTGACCCTGCTCCCTCTACCTGCGGATGCTCGCCAGGCTGGCAAGGGTATGTTTCGCAAAGTCTGCCAAAGCCAGCTGGCGTCTGACATCGGATGATCCGGCTGTTCTGGCACATGACATAAGGAGGTAACGAGATCATTCCCGGATCGGCCCTTTTGTGGTGCTACTGTCATCTAGTGGTCGGGAACGGGTTTGTAATGCCACTCACTGGCGAATAGAATGCACTCGCGTCAAGGACTGACGGCAAGTTTCGCAAGGATGTGATTGTCAGAATGAACAGGTAAGACTGTTCACCTCATACCTCTCCCTTTGCAAATCCGCCGCATGCTTTTCTCTTGAGTCAGGGCGGCACCTGCAACGCGTTCTGCCTTGGGCCACATCAGCCAGGCTAAGCCGGATCAATCAGCTGCAACAATTGTTGGACTCATCACGGATGATGAACATGGTACTGGATAGCCAGCCGCATGCCCTTCCTGAAAAAGGGAGATACAGACAAGCTTTGTTGCGCAAGGGACATAAGGGTCTTGTACAGGCACTTATAGTTCTTCAGGTCTGGCAGCCGGCATTTGCTGGGATTGCTATTACAACAGCAGGTACAAGCAAGGACGTTGCCGCCAACGGCGTACCGATAGTGAACATTGCGGCGCCTGGTGCGTCAGGCATCTCCCGTAATACATATACCCAGTTTGATGTCGGCAGTGCAGGTCTCATCTTCAATAACAGTGCACAAGCAACCAACACCCAGCTTGGAGGCTTTATTCCAGGCAATGCAGGCCTGGGTCAAAGCAGTGCTCGCCTGATTCTGAATGAGGTCAGTGGCAGTCTGCCTAGTCAGCTGAACGGTTATATGGAGATAGCAGGGCAAAAAGCGGAAATGGTCATTGCCAATCCAGCTGGAATTACCTGCGACGGCTGCGGCTTCATCAATACCAATCGAGCCACGCTGACAACTGGGCTCCCGAAGTTTGACAGTGATGGCTCACTGATCGGCTTTACGGTTGAAAACGGTTTTCTGCGCATTGAGGGTGATGGTCTTAATGCAACCAACATCGAACGACTGAATTTGTATAGTCGGGCCCTGATCCTGAATGCAGAACTGCATGCGAAGAGTCTTGAGGTAGTCACAGGTGCCAACCAGATTGATGTGCGCACGGGCGAGACGAGTCTTATTGGCACAGCCAGTCCGGCACCGGCCTATAGCATCGACAGCAGCATGCTGGGCGGCATGTATGCCAACACGATACGGCTGGTAGGTACTGAAGCAGGGGTGGGCATGCGCCTTGCCGGGCCAGTTGCTGCGCTCACCGGCAATCTGGAAATTCTCGGGAATGGCGATGTGCAGTTAGCCCGGGTCAGTGCTAAAGGCGAAATGTCGCTTGGCAGCAGCGACCAGTTGCGACTTGGCGCGCAAGTTACTGCGGGCGGCAAGGCCACCTTGCAGGCAGACGGTATTGTTCTGGAAGGTACGGCTCTGCTGGCAGCTGCTACAACAAGATTGATCGCCGAGAACATCAGCACCGACATTGGTGCGCAAGTGGCAGCACGAGGCGATTTACAGCTGGTGGCAGGCACGCTCGATAATGCCGGCGTAATGACCACCGCTAATGGCCTGCGGATGGATATCAGCAGCCAGTTAACTAACAGCGGCAGCATTGAAGCACAAACGGCCTTTAACCTGAACGCTGATACATTGACCAACAGTGGTAACTTGCTACTGCTGGAAGGCGAAATGAATATCAATGTGAGCCAGTTCGTTGATAATCGCGCCGGCAGTATCCTCAATGGCGGGACTCGGCTCACAGTTAAGGCTGCCGAACTTGATAACCGTGGTGGAGAAATCTCAAGTAATGGCATCAGTACGATAACCGTTAGTGGGGACAACTCACTGCTTAATAACGAAGGTATTCTTCAGGGCAATGCCGGGCTTGTGGTAAACAGCAGTGGTCTCGACAACAGCAATGGCCAAGTACTCAGCGATGCTCTGATTGCGTTGCAGATGAATAATGATGTGCTGCTCAACAAGAGTGGTGTTATTGAAACTATTGACGCTATCAGTGTCGAGAGCGCGGCATCTCTTGATAACAGTGATGGAAAGATTCTGGCAAATGGCGATATTACGCTAGCGTTGATGGATGGTCTGCTGACCAATGCCAGGGGTTTGATTGAGTCCGGCTCTGACCTTGATATTTCCGGTGTATCCGAAATACATAATGAAGACGGCGTTCTGCGCGCAAGTAAGAACCTTACGCTATATCTGCCATTTTTCGACAGAGCCGCGAGTGGCGGACAGTATTCAGCTGCTGAGCAGCTCGCAATTCATGCCACAAACGGCATGCTGTTCAGTGGTGAAGAATTTACAACCCCAGGAGGCCTGTTGCTGGATGCGGGCGCCGGAGATATTCAACTCGACAGTCGGGTTCTGGGTGGAGCGGCAACAATACTGAACGGCCGCACCATTACCATAGGCGACGACGGGTTCCTGGCCACGCAGGGCGCTCTAACGGTTTCTTCGGATTCTCTCACCAATCTTGGTGTTATGTACGGACGCGAAGCGCTGACATTGCACATAGAAGAAGAGCTGAACAATGGTAGTGCAGACACCCCACGGGCTGCATCTATTATCAGTGAAGGAGATATCAGCATAACGCGTGCCGATGGATCACGGCTTGCAATACTTAATAATTATGCAGCACAAATAGAGAGTTTACAGGGCAATATCACGATAAAAGCAGATGTAGTTAACAACATCAATGTTGGCTGGGCAGTGGCCTCTGATGTCTGGATTGAAAAAGAGCCGGTTGTTTATCATGATGATTATTCTCCGACAGGAAATATGTCCGATATTGTCTCGTCAAACTGGTCTGCATATTCAGACGGGGACTATTACTTTGAACTTACCTGGGATGATTCAATAGCCGGGTATCCACGTGACTCGGCAGCAAACAGTTGTACAAATGGGGCCTGCTATTATTTCTATCGTGACAAGGAGGTCATCACGCATAGCGATGTATTGAGCCAGGGCAGCAGGGCCTGGATCATCGCCAGCACCGCTGCGGGAACCGGCAACGGCAATATCTGGATTGATGCCAATACCCTGAACAATAACCGGAGCTCAATTTCTGCGGCCGGCACACTGGACATTAAGGTTGATGACACCGGCAGCATCAATAACATAGCTACAACCCTCTTTGATGTTTCAGACATCAAGAGGGAAACCCGCTGGAAAGCCTGCGGCTCCAGTGGTGCGTGTTCTCGGGGACAGCTATTTCTGAATCTGGACAGTGAAGCACTCGAGTCTCGTACCGATCAAATCATCACTGCCACGCTCGAAGGCGGGGTTGATGCCAATCTGCATGGCACGGTAGTTAATGGTGAAAAAGAGAATGTAGGCCATACGGTTACCAGTGGTACGGGTGCCTTTTCAAGCGTGCCGACAAGTGCCCCCAGCGATCAGGCTGCCAGTGAAGTGACCACCCTTGGGGAGCTTGGCATGCTGGACCCTACCAGCCGTCCGGGATTCCAGCTTCCAGGCAATGGCATTTTTAATCTTAATAACAACCCTGCACATCCCTACCTGATCGAAACAGATCCTGCGATAAATACGTATACAGGTTTTCTGGGCTCTGCCTATCTCATCGATTATCTGGATTGGGCGCCAGACATTACCCTGCGCCGGCTGGGTGATAGCTATTATGAGCTTATGCTGATCCGGGAGGCATTGTTAGCCAGTACCGGCTCACGCTTTGTTGATGCCTCGGTGACCGACGAGCGCATGCAATATGAATATCTGATGCAAAATGCCATTGCGGCATCGGAGTCCTTGCAACTCAGCCCCGGCATTGCCTTGAGCCGTGACCAGATTGATAGCCTGCAACAAGATATTGTGTGGATGGAGGAGCGCCTGATTGCCGGTCAGAAAGTCCTGGTACCGGTAGTCTATCTTGCGCAAGGCAGTTCACGCCTGCTCAGTGATGGAGCAGTAATAAGCGGCGGTAGCATCGACATTGACGGCGATACGTTTGCAAACGCTGGCATCGTGCAGGCTCATGACAGCATCAATATCAGCATGACGCACGATATAAGCAATCTTGGTGGCACCATAGAATCACTAGGTGACATTGAGCTGTACAGTGGTGCAGACATACTGAATGAAAGCGGCACAATCAGCGGCCATGATGTCTTTCTGCAAGCCGAAGGCGACATCATAAGCCGTACCCTGGCTCAGCGGGATGAGGCGGGAAGCGGCAGCAACTCATCGTGGAGTACCATCGTTGGAGATACGGCAACCGTAACGGCGACCGGTAATCTCACGCAAAATGCTGGTGGTGATATTCGACTTGAAGCCGCCACGTTGACTGGCGCAACTGTCGAGCTGGTTGCAGGGAAAAATATTATTCTCGATACCCTGAAAGTCAATGAAGGCTATCGACTGAGTAGTGGTAACTGGCAGCAAGCCGAGGCATATGTACGCCATTTGCAAACACAGGTGCTGGCTGCGCAAGATCTCAGCATAAGTGCGGGTACAGATATCATCGCCATTGCCGCAAACCTGGAAGCCGGTAGCGAAGCCACACTGGAGGCTGGGCACAATATTACGCTTCTGGCAGTTGAGGAAACCAATCATTATGAGGAGCACAATCGCAGTGACGGAAGCCTTGGCCGCAGCAAAAGTCATGATCTGGTGCACGATGAATCCGGAATGCTGGGCACTACGATAGAAGTAGGCAATTCTGAATCCGATCAGAGCACAGATCTGGCAGATAGCGGCAAGCTTGTGATGAGTGCCGGCGGCGATATTACGCTGTACGCATCACAAGTGGTTGCAACCGGACAGGCCGACATCACGGCAGGTAACAACATCAATGTGATCGCGGGCATCAATACGATAAGCCACAGCGAAAAGAGCAGCAAGGAAGGCGTTGGCACCTTCAGCAACAACCAGAATGGTTACATCACACAGCAAGCCATCGCCAGCGGTATATCTGCCGGCGGCGATCTCAACCTGAATGCAGCTAAAGATATCCGTCTGACCGCATCAGTCCTGCATTCTGACCAGACCCTGCGTATTGGAGATGAGGCGATTGACCAGTACTCACTAATGAGTGGTTCAGCCCAGCGACCGATGAACGTCATTGTCGATACACTGGCACTCACCAATGAAAGCTGGAATGAAACCCAGAAGGGATTCTCAGGGCCAATGGAGGAGTTGGTTAAAGGCTTGTCAGTGGTTTTCACACCAATGCTCAGTATCGCGAGTGCCGGCCAGTTTGACATGCCGGAAATAAAAATCGGCAGCCATGATTACACCAGCACACAAGATATTCTGCAGGCAGGCTCAGCAGTATATGCCAGAGACCTGAGCATCAATGTTGAAGATAAAGCAGCATTCATAGGCTCTGTGCTGAACGTGCAGGAAACCGCAATCATTCAGGCAGAAAACATCATCATCGATGCAGCGGCCGAAAGGCATGATTATATCCATGAACTGAGCAGTGATACTGTCAAGGGATTGGGCATGAAGCTGAGTGATTCTGAGCTTCGTCTGGCTGGTATTCAGGAAACAAAGATAAGCAACCAGAACATGATGAGCATAATGGACTGGCGTGGCAGCGTGATCTCCGCTGGAGAACTCGTTCTGCAGGCGGATAATGATGTAGTCATCATGGGGTCAGAAATAAATGTCCTTGGAAATGCAGAGATCAGCGCAGGTGGGAGCATTGCGATTGGCGGGCGCGAAAGTGAAGTCAAGACAGAAAGTCGGGAAACCATAGAAACCATTACGATGGGCGTATCAATCCGGAATGCGTATGTAGATGCCGTCAATGCCATCAAGTCCGTTGATTACGCCGAAGATGCCGTAAAAGAAGCAAAGAGAGCACTCGAGCAAGCCGAGATCAAGGCGGCTCAAGGAGAGCTGGAGGCATCAGATGTCGAATTCTTCCGGATAAACCTGGTAGCAGCGACAGCCAATCTGGCTCAGGCAACCATTGTCGCAGTCAGCAGTTTGGATTCTGCGGCTGACACTGCAAAAGGCTCAGCAGGCACAGGATTCTATCTGTCGGGCACTGTTTCACGCGATACGACAGTAACTTCAAGCAGCACCTATCAGAGCAGTTGGGAAGGTAGTGCCATCAATATTGGCGGCAATGCAGTGATGCAGTCTGCTGACTCCCTGACGATAAATGGAAGCAGTCTGAGTGTTACGGGGGGGCTAAACCTTGATGCGTCAAGTATCAATATTATCGCAGGCAGTGAGTCTCAGGTTGAGAAATCCAGTAAAAGTGAGTCACATGAGGGTATTGGCATAAGCATGACCGCCGGCAATATTTCAGCGAGCATGGATACCAGCCAACGGGATACGGATGCGGACAGTTATGCGCTTCACTATGTGAGTTCACAAATCAAGGCGGGCTCGTTGACCAGCACCAGTGACATCATGAACATAAAGGGTGCACAAATCATAGCCGGCGATATTGATATTGAAACTGACAAGCTTACCGTTGCCAGCCTGCAGGATGAACGTAGCAGCCAAAGCAAGACATTTGGCATAAGTGCCAGTATTGGTATCGGGAGTAAAATAGGGGCTGATCCGATTAGCGTGGGTTTGTCCTCTCTGGGCGGAGGTATTGAACAGAGCGAAAGCAGCAGCTCCAGTGCATGGGTGGCAGAGCAGACAATGATTCTTGGCACAAACAGCATCAAGATTCGAGCAAAAGACTCGGTGCTTGTTGGCGCCCTTATCGCTAATGCGACATACAGTGAACAGGGAGTCCTAGTTGATAAGGGCCTTCTTGATTTTGAAACAGAGACATTGCTGATCAGTGACTTACTCGACTTCAATAATTCAAAAACAACAGGCTTCAACGTTGGTACGAGCTTTGGCTTTGGTGACGATGAAGAAAAAGTAGGCAAGCCAGGCAAGCCACCTACGGGCCAAACCACCGTTGGTGGCCAATATCTCGGGCATGAGGCAGAACAGATTACCCGTACAACCCTGGGACAGGGAACGATTGTTATTGGCGGGGAAGTATTAGACATGACAAGTGCAGATGAACTTGGACTGGCTGGCCTCAATCGGGACATTAATCTGGCACAGGAAGTTATCCTGGATAATGATATTGGCGGACTCAATACGAGCGTGACTGTTGATCACAGGATTTTTACAGATGAAGGCCAAAAATCACTTGGCAATGATTTTTCTGACATAGGAGATAACACGGTAAAGGCTTTAAAGGGAGCCGGTAGGGATACGCAGTTCGTTGGCGATGTAACAGGAGATGGCATCCACGAAGTAGTAAAAATTGGAGTAAGTGCATTTGCTGATGCAGAGAATGTAAACAAATATACGGCTGCTATTGAAGATAATCTTGGTTGGGGTTTTGTCATACCCACATCCCTCAATAATGGTGGATTACTACTGGGTCAAGTACCCGTCTATCTGCAGACCGACGATATCAACCAGCGTCGAATCATCGCTGCTTCTCCAGACAGTGAGTACATTGCTAAAAATCCAGATCTTGGCTGGATCAGCATCACGGAAACGGAAGGATTTTATTTGTTGCCTGAAGAAAAAAGAATTGCCATAGAGCATTTGATGGTGACTACAGTGGACATTGATATCAGCAAAAGTACAGCCACGTATCAAAATACAACCAATGGGATGCTCAACTCAGAGGCATTAGCTCTTTATAACGGCCTGATGCAGACCCACGACATGATCAATGGAAGTCCGGATCAGGAAATTCTTTTCACGCTTAACTATAACCCCACCAGGGATGTTATTTCAGATGGCCTGGAAAGTACAATTGACAAGCTGTCGATATATTTCAAGGCTCCAGAGTTTGCAACATCGGTCGCCAAGGAGACTGGTATATATATCAATGATGTCATGCTGGCTAGAGGCGATGAGCGTGCCAATTTCGCTAATCATTCACAGGGAAATTTGCTGAATTATAGCGGTATGCTTGCTATTGGGTTTAACCCAGATATCGAATTTATGAACGGTAAAGAAAATAACTTCACAATAAATATGTTCGGATCACCTGTTAATGCTGTAGATTTTAATGGTTTTTTAGAGAAAAAAGGTATTTTGCTCTATTCATCATCCGTTAATTCGGGGGATTTTGTTGGGCAGACATTGGGTGGCAACTATGGTCTGTATGTATATCAAGGCGAGGGTACTGTTTTTAATAATATTACAAATATTGATGAGAACGGCACGTCATTTATTAAAAGAATTACGGCTACTTCTATGGATGTAACCCAAGACGCCGTTGTCGGGAGACAAGGTCAGACATCCGTAATTGAAGATCTAATGCGGCTTTTTCGTGTAGATTCAACACACTCAAATTATAACTGTGTAGGCATAGTTTGTGGCGTCAATCCAAGTCGAGTCACTAGTTCATCAGCGGGAGCTGCCAAGTGAATTTTATTTTTGGTATCAGCATAGTTATTTTTCTCGCGGGGTGTACTGCCCCTGCTAAATATGTGGCATTTCCAGCTGATCAACGGATACATGTAACAAAGGCATATTCAATGCCTTTTCATGAGATAGGTGATGAATTTGTTTTTTCGTTAAAGCTCCCACCGCAGGATCAATGGAGATATCCATTGGATTCAGATATGCAGCGACGAGGTTACATCAGTGCTCACGCGCCTAACCTGAAGAGGGAGCTCATGATCCAGTGGATATGGATAAACATGAATTCACCCATGGCAAAAAATACGCTTGTTACAGATCCTGTCTATTTGCCGTGGCATACAGGGCAGATCGGCTCCGGGGAGCGGGTGCATTATGTGCCTACTGAGCGGCAACTGAAATCCGGGGACTGGTATAGGGTTGGTTATCCTCAGGAGCTTTTTCATCAAGCGGTGTGGGTGGGAAAAGACAAAATGTATTGTGTGCGTTCACTCTTCCGGCGAGGGGGACGTACAACATGGGATCAGCAGAGTGGTGTGCCAGAAGGGGCGGGTTACAGTTTGCATGTCGCATGCCCGTTTCATACGACTGATGGCCGAGATGCCTGGTTCAAGATTTCCACGGGCTACGGCATCACTGCGGAGGAGCTCAAGATGAATCCTGGCATCGTGGAGGAAAAGCTGGCGTTTACCGATGCCATGCTCCAGCCGATATGGGATTCACTGGAGATCATGCCGGGTGCAATCCAATTTCAGGGGCAGGCATCCGAAGGAGTACCTGTCCGGTAACGGGATGCATCAGTCGTTTTTCCTATGAGCATGCCATCCAAGGCAAGTTTCTGCTTTTGAACTTATCTTCTGGGAAATACGGACTCACATTTAAAGTAAAACGTCGCTGCAAAATAATTCAATTCCAACAAAACAAGGAGGTTCATAATGAAATTGTCAGCATCACTGGCAGCAATCTTTATCACAGTTTTTTCAATCTCCGCCCACTGCAGCGACCAGACGAAAACCACGAAGAAAAGCATATCCGGATTTCAGATCAAAAGCGTTGATTTGGTCCTTGAGAATAACAAGAAGCTATGGACGTCGGACGGCGTAGTGGCGAGTTATCCGGATCAGGTAGCCGTCAAGACAATGATCGCTGACGAGCTGCATAAATCTCTTAGGGCCAAAGGCATCTATGCAGAGGTGCAAGGCGAGTCTGATGCGGCGATTGAGGTAAAACTCAACTACAGAAGATCATTTGTAGTTGGTTCGGGCGTGACATACCCGTATATCTCGTTTGTATTGTCCGGAAAGGATGCCCATGGTCAGGAGCTGGCTTCCTACCAATCGGATGCCGGCTTGCTCATCGGAGGCGGACGCAAGTCCATCATCAATGACCACAAGATCATGGTTGGTAAATATGACCAGGAAGAAGAGCGTGACGACATTGCTGCAGTGGCCAACCTGATCAGTGATGCAATAGCCAAGATGGGAAACTGATGGATTGGTGTTCATGGCTGCCAGGGAGTGACCCTTTGCGAGTGGAGCACAGCATGTCTTTAGCTTTGGCGGGCACTTGCTTGGTGGAGGCGGTCTGTACATGTTTGTAATACAGCACGCTGGAAGGTTTTATATTTTGAAAGCCCTGTGGGCTATATGCGTTGCCACATTTGTATCAGGGTGCACTACTCCCGCCAAATATGTGGCATTTCCGGTCGATCAACGAATACATGTAACAAAGGCATATTCAATGCCGGCTCATCGGGAGGGTGATGAGTTCGTATTCTCACTGATTCTGCCGCCGCAGGATCAATGGAGATATCCATCCGACTCAAGAATGCAGCGAAAAGGATATCTGGATGTCTATGCGCCTAATCTGAAGAAAGAGCTCATGATCGAGTGGATATGGATAGATATCAACGCTCATGGCGGTGTGAACGTATTTCCTGCCGATCCTATTTATTTGCCATGGTATACGGGGAAAACTGGAACGGGCGAGCGTGTGCCTTATGCGCCCACTGAGCGACAGCTGTCATCCGGGGACTGGTATCGGGTTGGCTATCCTCAAAAGCAGTTCCATCAGGCGTTATGGGTGGGAAAAGATAAAATCTACTGCGTGCGCTCACTCTTTCGAACTGGTGGCCGCACAACATGGGATCAGCAGCATGGTGTGCCAGAAGGGGCGGGTTACAGTTTTCATGTCACATGCCCCTTCCGCTTTATGGACGGGCGCAACGCCTATTTCAAGATTTCCACGGGCTACGGCATCACTGCGGATGAGTTCAAGATGAATCCTGACATCAACGAGGAAAAGCTGGCGTTTATCGATGCCATGCTCCAGCCGATATGGGATACGCTTGAGATCATGCCGGGTGCAATCCAGTTTCAGGGGCAGGCTTCTGGAGTCACGCCTGCACGGTAACAGGAGAGCACAGTCGTATGCTCTGGGGAATGACACGTGCTGCTTGAGAAATGAGAGAACTGCCATAACGACGGCAGTTAATGATATGCCGCTTGTTGATGGCCGACATCATGATTGCAAGGCTGCAGAACCTTTTATCTGCCACGAATCCGCTTAATTAAAACGCCAGGCATTACAATGAAACTACCTTTTTATTTTATAACTATTCTAATGTGTGGTTGCTCAAGTCTTAAGGCCACATACCTTGAAAAGGTATCCGCGGGGACATTAATTAACCGTTCATTGTATCTGGTATCCGTTCCGCAACAGTCGCCTGAGGATAAGCGGAAATGGGAGCGGTATAGCAAAGATGGGAAATCAGACGATTTAATCCTTAAATCTTCAGAAGGAATGGTTCTCCCTTCATATGCAGCAACCATTCAGGTAACAAAAAAATTGATCGGCGTTGCCACTGTGAACGACCTGAAAGAACACGCTGCTAAAGACCAAAACTACATGAAGTTTGCGACATCAAAAGAAATGCAAGAGATAGAAAAACCACAAGAATTTCTGCTTTGCATTAAGCCGGCCTTCCATCTCGATGCTGCGCCTGAGCGCCCTGTCGGTTTTTTTTGGCATAGAATGGCTTGCATTGACTCGAAAACGCACAACTATTACGAGATAAATTTATCGTATATGACTAAGCGAAATGGAAATACGCCGCCAGAAAACCTTGAAATACTGGCCGAAAGCTTCTTTGCCAGCTTTTCAGTCAAGGACTATTCGAAATAATACATAGCCGCCAGGCATGAAAACGTGCTAAAGCGCTATTTATTACGCAGGCTGTGCTTGGTCTTCCGCCCGTGAGCTCAACCGTTGGAGTGAAAATACATGACAGAAGAAAAAGTGGATAAAACTATCGCTCTGCTGCAGGAGATTCGTGATCTTCAGGCTGTGGCGCTTGAGAGCCAGGCCAGGCTTCTGGAAATATCCGAGAAGATGTTTGCACGTGCAGATGAGCAGTACGAAAGGGCAATTAAGCTTACTTCCAAGGCCGAAGCGCTCCAGGACAGAGGGCTCAAGGCAATAAAGTGGGTTTTTATCCTGGGTGTTGTGGCCATTGCTCTGGTTGTCATTCTCTAGAAAATGTTCATGCCAGAAGTGCTGAGTATCGGGGGAGTCCGGACCTGATAATGAAAAATGTGACTTAGTCGACGTTTGCTTGGTTCATATGGAAATAAACAGCCCGACCTTGAGTCGGGTTATTTATTGGCGGCATTTCTTCGATAGGCACATGCTGCTGGTGCGGATATGACGCACCTCCCTCAAGGACCGGAGAAAACAAGAATGGTGCGGGGAGTTCCCAATGTACCGTTTATATTGCCTTCTGATGTGTCTGGTGTGCTCTGCGCCGGTGTGTGCAGATACCGAAACACCATTACTTGATCTTTCATTCAACCCGGAAACGGATGCCACAAGCACGGCATCAGTGTCAGGCGACGACACTGCTTTTGGTGCAACTGCGCTTGCCGGTGATCCTGCCGTGCAAGCACAGCGGAACAAGGAAGAGCGCAGGGCGGCGCGTGACCGGATATTGAGTGCGCTAGGGGTCAGCCGCTTCATGCCCTCCGGCCATTTCAACGCATTCAAGCATGATGGTCGCTGGAGCCTGAGTCTGGATGATGAGGAGAACGTGACCCTTCGCATGCGGATGAGGTGGTAATTCGTTATACATGTCGTCCCAATAAAAAGAAGCCCGGCACATGCCGGGCTTCTTTTTGGTTAATCTGGCAGGTAAGGCACTACCAGCTTAACGGAAGTGGTATCGCACCCCGAGTGAGGCGCCATCCAGTTCGGTATCACTGTGCAGGCCAAGGGCTGCCGAGAACTGCTTGCTGAAGTAGTAGCGGCCATACACATCAATGCCCACGCCGTCATTCACCAGCATGTCATTCGAGCTCATGGCCAGTGAGCCTTCCAGCTCCAGGTTGGCGACGGGGCTGTAGCGCGAGCCAACCCGCAGCACGGCGCCAAGGTCATCGTTGTCGCCATGCGAGTCGATATCGGCATACAGCAACTCTGCCGTCATGAACAGGTCGGCCTGCTTGCTGAGGGGGACGTGATAGCCAACGCCGCCTTCAAGGTAGTAGCCGTTAACACCCTGGGGAAAGTCGAGGGCATACACGCTGCCCAGCACAAACAGGTTCTTGTCCAGCGCACGGCTGCCTTTGGCAAAGAGGGCGTCGCCCGAGTCCACTTCACCAATGCCGCCTTCTACATAGTCATAGGAGAACGGTTCTGCCTGGGCGGTGGCGGTGGCCAGGGCCAGTGTGGTGGCCAGCAGGATCTTGCGCATGAGTAGTACTCCTTCGCCGGTGAGCGGCATTGCTTTCAATGGCCCAACCCTAGTCCCGGCCCTTAAAAAGACCAAGTAGCGACAGGTTAGGTTTTCGTTACGACGTGTAGGTCGTCTTTTGACGTCAGACAGGTGTCAGACAAGAGGGTGTCAGGGCGACGGGAGGCAAATAATCTTTTCATCGCCCGGGCGTGCCGGCATGAGGCTGGCAGGGAGGCCCCACCATATATGGTATGGCTGGCCAAATACACACCTATATATATGGTTGTGAAAGAGTTGATCCATGACAATGACAAATTGGCCAACCGCTGACTGTAAGGTTGCGGAAGGTGGGGCCGCTCTCTATAATCGCCGGCGCCCTATGGGACGGTCATTTTCTGGCCGCCCACCTGTTGTACCCAGCCTGGATCTGATGTGAATCAGCCTCGTCCCCTTGTGGACCGAACGATCGCCGTGCGCTTGCTGATGCTTCAGCTTGCCGCAGCAGTGGTGGTCACCCTGGCCAGCCTTATGGCGGGCAGGTGGGCGGGGGTGTCAGCGGGAATGGGTGCCGGAATATCGCTTGCGGGTTCTCTGTATTTTTCCCTGCAAGCCTTCCGTCATGCGGGTGCCACATCCGCAGCGCATATTGTGCGCAGTTTTTACAAGGGCGAGGCAGGCAAGTTTGTCCTGACTGCCGCGCTCTTTGCCGTCGTGTTTGTCACGGTAAAGTCCGTGGAGGCCGGCTGGCTACTGACCGGATTCATCTTGGTACACCTTGTTGGTGCCTGGGGCGCGTTGCTCCTGGGGACCACGGGAACGAAAAAGTGAGCTGCTGAAAATGGCTGGTAATTCAACCGATTACATCAAGCACCATCTCACCAACCTGACTTATGGCGAGCTCCCTGCTGGCTATGTTCGTCACGGCGAACACGGTGAAGAAGTCCTCACTGAATCCACCTGGACGCTGGCGCACAATGCCGTCGAAGCCAAGGCCATGGGTTTTAAGGCTTTCCACGTCGATACACTCGGCTGGTCTGTCGGTCTGGGCGCCCTGTTCTGTCTGGTGTTCTGGCTGGCCGCACGCAAGGCCACCAGTGGTGTGCCGGGCAAGCTGCAGAATTTCGTCGAAGTGCTGATCGATTTCGTTGATACCAACGTGCGTGATACCTATCACGGCAAGTCAGCCCTGATTGCACCGTTGGCGCTGACCATCTTCACCTGGATCTTCCTGATGAACTTCATGGATCTGATCCCCGTGGACTTCCTGCCGGCAGCATCCTCCTGGATCGGTTCCACCTTCTTCGGTATGGACCCGCACCACGTCTACATGAAGGTTGTGCCGACCACCGACCCCAATGCCACGCTGGGCATGAGCTTCTCGGTTTTCTTCCTCATCCTTTTCTACAGCATCAAGATGAAGGGCATTGGCGGTTTCACCAAGGAACTGACCCTTAACCCGTTCAATCACTGGGCGCTGATTCCGTTCAACTTCATTCTCGAAGGCATCGGCCTTATCACCAAGCCGATTTCGCTTGGCCTTCGACTGTTCGGCAACATGTATGCCGGCGAGCTCATCTTCATCCTGATCGCACTTATGTTCACTGGTGGCCTGGCCCTCGGTGTACTGGGTGGCGGCCTGCAGATTGTCTGGGCGATCTTCCATATCCTGGTGATCACCCTGCAGGCTTTCGTGTTCATGATGCTGACCATCGTGTACCTGAGCATGGCCTCGGAATCGCACGATCACTGATTTTGTTTTGCTGCAGTACTGATTTCACCCTTTAACCAAAGTAAGAGGACTTAAAGATGGATTACATCACCGGTATGAACCTGCTGGCCGTTGCCCTGCTGATCGGTCTCGGCGCTCTCGGCACAGCCGTTGGCTTCGCTCTGCTCGGTGGCAAGTTCCTGGACGGCGTTGCCCGTCAGCCGGAACTGGGCCCACAGCTCCAGGTGAAGATGTTCATCGTTGCCGGTCTGCTCGACGCCGTGCCGATGATCGGTGTCGGTATCGCCATGCTGCTGCTGTTCGCCAACCCGTTCATCAAGTAATTCGGCTTTTTTGCGAATTGTTTCCGGCCGCAATCCGGCGGCTGGAAAAATGAATTGAGGTGATAGCGTGAACATCAATGCAACCCTGATCGGGCAAGCCATTGCGTTTGCGGTCTTCGTCTGGTTCTGCATGAAGTTCGTATGGCCGCCGGTAACGGCAGCCCTCGCAGAACGTCAGAAGAAGATTGCTGAAGGCCTGAACGCTGCCGACAAGGCACAGCGTGATCTGGAAAGCGCTCATGCGCAGGTTGGCGAAGAAATGAAGGTTGCCAAGGCTCAGGCCGCAGCTCTCATTGACCAGGCCAACAAGCGCGCCAATCAGATGGTGGAAGAGGCCAAGGCCCAGGCCGCCGCTGAAGGTGAGCGTCAGATTGCCCAGGCGCGTGCCCAGATCGAACAGGAAATGGCGGGTGCCCGTGACGCTCTGCGTTCACAGGTCGCTGCTCTGGCTGTTGCCGGTGCCGAGAAGATTCTCGAAGCACAGGTGGACGCCAAGGCCCATGCCGGCATGCTCGACAAGCTGGCCGCCGAGCTCTAATCCAAAGGCGCACTGACATGGCAGAACTGACCACTGTAGCGCGGCCTTATGCTAAGGCAGCGTTTGAATTCGCCCGCGATGCCGGCAAGCTGGCCGACTGGTCCGCAATGCTGGCGCTGGCCGCTGGCATAGCGAGCGATGAAGATTTCGCTCGTTATGTTTCGCGTCCGACGCTGACCGCTGAACAGCAGACCGAGGCCTTCCTGAAGGCTGCCGGTGACAAGCTGACAGCGGACGCTCGCAATTTTGTGAGCGAGCTTGTGCACAACAAGCGTATCGAGGCACTGCCGGCGATTGCCGACCTGTTCGAAGCGTTCCGCGCCGAACTGGAGCAGTCTGCTGCGGTTGTCGTAACTTCCGCGTTCGAGTTGAACGATGCACAGCGTCAGACGCTGGCAGCGAAACTCGGCCAGAAGCTCGGCCGCAAGATCGCCATTGATGAAGTGATATTGGACCGCACGCTGATTGGCGGCGTGGTCATCCGCTCCGGCGATCTGGTCATCGACGCCTCCGTGCGCGGCAAGCTGAACAAGCTTGCGGCCACCCTGAATTCTTGAGTTTGAGGAAACGAGCATCATGTCTCAGCATCTGAATCCCTCCGAGATCAGTGAACTGATCAAGAGCCGCATCACGGATCTGAAAGCATCCGCTGAAGCGCGTAACGAAGGCACTATCGTCAGCGTCTCCGACGGTATCGTGCGCATCCACGGCCTCGCCGATGTGATGTACGGCGAAATGATCGAGTTCGACGGCGGCCTTTACGGCATGGCGCTGAACCTCGAGCAGGATTCCGTTGGTGCCGTGGTGCTCGGTAGCTACCAGAGCCTGCAGGAAGGCCAGAAGGCCCGTTGCACCGGCCGTATTCTGGAAGTCCCGGTTGGCCCGGAACTGCTCGGCCGCGTGGTCGATGCCCTGGGTACACCAATTGACGGCAAGGGCCCGGTTAACGCCAAGCTCACCGATGCCGTGGAAAAAGTGGCACCTGGCGTGATCTGGCGTAAGTCGGTGGACCAGCCGGTGCAGACCGGTTACAAGTCCGTTGATGCCATGATCCCCGTTGGCCGTGGCCAGCGCGAACTGATCATTGGCGACCGTCAGACCGGCAAGACCGCGATGGCTGTTGACGCGATCATCGCCCAGAAGAACTCCGGCATTAAGTGCGTGTACGTGGCTATCGGTCAGAAGCAGTCGACCATTGCCAACGTGGTGCGCAAGCTCGAAGAATTCGGCGCGATGGAATACACCATTGTCGTGGCCGCTTCGGCTTCCGAATCGCCGGCGCTGCAGTTCCTGGCTCCGTACGCCGGTTGCACAATGGGCGAATATTTCCGTGATCGTGGCGAAGACGCCCTGATCATTTATGACGATCTGTCCAAGCAGGCTGTTGCCTACCGCCAGATCTCCCTGCTGCTGCGCCGTCCGCCAGGGCGTGAAGCGTATCCTGGCGACGTGTTCTATCTCCACAGCCGTCTGCTGGAACGTGCTTCGCGCGTGTCGGAAGAATACGTTGAGAAGTTCACCAACGGTGCCGTGAAGGGCCAGACCGGTTCGCTGACAGCTCTGCCGATCATCGAAACCCAGGCTGGTGACGTGTCTGCATTCGTGCCGACCAACGTGATTTCCATCACCGATGGCCAGATCTTCCTGGAAAGCAGCCTGTTCAACGCCGGCATCCGTCCTGCCGTGAACGCCGGTATCTCGGTGTCGCGTGTGGGTGGTGCAGCGCAGACCAAGATCATCAAGAAGCTGGCCGGTGGTATCCGTACCTCGCTGGCCCAGTATCGTGAACTGGCC
This sequence comes from Moraxellaceae bacterium, assembly GCA_030646295.1. Taxonomy (GTDB): domain Bacteria; phylum Pseudomonadota; class Gammaproteobacteria; order Pseudomonadales; family Moraxellaceae; genus UBA2031. Next base: position 195,295 of record JAUSND010000012.1, read on the forward strand.
GCATTCGCCCAGTTCGCTTCTGATCTGGACGAAGCAACCCGCAAGCAGCTTGAGCACGGTCAGCGCGTTACCGAGCTGATGAAGCAGAAGCAGTACGAGCCGATGGGCATCGCAGAAATGGGCCTGTCCATTTATGCCGCCAACGAAGGCTATCTGGTTGATGTTGCCGTGAACAAGGTGCTGCCGTTTGAAGCAGCCCTGCATGCCTACTTCAATGCCGAGCACAAGGCACTGATGGACAAGATCAATGCCACTGCCGACTGGAATGGCGAGATCGAAGGCCAGTTCAAGGCCGGCATCGAGAAGTTCAAGGCGACCCAGAGCTGGTAATCCCTGCGCGCGCCCTGCTGCAAGGCGGGGCGCTGCAAGGCTGAATCGGTTCGGCACAAAGTTCGGCAAGAGATTTGAAACATGGCCAGCTTGAAAGAAATTCGCAGCAAGGTCGCCAGCATCAAGAGCACGCAGAAGATTACTAAAGCGATGCAATTGGTGGCAGCGTCCAAGATGCGCCGCGCACAGGAGCGTATGCTCAAGGGCAAGCCTTACGCACAGAAAATGCGTCAGGTGATTGCGCATCTGTCGCAGGCGACACCGGAATACAAGCACCCCTACATGGCGGAGCGTCCGGTCAAGCGTGTGGGCTTTATTGTGGTGTCGAGTGACCGCGGTCTTTGCGGCGGCCTCAACATCAACCTGTTCAAGAAGACGGCACAGTCTGTGCGCGATTTTCATGAGCAGGGTGTGGAAGTCGAGTTTTGCCTGATTGGTACCAAGGCCATCACGTTCTTCAAGAGCGTTGGCGGCAAGGTGGTGGCGGTCAAGACTCAACTGGGTGATGCACCTTCGCTGGACCAGCTCATCGGTACGGTCAAGGTGATGCTCGATGCCTACGACAACGGCAGCATCGATCGTCTTTACCTGGTGTACAACGAGTTCGTGAACACGATGACGCAGAAGCCGAACGTGCAGCAGTTGCTGCCGCTGGCTGCCGAAGAAAAACTGGCCCTGCAGAAGCGTGATCACAACTGGGATTATCTCTATGAGCCGGATGCCAAGCATCTGCTCGACGCACTCTTCCTGCGTTTCATTGAGTCCCAGGTGTATCAGGGTGTGGTCGAAAACATTGCCTGTGAACAGGCGGCGCGTATGGTGGCAATGAAGTCTGCTACCGACAACGCCGGTGATCTGATCCGTTCGCTGCAGCTTGTGTACAACAAGGTGCGCCAGGCAGCGATCACCCAGGAAATTTCGGAAATCGTCGGTGGTGCCTCTGCCGTTTAAGGCGGGGCATCATCTAAAAAGTTTTGCGAGTTTGAGAGGATAAACCCATGAGCAGCGGTCGTATTGTCCAGATCATCGGCGCCGTTATCGACGTCGAATTCCCGCGTGACAACGTACCCAAGGTGTATGAAGCACTGACGGTCGATGGCAAGGCCACCACGCTGGAAGTGCAGCAGCAGCTGGGTGATGGCGTGGTGCGTACCATTGCCATGGGATCCACCGAAGGCCTGAAGCGTGGCCTGACAGTGTCCAACACCGGCGCCCCCATTTCCGTGCCGGTTGGCAAGGCTACCCTTGGCCGTATCATGAACGTGCTGGGTAATCCGGAAGACGAAGCCGGCCCCATCGGCGAAGAAACCCGTCTTGCCATTCACCGCAAGGCCCCATCCTATGCCGAGCAGTCCGGTTCGACCGAACTGCTGGAAACCGGCATCAAGGTTATCGATCTGCTCTGCCCGTTCGCCAAGGGCGGCAAGGTTGGCCTGTTCGGCGGCGCCGGCGTGGGCAAGACCGTGAACATGATGGAACTCATCAACAACATCGCCAAGGCACACAGCGGTCTGTCCGTGTTTGCCGGTGTGGGTGAGCGTACTCGTGAAGGTAATGACTTCTATCACGAAATGAAGGATTCCGGCGTTCTGGACAAGGTCGCGATGGTGTACGGCCAGATGAACGAGCCTCCAGGAAACCGTCTGCGTGTGGCCCTGACCGGTCTCACCATGGCCGAATACTTCCGTGACGAAAAAGACCCTGCTACCGGCAAGGGCCGTGACGTGCTGCTGTTCGTGGACAACATCTACCGCTACACGCTGGCCGGTACCGAAGTGTCCGCTCTGCTTGGCCGTATGCCGTCTGCCGTGGGTTACCAGCCAACGCTCGCCGAAGAAATGGGCGTGCTGCAGGAACGTATTACATCGACCAAGAATGGTTCGATCACCTCCATCCAGGCCGTGTACGTGCCTGCCGATGACTTGACCGACCCGAGCCCGGCAACCACCTTCGCCCACCTTGACGCGACCGTCGTGCTGTCCCGTGACATCGCCTCGCTGGGTATCTACCCTGCTGTGGACCCGCTGGACTCCACCTCGCGCCAGCTCGATCCGCTGGTAGTTGGTGAAGAGCACTACAACGTGGCCCGTGGCGTGCAGACTGTGCTGCAGCGTTACAAGGAACTGAAGGACATCATCGCGATTCTGGGCATGGACGAACTGTCTGAAGAAGACAAGCTCGTTGTGTACCGTGCTCGTAAGATCCAGCGTTTCCTGTCGCAGCCGTTCCACGTTGCCGAAGTGTTCACTGGCTCGCCCGGCAAGTACGTTTCCCTCAAGGAAACCATCCGTGCGTTCAAGGGCATTCTCGCTGGCGATTTCGACAGCATGCCGGAACAGGCGTTCTACATGGTCGGCACCATCGACGAAGCCATCGAAAAGGCCAAGAAGCTCTAATCGATTGCGGAAGGCGGGCTCCGCGTTGCGGCGCCCGTCATGCTTCCTGATGAGGAAATGAACATGGCACATACCATCAATTGCGATATCGTCAGCGCGACCGAGTCCATCTTTGGTGGCAAGGTCACGATGCTGGTGGCGCATGGTGTTCAGGGCGATCTCGGCATTCTGCCTGGACATGCCCCGCTGCTGACCCAGCTTAATCCGGGTCCTGTGCGCGTGACCAAGGAAGACGGGTCGGAAGAGGTTTACTACGTGTCTGGCGGTGTACTCGAAGTGCAGCCAAGCATCGTGACCATCCTTGCTGACCACGCTGTCCGTGCACATGACGTGGACGAAGCAGCGGCTGAAGAGGCGCGCAAGATGGCTCTGGCTGCCCTGCAGAACCAGAAGGGCGAGATGGAAACATCGACGGCTCTTGCTGCACTGGCAGAAGCTGCCGCCCAGTTGCGTACCCTGCAGCAGATGAAGAATCGCGCTGGCCGCGGCTGATTGCTGCAGGCGCATGAAAGCGCAGTCGAAAAAGGGTAGCCTAGGCTACCCTTTTTGTTTTTTGGTTAGGCCGTTTGTTCAGGCATTCAACGGCCAGGGAATACGCTGATGGAACTGAATGTAGTCATTCTCGCAGCAGGCAAGGGCACCCGCATGAAGTCGGTGCTGCCCAAGGTCATGCAGCCGCTGGCCGGGCGTCCGCTGCTGCGGCATGTGGTCGACACGGCGAAGGCGCTGTCGGCGGTTCGCACGCTGGTGGTATACGGGCACGGCGGTGATCTGGTGCAGCGTGCCTTTGCAGCAGAGCCGCTGCTGTGGGCCGAGCAGGCGGAGCAGAAGGGTACCGGTCATGCCGTGCAGATGGCACTGCCGCAGTTGCCGGCTACGGGCCGCACACTGATCCTGTATGGCGATGTGCCACTGACTACCACCGCAACGCTGGGCCGTCTGATCGAACGCGTGGCCAGCGAAGCGGTCATGGGCCTCATCACACTGGTCATGGACAATCCTTCCGGCTATGGCCGCATCGTGCGCGATGCTGGTGGTGCCGTGGTGCGCATCGTCGAGCAGAAAGATGCGAGTGACGATGAAAAGAAAATCCGCGAAGTGAACACCGGTATTTTCTGTGTGCCGAATGTGCTGCTGCACAAGTGGCTGCCGGCACTGCAAAGCAACAATGCGCAGGGCGAGTATTACCTGACCGACATCATTGCCATGGCAGCGGCTGAGAACGTCCGTATTGAAGCGGTGCAGCCGGAGCAGTCGTGGGAAGTGGATGGCATCAACGACAAGCTGCAGCTGTCGGCGCTTGAGCGTGTGCACCAGCGGGTACTGGCGGACAACCTGATGCGTGGCGGGGTCACCCTGATTGATCCGGCGCGGCTGGATGTTCGTGGCAGTGTCACACACGGCATGGATGTGCACATTGAACCGAATGTGATTCTTGAAGGCCGTGTCGTACTGGGCAATAACGTGCGCATCGGTGCCAATTGCCAGCTCAAGGATTGTGAGATTGGCGATAATGTCGTGATCAAGCCGAACTCACTGATTGACGATGCAAGAGTCGGCGCGGGTGCCGAGATTGGTCCGTTCGCGCGCCTGCGTCCGGGTACCGTACTGGCCGAGAACGTGCACATCGGCAATTTTGTCGAGACGAAAAAAGCGGTGATCGGCAAGGGGTCGAAAGCCAATCATCTGGCCTATCTGGGCGATGCAGAAATTGGCAGCGGCGTGAATATCGGTGCGGGCACCATCACCTGCAACTACGATGGTGTGAACAAGCATCTGACGACGATTGGCGATAATGCGTTTATCGGTACCAATACGTCGCTGATTGCGCCGGTGGTGGTTGGTGCGGGTGCAACGACCGGTGCCGGATCGGCGATCAGCAAGAATGTGCCGGACAATACCCTTGCCGTTGCACGCGGCAAGCAGGTAGTGATCGACAGCTGGCAGCGACCGGTAAAAAAATGATTCAGCCTGCTGGCTGACAGCAGGCAAAAAACCATTCAGGCGTGCAGGGCAAGTAACTCCCTGCAACAGGAGCAAGAAAGATGTGCGGGATTGTGGGCGCTATCGGCAAGAATAATGTCGTTCCGGTTCTGGTTGACGGCCTGAAACGTCTTGAGTACCGAGGCTATGACTCGTCCGGTATTGCCGTGCTGGTTGATGGCAGCATTCATCGGGTGCGTCGCGTTGGCCGTGTGGCAGAAATGGAGCATGCGGCACAGGCAGAAAATGTGAGCGGGTTGCTGGGCATTGGCCACACCCGCTGGGCGACGCATGGCGGTGTGACCGAGCCGAATGCGCATCCGCATGTGTCCGGCGAGCTGATTGCTGTGGTGCATAACGGCATCATCGAGAATCACGATGCCAAGCGTGCCGAGCTCAAGGCGCAGGGCTATGTCTTTACGTCGCAAACGGACACGGAAGTGATTGCCCATCTGGTGCACCGCCACTATCAGCAGGATCATGACCTGTTTGCCTCCGTGCAGCGTGCGGTGAAAGAGCTTGAAGGCGCCTATGCCATTGCCGTGATTGCCAAAGACAATCCCGATCTGCTGGTGGTGGCGCGCATGGGTTGCCCGTTGCTGGTGGGTGTTGGCGAGGGCGAGAATTTTGTGGCGTCCGATGTGTCTGCGGTGATTTCGTCCACCCGACGCGTGATGTATCTGGAAGAAGGTGATGTCGCCAGGCTGACGCGTGATGGTGTCAGCGTGTTTGATACCAGTGGTGCGCCGGTTGAGCGTGCCATGCACCTGTCGGATGTATCGCTGGCGTCGCTGGAACTTGGTCCGTACAAGCACTTCATGCAGAAGGAAATCCACGAGCAGCCCCGTGCGCTGTCGGATACCATCGAGCAGATTCTGGATCATGGCTTCAAGCCGGCCCTGTTTGACGGTGATGCCGCATCGGTGTTTGCGGGCGTGAAGAGCGTTCAGATCATTGCCTGTGGCACAAGTTTTTATGCCGGCTCGGTGGCACGTTACTGGATTGAAAGCCTGACAGGTTTGCCCTGTGCTGTGGAAATTGCCAGTGAGTATCGCTATCGCGATGCGGTTGCCAGTCCTGACAACCTGATCGTCACCATCTCCCAGTCCGGCGAAACGCTGGACACGATGGAGGCACTGAAATACGCCCGGTCGCTGGGACAAAGCCGCACGTTGTCGATCTGCAATGTGCGTGAATCGGCGTTGCCACGCAGCTCGGCCGTGGTGTTTTACACCAAGGCCGGTGCAGAAATCGGCGTGGCGTCGACCAAGGCCTTTACCACCCAGCTGGTGGCGTTGTTTACACTGGCCGTTACGCTAGGCCGGCTTAATGGCCGTATCAGTGATGCCACAGAAATTGAATATCTGGATGCGCTGCGGCATCTGCCGGGCAGTGTGCAGCATGCACTGAACCTGGAGCCGCAGATCAAGGTATGGGCCGATCGCTTTGCCGAAAAGCATCATGCGCTGTTTCTGGGCCGTGGCGTGCATTATCCGATTGCGCTTGAAGGCGCACTGAAGCTGAAGGAAATCACCTACATTCACGCCGAGGCGTATCCGGCGGGTGAGCTCAAGCACGGCCCGCTGGCGCTGGTGGATGAAGACATGCCGGTGGTGGTGATTGCCCCGCACGATGCGCTGCTGGAAAAAGTGAAATCCAACATGCAGGAAGTGAGTGCGCGTGGTGGTGAACTGTTTGTGTTTGCCGACCTGGATTCCAATTTCACGGAATCCGAAGGCGTGCATGTCATCCGCACACCGCGCAATGTCGGCATCCTGTCGCCGATTGTGCACACGATTCCGGTGCAGCTGCTGGCCTATCACACGGCGCTGGCACGCGGGACTGATGTGGACAAGCCTCGTAACCTCGCAAAATCGGTAACGGTTGAATAAGCACGGTTGAATGAAAACAGGCCCGCAGATGCGGGCTTTGTCTTGTACGGAAAAAGAAAAAATACAAGGGAGCTGTCATGCCTGCAATAAAACAGACCTTGCTATGGTCGCTCATCACGCTGATCGGCGTTGCTGCACTGGGGGTGCTGGCGCTGCATAACGGCGAGAGCATCAGCGCTGTATGGCTGATGACGGCGGCCATTTGTGTCTATCTGATTGCCTACCGCTTTTACAGCCGCTTCATTGCGGACAAGGTATTGCAGCTGGACGACAGCCGCATCACGCCGGCGGTACGCAACAATGACGGTATGGATTTTGTGCCGACTGATCGTCTGGTGCTGTTCGGGCATCATTTTGCGGCGATTGCAGGGGCAGGGCCGCTGATCGGCCCGGTACTGGCCGCACAGATGGGCTACTTGCCCGGTACGCTGTGGATTCTGGCCGGCGTGGTGGTGGCGGGTGCAGTGCAGGATTTCATCATCCTGTTTGCCTCGACCCGGCGTAATGGCCGTTCGCTGGGCGACATGATCAAGACGGAAATGGGCAGTGTGCCGGGCGTGATTGCCAGCGTGGGTATTCTGGCCATCATGATCATCCTGCTGGCCGTGTTGGCATTGGTGGTGGTGAAGGCGCTGGCCCATTCGCCCTGGGGCATGTTCACGATTGTGGCGACGATGCCGATTGCGGTCTTCATGGGCGTGTACATGCGCTACATTCGTCCCGGTCGGATTGGCGAGATTTCCGTGGCGGGGTTTGTGCTGCTGATCCTGTCGATCTGGTTTGGCGGGCATGTGGCGGCAGATCCGTACTGGGGGCCATTCTTTACGCTCAAGGGCGAAACCATTGCCATGCTCATGATCGGCTATGGTTTTGTGGCATCGGTGTTGCCGGTGTGGCTGCTGCTGGCGCCACGTGACTACCTTTCGACCTTTCTCAAGATCGGCACAATTGCGGGACTGGCGCTGGGCATCTTCATTGTGATGCCGCAAATGCAGATGCCGGCGGTGACACGCTTTATCGACGGCAGTGGCCCGGTGTTTGCGGGCAGCCTGTTTCCTTTCCTGTTCATCACGATTGCCTGTGGCGCGGTCAGCGGTTTCCATTCGCTGGTGGCTTCCGGCACGACACCGAAAATGCTGGAGAAGGAATCGCATGCGCGCTTCATCGGTTATGGTGCCATGCTGATGGAATCATTTGTGGCGATTACGGCCATGATTGCGGCCAGCGTGCTTGATCCGGGCGTTTATTTTGCGCTGAACTCGCCGGCAGCACTGATTGGCACCACGGTTGAAAGTGCAGCTACCGCGATTTCTTCCTGGGGCTTTGTCATTACGCCGGACGTGCTGACCCAGATGGCGAAGGACATTGGCGAGGAGTCGATTCTTTCGCGTGCGGGCGGTGCACCGACGCTGGCGATAGGCATGGCCCATATCCTGTCCAATGTCATCGGTGGCCAGGCGATGATGGCGTTCTGGTATCACTTTGCCATCCTGTTCGAAGCATTGTTCATCCTGACCACGATTGATGCCGGTACCCGTGTCGGCCGCTTCATGATCCAGGACCTGCTGGGCCATGCGTGGGCGCCGCTGGGCAGCACCGAATCGTGGGGTGCCAACCTGCTGGCCACGTCATTGTGCGTGGCGGGCTGGGGTTATTTCCTCTATCAGGGCGTGATTGATCCGCTGGGAGGCATCAACACGCTGTGGCCGCTGTTCGGTATTGCCAACCAGATGCTGGCGGCGATTGCCCTGTTGCTGGCATCGACCATCCTGATCAAGATGAAGCGCGAGAAGTACGTCTGGGTCACTCTGGTGCCGGCCTGCATCGTGCTGGTTGTAACCTTTACGGCAAGCTGGCAGAAACTGTTTCACGACAATCCGAAAATCGGTTTTCTCGCGCATGCCGACAAGTTTGGTGCTGCGGTTGCCCGTGGTGAAGTATTGGCACCCGCCAAGAGCATGGCGCAGATGCACCAGGTCATCCTGAATGACCGTATTGATGCCGCACTGTGCGTTATTTTTCTGGGTGTAGTACTGGCCATGCTCGGTTTTGCCATTCGTGCGATGCTGCAGGCATGGCGTCATCCGGATGTCACTGTGCGTGAAACCGTTCATGCCGCCGAGGTGGATGCATGAACCTGCCAATGTTGTGGCAGCGATTACGCGAGGCGGGGAGCCTGATGGTGGGGGTGCCCGACTATGAGCGTTATTGCGAGCATATGCAGCAGACGCATCCGGAGTTGCCGGTGCTCAGCCGTGAAGCCTTTGTGCGTAACCGCATGCTGGCCCGTTATGGTGGCAAGGCCAGCGGGAAATGCCCCTGCTAGGACGTACTGACATTTAATTTCATTTGCACGCAAGGACACGCCATGCTGAATCAGGAAGCATCACCCGCACATCAACAGTTGCAGGAACAGGAATACCGTTTTCGTTTCACCGGCAGTGGTGGCGAGTATTTTTCGATATGGATCGTGAACCTGCTGCTCAGCATCATCACGCTGGGCATTTACTCTGCCTGGGCCAAGGTACGGCGTGAACAGTATTTTCATCGCAATACCTTGCTGGATGACCAGCCGTTTGATTATACCGGTGATCCGGTTCGCATCCTGATCGGCCGTATTGTGGCGTTGCTGGTGATTGGTGTGGGTTCGGCGGTACAGGAAGTCAATCTGGTGATGGCGCTGGCTGTTACGGCGGTTTTCTTCCTGCTGTTTCCCTGGGTCATTGTGCGCAGTATGCGTTTTCGGGCGCGTAACACACGCTACCGCAATCTGTCGTTTGCGTTCACCGGCACCACGTTTGAGGCGCTGAAGGCCTATTTCTGGATTTATGTAGCGTTGTTGCCGTTCATTGCAGCATCAATACTGATGACACCGGAACTCAAGCTCATCCAGGAAAATCCGGAGCTGGCGAAGGCTCCGGAAACAACCAACCTGATGCTCAAGCTGGGCGTCGCCCTCGGGGTCAGCGTGTTGCTTGGGGCTTTGCTGTTTCCGGCCTACCAGTGCCATGTCCGTTCATTCCTGCACCGTCACCTGCGTTATGGCAATGCCCAGGGAACATTTGATGGCACAACATCGGCTTTTTATGGCGCGCTGTTCCGCACCTTCGGTGTCTCGTTGCTCACGCTTGTGCTGATTGGGGTCGTTGGCTTTGCTGCAAAACTGGCGGAGCAGCCATGGCTGCTGGTGCTCGCCTATCCGGTGCTGTTTCTGCCACAGGCGGCCTACACGGTGAACATGACCAATGTCACGTACCGTCATGCCGGGATCGGTAACAACGGGTTTGTTTCCGACATGAAGGTTGGCGCGATGGCGTGGCTGCTCTTTACCAATCTCCTGCTGCTGATGGTGACGCTGGGTCTGGCCTGGCCATGGATCAAGGTGCGCCTGACCCGATATCGTCTGGCCCACATGAGCCTGCTGATGGTGCCTGGCACGGTGGATGCGATCATTGGCGAGGCACAGAACAATCCGTCGGCCTTCGGGGAAGAAGCAGCCGAATTTCTCGACTTTGATATTTCGCTGTGAGCACGCTGGCCGCGCAGTATTTTGATGGCCGCAGTGCACGCGGCCATGCCGTGCAGTTGTCCTGCGAGAACGGACTGCTGCTGGTGCGTGGCGACACGGTTGCCCGTACGGAGCAAACGACGGCGCTGGAGCTGTCGCCGCGTCTTGGGCGTACCCGTCGCCGCATCGGGTTTCCTGACGGGGCGGTGTGCGAGCTGGAGGATGACGCGCTGCTCGACAGCTGGTTTGACTCCGTCACGCACCAGGGCTGGAATCTGGTGGCCCGTCTGGAGGGCCACTGGGCCATGATTGCGGCCAGCTTTGTGCTGGTCATGGCAATGACGGCGGCGCTGGCGGTCTGGGGCCTGCCCTGGGCGGCACAGAAGGTGGCGCTGCGCCTGCCGCAGGAGTGGGTGGTACAACTGGGCAAGGGCACGCTGGCGGGTCTGGACAGCGGCATGCGCAGCACGACGACGTTGCCGGTGGCCCGGCAGCAAACGCTGCAGGCCGCTTTTGCCCGTTTGCAGGCGGGGGCTGGGGTGCCATCGGTCCTGCTCTTCCGCGACTGGCCAGAGCTGGGGCCCAATGCAATGGCCTTGCCGGACGGCACGATCATCATGACGGATGAGCTGGATATATTGGCAACAGATGATCGCGAGGTGATGGCGGTGCTGGCCCACGAGCTGGGGCATGTGCATGAGCGGCATGCCTTGCAGAAGGTGATTGCCAGCTCGGGAGTGGCCGCCCTGGTGTTTGTGCTGACCGGCGATGTATCGGGGCTGTCCAGCATTGTGGTGGTGGCGCCGACCGTCATGACGCACCTGCATCATTCGCGGGCACTGGAGGCTGATGCCGACCGCTATGGTTTTGCCCTGATGAGCAAGACCGGTCTGGACCCGGTATGGTTTGCCCGCATCATCCGCAAGCTTGAGGCCGCGCATGGTGGTAAGGCCGCAAAGGGCGAAAAAGCCGAGACGAGCGACTGGTTGCGCACGCATCCGGCCAGCGAAGAACGGGCCCGTCAGGCCGAGCAGTACCGGGCCTGGCACTGATCTGCCTTGATCAAAGTCATTTACTATTGATAATCATTATCATTTGAAATAGGATGCCAGCCCTGAACAGTGCCGGACCTGCCGGCAGCTGTCTTCGCGCTAGCCAGCCATGACGGGCACTGCCCCGATAGCCAAGTGACGCACCACCGACTTGGCCATTGAGGAATCCGTCATGACTGCCCGCTTCTCCCGTCGTCCCCTTGTTCTCAGCCTTCTTGCCCTGCACGGGCTGCCAGCACTGGCCGAAGAGGCCATGCCGGCCACACCGGAGACCGTGGCACCGCCCCAGGTCATGCAGGAAGTGACGGTGACGGCAGGTGCCGTCACGGAACAGAAATCCTATACCCCGGGTGTGTCGACAGTGGGTGGCAAGGCGCCGGCAGCCCTGCGTGACATACCGCAGTCCGTCATGGTGGTGGATCGGGCGGTGATGGATGACCAGGCGGTGGCCAGCCTCACCGAGGCCCTGCGCAATGTGCCAGGCATCACCATCTCTGCCGGTGAAGGCGGCAATATCGGCGACAACATCAATTTGCGCGGCTATTCCGCACGTACCGATGTCTATGTCGACGGTTTCCGCGATCGTGGCCAGTACAGTCGTGACACCTTTGCCCTGGATGCGGTGGAGGTGCTGAAAGGACCGGCTTCCATGCTGTTCGGGCGCGGCTCGACCGGTGGCGTGATCAATCAGGTCAGCAAGAAGCCGGACCTCCAGACACGCGGCCAGATTGGCGTGAGCGTGGGGACGGACGATTACTACCGCACCACCTTCGACTACAACACCCGCCTTTCTGAGACCTCGGCCTTCCGCATTGCCGCATTCGGGCAAGACACGCAGTCGACGCGTGATGTGGTGGAGAAAAAGGATTTCGGTCTGGCACCGTCGATCAGCTTTGGTATTGGTACGCCGACCGAAGTGCTGGTGTCGGCACTGGTCCAGCGTAACCACGACATTCCCGATTACGGATTTCCGCTTTATCGCGGCGCCCTCACCACACCGGAAAATCCGGGCAAGCCGATTGCGGCAGACCATGACAATTTTTATGGCTTTACCGATGACAGCTATGACCAGGACATCAATGTCCTGAATGCATCGGTGTCGCACCGTTTCAATGATGCCGTGCGCGTACAGAACCGTCTGCAATATGGCGAGTACGAAACCTATGCCTCGCCAACCACGGTAACAATTCCGACCAGCGTCACGGCATCGACTCCGCTCGACACGGTCACGGGTACCCGAGCACGACGCGAGCGTGAGCTGCGTGACAGCACGCTGTACAACCAGACGGATCTGTTCGTGAAGTTTGACACCGGTGCAATCGCGCATCACCTGATGGCGGGTGTGGAAGTCGGACGTGACACGTACGAGAACCAGGCCTACACATGGACCGGTGTGCCGACCACCAATATGGCCGATCCGGTTTATGGTCCGATGCCGGGCAGTGCAACACGCACCACAAGTGCCACCAGGACGGATAACACGGCAGAAACCGTTGCCGTGTATGTCAACGACCAGGCCGACCTGACCGAGCAGCTCAAGCTGGTCGCAGGGGTGCGCATGGATCGCTACGATCTGGAAGCCGACACGATCACCAATGCGACCGGTGCCACGCAGCGCTACAGCCGCGTGGATGAAATGACCAGCGTGCGTGGCGGCCTCGTGTGGCAGCCTGATGCGGTGCAGTCGTATTACGCCTCGTATGGCACATCATTCAATCCGTCGGGTGAAACCCTCACCATGTCGCAGTCAACATCGACAGTGGCGCCGGAAGAAAGCGAGTCATTCGAGCTCGGTGCAAAGTATGCCTTGTTCAACGATGCCCTGCAGCTTGCCACCGCCTTGTTCCGCGTTGACAAGAAAAATGCCCGCACGACAGATCCGCTGACCGGTTTCACCACCCTGGACGGTAATACGCGCGTCGATGGTTTTGAGGCCAGTGTGGCCGGCAAGCTGGCCGAGAAATGGCAGATGCTGGCCGGCTATACCTATCTCGACAGCGAGATTGTGGAATCGAAAGACCGTCGTAATGTCGGCAGCAGTTCGTCGCCGGTGTATGACCTGTATGCCGAAGGCAATCACATGGCCAACGTGCCGACACATTCGGCCACGCTCTGGACGACCTACGGAATTTCCGCCAACTGGGAAGTCGGTGGCGGTGCCGTGTACATGGCAGACCGCTTTGTCGACAACTACGAAGCGACCGTTATTGATGGCTATACCCGCTATGACGCAACGCTGGCCTATCTGCAGAAAAAATATGACGTGCGCCTGAATTTGCAGAACCTCGGAAATGAAGAGTATTTCGAGACGGCATCGACGGGCCGTGCCACGCCAGCAAAAGGGCGTGGTGCGATCATGACGGTGACATACCGGTTCTGAGCGTGGCGCGGGCTCCTGAAAATTCGGCCTGAATTACCGGAGGACATACAGACATGTTGTTGCATATTCCGCAGGTTCTGACGGCAGCAGAAGTGCTGCACTGCCGCGAGCGACTGCTGGCGGCAGAATGGACCAGTGGCCTGGTAACCGCCGGTAATCAGGGCGCCCGCGTAAAGAATAATCGCCAGTTGCCGGAGGATTCGCCGGTAGCGCGTGAACTGGGCGATGCCATACTGGCGCGCCTGGAGCGGCATGCAATGTTTATCAGTGCAGCGTTGCCGGCATGTGTCTATCCGCCCATGTTCAATCGTTATGAAGGTGGCGAGCAGTTTGGCCATCACGTCGACAATGCGGTGCGGCTGTTGCCGGGCACCGGCAAGCAGCTGCGCACGGATGTGTCGTGCACGTTGTTCCTGACGGACCCGGATGATTATGACGGTGGCGAGTTGCTGATCGAGGACACCTATGGCGCGCAGCGGGTGAAACTGCCGGCGGGGGATCTGGTGCTTTATCCCTCGATCAGCCTGCACCGTGTAACGCCGGTGACACGTGGTGCGCGGCTGGCCTCGTTTTTCTGGATACAGAGCATGGTGCGTGACGATGCGCAGCGGGCACTGCTGTTTGAAATGGACACGGCCATCCAGCGTCTCAACCAGAGTGGTGCGGATGGTGAGGCACTGGTGCATCTCACCGGCAGTTATCACAACCTGCTGCGCATGTGGGCACAGACATGAAATGCCTGACCCCGGACGAGTGCGTTGCGATGACTGACGCAGTTAACCGTCGGGCACGGCAGCGTCGTGCCTTCTGGACACGGCAGCTGCATCAGTGGCACTGGATCAGTTCCGCATTGTCGCTGGTCGGCATGCTGCTGTTTGCCATCACCGGCATCACGCTGAACAACGCCGCGCGTATCGAGGCGACACCGGTAGTGACACGCGCAGAGGCACAGTTGCCCGCGCCCCTGCTGACAACGCTGCAGGAAAACCGGCCGTTGCCCGCCGGTGTCACGGCATGGCTGGCGGATGCGCTGGACGTGGATGTGCAGACGGCTACCCGCACGGTGGAGTGGTCGGCAGACGATGCCTATCTCTCCCTGCCGCAACCGGGGGGCGATGCCTGGCTCAGCATTGATCGCATGACCGGTGTGGTTGAATACGAGCACACGTCGCGGGGCGCCGTTGCGTATCTGAATGATCTCCACAAGGGCCGGCATACCGGTGCTGCCTGGAGCTGGTTTCTGGACCTGTTTTCGGTGGCCTGTGTGCTGTTCTGCCTGACAGGTCTTTTTTTATTGCACCTGCACGGCCGGCACCGGCCCGCCACCTGGCCGGTGGTGGGCGCAGGGTTTGTCATTCCCTTGCTGCTGGCCCTGTTCCTGATTCACTGACGAGGCAAATCATGAAGCAATCCGTATGGTCATTTTTTCTGGCCGCAGGGCTGGCGCTGCCAGTGGCGGCGCTGGCGGCAGACATGACGGTGAAGGTGTCGTTGCCACGGCTGGAAGTGGCGGAATATCACCGGCCCTATGTCGCACTCTGGCTGGAAGGCGGGGCGGGCCCGGCACGCACGCTGGCGGTCTGGTATGACGTGGACAAGAAAAACGGCGAAGGTAGCAAGTGGCTCAAGGACCTGCGCCAGTGGTGGCGCAAGTCCGGACGCGAGCTGGTGATGCCGGTGGATGGTGTGAGTGGCGCGACCCGGCCGGTGGGCGAGCACACACTGCAGTTCAGCGACCGGCAATTGCCGCTCAAGGGTCTGGCCCCCGGCCAGTATCGCCTGCGCGTGGAAGCGGCCCGTGAAGTGGGTGGGCGCGAGTTGCTGGAAATTCCCTTTGTCTGGCCGCCGGTACGCGCGCAGCAGCTCAAGGCCCAGGGCCAGAGCGAGCTGGGTACGGCGGTGCTGATCCTCACTCCCTGACCTCCCATTCTTACACCCCGGCCTGGAGCCTGATCATGACCCCACGTTTCACTGTGCGCCTGCTGGCGCTGGCCCTTCCCCTGCTGGCTTCGACGGCACAGGCCCACCGCAGCTGGCTGCTGCCATCCGCCACGGTGCTGTCCGGCAAAGCACCCTGGGTGACTGTCGATGCAGCTGTGTCCAACGAGCTGTTTTCTTTCGAGCATGTGCCGGTGCGTCTGGACGGCCTGCAGGTGACCATGCCCTCAGGCCAGCCGGGCAAGGCCGAGAATGTGGCCACCGGCAAGCTCCGCAGCGTGTTTGATGTGGCCCTGACAGAGACCGGCACGTGGCGGCTGATGACGGCCTCGACTGGCCTGATGGCCAGCTGGGAAGAGAATGGCGAGCGCAAGCGCTGGCGCGGCAGCCGCGATGCGTTCGCAACGGAAGTCCCGGCGGCTGCCACCGGCCTGCAGGTCACCGAAACGTCGAGCCGGGTGGAAACCTTTGTCACGGCCAGCCAGCCCACGACCACCGTGTTGCAGCCCTCGGGCAAGGGGCTGGAACTGGTGCAGCTTACCCATCCGAATGATCTGGTCGTCGGCGAGGCCGCGCGCTTTCGCCTGCTGATGGACGGGCAGCCCGCCAGGGGTCTGGAGGTTGAGGTGGTGCCGGGCGGCAAGCGTTACCGTGACCAGTCCAACGAGCAGGTTGTAAAGAGTGACGCGCATGGCGAGTTCAGCCTGACCTGGCCGGCCGCCGGCATGTACTGGCTGAGTGCCTCGCTGCAGGATGACAAGGCCCTGCCGCCCGCCACGCAGCGCCGTGCCAGCTACGCCGTCACGCTTGAGGTGATGTCACCCTGAGCATGCCGCTTTGCGGAACTAAAAAACCCGGCACATGGCCGGGTTTTTCATGGACGGGTGATACGGGCCATCAGGCCTGACGGCGCAACAGTCCCGAGAGCTCTTCGTCCGGCACCGGCCGGCTGAGCAGGTAGCCCTGGATGTAGTCGCAGCCCTCACGCACCATGAAGTCCTTGTGCACCTGGGTTTCCACGCCTTCCGCCACGACTTCCATGCCCATGGTGTGGGCCATGGCGATGATGGCGCGGGCAATGGCCTCGTCGCCGGCACTGGTGCCGATGTCACGCACAAAGGCCTGGTCGATCTTCAGGGTGTCGATCGGGAAGCGTTTCAGGTAGCTGAGGGACGAGTAGCCGGTACCAAAGTCATCCAGCGAGATCCGCACCCCCATGCTGCGCAGTTCCTGCAGCATGCTGAGCACATCGTCACCATCATCCATCAGGCAGGACTCGGTCAGCTCAAGATCCAGCAGGTGCGGATCCAGCCCGGTATTGTCGAGGACACGCTTCACCAACTGGACCAGGTTGCCCTTGCGGATCTGCTGTGCCGGAATATTGACGGCGGTGTGAATCCTGCCAAGTCCGGCGTCCTGCCACATCTGGGCCTGCCGGCAGGCCTTGTCCAGCACCAGCTCGCCAATGGCCGAGACCAGCCCGGTTTCTTCGGAGAGCGGGATGAATTCGCTAGGGTAGAGCAGGCCGAGGGTCGGGTGGTTCCAGCGCACCAGCGCCTCGACCCCGACAATGCGGTTGGTGGCCAGGTGCAGCTTGGGCTGGTAGTGCACCACGAACTCGTCGCGGAAGATGGCCTTGCGCAGGCTGTTTTCCAGGTTGAGCTGTTCGATGGAGGCGACGCGCAGGTCCGACGTGTAGAACTTGGTGGTGTTGCCACCCAGACGCTTGGCCTGGTGCATGGCGATGTCGGCGTGATTGAGCAGCACCTGCAGTTCGCGCCCGTTCTCCGGGAATACCGAGATACCGATCGAGGCGCCGAGCAGCAGTTCGTGTTCGTTGATGCGGAAGGGACGGCGCAGCTCGGCAATGATGCGCTCGCAGTAGTGCTCCAGCGCCGCACGGTCCTGGTAGTTGTCGATGATGATGGTGAATTCGTCACCACCGATGCGCGAGATGGTGTCGACATTGGCATTCACCGAGCTGATGCGCTTGGCGGCCTTCTTCAGCAGCTCGTCACCCACTTCATGGCCCAGGGTGTCATTGATCTGGCGGAAGCGGTCAAGGTCGATGTAGAGCAGGGCAACCTGCAGGTTGCGGTCGCGGGCCGTGGAGATGGCCGCATGCAGGCGGTCACGGAACAGGTTGCGGTTGGCAAAGCCGGTGAGCTTGTCGTAGTTGGACAGGTAGCGCAGCCGCTCCTCGGCTTCACGGCGCGAGGTCAGGTCATTGAAGATGCCGATGTAATGCGTGATCTCGCTGTCGTCATTGCGCACATTGGTGATGTGCAGCCACTGCGGGAAAGCCTCGCCATTCTTGCGGTATTCCGTGAACTCCCCCTGCCATTCCCCCTTCTGCTCCAGTGTGCCGACAATCTGCAGGTACATGGCATGAACTTCGGGGTAATTGGGGCGAACTTCGGTAAGCCGGGTGCCGGTGGTTTCGGACTCGGTGTAGCCGGTAATCTGGGTAAAGCCCGGGTTGACCGAAATGATGCGGAAATCGCGATCCATGATGAAGATGGCTTCGGCGGCCTGGTGGAACACCGAGGCAGACAGGCGCAGGCGCTCTTCCAGCTCGCGTTCCTTGCTGATGTCGCGGCGGGTACCGATCATGCGGGTGGCACGACCGTCCTCGTTCCAGGCCACGACCCGACCGTTGTCCTCCACCCAGATCCAGTGCCCGCGCCGGTGCCGCATGCGGTACTGCACGTTGTAGATGGGGGTGCGCTTGCGCAGGTGCAGGACGATGGCTTTCTTGACCAGCAGGTAGTCATCCGGATGCACCAGCGGCTTCAGGTGGCCCATGAAGCCGGTCAGCTCCTTGCTCGAGTAGCCCAGCAGCTGCTCGAAGTTGGAGTGGTAGATGTCATCGTTGAGCAGGTTCCAGTCCCACAGGCCGATGCCGGAGGCATCAATGGCGAGCGACAGGCGCTCCTGGCTCTGGCGCAGGGCATCATTCAGGGTGGACAGGGCCTGGGTACGCTCGTTGACCTTGCGCTCCAGACTGTCGTTCATTTCCTGCATGCGCACTTCCGCATTCTTGCGGTCGTAGATTTCCAGGGCCAGCTTCTGGTTGATCGACTCCATTTCGGACTTGGAGCCTTCCAGATAGCGGATCAGGTCTTCGTTGTTGACGCGCAGGCGCAGGGAGGAATGGGTGGTGAGGTTGATGCGCCGGCTGCTGACCATCAGGAAGATCGACAGCAGGCCGCCAATCCCGACCGTGGCATAGGCGGTGGGTGACGGGTTCAGCAGCACATGGGCCAGCCCCGGCAGCAGGGCGGAGGCAAGGAACATCAGGAACGAAGGGAAATGGGCCGAGTAGCAGGCCATGGCCGCAATGCACTGGCTGGCCAGCAGGGCGCCGAACAGGGCCTGCCGGTAATACACCTCGCCTTCCACCGGAAACAGCTCCGGATTGAACAGCATGGTGGCCACGCCCCAGAAGGCACCCGTAATCGCGGCCGACAGGGCGACCAGATTGCGCATCTTGCCAGGGTTATCAATGACGTTGTTTCTGACCTGCCAGATCACCACGGCACGAATCAGCATGAAAACGAGAAACAGCCCCAGCCAGCTTTGCAGGTAGAAATGGGGGACGGCCGGGTCTTCCCAGTACAGGGCGACGGTGGCAAAGGCCGAAATGATGGACACGACAATGAACGCCGGCAGCTGATCATAGATAAGCCGGGTTTGCATCACGTCAAGGCTGTCTGACGGGTGTTGGGCTGACGCAGCAGCATCCAGACGTCGAGCGGACTGGTTGCCTGGACTGTCGTTGTCACGATACACGGACATACGAGAGTTACTCCCGTTTACTTCTTATTATTGGCGGGCGTCCGTGGCCAGGGTGATTTTGTGAATAGCTCCACAAATCAGGAACCGTCAAGATACCAACCCTTTGACGGTTTGTTAACCCGCGAACGACAAAGCGTTGCAGGTTTTGTCTTCCATAACAACATCTTGTGCTAACGCCCGGGTCACGACACAAGAAATCAAGGTTGTTTTCACAATCAAACTACGCCCGCCTCCTTTAGAATAGTGCGATGAAGCTCACAAACCTAACCAGCGGTCTGAATGCCGCACAAATGGATGCCGTTACCTCCGATGCCCAGCACCTGCTGGTGCTGGCCGGAGCCGGCTCCGGCAAGACCCGTGTCCTGACCACGCGCATCGCCTGGTTTTGCCAGGAACACGGCCTGTCGCCCTGGAGTGTCCTGGCCGTCACCTTCACCAACAAGGCGGCGGCCGAGATGCGCCACCGTCTGGAAAGCCTGCTCGGCATTCCCACCCAGGCGCTGTGGGTGGGGACCTTTCACGGCCTGGCCCACCGCTTCCTGCGCGCGCACTGGGCCGAGGCCGGCCTGCCGCAGAACTTCCAGATCCTGGACGGCGATGACCAGACCCGCCTGCTCAAGCGCGTGATCCGCGAGCTCAATCTGGACGAGGACAAGTGGCCGGCCCGCCAGGCGGCCTGGTTCATCAACGGGCAGAAGGACGAGGGGCACCGGCCCCAACACATCCAGCACAACGGCGACCTGTTCCTGGCCACCATGACACGCATCTACCAGGCCTATGAAGACGCCTGTGCCCGTGGCGGCATGCTCGATTTTGCCGAGCTGCTGCTGCGAAGTCACGAGCTCTGGCTGAAGGAACCCCGTCTGTTGCAGCACTACCAGAGCCGCTTCCGGCACATTCTGGTGGACGAGTTCCAGGACACCAACTCGGTGCAGTATGCGTGGCTGCGCATGCTGGCGGGCAAGGAAGGCATGCTCACCGTGGTAGGCGACGATGACCAGTCCATCTACGGCTGGCGCGGGGCGAAGATCGAGAACATCCGCGAGTTCCAGCGCGACTATCCCGATGCCGACGTGATCCGTCTGGAACAGAACTACCGCTCCACCGGCAACATTCTGGCGGCGGCCAATGCCGTGATCGCGCAAAACAGTGATCGACTTGGCAAGGAGTTGTGGACCGAGGGTGTCGAGGGCGTACCGATCCGGCTGTACACCGCCTTCAACGATCTCGACGAAGCCCAGTACATCGTGCGCGAGATAGGGCAGGCGGTGAATCGCGGCATGATGCGCAAGGAGATGGCGGTGCTATACCGTTCCAATGCGCAATCACGCGTGCTGGAAGAAGCGCTGATCCGGGCGCAGATGCCCTACCGCATTCATGGCGGCCTGCGCTTTTTCGAGCGTGCGGAAATCCGCAATGCCGTTGGCTACCTGCGCCTGATGGCCAACCCGAATGACGACACGGCCTTTGAGCGCGTGGTCAACCTGCCGGTGCGCGGCATTGGCGACAAGAGCATGGATGCCCTGCGGGCGCTGGCGCGCGAACTGGGCGTGTCATTGTGGCAGGCAGTCGAGCGTGCCCATGCCGACAATCTTCTGCCGTCCAGCGTGATCAGCAAGCTGTGCGTGTTTACCGATCTGGTGCGCGAGCTGGAGCGCAAGACCGAAGGCGTGCCCCTGCACGAACGTGTCGATGCCGTGATACATGGCACCGGCCTGTGGGCGCACCATGAAAAGGAAAAAGGTGAAAAGGGCCAGACCCGGCTGGAAAACCTGAAGGAACTCGTGGCGGCCTCGCGCGAGTTCGAGTGGGATGAAGAAGAAGCGCCGAGTGCACTGGCGGCTTTTCTGGATCATGCCGCACTCGAAGCGGGCGAAGCCCAGGCCAGCGAGTTCGAGGATGCGGTGCAGCTGATGACGCTGCACTCCGCCAAGGGACTGGAGTTTCCGCTGGTGTTTCTGGCGGGGCTGGAAGAAGGCCTGTTCCCGCACGAGATGGCCCTGCAGGACAACAATCTGGAGGAGGAGCGGCGGCTCTGCTATGTCGGCATCACGCGCGCCATGAAAGAGCTGGTGATCACGCACGCGGAAATCCGCCGCCTGTATGGCGATGAAAAGCACAATGCGCCGTCACGCTTTCTGCGCGAGATTCCCGAGGCGTTGTTGCAGCGTGTGCGCGCCGGCAACAACAACCGGGGGTTCACCCTGCCATCGGCGGCCATCAATACCGCACCGTCGCGGCTGGGTGGCAACGACGAGGGCAGTGGCGCCTTCCGCCTGGGCCAGCCGGTCCGGCATCCCCGCTTTGGTGACGGCGTGATCCTCAAGTTTGAGGGCAACGGACCGAATGCGCGTATCCAGGTGAACTTCCATGACGCCGGCAGCAAGTGGCTGGTGGCGCAATATGCACGACTGGAAGCGGTCTGATGCGGGACTTCTTGATTGGCCAGTGCTGTGGGATGATCCGGGCAGTGTTTTTTTCCAGGGCAGGAGACCCGTCATGAAATTATCCCGTTCAATAGTGAGTGTGCTGGCCCTGTGTCTGGCCGCGGCGGCCCATGCCGCACCGCCCCAGATCAAGCCCGGCCTGTGGGAAATGCAGGTTCAGGGTGGCAAGGGTGTCGGCATGCCGGACCCGGCCGAAATGCAGCAGGCCATGCAGAAAATGCAGGCCCAGCTGGCCCAGATGCCGCCCGAGCAGCGCAAGATGATCGAGGCCCAGATGGGCAACATGGGGGTGTCCATGAGCGGCACCGGCATCCGGATCTGCCTGACGGAAGAGGACATCAAGCGTGAGCAGATTCCGGTGAGTGACGGCAAGTGCACCACCAAGGTGGTGACCCGTACGGCCAGTCGCTGGGTGGCAGACATTGCCTGCACCGAGCCGCCTACCAAGGGCACGGCCGAGGTGGTGTTTGAAAGTGCAAAGGCCTATCGCATGAACATGAACGGCACCATGCTGCGTGACGGCAAGCAGCAGCCCTACAGCATGAGCACGCGCATGCAGCATGTTGCCTCGGATTGCGGCAAGGTGAAGCCGGCGTCCCAGGTGCAGAAAGAATATGAGCAGCAGATGAAAAAACAGGCGCGCTGATTTTCGCAAACAAGTTTGCAAATAGTTCGCAAACAAAAAGGGAGCGACCGCAAGGTGCTCCCTTTTTTATTCAGGTGACTTTCATGCAGATGGCCTGCATCTGCCATCAGGGCTGTGCGGGTGCCGGCGCGGCGCTGACCAGAGGCAGGGCAATGCGGCCCGCCACACTGGCATCGGTCGCGCTGCCCGAGCCGGCAAAACGGAATTGCGAATTCCAGCCGGTGACCAGCAGGCCCAGCACTTCACCCGGTTCGATGCGGGCATTGACGCCGCCCAGCTCGAACTCCAGCGGCCCTTTTGCATGCACCGGCGTGACCTGCTGATTGAGCACGGTGTAGCTGCCGGAGCCTGGTCGCCACTTGGCAAGGCGCAGGTAGAGCACGGGGTCGTCACGGTCGGTCTGGCTGAAGGTCAGTGCAATGCGCGGGACACCCGCCACCCAGGTGGATTCTTTGGGGGCCAGCAGGGGCACGCGGGCCGGGCGTATCCAGCCATTGTGCGGCTTCTCCCAGTTGGCCGGTACACCTGCCGGGCGTAACCAGTTGCCGACATGATCCAGCGGTTTCAGCAGCAACTCGAACTGGCCACTCATGCCGCTACCGACATGCACCGGCCTGAACTCCTGCCACTCGCCGATCTGCTGGCGGGCATCGGCCAGTTCGTCACCGGTCAGGCAGAAATGCGGTACCCGTGCCAGCGCCTTGTCATCGCCCTTGAGCTTGCCATCCAGCCAGTCGCGGATGATGGCGGCCGTTTGCAGGGTCTTGCCGCCACAACTCACTTCATCCTGCATTTCCCAGACCGGGGTCCCCGTTGACCATTGTGACCCGGGCAGCAGATGGCCGTCCGCAATCGCCACCAGACGGACGTCCTTGCCGGCCATCTTGAAGCAGCGCTGCATGTCGACGGACTGGTTGTAGGGGAACAGTACGTCGCGCATGCCTGGCATCAGCAAGGCATCGGCCTTGGGCCAGACGCCGTTGCCGCAGTGCGCGGAGAGGCTGTTGTTCTGCAGCGTCTTGCGCAGGTGCGGATTGTTGTTGCCGAACATCTCGCCAATCAGCTCGCCGCTCATGCCGTTATCCATGTGAAACGGATTGAAGACATAGCCAATGGCACCCAGAAAGCTGATCCAGCTGGTCTTGGGGACGCCGTTCGGGAACAGCGCCTGGTCCAGGTTGAACCAGGTCGTGATGGGCACGATGGCATCAATGCGGACATCGCGGGTGCTGGCCAGCAGCTGCACGGCACCACCATAAGACTCGCCAAGCATGCCGACCACCGGATCGTTGTTGTCGGTGGCCAGCGGCAGGTTGCGCACCGCCCAGTCGATGATGCGCGAGACGTCATCCGCTTCCTTGTCGGGCCGGATCAGGCCGACGCTGTCGCCGGTCGAGCCGTGACCGCGCTGGTCGTAACTGATGACAAAGTAGCCGTCATGCCATGCCTGCAGGGCAATCTCGCCGGGCGGCAGCAGCGTTCCATAAAATGACAGTGGCCGTGCCATGCGGCTGAGGCCATAACCATGGGCATGGATCAGCAGCGGCGTGGTGTGATCCGTGCGCATGCGCGGCTGGTAAACGGTGAAGCGGATTCTGGTACCGTCTTCCGCCGTGGTTTCGGCGTGGTAGTACGTCTGTTTCAGCAGGGTGCCGTTACGCAGGGTCTTGCGCGGCGCACTTTCGTGGTAGCTGAGGACACAACCGGACAGGAGCAGGGTGCCCAGGACCAGGGTCAGGGCGCGCAGAAAGAGCGACATCATTCACCAGCGTTATTTTTATTGTTGTTGTTCCGGGTGCCGGTGCTGCAGGGCACTGCCGGCAGTGGGTGATTCTGCCGGGGGAATGATGGGGCGTCGAGAAAAAATGACCGTGCAAAAAGTCCGTTCCACGTCTGAATGCACGCGCAGGATGATCACACCGGGCAGGCTTCCGGCGGCACCGCGCGCGGGCGTCCGTTCTCGTCAATTGCCACGTAGGTGAATACACCTTCGGTGAGCTTCACCGGCGGCTGGCAGGGGTCAGCGGTTTCCCAGACCTCGATGCGGATTTTCATCGACGTGTTGCCAATGCGCTCAATGGTCGCATAGCAGGAAATGACATCGCCGATCTGCACCGGATGATGGAAGACCATGCTGTCGACCGCGATGGTGGTGATACGGCCATGGGCACGCTTGCGCGCAGCAACGGCACCGGCAAGGTCCATCTGTGCCATCAGCCAGCCACCAAAGATGTCACCGTTCCAGTTGGTGTCGGATGGCATGGCAATGGTTTGCAGGGAAATGACGCCGTTCGGGGTGGTGCTGCCAGTGCTGTCGGTCATGAGGCACTCCGGTGGAAAAGGAATGCCCCGTTTATAGCAGATCGGCTTGCCGTCAGGTGCGCGACGGGGCCGAACATTGATCAGGCCGGCGGGATGGGGCGCGTGTTGCCGTCGTCATCAATCGCGACAAAGGTGAACAGGCCTTCGGTGAGCTTTGTGTGCAGGCCGGTCAGGTCATCGGTTTTCCAGACCTCGATGAGGATCTTGATCGAGGAGCGGCCGACCGAGAGTACCTCGGTGTAAAAGCCGACAATGTCGCCGACCTTCAGCGGCCGCAAGAACACCATGCTGTCGATGGCCACGGTGGCGATGCGCCCGCGGGCACGCTTGCGCCCGGCAACTCCGCCGGCGAGGTCCATCTGCGAGACCAGCCAGCCACCAAAGATGTCGCCGTTGGGATTGGCATCCGCTGGCATCGCCAGCGTTTGCAGGCAGAGCGTGCCGCGGGGTTCCGGCGCGTTGTCGTGGTGCGAATTCATGGTGTCATCTCTGTGTAGGCACCAGATGAGTATAAACAGCCGGCACCGGTGATGGCAGGCCGATTGTCATACCACGCACTGTCACATTTTCGTCACCTGGTGCGGCTAAGGTAGGCCGCGAATCAGTCAACCGGGGATCTCCTCATGTTCAAGCGTATCTCTCTGGCTGCCGTCCTGGCCGCCGCCGTGGTGCTGCCGGCACTGGCCGCCACACCGTACGACAAGCCTGGCTTTGTCACCAAGGTCGAGGATGGCCGTCTGTGGGTTTTCAAGGAAGGCAGCAAGGAGCTGGAGCAGTTCGAACAGCATGGCGAACCGGCCATCAACGTGTCGCGCATTGGCGAAGGCCCGGAAGGCATGACGCTGAAGGCACCGAGCAATGAGGTCATCGACGCCTACATGGCGACAAAGTAAGTACTTGCAAACCCCCATGGGTTGGCAGATCAGGACTGCCCTCGTGCAGTTCGCCACGGCCTGACACTGAAATATTACTGTCATATTTGACTACTATCATTCAGCCAGCGCCAAAGAACCCTCTTTTGGAGAGTGTCATGAAAATGAAACACCTTGTTGCAGCACTTGGCCTCAGCCTTGGCCTGGTGGCCTCGGCCCAGGCCACGGTAGACCCGAAGCTGCCTGTGTATGAAAAGACCTCCGGTATTTCCGGCAGCCTGTCGAGCGTTGGCTCCGATACCCTGAACAACCTGATGACGTTCTGGGCAGAAGGGTTCAAGAAGCAGTACCCGAACGTGAACATCCAGATCCAGGGTGCCGGTTCGTCGACAGCGCCACCTGCGCTGGAGCAGGGCACGGCCAACCTTGGCCCCATGTCCCGTACCATGAAGGACGCGGAAATCCAGGCCTTTGAAAAGAAGCACGGCTACAAGCCGACTGCCGTCCCGGTTGCGGTCGATGCGCTGGCCGTGTTCGTGCACAAGGACAACCCCATCAAGGGCATGTCGATGCCGCTGGTGGATGCGGTGTTCTCGTCCACCCGCAAGTGCGGTATGGAAAAGAACGTGACCAAGTGGGGTCAGGCTGGCCTGACCGGTGCCTGGGCCGGTCGCGACCTGCAGCTTTACGGTCGTAACTCGGTGTCGGGCACCTACGGTTATTTCAAGGAGCACTCCCTGTGCAAGGGTGACTTCAAGAACAACGTGAACGAACAGCCGGGCTCCGCTTCGGTGGTACAGTCGGTTGCCACCTCGATCAATGGTATCGGCTACTCTGGTATTGGCTACAAGACTTCCGGAGTGCGTGCCGTGCCCCTGAAGGGTTCGGATGGCGAGTTCTACGAAGCCAACGAGAAGAATGCCCTGAGCGGCAAGTACCCGCTGGCACGCTTCCTCTATGTCTACGTGAACAAGGCACCGAACAAGCCGTTGCGCCCGGTGGATGCCGAGTTCCTGAAGCTGGTGCTGTCGAAGCAGGGTCAGGAAATTGTGGAGAAGGACGGTTATATTCCGCTGCCGTCTTCGGAAGTGAAGAAGATCCGTACCAAGCTGGGCCTGTAAGGCTGGCGAGGTCGGGAGAAAAGGGGCTCATGCCCCTTTTTTCTCGGCCCTTTTTTTCGGTCTAGCGCTGTCACATTTCGGTAATAAATGCGACAGCACTGGGTCGGGCATGAACTGCTGAACATTGCGCGATTTCTGAGCTGAATTTTTACAGGACACTGTCCATGTCACACAACATTGAATCGGTCATGCCCACTGCCAAGGAAATGGCAAAGATGGCACGTCGCCGCCAGATCAAGGATCGCCTGGCCAATATCACCATCGGCTTTGGTGGTGTGTTTGTGATTGTCGCCATCGCGCTCATCTTCTTTTATCTGCTGTTTGAAGTCTGGCCCCTGTTTGACCAGGGCAAGTTCGAGCAGGCCCGTCGCTACGAGGCGACCGAGCCGAAGGCGGCGTGGGTGGACATGGATGAATACAACTCCACCGGCATGCGCCTGTTGCCAACGGGAGAGTTGCAGTTTTTCAAGGTGGGTGACGGCAGTGAAATCCGCCGTCAGGCCCTGCCCGTGCCAGCGGGCGTGACCGTGGTGAGTGTGCAGCGTGCGGCCGTCACCACCGGTCTTGTCGGCCTGGGTCTGTCCAATGGCCAGGTGCTGGTGCTGGCGCCGGATTATGGCGTGGAATACGGCGCCAATGATGCGCGCACCATTGTACCCGGTGTGCGTTTTCCGTACGGCGAAACCCCGGTAGTGATGGACGACAGCGGTCAGCCCGTCCTGCATTTTGCCTTGCGCGGTGGCGATGACACGTTGAAGGTGCTTGGCGTCAACACCGGGCGTCTGGTGTGGTCCGGTTACGAGAAGAAGATTGAAGAGGGCGCGGAGGGCGAAGTTGCGCTTGGCCTGACCAGTGAGGCCGAGGAAGACAGCGGCCCCAAGGTGTTTGTCCGTACCTCGGAAACAGTGATTGATGTGCCGGCAGCATCGGTACGCGATGTGATCATTGGCCAGGATGCACGCTGGGCGTATGTGCTGTCGGGCAACAGCCAGATGACGGTCCTCACCATGAAAGACGAGGGGCCGGTGGTGTACCAGCAGTTGCCGCTGACACGCAGCAGCGAGCAGGTGACGGCACTGGCCGCACTGCAGGGCAATATTTCCCTGCTGGTAGGCGATAACCATGGCCGGATTGCACAGTGGTTTCTGGTGCGCGACAAGCATGCCGAAGTCGATGCCTTCAGCCTGCAGAAAATTCGCGAGTTCACCCTGGGCGATGCGCCTGTCACGGCCATCGTGGCGGAGGCCAAGCGCAAGGGCTTTGTTGCTGGTGATGAAAAGGGCCGTGTCGGTTATTTCTTCACCACCTCCGAGCGCAGCCTTGGTGTGCATCAGGCGGCGGATGCACCCATTCGCTCGCTGGCGGTGTCGGCACGTTCCGAAGGCGTTTATGTGCAAAGCGACAAGGGCGCCAGCTTCTGGAGCATGCATGCCGAGCACCCCGACATTTCCATGAAGTCGGCGTGGGGCAAGGTGTGGTACGAGTCCTACGAGGAGCCCGGCTACACCTGGCAGTCCACCTCCGGCAATTCCGATTTCGAAGGCAAGATGTCGCTGGTGCCGTTGACGTTCGGTACGCTCAAGGCAGCGTTTTATGCCATGTTGCTGGCAGCACCACTGGCCATTTGTGGCGCCATGTATACCGCCGTGTTCATGGCACCGGGCCTGCGCCGCAAGGTGAAGCCGGCCGTGGAATTGATGCAGGCGCTGCCCACCGTGATTCTCGGCTTTCTCGCCGGCCTGTGGCTGGCACCAACCATTGAAGGCAGTCTGCCCGGTATTTTCAGCCTGCTCATTGTCACGCCGATCATTATTCTTGGCTGTGGTTTTGCCTGGTCGCAGCTGTCCATTGAAAAGCGCAGCATCCTGCCGGATGGCTGGGCGCCGATTGTGCTGGTGGTGCCGGTGCTGCTCGGCGGCTGGATTTCATTCGAGCTTTCACGACCGATGGAAATTGCCTTCTTTGGTGGCGACATCCGGCACTGGCTGCAGGCAGAAACCGGACTTGGTTTTGACCAGCGCAATGCCCTTATCGTCGGTCTCACCATGGGCTTTGCCGTGATCGCACCGATTTTCTCGATTGCAGAAGACGCGCTGTTCGCGGTGCCGCGTCATCTCACCAATGGCTCGCTGGCGCTGGGTGCCACGCAGTGGCAGACGCTCACTCGCGTGGTATTACCGACGGCATCGCCCGGCATCTTTTCGGCACTGATGATCGGCTTTGGTCGTGCCGTGGGTGAAACCATGATTGTGCTGATGGCCACCGGCAACACGGCCGTCATGGAATGGAACATTTTCGAGGGCATGCGCACGCTGTCGGCCAACGTGGCCGTGGAGATGGGCGAGGCTGAAGTGGGCTCCACGCATTTCCGTGTGCTGTTCCTGTCGGCGCTGGTGTTGTTCGTGCTGACTTTTGTCCTCAATACCGCTGCTGAAGTCGTGCGCAATCGCCTGCGCAAGAAATACGGCTCGCTCTGAGCAGATCACGGAGAACTGACTGATGAAATTGCGTGAATACTTCAAGTCCGGTGATGCGTGGGTCTGGTTGAATGCCGGCACGGTCACGATATCCCTGATCATGGTGGTCGGCATCCTGGGCCTCATTGCCGTGCGCGGTCTGGGTCATTTCTGGCCGGCAGACGTAATGCAGGCCAGCTATACGGAAATGGATGGCAGCAGGAAGACCCTGATTGCCGAAGTCTATGATGAAAAGATCGATACGGCGGCGCGCCTGCGCGAGGCTGGTGTCGAGATTCCTGCTGCGGTGCAGACCGTGACACGCTATTCGCTCAAGGTGGGTAACCGTGACCTGGGCGGTGCAGACTTCAAGTGGGTGTTTGCCGATCGTCTTGCTGACATCAAGTACCCGACTGACATCGTGGCACTGGAGCGCTATGAGTGGGGCAGTTTTTTTGGCCGTCTCAAGGAAGTCCGCCAGTCCGGTGAAGTGGTTGCTGCCGGTGACAAGGCATGGGATGCGTTGCAGGACCGCATCGGGCGCGCCGGCGAGTTGCGCGAGCAGGCCGCAGCACTGGAAAAAGGCGATGTCGGCCGTATCAATTACGCGCTGGACGAGCTGCGTCTGGAAGAGCGTCGCCTGGTGCTGCGCAATGCACTGACCGAGGCCGATACGGCACGTATTGCATCGGCCAAGGCTGTGCATGAAAAGGAATATGAGGGCGTTCGTCTCCGGCTGGAAGCGCTGGTCACCGATGCTGCACGCGACTCGGCTGTGTTTGTGGCGGCTGATGGCACCGAGAAGGAAATCACCCTCGACAAGATTGTGGCGGCCAACAAGCCCAACGACATGGGCGTCATCAGCAAGCTGGGCACCTACTTCCATAATGTCTGGATGTTCCTCTCCGGCGACCCGCGGGAAGCAAATACGGAAGGTGGCGTGTTCCCGGCGATTTTCGGCACCGTGCTCATGGTGCTGATGATGACTGTGCTGGTGACACCGCTGGGTGTGATTGCGGCCATCTACCTGCGCGAGTATGCCAATCAGGGGCTGGTCACGCAGACCGTGCGCATTGCCGTGAACAATCTGGCCGGCGTGCCCTCTATTGTGTATGGCGTCTTCGGTCTGGGCTTCTTTGTCTACTTTGTCGGCGGCGCCATGGACCGGGCACTTTATCCGGAAGCGGCGCCCTCGCCGGTGTTCGGTACGCCCGGTCTGCTGTGGGCCTCCATTACGCTGGCGCTGCTGACACTGCCGGTGGTGATTGTGGCGACAGAGGAAGGCCTGGCCCGTATTCCGCGTGCACTCAAGGAAGGCTCGCTGGCGCTGGGCGCCACCAAGGCCGAAACCCTGTGGCGCGTGGTGTTGCCGATGGCAACACCGTCCATCATGACCGGCGTGATTCTGGCGATTGCCCGTGCCGCGGGTGAAGTGGCGCCGCTGATGCTGGTGGGCGTGGTGAAGCTGGCACCCAACCTGCCGCTGGACCTGAATGCACCGTTCCTGCACCTGGAACGCAAGTTCATGCACCTGGGCTTTCATATCTATGACGTCGGCTTTCAGAGCCCCAACGTCGAGGCGGCACGTCCGCTGGTCTATGCCACGGCCTTCCTGCTGGTGCTGGTGGTGGCGACCCTGAACCTTTCAGCGGTAGGCCTGCGTAATCGCCTGCGCGAAAAGTACAAGTCACTGGAGTCCTGATGCCTGTCGATTGGACAGACGCCAGGAAGCCGAACAGAATCGAGACATCACTATGAGCTTCGACATGGAAACTACAGCCGTGAACGAATCAGGAAAGGCCACTGCGGTGGCAGAAGAGCACCACTCCCATGGCGTGAACATGAGCACGCTGGGCCGGGCAGATCGTCATCACAGGCTGGATGAAGAGCCGGTCTGTCTGGAGGCAAAAAACCTGCAGCTGTTCTACAGCGAAAAGCAGGCGCTGTTCGACATCAACATGAAGATTCCGCGCAACCGCGCCACGGCATTCATCGGTCCGTCAGGTTGCGGCAAGTCGACCCTGCTGCGTACCTTCAACCGCATGAATGACCTGATCGACGGTTGCCGTGTGGAAGGCGAAATCGAACTCGACGGCAAGAACATCTTCGACCGGAGCGTGGACATTACCAACCTGCGTCGTCGTGTCGGCATGGTGTTCCAGAAGCCGAACCCGTTCCCGAAATCGATTTATGAAAACGTGGCCTATGGCCTGCGTCTGCAGGGCGTGAACAACAAGCGCGTGCTGGATGACGTGGTTGAGGCCTCGCTGAAAGGCGCTGCACTGTGGAACGAAGCCAAGGATCGCCTGCATGATTCTGCGCTGGGTCTGTCCGGTGGCCAGCAGCAGCGTCTCTGTATTGCCCGCGCCATTGCCGTGCAGCCGGAAGTGCTGTTGCTCGACGAACCCTGCTCGGCGCTGGACCCGATTTCCACGCTCAAGATTGAAGAACTGATTCATGAGCTGAAGGAACGTTTCACCATCGTGATTGTGACGCACAACATGCAGCAGGCGGCACGCGTGTCCGACTACACGGCGTTCATGTACCTGGGCAAGCTGATCGAGTATGGCGACACCGATACCCTGTTCACGAATCCTGGCAACAAGCAGACGGAAGATTACATCACCGGCCGTTACGGTTGAGTTATTAACCCGGATGCCACCGTGCGGAGTTTTCTTCCGCTACGGGTTTGTTTGATTGGTTTTGAAAAAGATTCTGGCAGGCGAAGGAGCCGGCAACATGGTCAAGAAAGACGATTATACCCAGCACATTTCGGCGCAGTTCAATGCCGAGCTGGAAGACATACGCAGCAACTTCCTGGCCATGGGCGGCATGGTGGAAAAGCAGGTGGTGGATGCCATTACGTCACTGCTGGATGCCGATTCCCGCCTGGCAGAAAAAGTGCAGGCGGCGGACAAGCAGATCAACCAGATGGAACGCCAGATTGACGAAGAGCTGGTGCGAATTCTGGCGCGCCGGCAGCCTGCTGCTTCGGACCTTCGTTTCATCATCGCCATTGGCAAGTCGATTACCGATCTTGAGCGCATTGGCGACGAGGCGGCCAAGGTGGCGCGTTACGCACTGGCACTGGCCGAGGAAGGTGAGTCACCACGCGGTTATGTCGAGTCGCGCCATATCGGCAACCAGGTCCGTGCCATGGTGCATGATGCACTGGATGCGTTTGCGCGGTTTGATGCCGATCTGGCGTTTCGCGTCATGCAGGATGACAGTGCCATTGATACGGAATACAAGACGGCCCTGCGTGCACTGATGACCTATATGATGGAAGACCCGCGTTCCATTTCGCGCGTGCTGAACGTGATGTGGGTGTTGCGTTCACTGGAGCGTATCGGCGATCACGCCCGCAACATTTCCGAGCAGCTGATCTTTCTGGTCAAGGGCTCGGATGTGCGGCATACCAGCTATGAGGAAATCGAGCGCAAGCTGCAGCAGGACAATTGATGTTCCCGGCCGCGAGCGCCCAATAAAAAAACCGCGCATTGCGCGGTTTTTTTATTGCCATCTG
This sequence comes from Moraxellaceae bacterium, assembly GCA_030646295.1. Lineage (GTDB taxonomy): Bacteria > Pseudomonadota > Gammaproteobacteria > Pseudomonadales > Moraxellaceae > UBA2031. The sequence goes on from JAUSND010000012.1 coordinate 227,962, forward strand.
ACAGGCTTAGCCCATCAGGTGATTCGCATACTGCTCGCGCAGTGGCACCTTGTGCAGCTTGCCGGTGGCGGTGTGCGGCAGGTCGGCCACAAAGATCACGTCATCCGGCGTCCAGAACTTGGCGATGTGCTGGCCGACATAGGCCAGCACATCTTCCTTGGTGGCGGATGCGCCTTCCTTCAGCACAATCAGCAGCAACGGACGCTCATCCCATTTCGGATGCGGTACCCCGATCACGCAGGCTTCCTTCACGGCCGGATGTCCCACGGCGATGTTTTCCAGGTCGATCGAGCTGATCCACTCGCCACCGGACTTGATTACATCCTTGCGGCGGTCAACGATCTGCATGGTGTTGATCTCGTCCAGTGTGGCGACATCACCGGTATCAAACCAGCCGTCGACAAACGCAGAGCGGTCGTCGTTCTTGTAATAGCCGCTGGTGATCCAGGGGCCGCGCACCAGCAGGCGGCCATAGGCCTTGCCGTCCCGTGGCAGTTCCTTGCCGTCGTCATCAATGATTTTCAGCTCCACGCCGTATACCGGGCGGCCCTGCTTGAGCTGGCGTTTGTAGCGTTCTTCCTTCGGCAGTGCCAGCAGCTCGCGCGTCGGACCATTGACGGTGCCGAGCGGGCTCATTTCGGTCATGCCCCAGGCATGGATCAGGAAGGCATCGTGTTTTTCGTCAAACGCCCGGATCATGGCCAGCGGTGCGGCAGAACCGCCGACCACCACATGCTGCACGCTGTCCATTTTGGCGCTGATGCTGTCGAGGTAGTTGAGCAGGCCCAGCCAGACGGTGGGCACGCCGAGCAGCAGGGTAGCCTGCTCGCCATCAATCAGCTCGTGCAGGTTCTTGCCATCCATGCCGGCACCGGGCAGGACCAGCTTGGCGCCGGACATGGCGGCGCTGTAGGGCGTGCCCCAGGCATTCACATGGAACATCGGGACGACCGGCAGGATGACGCTGTCACGGCCAATGTCGAGGGCGCCACTGTGCAGGGTGCCCAGTGCATGCAGCACGGTGGAGCGGTGCGTATACAGCACGCCCTTGGGGTGGCCGGTGGTGCCGGAGGTGTAGCACATGGAGGCGGCAGTGCGCTCGTCCAGCGCAGGCCAGGCAAAGCTGCCGGCTTCCGGTGCCACCAGGTCTTCATAGCAGACGAGATCGTCGCGGCCGGCCGGCATGGCGGCCTTGTCGGCCAGCACGATGACTTTTTCCACGCTGGTGAGCTGGCTGCGCACGGCATCCACCAGCGGCAGGAAGGTGAGGTCGACAAACAGGAAGCGGTCTTCGGCGTGATTGGCAATCCAGATCACCTGTTCCGGGAACAGGCGCGGGTTGATGGTATGCAGCACGGCACCCATGCCGGATACCCCGAAATACAATTCAAGATGACGGTAGGTATTCCACGCCAGCGAGCCGACGCGGTCACCGGTCTTCACGCCGAGGCGGGTCAGGGCATTGGCAATGCGGGCACTGCGATCGGCAGCCTCTTTCCATGTATAGCGATGAATGTCGCCCTCGACCCGGCGGGTCACAATCTCGGACTGGGGGTGATTGACCAGGGCAAAGTCGAGAAGGCTGGAAATGAGCAGGGGTCTGTCCATCATTTGGCCGATCATGGCGGTATCTCCATCTGACGCCGGCTGGGCCGGTCTGATCTGTGGCGGGGCTGGCCCGGCGGAGGCCGGGGCAAAAGGCCCCCGATCATACGACTGCCGGGTCAATGTGAGAAGGCGGACAATGGTGCAGAACTGGCCACCTGGTATGCATGGCCTTGCCCGGTGGCGGGCCACTAGCGAAAACGGGCCACTTCGGCCTGCCATTCTGCCGTGCGCTGCTCCTGCATGAGGCTCTGCCACAGTCGTTCGGCAAGCTCGGGGTGTCTGCCGTGGAGCTGGCGCGACAGCACCAGATAAAAGTCTTTTTCCGCCAGTGGCAGCGGCATGGCCTCGATGCGGCGGGCCAGTCCTGCATTGTCGGCCAGCAGGCGCATGCCTTCGCCGGCGGTCAGTGCCACGGCGGCCAGGGTGCCGGCCTGCAGGTCATCCAGCAGGGGGCCGGCCAGGCGCTGGCTCTGCTGCACCGGCGCACCAAGCTCGCGCAGGGTAGTGGCAATGGAGTAGCCGGTCTGCACGCCCACCATGCCGTCAAGGTGCAGCGTGCGGCCATCCCATTGCACCTGACGGTCGCTCTTGCGCCGGTAGAGCAGGTACTGGTTGCGCATCAGGCGGCGCCCGGCGTCCGGCTGGCCATCGCGCATCGGGTAGATGCCGATGCGCAGACGCTGCGTGCTGAAGCTGGCGGCCACCACGCCGTCCATCTCGCCGGTAGAGGCTTTGAACAGGCACCGTGCCCATGGCATGGGGTGAAAACGGACGGCGACATTGCTGCGTCGTGCCGCCCGCTCGATGAGGAGGTTGTTGAGGCCGGGCCGGTCGGCCAGCGTCCAGGGATAGTCGCCCTCGTTGCTCTGGCACAGTTGCAGCGTCAGTGGGGCGGCATGCCCGGCACAGGACAGCAGCAACAGCACGACAGCCAGCCCTGCACGACGCGACATGATCAACCTTTCCTGAAACTGCATTAGCGACAGGTGTCAGCGTACCACTATCGCGGCCGGAAACACGCAGGTGAACGTCGAGCCCTTGCCGGGCGTCGAGCTGATGTCGAGATGGGCATGATGCTGCAGCAGGACGTGCTTGACGATGGCCAGGCCAAGACCGGTGCCCCCGGTGGCGGTGGAGCGGGCGGCATCGGCCCGGTAGAAGCGTTCGGTCAGGCGCGGAATGTGATGGGCATCAATCCCGATGCCGTTGTCGCTCACGCTGAAGTAGGCGTGCTTGTCATCGGCCCACCAGCGGATGCGGATGCGGCCGTGTGCCGGGGTGTACTTCACCGCATTGGTGACCAGGTTGGAGAAGGCGCTGCGCAGGTTGCTTTCCAGCCCCATCAGGCTGACCGTGGCATCGCACTCCAGCGTGATGTCATGGTGTTTTTCCAGTCCGACAGCGATGGCCTCGTTGCGGATCTGGCCCAGCAGCGCATTCACGTTGATGCGCTGCGGTTCCTGCTGGACATTTTCGTTTTCCAGACGTGACAGCAGCAGCAGGTCATTGACCAGATTGTTCATGCGGCCGGTCTGCGCTTCCATCTGCTGCAGGGCGCGCAGCCAGCGCGGTGACAGCGATTCGGCATTGGCCAGAAAGGTTTCCAGATAGCCGGCCAGCACGGTCAGTGGTGTGCGCAGTTCATGCGAAACATTGGCGACAAAATCCTTGCGCATCTGTTCCAGGTTTTGCAGGCGTGTGACGTCGTCGACGATCATCAGGCGGTCATTGCCGCCAAAGCGTGTGATCTCGAACTGCAGGTGATGGCCCGGACTGGTTTCGGACGGCATCAGCAGCGGCTCGTCATAGGGGCCGTGCTCAAAGTAATGACAGAACACCGGATCGCGCACGAGGTTGGTCACCGGCTGGCCCAGATCGGTCGGCGCGGTGAGGCCGAGCAGTTTTTCGGCCGCAGGGTTCCACCACTCCAGGTTGCCCTTGCCATCAATCAGTACCACGGCTTCCTTGAGCGCAGAGACCGAGGTGCGCGCACGCTCGATAATGCTGAGCAGGCTGTCACGGGCACGCTGTTCGTCACGGCGCAACTTGTAAATGCGGTTGAAGATGTCTTCCCAGATGCCGGTTGCTTCCGGAACCTCTGCATCGGGATTGTCACGCAGCCAGCGATAAAGTTTTTCGATATTGCGCAGGTGCAGGGTGGTATAGCTGAGCAGGCCGATGGCCAGTGCCCATGCCGGATAATCGATGAGCCAGCCAATCAGGCCGGCCAGCAGGAGAAAATAAAGGAGGCGCCGGGCCTCCTGTTTCATCAGGTCACTCACGATGCGTCAGCACTCCGGGACCAACCTGTTGGCCATGCCGGAAATGCGGGCCGGCAGGTGTTGTTACGGAGAGTTGGCACTGACGGGTTCACGCGAGGGGTCTACCTGGATGGAGAAGCGGTAACCGGTGCCGCGCACGGTCTGGATGAAACGGTCGAAGCCGAACGGTTCCAGTGCCTTGCGCAGGCGGCGGATATGCACATCAATGGTACGGTCTTCCACGTACACATTGCCACCCCACACCTGGTCCAGCATTTGCGAACGGGAATACGCGCGCTCCTGATGGCTCATGAAAAACGCCAGCAGGCGGTATTCGGTCGGGCCCATTTCCACCGGGGTGTCGTTGGCGGTGATGCGGTGGCTGACCGGGTCCAGCTTGAGGCCTTCTACCTGGATGACTTTCTCGGCATTGAGGCTGGTCGTGCGGCGCAGGACGGCACGGATGCGTGACACCAGCTCGCGCGTGGAAAACGGTTTGGTGATGTAGTCGTCGGCACCGGCATCCAGGCCCTGGATCTTGTTGTCTTCCTCGCCGCGGGCGGTGAGCATGATGACGGGAATTTCGCGGGTGGATTCATCGCGCTTGAGGCGACGCGCCAGTTCGATGCCGCTCATGCCGGGCAGCATCCAGTCGAGCAGGATGAGGGCGGGGCGTTCATCCACAATCAGGTGATGGGCGGCGAGGGCATCCTCGGCCTCCAGGCACTCGAAGCCGGCCAGATCCAGCGCAATCGCAATCATCTCGCGAATCGCTGCTTCATCATCCACGATCAGGACACGTTCGTTTTTCATGGCACCGGGCCTTCGCTTCGCTCGTTAAGTGACGAGCGTATTACAGCTTGGCTGTGTGACGGAAATATTACAAACGCAGGTTTTGTGTACCCCGGCCGTCATGGCCGGGGTACTGCATGCCCCTTATTTGTCGGCAGGCGGTGCTTCGCGCAGGCGGTTAAGGCCGATCAGGCGCAGGACGGTCTTTTCATAAAACGGTTCGCTGGAGCCATTCTTCATCTTGTAGATGAAATATTTCTCGAAGGCGACCTTGGCCCAGTGCACCCACTTGCCCTTGCGGAACCAGGTGACGTTGCGTGGCGGGATCTGTGGAATGGCAATGAAGGCGGCACCGGTATCGCCCATGTCGGCCAGACAGAAGGCGGCCAGAGTGCCCTTGTGGGTGGCAGGCTTGCCGGCGAGGGCATCACTGACGTTGTGCACGATGGCCGTGATCATGGATTCGATCATGTAGCCGGTCTTGGGCGTGCCACAGGGTACGGGTGTCGCTTCCACCGGTGGAATGGCGACACAGACACCGGCCGACCAGATATTGGGGTATGTCGGGTTGCGCTGGTTGTCGTCGATGAGGACAAAGCCCTTGGGGTTGCACAGGCCCTCCACGCCGGCGACGGCATCGACACCACTGAAGGCCGGGATCATCATGCTGTGCACAAACGGCAGTTCGTGCTGTTTTTTCACCTTGCCGTCGTCGTCGAGCTCATCGACAAACATCTTGCCGGCCTCGATGCGCGTCGTATTGGCATTGGTGATCCACTTGATGTGGCGGTTACGCAGTTCGCTCTCCAGCATGCCCTTGGAGTCGCCGACACCGCCCAGGCCGAGGTGGCCGATATAGGGCTCGGCGGTGACAAACAGCATGGGCACCTTGTCGCGGATTTTGCGTTTTTTCAGTTCGGTATCAATGATCAGGGCGTACTCGTAGGCCGGACCGAAACAGCTGGCGCCGGGCAGCGAGCCGACGATCACCGGGCCGGGATTTTTCGCCAGCTTCTCAAAATCGGCCTGTGCCAGCTCGGCATGATCGAGGGTGCACACCGACTGCGTGAAGCCGCCGTGCGGGCCGGCGCCCGGAGTGTTGCCGAAGGCCAGCCTGGGCCCGGTGGTGATCACCAGATGGTCATAGTCCAGGGTGCTGCCATCGGCCAGATGCACGCGGTTGTTTGCCGCATCAATTTTCTCGGCGCGCTGGCAGACAAAGTCGATGCCCTTGCGTGCCAGTGCCGGTGCAATCGGAAAGCTGGTTTGCGAGCGGTTACGCCAGCTCACGGCAATCCACGGATTGGACGGAATGAAGACGTAGTCGGCCCGCTCGTTGACCACGGTGACCTTGTGTTCCTTGCCCAGTGCCGCGCGCATTTCGTAGGCCCCGGCCATCCCCCCCAGACCCGCGCCAAGAATGACGACATGTGCCATTGCAGTTCTCCTTTCCTGTTCGGTAGGCCGTCAGACAGGGGCTGGCGGCGGTAAATTCCGGTGATGACGACTGGCGGTCAGTGGCAGGGTCCTGCGCCATCCGTCCGGAGCCATGCCGCATGGTTACCATACCCCGTAGGGTATACCTGTGCATGGGCGGAATGAAACTGATGCAGGTCAACTGCAGTCTAGACAATGGTCGCAGAAGTGCAGTCCGGGACGGTGGGCGGTGGGGACGGCTCAGAGGGCGGGGGCGGCCTTGAACAGGTAACCGAGAAACACCCCGGCGAAGAGGACGGCACCGACCCAGTGATTGTGCAGGAAGGCGGCGAAGCAGCCGGCGGCTTCGCGGGATTCGCAGCGCCGGTACTGCATGGCAAACAGCACTGCGGCAGCGACCACCGAGACAAAAAACGGCCAGGCCAGCTCCAGGCGGTTGCCGATCATCCACAGGGCCAGCAGGAACAGGCCCTGCAGGCAGCCGATGATGAGCAGGTCCATGTCGCCAAAGAGGATGGCGGTGGACTTGATGCCGGCCTCGATGTCGTCGTCACGATCAACCATGGCGTACTGGGTGTCGTAGGCCACGGTCCAGCACAGGTTGGCGACATACAGCAGCCAGCAGATGGGCCCCGGGGTTTCACCCTGCGCCACAAAGGCCATGGGAATGGCCCAGGAAAACGCGGCACCCAGCACCACTTGCGGCAGATGGGTATGGCGCTTCATGAACGGATAGAGCGTGGCCAGGCCGAGGGCGCCAAACGACCAGTAGAAGGTGGCCTTGTTGAGGAAGGGCAGCAGCAGGGCGGATGCCAGCAGCAGTCCTGCAAACAGAAACAGTGCTTCGTTCGGTTTGACCTTGCCGCTGGCGATGGGGCGATCCTTGGTGCGCGTTACCTGCCCGTCAAGATTGCGGTCGGCCCAGTCGTTGATGACACAGCCGGCCGAGCGCATCAGCACCACGCCCAGCGTGAAAACCAGCAGGATGCGCCATGACGGCATGCCGTTGCCGGCGATGTAGACCGCCCACAGGGTGGGCCAGAGCAGCAGCCAGATGCCGATCGGGCGGTCCAGCCGGGCCAGGGCGACAAAGTCGGGCAGGCGCGGCAAGCGGGAAAGCAGGGGGGTCAGCAGTGAGGCGGCCATGGCATCAGCGGTCATCAGCGGTTAACAGGGACTAACAGGAGTCAGGCGGAGTCTACCTGTCCGGCTGTTGCCTCGAACAGCGCTGGCAGAAAACATTCCGCTACCAGCAGGGGCTGGCCGTGATAGACCAGATGGGAGCGGCGGGCGAACACGCTGCCTTCGGGCTGTTGCAGCCGGCAGATCTCGATGGCGCCCCGGTGCAGGGTGGGGTCACGGAACAGCAGGTGGCCCAGCGAGCGGTTGCCCAGCCGGCGCAGCCGGCGCCCCGGACCATTGAGCGAGGTCACCGGCAGTACGCTGCGGGCGCGTACCCAGGGCTGGCCGCAGCCGATCAGCTCGACTTCACGGATCAGCGCATAGCGGCCCGGGTGCAGGCGCAGGCGCCGCACTTCTTCCCGCGCCGGACGGCCCCAGTACTGGGCCAGCACGCGCACCCGGAAATCGCCGTGGGCCGCACCGACCAGCCGCGCCGTCAGTGATCCGTTCTCCAGCAGCCAGCTGGCCACGCGCGCAGGCGGGCGCAGGCACCAGTGCCGGGCGGGGGGTAACCAGCGGGCGGGGGGATTCCAGACAGGCATGGGCAGACTCGCAAACATCGCGGCAGGATGCCCAGCGGCGGCGTCAAAGGCAAGTTATCCGGCGTCTGACAATGACTGACTGGTAGCAAAGCAGCCGCCGCAGTGGCACACTTCGCGACCATGACAGTGACCGCTGTCATCGCTGGCCGAAACGTCACGCGATCAGAGAGCGGTGTCTACCCCCGAATCCGACAGCAGTCTTGAGGTCAACCATGAAGAAGTGGCAGTGCGTAGTATGCGGTTTTATCTATGACGAAGCCGTAGGCATGCCCTGGGATGGCGTCCCCGCCGGCACCAAGTGGGACGATGTACCCGCTGACTGGGTGTGCCCGGATTGTGGCGTTGGCAAGGAAGATTTTGAAATGGTGGAAATGTAATCCGGACGCATTGCGAACCGGTCTGCTTTGCTGGAAAGGGCGCGGGAAATCCCCTGTTTACGTCAGGTAAACGGCGGTTCCCGCGCCTTTTTTGTCTCGCCTTCCCACGCGTAGCAGTCGCATGCACAGACCGCTCCCCCGTGCCTTTTGTTGAACCCTTTATTCCAGAGAATCCTGCATGAATCCCATCGTCATCATTGGTACCGGTCTGGCCGGTTACAACCTCGCCAAGGAAATCCGCAAGCTGGACGCCGAGCGGCCGCTGTTGCTGCTGACCAGTGATGACGGGCGCAGCTACTCCAAGCCCATGCTGTCCACCGGTTATACCAAGAACAAGGATGCCGATGGCCTGGCCATGGCTGGCGTCGAGCAGATGCGCGAGTCGCTGAAGGCGGACGTGCGTACCGGTCTGCGCGTGAATGCGATTGACCGGGTGGCCAGAACCATTCAGGTGGAGGGCGAGACGATTGCTTACGGGGCGCTGGTGCTGGCGCTGGGGGCCGACGTGTTCCGGCCCGAGCTGGGTGGCGATGGTGGCGAGCGCGTGCTGGCCGTCAATGACCTTGATGACTACGCCCGTTTCCGTACCGCCGCTGCCGGCAAGAAAAAGATCGTCATTATTGGCGGCGGTCTGATCGGTTGCGAGTTTGCCAATGACCTGTCCAATGGCGGTTATCAGGTTGAGGTGGTCGAGCCGGTGGGACGCGTGCTGCCGACGCTGTTGCCCGAGCGGGCATCGGCCGCCGTGGCCAGTGGTCTGGAGTCGCTGGGCGTGAAATTCCATTTTGGCCACAGCGTCAAAGGCGTGTGGAAGAAAGACGATGGCGTGGAAGTGGAGCTCAGCAACGGCGAGCGTCTGGCCGGCGATCTGGTGCTCTCCGCCATCGGCCTGCGTCCGCGCGTCAGCCTGGCCCAGACAGCCGGACTTGAGGTGGGACGTGGCGTGAAGGTGGACCGTTGCCTGCGCAGCAGTGATGCCTCGATTTATGCACTGGGGGATTGTGCCGAGGTGGAGGGCAAGGTGCTGCTGTATGTGCTGCCGCTGATGGCCGCCGCCCGTGCGCTGGCCAAGACGCTGACCGGTACTGATACCGCCGTGCAGTACCCGGCCATGCCGGTGCAGATCAAGACGCCGGTGTGCCCGGTGATTGTGTCGCCGGTGGCCCCGGGGACCGAAGGCAGCTGGGAAGTCGAGGCTGAGGGCAATGATGTGCGTGCCGTGTTCAGGTCGCCGGTCGGTGACGTGCTGGGGTTTGCGCTCACGGGTGCCCGTGCCGCCAGTCCTGCCGAGAAAACCGAACTGACAAAGCTGTTGCCGCCGATTCTGGCCTGATCCTGCCAGATGACCGGTCGGCCGGTTTGGCTCGTCCATTCCGGCCGGTGGCTTGCCTGGGTGGGACCTCAGCCGCTATAAGTAAGTGGAGAGCGCCTTGATCACGGTCAAGGCAATAACAGGCTGACTGAGGGGTGTCCATGAAACTCAAGATGCTGCTGTGGTACATGGCTCGCCGCATGGAGTTGCTGGCGCGTACCCATCCGGAATTCATCGCCAGGTTGCATGGACGCGACTTCACGCTGCAGATTTCCTCGGACGAGGGAACGCAGCGCTTTTTCCGCGTGCGCCACAATCGTGTGGTGTCACGCAATGCGGCACACTCGACACCATCCATGACGCTGCATTTTGCCAGCGACGAGATCGGTTTCAATGTGCTGAGCAGTACTGACAAGGCGGCCTTCATGACCGCCATGCAGACGGGTGACGTCAAGGTGATCGGCGACTTCTCCCTGCTCATGTGGTTCATGTCGATTGCGCCTTACATGCGGCCGCACCGGCGCAAGCCGCAAACCCGGGAGGCCGCCGCCTGAGTGGTATTGATGGCGGTCAATAAACCTGCGTTTTAAACCCCTTTGCATCTGCTGCCGGATGACACCTGCCCGGCGGTATCCCACTATCGGAAGAATGGCGCCAAGGACTTCAATCTTGATCCTCTTTGATACACGCAAATCCCTGCGCTGTCTTTCCGCACGCCTGCTGGCGGCGCTGTGTGTGCTTGTCTGCATGACAGGTCATGCGGCTGATCCTGCCGTGGCGCTTTTTTATGGCGCCAATCCGCCATGGGACGAGCTACGTGCCTTTGATGTGGTGGTGGTTGATCCCGATCATGCGGGTCTGGATCCGCGCCCGCACCAGCATGTCGACAGCCAGGTGTTTGCCTATGTCAGCGTGGGCGAGGTACACCCGAGCCGGCCTTGGTTTGACGAGGTGCCGGCGGCATGGCGCAAGCAGGAAAACCCGGCATGGGGTTCACGCATCATTGACCAGTCCGCTGCCCAATGGCCTGCCTTTCTGGCGGAGCGCGTGATTGCGCCACTGTGGGAGCAGGGTTATCGCGGCTTTTTTCTGGACACGCTTGATTCCTGGCAGCGGCTGGCCCGGACACCGGAACAGCGTGCACGCCAGCAGGCGGGCCTGATTGCGGCGGTGCGCGCGATCAAGCAGCGGTTTCCCGAGGCCCGTCTCATTTTCAATCGCGGTTTTGAAATCCTGCCGGAGGTACATGACCTGGCCTGGATGGTGGCCGGTGAATCGCTGTTCCAGGGGCATGATCCTGCACGCGGTACGGTTACCGAGGTCAGCGAGACGGACCGGCAATGGCTGCTGGCCCGGCTGGGCGAAGTGCGTGAGCGCTACGGGCTGCCGGTGATGGCGATTGATTACGTGGCCCCGCACCAGCGCCAGCTGGCCCGTCAGACAGCCGAGAAAATCCGTGCCCTCGGCATGATCCCCTGGGTTACAACGCCGGCGCTGGATACCCTCGGTGTGGGCGCCATCGAGGTGCTGCCGCGCAAGGTGCTGGTGCTGTACAACCCGGCCGAAAGCCCGGATGTGTTTGTGTCGGAAGTGCAGCGCCTGCTGGCCATGCCACTGGCGTATCTGGGTCTGGTGATCGAGTACCTGCCGCTGACATCGGAGGTGCCGGCCATCGACTTGACCGGGCGCTATGCCGGCATTGTCAGCTGGCTGCGTGATCCGTCCGTGCTGGAAGGAACGGCATGGCCGCAATGGCTCAAGGCACAAACCGCCAAGGGCTTGCCGCTGGCGGTGTTCGGCAGCTTTGGCATGCAGCAGGATGTTGACGCCCTGCGCCAGTTCGGGGTGACGCCACCTGCCACGCTGCCGGATGCCGACCTGCGCATAGTCACGCAGTCGCCGATGATGGGCTTCGAGCTGCCGCTGCGGCCCCGTGTGGTTGGCTTGCCGGCCGTGAAGCTGGCGGGCGAGGGCAAGCCCTTGCTCGGGCTGCAGTCGGCCGCAGGTGAACAGTGGCATCCGGCGGCACTGATGCCCTGGGGTGGCTATGTGCTGGCGCCCTACATGGTCGGCCAGATGCCCGGTAACCAGGGCGAGCGCTGGTACGTCAATCCTGTGGCATTCCTGCGTGCCGCACTGCGCATTGATGCGGCGGTGCCGGTGCCGGATGTGACCACGGAAAACGGGCGCCGCCTGTTTTTCTCGCACATTGATGGCGACGGGTTTCCCAGCCAGTTTGAGGGCGGGGGCTTCCGCTTTGCCGGGGAGGTCCTGCGTGATGAGGTGCTCAAGCGTTACCAGTTGCCGGTCACCCTGTCCGTGATTGAGGGTGAAGTGGGACCCAAGGGTCTCTATGCGCAATTGTCACCGCGTCTGGAAAAAACCGCCCGCGACATGTATGCCCTGCCATGGGTGGAGGCCGCCACCCATACTTATTCGCATCCGTTTTTCTGGAGTCAGGCCGAAGCGGCGGAAGAAGAGGGCTATCACCTTGCCATCCCCGGTTACCGTTTTGACATGGCGCGCGAAATCAGCGGCTCGGCCGATTACATCAACCGTAACCTGCTGCCGGCGGGCAAGCGTACCCAGGCGGTTTTCTGGACCGGCAATTGCGTGGCCACGGCCTCGGCCCTGGCCGAGGCAGAGCAGGCCGGTTTGCTCAACATGAATGGTGGCGAAACCACCATCACGCGCAGCCGCAATACCTGGGCGCGTATTGCCGGGCTTGGCTTGCAGCGTAATGGCCATTTTCAGGTGTTTGCGCCCAACCAGAACGAGAATGTCTACACCGGTAACTGGACGGGCCCGTTTTATGGTTTTGATCGCGTGATCGAAACATTCGAGCTGACGGATCGCCCTTACCGCTTCAAGCCGGTGAACCTGTATTACCACACCTACTCGGCCAGCAAGCCGGCATCGCTGAATGCCCTGCACCGCATTTATGCCTGGGTGGCCAGGCAGAACCTGCACCCGGTGTTTGCCTCCGACTACATTCGTAAGGTGCAGGACTTCAACCGCATGGTGATTGCCCGCACGCCTGACGGCTTCCGGGTGCGCGGTGACGGCCGCTTGCGTACCGTGCGCATTCCGGGGGGGCAGCCTGCAGCACCGGACTGGGCCGCCAGTCCAGGCCTTGCAGGTATGAGCCCGGCACCAGAGGGGCAGTACCTGCACCTGAGCGGCCCGGCGGCTGACCTGAAACTGACGGCACCGTCAGCAAAAGACGTGTATCTGGCCGAGGCCAACGCCCGCCTGTCCAGCTTTGAGCGCCGTGGCCGCGACCTGTATTTCGGGCTGGCCGGCAATGTGCCGCTGGCCTTTGCCCTGGGCAATGCGCAGGGCTGCCGTTTAACCGCAGGTGAAAAACTCCTGCATCCCCACCACAAGGCCGCAGGCCTTGACCACTATCGTCTGGAGCATCATGCAGAGTCGGCGTTTAAGCTCGATTGCGGCGCCTGAGCGCCGGCGCTTCATGTCACCGGCCCACATCCTCGGATTCGGGCTGGTGGTGGCGTTCGCCCTGTTGGCGGTCTATCCGGGGCAAAGTCTGGAGCGACGTATCCAGGCCACCGTGCAGGCCGACTCCTTGTCGCTGGTCTACCTGCAGGCGTGGCTGCGCGCCATGCCGGAAGACCATGCCTTGCGTCTGCTCGTGGCAAGACGCCTGCTGGCGCGCGGTGACCTGCCCGAGGTTGCCATCATGCTGCAGCCTTTGCTGAGCCGGGATGAGGCAGCGCTGGGGCAGTTTTTCCGCGAGGCGCAAATCCTCAAGCTGGATTTGCTGGTGCAGGAAATGTGGCAGATTCCGGTTGGCCAGCCCGGCTTCAGGGCGGCGCAGCAGCGGGTGGAGCAGCACCTGAACATGCTGGCCACCCATGACTGGGATGAAGACAACCTCAACCTGTTCATCCGCGAGGCACAGAGTGCCGGTGCCGCCGCTGCCGCACAGCCCTTCATGCATCGCCTGCTGGAAAAATACCCGCAGATGGCGCCGCAAATGCGCGAGCAGTTAACTGCCATGGAACTGGCCGGCGGTAATCCCCGTGCGGTGGCGGCCCTGTATTTCCAGGGCATGGACCAGTCCCGTTCAACGGCGGAGAAGCGTGAAAAATTCATTGCAGGCCTGCGTGTCCTGCAGGCGGGCGACCTCATGGCCGAGGTGCCGGAAGCCGCACGCGTGCACGGGGCGGCACTGGAGAATGACCCGGCCACCCTTGAGTTCCTGACACGCCTGATGACGCAGGCCAATCGCATGGATCGTGCCGAATACTATGTGACACGGCTGCTGCGGCAGCAGACGGCCGAGGCGCGTGCCCTCCAGGAGTCACGACCATGAAGCGCAGTCTTGTCCTGATGGCGCTGTGCAGCAGCGTCGCACTGGCAGAGCCGGCTGCTTCGCCGCTTGATCTGACCAGCGCGCCCTCGGCGCCGTTTAATCAGGTACGCTTCCAGCTTGGCTACGATGTGTACCTGGCCAGCGGCAATCTGGCGGCGGCCTACCGGGTGGCGGAGCGCGGTGTGCAGGAGCGCCCGCGCGATGTCGAGTGGCGCCGTCGGCTGGCCACGGTCGCGCAGTGGCTGAACAAGCCGGAAGTGGCGCTGGCCAACTGGCTGGCCATTGCCCGCCAGACCGGCGACGCCGCTGCCTGGCGTGAGGTCGGGCGCATCGCCCCGGCCGTGGCGGACAGCGAGGCCATGCTGGCCTACTGGCAGCACGAACTGCAGCGCCAGCCGGGCAACGAAAAAGCACTGAAGGCATTGCTGGCCTCCTATGAGCAGGCCGGGCGGCCGGATGAGGCACTGCTGGTGCTGAAGCGCCAGCCCCGCAGCCGCGCCGTGCTGGAGGCCGAAGCCGATCTGGCCGAGCGTACCGGTCATGACGAAGTTGCCGTGGCGGCGCTGCTGGAACTCAATCGCCGTTTTGGTCCTGAGGAAGCCTGGGTAGTGCGGGCGGCCGGCCTGCACCTGCAGCGTGGTCAGGTGGCCCAGGCCGAGGCCCTGCTGGCATCGGCCGAGCCTGCCATGCCGGCAACGGCCCTGCAGTTCTGGCAGTTGCGTGCCGATGTGGCCGAGCTCTCGGGTGATCAGGCGGCGGCGGTTCGCGCCTATGGGCGCATTGAGGCCAGTGGCAAGGCCAGTAGCGACAGCCTGACACGACAGGCGGATCTGCTGCAGGAAAAAGATCCCCTCGCGGCCGCACGGCTGCAAGTGCTGGCGTGGCAGACCGATCACAAGCCCGAAGCGGTGGAGTCCGCCCTGTACCACTGGTCAAGGGTCGAGGCATGGGCGCCGGCAGAGGCATTTCTGGCAACGCTGACGGCAGACGAGCTGGCCATGCTGGAGCAGCACCCCGGGTTTCTGCAGCAACGTGCCAACCTGCATCTGGCACGAGGCCGTGGCGATGCGGCCGGCCGCGACCTGCGCGCGGCCATGGCACTTGCGCCCCGGGATAATTATTTGCGGCAGGCGTGGATGGCCTGGCTGGTCAGCCAGGGCGAACCGTCAGTGCTGCGCCGCATGCTGCAGGAAGGACGCAGTCAGGCAGCACGCCAGCCGGACCTCTGGCCGGTCTGGGCTGCGGGCTGGAACCGTCTGGATGCACCTGACCAGGCACTGCCGTGGCTGCAGGCACATTACCGGCTCAGGCGCGATGACCTGAGTGCACTGGCGCTGGCCGATACCTTGCGTGCCGATGGCCGCGAGGCACAGGCGCTGGTGCTGGAACAGTCCGTATGGTCGCGCCGGCTGGGTGCGGCCCCGAGCTCGGCTGACCTGCAACGGGAATATGCCGATGCCCTGTTCCGTCTGCAGCTGGCTAGGCTACCGGTTGATCCGCGCCGGCAGGCGCTGCACACCCTGATCCAGCGTGAGCAGGGCAAGGATGGCCGTGTCAGGGAGTACGTGCGCGATCTCGTGCTGGGCGAGGCATGGGCCGGCGAGGCCATTGATACCGAACCGCCACGGGTAGGCCGCGAGCTGCCGTCCGACCAGCCCCTGCCGCTGTGGTCGCAGCTGGGCACCGCCCTGCTGATGGACGATACCGCCACCCTGGAGACGCTGCTGGAGACCCCCGACCGCTTGCCCGCCAATGACCGTACGGTGGCCGCCATCCGGCTGGGCCGCACCGGACAGGCGAGCGAGCTGGCTGCTGACAGCGCCGAATCACGCCCGTATGACGATGTGGCCGACCAGTATCTGCAGGAGCGTATCTGGCGCGATGGCGACCGGGTGGATATCGCCATCCAGTACGAAGACTGGGATTCCCTGTACCGTGACATTCTCGCGGTCGATCTGGTGCATGGTCTGACCGAGCACCTGCATCTGCATCTGGCGCATGAGGCAGCAAGGCTGTCGAGTGACCCGCAGCAGATCCGCCTGCCCGAGGACCAGCAGGCTTTTTCGCTGGCCGGCCTCATCTGGCAGGGCGAGCGTCTCCGCATGGAGGGAGCGCTTACTTACCTCGATGGCATTGATGCTAATGCAGGATTGTACGGCGACCTGCAGTGGAACGCGTACCCGTGGCTGTTCGAGGCGCGCGGTGGTCTGGCGCAGCCGGCCACAGACACCGCCGGCCTGCGCGTCGGCGGCTACAAGGATTACCTGCAGCTGGGCACCAGCTGGCAGGTCACGCCCCGCAACAGCCTCCAGCTGCAGCTTGAGCACGCACTTTATTCTGCCCAGGCTGGCGACGGCGAGCTGGGCGATGCCGATACCCTGACCGCAAGCTGGCGCTACCAGCTCATGGGCGATGTGGCCCTCATTACCCGCCTGGTCGAGCTGCAGTCGCAAGCCGAGTCGACCTTGCCGGCCAGCCTGCTGCCGGTACTGCCGGTGGGTGCACCGGCCAACCCTGCCTTTTTTGTGCCTGCCCCGTACACGCAGGCCGGATTCGGCATGGCCTTTAACGAGAGCGCCGAGGCCGGCTACCAGCGCCGCTGGCGTCCGTTCGGCCATGCCGGCCTGACCTATGACAGCGTCGTTGATCTGGGCTACGAGGGCCGCATCGGCGTGCTCGGTCCGGTGGTCGGGCGCGACCGCCTGCGCTTCTACGCGTCAGGCAGCTATGGCGCCCAGGTCAATGCCGCTCCCAGCCTTACCCTGAATCTGGACTATCTGTTCTTCTACTGACCGTGGGCCCGAGGCCTGCAAGAGAGGATGTAATGCACTACGCACATTTCCTGAAACGACTGCTGATGCTGTTGCCGGTACTGGCGCTTGCCGCCTGTTCCACCCTGGAGACATCGCCGGCCCCGTCACTCGACACAGCCGCACGCTGGGCATTGCTGCCGGCCGTGAACAACACCGAAACCGCCCAGGCCGGCGGCCGTCTGGACGCCCTGACCGCCAGCCTGTTGCAGGCCCGTGGCATCAAGGACCTGCAGCGCCACCCCGGGTCCGGCAATGAAAGCCTGCTGGCGCCGGCGGATCGTGCTGCCCAGGATGCCGCGCTGGCATGGGCACGCAGCCAGAATGCCAAATATGCCGTGTATGGCTCGGTGCAGGAGTGGCGCTACAAGACCGGCCTCGATGGCGAGCCGGCAGCCGGCCTGACCCTGACCGTGGTTGATGTGGCCAGCGGCAAGGTGCTCTGGACGGGCAGCGGTGCCCGTACCGGCTGGAGCCGCGAGGCGGTTGCCGCGGTTGCCCAGAAGCTGCTCGGCAGCCTGATTGATAAAGCCCTGTCCTCCACCAAGCCCTGAGCAGGAATAACATGCGCGCCTACCAGTCCTCACGACTCGCCGCCTGGTTTGCCCCCAAGCGAATCACCAAGGCCGGCATCATCGAGATCATCGGCCTGACACTGGCCGGCCTGCTGGTGGCCGCGCTGTTCCAGCCGGGAGATCCCTTCCTGCTGACACAGCCCTTCCCGTGGCTGTGGCTGGTGCCGCTGGTGCTGGCCCTGCGCTACGGCACCCCGGCCGCCTTCGGTTCCAGTGCCCTGCTGCTGATTGGCTGGTATGCCCTGCCGCTGCTCGGGCTGGGTGGCGGGCGCCTGCCGCTGACGCATTTTGTCGGGGGTCTGGTGATGACCCTGATTGCCGGCGAGTTCTCCGATGTGTGGAGCTCGCGCCTGCGCCGGGTGGCCGACGTGAACGGCTATCTGGGCGAGCGTCTGGATGCCCTGACCCGTCGTCATTACCTGCTGCGCCTGTCGCATGACCGCCTGGAGCACGAGCTGCTGGTCAAGCCGCTGACCCTGCGTGATGCCCTGCAGGGGCTGCGCCGCCTCACGGTGCGCCGGCCCGAAGCCCTGCTGCCCGAGTCGGCGGAGCTGTTGCGTCTGGTTTGCCAGTCCAGCCAGATCGAGAAAGCCGGCCTCTACACGTTCAATGACGGCAAGCTGGACACCACGCCGGTCGCATCGGCAGGCGACGCCGGCACACTGGAGACGGCAGATCCGCTCGTCCGCTCTGCCCTTGAGCACAAGCTGCTGTGCCATGTGCAGACAGAGGGTCTGCAACAGGAGAGCAGCCGCTACCTGGTGGTTGCCCCGGTCATGACCAGCGACAAGAAGCTGCTGGGATTGCTGGCGGTCGAGCGCATGCCCTTCCTGTCACTCAACGAAGAAAGCCTGCAGTTCCTCACCGTCCTGCTTGGCTATTACGCCGATGGCGTTGGCAATGCCCATGCGGTGCAGGCCATTCATGCCGCTGTGCCCGAGTGCCCCATCGTGTTTGCGGTCGAGCTCGCGCGGCTGCACCGCATTCACCATGATGTCGGCATCCACTCCATGCTCGCCGCGCTCGTGATTGCCCCGGGCACCCACCAGAGCGAGATCGCCATCGAGGTCATGCGGCAGTCACGCCAGCTTGACCAGATATGGGATTACAACCACAACGGCCTGCGCATCCTGATGACACTCATGCCGCTGCACGGTGAGCCGGCCATGGCAGGGTATCTGCAGCGCACAGAGGGCTGGTTGCATGCCAGTTTCGGCTTCAAGGATTTCCAGAGTGCGGGCGTCACGCCGGCCAGCATGCTGATTGGCAGCGTCGAGCCGGTGCACCTGTTGCGCAGCATGATCGAGAGGTGTGTCCATGGGCACTGAGCTCAAGCTGGCACTGGCCGCCCTGGTAGCGGAAACAGCGGCAATTGCACTGCTGTTCCTGAACAGCTCGGACACGGCATTGCTGTATGAGTTTTTTCTGCTGCATGCCACGGCCAGCGCCCTTGCGGCGCCCTTTGTCTGGGCTTTCCTGCCGCCCCGTTACCGCCAGCCCCGGCTGGCAGTGCTGGCCTTGCTGTTCTGTGTCTGCTTTTTCATTCCGGTATTTGGTCTGGCCGGCTTCTTTGCCGGCGTCCTCATGGCCGTCTGGTGGCCACGCCTGCGCCGGGTGCGCTCGTTCAATGAAGTCAGGACGCCGCGCTTCGAAGTGCAGCACGGGCCACAGAAAATGGGCACCCTCCGGCTGGGGCAGGTGCGCAACCAGCTGGCCAGTGCCACCGTCCCGCTGGATTTGCGCATGAAAGCTTTGCTTGCCCTGCAGGAGGTGCCGGGCCGTCATGCCTCCGAAATCCTGCGCGAGGTGATGGCTGATCCTGCCGACGATCTGCGCCTGCTGGCCTTCGGCATGCTGGACAGCAAGGAAAAACTGATCAATGAACGTATCCATGTGGCCGGCGAAGCACTGAAGGCCGCGCGCGATCCCCAGGCCGAATATGCGGCCAGCAAGCAGCTGGCCGAGCTTTACTGGGAGCTGGTGTACCAGGGCCTGGTGCAGGGTGACATGCGTCTGTATGCACTGGAGCAGGCCAGAAAACATGTGACCAAGGCGCTGGCGCATCATCAGGCCGACGGCGGCCTGTGGGTTATCGCCGGACGCATGCGCCTGCTGGAAAAAGACTATGAAGGCTCCCTTGCCGCATTCGAGAGTGCAGTGAAAAACAAGTTTCCGCTGGTACGTATTGAGCCCTATCTGGCCGAGCTGGCATTCAGGCGTCACGACTTTGCTGCAGTGCGCAGGCACATGCAGAAAATCCAGCGTGAAGGACGCAGTCAGCAAATGGCACTGGTAGCCGATTTCTGGGGGCAGGCATGATCATTCGGAAGGCAAAAAAAGCCGACATCGGCTTGCTGCTGGAAGGCACCTTCCCGTTTGTCAGCGGCGGCGTATCCAGCTGGGTCAACCAGATCATTCGCGGATTTCCGCAGTACACGTTTGCCATCTGTTTTATCGGCAGCCGCCGCCAGGACTATGGCGACATGCGCTATGAGCTGCCGGACAATGTCGTGCATCTGGAGGCGCATTTCATCCATGATGCCGACAGCAACGCGCCGGTGGCGCCACGCACAGGCGACCCGCGCATGGCAGAAACAATGCGCGAACTGCACAGTTATTTCCGCGCGCCGAAAGCAGAAAAAGCAAGGAATCCCACGCAGGACATCGTCAAGGCCTTTCGCGAGGGCCGCTATTCCGAGCAGGATTTCCTGTACAGCAAGACCTCCTGGAACTACATCACGGAACAATACCGTGAGCGCTGCACCGATCCGTCCTTCGTCGATTATTTCTGGACCGTCCGCATCATGCATGCGCCGCTCTGGCAGCTCATCCGGATTTCCGGGAATTTTCCGGAAGTGGGTGTCTACCATACAGTGTCAACCGGTTATGCCGGCTATCTGGGTGCATTGCTGCAACAGCATACGAACAAGCCCTTGCTGCTGACCGAGCACGGTATTTACACCAAGGAACGCAAGATCGATCTTTTCCAGGCGCAGTGGATCAGCGACAACCGCGGCGTGATGGAGCGCGATTCCTCCGAGATCGCCTATTTCCGCCAGATGTGGGTGCGCTTCTTTGATGTGCTGGGGCGTGAGTGCTATCAGCATGCCTCAAGAATCCTGTCCCTGTACGAAACCAACCGGCAGCGCCAGATCACCGACGGTGCAGCGGCAGAGCGGACAGCATGCATTCCCAACGGCATTGATTATCCGCGGTTTGAGGCCGTGCGCACGCAGCGTGAGCCCGGCGTGCCGCACGTCATCTGCTTCATCGGGCGCGTGGTGCCCATCAAGGATGTAAAGACCTTCATCCGTGCCATGCGCACGGTCGTCAACCAGTTGCCAGATGTCGAAGTCTGGATTGCCGGGCCGGAAGAGGAAGATGCCGACTACGCGCGTGACTGCCACAACCTGGCTGAGGGCCTGGGGCTGGGCGCACACATAAAATTTCTCGGCCTGCAGGTGGTGGACGGCTTGTTGCCCAAGGTCGGCGTGGTGGTGTTGTCCTCCATTTCCGAAGCCTTGCCGCTGGTGGTGCTCGAAGCCAATGCCGCGGGCGTGCCCTGCGTGACGACGGATGTCGGTGCCTGTCGCCAGCTGATTGAAGGCATGGGCGACGAAGACCGTGCCCTTGGCGCCTCCGGTGCAGTGGTGGGCATTGCCAATCCCGAGGCGCTGGGTCGTGCCATTCTCGATCTGCTTACGGACAGCGAAAAATGGCATGCCGCCCAGCAAGCGGGTGTCGAACGTGTGCGCCGCTATTACACGGAGACCGGCATGCTGGAACAATACCGCGAGGAATATGCGTCAGCACTTGCCTTGCGTACGGGAGGAACTGCCTGATGGCCGGCATCGGATTCGAACTGCGCAAACTCATGCGGCGTGACACCTTGCTCGGGCTCATGCAGACCTATGCCTACGCCGGCATCATCAGCTCCGGCCCCTGGGTGCTTTCCATCCTTGGCATTCTTGTCATCGGTGTGATGTCGTTCTCGGTGGTCATCCCAGACATCCTGATCACGCAGTTCCAGGTCAGCGTGACATGGCTGATTGCACTCAGTCTCATCCTGACGGGTTTTGTGCAGCTGGCATTCACGCGTTATACAGCCGACCAGCATTTTGGCAAGCATGACGGCACCATCCTGCCGGCCTTCAATGGCCTGCTGCTGTACCAGACGGCATTGTCTGGCCTGCTGGGTGCGCTGGCCGTGATTTTCCTGTTCCCGGAACAGAGTGTCATGTACCGCCTGCTCATGCTGAGCGGCTTTGTGGTGATTTGTGATATCTGGCTGGCCGCCATTTTTCTGTCCAGCATGAAGCATTACAAGGCCATTCTCATCGTGTTTGCCATTGGCTATGGCATTGCCGTGTCTGCAGCATTGCTGCTGCGCCCGTTTGGTCTTGAGGGACTGCTGGGCGGTTTTGTGCTCGGCCAGTTTGTGCTTCTGATCGGCATGATAACGCTCATCCTGCGCAACTATCCCTCTTCAAAATTCATCAGCGCCAGTTTTTTCACCAGGAAAGACATTTACTTCACCATGGTCGGTACCGGGCTTTTCTATAACCTCGGCTACTGGATAGACAAGTTCATGTTCTGGCTGCACCCCGCTACCGGTACCCAGGTGATCGGGCCGTTGCACTCCTCGCTGATTTACGACATTCCGGTGTTCATGGCCTACCTGTCCATTATTCCTGCGATGGCCGTGTTTCTGGTGAAAATGGAGACCGATTTTGTCGAGTACTACAATCGTTTCTACGATGCAGTACGCGAGGGCAGCTCGCTGGAATACATCGAGACCATGCGCAACGAGATGGTGTATATCGTGCAGCAGGGTATTTACCAGATCATCAAGGTGCAGACGATTGCCGCGCTGGTGCTGTACATCGCCGCACCAGCCATTCTGGATTATCTGAACATTTCCGAGCTGTACCTGCCGTTGCTGTTTGTGAACCTGGTGTCGGCCGGTTTGCAGGTGGTGTTCCTCGCCGTGCTGAACGTGTTCTTCTATCTCGACAAGCGCTGGGAAACCTTCTTTCTTACCGGCGCATTCGTGCTGCTGAATGGCGTGTTCACGGCCGTAACGCTGGCGCTCGGCCCCAAGTTCTACGGCTATGGTTTTGCCGTGGCCTTGCTGCTGGTGAACATGGCGGCGTTCTGGGTGCTCAATCGCAAACTGGACCAGCTGGAGTTTGATACCTTCATGATGCAGCGCGGGCACTGACGCTTCATGTCATGGCTGTGTCGGCCAGTAGTGCACGTCTAGACCCGTGCGTAATGCTCACGCCCTGCCACCCAGCGCGTGAGCAGTGCCTCCGCCGCCTGCGGGTGCGCCTGCAGCAGTTGTCTGGCGCAGTCCTGCACCGCCGGCAATAACGCCGCATCGCGCAGCAGGTCGGCCAGCCGGAAACTCATGTCGCCGGTCTGGCGCGTGCCCAGCACTTCGCCCGGTCCGCGCAATTCCAGATCCTTTTCGGCAATGCGAAAGCCATCCGTGGTTTCACGCATGATGCCAAGCCGCTCCCGTCCCAGCTGCCCCAGCGGCGTCTGGTAAAGCAGTACGCAGAAACTCTGCTCCGCACCACGCCCGACACGACCGCGCAACTGGTGCAGCTGCGCCAGCCCCAGCCGTTCCGGATTCTCGATCACCATCAGGGTGGCACGCGGCACATCCACGCCTACTTCAATCACGGTGGTGGCCACCAGCAATTGCAGGTCGCCATTCTTGAAGGCCTGCATCACCGCCGCTTTTTCAGCGGGTTTCTGCCGGCCATGCACCAGGCCAATACGCAGCTCGGACAGCGCCAGCTGCAATTCTGCATAGGTGGCTTCGGCCGCCTGCGCCTGCAGCTGTTCCGACTCTTCAATCAGGGTGCACACCCAGTAAGCCTGCCGGCCCTGCAGGCATTGCGCACGAATCCGCTCGACAATCTCCGGACGACGGTCATTGGCCACCAGCACGGTCTGAATCGGTGTGCGCCCCGGAGGCAATTCATCAATCACGGACGTGTCCAGGTCACCATACGCACTCATTGCCAGCGTGCGCGGAATGGGTGTCGCCGTCATGATGAGCTGGTGCGGCACCAGCAAGCCGTTTTCACCTTTCTGCTTCAGCGCCAGACGCTGGTGCACGCCAAAACGGTGCTGTTCATCAATGATCACCAGCGCCAGTTTGCGAAACACGACTTCTTCCTGAAACAGGGCATGGGTGCCGATCACGATTTGTGCCGTACCACTGGCAATTTCCGCATTCGCTTCGCGCCGTGCTTTCACGCCAAGACGCCCCAGCAGCGTCACCACCCGGATGCCCAGTGGCTCAAACCAGCGGGCAAAATTCAGCGCGTGCTGTTCGGCCAGGATTTCGGTGGGGGCCATCAGTGCCACCTGCTTGTCTGCCGCCAGTGCATGGCAGGCCGCGAGCGCCGCCACCACGGTCTTGCCCGCGCCAACATCGCCCTGCACCAGTCGCAGCATGGGTTTGTCCGTCGTGACGTCGGCAGCAATTTCGCCGAGCACGCGCTGCTGGGCGCCGGTCAAGGGAAAGGGCAGGGTGGCCAGGAATCTTTTCTGCAGCGATACGGCCGCCGGCAGTGCCGGTGCAGCATTGGCACGCATTTCGGCACGCCGTTTCTGCATGCTCAGCTGATGCGCAACCAGTTCTTCAAATGCCAGACGCTGCTGTGACGGATGCGTGCCCGCAACCAGTGCAGTGCGATCAGCATCATTGGGGGGTGCGTGGACATAACGCAGCGCGGCAATCAGCGGCCAGCCACGGTTTTCCGATGGCGGTAGCCAGTCCGGCAGGTTCTGTGGCGTCAGCCGCGTGAGGGCCTGCGCAATCAGCGGGCGCAGGCGCAATTGCGTCACGCCTTCGGTCACCGGATAAATCGGCGTCAGCGTGTCCGAAGGTGGCGGCAGCTGGTCGCTCAGATAAGCATATTCCGGGTGATACATTTCAAGGCCGCTGGCACCCAGACGTGCCTCGCCGAAAATGCGCAAACGCGTCCCGCGTGCCAGCTTTTCCTTTTGCGAATTATTGAAGTGATAAAACCGCAGCGTCAGCGTACCGGTGCCATCCTGTACCCGCACGACCAGCGAGCGGCGACGACCGATCACAATGTCCGTCAGCTGCACCTCGCCATCCACCTGCGCACTCAGGCCCGGTCGCAGGGCACCAATGGGCGTAATCCTGCTGCGGTCCTCGTACTGGCGCGGCAGATGAAACGCCAGATCCTGTACCGTGCGGATGTTCAGGCGCAGCAGTTTTTCTGCCAGCGCAGCCCCCACGCCCTTGATGGCCGTCACCGGCAATTGTGCAAGCAGATCCGGCGTTGCCGTCACGGTGTGCGCGTTCCCGGCAGTTGCAGGGTCTGCAACGCATCCAGCAATGCCCGCACCGCTGTCGGGCGCGGAAAGCGGCGACGCCATGCCAGCACAATCTCGCGCTCGGGTGCAGGAGCTAGCGGACGGGCGACGACATCACCACCTTCCGTCAGTGTCCGCACGGAACTGCCGGGGATCAGCGTCAGCCCCAGTCCCGATGCCACCATGTGACGCAGGGTCGACAGCGAGCTGGCCGGGCCCATGGTGTTGCTGCCGCTGCCAAGATGCGGGCAGGCTTCCAGGATCTGGTCACGAAAACAGTGCCCTTCACCCAGCAGCATGAGTGACGATGCATTGAGCATGTCCGTCGGAATGATTTTCTTTTTTGCCCACTCATGGTCGGCCGGCATCAGCAATTCAAACGACTCGCGGTAGAGCGCCTGCACATGTGTTTCCGGCGGTTCAAACGGGCTTGCCACAATGATGGCATCCAGTTGTCCACTGGCCAGCTTGTCGGCCAGCACATGTGTGTAGTTTTCTTCCATGTACAGCATCAGGCCGCTGCCGCCGGCTTTCACGGCGCGCACCAGTGGCGGGAACAGGTCCGGTGCCACGGTGAAAATGGCGCCCAGTTTCAGCGGCTCGGCAAATTCGTCACGGGCAGCGCGGGCAGCACCGTTCAATATGTCCATTTCTTCCAGCACACGCTGCGCCTGCTGGATGACGGCTTCACCGCCCGGCGTGACCAGGACCTCATGGCGGTGGCGTTCAAACAGCGCCACACCCAGTTCATCTTCCACTTTCTTGATGGCAATGCTGAGCGTGGGTTGCGAGACGTGACAGGCCTCGGCGGCACGACCAAAATGACGCTCGCGCGCCAGGGCAATCAGGTAGCGCAAATCGGTTAGTGTCATGGCCAGCCAACCCCGGAAGAAAACGTGCAGGCAGCATGGCTGCGCACTGTTATGATTGCCTCACGCTATCGGAAAACTCGAATCATGGCAAAAATATTGATTGTCGGTTGTGGCGATGTCGGCGCACGGCTTGCGATGCGCCTGGTGGCTGTCGGTCATGACGTCACCGGCCTGCGCCGCTCACCCTTCACTCTGCCCGGTGTCACCGCGCTGCACGGCGATGTAACGAATCCGGCCAGCCTGCAATTGCCTGGGGGGCTTGATGCGGTATTCATCATCCTCAGTCCGGATGGCCATGATGCCGAGGCCTACCGGCGCACCTATCTGGATGGCACCCGCCATGTGCTTGCTGCACTGAGCGGCCAGTCCCTGCGCCATGTGTTCTGGGTGTCGTCCAGCAGCGTGTATGGTCAGGAAGACGGCAGTCTGGTCGATGAAACCAGTCCGGCCGACCCGGTGAGCGCCACTGCGCAGGTGTTGTTGCAGAGTGAACAGGCCGTGCGTGGGAGTGCATGGCCCGCCACCATCGTTCGCTGCTCCGGTCTGTATGGTCCGGGACGCATGCGCCTGTTGCGCTGGGTGGAAAGTGGTCGCCCGGTACAGGCCGAGCCGCCGCAGTGGACCAACCGCCTGCATGTCGACGATGCCGCCGGCATCCTGGCGTTTCTGCTGGCGCGCGTGCTGGCGGGTGAGGCAGTGGATGCAACGTATATTGCCACCGACAGCATGCCGGTCGCGCAGCACGAGGTGCTGGACTGGCTGGCGGATGGCATGGGGTTGCCCCGGGTGGCACACGTGGCCAATCCCGGCGGCACGTGCAACAAGCGCTTGTCCAGCCAGCGCCTGCAGGATCTTGGCTATCGCTGGCAGTACCCCGATTACCGGGAAGGCTATCGCGACATCATGGGCGCCGCACGTCAGGCATGAGCGCCGGGCTTCAGCCCAGCAGCTCCATCACGCCGTCCATTTCCACCAGTGCACCACGCGGCAACGAAGCCACGCCCACCGCCGCACGGGCAGGGTAGGGCGCAGTGAAGTACTTCGCCATGGTTTCGTTGACCAGTGCAAAGTGCGCGAGATCCGTCAGGAAAATGTTCAGCTTGGCGATGTCCTGCAGGCTGCCACCGGCAGCGGTGCACACGGCCTGCAGGTTGTCGAATACCTGCACTACCTGGGCCTCGATACCGTCCCTGAGCGTCATGCTGACCGGGTCCAGTGCAATCTGGCCCGAAAGATAAACCGTGTTGCCGACCTTCACGGCCTGCGAATAGGTGCCGATAGCGGCAGGGGCCTTGTCCGTGGAAATGATGGCGCGATTCATGGGCGTCTCCGCAAGAAATGTCAGCTGGCGCGCAAGCATAACCGCAAGCGCGCCGCCTGACACGGTCCCG
The DNA here is from genome assembly GCA_030646295.1 of Moraxellaceae bacterium. Lineage (GTDB taxonomy): Bacteria > Pseudomonadota > Gammaproteobacteria > Pseudomonadales > Moraxellaceae > UBA2031. The sequence continues at coordinate 254,819 of JAUSND010000012.1, forward strand.
CGTCATTGCCTGGCGGAATCAGCCGCAGAAACGGACCTAGAGAAACTGCACCAGATCGCCGTCGCGGCTGAAGGCCAGAAAATTGCCCACACCGCCGGTATGAATCGCCTGCACCATCATCTGCAATGGCTGGCTGGCCTCGTCACTGTTCGGGGTGACGCCGCCACGGCCCGACAGGCTGGCCACAAACACGATGTCCCAGTGCGCACCGGTGCCTTTTGATTCCTCCACCAGTGCCTCGAACGACGGTACTTCCACCGGCAGCTTGTCCACCGTCATCACCGGCTTCAGTGCACCGCCATCGCCGGACTCAAAGCGCGCACGCTCCTCGTCACTGGCATCCTCGGGCAATTCGGCGGTGGTAAATACAAACAGCAGGCGCTGTGGTTCGTCCTGCTCGTGGGAGGCACTCAACAAATCCGCAAAACTGGTGATATTCACAACAACACATCCTCAATAAGCCGGCCGTCACGCTACCCCGCGCCTTCAGCCCCCGCAACCCCCGCAGCAGCCACTGCGCTGGGCCAATGCCTCTGCAGCATAGCCGGCGGAGGCCAGTGCGGCCGCCACCTGGTCGGCTGCGGCCATGCTCTCCACGCGAACTTTCTGTGCGGCGGCATCCACGCTCACCCATGCCAGACCATCCAGTGCCTTGATGGCGGCAATGACGCCATCCGGACCGGCACCTGCGTTCAGGTTATCAACACGAAACATCATGACAGTAATCCTCTGCTGCCCGGCCATGCCGGAAGAAGTCATGCGCGTCAGCGCCATGCAAGCAGAGGATAAAACGAGCAGGAAGGACTGGCCTTGACCAATGTCATGTCGCCAGCTTGAGTCCGATGATGCCGGCAATGATCAGGCCGACACTGGCCATGCGTGCCGCGTTGGCGGGCTCGTTGAACAGCACGATGCCAAGTATCACCGTGCCCACGGCCCCTACGCCAACCCATACCGCATAGGCGGTACCCACGGGCAGGTTTCTCATGGCAATGCCGAGCAGACCCACGCTCACGATCATGGCGGCAATCGTGCCCACGCTGGGCCACAGTCGCGTAAAGCCTTCGGTGTACTTGAGGCCGATGGCCCAGGCCACTTCAAACAGCCCTGCCAGCAGCAGAATCATCCACGCCATGAGTGGCTATTCCTCTTAACGCGACTGCATGGAACGTTCAAGCACGCGCTGCGCCAGGCCCTGTGCCCACAGCTGACCGGCCTGCATGCTTTCCTGCATCACCTGCGGCTGCTTCTGCACCAGTTTCTGCCCGGTAGGCGTCCTGTAGAAGCGGATCATTTCCTGAATTTCATGTTCGGTAAAATGCCGCATGTAGATGGGCACCGTCAGGTTGACCAGTTCGTTCGGATCAACCTCTTTCATGAATTCGTCCCAGAACTCCGGCGGTACATCGGGCGCCGAAGCCTTGAGCGATGGCAGCAGGCTGTGCAGCACCTGCACGCCAAGGTTGCCGGCGCCGGTCAGCGTCATCAGTTCGAGAATGCTTTTGCTGGTGGCCGGCGCAGTGGCTGGTGTAGTGGCTGGTGCGGCGAATGCCGTGCCAACGGGCAGGCTCAGGCAGCCCAGCATCAGCAGTGCAAAAAGTCTGTTCATCAGTCGGGCCTTCCGGTTTGTGATGGGCATGCATGTGTTGCTGCCGCAAGTACAACAAGAGGTAACTGCTGAACCAGCGCCTGCGAAACAAAATACACAACAAAATTGAGATAGGCGATAGCAGGATAGTGGCCATGGCCGAACAGCCAGAAATGACCGATCAGTGCATCGGCCACCGTCGCCAGTACTGCCCCCGTACACACCAGCCACGCACTGCGACCGAACGTCATGGCCAGCCATAATGCAGCGGGCACCATCAGCGCAATCAGCACGGTATAGCTGCCGGTGACTGCCACTACATACCGACTGGTTCCCGGCAGCACCAGGCCGGCAAATGAAACGATACCAACCGCCGCCGTTACCACCAGTGACGTCCAGCGCAACCACGCCGGCACTCGTTCGCGCGTGGCAAGCCATGCAGCGGCAAAAAACAGCGCATAGCCCGGCAGAAAGAACCAGACCGAATCCACCAGATAGCTGTGTTCGATGATCCGGTCGTGGGCATAAAACGTCTGGCTGAAATTACGGTTCACCAGATCACCAAGACTGCACAGCGCCAGAGAAGCAAACGTGAGGGTGGCCACGGTCCTTGCCTGGCGATCAGCAGATGATGTTTTTTCGTGCACATGACGGCGAATACGCCAGCCATTCCACAGCAACACAAAGATCAGCAGCATCTCGGCGATGGCAAACACGGTTTTTCCGGGAGAGCCGTCGGTAACGACCAGCCATCCGGCCCAGCCTGCGCCCTGCAGCAGAAAAACAAGAAGCACGAGAACGACAGGCAACACACACAGTGTGTCACGCGATGGCGAAAGCAGGGTAGTGGTATTGCGGCGCTGCATTATGGTTGGTTCTCAGTTTGCAGTTAAGCAGATTGCATCGCGTCGAAATGCAGGCCGCAGCATTAACGGTAACGCCATGTCACACTCATCGAGCCGAATGAATCACCGGCATCGGCCTCCTCAAAGCGTTTCGTGCTCTCGGCAAACGAGACCAGAAAGCCGAAGCTGCCCATGTTCCAGCTGCCGCCGATGGATACGTAAAACTGGTTTGGCACGCGGTGGATCGTGGAGCCGGACGGGTCACTGATATTGCCGTCAAGCGCGATGTTCCAGGCTTCGTAGCGGTACATCGCGCCAAGAAAAACGTGTGCCGTATCGACAGTGGCGCCGGCAACCGGATTCACTTCGCGCCCTGGCAGTACGCCAACGGCAGGAAAACTGCGAAACAGGTTGTGGCCGCTACGTACAACCACGCCGGCATCCAGTCGTGTCGACAGGTTGCCGATGTTGCCGGAGGTAATCAGCACAACGTCCGAGCCACTGTCCTCGGTGCCCCGTACCGCTACACGCCAGTCGCGCACCACACCCAGCTCGAATACCGGCTCGTTGCGTAACTGCGTGTCCCAGCCATTGGGATAGGTGGCGCCAATGACGGTGTGCATGTGCTCCTGCAGGCTTTGCGAGCCAGAGGCAGGCCCGACAATGCCAATGGTGCCCCAGGCGCGATCAACAACCTTTTCATTAAAGCGCAGCCAGTCCGTGCGCCAGTAGGTGGTGCCGGAATAGGGCACGTCCCCCGGCGGCGGTACGGCGGCCTTGAGGTCGTCCGGTGTGAACATCACATTGCCAAGCTTGTGCGTGACAGCGCGCTGGTAGCCTTTCCCTGCCTTGATCCAGGACGGGGCCAGGAACGCTGTCAGTGCTTTTGTGTTGGTGCCGCCAAACTGGTCAAAGGTGCCGCGTGCCCACGCAAACTGGAAGCCGTTGCTGTAGCCATCGTCGCTGTCAAAGTAGAAGTCGTTCTCGAAGTTGAACGAGAAGTAGCCCGGAACAGGATCGGCCGGCGCTGTGTCCGGTTCCGCACAGGCGATGGCGGCGTACATGAGCATCGGCAAGGGCAGCAGGTGATGCAGGCGCAAGATGGTCTCCCCGGACGGGCTTAACTTGTTTGACATACTAGCACGTGCAATGGCCTGTTCCGGATTTCGCAAACCCGCTGTACTGGTCAGAGCGAGCAGGATGCTTTCAACCTGCAGCAAATTCTGCTTCGATACGCAGGACTGCCAACCCGAGCCCTGTCATGATCTCAACTTCCTCCCGCATGGACATTGCACGCATTACCTTTGCCGTGATTGCCATCTGCTCCCTGCTCGCCGGCTGCTTCTTTGTTCTGGCGCCATTCCTGCTGCCGCTGATCTGGGCGACTGCCATTGTCGTTGCTACCTGGCCACTCATGGAAGGCTTGCAGCGGCGTTTGCGTGGCAGCCGGGCACTGGCAGTCACCATGCTCACCCTTGTCCTGCTCATGCTGCTGGTCGTGCCGCTCACGCTGGCCGTGACCACCATTGTTGATCATGTCGATGACCTGACCGGAATCTCGGCAAAGATCGCCTACTACGTCGCCCAGCCGCCACCCTCCTGGCTGCACACCATGCCGGCAAGCGAACGGCTGGTGGCGGCCTGGTCGAAGGTTGCAACCCTGACGCCGGCACAGCTGGAGGCAAAAATAGCGCCGCATGCCGCGCGTGTTGTTGGCTGGATGGTCGATGAAGCCGGCAGCCTCACCTTGCTGGTCGTGCAGTTCCTGTTGACGGTGGGCTTGTGCGCCGTGCTGTACATGACGGGCGAAACGGCCGCGAGTGGCGTGCGCCGTTTTGCACATCGCCTGGCCGGTGAACACGGCGATAATTCTGTCGTTATCGCATCACAGGCTGTGCGTGCGGTGGCGCTGGGGGTGCTCGTCACCGCCATCGTGCAGTCGCTGCTGGCCGGCATTGGCCTGATGATTGCCGGCGTTCCGTTTGCCAGCCTGCTGGCTGCGGTAGCCCTGATGCTGTGCATTGCGCAGATTGGCGTTTTTCCCATACTGATCCCGGCGGTTATCTGGGTATTCTGGTCCGGTGAAACAGGAATGGGCGTGTTTCTGGCGGTGTGGTCACTGGTTGTTGGTCTGCTCGACAACTTCCTGCGCCCATGGCTGATCCGCCGTGGTGCCGACCTGCCACTGTTGCTGATTCTCGCTGGTGTGATCGGCGGCTTGCTCGGCTTCGGCATTATCGGTCTGTTCGTCGGCCCGGTGTTGCTGGCAGTGAGCTACCGCCTGGTCGAGGCGTGGATCAAGCGTGGCGAGGCAGAAGAGGCGGCAGGCTGAATGGCCAGTCTGTTTGTGGCAGATGTGCAAGAATGCCTGCCTGGACATGGATACCCGAGGATAGCCCGATGAATGCATCAAACCGCACGGCACTGGTTACCGGCGCGTCCGCCGGCATTGGCGCCTGCTTTGCACGCCACCTTGCCAGCGAAGGTTATTCACTGTTACTGGTGGCGCGCCGTGCAGAGCGCCTGCAGGCGCTGGCGGCAGAACTCACGGCAGCACACGGCATACGCTGCGATATTTTTGCTGCCGATCTTAACGATCCGCATGCGCCTGCAGCCATCATGGACTTTGCTGCAAGGCAGGGAATTGCCATTGATGTACTGATCAATAATGCCGGCCTGTCGGGCAAAACCGCATTTGCCGATACGCCATGGGACGCACTCGCAGGCGAAATCCAGCTCATGATCACCGCCGTGACCGAGCTCTGCCACCGGGTGCTGCCCGGCATGCGCGAGCGCGGCTGGGGGCGCATCATCAACCTGTCATCCATTGCAGCGTTTTCGCCACCCGGTGCAAGCCTGCTCTACACCGGCATCAAGAGCTATGTGCTCAACATGTCGCAATCGCTGGACATGGAGCTCAAACCGCAAGGCATCAACGTCACTGCTCTTTGTCCAGGATTCACCTACAGTGAGTTCCACGACACCATGGGCACACGCAGTGCGGCAGACAAGCTGCCGGGCATTCTCTGGCAGCAGCCGGAGGACGTGGTGCGCGAAGGCTGGCATGCAGTGATGAACGGCAAGCCGGTCTGTGTGCCGGGCACCGTCAACAAGATGATCGCCAGCAGTTTGCGGCCGTTGCCGGTGAGCGTGCAATATTATCTGGGCCGCACACTCAATCCGTTCAAGGAACAGTGAAAGGAGCAGTGAAAAAACACTGCCTCTTCCCGGCAGGGTGGCACCGAATCTCCTTGCCGCCATTTCCCCCTCCGGCGTCTTGTCGGTAAAGCGTTTCAGGCAGCCTGCCGGCCGGGCAAGTGGTCAGGTTTTTCTTGCCAGCTCACAGGTGGTGACAAGTTTTTTCAGGTTCATTTCTATGTCAAATGCATGACTGGAAGCAGTGCCCTGAATGACAACGCCTGACGGAATCGGGCCGGGGCGCTGCATGCCTTTCTTGCTGGCGGCACCAGGCGACATCGGAATGGCAACGGGCATTGCGACAAATTGCGAAAACTGCGTCTTTGAAAGAGCGCCAAGCAGGGTCTGGTCCGGCGTTGTCTTTAATGAGCGGGCGCATGCCTTGCGCGCCCTGACCTCAACCTCTTCCCAGCTGCGCTTGTCTTCATCAACGTAGGTCAGCTCAGACACCGAATCCGACACAGGGGTTGTCTTGTACCCAAGCACGCCGTCATAAGGGCGCGTTGCGGTCTGGCAGCCTGATAAAAACAGAAAAGGCAGCACAAGAAAAAGCTTGTTATTCATCAGTAATCCGTCGCGATTGAGATCAGGGAGTGCCAAAGGCCGGGCGTAATATAGTCCTGCATGTCGTTAACGAGAAGTCGGACGTGCCTCATTGCAGCGGCAGTCACTACTCTTCCACTTTACCCCGTGAGGACTTGACGGCGGAGCGTAGCGACTTGCCTTCCAGGCGACGCTGCCGCGATCCGAAGGTCGGCTTAGTGGGGCGGCGCGGTGTGGGAATGCGGGAGGCCTCGACGACGAGCGCCTCGAGCAGTGCAAGTGCCGCTGCCCGGTTTTCTTCCTGGCTGCGGGAGGACTGCGCCTTGATGAAAAGAACCCCGTCCTTGTTGACGCGTGTGCGGGGCAGGGCGAGCAGGTTTTCCTTGATGGCAGGGGCAAGGGAAGACGCATGAATGTTGAAGCGCAGCTGCACGGCACTCGACACCTTGTTCACATTCTGGCCGCCAGGTCCCTGGGCGCGAATGGCAGTGAACTCTATTTCGTCCAGCGGAACAGTCGGGGTCATAAGGATTTTGCTGTTTGAGCGGCCAACCCTTCCGGGGAACGTGTCCGGGTTAACAGGTCGGGTGGTCAGCCCTGTGTGTTCAGGACGCTCAGCACTAATCGGGCCACTTCCGGTGGCAGCTTGCCGGATTGCTGCTCAAAGTGCTTCGTTATGTAAGCAAAGTCAGGGTTGCCATCATCCACGAGGATAGGGGCTTCCTTGTGTTTCAGTCCGGTATCCTCACCAGCATGTATGGCCGAGTGAGCAAGTTCGCCATCCCGGTGCCACGTGATGGCCTTCTCACGGAGGCCTTTGTCGTAACAAAGCTGGAAGCCGATGGGGCACATGCCTTCATCATGCCAGATGATCAGGTCCATGGCCGGAGACATGAACCATCTGCGTATGGGTTCCCCATGAATCTGGCGTGCGTCCTTGAGTTCAACGAGCATGGTCAAGGCACCTGACCCGAGGCCGGGCGCTGGGCACCATGCGGCAGTGATGTGGCATGACGTGACATGGCCTGGGCGATGGCTTGATTGCCACCCGAGCCGGGTGTGGTGAAGCCAGGCCCCAGTTCATCATTCCAGCCTGCAATCTTTTCGTGAATATGCATGAATCTTTGCCTGCCTGCCTGCCTGCCTGCCTGCCTGCCTGGTTGCCAGTGTCGTTATGCCCGGGATGCAGCGTGTTGAGGCAGTCCGTCCGCGATGGTTTCCCATGCTGCTTTTGATGCGACGTGGATGTGATACGAGTTGCTGCACGCAAACGGTGTCTCAACCGTGCCCAGCCGAAGGCGTCTGACACCAGGCAGATCATCCCTCGCGCTGTAGATGGGGCTTCCGCAGTTTGAACAGAAAACCCGCGCCTTGCCCGGTACGGCCCTGTATTCCTTCAGAAGATCCTGTCCCTTCGTGATCGTTAACCTGGCGGTATCGACAGGACTGATGGCGACATATGCCGAACCTTGCGCCTTACGGCACATGGAGCAGTGACACATGGATATCTCACTGATCGTGCCGTCGTACTCGTAGCGCACGCCATTACACAGGCACCCACCGATGATCACTATATGCCCTCCATCATGGAATAACACGGTATCCAGATCGCACCAATACGGCATCGACCGTGAACGGATTGTAAAAAGTACTAATCTGCAAAGTTGTACTCTGCCCGTTGCACAACGCCTTTATCAAGGGTCACCCGGCAGCTCCATCGCCCGAACGTTCTGGACTCCGCCAGAAAAGTAACACCGGAGTCCTGGTGGGGAGGGTTAAGGCCATGCTTCCTGGCAAAGGCACGTAAGGCAGAAGCTGACAAGCCCGGAGTGATCTCGCTGCAGGTTTGGCGCATGCGTTCCTCAGCGCTACCGAAAGAGTAAGAACAGTAGGCAAGGCCACCAAGCACGAAAAGACTGGCGATTAAACTGACAGCCCTGCGAAACTTTCCCATGAGCTTTCCTTGTTGGCCAGTAGCTAAAAAAGGGGGCGGGGAATAAACGCGGGCCTGATGCCGTCATGGATTGCGCATTCATTCCTTCGCCCTGCATCACAAGCAAGGGATTGTCAGTTGAGGCAGACTGCATAAGCGGTCAATACGGACGGATTGTCCTGCCCGTAAGACTGTGCGAATGCCTGCCATGCCCCGGTACCAATTGGATAAATGGCAGTCAGCAAGTTACCGTAAGCGTTTCCCCAGTTATCGTATGCGCCGCCTCCGGTCATCGTGCAATTAATTCCAGGAAGTACGCCGTTGTATCCATTGGTGAAGGCGCTGGGATTGGACAGCAAGGTTGACGGTTTTCCTGAGAAAACGTTGCTTGTTGGTGTGTTGACGCCGGCCCCGGCAGCCTTGATGCCTATTGCGAAAGCCGTGATGTTGGCAACATCGCTGATGCCGTGATCCTTGCTTTGGGCGGCCCACCCGTTATAGGTGCTGCCGCCACCGCTGGCATAAGGAATCGATGAGAAGAGAAAGTTTCCATTGCCGCCCGATGTTGCCGGGGTTGCCCTGGCCCCGCCTCCTGTCAGAACGTAACCGGCACCAAGCGTCACCGTGGCAGCTGGATGCGCTACTGCAGTAGTGCTTGATTGCTGAAAGGCCTGCACGCTCCAGCAGTCGGAAGGATCATTCACGGCGATGACATAGACGGTGATTCTGGCGCGAGTACCCGTGCCCAGATGCTTGCTATCAGCAGTCCAGCCAGTCGGTTCAGAAGTCGCGGAATCGACCTCCGGATATGAGGCGGTAAGAAACGCATTGCCCTGCAGGGTATGCACGATAGCGCCACCACCCAAAACCTTGTAGCCGGATGGCGCATAAACCAGGGCATTCGGGTCTTGCTCCGTGTTTGGCGGGCTGGTGAAGGCCCAAATGCCAACCTTGTAATCTGAAAAATTCGGCGAACAGCTTGCCGGGGCCTCTCCGGCCATGGCTGTCGTTGCCGTCATGGCAGCCAGCAGCATGGAAAATAAGCGGCATGAGTGCTTATTGTAAAAATGACCTGCAAAAGAAAGAAATTCCGGCATGTCCTGTGCTCCTTTTTTATTAAACCGTCCGCATGAAATAAGTTGTATGTCACGAGGCCCTCTCCGGTCCGGGTTCCGGGCCGGTGTCCGATGGAGATACGAAGGCTCGCGCCATATCAAAGAGTTATGCCTCAGTTCTCTTCGGGTTGCCACTGGGGATTCCAGACAACTTCCCAGAGATGATGGTCCGGGTCCTGGAAGTAACCGGCATAGCCCCCCCAGAATGTTTCCTGGGCGGGCTTAATAATAACGGCACCCGCGTCCCTTGCCTGAGCCATGACCGCATCAACTTCAGCCTTTGAGGCGACGTTATGGCCCAGGGAGAACTCTGTTGCACTCGCGCCACCCTGAGGAAGGCCTGAATCATGAGCGAGGCTTCTGCGTGGCCAGATAGCCAGCCTGAGTCCTGGCTGCAGCTCAAAGAAGGCCACGGCCCCATGCTCGAACTCATTTCCGATGATGCCTTCAGACTTCAGCCCGAGACCATCCTGATAGAAGTGGAATGATTTTTCCAGGTCGTCAACGCCAACGGTGATGACTGTGATCCGCGGCTTCATGTGCGACTTCTCCATAAGATATAACGTTGGAGTCAAGAGCGGTGATCTTGCAGCACTTTATGAACGGTAATTAACGGACTGATCAAAGTGCTGAAAAATATGGCGGAAGTGGCAAGGCCAGAGACGTCCCGCTTGAGCGAGCGGGCAGGTACGGCCAGTCACTTCACCATGCTTTCGCCAGAATCAATCAAGGACAAAGACCATGCCGAATACACCGATTGATGCAACTTCATCATTGATTGTGGTGTACGAAGCAAAGCCGAGTGACTCGTATTTTGATGCAAAAGCCTTTAATTGACCGACGCCAAGCAGTTTTTCAAGTTGACTGTTGTCAGAAGTTGTTTGCTGTATCTTTTTTCTGTGCTTGTCTGCTGAAGGATTCAGGGCAAATGAAAGCATCAGGATAGCCAGAATGATAATTCCAGTTCGTACTTTATTGTTTTTCATCAGGGAGCTCCTGCAGGCATTCAAGGGAGCGCGTAGCACTGCCCCCTTGAATGCATTGTCATGGAAATCACTGCGAAACAGCCAGTTTTTCCTTGTTGGCCTGATGCAGCTTGGCCATGTTTCTGATGTGCTCAACGCAGTATTCGACTGATTTTTCCAGGGAGGCTTTCAGGCCCGTACCATTTTCAAGATCGTTATATGACGGCGCCTGATTGGTATCGGCATATTCAGGCACATGAGTGCATACTTCTTCCGCAACAACTTGCTTCGATTTGATATCGATCAATCGGGCATGGGCAGAATACATCACGCGGTAGCTATCCCAGTCCGATGGAAAATATATGGAATTCCATCCAACGGTTTTCACATCAAGAACAAAGTCATGGCCGGCATATTTGGTGACCAAATCGTTTATTTGCGACTTGGCGGAAACGTATTCATTTGATTCGATTATCTTCACGTTATGATTTGATTTCAATCCTTCAGCAAGCTGTCTTGATATGGACAGCGCAGGATCTTCAATATTGTTCTTGTTGATGATTTTGTTGCCGTTAGAAATGGCTGTCGCCAAGCCAAGCAGTCCAAACTGGACGTTTGCCGCTGTTTGTGCGGCAAAATCCGGCAACTTGTCATATTTTGACAGAGCTACTGACTTTTCCTTGAGAATCTGCGACTCATCGGTAGTCAGCTCATTTGTTTTTATGGTTGAACAACCTGTACTGGAAAACGCAACTGCCCCAATCAAAAAACACCCAATTACAGACTTCATTTTTACCTGCTTGCACTTGTTGATGAAAAATAAAATTTTGTTGGAAGTGGGTCTCACTTCTCAATATCCTGCATGGCACACTTGAGATAAATCCTAAAGTCAGCCTTAAGGCTGCTTGTTGAAATAACGAGCATAATGAATAAAAGTTTTGCCAAAGTACTTTCTTTGTGATTCGCAGCGCTGCCGGGGGTTTGCATCAACCGCTTGTTGTAACCGGGACGATAAGCTTAATGGCGGCCATGGATAAAGCAACCGTAAAAACTGATCCTAAAACGGACAGTTTCACTGTGCCCCATACAGTCTCTTTTGTGAAAAACTTTAAAGTCAAGACGGTAATAATGAGGATCGCAATGGCTCCTGCAAGATTTACCCTTCCATCCTGCGACAGGCCAATGGTGATCAGGCCCGTCATCAGCGACGTTATGAAAGCCTGAATGAATGTAAGGTTGGCACTCGTCAATTTTGCGGCAAATAGAAGACCAAGAGTAGAAACAATAACAGTCACCAGCAGGATTAATATTTTTACGTCCATTGTCGACTTTCCATGTTCAAGTAATGGCCTTGAGCGGCCTGTTAGTTCGTGGCGCTCTCTTGCTCAAGCCGAAGCAGCAAATAGAAGGCAAAGCCAACCGCTACACCTGGAACAACACCAAGGGCCAGGGCTATCCAGCCATGGCGAATGGCCTTGGTCCTTGCCTCATACACAACCCACGCCGCCAGAATGCCCCATGTAAAGAAGATATCCAGTGCGTAGCCAGAGGCGTACGGATTCACAAAGCCGCCCGCAAATGCCTCAAGGATGTCGGGATTCTTGAGGAATGGCGGAATACACACCACAATGAAAGCAGCAGTGAACGCAGCGCCAAGGACGAGCAAAAGCCTGCGGAATGTATTGGCGCTCATGGGGATGGGCTCTCTCTTCTTTTAGTGAGCTAGCATTTTAACTCAGGACTGTTGCGGCTGCAGCGAATGATTGGCCGCTACTCAGCCGCGAAGCGCTGCTTCAATTGCTCTGATGTCGATTTTTGTCATCTCCATCATCGCATCGAACGCACGCTTGGCGGCGGCCGGATCGGAGTCGGCAATGGCTCTCGTCAGAACCATCGGTGTTATTTGCCAGGACAACCCCCACTTGTCCTTGCACCAGCCGCAAGCGCTTTCCTGCCCACCATTACCAACGATCGCATTCCAATAACGATCTGTTTCGGCTTGATCGGTGGTTGCCACCTGGAACGAGAATGCTTCGCTGTGCGTGAATGCCGGCCCACCATTGAGTCCGAGACATGGGATGCCCATCACAGTGAACTCCACGGTCAACACGTCTCCCTTCTTCCCCGACGGAAAGTCTCCCGGTGCGCGGTACACAGCGCCGACGAAAGAGTCTGGAAATGTATCGGCGTAGAATCGTGCCGCTTCTTCAGCGCCGCCATTGTACCAAAGGCAAATCGTGTTCTTTGCTGGTGCCGTCATATCACTTCTCCATTGGGACGGAAATTCCTGGTTCTCCACACCTGCGCTACGCTATTTCGCTTTCGGGGCTAACGCATGGGCCGGTCAAAGAGGGCCCTGGCCGTGTTGGCCGCATAGCATGCCTGGCATTTCCGGAGATTCCAGCGTGGCGTTCTTTCAGTGGGCATGGTCATGTGCCATGGGGCTAGCCGTATATCAACCCGAAAGCAAAAATAACCAGGCTAACCCATGCTGCGGCCTTAATATATTTTGCTTTATCAGCAAACTCGCCAAATTCAAAATATCCCAGCCAAGTTCCCTCAAGACGCTCTGCCCCATTAAAAAACGCCACCCATATGCAAACAAGCAGGCCAAATAGACAGAAATAAAACATGCTTCATTTTCCCCAATAACGCAAAAGCCTGAAGATTTTCACAAAAGCCGGAGCTTGTAACTGCACCAAACGTCGGAACTCAGGGTGCCTGGCGGAAGGCTAACGTTGGATTCAAGGGCCACGTCTTCGGCGCATGCCGAAGACGTGGCCCTTGAATGACGTGTGCGCGCTATTGTTGACACTCGGTATCCATATACGCTGTCAATTCATCAGTTGATATGAAACCAAGTTTCTCGGCATCCTGCAGGCTTTGAGGATGTATTTGATAGATATTTATTGCTCCTGTTTCTGCCCCACAGGTTGCTGGATACACCAAGCCAGTATTGCCCTTCTGACTGCATATAACGTCGATTCCATTACTGATTAACTCTGTTCTCATGGCCTCAGGTGACACACCACTTGAAGGGTCACATTGCTTCGATCCGTCGCTCTTGTATACCTTGATTAGTGTAGATACCGATTTCACGGGAACATTGGCTGATTCATCTTTCGTATCACCTCCACATCCAGAAAGAATTGATACGAAAAACACGAGTGACGCGATCTTGTTCATACATATTCCTTTGTGCTAACGAAAGTTAACGCCATGCCACATTGGCCTGGCGGTGTAGTTCCCGACGAGTACTTAAGTGCTGTTTGCGGGTGAGATGGCCTTATGAATTCTCGGCAAGGAAGGTGATTCCAGGTCGACGTCGCCAATAAGGGAAGCAGCTATTGCAAGTGCCAGGGAAAAGAGTACTGCAGCTGTTTTCATGATATTTTCCGACACCAGAGTTCCACTCTAATGAGTTGTTGGCGCTTTCTTAGCTGCCAACGGAGATTGAGCCATGCTTCGATTGCATGTAAATGGAGTAGGGGAGAATAACGGTGTCGCTTGCAAGGCATACAAGAGAGTCCAGGAAGTATGGAATTACCTTCCATTGCTGATATGAGGTATGCGCGGATGTCTTGCCGAGGAGAGTTGAGCAAGCATCATACGTAATTCCGCCGTATACCCTTGGTATTGCTTTGCAGTTTGTTTCTTTCAAAAAGGACTCCCCGCCAATCCTGGAAATGCCTCTGTCTGTAGTTGTCATAATGGTTCCACAGCCTGACAAAACAAAGGATGTGAGAATAAGTATATGTAGTGATTTTATCATTTGGCTCTCATGGCGCTAACGTTGGAACTCATGCCTGGCACTGGATTGCGCCTGGCATGAGTTGTCAGGGCGTGGAATTCCCACGGCCCTTATTGCTTGAATCACGGCTATTAGACACTGGGCGCATTACCTGCAAGCGGACTTGTTCCAGGAATCCACTTATCAGCGCCGGACCGATGAGGATCAGAGCGCCTCCTGGAATGAGTGCCCATAGGGATAGTTCAAAATGGAACCAACCCGCCGCCAGAAGCATACCGCCAACAATTGTAAGCAGCATTCCCACTATGCCCATGATCACACCCCACTAATGACCGCCGTGGCTATGTGGGGGTGTCCCGGGGGCATCCAGGGGTGTTACAGACGGAGATTCCGTACCACGATTATCCGAGTGCATGTGGCCGCCTCCTGTCAGCACGGCGTATTCCTCTGGTGACATACCCGGTAGTTTTTTCAAGAAAGCGACAAGCCCCCATATGGACTCATCATCATGGGTCGCTCCCCAGGCCGGCATGGCAGTCATTTTTATTCCATGCTTGATGATCCAGAACTGCTGAGCTGAGTTGGAATTCAAATATCTGTCCTCGCTGAAATTTGGCGGCGTTGGATATAAGCCAGCACGAATCTCAGTGTTTTTCATGCCCGGGGCAAGATGGCAGCCAGTGCACATTGCCGAATAATGTGCTGCACCCCCAGAAATCAACTTGGGGTCGTCAAGTGGCGGTGGCAAAATATTTCGTGCATGTTCCGCAATGGAGCGTTCTCGCAGAGCTTCGATTAATTTGAAGGTAAGCTTCCAATGCGGCTCGTCACTAGCCACATTGTAAATGCCGGAGTATATGAATCCAGCTCCAGCCAAAAGACCAAGCGAAGCAAGAAGTAGCAGGACTTTGGTTGTTTTCATGTCCCGCATAAGCATCTCCGGCTGCAGGGTTTATTGAAGAGTCGCAAAACGTTGAAATCAAGGCCGCGCCGGTACGGTGTCGGCCTTGCATGACTTTTTGGGCGCTCCCACTATTTTTTTCTTGGGTCATTTGCAGGATCAACGTAAGTAATTCCCCACGGACCTGTGCCATGAAGCTGGACCGTAGTTTCTTCCTTGGTCCATGCAAAATGGTGGGTCTCCGGTTGAAGAATCATCATGCTTCCCGGCTGCAGGCCAGTTGATGTGGCAGGATTCAATTTGTCACCGATGCCCATGTAAAAAGTGCCAGAAAGCACAGTGATTCGCTCAACCGTAGGGTGCCAATGCGGCGGAACTTTATAGTTGGCTGGAACCTTGATGCGGACTGTAAAGGGAACGGCCTCATTCATGGAGCCTTCGAGGACAGCGATCTTTGCGCCCGGCGGTAGCGATGGAACATCGACCCAAGTCAGGCTACCCGGCGTGATCATCCTGTGCGTGCCCACGTCAGCCCAGACAGTGGGCGCCAAAGTACATGTTATTAGCAGCCACATAGATAGAACGCGATTTGCAGTCTTCATGACTTCTCTCCTTGATGCTGATGTGGTTCAGCAAATCAAGTGTAGTCCTCCTTACTCTCTACGGCCTCTGCGCGGCGCCCAACTTTGCAGTCAAGGGACCCGGTGACAGACGGAGCCAGACACCGGGTCGGCCCTGGAGTGAGTTGTTAGAGTGCTGATGTTCGGCACGCTACCGCCCCACCAAAGGTGCCCTAGGCATTTAACGAAGTCTGTGGACGATGACCGAAGTCACAAGCCGCTGCAATTCCATTATTCATCCTCTGACCTTGCCTCAACACTAACCACATCACCGTGAGATGTAACGGCAGTGATCGTAATGGGCCGGCAGCAAACACTACAGTCTTCCACATACTCCTGGCGGCGAACCGAGCAATCCACAAGGATCTCGATTTGCTCCCAGCAGTAAGGACACTGAATGAATGCTGACTGAAGGCTAGGCACCATATTTCCCGGAGTTCTAACGGCGGAATTCAGGGGCGGATTTGGCGCAGCCAAAGACGTCCCACCCGAATGACTTGTCAGGCCACTCACCCATGATTGCGGCTAGCAGCCTTTCTGGGACGAGTGACCGCCTTTGTGTAAGACCACCCAATCAGCTCTTGAAGGTAATCGACAGGCACGGCGCGGACATCCACGATTGTGACCCAGTGAAATCTGGCCATGTATCGGGCTGGCTTGATGCCGGGCACGTCGGTCAACTCCAGGAAACGTTCAGGAGTTGTGCGAATGCTGAAACGCCACTGTTCCGGCTCGCTGGTCTTGAAGTAAGCGAACTTTTTACCGCCTGCATAGTAAACAAGCACATTGCCAGGCGGCCCGTACAGTTTTGAAGTGGCACCAGGGTAATGGCTGCAAAGCTCTTTGACAGTGGCAACATCCATTTGTGCTTCCTGAGCGGCCTAACGTTGGAGCCAAGGGGTCCGGTGGCAGGCGAAGCCTGACACTGGGTCACGCCTTGAACGAGTTGCTCGCCCCCTGCGGCAGTTTAAGGCTGACATTTAGAACCGAGACCCGGGCTGACTCAGAAACGCTACCTCCTCCGGCGTGGAAGTACGCCCCAGGATTTCATTTCTGTGCGGATACCGACCAGAACGATCAATGATGGCCTTGTGCCGCAACTCGAAGTCATGGTTTCCAGCGGGCGCAAACTCCTTATAGAGAGACTCTGCCACAACATGTATCTGCCTTGACTCACTGTGCATATAGGGGAGCAGCAAGAAGCTTCTCTGCGTGGGGTTCAGTGAGTTCAACGCGCCAGATGCAACTGCCTCCTGGGCAAGGACCAGGGCGATTGGGTCTTGGGAAAATGCCTTGGAGGTATTGCGATACACGTTACGGGAGAATTGATCCAGGACGATGATTTCCGCAAGCCGCCCTTCTGCCGTGGCTCGCCAAGCGTACAACTCACCGACAGCAGCCTGCTGCATTACGCCGAGAAAGCGTCGCCGGATCTGATCGTCGAAGTCATTGTCCGAAGCGAACCATAGCCGCGCTTCAATCTCTTGGAACCAAAATGACAGGATTTCCATGTGCATTTTTAGGCTCCCGAACCATCATTTTTCAGGGGATTAACGTTGGAGTTGAGGGGCGGCCGCTCAGGCGAAGCCTGGGTGGACGTCCCACTTCAGCGAATTGTTAGCCATTACTTGCCGCCAAAAATGGCTGAACTTCTGCCAGAAATAACTCTGGAACCTCAGCAAATGAAGCATGGCCACATGGCAGAGCGACGAACTGCGCCGAAGGGATGCACTTCGCTGCCACTTTGCCGTCCTTACTGGCTGGAATTACGGGATCGCTTTTGCCAAAGAGCAGCAATGTAGGAGCCTTGATGTGTGGCGCAATGGTGCGAAGGTCGTTGTCTGGCGCGGAGAAGCCACGCCAGACTGCACGATTGAGCGTGATCTGTGGTGCTGCAGCCTGTGTTGTGGATGCGCGTTCCAGCATGGCCCGTGTCGAAGCCGTGCGATGTTTGAGATACAGGCTGGCAAAGCAATGCGGCGAAAGAGAAAATCGGCTGCCTTGCAGCTTGCAGAAGTTGCGTGAAACGAAGTTCGGGGTAGTGAAGCCACCCGGTGCGACCAGCACCAAACCGCGGACAAGTTCAGGTGACTCAGCGGCCAGACGAGCAGCGGCATTGCCGCCGAGGGAATTTCCGATGAAGAAAGCGGGTGGCAATGCCAGCGCCGCCAGAAACTCACGCAGGACTTGGTAGAAGAACAAAACCCCGAACGATTCAGGCTGTTGTGGTGGGGGCGATTGACCGTAACCCGGCCAGTCGAGTGCGAGAACTCGATAGGTTTTTGAGAGCGCGGGAACAACGGCCTCAAAGTCTTTGCTGTCGCCGGGGTTGGCGTGGAGCAAAATAAGCGGGACACCCTGTCCATGCTCGGTGTAGTGAACGGAGCCCGTAGGCAAATTGACCGATGGCATGACCCCTCCTGTAATGACTAACGTTTGAGCTAAGCGGCGCAGTGACAGGCCAAAGGCCTGGCACTGCGCCCGACTTGAGCGGGTTGTTAGAAGCTTTGCTCGCGATTCTCGTAATGATGCCAGATGCGAAGAATGACAACTGCTTCTGTATAAGCCGCATACCTAACAATGTATTTTCCGAACACTGCATCACGCACGACATTGGGTTCAGGTGCCAGCGCAACGTTCCTGCCGAGTTCCGGGAAGAGACGAATATTTTCGACACGGGAGATGAGTTCTGCAGCAACATGCGCTGCTGCAGATGGGTCTTTCTCGGCAATGAACGCCTTGAGACGAACCAGATCGGCAACTGCCTCTTCAGAGTAGACCAGCCTCATTGGCCCGCCTTCGGGGGCTGCAACTCATTTGGGCTGCCCCAGCTTTGCAGCCACGTGTGCACCGCCTCTCCGGAAACCACTTTGCCCTGTGCCACCGACTCCATGGCCTTCAGGGTTTCTTGCCATCGTGACTGCTCTAGCATCTGCCGCTCAATGAATTCGCTAAGTGCCTGATTTATAAGCCAGCTTTTACTTCTCTTGAGCTTGCCGGCCATGGCATTCAGGTTTTCTTCGACTTCTGGTTGAAGCCGGACGGTAGTAACGCCCATGGGAGCACCTCCATACATTTGAATTCAATGTAATACAATGCATTCATCGGGGCAAGGAGGCTGGAGAGGGAGGGGGGTCAAAGCATCTAGCGTTTGAGTTCAGGCCGCGGCCCGTCAGGTCCGTCGCGCCTGCAACGAATGGTTATGCGTCTCCACTCTTTGCGCCCGGGAACCACTCCACGTGCTGATCACCTTGGCGACCAACGTACAGAACGGGTTTTACCCCGCTTCCACGGACAGTTGAGTTAAGACTAAATCATTCCCTTTAAGCATTTCCAGCTGCCGACGTTTTCTCGGGTTATGGAAGCGCTCAATGTAGTCAAAAATATCGGCCCTGGCTTCTGCTCGAGTCC
>JAUSND010000016.1 GCA_030646295.1 Moraxellaceae bacterium
TCTGCTGGCCTGGGCGCAATCCATCGGCCCGAACACCTACGAATACGCACAGCGCAATCTGGCAGAGCGAGCACAGTTTGCCAATGGCCTGAAAACAATCCAGAAGCTTCGTCGCTGGTCACGGGAGCTGCCCAGCATGGAACGTCTGGAGTCTGCTTGTGCCTATGCCCTCACGATTAACGCGCTGCCGCTGAACCGGCTCCAGTCCATTGTCCGCCATGAAGCGGATCGTCGTGGAAAACCCTTGGCTACGCCCCAAACCACCCTGCATACCAATTTGCGGGGAGCTGACTATTTTTCGACCTCAGGAGAAGCCATATGATGAACCCGATTACCCAGAATCGTCTGCACGAGTTGGGCCTCACAGGGATGGTGCGTGCACTGGAACTCCAGTTGCAGCAGACGGATATGCAAAGGCTGAGTTTTGAAGAGCGATTAGGCATGTTGTTAGATGCCGAATGCAGTGCCCGCAACACGCACCGGATCGAACGGCACCTCAAGGCGGCGAAGCTGCGTTACGGTCAGGCTTCACTGGAAGAGATCAACTATCTTCCAGCCCGGAAGTTGGAACAGGGCCTTGTCATGTCATTGGCAGACTGCGGTTGGATTGATCGCCGGCAAAACCTGATCATCACCGGGGCAACTGGGACGGGGAAAAGCTGGTTGGCTTGTGCATTTGCTGTTCAGGCCTGCCGACTTGGAAAGGCTGTGTTCTACACCACCTCAACCCAGCTCTTTGAGAGTCTGGCAATGGCCCAGGCAGATAGGTCTTTGCCACGTCTGCGCAGACAGCTTATCCGCAAGGAACTTCTTGTCATTGATGACCTGGGATTGGGCGGCATCGACCCCGCACTAGGGCCAACCTTGCTTGAAATCGTGGATCTCCAAGCCAACCACGGATCCCTGCTGCTTACGAGCCAGTTCCCAACGGACAACTGGTATCCGCAGTTTGGGGACCCCACGGTAGCCGACGCCATCCTGGATCGGATCGTGCATCGGGCTCATCACATCAAGTTGCAGGGTGAGTCGATGCGGAAGTTGAAGGGTAAAAAGTCCTGAGTCGGGTTGCGCATTCTGGCAAAGGGCCGGGGTGCGCAAGTACCGTGCAATTGGGTGGTCACACCCAATGCAATTCAGTGATCAAGTCGAATGCAACTGGGTGTGCAAGTGGGATGAAATTTCGCATTTGATTTGCGGGATATTCCAGCGAATGCTCTCCTGCCATGCTTCTTCGGCCAGGATCTGGTCAGCCCTGAAATAGCGAATCTCATCAGCGGTGTAATTGAATACGACGTAGATCCGCTCTGGATTTACCTTGAGACCTGCCTCACCAAAGCCGCGCTGATTGGCCCAGTTTTCGCCACTCTTGATCTGGATCTCGAAGTACTTGCCTTTGTACCCCACGATTCCATCGATCCCTTTGTCATCCACCATCGAGGGAAATACATCAAATTCAGCCTGAAGCAGCCGTGCCCAGATGAGGAATTCGTGGCGCTTGCCAATTGCCAGTTTATGCATTGATTTGCTCCTGTCGGTAGCTATGTGGGCTTTGCACGGCACCTTGTAGGTGTGACCCCTCTGCTCCGAGTCTTTGGCTACCAGGTTTTCCATTCGGGTATGGGTAAAAAAGATTTGGGCCCAGATTCAAGTGTTATAACCTCAGGAGGTTCGGTTGGCTGCGCGTATGCCCCATAAAGGGCTAGTGTCTCCCGAAGGCTGTTGATCATCTGATTGCGTAGCGACTCGGGCTTCAGCACCTCTACCTCCTGTCCCTGTGATTGAATCCACCAGTGCAACTGCCAGGTATCCGGAACATTGGCACTGACCAGAAAACGTTCTCCGTCCTCGGTGATGGTCATGTCCTCTGCCAGCGGGGATTCGGTCAGGGTGGTCTTCAGTGACTCGCTGATACGCAGTGTCAGGGAGATGATGTTGCCGCTGCCAAAGTTCAGGGCGCCTCTGGCAATAAAGTCATCTATGTCAAAGCCTGCGGGAGAGACGATGTCATCGTCAGTTTCCATTGCAGCTTCAAAGCGATGCATGGCGTACAGACGAACGTCTTCGTAATCAAATGCCTTGGCGACGAGATAGCTAAGGGGGCCACGCAAAACAAGCGCCAGCGGATGCAGCGTGAAGTCGTTGGCCGGCTTGCCGTTGCGGCCCTGGTAGCGTGCCACAATCTGCCGTTCGTTGATCAATGCACTCTGCACCACTGACAGTACAGCCGGCTTGATGGCCGGGGCCTGAAGCGGTTGACCGGGCGTCACCGTCCGGATCTTGTCCGTCCACCTGGTGAGGGGATTGTTCACGGACTCCAGACGCTTTTGAGCCAGATTGAAGCGGCCACGAAGGGAATCCAGAATCGCCGTAGGTAATAGCGGAGTCAGGTAGTGTTCCATCATCTTGATGCTCAGCGCATCCGATATGGAGAGGTTCGCAATATCCAGCGAAGCCTTCTCTATCCAGAACCAGCCGGAACCGGCACCGTCGTTGTCACAGCTGATCGGGAAATTGACCGACAGTTTCTGCAGGTCGCGCTGCACCGTGCGTTGGGTAACGGGGTAGCCCAGTGATTCCAGACGCGATACCAGCTCGGCCGAGGTAATGCGACAGGCGCCTTGCGGGATCAGTCGCAGCATTTCCCACTGCCGCAGCAGGGTGTCGCTACTGTCGTTCTTTCCACTCATGCCAAAGTCCCTTGAGGATGGTTTCGTTAACCTCCACACGCAGCATCCGTGTGGAGTTGGTGCGGCATTTCACCGTCGGCTCAGACCGGGTAGCCGGTTGACGGAGGGGGGGTATTCCCGAAATCCGCCATCCAGCCTGTCCTGAATGGTGTTCCATGCTGATCGTATCGGCATGCGACAGAGTTAGCCTGAGTTTGGCGACAACTTGTGTCGCCAAGGGGGCGGATGGTAATGCAGGGGGAGGGGTTATTCGGGATGCTTGGCCTTGCAGGCGACATATACTGTCGCCTGGATGTACTACGGTTCAG
Source organism: Moraxellaceae bacterium (assembly GCA_030646295.1). Taxonomy (GTDB): domain Bacteria; phylum Pseudomonadota; class Gammaproteobacteria; order Pseudomonadales; family Moraxellaceae; genus UBA2031. The sequence continues at coordinate 2,996 of JAUSND010000016.1, forward strand.
TCACGACGATGACGTCACCGGTGATGCGAGGCACAGTCGATTGGCCAAAAGAAGAAAGGAGCCCGTCATGCTACTGGGCCTGAAGGTGGAGATTGGGCGCACTGACAAGAAAGGCCGTCTGGTGGCGGACATTCATTGGCGCGGATTTCGTATTGCCAAGGTATTCATCAAGGAGGGAGTGCCTGTGGCACGCGTTTACTGCAGTAAACGCCAGGGCGCGGAGGCCATCCCTCTGGATTCCATGAAGTCAGCCATTGGCCTTGCCGAGAGCCGGTTAAAGGGTTTTACGCAGCTCCGCTAGCGAACGGATTGCCAGACTACCCAACACAACTCATCAGGAGTCACGCCATGTGGTCCATTCCCAAGGCATCCGCCTACGGCGGCATTTTGCTCACCCGGGGCGGGCGCATTCTGTTGCGTGAGCCCGCGAACCATTACGACGGTTACGTGTGGACGTATGCCAAGGGGCGCCCCGATCCGGGCGAAACGCCTGAACAGGGGGGCTTGCGCGAAGTGCGCGAGGAGACGGGCTATGAGGCTGAAGTCGTCGATGTCTTGCCCGGGGTGTTCAAGGGCGGGACTACGACTAACGCCTTCTTTGTGATGCGGCATATTGGCCCGCCGGGCCGATTTGATGAGCGGGAAACGGCCTCCGTTCGATGGGTGGATTTCCGTCAGGCCGAGGCATTGATAGGGCGGACGACTAACGTGATTGGTCGCGCCCGTGACCTCGCGATCCTGGTGGCGGCCAAGGCATGGTTTGAGGCCAATCAGACGGTGGTGCTACCCGACGACGAGTCATTGCCATTCCCGGCTCGATCGTACGACTGGAAAGCTGAGCCTCTGCCGCCCCGCCATGTCGTCCTACGGCTGGATTTTGTGCTGTCGAAGGCCGAGGCGGAGCGCATTCGCTGGGGCTTCATCCCGGAGGCTATGGAGGACAAGTGGTTCTCTTACTTAGAGGGCAATACGCTCTTCCAACACCGGAGCTGGACCGGCCACTGCATCGACCGGATTCACTTCATCCCCGAGGGTGAAGGTCTGCGGGCCACTCATGCCGAGGTCAACCGTGACCCGGAGCAGTATCAGGGCATAGACGACCAGGAGGACATCCGCAGGATCGAAAGCATGGTGCGCGACCTGGTGCAGGTGCCGGAGTCGCCTGAGGCGTCCACCTCTCTGATAGAGGCGATTGAGCTGGCCAGTCAACCCAACTATCTGGGCAGCCCCGAAACGGTTGCGGCCTTGATCCAGGAGTTCTTCACGGCCCATGAGCCTGGCCCATCGGGCTTGCCTGTCTGGTCCGCCAAGCAGGCAGCCAATCAGCGGCTCACTCGCATCATGTGCGAGGACGGTATGGGGTATACGCGTATGCCGGGCTGGCACACCGAAACCGCACTTGGGCAGAATCTGATCACGGCCTTCAACCTGGACCCGGGCTACTGTGCAGGCGAGGACCTGACCTTCCTCGTCAGTGAGGCGCTTGCCGCGTTGAGCATGGCCGTTGGTGCCGCCGTCAAGGCAATAGGGGAGGCAGTTGCTGAGTCGGAGAATCCCGAGGACCACGAGGAGGCTGAAGAGGCGCTGCAAGCGCTGTTCAACTTTGCCGTATGGAGCTTTCTGGGGACGCAGATGGTCATGGCGCCGGAGAAGTCGCTGAAGGACCTTCTGTCGCGTCACTGGGCCTGATCGTATCTGATCGTGGGGCCGGCGGTGGTGGGGTAGTTCCCGCAATAGTCTTGCGATGGGAGTATGCCTCCATGGTCGCCATACCTTGGAATGCTGTCCTATTCGTCGTAAGTCTCAGGGTAATCTTGCTGATTTAGATAAGAATGGTTTGTGCTGGAAAACATTTAAGATTCAATGGGTTGTGTTAGGCTCAATAGGTCTGGAGAGTGGGGCCGTATGTTTAAGAGTCTCGGGATATAACAAAGGACTAGGTTCTTGAAGCAACAGCTAACCACATAGGACTTCAATTCGAAGGGCTGGCGTAGACACATCACGGATTTGGCGAGCTGAGAAATATGGGGATGTGGAAATATTATCCTCTTAAGATGTTTGGATAGGGGTTGCAGAGCGGTCTATTTAACTGCGGGCTCAAGAGAGAGGGTTCGTGAGCTTATAAAAGAGAAGAAAATTGGCGCTTATTGCGTTAAGCCCACTTGGAGAGGCTGCCTGGAATGGCTGAGGCGAACAGCGGTATAAAAATAACGGATGTCCGTGTTTCAAACTTCAGGGCCCTCAAGAATGTTGAGGTTCCTCTGGGGGATTTGACGATCCTTCTCGGGGCTAATAATGCGGGTAAGACAAGTTTTCTCGACGCTCTTTATGCCGCGATTGGGGCTGGTCGGAAACTTCTTGGCCAAGATGACGTGCGTTTGGAGGAGGCCGAGGCTCTTCCGCCAAAGGAGCGTACTGTAACGGTGGATGTCCGAATTAGGCCGCTCGATGATGATGGGGAAATCGCCTCTGCATTTCCAGGGGGAAGTTTCTGGACGAATCTTTGGGGGACTGGCATCAAGCAGGAAATGGACGGCGAGTTTGACGAGTTTGTAGGCGTTCGAACAACCCTCATGTGGAGTCCTTCGAAAGGGGACTATGTCGTCGAGCGTCGCTTTCTAAAGGAGTGGAGGGCGTTCGAAAACTGGCTCACATCCCCAGTGGACGAGACGTCTAGAGTGAATGCAGCTCAGATTGAGCCGTTAGCTCTTCACTATATTGACGCCAAACGAGATCTGGATGAAGACATACGCAGGCAGGGGTCTTTTTGGCGTCGAATGACGGAGGATCTCGGGCTTTCGGATGCAGAAGTACAGTCATTTGAAAAGGCGCTCTCTGACCTGAACCAGGAGCTCGTTGGCAAGAGCGGCATCCTCAAGCACCTAAAGGAGAACTTGGCGGACATCCGTCCAGTATTGTCAGCAGGTGGGGGTGAAATCGACATCTCCCCGGTCGCCCGTAAATTGCGTGACCTTTCGAAAGGCGTGGACGTTTCCTTCATTGCGGCGGGCTCCCAGGCGTTTCCGCTAGCGCGGCACGGTATGGGAACACGCAGTTTGGCTTCCCTGTTGGTGTTCAGGGCTTTCGCGTCATGGAAAGGAAAGCAGGCGGAAGACGCCGGCGATCACGTTCACTCCATTCTTGCTCTCGAGGAACCGGAGGCTCACCTGCATCCCCAGGCCCAGAGATCTTTCTTCTCCCAAGTGAAGTCAATCCCCGGGCAGCGCGTCGTGAGTACCCATTCCCCATACTTCGCCGGCCAGGCAGGCTTGTCAGATTTACGTCTCTTCATTCGCACTGGGGGCGAGACGACTGTCTCGCGGCTGGATCTTTCAGCGCTGAGCGCAGATGAAATTAGGAAGCTTCGCCACGGAGTCGTGAACACGAGAGGGGATTTGCTATTTGCTCGCGCTGTGGTTTTCTTCGAGGGTGAGACAGAAGAGCAGGCTCTCCCGATACTCGCTGAAGCTTACTGGGGGTGCAGCATCAGTGAGCTTGGTTTTAGCTTCGTCCGTGTTGGAAGCAATACGAACTACTTCCCATTCATTTGGCTTGCGGAATGTCTCGATATTCCCTGGTATGTATTCTCTGACGGTGAGCCTAGAACAATCACACATTTGGATGCTGCCCTCAAAAAATCGGGCGTGCCAGGATCGGATGCATGCTCGAATGTATTCGTAATTCCAGGCGGTAGAAATTTTGAGACACAGTTGGTAGAGGAGGGCTATCTTCCTGAAATTGAGTCTGCATTCAATCAGCTAGATGGGCGGTCTGACTTTCTCGACGACTACATTAATCGCATGAATGGAAAGGATGGGAAGGGTGGAACAAAACGTGATTATACGGCTACCGATAGTCGTCAGAAGGCCGCTTGCGACGCAATGTCAGAGAAAAAGACACGCATGGCTGAGCCGATTGCATTGAAACTTTGTGACATCACAGACGAAGAAAGAAGGTTTCCACCTTATATAAGAGTGCTGTTCGACAAGATGTCCGCTGATCATGGGCTAGTGCAGATTGGCAAGGAGAAGAAATGATTAAGGCCAGGCTTTCACCAACCCAATCACGAGTAGTAGGGCACGAGGAGGGTGCTCTTCTTGTGGTGGCTGGTCCGGGATCGGGCAAGACGCGAGTCCTTACGGAGCGCGTACGGAAGCTTCTGGCAGAGGTGCCAGGACACTTCAGGATACTTGCCCTTACCTTTACCAACAAAGCTGCCAATGAGATGAGGGAGCGACTTGCTGATCTGGGCAACGAGAGCCAACGGGCCTTCATCGGGACGATGCACAGTTTCTGCCTGGAAATGCTTTCGGAGCGCGGCAAACCTGTCGGTGTTGAAGGGCTGCCCCACGTGTTTGAGCAGCACAAGGACAGGAAGGAGATACTCATTGAGGCAGTCAAGCAGGATCCGCTATTGTCGGAAGAGCTGGCATCCGAGCCTGACTCAAAGGCCGTCGCCAAGCGGCTCGATCAATGGCTAGCCTCTATCTCTTGGTTAAAGGCTCATCCGTCCGAGATTGAGAGCTCTGAGGATGAAATTGGCATAAGGGCGCTGGAGGCTTACGACGCTGGTCTCCGAGCGTGCGGAGCCTATGACTTCGATGACCTTCTCCTTCTTTCTTATCGGCTACTGAGTGAATATCCGAAGATTGCTGACTTTTACAGGCGGCTCTATCGCTTCGTTTGCATCGACGAAGCGCAGGATCTCAACGAGGCTCAGTATTCTGTTTTGACCGCGCTTTGCGGAGACTCTTTTCGTAACGTAATGATGGTGGGTGATCCCAAGCAGTCGATATACGGCTTCAACACCTCTAGCCCCGAATACATGTGGCGATTTCAGGAGGAGTTTGGTGCCGAAAAGGTCGAGTTGACTGAGAACTTCCGTTCATCTAGGGCGGTGGTGAGTCTGGCCAAGGCGTTGGATCCGAATTATATCGTTGAGGGGCAGTTGCCGATAACGGGGTTGGTCGAGGTGCTTCCGGGGGGAGACGAAGAGTCGGAAGCAAAACTGGTCGCTGACAAAATTCAGATGCTGATCGCCAGTGGGCATCCGGATGTCGAAGGGCCAGTTACTTGGGAGAGATGTGCGGTACTTGGACGCACTCGCTTCGCCTTGATGGCTGTTGAGGCTGAATTTAGGAGGCGTGAGATGCCTTTCTATAAGCGGTTGACAGCTAATCATGAGAATGAGTCTGACGTGATGGAGGACTTCGTTTTGTCGCTGCGCGTGATGGCCAATCCCAAGGATAGGCTGCACCTTTCTGCACTAGCGAAGCGATGGAAAATGACTGCGCCGTTGGTTTCCGGTGAGGCTACGGCCGTCAATGTCATTGGTTCACTTGCACTTTCTGTGGGAACTCCCAGAGCTCGTGCCGTGTCGGATGCATTGGCTGCTATTGAGGCTCGGGCGCAACGTCTGGATATGCTTTGCGGCCTTACTGCTATTAGAGCCTACGCTGACACCCTTGATGAGGAAGAAAAAAGGGCAGTTTACGAAGACGTTGCGGTATTTGCACAGGAGTGGGATCAGTATCTTCGAGCAGGGGGGGGCAGCAGGAGTATTGGCGGTTTCATGAGCAGTAAGGCACTTGGTGCAACACAGCAGGCGGCGCGAGCTGGAGTGGCCTTGCTAACGGTACATTCCTCAAAAGGCCTGGAGTTCGACGTTGTGTTCGTCGTCGGCATGGCCGATGGCGTTTTTCCCGACTACCGAGCGAAAACAAGGAAGGAGCAGGATGAGGAGGCTAGAAATGCTTTTGTAGCTGTCACGCGCTCGAAGCGTCTCCTGTATCTCACCTGGCCAACAACAAGGCTGATGCCGTGGGGGGATCGAAGGAGCCAAAATCCATCGAGATTTCTCTCGGCTGCAAGGAATAAATAGTCGAATGTCAAATGACTGGGTCATCGAAACGATGGATAACCCCAAGTACCCACTTGAGCTGTTCTTGCGCATGATTACTGTCAGCATGGAGACAATGAGGATAGTTAAATCACTGCCGCCGCTAGTCGTCATGGATGAAAAATGAGTAGATCTCTGGAGTCATGCAATGGAAATTGAAACCGCAACAGCTGTTCAATTTTTCTTTCCAAGTCCATCTTTGCCGATGGTCTACTTTGAGGCTATAGCCAATTCGCTTGATGCCCATGCCACTGAGATCGACATAAAGATCTCAATTGCTGCGTTCGGTGCTGCTAAGACGCTTGAAGTTATGATCTCTGATAATGGAGATGGTTTTACTGATGAAAACTTCAGTCGATTCTCGTTTCTGATGCGGTCGCGCGATGAGCAGCATAAAGGATTGGGGCGGCTAGTATATTTGAAGTACTTTGATCGTATTCAGGTTGATAGTGAATGGGTTGGCGGGCGCCGAAACTTTATCTTTGATTCCAGGTTTAAGGGTGATTCAAATCTGGCTGCTGATGCTTATCAGGGTGATAGAAGAACGACTCTTGCTTTTGGCGGCTTCAAGAACGAGAAGGTCAAATCTTACGATGACCTTAATCCGACCGCAATCAAGGCAAGAATAATTGAGCACTTCTTCCCGCGTCTAAATGAGGTGGTTGATAAAGGAGGAAGCTTTGTTATCAGGGTTGAGCTTGAAACATCGGCCGACAACATGGAAAAGGACTTCTTTTCAAAGACTGAAGTAATTGGTCCAGAGGATCTGCCGAGAATGACTTGGGAGGAAATACAGGATCATGGACTAGATGCCATATCAAGCATAAAAATGGGATTCCACGTTCAGTCAACGGGCGCAAAGGGCGGAATTCTTACGGCGGTGAGTGTTGATGGAAGAACCATTCCGATCGACTTGGTGAAACCATCAGCCATTCCCTTCGGCTATTCGGTTATCGTATTGGTGTCTTCTGACTTTCTTGCAGGAAGCGCCGATAGTTCGCGACAGAATTTGATCGTTCCAGAGCATATCCCCGAGCAGCAGTTCTTTGGTTTCGTTAGAAGAAAAGTGGGGGAGTATCTCTCTCGCGAAATTCCGAAGATTAAGGACGATAATCGCAAGATAAAAGAAAAATTCGAAGAGAAATTTCCTCACTTGCTTGGTTTGTTTGAAGAAGAAACGGTCGGGCTGATTGATCGGGATGATGCGCTTAATGTCGCTCAAGCTAGATTTTTCAAGGTGCAGAAGGAAGTTTTACAATGCGAGCATTTGAGCGACAGAGCATATGAGAAGTCTCTAGAGCTGTCGTCTCGTACTCTTACGGAGTACATTCTTTACCGTGAGAAGATAATCGACAAAATGAAGGAATTCACGGCGGATAACCTGGAGTCGGAAATTCACAAGCTGATTTCGCCGAGGTACGAGAAATTTTCGCAAGAGGAGTTGGTTGGTGGCGTTTACAGAAACAACGCTTGGCTTCTTGATGATAAATTCATGTCATTTCAAACGATTCTCAGTGAGAGTCGGATGGATTCCATAATTTCAGAAATAACACTCGATGAGTCCCCAATAGTTGATGACGGTCGTCCGGATATCACAATGATATTCTCTGGAGATCCTGGCGCTTCTGCATCAGTAGATGTGGTGGTTGTTGAGCTAAAGAAGAAGACAGACGCAGAAAAGGAAAATCAGTACGCGATCAGCCAACTATTGAAGCGGGCAAGGCGGCTCGTGGCTCACTGCCCGAATATTGGCAGGATTTGGTACTTCGCCGTGGTGGATGTTGATGACGAGTTTGATGCGTCGCTTAAGCAGCAGAAGTTTTTTCCGCTGTACTCCGCAGGTAAGGTTTACTACCAGGAGTACGCAACTGAAGGACCGAGAGGTATGGTGCCAACGCCAGTTTATGTCCTCTCTTACGATGCGATTGTTGAGGACGCACGTAGCCGAAACCACACATTCCTGGAGATTTTGCGCGATGGCATGCGCAGATATGCTGCCGCCAAGGTGTTGAACTGAGACGCTTTTGTGTTATCAGGACAAAAAAAGAGGCTCAAATGAGCCCCTTTTCCACCATCGACACCGTAGCGGTGCCGGTGGCGATAAAGTGATCCGTTACACGGATCTCCAGTAGTCCTAAAGCCTCCCTCACCCGCTGTGTAATCTGAATGTCCGCCTGGCTAGGCTCCAGCGTCCCGGAGGGATGATTGTGAGCAAGGATCACCGAGGCGGCGTTGTGGCCAAGTGCTGCCTTCACGATCTCCCGGGGGTACACCACGGTAGACGTTAGGGTTCCCCGGAACATTTCTTCATAAGCAATCAGTCGGTTCTGGCTGTCCAGGAACAACACCCCGAAGCGCTCGTGGTTGTAGCTCCCCAGTAGGGCCGGTAGACACTCCCTAACTTCGCTAGGCGAGTTCAAAGGGGTGCCCCGCGCCAACCGTCTGGTCGCCAGTTCCCGGGCCGCCTCAAGTAGTTGTTCCGCCGTCACAGGCTTAAAGCCACCGAGTCCATCCGCCACCAGGAAGCCGGTCGCTTCGAGCTCCTTCGTCAGGATCTTCTTTCTGCTCATGCGGCACCCGCGACAGGCGCTGCCTGCCCATTTGCCTTCTGCCCCAGCTTTCCCCTTAACCCGGCAGGTGGCGTAGCAGTAGTTTCTTCCTCAGAATCGGTTCCCGCATCCTCCGCAAAGAACTCCTCCACCAGGGCAGGTGTGTCCTCGACAGATTCCTCGCTGATGCCGTTCCCGAAACCCTCTCGGGCTGCCGCATCCAGTGCGTCCTGGCAGATGCCGGCCTGCTGATGTTGCGCCTCTTGCTCCTTTGCTTGAACAACGGCGTCCGCCAGTGTCATCCCGTCGCGCAAGGTCAGGTCGACGTAGTAGATTGGTGCTCGATGGCTCTGGGTCGTGCTCTTGCCTCGCAGGCGAAGCTCCAGCGGCAAATACGCGAGCCGATTGCCAGAGACCGCGCTGAAATAGCTCAGGCGGGCGGCCAGTACACGGATGCTGTTGAAGCCAGTGGTGCGGAAGATGAACGAGCCCAGCTCGTCGTCTCCCGGAAGCTTCACGTTGAGACGACCGAAGGGCTTACATGCCCCACGTCCGACTTCGCAAACATCCGGGGACGGGCAGGGCAGTGTTTCCACACTGCCGTTCTGGGTGCGACGACAGGTTTCTCCATCGCCCACACAGAGCTGGCGACCCTTGCTGCGATCAAACAGCGTGTAGGCCGCGCGCAGGTTCAGGTCAGGATCATTGAACAGCATGCGCACGGGAATGCTGCGCAGCTTGCCGTTGGGGGCATCCTTGCGAAGTTGCTCATCCAGCGGATGTAGCAGCCAGCCGTCCTTGTTTTGCAGCTGAGTTGTAATGGTGAACTGGTCGTCTTTCTCCGGCAGGCGTTTGCCGGCCTTCTCGACAACCTTGCCGATGCTGATACGCCCGAGAATGGGTGGGGTAATGGCGAGCCCTTTAATCATGGCGATGTGTCTCCGTGGCATTGTGCTGAATGATCTGGTCGGCGGTATGCCGGGCGGTCTGGCCCGACTGCCAGGCCTTGGTCACGAGCAGGCGCTGCGCATCCAGGATGCCCAGGGCATCGCTGCGGCAGACCTCCAGTTCGTGTTCGAGGAGGGAGGTGATTTCTTCCTCCCATTTCAGGAATTGCAGAAGTGGTTGCATGGGGTGTCCTTGAAGTGCGTGAGCCCCGGTCGACCGGTAAGGGTCGCCAGGGTGAGGGTCAGGTCGAGATGACAAAGCGGCGGACGCCGGGACGGATCAGGGGGTAGGCGTCGATCAGCTCCGGCCGCTCGCGAGCGAGCAGCCCCAGATCCACGGACCGGACATCCTTGGTCCGTTTCCAAGTAATCTCGCCATCCAGAAAGCAGGCCCGGCTGGCATCGCCCATCCGCTGCTGCAGGGTCTGTTTCAGCAGGGCTTCCTGCTTCTCCTTCTCTGCAAGCTCGCTACGCAGGGCGACTAGGCGGGTAAAGGCCTCGGTCATGGCCGGATCTTCACTTAGGTCAATCGAGACGCCGAGATCCCGGGGGTAGAGGGCCTGTAGAGCCTGTGCTGCCGAGTCCGAACCATCCGCCGGGGGCGGGGTGTCGGTCTCGACGTAATGCCAGAAGCGTCGCTCCAGCTCGATCAGGTGGGCAATCAGCTCGTCGTCGCGCTCGATGCGGTGGATGCGGGCTTCCTGCCCGCCGAGCACCACGCATACATCTGCCGCCTGCCGACCGGTCACAGCCAACTGGTGCTGTACCTGCACCTGCACATACTCAGGCACGCCATCCTTCCAGAGGCGTGTTCCAAAGCCACCGGAGGTTTTGCATTCCAGAATCTGCACGTCGGGGGCGCCGACGATCTCCCGGTCAATGTTGGCCAGCATCCAGGGGTATTCCGGATGCTGCAGCACTGCGTTCACTTTCCGGACGCGGTGGCCGGTGTGGCGCGTGTAGTACTCGGCCACGAACGGCTCCAGCAGCGTGCCCCAGTAGGTGGGGTGGCTGTCGTCGGTCGGGTCGATCTTGGGAAGGTCGGCGTCCCGCCCGGTTTTGATGAGCCAGAGCTCCAGCATGGACTGGTAGGGGTTGAGGCCGACAGCGGCGGCGGCATCGCTGCTGCCAATGCCGTTCTTGCGGACGCGTAACCAGTCCTCGCGACCCATGCCCTTGGTGGACACGAGACGCAGCGGCTGGCGGGAGGGTGAGGGTTTGGGGGATGCACCCATGGTGGTTTCTCCTGAAGGCAAAAAACAAAGCGCCCGGCAGGAAGACCTGCCGGGCGCATATGTCGTTTAGGGTGATGTGAAGAGGTGGGCGATCAGCTCGCCTTGCTCATGGGGACGACGACAAGTGGCTTCTCGCCAAAAAAGGCATCGATCAGCCGGGCGATTTCCGTCGCAACCGCTTCCTTGGTTGGAAGCTTGCCCTGATGGCTCAGCAAGTAGTCCGCGAAGTACTCGCCCAAAGGAGAGACAACTTCGTACTCGAATACCCCGGGAAAATCCGTGTCCTCGGCTTCCCACTTGTGCGAGATCTGTTCCCAGAGCTCCGGCAGGTGCAGGGTGGTCGCAATCACGAGCTCAATACAGCCTTGGCCCCAGGCATCCAGAACGGCCTGGACGCGCTGGTGATCGGGGATATGGGCCAGCAAGCCCTCATACAGGAATGCCCCCCAGATCGCCGCCACCTCAATCGGGAGCGGGATGCCGGGCGGCGTTTTCGGTGCAGCAGACATCATGGTGTTCTCCTTGAAATGCAAAGCCCGCCAGAAGGCGGGCTGTATGCGGTTGGATCGTCTGAGGTGGAGTTACTGTTGGAGCAGAGTCACTCCGTCAGCGTGGTGTGGAACTGCTCGGTGTGGATGGCGTCGTGGTCCAGCGTTGCCTGGTTGGATGCCACGTCGATTCGCATCACCCCGTGCCCGCCATCGCCCCGTTGCCAGTGGCCATGCTCCAGGCTGGCCCAGTGCAGGACAAAGCGCTGCAGCCCTTCAGCAAGCCCGACTTCATCATCCATTAGGGCGACGGGCACTTGACCGGCATCGGCAGCAGCTCTCTGAAGTACGACGCGGGTTGCAAGGGTTGAAGTACCGCGAGGGGTCACGTTCACTTGGCAAGGTTGGCAACGCCCTCTCGCTCCCGCATACCGGACCTCCACGAGGGAGATCTGCAATGAGCGTAGGGAGCGCATCAGGACAGTCAGGTTGTGCCGGAGCAGTACAACGTCGGGAGCATCACGGTTCAGTGGCATGGACGGTCCTCACGCCAGCGCGAGGGCCTGTTCCAGCGCCTTCTGCTTGAGGGATGCCCCCTGACCAAACCAGGCTGAGTCCAGACGATGGTCCGTACTGCGTGCGCGGCGCTCGTGATCCACGAACTCCGTGACCGCATTCAGCAGGCCATATGCTGTCGCCCTGGCAGACGGCAGCTCTGCCCCACGACCAGCACCCTCGTACAGCGAGAGCGCCTTGGCTATGGCCCGGTCGCTGGTGACACCCGGCCCCTTGTGCGAGAACTCCGTGAAGACATTCAGGAAGTAGCGCTGCACTTCCGAGTGCTTCATCTTTCGTTCGCTAAGCGCCTTCATGCGGTACATGAAGTCATCCCAGGTCGACACTGAAATGCCGAGCTGTTGCTTCACGGCCTTGGGATCAAAGGTGGTGCTGTGCGGCACTTTTACTGCTCCGTTATTGGACCCAAGGGCAATGGCCAAGGTGTTATTGCAGACCACGCGTATGTTGGTGAACTGCGCCGTGGTAGCGAGCGTACCGTCACACCCTGTCGCTAACAGCACATAGCCATGACTGACATCCTTTCCCTTGAGCGATCCTGTCTGGCCCGTCCGGGCGAGAGCCCAGAACTTGCGACCGCCTTTGAGCACGCCCGCTGTCTCCAACTCGAAGCCGGAGACTTCGGTGAGGTCGCGGTAGAACTCCAGGATCTCGCGGGGCTGCACGACCTTGTAACGGGCGCTGACCACGGAGAGCGGGGCATGGGTATCCGAGCGGAACAGCACCTTGCTGTCTTCGAAGGACATGATGGCGCCAAGGTTGCCAGCAGACTCGGTGACATAGCGGACCGGGGTCTCGCGAATGTCCCAGTCCATGCCGGCCTGCTTGGCCCAGACCTGCAGTGGTTGATGAGTGGTGAGTTGGTTGCCCAGGCCGTGCCACGGGGTGGCGCCGACATAGGCCATGGTTTCGACGAGATGAGCCATGAGAGTGTCCTTTGAAAATGAGAGGAAGAAGGTGAGGCGAATGTCGTGCCGTGAAGGAAAAAGAGCAGAGCGACGGTGGGGGATCAGGATTCGCCGGTGAATTCCTGACGGCAGCGAAGGCACTGGTAGTCATTGAAGATGTGTTTATCAATAGCATCGCCAACAGCTGCACCAGTAGCACAGCCAGCAGCAGCGCCGACGAGCCCGCCGAGAATGGCCCCAGCCAAGGTGCCGGCCGGCCCGACAATGGAGCCGACTACAGCGCCGAGACGAGCGCCGACCATGGCCTCGGTGGCACCACCGGCAGCCCCGGCCAAGGCGCCAAGCGCGCCGCCGACCTTGCGGCCGTAGTGTTTGCAGAAGACGGCGTCAGAGCCGCAAAACGGACAATGCATGTGAAATCTCCAGTTTGAGGGCATAAAAAAGCCCGCGACCGAGTGAGCGGTGCGGGCTTTGTAGAGGAGCTTTTAAGCGACCCTGTGGGGTGGGTAGCTATCTCATTTAGGTGATATGTATCTGAAAAAAAGTGGGGTATCTCCTGTCGTCAAGAGATACTAATTTTCCATTATGTTCATCTCTGCCTCTGTCACTCCACTATAGGGGAGCGGTGATCAGTTCTGCAAAGGACGAATCAGTTTCCCATCCCACTCCATGAGCTTGTACGAGACATTGAATGTTGTCCTAGCTCATCGAGTAGCAATAGCTTTGGATGATTTCTAGGGAAGTTGGGGTGAGATGAAGTCTGATATAGAGCGATTCCCCTTGTGGCCAGTACAAACCGCAGTGGTTGGTGAGACTGCGGAATGGCTTGAATGTTTGCGTCTAGGCGAGACAGATTGACATTTGGTTGGTCAACCAATTATGATCTGGAGATCAGACTGGTGAAAAGCTCTTTCAGGGCCCGAATCCATAATGGAGAGACTTATGAATATGACGCCTATCCAGCCTCGCAAGGTTGTTTTTGATGTTACGGCCGTTCCCCGCCACTGGAACGGTGGCGATCCGGTTCTGACCCGCTTTTTTGATGCGCTCTCGGTACATTTTCCTGAGGGCGAGAGATTCTTTATCCAGTCGGTTCGCAACTTTCAGGATCAGGTAACGGATGAGCGTTTGCGTGACGATATTCGCCACTTTATCCGTCAGGAAGGCCAGCACGGCATAGTTCATGACAGATTCAACCAGGTGATGGCCGGGCAGGGCGTTGATGTCGAGAAGGCCACGGCCAATTTGCGCCGTTTCATTCGTGTCTCACAGAAATACCTTCCGAAAAAATATCAGCTGGCGATGACTGCGGCCTTTGAGCACTTCACCGCGACCTTGGGCGAGGCCATGCTAAAGGAAGATTCCGATATGTTTCGGGACGCAGATCCGGTAATGCGTGCCTTGTTCCTGTGGCATGGGGTGGAGGAAGTGGAACACAAAGCGGTGGCTTACGATCTTTATCAGACGGTGGCTGGCGGTGGGTATGTGACGCGCGTATCGGCTCTGGTAGTCGGCACCCTGATGATTCATCTGGTGGTAGCGCCAGTGTTCTGGAATATGCTGAAGATGGATGGCGTGACCCGCCAGCCCAGAGTGATACTGCGCGGTTTGAATCGCCTTTATGGTCGCCGAGGTATTCTTGTCCGCATGATGCCGGAGTTTCTTGACTGGTTCCGCCCTGGGTTTCACCCGTGGGAAACCGGGATGCCTGAGAAAGTGTCTGCCTGGCTTGACGAGTATGGTCGTCACGAGGATCCGATGCGAGCCTCTGCCGCTGTTTACGGCGGCGTGCATCTGGAGGAGGCGGCCTGATGAAGGTGACCCATGCAGAGATGGAGTCTGAAGTCAGCAGTGTTGCGCTGCTCAGGCAGCACTGCCACAGGACAGGTGTCCACTGCGGCAGCTCGGCGATACGTGATCTGCTGGAGTTTCACGGACTTGAAATGACCGAGGCGTTTTGCTTCGGTCTGGGTGCAGGGCTGGGTATCACCTATGTGGAGATTCCTGATTCCGCCACTCCTATAATTGTTCACGTGCGTTCAATGGGCTTTGAGGAAAAAGTCTTTCACACACTGGGTGTGCCGTTTGCATGGTCAAGCTATCCGGATAAGGGCGCGGCAACAAATGACTTGCATCAAGCGTTGCGTGATGGCGTGCCTGCATTGCTGCTCACCGACATTTACCACTTGCCCTATTTCGGCAGTAAAACCCATTTTCCGGGTCATGCCATTGTCGCATGGCAGCTGGATGAAGCACGTGACGAAGTATTGGTCAGTGATACTGAGCGTCCCGGATTGATCCCTGTGCCGGCAACCAATCTTGCTGATGCGCGCTTTTCAACCTCGCCGCCATTTATTCATTACGGAAGCCTGTTTGCCCCGCAGTCGTTGAAGGTGGAAGTCAGTGCGGAGCGGGTGGGAAACGCCATTATTGATAATGCCAGTGCACTGGCAAACGGCGGGCCGTATAGCGGTCTGGCCGCACTGGATACCTGGATCGCCTCGTTGCCTCAGTGGCAAGCAAATGACAACTGGCGCTGGTTGTTGCGCTTTGCTTATCAGGTGATTGAAAAGCGAGGTACCGGTGGTGGTGGTTTCAGGACGATGTATGCCGAGTTTCTGCTCGAGGCTGGCGAGATGCTGCCAGCCGTGCGGGCTGCGAAACTGGTGGAGCTGATGCAGCGCTCAGCTGCGGCCTGGTCAGGTCTGGCAGCATTACTCAAGATGGCGTCGGAGTCGGATTTGTTTCCCATTCGTGAAATTGAGGATGCCATTCGTCATGTCAGGACACTGGAGTCGCAGTATGTTCACCAGGTAATAAGCAGGCTGTAACGCGTATGCTTCAGTTAGCCACCATGTTGGCGGTCTGGGCTATTGGTTTTTGCATTTGATGAGGGGGAGAAATGATTGCCCAATCCGAGGCCGCAAACCGCTACTTGACCATGGCTAAAACGTTCTTTGGTACCTCACATCCGTTATTCAACGCGTTCGGAATTGAAGTTGAAGAGATTGGCAAGGGTCGCGCCGTTATGAGGATGCCTTGTCGTGTAGCGTTATCTGATCGCAACGGGGGGCTACATCGTGGCGTTGTGGTTACCTTGCTCGATACCACTTGCGGTCTTGCCATATTTTCTCGTCTGGGCGATATGCGACCGATTGCAACGATTGATCTGCGTGTGGATTTCATCAGGGAAGCACTTCCGGGTGAGGATGTGCGTGCCGAAGTGGAGTGTTATGCGGTGCAGGGCGATATTGCCTATGTAAAGGGGAAGGCGGTTGATTGTTCAGATGATTCGCTGTTGGCTTCAGTATCGGGGTCTTTCGCTGTCGGGACACGTGGCCCGGCGTTTGATACGGCTGTGACGCATGGAGCTGAATAAAGTGACCGCGTATGGAGCCGAGCCACGAGCAACCGAATGTACCGGGTTGAGTGAACTGCAGAAGCAAGTTCTTGAAGGTACACCCTATTTGCATTTCCTAGGTCTTGGGGTCAGCCGCGAAGATGACGGCACTGTCTGTTATCAATTGTGTTTCCGCGAAGAGCATATTGGCAACCCGCTTCTACGCACTTTTCATGGCGGCATTCTTGCGAGTTTTGGCGAAGTCGCTGCCTCCTTGCATGTGGTGGAAGAGACCGGGATGCAGAAGCAGCCATTGTGTACCAGTTTGACGTTTGATTACTTGCGACCGGCCTTTGCCGGAACGATTCGTGCTGTGCCTCTAATCGTGCGTGCGGGCCGGCGTTTTATTGTCGTCTCTGTCGATATTTTTCTGGATAAGACTCATGTCTCGATGGGGCGTTTTATCTACGCACGCTGATGACGTTTTATTCATCTGGCATGTTTAGGCTGTCAAGGAGGTTGATATGTTCATTTCCCAGACACTTCGTCGGGCGGCCCAGCTGAACCCGAATGGTGTGGCCACAGTCTACGCTAATAGGAAGCAAAGCTGGTGTGAATTTGAGAAACGGGTAGCTTGTCTGGCAGCCGGCGTTCGCTCACTGCGAGTTGCTAATGGCGATCGTATAGCAATTCTTTCACTCAATAGCGATCGTTACCTGGAATATTTCTTTGCCATACCTTGGGCAGGGATGGTGCTCAACCCAATTAATATCAGACTGGCACCGCCTGAGATTGCCTATGCGATAAATGACTCCCAGTCATCGGTTCTGTTCGTTGATGATGCGTTCAGTGCGATGCTGCCGATCCTGCGACCATTGATGGAAAGCGTCAGTCATGTGGTGTTCATGGGTGAAGGTGACTTGCCGGAGGGTTGTATCGCTTATGAGTCGCTGATCGACCAGAACAAACCCATGGCCGATAAGAGCGAAGGTGGTGCGCAGCTTGCCGGCCTGTTCTATACCGGCGGCACGACCGGGCGATCAAAGGGCGTTATGCTGAGCCACGACAATCTTGTGTTTAATGCCCTGAACGTTGTCCCGGAAATGGGTTACGGATCTGACACCATCTATATGCATGCAGCGCCGATGTTCCATCTGGCCGACATGGCAAGTACCTTTGCCGTAACCATGGCTGGTGGCACCCACGGTATTGTGCCGCGTTTCGATGTGGGTGATGTGCTGTCGTTCATTGAGCGTGAAAAAATCACCCATACATTGCTAGTGCCAACCATGATCAACCTGCTGGTGTCTTCTGGAAAGATAAGCAATTTTGATGTCAGCAGCGTCAGGCGAATGCTTTATGGTGCATCGCCGATGCCTGAAGCAGTGTTGATCAGTGCCATGGAGCAGATGCCAGATGCTCATTTTGCTCAAGGGTATGGGCAGACAGAGGCGTCGCCGATTATTACTGCGCTGGCGCCAGAGTTTCATGTACCGGGCGGCGCCAAGCTACGCAGTGCTGGCAGGGCAGCACTGGGCGTCGAAGTTGCCATTATGGACAAGGATGATGTCGAGCTACCGCGTGGTGAGGTAGGTGAGATATGCGCCAGAGGTCCGAACGTAATGCTGGGCTATTGGGGGATGGAACAGGCGTCTGCCGAGACGTTGCGCAATGGCTGGCTGCATACCGGTGATCTCGGCTATATGGATAAAGACGGGTTTGTTTTTATCGTTGATCGTGCCAAGGACATGATCATCAGTGGCGGAGAGAATATTTTCTCGGTTGAGGTAGAGGGTGCGATCTACAGCCATCCCGCGGTGCAGGAATGTGCGGTTGTGGGGATTCCCCACAACGAGTGGGGTGAAATGGTTCATGCGATTGTCGTTCTAAAGGAAGGGCATGGTCTCAATCAAGGCGAGCTTCTGGCCCATTGCCGTGCGCTGATTGCCGGGTACAAGTTGCCGCGAAGCATCGAGTTTCGTCGCGAGCCGCTGCCGGTAAGTGGTGCCGGCAAGATTCTCAAGAACGAACTGAGGTGGCCTTATTGGGAAAACAAAGACCGTGGGGTCAACTGAATGACTTTTGAAAACGGCGCTCGATGGCAAGCAAGAGGTGATAAACCGTGAATCTGGATTTCACTCGGGAAGAGCGGGAGTTTCAGCAATCAATTCGCAGCTGGATGCGGGAAAATGTTCAGGATGATATCAAGCGTTCCTCGGCGCTTGGTGAAATGCTCGCTAAAGAACAACAGCAGAAGTGGGAACGTTTGCTCGGTAAACAGGGCTGGCTGGCACTGACGTGGCCGAAACAGTATGGCGGGCCAGGCTGGACGGCGACACAGCGTTATATTTTTGATCTGGAGCGAGCCATGGCAGGCGCCCCCCCGACAAGTCCGTTCGGCGTGTCGATGGTCGGGCCGGTGCTTTATAACTTTGGCTTTCAGGAGCAAAAAGATCGCTGGCTGCCAGGTATCGTCAGTGGTGAAACCCTCTGGTGTCAGGGTTACTCCGAGCCCAATGCCGGTTCGGATCTGGCGTCCCTGAAGACTCGTGCAGAGCGCAAGGATGACCATTATCTAGTGAATGGCCAGAAGATATGGACGACGCAGGCCCACTGGTCGGACATGATGTTTTGTCTGGTCAGAACCGATCCGACGGTCAAGCAGCAGAACGGGATTTCTTTTCTGCTGATTGATATGAAAACACCTGGCATCGAGGTGCGGCCGATCTACTCGATTGACGGCCATCATCATCTTAACGAGGTTTATTTCACCGATGTGCGGGTGCCGCTCGAAAATCTTGTGGGTCAGGAGGGCATGGGATGGACTATTGCCAAGTTCCTGCTGACGCACGAGCGTACCACCATCGCCGGCGTGGCGGATAGTCATCACGAGATATCACGACTGAAGAACGCTGTGGAGGAATCGCCGGGCTTTCTGGACAAAAGTCAGGCTCGGCTTCGTATCGCCGAGCTTGAAATCGAATTGATGGCGCTGGAGTACACTAACTTCCGTACCGTTGCCGCGACTGATGAGGGCAGGCCCTTAGGGCCGGAATCATCCGGGTTGAAAATAAAAGGGACCGAGCTTCAGCAAAAAGTGTCGCAGGCTATGGTGGAGTTGGGCGGCATGATGTCGTTAACCTGGGACAACCCGGAAACAATTGGCAGTGATATTTTCAATCGCGCCACGCGACGTTACAACTTTCTCCGTGCCTGCACCATTTACGGTGGATCCAACGAGATCCAGAAGAATGTGCTGGCCAAAATGCTGCTTGGCCTTTGAGGCGAGATGATGGAATTCAACCTCCCGGAAAATACAACCCTTATCGCGGATACCGCCAGCCGGTATCTTAAGGATAACTACAGCTTTGATATCTATAGGAAGCAAATCGAGCAACAGGACCCTTTCGGCGCGTCACGCTGGTCAGCAATGCAGGAGCTGGGCTGGTTCGGTCTGCCCTTCGCTGAATCCGGCGGTGGGTTCGGTGGTACGCTCCTTGATGTGGCGATGGTTGTCAGGGAACTGGGCGCCGCGTTATGTCTGGATCCCTACGTTGATACGGTGGTAGCTCCTGGCAAGCTGCTCGAATACGTCGGCTCCGATGCGACCTTGGCCATGTTGAGCGACGTCATCGAGGGACGGGTGAAGCTTGCCTGTGCACTGTACGACTTTCACGCCGGTTATCAGGTGTTAACGCCTTCCATGAAGCTTAATGGAAGACGCCTGTCAGGTCAGAAAAACTTTGTTCCGGATGGTGGTTTTGCCGATACGCTACTGGCGACTGCACTTGCCGATGGCGAGCTTGTTGTGCTCGCTGTGCCGCTTGGTATTTGCGAGACGATTCGTTATCGGGCTCTGGATGGAGGTCGTATCGCTAACGTCCTGTTTGATGATGTCGATATTACAGACGGGATGATACTCGCCTGTGGCGAGAAAGCCGAGCAAGCGCTGAGCAGGTTGCTGGCTTATCTGCGCGTGCTCGACTGCGCGCGGATGTATGGCGCCGCTGGCGCGCTGTACCGGCGCACCCTGGAATATGCCAAAACGCGAAAGCAGTTTGGTGTAGCCATCGGTAGCTTTCAGATAATTCAGCACTACCTGGTGGATATGTTCATCGATCTCCAGCAGCTCGAGTCAATGCTGTTTATGGCGGCCGTTAAGGCGGAGTCCGAAGATGTCTCCCAGCGTGAGCGCGCCAGTACGGCCGCGAAAGCCTATTATGCGGACAAGGCGGTACGCATCGCGCAGCAGGCGATCCAGATTCATGGCGGGATTGGCGTTACCGAAGAGCTTGATATCGGCCACTACTTTCGTCTGATCACCCACTGCTCATTGACCCATGGTGACCGTGCTCACCATATAAAGAGTTTTTCCCGGCTTGACGAGGTGCATCAGGGTGAATAATCGTGAATTTGACTTCATCATTGTAGGTGCTGGCTCGGCGGGCTGTGTGCTGGCAAACAGGCTTAGTGAAGGTGGCCGTTATACCGTTTGCGTGATTGAAGCCGGGCCCCATGATAACAGTGGCTTTGTCAATATCCCGTTCGGGCTGATCGGGCTAATCAAGGAGGGTAAGCGTAACTGGGGCTATAATACCGCTCCTCAGAAAGCCCTGCTTGAGCGACGACTTTACTGGCCAAGAGGGAAAACCCTCGGCGGTAGCAGTTCGATCAATGCCATGGTGTATATCCGCGGGCAACATCACGATTACGAAAGCTGGGAAGATGCGGGGGCAAAGGGCTGGGGCTGGGAGGATGTGCGGCCGATATTTACTGCCCATGAAAATAACGAGCAGTATCCGGTAGATGCCTGGCATGGTCGGGGCGGTCCACTGAACGTTACTCGAGTACAGGACCCCAACCCGTTGACCGAGCTTTTCATTCGTGCTGGTCAGGAGCTAGGTGAGCCGCGGAATGATGATTTCAATGGTGAAAATCAGCGCGGGTTTGGCCGTTTTCAGGTAACACAGAAGGAAGGACGGCGCTGGAGTGCGGCGCGAGCGTTTCTCGATCCTGCGAAGGGCCGGGGAAACCTCTGCATCATGACTGATACGCTGGTCACCCGGGTTCTGCTAAGTGGCGACCGGGCCAAGGGAGTCGAGTACATTGATCAGCAGGGTATAACCTGTGTACTAACTGCCAATCGTGAAGTGATTCTTTGCGGTGGCGCGATCAATTCACCCCAGTTGCTGATGCTCTCCGGTATAGGAGATCGTGATCATTTGAAAAGCGTCGGGGTTGCTTGCCATATCCACCTTCCGGCGGTTGGTCAAAACCTTCAGGATCACCTGGATATGACGGTTTCGATTCATGACAGTAGCAGACAGGCTATTGGTTTCTCGCCATACTTTCTGCCGCGGTTGATACGTGCCTTCTATGATTACTTTCGCCATCGGCGGGGGCTTCTTGCCAGCAATGCCGCTGAAGCCGGGGCTTTTTTCAATGTCGGGGGAGGTGATCGCCCGGACGTTCAACTGCATTTCCTGCCGACTTTCCTGCGTGATCATGGCAGGGAGTTGACGTCGGGTTTCGGTTGTACCATCCATGTGTGTCAGTTGCGGCCGAAGAGCAGGGGCTTCGTCCGCCTGTCCGATAGTGATCCGCGCAGTGCGCCCTTGATTGACCCCTGTTATTTTTCCGATAGTGATGACATCCGGGTGTTACGGGAGGGTGTGAAGTTGGCTCGCAGAGTGTTCCGTACCGAGGCTTTTGCTTCTATCTTTGGCGGCGATGACCTGCCTGCCACGGAAGTGGTGACCGATGAGCAGATTGACGCGGATATACGCCAGCGTGCGGAATCCATCTACCATCCGGTGGGAACCTGCCGCATGGGCGAGGACGAGCTGGCTGTGGTGGACAGCCGGTTGCGGGTCAGAGGAGTATCCGGGTTGCGCGTCGCCGATGCGTCCGTCATGCCGCTGTTGATCAGTGGCAATACCAACGCTGCCTGCATGATGATTGGCGAGAAAGCTGCCACCTATGTGCTTGAGGATAATGCCTGAGTCGATGCCGGCAGTTCGAGTGTGCTGTCGGCATCGGCCATAATCTTTGTTCCACGTTCCGGTCAGGCAATGCGATAGATCATTGTGCCATTGGCGATCAGCTTGCCTGAAGCTTTCTCCCGAATCGAGACCTCCGAGAAAATCAGCTCTCGCCCGCGTTTTACCGCATTCGCAGTAGCTATGATGTCCTTGCCCAGCGCTGCGGCAAGATAATTCACGGTCATGGATACGGTAGCTGCCTTCATGCCGTTTTTCGGGTCATGGCCGGACCAGGCCGCTAGGGCGCCGGTCAGATCCAGCAGGCTGCTGATCGCGCCGCCGTGGAAGGCGTTGCCGCCACCAGCCAGATCATCGCGGTATGGCAGGCAAACAACGGCCCGGTCGGTGACGACATCGACGATTTCGATGCCAAGCAGCTTCTGAAAAGGGACATTGGGAAACATCTGGATAAGCGAGTCAACCAGCGATTCGGTCATGCGTTACTCCTTGATGGTCGAGAGTAATATGGCTCTCGAGCAGCATATAAGTGCTGGCGATACCGGGGCTTTGCCAGAAACATCAATATACAGGATGAATGTGGCAAAGCCCGGGGTTTGCATTACAAGTCAGGCTACTCGGTTCTTGTAAACGTCAAACAACTCACCGCCTTCCGCAAAAAGCCGCTCACGCCATGTCTGCTCCAGGTGACGGGTGTCATGATTGCCAGGGTGAAAGTGTCGCTGAGTGAACTCTGGCAGACGAGGCAGGATCTTTGAGACAAACCCTTTGCGGCCAAATAACATGTTCAGGCCCTTGGCGTTGTCCCTGATATTCCCGAGCTTGCCATCTCGTGCCAGCATCCATGCCCAGGTGACACCCAGCATGGGCAGCAGCACGACAAGTGAGGCCGCAGCGGCGGCGACCCGTTCACTGTGCCGGTTCCCGACTAGTTCATAGACGTCATAAGCGACAGACTTGTGTTCTAGCTCTTCCAATGCATGCCATTGCCATATCTTGATCATTTCAGGGTCCGCCAAACCCTGAAAATCCTTATCCTCGAGCAGCTGCTCTGCCAACAGGGCAGTAAAGTGCTCCATGAAGGTGGTGGCCGCGAGTTTGGTGCTCGGAGGAAGCATTTCCAGTACCTTCAGGCCAAGCTTCACGAAACGGTCTGGCGTACCCATGTCAAAGCCGCGCTCGGCAAGCAGCTCGTTCAGACGATCATGTTCGCGCCCGTGGATGGCCTCTTGGCCCATAAATCCGGAGACGGCAGCACGCTGTGCTTTGTCGGTGACATGGCTTCGGAAGTGACGTACCGAATCCATGAAGTAGCGCTCGCCCGGCGGGAAAAACCCTGACAGCATGGCGAAGAAAGTGGTCGCCGTGGCATTCCCGGCATAAAAGTACGTCGGGATGCTTTGCGGGAAATTAAAATCGATATGACGCGGTGGGATGCCCACCGAGGCACCGTTGAGGCTGTTGCTTGTTTTCGCGACTGTCGTCATTGCGATACTCCTTGAAGTTCATAGCCGGAATGAATAGTTAGACGGTGGTCGATTTTGCGCTGCGACCTCTGTTTATCCGAAAAAGAGTTTCCAGAACCCGCTGATATGCGGTGGGCATGAGCCGCTGGGTGGTGTCCATCAGCACCGCGTCAGCGCCAATCAACACGCGCCTTTGATTCTTTTGCACCCCCCGGAGGATCGCTTTTGCGGCCTGTTCGGGGGTAGACATGGCAATGCGATCAAACAGGTCGGCAATTTCTTCCTGGTCACCAATACTCATGTTTCCCATCTCACCCATCCGGCTATTACGGGCAATGTTGGTTTTGACTCCGCCGGGATGGACACAGGTGGCGCTGACGCAGCCGCCCTCGATATCAAGTTCTTCGCGCAACGCTTCGGTGAAGCCTCTGACTGCAAACTTGGACGCATTGTAGGCAGCCTGGGTTGGTACACCGATGATGCCGAATATGCTGGAGATGTTGACAACATGACCGTCGCTGGACTGCTTCAGGTGCGGAAGAAAAGCCTTGGTGCCATACACTACACCCCAGAAGTTGATATTCATGAGCCATTCAAAGTTTTCATAGCTCATGGCCTCTACCGTTTCCCCCAGACCAACGCCGGCATTGTTGATGATCAGGTTAACCTTACCGTGCTCTTTGACGCTGTCCTCGGCGTACTGATAAACCGCAGCACGATCACCGACATCAACATGATGCACTGTTACCTTCACTGGATAGGGCCGGAGCTTGTCCAGAGTTCGCGCCAATCCTTTGTCGTTGACGTCGGAAAGTGACAAGTGACAGCCCTTTCCCGCCAGGGCAATCGCGGTGGCCTGACCGATACCCGATCCGGCCCCCGTGATAGCGGCAACTTTTCCAGAAAAATTTTTCATGGTACTCCTCCTTGTTAAGGCTATCGTTCAGGCGCCGAGCAGAGCACCGAGTATTCCCTGCTTTTTTTTCCTGAGGTTTTTACCCTCGAAACTAAGATAACCATCTTCGAGATTTCCATATCGCAAGGCAGGAAGATCCCTCAGGTAATCATCCAGATTCTGCCAGGGCACCTTGCTTCCCTGACGCGGCAGGCGGTCATTGGCTCGTTGAACATAGCCGGAGCGTAGATTGAGGAAGTTGAGATCGGTACTACAACCTTGCTCATCGATGGGAGTGACCCGGGTGGCACCAATGTCGCGCATATGGTTGAGCAAGCGGCAGACAAATTCGCAGGCAATGTCGGCTTTCAGGGTCCAGGAGGAATTGGTATAGCCGAATACCAGCGCCATGTTTGGCACACCTTCAAGCATCAGTCCCTTGTACAGCAATTTGTCTGATACGTTAACTTCGCGGCCATCGACACGCAGCGTAGCACCACCAAAAAGCTGAAGGTTGAGGCCGGTCGCGGTGATCAGTACATCCGCGTCCAGGTGATTGCCGGACTTGAGTTGAACGCCGGTTTCCGTAAGCGTGTCGATATGGTCCGTGACGACGGATGCTTTACCTTCCCGGATAACCTTGAAGAGGTCTCCTTTGGGTACCGCACACATCCGCTCTTCCCAGGGGTTGTAACTTGGCTGGAAGTGGCGCATGTCAACCTTTGGACCTAGCTGCCTGCGCGTTGCTGCCAGTAGCAGTCTGCGTATTGCTTTCGGATTGCTGAGAGACAGCCGGTAAACAGCGCGTTGAAGCAAGATGTTACGTGTGCGGGCCATTCGGTAGACCGTCATTTCCGGCAGAAAACGGCGCAAGTTCTTGGAGATCAGATCCTCTTCGGGGACGGTTGCAACGTAGGTCGGCGAACGTTGCAGCATCACTACGTGGGCGGCCTTGTCTGTCATGGCCGGCACCAGCGTCACTGCTGTTGCTCCACTACCCATAATGACTACACGCTTGCCGCTGTAGTCATAGTTCTCGGGCCATTGCTGTGGGTGAATGACATCACCCTTGAATTTGCTCAAACCTGGTATTTCCGGCGTATAGCCCGCGTCGTACGTGTAGTATCCGGTACAGTTGAAGACGAAGCCGGCACTGAAGGTTTCTTCTTTTCCTGTTTTTTCATTAAGGGCTGTGACAGTCCAGTGATACTTCTTGCTGTCCCACTCCTCTGAAATGACTTTCAAGCCGAAATGAATGTATCGTTTGACGTCATGGTCGCGTGCGGTGTCTTCAATATAGGTTCGAATTGACGGGCCGTCGGCAAGCATTTTGGTTTGCGTCCAGGGGCGAAAATTGTAGCCGAGTGTGAACATATCGGAGTCTGATCGAATGCCGGGATAGCGAAACAGGTCCCAGGTTCCGCCGATTCTTTCGCGCCGCTCGATAATGCCGAAACGCACGTTCGGGCACTTCTTCTGCAAGTGGCAGGCTGCACCAATTCCGGACAGGCCGGCGCCGATGATCAGTACATCCAGATGGCGATGTTTCATGTCAATGCTCCATGGTCGAAAGTCGATGAGGCATGGCGTCTAAGCGCGGCGTTAGACCCTTGCAGAAAGTCCAGCACTGCCTCTGTGAAGATTGTGTTCCTGTCCCCGGCTACCATATGGCCAGCCTGCTTTAGCACGACATAGTGCGCATGGGGGGCTAGGTCGAGCAGCTCTCGCGCACCCTGGTCGCTGAGCACGTCGCTCTGGTATCCGCGAATAAGTAGTAGAGGCATGGACAGCTTGCGGGCGGCACGCTCCAGCCTGACTTGTTCGAACATCCCGTTGTTGGTTTCCGTAGGCAGGCGTGCGTGGTCCAGAAAGGCAGGATCCCAGTGCCAGTAAAGACGGCCGTCATCCCGTTGGCGCAAATTCTTGCGCAATCCTGACAGGTCGCTCGGGGGAGGGCGTTGCGGATTGTAGGCGGCGATTGCATCGCGCACCTGTTCAAGGCTGTCGAATCCGTCCTGATGGCGGCGCATGAACTCGATGATGCGGCGCACGCCTTGTTGCTCCAGTCGCGGGGCCACGTCTACCAATATCAGCGCGGAACAGGGCAGCGAGGCGTTTTCGCCAAGCGCCAGCATGCTGGTAAGGCCCCCCATGGAAGCACCGACAATGATCGGCGCCGTGGGCAGCGAGTGAATCACAGCATTGAGGTCCGCTACCAAGCTTTCGGTGCTGTAGTCACCATGCGCACACCAATCGCTTTCGCCGTGCCCGCGCGCATCCAAAGTGATTGCACAGTATCCCGCTCCGGCGAGAGTGCGAGCCGTATCGGCCCAGGCATGGCGCGTCTGGCCTCCGCCGTGAAGCAGCAGCACGATAGGGGCCGTGATTTCACCGTATTGACTGGCCTGTAGCATCAGATCATTGGCACCGACAAACAGTGTCGGCACCGCTGACGAAGTTGACCAATCCTTTTGCCCGGACGAACCGGTGTACAGGGTGTAACTGGATGTCATGGCCACCTCTATTTTGTTTGAGCACAACAATTAATGATTGGTTGACCAACCAAATAATAATCCAAGGCATGTCAGATGGCAAAGCGTTTCTACCGGTCAGGCTGGGAGTTATTCAGAGCATTCTCAGGGGCCAGGTTGCAGGGTGTCTCGTGAACTGAAACGCTGCCTGTACTGCTCGGGCGGATGGCCGAACCAGCGTTTGAAGGCACGCCTGAAATTGGCGCTGTCGTGATAGTTCATCAACGCGGCGATGGCCTCGACGGACAGTTTGCTGTCACACAGGTAGCTCGCTGCCTGCTGGGACAGGATGTCGTCACGAATTTGACGAAAACTGCTGTGCTCCTGTTTCAGCTTGCGTGCCAGGGTGCGTTTGTTCATGAACAGGGTGGCCGCAGCTTCTTCTTCACTGAGCGTGCCGGGGGGGCGGGACAACATCATCTTCTTGAGCCGGGTCTGATAGCTCGGTTTCTGGGTTTGAAGTTGCGCAAGCATGGCTTCGCACTGCTGCAGGGCCAGACGATAGTTTTCATGATTGGCGGAGGCGTTCGGCTCCTGGCACAACGTCATCGGCAGTTTGAGCGTCAACTGATTACAACCAAAGCGAATCCGCCCGGACAAATACTCGGAATAGATCGCGTGGTATTCGGGCGCCGGATGGGTAAAGCATATTTCAGCCTCATACAGAGGACGGCCGACAATGAATTCGCCGAATTCGAGCAGTACCTTGATCATCGTGTCAGCCAGGCAGCGCTGGAGGTCGGCGTCTAGCGGTACCTGGAAATCCAGCCTGCATTCCAGGTGCTCTTCAACCTGCCGTAAATGCAACTGGATAACGCTGGCGCGGGTGGGCAGGAAGGTTTGTATCGCCCGTAGCGCGCTGAGCAGATCCGGGCTGCTGGAGGCGGCAAAGCCCATCGCACCGTGGGTTGCCGGGGTCAGTCGCTTGCCAAGCATTAGTCCGAATGCCGGCTGGCCTGACAGCAACAGCGCATTACGCAGGATCCGTACCTGCTGAGCCGGCGTGAGCAGGCCGTCCTCACTCAGGAACTGTTCGACGTCAAGACCGGTGCCACGCAGTAAAACGGGCAATTGCCTGGTCGTCATGTCCAGCTCACGGGCGATAAGCCGCGAATAGTTCGACGGAATATCGGCTGCCAGATTTTGCCAACCCTCTGCCTTTTGTTTCATCGGCGCGGCCCATTGCACAGAGGATATATTGTCTTTAAATGACCCGTGAATGTCAAGAAATGACCTCGCCGTCATACCGGCGTGGAATCACTATCCGAGCATAAGTTATTCGCAGGAGAGAGAAATTGGGCAAGATCACGTTTATTGAGCATGACAACACTGAACATGTCACAGAGTTTGAGGCTGGCGCCACGCTGATGCAGATTGCCGCCGATAACGCCATTCCAGGCGTCGACGGGGATTGTGGCGGGGAGTGCGCCTGCGGCACCTGCCACATGATCGTTGCGGATGAGTGGTTCGGCAAGACCGGATCGATCGGCGACGCTGAAGAACAGATGCTGTCCATGACCCCGGAGCGGGCGAAAACCTCGCGCCTTGGCTGCCAGGTCAAAGCCACCGAGGCGATGGACGGCATGACCGTGCATTTGCCCGAATTCCAGATGTAAGCAGAGAGAACGCCATGTCAACGAAATCAAGCGCAACTGGTGCGATCCAGACAAAATTGATCAACACCACATCCAGAGTGGTGCCTATGCACTTGCAGATCAAGGCACTAAAGGTGCTGATGAAGGCAAAGAGAAAGGCCGTCGGAACGAAGATACCCCAGATCAACTTTGTCGAAGTCCCTTTGCCTGACGTCAACACTCTGGCGCTCGAGAAGATCGATATCAGCAACCCTTTTTTGTATCGGCAGGGCCAGTGGGGCGCCTACTTCAAGCGGCTGCGTGATGAGGCGCCGGTGCACTATCAGAAGAACAGCCCCTTTGGGCCATTCTGGTCGGTGACGCGCTATGAGGACATTTTGTTCGTTGACAAGAATCATGAGCTTTTTTCCTCCGAGCCGCAAATTATCCTGGGTGATCCCCCGGAAGGGCTATCGGTCGAAATGTTCATTGCCATGGATCCGCCCAAGCATGACGTGCAGCGCCGAGCGGTCCAGGGGGTGGTGGCACCGCAGAATCTGAAGGAAATGGAAGGGCTGATTCGGGAGCGCACCGGTGAAGTGCTTGACAGCCTGCCTCTGGGCAAGCCCTTCAACTGGGTGCCGACGGTCTCGAAAGAACTGACAGGCCGCATGTTGGCGACGCTGCTGGATTTCCCTTACGATGAACGTCACGAGTTGATTGGCTGGTCGGATCGATTGTCCGGCGCATCATCGGCGACTGGCGGCGAGTTTACCAGTGAAGATGTGTTTTTTGACGACGCCGCAGATATGGCTTGGGCTTTCTCCAGGCTTTGGCGCGACAAGGAGGCACGCCGCAAGGCAGGCGAAGCGCCCGGTTTCGACTTGATCAGCATGCTACAGAGCAGTGAAGACACGCAGGATTTGATTAATCGTCCGTTGGAGTTTATCGGGAATCTGGCGCTGCTTATCGTTGGTGGCAATGACACTACGCGCAACTCTATGAGCGGCGGTGTACTGGCTTTAAATCAGTTCCCGGAGCAATTCGCTAAGCTAAAGGTGAATCCGGAGCTGATTCCCAACATGGTCTCTGAAATCATCCGTTGGCAAACCCCGCTGGCGTATATGCGCCGGGTCGCCACGCAGGATGTGGAATTGCATGGCCAGACCATCAGGAAGGGAGATCGCGTGGTGATGTGGTATGCCTCGGGCAACCGGGACGAGCGCAAATTCGAAAACCCAGATCAATTCATCATTGATCGCAAGGACGCGCGAAATCATATGTCGTTTGGCTACGGCGTTCACCGTTGCATGGGCAACCGTCTGGCTGAATTGCAACTACGCATCCTCTGGGAAGAATTGCTCAAGCGCTTTGACGACATCAAAGTTGTCGGCGAGCCTGAGCGAGTGCAGTCCAACTTCGTGCGGGGCTATTCTAAGCTGATGGTTAAACTGACGCCTAAGAGTTAATGAACCGGCTGACCAAGATGGCGTCTGAACAATTCGATTATGTAGTGGTCGGCGCGGGCTCGGCCGGATGTGCCGTCGCCAACCGCCTGTCCGAGAGCGGCCGCTATTCGGTACTGCTGCTCGAAGCCGGTCCTGAGAGCCGCCGCAATCCTTTCGTGAACATGCCGCTGGGTTTCCTGCAATTGATGTTCAGCCGCCGCTACAACTGGCAGTTCAATACCGAACCACAGCGTAACATGTACGACCGCGCGCTGTTCCAGCCGCGGGGCAAGATGCTCGGCGGTTCCAGCGGCATGAACGCGCAGGTCTATATCCGCGGGCATGCTTGGGACTACGACGAGTGGGCGCGGCTGGGTTGCGACGGGTGGTCGTACGCCGAGGTGCTGCCGTACTTTCGCAGGTCCGAACATTTCGAGCCGAAGTTGACCCCGGCCGAAGCAGTATTTCATGGCCAGGGTGGTCCGCTCAATGTTGCCGAGCGCCGCTATACCAATTCGCTGAGCGAGGTGTTCGTCGAGGCGGCGACACAGGCGGGGTACCGGCGCAATACGGATTTCAACGGCAGTGAGCAGGAGGGCGTGGGTTTCTACTATGCCTACCAGAAGGACGGCGCGCGCTGCAGCAATGCGCGCGCCTATCTTGAGCCCGCAGCGGGGCGTTCCAACCTGACTGTCCGCAGCGGTGCGCAAGTTACCCGTGTGCTGCTCGAAGGCACCCGCGCCACTGGTGTCGAGTACCGCAGCGCGACCGGGCTGGTGCAGGTCCGTGCCGGGCGCGAGGTTGTGCTCTGCGGCGGCGCGTTCAACTCGCCGCAACTGCTGATGCTATCCGGGATCGGTCCGCGGGAGGAGCTGTCCCGGCACGGCATCAAACTGCATCATGCGCTGGAGGGTGTTGGGCAGAATCTCCAGGACCATATCGACGTGTTCGTGCGCGTCAGAGCGCGCAGTCGCCAGAGCATCTCGATGCATCCGAGCTACTGGCTCAAGGGCCTGCGGGCCCTGCTGCAATACCTGAGTAGTAGACGCGGAGTGCTGTCGAGCAACGGCGCCGAGGCCGGCGGGTTCATCCGCTCCCGGCCGGAGGAGCCGATACCCGACCTGCAACTGCACTTCGGGCCAATGCTGTACGCCGATCACGGGCGGGACATGAAGACCGCGATGAGCGGTTATGGCTACATTGTCATGATCTACGGGCTCAGGCCATTGTCGCGTGGCCGCGTCGGTCTGCACAGTGCCGACCCATTTACGGCGCCGCTGATAGACCCCAACTACATGGCCGAGTCCGCCGACGTTGAGCAACTCGTTCGCGGCGTTCACCTGTTGCGCAGGATTCTGGCGCAGTCGGCCTTCGCCCCGCACCACGAGGTCGAGATGTCGCCCGGGCTGGCGCTACAGAATGACGACGACCTCGCCGAATGGGTGCGGCGCAGCGGTGAGTCGGCATATCACCCTGTCGGCACCTGCAAGATGGGTGTGGATCCGTTGGCGGTGGTCGATTCGCGTCTGCGCGTGCATGGACTGCAATGTCTGCGGGTGATTGATGCCTCCATCATGCCAACGCTGGTCGGCGGTAACACCAATCAGCCGGCGACCATGATCGGCGAGAAGGGCGCCGCGATGATGCTTGAGGATGCCGAGACCTCCGGCGGCTGAGAGCCGCGTGCGGGGTGTCGCGGGGCGCGGTTGACATCACCGTGCCAGCCGACCTTGTGCTCGTCTCGGTTGGCATTTTCCTGAACAATCCGATCCCAAGGCACAGCTAAAGAGAGAGGCTATGGTAAACAAACGGAAAGAGACCACAGTCATCGTTGGCGGCGGGCACGCAGCAGGTGCGCTCCTGACAACCTTGCTGCAAAAAAAATATCAACATGAGGTGGTTCTGGTGGGCGAAGAACCCCATCCACCATATCAGCGGCCGCCTTTGTCCAAGAATTACCTGGCAGGAGATGTTGATCAGGAGTCGCTTTACCTGAAGCCGCGCTCGGTGTACGAGAAGGCAGGCCATCAGTTGCGGCTCGGTGTGCGCGTTGAACAAATTGATCGAGACAACAAGACCATCAGCTTGTCGGACCAGAGCACGTTGAAATACGATCGACTGGTCTTGGCCACGGGCTCACACGTCCGACGTCTGAAAGCGCCCGGGGCTGACTTGAAAGGCATTCATTATCTGCATGACATAGCTGACACAGATGCCCTGCGTGAACAATTAGTCCCGGGGAAGAGTCTGGTCATTGTGGGTGGCGGTTTTATCGGCCTTGAGGTGGCAGCCAGCGCTATCAAAAAAGGCGTTAATGTCACGGTGCTGGAAGCCGCAGAGCGTCTTATGCAGCGCGTTACGGGCCCGGAGATGTCGGCGTTCTTTTACGCCAAACACAGTGGCGCCGGCGTGGATGTACGCCTGAACACAGCGGTAACCGGCTTTGAAGCGGATGATCAGGGTCGTGTGGCTGGCGTGATGTTGGCGAATGGAGGCACTTTGCCGGCCGATATCGTGCTCGTCTCGATCGGCGTCATACCGGAAACCACTTTGGCTGAGGTCGCCAGCCTGCCCTGTGATGACGGTATTGTTGTCGACGAGTTTACCCGCACCGGCGATCCCGCCATCCTGGCGATTGGCGACTGTACCCGTCACCGGAATCTTTTCTTCGAGAAGATGCAACGGCTTGAGTCTGTCGCCAACGCTGTCGATCAAGCTCGTACTGCGGCGGCGACTCTGATGGGAGAGGAGAAACCTTACGATAGCGTCCCATGGTTCTGGTCGAACCAGTATGACGTACGCCTGCAGATGGTGGGGTTGTCGCAAAATCATGATCAGCGTGTGATGCGCGGCAGCCCCGAGGATAAGGAATTTGCGGTGTTCTATCTCCGCGAGGGCTGTGTCATTGCTGTTGACGCGGTCAATCTGCCCATTGCTTTCATGGTCGGCAAGCAGCTGGTCCAGCACCGCAAGAGCGTCAGCGCTGAAGCATTGAGTGATTCGGGTACCGATTTGAAGTCTCTGGTCTGAAATATGCTCCCGTATCTTTGCTCTTCAGGAACAAGTAATTGTCCATTGGCAGGTGCTTCGCCCGCCACAGCATCTCCACCGAGGTCGAGGGGCGAAGCATGGGCGCGTCGCCATGGTGGTCGAAATAATAGCTGTTGGAGAGTGCGCAGTTGTGGTTGAGAAACACGGTGTTCTGCTGACGTTGCTGAATGTTCTGAAAGTAGCGGTCATGCACGATCTGCCGGATTTCCACCCGGGTTGCCTTGCGCCGGTGGGCCTCGCGGATGCAGCGTGAAAGATGAATGGCATTTCCCTCTACCATCTTGAAGTAGGAGGTACCAATCAGTGCATAGGGGCCGAGCATGATGTAGAAGTTCGGGTACCCCGGAATGGTCAAGCCTTCGTAGGCCTGATAGCGGTTATCGTGCCAGAACTGGCCGAGATCAACACCATTGCTTCCGATCAGCTCGAATGAGGGGATATTGCCCTTTTCGAAGGTCTTGTAGCCGGTGGCAAGCACCAGTACATCAATGCGTCGCGACTTGCCGTCACTGGTGGTGATGCCCTGTCGGGTGATGCGACGGATGGGCGTGGTGACCAGCTCGACACTGTCACGAGCGAACGTTGTGAAGTACTCGTTGGAAAAGGTGGGCCGTTTGCAACCAAAGCCATAGGCCGGGCTGAGTTTTTCCCAGAGATCCTGTCTGCCGGGGAGTTGTTTTCGCATATTGTCGAGTGCGGCCTTCTCGCAGGCGCGCACTATCCAGGGGGCCTGACGGTAGTAGATCGCTGACAGTACCATCAGGGTTTCGCTGGCCACGTCGGTTATGCCGCGAACACCACCTTGCAGGGCGGGTAAGGCACGAAACAGGCTTTTCAGCCAGCCGGGCAATATCCGGTCCGGTTTTTTCAGAACCCAGATCGGGGTGCGCTGATAGACATCAAGCTGTTTCGCTTGACGGGCGATCTCCGGAACCAGTTGTACGGCGGTGGCGCCGGTGCCGATGACGGCAACACGCTTGCCCGTCAGGTCCAAGCCTTCAGGCCAGCGGGCAGTGTGGATAACTTCTCCCTCGAAGGCGTCAAGACCTTCGATGTCAGGCAGCTTGGGTGAGATCAGCCCGCCGCAGGCGGAGATCAGATGTCGGCCGCGCAATGTCTCGCCACTCGCCAGGCTGACTACCCAGAGATTGTTTTCCGTGTCGAATTGCGCCCGTTCCACCTCAACGCCGAAGCGGATATGGCGGTAGATGCCATATTTGGATGACACCCGCCGGGTGTATTGATACAGCTCGTTGCCCGGAGCGAACACTCGTGACCAGTTAGCATTCTGCTCGAACGAAAAAGAGTAGGTAACCGAGGTGATGTCCACGGCAATGCCGGGATAGCGATTGTCACGCCAGGTGCCACCGACATCATTGTCACGCTCAAGAATCAGGATGTCGTTGACGCCGTCTGCTTTGAGCTGGATGGCGGCACCGATGCCGGAGATGCCGGCGCCGACAATAATCACCTCGTGATCAGGACGAACAGGAGGATGGTGCCGGGTCTGATCGGCAGTGAAAGCAGTCATGTTCATGCAACAGCCTCCTGCGTGGTCGATGGTGTGTGCAAGTCACCGGATCCGGCACGGTGGTTGGGTAGATCGTTATGCCGTCGATTATCCAGACGGGACTGCATAAAGCGGATTATTTTGCGTGTATCCTGACGGGCTTCTGGCAGCAGCAGGAAAATTGGCCAGATGTGGGGCATGTCCTGTCGCGATAGCAGCGTGACCGGCACCCCCGCATGACGCGCTTGTTCGGCAACGACATAGGCATCATCGCGCAGGCATTCCTCTTCACTTACCGTCAGCATCAATGGTGGCAGACCCCGATAGTCTCCCCGCGTCGGGGATGCGTAGGGATGGAACGGATCGGCACCTTGCAGGTAGATCCTGACGGCGCCATCGATCATCACCCGTGACAGCATCGGGTCGCTCTCATTATTGGCATCCCGGGACATCAACTCGCCGGTAGCGTCAGCGCCTGGTGAAATGGCTACGGCACACACCGGCATGGACAGTTGCTCGTCGCGGGCACGCAGTAACGTTGCCAGGGTCAGGTTGCCGCCGGCGGAATCGCCGGCCACGATCAGCGGCAGGGATTCTTCGATCAGCTCGCTGTACGCGGCAAAGGCATCATCGGTTGCCGCCGGGAAAGGGTGCTCCGGTGCCAGTCGGTAATCGGCGAGAAAAATGCGGGCGTTGAGTGCCTTCGTCAGCGTGCCGCAGAAGTGGTGATAGGTATCCAGACGACCGCCCACGAAAGCCCCTCCATGGAGGAACAGTATGGTCGCCGCAGGATGGGCGGTACTCAACCACTGGCCGGGTACATCGGCCACGCGGCCATGGCGCAGACTGACGCCGCGGGGGATCACCGAAGGCATCAGCGGGGCATTCATGACCATGCGTAAATGACGGACCAGATGATCGGGGTCCTGAATGTCGCGCTTCATGATCGCGCGGAACAGGGGCTTGATGATTCTTGCAGGGAGTGATGCCATGAGAGTCTCCTTGATCAATTGGCCAGCAGGCGATAGGCCTCGCCAACGGTACGGGCATACAGGCGCGGCATCAGTCGTTTGAAACGCCAGGCGAGGCGCCCATCGATTTGCGGCAGCATGTAAAGCTCACCACGATCCAGCGCATCAAGTGTTTGTCGGGCTACCTTGTCGGCGGTGGTCAGGGCGAAGCGCGTCATGGCGGACCGCGCAAACTCGCGGCGCTTTTCCGGTAGCTTGCCGTCGTTGACGATGTTGGTGGGTACCACGGTTGGGCACAGTGCCGTGACTCTCACGCCGGTGCCGGTAAGCTCAGCAGCCAGGGTTTCCGAGAGCGCCAGTACACCGGCCTTGGTGACGTTGTAGGTGCTCATTTCCGGCGCTGCACCGAAAGCAGCGGCGGAAGCGACATTAATGATGCCGCCATAGCCAAGATCCCGAAGTTTCGGCGCGAAGAAATGGCAGCCGTGGATCACGCCCCAGAGGTTGACGTTCATACACCATTGCCAGTCTTCCAGTGACACCGCGCCGATTGGCCCGCCGAGACCCACGCCTGCATTGTTGATCACCAGAGTCACCGGACGGCCGAGCAGTTTCTCGGCCTCATCGCTGAGGGCTTCCATCTGCTTCGCATCGCCCACGTCACAGCGATAGGCAATTGCCTGGCTGCCGAGGGCCTGCAGGCTTGCGACGACCTGCTCGGCTCTCTCTTCATTGATGTCGACGCAGATCACCGCACCGCCACGACGAGCCAGCTCGTAGGCAAAGCTGCGGCCAATGCCGCTGCCAGCTCCGGTGACGACAGCGGCTGCATTGCGAGAAGGTGGTAAGGGTTGTTTTTTCATGAGAGTCCCTCAGGCGGGTGCGCAACTGTACGGAGACCTGTCCGGATACCGGGCTGGTGTTTGACCAGTGCCTCGAATGCCTTGTGGGTGTCGCCGGTCTGCTCGTAGGCGCGCTTCCAGATCCTGATGGTCTCCCGATTGTCATCGTCCCAAGGATGGAAGGTTGGCGAGAAATAAGGGAAGACACCTGCCAGCACTTTGGAAAGAATGCCGGGCTTGACGAACAGCACCTTGAGCATATGCGTCGCCGAACGCAGATTGAGGAGCTGTTTGTCTCTATAGAGCAAAAACGCCTGATTTCCGATCATGATTGGAAAACCGAGCGAGATGGCCAGCATCATGCCACTGATGCGCAACCGGTAACTGCGCAGACCGCCGCCGCTTGCGTCGACGAACACATCGAAACTGACACTCTTGTGCTCGGTTTCCTCGACGAAGTGCCAGTACAACATGGCACGTAATTCAGGATGTGTTTCGTCGAAAAGTTCCGCGTGCTCCAGCAGCACCGAGGAAATGATGGCGGTGAAATGCTCGAACGCCGCAGCGATGGAGCTTTGCATGTCATCGCTCAGGCGATGCTGGAGTTCCTTGCGAATGAGCTTGAAGGTGGTTTCGACCTTGTCAATAGGGACGCCTTGCTGTACGCAAATGGCATTCATCTCGTCATGCTCGCGGGCATGAGTGCGTTCTTGGCGTATGAACTCGCCAGCAGCCTTGCGCACCTCCGGGTCGCGCAATTTGTCGAGTTGTCGGCGGGCCGAGTTCATCACCCAGCGCTCTCCATCCGGCACGGCCGCCAGAATGGCGTTCATCCAGTGCGTGCACCAGGGGTCGTTGTTGAACCAGTGGCGGGTGACCGTCTCACGGTTCATCGAAAAGTGGAGGTCACGCGTTACAACCTCGCCGTAACCGATCTTACGATTTGCCAGGGCCATTTGGATTCTCCCGCTGTAGCGACCATGGCAATCAACGTAATTGGTTGGTCAACCAAATGTCAATCCTGCCATATAAACATAGACCTGAAATTTGTATCAGGCGCCGTCGGCGCCTGAGCAGGCAGCGGCGACAAGGTTGTAAAGACGCTGATCGTGGGCGTGACGGGATCGAATATAGGCGTGCCGAGCGGTACTCAGGCTAGAATAGCGTTTCCGTTGCTCGGGAGGATGCCGTGAAGAAAAGTCGTCAAGTCAGGCCGGTTGCCCAGTCTGATCGTGATTTCGTGTTGAGTTCTGCCGCGCGCCTGTTCCGGGAGCAAGGTTATGACCGGACCACGGTCAAGGAGATTGCTGAGGCGTGCAACATGCTGCCCGGCAGCCTTCATTACCGTTATCAGGCCAAAGAAGACATTCTCGTCGATTTGATGCGGCTGGGTCTGGAGCAGGCCTCGATAGCCGTCACCCAGGCTGTGGCGGGTGCGACAGAGCCTGCCGAGCAGTTGCGCCGCGGCATCAATGCACACCTGCAATTGCTGGTCAGTGGTTCGGATATGGTCTATGTGCTGTTGTTCGAGTGGCGCTCCCTGCGTGGCGAGGCGCGCAGGGAAATGATAAAGCTGCGTGACCGCTATGAGTCGTTGTGGGCCGCGATGCTTAAACTGCTGGCTGAACAGGGAGTGATTCGGAAGGATATGGATCTGGAGCTGCTGCGTTTGATCGGCCTCGGGGCGCTCAATTGGGTGGCAACCTGGTTTCGTGAGGAAGGTCGCTATTCGCTCGAAGATATCGGAGATTTTGTTTGGCGAATGATCCGCAGTGCGGTGCTTGAAGAGCGCGAACAGCGTCGTACCAGCTGATCTGCAATGTTTCGAACTAGTTGCGTAGAATGCAGTGTTGCTCGAGGCGAGCCGATTCGGCTGGCCGTGCAAGGTGAATCGGTGCTACGGGACACGCTGTGCAGGATACGTCGACGCTTGGCACGCCGGAGGACCAGGCTTTTTCCTGATCATTGATTTACACAGTGGTCGATGTGGATGGCAATGCCTTCATTTCTCCGGGCACTGGCGCGGCCAATACGGTGGGGATGAAACTGGACGGTCTCGTCAAGGTCGCCTCAAACAGCAGTGCCTGGAACAGCGGTAGTTACTTCATGATTGCCGAGTCCGGTCGTTAGGATGTGAACATTGGCCTGACACAGATTACCGGCAATCTGGTTATGCAGATTGGCCGTGTCGATGTGCTGTCAGAGGTTGAAACCACACGGAGAACTGCCCAGCTCATGATTGGGTCTGCATCGTGTTTGGACGCACGAAAAGTGGAGGGGCGCCTATGCTTGTTAACGCGTTAAAGCTTGGTGCGGATAGTCTGGGCAGTGTGGTCATGCCTTCAGATCAATGGTATACGTTTTCGCTGATGAAGCAGCGCTGAAGATGCGTCAGGTGACCGCCTTGGCCATGAGGCTGTTTGGGCAAGAGGCGTTCTGCTCATCGTGACAGTACCAAGTATGGAATCGTCATCTGCGGTGAGAAAATGTCTTCTCTGCTGAGGTGCATGCATTCGCTTGCATCTGTACGTATGAAAATGTCCCGTTTCCGCGGTCGTCGTGGAGGAAGCGGTGTGGAAGGCTTCTTAGGCAATCCTGACAGTGTAGCAAGGCCTCCACGGGGACTATTGCGGTCGTGCTAACGTAGCGGTAGGCAGCTCTCCACAAGCTGGCCCAGTTGCTGAAGGCGCAAAGGTTTTGATATGAAGTCATCCATGCCCGCAGCCAAACACTTCTCGCGATCGCCCTGCAGGGCCGAGGCGGTCATGGCGATGATGGGCACGTGGCGGCGGTCGCCTTCCAGCCGACGGATTTGCCGCGTGGCATCGAAGCCGTCCATCACCGGCATGTTGCAGTCCATGAAGATGAGGTCGTAGGGCAACTGCTGATATGCCGTGACGGCTTCGCTGCCGTTGCCCACTACATCGACCTGACAACCCATGCGCTTTAGTACCTCAGCGGCCAGCAGCTGGCTGACGGAATTGTCCTCCGCTACCAGCACGCGGCCACGAAATCTGCCATCTGCCGTACTGTGAAAGACAGCCTTGCTACTGTCCGGCAAGGGGGTGTTTTCCGAAGGCAGTCGTTCAAAAGGCAGCTCTACCCAGAAGACTGTGCCCTCGCTTGGTCGGGGGCGATAGCCGATTTTACCGCCCATGGCCTCGGCCAGGCGCCGGCAGATGGCTAGTCCCAGCCCGGTGCCGCCAAAGCGGTGGGTAATGGACGCCGCCTGCACGAAGGGCTTGAAAAGATTGGGACGAATCTCCTGGTTTAAGCCAATGCCGGTATCGCAGACCTCGAAACAAAGGCGCACTGAGTTATCTTGCCGCCCCAACTCCGTACAGCGGAGCAGGATGTGCCCCTCTGGGGTGAACTTCACCGCATTGGAGAGCAGGTTCAGCAGAATCTGGCGCAGGCGGGCCGCATCGCCCCGCAACCGATGCGGCGCGGCCAGGATACGGCGGAGTTCCAGACCTTTGGCCTCGGCGCTGGGCCGTACGAGCGCCAGCACCTGGTCCACCTCCAGATGCAGGTCGAACGCCACCGGCTCCAATTCCAGGCGGCCAGCCTCAATCTTGGAGAAATCCAGAAAATCGTTAAGCAGGTGCAGCAGGGATTCGCCGGATTGACGTGCGAGTTCGGCAAAATGACGCTTACTCTCGTCCAGCGGGCCGTCAAGCAGCAGCCCCGTGAAGCCGATGAGTCCGTTCAACGGGGTGCGAATCTCATGGCTCATGGTGGCTAGGAATTCGGTCTTGGCGTGGTCGGCCGATTCTGCCTGTATGCGTTCGGTGACGTCCTCCGCCACCGCTAGGCTATACAGGTAGCTGTCCGCCTCGTCGTGCACTGCGCTGAGGCTGACCCGCAACCATACAGCATGGCCGAGCTTGTGTGGAAACTGCCGCTCGATTTTTACCCATGGCACTTCCCGTTGCAGCAACCGCTCATGCTCGATCAGGTCCTGCTCACGGTCTTCGGGATAGGTGAGCCGGCTGAAGGGCTGCCCGAGGAGCTCATCCGCCGTATAGCCCAGGAGTTCGCAAAGTTTGCGATTGATGCGCAGCAGGTGGCCATCAGGCGATAGATGCGCAAACCCCACCGCGGCCTGCTCGAACGCGGCCGTCAGCGCGCTCTCGCTGCGGCGCAGGGCAAGCTCCGCCCGCTTGCGCTTGCTGATGTCCGAGAAGAGCATCGTGACGTCACGGTGCTGATGGCTGTATACGAAGACGTCGAACCATTGGTCGGTATGCGGCAGCCAGACCTCAAGTTGATCCTCGCCTCCTTGCAGCGCCACCCGGCCGTAGCGCTGGATCAGGTCGGGCTTCAGGTGCTCGGCCTCGGGCCAGACCTCGGTCAAGCGCTTTCCGGCGATCTCAGCCTGAGGAAACCCTAGCATCTTTTCATAGGCCACGTTGACGGAGACATGGCTGAAATCCACGGGAACGCCGGCCGTGTCCGTAATGAGGCGGCAGTGCGCGACGGCGTTGAGCTTGTTGTTGAACAGCGAGGTATAACGCTGCTCGCTCTCGGCCAGCGCTGCCTGGACACGCTTCAGGTCGTCGATATCGGTGCAGATTCCGAACCAGCGCATGACCGTGCCGACCTCATCACGTAGGGGCAGGCCACGGGCATGAAACCAGTGATAGCTGCCGTCGTGGCGGCGGATGCGGAGTTCGATCTCGTAGTTGTGTTGCGTGGTATGGGCGGCGTGCCAGACGGCGGCCGCGCGCGGCCGGTCCTCGGGGTGCAGCACGGACAGCCAGTCGTCGCCGCGCAAGGTAGCCGGATCCACGCCGGTGTAGGTCAGCCATTGGATGCTGTGAAAATCCGGGAACCCGTCGGCCCGCGCTGTCCACACCAGGCCGGGCAGGCCCGCGATCATCTGGCTCAGCTCATGTTCGCGCTTGCCCAGTTGCTGCTCCAGCCGCAGGCGGTCGCTGATGTCGCGAAAGACAACGGCAAAACGCCCGGGCTGGGGGGAATAGCAGTACAACTCAAAGTGCCGGCCCGTATCGATGCTGAAGCTTATGAAGTGCTTCGGTTGGCCGCTCAGGGCGACGCCACAGTAATTCTCCCGCCAGATGCTTTCCTGCCGGGCCGCCCATTGCAGGGAGGGCCGGCCGAGGCAGTCGCGGGGGAAGCCGGTCTGGGTGAAGAAGGCCTCGTTGACATCGAGGAGTTGGAAGTCTGTGGCCTTGCCGCGCTCGTCCAGCAGGGCCTCACCCAAGGCAAAGCCCTCCGTCATGTTGGCGAAGAGGTTGCGGTATTTCTCGAGCTCATCCTCTCGCTTCAAGGGAGGCCGTTTCGCGTTGGCCATCGGATGCCTGTGCGTTTTCATGACAAGTAGTATAGTCGCTATATGCGGTGAGGCACTCCGGGATGGAAGTAGGCAGCACCGCATCCTGGGTTTGGTCAGCGCTCCGATGGAGCAGGTCGCGGACTCAACGAAGGCTTTCGGTCAGGCGGCCGCACAACATGTGCGTGGCGTCATTGGCGTCAAACTGAAGCCGTCACACGCAGGTGCCAATTCGTCGTTGTACTGATGTGGCCGGAGCCAATTGTATCGGTGCATCATAATGACCAATGTCGCGATGTGCTTCTTGCGCCGTCATATACCCCGTACGTGGCACCCATTCAGACTTCAAGTTCCTGAAAAACCTTTCCATGAGGGCGTTGTCTCAGCAGTTGCCACACTGCACATGGGCCATGTTCAACGCCTTGATCACCAGGGCAGTGTCCGGTCTGGTAGCGAGTGTCCAACCAACAATACGGCGCTTGTATAAATTCAGTACATCGGCCAAGTAGTGCCACTAGCCATGTGTCCAGATGCAGGTGATGTCACCACACCAGACCTGATTCGATCATGTGACCTCAAACTCCCGATTCAGCAAGTTAGGGGGATGTCTGGCCTCCCAACGGTTGCCTGTTAATAGGCATGCGAGCCCGGTTATTTGCTGACCAGACCTAACTCCTGCATCAGGCGACTGACCTTGAAGCGGCCAATCTAAGTGCCATCCACCAGCATCATACCCATGATGCTGCGGTTGCCCTCCGAGCTACGGCTTTTGGTAAAGATTTCGTTAACCCTGTTTCGTAACTCCAGGCGTGGTACCTCAAGCATGGTGCATGGGTAGCTCAACAGGCTCTTGTGTACTCAACTGGACTATCAATGCATGCGATCGAGATCGTCCGACATCAAGAGCGCTGTATCACCGGGGGGGGGGCTGGAGGGCACGGTTTCAAGACATGGTGTACTACTTGCTGGTGGCACCCGGGCCACGTCAATGCCGGCCGATACAGGCCAATTCTTTGGTCAGGCGATCATGGAGGGGGTTGACAGAGGGTTTGGTTGGGTGACCAAATGGCTGGCAAGTGGTTTCACTACACACTTTTTGCCACTGCATTGAAACCGGCGTCCACAGGAGTACTGCATGAGTGTCCCCCACGCCAGCGCCCAACGCTGGACGCGTTTCGGGCGCGCCGACCACACCGCAATGCCCGGCTCGTGGAGGCGATCCGGGAAACCGTCGACGCCCGCACCATGGTGAATGACGTAGTTCCGCAACATCATGTTTCAGCGCTTGGTGCCCAACCTAGAAGACATCGGACTGCTGTCCGACCGTATGCGCAGCTACTACGACGAGGCAGGTCTTCTGGTCTATGCCGGTGCCAAGAATGCGAGCCAGCTGTCGGAGCAGAACCTGCTTTGCAACAACGACGAGATGGCCGCCAAGGCACTCGCGCAGTAAAAGGCAGCTGCCTGAGAAAAAATGTCCCTTTCGTCTCACTCATGGAAACTACATTATGAAAACATTAATGCTTCGAATATTCCGGATTCGCTATTCCTGTTTAGCATCGACAGCTCTTGTATTATCATTCATTTCAGCCACCTCTGTGGCAGAATCCACATACCCCACTACCTGTGCAATTGCACAGTATGAGCTATTGTCTGCCTATCACGAGCTTAGTAATTCACCTAAAGATAAAAAACTCAAACAGAATGTGAGTACAATCAAAAAAACACTGTCGGAGTGCATTCAGTCGATTGGCGGGCGACTGAATACTGATATAGCCAACAACCTCAAAGCCGCTAATGCTGGCATGAATAGTGAACTTGACTTCAATCTGAATGCAATTGAGAAAACAGGGGCGGGCCAAGGACAGTCCGTCAGCAACATGGTAAATCATGCACTTGAGACAACCAGAATCTTGGGTAAACAAAAATCAGGTCTGAATTCATCCGCAATTTCCATCAGAATGCTTGCCGTTCAAGCCGCCTACCTTAAAAACCGTTATCTCGAGCGCATATACTCATTAGGAGGAGAAGCCAATCGAGAGACCAGTGCAGAACCCTCTATTGAAAAAATAGTTGTCGATTTTTCGGAAAATCTGGATGTTCTGCGCAAGGACCAGTCCCTGATAGCCAAGCCAGAAATAAAAAATAAATTGAATGGCGTTTATGTCCGGTT
Organism: Moraxellaceae bacterium; assembly: GCA_030646295.1. Classification (GTDB taxonomy): domain Bacteria; phylum Pseudomonadota; class Gammaproteobacteria; order Pseudomonadales; family Moraxellaceae; genus UBA2031. The sequence goes on from JAUSND010000016.1 coordinate 46,694, forward strand.
CAACTTTCTGCGAAAATCGATTCTGAATTATAATAATACGGCCGTACCATTTGTGGTGGCTCATCACTCTTCGCTCATTATAAAATCCCTACTGGAGATCGCTGAAGCTGCCGAAATTAATATGTAGTAGGGCGGATTCATATACTAATCGCAACACACCCAACTGATGATCTGTGGGTGATCTTGGATAATGCTGTTTTCTCTTCTCCGTCAAGATTAGGGACCACAGCATGACGTACCACCAGATCACCGTAGCCGAAAGGATAGCCAGTTCTACCCTTCGTACTAAATTCCAGCGAGATAGCCCCGTCGTTACAGTCTCTCGCGAGGTCAAGCGCACCCGTAAGCCAGGGATCATGGTTGCCGCCGGTGAAGGCTCATGGCCGCGCAGTGTCACTGCAGGCGCATGGCGCACAGTCAAAGCCCTTTTCATGAAGGGCATTGACGCAGAGAGAAAGAGCTTCTGGCTCAGCGCTCAACCTCTTTGCCAGCAGGCCTTCTACGCACCAGTATTGCGCTGACGTATGCTGTAACCCCCGCCGTGTGCGCCAGCGCCGCCCATTAGTACGGCGCTGTGCCTTGGTAAACCGGTAGGCCCCGTCATAGGCACAGATGTTACGCTGCAGCACCCGACTGATTGCTGCGGTGGCGGCCCAGTCGCCGGGCAATCGCCGCAGCACAAAGGCTCTCCTTCCGCAGGGTGCTTATCGCTATTCTTTCGTCCAATGTAATCTGGTGATATCTCATGGCTGCTTCTCCATTCTTGCCGGGACAGAGAAGCACCAGTATTCCAGATCACTCCCTAATTCTGGGAGCTGGCGTGTTGCACTTAGTTTATGAATTCGCCCCGCGTGATACTCAAAAGTGGGGGGGGGGAGTCGAGTACGCACCCACCCTGAACAGTTCCTGAATTTCGGGAAATGGCATGAACAGGAGCAGCGGACTTTCAGGAGCTGGCTGGAAGCCGAAGGCGGCGTAGAAGTTGGCAGCCTCAGAGTCTTTCGCATCCGCGATCAGTCCCACGCAACCGGAAGATTCTGCGACGGAAAGCACCCTGCTCATGGCTTCGATGAGGAGCAGTCTACCCAATGTGAGGCAAGAAGAGGGGGAGGGTAGCAGACAACCGACAATTTAATGTGGGTTTTTATGTGGGGTAGAGTTCATTATTTGTCGTAGCTTATTGATTTTATTGGTGTGGTGGCGGAAGCGGTGAGATTCGAACTCACGGAGGGCGGAACCCTCGGCGGTTTTCAAGACCGCTGCCTTCAACCACTCGGCCACGCTTCCACAGGCCGGCAAGGATACTTGATGAGCCGATCCAGTCAACTGTCAGGGGAGCCGTCACCCGGTTTTTTTGCGGGTATTGACGGCGGCCGGTGACGCTGCCGCAGACGCCAGGCGCGCGCCAGCAGCCATACAGCCAGCCAGAGGCTGATCATCGCCATGGGTATTGCCAGCACACGCGGCCAGTACAGGCCGATGGCGGCAAAAACCAGCAAGATCATTCCCAGCATTGCCATCAGGCCTGCTTCGGCAGCGCCCAGAACCCGCTGTTGGCGCAGCGCGGTAGCAACGGTATTCCCCAGTCGCATCGCAGTAGTCATGCCGGAGCCTTTTTCACGGAAGGCTCGGGGCGTGGGGCGCCTGTGCATTGGTTCCACAGGTTTTACCGTGTGGCCTGCCAGCATGATCTCGGTGGCATTGTCGAGATCGGCCAGGTACATGGCCTCCATCGTCTCGGCAAACTCATGGTCTTCGACCGCGATGTCCAGTTCGTAGTTACTGATCCAGCTTGCCAGGTTCAGGTTGCTGGAGCCAACCCGTGCCCAGCGGCCATCGGCGACGGCGGTTTTGGCATGGATCATCGATCCGTTCCATTCAAAGACGCGAACGCCTGCCTCCAGCAGGGGGCGGTAACTGGCGCGCGACAGGGGTGAAATAAACGCGATATCACTGGTGCTGGGTACCAGCAAACGTACATCCACGCCGTCCTGGGCGGCGGCACAAAGTGCCTGCACATACACGGGCGTCGCCACAAAATAGGCATCGGTCAGCCAGAGCGTTTCATGGGCAACAGCCGCAATCAGCTGATCCAGACGGTACATGCCGCTGGTACTGGGTGTGCTGGCAATGACGCGCAGGTTGATGTTGCCTGTTGGCTCGCATGTTTCGGGGGGTATTTCATTGTCGGGCAGTGCGGTACCGCAGGTGGACCATGCCTGGGCAAAGGCCGCCACGATGTCGGCGACGGCGGGTCCCGTGACTTCTATGCCGGTATCGCGCCAGGGAGCGATGCCGCGGGACGGGTCGCCCAGCCAGCGTGCACTGATGCAAACGCCGGTGACGTAGCCGGTGTGGCCATCAATCGTGAGTGACTTGCGGTGGTCTCTTGTGAGCCAGGACAGCGGGTTGTCAAAACGCACGGGGTTGAAGGTACGAACCTCGCCACCGGCCTGCTCAAGGGGGCGGAACAGGGCGGCGGAGTTCAGGGAAAATCCGCCCATCCAGTCGTGCAGTACCCGCACTTTTACACCGGCACGGGCGCGCTCGGTGAGGGCAGCCATGAACTCTCGGCCGATGTGGTCATTCTCGATGATGTAGTTTTCGAGATGGATGCAGTGTGTGGCGTTGCGGATGGCGTTTAGCCAGGCGGGGTAGTGGCCGTCGGCATCACGTAGGAGACGTAAACGGTTTCCGGACAGCAGCGGTGCGCCGGCAGCACGAGAAAAAGCCTGTTCTGCCAGCAGACGAGGGCGCTGAGTACCGTAAGGCGTACTGGTCAGGCGGTCGAGAGGGTTCGCTTCCCGTGACATTGGTCTTTTCCATGGACTCTCGATCCATGGTAGCACCCCGACCGTGCCAAAGGCACAGGTCGGGGAGTGGGGCTTTTAGCGCTTGCTGACCTGTGGGGTGAGGCTGTCAATCAGGATGCGGCCTGCCTCAAGGGCAAAGGCCTCGTCTTCAGGCTTGTCCTTGGCCGGGTCGACAGCGTCGGCACCTTCTTCCTCTTCTGCCTGTTCGGCTTCACGCCAGTTTTTCAGGGGTTCCTGACCCTTGGCGGCACGACGGCGGTTTTCCATGGCCAGTCGCTTTTCATCAAGTTCCTGCTTCTCTGATTTTCGTGTCGACTCTTTCAGCGAAAGCGTTTTCTGCTTCTTGAGTTCACGCGCCAGAACAATGTTTTCATTGAGGTAACGGAAGTCGGGGTCTGCTGCCTGGCGTGTCTGTGATGCCTGGCGCAGCGTGGTGAGCTGTTTGCTGAAGTCCTGGTACGGGAAGTAGCGTGCCGATGGAATGGTGTCCCATGGCATGGCGTTCGGCAGTGCCGACTCGCCGACATCGGCTTCATCAAAAATATTCGGGAATGTGACATCCGGCACTACGCCACGATGCTGTGTGCTGGCACCGGAAATGCGATAGAACTTGGCTTCGGTCAGCTTGAGCTGGCCATGTTCCAGATCACGCAGTGACTGCACGGTGCCTTTGCCGAACGTGGTGCTGCCCACCACGAGCCCGCGGCCGTAATCCTGGATGGCGCCGGCGGCGATTTCAGCCGCAGAAGCGGACAGGCGATTGACCATGACCACCAGCGGACCGGCATACGTTACGGATGGGTCCGGATCACCCATCAGCTCGATACGATCACTGGCATTCTTGACCTGAACGGTGGGGCCGGTGCCGATGAAAAGACCGATCAGCGAGTTGGCTTCCGACAGCGAGCCGCCGCCGTTGTTGCGCAAGTCCAGCACAAGACCGTTGATCTTTTCTGCCTTCAGTTCATTGATCAGTTTTTTTACATCGCGGGTAGTGCTGCGGTAATTCGGGTCGCCCGCCTGCATGGCCTGGAAATCGGCATAGAAGGTCGGCAGCTTGATGACACCGATCCGCAGTTCCTCTTCACCACGCTTGATGGTCAGGATTTTTTTCTGGGCGGCCTGGTCTTCCAGCTTGACCGTGTTGCGCACGATGCTGACGGTACGGGTCTGGGTTTCATCCACTGCGCCGGCCGGGATGACCTGCAGACGCACGGTGGTGCCTTTCGGGCCACGAATCAGTTCAACGACTTCATCAATGCGCCAGCCGACCACGTCAACAAATTCCTTGTCGCCCTGTGCCACTGACACAATGCGATCACCGGTCTTGAGCTGCTTGGCCTTGTCGGCGGGGCCGGCGGGGACCAGTCGGACGATCTTGGTGTATTCGTCTTCACCCTGCAGGACGGCACCAATGCCTTCCAGGGACAGACTCATGTTGATGTTGAAGTTTTCCTGCGTGCGCGGCGAAAAATATTCGGTGTGCGGATCGTAGGTTTCGCTGAAGGAGTTCATGAAAACCTGAAAGGCATCATCGCTTTTTGTGCGTGTCAGGTTGTTGAGCTGGCTGCGGTAACGCTTGCCCAGTGTCTTCTGGATTTCTGCATCGGTCTTGCCGGCCAGTCGCAAGCTGAGGGCAGCAGCCTTCAGGCGCTTGCGCCAGAGATCATCAAGCTCGGCACGGGTGGTGGCCCACGGTGCCTGTTCACGATCGATTTCCATGGTGTCTTCGGTGGCGAAGTCCATGCGGGCAACGCCCTTGTCGATTTCGCCGATGACAAAGTCGAGACGTTCAACGGCGCGTTGCTGGTAGCGATTGAATATGGTGAACGGGCCCTTGACGTCGCTACGCTTGAGCGCGTTGTCAAAGCTGTTGCGCCAGGGTTCGAAACCCTGGATGTCGCTGGCGAGGAAATACAGGCGTTGTCCATCCAGATCTTTCAGGTAGCGATCAAAGATCTGTGCGGACAGGGCGTCGTCCAGCTTGCGGTGTTCGTAGTGAAGCTCGTCGAGCAGGTCGACCACGGTGCGTGATGTTTGCGCCTGCATGCGGGTGGGCTGCAGTTCGCTGCGACTGGTCGGGGCGGTTGCCTGTTTGGCAAACACAGCTGAAAAAACTACTAATCCACCAACAGCTACGGTGGCAACAAGGCGTTTGCGCGTAAACAGGCCAGACATGGTCAACCATCACAGGGAGAGGCCGGCACTACGCCGGTTGCGAGGCAGAGTGTAGCAAAGTCGGCCAGCCCCTTGCAGATCAATGCTTTGTCTTTTCGTTGCCGTGTATTGCAAGGCGACCAACGGGGGCTGGATCGGGATGGATGTCCTGATCAGGCAGGCGGACCGGATTGACCAGGCTCAAATGGCTTTGCTACTGTGGTAATCACAATATACATTGTGTATACAATTTGAATGATTGCTGGCTGTGAGCCCCGGTACGATTCCGGGGACGTGCCAGATGAGCCCTTTGTCGTCACAGGAAACAGGTAGTTGCCATGGCCCGCCCGGAAGAGCTTGCACGTATTGCCAGAGGCCCGAAAACACCCCAGGAGCGCATCTGGTGGGACAAGTATTCGCATGAAAAGCTCGATGCCTGGCGGTTTGTCTGTGATGAGCCGGCCGATGCCTGTGCACGTGAAATTGCCCGCCAGAAGCCGTCAGGCTTGCTGGAGGAGGTAGAGCTGCGGGCAAAAACAGAAGGTGGTGTGTTCCGGGCGTTCATGGATCAGGCGTATGCCGTGCCGGCCTGGGTGGATTTTGAGTCCATGGAGCTGGGGCGTCGTGTGCTGATGCGGCACGGTACCTTGCAGGGGCTGGTCTTGCTGTGCAGTTCGCTGGTGGAGGGTTATGCCTTTGCCAAGCCGAGCCAGGTGCTGGTGCAGACGGGGCGCCTGCAGAGGGATGTGTCGCGCCGCATCTACGAGACGGGCCAGTTCCTGCACAACATGGTGGGACCGGACGGTTTGCGCCCGGGCGGGGTAGGGCACCGCACCATTCTGGAGGTGCGTCTGCTGCACGCGTCGGTGCGCCATTATCTGGACATGCACCCGGGGCGTTACCCGGAGGAAAAGTACCAGCGCCCGATCAATCAGGAGGACATGGCCGGCACCATTCTTGAGTTTGATTTCATGGTGGTGCGTGGCCTGAAGTTGCTGGGACTGGAGCTGACGGAGGCGGAGCGCGTGTCGATCCATTACTTCTGGCGCTACGCTGGCTGGCTGCTGGGGGTAAAGGAGGAATTGTTGTCGACGTCGTACCAGGAGCAGGAAATCATGGCGTTGCAGTTGCATACGCATGGCTACAGCCCGAGCCCTGAAGGGGCGCAACTGGCGCGGGCCCTGCTTCGGGACATGAGCAACAAGCCGCCGTTCATGATGCCGGAGAAAGTGTTGCACACGATCAGCCGCTACCTGATCGGTGATGATCTGGCGGATGAGTTCGGCATCCAGGCCTGGATGCCGGTGGAAGTGGCCATTCATCTGGCCCGTACGGGGGTTCGTGTCGGCAACATGGGGCTGCGTCTGCTCCCGGATGCGGGCCGTCGCCGGCTGGAAAAGGCGGCTCATGCCCTCAGTAGCCGGACGCTGCGCCGGGGGCTGGGTGATGATCCGGCGACATGGGGATTCCGCTCCATGGCGTGAGCACGACTGCTATCAGAAAAGCCCGGAATTTCCGGGCTTTTTCATGTGTATGGCCGCTTTGACTTGGGCATGCAAACGGTGTTTAGTGTCGCGCATTCAGGGACCCCCGCCTGCCTGGGATGATGTTATGCGCCGTGTTCTTCTTCGCTGGTCATTGCCGTTTTTACTGGTTTGTCTGCCTGGCTGTGATGCCATGGACCTGTTGCTGCGCAACACCGTGGAGAGCGAGGAGGGAGAGGTTCGTCTGGCCGGCCTGACGGCACCGGTGACGATCCAGCGTGACGAGCTGGGCGTGCCACGCATAGAGGCCGCCAGTGAAGGTGATCTGGCCTTTGGCATGGGGTATGTCATGGCGTCGGACCGTCTGGCACAAATGGTGTCGTATTCCCTGGTTGCGCAGGGACGCATGTCGGAGATGGCCGGACCGGTTACCCGCGATCTGGATGTCTATATGCGCACGCTCGGGGTGCGCAAGAATGCCGAGCAGCAGATGGCGCAGGTGTCGCCTGCCTTGCAAAAAAACCTGCAGCGGTTTGCCGACGGAGTGAATGCCTGGGTGCAGGCTCACAAGGATCGCTTGCCGCTGGATTTCAGGCTGAACGGCTACACGCCCGAGCCATGGACACCCGTCAACTCGATGGATGTGTTTGCCATGCTCAATCTGGGCTTGTCCCTGAACCTGCCGGAAGAAATTGCCTTTCTGGATCTGGCTGCTGCGGTGGGCCCGGAAAAGGCCGCCTGGCTGGTTCCCTCCGGGCCGGGTGAGGCGCTGCCGCTGGAAGAGGCCGGCAAGCTGAAAGACTTTCCGTTCAGCAAACTGATGACGGTGACTACTGCGCAGGCAGCCATGCAGAAACAGCTTGGCGAATTTTTTGTGCCACTGCGTCAGGCGGCATCCAACAACTGGGCGGTGTCACCACAAAATACCCTCGGCAAAGCCAGCATCCTGGCCAATGACACCCACCTGATGCTGGAGCACCCACCCGTCTGGATGCTGATGCAACTGGCGGCTCCGGGCTATCGCGCCGGGGGCGTGGCGATTGCCGGTATTCCCGGAATAGTGGCGGGTTACAACGGTCATGTTGCCTGGGGCATGACCATGGTGATGGCGGACTCGCAGGATGTATTTGTCGAAAGGCTCCGGCAGCAGGACGGGAAAACCCTGTATCAGTACAGGGATGAGTGGCGGCCGGTGCAGCAGCGCGAGGAAATCATCCGTATCAAGGGCGAACCTGATCACAAGGTCGTGGTGCAGGAGACTGTGCATGGCCCGTTGCTGAACACGGCGCTGCGGGGCAAGCAGGTTAACGAGATCATGCTGCCAACGTTCACGGTGGCTGACGGCTATGGGCTGGCGGTGCAGACCACGGCATCTGTTGCTGACAAGAGCATGGAGCGGTTTTTCATGCTGGGACAGGCGCAGGACTTCAAGGCAGCGCAGGCGGCACTCGAGGGGATTGGCTTTATTCACCTGAACCTGCTGTTTGCGGATGCCGGCAATATTGGCTGGCAGGTGACGGGTCATTATCCGCAACGTCGCAAGGGCAGGGGCTATCTGCCTTCGCCGGGCTGGACCGGGGAGTATGACTGGGAGGGCGTGGTGCCGTTTGCCAGCCTGCCACGCGAGGTCAATCCGGCCGGCGGGTTTCTGGCAACGGCCAATCACCGCACGGTTGCGCCAGATCACGCGCCACACCTGACGGATTCCTGGTATGCACCGGAACGTCATGAACGCATTGTGGAAAGCCTGCAGGAGAGCCGTGAGCAGACACTGGCCACAACGATCAGCCTGCAGAATGACATCAAGGATCTTGCTGCCCTGAAGCTGGTGCGGCTGCTCAGGGAGAAGGATGGCCTGCTGCGCGAACGCTTGGGCAAGATGCCGGAGGCGGCCCGGGAGTCGGCAGAAAAATCATTGCTGATGCTGCAGCAGTTCGATGGCCAGATGGGTATTTCGGCACCGGGTGCTGCACTGTATGGCATTTTTCTGGATGACCTGACACGGCAGGTCTTTGCCGATGAGCTGGGTCCCCGGGACGGCAGTGCCTGGCAATCCTTCCTGCTGGCCAATCTCATTACCTATTCGGCCCAGCAGGATCACATGCTGGGCCGGGAAGACAGTCCGTTCTGGGATGATGTGAACACGGCAGGACTCAGGGAGGACAAATGGGATATTGTAGTGCGCACCTTGGCCATGAGCTGGCAGGAGTCCTTGCTGAGGCTGGGTTCTGATCCCCGGCAATGGCGCTGGGGCAAGGTGCATACCTATGCCTGGGAGTCCGGTTCCACCAGAATGAAGCCGCATCTGCCTGCTGTTCCGGCGATGGTGGTAGGGCTGCTGGGGCGCTATCTGGACCGTGGGCCTTATCCGGCTCCCGGCTCTACCAATACCGTTAATGTTGCCGGCTATACCATTGGCGAGGGCTTCAAGGTGTGGAATGTCCCGGCCATGAGGCTGATTGTGGATTTCAGCCAGAAAGAGCCGCTGCACCTGATCAATGCGGGCGGGCAGAGTGGCAACCCGGCCAGCAGGCATTATGATGACGGGATTCCCCTGTATCTTTCGGGCAGTAATCGTGTGATGGCGTCTCACGATCCTGTGCTGGTTAACCAGCAGTTCAGCAGGAAGCTGGTGTTGCAGCCGGCCGAAAAGAATTTTGACAAGAATTGATGTGAGGAGCGGTTCATGGCGATTGGCGCCCTGATGCTGGATGTTGAGGGACTGACCCTCACGGCAGAAGAAAAAGTATTGCTGGCTCACCCGCACGTGGGTGGGCTGATCCTGTTTGCACGCAACTTCCAGAGCGTGGCGCAGGTAACGGCGCTGGTGCAGGAGATCCGCGCGGTGCGTCCGGAAATCCTGATTGCGGTTGATCAGGAAGGCGGGCGGGTACAGCGCTTCCGTGACGGCTTTGTGCGTCTGCCGTCGATGAAGGTGTTTGGCGACCTCTATGCAGAAAATCCGGGCGAAGCGCGTCAGCAAGCCTTCCAGTGTGGCTGGCTGATGGCAAGCGAAGTGCTGGCGGTGGGCGTGGACATCAGCTTTGCACCGATTCTGGATGTGGACTGCGGTATTTCGCAGGTGATTGGTGATCGTGCGTTCCATGCAGACCCCCGGATTGCAGTGACGCTGCTGCGCGAGTTCATTCGTGGCATGCACGAGGCCGGCATGGCCGCCACGGGCAAGCATTTCCCGGGGCATGGCTCGGTTGCGGCCGACTCGCATGTTGCGTTGCCGGTGGACGACCGTCCGTGGGCCGACATCGAGGCGCACGATCTGGTGCCGTTTGCAGCACTGTCGCGTGAGCTGCAGGGCATCATGCCGGCGCACGTGATCTACTCGAAGGTTGATCCGGATCCTGCCGGGTTCTCCAGCTTCTGGCTGCAGGACATCCTGCGTGAGCGCCTTGGTTTTGATGGCGTGATTTTCTCGGACGACCTCAGCATGGAAGGTGCCGTGGCAACCGGCTCCTTCAGTGATCGTGCCAATGCGGCACTGGATGCCGGTTGCGACATGGTGCTGGTGTGCAATCACCGTGCGGGCGCCCTGGAAGTGCTGGCCGCCCTGGAAAAACGTGGTCAGTTTCCCGAGCAGCGCCGCTTTGAGGCAATGAAGGGAAAGTTCCGTCAGGACTGGCAGTCGTTGCACAATGACGATAACTGGAAAATGGTTGCTGCCCGTGTGGGTGTGAGCGCCACCGCGTGATGTCGGCTATATGATGATGGTGAATTTGCGCGGATGAAAACCCCGAAACGACTTGAACCACTGCTGGAAGACGGACTGATTGACGAGGTGATTGCCCAGCTCAAGAGCGGCAAGGAAGCCACGGTTTATCTGGTGCGTTGTGCCGGTGAATTGCGCTGCGCCAAGGTGTACAAGGATGCGCATCACCGCAGCTTCAAGCAGGCATCCACCTATCGTGAAGGCCGCAAGGTCAAAAGTTCGCGCGCGGCGCGTGCCATGGAAAAGGGCTCGCGCTTCGGCAAGCAGGAGCTGGAAGAGGCCTGGCAGAACTCGGAGGTAAATGCCCTGTACCGTCTGGCCGATGCCGGTGTGCGCGTGCCGACACCGCATGGCTGCTTTGATGGCGTGCTGATCATGGACATGGTCTCGGATGGTCATGGCCGTCCGGCGCCACGTCTGAGCGAGGTGGCCTTTACCCCGGAAGAGGCGGTGGCCTGTCATGACCAGCTGATTCGCGAGGTGGTGCGCATGCTGTGTGCCGGCCTCGTGCATGGTGACCTCTCCGAATACAACATCCTGATCGACCCCAAAGGCCCGGTAATCATTGATTTGCCGCAGGCGGTGGATGCTGCCGGCAACAACAATGCCTTCACCATGCTGGAGCGCGACGTACAGAATCTGGCGGAGTACTTTGGCCAGTTTGCGCCGGAGTTGCTTGATACGCGCTACGCCAAGGAGATCTGGGCGCTTTATGAAAGCGGGGAGCTGGTGCCTGACAGCCACCTGACAGGGGAGTTCGAGGAGGACGAGGAGCCTGCCGATCTGGACGACCTGCTGCGCGAAATCATGGATGCCAAGGACGAGGAAGAGCGGCGCAAGGCCGCTGCAGCGGCAGAGGAAGAGGGCGACGACTACTGATGTCCTTCCCCGTCACGGGAAGGTACGTAAGGTAATGCACGGAATCCGCTGGCCGGATTCCGTGTGGTTGGCCGGGGAGTGTTACCATGCCCGTCCTGCCTCCTGTTCCCAGGTCTTTCCCGTGACGTCTGCTTCTGAATCCCCCGCATTTTCCACACTGTCCCTGCCATCTGCCCTGCTCGATACCCTGAGTGATCTGGGTTATCACGCCATGACCCCCATTCAGGCGCAGAGTCTGCCTTCCCTGCTGGCCGGTCGCGATGTGATTGCCCAATCCAAGACCGGTAGCGGCAAGACGGCTGCATTCGGCATTGGTGTCCTGAGTTCGCTTAACCCCCGCGATTTTAATGTGCAGGCGCTGGTGCTGTGCCCGACGCGTGAGCTGGCAGACCAGGTGCTCAAGGAAATGCGCCGGCTGGCGCGCTTTGCCGGCAACATCAAGATGCTGAGCCTGTGCGGTGGCGTACCAATGGGACCGCAGCTTGATTCGCTGGAGCATGGTGCACATGTGATCGTGGGAACGCCGGGTCGTGTACTGAAACATCTGGCCAAGGGCTCACTTAATCTTGGCGGCCTCAAGGTGCTGGTACTCGATGAAGCCGACCGCATGCTGGACATGGGTTTTCACGACAGCATCATGGATGTCGTCAACCAGATGCCGGCTCGTCGCCAGACCCTGTTGTTCTCTGCGACATTCTCGCCGGAAATCCGTTCGCTCAGTTCACGTTTCCAGCGTGATCCGGTGACCGTCACGGTGGCGGATGCACCGGAGACTGTGAAAATCACCCAGATATTTCATGAAGTGGACAATCGCGAGCGCGTGAATGTGCTGGCGACGGTATTGCGTCATCACAAGCCTGAATCTGCCGTGCTGTTCTGCAACACCAAGGTGCGTTGCGAGGAAGTTGTCACGGCGTTGTCGGCCAAGGGTTTTCAGGTGGCGTCATTGCATGGCGATCTGGAGCAGCGCGAGCGTGATCTCGTGCTGGTCAAGTTTTCCAACCGCAGCTGCCCCGTGCTGGTGGCCACTGACGTGGCAGCACGTGGTCTTGATATCAAGGACCTGTCGATGGTGGTCAATGTCGAGATGGCATTTGATCCGGAAGTGCATGTGCACCGCATCGGTCGTACCGGCCGTGCCGGGCAGAGTGGGCTGGCTGTGAGCCTGTGCGCGCCTGCCGAAGGGCATCGTGTTACGGCGATCGAGGAATACCAGTCGATCAAGGCCGACTGGCAGCCGGTGCCGGCAGTGTCGGATCGTGGGCCGGCTGCACCACCGCGCATGGTGACAATCAATATTGCCGGTGGTCGCAAGGACAAGCTGCGTCCCGGCGATATTCTGGGTGCGCTGACCGGTGATGCCGGCATTCCGGGGGCGCAGGTTGGCAAGATCGATATTTTTGATATCCAGGCCTATGTCGCCGTGGATCGTGACGTGGCGAGTCAGGCCATGCAGGGTCTCAGCAAGATCAAGGGCCGTGTGTTCAAGGTAAGAAAGGTTTAAGGGAGCTTCATGACCACTGTCGCACTCACGCCGGCGTTCGAGAAAAAACTGGTCTGGCTGCTGGCCGGCATCCAGTTTTGTCACATCATGGATTTCATGGTGCTGATGCCGCTGGGGCCTCAGCTCATGCGTGTGCTGGGGATTACCACGGCCGAATTCGGCTGGCTGGTGTCGACGTACACCGTGAGTGCGGGCATTGCCGGTATTGCCAGTGTATTCATGATTGATCGCTTTGACCGGCGTCATGCCCTGACGGGACTGTTTGCCGGATTCATTCTGGCGACAGTGGCTTGCGGTCTGGCATGGGACTTTCACAGCCTGCTGCTGGCACGATCAATGGCGGGTGTGTTTGGTGGTGTACTGACCGCTGTCATCATGGCGCTGTTGTCGGACTGCATTCCGGAAGAGCGCCGTGGCGCTGCCACCGGAAAGGTCATGACCGGTTTTGCCCTGGCTGCCGTGGCGGGTGTGCCGCTGGGTATTTATCTGGCCAATCATTTTGACTGGCGTATGCCGTTTTTCTTTATTTCGGCCCTCAGCGCGCCAATGCTGTTGCTGGCACCAAAGCTGTTGCCGTCCGTACCCGCACGGGAAAGCGGTCCGGTCCAGATTGTCGGCACTTTGCGCATGGTGATGTGGGACCGCAATCACCTGTTTGCCTTTGCGCTGGTGTCGTCACTGATGCTGGCAGGCTTCAGCGTGATTGCCTATATCAGTCCCTACATGGTGCAGAACGTGGGACTGACGGAAGCGCAGTTGCCGCTGATTTACCTGTACGGCGGTATCGGCACGCTGCTGACGGCACCCTTGATCGGACGTCTCAGTGATCGCATCGGCAAGGCCAGAACTTTTCGTATTGCCTGTCTGACGAGCGTGCCACCCCTGCTGGTGCTGACACATTTGCCGGCGGTGCCGGTACCCGTTGTGCTGGTGGTGACAACGCTGTTCATGATCCTCATTGGCGGTCGTGTGATTGCCGCGATTTCATTGCTGTCGTCCGTGAGTCATGCGCATGTACGCGGACGCTTTCTCAGCTTCAACTCGGCCATGCAGCAACTGGCTTCCGGGATTGCCGCCTTTCTGCCGACACTGGTGCTCACCCAGGATGCGCAGGGCCGTCTCATGCACTATGACTGGGTTGGCTACGGTGCCGTGACGATGACCCTGGTTGCCTTCTGGCTGGCCGGACGTGTCGAGATTCGCGGTTGAGTCTGGTGTTGGTTTGACGGGCTCAATCCTGCCTGTGGCTCACTCAGTTCACTCGGTTCACTCAGCTCTGCAATGCCTGCAGGACCTCGTGCACTACCTGCAGGCGTTGCGTGGCGTCTTCACTCTTCAGCATGAACTTCAGCCGGTCACCGCCTTCCAGCTTGTAGCGTCGTGGCTGGGTCTGGATGAGCTTGATCAGACGCATCGGATCAATCTTCGTTTCTGACGAGAACTCGAGTCGACCGCCCTCGGCACCTGCGTCAATCTTGCGAATGCCCAGTCGTTCGGCTTCCAGCTTGAGTGCCGTCACGGCAAAGAGGTTTTTCGTCGGGTCCGGCAGCAGGCCAAAGCGGTCGATCATTTCCACCTGCAGCTCGTTCAGTTCATCCGTGGTCTTTGCATTGCTGATGCGTTTGTAGAGCATCAGGCGGTTGTGCACATCCGGCAGGTATTCATCCGGGATAAGGGCACTGATGCGCAGATTGATTTCGGTGCTCAGCTCCAGTGGCTGGTCCAGATTCGGCGTCTTGCCGGAACGGATGGCCTTCACGGCGCGGTCCAGCATTTCCATGTACAGGGTAAAGCCGACGGTATTGATGTTGCCGCTCTGTTCCTCGCCGAGCAGTTCACCGGCTCCACGGATTTCAAGGTCGTGGCTGGCCAGTGCAAAGCCGGCACCAAGATCGTCGGCCTGGGTAATGGCCTCCAGACGTTTTTCCGCATCGCCGGTCATGGCTTTCTTGTTTGGCGTCAGCAGGTAGGCATAGGCCTGGTGATGTGAGCGACCGACACGTCCGCGCAACTGGTGCATCTGTGCGAGACCGAGCTTGTCGGCACGATCCATGATGATGGTGTTGGCGCTTGGCACATCAATACCGGTTTCGATAATCGTGGTGCACACCAGCACATTGAACTGTTTGTGATAGAACTGCTGCATCACCTGTTCAAGTTCGCGCTCACGCATCTGGCCGTGGGCAATGCCGATGCGCGCTTCCGGCACCAGTGCCTGCAGTTCCTGTGCGCACTTCTCGATGCTGTCGACTTCGTTGTGCAGGTAATACAGCTGCCCGCCACGCAGCAGTTCGCGCAGCATGGCCTCTTTCACCACTTCTTCGCTGGATTCGCGCACGAAGGTCTTTACGGCCAGACGCTTTGCCGGTGGCGTGGCAATGATGGAGAGATCACGCATGCCGGCAAAGGCCATGTTCAGTGTGCGCGGAATCGGGGTGGCGGTTAGTGTCAGCATGTCCACTTCGGCGCGCAGATTCTTCAGCGCTTCCTTGTGACGAACACCAAAACGGTGTTCTTCATCGACAATGATCAGGCCAAGATTCCGGAATTTCACATCATCCTGCAGCAGCTTGTGGGTGCCGATGATGATGTCGACCTTGCCTTCTTCAAGCTGCTTGAGGGCGGCGTTCTGCTCCTTGGTGGACTTGAAGCGCGACAGCACCTCTATTTTCACCGGCCAGTCGGCAAAGCGGTCACGAAAGTTCTCGTAGTGCTGCTGGGCAAGCAGCGTGGTCGGCACCAGTACGGCGACCTGATGGCCATCCTGCACGGCAACATAGGCAGCGCGCATGGCCACTTCGGTCTTGCCAAAGCCCACATCGCCGCACACCAGTCGATCCATAGGACGCGGTGCACGCAGATCGGTAATGGTCGCAATAATGGCTGCGGCCTGGTCGGCGGTTTCCTCAAACGGAAAACCGGCAGAAAAGTGCTGGTAATCCAGTTCGTTGAACGCAAAGGCATAGCCGGGGCGTGCGGCACGCCGGGCATAGATATTGAGCAGTTCTGCGGCCGTGTCACGCACCTGCTCGGCGGCCTTGCGCCGGGCCTTGGTCCATTGTTCCGTACCCAGCCGGTGAAGCGGGGCCATGGCATCGTCGGCGCCGGAGTAGCGGGCAATCATGTGCAGGCTGGAGACCGGCACGTATAGTCTGGCCTTGTCGGCATATTCCAGCAGCAGGAATTCCTGGGGCTGGTTGTCGATATCCAGGGTGACCAGTCCCTGATAGCGGCCGACACCATGATCGATATGTACCACCGGCGCGCCAGGATGCAGTTCGCTCAGGTTCTTGATGATCATTTCGCCAGAAACGTCCTGGCTGCTGGCCTTGCGCCGACGGCGCTGCATGACGCGCTGGCCGAACAGTTGCGACTCGGCAATCACCACCAGTTCGGGTTGCTGCAACCACAGGCCCTGTTCCAGCGGCGCAATGGTGATGGCAGGTCCGGCATCGGTGCTGTGCAGGAAGTCCTGCCAGCTTTCCACCGTGCGCGGCTTCAGCCCGGAACGACCGAACAGCTCCAGCAGGCTTTCACGGCGGCCGGCACTTTCGGCACTGAACAGGATGCGGGCCCTGGCATGCTGCTGCATGAAGGTCGTGAGCGCGGTGAGGGGTGTATCGCTGCGGCCATCGACCGGTAATGCCGGTGATGCTGCAAAGGGCAGATTAAGGCTGCCGGCACGTTCCTCGACCGTACCCGATTGCCACTCGATACGCGGAAAGCGGTTAAGGGCCTCGAGCAGCTCGTTGTCACGCAGAAAAAGTTTTTCCGGCGGCAGCAGGGGGCGAGTGGTGTCGTGATGCCGGCTTTCATAACGGTTCTGGATTTCCTGCCAGAAATGATCAATCTGGTTTTTGGCATTGGTATCAAAAAAGCAGAGTGCATTGCCCGGCAGGTAATCAAACAGTGTGCTGGTCTGCTCAAAAAACAGTGGCAGATAATATTCGATGCCACCTGCGGCCAGGCCGTTGATCACATCCTGATACACAGGGCAGCGTTTCGGGTCGCCGTCAAAGGCATTGGCCCATGCATCACGGAAACGACGGATGGCACCTTTGTCGAGCGGGAACTCTTTCGCGGGCAGCAGTTCAACGCTGGGAATGTTTTCCACCGTGCGTTGCGTGTCCACATCAAAGCGGCGCAGGGTGTCGATCTCGTCGTCAAACAGTTCGATACGCAGCGGGTATTCCGTGCCCATGGGGAACAGGTCGATCAGGCTGCCGCGCACGGCAAATTCGCCATGTTCGAACACGGTATCGACAGCGGTATAGCCGGCGGCTTCCAGCTGGCGGCGGAACTCGGTGCCATCCAGTTTCTGTTTCACTGCCAGTGACAGGGAGTGCCCGCCAAGCCAGCCCCGTGGAGCGATGCGCTGGGCCAGTGTGCTGACCGGCACCACCAGAATGCCGCGCTGCAGGCCGGGCAGGGTCGCCAGTGTGCGCAGGCGAGCCGAGATGATGTCCTGATGCGGCGAGAACTGGTCGTAGGGCAGGGTTTCCCAGTCGCTGAAATGCAGCACCGGCAGGGCGCCGGCCAGAAAGAAGCCGAGTTCGTCCTCCAGACGGGTGGCGGACTGAGTATCCGCGGTCACAACGATCACCACGCCGGCATGCTGTTGCGCCGTCTCCGCCAGCGTCAGCGCCAGCGACGACCCCGTCAATGCGCCCCAATGCCTGCGGTCACCAGCTTTGACGGGCAGGTCGGGAAGGAGGGGCAGTGGCGTGGGCAGGCTCATCAGGCAATCTCGCGACAGAAACGGCAAAAGCCCCAATCAAGGGGCGCGGCCATTGTAGCGGATATGGCGATCACGGTGGGGTGAACAAAACATGACACTTTATCGGGTCATTGCCGGGGGCAGAGGGACTGCGGAGGGAGAAAGTGACTATTGGCGCGCCAGTCCATCCGGGGCGCAGTATTGGGCCGTGAAGTCATTGTCTGCAAGTCACCCGGAACGGATGCTGGGCCACTACAAAAAGATGGATTTCACCGGCAATCCACGGAGAGGAACTCATGAAGCACGCATTCGGTTGTTCAATGGGCAAGATGGCACTCGCAGTCACAATGGCAATGGCCTTGTCTGGCTGCGAGTGGGAAAACTGGATGAAGACTGAAAAGGTCGAGCCGGAATACATGGCTCAGCCTGACAGTGCCAAGCAACTGCGCGAATACATCGGCAAGGCAACCAGTGCAGGCAAGCGCGTGCGCATGACCGGCTCGGGTCACTCCGCATCGGATGTGGCCATCACGAATGAAGTGCTGTTTACCCCGGAAAAACTCAACAAGACACTGACCTTGCAACGGACCCGGCTCAAGAACCCGAACGAGCCGCGACTGGTGCGTGTGCAAAGCGGCATCCGCATCAGGGAACTTAACGATTACCTGGACAGAAATGGTCTTGCCCTGTTCAACATGGGTGGCTATGACGGCCAGACCATCGCCGGTGTGATGATGACGGCGACGCATGGCTCCGGTCTTGGTTACGGTCCGATTGCCGATCAGGCCGTGAGCCTGCAGATGGTGGTGGAAGGCGGTCGCATGGTGCAGATAGAGCCATCAAACGGCATCACCAATCCATCGACATGGACGGGCAAGCTGGAAGAAGACTCCACTATCCCTGTCCAGCTGATCCAGAACGATGATGCGTTCAATGCAGCACGTGTTTCCATCGGGTCGATGGGCGTCGTGTACTCGGTTGTCTTGCGGGCAGATGCAAAGTTCTGGCTGCGCGAAGTGCGCCGCAAGGTCAAATGGTCCGAGCTGAAGCAGCCGGGCGGTTATCTTGAAAAAGTGCTGCAAAAGCAGCCAGTGTATGCCGACAGGACATCACCGGAACATATCGAGTTTCAGTACACCCCCTATGCCGATGCCAATGGTGATCACAGCTTCCTGATCACCGAGCGCTATCGTGTCTATTCTCCGTTGCCGGAGCAGTTGCCGGCAGAGCGCGGGCAGCCGGGTACGGATTTTGTCTCGGGTCTCATTACCGTGCTGGAGATGCCACTTGCCGCCATAGTGGATACCTTTCCAGAGCTGGCCAAGACCATTCTCGAACAGAGCCTGACCTCGCAGGAAGACGACAACTACACCAACGTCAGCTACAAGGTGTTCAATGTTGGTGTTGTGAACTATACCGATGCCATTGCGATTGAAGCTGCCTTTGACATGCGTCAGACGATTGCTGCGATAGAGCGCTCCTTCAGCGTGGCTGACAGCCTGTTTGCCCAGGGTTTTGTGCATACCGCGCCGGTTGCCATCCGGTTTGTGAAAGCATCCGACGCACTGATTGCCACGCAGCAGGGACGCGACACCATGTTCATGGAAGTGATTTCGCTTCGGGACAGCAACGGTGCCCGTCCGGTGATGGTCACACACCAGAACACCTATCTGCGCGAGTTTGGTTCCCGTCCGCACTGGGGTCTTGATCTGAACACGCTGACCAGTGAGGCACAGTTGCGCGCCCTGTACCCGAAATGGGAAACGTGGAAGACACAGTACCGCTACTTCAATGCCACCGGTACGTTTGATGGCAAGGTGACAGACCGTCTGGGCATCTCCGTGCGCCCGCGTTAATCGCACAGGCCCTTGCTTCATGGACAGATCAGGAAGTTGAAAATGAAAGACATGACACTTGATTCCCGCTGGGTGCTGGTGACAGGTGCCTCATCCGGGCTGGGTAAGGAAATGGCCTGCCAGCTGGCCAGGCAGTACAAATCCAACCTGATTCTGGTGGCGCGCCGGGCCGACAAGCTGGATGCGCTCAAGGCCGAACTGGAAAAGGAAGCCGGTGTCTGCTGTCATGTCATTGCCGCAGATCTTTCCAGTCCGGTTGATGTCGACCGGGTTTATGAAGAGGCAATTGCAGTGGGGGATGTCTATGGTGTCATCCTCAATGCGGGAGTGACCCACTTCGGTCGGCATGTCGAGCTGGACTGGGCTGCCTTCCAGAGCTTGCTGGCCACCAATGTGACCAGTGTCATTCGTCTGATGAGCCTTTTCTCACCCTATCTCATCCGCAAGAAACAAGGCGGCGGCATCATGGTCATCAGCAGCATGGCCAGCCTGCTGCCGGTTCCCTATCAGGCAGCCTACGCAGGCTCGAAGGCGTTTGTAACCAACTTCTCCCAAAGCATGCAGCAGGAGGTTCGTGACGAGAACCTGTCCATCACCGTCTTCGCGCCGGGCGGCATTGATACGGAAATGACCAGGGGCAGCAAGCTGAAATATTTCGAGAACACGATGTTTCTTCAGGATGTGACGTCCTGTGCAAGCGATGCCATCACTGCCATGAAAACCCGACGCTCGCTGTATGTGCCGGGGGCTCTCAACCGGCTGCAGTTGCTGTTCTCGCGACTGGTGCCGCGCAACATGGTGGCGAGCATTGCCCAGACTGCCTACCGGAAGGCGCTGGATATCTGAGCAGGATTGTTGAGGGGCCGTACATGAATCTCTCCATCAGGACGGTAGCGTTGTCGCTGTCATTGTTCGTCATGTTGTTCGCCGTACTGGGCGGTGTTTACTGGTTCGGCGCATCTGTGATAGCGCCGGCAGCATCACCGGATTTTTCACTCGAAGCAGGACCGGATCCTTCCGGTGCTGCAGCAGGGGTGTCGGCAGACGCAAAGACAGCAGCACCTCTGGATGCCCGTTCTGCTACTCATCCCGATGCCAGGCCACTGCCAGAAAAGGTGTCACTGACAGAGCAGGAACGACAGCAGGTCCTGACCGAATTTTTCAAGGCAGCAGAAAAGGATGTCCAGCGGCTGCAGGCAGAGATCAGCAAGGCAAAAGCCGATGGGCTTGCACTGGCGGATATTGCGGTCAGGGAAGAGAAGCTGCGCAAGATGCAGGCCGTTATCCAGCAGGTGCAGGTGCGCAATCCGGGGTATTGATCCCGGGGCGTGATGCAGACCGGAATACATCACGCCCATTCATTCCTGCCGGTCTTGTCCGTATCATCGGCGCTTTCCTGCTTCGATGCTGTGTCCATGTCTGCTCCTTCTGCCCGATCCCGCCTGCGTGAGGCGATTGACGCCTGTCTGTCCCGGGACCGTCCGCGCCTGCGCAAGCGTCTGCGCGATCTGGATACCATCAAGTCGCCAGAGCAGCGGGCGGAGAAGCAGGCTGCCCTGGAGCAGTCGATTGCCACCTCGCAGGCGGCTGTGGCAAGTCGTCAGGCCAATATCCCGGCCCTGAGCTATCCGGACAACCTGCCGGTATCAGCCCGTGCCGATGACATCATTGCGGCGATTCGTGAACACCAGGTGGTTGTGCTGGCGGGCGAGACCGGTTCCGGCAAGACCACCCAGCTGCCCAAACTGGCGCTGGCGGCCGGGCGCGGCCTGCATGGCTACATCGGTCATACCCAGCCACGCCGCATTGCGGCACGGGCGGTTGCTGCGCGAATTGCGGAAGAGCTGGACCTGCCCTTCGGGGACAAGGTTGGCTACAAGGTGCGCTTTACCGACGAGTTCTCTACGGATGGCTACATCAAGTTGATGACCGATGGCGTGCTGCTGGCCGAGCTCGCACACGACCGTTTTCTCAACGCCTACGACACCATCATTATTGATGAAGCGCACGAGCGCTCGCTCAATATCGATTTTCTGCTGGGCGTGCTCAAAAAACTGCTGCCCAAGCGGCCTGATCTCAAGGTGATCATCACCTCTGCCACCATTGATGTGGAACGTTTCAGCCGGCATTTTGCCGATGCGTCCGGCAAGGGTGCCCCGGTGATTCTGGTGGAAGGGCGCACCTACCCGGTGGAAGTGCTCTATCGGCCGCTCAGCACCGATGTGGTGGCCTCGGATGAAGACGAAGGTTTTGACGAGATAGAAGAAGCCATTCCGCGCGGGGTGTTGACCGCTGTCGAGGAATGTCTGGAGCACGAGCGCACGCAAGGCCGGCGCGGGCAGGGCGACATCCTTGTTTTCTCCAGCAACGAACGCGAAATCCGCGAGATTGCGGACGTGTTGCGCAAGTACGGTCCGCCGCACACTGAAGTATTGCCACTTTATGCCCGCCTGTCGGTGAGTGAACAGCAGAAAGTGTTCCAGACCGGCAAGGGGCGCCGCATCGTTATTGCCACCAACGTCGCGGAAACCTCGTTGACGGTGCCCAATATCCATTACGTGATTGATCCGGGTTTTGCCCGTGTCAGCCGCTATTCCTATCGCAGCAAGGTGCAGCGCCTGCCGATTGAAGCCATCTCGCAAGCCAGTGCCAACCAGCGCAAGGGTCGTTGTGGCCGTATTGCGCCTGGCGTGTGCATTCGTCTCTATTCGGAGGCGGATTTTATCGGTCGTGATGAGTTCACCGTTCCGGAGGTGCAGCGTACCAATCTGGCCGCCGTCATTTTGCAGATGGCAGCACTGCAGCTTGGCGATGTCGAAGAGTTTCCGTTTCTGGATGCCCCGGATTCGCGTTATGTGAATGATGGTTTCCGTTTACTGGAGGAGCTTGGCGCGGTTTCGGATGAACGACATCTCACCAGTGTCGGCAAGATCCTGTCCCGGTTTCCCGTGGACCCACGCATTGCACGCATGTTGCTGGAAGCGCGTGAGCGCGGAGCCCTGCGTGAAGTGCTGATCATTGCGGCCGCACTTGGCAGTCAGGACCCGCGCGACCGCCCGCATGACAAGCAGCAGGCGGCCGATGAACGACATGCGCAGTTCAGGCATCCCGATTCGGATTTTCTCTGGTATGTGAAACTGTGGGATACGCTGGAAGCGCAGCGTGGTGATCTCAGCGAGAACCAGCGCCGCGAATTTTCCCGCCGCCATTTCCTGTCGTGGCTGCGCCTGCGCGAATGGCGTGAAACCCATCGCCAGCTCAAGTTGCTGTGTCAGGACATGGACTGGCACGAAAACAAGGACGAGGCCGGTTATGAGGCGGTGCACCGTGCCTTGCTGGCCGGACTGTTATCGCGCATTGCCCAGAAGCAGGAAGACCGCGAATACCTGGCCGCACGCGGACAGAAAGCATTTGTGTTTCCCGGTTCGGTGCTGGCAAAAAAGGGCCCGCCCTGGCTGATGGCTGCAGATCTGGTGGAGACACAGCGCGTTTATGCCCGCACCGTCGCCAGAATCGAGCCGGAGTGGGCCGAAGCCGTTGCCGGCGACCTGCTCAAACGCAAGTATTTCGAGCCGCACTGGGAAAAGCGTCAGGGCCGTGTCGTCGCCTACGAACAAACATCGCTCTATGGCCTCATTCTCAATCCAAAGCGCAAGGTGGGTTACGAAGGCATCAATCGTGAGGAGTCGCGCGAGATTTTCATTCGCGCCGCACTGGTGGAAGGCGATGCCGAGCTCAAGGCTGCATTTTTCCGGCATAACCGTGAGCTCATCGAAGAAGTGCGCGTGCTGGAAAACAAGGCACGTCGTCGCGATATCCTGATCGATGAAGAAACACTGTTTGCCTTTTACGATGAACGCATTCCGCCCGACATTGCCAGTCTGGCCAGTTTCGAAGGATGGCGCCGCACGGTTGAGCGCGAAGATGCCCGGCATCTGTTCCTGACGCGTGAGTACCTGCTGGCCCGCGATGATGCCGAGGCCAGTGACACGGATTTCCCGGATGAGCTGATCATGGGTAGCACCCGCTTTGCCCTGGAGTACTGTTTTGAACCGGGCCAGGTCGCCGATGGCGTGACCCTGCTGGTGCCCGCAGGTTTGCTGGATGAAGTGAGTGATGCACGACTGGCCTGGCTGGTGCCCGGCCTGTTGCCGCAGAAAATCGAGGCCCTGCTCAAAAACCTGCCCAAACCTGTGCGCCGCCAGCTGGTGCCGGTACCGGATACGGCGGCGGCGCTGATACAGGAGCTGGCGGACGGGCAGGGCGAGTTGCCCTCACGGCTGATCACGGCCCTGCGCCGTCGCGGGGTTGTCATCGGCCCGGAAGAAATGCCGGAAGAGAGTCTGCCGGACCACTGCCGCTTCAATATCCGGGTGCTGGGCGAAAAACAGCAGGTTCTCGCCGAAGGGCGCGACCTGCTGGCGTTGCGGCGCGGCCTGCGCGAGCAGGGCGGGCAGGCCATCACGGCCCCGGCGGCCCTCGGGCTGGAGCGCACAGGCCTGACGGACTGGCCGGATGTCGACATTCCCGAATCGGTCGAGATGACCGTAAAAGGCATGCAGAGCCGTGCCTACCCGGCCCTGGTCGAGGTGGATGGCAAGGTCGATCTGCGCCTGTTTGCCACCCGGCGAGAGGCCGAAATCGCCCATCCGCAGGGGCTTAACGCCCTGTTCCGCCTCAAGTGTGCTGCCGAATTCCGACAGGCGGCCAAGCGGCTGGGGGATAACAAGGCCCTGACCCTGCAGTTTGCCCCCTATGGAAACCGGGCCAGTCTGGAGGCCCGTTTTGCCATCGCATTGTCCGACCAGATCTTTGTGGCGGGTCAGTCACTGGTTTACACTCGCGAGTCCTTTGAGCAGCGTTTGAGTGGCCGCAGGCCCCTGATCCTGTCCGAAGCCGAGCGCATGACCGGGGTGGTTACCCGCAGTTATGCAGCGGCAGCCGCCGTGCAGGCCCGCCTGGCAGACTTCAAGGCCCCCGTGTTTGCACGGGCAGTGGCGGACATCCGGGCACAGCTCAAGGCGTTGCAGCTGGAGGATTTTCTCGGTTCGGTGCCGTTTGATCGATGGCAGCACTACCCGCGCTATTTCAGCGCGCTGGCGTTGCGGCTCGACAAGCTGCCAAACAATGTAGTGAAGGATGATCTGGCGTCGGCAGAAATGAGCCGTCGCTGGCAGGAATACGAAGCGCGACGCCAGCAATTGCTGGCGCGTGATATCGATGCAGCCGCCCTTACGGATTACCGGTGGCTGCTGGAAGAATACCGCGTCTCGCTGTTTGCCCAGACCCTCAAGACCGCTGTGCCGGTATCGGCATCACGTCTCGACAAGCTCTGGGGCGAGATTCCAAAATGAAAGGGCTTGGCCCGCACACAGGTAAACAGTTTCATGAAGCAGATCGTTATCAGCGGTACAGGTCTTTTCACGCCGTCCGAAAGCATCAGCAACGACGAACTGGTCGCATCCTTCAATGAGTACGGTATCCGCTTCAACGAGCGCAACGCCGAGGCCATTGAACGTGGCGAGATCAAGGCCATGGGCCCATCCAACGCCGAGTTCATCGAGAAAGCCTCTGGCATCAAGTCACGTTTCGTCATCAACAAGTCCGGCATCATTGATCCGGATCGCCTGTACCCGGTCATTCCCGAGCGTAGCGATGAAGAGCATTCACTGCAGTGCGAAATGGCCATCTCTGCCATCAACGAGGCACTCAGGCAGGCCAACAAGACCGTAGACGACATTGATGCCGTGATCGTTGCCTGCTCCAACATGCAGCGCCCCTATCCAGCCATGTCGATCGAGATCCAGGCTGCCATGGGTATCAAGGGCTGGGCCTTCGACATGAATGTGGCCTGTTCCTCGGCTACGTTTGGTCTGCAGATGGCAACAGACTCCATCCGTTCCGGATCGGCAAGATGTGTCCTGATGGTCAACCCGGAAATCTGCTCGGGGCATCTGGAGTGGCGTGACCGCGACTGCCATTTCATCTTTGGTGATGTCTGCACGGCAGTGGTGATCGAATCTGCCGAGACCTGCACGGCAGCGAATTCATTTGAAATCATTGGCACCAAGTTGCAGACCCAGTTCTCCAACAACATCCGCAACAACTTCGGTTTCCTTAACCGTTGCGACGAGTCCGGTGTTGGCCAGCGCGACAAGCTGTTTGTGCAGCATGGCCGCAAGGTGTTCAAGGAAGTCTGCCCCATGGTAGCCGAGCAGATCTCTGCGCATCTGGACGAGCTGTCCGTGCCGGTAGAACAGGTAAAGCGCATGTGGCTGCACCAGGCCAACCTCAGCATGAATGACCTGATTGCCAAACGTGTGCTGGGACGTGACTTCACCCGTGAAGAGGCCCCGGTCATTCTGGACCGTTATGCCAATACCAGCTCGGCTGGCTCCATCATTGCTTTCCATCTGCACCGTGACGACATCAAGTCGGGCGACACCGGGGTGATCTGCTCCTTTGGTGCAGGTTATTCGATAGGCAGCATCATCGTGCGCAAGCGCTGATCAATAACCGCCCGGTTACAAACTGATACGCAAAGGCCGCATCCGAACGATGCGGCCTTTGCGTATATAGGGTGTACCAACCGGGTTATTACCTGTCACATTGTTTTTACCATCGTGTTGTAACAAGTTGGCACTTCCGGAGTCAGATAAGGGAAGCTGCCTCGCAGCCCATGTTTCACATACTCGCGCCAGCAGGCGCTAATCATGCAAAGGAGCAATACCATGTCCAGACTCAGCACCCTGACCCCGATTGCTGCTGTTCTTGCCGTTTCCCTGTCCGGCGTCAGCCAGGCGGCCGAAAATCCGTTTGCCGCCAAGCCACTGTCCAGCGGTTTCACCGTGGCGGCTCATCATGAAGCCGGTAAGGAAGGCAAGTGTGGCGAAGGCAAGTGCGGCACCAAGGCAGACGACAAGTCCGCCAAAGAAGGCAAGTGCGGCGAAGGCAAATGCGGTACCAAGAAGGATGCAGCTGATGCCAAGAAAGACGACAAGGCCGCCAAAGAAGGCAAGTGTGGCGAAGGCTAGTGCGGTGCCAAGAACTGAGTCAACCCAGAAAAAGAGCCACCGGAACCATGATCATGACGCAACCGGATGCACGCTTTATGGTTGAGGGTGCCGGCCTCGGCCTCCGTCGCAGCTTCATGCAGGAGCTGGCGACGGAGGTGCTTTCGGATGTTCCCGATTTTTTCGAGATTGCGCCGGAAAACTGGATGGGTATGGGCGGGCGGTATGGCCGCAGCTTGCACCAGTTCACCGAGCGTTATCCCTTTGTGTGTCATGGCCTCTCTTTGTCCATAGGCGGCCCGCAGCCACTGGACATGCAGTTTCTCGGCGACCTTCGCCGGTTTCTGGATACACACCAGATCCGCCTGTATTCCGAACACCTGAGCTACACCACCGACGACGGTCATCTGTATGACCTGCTGCCCATTCCCTTCACGCATGAAGCGGCCCGTTATGTGGCAGAGCGCGTGCAACAGGTGCAGGACGTACTGGGCCGCCGGATTGCCCTCGAAAATGTTTCGTATTACGCCGCGCCCGGTCAGGAAATGTCCGAGCAGGATTTCCTGCTGGAGGTCCTGCAGCGTGCCGACTGTGACCTGTTGCTGGATGTGAACAACATCTACGTCAACAGCATCAATCACCGTTACGACGCAAATGCCTTTCTTGATGCAATGCCCGCAGAGCGGGTGTCCTATGTCCACATCGCCGGTCATTACGAAGAAGCGCCGGATTTGCGCGTGGATACCCATGGTGCCGATGTGATTCCGGAAGTCTGGCAACTGCTGGACCGCACCTACAAGCGGCTGGGCGCAGTGCCTACCCTGCTTGAACGAGATTTCAACATTCCTGCATTGTCCGTGCTGCTGCAGGAAATGGCACAGATTCGCCAGCACCAGCAGCCGTTCATTACATCCGGAGTGCGCCATGCCGGTTGATGATCGCCCTGCATTCCAGCACGTACAAAAGCAGATGACCGACTGGCTGCGCGATCCGGACAACGCACCGGCACCTGCCGTTGAGGCACGCCGGCTGGCCATTTACCGCGACCTTTTCTTCAACAATGTCCGCGACTTTGTCGAGAATGCCTACCCGGTTCTAAAGCGTCTGCTGCCAGAAGAAGAATGGTCTGCCCTGGTTCGCGATTTTTTCTCGCAGCATCGCTGCGAGAGCCCCTACTTCCGCGACATTTCGCTGGAGTTCCGTACCTGGATGGAGGCCGCGCGCAAGGACTTCCTTGCGACAAAGCCCTGGGTGCAGGAGCTGCTGCATTACGAGTGGATGGAGCTGGCCGCCGAGTGCGCCGAGACGGCCAGCACGGATGTGACCATCAATACTGACGGCGATCTGCTCGTCGACCAGCCTGTAGTGAGCGAGAGTGTGTGGCCACTGGTGTATCGCTGGCCCGTGCATGCGCTTGATCCGGACATGCTCGATGCAACATCCCCTCCGGAGCTTCCCACGTTCCTGATTGTGTATCGCGACGCAGAAGATGCAGTACGTTTTCTGCAGGTAAATGCCATGACGGCACGTCTGGTCGAGTTGCTCCAGCTCAATACGCATCACTCCGGCAGCGCCGTGCTGGAGCAGCTGGCCGGAGAGGCAGGCTTTGCTGATGCGGCGGCATTCCTGTCTGCAGGCAACGACATGCTCGCAGACCTGCGCCAGCAGGGCATCGTGACGGGCACGACTCCACTCTCTAGCAATTGCATGTAACAACTGCATCCGGCGCGCATCAAACCTGCATCATTTCAAACACTCATCATTTTCTTGCGGAGTTACTCCATGAATACGCTTATTGACCGGGTGCAGCGCTGGGACGACCGGTTCCGCGATGTGTCCATCTGGTTTGGCGGCTTTGCCCCGGGCCTTTTTCTGCGGCTGCTGCTGGCCTACGAGTTCATGGAGGCAGGCCTTGGCAAGTATCACGGACAGAACTGGTTTGCCGACATCCAGAGCCAGTTCCCGTTTCCGTTCAACGTGATCCCGGTGGATGTTTCCTGGTTCATTGCCACCTGGGCCGAAATCCTTGGCGCCGCCTTGCTCGTGCTGGGGCTGGGCACCCGCTACGTGGCGGGCATGCTGATGGTGCTCACCTTCGTGGCGGCCTACGCCGTGCATTTTCCGGCCGACTGGTCCGGCCTTGCCGAGCTCTGGAAGGGGTATGCCATTTCGGATGACGGGTTTGGCAACTACAAGCTGCCCCTGCTGTTTTTCCTGATGTTCATGGTGCTGCTGGGGCAGGGACCGGGGCGCCTGAGCCTGGATCATCTTATTGCCAGGCGTACAGGGCTTGCCTGATTTCCCTCCAGCCCCAAGGACGCCTAGAATGCCCGGCTTTGATACAGGTACAGGATAGTACTGATGGTGCGTCGATATCTTGGGGTTGCTGCCCTTGCGCTGCTCTTTGCAGGGCTTGCAGAGCCTGCTTTTGCTGCCGGGTCCATTCCTGCTGATCCCTGGGAGGGCTTCAATCGCCGCGTCTTTGCCTTCAACGACAAAGTGGACCGCTACTTCCTCAAGCCGGTTGCCAAGGGCTATCGCAAGATCACCCCGCAGTTCCTCGACGACGGCATTACCAACATGCTGGGTAACCTCAGGGGCCCCATCGTGATTGTGAACGACGTCCTGCAGGGAAAACTGGTGCAGTCCGCGCAGGATACGGGCCGCCTTCTGGTGAACAGCACGGTTGGCATTGCCGGTTTCTTTGATGTTGCCAGGCACATGAAAATGCCTCGCCATGAGGAAGACTTTGGCCAGACCTTTGCCAGATGGGGGGTTCCCGCCGGTCCCTATGTGGTGGTGCCATTCATGTTTGGCGTCACCATTCGCGATGGCGCCGGCATTGGTGCGGGCGCACTGATGATCGGTGAGGTACTTGAGAACCAGCTTGAATTTGGCTGGGAAGAAAATGCCGTCGTGCTGGGGCTGGATATCGTTGATGCACGTGCCGACGTGATCCCCATGGAGGAGTCACTGGAGGTGCAGGGTGACCGCTATATCCTGATCCGTGATGCCTACTTTCAGCGCCGCGCGTTTCTGGTCAACGATGGCGTCATAGAGGAGGATCCCTTCCTTGATGACGATGCATCCATGGATGAAGAGCCTCTCAGTGAAGAGCCCGGCAGTGAAGATCCTGCCAATGGAGCACCTGTGACGGAAGAGCCTGCGCCAGACAGCCCGGCCCCGACAGACGATGGGGCCGGCACGGGTACCGATGCCCAGCCCGAGCCTGCTGCCGACCCGGCAGCCACGGCCGAGACCGCACAGGCCGGTATGACGCCGGCCAGTGACGAGCTTTGATCCGGTGAATCGCCGCGTGCTTGCGTGCCAGAAGGGGGAGGAGTAGTGTTGCCAAACCCCGCAAAACAGGCCTTCAAGCCCGGTATGTCACAACCATCCCAAGACCATATTCTCGTCATAGATGACGAGCCCGTGGTACGCGAAAGTCTTGCCGTCTATCTGAGTGACAGCGGTTTCAAAGTGGACACAGCCCGCAGCGGTGACGAGGGGCTGGCCCTGTTTCGCAACAAGAAACCCGACCTTGTGATTTGCGACCTGCGCATGCCGCTGGTTGACGGTCTGGACGTGCTCAAGGCCATCAACAGCGAGTCGTCCGAGACCCCTGTGATCGTGGTGTCCGGTCAGGGCAGCATGAATGACGTTGTCACGGCATTGCGCAATGGCGCGGTGGATTACCTGTTCAAGCCACTGATCGAAATGGAAGTGCTGGAGCACTCCGTGCGCCGTGCCCTGGAACGGGGCCATCTGCTCAAACAGAACCGCCAGATTCGTGAACAGCTAGAGCTGACCAATGCCGAGCTGGAGCGCAGTCTGGACCTGCTGGAAGAAGACCAGGAGGCGGGCCGTCGCGTGCAATTGCGCATGCTTCCCCCCACCCCTCATGTCTTCAACGAAACCTGCCATTTCAGTCACCGCATCATTCCATCGCTCTACCTGTCCGGTGACTTTGTTGACTACTTCCGCATAGGGCCCGACCGCATCGGTTTTTATCTGGCCGACGTGTCCGGGCATGGCGCCTCCAGCGCGTTTGTCACCGTCTTCCTGAAGTCGCTGACCAACCGCATCCAGCGCCATTACGAGAAGCGTGCCGCCACAAACACCCTGTCGCCGGCCCGGTTGATGCGTGACATCAACAAAGAGCTTATCTCCATGGCCATGGGCAAGCATCTGGCGATGTTTTGCGGGGTAGTGGACCTGGCTGAGAACAAATTGATTTATTGCATTGGTGCCCACTTTCCGCCGCCTATACTGATTAACGATGGCGTTGCCAGTGCGCTGGAAGGGCGAGGGCTGCCGGTAGGCATTTTCAGTGATGCCACCTTTGAAGACATCGTGATCCCGCTGGCGCAGAAGTTCTCGCTAGTGGCCATGTCGGATGGTGTGCTGGAGGTGTTGCCGGAGGGCAGCATGGAGGCCAGGGAGGCCCATTTGCTGCAAGTGGTGTCTCAGGGTCCCAAGGATGCCGATGCGCTTGCATCGCTTCTGCAGGTGGATGGCGACATGGAAGTGCCGGACGATATTGCGCTGTTGGTAGTCAACCGGAACGAGTGATCATGTTGTCAGGTCGCATTCTCTATGCCGTGCATAACGGTACCTATGTCATCAAGTTTGTTGGTGAGGTCAGGGTACCCTTGTGTGCCTGTCTTGAAGGTTTTCTGGAGCGCATGTTTGCCGATGCCTCCCTGCACTCCGTACTGATCGATCTGACCGAGACCACCGGTATCGACAGCACCGCACTGGGCCTGATTGCCAAGATTGCGGTGTCGCTCAAGGAACGCCTGGCACGCAAGCCGGTAATCCTGTCGACCAACCCGGACGTAAACCGTATTTTGTCCAGCATGGGCTTTGACCGCGTTTTCCTTATTCTGGAAAAGGCACCCGCCATCAACGAACCACTGGACGAGCTGCCCTTTACCGAGCCATCGCAGCAGGAACTCACGCGTAATGTCATTGAGGCACATCGGGTACTGATGGGCCTTAACGAAAAAAACCGCAATACCTTCCACAATCTGGTGGACATGCTGGAGTGCGAGGAGCGCGACAGCAAGCGTTGATGCTGGAGCTTTAATGCGAGAGCGTTGATGCAAAAGTTTCAGCCATAAAAAAGCCCGATCACAGTCGGGCTTTTTTATGGCAATTGTTTGCCAGGCCTCAGGTGCTGGCCTTGCGCAACTCGGTCACCTGCTCGCCACGGATACCCCAGTTGTCGGTATTCACCTCATCAATCACCACCACCGTGGTGGCCGGGTTCTTGCCCAGCACATCCTTCAGCAGGTTGGTCACCCCGGCAATCAGTGCGGCCTTCTGTTCCTTGGTAACCCCTTCATCGGTCACCTTGATATTCACGTAGGGCATGGTGTTCTTCCTCAGCCTTCCAGCTTTTGTATGAGCATGTTTTCCAGCTTGACCAGATCAGCGGCAAACAGGCGGATGCCTTCGGCCAGTTTTTCCGTCGCCATCGCATCATGGTTGTGCTGCCAGCGGAAGGCCTTCTCGTCCAGACGCGGCAACAGCAGGCCGGAGTCAATACGGGCAGGGTCCAGCCGGCGCGGCAGTACTGCCGTGCTTGCTGCCAGTTCATCCAGCAGGGCAGGGCTGATGGTCAGCTTGTCACAGCCGGCCAGTTGCGTGATCTCGCCAGTGTTGCGAAAGCTTGCGCCCATCACGACCGTTTTTACGCCCGTGCTTTTGTAATACTCGTAAATGCGTGCCACGGATTTTACGCCCGGATCTTCTTCCGCCGTGTAGTCGCGGCCTTCGGCTTTCTTGTACCAGTCCAGGATACGGCCCACAAACGGCGAGATCAGGGTGACACCGGCCTCGGCACAGGCCTGTGCCTGGGCAAAGCTGAACAGCAGCGTAAGGTTGCAGTGAATGTCTTCACCTTCCAGCAACTCGGCAGCACGAATGCCCTCCCAGGTGCTGGCAATCTTGATGAGGATGCGTTCGCGCGGCACCCCGGCAGCCGCATAGGCGGCAATCACGCGCCGTGCTTCGTGCACGGTGCCCATGGTGTCAAACGACAGGCGGGCATCCACTTCCGTGGAGACCAGGCCGGGAATGTGCGTCAGGATTTCTGCGCCAAAAGCCACGGCGGTTTCAGTCAGGGCACGGCGGCGGCGGGCATCTGGCGTCGCTTCCGTTTTGGCCAGGCTGACGGCCCGTTCAATGAGCGCCGCATATTCCGGCTGGCTGGCAGCCTTCAGGATCAGCGAAGGATTGGTGGTGGCATCTACCGGTTTCAGGCGGGCAATGCTGGCGATGTCACCGGTATCGGCCACCACCGTGGTCATTTTCTGCAACTGCTGAAGCTGGTTCATCGTGTACCCGTCGTCCTTTACTGATTGGCTGCCGCCATCGCGGTAGCCACATGTTCTGCAGCCTGTCGCACCACTTTCAGTCCCGCGCCCTTGCGATGGGCATTGTCACTGATGTGCTGGCGCCAGCGACGTGCGCCGGGCAGGCCCTGATAGAGACCCAGAATATGCCGCGTCATGTGCGAAAGCGAAACACCTTCCTGCAATTCTTTTGACATGAATTCCAGGTACTGCGAAAGAATGTCGTCCCGTGAGGGCAGATCGGTGATGCCGAACAGCGGCAGCGCCTCGGCCAGCACATACGGATTGTGATAGGCCTCGCGCCCGATCATTACACCATCGGTGTGCTGCCAGTGCTCCCGGATCTCCGCCACGGTCTTGATGCCGCCGTTGATGTGGATCTCCAGTTGCGGGAACTCGCGTTTAAGCCGGTACACATCCTCGTAGCGCAGCGGCGGAATCTCGCGGTTTTCCTTGGGGGAGAGGCCCGCCAGAATGGCAATGCGGGCGTGCACCACAAAGGTCTGGCAGCCGGTTTTGGCCACGGTGTCCACAAACTTCACCAGATGCTCGTAGTCATCCAGATTGTCGATGCCGATGCGGTGCTTCACCGTGACCGGAATCCTTACCTTTGCCTGCATGGCCGTGATGCATTCGGCCACCAGATCGGGCTCGGCCATCAGGCAGGCGCCAATCTTGTTCTTCTGCACACGGTCAGACGGGCAACCCACATTCAGGTTGACCTCGTCATAGCCCCAGTCCTCGGCCATGCGGGTACAGATGGCCAGCTCACCCGCATCCGAGCCACCCAGTTGCAGGGCCAGCGGGTGCTCGATGGCATCGTATTTCAGAAAGCGTGCGCTATCCCCGTGAATGAGCGCCCCGGTCGTCACCATCTCGGTGTACAGGCGCACATAAGGGTTGAACAGACGCAAAAAGTACCGGTCATGCCGGTCCGTCCAGTCCATCATCGGGGCGACGGACAGAACCTTGGCAGGGGGAGTCTTGGGGGAGGAGGGCGTTGTCATGGGTGAATTGTCGCGCAGAACGACGGCGGCTGGCGAGGGGTAGGGTTTACAGGACGGGAGGGTACTGATCAGTGGTGTGTTGCCGCGCAGCCTGAAATACACTGGGCTCCCTTGCCAACGCGTCCAGACGGGTGGTTTTCCAGTTACCCGGTTTGTTGCGTGTGCCACCCCGTTAAAATGATTGCTGAGAGAGCCCCGGTTGAGATTTTCATACCTGATGCCCGCATGTTTGCGCACTGCCGGGCACGGCCACCGGCCAATATTTTCCTTCTTCCGCAGCTTTGTCGTCATCTTCTGTGTCGGTAGCCTGTTGTCGGCATGCACCGCCATTCCCGAGAATCTCTGGGCGATCAACCGCACCATCTCCGACCGCTTTGTGTATGTCAGTGATCTGGATAAATGGTGCGTGAGCAATTATGTTGAGCTGGATGTGACCGGTGATTACCCCTTTAGTGGTGACTGCGAAGAGTATGCCATTGCAGTCAAGCACCACCTTGATCACATGGGCATAGCCGCATCGGTATGGCGTGTTGAGGGCAACGGCGTACCCCATGCGGTCACCTGTACCGAAGATGGCTGGTGCCTTGATTACAATGTCATTCCCACGCAGATGGACAAAACGCCGTACTGGTTTATCGAAAGGATGACCATACTGACGCCGGTAGTAAAAGATACCGGGGCAGATGCGCCCGAAAAAACGCCATAATTATCGGGGCATGGCGCATGGTCGGTGTGCAGGCGTATGCTGGGAGGTCTGGCGCAGTTACAGGCTTCAATTTTTAGTAAACATTTGATAATTATAATTATTTGCGAGGGGCGCCAGGTTTTTTAGCCCACCTCTTTTTTGATGAAGAACTTTGACAGAAAGGATGCGACCAACCCATGAAGCCCTCCATCAACTGGCTGTTTGCCTTTATTCCCGTATCGCTGGTGCTGGAACACCTTCATGTAGCGGCCCCCTACATTTTCTTCTCGGCGGCGCTGTCCATCATTCCCATCGCCAGCCTCATCATCCAGGCAACGGAGCAGATTGCCTCGCGCACCGGTGATGCCATCGGCGGCTTGCTCAACGCCACGTTCGGTAATGCGCCGGAACTCATCATTGCGTTTGTGGCGCTTAATGCCGGCATGCTCGACATGGTTCGTGCCTCGCTGATTGGCGCCATCCTGGCCAATACCTTGCTGGCGCTTGGCATTGCCTTCCTGCTCGGCGGATTGCGGCATCACGATCAGGACTACAACTCCACCGCAGCGCGCGCCTACAGCTCGATGATGCTGATTGCCGTGATAAGCCTCATGGTGCCCAGCGCCTTCAGCCGCTTCTTTGCGCCAGAAGAAACCATCCGCCAGGAAACCCTGCTCAACATCGGATTGGCAGTTGTACTGCTTGTTACCTATGCACTGTATCTGGTGTTCATGCTCAAGACGCATCCTGCATCATTTGCTGCCGCAGGCACGGCCGGCGACGAGGGTCACGACTCTCATGCAGCTCATGCCGGCCATGGCGGTCATGGTGACGAGGAGGGCAAGCCCTGGAGCAATGCACGCGCCATTGGCACGCTGGTAGGCGCCTCTGTGCTGGCCGCGTTCATGAGCGAGATTCTGGTCGGCGCTGCCGAGGGCACCGGAACAGCGCTGGGAATGACCGAGGTATTCATCGGTATCGTGTTTGTTGCCATTGTAGGCGGCGCCGCAGAGAGCGGCTCTGCCATCGTCATGGCGCGCAAGAACCGCGTGGACATGGCAGTGGGCATTGCCCTTGGTAGCTCCATCCAGATCGCCCTGTTCGTGGCACCCGTGCTGGTGCTGGCCAGCTACTTCATTGCCCCAGCCCCGATGGAGCTTTCCTTCGGGCGAGCCGAGGTAGGTGCATTGCTTATGGCCGTGCTGATCGGTGCCGTGGTGTCTGGCGACGGACGCGCCAACTGGTTCAAGGGTGTGCAGCTGATTACCGTCTATTTGATCATCGCGCTGATGTTTTACTTTTTGCCGTCGGCGTAGGGTGCGTGTATTGGAATTCAGTCTGGTCAGTGTCAGGAAAACCTGATACTGGATCGCACCTGAATTAACGGCCTCGGTAGGCTTCGCAACCTATGCCGTCGCCATCACGGTCAAGGTGTGGACCATACCTTGGCTCTCCAATACGAACAGGTGCCGCTCCCATGGCACGTGCTTCAGCGCAGTTCTTGAATGGACTCGAAGTCCCATCGGCTTTATCGTCGTTTTTGGGTGTGACCAAGGGGCGGCTTGAGTCTTCTTCTGGCTGGGCAGGCGTTGAGCTTTGGCCGCCATGGCAATGGTAGTCTCCGGTTTTCCGGTTGTTGTGACAGCCTTGCTTATTAAGACCACCAGAATGCGCCTCAACATTATTCACACATACAGCAATAAGAGCTGCTGCAACTGCGCTGAGGGATATTTTGCATTTCATAGGCCCTCGGATAGCACTCTAGTGTTGAAGTTAAGGGGCACGGGGGTAGACGGTTTCACCTGAATAAGTTGTTAAGGGATCATCCAAAAAATACAGAATTGATTGCATATACCCATGCTACACATAGAGTGGCGCAAAGAAAAAAAGAGGATGTTTGGCTTAATTTGTGAACAATCGCGCCGAGAATATAGACATATATTCCTGACATTATGAGCCCTGGTATGGCAAGTACAATCCTGGGATAGACTCCTGATGGGAATATGACTGTGCCGATAAAAGCAAGAAAAATTGTGGCTGGGATGATGGCGAATAGGAAGAAATTACCTTTTGCATCAGCGCTAAACATATCTCTGGCAAAGGACTTTAGCCATTGATGGTATGAAATATTTTCTTGGCTCATATTTTTCTCCTTTCCCCTGACGTTGGAGTTAAGGTTTCGAGGTGGCTTAACCTCGAACCTTTGACGATTTGTTAAATTGCTCACTGCGTGAATGTGGCTTTGACTCGCTTTGAGAAAAAGAAATACGGAACCCAGATAACAGTGCCGATGAATGAGCGTGTAACTTCTTTGATTGTCTCAGGATCAGTAGGTTGGCTGGAAATGGCAGGTATCATTTGGGTGAAAGCCACGTCAATGAGAACGAAAGCAAAAGATGCCAAAAAATAGAAAATTGCAATTGCTGGGACGTGGCGTGATTTCTGAGTAATGAAGTATAGAGTGGCTAAGGCCAAGGCGATGACTCCTAGATTTCCTATGATCTCAAATGCTAATAGTGGAGCCCAAAGTGAATGGTAGCTTTCACTTGATGGGGAAGTGAGAACTTGCCATGTGCCATCAGAGAAAATAGGTAGATGAGTTTGATACAAAGAAATGCCAATATTTATGGGTGTAATAACAAGGCCAATTACCACTAGAATTAGCCAGCCTCTGATGCCTTGATAATCTTTATCCACTGATTTTTCCATGTATTTCCCCTGAGTTGCCACACGTTGGAGCTAAGCGGCGCAGTGACGGGTCGAAGGCCTGGCACTGTGTCCGACTTGAGTGATTTGTTAGGATTTTTTCTTGTTAAAGCTTTCAACTAATTTTATAAACGCATCTGTATCAATTGTTGGTAATTTAACTGTGGTCTGCACTTCAGCTGCCTTCGGGAGCTTAATGCTATCTAGTCGCTTATTGATTTTTTCATAGTCAATGTTATTTAAGTGCTCAGCCCATGATGGGATAGTTAATCCTTGGGCCGGTCCTACTGCAGGCGTAGAGGCGCGCTTTAATTTGTCTAGCTCTGAACGAAGCTTTGCTATGTTGGCCTTTGAGTCTCTGTCTTGCTTCTTGAGTTTTTCTAGTTCTGCAACGACGGCTTCCATCGCATTGATTGCATTATTCTTTTCTAATGTTGCTGCGTCAATTTGCATTTGATGCCCATCAAGTGCGCCAGTAAGGCTTTGGACAAAGCTGCCCATTTCATCAGCGCTTCCTGAGAGGCGATTAAATATAGTGAGAAAATATCCGACAAGCTCATTGTCGGAGAAATTTGGATATCTCACTTTGTGATCAATTTCGCTCCAAGCTTCTTCGAAGATGGTTCTTACCTGAACCTCGGTTATTACTTTTCTTTGTAATGGCTGACTCTCAAACACATAATGAACTGAGCGATACCCGGCAGGATGATTCTTTATTTCGAATCCGTGATCGCAAAAGCTTTTTGTTAATTCATCACCATCACCTGCCCGTATATATGCGACGGGCTTTTCTATGCTAGTCCAGCTTGAGCACAATGCAGAATCAATTTCAAAGCAGTCATTTTTGAATAAATGAAGCGCCCTTACGCCAACCAAGTCAGTTACTATGGAGTAGTAATTTTCTTTGTTAATGCCTTTGTATTTATCGCTTCCTTCAGCGCACTTCCTAACGATTTTCTCTAGTAGATGATGAGTGTCTTTTACTCTCCATCTAACGGAATGGACCTTGTTAAAGGTCTGAATCAGTCTTGCAAAAAGCTCTGCTGATTGCAGTAGTTTTGCGGTATTTTGTTCATGATCAATCCCAATTTCTTTGAGTGAGGTCCAGTCAAGCTCGCTTTTTTCCCATGTTGCTCTTTCAAGGCGATTCCTGCTGAGAAAATCTTCAAGAGTAATTTCATCTATCACAATCAAATATCCTTGCTAAAAATCTTAACGTTGGAGTTAAGGGCGTGATCTTCCCACTCGAATGAGTTGTTGGAAAATTAACATTCATCCATTGGGCAAAGAGATGTTTCTTTAAGCATTGCAAGGAACTTAAGGTGGAAGTACCTGTCTTTTGATAAGGTCATATAATGAGCTGCGACAAGCTCAACATACATAGTGCCATTTAGCTTTGTTAGATACGCATCAGCAGACTTTTTATGAAGAGAAGAGTAGATTTTCCAATTGCTTTGGTCTTGGCGTATTCTTGATTTCTCAGTTGGAGTTGCCTTGTCTAGCAAAAACGTTAGGTATTTCTGTGAGCCTTCATCGTAAAGCTTAACGGCAAGATCAGAGCAATCTAGGCTCTCTGCCGTTGTTCCCGTGTTGCGTTGATAGCAGGTATTTACTTTCTTCTCTATGGGGTCTTCATCTTCATAGGCGTAAGAAAGCACTGGTGTTATGAGTAGCATGGCTACTAATGCTATTTTCTTCATTTATAATTTCCTTTTTTAACGTTGGAGCTAAGCGGCACAGTGGCAGGCCAAAGGCCTGACACTGTGTCCGACTTGAGCGAATTGTTAGCACTAATTTTTATAGGTCAACGGTCCATGTTTCTCCAAGATCGCTATCAAATCCATTTGTATAGGTTATCCTTGAAAACCCAAGTTTAGTTGCCTGCTCTTGAATTTTGATCTCGTTCTGGAATTTATAAACCATGGGTTTTGACATTAATACATAAGATATTTTTAGTCTGTTCTTTTCGGTTCCAGTTGTTGTTACTTTTATATCAAGACCATTTTTTACAAAAGATTCCTCGATGGTTGATGCATATATTTGGCGTCTTTGTGCCGACACTTTAGAGAGTAAGGTGGAGGCCTTTTTCCCAAAGGCTTTTTCTTCTTTAGACTTTCCATTATCAAGGTAGTCGACTTTCATCATTATAAGCTGGATGCCATCTTTGGATGCCTGTTCCAGTTGACTTGCTGTTCCATAGAAGCCTTTGAGGCTTTTCTCGTTTTCTTTGAGTCTGGTTTCGATTCTAGCCAGCACTGCTGAGTCCTTGGCAAGCATGTCAACTGGATTAGGTTTCTTTGCTGGCGCGGCTGGTGTAGTGACGGGGAGCTTATCCTTTTCCATTGGTTTCGTTGCAGCCGCCGCTCCCATTTTTTGGGTTGAAACAACGGTTTCTATTTTTGGCTCTTCTGTGCTTATTACTGCGAATATGGCAAAAGCTAACCAGGAAAAACCGACTACACGGGCGGTTGTTGTGTGACCTTTTCGTAGCAGGTACCACGAGAATATGTAAGGAATAAAAAGTATTCCGAGAATGAGAAGGATGCCAACATTTCTTTTTTCTTCTGGAGCGGTTTTGGTGTTCATAGCTATCCTTTGGTATGAGTGCTAGCGTTAACTAAGTATCAGAAGTGACGTCTTCAAATGCATCACTTTTGATGTC
The DNA here is from genome assembly GCA_030646295.1 of Moraxellaceae bacterium. Lineage (GTDB taxonomy): Bacteria > Pseudomonadota > Gammaproteobacteria > Pseudomonadales > Moraxellaceae > UBA2031. Next base: position 86,260 of record JAUSND010000016.1, read on the forward strand.
TAATCCGCTTGTAATTACCCCCATCCCAGATTCCATCTGGCGGGCTTTGTACTGAACATACTGCATGTTGCAAGGTTGGTCTATCGGGCGCCATGCCTCCATTAATTGCTGTCGCTAAGGCATGTTTAGGGCTTTTATCGTCCTGCCAATGGCCTGCCCTAATCAGTACCCCGAAGTCCTGGAGGGCGCAGGCCAAACCACTCATAAACCACCAACCAGACAGCTCAGCATGACCCCATCCCCATAAAGCTTTCACGATTCCCGGTGGGCATTAGGCCCCGCCTTTGGCAAACTCCTCCGATGCTAAATCTATATCAGTCCAACATGCTCGATGCGCTGCTCAGGCTTTACCTGGCAGTGCGTGAGCCCGCGCACGATCCCCTGGTCCCCGAAACCCTGCTGGTGCCTTCGCTGGGCATGCAGCGCTGGCTGCAGCTGGAGCTGGCCCGGGAGCAGGGCATTGCCGCCAATCTCGATTTCAAGTTGCCGGCCTCGTTTGTCTGGCAGCTCATTACCCGTGTGTTTCCGGATGTCCCCCGGCGCTCCGCCTTCGATCCCGAGGTGCTGGCCTGGCGCGTGCTCACGGCTCTGCCCGAGGTAAATGAGCTGGAAGGGGCCGCGCTGGCCGCCAACTGGCAGGCGGCAGATCCGGCAGGCCGTTACGAGCTGGCCTGGCGCGTGGCCGACCTGTTTGACCAGTATCTGATCTATCGTCCGGACTGGCTGCGCCTGTGGGAGGCCGGCAAGCTGCTTGGCCTGGGGGCAGACGAGGCGTGGCAGGCGGCCCTGTGGCAAAGGCTGACCAAGAGTGGCGAGCCGCACCGTGCGCGCTTGCTGGGCGATCTGGCGCAACAGCTGCGCAATGGCAAGGTGCCCGGCCTGCCGGCACGGCTGGCGGTGTTCGGCGTGAGTTCGCTGCCGCCCATGATCTGGCAATTGCTGCAGGCGCTGGGTGAGCACATCGAGATCAATCTTTTCCTGCTCAATCCCAGCCAGGAATACTGGGGCCAGTTGCGCCGTGGCGATGCGGGCGAGGGCGGTCATCCCCTGCTGGCCTCGCTGGGGCAGCAGGGCCGTGATTTCATCAATACCGTGGCCGCCAGTGGCGTGAACGAGCCGGTGCAGTCGCATGCCTTTGTGTCGTCACATGGTGGCTCGGTACTGGCAACACTGCAGTCCGATCTGCTGCAGCAGCATGTGCGTAACGAGAGCGACCGTCTGCCCTTGCAGGCAGATGATGACTCCCTGCAGGTGCACGTCTGCCACAGCGCCCTGCGTGAAGTGGAGGTACTGCACGATCAGCTGCTCATGCAGTTTGAAAAGAATCCGGGCCTCATGCCGGATGATGTGCTGGTGATGTGCACGGATATCCAGCGCTATGCACCATTGATCGAGGCGGTGTTTGCCACGCGCCACAATCCGGCCGCCATTCCGTTCACCATTGCCGACCGCCGCCTGGAAACCGAAGAGCCCTTGCTGCGCCGCTTTGCCGATCTGCTTGCCTTGCCCGGTTCGCGCTTTGAAGTCGAACGCGTGCTGGCGCTGCTGGAAGAACCATCCCTGCGTGCCCGCTTCGAGCTGGACGAGGCCGATGTACCGGTCATCCGCCGCTGGTGTGAACAACTGCACCTGCGCTGGGGACGTGATGCAAAGGATCGCAGTGAGCGTGGTTTGCCGACCGATGTGCCGCTCACCTGGCAGGATGCACTGGCGCGATTGCGTCTGGGCTTTGCGCTGCCGGTGGCTCTGGCGCCAGCCGACGATCATCGTTTTGCTGGCCGTGTGCCGCTCGATGCCGTGTTCTCGGTAGGGCAGGCACAAATCCTGTCGCGCCTCTCCCTGCTGATCGAGGCCTTGATCGGCTGGGAAAATCGCCTGTCGCGCCCGCGCAGTCTCAATGACTGGGCCGATACACTTGATGCCCTGCTCGATGGTTTCTTTGCAGAAACGCCCGAAAGCCGTGACGCGCTGCAATACCTGCGTGATGGCCTCACCGAACTGCGTGATCAGGCACGTCGTGCCCCCGAGGCAGGGCCGCAACCGTTTGCCGTGATTCGACGCTGGCTTAACCGTCAGGTGAAGGGGCTGGAGAGCCGCCGTGGGTTCCTGCATGGTGCCGTCACGTTTTGCGCTATGGTCCCCATGCGCAGCCTGCCGTTCAAAATGATTGCCGTGCTGGGCATGGACGATGGCTTGTTCCCGCGCCAGCAAAAACCATGGCCGTTTGACCTGATGGCAGAAAACCCGGCATCGGGTGACCGCTCGCGCCGCCAGGATGACCGTTACCTGTTTCTGGAAACGCTGCTCGCCGCGCGCGATACGCTCTATCTCAGCCATGTCGGCCTGAGCGAGGTAGACGGCACCGCAAGGCCACCCTCACCGGTATTGTCCGAGTTGCTCGATCAGGTGCGTGCGACTGTTTCAGTGCCGGATGAAAAAACCTTCCGTAAAAAGTTCATCACCGAACATGCCCTGCAGCCGTTCAGTCCTCGTTATTTCTCTGGTGAAAAAAAGCAGAGTGAAGAAAAGCTGTTCTCGTTCTCCTCGCGCTTTGCCGCCGCCAGCCGTCTGCTCGGACTGAAATCGGGTGACGTCACCCCGGCATTCAGCCAGCCCTTGCCACAGGCTCCGGATGATCTGCTCAGTGTAACCGTGCAACGCTTCGAGCGTTTCCTTGCCCATCCGCAGCGTTTCTTTCTGCGCGAGCGCATGGGCGTGCAGATTCCCTATGCAACAGATGCATTGCAGGACGAAGAGCCCGTCGACATCACTGACAAGCGCGAGTTGCGCCAGCGTCTGTACCACCAGTCCACACTGGGCGTTGCCAGCCTGCGCGCCGAAGGCCTGCTGCCATCGGGCATGTGGGGCACGCAACTGTTCGGTGAACAGGCCGGGCAGGTGGATGAAGTCCGCACAAAGGTAGAGGCCTTGCAGGCAACGCCGGTGGAGGCTGCGCCGGTACACCTGACAGTGGATGGCGTCACGTTTACAGGCGTACTGGATGACCTGACCAGCGTTGGCCTGGTGCGCGTCTCGCTTGAAAACAAACTCTACGCCACCGATGTACTGCGCCTGTATTTTGCCCACCTGCTGCTGTGTGCCACCAGGCCTGCCGGTGTGGAATTGCGCAGTTACCTCATCGGTCTGGACAAAGAAGTAATACTGGAGCCGGTCGCGGACCCGCTCAAACTGCTGGCCGATTTCGCCGCCGCCTATCAGGAAGGCCTCTGCCTGCCCTTGCCCCTGTTCCGGCGTGCGTCACCGGTCTGGATTAAAAAGCAGAGTCTGGATGAGGCCCGCAAGGCCTATGAAGGCAATGACTACAACACCGGTGATGGCGAGGATGCCTGGATAAACATGCTCTGGCGCAATGCCGATCCCTGCGACGAACGTTTCATTCACTGGGCCGAACGCCTGTATGGCCCGTTGGCAGAGGAGGTCGGCAAGCTGTGAAACATTCCGATCACATACTCAAGCCACTCGATTTGTACACGCTGCCGTTGAAAGGCGTGCAACTGGTCGAGGCCAGCGCCGGCACCGGCAAGACCTGGACGATTGCCGGTCTTTATCTGCGCCTGCTGCTGGAAACCGAAGAAACCATCAGCCGCATTCTGGTGGTGACCTTTACCAAGGCCGCCACCGCCGAATTGCGCGACCGTCTGCGTTCCCGTCTGGTCGATGTGGAAAGCGCCCTGTTGCAAGGGCAAAGTGACGATCCGTTCTGCCAGTGGGCGCTTGAGCGTTTTACCGGCGAAGCACGTGAAGCTGCGATCAAAAAACTGGGCGAGTCCATCCGCCAGTTTGACGAAGCCTCCATCTACACCATTCACGGGTTCTGCCAGCGTGTGCTGAATGAAGTGCAACTGCCGGCGTTGTTAAGCGAGCCGGAGATTGTGCCGGACGAGCGCGAGTGGTTGCCCGGCCTTTTGCAGGAGGCATGGATTCGTCATTGTGATTCACCCCTGCTGGCCGAGCTGCTTCGCCTTGGTACCCTCACGCCAGAGGTGGTGCAGCGCGATATTGATGTGCTGCTGCTCAAGTCCTACCTGCATGTCACCACAAAGAAAAAGAAAGTGGCGGTAGATGCCCTGCTCAAACAGCGCGAGCACTTGCGTGCCGAGTGGCTGCGCGAGCGGACGGACATCATCAAGGATGTGAGCGAGGCCGATGCACTCAGTCGCGCCAAGGACCAGTACAAGGATCTGGACAGCATGCTGGCCCTGCTGGAGGGCTGGTTGTCTGCCGATGTCGGGCTCGACAAGAAAATCCGGCAGCTGACGCCGCTGAAGTTCGAGGAAAAGCGCAAGCAGAAAGGCCGCATGCCGCAGCACCCGTTCTGGGAAAAGCTGCAGGACTGGTTTGCCGAGGCCGATCTGCTGGTCACGCACTTCCGCACAACGGTGATTGATGATGTGCGTGCCGGTCTGATGGCACACAAGCAGGCACAGGGCCTGCTGTCGTATCAGGATCTGCTGGCATTACTGGCCGAGGCTGTTGAAGACGATGCCATCGCACAAAGCATTCGTGCCAGTTATGGCGTTGCGCTGATTGACGAATTCCAGGACACCGATCCGCTGCAGTTCAGGATTTTCGACAAGCTGTATCGTCAGGGCCATCTGCCGATGTATCTGGTGGGTGACCCCAAGCAGGCCATCTACAGTTTCCGTGGTGCCGATATTTTCACGTATCTGCGCGCCCGCCAGCATGCCAACGGGCGCTACACGCTCGGCACCAACCGACGCTCGGTGCCGGCACTGGTCAATGCCGTCAATGGCCTGTTCACGCGGCACTCCAATCCCTTCCTGCTCTCGGACCTGCGCTTCCCCAGGGTGGATGCAGTAGAGCCCGAGGCAGCGCTGTCCATTCATGAGCCGCCGTTCAAGTGCTGGCTGCTGCCTGCGCATGAAGGCAAGCAGCTCGGCAAAGAGGCTGCACATCGCTTCAGTGTGGGCACGACCGTTGCAGAAATTGTGCGGCTGTTGCAGGGCGCCGCTGCTGGTGAAATTACCATTGGCGACAAGCCGCTTCGCCCCGGTGACATTGCGGTGCTGGTCCCCAAACACAAGGATGGTCGCGCCATTACCGAGGCACTGGCAGAGGCGGGCGTGCCTGCCGTCATTCGCAGCCAGGATTCCGTATTTGCCACCGATGAAGCGCATGATGTGTTATCAGTGCTGGAGGCCATTGCAGCACCGGGTCGGGACGGGCAGGTGAAGGCTGCGTACCTTTCCAGACTGTTGGGCGGCACCGTTGAGTCGCTGTATGCCGAGCAGGAAGATGATGCACGCTGGTCATCCCTCATCGAGCAACTGCTGGAGGCCCGCGAGCGCTGGCTCACGCAGGGCTTCATGCCCATGTGGGAAAAGTGGCTGGCCGCATTCAATGTGTATGAGCGCGTGCTGACGGGTGCGTATGGCGAGCGCCGTCTCACCAATCTGCGTCATCTTGCGACCCTCATGCAGCAGCAGGCCGACCTTGATCCGGTGCCGGAACGACAACTCGCCTGGCTGCGCGAACAGGTTCGTGACGGCGAGACCACCGAAGACACACAACTGCGTCTGGAAAGCGATGCCGAGCGCGTGCAGGTGCTGACCATTCATGTCAGCAAGGGCCTCGAATATCCCGTCGTGTTCTGTCCCTTCCTGTGGGATGGCGCGTTGCTGCAAAAAGCCGATGCCCATCGTGCGGAATATCGTGCGGGTGACCAGTCGCTACTCGATCTGGGTTCCGACAAGTTCGAGCATGCGCAAACCCGCATGGCCACCGAACGACTCGCCGAAAAACTGCGTGTGCTCTACGTTGCGCTTACACGCGCCAAGTACCGCTGCTATGGCGTGTGGGGCTGGGTGAAGGAGAGCGAGCAGGCCCCGTTCAGCTGGCTGCTGCTGGGTGGCAATACCGAAGGTGATCCCGATGCCGATATTCTGGCTCGCGACCTGAAACGATTTGAGTACGCGGCCTATGCGGATGCCCTGAGCAATATGGCCACGCAGGTGCCGGAAGGTTTTGCCTGGCAGGCGCTGGATGCCGACATTCCGCAGCTGACCATGCCGACAGCGCTGGCCGCAGAAGGCGAACCCTCAATACCATCGTTCAGTCGTTCCCTTATCCGGCGCTGGCGCGTGAGCAGCTTCACCGGCCTTTCCGAAAGCGCGCATGACCAGTCGCACAAGGGCGAAAGTCCCGACCACGATCTGGATCTTCCCGAGAGTGTTATACAGAAGGTTGTTGCGCCGGAAGTCGCTGCACCAGAAACCATGCAGGAGCCGCAAGGCATTCACGCCTTTCCGCGTGGCGCACGTGCCGGCGTGTTCTGGCATGCCGTGCTGGAGGATTGCGTAGGTGTGAATGTGCCGGACCGTCTGGCCCTCATCACCGAGCGCCTGCAACAACATGCCTTGCCGGTTGATCTGGCCGCGCAGGTCAATGAAACGCTTGCACGGTTGCTGGAAACCCCACTGGATGCCGAAGGCGCCCGCTTGGGTGCGCTCGATGCCGCCCGTGCAGAAATGGAATTTCTCTATCCCGTGCAGCAACTGGCACCGCAACAGTTCCAGAGCTTACCGGATGTACCGGACCGTTATCGCGATGCCCTCAAGGCACTCGATTTCCCCACGCTCAAAGGCTACCTCAAGGGCTTCATCGACCTGATCTACCGTCACAACGGCCGCTATTACGTGCTCGACTACAAGACCAACTGGCTGGGCCCGGATGATCGCGCCTATACCGCTGAGCGCATGGAAGTGGCCATGGCAGATTCGCATTACTACCTGCAGTACTGGCTGTATGTGCTCGCCCTGCACCGGCATCTGCAAACCGTGAAAGCCGATTACGACTACGACCGTGATATCGGCGGCGTGCGTTATTTGTTCCTGCGCGGCATCGCAGCGGAAACCCGTGGCGTGTATGCCCGCAAGCCGTCGCGCGCACTGATTGAATCTCTGGATGGCCTGATGCGTGGCAATAAAACAGGACATGAACATTCAGCACAGGGAGTGACAGCATGAACAATGTGATCTCTCCCCTGATGCAATCCTCACGAACCTGGCTGGCACGTGAGGCCCCCGATCTGCCCCCTGATTTGCTCCTGGCCATTGATGCCCTGTATCAGGCCGTGGAAGGTGGGCATGTCTGCATTCGTGTGGATGTCGAGCATGCCGACGCATGGCTCGCAACCGGCTGGGTAGGTCGTCCCGGTGCCTATTGCCCCTTCATTCTGGAAGCCAGCATTCTGGAAACCAGCGGGCGTTTTTATCTGGCGCGGTATCACAGCCATGAAGAGGGTGTGGCTGCCGCGCTCAAGTCCCGAGCCTCGCAGTTGCTCACGCCCCATGATCCGGCGCGGTTGCAGGCCGATCTGGATGCGCTGTTTACCGGTGGCCCGGAAGATCGCCAGCGCCTTGCGGCATTAGTGGCGCAATTCAAGTCGCTCACGCTGGTCAGCGGCGGCCCCGGCACGGGCAAGACCACCACAGTGGTGAAAATGCTCGCGCTGTTGCAGGCACAGGCGGGTGATGCGCCGTTGCGGATTTTGTTGGCAGCGCCCACCGGCAAGGCGGCACAACGCTTGTCCGAGTCCATTCGCAATGCCACGCAGTCGCTCGATATTCCGGATGATGTAAAAGCCTGCATTCCCGAAGCGGCGCAAACCCTGCATCGCCTGCTCGGTGCGCAAGGGGATACGGGTCGCTACCGTCACGATGCCGGCAATCCTCTGGCCTGTGATGTGCTGCTGGTTGATGAAGCCTCCATGATTGATCTTGCACTCATGCAGGCCGTACTGGCTGCCTTGCCGGATGAAGCGCGCCTGATATTGCTCGGTGATCGCGATCAGCTGGCCTCGGTAGAGGCGGGCAGTGTGTTTGGTGATCTGTGTGCCAGCGAGGGCATGAGTGATGCACTCAGTCAGGCACTCGCACCCTATGAGGTGGCGGTTGCTCCGGCGGCCATCAGCAGCCCCTTGGCAGATTGCCGCGTGGAACTCACCCGCAGTTACCGCTTTGCCGCCGATAGCGGCATCGGCGCTTTGGCCCGTGCCGCGCGTGCGGGTGATGCTACCGGGTTTCTGGGCACACTCGACAGCAGTCCTGATCTTTCACGCTGCAGCACAGTCCAGTTGCGCGAGCAGATGCAGCAGGGCTATGCAGCCTATCGTGATGCCGCCAAAGCCGGTGACACAGCCGCGGCATTCGCCGCCTTCCTGAACTTCCGCGTGCTGTGTGCCCATCGTCAGGGCCCCGCCGGCGTCGAAGGCCTCAACGCCCTGATGGAGCCGGCAGGCACCGTCTGGTATGCCGGTCGCCCGGTGATTGTGCGTGCCAACGATTACGCACTGCGCCTGTTCAATGGTGATATCGGCCTGTGTTTGCCCACCGCAGAGGGGCTGCGTATTTTCTTTGAGACCGCACCCGGGCAATACCGGGCACTGTCGCCCGGACGCCTGCCGGCACATGAGTCCGCCTGGGCCATGACCGTGCATCAGTCGCAAGGTTCGGAGTTTGATGAAGTGCTGCTGGTCTTGCCGGAGGTGGTGACACCCGTGCTGGACAGGCCGCTCATCTACACGGCAGTCACGCGCGCCAAATCACGCTTTGCCCTGTGCGGTGCCGCGCCTGTGCTGGAGGCCGCACTGGCCACGCTGCCACAACGGGAGTCGGGGCTGGTGGAGAAGCTGGGTTTCTGACGGGCAACAAAAATCCCGCTTGCTCATCCGTGACGGAGGGGCAGAGCGGGATTGATGAAAAGCTGATGCGTTACGCTAGCTCAGTGACCGGCAACCGTGACCATTGAGCCGGAAAGATTAAGACCAACAACATCCACATTGCCGATCGAGGATGCAGCCGAATCACCCAGTCTGAGACCGGTAATCTTTATATCCGTACCGCCTGTACCAAACGTCACGACAGAGGTTTGTACCCCGGTTGGCACCAGATCAATCTTGAAGTCCACATCCAGCGCAGCTGATGCACCGGAGTTATCCAGCAGGATGTTGCTTGCACGGAAACCAGAGCCACCTGTGCCGCCACCATTGGCATCTTTCAATGCAAAGTTGGCAATGTTAAGTCCTGCGGCCATGGATGTGGTCACGCGGATCATCTGGCCACCAGGCGCTTCATTTCCCAGTGTCATCAACAGCGAGGATGCCCCGAGGGTAATCGAGATGTTATCCATGATGACGCCGGTCTGGTTGGTAACGGCATTGCCCAGGCCATTGCTCTGTGCGGCCGAAATGGAACCGGTATTGATGACGGTGTTGGCCGGAATGGAAATATTGATCTGCAATGCGGCCTGGCTGCCGGCAGTGCCAGCATCAATATCGCCTGTTGCATCAACCAGCATCACGATGGACTGGCCGACAGGCGTTGTAATGCTTGTTGCCGTATGACCGGCAGCAGAAAGAGGATTGCCGATGACAATGGCGCCATCAACAACAGGGTCGGCATCATGAAGAATTGTCGAAAAAGAAACACCACCTGCTGCAGGCGTATAAGTGACGGTAATACCGTCCTGGCCTGTCATTTCAGAAAGGGTTTCGTCTTCCAGTGATTCCAGTCCGAATGCGGATGCAGACATCGCAATGGAGGAGGCCAGAATCAACCGTGTGGCGTGTTTCATTTTTTCACCATGTTTATTCTTCTTTTGACTTCATGGTTGAACGTTATGTGTCTGATCAAACCCTATAACACTAATGCAGCGCTTATCTTGTTTGTATCTGAAGCGATCAGGCCACTGCATGCATGAGTGAGGCTCATGCATGCAGTGGTCGTCCATCCGGAGATGGTGATCTGTCAGTGACCGGCAACCCGGATCAGGGTGCCAGCCAGGTTCAGGCCGATCACGTCAACATTGCCGATGGCCAGGTTGTCTGTCGCCGAGGTGCTGCCCAGGCGCAGGCCGGTAATGCTCATGTCCATGCCGCCAGTACCAAGGGTGACCATGTTCAGCTGCAGGCCGGTCGGTATGACATCAATTCGTGCATCAACAGCGAGGTCGGTGCTGGCACCGGCGTTGTTGATGGAGATGTTGGTGGCACGGATGGCAGAGCCACCGCTGGCTGCCGTACCGTTGCCGCCGTTGGCGTCACGGAGGGCAAAGTTGGCCAGTGACAGGCCGCCGGTCATGGTGGTGGTCAGACGCATCATCTGGCCGGTGGTGGCCACTTCGTTACCCAGTGTCATGGCAAGAGTGGTGGCACCCAGGGTAATGGCAATGTTGTCCATGATGGCCGAGGTCTGGTTGGTCACGGCAACGCCGGCACCATTGCTCTGTGCAGCCGAAATGGAACCGGTGTTGATCACAGTACCTGTCGGAATGGCGACGCTGACCAGCAGGGAAGCCTGGTTGCCAGCAGTCACGGTGTCTACATCGCCGGTGGCGTCGATCAGGATGTTGATGGCCTGGCCAACCGGGGTGGTGACGCTGGTCAGGGTGTGACCGGCAGCAGCCAGCGGGTTACCGATAACGATGGCACCGTCGACAGTCGGGTCGGTGTCATGAATCACGGTCGACATGGTGATACCACCAGCCGGCGGGGTGATGCTGATGGTGACGCCGTCCTGACCAGTGGTTTCGGCCAGCGCTTCATCTTCCATGGCTTCCATGGCAAAGGCAGAGGAGGACAGTGCAATGGCAGACACCAGAGCGAGTTTGGCGAAGTGCTTCATCATCGAGTTCCCTGTTTTTTGTTATTTCTGTCTGTATATCTGTGTAAAAGCCGAACAGGCCACTTGAAGCGTCATGCTGCAAGTGGCCATCCATCCGGAGATGGCGATTTATCAGTGACCGGCAACCCGGATCAGGGTACCAGCCAGGTTCAGGCCGATCACGTCAACGTTGCCGATGGCCACGTTGTCGGTCGCCGAGGTGCTGCCCAGACGCAGGCCGGTGATGCTCATGTCCATGCCGCCGGTGCCGAGGGTGACCATGTTCAGCTGCAGGCCGGTTGGCACAACGTCAATCTTGGCATCGACAGCGAGGTCGGTGCTGGCACCGGCGTTGTTGATGGAGATGTTGGTGGCACGGATGGCAGAGCCACCGCTGGCTGCCGTACCGTTGCCACCGTTGGCGTCACGGAGGGCAAAGTTGGCCAGGGACAGACCGCCGGTCATGGTGGTGTTCAGGCGCATCATCTGGCCGGTGGTGGCCACTTCGTTACCCAGTGTCATGTCCAGGGTGGTGGCACCCAGGGTGATGGCAATGTTGTCCATGATGGCCGAGGTCTGGTTGGTCACGGCAACGCCGGCACCATTGCTCTGTGCAGCCGAAATGGAACCGGTGTTGATCACGGTACCTGTCGGGATGGCGACGCTGACCAGCAGGGAGGCCTGGCTACCGGCAGTCACGGCGTCTACATCGCCAGTGGCATCGATCAGGATGTTGATGGCCTGGCCAACCGGGGTGGTGACGCTGGTCAGGGTGTGACCGGCAGCGGCCAGCGGGTTACCGATAACGATGGCACCGTCGACAGTCGGGTCGGTGTCATGAATCACGGTCGACATGGTGATACCACCAGCCGGCGGGGTGATGCTGATGGTGACGCCGTCCTGACCAGTGGTTTCGGCCAGCGCCTCATCTTCCATGGCTTCCATGGCAAAGGCAGAGGAGGACAGTGCAATGGCGGATACCAGTGCGAGTTTGGCGAAATGCTTCATTATCGGATTCCCCGGTTTTTGTTATGCGGTTTTTAAAATTTGAACAACTACAACGGTTACATCGTTTTACTGCTTTCTTGCGAGCCCTGACCGACGAGTGAGTTGTGGATCAGACGCAAGGAAAGTTCTTCATGCGGTTCAGTGGCCGTAAAGCCTCAGCACTGAGCCGTTCATGTTGAGTCCAAGTATGTTCAGGTTGCCCATGGTGGACGTTGTTGTGTCGCCCATGCGCAGGTTGGTCATGCGGATATCAACACCTGTTGTTGCAGAGCCAAACTGGGTCAGCGTGGTTTGCAGCCCGGTGGGAACCACATCAACCTTGGCATCCACGTTAAGGTTTGCCGCACCAGCGTTTGTCACGGCAATGGTGTCTGCCCGAATGGCGGCGCCATTGGCGTCGACAGCATTGGCATCACGGATGGCAAAGTTGGATACCGACAGACCGCTGGTCATGTTGGTTGTGATACGCATCATCTGGCCGGTGGTGGCCACTTCGTTACCCAGTGTCATGTCCAGCACAGTGGTGCCGGGCAGGGTAATGGTCATGTTATTGATGATCACGCCCGTCTGGTTGCTGATGGCAACCCCGGGACCGTTACTTTGTGCAGCAGACAAGGTACCGGTATTGATGATGGTGCCTGCGGGGATGGTGATGTTGATGCCCAGCGAGGCCTGGTTGCCTGCGGTCACCGTGTCTACGTCACCGGTGGCGTCCAGCAGAATGGTAATGGGGTTGCCGCCAGTGTTGATGCTGGTCGCGATGTGATCCGCAAGGGCAAGGGGGCGACCGATGACAATGGCGCCGTCAATTGCAGCATCGGAGTCATGAATGACGGTAGAAAACGAGATGCCGCCAGCTGGAGGGGTCACGCTGATGGTGACGCCGGCCTGACCCAGTGTTTCGGCCAAAGCAGCATCGTCCAGCGACTCAAGTGCCAGTAGTGGGGCTGAAAACAGCATGGATGTAGCAACTGCCAACCGGGTTAGGCGTTTCATTTTAATGATAACCGGCATTTATTTTTATTGATCGTTGATCCTTGCATATATGTTTTCTACCGTCAATCGCCCCCGGACGAGGGGGGATTGCCTCCCTCCGTTCAGGCCGCCCAGGCCACGTCCCTCCACGGTCCGGGCCTTCTGGCTTCCACCCCGCGCAGCCACTCTTCCAGCAAAAGCAGGCCTTCCGGCCAGTCGCCAAGGTCGGAGTCGGCATTGATATGGCCTGCACCATAGGCAAGATGAAGCTCGGCGCCCCAGTGGTCTGCCAGCTCCGCTGCTCGCCAGGCATCGCAGCAACGGTCGTTGTCGCTGCCAATCAGCAGGGCGGGAAAGGGCAGGCGACCTGAAGGGATGGGCGCAAAGCGACGCAATACCGGGGATACCGTGCGGCGCTCTACATCAGCGGGTGCCACCAGCAGGGCACCTGCCACCCTGTGCCGGTGCTGCCTTGCCCAGTGCGCAATGGTGATGCAGCCCAGGCTGTGGCCGATCAGCAGGACAGGCTTTTTGCACTCGCTGATGGCCTTGTCGAGTGCGGCAATCCAGTCTTCGCGCTGAGGCGTGTCCCAGTTGTCCTGCTGCACGCGGCGAAAGGCCGGGAACAGCTGTTCCCAGCGGCTTTGCCAGTGCCCGGTGCCGGAGTTGTGCCAGCCCGGCAGGACCAGGACATCGTATCGGTCGAGGGCTGTACTCAATCCGGATGCGCTTGCCATGATTGGCTCCATGTCTGGTGCTGTTGTGCGATGAGGAGAGCCTACGACATGGTTTTTATTCTTAAAAATAATGTTTTTCTATTTTTATATAACCGTTTAGTTGTTTGTCTCGATTTTTGCCGCAAATGTCACTTCGGGCAGGTAATGAGTCATTGGGGTGGCCGGGTGTGTGCCCTTACAATCAGCGCCTTGGTGTCTTCCGTCCCTGATTTGGCAATTGAGGCTGTATGAGCAAGTTCTTTGACCGTCCTGTGCGTTTTTACAAGGCCAGCTCCGCGTTTGTGAACAATGCCGTGCAGCGACGGGTGAACAAGGCGCGCTATATCCAGGCGGACAAGTCGGACTACGAGGTGATCTGCACGGACGGATTGATGACGGTGCGGCATTACAAGCCACTCCCTGCCGGTTCTACCGTGCTGATTGATGGCAAGCCCTATGTCGCACGCCAGCGCCGTTTTGCCATGCCGCTGGTACTGGTGCCGCCGCTGGGTGTGTTTGGCTGGATATTCGACCTGCTCGCCGATCGCAGCATGGTGAAGTATTTCCTGTCGCATGGTTTTGAGGTGTACCTGATTGATTGGGGCGCGCCCCGTGCAGACGACAGTGATATTTCCCTGGAAGATTACGTTTGCCGCTGGTTCCCCAAGGCGATGGCCGCCATTCGTGCCCATAGTGGCAGTGAGGAGCAGTCGCTGGTGGGCTACTGCATGGGCGGCTTGCTGGCCCTGATGTATCTGGCTTCCAGTCAGGATGACAAGGTCGGGAATCTGGTGACGATTGCCTCGCCCGTGGACATGCACAAGATGGGGTTTGCCGGCCCGCTGAGCCGGGTGCTGAGCAAGCCGGTATGGGCCATCGGCAAGGTGACGGGACTCAAGATCACGGAAATGGAGCGCCGGTTTTTTCACGTGCCGGGCAAGCGTCTTTCGCTCATGTTCAAGATGACCAATCCAATGGGCACGGTTTCCAGCTATGTGCAGCTGGTGCGCAACATGGCCGATGATGAATACGTGTCGCGCTACATGACCATGAATGAATGGTTTACCAACATGCCGGACTATCCGGGCGCGACCGTGCAGGAAATGATCCGCAAGATGGGTTTGTACAACCGTATGGCCAAGGGACGTTTCCGGATTGGCAATCGCGTTGCAGAGTTTGCTTCAATTCGTTCAAATCTCCTCGCTTTTGCCGGAGATAACGACAAGATTGTGCCTGTTGCTGCTGCCAGGGCCATCATGGGTGTGGTCAGTTCAACGGACAAGACCTTTCATGTCGTACCCGGTGGCCATGCCGGGGTCTTTACCGGCAGCAAGGCCGCCCACACTACCTGGGCCATCAGCAAGGACTGGCTGAGTGAGCGCTCCCGGCCGCTGGCCGCTGAAATTGCGGCCTCGACCTGAGTCCGGTCTTTTTGTCAGCGTCCCCGGTCGGCCGGGGACTGACATAATCGCTCAGTCCCGCCCGTCGTTGCTGTCACTTGCTGTCATGCCATCTGCCCGCATGTCTGTATAGAATCCGGTGACTTGCCGTTCACGGACCATGCCAATGAGAACCCGTATTACCGAATTGCTGGGGATTGCCCATCCCGTGCTGTCTCCCGGCATGACCTATGTATCCAATGCGGATCTGGTTGCGGCCGTGTCGAAGGCCGGTGGACTGGGTATTCTGGCGGTTGGCCATCTGTCTCCGGAAGAAACCCGTGCCGAAATCCGTCGTGTGCGCTCGCTGACCGATAAACCGTTTGGTGTCGGGGTTGCCCTGATCATGCCGGGTGCGGCGCAAAATGCCGAAATTGCCATCGAGGAAAAAGTTCCCGTCCTGAATTTTTCGCTGGGCAAGGGCGACTGGATCTGCAGGCGGGTACATGCCTATGGTGGCAAGGTGATTGCTACCGTGGTGAATGAAAAACATGCGCAGGCAGCAGAGCGCTCCGGCGTGGATGCATTGCTGGTGACCGGGCATGAGGCTGCGGCCCATGGTGGTGATGTCACCTCGCTGGTTCTGATTCCAGCCATTCGCCAGATTTCATCATTGCCCATCATTGCGACCGGAGGCTTTGGCACTGGTGGTGGCCTGATTGCGGCACTGGCACTGGGTGCCGATGCAGTGGCGATGGGGACGCGTTTTGCAACATCACAGGAAAGCCCTGTGCACGCCAACACGAAAAAGCTGATCACGGAGAAATCCGTGAGCGACACGCTCTACACACCGAATTTCGACGGCATGCCCTGTCGCATCATGAAGACACCGCCGGGTGTTGCGGCAGCAGCAAAACCGCTGTCATTGCCTCGTGTCATGATAAAAGCCCTGCAGGCGGCGAGGGAGCTTGGCCGTCCGCTGACGGCCCTTGTCCGGGATGTACTGAAGCAGGGTTTTGCACAGACCTTGCAACTCGCTTATTTTGGCGCCGCCACATTGCAGATTCGCAAGGCCGTCATTGAAGGTGATCATGTTACCGGGGTACAGCTTATTGGCCAGGTACAGGGGCTGGTAAAGGATGTCCCCAGTGTTGAAGTCATCATGCAGCGCGTGATGCAGGAAGCCGGAGCCGCTCTGGCCGAGGTCAATTCACGGGTGCGGGTCTGAGCGCACGCTGCTCAGCAATTCGTGCCAGGGAGTCAATTCATGGATGCCATTCAAACCATGCTGACACGCCGTTCGCGTGGTCAGCTTTCGAGGCCCGTCCCGCCTCCGGAAGTGCTCGACAAGGCTTTTGCCTGTGCCTTGCGCGCACCTGACCATCGCATGTTGCGCCCATGGCGTTACCTGACCATTCAGGGCGAAGCATTGATTGCGTTGGGCAATGTGTTTGTCAAAGCCTCTCTGGCAGACAAGCCCGGGCTTGAGCCACCGGAGATCGAGCGTTTGCGCAACATGCCGCAGCGTGCACCCCTGATTGTGGTTGCCATTACCCGTCATCATGATGATGCCAAGGTACCACGTGACGAGCAGGTGCTATCTACAGGTGCTGCTGTCCAGAATTTCCTGCTGGCTTTGCATGCACAGGGATATGCCGCCATGTGGCGTACGGGGCCGCTGGCAGCGCATCCGGTCGTCATGGCGGCGCTGGGCCTGACAACAGGGGAGTCGATTGCCGGATTCATTTACACCGGCACTGGCATGGCCGAGGCCAAGCCCCAGTCACCACTGGTAAAAAATGATTTTGTTCTGGAGTGGCGCGGATGAGTGATTCTTCACAGCGTGCTGCGGATCTGGTTCGGGTACTGCATGCAGATATTCCGCTCACCGCAGCCATGCAGTTGTCACTGCAGTCTTTTGACGGCAAAACCCTGGTATTCAAGGTTCCGTTAACGCCAAACATAAATGACAAGGGCACGGCCTTTGCTGGCAGTATCACGTCACTGGGTTGCATTACCGGATGGGCATTGCTGACGCTCTGGAGCGAGCAGGTGTTCGGGCATTGCCAGTGCGCGGTGTACGACGCGCAGTTTCATTTCAGTCAGCCACTGCATGGGGACTTCACGGCAACTGTTTCCTTGCCTGACATGGCGCACATCACCGACAGCATCCGGCGCAAGAACAAGGGCAAGGTGTCGCTGGATATTGAGTTGGCGGACAGCAATGGTGTGGCAACACGACTGCATGCCCGCTATGCGGTGTGGCGCAGCTGACGGGTTTGATCGCCAGCCGGTTTGTCTGAAGCCGGGCCTCAGGCCCGGATGCCCGCCAGGCTGAAGCGCACGATGTGTGTGGCCAGCTCGTCGATTTCTTCCTCGGTCCGGGGAATCTTTATGCCCAGCCGGCTCAGCATCGGTTCGGCAAGACCGTAATAAAAGCACTGGCTGACCAGACTGATGGCAAGCCTGCTCAGTTCCTCTTCATCCAGTTCGCGGCCTGCAACCACCATCACCACAGAGCGTGTGATGCCGTGCTGTGGGGTCACGATCTCTTTCACCAGATAATCCAGCGCCTCGGTTGGCTCCACAAACTCGCGCACGCACATGCGGGTCGGGCGCTGCTTTTCATCACTGCCCAGTACGCGATGCAGGATGTTCTTTACCAGCCAGTAGAGCCGCTCTTCCGGTGCGGCCTGCGTGGTCTCTTCGGTTTCCAGGGGGTAGTCGGCAATCATCTGCTCGGACTGGGCCTTCATCACTGCCTGATAAAGCCCCATCTTGCTGCCGAAGTGGTAGTTGATTGCCGCGACATTGGCTCTGGCTCGATCGGCAATGTCACGAATACGCGTGGACTCAAAGCCAAGATCGGCAAAAAGCGGTTTTGCCGCCTCGATGAGTGCGGTACGTGTGGTGGTGGCTGGGTCTGTGCCAGCGGAGGCAAGGGGACGGATACGGTACATGGGGCTTCCGGGCACAGGGGATGGAAATGGCTGATTGAAACAGCTGTTTAAATTAATCGATTACAGTCCTGGTTGGCAAGTCCATGGCGTGACCTGGCTGGTTTTACCTGGTGGTATGTACGCCATACTCATCGGTATGGTAGAAAGTCAAACTTATCCGGCATCCCAATTTCCCCAGGCAAGTCGACATGAGAGAAGCATTGCTGGCGGCGCTGCGTGAGGTCGCCCAGAGGCAACACCCAAAACGGCCCACTGAAGAGGATGTGGCGGTGGCGGCGGGTGTTGACGTGGCGACTGTCAGGGAGCATCTGGGGCCGGCTGACAATTTCATGGCATTGCTGGCGTATCAGACACCGGCGTCTGATACGCGCGAACGGATCATTGCCAGCGCCGCACGCGTGTTTGGGCAGAAGGGCTTTCAGCGGGCCAGCCTTGATCAGGTGGCCGCAGATGCAGGCCTGACCAAAGGGGCCATTTACTGGCATTTCAAAAGCAAGAATGACCTGTATTTTGCCTTGCTGGACTCCCGCTTTCAGCGGGACACCAGCAGCATGCTGGGGTCGGTTGCCCGGATGGCCGCCGGTCCCGCAACTGCCAGTGTCGTCAAAATGATGGCGGCTGTGTTCAGTTCCGGGCTTGAGCAGGCAACGGCAGACCCTGACTGGCCACGTCTGTTTGTCGAGGTGATGGGGCAGTCGCGTGAGCCCGAGGTGCGGGACCGCATCGCCCAGTTCTATGAGCAAGGCTGGGAGTTTGTCGGGCGCATGGTGCGCGACATGCAGGCGGCCGGACTGGTGCGCAGTGATATTGATCCCGACCTGATGGCAACATTCTGGTTTGCGCTGGGCGACGGCCTGATTCTGGCCTGGCTTTCACAGCCGGACCGCATTGATTTCTCGGTTCTTTCCGAAGGCATTCTGGACATGATGTGGCGCGGGATTGCGCCGGTTAATTCCCATTCAACTCCCGATAACAACGATACCGGAGCTGTTGCAACATGACACACCTGACCCGTACCCCGACCACTGTGGCGCTGCTGGCGCTGGTCTCTGTTTTTGGTCTCGCCGGTTGTGGTGACAAAAAAGAGGATGCTGCGGTCATGGCGACCACTGAGGCTCCGCTGGAGTTGCTGCCGGCCGATGTTGCCGTGGTCAAGCGTGGCGTGCTGGCGGGCGGACTGCCGGTGACGGGTGCCTTGCAGGCGGTGAACCAGACAACGGTACAGACGCGCGTTGCTTCGGATATTTCGGCAGTGCTGGTGCGTGAAGGTGAGTATGTAGAGAAAGGCCAGGTATTGGCTCGTCTGGGTGTGCAAGATCTGGAAGCACGTGTCAAACAGGCCGAGGCACAGCTGGCGAGCGCCAGCGTAGAGGCCCAGTTGTCGCGTGCCCTCGTTGATCGCAATCGCAAGCTGTTTGAAAAAAACTATTTTTCTGAAAATGATTTTGCCCGCAGTCAGGGAGAAGCAGAAGCGCGAGAAGAGGCAGTACGTGCACAGCAGGCTGTCGTGGATATTGCCCGCAAGGCGCTGAACGATGCGGCCGTGCGTGCGCCCATGAGCGGTATCGTGGCAAAGCGTTATGTAGAGCCTGGCAGCAGTGTCGGCATGGATGCCCGGCTTTTCGATATCGTGGATTTGCGCGAGATGGAGCTGGAGGTTTCGCTTCCTGCATCCGAGGTGCCGCGGTTACGCGTTGGCCAGCCCGTCAGCTTTACGGTCGATGGCTTTGGTTCGCGCGGCTTTGAGGGGCAGATAGCCCGTATCAACCCTGTAGCGGATGCGGCAACGCGTGCCATTGCCGTGTATGTGCGGGTAAAGAATTCTGATGCAGCGCTCAAGGGTGGCATGTTTGCCCGTGGCGAGATTGCCTCCGGTACGGGGCAGACTGCCGTGATCATGCCGCTGAATGCAGTACGTCGTGGCGATGCCGGCTCCACCGTGTTTGTCCTCAAGGACGGCAAGCTGGAGCTGCGGGTTGTGACGCTGGGCACTATTGATGAGCGTGCCGGTCAGGCAATTGTCATCAGTGGTGTCACCGATGGCGAGACCGTGGTGGTGGCCAGCCTCAATGAGCAGGCCGCCAATCACCCTGCCAAAGTGGTCACCCTTGGCAAGTAAGCCACCCGATTGGAGTTAATGGCTATGTGGCTTACCCGCGTCAGTATCAACAATCCCGTCTTTGCTGCCATGATGATGTTTGCGCTCATGGTGCTTGGACTGTTCTCCTGGAAGGATATCGGGGTTGAGGAATTTCCCAATGTGGAATTTCCGTTTGTCATCATCAACACCAATTACATTGGCGCGTCACCGGAAGTGGTGGAGTCCGATGTCACGCGCAAGATAGAGGATTCCGTCAACACCATTGCCGGTGTGAAGCGTGTGTTCTCCACCTCCTATGAAGGCCGTTCGTTTGTAGCCATCGAGTTCTATCTGGATGTGCCTGTTGCGGTGGCTGTGCAGGATGTGCGCGACAAGATTGCACTGATCAAGAACGATTTCCGCGATGAGGTCGATGACCCGATTATCGAACGCTACAACCCGGGGTCCGTGCCGGTGGTCTCGCTGGCATTCACGTCGTCAACACTGACGCCGCGTGAAGTCTCTACCTGGATTGAGCAGAAGGTGAAAAAGCGCTTCCAGACCGTGCCGGGTGTGGGCAAGGTGGAAGTCATTGGCGGTGTGAAACGAGAGATTCGGGTTTTCATCCGTCCCGAGCGTCTGCGTGGTTATGGTATCGGTGTTGATCAGGTGGTGCAGATGCTACGCACCGAGAATCAGGAGCTTCCGGCCGGTTCGCTCACGCTGAACAATGTCGAGCAGATTGTCCAGATCAAGGGGCGTATCGCCAACCCGAAGGATTTCCGTCGCCTGATTGTGGCGCAGCATGCCAGTGGCCCTGTGTATCTGGAGCAGGTTGCCGATGTGGTTGATGGCGAGCAGGAACTGGAGTCTGCCGCCATGATTAACGGCGAGCGCGCGGTATCGGTTGATGTCATCAAGTCCTCGGGTGCCAATACCATCAAGGTGGTGGACAAGTCGCACGAAGTGATGGATGAGCTGAGAAAGGAGCTGCCTGCCGGTGTAAAGATGATCGAGGTAGCTGACAGTTCCCGGTCGATTCGCGCATCACTTGAGGATGTACAGAAGACACTGATCGAAGGTGCCTTGCTCGCGATCCTCATTGTCTTCCTGTTCCTGGGGTCATGGCGCTCCACCGTCATCACGGGTCTGACGCTGCCCATTTCCTTGCTGGGCACACTGTTTGCCATCTATTTCTTCGGCTTTACGCTCAACCTGATGACCTTGATGTCCTTGTCACTGTGTATCGGACTGTTGATCGACGATGCCATCGTGGTGCGTGAAAACATCGTGCGCCATGGTGCCATGGGCAAGGATCATCGTACGGCTGCAATGGATGGCACCAAGGAAATCGGCCTGGCCGTGCTGGCGACCACGCTGGCGATTGTGGCGGTATTTCTGCCGGTGGCTTTCATGGGTGGCATCATCGGCCGCTTCTTCTACCAGTTTGGCGTGACGGTATCGTCGGCTGTATTGCTGTCGATGTTTGTGAGCTTCACGCTCGACCCCATGCTGTCATCCATCTGGCCAGACCCGGATATTCATGGTCGCAAGAAAACCTCGTGGCTGGGCCGCATGCTCGACAGGTTCTCGGACTGGCTGGATGGTCTTGGTGATGTTTATGTCCGTGTAATGCAATGGGGATTTCGTCAAGAAACATGGACCATTCCTGTTCCCTATTACTGGAAGCGGTTTGCGGTGTACTGGGCTCCCATGGGGAATCGGTCACTGGTGATGCTTCTTGCGGTATTGTCTTTGGTGGGAGCACTTTACCTGGCGAAAAATATCGGCGGTGAATTTGTACCAGAGCCGGATATGTCGGAAATCGGTGTGAAATTCCAGACGCCGGCCGGGTCCTCCCTGGAGTACACCCAACAGAAAGTACTGCAGGTGGATGCGATTATCCGCCAGTATCCGGAAGTCATTGCCAGCTATGCCACCATCAATACCGGCATGAATGTGGGCAAGGACCATGCGGGTATCCGGGTAAAGCTCAAGCCGAAGGCCGAGCGTGAGCGCAGCCAGAAAGAGCTGACGCGTGATTTGCGCCAGCGTTTGTCACGTGTTGGTGGCATTACCCTCACTTCTGTTGCTGCGGCAAAAGAGGCAGTGTCTGGCGGCCTCAAGCCCATCATGCTGTCTGTGCAGGGTGATGACCTTGAGCAGTTGCGCAAGATATCGGACGAAATTGTTGCGGGCATGCGCAAGATCAATGGTCTGGTGGATATTGAAACGTCGCTGCTGGCACCCAAGCCGACGGTGGCGGTAAACATTGATCGTGAACAGGCCTCCGACCTGGGGCTGAGTGTTGGCCGTCTTGGTGCCACGTTGCGCCCCTTGCTGGCTGGCGATGATGTGACTACGTGGCAGGATGCCAGTGGTGAAAACTATGACGTGAACGTGCAGTTGCCTCGCATGGAGCGCCGTACTGTCAGTGATCTTGGTGCATTGCCCGTTGCCAGCGGCGTGAGGGACCCGGTCACGGGTGCACAGAACATGGTGACACTGGGGCAGGTGGTCCGGATTTCCGAAACCACCGGTGCCGCACAGATCAATCGCCGTAACCTGTTCCGTGAAGTGATGATACAAGCCAACGTTGAAGGACGTCCTGCAGGCGATGTGGGGGCGGACATCAAGAAGCTTCAGGACAGCATCAAGCTGCCGCCGGGCTATCGTTTTGAGACGGAAGGCCAGAACAAGGACATGGAAGAGTCAATCGGTTTTGCTGTTTCTGCGCTTTTGCTGGCCGTGATTTTCATCTACATGTTGCTGGGTTCGCAGTTCAACAGCTTCCTGCATCCGGTGTCGATCATGACATCGCTGCCGTTGTCGCTGATTGGTGTATTTGCGGCACTGTTCCTGTTTGGCAGTACGCTGAACATTTTCTCGATCATTGGCGTGATCATGTTGATGGGTCTGGTGACAAAGAACGCCATTCTTATCGTCGACTTCATCAATGTGGCCGTGAAGGCCGGGCAGGAACGTTCCGAAGCCATCATGAATGCCGGGCGCACGCGCTTGCGCCCCATCCTGATGACAACCTCTGCCATGGTGATGGGCATGGTGCCGCTGGCGCTCGGGTTGGGCGAGGGTGCCGAACAACGCGCCCCGATGGCCCATGCGATTATCGGTGGCGTGATCACTTCCACCTTGCTCACCCTGATCGTGGTGCCGGTGGTTTACACGTATCTGGATGACCTGAAAAGACTGACCTTCCGGCTGTTTGGTGGTGGCAAGGCGCATTGAGCAAGCGCGTCTACTGCACCATGTTCGACTGTCGCGAATGAAAAAGCCCCGCACTGCGGGGCTTTTTCATTCGGGGGATGCAGCGATCAGTTCATGGCATTGCTGTCAGGGCGCTGTGATGTCTGTGCCACAGCGGGTGTGCAGTTGAGAAAGCGCGACTGGCTCAGCCATTTCTTGTTCGGGTAATACGAAAAGACAAACTGGCCGCCTTTGAGCGTATCAATGATCTGGCGCGCCACACCTTCGCGTACTGCCGGGCAACCCCAGCTGCGCCCC
This sequence comes from Moraxellaceae bacterium, assembly GCA_030646295.1. GTDB lineage: Bacteria > Pseudomonadota > Gammaproteobacteria > Pseudomonadales > Moraxellaceae > UBA2031. The sequence goes on from JAUSND010000016.1 coordinate 109,543, forward strand.
AGCCGTCCCAGTTTCTGGACGGTTGATTCATTCACATAGGGTGCACCATGCATCACGATGGAACGCTTGAGGGCCTGATCGTTGAAGCCTGGCTCAAGGCCATCCATGCGCATGGAGTAACCGTTGCCGCCATTGTAAGTGTCCATGGTGCGGAACAGCCCCAGGCTGGATTGCAGGCTGCCTTCAATATTGGAGAAGTCACGGGCAATGTTGTCGCCGGTGTGCTTGCCGTGTGCAACCAGCTCACGAAACAGCAGGCGGGCCTCCCGTGTATCAAATACCCATAGTCGTGGCACAGACGAAGGACGGGAGTAATCAATGACGGCAAGGCGGGAGGAGGGAGCCATGCCATTCGCCGTGGCACAGGCCAGTGCACTGGCGGCCAGTTGCAGTACGGCAGGATCGGCATCAGGGGCCGCCGCAAGCAACTGGTCTGAGAGGCTCATGCTTGCTGCCATTGCAGGTGATGCCAGGGGCATGGCGAGCAGAGCTATAACGGATAACAAACGGCGCATGTGGTACTCCGCGAGGACGAGTCAGTTACTGCTCCAGCAGAAACAAGGAGCGTTGCATGGCGCAATCCTTCGCAGAAACACTGCGTTATCTGATCATCCTGACATCTCCAGAACGGGCCGACAAGGTAGAATCGTAACCATGTGCAACACCTTTATATGGGGATGACCACTGGCTGTAGCAAGCCGCAGGGGAGGGAGTCGGGGATGAGTGGTTGTATGAGCCGTCTGATGGTACTGGTGCTCTGGCTGGCGTCGTTTGCCAGTTTTGCTCTGGAGCCGGAGGCAGAGACTACCCCGGTGCCAGACGAGGCGGCGCTGGCTGCCATGGCCGAGACCATGGTTATTCGCGACGACAAGGTGCTGCGGGAGGCCGTGGCCAGCTTTCAGGCAGGCCATGAGGGGGGCGCTTTCTGGCTGGCGCAGCAACGACTGCCCCAATTGCTGGGCGCACTGGATGAGCTGGTGACAGACGGGCTGAATCCTGCGGATTACGGGGTGGAGCAGCTCCGCGTATGGCAACGTCGGGGTGGACAGGATGCGGCCATGGAAAACCTGGCCACACGCGCCTACCTGCTGGCCTTGCTGCATCTCTTCCGGGGCAAGGTTGATCCGGCGGCGCTGGATGCCCACTGGAATTTTGCTCCCGCCACGCCTGACATACAGGGGCTGCTGGCCAAGGCACGTGAGGCAGCTGACGCCGGGCGGATTGCCTCTGCCTTCACGTATGCCCGCCCGGTACGTCCCGAATATAACGGTCTGAGAGCGGCACTGGCCCGCTTGCGTGGACAGGTGTATGAGGGGGGCTGGCCGGTAGTGCCGGCCGGCAAGCCTCTCAAGCCCGGCATGACGGATGCGCGCGTTGCCATTTTGCGCAGCCGCCTGCAGCAGGCGGGTCTTGCCAGCCGGGTGCTCAAGGGGAAGCCCACATTTTTCGATGATGAACTGGCTCTGGCCCTCATGCGCTTTCAGCGTGAGGCCTATCTTGAGCCTGATGGCGTGGCAGGCCCTCAAACAATCAGGGTGCTTAATGTGCCCTTGCAGCAGCGGATTGACCAGCTCAGGGCCAATCTGGAGCGTATGCGCTGGGCGCATGATCCTGCCATGGGGCCGATGGTTGTTGTGGATATTGCCGGCTTCCGGATTGCCTACATGCGGGAAGGCAAGGTGGTCTGGGCGTCACGGGTGCAGGTTGGCAAGGCATATCGGTCAACACCGGTATTCAGGGCGACAATCACGCACCTCACCCTTAATCCGACCTGGACGGTGCCCCCGACCATCATGGCGAACGATGTCCTGCCCATGGTGCGCAAGGATCGGGGTTACCTGAAGAAGAATAATCTCAGGGTTTTCACACAGGATGGTCGTACCATTCCGGCGGAATCGGTCAACTGGTGGCAGCCAGGCAACATCGTCCTGCGTCAGGATGCGGGGGAGGATAACTCACTGGGCCAGCTGGCCATCCGCTTTCCCAACCCTTATGCCGTGTACCTGCATGACACGCCGCACAAGGAGCTGTTCGAGTCCAGTCAGCGCGCCTTCAGTTCGGGCTGCACCCGTGTCGAGAACATACATGAGCTGGCGGTTCTGCTTCTGGATGATCCGGTCAACTGGCGTCGTGAGGCACTGGATGAGGCTATTGCCGAAGGTAAAACACGGCAGGTCAATCTGGTCACACCAATCCCGATCATGCTGGTGTACTGGACGGTGGACATAGCAGCTGACGGGTACGTCTCCTTCAAGGTGGACATCTATGAGCGCGACCAGCCACTGGTTCGTGTGCTGGATCGCGCCGTGGTGATGTAGTCCTTCTCAGAAGCGCCCTTCCCGGTAATCCTGGAATGCCTGGTGGATCTCGTCCTGGGTGTTCATCACGAAGGGACCATACCGGGCAACAGGCTCACGCAGTGGCTGGCCGGCAATCAGGAGTAGTCGTGCCCCCTTGCTTCCTGATTGCATTTCAATGGTATTACCATTACCAAGAACCACCATCTGCCCTTGTCCTGCATGATGCCCGTTATTTGGTCCTACCACTGCATCTCCCTGAAAGAAGTAGAGAAAAGTCTGGTGGGAGTCGGGTACCAGCGGCGAGTACGTGATGTCGGGGGCCAGGGTGATGTCCCAGTAAAGCGGGCGTGTGGCGATACCCTGTACCGGGCCTGTTGCACCAGCAAGTTCGCCTGCAATCAGTTTGATCTCTACACCATCTACAGGTCTTACCACTGGAATGGATTCGGGTGAAAACTCCTGGTAGCGGGGCGCATTCATCTTGTCGCGTGCAGGCAGGTTGACCCAAAGCTGAAAGCCCCACATCAGGCCGTCTTCCTGCTCCGGCATTTCCGAGTGCACAATGCCCCGGCCTGCAGTCATCCATTGCACCGAGCCGGGCACCATCAGGCCGCTGTGGCCATGGTTGTCCTGGTGACGCATGCGGCCGGCCAGCATGTAGGTCACTGTTTCGAAGCCGCGGTGCGGATGGTCAGGGAAGCCGGCGATGTAGTCCCCGGCCTGGTCCGAACGAAACTCGTCGAGCATGAGAAACGGGTCAATGTCCGGCACAATGGATGTGCCGATGACCCGGTTGAGCTTGACGCCGGCACCATCGGAGGCTGGCACACCGCGAACAATGCGGGTGACGGGACGGCTGATGACGGCAGGATTGGTGGTGGACATGGCAATCTCCTGTTCTGATGCTGGCAGTTTCCACTATTCGTGGAAAAGGAAAAATAAGCCTGTCGCTGAAAGTGTGTTGCCATGAGTGCAACAATGGCGTGGTGACAATGTGAGGTGGGCCAGGGTGTTGGCCAAAAAAATCCCCGCCGGAGCGGGGATTGGGTATTCGTCAGGGCTGGCATGAGGCGCCAGCAGCCGGTGAATCAGTTTGCCGTGCCGGGAAACTGCCAGAGCTTCATCAGCTCGTCGCAGGCCTGCATGATCATCTCTTCGGTAATCGGAATTTCCCGGCCCTGTTCATCCAGCAAGGCAGCGCCATGAAACGGATTGCCGAAATTATCGGTCATCAGGTTGTCTTTGGCTTGCATCATTCACCTCGCTTGGCCATCGTGTGGCTCTGGCTGGATCGGCCCATCGTCAAGACGATGGTTGTTGTGATGTGACACTGATCACTTTTCACTCAGTCAGTATAGGGAGCCACCTTTCCCGCGTATCGTGACAGTCGCTGTAATGTGTAACGAACTATGAAAGATTTGACTGAAAATAATTCTCATCTGCAGCCTGAGCCATTCCGCCTGGGACTCCTCGTCAATCCTCTGGCAGGGCTGGGGGGCAGCGTGGCACTCAAGGGCAGTGACGGCGTGGCCGAAGAGGCGCTGGCACGTGGTGCCGTGCCGCAGGCACCTGCGCGGGCGCATGCCGTGCTGGAGCAGTTGCTGCCCTGGCGTGACCACATTGTGATTTTCACTGCGGCCGGCGAGATGGGAGAGGATATTGCGACCCGGCTCGGGTTTGCGACAAGGCTTGTTTACCGGCCCGCCATGGCGACATCGGCGTCGGATACCGAGGCGACGGCTCGCGCTGTGCAGGAGGCAGGTGCTGATTTGCTGCTGTTTGCCGGAGGGGATGGCACTGCCAGGGATATTTGTCGGGTGATTGGTTTGTCCCTGCCGGTTCTGGGTGTTCCGGCCGGTGTGAAAATGCATTCAGGCGTGTTTGCGGTGACGCCGCGTGCTGCCGCTGAGGTGGTACAGCTGTTGCTCAAGGGCGAGCTGGTGCTGATTGATTCTGCTGATGTCCGGGACATTGATGAGGCTGCCCTGCGTAATGGTCGGGTACAGGCCCGTCATTTCGGCGAGGTGCGTGTGCCGGCAGAGGGCCGCTACCTGCAGCAGGTCAAATGCAATGGCAAGGAAGTCGAGGCATTGGTACTGCAGGAAATTGCAGCGGATGTGGTAGAGCGCATGGAGGAGGCAGGGGGTACCTGGATCATTGGCCCCGGTACCACACCTGCGGCCGTGATGGAGTTGCTGGGCTTGCCGAACACCCTGCTTGGCATGGACGTGGTACGCAATGGCGAGGTGGTCGCTGCTGACGCGGACGCTGCCACACTGGAGCAGTTTGTCCGTGATGGCGATTGTCATCTTGTCATCACGGCAACCGGAGGCCAGGGCATGTTGCTGGGGCGCGGCAACCAGCAGCTTACGCCGGCAGTGCTCCGTGCCATCGGGCGTGAACGCATGCTGATTGTGGCGACCCACGAAAAGCTTGCGGCCTTGCAGGGAAGGCCTTTGCTCATGGATGTCAGTGACCCTGCGCTGGAACAGTTACTGCAGGGGTTTGTCGAGGTTGTGACCGGCTATCGCAGTCATGTTCTCTACCGGCTTGCCACTCATGCCTGATGCATCTGCCTGAAACCCTGCCTGACACGCTCTCGTCATGGTTGGTCAGGGCGCGTGGGCTTACAAAAGAAACTCTGGCATGGGGCTGGTGGCAAAGGTTGTCGCAACGCCAGTAACGGCCGCCCAGACCTGGTTACGCATGCCTGAGCCTCCTTGCGCTGCCTGGAGAATGGCGGCCATGCGATTGCTGACACCAAGCTTGGCAAAGATGTTCTTGAGATGCCATTTGGTGGTGGAAAGGGCCACGCCGATACGTGCACTGATTTCGTTATTGCTGAGGCCGTTGCGCAGCAGTTGCAGTACTTCCTGCTCCTTGGCGGTGAGGAGCGTGTCTTCCCGTCCCTCTGCCAGTGTGGATGGACTGTCCTGCAACAGGTCCTTGAACATCTCTACATAAATGGCAGGCAGTGGAAGGTTACCGATCTCGTGGCAGCGCCGGAGGAATGTTCCCAGTCCGGGTGCCTCGTCAAATACTGTCCGGTTAATGCAGATGATGCTGTAGTAGTCGACCATTTTTTTCAGGCGGTGCAACGCTACATTGTCATCACCCATCAGATGGCGGGTCAGGACCAGATTGGCTTCAACTACAACAGCACGTGAATTGGCTCCGCTTTTTTTCAGGGCAGCCAGGATCACCTCAAGAATGTGCTCTGCCTCTTCAAAGCGCTGTTTGCTGCATAACCATAGTGAGGTGGCAAGTCCGTAACGTTCCCAGCCTTCATCATAGGCGCGGGTACGCCGCCATGTTCCATTGACCAGACGTTCCTGCAACTGGCTGGCGTCGGCGATGCGGTCCATGGCGTCCGTGTCGTTTTCGGCGTGTGCCTGGCGCAGCTCTTCGTACACCACCTGGCTCATGAAACGGTCGTAATTACCCATTTGCAGGATGCGCTTGAGTTGCGACAGCAGCCGGGCTGCTCTGGCGTTTTCCTGACGCAGGCTCAGCAAGCGAGAGAGCGTCAGGTATGTGTAGGCGATGATCTCGGTGGCACAGGACGAGTTGACGAGGGGAACCAGTTCCTCGAGCAGGTTGAGCGAATCCTGTGTCCGGTTCTGTTCATACCGGACGACGGCAGCAGCCGTTGCCGCGTTGATCCATGTTGGCGTATGAGGAAAGTCGCGCAGTTTTTCAAAGTTGCTCTCGGCATTCTGCATGGCCTCGAACATGCGTCCTGTGTTGCGGTCGCAGAGAATCTGGATGAGGTCGGCATAACTGCACAGGTACTCGTAACCAAGCTGTCCAAGTACCACTCGTCCTTGCTCGGTATACTGCATGGCATTGCCGAACTCACCGTGCAAAAGGTAGTGATACCCGAGAATGGTCAGTGAGAATGCACGAATGTCATGGTGCTGGCTGGAGCTGATCAGCATGGCCTGGTCAGTGTTAAGCATGAAATCGGTATCGTGCTGGAACAGCTGCAGCATCATTTCCAGGAAAATCTGGGTGGATTCGTCAGGCTGGTGCCTGTTTTTCTGCTGTTGCAGTGCATCAAGGTAATACCGTGCCTGATTGAAGCGTCGCGACAGGATGAGGGCACTGATGAGTGCAATGAAGAGGTCGCGATCCGTCAGCACTTCTTCATCAGGCAGTGGGTCCAGCCAGCGGATAATGCTGATGCAGTCGCCCTTGCGCGACCAGCGATCACAGCTGGTGCGCAGTATTTCAAGAAACAGTCCGGGTTGCCTGGCCAGCTCGGCATGCTCCAGTGCCATTTCATCTTCGTTGTGAGAGAGCCATTCACGGGCTGCAGCTTCGTGCAGTACCGGAAGGCTGTCCGGAAATTCGATCCGCAGGCGGTTGCGCAGGAAGTCCTGGAACAGGGGGTGATAGCGGAACCAGCCCGGGCGCTGTTCGATCATCTGGAGAAAAAGTCCTTGCGACATCAGGCGATCAATCAGGCGGGCAGAGTCTTCACGCTTCAGGACGGCATCGCACAGGGCGGCATCAAACCGCTCAAACAGTGACGAGTACAACAGGAACTCTCGCTGGTCCTCTGAAAGCCCTCGCAATACCACGTGGGCAAAATAATCGACCAGCTCTGGCTGTGAGCCACTGAAGGCTGTCAGCGCGGCATCCCCGGCACGGGCGCAGGCCAGCAAGGCAATCTTTACGCCAGCCATCCAGCCTTCGGTTTGTTGCAGCAGTTGGGCAATATGCTGGTCATTCGGGATCTCAAGGCCCATTTCTGTTGCCAGTTCACGAACCTGGGCTGGTGTCAGGCGCATGTCATGCCCGTCAATCAGCAGCAGTTTGTCGGCCAGCTTGAGACGGCTCAGGGAAAAGTCCGGGTGTACACGGGTGCCAAGAATGAAGTGCACATGCACTGGCAGGTATTCGAGCAGGGAGGAGAACGCGTCCTGGACCAGTTTGTGGGTAGCCAGCTGGAAATCATCCAGCACGATGAACAGCTCTCCCTTGACCGCTTCAAAGGCTTGCAGCAGTGACTCGGCAACGCTGTGTGCGGGCAGGTGGATGTCGGCACCGAGTGGCGTGTACGACACCGTGTCAAAGTCAGGGACAACCTCACGGAGCGAGTCGGTCAGGTGGGCAAAGAAGTGCACCGGGTCGGCATCCCGGGGGTCCAGAACCATCATGACGGTATGCCGTTCCGGCGTCTGCTTCTGCCATTGCTGGAGGAGGGTGGACTTGCCGAAGCCCGGGGGGGCAAGCAGGAGCGTCAGGGCGTAGTCGATGCTGCGATCCAGAAGACTCAGAAGCTCCGGTCGAGCAATACGGTTACCCGGCTCGCGGCCATGGCTGCGGTATCCTGGCATGGGCCATCTCCCTGATTTTTATTATTTTTATGGATAAACGGTAGCGGGTAGGCGATGAAAAAACTAGCACAGAATCGTTAAGTGGTAAACACGATGTTCCTTTTTCCCCTCCCAAGGGGGGGGGAAGGGCTGGGGCGGGATGTGCATGATTCGCTAGCCGGAGTCCATAGTGCCGGTGCCAGGAGGGTGACCATCATGAATACAAAAAGAACAAGAAAGGCGCTTGGGCTGTCTGCCCTGCTGGCGCTACCGGGTCTGGGTCTTGCGGCTCCGAGCTTTCCCGAACAGGAAAAAGTCTGTAACTACGATGCCACACGTGAGTTCAAGCGTGCGCTGTCGGCCACATCATTCCCGACGCCGGTCGCCAGCAGCATGCTGGTCAACGGTGTACAGGTATGGACGGCGGGATCGACGTCGGTACCCACCATCAAGCCGGGTGACACCATCACCCTGCGCGGGACCGGTTTTGGCCTGGGTACCGATATCGACTTCAGCAAGATCATGATTGGCAACAGTCGTGTGCTTGAAACCGACCTGAGCATGTACAAGCAGTCGCTCGACATCATCGCCCAGGTGAACTACGAAACGAGCAGCACGCACAGTACCTGGCCCAAGGATGTCCTGAGCTGGACCAATACCGAGGTCAGGTTCAAGGTGCCGGTGCATGTGAGCGCCGGGCCGATCCAGCTGCAGGTGCAGAAGCGCGTTGGTCGCATGGCATCACTGACCAAACCGGGTCAGGCTCATAACGTGATTGATGCCCAGACCAAGCGCATTACCAGTGACTTCTTCACGCACAAGTGTGACGTGGTGTCCGAACTGGGTACTGAAACCAAGTCGATTACCCCGATCAATGTCGCTGTCAGCAATTCCGGCTTGCCCGGTCTGCTGACGCAGGGACGCAAGATTTTCTGGTCCTACGATTTCAATATTGGTCTGGCTCACAAGATGCGCGAGCTAGACTGGGCCAAGATCTTTTCCTACAAGACAACGGACCCGATCACCCGCCAGCCGGCGGACCCGCGCAAGCTGTTTGGTGCCTACAAGACCGTGGCGGGCGAAGTGCCGGCTGAAGCGATCAATGACGTCTATTTTGATCCGTATCCAATGCCCAATCCGATTCCCGGACTGTTGCTGGTGACGCCGCAAAAAACCAAGGGCAACACTAAAAATACGGGATGGGTTGGCTATCGTACGGCGGAGTCCAGTCATCCCTACAACGGTAATGGTGCCTGGGCCGGCTTTAACTGTGCGTCCTGCCATGGCTATCGCATCAGCTATGAAAAAACGCCGGGCCAGCAGGTTACCAAGGTGGTGCCAGGCTTGCCCAACCCCGAATGGAGCATGAAGTGGACGGTACTGGGCGATAAGACCGGTGCAACCACGGCGACCTTCGACAGTATCGACATCAGCGAAGAGGGTCCTTCCTGGGCGCCGGGCAAGGCTGATATCGACAAGACCACCCTGTTGTACTACATGCCAGCCGGTGCAGGTGAGCACAACATTGTGCGAGGTGCCGGTGAAGGCAGCGAGACCGACAACGATTACCAGTTCTCGCCCATCACGATTCCGAACGTGACCAATTACATGGCGATCCGTCGTTCACTGTCGCACACGGAATCCTATGTCGGGTTTGAAGGCTCCTACATCCACTCTGAAGAACCGGATGGCGCCATGGGCTCCATGCGTGCCGAGGACCTGAAGGCGCTGACGGCCTACATGACCACGCTGGACGGGGATGACAAGGACCTGCGCAATGTCGGCATTTATCGCTGGCTGAAGGCCAAGGGCAAGCTTGGCACCCAGACTGGCAATGCAGCGCTGACCGAAGGGCAGTTTGTACAGAATGGCTGGCAGTCCTATCCTGGTGTTGCCGCGACAGTCAATCAGGGCAAGACGGCCTATACCCGTGATTGTGCAAGCTGCCACAGCGACAAGCTTGGCGCCCACACCAACGAGCGCATGTTCCGTCTGGATCAGGTCGGCCGCTTCTTTGCGCCAACGATCTATCAGAAGGACCAGCAGTCCATTCGTGCCACCTTCCTGCGTGACATGTACTGGGTGCAGTCGCGTGGTCTGCTCTCCGATGGTCACGTCCGTAATATCGAGGATCTGGTAAACCCGGATCGTTGCACGGAAGGTACCGCGCTTTATAACCAGTATTACACGCTGCACTCTGCAGTACGTCCTGATCTGGGATCGCCGGATCAGCCTGCTGCCTGGCCTGATCTTAACCGCAAGGGCGATGTGTTCCGTATCTACAAGAATGTGGAATACAGCACCACAGACCCGTCCACCAAGCGCAACCGCTTTATCGAGCGGCACAAGTATTTTGTGACAGTGCCGTGGGATAACGGTCATTACTACTGGGATTACCAGAAAATGCGTCGCGAGTACGGCCCTGCGGAAATGGGTACGGCCCAGCCGATTGGAATGCCGGCTGCACCACACCCCTGGTGTGCCGCTAACGGTGGCGATGTTGATGACCTGACGCAGTATGTGCTGACGCTTTAAACGGGTCTGCTCGGGAGATGTTTCCTGAGTGATTAATAAAAAAACCTGCCATGAAGGCAGGTTTTTTTATGTCTGCAAGAAGGCGTCGCCATTGGAAATTGTCATGGCTGGGCTGCGGTTTGCAGTGGTGATGCTGGCCCGGACGGGTGTTTGTGTAATGTGCGTATGACCGCAACGGAGGTGCGCGTTATCACCATGATGACAATGAAGGTAAGCACTCTGGTGTTATCAGTGATGCAGGTGAGTGATGCAAGGGTGGGTGAAGAGGAGTGGGCAGTGTGACTGTCCGGGAGGGAGTTATGTGCGATGGGGGCATAAGCAGATCACTGGCGCGGGCCGCAGTGATGCAACTTCCGGTTAAGGCATGTGGCATGTGGCATGCGTTAAGGGTTGGTGCAGGATTGTGATTAAGGTTCAGGGAAAAAATTGATGTGACGTTTATTACTGGTGTGGGTTTTGCTGAGTCATAAGTTGTTGGAACGGCTGCTATTGGTAAGTGGCAATGTGTTTTCCGGCCCATGAAAAAGCCCCCTTGCGGGGGCTTTTTCATGGCATTACACCAGTGTTGTGACTTACTTGTCTTCGCTACGCTGGTGCTTGAAGAACACACCATTGTCACCGAAGGCAGACACGATCAGCGGTGAGGTCAGCTCCAGTTCGCCAATCTTCTTGGCACTGGCGCGACGCTCATTCGCATACTGTGTGTTGGTGGATGGCCAGATGGAGGTCTTGATTTCCATCGAGGTGGCGTACACGTCATACAGCTTCGAGCCGGCACCGAGGGTGGCCAGGTCGTGACGGAAGTCATGCGGGGTGGTGGCAAACTTTGTCTTCACTTCCGGGCGTGGCACAAAGTAGATCTGTGTCGGAGCCTTTGGTGTCGCCACAGTGGCGCCAGTCTGCGTTACCTCTGCCATGTCGTTCATGATCACGAGTGTCGGCTTGGTGCTGACAGCCGAGAACAGGATGGTGGAACCCAGTTCGTTGGCATCAGTCGACACATAGTTCGACAGTTCTTTGGCAAAGAAGTTGTAGTTGGTGCCCTGACCGGCCAGCGTGTAGAGCGCCGACACGTTTTCCGATGGCTTGCCGTTCACGAGAGCCTTCCAGGCCAGACCAGGCTGGAACTTGTTGTTTGCCGCCGGATTTTCGGTGACGGACAGACGCAGCAGGCCGTAGTCCGAGCCCTGGAACAGGCCGGTGTAGCCGTTGCCGGCAACCGGTACAAACTTCACCTTGGCCATGGCAGCGTGACGGTGGATTGGCTTGACGTAGCCGGCAGGGGCGACATCAGTACGGGTTTGCACCTTCTTCCAGAGGATGGAGCTGATCAGGCCACCGGTATCGGTCTCTGCCAGAGCAGGCATGGTGGTCTTGTACTGTGTGCGCTTGGCACCGTTCACCCAGAGGTGATCAGCCTTGGCACTGGCATTCCAGCTTTCGTAGTCAGCTGTCATGTTCAGGCCCCATGGCTTGAAGGCATTTTCTACGCCGGTCAGGCTGAGTGCCAGCTGCGGGTTGTGACGACGGAGTACATCAACCATCGTGGTGTTTTCCACCCAGTTGTAACCTTCCTGTGTGTAAACGGCCGGTGTGTAGTCCTTGGTGTAGAAGCGGTCGGTCATCAGACGGCGCGAAGCATTCATGATGAAGATCTGGAAGGCGGTTTCGCCGAAGGCAAAGCCGTCAGGACGCACGGTTTCGGCCATCATGCCGACCATGGTGTCGATCTTCTCGATGTCGTTGTTGTACAGGCGCTTCAGGTTGGCCAGCGTGACAGGATCGGTTGTCAGGTCTTCGAACTTCGTGATCGGGTTCAGCTGGATCTGGCGGCGGAACTCGTTGTAACGAGGTACACCACGTTCGCGGTCACGCAGGATGTCGATCGTTGCCAGATCGATGTTGCCAACGGTTGGAATCGAGAGGTTACGCAGGAAGTTCGGGTAGTTGTTCAGCGTCAGCGAACCGGGGTTCGTGATGCCGAAGGAGTACCACAGGCGTTCCGGAGTTTCGCTGTTCAGCATGGATTCGGCATTGGCATCGCGTGTGTCTGGCAGTGCCACGGTCTTTACGACTTCATTGTCACCAATGTCGTAAACCTGGACGTTGTCACGCATCAGCGGGTGCATGCGATACACGGCAACAAACTCTTCCGTCAGGGTGTACGGTGTGCCGGAGTTGTTCGGGTTGGCTGAGCCAACCAGACCGGCAATGGCGTGATCCAGCGTGCCGCTGCCGACGTTACCAGCCAGGTTGGAATCCGTGCCGAGGATGGTCTTGATGAACGAGTCGGTCTTGGACAGGTCGTCGTACCACTGGCGGGTTTCTGCCTGGTACTTGTCACGACCTTCGGCGTTACCGATCAGACCCCACCAGTTGGCGTACATGGCGCGCTCGGTGACCGGGTTCGCGATCACGGCAGGCGTCCATTCCACGGTGTGGATCTTGGCCATCAGGGCAGAGTTGACCAGGCGTGCCTTGTCATACAGCCACTGGTCGCTTGCCGTCGGGTACTTCTGCTTGAGCATGGTGGCAATGGCATTGTGCTCTTTGGTGAAGAGCTGGTGCAGCATGCTCAGACCCACCCACCAGTTTTCGTTGAAGCCGGTGATCGACTTGCCGCTGAGGAACTCCTTGGGCAGCGTGCCGTCAGCATTGATCTTCAGCTTGCCGTCCACAAAGGAGCGTACGGTGTTGTTGGTGGCCTTGCTGCTGCCATACAGCTGCGAGCCGTCCCACCAGTGGGTGTTGTGGTTGCGGTAGGTGTTGATCTTGCCGGCATCGACGGCGGTGCGGCTGGGGTCGGCCTGAGTGCGGCGCACATCCAGGTAACCGGTACCCAGCGCATCACCGGAGGGCAGCGGAACCTTGATCGGGTTGGAGGACTGGTTGGCGCCGTGATCCACCCAGTCATGCACCATGAACTGGATCCATGACGCTGCGATGAAGTTCAGGCTGGGGGCGGGCTTGAAGGGGCCACGGGCCAGCAGGGTGTTACTGACTTCACGGGGGTTGGGGCTAAGCAGGCCGGTTGCTTCGGTTTCACCCGTGGCAGCAGTCGGATCCACGTTGCGGCCAAAGCGCACGTAGACTGAACCTTCGGCCGGGTTTGACAGGATGTTGCAGGTACCGTCTTCGGTACGTGCCGTCAGGCTGCGCTGGTCGCAGGTGATGGAGCCGTTGAGTTTCGGGTAGTCCTCAAGATCGAACAAGTTGTTCTCGAGGAGATTGGAGCGCTCTACCGCCAGCGTGATAAGACCTGCGGCGATCCCTAAGGTGCCGAATTTGGTCAAGGCTGGCCAGGTGACCCAGATTGCCATGGTGGTTTCCCTCTTCCCTGTTTCTTGTTGGTTTTGTCGGTTTTGTTGTGAGCCGAGCTGATCTGATCAGCAGCAGGCGAGTGTAGGGATAGGGGTGGTGCATGGCCCCACCCTTCAGGAGGGGTAGGAGGCGAGACTGGCTAGTTTCTGTGACTTACTGGTTTTGTGTTTTTGCGGGCTGATCGGGTGAAAAAAGAACAACGGCCGCATAAGCGGCCGTTGTTCCTGTTGCGGGGTTATTTGCGCAATAACCAGAGAAAAGACTTACATGATTTGCTGGTTCTGCAGCGCCTGGATACGGACTTCCAGTGGCGGGTGCGACATGAACAGCTTGGCCAGGCTGAAGCCTTCCAGCTTGCCGGTAGTAATAGCCAGCGCGGTCATCTCGGCAGGCATCTGGTCAGGCAGTTCATGCTCGGCCTGCAGGCGGCGCAGGGCATTGATCATGGACTGCTTGCCGGCCAGTTCGGCACCGGCGATGTCGGCCTTGAACTCGCGGCGGCGCGAGAACCACATGACGATGGTGGAGGCGAGAATGCCCAGCACCAGGTCGGCGATCATGCTGGTCACGAAGTAGGCGATGCCGGGGCCATCTTCGTTCTTGAACACAACGCGGTCGACAAAGTTGCCGATGATGCGCGAGAAGAACATGACGAAGGTGTTCACCACACCCTGGATAAGGGAGTGGGTGACCATGTCGCCGTTGGCCACGTGGCCGATCTCGTGGCCGAGGACGGCTTTGACTTCGTCACGGCTCATGCGTTGCAGCAGGCCGGTCGATACGGCAACCAGGGCGGCATTCTTGTTCCAGCCGGTAGCAAAGGCATTGGACTGGTAGCTGGGGAAGATGCCGACTTCCGGCATCTTGATGCCGGCCTTGGTGGACAGTTCCTGCACGGTGGCCACCAGCCAGCGCTCTTCTTCGGTACGCGGATTTTCGATCAGCTGGGTGCCCGTGCTGCGCTTGGCCATCCATTTGGAGATGAACAGGGAGAACAGGGAGCCCACCATGCCGAAAACAAAGCACATGATGAGAAGGTTGCCCAGTTGCAGGGTGTTGCCGGCGCCGTGCGAAGAACCGACACCCAGAATGCTGAGCACAATACCGGCGACGACGATAATGGCAAGGTTGGTCAGCAGGAACAACGCGATGCGTAACATGGACTTCAATACTCCCTGGATTTGCTGTTTAAAGCGGTAAAAGTGAAATTAGGGCCGGCATGGCCCCATTTCAAGCAGACAATTGTGTATGGATGGTGAACAGGGCATCGGAGGATGCCCTGTCTTGCTGGTGTTCAGGCGGTGCCGTGGCGCTGGCGATAGGCTTCCAGAAAGCGTGCCAGGCGGGTGATCGCTTCTTTCAGGTCTTCCTTGTTGGGCAGGAAGACCACGCGGAAGTGGTCGGGCCTTGGCCAGTTGAAGCCGGTACCCTGCACCAGCAGTACCTTCTCGGCACGCAGCAGTTCCAGGATGAACTGCTGATCATCCGTAATCGGGTACACCTTCGGGTCCAGACGCGGGAACAGGTAAAGCGCACCCTCCGGTTTTACGCAGCTCACGCCAGGAATGGCATTGAGCATCTCCACAGCGAGATTGCGCTGTTCATAGAGGCGTCCGCCCGGACGGATGAGGTCGTTGATGCTCTGGTATCCGCCCAGTGCCGTCTGGATGGCGTACTGGGCCTGCACATTGGCACACAGGCGCATGGAGGCCAGCATGTCCAGGCCTTCTATATAGTCCCTGGCCATGGCCTTGTTGCCGCTGACCATCAGCCAGCCGGAGCGGAAGCCGGCCACGCGATAGGACTTGGACAGGCCATTGAAGGTGATGCAGAGCAGATCCGGGGCGAGGGTGGCCAGGCAGGTGTGCTGGGCCTCGTCATACAGGATCTTGTCGTAGATCTCGTCGGCAAACAGGATCAGGTTGTGCTTGCGGGCCAGGGCGACGATCTTTTCCAGCACGGGCTTCGGGTAGACCGCGCCGGTCGGGTTGTTGGGGTTGATGATCACAATGCCGCGGGTCTTCGGGGTGATCTTCTTCTCCATGTCCTCCAGATCGGGATACCAGTGATCCTCCTCGTTGCAGAGGTAATGTACCGGGGTACCACCGGACAGGGTGACGGCAGCGGTCCACAGTGGGTAGTCCGGGGCCGGGATCAGCATCTCGTCGCCGTTGTTGAGCAGGGCCTGCATGGCCATGACGATCAGCTCGGACACCCCGTTGCCGATATAGATGTCGCCGACTTCCACGCCGAACAGGTTCTTCTGCTGGTAGTACTGCATGATGGCCTTGCGTGCAGCGAACAGGCCCTTGGACTCGCAATAGCCTATTGCGTTGGGCAGGTTGGCGATCACGTCCGCCAGGATTTCCTGGGGGGCCTCGAAGCCGAAGGGGGCCGGGTTGCCGATATTCAGCTTGATGATGCGGTGGCCCTGTTCCTCCATCGCGGTGGCTTCCTTGAGGACAGGACCGCGGATGTCGTAACAGACGTTCTTCAGCTTGGCAGACTTCGTGATTTCCATGGAATGCTCGCGCACTGGGGGTTTGGTGGGGGATGACTCAACCGGGTGTTGCAGGCGGTAGTCCGCCATGTCGGCCAGCAATTGATCGACCGTGGCCTGACGCGGACTGCGGCCCTTCTTCAGTTCGCCGACAAAATTCGGGTCCTTGCGGAACAGGGTGCCAAACTGGGTGGCACTGAGGTCCGGGTAGTCGGCGAGGAAGGTTTCGACGGATTCAAGCAGGGGCATGATGGCTTAAATTGTCCTGAATAGGGTTTTAAATAGGATATTCCCTATGGTGTTACTGTGTCCGGGTTTGTGCAAGTGGTGACATGGCGTATTTGTGTAACAGTTCGCCCGGGCCGGAATCTTTTCAGTGAGCCCCGGCTTTTGGCTTGTGAGACGGGCATGGCGCCCCCATCAGGGCTTTTCTGGCTGTATGAACTGGGCCGTATAAACGAGGCAGGACGCGGAGCGCATCATGACCGACAAGATCAGCAAGACGGCAGCAGAGTGGCAGGCCGAGCTTAGCCCCGAGGAGTACCGGGTGTGCCGGGAGAAGGGGACGGAGCCTGCGTTTACCGGCAAGTACTATGCCGAGCATCGCGACGGGGTGTACCGCTGCCGCTGCTGTGGCGAGCCGCTGTTCAGCTCGGTGGCCAAGTACGACTCCGGCTCGGGCTGGCCCAGCTTCTGGGCGCCGCTGCAGGATGGCGCGATTGACGAACATCGGGATGCCAGTCACGGCATGGTTCGTACCGAGATCCTTTGCCGGAAATGTGACGCCCATCTCGGGCATGTCTTCCCGGATGGTCCGCGACCGACCGGTTTGCGCTATTGCGTGAACTCCGCTTCGCTTATGCTCGACACCGACACCCCGGGCGAATGATGATCCTTCTCATTCAGATCCCTTTTTAGTCATCAAGGAGAGAGGCCAATGGCCAGTGTTTACGATTTCAGCGGCAAGACGATTACCGGCCATGACAAGCCCATTGCCGACTACAAGGGTCAGGTGCTGCTGATTGTTAATACCGCCAGCAAGTGTGGTTTTACGCCCCAGTTCAAGGGGCTGGAAGCCGTCTATGAAAAGTACAAGGACAAGGGCTTGATGGTGCTGGGCTTTCCCTGCAACCAGTTCCTTAACCAGGATCCGGGCAGTGATGCCCAGATCAGCGAGTTTTGCGAGCTGAACTACGGTGTGACCTTTCCCATGTTCGCCAAGATTGATGTGAATGGTGATGATGCACACCCCCTGTTCAGGCACCTGACCAGCGCGGCTCCCGGTTTGCTGGGCAGCAAGGCAGTCAAGTGGAACTTCACCAAGTTCCTGGTGGATCGCAATGGCAAGGTGATCAGCCGTTATGCACCGGCCACCAAGCCGGAGGACATTGCAGCAGATATCGAGAGACTGCTCTGACGCAGACTCTGCCGGCGCGCAGGACCTGGGCAGTAAACGGTTTCAGTGATTTTCTGAAATTTTTCAAGGGAATGCTTGACGACCTCCCGGCTGCTTAATAGAATGCGCGCCTCAGTTAAGGGGGCTATAGCTCAGCTGGGAGAGCGCTACAATGGCATTGTAGAGGTCAGCGGTTCGATCCCGCTTAGCTCCACCAATTTTCTTGCGAAGTTTGCTTAACAGCAGATGGTGCAAAAAAAATTGGCCCCATCGTCTAACGGTTAGGACATCGCCCTTTCACGGCGGTAACCGGGGTTCAAATCCCCGTGGGGTCACCAATAGTGCAGAAAACCCGGTCATGAAAATGACCGGGTTTTTTGTTTTTGGCCTTCCCTGTCCTGCATTTTCAGCTTGCCCATCGGCACACAACATCCAATCATCAGGCTTTCCTGTCTGCCTGCGGCAATCCTCTTGTCAGGATCTCCATGCAGGAACTCCTACAGGGTCACCACACAAGGACTGCCATCATGATCAAGGCCATCGGTTACGCGGCAACATCCACCACTGCGCCACTTGCTCCCTTCTCGTTCGAGCGACGTGATCCCACGCCGCAGGATGTGCATATCGAGATCCTGTATTGCGGCGTGTGCCATTCGGACCTGCATCAGGTGAAAGGCGACTGGGGGAGAACCAGCTACCCCTGTGTGCCTGGTCATGAAATTGTCGGGCGTGTGGTGAGCGTTGGCAGCGCCGTGACAAAGTTCAAGGCGGGAGACATTGCGGCGGTGGGCTGCATGGTGGATTCGTGCCGCGTATGCCCGAGCTGTGCCGAGGGCGTGGAGCAGTATTGCGAGAAAGGCGCCACCTTTACCTACAACGCGCCGGACAAGCATACCGGTGGAGTGACCTATGGTGGTTACGCCAACAGCATCGTTGTGGATGAGTCCTTTACCCTGAAAGTACCGGCGAACCTTGATCTGGCGGGGGCTGCACCGCTGCTGTGTGCCGGTATCACCACGTACTCACCGTTGCGCCACTGGAAGGTGGGGGCGGGACAGAAGGTGGCTGTGGTGGGCCTGGGTGGACTGGGGCACATGGGCGTGAAGTTTGCCCGCGCCTTTGGCGCGCATGTGGTGGTGCTGACGACATCGGAAAAGAAAAAGGCTGATGCACTGGCGCTGGGTGCACACGAGGCAGTGCTGTCGACCAGCAAGGAAGAAATGAAGGCGCACCGCAACAGCTTTCATTTCATTCTGGATACGGTGTCGGCCCCGCATGATGTCAATGCGCTGCTGGGCTTGCTCAAGCGTGATGGCACCTTGTGCCAGGTGGGCTTGCCGTCGGAACCGATCCCGGTGGGTGTGTTCAATCTGGTGGGCCAGCGCCGGCAGTTTGCAGGGTCTTCCATTGGCGGCATTGCCGAGACGCAGGAGATGCTGGATTTTTGCGGTCAGCACAACATTGTGTGCGACATTGAAAAAATCGATATCCAGCAGGTCAACGAGGCATATGAGCGCCTGGTCAGAAGTGATGTGAAGTATCGCTTTGTGATTGACATGGCATCGCTGCAGAAAGAAGCCGGGGCGCGTTGATGTTTGAACAGTTACCCACACTGGGTGTTGGCGTCAGCCTGAGTCTTTCGTCAGAGCCTGACCCGGTGGCGCTGGTGCAGGAAACGGGTGGGCCGCGCTTTGTTGAATATGCCGGGCAGGCAGAAGTGGAACGTGTGTTGCCGGAGGTCGAGCGTATTCGTACAGCGGGTGTGCCGGTGCTGTTTCATCCGTCTTACATCAATTTTTGCGGCACGTTTCCGAATGCGCCGGCGTGGCTGGCTGAAACGGCAGCGCATATCCGGCAGGTAGGGTCGCCCTGGTTTGCGCAGGACTGTGCCTACTGCTTCTGGCAGGAGGGTCACGGGTATTCCACGCAGCTGGGCTATTTTGTGCCGCCCATCCTGAATGAAGCCTCGCTGCAGCAATCCATTATCCGTGTGCAGGAAGTTAAGACAGCCGTGCCGGTGACGGTGGCGATTGAACCGGCACCCATGACGTTTGCCGTGGGCACCATGCCGCTGTTCACGTTTTTCGGGCGGCTGGCGCGTGAAGCGGATTGCGCGCTGTTGCTGGACATGGGGCATCTGGTGTCATACGAAATGGCTAGCGGTCAGCGTGTGCTGGATGCCTTGCAGGATTTGCCGTGCGAGCGTGTGATTGAAGTGCACATAGCCGGGGGACGGCTGCGGCAAGGCGTGCAGGGGCCGGTGTATGTGGACATGCACGAGAGCCCGGTACTGGATGAGGTATGGCAGATGCTCGACGTGATGCTGCCCTTGCTGCCGAATGTGAAAGCGCTTTGCTATGAGTGCGAGGGCATGGATCACGATACCGTGATGACGGTGCTGCAGCGCCTGCGCACGATGGTGCGTGAGCGCAGTGCCTGTGCCTCGCTGGTGGCCAGTCTGGATGATGCTGTGGCAGCAGTGGAGGCCGTGCAATGAGTTTTGCCATGCAGGAGCAACTGCTGTTTGATCTGCTGTTTGATCGCGACTTGCGGGAGCGCTTTGGCAAGTCGCCGATGATGGCACTGGCAGGCTACGATCTGGACGAGAGTGAGCGGCAGGACTTTGCGGTTATCCGTCATGATGCACTGGAGCTGGATGCCACCATGCGGGTGGGGCTTGTCCTGTCGCAATTCTGTCGTGCCTTTCCGCTGACCTTCAGTATTGTTTCCTCACTGGACGGTGGTCTTGGGTTGCTGCGCAGCCTGATTGATACGCGGACCATGCGCATGCCACCTCTGGAACGCATGACGACTTTTGGTATTCGCCTGAAAGAAAAACTGTCCGGTATGGACGCTGGATCGGTCCGGGAAAAAGCGCTGGCGATCAGCATTCTGGAGGCCGAGCTGGGGATGGCGTGGACCGGGGCAGCCCTCAAGTCAGAGGTGCTGAAAGGCAATGCGGTTTTGCCAGGCCAGGTTGCGCTGGCACCCGACTGGCTGACGCGTTCTGTTGGACTGGCGCCTTTTGTGAGTGCAGCCATTATTCCGGACTCGTACCAGCACCTGAAAACGGCACTGTGCCCGCACATGGGCGCAGAGTTGTGGCGGCACCTTAACCGGACGCCGTTAACGCAGGCACAGCGCCAGCAGGTGCTGCAGCTGAATAATCCTCGCATTCTGGTGGCGCGCGCCGAGGTGTGTCATGTGTCGCGCTGCGAACCGACCGTTGAACACCGCACCGTTGAATTGTCGGAGGGCTTTGCACCATTGTTGCAGCATGTAGACGGGGCTGGCAGTGTAAGTGACATATTGATGCAGCTGGGCGTGGCGGGCGCACCGGAATCGTTGATGGCTGGTGTGCAGGCGGGGTTTCGGCAGTTGCTGGATAACGGCATGCTGACGCAGGGTTGATCATGCGGCCATCTCGATCCGGTCATGACGGGTTTGTACAGCTTGTCCTTGAGCAGATGGCAGGCTTTGGTGTACCACGTGTGCGCCGCATGTTTGGTGGCTATGGCCTGTACCGTGATGACCTGATGTTTGCAATTATCCTGCAGGAAAAGCTGTACCTGAAAGCCGATGCCGTGAACGTTGCCAGGTTTGAACAGGCCGGGTTGGAGCCCTTTACCTATGCATCAAAGGGCAAGCTGGTCACGCTGCGGTATTACGAAGCACCGCCTGAAGTGTATGAAGACCAGGATGACATGCAGCAGTGGGCACGCAGTGCCTTTGAGGCGGCCCTGAGGGCTAGAAAGTAATATTTATTCTGTTGGCGTGTGAGGGGAGATGGTCATGGTGGCGTATGTGGTCAGGCTGGGAACACCACGTCGGGATGGCGAGGGACTGCGCATCGGCACGGTGCGCCGCCCGCCCCGGGGGGTGCCGAAGACCGATTTTGCCTCGCATGACTGGTATGATGTCTGGTACCCGAATCTGGCGCCGAGTGCGGAGCTAATGAAGCAGGGGCAGGCGGTTGCCACTCCGGAGGAGTGGCGGGTATTTACACGGAAATATCGTGCTGAAATGGCCACTCCGGAATGTGCACGCACGATTGATCTGCTGGCTGCGCTATCACATCAGGCCAGTTTCTCGGTGGGCTGCTATTGCGAGGATGAGGCACGTTGCCATCGATCGCTGCTGCGGGAGTTACTGGTAGAGAGGGGCGCCAGCATCGAATAGTCATGCCTGCTCATGTTGGGCAGGCATCACGGCACTTTTTGAACTGATTTCTTATGAATGCAGATGACCTGATTGCCCTTAATGAACTGGAGACCGTGCTGGCGGCGGTCCGGGCTGGTGACGCCGTTGTGTCGTCGTTCATGGATGCCATTGTTGCCAGCGATATCTTTGTGTTGCTCGACAAGGACCTGGGTCCGGAAGGGAAGTGGGATGACTCCGCCTCTCCACTGGTGCTGAATAATCACGAGGGTACCCCTGTGATTGCGATGTTTACCGCACCGGAACGTGCCATTGCCATGGCCAGCCAGTTTCCGGCATTCGGTTACGGGCTGATTATCCGGTTTGCCTGGGTGCTGGCGCGGATGAGCCCGGGTGTTGGCATTGTGCTTAATCCGGGTACGCTGTTCGGTATGGAGATACCACCTGCGGCGGTGCAGGGCCTGCAGGGTGATCTGTTGTCTGCTGCAAGGCATTGACGGGCTGCAGGGTCTTGCACCTGACCTGTTCGGCCAACACCAATATCCTCTTTTCGCGATACGCTTTGTGCATCTTCCGGCGTGAAGGTGGGGCTCCGCTTTTGTCTGGCGTTAGTCTTCCGCAAGCCGGTTCTGTTGATGAGGTATTGCTGTGTATCAGGCAGGGTGGGGCAAGCAGGAAATCGGGATCGTTCCCAAAGGGTATGCCATGCAGGGTTATGGCATGTGGCAGCATCGTGCCCGTGGTGTGCAAAGTCCGTTGTTTGCCCGTGCGCTATTCCTGCAGGATGAGAAGAATAACTCCCTGATTTTCTGCTGCCTTGATCTGGGCTATGTCACCCATGCCATGCGCACGGGAGTGTGTACTGCGCTGCGTGAGCATCTGGGCGAAGCCTTTAATGAGGCGGCGCTGGTGCTGACTTGTACCCACACTCACTCGGGGCCTGGTGGCTGCACGCATGACGTGATGTACAACATTGTGACTCCGGGCTTTGTGCCTGAGCATGTGCAGAAGATTGTGGAGGCTGTGGTTGCGGCCGTTCTGCAGGCCAGGCACGCGGCGGCACCAACGGATATTGCACTGGCCCAGGGGGCATTTGCGGATGATGTACCGGTGGCATGGAACCGCTCGCTGCAGGCATACAACCGTAATCCGGATGTCACTCCCCGTCGTGTGACAGAAACCCATCTGGCGATTGATCGTGGCATGACGCTGCTGAGCCTGCGTCGTCATGGCGAGCTGCAGTCCCTGCTGTCGCTGTTTGGTGTGCATGCCACGTGTGTGGGCAGTTCGTTGCTGAAGCATGACGGCGACAACAAGGGCTATGCGGCAAGCCATGCGGAGAACGCGCTGGAGAAGGCGGGTGTGGCCGGTGCTGTGGCCATTTTTGCCCAGGCCACGGCGGGGGATGTGTCGCCGCATTATCATGGGCCAGGTGATGTTGCCCGGCGCAAGAAAATCAAGGGAGACGCTGAATACGCCTATGCCGAGCAGAACGGCCGCCACCAGAGTGAGCGTGCCTTGTCGCTGCTGTCCGCGCAGAACGAGGAAATCATTGGTGGTGATATTGATGCGGTGTTCAGCTATGCGGACTTCACCCGCATCAAGGTTGATCCGGTGTTTGCGAATGGCAATACCGAAGCATGGACCAGTGAGCCTTGCCATGGTGTTGCCTTTTTTGCGGGCACGCCCGTGGATGGTCCCGGCATGCCACTGCCGCTGGCGGCTCTCTCAAGGAAAATTGCCGGCGTGTTGAAAAGTCGTCGGCTGAACAATCCCGGCAATTATTCGGCAGAAGATCAGGCGTATTACCGGCGGATTTATGCCGCTCAGGGTGAAAAAGCCATTCTGCTGGAGACTGACCGCAAGAGCATCATGGGGCAGCCGCTGGACAGTTTCCTGTTGCCGGGTTTTGCGGACCCGCTGGTGGGTGAGATGAAGCGGCAGGCCAGGCGCGGTGCCATCGGTAACAGCGCCATGGTGCCGACGGTGCTGCCACTGCAGATTGTCACCATTGGTCAGGTGGCGATTGTGTGCTGCCCGGGCGAGTTCACCACAACAGCGGGCGAGCGCGTGCGGCAGGTGGTGGCGGAGCGCCTGCAGGGCAGGAGTATCCGGCATGTGCTGATCTGTACCTACTGCAACGACTACATGGGCTATGTCACGACGAACGAGGAGTATCAGGAGCAGGCCTACGAAGGCGGCCATACCATTTTTGGCCAGTGGACGCTGGCAGCCTTCCAGACGCGCTTTGTGCAGCTGGCAGGGGAAATGCTGAAGCCAGAGGAGGAGCGGCAGCACGACAGGGTGACCCGGCCGGTGCCTGCGCCTGCCGGGGAACTGGCCTTGCGCAGCAATCTGGCTGTTCCCTGATGAATTTCACGCAATAAAAAAGCCGGCTTAAGCCGGCTTTTTTATTGATTGCAGGTTTGTTGGTGCCAGGTATCAGAAGCGATACTTGCCCTGCTGGATGTTGCTGAAGATTTCCTCGGTCAGCAGGACGTATTCCGATGTGCCCGGCAGCAGCACGTAGACGGGATCGTCATTGACCTTGGCAGGATCGAAACCTTCCTTCTTCAGGGTGTTCTTCTGGTACTTGAAGGTGCCGGTGGTTTCTACAACCGTCTGTTCGCGCAGGAACACGGGCACGGCGTAGGCCGGCAGTTCGCGCTTGAGCAGGGCATAGAGGCCTGGCAGGTCCAGCTCGCTGCGCGAGTGTCCTTCGTGCGGGGTGATGGAGGCCATGCCGGCACGGCCGTTGGTGTTGGGGATTTCGACGCCATACACCACGGCATCCTGAAGGGCCGCGTGGCCGGTCATGATGTTTTCGACTTCGGTGGTGGAGACGTTTTCACCCTTCCAGCGGAAAGTGTCGCCGGTACGGTCCACAAACTGGGCGTGACGGAAACCGATGTCGCGCAGCAGGTCGCCGGTGTTGAAGTAGCGGTCACCCTTCACGAACACGTCACGCAGGATGCAGGCTTCGTTCTTGGCCGGGTCGGTGTAGCCGTCAAAAGGGGTCTTGTCGGTGATTTCGGCAATCATCAGGCCGGATTCGCCCTTCTTGATCTTCTTCATGAAGCCGTCTTTGCCACGCACCGGCTGCTCGTTTTCCTTGTCGTATTCGACAATGGCGTAGGGCAGTGGGCAGAAGCCGACAGTGTTGTCGAAGTTGAAGATGTTGGAGAAGCCGATGTTGCCTTCGGAGGAGGCATACAGCTCAAGCACCTGCTCGATGCCGAAACGTTCCTTGAACGGTGTCCAGATGCCGGGACGCAGACCGTTACCGAGAATCTTGCGAACCATGTGATCGCGGTCGGTCGGCTTTGGTGGCAGTTCGTTCAGGTAGCGGCAGAGTTCGCCCACATAACCAATGGCGGTGGCGCGGTATTTGCGGCAATCGTCCCAGAACTCGCGGGCAGAAAACTTGCGACGCATCGCTACACCGGCACCGCCGGCCAGAGCCGAGCCCCAGCATACGCACATGGCGGTGGCGTGATAGAACGGCAGGGTGACGTATATGACGTCGGTCTTGCCCAGCTGCATGGTGTAACCGAACGCACCATAGGCCTTCATCCAGCGGCCGTGCGAGAAAATCGCGGCCTTGGGCATGCCGGTGGTGCCGGACGTGTAAATGTAGAAGAGGCCGTCGTTACGGTAGACCTGATTCGTTGTGGCCGGATTGTAGGTTGGCTGCGAGCTGATCTCGGTTGCCAGATTACGGTAGCCGGATGGTTCGGTGCCCGGATTTTTCAGTGTGTCGTCATCGGCCAGCCAGAACAGCTTGTTGCTTTCCAGATCCAGATCGCCCAGCACTTCATTGAAGTTGCCGACCAGCTCGTCACCCACAATCGCCATCTTTGGCTTGACCAGGTTCACGCTGTGCGTGAGTACCTTGCCGATCTGGGAGGTATTCACCATGGCGGAAATCACGCCGATCTTGCCAAGGCCGGTCACAATGGCCAGCAGCTCGGGACGGTTTTCCACATACACCGAGACCACGTCGCCCTTCTGCAGGCCCTGGGCCAGGAAGAAGTGGGCAATGCGGTTGGCCCACTGGTTGAACTGGGTGTAGGTGAGGCGCGTGTCCTTGTAGAGCACGGCGGTGCCATGGGGGTTTTCACGTGTCGCTTTTTCTACGCACCAGCCAAGGCCGACCGGGGAGGTGGCATCGGTATTGGCGGCCATCTTCAGGCCGATCAGCATCTTGGGGAGCTTGGGCGTGATGGCAGCGAGCTTGCGGGCAAAGGCGACTGGCGTGATGAGGTCGTGATGGCTCATGTTTTAATGTGTCCTCGGTGGCCCGCACTGCATGCAGCGGGCTCCGCTGGCTTGTTTTCAGGGAGTATGACCGGAAGAAGGTGACGAACCGGTCGCAAAAGTGGGCCTAAGGTACCTTCCCACCGCCGTGGCATCAAGATATTGACAGTCCTGATTGCCACGGAGACGGGTTTTTTGGCCCGGATTGACGGATATCAGTCGAGGAAAAAGTCGCGCTGCAGCTTGTCTTCGTTGCCGGGGATGCAACTGTAGGAGCTGAGGTCGGTAATGCCGATACGGGCGAGGGCCTGCTCATCGAGCAGGCTCTGGCCGGTCAGCTCGCCACGGGCAGTGACCAGGATGGCGTGGGCGGCATCTGCCATGACTTCCGGCTTGCGACTGACCTGAACGGCGCCATCGCCGCCCAGATTGACCTCGACCGCTGCGGTGGCGATGTAGGTGGCCGGCCACAGGGTGTTGCAGGAGATGCCGTAGTCACGGAATTCCTCGGCCATGCCCAGCGTGAGGATGGTCATGCCGTACTTGGAGACGGTGTAGGGCGAGAAGGGCTTGAGCCAGTGCGGTGCCATGTTGATGGGGGGCGACAGGCTGAGGATATGCCCCTGGGATGACTGCTTGAGGTAAGGCAGTGCGGCCTGGGCACACAGGAAGGTGGCGCGGTGGTTCACGCCCTGGATGAGGTCGTACTTCTTGAGCGGGGTGTGCTCGACGCCCATCAGGTTGATGGCACCGGCGTTGTTGATGAGCATGTCGATGCCGCCGAAATGTTCTGCGGCCTTGGCCATGGCGGCACGTACCTGGTCTTCTTCACGCACATCCACCTGCAGCGGCAGGGCACGGCCACCGGCGGCCTCGATTTCTTCCGCCACGCTGAAAATGGTGCCGGGCAACTTGGCATGAGGTTCGGCCGACTTGGCGGCAATGACCACGTTGGCCCCATCACGGGCGGCACGCAAGGCGATGGCTCGGCCGATTCCACGGCTGCCACCGGTGATGAAGAGGGTTTTACCCTTGAGACTGCTCATGCGTAACTCCTGATCGCGGTGTCGCTGGTTAATGTGTTGATGCGTTATTCGATGACCAGCAGCAGCTGGCGCTTTTTCAATTGCTGCTTCGGGCTGGTGCTGAGTGTTTTTACAACGCCGTCGCGGTTGGCCTTGAGCTGATGCTCGATTTTCATGGCTTCCATGATGATGAGCGTCTGACCCTTGGTTACCGTGGTGCCTTCTGCCACCAGCACGTCGATTACGGCGCCGTCCATGGGGGCGCGTAACTGGCCGTCGCCTTCGCTGTCGGCAGTTGCCGGTGGTGCCTGGGTGACATCCGTGATCTGCAGGTTGCCGTTGGCCAGATCGAGAAAGAGATTGTTGCCATCGCGCGCAAAGGCGACGCGGCGACGCACGCCATCCATCTCGTAATGCAAGGTGGATTCCTGCAATGCCTGCACCGTAAGGGCGGAGGTAGTGCCGTTTATTTCCGCTGTGAGCGTCTGGTTACCCAGCATCAGACGAAGTGCGGTTCTGGTCTCGCCGCACTGCAGGATCAGCGGGGTGGCGCCGGTCAGTCCTGTGTGGAAATGGGCGGGCAGGTCATGCAGGAAAAGGGCAGCGGCCACGAGCAGGGCTTCGCTGTTGGCAAGGGCAGGCTTGAGGCTGCTGTCATTGCTGAAATGCTGTTCGATGAATGCGGTTGATGTATCGCCGCTGACAAACACGGGGTGACGCAACAGGTTGGCGAGGAACTGCTTGTTGTGATTGACGCCAAGCAGGATGGTGTCATCCAGTGCGCGGGCCAGCAGACGGGCCGCATCGGTGCGGGTTTTGCCGTAGGCAATCACCTTGGCCACCATCGGGTCGTAATGCGGGCTGACTTCGCCGGCCTCACGCATGCCGTGATCAATACGCACGCCGGGCAGGTTGGCGGGCTGCCAGCGCAGTACCTTGCCGGTTTGCGGCAGGAAATTGGCGCCGGGATCTTCTGCATACAGGCGCACTTCAATGGCAGCGCCGGTCAGCGTGATTTCATGCTGCTGCAATGGCAGCGGTTCGCCATTGGCGACACGCAATTGCCACTCGACCAGATCCTGGCCGGTGACGAGTTCGGTCACGGGATGTTCCACCTGCAGGCGGGTATTCATTTCCAGAAAGTAGAAATGGTTGTCCTTGTCGAGCAGGAACTCGACGGTGCCGGCGCCAACATAATTCACGCTTTGGGCGGCAGCGACAGCGGCCTTGCCCATTTTTTCGCGCAGCTCCGGGGTCATGACGGGGCAGGGCGCTTCTTCAACCACTTTCTGGTGACGACGCTGGATGGAGCAGTCACGTTCGCCTAGATACACGCAGTTGCCGAGGGTGTCGCCAAAAATCTGGATTTCCACATGACGCGGCGCGATCACGGCTTTTTCCATGATCAGTTCGCTGGAACCAAACGCGTTCTGTGCTTCGGAGCGTGCGGTCGCCAGTGCGGCGAGCAGGTCTTCACCCTTGTCGACTAGTCGCATGCCACGACCACCACCGCCTGCCGAGGCTTTCACCATGACAGGGAAACCGATGCGGGCGGCTTCGTTGACGAAGGAGATGTCGGACTGGTCGGCACCTTCATAGCCAGGCACACAGGGAACGCCGGCCTCGATCATCCTGATCTTGGAAATGCGCTTGCTGCCCATGAGCTCGATGGCTTCGGGGGTTGGGCCAATGAAGGTGATGCCATGGTCAATACAGGCCTGGGCAAACTGCTCGTTTTCCGAGAGGAAACCGTAGCCGGGATGCACGGCATCGGCACCGGTTTTCTTGCAGGCATCGAGAATGGCATCAATGCGCAGATAGGAGTCCGACACCTTGGCCGGGCCTATGCAGACGGCTTCGTCAGCTTCCTGCACATGCAGGGCATTGGCATCTGCTTCGGAATACACGGCAACCGTGCGATAGCCGAGCGCGCGCGCGGAGCGCATGACACGGCAGGCGATTTCGCCACGGTTTGCCACCAGAACTTTGGTAAATGCCATTTTCATCAATTCCTGATCATTCGGCAGATAATGTTGTGCTGCACGTCATGTTGCTGCTTGTAGCTGCTGGTTACTCAGCCCATTTGGCCGGGCGTTTCTGGACAAATGCCATGGTGCCTTCTGCGCCCTCCGGGCCGGCCACGGCACGGGCGAACTGCCGGGCGGCGTCGTCCAGCAGGGACTCCAGCGGCTCGTGCCCAACGCGATGCAGCAGGGCTTTGGTGGCACGGTTGGCCAGTGGTGCGCATTTCTTTACCTGTGCCAGTGTGTCGGCGAGGGCCGTTTCAAGTGCAGCGGTGTCAGCAACAACCTGATGCACAATGCCCAGACGTGCTGCTTCGTTGCCGTTGAAGCGTGCACCGTGCAGGGCAAGCCGACGTGCCTGTGTCATGCCGATACGCTGCACCACAAACGGGGCAATCTGCGCAGGAATGACGCCCAGCCCGGTTTCCGGTAAACCGAACTGGGCGCTTTCCGTTGCAATGGCAACGTCAGACACACAGGCCAGACCAAAACCACCACCCAGTACCGCTCCCTCAAGTAATGCCACCACCACCTGCGGGGCATGATCGACTTGCGTGATCATGTGACCGAAGGCGCGATTCAACTCGGCATAGACTTCATCATTGCCGCTTTCGGCAGCACGCATGCGTGCGCCTGCCATGTCCTTGATGTCGCCACCGGCACAAAAGTGTCCGTTGGTGCCACGCAGAACGACAACGCGAATGGTCTCGCTGTTTTCGATGGCCGAGAACACGGCACGCAATTCCTGCGTCATCTGCAGGCTCATGGCATTGCGTGATTCCGGACGGTTGAGCGTGACATGAAGGGCAAAGCCGTCTTCACGGAGCTGCAGGGTTTCGGTGGATGGCAGGCTCATGGTTTATTCCGCCTTCTTCTTTTTACCGGGCAGGATGTTCATCAGCTTGCAGATGATGCCGAGCATGATTTCGTCGGCACCACCACCGATGGAGGCCAGACGGCCATCACGGTAAAGCTGGCCGGCAGGGTTGTCCCACATGAAGCCCATGCCACCCCAGTACTGCAGGCAGGAATCGGACACTTCGCGGATCAGGCGGCCGGCTTTCAGCTTGGCCATGGAGGCCAGCCGGGTGACGTCTTCACCGGCAATGTGCTGCTCGCAGGCCTGGTAGCACAGCGCGCGCAGGCATTCGACTTCGGTCATTAGCTCGGCCATGCGGAAATGCACGACCTGGTTGTCAATCAGCGGCTGGCCGAAAGTCTGGCGCTGGCGGCAGTACTCGATGGTCTTCTCGATCACGGCCTGCATGCCACCGACACCGTTGATGGCACCGAACAGGCGCTCCTCCTGGAACTGCATCATCTGCATCATGAAGCCCATGCCTTCGGCACCAATGCGGTTGCGCTGCGGCACGCGCACGTTGTCGAAGAAGACCTGAGCGGTGTCGGAGGAGCGCATGCCCAGCTTGTCCAGTTTTTCCGAGAAGGTGATGCCCGGGGTCTTGGCCGGCACGACAATCAGCGATTTGTTGAAATGCGGCTTGTCATCGGAGGTGTTGGCCAGCAGGCAGAAGAAATCAGCCTGGGTGGAGTTGGTGATCCACATCTTGGTGCCGTTGATGATGTAGTCGTCGCCATCTTTCTTGGCCGTGGTCTTGATGGCGGCGACGTCGGAGCCGGCATGCGGCTCGGATACGGCGATGGCGGCGACATAGTCGCCGGCGATGGCCGGGGCCAGAAACTCGCGGCGCAGCTCGTCAGAGCCGAAGCGGGCGATGGCCGGGGTGGCCATGTCGGTCTGCACACCGATGGCCAGCGGCACGCCGCCACAGGCGGCGCGGCCAAATTCTTCGGCGACGACCATGTTGTAGGAGTAGTCCAGGCCCATGCCGCCGAACTCGACAGGCTTGCAGATGCCGAGCAGGCCGAGGTCGCCGAGCTTCTTGAACAACTCATGGGCAGGGAAGGGGCCGTTCTCTTCCCACTCCCGGGCGTGGGGATTGATTTCCTTTTCAACAAAGGCACGTGTGGTGCGGCGCAGTTCTTCGTGTTCTTGCGTAAACTTCATGGTGCTTCTCCGTAAAGTGTTCTGGTGGGTAAATGGCCGTTAGAATCGCGCCACACCAAAACTGTTGGGGTTCAACTGACGCTGGTCGCCTTCATTGATGGTTTGCAGCAGGAATACGAGTAAACGCCGACTGTCGCGCGGGTCAATAAGACCGTCATCGAACAAATGCGCGGTGTTGAACAGGGCCGTGGACTGGGAGTCCAGCTTTACGGCGGTACTCTGTTCAATGAAATCAAGCATTTGCGGGTTAACTTCAATGCCGGCTTTCTTCTGCTTCTGTTCAGTCACGATGCGCAGCACCTTGCCGGCCTGGGCTCCGCCCATGACCGCCGTGCGCGAATTGGGCCAGGCAAAGATGAAGCGGGGATCGAGGCCGCGGCCACACATGGCGTAGTTGCCGGCACCGTAGGAGCCGCCCACCACCAGCGATATTTTCGGCACACGTGCGTTGGCGACTGCCTGTATCATTTTGGAGCCGTGTTTGATCACGCCGTTCTGCTCGGAGTCCGTGCCCACCATGAAGCCGGTGGTGTTGTGCAGGAACAGCAGCGGACGCTGCGTCTGGTCGCAGAGCTGGATGAACTGCGAGGCCTTGGCAGCGCCTTGCGGGGTGATCGGGCCGTTGTTGGTGATGATGCCGATGGGAAAACCACCGACGCGGGCCCAGCCGCACACAGTCTGGCTGTCGTACTCGTTCTTGAATTCGAGGAAGTCGGAGGCATCGACCAGGCGGGCAATGATTTCCTTCATGTCGAACGGTTTTTTGGTGTCGGCGGGCACCAGTCCCAGCAATTCTTCTGCCGGGTAGAGCGGCTCTTCGAAAGCACGCTGTATGCAGGGCGTGGTTTCTTTCCAGTTCAGCATGCCCACGACATCACGGATCATGCGGATGCCATCGGCATCGTTTTCTGCCAGATATTCGGCGGTGCCTGCGACCTGCGCATGCATTTCGGCACCACCGAGCTGTTCTTCGGTAGCCACTTCTCCCGTGGCTGCAAACAGCAGGGGTGGGCCTGCGAGGAACATCTGTGAGCGCTTGCGGATCACCACGACATAATCGGACAGGCCGGGCTGGTAGGCACCACCTGCCGTGGCATTGCCATGCACGACGGAGAGCAGCGGAATACCGGCAGCAGACAATCGTGCCTGATTGGCAAAGGTGCGTGCGCCTTCGACAAAAATTTCAGCCGCATAATTGAGGTTGGCGCCGCCACTCTCGGAGAGGGTGACGATGGGCAGCTTGTTCTGCAGGGAAATTTCCTGGAGGCGCAATGTTTTCTGCAGGCCGGCGGGGGAAATGGTGCCACCCTTGATGGCACTGTTGCTGGCCGTCACCAGGCAACGTACACCGTTGACAAAGCCGATGCCGGCAATGATGCCGCCACCGGCATCCGAGCCGTCCTTGTCATCGTGCATCTGGTAGCCGGCAAGGCCGCACAGCTCGATAAAAGGCGAACCCGGGTCCAGCAACAGCTGGATACGCTCGTGCGGCAGTACCTGGCCACGCTTGTCGAATTTCGGCCTGGCTTCGTAGGATTTGTCCACGACTTTTTGCTGGATGCCGCGCATTTCCGCGACGGTTTTTTCCAGCGCTTCGCGATTGGCCAGAAACTCGGCACTGTTGCGGTCAATGGTGGATTCGATGATCGCCATTATTCATTTTCCTTCAGTACGTCAGGAATGAAGGCCCGGTGAAAACCGTTGAACGGTTCGTTGTTCTTTGCTGGCTGCAGATCGAACAGGCGAGTGCCCAGTGACGCGGCACCATCAATACGAATGGTCTGGCCCGACACAAAGGCCGCGGCGGGCGAGAGCAGGAAGCAGGTCACGCTGGAGACTTCGGATTCGGTGCCCATGCGCTTCAGCGGCACCTTGTCGGCAAGCTTGGGAATGAGGGCGCGGAAGGCACCCTGATAGGTGTCCATGCCGGATGACATGATCCAGCCCGGGGCAACGGCGTTCACGCGCACGCCGGACTGAGCCCATTCCACCGATGCTGTCTTGGTGAGGTTGTCGACGCCGGCACGTGCGGCCCCGGAGTGCCCCATGCCCGGCATGCCGCCCCACATGTCGGCTGTCATGTTCACAATGCTGCCACCGTGATCGGCCATCCACTGGTTATACGCTTCGCGCATCATCAGGAAGGTGCCTTGCAGGTTGTTGCGCACCACAGCCTCAAAACCGTTGGCAGAAATCATGGAGAGCGGGGCCGGGAACTGGCCACCGGCATTATTCACCAGTCCGTCAAGACGGCCGAACTGTGTGATGACGGCCGCGATGGTTTCCTTGACCTGTTCTTCATTGCGGATATCACACACGAGACTGGTAACCTTGCCGCCATCTCCCGTGATTTCTGCAACGACTGCATCCAGTTTTTCCTGCTTGCGTCCGGTGATGACAACCTGTGCGCCCAATGCGGCCAGTTCATGAGCCGTGCAGCGGCCAATGCCGGAGCCACCGCCGGTGACAATGACCACTTTTCCGGCGAAGGCAGAGGGATTGAATATGGATTGGTATTTCATGAACTCTTCCTGGATCACTTCAACAAGTTGGCCGGAATCTTCACCGGCATTTCGAGCAGTTGCTGGGCAAATGCCTTGCCCTGCGGATCAATGCGCAGGCTGGCAATGCCACCGCCGCCCAGTGCGTTTTCCAGCAGGAAATTAAGGGCATGCAGTCCTGGCAACTCGTAACGGTTGACGCGGCCCGTGTCCGGGTCCAGCACATGTGCCATGTAATCGGCCACGGCCTTTTCGCTGAGCGAGGCCCGAATCCACGGCAGGTATTCCGGCATACGGGCAATCACACCGATATTGGAGTGATTGCCCTTGTCACCACTGCGCGCCCAGGCCAGACGGATCAGCGGGACCTCGGTTTCATCACCCTGCAGCGTGGCAACTTCACCGGCGCTCATGGGCGCAATGGACGGGCTGAACGTTGAAGGAATGATTGCCTTCTGGCGCTGGCCATCCAGATCTATTTCGACCGGCAGCAGGTTCTTTTTCACCAGGCAGGAGAACAGCTTCACCACCGGAGAGGCTTTCGGGCGTCCGCCGACAATGCCGGTGATGCCGGGTGCCATGCCGGTAGCAGCCTGGGCGATTTCCGAGGCAAAGAACAGGCAGGCTTCTTTCACCGGATGGGTGACGGCCATCTTCACCACGACTTCACGCGCATCATGATGGCGACCACGTGGGCCGTAGGTGGCTTCTGTGCCCAGTATTTCGACATTCTTGCCGGTAAAAGGCGGAGCGCCACGCATCATCAGCACGCGTTCGCACTTGGTGAGGATGGCCTCGGCCACGCGCTCGGCTTTTTTCTTCGCATCGATGCCACCGATCATGAAGCTGACGGTGACGCGGTGGCCGTCCGGGTAAGTGGCACTAACCTTGTAGGAGTCTGTCGGGGCACGGCCTTTGGCGCCGGAAACAAGCACGCGGTTTTCACCGACCTGTTCCAGTTTTACGTGCGAGAAATCAGCCGTGACATCCGGCAGCAGATAGGACTGCGGATCACCGATTTCATAAACGATCTGTTCGCCCACGGTGGCGGGGGAGACAAGACCGCCGGTATGGGCGGGCTTTGTGACGACAAAGCTGCCGTCGGCGCTGACTTCCACAATGGGGAAGCCCATGTTTTCGTAACCGGGCACGGTTTCCCAGTCGGTGAAGTTGCCGCCAGTGCACTGCGCACCACATTCAATGATGTGGCCAGCCAGCGCGGCCTGGGCCAGCTTGTCGTAATCGTTGGTGGCCCAGCCGAATTCATGCAGCAACGGTCCCACCACCACGGCGGAATCCACCACGCGGCCGGTGATGACGATATCGGCGCCAGCGGCAAGGGCATCGCGGATCGGGGTCGCGCCCAGATAGGCATTCATGCTGGCCAGTCTGGCGGGCATGTCGGCACCGCTGAACATTTCCTTTACGCCAGCGTCGCGGAACTCCTGCTGCTGCGCGGCCAGGTCATCGCCCAGTACCACGGCAACCTTGAGGGAGAGGCCGGCATCGGCAATCACCTTGTTGAGGGCATCGCGGCAGGCCAGCGGATTCACGCCGCCAGCATTGCTGATGACCTTGATCTTTTTCGTGGCAATGTCGTTGATCAGCGGGCCCATGACGCGGGTGACAAAGTCGGTGGCGTAACCGGCTGACGGGTCCTTGAGGCGAGCACTCGCCAGTATGGACATGGTGATTTCGGCGAGATAGTCGAAAACGAGGTAGTCGATTTCGGCCATTTTCACGAGCTGGAAGGCGGCAGTGTTGGTGTCGCCCCAGAAGCCGGAAGCACAGCCAATGCGAAGGGTGCGGTCCATAGAATCAGCTCTGGCGTTGTGGATGAACGAGGGCTACGATAAGCAACGAATGAAAACAAAGCAAGCGCTTGGTTTGGTGGTGTTTCGGTCAAAAGGGGCCAGATTGTGGTCTCCCGCTGATTCCAGCCCCGGCTGCTTGCCAAACGGCCTCCGGACCGCCCGGAAGGCGTTGCGGCTGCTAGAATGCGCCGCCTTGAGAGGGTCAACATGGAACCGGCAACAGTGCAGTCTCTGGACAACATTCCCCACATGGGCGGGCTGGACGACAGTCCCCGCGGCCGCGTCCTGCGCGCTGCGGCCCACCTGTTTCGTACCCAGGGCTTCGAGCGCACCACCGTGCGCGATCTGGCCCGGGTGGTGGGTATTCAGTCTGGTAGCCTTTTTCATCATTTCAAGACGAAGGAAGACATTCTGTGTGCGGTGATGGAAGAAGCCATTACCTACAACACGGCCCGCATGGCCGAGGCCGTGGAAAATGGCAAGACGGTACGCGAGCAACTGCGCGGCCTGATCCGCGCCGAACTGGAATCGATCAATGGTGATACCGGCGACTCCATGGCGGTGCTGGTTTATGAATGGGGAGCGCTGTCACCGGATAACCAGGCGCGGTTTCTGGCCATGCGTGCACGGTACGAAAACCTCTGGCTGGATGTACTGGCTGCTGCGCGCGCCCAGGGACTGGTCACGCATGATCCGTTTGTGTGGCGCCGTTTGATTGGTGGTGCCATTTCGTGGACAGTCACCTGGTACCGCAAGAGCGGCCCGGTCTCGCTGGATGAACTGGCGGACATGGTGCTGGAAATGGCACTGAAGTCTAAATAGAAAAGGAAAATACCTTGGAAAAGCCTGCCGTTGTTCTCGCCATTCTGTCTGCCGGCGTCTTCTTTCTGTCCGGCCTGCTGACCGGCGTCTGGAAGTATGTCGCCATCATGAACAGTCCGCAGGCGAGGGCGCCGTACTACGTGGATATCGCCCATCGCACCTCGTTGATGTATGCCTTTGCTGCCATGTTGCTGGCCGTGTTTGCCTACCTGAGCGTGTGGAGTGATGCCACCAATTTCTGGGCGACACTGGCACAGGTGGTGTTTTTTGGCGCCGCGATTTTCACCTACATCGTGCATGGCGCACTGGGCGACACCAACAACCAGTTGCAGCGCCCGCACCGTCTTGGCAAGGCCACCTTGCCGGGCTTCATGATCCAGGGCTTCATGTGGGCGTTGATTGCCGGTGAAGTCGGCGGATTCCTGGTGCTGTTTGCCGGGGCGATCAAGGCATTGCCGCTGACGATTCCTGTCTGACGGCCTGACGGTGTTGCCGGTACATGTGCAGTACCCATTCGCCCGCAGGCCTGTTCCGGAACAGCGCACGCTGATCGGCATTACCGTCGGTGACATGCCTGTCGGGCCACGGGCTTTGTTCCGGACCGATAAGGGGGGCCAGCATGGCCGCAGCAGTCAGGTCGGCCAGCGTGAATGCGTTGCCCACCAGATAACACCCCGCATTTCCGTTTGTCCGCTGCTCAATCAGTTCAAGCGCATTCATCACATGTTGCCATGATGCGGTCACGCGTGCCGGTCGCACATCAAAGGTGCGCCGTATCATCTGGCGCAGCACGGGCCGGAGCAGGCGCTCCAGTACCGGATGACGTGTGGTGTAGCC
The DNA here is from genome assembly GCA_030646295.1 of Moraxellaceae bacterium. Classification (GTDB taxonomy): domain Bacteria; phylum Pseudomonadota; class Gammaproteobacteria; order Pseudomonadales; family Moraxellaceae; genus UBA2031. Next base: position 146,380 of record JAUSND010000016.1, read on the forward strand.
GCGAAAAAATATTTCGTTAACGCGCGGACTGTCCACGGCCAGGCTCCACACGCAACGGCGTACATGATCCCCGATGTCGTCGAAATACTGCTCCAGAGAAAGCACGGCCTCACGCTGTTCCGGGTTTGCGGGCAGCAGTGACGGGGACGGGTATGTTTTTTCGAGATACAGGGCAATGTCTGTCGAATCGCCGACGGCTACGTTGCCGTCCAGCAACACCGGCAAGGTACGAATGCCTGCCAGCCGCCATGCGGTCAGCATGTGGGGGCCGGGAATCAGGTTGACATGGGTATAGGCAATTCCCTTTGTCTCCAGATTCCAGGTTGTCTTTTCACAGTAGAGCGAGAGTGGAAACTGGTAAAGGCGGCGAGATTTTCCGGTCATGATCACCATGTCCTTGTGCGCGCTTGAATCCTGCTTATTTTCAGCATTCCGTTTTCCTGCGAGAGCTGCAGCTCGATGTCGCTTTCCTGCCCGGTAGCAGTGCCGAGAATGATGCGGTTCTCCCGCAGCCGGAACCGGGCCAGCAGGCTTTTTGATGCGGGCACTGCCTGCCACTCCACCTTGCTCATGTCCAGTTGCTCCTGCTTGCCAAAGTGCCAGGTCGCCCTGATCTGTTGCAGGTAATCATGACGTGTCATCGTGAAGTGTTTTGGTGGTGTACTGTCCTGCCATTCCACCTTGAACGGGGCATTGCCGGTAATCAGGCTGTCCAGTGTGCGCATGTCGTGCTTTTGGAGTGCAGTAAAATAGCGTTGCAGCAGCTGCTCGCCGGACTGGCGATCCGCTGCTGCGGGTGATGATGATGGTTGTGGCGATGGTTGTGATGAGGATGCCGCCAGTGCACTACCGCTGTGTACCAGCAGGCAGGCAATGAACGTGGTCAGCCATGATGTCATGTCACTCCCTCCCGTCGCTGCATTCGGCATGTGCCGAGTCCTGCTTGCAGCGTACCTTTTTCATTAGCGCCATCATGCGGCGGTCATAGATGCCTTCGGCGGTAAGCGTAATTCGCGCTTCGCGCATCATGTCGCGGTATTTTTCATGGTCGCCATCCGGTGGCGGGAAAAAATAGAGGATGCTGTCTTCCGCCTCGCGAATGGCCGCAAGGGTCGTATCAAACTGCGTATGAAAATAGGCGCGTGACTGCTGGCCAAATTTCTCGGGAAAGGCGGTCTTGCGCAGGATCAGCTGGAGCGTCAGCTGGGCAACAGGCAGTTTGACGACAACGCCTTTGGTGCCCACGCCCTTGTACATTTCCAGCGGCATGTAGGCCACGCCCGGTGCCACGGCGACATCCACCACACCATTGTTGAATTTTCCGGCAAACGTGGAAATGTCGGCGGTGACGGCTTGCGCACCAATACGTTCGGCCATGCGTATCTGGGCGCGATCATGTTCCAGCACGGCCAGCCGTTTCCCCGCCATCTTTGCTACGTTGTCGATGCGGCGATCCCGGATGAAAAGATACGCAGCGCCCAGCGGCAGGATGCCGGCTGTTTCATAGGCGCCGCTGCTCATCAGTGCGGATGCCTCCGGGCGGGCCAGTGTGTGTATCAGCATTTTCAGGGAGGGATAGTCGGGCAGGGCGCCGACGGAATCGATGCTGCCCGAGAAGGCATTGAACTGCCGGGCGCGCACACCACTGAGCAGGACGCCGTCGCATTGGCCGGCCTTGAAGTCTTCGGCGGCGACACGTTCGTCGGTGTAGGGACGCAGCGAGAGGGAGGCTCCCCAGTGACGGGCACTCAGCGTGTATTCTCTCAGGCTGCTCATGACCGGCCCCTGGGCACCGGCGATGTCAAACACGCAGAGCATCTGCGCCTGACCGGCGGACGCCGCCAGCATCATCATGATGCCAATGAAAAACCGTGTGCCCACTCCTGTGATCTCCCGCTATCCCTGAATACCCTAGTCCCTGAATACCTAGGTCGTCTGGATGTGTATGATGTAAACATCAGGTTCGCCGAGAATGTTCACAATGTCAACATCGGGTACGGCAAAAGCAGCCGGTGACTATCACCACGGCAATCTGCGCGAGGCGCTGGTGGCGGCAGGCCTTGCCCTGCTGGCCACACAAGACAGTGCCGACATCAGCATGCGCGAGCTGGCAAGGCAGGTGGGTGTGTCGCCCAATGCCACCTATCGTCATTTTGACAGCAAGGAAGCCCTGCTGGCCGCCATGGCATCGCAGGGCTACCGGATGCTGGCTGACGCACAAAAACAGGCCGCCATGTCGTGCGTGCATCCTGTCGAGATGTTCATGCGCAGTGGCTGCGCCTATGTCGATTTTGCACGACAGCATCCGGCGCTGTTCCGCCTGATGTTCAGCCACTTCAAGGTTGGCAGTCACAGTGAAGAAATGAAGGAGTCAGGGCTGCTGGCCTATGACGGCTTGCGCCAGGGTGTGGCGGCCGCACTCAAGCTTGATCCGGAAAGTGACGCGGTCACGATTCCTGCCATCCACTCCTGGTGTCTGGTGCACGGGCTCAGCCAGCTTATCCTGGATGGCCAGCTTGACGAGGAAATGGCAGGTACCCGCGATATTGTGCAGGCCGTCCTGATCCAGGCGGCGGCTTTTGGCCGGCAGCTTGCGGTATGGGAACAGGGCACCTGACGGCTGTGCCTGGAGGCTCTTCAGTGCTGGTAGCTACCAGATAGCTACCAGCGAATGACAGCTACCAGCGAACGGTAGCCTCCAGCGTCATGCTGCGGCCGGTCTGGGGCAGGTCATCAGGAAGTGTCGGCGCCAACTGGCCCGGTCCCGGGCCGCGACTGGGTTCGCGCATGTCGACGTCAAACAGGTTGCGACTGATCAGGGCCAGGGAAATGCCGTCTTGAACGCGGCGCACGGTCAGGTCCAGCGTGGTGTATCCATCCAGATCATCGCGGCTGTCACCGGCCTGGCGCAGACGCTGGCCTACCCAGGTGAGCTGTGGCGTGACTTGCCACAGGGGAACGGGATTCCAGATGGCGCGCATGAACACTTTGTCTTGTGGTGCCAGGCCCAGTGGTTGCCCGGTGCTTTCGTTACGGGTCTGCTGATGGCTGTAGTTGGCCAGCAACTGCACCGGCTGTGCCACCTGCCAGCGCACTTCGGTTTCCAGTCCCTTGCCGTCGATGCGGCTCACGTTCTGTGCGGTGAAGCTGCCGCCAGGGTCCTGAACAAAATCAATGAAGTCCTGTATGCGTAAGCGGTAAATATTAAGGTCCATGGCCCAGTATGGAGAGGGCGTAAGGCTGAAAGCCAGCTCCATGCTTTTCAGTCTTTCCGGGTTAAGGTCGGGATTGCCAAGGAATGCAGGATTGTTGGTGGCGTACAACTCGGAAAATGCCGGAGGACGGAAAGCCTCACCATAAATCAGTTTGCTGGTCAGCCATGGCATGGTGGACCAGACCAGCGCGAGGCGGGGATTGGTGGTGTCGCCCACATCCGAGTAGTGGTCATGGCTCAGGCCGGTGGTCAGCTCCCAGCGCTCTGCGAACGCCCATTCGTCCTGTGCAAACACGTGGTAATAGGTGCGCTGGGCCTCGGGTTGGAAGATCGCGGTGGTGTCGCTGACATCCGTCAGGCCGCCGGGCTGCGGTACAGGAACGCCGCTGCTCAGGTCAAAATTGGCCAACTCCTTGGTCTGGAACAGGTCACCCCAGTAAAAACTGGTGCCCAGACGCAAGCGATGGGTATCCCAGCCACTGTAAACCGCTGTCAGCTCCAGTCGTGCGTTTTCCTCCCGGTATTCCGGCTGGGCCAGTACGCCCTGGGGAAAGCTGCCGGCACCGAAATCAGCACCAGGCGGAAACAGCGCGGTCATCTGGCTGGCAAATACCGAGGCGTAGAGATAACTGGCACGTGCCTCCAGATCCCAGTCACCCCTGGCGGCAGGGTGCCAGCTGAGGTCGGTGGTGGCGAGGTGATTGCCCCATTGTCCCTGGGGGTCCAGTGCATCGGAAAGTCCCTGGCCGGTTTCCTGGTTCCATACCTTGTTGAAGGCGGAGTGCCAGACAAAGTCATCCCATGCCAGATCAAGCCTGGTCTCGAAACTTCTGGAGCCCAGATTGGCGGGGCCTGGTGCCAGCGAGGCCGCCGGTACACCAAAGGGAGCCATCAGCATGTCTATGCCTGTCTGTGCATCTGCAATGATGATGGGGGCGTCGCCAGCAGTCTGCCTGTAGGCCATTAACAAGGAGGCCTGCACGGGCCCCATCTGGTTACCCGCCAGCAATGACAGTCGAGTAGTGTCAAAGCTGCCATGACTCAGGCTGGCCTCTACGCCTTTCACGCTGTCAGGTTTGCGGGTGATGACATTGATGACCCCGGCAAAGGCATCGGCTCCGTACATGGCCGAGCCTGGTCCGCGAATGATCTCGATGCGCTCCACGCTCTCGACGGCAGGAAGCCATTGGTTAAGGCCAATGCGGTCGCCCACCAGAATGCTGGTCATGGGAATGCCGTTGACCAGCATCAGGGTATGCGGGTTGTAGCTGGAGGTAATGCCCCGAATGAAAAAGCGGGGTGCGTAGAACAGGCTGCCATACGACACATGCAGCCCCGGGACTGATTCAAGGGCCTCTACCAGACTCTGGCTGGCCATGGCCTCCAGATCTTGCGCGGTGATCACACTGGCGCCGGCAGGTGCCTTCATCAATTGCTTGGGTGTGCCAGTGGCCACACTCACCTCAATCCTGCCAAGCTCTTCAAGCGACAGGGCAAGGAGATCCTTCTCGGCGGCATGGGCAGCCCAGGCCGTTAAAGAAAGAATTGCCGTAAGCCAGTGACTGGTGCGCATTTTCAATGCTTCGTGTTGAGTCTCCGGGAGGCTCAGGGGTCAATGTCGTTAAAGTATAGGCGCATTTCCGAGGGCCGCCCGGGCATGCCTGGCGGTCCTCGTGGCCCGGAACCTGAGTGGTTGTGTCAGGATGCTGTCGCAATCCAGTTGCCATGAAAACCGAGCGGTACACGCACGGGCAGCTCGATCACCGCCTGTGGTTCGCCCTCGATATTCTGTGCATCCAGAATCACCACCTTGCTGCTGCCGCAGTTGATGTCATGCACATAGGAAAGCAGCCAGCCTTCGTCTTCGGCGGCCTTTGCATGGCGCGGTACAAACACGACCTCTCCGCTGAGGTGGTGTGAACCGTAGCTGTGCCGAATGGTTTCACCGGTGTGCATGTCGTGGCGCAGCAGCGCATTGGGTGCGGGGCGATCAATGTCGATCCCCACGGTGTAGGCATAGCGGTAGGGCTTGCCGGCCAGACGTTCGTCCATGCGCGGAAACTCCTGGCTCTCGCGCGAGATCACCTTGCGTTGCACGCGGCCTGTCGATGCATCCAGCGTCCAGCGTTCAAACGTGACGGCCTGGCTTTCCGGTCCCTGGTGTGAGGCGCTGTCGAACATGCGCCCGTGCACGACCACGTCCAGTACCGTGTTGCCGTTGTCCATGTCGAATGCATTGCAGGTGTGAAAGACAAAGCAGGGGTCAACGCTGAACCATCTGATGTCCCTGGCTTCTCCCTCGCGCGGCAGTACGCCGACGCGTGCTTCATGACGCGGATTCCATGCGTAAGGCAGGCCGCTGCCCTTGAGTGCGGCGGACACGGAAAACGTCACCGGCATGTCGAGAATGACCACGCTGCTTTGCGTGATGGCACAGTCATGCATCATGGGGCCGTGGCGTACCGGAATGTCCACATTGCGGCGCAGATGACAGTTCTTGTCGATGACCAGATAGCGCACCCGGTTATGCACAAAACCGTCGTAGCAGATGGCGTGCAGTTCACCGGTGTCGGGGTCGACATGCGGGTGAGCGGTGTAGCCACTGTCCAGGATGCTGTCAAAGAGTCCGTGCCTGACCGTGTTGAGTTCGCTGTCCATTTCCACCGGATAGGCACCGGCCTCTACCAGCGCCCACAGCCGGCCGGCATGGCCAACGATATTGGTATTCACAACGTCCGATACGCCACGACGCGGGCCCGGCGCTGTGGGGCGGCCCAGCGCCTTTGTCACATTGCTCACACCGACATATCGGTTGCGATACCACAGGGCCTTGCCGTCTTTCAGGCGCAGGCCATGCACCATGCCATCACCCATGAACCAGTGATGCGCGGCAGGGTTTTCCACCTGCATGGGATTGGGGCCGATACGGGTGAGCAGGCCGTCGAGTTCGTGCGGAATGTCTCCGGTCACCCTGAGTGCCGTTTCCGTGTATTCGTTATGCAGGGGCGCAAAAGGCCCTTCCAGAAACTTGTTGGAGTCACTGTAGGGCACCCGTTTCTGCAGGCGGCGAAACATCCAGAGGGCAGTGTTTTGCATCAGTTTTGCCGGTGCCATGCAGGGTCTTCCTTTGTGTTATGCCTTCACGTTTGCCACAAGCCGTCACGATGGCAGGGTTGAAGCGTGAGTGCGGTGCCAAGTGGGTATCGATGTCCCGGATATCAGGCTGACCAATAATGTGTACAATGTCAACATTGTTGGTCGGCTTGAGAAGGCGGCAGGTTGCGGATTGGCTGCCGTGACAGGAGAAAGCCGATTGGCGGTCCTTATATGGTTCAATTATTGAACCTACTATCTCATCATGAATTGCTACATTCGCCTCTGTAAACGAGGATTGGCAGCGCGGGTGCATGCTCATTCCTGGCGCCCGGACTGAATCAAGAGAGACGATCAAATGCCTGAAATAATCCTGCATCAATGGGAAATGTCCCCCTTCTGCGGCAAGGTCCGCCGTGTGCTGCGGCACAAGGGCCTGCCTTTCACGGTGAAGGAATACAACGGCCCGCGCCTGCTGATGGCGGGCCGTGTGAGCCCGGCGGGCAAGCTGCCTGTTCTGGAGTATGACGGCCAGTTCATTCAGGACAGTACGGCAATTGCGGCCTTCCTTGAGGCACGCCATCCCGAGCCGGCCCTGATTCCCGTCACGGGCAGGGACGCACATCTGGTGCATGTCCTGGAAGACTGGGCGGATGAATCGCTCTACTGGTACGAGGTGTATTTCCGCTTCATGTGGAAGGATGCGGCAGACAAGGCATTCAGCGTGATCCAGCAGGGCCGTCCGGCGTATGAAAAGCCGCTCATTCTGGCGGCTGCCGTGCCCATGATGCGCAAGAAACTGCGTGAGCAGGGTTTGGGCAAATATGACGCGGCCACCGTGACACGGCAGTTTTTTGAACACATGGCTCATCTGGAGGGCTTGCTGGCCGACGGCGACTGGCTGGTGGGCAATTCCTGCACGCTGGCAGACATTGCCGTTGCCTCGCAACTGGCAGAGGTCAAGCGGACCAGTCATCTGGCCGGCCGTTTTGCCGATTACCCGGCAGTGCAGAAATGGCTTGCCCGGGTAGGGGACTGATTACCGTGATGTCCGGGTGGAGACGCAGGCCATGAAGTGGCAGGACGTGGGTGAAATGCGGTGCCCCATTGCACGCAGCCTGTCGGTTATCGGGGATCGCTGGACGGTGCTGATTCTTCGTAATGCCTTCATGCGGATGCGACGCTTTGATGACTTCCGCTCTTCACTGGGCCTGCCAAAACACATCCTGTCGCAACGACTGAAGAAGCTGGTCGATGCAGAGGTCATGACGCGCGAGCCTTACCAGGCATCACCGGTGCGCTACGAGTACCGGCTGACCGAAAAGGGGCGCGAGTTGTACCCGGTCATCCTTTCCCTGTCCGGCTGGGGAGACAAGTGGATGGATGGCGGACAAGGCAAGGTGCTGTTCTATACCCATACCGATTGCGGTCACCAGTTCACGCCTGTCATGGCGTGCTCCGGGTGTGGCGGGCATGTGCATGCCCGCAACGTGATGGTCAGCCCGGGGCCGGGACTTGTCGCACCAAGCGTCGAAACGCGCGGATGAATGCGTGATTTATTCAACGGGCCTAGGTGTTGAGCCTGTGCCGATGCAAACCGTTACCAGCAGGGCAGTCAGATGATGTCAGCACAAACTTCGCAGCACAGGATTACATCGATAACCAATGATGGCCTGGTGTTTGATGTGGCAGATTCCGGGCCAGTGGACGGCCCCGTCATTGTTCTGTTGCACGGCTTTCCGCAAAAGGCTTCCGTCTGGAATCACGTGACGGAAATACTGAATGCTCACGGCTACCGGACGATTGCACCGGATCAGCGTGGTTACTCCGGTGGTGCCAGGCCGCATGGCGTCATGGCATATCGCATGCCGACGCTGGTGAGCGATGTGGTAGCGCTGGTGAAAGCAGTTGATCGTGGTGCCGTGCATCTTGTGGGGCATGACTGGGGCAGTGCGGTCGCCTGGTCGCTAGCCGGTGCACACCCCGGACATGTCAGAACGCTCACGGCCGTGTCGGTCCCGCATAACGCCGCTTTTCTGCAAGCCATGATCAGCAGTGACCAGATGCTGCGTTCCTATTACATGTTCCTGTTTCAGGTGCCGGGCCTGATGGAGCGGCTGGCGCGCCACACTCCGTCGGTCATTCATACGCTGCTGGGCAAGGCGGGCATGGACAGGCAGCAGATCCGGCAATTTCAAGCCGATATTGTTGATGCCGGTGCGCTGACCGCCACTTTGAACTGGTACCGGGCCATGGCGCTCATGAAGCCGGCCGACATTTTTCGCAAGGTGAGCGTGCCGACCCTGCATGTATGGGGAGATCAGGATGCCGCACTTTCACGGCGCGGTGCAGAGCTGACAGAACGTCATGTGTCCGGGCCGTATCAGCTGCGGGTCATGCCGGGTGTTGGTCACTGGATTCCCGAGCAGTCGCCGGGTGCGCTTGCGCAACTCGTGATGGAACAGGTTGAACGATAGTTGTTGCGCGATGCCGTGCCGGTGACCGGGCTGGCATCGCGGAATTGCCCGCAGGTATCGGTTTTTCCATACCCGGTTGGTTCATTAATTGAACTTTTATGTGGCCAGTACTTCACCATTTTCATGAATAACATCAGGAACTGCTCATGAGCATCCATTCAAAAGTGTTTGACGGCCCGGCCAATGTGTCTGCCAATGCCACTGATTTGCCCACGGCCTGTTCCCTGTGTTCGCACAACTGCGGTTTGCGCGTTGATGTGGTGGATAACAGGATTGTCGAGGTGCGTGCGGATGACAGTCATCCCGCCACGCGTGGTTACTCCTGCAACAAGGCGTACGCCATCGCGCATTACGTCAATCACGCCCAGCGGGTACAACATCCGCTGAAAAAACAGCCTGACGGCAGCTTTCAACGCATCAGCTGGGATCAGGCCATTACCGAGATTGCCGCAAAGCTTGACCATATCCGGCATAACCACGCACCACGTGCCATCGCGTTTGCCGGTCTGGGCGGGCAGGGCAATCATTCGGCTGGGCTCGCTGGCATTCCGTTGATGTACGGCATCGGCACGCCAATGGTGTTTACGGCACTGGCGCAGGAAAAAACCCAGCACTGGCTGAATGACCGCCGCATGATTCGTGGCACCCACGACATCTATCTGGTGCCGGACAAGCACCACGCAAAATTCATGTTGCTGATGGGATCAAATCCGCACATCAGCAATCAGGGCGCCAATCCCAAAGAGGCATTGAAGGAACTGTTCCGCGATCCGGAGCGCCGCATGGTGGCGGTCGATCCGCGCATCACCGAGACAACCCGCATCGCTGACCGGCATTTGCGCATCAAGCCTTCCGGCGATGTTTACCTGCTGCTCGCGCTGGCGGGTGTACTGGTGCAGGAAAACCTTCTGGATCACGGTTTCATCAAGGACAAGGTTGAGGGATTTGACCGGCTCGGTCCGGTGTTTGGTCGTGTGGATGTTGCGCGCATGGCATCGCTGTGCGGGTTGTCAGAGGACGATATTCGTGCCACTGCGCGCGAGTTTGCCACCATCAAGCCCGCCTGCATTTCCATCGACCTTGGTCTGGAGCACGCGGAATACAACACGCTGACATCGTATCTGGTGCGTGTGCTGTTGCTGATGACCGGCAATTACGGTCGCAAGGGCGGCAATTTTTTTGTACAGATGTTCGGGCCGAATGTGCCTTTCTTCAAACATCTGACCCCGGCGCTGGCGTCGTCCATCACGGCGATTCCTGCCGTGCTGCCCATCCCACAGTTTCCGCCTGCGATCCTTCCTGAAGAGATTACTACCTCGCATCCGGACCGCATCCGCGCGCTGATTTGTGACGGTGCCAATCCCCTGGCCAGCTATCCGGATACGCATCGTTTCCGCGAGGCGTTTGCGCAGCTCGACTTGCTGGTGGTGATCGACCCGGCTATGAGCGAGACCGCACAGATGGCTGATTACGTGCTGCCATGCCCGGCCGGTTATGAAAAATGGGAATTCTCGATTTTCCCCAAGGACATCATTGCACCGCAGATCCGTCCACCGGTGGTCAAGGGCCCGGACGAGGCACTGCCCGAAGTGGAGATTTATTACCGGTTGGCACGGGCGATGGGCATTGCCGTGAAGGCCCCTGCGTTTCTGCACACACTGGCCCGCAAGGCAGATACGCCGCTGGGCATGGCCGCTTATCTGGCAGCACTCAATACCGTGGCCGCCAGCAAACTGGGCGGACTGCAGGCAACCATCGCGCGTTCGGCCTTCCTGACTTACGAAACGCTGGGACCGACATTGCCCAATCCGATGCTGGCGTATCTGTGGCTGGCCGTACTGGGGTATGCCACTACCCGGCGTGACCAGGTTGAGAGGGCGCTGCCGGAGATGAAGGCCGTGCGCAATCCGCTGACGCTGGCGCTGACCCTGTTCCGGAAACTGGTCGATCATCCTGAAGGCGTGTTGCTGGGTCATTACGAAATCGAGCGTAACCTGGAGCATTACAACGGATTCAGCGACGGCAAGGTGCGTTTGTATTTCAGTGATTACACACGAGATCTGGAAAAACTCATGGCAGCCATGCCAGAGCCGGCGGATGCCGAGTTTCCTTTTGTGCTGAATGGCGGCCTGCGTACCGGATTCACCGCCAATACCATCATGCGTGATCCGGCCTGGCGCAAGGGCAAGGGTCCGCATGCGGCGCTCTACATGGCGAAAGAAGATGCCGAGGCCATGGATGTACAGGCCGGCGACATCGTGCGGATCAGCTCACGTCGTGGTTCGGTGACGGCGCCGGTCAAGATAGATAACGGCACCATGCCCGGTCATCTGCAATTGCCAAACATGCTGGGCCAGTTTTTTCCCGATGCAGTGACTGGCGAGATGAAGCCGACGGGTGTGGCAATCAATGAACTGGTCGACCTGATGGATCGCGATCCGTACACCGCGTGCCCGCACACCAAACGTATCCGTTGCCGTGTGGAGAAAGTGGACGCGGCAGTTGCGTAAGTGTGGGGCCGATAATGAAAAAGGCGCCCGGAGGCGCCTTTTGGATCAGAGCATTGGGGGTCTAAGAGTATTCACAGCATTGTACCGGCTTTCAGCGCGCCTTCATGTAAGGCTCAAGCAGTGATCGTGCGTAAATCTGCGCATCAATCACGGTCATGAAGGTATAGGCGCCCATCAGCTTGCGACTCAGGAACATGAGTTCCTTGGGTGGTACGGAGAAGCTTTTGCTGGCGGCTGATTTCGCGGCCATGCTGGCAGCGCGCACATGCAGCCGGCTTTTGGCCCACATGTACTTGCCGTCAGCCGTCACGGTTTCGGCCGGAGCATCCTTCAGGTCAGAGAAGGGTTCGATGGCCAGGAACATGAGGTCGATCAGGCTGTTGCGCGTGGTGTCCTGCATGTTGTCAAAAAAGCTGAAGCCTTTCATGGCCTCGCGCATCAGTTCGCGGTCCCTGAAGAACGCACCACGTGTCAGCTTGCGCGCCAGCGTGATCAGGTCATCCGGAAAATCACGCACGGCACCAAAGTCCAGCAGGATGATCTGGTCAACGTCGCCATCCTTCTCGGCCAGCCGTACCAGATAGTTGCCAAAGTTGGGGTCGGTCTGCATCTCGCCCCACTGGAAAACTTCGCGGACACATACATCCAGTGCCGAAAGGGCCAGCTGGTTACGACGTTCCTGCGGGAGAGCCAGCACAATCGGGCTGTTGATCGGAACGCCACGCTCAAAGCTCATGCACAAAATGGTGTTGGTGCAGTAGTCCGAATAGATGCGCGGCACGATGTAGCGCGGGTCGGCATTCAGGTAGGAATGGAACAGGCGGGTGGTTTCCATTTCCTGCCGGTAGTTCACCTCGCGATGCATCATCAGGCGCACTTCATCGAGCCATTCCTCGAATTCGCGCGTCATTGGCACGACCTTGGAGACCCTGAGCAACTGGGTGACCAGACTGAGGTCGGTGTCGATCGCCTGGGCCACACCCGGATACTGCACTTTCAGGACCAGTTCGGTGCCATCACTCTTGCGACGGGCACGGTGGACCTGCGCCAGCGAGGCAGCGCCCAGCGGGGAGTGGTCAATTTCCAGCTCGGAAAAGCGTTTTTCGCCCAGCTGTTCACGGATCACGCTTTCCATGGTCGGCCAGCTGAGTGCGGTGGTGTCGTCATTCAGCTGGTGCAGGGCATTGGTGATTTCAGGCGGCAGGAAATGCTCGCCATACAGCGCCATCATCTGGCCGATCTTGACCACCGACCCCTTGAGCTTGCCCAGTTCACGGACCAGATACTGGGCCTGTTCGGCCATGGCCCGGCGGCGTTTGCCCTCGCGCTCTTCCGGGCTGGCAAACATCGAGCCGGCCGCACCGGCGGCCAGACGTGTACTGGCGATGAATCCGGCCTTGGCCATGGAGAAACGGCGTTCAAAAGCCCCTGTTTTCAGGCGCTTCATCTCATGGGGGTTGTCGCTCATCGGAGAATCCGGAGGGGCAGGGAACCGGTATTCTACCCGAAGCTCCGGCCAATGCGTTTACCCAAAAAGGGATATGACCTTGATTTTGGCGAATGTTGCCGGCCGTACAACCCGGTATGATTCGTTTTCCCGAGTAGCTGACTGGATGGTTCCTCCGATGTCTCGTGCCTTGCCTGATCCGCTGGACTTCACGCCACCCCCGCTGAGCCGCCTCAAGCGTCAGCTGTGGCTGCAGCAGCAGTGGTTTGCCCCGCAAACCTTCGGGATGGAGCATCTGGACCCTTCGCGGCCGGCACTCTATGTGGGTAACCACACCATTTATGGCGTGCTTGATGCGCCCCTGATGTTGCTGGATGTCTACGAAAAGACCGGTATCTATTTCCGTTCCCTCGGCGACCGCTTTCATTTTGATGTGCCCGTCTGGCGTGACCTGCTGCTGGATGGCGGAGCCGTACACGGTACCCCCGAGGTGTGCTCCGCACTGATGAATGCCGGTGAGCACATCATTGTGTTTCCCGGCGGCGCGCGCGAGGTGATGAAGAACCGTGGCGAGGAATACCGGCTGGTGTGGAAGAACCGTACCGGTTTTGCCCGCATGGCCATGCAGCATGGCTACGACATCATCCCGTTTGCGGCGCTGGGTGCGGATGATGCCTACAGCATCCGTTATGACAGCCAGCGGTTCCGGCAGAGCCTGCTGGGCAAGGTGGTCAGGAAGACCGGCCTGATGGATTCGCTGTTTCGTGGTGGCGACACGCTGGGCCCTCTGGTGACAGGCGTTGCCGGAACCACCATTCCACGGCCTGAAAAAATGTACTTCATGTTTGGCGAGCGCATTTCCACGGCAGCGTTGCAGGATGAGTACCAGAGCAAGGCTGCCCAGTGGCAGGTGCGCAAGCAGGTGGAAATGGCCATCTACAACCAGCTGGATACCTTGCGAGGCATCCGTGCAAAAGACACGGACTGGTCGTGGTGGCGCAAGAAACTGATTGCCCGTCCGGGTCAGTAACCGGTGCGCCCTGAATTCATTGTCTGAATAAGATTTCGTGACCACCACCATGACCTGAACCGGATATTCAGTGTGGTGGTCCTGCAGGATGGAGAGTTGAAAATTGCCTAACGTGATGACCCGGTTTATTGGCCAGGCCTTCTTCAAGTGCACCGGCTGGACCTATGACCGTCGTCCGGAGTTGTGGTCGGACAAGCAGGTAGTGATCGGTTTTCCTCATACCAGCAACATGGATGCCGTGCGTGCCTTTGCCCTGTTCATGGCGCTGGGTTTGAAAACCTACACCATGATCAAGCGCGAGCTTTTTTTCTGGCCCTTGTCACTGGTGTTGCGGCTGGTGGGAGGGTTGCCGGTTGATCGTGCCAGCAGCGGGCAGGTTGTGACCAGAATGGCTGCCGAGTTTGAGCAGCACGAACGCTTTACGCTGGTGGTGGCGCCGGAAGGCACGCGCGGAAAGGATGGCCAGAAGCCCGCCATCCGGACCGGTTTCTGGCACATCGCCAAGGCGGCAAATGTGCCGATTGTGTTGATGCTCTCCGATAATGCATCGCGTCAGGGGCGCTTTCTGGGACGCATTCATCCCGATAACATGCCGGAAGACTTGCGCAAGATACAGGCACTGTATCGCGAAGCCGGTATCGAGATTACGCTGCCGCAGACTGCCGTCTGATACGGGGCAGAGTGATCAGCCGATCACCGATACCGGTATGGCCAAAACTGGCAAGTCCAGTCTCAGACCTCGTGTACAAACAGCTTCCTGTCAAAGCGCACTTGTGGCCAGAACACGCCGTCATCGGCGCGTTCGCCGGCGGCAACCACCATGATGGGAAACGCACCATCGGCAAGCTTCAGTAGCTTGCGCACCCTCAGGTCGTCAAAGCCTTCCATCATGCAGGTATCAAAGCCGTGTGCGCGAAAGGCCAGCACCAGGTTCTCGCACGCCAGTGCCGCACTTTTGGCGGCCCATAACCGGATTTCGGCGTGGGTATGAGGGCCGCGCGGGATCGGTGTGAACAAGCCGCCAACGGAAAACGCCGCCTTCTTGAGCATGGCAATGCTGTCGAGCGGGCCGGGCGTGTAATGGTAGGGAATGAGCTGGTAGTAGCGCTTCACCAGTGGCGGCACATCGGGCATTGGCCATTCGCGCAGCATCTGGCGCGAGAACTCGTCAACGCGGTCGGTACGGGCCACACACACGATCAGTTCTGACGCGGTTTTTGCCGCAGACTGGCTCATGCAGGCCTTGACCAGCGCGGCTTTCTTGCCGGCCGAGCGCACCACATAAAATTCCCAGGGTTGCAGGCCGGAGGAGCAGGGCGCCAGCATGGCCATGTCCAGACAGTCGTCCACGACGGCGCGCGGAACGGGCGTAGCGGTGAACTTGCGTACCGAGCGCCGGCTGGTGACCACCTGACGGAACGACTCCAGATCAATGCCCTGCGGGGCAGGCTCGTAGTAACGCTGCTTGCCGCCAACCAGAATGGTGTCGGGGGATTTTTTCGTGGCAGTGGTGCTCATGACTGAGGCTTCCGGATCATTTGATAGTTTGACAATAATCGAACTGTTCGATGGATGTCAAACCCACTCCGGCGTCATGCAGGCGGGAATCTATTCAGTCAGCTGCCAACCCGTATCGCTTTCCAGCACACGTCCGGCATCACGCAGCCTGATCAGGTGCGCCAGCAGCGAGTAGCGGGCCACCGGGTGCAGGGCAGGATTTACGTCGTCGTATACCAGAGGCACCAGATGATCGAGTGACATCGGTTCGCCCGACATCTTTGACAACACCTTTGCCTCACGCGCGAGACGATGATGAATGGTGTACTGGATGAGTGCCTGGGCATTGTCGATGACATCACCATGGCCCGGTGCAATTTGTGCGATGGGTTGGTGCGACAGTTTTTCCAGCGAGTTCAGGTAGTCGGTCATGTTGCCCGAGGGCGGCACGATCACCACGGTCGAGCCATTGATGAGGTGGTCACCGCTGAACAGCAGGTCTTCCTCTTCCAGCCGGTAGCAAAGGTGATTACCGACATGGCCGGGGGTGTGCAGCGCCAGCAGGGTGAATTCCGGCGTGGCCAGTTCATCGCCATCCACCAGTTCCTTGTCCACCATCAGCGTGGCTTGCGCGGGATCGCCGTCCAGCGGGGACTGGCCGAGAATTTCTGCACCGGTTTTATCGCGCAGCAGCAATGCTGCAGGCGCATGGTCCTGATGCGTGTGCGTCAGCACAATCCAGCGGATGCGGCCACCCAGATCATTGGCGGCGGCCAGCAGTGCATCCACATGCGCATCGATGGCCGGGCCTGGGTCCAGCACTGCAATGTCCTGCGTGCCGATCAGGTAACTGTTGGTGCCCGGGCCGGTCATGAAGCCGGGATTAGGGGCAAGCACGCGGGTAACCCGCGCACTCAGTGCCACCGGTTTCCCGGCAATCAGCTCAGCCACGGATCAGGCCCTGTTCCTTCGCCATGGCGGTCAGGGTCTTGCGCAGGCCGCGCTTGATGGCGCCGTAGGTGCCACGATCCTTCTCGGCCATCATTTCAGCCAGGGCCATGGCGGCGGGCAGCAGCTCTTCTTCCGTGTGAATGCTGTCGGCGACTTTCATCTGGAGCGCTTCCTGCCCACCCACAGCCTTGCCGGTCAGTGCCAGCACCTTGAGTGCCTGCTGGTCCGGCAGTTCACGAATGATTTCGGTCATGACCGGCGTGAACGGGATCTTGATGTTCACTTCCGAGTAGCAGAAACGGCCGCGATCAGCGCGCATCAGACGGAAGTCGGCGCCCGACGCCATGATGGCGCCACCGGCATAGCAGTTGCCGTTGATGGCCATGATGACGGGCAGGTCCAGTACGGCAATGCGCAGCAGCATGTGTTCCAGCTTCTGCACGAAATCCTTGAAGCCTTCACCGTCCTGCGTCATCAGCCAGGGCAGGTCGATCCCGTTGCAGAAGGTCTTGGGATGGCTGCTGACGATCAGCAGGGAAGCATTGCTGCGGTCTGCCTCGATCTGGTCCAGGCAGGCGTGGTATTCAGCCAGCACGTCCGGGTTGAAGGTATTGTCCTTGTCGCCGTTGGTCAGGGTCAGCACAAACACTGCACCCTTCTTGTCGAGTTGCATGAACGTCATAAGAGGCCTCCAATAAAGACCCGCAAGTCTATGGCATGACGAGGGGCGCGGCTACAATCCCGTGCCTCTCCCATGCTCTTCCGCTGCAAGGTCCATCCATGCTGATGCTGCTGTCCCCCGCCAAGACACTGGATTATGAACGTCCGGTACCATCCTTGCCGCTGACCACCCCGGATTTCGTGAAAGAAGCCAATGCGCTGATTGCCATCCTGCGCGAGCTTTCCGTGCAGGACGTGGCGGCACTCATGCACCTGAGCGACAAGCTGGCGGCGCTGAATGTGGCCCGCTATGCCGACTGGAGCCCCAGGTTTACCGAGGCCAATTCCCGTGCGGCCGTGCTGGCCTTCAAGGGGGATGTGTATGAGGGCATGGAAGCGTGGACGTTTGATGAGGATGATCACGCCTTTGCCCAGCAGCATCTGCGCATTCTCTCCGGCCTGTATGGCCTGCTGCGTCCGCTTGATCGCCTGCAGCCCTATCGTCTGGAAATGGGAACCTCGCTCAGAAACCCGAAGGGCAACACGCTTTATGCCTTCTGGGGCGACACCATTGCCAAAGCGGTGAATGCGGCACTGGCAGCGCAGGACGACGACATTCTGGTTAACCTCGCGTCTGAGGAATACAACAAGGCGGCACTGACCAAAAGCCTGAAAGCCCGTGTCATCACGCCGCAATTCCGTGAGGAAAAAGACGGTACGTTCAAGATGGTGAGTTTTTATGCCAAGCGCGCACGCGGTCTGATGGCATCGTATGTCATTCGCAATCGCCTGGCCGATCCCGAACAGCTCAAGGATTTTGATGCAGATGGCTACGGCTATAACCGCGCGCTTTCAAACGGCGATACGTGGGTGTTCACGCGAAAATATCCTGCCTAGGCCGCAGGGCGCTGCTTGTGCTCCCCGTTTCCCGGCTATGCTGTTGAAGGCGTGGCCTTGCTGGCCCTTGCAGGGAAAACTTCAGTCACGCTGATCTGGAAGGCAGGTACAACCATCATCACCCTGTGCCCGCATTCAGGATGAATGATTATCCGGAAAAACGTACTACCAACAGGGGAAGTCATCATGTCTGCCAGCATCAATATCCTCGCCATTTCCGGCAGCCTGCGTCGTCAGTCCCTCAATACTGCTCTGCTGCATGCGGCACAGGCCGCAATGATTCCGGGCGTCACGATAGAGGTGGCCACGCTGCATGGTATTCCGCTCTACGACGGTGATCTGGAGGAGCAGGAGGGCATTCCGCAGGCAGTTGCCGATCTCAAGTCACGCATCATTGTGTGTGACGGATTGCTGCTGGCGACCCCGGAGTACAACAACGGCATCCCGGGCGTGTTCAAGAATGCCATCGACTGGCTGTCTCGTCCGCCGGCCGATAGCGGCCGTGTGTTTGGTGGTCGGCCGGTAGCCGTGATTGGCGCTTCGCCCGGAGGCTTTGGAACAATCCTGGCCCAGAGCGCCTGGCTGCCTGTGCTGAGGACGCTGGGCATGAATCACTGGGCGGGTGGCCGCCTGATGGCATCACGTGCCCATCAGGCCTTTGATGCGGCCGGTGAGCTGACGGATGAAAACCTGCGCAAGCAGCTGTCCGGCTTTATCGAAGGCTATGCGCGCTTTGTCGAGGCAAGTCGTCGCTGAGTGTCCTGTTGCGTGCCGTGACGCTCAAAAAAAGCCCCGGACTTGCCGGGGCTTTTTTGCAGGGTCAGGCCGCTTCGCGGGTGGTGGCCCTGGTGTTGGCCGTGACATCCGCTTCACGCTGCCACTCTGGCGGCATCCACAAGTGTTTCAGTCGTGCCAGCAGTCCGCCGGGCTTGCCCATGTCGCGGAACATGTCCACGTATTCATGCGTCCAGCTGACGATAAGATTGTTTGAGTGCACCGGGCGGGTAATGCCGTAACGGATCGGTTCGGCGGCTTTTTCTTCGACAAAGGTGCCAAAGAGGCGGTCAAAAATGATGAACACCCCACCATAGTTGGTGTCGATGTAGCCGGTGTTGCTGGCATGGTGCACGCGGTGATGGTTGGGCGTGTTGAAGATGAACTCGATGGCCGGGTGCAGCTTGGTGACCAGCGTGGTGTGAATGAAGAACTGGTACACCAGTGACAGCGCAAAGCTCACACCAATCCATACCGGATTAAAGCCGATGAATGCCAGTGGCACGTAGAACAGCCAGCCGCCATTGAAAATGTTGGTGGCATTCTGGCGCATGGCGGTCGAGAAATTCATGCGTTCCGAGGAGTGATGGGTAACGTGTGCACACCACAACCAGCGCACACGATGCGACGCGCGGTGAAACCAGTAGAACACAAAGTCGGTCAGCACCCAGAGCAGGGCGCCGGTGGCCCAGTTCAGCTCGATGTCGAGCACGCGATAGTGATAGGCCAGTGCATACACGGGAAAGGCGATGATGCCGGCAAACAGCAGTTCGGTGATCTGGTAACCGGCACCCAGCATGAAGTTGCGCACGGCCTCACCGGTGTCCATCAGCACGGGGTTGTTCCGGATGCGCAGGTATTCCCACACGGCCACACCAATAAAGAACGGCGTGGCAATCATGAAAATCAGCTGACGTTCGTCCAGTGCCAGCCATGGCGCAACGGTGGCCCAGAGTTCGGCCATCCCGCTTTGGGTCCAGACGTTGGTGATCATGTCGATGAGGCTCATGGCAGCTCCCCTGTTGCTATGAATGTTGTTATGGCTATTCGGGTTGTTGTGCGTCGCCTGGCGGAAGCCGGGCTTCTGATGTGGTTATTATTTAGGCAGTCGGTCAATATTTATTGACTATCGATGACTTGAAATTGACTATTGGTGACATGTACTGCAGTCATAGAGAGACCAGAGCATGGCCAGCGTGATCCGTGTGACCGGTGCGTGGACCCAGTTGCTTGCCGACTGGCTGGATAGCGAGCATCTGCTGGCTCCAGATATCCGGGCAGTTCTGGCCCGGTGGGCACCAGATGACATCGTGCCGTTGGCGGTCTGGCAGGACCTGCTGGAGCGGGCCACGGCACTGCGCCCGCAATTGCCGGCACCAGGTCTGGCCATTGGCGCAATGGTGCAACCCCGGCATGTCGGGGTCATGGGTTATGTGGTGCTGGCCAGCAGCAATCTGGGCGAGGCCTTGCTGGCCTACCAGCGTTACGAGCGGCTGTTCTATGGGGCCGATCTGGCCGAGATCAGCATGGAAGGCGGCGATGTCGAGATTCGCTGGGAGCGCAGCAGCGCCTCCATGGGGCAACTCATGGACTCGGTCGGCATTGCCTCGCTCATCACGTTTTTGCGCCGGCAGGTAGACAATGCGCCGCCACCGTCCCTGATTACCTTCATCAATTCCGCGCCGGATACGCCTGAAGAAAGGGCGGCCTACGAATCATTTTTTGGCTGCCTTGTCCGGTTTGATGATGGCTATACGCGTGTGCGTTTCCCCGTCAGCTACCTTTCGATTGCCATGCCGCACAGCGATCCGGGTTTGCGCGCCTTGCTGGACCGGCAGGCAGAAGCATTGTTGCTGGCATTGCCGGACTCGGATGCATTTGACCGCGCCCTGCAGCAGGTGATGCTGCGGCTGTTGCCGGAAAACAATGCCACCCTGCAACGCGCGGCCGATGCACTGCATGTCTCCTTGCGTACGCTGCAGCGTCGCCTCGACAAGCGTGACCTCACTTGGCAGCAACTGCTGGACCGTACCCGTGAACAACTGGCGCGTCAGTACCTGGCGGACCGTTCGTTGATGTTGGGCGACATTGCACTGTTGCTGGGGTTTTCCGAGCAGAGTGCGTTCAACCGTGCCTTCAAACGCTGGACCGGGCAAACCCCGGCGCGCCTGCGCAAGTCTTTGGCTATGCTTTGATTCAGGTCATCGCACGGGTGCGGCCTTGCTGTGTTTCATGGAGCAAGGCAAAAAGCGGGGTGAACAAAGGTATGTTCAAGCAATTTTTCAAGAACCGGGTTTATCTGGTGTGCCTGCTGTTAAGCATTGTGCTGGCTCCGGTTTCACATGCAGCGGAAGAGTTGGTGGATTTTGACATCACCGGGTCATGGGCATCCGAGCCGCAACTGGGGCAGCTTGGTTTTGTGCAGGTTTCTTACTCATTCAGCCGTGACGGTACTTTTTCGCAGAAGGTGGATTTCAAAAGTTTCTGTGGCATGGGCGCCGTCACGCCGGATTGCGACTATTTCTGGAATGTGTTGCAGGGAAAATACTCCCTGAATGGCAGTGTCCTCAAGCTGCATCACGAGAAGGCAAGCTCCCACCTTAAATATAAGGGAAAGGCAGAGCCTGTATTGCGTGACATGGAAATGCAGCCCATGACAGAGGAAATGCGGCTGGGTGTGGATCAGGGCAAGCTTGTGTTCACCAACAAAAAGGGACAGGCACAGATTTTCAGTCCTGTGTCAGGCGCGAATTAGAATGTTCCTTGTGCAGGTGCCATTGCCGTTGCGTTTGCTGTACCAGCCACCAGTGACCGGTACAGCGGATGTCTTACTTCGGGCGTGCCGGGCGGACGGGACGCATGGGCGTCATTGGCCGGATATCGGGTTGCCAGAGATAATCGTCCCCATCATGGTTGCCTTCAGACGGTGCTGCCTTGCAGCGATCAGGCACGATAATGCTGCGACCGTTATTGCCGGGGTTGGCATCACTGCCAGCTGGTGTGGAGAGGTTGTAGCGGGCATCACTGGTCGGCTGGAAGTCCTGCGCATCCGTCCAAGTAACAGAGCCACCCTTGACTGCGGCCTGTGCTGCGCCATCAATGCTTGACAGACTGATGGAGCCATTAGGCTCGCCATCAATGGTCCGCTCCAGCGTGGTCACGCCATAACTTGTGCTGCTCATGTCGGACTGACCGATATTCCTGATTGTCATGCTCACCCGGCATTCATTATCAATCTGCATCTGGTCAATGGTGAGGTCAGGCTGTGAAGGGGTGCAGTTCAATGTTTTTGAAAGGGAGTTATTGGTTTCACTGGCTTCGGGAATGATGCTCGAATCATCAATGACAGCCACGTAGTTGGCCTGGCCATTCACGACATGATCCGGGTGAGTGTCGGTGTAGGTATAGGATCCCCCGGCATGAACAAGTTCTGCCTTGTCCATGATCGCATTGCCAATCGGGCTGCCGTCCTTGCGCAGCGAGAGTCCGGGCGAGTACCCCACATACATGGCCTTGTCCGGCAGCTTGCCGGGCCCCAGGTTGCGCACGGTAATCACCGGCTGGCATTGGCCATTAACCGTCAGGTCGGTAATGGTGAGGTCGGGCAGTGAGAATGCCTGCGTGGCCGGGCTGGCAAGCAGCACGATGAGCGCCGGGATTGTGTGTAACCTCATGAAAGACTCCTTCTTTCACCTCAGTTAAGCACTTTTTAGCCAATGAGCAGTTGATGCATCTCAACCTCATGGGCACCGCCAGGCAGAGCAGGGGCTTTCACGGCGTGGTTAACCCAGTGCCCGTCGCCACAACCAGCCACCCAGCAGCAAAGAAAAGCCGATCATGCCCACCATGTTCCGGTTGCGATAAAGCCAGCTGCCGTTCTTTTTATCCATGAAGGTCACCAGCTCTTCCGGCACAGCGCCCTGGCCAACCACGACCTCCAGCGAGTGTGGTTTCATGTTTTCCAGCCGGGTCAGATCAATCCTGATCACGGTTTCGGTATCGGCCGGAATGTTGAAGCGCTGTAGCTGGACCAGTTGCAATACACCTTTCGTGCTTTCGCGTGCTTTCAGAAGCTCGTCAAACTGCTCGGGTGTCATCAGCTCGCGCAGTACATTGTCCGTCAGCTTGATGGTCTTGCCACCGACGTTCAGCGCCAGTCCTTCTTCGGGCTTGAAACGGGCCATTTCCTGTGCAGGAAAACGCGCGATATTGCTGCCGGCAGGGACGGGCACTCCCTCCGGCATGATGTCGAATGATGTAACGCTGAGTGCGTCTTCATCACCTTCTTCGGCCAGATAGTTGGTCATTACCCAGACAGGGCCGCCCTCGGGGTCAACCACAAACGGCTTTGATGATCTCGTGTGGCCGGCACTGCCCAGTCCTTTTACATCGGTAATGACAAAGTTGTCGATCAGGACCGAGGGATGGGGCGTACTTTCAGCCTGTGCCGGCACAGCAGGAACAAGCAGTGCAAGAAAGAGGGCAGCAGTAACAAGGCCCTGTCGGGCGTGTGACGCAACAAAAGAAAGAGCCATGAAGTAACCCGACAGTCAGGATGATGATTGCGTGCAATCCTGCCATCGGGTTGCCAGCACGACAAGTGCGATTAACCGTCTCAAGCGGACTGTAATGCATCCATGCACAGCACGACCTGCCCCAGCCCCGGCCGCATCACCACGCAGGAAAACGTCATGCACAAACGCTGCTCGGTCAGTGACAGATAGGGGCGGGTGATCTGCACCCGGCCTGGCTGCTCCAGCGCATTGCGAAAGTACTGGCGACGGGCCCAGCAGGCACCACGGGCATCGGCAAGCGGATGATGACGGCCTTGCAGGGCATGCGGTGTCAGTTCCGTGTCGCCAATCTGGTATCCCTGACTGTCGATCACGTAAACGCGAGTAATTTCCACGTCCGGAATTTCACGCACGATGCTGCCCAGGTCCCTGCCATCACGATAGGCATTCCACACCGTCATGAAGCGGCTGCGCATCCGTAGCTCGGTCCGGTCGATCACGGATTTGCCGGCACCCATCAGTGCGGCGGCCTTGTCCCTGATGGTTGCGGTATCCGGCAGGTGGCGGTCGGCCGGAGCAAACCAGTTGCCCTGCAACAGTTCGGCATCGGCATCAATGGCAATCCTGGCCTGATGCTCGGTGGTTATGCCATCAACCAGAACAAGTGATCCTGATTCGCGCAGTAGCGACACCATGTGGGGAAACAGCCGGGCGGCACGTGACGAGTGCTCTGCGTTTTGTATTAACGCCGGGTCCAGCCGGACAATGTCGGGGCATAGCGCCAGCACACGCTCGTAGTTGGAGGCGCCAGCACCAAAGTCATCAATGGCAATACCAAAGCCGCACTCGCGAAACGATGCCACAAAGTCCGTGATCTCGGCGTCGCCCAGTTTTTCGCTTTCGGTAATCTCCAGAACGATGCGTGAGTGCTGTACACCCTGGGCGGTCAGTTCGCGCAGTGCTTCTTCCGGCGAGAAGAGGCGGTGCCGAATGGTCTGGGGCTGTACCGGCAAAAACAGCCACTCATTGTCATGCGGTACCGGCGGGGCATTGCGGGTATGCACCGCCAGCGCTATCCGGTCCATGTCGGCAACCTGCTGTTCCGGCAGCTTGTGCATCAGCGTTTCGGCGACTTCGCTGCGACCATTCCGTCTGACCAGCAGTTGCGCCTCCATGCCGACCGTGCGCTGCAGGGCAGGGCTGATGATGGCCTGGTAGAGGCTTTGCAGTTCCGTATCGCCGGATACACCGATACTCATGCCATTCTCCTCGCGCACATGGTTGTTACGGGGCGGAAAACTGACGGGCTGGTTCATTCAACATACTTCTTGAAAGTGGCCATGTGCATTGGCAAGCCGGCAATGCAGGGCATGAAGGGTTTAAACAGGAGAGGCAAGCCCTGTGCCATCGCGATGTTATGGGGCATCAAAGCGATTAATTTCGTGATGAAGTTCACGATAGCGTGGCTGAATGATGATTATGTGAACGCAACATGCCGGATGGATGACGGCTGCATAAAAATGGCGGTGGTTTTATTCACCGCTTTCTGCATTGCGATGGTGCGTGCGCAAGGGCTTTGCACCGCAACAATACAGAACGGCATGACACGATACGGCGCACCACAAGACGAACGTATCAGCGGGATGACGGCAAGGCCCCGGTGAACTCCGCTTCAATGTCTGCGCCAATCTGCTGTGCCAGCGTGATGGCACGTTCCGCCGCAGGTGAAAGGGTGCGGTCTTTCAGCCATATCGCATACACATCTGCAAACACGAGCGATGCCCCGGGTGTTTGCAGTTTGCGAAGTTTTGGCCCGTTGCGGCTGATGATGGCATCCGGCAACAGGCCCAGTACATCGGTCTCGGCAATCAATCGGGCCAGCATGGCAATGTCGTCACACTCCACGGCCAGCGGGAAGGACTGGCCAGATGCAAAGCCGAAGTCGGCTGCCAGTGAGTCCAGCAAGAGAGGGGAGGTAGAGATCAGGGCAACGCCGTACCGGAGCATGTCTGCTGCATGCACGGCTTCCTTGCGCAGCAAGGGGTGTCCTGCACGACAGTACAGTCCGCCATACTGCTTGCCGACGGGTGCCATGGCGTAATGCTCGTTGCGCAGCATCTGGCGCGGATCACCCAGGCAAACATCTATTTCCTGGGCCTCCAGTTGCAACAGCAGTTGCGGCAGCTTGCCAAAGCGCAGACGGTTAACCACCTGCGGGCTTTGCCGGCGCAGCTCGGTCAGCAGGGAGGGGACAATGGTGGCGGCCGGTACCGGGCCGGCACCAATCAGTAACTCACCGGCATCACCGGTTTTCATCAGTGCCAGATCCCGCATCATGCAACTGCTGTCAAACACCAGTTCACGTGCACGGCGCAAGACCACGTCGCCGGCCTGCGTCAGCGTGATGCCGTGAGGGCCACGGTCGACCAGTTGCATGCCTACGCGCTCCTCCAGCGCCTGAATGCTGCGGCTGAATGCCGCCTGACTCAGGTGAACGCGCTCGGCTGCCGGGGCAAAGCGGCCTTCTTCCACCAGGGCGATGAAATGGGTGAGTCGACGAAGGTCCATGGTCTGGCGCCGTGTTGTGTTAAACGCAATATATCATGGCTTTATTTGCAATTGACACAATATGGTACCGGGCGCAGTCTGCATTCAAGCCACGGTTTTCCCGGCAGGAGAGCCTTTGATGAATCCCTGTTCGCTGCGCCTTCGCTCGTCATGGTGGTTCATGCTGCCGGGATTTCTATTACGGGTGCCATGCCAGGCAGCTACTGTTTAACAACGGGCAGGTTTTGCTGCGCCAGCCAGGCCGCCCTGAATGCAACACGGGTTGTTGCCATCTCACGGCAAGACACTCATCCACGACCATAATGACAGGCACCGATGATGCGAATCCTGACGATCAGTTTTCTTGCCGTTGCACTGGCGGCCTGCTCCCGCGAAGTCCCCAAGGTAGAGGGGGCAGACGCAGCCGGCTTTTCTGCGCCAACCAGTGCCACGGTGAAAGCACAGGCCGACACCGCCGCAGGTCTTCCGGTGGAAGACGGCATTGACATGCAGGAGGCCGAACGCGGTCTGGTTGCACGCGAGCCTTCGCTAAAGGTGATGGCAGCAGATGGCAGCGTGGCCTACGACGCCGACGGTTACCAGTTCATCAAGGGCGATGCGCCCGGCAGCGTGAACCCCGGTCTGTGGCGACAGGCCAAGCTAAATAACCTGCATGGCCTCTACAAGGTGACACACGGCGTTTACCAGTTGCGTGGTTACGATCTGGCCGTGATGTCCATCATCGAAGGCAAGAGCGGCTGGATTGTGGTGGACCCGCTCACGTCAAAAGAAACTGCCACCCGTGCCATGGCATTTGCACGCAAGACACTCGGCAACAAGCCGGTGGTCGCCATCATTTTCACGCACAGTCATGTTGACCATTTTGGCGGAGCCACCGCCATTGCCTCGCCGGAAGACGTTGCTGCCGGAAAAGTACGTGTGATTGCCCCTGCCGGCTTTCTGGAAGAAGCCACCAGCGAAAACATTCTGGCCGGGCCGGCCATGGGGCGTCGTGCCATTTACATGTATGGCCGCGATCTGCCACGCAGCGAACGCGGCAAGGTCGACAATGGTCTGGGCAAGGAACCGGCCATGGGTACTATCGGCATCCTGCGCCCGACCGAGCTTGTCGATCGCACACCGCAAACCGTGGATGTGGATGGTGTGGAGTTTGTTTTCCAGTACACACCAGGCTCCGAAGCCCCTGCAGAAATGACGTTCTATTTGCCTGCGAAGAAAGCGTTTTGCGGTGCCGAGGTAATGAGCCGCACCCTGCACAACCTTTACACCCTGCGTGGCGCAAAAGTGCGTGATGCCAATCGCTGGTCCGGATATATCGACGATGCCATTGACCGTTTCCCGGACAGTGAGGTCATGTTTTTCAGCCATCACTGGCCCGTGTTCGGCAAGGACCGCATTGCCGCCCTGATGAAGGATCAGCGCGACACCTATCGCTACATTCACGACCAGACTTTGCGTCTGGCCAATCAGGGCCATGGCCCGCGCGAAATCGCCGAGCAGATAAAGTTGCCGAAGTCGCTCACCCGCCACTGGTGGAACCGGGACTACTACGGCACCGTGAAGCACGACGCCAAGGCGGTTTACCAGATGTATTTTGGCTGGTATGACGCCAATCCCGCTTCGCTCGATCCGCTCCCGCGTGCCGAGCAGGGCAAGCGCTATGTTGCCTTCATGGGCGGTGCGGCCAACCTACTCAAGCAGGCACAGGTATCGTTTGATGCAGGGGATTACCGCTGGGTGGCCGAGGTGCTCAGTCACCTTGTAGCGGCAGAACCCAAAAATGTTGCGGCCAGATCATTGCTGGCACAGACCTATGACCAGCTGGGTTACCGCGCCGAGTCTACCGCCTGGCGCAACGCCTATCTGAGCGGTGCCTACGAACTGCGGCATGGCGAGCCAGAGAAAGGCGTTAATCTGGCCAATGCCACCGAGTTGCTTAACCAGACGGCGCCCGAGCAGTTCATGCAGATGTTTCAGGTGGCCCTTAATGGCCCGGATGCTGAAGACGTGGCGCTCACCATCAATTTCGATTTCCGCGACGTGAATGAACAGTACGTGGTGAATATCGAGAATGCCGTCCTGCATTTCCGCAAGGCACCACCGGCCAAAAATGCCAACGCTACTCTGGCGCTCACGCGGCCCATGCTGGTCAAGCTGGTGACCAAGCAGGTGGGTATCAAGGATGTGCTGACATCACCCGACCTGAAGATCAGCGGCAGCACGCTGGACCTGATCAAGTTCTTCTCGCTGCTCGATAAGCCTGATCTGGTGTTTCCTATCGTTACGCCAAAACCGTTGGATTGATTTCAGGTGTTTCGTCCTTGGCGTGGCTCCAATGCTAGCAGCAACCATGTTGCGGCTAGCATTGGCAGGTTCTTCGTCACAGGGCCAAGCGGGTCTAACCATGCCAATGGAATAATCAGACTGATGATCAGCATGTAGGTCAGCATCATGCCAATTTGGAGTGCATAAACCTTGCGCCGTTGCCAACCGGTGAGCATGAGAAGGCCGATTCCGGTATCAAATATCGCTCCGCCAAAAATGCCAAGAGTTGCCAGTGGTCCATGAACCCCGGCACTTGCAAGCAGTGCATAGCTGCCCGGTACATTCCAGAAAGCCGACACCAGTCCTGTGACTATCCAGATCAGCATGATGCTTGCAAATAATACCGGCTGGATGCTTTTCATGATGGCAAACCAACTGTCGGCCTGTGTTGCTGGTCTTGACCATAGCGCTTCAGCCAACGGTCTGGCGGGAGCAGCTGGGTATGTATGAGGTGGTGTTGATGAATTTTTGAGCATGTCGAGCGTGGATGTGTTTAACAGGCCTCCCAGCCTCAGTACTTCTGCCATGCGGGCAAAAAATTGCAGTAGCGACATGGGAACAGGACAAAATCTGGCTTTGCCAAAGTGCATCCAGTCACGTAGCAGGCTGTAGAGTTCGCGCAGTGTGAGTGTGGTGGCCCCCGTGATCTGATGGCGCTGCTTGCCCCCGGTCCAGTGCAAAATCATGTGCGACACAGCGGCGCACAAGTCATCAATATGCACGGGGTTTATGGTCTGCTGCCCGTGTCCGGGCAAGGGAATGATCGGCAATGCCGATAGTTTGCAGAATAGTTCGGTGCTGCTCCCTCCCTGGCCAATCACAACTGACGGATAGATCACGATGCATTCGCCCGGTAGTTGCCAGAGATGATCATCGGCGTGTTGTTTGGTCCTGAGAAACGGGATGGAAACATCGGGCTGGTCTGCACCCATGGCAGAAATCTGGATAACCTTGACCCCGGCCTGACTGCATGCGGTGAACAGGGCTTGAGGGGCTAATGTCTGTATGGGTTCAAACGACTGCTTGCTATCTTCGCTGATGATGCCAACGGCATTGATCACCATATCGACATCGGCTACGCGAGCTGCCCATTGTTCGGCTTGAGTATCGTGGCTGAAGTCACATGACCGCCACTCCCAGGCAGGAATACGGGCTTGCCAGTCTTCGGCCCGCCGGGCAGTAGCCACAATTTTGTGGCCATCACTGGCCAGTTTTTGAGCGAGATTAAATCCGATAAAACCAGTGGCGCCAGTAATCATGATTCTCATGACAGGTCATTCCCAAAGATCAGATGATGGTTAAAAAGGCTAATAATCAGGAAAGCCATGGTTTGTAGACCATGAGTGCAAAGACACCAATCCCGGTGCCAAAGGCGGGGTAACCGAGGTACTCCCAGATCCGTACTAGTCGGGTGAACCGTACGGGGAGTTGATCACCCGGCATCATGGCCAGCAGCATGTTGCGCAGTTGGAGCTGTATCCAGACCACCGGCAACCACAGCGCACCGATGAAGCAGAACAGGGCCATGACCACCATGAACCAGCCTGACGTAAAGGCATAACCCAGCCGATGCATTAGCAAGAGACCGGTTATTAATTGAACAACGACTGCAGGTGAGGTGAAGATCCAGTCCGCCATTACCACTGTGGCTGCGGTGACCCTGAGCGCCTCTGCGTTACCACTTCGTGTGGCGCGGATCATGAAAAAGAAGGTGCCAAGACCGGTGCCATACAACAGCGTTGCACTGATGATGTGGATGGTCTTCAACAGGTTGTAATCAAGGCTGAGCAGGGCATTGAGCATGTCACTTCATCCGTTGGTTGATGGAGTGACAATGCGTCAGGCAGGTGGGGCGGGTCTTCCTGGTTTATAAATCTGTAAATGAAATCATGTGGTTAGGTGATTTTATCGATCCGGTGGTGCTGCTTTCTATACATGCCCGGGGCCATACCTTCAATTTCGCGGAATGCCGTATAGAAGGCTGACAGTGAATTGAAACCCGTTGCCATACCGATCTCCAGCACTGACATTGATGGCCGCTCGATCAGTAACTGCCTGGCCTCGCCAATGCGGTACTGTTTCAGGAACCGGCTGAAATTTATGCCCTTGTGCTCGTTGATCAGCTCGGACAGTTGATGGCTGCTAAGCCCAATCACCGATGCCAGTTGAGCAAGGTTAAGATCCTCCTGGCGGTAGAGGTGTTCCTGTTCCATCTGTTGCTGCAGGCAGGCCAGTTTATCCTGAATGTTGGTGCCGGCCAGTTGGCTGCGCCGGTTGGCTTCTTGCTGTAATCCTTCTGCTGCGGCAGCCTCTCTCAGCTCGTCCGAGACAACCTGGGCCAGTTCCGGATATCTCAGTTGCAGTAGATGGCCTAGGGCCATGAGGGCAGTAATGGCGCTGCCATAGGCCAGATAAAACCATGGGTGTTCAAATACAACCCCAATCATGATCAACAGCGCGGCACTCAGGCCTGTAATGACGACCAAGGTCAGGAGTATGGCCTCGGCTCGCACCAGACTGGTCGGGTGGGCAAAACGCCCCAGTCGTTTTAACACCAGTAGTGCATAAGCCGAGCCGGCCGCAAAGGAGATGCCATAGACACCTTTTTGCAGTGTCATTTCCAGCTCGGGTTTGATGATTTGCAGAAGAGCAATAAGGCTAATGCCGGTGACGGGAGAAAGATGAAGGGCTATATGTCGCCCTGTCACATTCATACCCAGCAGGCTTTCTACACACAAAAACAGTAGTGGTACCACGCAGTACAAGGCTGCCTCATGAAGCAGAAAAACCGGCATGGATTGCCAGCCGAGAACCGTAAGCAGCACATGGGCCTGAATCACTGTCAGCGACAGCACACATCCTGCCATTAGCCGGGATGCCAGACTTTCCCGGCTGCACAGGTGTGGCAGATAAAGAAGGCCAAGACCGCAGCCAAGAGAGATCCAATGACTAAGCCAGTCAGTGCTCATGCTTTACCACTTGATCATCGGTGCAGGGTTTAGCGGATTTTTCAACATCCATTTGCTGCCCATTTTGGCCAGCATGGCGTGGAAGCCTTCGTTGGGAAAGGCGTCCTTTACCTGCTTGATGAATTCTTTCGGCAGGCCCTGTGTGACGGCGCCCAGCGAGAAATCGACCAGATCACCCCGGCGAAAGAGCTCCACCAGCGGGTACGCCAGTTTTGTATACGGGCGCAGCTTGTGGTGTTCGGTAATCATCAGTTCGATTTCCGTGGTCCAGGCCTGCAGGCCGCGACGCTCCAGATAATCACGGGCAGGGGGCAGGGATGGCGTAAGGTAATCCAGTGTCTTGCCGGTCCACAGGCCAATGTCGTGAAAGGCCCCGGCAATGATGATTTTCTCCACTTCTTCGGGGGTGCATTCCTTTAGCGCCAGACAAAAGTTCACCACGCGAAAGACGTGATTACGGTAGCCCGCATAGTCCTTGCCAATCAGCTCGCGCCATTCGCCCAGAATTTCATCAAGCAGTGGAATACTCGTTTCGACGTTCATTCCGGCATCCCTTTAAAGCAGCATCATGGCCGCATTGAACGTCAGTCCAATGAGTGCCAGCGATGACAGCACAAAAATCACAAAGCGCAGTTCAATCTTGTTGATGACGGCCTGTACCAGGCTGTGTACCACGCGCAGGCCGACATAGGTCCAGGCCAGTGTCAGGTTGATGCCGTTGCCTTCACCCATCAGTGCCAGTGCCAGCGTGATGGCGTAGAAAATGGTTGGCTGTTCCATCAGGTGATTGTAGTTGTCGGCCTTCCAGCGTACCTGTGCGGGCAACTGGTTCATCTGCTCGCCACGCGGGGCATAAGGGTCGGACTTCATCTTTGCCTTGAACATGGCCGGCAGGCGTGTGGCGTACATCCACGTCCACATCACCAGTGACCAGGCAACCAGTGCAACAATCGGGGCAAGAATGGGGCTGTGCATTATGGTGCCTGGCATGAAGTACTCCGTCTTCTTGTAGTGATTAATGAAAAAGATGAATTAAACATCAGAAGGTAAAGTTTTCGGTCTCTTCCTTAGAAAGGTCTGCACCCAGCCATACCTTGGCCTGACGGGCACCTGCACCCAATGCCATTTCCTGCAGCACACGCTGTTCAATCATGGTGAGGCCGCCCTCCAGTACCTCCTTTGGGTGCATGATGACCTGAGGGCGCGGGGTCAGGAAGTGACCGGCGTAGATTTCCTGAAGCCCGGCCTTGAGCAACGATTCAGCGGCCTCGAACTCACCCACCAGCATGCGCGGGTGCGAGAACGACGACTCTTTCACTACGGTCTTGCCGTCGGACGGGTTCTGGATGACCAGTTTGTTCCTGAAGAGCTGAACGTACAGGGGGGAGGGAAGCAGTTTGCGTAAAAATGGATTCATGACCTGTCATTACGTCCGTTAATTCAGTCCGTTGCCTGGTGATGCTGGCTGGACTGAAACACTACCGCAACACACGCAATTTGCGCCAGTCAGTCCGGCATACCGGCTGACGTGGCATCGGGCAGGTCAATCACATCACCCTGACGAATCACGCCGTCGCACAGCACGGTGGCACGCAGGCCGCCCCGGTGCAGGAAGGCATGGATGATTGCCTCGCGCGGATGGGCTGCCGTTTCCAGATTGCGGCCCAGCACCACGCAGGGCTCGCACAGCTCTATCCCGCGCAGCAGTACGGGCCCCACCCGAAAGGTTTTGCCGACAAGGTTGTTCAGGCCAATACCGCGTGTGACCAGATTGCGCCGGGGCGCGTGCAGGGGGATGGGCATGCCCAGAATGGCGGCAGCAGCGGCAATGGCCTCGGCCTCAATCAGGGTGATGTTGCGCTCGGGGTGGCGTACCGAACGGCTGAAAAAGCGGTCACCTACAATGCCGGCGCCGGTTTTTACCTGCACTGCCGGCAGCTCCTGCATGTCGCCATGGCGCTCGGTGGCTACCAGAAGTGTCGTAATAACAGGCTTTTGAAGGGATTCGGCCGGGGTGGTCATGGTCGGGCAGGTGATGAGGGCGACTGCCTAGCCTGCCGTGATTTCAAGCTGCTGTGAATGTGACAAGCGACCCGGATATACTCGGGCTACACGGAGGTCTGCCCATGAAGTCCACACCCCTTACCAGTTTCAAGCCCGACATGATTGATACCCTGCTGTCCGGCATTCCCTTCTGCAAGGATCTGATGTTCAACGATCCTGACCAGATGAAGGTTCTCCTCAGCCATTCGCAGCTGTTCGAGCCGGCCCCCGGGGAAGTGGTGATAGAGAAAGGCGCCCGTGACAATATTTTCTATTTCCTGCTGTCCGGGCAGCTGGCGGTATATCCCGATGGCAAGAAGAAGGGCGATGCACTGAGTTACCTGTCGGCCGGACAGATACTGGGTGCCCTGGCGTTGCTGTGCAAGTCGCCGCGCACCGCCACTCTGGTGGCAGACCCCAAGTCATCCCGCGTGCAGCTGTTTGGTGCCGACTTTTCACCCTTTGGCGAGCTTGCCGACTTCAGCAAGATTTCCCTCAACACCAAGCTGCTGCTGTGGCGCATGGTGATGAACAACACCCGCTGGAAGCTGAGCGTGTACCGCATGCAAAACCCGGATCATGCACTGTCGGATGCATTGCAGAAGGTCGAGGCATTTACGGGCGAGAAGGGAACGGTTGAAGAGTTGCAGAGTCTGGACCGGCAGATTCACCAGCTGACCGATCTCATGCAAAAGTGGAATCAGGCACTGGCAGGCTAAACCCGCCGTCTGCAGGTTTGGCCCTGGCGCGAATATTACCGGGCCTGCTCATGGCGGGGTGTTAACACCACTTCTGCCTTGGCCAGTTGCCGCGCCAGAATGCGATTGCGGCGCACCGGCCAGTGATCGTACAGCAGCAGTTCCGCAGGTCGCCACATGGAGACCCAGCCAAACACGGTCATGCTTTCGGTGACCAGACGGCTTATCTCATCCCCCGTGATGCTCGTCACGAGTTGTCCGATGGCCAGCAGCGAGCTCATGAAGAGCAGGCCGATCATGGTGGCAATACGGCCGTCGCGCCAGATTTCGCTCAGCTCGCGTGCTGCATGTATTTCTGCAGTTTTAAAGTGGTGATGGATTGCCAGCTGCACTTCTTCTGCATGCACCATGTCTTGTTCCGGCACGGATACGTTTATCCGGAAGTTGTTGCGCACCGGAAAGTGTTTAGCGTGCTCCAGAATGTGGGTGGCCACATCGGCATGCAGGCCAGCGGCGGTGAATGGCGTGTTGTCCCGGTCAAGCAGCAGGTCGACCGATACAACCTCTACCGACACCGCGCTGGCAGGGGATGCATTATTCATGTGTGACGGTTCCTTCTGTCAGGGCCGGCGTGGTTGTGTATTTTTAGCATGCAACCCGTCAGTCCTGCGACACAAAAATCAGCTTGCTGGTATCAAAGCCCAGCGCCGCCGCCTTCTTTACCAGACGGTCTTTGGTGGCCGCATCCAGCGTGGGCGTTCTGGACAAAATCCACAGGTATGACGTGTTGGGGCCGGAGACAAGCGAGTACTGATAATTCTCGTGGTCCAGTTCGGCAATCACGTAGGCACCGTAGAACGGACCAAAAAAAGAAACCTTGAGATAACCCTGATCGGGCTGGCCCACAAAGTAGGCCTTGCCCTCGGCTTCTTTCCATTTCTGGTCGGCAGCCGAGTAGCCGCGGTTAAGCACGCGCACACCACCGTCATCGCGCAGGCTGTAGTCGGCGGTGACTTTTGTCAGGCCACGCTCAAAGGAATGATCCAGCCGGGCAACCTCGTACCACTGGCCCAGATAGCGCTCCAGCTTGAAGTTGCTGACCGGCTTGACGTTTTGAGGAAGGGAGACGCAGCCGGATAAAAAGACAAACAGGATAAGGGACAGGATTTTCATTGTATTGCCTGTGGTGTTGGTATGAGTGGTGGCTGTCAGGCCTTGTCGGAGCTTTTGCGTGCCATAAGTACGTGCGCAACAAGCCACGCCAACAGCCAGGCGACCAGCAGCCAGAATAAAACAATAAACACCCAGCCGAACAGGGTGGGGGCGCACCAGCCCCAGCCACACAGGCCGTTATGCTCCAGCAGACCGGGAATGCCGATATTATGAAACAGATAAACGGACAGGAACGGAATGACGGCAAGAATGCCAACGGGCGAATCCAGATACGCCGGCCAGACGGCACCGGGCAGCAGCAGGGCCATGTACCCGGCAACAAGGATGAACAGGACTTTAAGGGTGCGAGGATCAAGCATCGGCACTGGCCTGGTGTTGTATTGCAGGTGGACACCCGTCAGGGCGATCCACCTGCAACACGGTACGGGTTGCCTAGAACGGAGACTTTGCAGCCTTTTTGAATTTTGACGATACGTTGCCGGCAAGGTTGATGTTATCCGGGTCAAGCATCATCACCGGTGCGCCAGCCTTCAGGTTGAACTTGCTCAGGTCCATCCATATCACGTTGGGCGTGGTGGTCAGCTCAAAGAAATAGCGACGGTTTGAAAGGTCAATGGCGGTGCGGTATTCGGTATTGTAAAGGCTGCCCGGAATATTGTTGGGTGCGCCAAACGGTACGGATGCATTACGGGCAATGGCAAGAATGCCGGCAATCGCCTCGCGTTCCGATTTTGGCTCGGGCAGCATTTTCAGATAGTAGGCAGAGCGGACAAAGCGGTCGCGCGGATCGACATTACCGGGCAACTGGGTCTGGCGCGTGGCATTGGTAAAGTCATAGCGGGCAAGGTTTGCCAGTTGTTCGTCATAGGCCGGGTCGTTGGTCATTACCTGATATTGGCGGCCATGGTGCACCACCGGCTTGCCGCCGATGTATTCAATGATGGCAGAGTCGCCGCTGGCATCTTCAATGGCCAGGTGAACGGTTGCCTTTGTGCCGTCCACATCCACCATCACTGGCTGAATGTTTTTCATCAGTTCCAGTGCTTCGGTAACCGTTTCGGCATTGTCCAGCAGGTACTGGCCCCACAAGCCGGCCTGAACACCTTTTTTGCTGTCGTCGCGCGGACCAAAGTCGGTGGCGGTCAGATAAAGCATGTGCATTGCAAAACCTTTTTCATTTACGCCGTCTGCCGTGCCGACACCGTAAATGGTGGTGACCATGCTGCCAAATCTGGAGGTCCAGCGGGCCGGATTGCTGGCGACCACAACTTGCGGGCCAAGTTTGCTGCCGTCACGCTGCATGCCTCTGGGAAAAACAGTCAGTACCGGCTCGGTTGATTCTGGCCAGTCCATTGTGCGGCCAACAACGGTGGCGAGCTTGTTCTCGTTCCACAAGATGCGGGTGCAGGCCAGTGAAGACTGGATGGGGGCCAGAACAATTGCTGTGCAGAGCAGTGCATTCCATAGCATGCCGGTACGGGCTTTCATTGGTGGAGTCCTTTTTCTGATGAAGAGGGTGCAGGCTACATGCTGACCGGTTTATGTGACGATTAGACAAACCGCCCAATACACCCCAATGCCCATTTGCACGGCGAATGCCGAGAAGCGGAGGGTGACGGCGGTGGCAGAGAGCGAGCTCAGGTGGATGAGCGACTGCACAACGCGCGCGCCAAGAAAGGCATACGCCAGCGGATCGGTGAGAGCGGTGCTGTCGGCAACAATGGCAACCAGCATGAGGCCGCCAAAAATGGGCAGGCCTTCTATGCAGTTGGCATGCGCCCGTGCCAGACGCTGCATGAACGGAGAGAGGTTGGCGTTGTCCGGCGTAAAGCCGTTGGCCGGCACGGCTTTGGTCAGCACCAGCCAGGACCGGATGGATTCCATGAGCACCAGTAACAGCAACGACCAGCTGATGAATCCAGTGAGGGCGATGAGGGTGGGGGTCATGGTGTTCTTCCGTTATTTTATTGATGATGGCGGGCACGTTATGCCGTGCCGCTTACCCACTGTTTGGCGGCATCCAGACTGCCTGCAGGAAAGTGTTTGATTTCGGCGGTAATGAAGTGCGAGGCCAGTCGCTCGGCAACGTCGCCAATGGCCGAGTCGGTGACAATGCACACCTTCTGGACGTGCAGGTGATGGTCCCGCACAAAGCGGAAGTGCTCCACCATTGCACCAAGGCTGTCCCAGCCGGGAAAGGCCGGAGCATCGATGATGACGCCGGCCAGCCCGCCGGTTGCCTCGATGTGCGGGTCTGCCACTTCGGCCAGCTTTATGAAGTCGCTCTTTTCCAGCGATGACGTTGGCTTGATGTACAGAACAGAGGTGGTGGCATCGAGGTTGTATTCAATCATGGCCGTGTCCCTGGTTGGCAAAGGGGAGGGCAGTAGCCACTCCGCATGTTCTCACGAAGTCTAGCGCGTTTTAAGGCGTGTGCAGGCGGCCGGTTGACGGCCCTAGCGCCTGGCCCAGCGGCCTTGTTCATCCTGTTGATAGCGGTGGCTTTCTTCGCGGACTTCCGCCGGAAAATCGGTGCCGGGAAACGACATACCGACGTCTGCCTGGCAACGAAAGGCGCGGGTATAGGGTTTGCAGTCCAGCTTACGGTAGCTGTCCAGCTTGAGCATGATGGGGCGCGATACTACGCCGGACATTTCAATGCGAAGGCCACCATTGCGGTTGATGGTGTTGATCTCGCTTTCTGCCAGCGCCCGCATTTCTGCCTCGGTCGGCTCGACCAGGCCATTGCTTTGTCTGGTTGTCGGCGACTGTGCTGATGAGTATGCCGAAGAGTATGCCGATGACTGCGCTGGCGCTGCATGGGCAACGGCGGTCAGTGCCATGGCGATACAGAGCGGGGAGAGGAGCCGCACGATATTCATTAGCCTTCCTTGTTACTGGGCTTGTTACTGGCCTGGTCACTGGGCTGTAGAGCTACGGACTACGGGCCACGGACCACGCGTTGAGCATTGATCCGTTTTTAACAAGCAATGCCGGTAAACGCCAGTGCGAGTGTCAGCGTGTGCGCAAGCGGCTGGTGTTGACGATGTCGATGGCGCGGGCGCGCAACTGGCCGCAGCCGCCGTCCACATCCTGACCGGCACTGTTGCGTACCTTGGTCAGCACGCCACGGCTGTGCAGGTAGCGGACAATCTCGATAATGCGGGGGCCGTCGGGGCGCTGGTAGTCGTCGCCCTCCAGACTGTTGAACGGAATGAGGTTGAGCACCGCGTACTTGCCCTTGAACAGGCGCAGGATTTCGTCCAGCTCGTCCTGACCGTCGTTGATGCCCTTGAGCAGCGTCCACTGGTACTGGATGGGATAGCCCACCGAGCGGGCATAGGCCTCGCCCAGTTCCATCAGATCGGCCGGGGCAATCTTCTGTGCCTTGGGCAGCAGGTGTTCGCGCAGATCGGCCTTGGTGGTGTGCAGCGACAACGCCAGCGCCGGCTTGACCAGTTGCTGCGGCAGGCGCTCGAACACACGCATGTCGCCCACGGTAGAGAACACCAGGTTCTTGTGGCCAATGCCGCCTTCCGTGCCCAGCAGGTCGATGGCCTCCAGCACGTTGTCCAGATTGTGGGCCGGCTCGCCCATGCCCATGAACACCACCTTTTTCACCGGCCGTATCCGGCGCGCCAGCACCACCTGCGCCATGATCTCCATGCTGCTCACCTGACGCAGCAGGCCGCTCTTGCCGGTCATGCAGAAGCGGCAGCCCACCGCACAGCCCACCTGGGTAGACACGCACAGGCCATCACGGGGCAGCAGCACACTTTCCACCATCTGCCCGTCGGCCAGCGCTACCAGCAGACGCGCCGAGCCATCGGCCGCCGGGTGTTGCGTATGGATACGGGCCAGCGCGTCGAGCTCTTCCGTGATCTGCGGCAAAGCCTTGCGCACCGCCAGCGGCAGGAAGTTTTCGGTAGGTTCGCGCCGGGTGCCGGTATCCAGCGGCTTGCCCTTTAGCCACGCACGCACAATCCGCCCGCGATGAACGGGCAGGGCGCCAAGGTCGGCGAGGCGTTGGGTAAGGTCGGAGATTCGCATGGGGGGCGAATGCTACCACCGGGGTGTGGGGGTGGTCATGCGGTGTGGGTGGTGGCTAGCGCGCCTGCAGCGAATGGTTAGCCGTCTAGCTGCTGAAGCGACCAGGCCAGATTCTCTCTGGCCTGATGCTCAAGCGCCTCACGAAGCCTGGGCGTGTTGTAGATGGGTTGGCGCGTCAGAAACTCTTCCAGAACAGCCCGGCGCTTGCTGCGAAAGAGAGGGGCCGGCACCCAGCTGTATTCTGCCCGAACCTGCTCCTCATACTCCATAAAGCGCGGGCGCTGCGCTCCAAGGATGGACAGGTCTATATCAACGAGCAGCATCTGGTCCTGACCTTCTGGCAGAACGGAGTGCCGGGTAGCATGAATGTGATTCCTGATCCGCCCGATCCTGTCCGCAGAGACCCCCGCCTTGCGCAACTCGGCCTCGGCCCACTCGGCACTCTTGAGTTCATTGTCGCTAGCCTTGACGTCATACACGGCGTCATGGAACCAGAGCGATATCTCTACTTCTCCAGGCTCAATCGCCAGATCAAGGTGGCGATCAAAAAGCGCCAGGCATTCAGAAAGATGCTGGACCGTGTGGTACTTCCGTTGAGGCTCGGCATATGCAGAAAGCAACTCCTGCATCAGGGCGAGACCATCGCCCTGTGCATGAAGGCCCATCCAGCAACGTTTCCATGATGACTGCAGCATGTTTTCCTTTGGGAGGTGGCGTTGGAGTTGAGCGGCGGCCCATTAGGGCTGGCCGCTAGAACGACTTGTCATGCGGCGTACCAGTTGCCGCGCCCACCAATTGTCAGTATTGAACCTGCCGCGATTATTCCTCATGACTGTTGCCAGTCGGTAATGCAACTTCCCTTCGGATCAAGAAACGGTTCCATCGGTGGCCAAGATTGGCCCGATGCAATACTGGGGTGACGTGGTTCACCAGCCGGCCTACCATACTCCAAGCGCCATTCCTCGATTTGACCGAGAAGCATGAAGGCAGACTTCCGTCGTTTCTCGTCCTCAATCGCAATTGTGAACAGCCTGGCGCGCAGTTCGTTTGACGCCCGTGCGTGTTGCGTGAAGATATTGGGACTTTGCTCATAGGGTCGTTGCTCGACGAAAGCGGTTTTGAGTTGATGCCAAATGCCTCGTGGAACCGGCGATGGCTTCGCGTCATCAATCAGGTTCAGATTTGCGGCGAGGGCTTCAGACGTTCCGAGCCAGCCCATTACCTTCGAGAGCAAGTGCCGATTGAGTTCCGGCAGGTCGCTTTCGCACAATTCGCGCAGCTGCGCAGCCACCTCTGGCCTGCGCTGGGCCAGCTCCGCGAGCCGCACGACAAGCACGTCATCGCGGTGAGGATGGCGCGTAAGTGCGATGCCGCGGACACCCGGATCGACGAAACCAAGGAGCAGTTCACGTGCACGCGCTGTGTCGAGTGCAGCGTAGGCATTGATAAAATTGTCCTCGCACTGATCGAACGTCGGCGCATCAGACGCGAGCTCATACAGAAGATCAACGGCGGCATCCGATCGGCTTTCGCCGAGAGCGGTGACAATCTCACGCAGTTCATACTCACGCAATTGCCGCTTCTCGAGCACGTCGCGCATCTTGGCGATCCCGTCCGCTGGGTCGTCGACGAAGGGGCAGAGCGCAAGGATCCGGCGCAGAAGGTACCTGTCTGAATCTTGCATCCAATTCTTAGTACGTTCGACGATGGAATCGACCAAAGCGAACGCGGTAGTCGCGGGTAAGACGAAACCCGCCATCAACAGGCGTTCGGCGGCGTCGAGACAGGGGGATTGGTCCCATTGGCCGGGCATGCCAATCACGTCGAGCACCGCAGGCGCGCAACCGCGGCCATCAATTGCGGCAAGTGCCTTTCCGAGCTCTTTCAGCCCTGCAGCGGGTTTCCCGTCTTGGTTCTGTTCTTGCAGGCGCTTGATTTCGGCATTGATTGCGGCGGCGGCCCGTGTGCGCTGCTGGTCGTCGCCGGGCGGCGGAGTGCGACCTTCTCGAGCGGCCCACATCAAGTCGTAGCGGAGCGTCCGGTCGAAGGAACGCTCCGATTTTGGTACGAAGTCGCGCGCCATCGCGGCAGCGGCCTCGGAGCGGTATTCCGGCTCGGGAAGCAGGTCAATAAGCACCTGCTCGGCACCGGTCGCGTCAAGGTGCATGATGGCGGCGATGTGCCAACCGGCGTAGCTCATGGTGCCACCGTTGCCGAGAGGTCCGCGATCGCCTGCTGCACGCGCTGCCCGGCCGCGGCGTACCCGCTCGATGTCGGCGTGGATGAGCCTCACTAGGTCCGCCATGTCTTCGGGCTTTCCGACTTGGGCGATCGATAAGGCTAGTGTGGCTTTCTCCTCGCCGTTGATGTCGTCCTGGCGCAGGACGACATCAACACTACTTTTCAGGTAGGAGCGAAGGCGTGCCTTCAGGTCGTCGTCAGCGATGCGCAGCGGTTCCACGTCGGATCTTGCGACCCTGTGCAGAATGCCGGCTGCGACTTTGATGTCGAGCAGATCGCCGCGGGTGACGGATGAGAGAATGCCAGCCGCGGCAATGTCGCCAGGAAGATCGCGGAAGACGGCCTCCAGTTGGCGCATTATCTGCCACTCGAGTTCGTGTCGCACGCCAGGTTCCGCATCCACCTCGCGCCGCAGCTCGCGCAGCTTCGTAAACACGCGCGCCGCAAGATTGGCGTCTGCACGCGCGGCAATGATGGAAATCATGCCGCCAAAGCGCCCGTTCTTGAGGTCTTTGGTCTCGATGAGTTGCAGATATTTATCGATGAGGCCATCGGGAATGGCGGTCGCAAACGACAACCAATACTCGTGCTCGTAGGGGACGCCTTCGGCAACCTGGGTGGCTATCCACTCGCTAACCCAGACGGGATCGGTTTTGCGCAGGCGATCAAGCGCCTGCGGGATGAGGTGCGAACCCATATTGCGCATGTCGCCGCGGGACAGCGTCACCATCGTATCTTTGATGACGCCGTCCAGGCCTGTCTCGCCGAAATCAATCAGATTGAGCGCGGTTCGCAGGCGCGCAGGGTGGTCGGTAGTGGTCTCGATGAAATTGCGCATCGCGGCAATCGTCTTAGGTCTGAGTGCCGCGGGCAGTTGGTCGGCGTTTTTGCGCGCGACCTCCTCGAATGTTTGCTCATCCATTGACTCAAGGACGCGGGTCAACGCCTCGTCAGACCAGGACCACATGAGGCCGGAGGCCGCCGCGTTCTTCACCGTTGCACTGTCGTCCTTCGCAGCAAAGGTCGCAATCTCGTCATCGACACGATGATGAAGCAGTTCGGAGACGAAATCCGCTCGTGCCTCCTCGCTCCAGCCGCGCACTTGCTCGCGCCAGTTCGGCCCAATCGACGAGACTTGGATGCCCGGCCAGAGCCGGTAGGTGATAAGTCGCATTTGCTGGTCTTGTCCCGAAAGAAGCGGCACGATGATGTCGCTGAAGTCGTCCGCGCCAGTGGCGAGCATAGTAGCGATGGCATACTGCCGAAAGTTGCCGTCGTGGCTCGCGTAGACGGTGCGGATGCGCTCGCCGATGGCCGCGCGAACTTCATTCCAGACATCCGCGCCGCAAAGCTGCGCAAGCTCGGCGGCAAATACGAGGTCGACGGCGAGCGCCATCTCCACCAGCTTCCCGCCTGTGCGGGTGTTTCTCCTATCGATTTCGCCGTCGCCGGTCTGCACGGAAAACGTCTCGGCGATCATGCGCAGCGGTTCAGCCCATGCCGGATCGTTCACGTAGTCGGCCACGAAGCGGCCGGTCGCGTCGCGCTCATCGCCCCGCAAGTTGAGAAGCTGCGTGCGGACATCGAGGGCAGCGTAGTACTCCTGCAGTTGCTGATGCTCGAATTGAAACACCGCTTGCGGGTAGTCAACGCGCTCAAGAACGTGGTGAGCCGTGAGCGTCGCGAGGATCGCCGGCGCTCCCACCGGTTCAATCTGGCCACAGTGCGCAAGTTCTCGTACGGCGGCGGCAATGGCCGCGCGGGCATCAGCCTCCGGCAGTGCCACTGCGCCGCGGCGGGTCATCTCAGTTGCAAGGATTTGGAGGTACTTCAGTTGTTCGCCGAAGATAGGGGCTGTATGCAGTGCATTTTTATGTTCTTCTCGTTGTTCTTGCAGCCGAAGAACCTGGGTGAGAATGCCGATCTTCGTGGAGGGAATTTCGGCT
The DNA here is from genome assembly GCA_030646295.1 of Moraxellaceae bacterium. Classification (GTDB taxonomy): domain Bacteria; phylum Pseudomonadota; class Gammaproteobacteria; order Pseudomonadales; family Moraxellaceae; genus UBA2031. The sequence goes on from JAUSND010000016.1 coordinate 189,457, forward strand.
CCGGCTTCAAACAGTGACGCGACTTCGGAGAGGATGAATGGTGTGCGGGTTAGCTCGTCGAGTGACCGGTCGCCATCGATGCGGGCGCGAAGTTCGGTGCCTTTCGCTCCAAGGCGCGTTGTCAGGTAAACTGCCCGCTGCGCCCGCCGAAGGCGTAACAACCGCAGTCGCATTGCACCGGGTAGCGGCGGGACCAAGTGATGCGTACGGGTTGCGACGATGATGCCAGCGCTCGGAAAATCCCGCTCGAGCTCCCGGAGTACATCGTTCGCCTGTGCGGAATTCGACTCCGCAATCTCATTCCAACCATTCAACAAGAACAGGAAAGGTTCGGTCTGCTGCACTCGCGCGAGGTCGGCGGGCGTGATACCACCGGCCTGGAACGCAGGCATGCCGGTAATGTATTCAAGAATCCCTCGGCGCGATGACGTCCATGCCGGAAGTTCGACTATGAACGGTATGCCGGTGGCACGCGCGCGTTGCGCGAGTTGTATCAACGTGGTGGTTTTTCCTCGGCCGGCGGGTCCTTCGAGCACGATGCGACCGCTCTGCTTCAGTGCTTGGTCGACTTGCTCAAGCGACAGTAGGTCGGCGGACTCCGCACCATTCGGGTCAAGTTGCACTGCTGTGAGATCGATGAGCGGATGTCCTTTGGTCTTCCTAGACCAGGTCCATGCGGCTATTTCGGCTGCGCGTCTTGTTCTGTCAATGAGGTCTGAGACCTGCGGTTCTGTGTCAATATGGAGGTGAAGGAAGCTCGAAAGGAGGGATGCGTTCTCCGGCATCATCATCAACGTGATGATTTCCTCGCGCTCGATGATGTGAAGCTCGACGCCGTGTTTTTGCTGAATTGCCTCTCCCCACAGCTTTCGGTCGGAGTTGCCGACCTTGGCGGACGTCACGAAGAGGAGCGTTCTTAAGTCATGGAAGTTTTTTTTGGCGGTCTCCGCGTCATCAGAAATCTTCTTCAGAGTTGGCGTGATCGAGGCGGCGAGTCCCTTGCCGACCCGCTCCGACGTCAGGCTCGAGGGTGCGTAGGCATCGAGGCCGAAGTCTTTCTTACGCTGGCGGGCGATGAGTTCAGGCCAGCGCTTCTTGCCGAGCACTACCGCAAGCCCCTGAAAACGCATACCTTCCTCTTGAGACGCAAGCTCATCGAGTGCCCTTTCTATGTCGGTCCTCAGGAGAGTCATTTTTAATCTCACAGTAGATCGTCAAGGCCAGTCAAAGATTGCTCTCATCTAGCTCTACCACGCTGCGTTCATATAATGCCGGCTGGCAAGGCTGGATACGCGAAGTATATCAATCCGATGCGTAGCTAATGGAGTCACAAAATACGCCACTCAAATAGCTTGTTATGCGGCATTAGGGGCTTGCCACAATCGCCTTGCCGAAATTAAAGATGAGGCTTCCTTTTCCGCAATAGAGGAGAATCAATATTCCCATGAATATTACAAAAGGAAAATAAGTTACAAGGTTATAAAAGAAAACATTTCCAAAATAGTATTTGGTTTTTATGATCAATAGGTCGATTTTGGTAAGGTTGTGATCTTCGTATTTTGGATATGTTGCCTTGAAGAGTTCGTAGTCAATCATTTCATGATTTTCTGATTGTGCCAATATTTCTTCATAAGAGTCATCCATTCTTGCTAGTTCTTCATGAAAGAAATTATCTTTTTCTTTTTGATGATATTTTGATTTTAGCCTTCTTAATTCTTTATATATTCGGCTTATTCTTAGGGCGCATTGATGAAACTGGTAGGCTCTTACTGAATATGAAGCGGATGCTTCATTTTGGCTGAATATTAAGATTAGCAAGGAGAACATAATGTTTGTGAATATAATGAAGTTGACGTTGTAGCCTTCCAATTTAGAAAGAAATAAAAAATCAAGAAGGGTATATAAAATAAGGTATGCGGAAAGAAATGCAACGGCCTTTGATGAGCGTTCATTTTTCTTGCTGAGTTTTCTGGCGGCTATAAATCTTATTCTTGATGCGGACCAAAGGCTGTAGTTAAGCTGCTTATCAAAGCCGCCTTGGGTGTATTCTGGGGTTCCTGATTTCTTGTTTTGCATTTTTCATTGCCGCGTAATATTGAAGCTGAAACTGCTATTCAGCTGTAGAGTAAATTTCCGACATTGAAAGATTTTCTAACCGACACTTTGAGGCTCAGTGGGTCGTTCTGGCGAATTATTAGTTGAAGTATCAAGTCTAATTCGGCGTAATTCTTTGAAAAATCCACGGCCGAACTCTGTTAGCGCCCAGTATTCCTTTGTGTCACTTACGGGGTGTCTTTTGCAAGATGGCTCGATCAGATTGAGAGCATGAAGGTCGACTAAGATATCTGCAATGTGGTTACTGGGCACTGGCCAAGTATGGTAGTAGTCGGTTTCTTGAGTTACGTGAAATGCGATGTCACCAGCAATTGCCTTTGTGTTGTTCTCAACAATCAGATTTGGAGAAATTCCTTCGAATATTTCTAGTAATGTATGCTTGAGCTTGGGGCCCCAGTCATTTTCATTCTTACGGACGTGGGTAATGACTTTATTTTTTTCGAGAATCCTAAAAACATCTCTGTGAGCATCGCGTTGCTGATTTTTTTCGATAATTCTAATTTGTTCAATTTTATTGCGAAGTTCTGCGTTCTCTGCGCTCAGTCGAGTTAGCTCTCTCGTTACTGCGGGCCCTGCTGCCTCGTCAGCCTTAGCCCATCCCGTTCTTGGGTGTGTGATGAATGCTTTCATTAAGGCAATGGAGAACTTGGCATGTAGATCGTCTTTGGTCGTCCAGAAGTTTACTAGCCGGCTCTTTATTTTTTCTCGGAATCGTTCCGCTGCTGATCGCATGACTTCGTTTTTTTCATTTTTGTCAGCAGGCCACGGAGCCTTGTCATCTAAAACGAAACCGAGTACGGGAACCCCGCTCGCTACAGCATAGTCGTACTCCTTTTCTGTATAGCTTATGCCTGTAGGCGTGACGGATCCGTAGCGATGCGCAACAATTACGGCATAGTAGTCGGCTTCATCGATCTGTCGTGCGATAACACTCCACTGTTCGTCATCTGCAGCGCTGAACATCTCCATTCCGACAGGAATGTGCCCCATTTCAAGAACGGCCTTAATTACCTGACCTCGCTCAAGTTCGAGGTCTCCGAATGTGGAGCTTATAAATACCTGATATTTCACTGACATGATAAGGGCCTAGCAGGATAGAGGTTGTAGCGGCTAACTTTTGAGTAAAGGCGTCGGCCTTGTGCAGCTTGTTATGTGCTATTGATTGACTTTTTCCCATCCGTAACCACCAAGAAGACCTGCTACAAGAGCGCCAAGGTGAGAAAGGAGTTGCATTCCTGCAGCATGATCCGGATTGGACGGATGGAAGAAAAGGCCTGCTGCAATAGTTAAAAGCCCGAGCATGCCTGCGCCTGTAATGACTGCCTTGAACTTGAAGGCGGTACCTTCGAACTGCAACTGCTTTTCCTGAATTCGCATTCTCTCCATTTGAAGCGTCCGTTCTGCATTTCCTTGCTCGGAGAAAGTAATAAGCGCTTGCTTGCCAAGATCAACAAGACTCTGTAGCTCATTTTCCACTGGAGGAATATATGGTGGGGCAGACTCTAGGTAATGGCTACTCTCGGTGTATTCATCAGGGATTGCGGTCACATCGATTTCATTCTCTTGCACAAAATTCTCCATAGCACATAACGTTGGAGTTAAGGCTACGGCTCTAAGTCGTCGGCCTTGAACGAGTTGTTTGGCCATTAATCTACAATGGCTATATGATGATCAAAGTTGCTGTGCCGGCCAGATGGATACGGCCGGCGGCCAGGAAATGACTCTTCAATAATTCTGAGGTCAATGATTTCATGAAGATCAAATCGCCGCCAATCAGGCAGATTTCCTCGGCTGCTATGTCCCCTGACTTGGAAGCCAAGGAGCTGCTTTACGCCATTTGTTATGCCATAAACATGTGGCTCGGCAATGCGAGGCCTGCCTTGATAATTGAACTCAACTAGTTTCTTTTGTGCGATTGCTTGAATGATGATTTCTTCCATGGTTAATTCTCCTTGTCCTAATATTAACTAGCCATCAAAACTGACGTCTTCGAATGCGCCACTTCTAATGACCAATCCGGTTTAATTATCCCGATGCCTTGATTTTCTTGGATGGGGGAGGCGAGAAAGGCATTCTGATGCGTTCCTGCAACTGCCTGGCCAGTCCTTGGTCGTTATGGGGCGGGGTTTGTACTGAACATATCGCATGAATGGTGCGCTGGTCTATCCGTAATCCCTGGAAAAGACGGCACTGTCGTTATTGCAGTTTTCTATGCGTCTGGCCGATGAGTACCTTGCATGGGGGCATGTGTGTGCCCCCATGCAAGGTAGTTGCCCGTTGTTACCTGTTAAAGATCAATACTGTCGATTTTCCAGTCGATGCCTTCAAAAGCGGGCATCTCGCGGCCGTCATCAATGCCGATCTCGGCTTTGATGTGCGCTTCCAGTTTGCGGTTCATTGCCATCACCAACTCTGCGTTTTCGCCTTTCCGGGCAGCAAGATTGATCATTTCATGCGGATCGGTGGCCAGGTCAAACAGCTCAACGTCGTTCGAGCGGTAAAGCTCATCAAGGCTTGTGGGCTTGTTACGCTCCACAGGGGCAAAATAACGGGTGAACTTGTAGCGGCCGTCGAACACCATGCGCAGGCTGCCGCGCTTTTTGAGGTTGGGGCGGTAGCCGGCGGTTTTCATTGCCGCTTTGGGGTCCTGGCCGGCGGCCTTGGCCTCGGAAACGATGCGGATGACTTCGCTGTCGTTGGTGGCGATGCCGCTGTAAGTGAACAGCACGCCATCACGCACTGCGTGTACGCCAGCCTTTCTCGGGGCTGTGAGCACTGTGCTGAAGTCCTTGCCCGGCAGCTCGCGGCCTGCGAATTCCGTGGCCTTGGTGCGGTTGACGCCAGCCATGGCCAGCAGTGTGGGGGCCAGGTCGATGTGGCCGGTAAGCGCATCGCAGACTTGTCCGCCTTCTACATCCGGGTGTACCACCTGCAGTGGTATGTGGGTGCATTCCTCGTAGGCGAACGGGCCTTTACCGCGCAGGCCATGCGCGCCGCCCATTTCGCCGTGGTCGGAGGTAAAGACAATGATGGTGTTGTCGGAAAGGCCCAGTGCGTCGAGTTCGTTGAGCAGGTTGGACAATTGCTTGTCAACGGCGCTTATGCAGTTGAAGTAGTAATTGGTGAAGCGTTCCCAGCGTGCTGGCTCTGGCGGGATGTTGCCGAGTGTGTAACCCCAGGCGCGCTTGAATTCGTTGTGCGCTGCCGGGCGGCCGTTGGCATCCATCGGTTGTGTCAGGCTGGCGGGCAGCGGGTAGTTCCAGGTGGCGCGGTAGTGCGAGTGTTCTGGTGCCCGGGCGGCCTGCATCATCAGGCGGCCGGTGTCCTGCACCTGTTCGCCGGGAGCATCGGTGTTGAAATACATGATGTCGTGCGGGTTGACGAGGCTTACAAACAGTGCCCATGGCTTGCCTTCGTCGGTCAGCGGGCGCCCTTTGCTGCGCAGCCACGACACGGCACCGCTGGTGATCATCTCATCCTGATTGTGGCCGCCCTGTGCATGTGCGTGGCTATCGACCGGAAACATGAAGTCCGAAAAGCCGTAGGCGTCCATGTCTTTGGTGTACAGGCGTGGCTCTACGCCGCGATCAAAGCCTGCATCCAGGTGCCACTTGCCCTGATAGGCGGTGTAGTAGCCGGCCTTGCGCAGCATGTGGCCGACGGTGGGCACTTTTGTCGACATTGCCTTTACGTAGGGCATGTCTGCATTCTCGAACATGCCGTTGTCGGCCGTTTGCAGGCCGGTCAGGATCACTGAGCGCGAACTGGTGCACATGACTGCCGGGCAGTAATGATTGCGGAATGTCGTTCCGGTCTGTGCAAGGCGTTCATGCCCTGGCAGCGACAGCCCCTGCGGCCATTGCGTGATGTAACGCTCCTGGTCGGAGAACACAAACAGGATGTTGTGCCCCGTCTTCAGGGGGCCGGATTGCCTGGCCGACTTTGCCGGTGCGGTTTTTGCCGGTTTTACGGCGGCATCGGCCAGCGCCGGGCCCAGCAGTGGTGCGGCGGCTGCGCCGGCGGCCAGTGTTAAAAAGTCGCGGCGGGAAACGCCAGCAGACGCCTGCTTGTCGTTGTTGTCCTTGTTATTCATGAGGCCTCCTGAGGCTTATGCTGGTGCTTGTGCAGGTGCTTGTGCCGGATGTTACATGCGTCTGGATGGTAGCGAAGAGGGTATGAGGCGTCGTCTACGGAATGTAACCGGCCCGGATTGCTAGGCTGAGGGGCGCTGTGCCTTAATCTGCTTATGTCTGCGTATATTCGCGGCTTAAGCCGCTCCCACATACCCACACACACCCACACACCCAATAACGGGCAATGCAAAATGATCGATATTCCTCCGGAGCAGCAAACCATTCTGGAAGCGGCTGCCTTCCGCAAGCTGCTGGAGCATCTGTCCCAGCGTCATGATGTGCAGAACATTGACCTGATGAACCTTGCGGGTTTTTGCCGTAACTGCCTGTCCAAGTGGTACCGGGCGGCGGCGGAGGAGCAGGGCATTGCGCTGTCCGATCCGGATGCGCGCGAGATCATCTATGGCATGCCGTATGAAGAGTGGAAGGCCAAATACCAGAAGTAACGCGGTACGGGGCCCGGTGTTCAGGCCCCGCCACCCAGTGCCCGTCGCCACAGGCGGGCCGGCAGTACGTTGCGCAGGCGGTCGATGGCCTGGGCGACCAGTGCCGGGTGGGGCTCGTGCCCTACGTCATGGGCAATATCCAGTGAGACGTCGGCACCCAGTGCCTGCAGGTGCTCAAAGGCATCGCGGGCGTGGTCTGCGCTGATCACGTCGTCGGCATCGCCATGATAAAAACTGATGCTGGTGAGCTGGGGTGCTTCGGTGGGTAGCCGTGCATAGCGCCCGGCAAAGGCCAGTACCCGTCCGGCCAGTCCGTCCACGGTCTTGATGGCCTCCAGTGCCATGATGGCGCCCTGCGAAAAGCCGACGATCACGGTATCGGTCGGGGGCACCAGGCTGTCGGTTTGTATCTGGCGGATCAGGGCCACAAAGTCGGGCATGGCGGCGGCAATGCGTTCCGGGCGGTCGTCCTCGCCCATCTCGCTCACCGAAAACCACTGCCGTCCGGTCCAGTAGGCGCTCTCGAAGGCCTGCAGGCCAGGGGGCAGGGCTATGGCGGCCTCTGGCCAGGCCTCGTGAAAGGCGCGGGCCATGTCCAGCAGGTCGGTGGGCTGGGCGCCCAGTCCGTGCAGCAGGATGATCAGTTGCCGGGCTTGGTTATGAGTCTGGTCGGGCGGGGTGTCGCTCAGCAGGCTGGCGTCGTTCAGGGTGTAATACATGATGGCGGGCCTCCTGTGGCGCCTGGCCGTGCCCGGTGCCGGTCGTGTCTTCAAGCATAGCCACATGAGGCATATTCACGCTTCCGGCAAGTTGCCTTCACCTTGCCTGACATCTGCCCGGAAACGGGCTAGAATTCGCGCCCTCTATTTACCTTTGCCCCCTTGATGAGGTTGTGCCGTGAGCGTCGAGACCATCAAAGCCCTGCAGGAAGACCACTTTGGCCGCTGGAAAAACCGCGAAGCCATCGCCGAGAACATGATCCCGGCCATCGGCAAGCTGTACCGCGAACGCAATGTGGTTACCACGGTGTATGGCCGTACCCTGATCAACCGCTCGGTCACCCAGTTGCTCAAGCATCACCGCCGCGTGCGCATGATTGCCGGCGACCTCTCGGTGGTCGATACCTTCCCGATCATGGAAGAACTGGCCAAGCTGAACCTGGGCCCTTGCAACGTGGACATCGGCAAGCTGGCCACCAAGTACAAGATTGTGGGCGGTGACCTGGCCGCGTTTGTAAAGAACGCAGTGGCCCCGGCCATTGGCCAGATTGATGAAGGCAAGCCGACTGATGTGGTGCTGTACGGCTTTGGCCGTATCGGCCGCATGCTGGCCCGCCTGATGATTGAAAAGGCCTGCAAGGGCGACAGCCTGCGCCTGCGTGCCATCGTTGTGCGCAAGTCGTCGGAAAGCGATCTGCAGAAGCGTGCCTCGCTGCTGCGTCGTGATTCCGTGCACGGTCCGTTTGAAGGCACCATCTCGGTGGACGAAGCCAACGAGGCGATTATCGCCAACGGCAACTTCATCAAGGTGATCTACGCCAGCCAGCCGGAAGACATTGATTACACCGCCTATGGCATCAGCGATGCGATCCTCATCGACAACACCGGCAAGCTGAAGGATGACGTGGGCCTTGGCCGTCACCTTACCTGCAAGGGTGTGAAGCGCGTGATCCTCACTGCACCTGCCAAGGGCAACGTGAAGAACATCGTGTTTGGTGTGAACAGCAACACCATCCTGGACGAAGACGCGATCATCTCTGCCGCGTCCTGCACCACCAACGCCATTACGCCGGTGCTGAAGGTGCTTAACGACAAGTTCGGCATCATCTCCGGCCATGTGGAAACGGTGCACTCGTTCACCAACGACCAGAACCTGATCGACAACTATCACAAGGCCGATCGTCGTGGCCGTTCTGCCGTGCTCAACATGGTGATCACCGAGACTGGCGCTGCCAAGGCCGTGGCCAAGGCGCTGCCGGAACTGGCAGGCAAGCTGACCGGTAACTCCATCCGCGTGCCTACGCCTAACGTGTCCATGGCCATTCTCAACCTCACGCTGAGCGATGCCGTCAGCCGTGACGAGATGAACGAGTTCATGCGCGACATTTCGCTGAATTCCGGCCTGCAGCGCCAGATCGACTACACCAGCTCTACCGAAGTGGTGTCGACTGACTTCGTTGGCTCGCGCTCGGCCGGTGTGTTTGATGCCCAGGCGACCATCGTCAACGGTAACCACGTCACCCTGTACGTGTGGTACGACAACGAAATGGGCTACAGCTGCCAGGTGGTGCGTATCGCCCAGCAGATGGCCGGTATCAACTACCAGACCTTCCCGCCGGAATCTGCTGAGCTTTGATCAGTAGAGCTGATCGGCAGCTCTGGTAGCAAAAGGTGTAAACAACGGGTCGGCATTTGCCGGCCCGTTGTCGTTTGGGTGACTGGATGGGGAGTGGATGGGGGCTGGGGCGGGGTGGTGCTACACTCGCGCCATCCCTGATACCCGGTTATCTACAAGGAAGCCGATAACGTGTCCGCGCTACTGCAATCCATCAAAACCCGCTTTGCCCGTCTGGCCGATGATGTAGGCCGTCGCCTGCGCCAGAGCTTCTTCCTGTATCTGGCGGCGGTGTTCACCGTTATCGCGATTGTCGATGCCTCTTCCGTGAATTATTTCGGCGGCATGCGGCAGTCCACCTTCGACACCATGCTGCGCATGCGTGTGAATGTGCCCAAGGCCGATCCGAACATTGTCATTGTCGACATTGATGAAAAAACGCTGGCGGCGCTGGCGGCTGACTATGGTCGCTGGCCATGGCCGCGGCAGGTGCTGGCCGAGTTTCTGCAGAACGTGAAGGCACAGCAGCCCAAGGCGGTGGTGTTTGACGTGCTGTTCAGTGATCCGGATATCCAGAACCCGGACAGCGATGCCTATTTCAACGAAACGATTGCCGGCACCACCAACACGTTCTTCCCCATGCTGCGGCTGGACAAGGAACATGACAGCCTTTCAAAACTGCCTGCGGCCAGTGTGCCGGGCATCATGGCCACCGAACTGGCGGTGAAAGACGCCACGCTGGCCATGATCATTCCGCCATTTGCGGCCACGCAGCAGCCCGGTCGTCTGGGTACGCATAATGTCTATCCCGACAGTGACGGGGTGGTGCGCCGTTATCCGGTGCGTCTGGATGCACAGGGCTGGCAGTTGCCGTCGTTGCCGTATGTGGTGGCCAGGGCCGCCGGCCATGGTGAAGATGCCCCCGACACCTTGCTGCTCAACTGGCGTGGCAAGCCGTTTACCTACAAGTACGTAAGCTTCAGTGATGTCTATCTGGACATGCTGAAAGAAAAGCGCACGCGTCCGGCGGACGAGTTCAAGGGCAAGACCATCATCATCGGATCGACCGCAGCGGGGCTGCTGGATGTGCGTGGCACACCGCTGGACCGCCAGTTTCCGGGGGTGGAAATTGTCGCTACGGCCATCGACAACCTGGAGCATGGCGACTGGATGATTGCGCCGGATGCCAAGCTGTTTTATCTGGGCCTGGCGCTGCTGATCATCTGGGGCACGGCCTTTGCGTTCTGGCGCAACGGGGCCTCCAACAAGCTCGACAAGTTTTACGGTTTGTCCCAGTTTGCGCTGCTCGGCTTTTCCTACGCCACGGTCAACATGGGCAACGTTTACATTAATCTTACTGGCCCGGTGTTCATTGGTGCGCTCTACTTCTCGGTAGCGCGTATCTATGCCTTTGCGACCGAGCGGGCGCTGGATACGTCGCTGGTGGCGCGGGTGGATGCCAGTGGCGCCACGTTGCGCGGCCTGATGCTGGTACTGCGTTTTCGTCTGGAAACCCGTGAGGAGGCTGCCATTGGCAAGCTGGCCGAGCGTGTGAGCAAGGCGGGCATGTACGACACCAGTGTGGAATACGTGCAGGGCCGCCAGAAGGGTTTGTGGCGTTTGTTCGAGAACACGCTGGTGGTGTGCTGGGTGCATGGCGCGGATGATGACGCCGCCTGGGAAAAGATTCGTGCCGAGGCCGATGGCGTGGTGCGTGATTTGCAGAAACTGATTCACGAGGCAGGTGTGGATGCGGCGCTCCCGATGGATCGTCTGGCCATTCACCGTGCCGAAGGCCGCATTCGCGGTGCAACCCCGGAGGACTGGCAGGCACTGTTTGCTGTTGCCATGCTGGAACAAGGAGAAAAGACATCATGAGTCTTAACAAACTGCTGGCGGCGGTGTCGCTGGCACTGGCGACAGGAATATCGGCAAGTCTGGCACTGGCTGCCGATACCGGCACGCTCACCCGTGCCGAAACCCTGCGCAGCAAGCCGTTTGCCGATGCCACTGTGGTGGTGCAGGCCAAGTCGGGCAGCAAGGTGGATATCGTCACCCGTAACGGCGGCTGGTATCAGGTAAAGACCGGCGGCAAGACGGGCTGGGTGCGCATGCTGAGTGTGCGTCGCACAGCCGCAGCAACGGGCAGCAGTGCAACCGGCCTTGCCAATGTGGCGTCGGGCCGTATCGGCACCGGCAAGGTCACCACCACTACCGGTGTGCGTGGCCTGGATACCGAGGAACTCACCACTGCCACGTTTAACGAGACGCAGATTGCCAAAGCCGAGACGTTTCGTGTCAGCCGCAAGGATGCCGATGCGTTTGCCAAACAGGGCAAGCTGACCCCGCGCGAGGCCGGCCCGCTGCCTGCTCCGGCGAAGAAGTGAGGAAGATGCTCATGAACAATTCAGTTGTTAAACATTCGTCATCCCGCTCTGTGTTCCAGCGTCTGCCACTGCTGGCCGCACTGCTGGCGGCCATGCTGGGCAGTGGCTGTGCCACGGCCTTTGATCTGGGTGGTCTGGTGGACAAGAAGGCGCTGGACCAGATCGCGCGTGACAAGCTGGGCGTGAAGAGCGATGCGGCCAATCCGTCCGATACCGCCATACCCCTCACGGGCAACCCGACCGATGCCGACGAGGAAAAGCTGGGCCGCGAAATTGCCGGCCGCCTGCTGGGCGCTGCCCCGCTGGTGCAGGATGACAAGCTGCAGGCCTATGTGAACAAGGTGGGGCGTTATGTGGCCTCGCAGAGCAGTCGCGCGGACCTTAACTGGACGTTTGGCGTGATCGAGTCGCCCTCGGTGAATGCGTTTGCCGCCCCCGGTGGTTATGTCTTTGTCACCCGTGGCCTGTACGCCATGCTGCAAAGCGAGGCCGAGCTGGCCGGCATCCTGGCCCATGAGATTGCGCACGTGAATGCGCGTCATCATGTGCGCCTGATGCAAAAGCAGCGTGTGGTGGCCATGGGACAGGATGCACTGCTGAAGAAGACCGGTGACAACTCGGTGAAGATGCTGGTGGGCAATGGTGCCGAAATCTGCTCGCGTGCCCTGGACAAGGGTGCTGAGTTTGAGGCGGACCGTCTGGGCGTGTTTTACGCCACCCGTGCCGGCTACGACACCTATGGCCTGCCGGCGGTGCTGGACCGTCTGGATGCCGCTGGCGCCACCGATGCGGTGACCCTGCTCTACAAGACCCACCCCTTGCCGGCAGCGCGTCTGGACGCGATTGATGTGGCCCTGGACGGTCGTTACGACAAGCTGGAGCCGGGCCTGACATTGCCTGCTCGTCTGGCCAAGCTGCCGCCCGCACCGGTCGTCAAGCCGGCAACGGCCAAGTAAGGTTTCAGGGGGAGGGCAATCCTCCCCCAGTTTCCCTCAAACCCCTTTCATTTTCAGGCACATACCTCCCTTGTCAGGGTGTCTTTGCACGCCTGATTCCCCTAGAATCCAGGGCTGCCGTCTGTTTGCAGGCCCGGCGTTGCTCTCTCCGGAATCACAAGAAAAACCGGATTCGCCAGCGGCCATGACAGCAGGTTTCCTGTTGACCATTGCTGGATATCACCATGATCAAGCTCAAGCGCGGTCTGGACCTGCCCATTTCCGGGCAGCCGTCGCAGGCCATCAGCGAGGGACCGGCCATTCGCACGGTTGCACTCGTGGGCGCCGATTACCCCGGGATGCAGCCAACCATGAAGGTGGCCGAAGGCGACCGTGTGGTGCTCGGGCAGCCGCTCTTTGCCGACAAGAAAAGCCATGCAGTGCTCTTTACGGCACCGGCCACGGGCCGTGTACGTGCCATCAATCGTGGTGCCCGCCGTGTCTTCCAGTCGCTGGTCATTGATGTGGAAGAGGGCAGCACCGAGTCTGTTTCCTTCACCGCCTATGCGGATCTTTCGGCGCTGACGGCAGATCAGGTGCAGGAACAGTTGCTGGCCTCCGGCTTGTGGACGGCGCTGCGGACGCGTCCGTTCAGCAAGATTCCGGTCCCCGGCACACAGCCGCGCTCCATTTTTGTGAACGCGATGGATACCAATCCGCTGGCGGCCAATCCGGAGCTGGTCATCCTGTCATCGCAAAAGGCCTTCAACGATGGCCTTGCCGTGCTGCAGAAGCTGGCGCCGAAGGTGTTTGTCTGCAAGGCCGCAGGTGCCAACTTCCAGACGGGTAATCTGACAGCCAATGAATTTGCCGGCCCGCATCCGGCCGGACTGGTCGGCACCCATATCCACTTTCTGGACCCGGTCTCGGCCACGCGCACGGTATGGCATCTGAACTATCAGGATGTCATTGCCATCGGCACGTTGTTCACCACGGGCCAGATCGATGCCAATCGCGTGATCTCCGTTGCCGGCCCGCAGGTAAAAAGCCCGCGTCTGGTACGTACCCGCGTGGGTGCTGCACTTTCCAACCTCACGGATGGCGAAGTGAACGGCACGGACAACCGTGTGATTTCCGGTTCTGTGCTGTCCGGTCGCACCGGTACAGGGGTAGAGGCGTATCTGGGTCGCTATCACCTGCAGGTATCGGTACTGGCCGAAGGCCGCGAGCGCGAATTCGTGCATTACATGCGTCTGGGCCTGAACCGGCATTCGGTGTTTGCCGTGTATGCCGGCAAGTTTTTCCGCAAGCTGTTCCCCATGACCACCAGCAGCAATGGCAGTCCGCGCGCCATGGTGCCGGTAGGTACCTATGAGGCGGTCATGCCGCTGGACATCCTGCCCACGCAGTTGCTGCGCTACCTGATCGTGAATGACAGCGACATGGCCCAGGCGCTGGGTGCGCTGGAGCTGGATGAAGAAGATCTGGGTCTGTGCACCTATGTGTGCCCGGGCAAGTATGAATACGGTCCCATCCTGCGTGATGTGCTGACCAGCATAGAAGTGGAGGGCTGAGCATGACCAAGTGGATGCGAAAGCAGCTCGACAACATGGCGCCGCACTTCAACAAGGGCGGCAAGCATGAAAAGTGGTTTGCGCTGTACGAGGCGGTGGATACCTTCCTGTACAGCCCGCCATCGGTAACGCATGCCGGTTCGCACGTGCGTGATTCGATTGATCTCAAGCGCATCATGACCATGGTGTGGATGTTCACCTTCCCGGCCATGTTCTTTGGCATGTGGAATGTGGGCCATCAGGCACTGACCGCGTTGCAGCTGGCAGCGGCCAAGGGTGTCACCCCGGACATGGCGCTGGATGGCTGGCGTTACTGGGTGGTGAGTACGCTGGGTGGTTTTGATGCCGGCAACCTGTGGGCCTGCTTTCTGTATGGCGCCACCTTCTTTGTGCCGGTGTATGCGGTGACGTTCATCGTGGGCGGCTTCTGGGAAGTGCTGTTTGCCATGAAGCGCGGCCATGAAGTGAATGAAGGTTTCTTTGTGACCTCGGTGCTGTTTGCACTGGTGTGTCCGCCTTCCATTCCGCTGTGGCAGGTAGCACTGGGCATCACCTTTGGTGTGGTGATTGCCAAGGAAGTCTTTGGTGGTACCGGCAAGAATTTCGTGAACCCGGCGCTGGCTGGCCGTGCCTTCCTGTTCTTTGCCTACCCGGCGTACATGTCGGGCGATACCGTGTGGACAGCAATTGATCCGCAGGTATGGAAGCAGGGCATTGATGGTTTCTCCGGCGCTACCGCTCTGGGTCAGGCCAAGCTGGAAGGTCTGGGCCACATGATGCATGTGACGGCATCGGGCCTGAGCCCGCTGACCTGGTGGGATGCCTTCATTGGCTTTGAGGCGGGCTCCATGGGTGAAGTGTCCACACTTGCCATCCTGATTGGTGCTGTCGGCCTGCTGGTCATGCGCATTGCCTCGTGGCGCATCATGGCCGGCACCATGGTCGGCATGATCGCCATCTCCACACTGTTCAACGCCATTGGCTCTGACACCAACCCGATGTTTGCGGTGCCCTGGTACTGGCACCTGGTGCTGGGCGGTTTTGCCTTCGGTCTTGTCTTCATGACAACCGATCCGGTGTCCGCGGCCATGACCAATGCCGGTCGCTGGATTTTCGGCATGGTCATCGGCGCGATGGTGGTGATGATCCGTGTGGTCAATCCCGCATATCCCGAAGGCATGATGCTGGCCATCCTGTTTGGCAATCTCTGTGCCCCGCTGATCGATTATTTCGTGATGCAGGCGAACATCAAGCGGAGGGCATTGCGCAATGTCTGAAGAATCCACCAAGAAAACAGTAATCGTGGCCACGGTGCTTTCCGTGGTCTGCTCGATTGCGCTCGCGGCTGCCGTTACCTTGCTCAAGCCTATCCAGACCGAGAACAAGGAACTGGAAAAGCAGCGCAAGATTCTGGCGGCGGCCGGACTGCTGGAAGAAGGCAAGGGCAGCAAGGCCGAGGTGAACAAGCTGTTCGAAGGGCTTGAACGCTTCATCGTGACCATGGACAGCGGCGACTTCCGTAAGGTCGACCTGAATGACAGGTTTGATCAGCGCAAGGCCACGAAAGATCCAAAGCGCAGCATTGCGCTGACAGAGGAGCAGGACATCGCCCAGATCAGGCGTCGTGCCAATGAGGCCGATGTGTATGTGGTGCGCGGTGCCGACGGCAAGGCACAGAAACTGGTGTTGCCGATTTCCGGTTACGGGCTGTGGTCAACGCTGTATGGCTATCTGGTGGTGAACAGCGATGGCAATACGGTGGGCGGCATTACCTTCACCGAGCATGGCGAAACCCCGGGCCTTGGCGGTGAGGTGGACAACCCGAAGTGGAAGGCACTGTGGCCGGGCAAGCAGCTTTACAACGCCGAACAGAAGGCGACCATTCATCTGATCAAGGGCAATGTTGATCCTGCCCGTCCGGATGCAGTGCATCAGGTGGATGGCTTGTCGGGCGCTACGCTCACCAGCAACGGTGTAACTCATCTCGTCCAGTTCTGGGCCGGCGACATGGGTTTCCAGAAATTCCTTGGCAAGGTTCGTGAGGGGGGCATCTGACATGTCGACTCCGGAAATCAGTACAAAAGAGGTCCTGCTCGGACCAATCTTTAATACCAATCCCGTGATCTTTCAGGTGCTGGGCATTTGCTCGGCGCTGGCGGTGACGAGCAACCTGAAAACCGCACTGGCCATGTCCATTGGCCTGACGCTGGTGACGGCGTTCTCCAATTATTTCATCAGTCTCATCCGCAACTTCATCCCCAACTCCATCCGCATCATTGTGCAGATGGTGGTGGTGTCCACGCTGGTGATTGTGGTGGACCAGTTGCTGCAGGCCTTTGTGCCGGCCATTGCCAAGCAGATGTCGGTGTTTGTGGGCCTGATCATCACCAACTGCATCGTGATGGGGCGTCTGGAAGCTTTTGCCATGAAAAACCCGCCGATGATCTCCTTCTGGGACGGTATCGGTAACGGTCTGGGTTACTCGGCGCTGCTGGTCCTGCTGGCACTCTTCCGTGAGCTGTTCGGTTCTGGCACCTGGCTGGGCTTTACCATCCTGCCAACGGTGAACAACGGTGGCTGGTATGTGCCGAACGGTTTGCTGCTGCTGCCGCCGTCGGCATTTTTCCTGATTGGCCTGGTGATCTGGGGTCTGCGTTCGTGGAAGCCCGAACAGCAGGAATCGACCGAATTCAAGATTGCGCCGAACTCCAAAGCGCAAGCAGAACACTGACAGGGGATCGCATTCATGGAGCATTACCTCAGTCTGTTTGTTAAGTCCGTGTTCATCGAGAACATGGCGCTGTCGTTCTTTCTTGGCATGTGTACTTTTCTGGCTATCTCGAAAAAGATCGAGACCGCCATTTCGCTGGGCATTGCCGTGGTGTTTGTGCAGGCCATCACCGTGCCGGTGAACAACCTGCTCTGGCAGTACCTGTTGAAGGAAGGCGCGCTTTCCTGGACCGGCATGGAGGGTGTTGGCGAGGTTGACCTCAGCTTTCTGTCGCTGCTGACCTACATCTGCGCGATTGCCGCGCTGGTGCAGGTAATGGAAATGGCCTGTGACAAGTACATGCCGGCGCTCTACAACGCCCTGGGTATTTACCTGCCCCTGATCACCGTGAACTGTGCGGTGCTGGGTGGTGCCCTGTTCATGCAGCAGCGCGACTACAACTTTCCCGAAAGTGTGGTGTATGGCGTTGGCTCCGGCTTTTCGTGGGCACTGGCCATTGTGCTGCTGGCCGCCGTGCGTGAAAAAATGAAATACAGCGATGTGCCGCCCGCCCTGCAGGGCCTTGGCATTACATTCATTTCGGCCGGCCTCATGGCGCTCGGCTTCATGTCGTTTTCCGGCGTGCAGCTGTAAGGAGTCCTGTCCATGTCCGAACAAGCAGTAATTATCCTGTCGATGGTGATGTTTACCGGCATTGTGCTGGTGCTGGTGGCATTCATTCTGGCCGCGCGCTCAAAGCTGGTGTCGGCCGGCACCGTGAGCATTGATATCAATCACGATCCGGAAAAGCGGATCGAGGTCAGCTCGGGTGGCAAGCTGTTGCAAACCCTGGCAGACCGCAAGATTTTCCTGTCGTCTGCCTGTGGCGGTGGTGGTACCTGTGGCCAGTGCAAGGTAAAGGTGATTTCCGGTGGTGGCGACATTCTGCCCACCGAAGAACCGCACTTCACCAAGCGCCAGATCAAGGAAGGCTGGCGTCTGGGTTGCCAGCTTGCCGTCAAGCAGGACCTGGCGCTGGATCTGCCGGAAGAATTCTTTGGCGTGAAGCAGTGGGAGTGCGAGGTTGTTTCCAACAACAACGTGGCCACGTTCATCAAGGAGCTGGTGCTCAAACTGCCGGAAGGCGAGAGCGTGAACTTTCGTGCGGGCGGTTATGTGCAGCTGGAGGCCCCGGCCTACGATGTTGCTTACAGTGACTTCGACATTCCTGACGAATACCGTGGTGACTGGGAACGCTTCAAGCTGTTTGACGTAAAGGCAAAGTTTGACGATCCCACCATCCGTGCCTATTCCATGGCCAACTACCCGGATGAAAAGGGCCTGCTCAAGTTCAATATCCGTATTGCGACGCCACCGCTCAAGCAACTGCACGACATTCCGGCCGGGCGCATGTCGTCCTGGGTGTTCTCGCGCAAGCCGGGCGACAAGGTGAAAGTGTTTGGTCCGTTTGGTGATTTCTTTGCCCGCGAAACCAATGCCGAGATGGTGTTTATTGGTGGTGGTGCGGGCATGGCACCCATGCGTTCCCATCTGTTTGACCAGCTCAAGCGTCTGGGCTCCAAACGCAAGATCACGTTCTGGTACGGTGCGCGTTCGCTGCGTGAAGCCTTTTATACCGACGAGTTTGATCAGCTGGCCAGGGAAAACCCGAACTTTGTCTGGCATCTGGCGCTGTCCGAACCGCAGCCGGAAGACAACTGGAAAGGCTATACCGGCTTCATCCATAACGTGCTGTACGAGAACTACCTCAAGGATCATCACGCGCCCGAAGATTGCGAGTTCTACATGTGCGGGCCACCCATGATGAACTCTGCCGTGATCCGGATGCTGGAAGATCTGGGTGTGGACCGTGAGAACATCCTGCTTGATGACTTTGGCGGTTAAGCCGCAACTGGCACGATAATCAGGAAAGCGGGTAAACAAGAACCAAACAATCAAGAACCAAACAATCAATAGCCGTACCGTCAAGAATCGCACAGTGAAAACAGGAGTGGTGACAGTCACCACTCCTGTCTGATCAGGATGTTGTATGTTCCGTTATGTATGTCTTGTACTGACCAGCCTGCTGTTTGCAGGCTGTTCTGTTTCTGAAGCGCCAAAAGACCCTGTCACCATGACAGGTGTGGCGTTTCACAGCATGCCGTGGATGGTCAAGGTATCGGCATTGCCCGCCGGCACAGATGCGGTGGCCACGCAGGCAGCCTTGCAGAAAATCCTGGATGACACCAATGCGGTGCTCTCGACCTATCAGCCCGATACCGAGCTGATGCGTTTCAATCGTGCGCCGGTGGAGCAGTGGGTGACGGTATCGCCCATGTTATTGCGGGCAGTGGAGACGGCGGTTGGTGTGAGTGCAATGACAGAGGGCACCTACGACATTACGGTGGGTCCTCTGGTAAATCTGTGGGGCTTTGGCCCGCAGGCAGTACCGGAGAGCACGCCGGATGCAGCACAGATTGCCGCTGCACGTGCCCGTATCGGCTGGCAGCACATCGGCATTGACCGCAGCAAGAGTGCACTGATGCGCAAGGCCGATATCCAGCTGGACCTGTCATCCGTGGGTGAGGGCGTGGCCGTGGATGCGCTGACCGCCTATCTGCAGTCACGCAGCATCACGGATTACATGGTGAGTGTGGCCGGGTGTACCCGTGTGAGCGGCAACAGGCCGGATGGCTTGCACTGGGTGATTGCCATTGAGGAGCCCGATGGCAGCGGCAGGCCACGACAAATACTGGCGCTCACGCAGCAGGCCGTTTCCAGCTCGGGCTCGTACCGCAATTATCACGAGATTGACGGCAAGCGTTACTCGCACACGATAGACCCGGCCACGGGCGCTCCCATCACGCATCACGGGGTATCGGTGAGCGTGATTGCACCGGACGGCAACAACACGCGTGCCGATGCGCTGGCCACGGCCTTCAATGTGCTGGGCCCGGATCGTGGTCTGGTGCTGGCGGAGCGTGAAAAGCTGGCGGTGTACTATATCGAGCATACGGACGAAGGGACTCGCGTTCGCTACACTCAGGCCATGAAGGCCTGGTTGCCTGAATAACCGGAAGACACTGATGCTGACAACGTTCCTGATCTCGCTGGTGGCCATCTTGCTGGTGATCATCCTGATGGCCGTAGGTGTGATGGCCGGGCGCGAACCGATCAAGGGTTCTTGCGGTGGTCTTAACAAACTGGGCCTGCGTGACGGCGATTGTCCGGTGTGCGGTGGCAATCCCGCGAAGTGTGACAGCCAGACGGATAACCAGACTGGCAGTCAGGCAGACAGTCAGGTAATGAAGGGTGATACTGGAAATGGCGGGCAGGTGTCACTGGCGCGTGATGCCATGAAAAAGCCGGAGTAACCCTTTTGCCGGTCCGCTATTGCTGGAGAGGATGATGGAAGTATTTGCGTCGCTTGCACTGGCGCTGGCCGTGGGCCTGATCATCGGTCTTGAGCGCGGCTTTGCCATTCGCGACATTCCGGCAGACTCCCACATTCTGGGGGTGCGCGCCTTTGTGCTGATCGGCCTGATGGGGGGCGTTTGTGCCGAGCTGGCGGCGGCACTGGGTGGCCTGCTGTTTGCAGTGGCCCTGCTGGTGCTGGCGGCCCTGCTGGTGAGTGCGCATTATCTGGAAACCCAGCGTGATCAGGATCTGGATATCACGCCGCTTATTTCCGCACTGGTCACGTTTCTGCTGGGTGGTCTGGTGACGCGTCCGGGTATGGCGGGTGTTGCTGCGGCCGGGGCGGTGATCACTGCCGGTGTGCTCAACCTGCGTGGTTTTTTTCGAACCGGTATCAATGCCCTGACGCCCAAGGAAGTGGAAGCGGGCCTGTGGCTGTTGCTGATTTCGGTCGTGGCACTGCCGATTCTGCCGGATCATGGCTACGGCCCCTGGCAGGCGCTTAATCCTCATCGTATCTGGTGGATGGTGGTGCTGATCGCCTCCATGTCGTTTGCCGGCTATTTTGCGGTGCGTCTGGCCGGTGCCCGGCGTGGCCTGATGCTGACGGGTCTGCTGGCCGGACTGGTGTCGTCGACCGCTTTGACCATGACGTTTTCCCGTCTTGCCCGTACCGAGTCGCGGCTGGCCGATTTGCTGGCCGCAGGCATTCTGGTGGCGTGTGGCACCATGTTCCTGCGCGTGCTTGTGGAAGTCAGCGCCGTGCATCCGGCGTTGTTGCCTGATCTGGTACCGGCGGTGCTGGTCATGGCGGGCATCACTTATGCGGCGGCGGCGTGGCACTGGTTTCGTCAGAGCGAGTCCAGTGCCGTGGTGCTGCCGGAGGCATCCGCCAACCCGCTGCAGTTGCGTACGGCGTTGCAGTTTGGTGGCCTGTTGGCCCTGATCATGCTGGCCGCCGCCGCAGCCAGCGAATGGCTGGGTGATGCCGGTATCTACATGCTGGCTGCGGTGTCCGGCATCAACGATGTGGATGCCATTACGCTGTCGGTAGCCAATCTGGCCCGTAACGGTCTGAGTGATATTGTGGCGGCCAATGCCATTGCCCTGGCAGCAGCAGTGAACACCATCGTGAAGGGTGGGCTTGCCGTGTCACTGGGTGGCCGTGTGCTGCTGACGCGGGTGCTGTTGCCGTTGCTGCTGGCCATCTGCCTGGGCGCGCTTGTGCTTTTGCTTACGCCTGTACTGATGTGATTTTTCCCCGTGATGGCTTTTCGTGATGGTTCTCCTGTGAAGGTTTTTCCGTGAAGGTTCTCCTGTGACAGTTCGCGCCGACATTTTCTGCAAGGTCATCGACAACTTTGGTGACCTTGGCGTGTGCTGGCGTTTTGCGCGCCAGTTGCACCAGGAGCATGCGGTCGACGTCACGCTGTGGGTGGATGACCTGCACAGTTTTGCCCGTATGGCGCCCGTGCTTGATCCTGTCAGGGACGAGCAATTGCTGGAGGGTATCCGTGTGCGCTGGTGGCACAGCGGATCGGCAGCGTCGGTGCCGGGCGATCTGGTGATTGAGGGATTTGGCTGCCCCTTGCCGCACTGGTACATGCAGGCCATGGCCGCAATGCCGCGGCAGCCGGTCTGGCTCAATCTTGAGTACCTGAGTGCCGAGGACTGGGTGGAGGGCTGCCATGGCCTGCCATCGACCCATCCCCTGACGGGCCTGACCCAGTACTTCTGGTTTCCCGGCTTTACCCCGAAGACGGGTGGCCTGTTGCGTGAGGCCGATCTGCTCACGCGGCGGGACAGGTTTCAGGCTGATGTTGCGCTGCAGACTTCGTTCTGGTCCCGGATCGGTGTACCGGATGCCCTGTCATTCGAGTCACGCGCCTCCCTGTTTGCCTACGAGACCCCTGCCATTGCCGGGTGGCTGCAGGGGCTTGCAGATGCCTCCGGGCCGGCCCTGGTGCTGGTCCCGATGGGGCGGGCACTGGCCGAGGTGGCACGCTGGGCTGGTGTCGAAGCACCAGACCCGGGAGACCGGATGCAGCGGGGGCAGGTCACGGTAGCGGTCTTGCCATTTCTTTCGCATGACGACTATGACCTTCTGCTATGGGCCTGTGACGTCAATGTGGTGCGCGGGGAGGACTCCTTTGTGCGCGCCCAGTGGGCGGGCCGGCCCTTGCTCTGGCACATTTACCCGCAGGAAGATGGCGCCCACTGGGCCAAGCTCGAGGCTTTCATGGGGCTGGTGGCGCCAGGTGTCGGCATGCCGGCAGCGTGGGCAGAGGCCATGCGGGCCTGGAACAGGGGCGAGGCGATGCCGTCTTTCTGGGCCGGCATAGAGGCAGTCAGGCCCGGATTTGCCCGGCCGGCACGGGCCTGGAGCGATTATTTGGCCACTCAGACAGACCTTGTCACGAGCGTGATGCGTTTTTACGCCAGTCAGGTAGAATAGCCGCCCTCAGAACTCCCCATATCGGAACAGGCAACGCATGAAAACCGCTCAGGAAATCCGCGCCGGCAACGTAATCATGGTCAACGGCAATCCCATGATCGTACTCAAGGCCGAATACAACAAATCCGGCCGTAACTCTGCCGTCGTCAAAATGAAGATGAAAAACCTGCTGACCGCACAGGCGCAGGAGTCCGTTTACAAGGCGGATGACAAGTTTGATCAGGTGGTACTTGAGCAGAAGAAGGCTACCTTCTCCTACTTCGCCGATCCGATGTACATTTTCATGGACGAAGAGTTCAACCAGTACGAAGTCGAGAAGGAAAATCTGGGCGATGCCCTGAACTACCTCGAAGACGGCATGCCGGAAGTCTGTGATGTGGTCCTGTACGAAGGCAAGGCCATCTCTGTTGAACTGCCGACCGTGGTTGTGCGTGAAGTTGCCTACACCGAACCGGCCGCCAAGGGCGACACTTCCGGCAAGGTCATGAAGACAGCTCGTCTGAACAATGGACTTGAGCTGCCGGTTGCAGCCTTCATCGAGATCGGTGAAAAGATTGAAATCGACACGCGCACTGGCGAGTTCAAGTGCCGCGCCAAGGCCTGATCCACGGCTCTGGTTGTTGATGTAAAAAACCCCGCACATTGCGGGGTTTTTTTATGGCTGCATGGCTGGTGCTGCAAGCTGCTTCCGGATGAGTGGTGCCGCCACTGTAATGAACACGTCATGGATTTATTGGCGTGTGTTCACGTGAATGAAATCCCCGCATGTTTTCATGATCCTGCCGCAGTCACTGAAAAGGTATGGCACATGATCAGTTTGCAAAGTTTTCATGAAGTGGAAGAGCTGATAAGGGATGGTCAGCATCGGCGAGCAAGACACCTGATACGGGATATCCTGGGTGAGTTCAGGCAGCATTTTCATGAGGCGGATGAGCAGGCCGCCATAGTGAAAGGGCTGCTGTCCGATACCCTGGACATGCTGCTGCTTTTTTCTCACGAATCACAAATCACGCTTAACTCAATCAGGGCCGCCAGAATGCTGGCGCGGGGACGCGATCATGTGGGCCCGCAACCGGCAGAACCACGCTGGAGCAGTGTCTGCGGGTAAGCGTGTCTGGTGTCAGCTTTCGTTCATCAGCTTGCGTTTATCAGGTTTCGTTGCGGAACTGGCTGGGTGATTGCCCGGTCCAGCGCCGGAATGCCTTGGCAAAGGCGCTTTCGTCCGAGAAGCCCAGCTGCTCGGCAATGTCGGCCATCCGGCTGTCCTGCTGCTGCAGTGCCTTTTCGGCAAGTTGCCGCCGCGTGGTGTCCTGCAACAGCTTGAACGAGGTGCCGTCATCTGCCAGCAGGCGATTGAGGTGGCGGCCGCTCATGTGCAGTTGCTCGGCGATGTCATCCTTGTTGGCTGCGGGATTTTTTTGCAGGAGCCCCTGCACCTGACTGGTCAGCGTACGGCTGTCCAGACTGGCCAGCATCTGGTCTGCCAGCAGTCGCAGATGACGGGTGACGGCCGGATTGCTCTGGATAAGCGGCAGGGCGGCCTGTTCTGACGTAAAGCAGATTTCGTTATTCCGTGCCTCAAAGTCTGCGGTGCAGCCGAGCAGCTGCTCGTAGGCTGCCAGATCAGTGGCCGCGCGATGCTGGAAGTGCACACAGTGCGGCACGAAGGCGCCACCGCTGGTCCAGCGACCCAGTTGCAGCAGCATTGCAAACACGGCTTCTACACGTTCCCGCGTGCGGCAGTGGAAATGCGGCTCATAGCGCAGGTGCCAGACCGGGTTGCCGCGCTCAAGAAAAAACTCGCCACCGTCTCCAATGATCTGCTGGTAGTCGACCAGCATCTCCAGTGCTTCCTCCAGGTTACTGCAGCTCATCAGCAGTAGCCCGACGATGTCGAGATTGCCGGGTTGAGTGTCCTGTCCAAGGTGTAGCCCGATCAGGGGGTCATCGCTGGCGGCACAAAATTCGTCCCAGATGCGGTCCTGCACCTCCATGGGCACACGCGTGGCGTCGGGATGCTGTTGCATCCAGGCGGTGGCAGTGGCAGGCAGGGTGATGCCAAGCCGCGGGCAGGCCGCCAGCATGGACCGGAGAAAATGAAGGGAAACACTGGGGGAAAGCTGAGCCATGAGTCCTGTTTTGCTGTCCTGTTTTAACCACAAGCCTGTCCCGTACGGTACGGGAGTCCTGATCTGGTGCTAAGTATAGTGAACGGGAATAGAGCCGCAGGGCAACCAGCCGGACCAACTTGCCGGGCAACTTGCCGGACTAGCCTGTCGAGGCACCACCTGTCGAGGCAATCAGGAGAACAGGAACACCATGACACTTCCTTACGCAGTAATCGGTGCCGGCCCCATGGGGCTTTGCACGGCACGCCAGCTGAAAAAAAACGGCATTCCCTTCATTGGCCTGGAGCAGCACAGTGACGTTGGTGGATTGTGGGATATTGATAATCCGCATTCCACCGTTTACGAGACGGCCCACCTGATTTCGTCCAAGCGTACGACAGAGTTCACGGATTTTCCGATGAAGGATGATGTGGCGACGTATCCGCATCAGCGTGAGCTGCGTCAGTATTTCAGGGACTATGCCACCAATTTCGGCCTGTACCAGAATTACGAGTTCAGGACCAAAGTCCTGCGGGCAGAGCCTGTCGGTGACAAGTGGTCTGTAGTGACGGAGTGCGATGGTGTGGAAACGCGCCGTGATTTTGCCGGCGTACTCATCGCCAACGGTACCCTGCATCATCCGCAGATGCCAAGCCTGCCCGGGTATGACGGTGAGCTGATTCATGCGGCCCAGTACAAGCGGCCAGACCAGTTCTGGGGCAAGCGTGTACTGGTGGTGGGTTGTGGCAACAGTGCCTGCGATATTGCCGTGGATGCCGTGCATCATGCCAACAGCGTGGATATCAGCGTGCGTCGCGGGTATTACTTTGTGCCCAAGTTTGTGTTTGGCAAACCGGCCGATACCCTGGGCAAGCTGAAACTGCCGCGACCGATCAAGCAACTGCTTGATGGCTTCATGATCCGTGCCTTCATGGGCAAGCCCAGCGACTACGGTCTGCCCGATCCGGACTACAAGCTTTACGAATCCCATCCGGTGGTGAATTCACTGGTGCTGTATCACCTGGGGCATGGCGACATTCATGCACGTGGCGATATTGCAAAGGCAGACGGCCTGACGATCACGTTCAAGGATGGCCGCTCTGCCGACTACGACATGGTGCTGATGGCCACCGGCTACAAGCTGCACTATCCCTTTATTGACAGTGAACTGCTCAACTGGAAGGGGGCCGCTCCCCAGCTATACCTTAACTGCATGCACCCGCAGTCAGACTCGCTGTTCATGATGGGGATGGTGGAGGCAACCGGGCTGGGCTGGCAGGGCCGTGATGAGCAGGCCGAGATGGTGGCACTTTACCTTCGCCAGTTGCAGGCAGGCAAGACGTCGGCAAAGAATCTCAAGCAGCACAAGGCCATGCATTATTCGCAGGAAAAGAATGGCGGCTACCAGTATCTGAAGCTGGATCGCATGGCGTATTACGTGAACAAGGACGAGTACCGCGATGCGCTGAAAAAACACATTGGCGAGCTTAAAGCCGATCTCGTTTAAGGCAGGCAACTGACTCCACTCCAGAAGAAGAAAAAATCATGCTGAGTAATGTCCGTATCGATTTCGACAGCGAGAGTGTGCTGGCTCTCAACATCATCATGGCCCTGATGATGTTCGGGGTGTCATTGACGCTGAAGCTGGAAGACTTTACCCGTGTGGCAAAAGCGCCAAAGGCTACCCTGGTGGGTCTTGTTGCCCAGTTCATGGTCTTGCCGGCATTAAGCTGTCTGTTTACCTGGGCGTTCAGGATTGATCCCGAGCTGGCGCTTGGCATGATCCTGGTCGCAGCCTGTCCGAGTGGCAGCTTTTCCAATCTGATGACGTTTGTGGCAAGGGGCAATGTGGCCTTGTCGGTCAGCATGACCTCCATTTGTTCGCTGGCGGCACTGGTCATGACGCCCTTCAACTTCTGGCTGTATGGTTCGCTTAATCCGTACACCAATCCCCTGATGCATTCAATCAATGTGGAGGCCGGCCAGATTCTTGGTCTGGTGCTGCTGGTGCTGGTGCTTCCGTTGATTGCGGGCATGCTCTTTGGTCGACAGTGGCCGGTTTTGGCCGAGCGGCTGGAAAAGCCCCTGCGTCCGATCTCGCTGGTCATCTTTCTGGTGTTTGTCGGGATTGCCTTTACCAAAAACTTTGATCTTTTCACCAGGTACATGCACCTGTTTGCAGGCCTGGTCATCATGCAGAACCTGATTGCCTTGTGTTCCGGTTATTTTGCGGCCCGCGCAATGAAACTGTCGGATGCAGACAGCCGTGCAGTCACCATTGAGGTAGGCATCCAGAATTCCGGCCTGGCACTGGCCATTCTTTTCACCTTTTATCCAAATGCGGGCGGCATGATGGTAATCGCTGCCTTCTGGGGTGTCTGGCATCTGGTCAGTGGCACCATTCTGGCCCAGTGGTGGGCGCATCATCCGCCCCGTGACGAAGTCACTGCAGCGGCAGGAGGTCTGACATGCAAAAGCGAATCCTGATCACGGGTGCGGCCGGTTATGTCGGCAGCCAGCTCGGCGAACGCCTGTCACATGTGCATGATGTATTCGGCGTGGACATCCGGGCCGGGCAGGCCGGTTTTCCTGTCACGGTCATGGATGTGCGTGACCCGGCGCTGGCGGGACACATGCGCAACAACGCCATTACACATGTAGTGCACCTGGCATCGGTCCTGCAGCCAGGGCCGGACCGGCAGCGTGATTACGACATTGATGTGAACGGTACGCGCAATGTACTGGATGCCTGTATCAGTGCCGGCGTGCAGCACCTCACGTATACCAGCAGTGGTGCAGCCTATGGCTATTATCCGGACAACCCCGAGTGGATTGACGAGTCCGATGCTCTGCGCGGAAATCCCGAGTTTTCCTATTCGGATCACAAGCGAATGATCGAGGAGATGCTGGCATCGTACCGACAGAAGCATCCCGGCCTGTCCCAGCTGATCTTTCGTCCCGGCACAATTCTCGGCGCCAATACCAATAACCTGATTACCAATCTTTTTCGCAAGAAACGTTTGCTGGCGGTTGCCGGCTCGGCATCGCCGTTTGTCTTCATATGGGATCAGGATGTGATCAATGCCATCGAATACGGCATTGAGCGCAGTACAACCGGCATCTACAACATGGCGGGTGATGGTGCGCTGAGCATGGACGATATCGGCAGGATTCTCGGCAAGCCGGTCCTGCATGTGCCGGCCGCCTTGATCAAGACGGCGCTGGCCATTGGCAATCTTCTGCATCTCACGCGCTATGGTCCGGAGCAGGTCAACTTCCTGCGTTACCGCCCGGTATTGTCCAATCGCCGGTTGAAGGAAGAGTTTGGCTACCAGCCCTCAAAGACATCGGAAGACACCTTCCGTTTTTTTGCCCGGCATTCGATGAAAGTGATGATATGAGGACGCTGGGATGAGTGTGGTTGTCATCACTGGTGCAGCCAGCGGCCTTGGCTGGTCAATGGCACGCATTTTCTTTGCACGCGGTGACACGGTGGTGTTGCTGGATTGCAATGCGGCGCTGCTGCATCAGCGTGAGAAAGAGCTGGCCAATGCCTCTCGTGTACGGGCCGTGGTGCTGGACATCACGGATGCGGATGCGGTTGCCGCCTTTGCGCTACAGATGCGTGTCGAGTTTTCCGCTATCGATGTGCTGGTGAACAATGCCGGCATCACGCATCGCAGTCCGGCCATTCATACACAGTCCGCCGTGATACGCCGGGTGATGGAGGTGGATTATCTGGCAGTGGTGGACTTGACGCTGGCCCTGTATCCGCAGGTTGAAACTGCAGAGGGCTGCATAATCAATATCAGCTCCATGGCGGGCTGGATGCCGGTGCTCGGACGCGCAGGATATTGTGCGGCAAAAAGTGCACTGCACCAGTTCTTTGAAACATTCCGGGCCGAGGTAAAGGATCGCGGCGTGTCGGTGCTGATGGTTTACCCCAGCTTTCTGGATACGCCGATTGACCGTAATGCACTGGGTGGCGATGGGCGTCCCGCCGGCCATGCGCGCAGTACAAGTGGTCAGGTACGCAGTGCCGACTGGATGGCAGAGCTGATCGTCAACGGGCTGGAGCAGGGTAAGCAGCGTATTTTTCCGGACCGCTTCAGCGCCTTTGCAGCCCTTTTGTACCGGTTGATGCCTGATCTCTATCACCGTCTGATGCGCCGCCGCTTTGCTGCCGAGTTGCCCACATGACGGCAGTGCTGTGGCTGGGGCTGTGCATCCTGCTGGCCTGGACCATCGAGGCCATGTCGGGCTTTGGCAGTATTGTGATTGCCCTGTCGCTGGGGGCGTTGCTGCTGCCGATTGAATCCATGCTGCCCGTGCTGGTTACGCTCAATGTGCTGACGTCGTCATGGCTGGCCTGGCAGCATCGCCGGCATATCGACCGGCAATTGCTGTTACGCCGGATCATGCCGGCCATGCTGGCGGGTACGGTGTGCGGTGTTTTTCTGCGGGACCTGTTGCCGGGTGCGGCGCTCAAGACCGGGTTTGCCGTGCTGATTATCTGGTTTGCGCTCAGGGAACTGTGGGCCATCCATCACCGGCACGTGCGCAAACCCCATGATGCGGTCATTACACAAGGTCTGACGGGGGCCGCCGGCATTACACACGGCCTGTTTGCGTCCGGCGGCCCGCTGCTGGTGTATGCCATGGCCGGCAGTGGTGTGGACAAAGCGCGTTTCCGGGCCACACTGATTACAGTCTGGCTGTTGCTGAACGGGGTGCTGTTCTCTGCATTTCTCTGGCAGGGAAAAATTGCGGCACATGTAACGGAGATTGCCGGGTATTTGCCGGTGGTTATCCTGAGTGTCTTGCTGGGTAATCGCCTGCACCACGGCCTTGATGAAGAGCGGTTTCGTCACATGGTGTTCTGGTTGCTGGCAGTGGTGGGGGTGTCCTTGCTGTTGTCACAGTTGCGTCTGTTGTTCTTCTGATATTTTTCCCTGGAGTGTTGCCCTTTTTGTGTTGCGCAGGCCGGTGATGTATTGCCGGCCTTTTTTTGCCTTGCACAAAGAAAAAACCCGCCGTTATGGCGGGTTTTTTCCTGAATCATCAGTGCGTGGTCAGGCAGCGCTCTTGCGGCTGCGTGCCTTGGGCTTCACTTCCAGTACCGGTGCCTTGACGGTGTCGGCGGTAGTGTCGGCAGTAATGGCATCGAGGGTGCCGTCCTTGAACTCGGCGGCAATTTTCTCGGCCAGCTCCTTGTACTGCGCCTTCAGCTCGTCCTTGCGCTCCGGGTCCCAGTTGATCTTGTCGAGGTCACCCTTGTAGTGGCGGATGACGCGCTCGTCCATCACCTTGGTCCACCAGCCCGGAATGTAGGCCGGCAGCAGCATGGAGGCGTAGCCACCCGGCAGCTGAGGGGCTTCGGGGAAGTCACGCAGCGCCTGGAAGCTGCGCGACGGGAAGGCGTGGTGATCGGAGTGGCGCTGCAGCTGGTACAGCACCAGGTTGGTGACAACGTAGTTGCTGTTCCAGCTGTGTTCGGGCTGGGTGCGCTCGTACTTGCCGTTCTCGTCCTTTTCGCGCAGCAGGCCGTAATGCTCGATGTAGTTGATCACCTCAAGCAGACTGGCGCCGTAGGCACCCTGGGCAAGCATGAAGGGTACGGCACGCGGGCCGCTGACTACCACGTTGGCAGCGAGGAAGCCGGCGCTGATGGCCCAGCCCTGCAGCAGTTCGTTTTCCAGGCACCAGAAGCTCTTGCCCTTGCGCTCCAGGCGCTTGGTCTCGATCTCGACGGCGGATTTGAAGCCACCGATCACGGTGCGCGGCAGGAACTTCCAGAATGATTCACCCATGCGGCTGGAGGCGGGATCTTCCGGCGTGGACACACGCTTGTGATGGCCGAAGTTATGTTCCACCGCAAAGTGGGTATAGAACGTCGGGGCCAGGGCCAGCATGGCGCCGATGCGGTTGTCGCGCTCGTGCTTGTGGCCGAGTTCGTGGCCGGTGACGATGGCGATGCCGTTCAGGGCGCCAACCGAAACGGTCAGGCCGATACGGTCGGACATGGGCACGTTGTCGCGGGTGGCCAGGTAGCAGCCCAGCATCGTCATGATGTACTGGGAAGGAATGAAGGCCTTGGTGATGATGTTGTAGTACGGATCATTTTCGAGATCCGCGATGGCATCATCAGGCGGGTTGCTGGTGTCTTCGCCGATCAGGCGGTCAAGGGCGGGGATGAGGCCGTGCACAAGCGCGGGGCCGGTCCAGGCCAGGGCGCGCAGCCTCTTGGGCGCAATGGCATAGGCGGACATGGCGGCAATCCCGACGACAGGCAGGGCAGGGCTCAGCAGCCACTTGTAACGCTTGGGGTCTTTCCACTTGCTGCTTTTCTTTTTGCTGGCATTTTGCAGCAGCTCATCCGGGGTCTTGGCATTCATGTCAGGCACCTGGGTTATTGTTGACATTGGATGGTGTCATCATGGGCGCAGATTCAGTGACAAACCAGTTGTGAAAAGCCGGATAACCAGTGTGGAAAACCGGTCCTCAGTCAAAAACTGATCTGAGTCGGGTTCGCGCGCAAAAAACCGGCAGCAGGCACGACCAGTCCGGCGGGGTGTCCGTGTTGATGATGAGGGCGGCGGATTGCTCGTTTTCTGCCAGTGGTTCGTAGTGCTCCATCTGGCTTGCCACGACGTCGGCCGTGGCCTCCGAGGCGTCATGGCCGGAGGCCGCACGGCGGACTGCCCGTTCACGCAGGGTGGCGGGCGCTGCCTCAAAGACCAGCACCATCCAGGGGGTTTGCAGGGCCGTTGCCAGTGCCCGCATGCGCTCACGAGGCTCCCGGCGGATGAAGGTGGCATCAACCAGTACGGGATAACCTGCCTCCAGTACGGTTTGTGCCAGTTGCTCCAGATGTGCCTGTGTCCGCAGGTTGGCTTCTTTGGTGTAAATGCCCCCGGCAATGCGCTGGCTGGACTCCGCGGCGTGCAGACCGAACAGGCGTTTGCGTTCCACATCGGCCCGGATGCGGATCAGGCCGCAGTGGTCCACCAGATACTGCGAGTGAGTCGTCTTGCCCGATCCCGAGAGGCCATGGTTGATGATCAGGGCGCGTGGCTGGGGCCGGGTATACCGCTCGGCCAGCTCCAGATAGGCGCGGCACTGCGCAAGTGCGGACAGGCGTGCATCCCCCTCCAGCTGGGTCAGTCGTAACGCCGCAACCTTGGCGCGCACCATGGCGCGATAACAGAGATACCAGGGCAGCAGCCTGAGGCCCTGATAGTCGCCGGTGCTTTCCAGCCACTTGTTCAGGAAATGCCAGCCAAGGTCGGGGTGTGCGTTCATCTGCAGGTCCATCACCAGAAAGGCGACATCGGACATCCGGTCAATCCAGCGCAGGGACGCATTGAACTCCAGCGCATCAAACAGCAACGGTTTGCCATCCAGCACAACGATATTGCCGAGGTGCATGTCGCCATGACACTCGCGCACATGACCGGATGTCTGCCGCTCGGCAAACACATCCTTCAGTCTGGTGAAGGCTGTCTGTGTCCATTGTTCAACGGAATCGATGATGCCGAGCAGTGCCGGGTCGTTGATCTGCCGGCGCAGCTGGGCAAAGTTTTGCTGTACCGGCGCAAGCACGCTGTCTGGCGTGCCATAGGAGCTGCCGGTGCCGGCAATGTCCGCCGTGGCATGAAAGCCGGCAACATGGGATGCCAGATCATCCATCAGCGACAGGGTGTCCGGATGGTTGTTCAGGACAGAAGGCAGTAATGCCGATTGCGCAAAGCGTCGCATGCGGATGGCGTATTCCGCTGGCGGATCACGCGAGTCCTGATGAATTTCGACGGGATTGTCACTGATGCAAACCAGCGTCTCGTACAGCATGGGGGCCGTGCGCCGGTTGATGCGCAACTCTTCCAGACAGGCTGCCCGCCGTTTTTCCCGCGTACTGAAATCCAGAAAGCCGAAGTTGACGGGCTTTTTTATCTTGTAGGCATGATCGCCCGCCAGCAGCACCCAGGAAATATGCGTTTCGATAAGCTCGACCTTGTCTGCCGGGTGAGGAAACACGGAGGAGTGCATCAGGTCATCGGGCAGATTGAGTGACATGATCGTGCTCCGGGGCGAGTGTCAGTTTTTGACGGGGCGGATGCCGGACAGGGTTGCTTCACTGATGGTGCGCGCGGTCAGCAGGAAATCCTGCACAAACGCCAGCTCGGCATCTTCCTCGCGAATGGCTGCGTACAGTGTGCGCCAGATGCCTTCACGGCCCAGCGCGAGCGTTTTTACCCAGCCGCGCTGCACGTACTCCTGCGCGGCCCATGAGGGCAGGGCGCAAACACCACGGCCACTGGCGACCAGTTGCACCATCATGAGGGTGAGTTCACTGGTACGCGTGCGGGCGGGCCGTACACCGGCCGGGTGCAGGAAGTGCGTGAATATGTCGAGCCGGTCCTCATCCACGGGATAGGTAATCAGTGTTTCGGTTGCCAGCGCTGGCGGCATTACAAAGTCCTGTCCGGAAAGCGGGTGTGACTGCGCCACAACCAGCAGTGCCTCGTAATCAAAGAGTGGCACAAACTTCAGGTCGTTGCGCTGCAGGTCCGGATTGGATGTCACCACCAGATCCAGCTCGCGGCGCGTCAGTGCCTCCTGGGCATCCCCGTGAAACCCGCTCACAAAATCCAGCTCCACCTCTGGCCAGTCTTCGCGATAGCGGTTGAGCGCCGGCATCAGCCATTCAAAGCAGCTGTGGCATTCAATGGCCATCACCATGCGCCCGGCGCGACCGGTTTTGAGTTTGCCGATGTCACGCTCGGCCGCCCGGATGGCCGGCAGGGCCAGATCGGCCAGCTCCAGCAAGCGTTCGCCTGCCCGGGTAAAGCGGGGCGGGTAGGTCTTGCGGGCAAACAGGCTAAGGCCCAGACCGTCTTCAAGCCCCTTGAGCTGGTGGGACAGGGCCGACTGGGTAAGGTGCAGGCGCTCGGCCGCCTCGGCCAGCGAGCCGGTATCACGGATGGCGGCAAGTGTGCGCAGATGGCGAATATCAATCATGGCGTCATGTCTTCATGAGGAGAATTCAATTGTCCGATTAGATAATTGATTTTGATTCATGTAAAGCCTGATTCACACTGAGCGCCATTCAAGTAGGGAGCAGCATCATGAAGGCGCATGTACTGGGGTTTCCGCGCATTGGCGCGGACCGCGAACTGAAAAAGGCTCTGGAGGCGTACTGGACTGGCAAGACCAGCCAGGCCGACCTTGAGCTGGTGGGGCAAGAGCTGCGCGCCCGGCACTGGGCACAGCAGGCAGAGTCGGGCCTTGATGTTGTGACGGTCGGTGACTTTGCCTTTTACGACCAGATACTGTCGACCTCGGCCTTGCTGGGCGTGGTGCCCGAGCGCTTTGGTCCGGTGACCGGCGAGGTTGATCTCGATACCCAGTTCCGCATGGCCCGGGGCAGGGCACCGACAGGAGCGGATACCGTCGCCCAGGAAATGACCAAATGGTTTGATACCAATTACCACTATCTCGTGCCGGAGCTGACGGCAGACCAGTCGTTCAGGATTGGCAGCACGCGACTGTTTGATGAAGTCAGGGAGGCACAGGCGCAAGGGCACACGGCCAAGGTTGTGCTGACAGGGCCGCTGACCTATCTGTGGCTGGGCAAGTGTGCCGGTGACGAGTTCCAGAAACTTGACCTGCTGCCAGGATTGCTGCCTGTTTATGCCGACATCCTGACGCAACTGGCGGCACTGGGCGTGGAGTGGGTACAGATAGACGAGCCGATTCTCTCGCTGGATTTGCCGGTGATCTGGCAGGCCGCCTTCGAGTCTGTCTACAACCGCCTGCAGCGTCGCGACATCAATATCCTGATCGCCAACTACTACGGCCCACTGGCCGACAATCTGTGGCTGGCCTGTCATCTGCCCGTTGCCGGACTGCACATTGATGTCACACGCTCCGGTGGCGAATGGCAGCAGGTTGTTGATCGCCTGCCCGAGTACAAGGTGTTGTCACTGGGCGTGATTGACGGGCGCAATATCTGGCGTGCAAACCTGCGCGAGAAAATGGCATTGCTCAAAGAGGCAAAGGCCAGGATGGGTGACCGGCTCTGGGTTGGCAGCAGCTGTTCCTTGCAGCATGTCCCTGTGGATCTGGTTCGCGAAAAGGCACTGTCATCCGAACTGCGTTCCTGGTTGTCATTTGCCGTGCAGAAACTGGATGAAGTGGCTGTATTGAAAGCCGCGCTGCAGCATCCGGATGATTCTCATGTGATTGCTGCGCTCCGGGGTGCCGATCTGGCATCGGCCTCACGCAAGGATGCAGCCAACTGGAAGAATACGGCTGTGCAGGCCCGCGTTGCAGCCCTGAAGGCAGGTGATGCCGAGCGTGCCAGTCCTTATGCAATACGCGAGACAAGGCAGGCAGAGTCATTGCAGCTGCCTGCATTGCCAACCACGACCATCGGTTCATTTCCGCAAACGGCAGAAATCCGGCAGGCTAGGGCATTGTTCAAAGCCGGCACATTGGGTGCGAGCGCCTATGAAGCGGCAATGAAGGCAGAAATAGCCTACGCCGTGCGCGAGCAGGAAGAGCTGGGTCTGGATGTTCTGGTACATGGTGAAGCCGAACGCAATGACATGGTGGAATATTTTGGCGAGCAGCTGGCAGGTTTTGCATTTACACAGCATGGCTGGGTGCAGAGCTATGGCAGCCGCTGCGTCAAGCCGCCGGTAATTGTGGGTGATGTAAGCCGGCCGCAGCCAATGACAGTGAAATGGGCAGAGTATGCCCAGTCGCTGACGTCACGCTACATGAAGGGAATGCTCACGGGCCCTGTTACCATCCTGTGCTGGTCATTCCTGCGTGATGACGTGCCGCGTGAAACCGTGGCACTGCAACTGGCGCTGGCGGTACGTGATGAAGTGTGTGACCTGGAAGCGGCAGGCATACGCATCATCCAGATTGACGAACCTGCTTTCCGTGAGGGCTTGCCATTGCGCAAGCGTGATCAGGCAGACTACTGGCGCTGGGCCGTGCGTGCCTTTCGTGTATCGGCTTCTGGCGTGAAAGATGCCACGCAGATCCACACCCACATGTGCTATTCGGAGTTCAATGACTGCATCGCGCATATCGCTGCGATGGACGCCGATGTCATTACCATTGAGACAGCACGTTCGGCGATGGAGTTGTTGCGTGCGTTTGAGCGGTTCGACTATCCGAATGCCATTGGTCCAGGGGTTTATGACATTCATTCCCCGCGCGTTCCAACGGTTGAGGCCATGGTACATCTGTTGCGTGTGGCAGCGTCACGCATCCAGACGCATCGGCTGTGGGTTAATCCGGATTGCGGCCTTAAAACGCGCGGCTGGCCGGAAACCCGTGACGCACTGGCCGCCATGGTTGGTGCAGCAAGAGTGGTGCGGGAACAGCCGTTGTTGACGTCAGTGACAGGCAGTGATGAACGCGCCGATGTACAACCGGTGACATCGCATCATGCCGGTTGCTGTACCGTGGATGAGGTATAGACGAGGTATAAAGATAGGGCACGAGAAGGTCAGTCGGTGACCTTTTCGTTGTCCTTGATGAAATCCAGATTGAGTGGTGGCGCACTGGCGTAGCAGTCATCCAGCGCGAGCAGGTAATATTCCATTCCCCTCATGGCTGCAGCAAATGCCAGCTTGCGGCTTTTTTCATCCACACACAGCCGTTTGATCAGTTCCATTGCCTCATGCGGATGCGCATCGTCATAGTGTGCATGCGCACGCAGCCACGCCATGGAACGTTTGTCGATGCTGGCCTCGCCACGGTCCGCATAGGCGCGCATGCCTTTGACAACGGCAATTGTCCAGTCACCCGTTGCCCATTCGATGGCCAGATTGGTGGCCGCAATCCCTTCGGCAATTGTGCCTCTCTGGTTCATGTGCCAGAGATAGTGGTTGATGGCATCCATTGCTGGTGGCGGTGTCACCGAGTCCAGTTCTTCGTCAGTGATGCCGAAACCTTTTGCCCAGTCGCGGTACCAGTAGAGATGCCGCTGCTCGATCATGATGTTGTTGATCAGCCAGTCACGCGTATCCAGCACGCCAGGTTCACTGATGTGATGGGTTTTCGATAGCGTCAGGCTCATGTAGTGCGGAAAGTTGCCGACCAGCGGGTAAAAATTGAGAAGGGCGTGCCGGAATCTGGCCAAAGACAAATCACCCGATGCCATTTCCACAAACAAGGGATGACGGGCAATCCTGTCTTTCAATGGCTCCAGTCTTTCCCAGAATTCCTGGGACCAGCCAGCATGCGGCGTACAGACTATTTGCCCGTAGCGTTCTTTTTGTTTTTTTTCTGTCACGGCAATTCCCCTTTGCCAACTATCAATGACCATACGCAATGCAACAGGGGCTTGCAAGGGATGAGTGGTGTATCCGGGGGATGGGTGGATGGCTCGGCTGAGGCGAAACCATGATTTTGTTCTATGGTTTAAAAAGCTGTGGCAGCATTTATTTCTAAATGGAATAACGACTTATCTGTTTGTGGTGGGCGGGCATGTCACATAAGGAACATGAGTGGAGTGATGACACGCCGGTGCGTCGGTCTGCATGGCATCTGGCTTTTTCTGAGGCATTGGAGGGCGCATACGGGAAAGATCACCAGAAGCGTGCCGTAGAAGCATTTCGCCATAGCTCGTTTTTCATTTTTCTTCTTTATGCCTTGCTCAGTTCCGGCATCTACATGTTCATGCCAGAGCAGGATGTCTCACGCTGGTTCGCGCTTTATGGTGGTGTTGGCATCATCATCATGCTGGCTGGCGTTTTTTCACGCATCAGTTTTCTGGATGACTGGTTTCCGGTGTACACCGGCGTGGGCAGTTGCGCTGCTGTGGCGTTGTCGGTTGCGGTGACCGGGGTTGTCGGCGATTCGGTGTCAGGGCAGCTCACCCAGGTTGCCATCATGTATGCCGTCGTCATCATTTATAGCGTGGTGGGGCTTACCTTCCGGCAGGCATGTTGTGCCGGCTGGACCGGTGGAGCCTTTGGCGTGCTGCTGGCCTTGAGCCTGAACGGGGAAGTGAACTGGGACCTGCTTCACCGTACCTATACCGGCAGTAGTCTGCTCGGCATGTTTATAGCGTACTTTTCGGAACGCCGTGACCGTGATCTGTTCATACAGACAAGGCTGCTGCACATGGCACGAGAAAAAGCAGAAACCTACGCCGGCCAACTGGATTTGCTGTCACGCAAGGATGCCCTGACCGGACTGGCCAATCGTCGGCACTTTGCCGAGATAATGCAGCAGGAATGGCGTCGCGCTGCACGCAGTGAGTCACTGGTTGCAGTGTTGATGGTGGATATTGACCACTTCAAGCACCTGAATGACAAGCTGGGGCATGTGAAAGGTGATGACTGCTTGCGCAAGGTGGCGGAAATCATTGAGGAGCATGCACGCCGGCCGGGAGATCTTGCTGTCCGGTACGGTGGGGAAGAGTTTCTGCTGTTGTATCCGGGCGCAGACCGGGAGTCTGCGGTTGCGCATGCAGAGCGCTTGCTTGCGTCATTCAGGAAGGCACGCATTCCCCAGGCGCCTGGTTTGCTTCGTGATGTCGTCAGCATCAGTGTGGGCGTGGCGGTCACCATGCCGGGCAAGGGCATGGTGGAGCCGGAGGAGCTGATCTGTGCTGCTGATGATGCGCTCTATGAGGCAAAAAATGCAGGCCGCGATGGTTGGCGTTACGCTGCCGGCATTGGTGACTTTCCTGCTGAAAAGGCCGTTGCGACCGCTCAGGAAGACAATGTCTGAAGCGGTTTCCTGTTACTGCCTTGTATAGGCGTCAATCCGGGTTCCCTGCATTGTGTAAAGCGACTCTGCAATTTCACTTTGCATGGTTTCAACCTTGAGTGTGCCCGCAACCCAGAATGGTTCGTACAGTGCCTGCACATCAAAACCGACCGGGTAGCGCACAAAGATGATCTGGTTGGGTGGTGGTGGCGGTACATGGGTGCAGGCGCCAAAGTAGGGGACCAGAAAGAAGCTGGTGATGGCTCCCTTTGCGTTGTAATCCACCGGCACGATGTAGCCGGGAATTTTCACCTGCTTGTTGTGCCATGCCTTTACCGGCAAATACACCGGCGCTTCGCGATTGCCTTCAAGGGCATTGAATACATCATCGCTCGTTAGCGGATTGCTGCGTGGCCGCTCTTGTCCCTTGCTGTGATCCACATTGCCGGGGTTGACCAGTTTGGCACGTTCGCTGTCGGGCACCAGTTGTGGCCAGCCCAGCGTCACGACGCCTTTTGTGCTGACGGCAGGTGTGGTCTTTTTCTTCTCGGCGGCGTGCAGTGGCTGAGACAGGCATAACGCCGGAACCAGCAGCAACATCCCCGTTTTTCTCATCAGGGTCATCATTGGAATACTCACAGGCGCGGCGAGAGGCCGTCGGACAACAGGTTGCGATAGGCGCGCAGTGCCGGCAACAGGCCGGTGACAAACGCAGCAGAAATCACGGCGACAAGAACAAGCCCTTCACTGGCGCCGGGCATGCGCAACGGCATGAACAGGCCAAATTCACTGGCCAGCCAGGGCTTCAGGCCAAGCAGGGCGGCATGAAATATCAGCAGGCCGGCAAGGGCACCTGCAATGCCGACCAGTCCGCTTTCCATCAGCAGCAAGCCGAAGACATGTCGTGGACGTGCGCCAACAGCACGCAGGATGGCCAGCTCGCGGCGGCGTTCGTTCAGGCTGGTAAGCATGACTGCCATCAGGCCAAGCAAACCGGCAACGGCAACACAGGCAGAAACCAGCAGCAGGATTTTTTCCATCAGCGCAAAGCTTTGCCAGAGCTCAGCCAGTGCCACACCAGGCAGGATGGCCATCAACGGTTCCTTGTTGTAGGTGTTGATGCCGCGTTGCAGGTTGAACACGGCGAGTCGGCTCTTCAATCCGACAAGGGCGGCAGTGATGGTGGTGGGGGCCAGACTCATCTGCTGTGCCGCATCGGCACTGATGCCGGCGCCCAGCGGTGGCGCGCCATTCTGCCAGTCCACATGCAGGGCCTCCATGCCGGCCAGCGTGATGTGTACCGTGCGATCCACCGGGGTTCCCGTCGGCAACAGGATGCCGGTCACCATGAAGGGCTTGTCGGCATGGTCGCTGAGCGCATTTTCGGCGATGCCATGACTCAGGACGATCTTGTCACCAGTCTTGTAGCCCAGCTTCCGGGCAACGTCGCTGCCAAGAACAACATCGAACAAGCCCTTGAAGCCGTCCGGAGTTTTTGCGGAACTGAACTTGAGTGCCTGGTTTTCCCCGTAGTGATAGTGCTCGAAGTAGCTGTTGTCGGTAGCCAGTACGCGATATCCACGATGCGAGTCGCCCAGCGATACCGGAATGGCCCATGCAACCTTGGGATGCGTACGCACCAGTTCGAAACTGCTCCACGAAAAATTGCCGGTAGCCTCGCCCAGGCGGAATACCGAATACAGCAGTAATTGGGAGCCGCCACCACGTGCTCCCACAATCAGGTCCACGCCACTGACGGTTTGCGCAAAGCTGGTTTTTGATTCCACCCGTACGCGTTCCACGGCCAGTAGCAGTGCCACACTCACGGCAATGGCAAATACCGTCAGCCCAACGCTGAGGCGGCGGTTCCAGAGGCTTTTCAGTGCCAGATGCCAGAGACTCATGCGGCGGAATCTCCAGTCAGGACAGCATGCGCTGCATGATTGATCTCTGCCAGTGCCACCGCCCGGTCAAAGCGAACGCTCAGGCGCAGGTCATGACTGACAAACAGCACCGCAGTGCCGTGTTGCTTGCACTCACTGAACAGCAGGTCCAGAAAGGCCAGCTGCGTATCGGTGTCCAGGGCAGAGGTTGGCTCGTCAGCAATCACCAGAGGGGGACGCCCGATCAGTGCGCGTGCAACGGCTACCCGCTGCTGCTGTCCAATGCTCAAGGATGATGCAGGTTGTGACCAGAGCGAGGAGGGCAGCTTGAGATCCGTCAGCAGGCGCCCGGCCTCCTCGGCGGGAGAGCCATCCAGACGGCTGCGCCGTGCCGTGGAAAAGCGCAAGGGCAGCAGGACGTTGTCCATGACGGACAACCAGGGCAACAGATTGAACTGCTGGAAAACAAAGCCCAGGTGGTCGGCACGCCAGGCATCGCGGCGGGAGGCACTCATGTGCGCGACGTCCTCGCCATCCAGCCGGATGGTGCCTTGTGAGGGCAACAGCACGCCTGCCAGCAGGGCCAGCAGCGTACTTTTGCCGGTTCCCGAAGGGCCATGCAGGAACACCCGCTCACCGGCATTCAGCGTGAATGCCGGAATATGCAGCAGCTCGGGGTTTTTGCCCCAGGCAAAGCGCAGATCAGCAATCTCGACCAGACTCATCCGCGCACCAGTGTGGCGAGAGGGGCGGCCGGCGTCAGTATCACACTGCCTTGCCCGGCTGGCAGGGCAAATTCCACTTTGAGGGACTGCATGCGCGGAAATGCCTTGAAGAGGGCGCTGGCATCCAGTTGCTTCAGCTTGTCTGGCTGGCTGCAGCTGAGTGTATGGCTGACCTCAATGTCGCGATGAGCCGAACGTTCAGGTGTGGCCAGCATTTTCTTGATTCGGGTTGTGGTTTTGCTGCAACCAGCCTCTGTGTTCAGGCCAAGCAGGGCGGGCTGGCTCAGGGTTGATATGGCGGCCGCTACCGCCGCCTTTTCACCGGGCTTGGTGGCAGCATGCTCGAACCCCACGATATTGTCCGCCGGCGACTCCAGTGCTATCTGCACCGTGTTCTTTTCCAGCACGAGCGTGAGTTGGGCCATGCCATGCTGATGCGCGGCATGGCTATCCATGTCCTCGGCAAGGCCGGTTATTGGCAGGCAGGCCAGCATGATGACCGGCAAAGAAAGGGGTGATCGTGACATGGGATATCCTCATCAGTGAAAGAACACCGTGGTTTCCCGAGTTTACGCAAAAAATCAGGCGAGTCGCGTCACTTTCGGGGACATTCCCCGGTTCACTGTATCAATCCGGTAAGTCGTCATGGGCCATGCCTTAAAATGCGGCCCCCGGCCTCATTCTTGGATACAATTCAGGCGCTGATATTCACTGGATACGGGGGCTTGCTCCCGTACTGCCGCGAGACCGACATGAGCCATCTTATTGATAATGCTGCAAAGCTGGTGGTCAAGGAGCACCTTGACCACCTCCACGACCATCAGGACAACCTGAGTGCGGCGCAAAAGGTCGCCCTGCGTGCACGCATCAAGGAGCTGCTGGCAAGGGAAAATGCAGTACTGGTGGCGCATTACTATGTGGATGCCGAGTTGCAGTCACTGGCAGAGGAAACCGGTGGTTTTGTGTCGGATTCCCTTGAGATGGCCCGGTTTGGTACCCGGCATCCGGCCAGCACCATTGTGGTGGCCGGCGTGAAGTTCATGGGCGAGACCGCCAAGATCCTCAACCCCGAGAAGCGCGTGCTCATGCCCACGCTTGAGGCGACCTGCTCACTGGATATCGGTTGCCCGGCAGATGAGTTCACCGCCTTCTGTGACGCACATCCGGACTACAAGGTGGTGGTGTATGCCAATACCTCGGCTGCCGTGAAAGCCCGGGCAGACTGGGTGGTGACGTCAAGTTGTGCCGTCGACATCGTTCAGCATCTGGCTGATCAGGGCGAAAAGATCATCTGGGCGCCGGACAAGTATCTGGGTGCCTACGTCGAAAAGATCACGGGTGCCGAGATGCTGCTGTGGGACGGCTCCTGCATCGTGCATGAAGAGTTCAAGGCACGCGGCATTCTGGACCTGAAGAAGGTTTATCCGGATGCGGCCGTTCTGGTGCACCCGGAGTCCCCGGCTTCGGTGGTGGAAATTGCCGATGCCGTGGGGTCTACCTCCCAACTGATTGCGGCAGCACACAACCTGCCCAACAAGCAGTTCATTGTGGCTACCGACAAGGGTATTTTTTACAAGATGCAGCAGTCGGCACCGGGCAAGGAGCTGATTGAGGCGCCGACGGCGGGTAGTGGTGCAACATGCCGCTCCTGTGCCCACTGCCCATGGATGGCGCTGAATGCCCTCGACAATCTGGCGCATGTACTGGAAACAGGGACACAGGAGATTCATGTGGACCCGGAGCTTGGCAAACAAGCCATCATCCCGTTGCAGCGCATGCTGGACTTTACACACAAGCTCAAGCTTGCCGCGAAGTGATCTGCCTGGCGTATGCCAGCTGCAATAAAAAACGCCGGCATATGCCGGCGTTTTTTATTTGAATCAGGCATGCACTCAAAGCTTCATGTCCTGCTTTGCCTCTTCCATCTTGCGCATGCGTTTTTGTATTCTGGCCGTCATCGGATAGTCATTCCTGACAAGATCGCGAGCCATCGCCAGCTGTTCCAGTGCCTTGTCTTCATGGCCATACAGAAAGAAAACCTCGGCGCGGGCGCGATGCACCCCGAGAGCATTCTTTGTGGAGCTGTAGGCATCAACCAGTAACCGCCAGGGCTGTATGTCATCACTGCGCTCACGGGCCAGTGCCTCAAGCCGTTCCGTCACCATGGCAGCTTCGCCATTGGCAATACGTACTTTTGCGTAATACATGAATACCGGATAGCTGTCCGGATTGAGTGACAAGGCAGCTTCAAGAGTTCGTGCGGCATCATCCAGCCTGCGTTCACTGAAGAATATCTCGGCTTCTGCAATCACATAGTCCGCCCGTTGCGGGTCATCTGCCAGTAAAGGGGCCAGGGCCGCATGGGCTTCGGCAAACTTACGCTCCCGCACGAGTGCCAGTGCCAGTCCGAGGTGATTGACCCGCTCACTGTCATCGAGGGTGCGCGACCCCTTGATCTGCTCCTGAAAGTGCGCCGCACCACGCCCCGTGTCGTTCATGAACTGCACCAGCATACGGGTGCGGGCGAGCTGGTAGTCCAGTGCATCCTCGGCACGCTTTCTTTTCGGAAACTGGTTGGCGCGGTTGAACGTATCCGCGATACGAGACTGGGTTAGCGGATGGGTCAGGACAAACTCGGGGATGGCGCCCACCTGACGGGACTGACGTTCCATGCGCTGGAAAAAGCGGGGCATGGCTTGCGGGTCCAGCCCGGCATCCGCCAGTGTCTGCATGCCGATGCGATCAGCTTCCTGTTCATTCAGCCGGCTGTAGCTCAGACGGTTTTGCAGCGAGGCAGCCTGGGCGCTGGCTCCCAGTGCATAGGCCCCCTGACCGTCACCGCTGGCAGCGACGGCAATACTGGCCAGCATGGCGCCCAGATAGACCCATTGGTTGCTCTTGCTTTCTGCCAGCTGGCGGGCAAAGTGGCGCTGGCTCAGGTGGCCAAGTTCGTGTGCCAATACCGATGAAAACTCGGCCTCGGTTTCTGCATGCAGCAACAGGCCGGCATTGATGCCGATGACTCCGCCAGGGACTGCAAACGCATTGATGGCCT
Organism: Moraxellaceae bacterium; assembly: GCA_030646295.1. GTDB lineage: Bacteria > Pseudomonadota > Gammaproteobacteria > Pseudomonadales > Moraxellaceae > UBA2031. Next base: position 233,471 of record JAUSND010000016.1, read on the forward strand.
TGTCATTGATGATGATCAGGGTGAGGTCGGGGTCTTTCAGCGGGCTGTTGAATGCCAGGCGGTAACATTGCCGCTCAAGATAGCTCTGCAGGACCGGATCATTGATCGAAGAGGTCGAGCCACGCAGCTTGCGAATCCATGCCCGGCCAAGCCGGTACTCCTGTTCCGGGGTCACGATGGCTGACGAGTTGTCACCCAGTTCGGGCAGCTCGCTCTCTGCCTGTGCCGGCAGGAGAGTGCCGAGCAGCAGGAGGCTGGTGAGCAAGGCGGTGACCAGGTGTTTCATCAGGGTGTTCCGGTCCGGATACGGTATGATGGGACTATTCTGTCGGATGCTTTCGCCGGCTGCATCTGTTGCCTGCAGGTTTTTACAAATGAATGACGTAGTCAGAACACTTGATGCACGTGGTTTGCGCTGCCCGATGCCATTACTCAAGCTGAAACAGGCCCTTCACGGCATGGCGGCAGGTGAGGTGATTGAGGTGCAGACAACGGACGCAGGGTCGGTGCGCGACTTTCAGGCTTTCCTGCGTCAGGCCGGTCATGGGCTGCTGGAGCTGCAGGAGGGGGAGAGCACGTTTCTCTTCCGCATACAGAAAGCCGGATAAGCCTGGGGGCTGAACGAAAAAAGGCCGCTTGATGCGGCCTTTTTCATGCTCGGGCGTGTTACTTGTTCAGCTGTTTGACGGCAAAGAGGACTGCTTCGGCATGTCCGTCCACTTTAACCTTGCGCCACTCATTACGCAGGATGCCATTCTTGTCGATCAGGAAGGTGCTGCGTTCAATGCCCTCTACCTGCTTGCCGTACATGTTCTTCATCTGGATGACATCGAACAGGCGACACAGTTTTTCGTCAGCATCGCTGATCAGCTCAAAGGGCAGGCATTCCTTGCCCTTGAAGCTTTCATGTGACTTGATGCTGTCGCGGGACACACCCAGTATCATGCATTTTTCCGCCGTGAATTCGCCCATCATGTCACGAAACTGCTGGCTTTCAAGGGTGCAGCCCGGGGTGGAATCCTTCGGGTAAAAATACAGGATGACATGCCAGCCCTGCAGTGCCGAAAGCTTTACGTCCTTGTTGCTGGTGGCAGGCAGGTGAAAATCAGGGACAGCATCACCAATTGCGATAGTCATGACAATTTCCTTGTGACAGACAGGATGAATCCGGAAGTGCAACGCTGGCAAAGAACAGTCCGCATGGATGGGGCGCAGGACTGTTGCCCTGCATCAGTTCTTGAAGGGCTCGATAATGGCGTCCAGATTGCGATCATCACAGAACAGCATGAAGTTTTCGCGAAGGCTGGCGACATGGACGCGTGCCGGGATATTTACCGTCATGCTCAGTGCAAACATGGGTGAGCCCGTATGCGGAGCCGCGTAGGTGCTGGTTTCCATGGCCTCGATGTTGATGCCCTGGATGGCAAAGAAGTTGGCAATTTCATGCACGATGCCGGGGTTGTCGAGCGCGATCACATGCACGTTGTACGGCATGGCCTCCGCCTGGACGGCGCGGGGCTCCGTGCGCTTGCAGGTGATGGCCAGCTCCAGGCGCTTGCCCAGATTGGGCAACTGGGCTTCCAGCTTGGCAATGGCATCCCAGGTGCCGCAGACCATCATGATCAGGGCAAATTCCTGGCCCATCACAATCATCCGGGAGTCTGCAATATTGCAGCGGGCTTCCGATGCGGCCCGGGCAAGTTCGTCAACGATGCCGGTGCGGTCGGCACCCAGCGCAGAGAGAACGAGAAAATGTTCCATGAGGCTTCCTGAATAGTCACGGCACAGCAGTGCGGTAATCGGCCGAGTGTAGCACCGGCCCTTGGCTCTTTTAAGTCGATACGGAGACTTGTTGATAGCGGGTGGGGTCTGCGATGCCGGCATCCTGAAAGCCCTTGCGACGCAAGCGACACGAGTCACAGACGCCGCAGGCACGACCATCCAGATCAGCCTGATAGCAGGAGACTGTCAGCGCATAATCCACGCCAAGGGCCATGCCCTTGTCGATGATTTCAGCCTTGCTCAGGTACATGAGCGGCGTGTGGATTTTCATGCGATGGCCTTCCACTCCGGCCTTGGTGGCCAGGTTGGCCATGGTTTCAAACGCGGCAATGAACTCGGGACGGCAATCAGGGTAGCCGGAGTAGTCCACGGCATTCACCCCGATATAGATCGCATCGGCCCCGGTCACTTCAGCAAGGCCGAGGGCAAATGACAGAAACACGGTATTGCGGGCCGGCACATAGGTGACCGGGATGCCTTCGCTTTCTTCCGTGGGGACGGCAATCGAGGTGTCGGTCAGGGCCGAGCCGCCAATGGTGCCCAGCTCCAGCCGGATGACACGGTGATCGCCGATGGCAAACGCCTGGGCAATGCGCTGTGCGGCAGCCAGCTCGGCATTATGGCGCTGGCCGTAATCAAAGCTCAGGGCTATCGGCTCAAAGCCCTCCTGGCGGGCAATGGCCAGGCAAGTGGCCGAGTCCAGCCCGCCGGACAAAAGAACGATGGCTTTCGGTTTTGCAGTCATTGTGAATGGCACTGGGTCTGGAGTTAACGGTGTTTAGTGGCCGGGCTCATTGTTCCACAGGTATTTGTGCAGCTGTACCTGCATGCGCACATGCAGACGGTCCGCCAGAATCCATTCGGCCAGCTCGCGCGGCTCCAGCGCATTGTGCACCGGTGAGAACAATACATCGCCAACCCGGTCGGGCAGGGCGTATTCATCACACTTGAACCGGGCCCATTCGTAATCCTTGCGGGAGGCGATCACAAACTTCACCTGATCATGCCGGGTAAGCAGGGGAATGTTTTCATAGCGGTTGCGATGCGCTTCCCCGGAGTCGGGCGCTTTCAGGTCCATGACCTTGCTGACACGGGGGTCGACACCACTGACGTCCATGGCACCGCCGGTTTCCAGCGAGACATCAAGGCCGGCATCACACAGTGCTGTCAGCAGCGGCAGGCACTCCGGCTGGGCCAGTGGCTCGCCACCAGTGACACAGACATGGCGGGCACCATGGGTGACGACACTCTCCAGTACCGTATCCAGCGTCATTATGGTGCCGCCGCTGAAGGAGTAGGGGGTATCGCACCAGACGCAACGCAAGGGGCAGCCGGTCAGGCGCACGAATACCGTGGGCCGGCCAACGGAGCGGGCTTCACCCTGAAGGGAGTGGAAGATTTCAGTGATACGAAGTTCGGTCACGGTTGCGGCAGGCAGTCAGATAGTCATCCATTCTACCGCAACCCGAGCGGGACTACCGCTTGTTTGCAGCAGGCTTGGCGGGGGCCGGTTTTGCTGCCGCTTTTTTGCTGGTCTCGGTGGTTTTAAGCCAGGTCTCTGCCAGGCTGGCTTCGGGGCTCTTGGGGTAGCGCTTGACCAGTTCCTGCATCTTTTTACCTGCCTCATCCGGCTTGCCTTGCAGGTCAAGGATGCTGGCGATCTTGTACAGCGCTGCCGGGGCCTTGGCATTCTCGGGATATCTGGTCAGTACCGTGTCGAACTGCTGGCGTGCCTTGGCCAGATCCGGCTTTGTCGCGTTCAGGTAAAACTCGCCCAGCCAGTAGTAGGCACCCGGTGTCAGGCTGGAGTCAGGGTACGTCTTCACGAAGGACTGCATGGGGGCAATGGCCTTGTCAGGTCCGCCCTTGCGAAAAGTGTCGTAGGCGGCCAGATAGGCCTTCTTCTCGTCTTCGAGCGTACTGGTTGCTGTGGCTTGCGGATCAGTTGCTGCGGCTCCGGCAACAGGCAGCTTTTGCTGTTCCTGCTGTTGCAGCAGGCGCTGGTCCAGATCGGTGTAGCGGGTACGCAGGTCATTCTGCAGGCGCTCGATCAGGTGCGTCTGTTCTTCCACAGTGCCACGCAAAAGCGCCACTTCCTGCTGAAGCTGTTGCAGTTGTGAATAAAGCTGCCAGTAGTTGCCGCTTTCGGGCACCGGGCTGGCGGGAGTGTCTCGGGCAGTGCTGCCCCCGAGAATAACCGTTGGCGCGGCAATAATGCTTTCGGAAACTGTTACGGCGGGTGCTGCTTCTGGCAGGGCAGCATGTGTTTGCACTGCAGCAGTGGCTGGTGCCGGGGCCGCTGGCGTGGCTGTAGTTGCAGTGGCAGGCTGGCTCAGTGGCCGCTCCTCAATGACAATCCCGCTGGCGGAGGCGACAGCCGACTGCAGTGCCAGGCCAAGCGGTAAAAGGGCAATCGAGCGATACAGGGCAGAACGTGTCATACGGCACCACGGGTTATACGGGTCGGAATGTCAGGAGTGTCGCAGAGCGCACGACATTCGTCTGTTACGGAATGTCGATCAGTACCGTACTGATGTTATCGCGACCACCCTGTGTGTTGGCCATGTCGATTAGTGCTTCGCAGGTGGTGACGGCATCAAAGCCGCGACCCAGCCAGGTAGATATATCGCCATCGCCCACCATCTCGTGCAGGCCGTCAGAGCAGAGCAGGTAGCGGTCTTTTTCCTGCACGGACGTTGATGCGACATCAACGTGAAAGTCACCCTCCAGGCCGAGTGCGCGGGTGAGGATGTTGCGCCCCACCTTGCGGGCAGCTTCCTCGGCCGAGTAGTTGCCCTTGTCCATGAACTCCTGTTGCAGCGAGTGGTCACGTGTCAGTTGCTCAAGCTGTCCCTTGCGCCACCGGTACAGACGGGAATCACCGACATGGGCAAACGTCAGGGTCTGCTTTTCAAGCAGTGTCACGACGATGGTGGTTCCCATGCCCTTGTAGCGGGGAGAGCTGTCTGCCTTTTCCAGAATACCGGCATGCGCTGCCTGCACGGCTGTTTCCAGCCGTTCTTTTGCGGGTACTCCGGCGGTTTGCTGCAGGATGACGCGGATCATGTCGATGGCCATCTGGCTGGCGACTTCCCCCGCGTTGTGACCACCCATGCCATCCGCAAGGATGCCCGCTCCCAGTTCGGCAGAAATGGCGACAGCATCCTCGTTATGTTCGCGCTGGCGACCGATATCCGTGCGACAGGCGTATGTCGGGCTTTTCATGGCCATGCCCCTTTACGCCTCTTCGGCCGGAGTGGCTGGCAGTGTGCCGGAGCTGCCGTTTTTCTTGCTGGCATCGACACAAGCCTTGATCGCAGTCGCAAATTCCTGGCCGGTCTGGTAACGATCATCAGGGTTCTTGGCAATGGCCTTGTCAATGATTGCGCCAATGCAGGGCAGTACCTCGGCCAGTTCAGGACGGGCCTCGAATACGGATGCATGCGGTTCATTTGCAATCTTGAACATCAGCGTGGCCATCGATTCACCACGGAACGGCGCTACGCCGCTAAGCATCTGGTAAAACATGACACCCAGACTGTAGAGGTCGGAGCGGCCATCCACCTTCTTGCCGGCCACCTGTTCTGGTGACATGTAGGTAGGTGTGCCCAGCACGGTGCCGGTCTTGGTCTTGCTGGCATCGGTGATGCGGGCGATACCAAAGTCGGTGATCTTGATGCCGCCGGCATCCGGCTCATACATGATGTTGGCCGGCTTGATGTCGCGATGCACGATGTTGTGCTGATGCGCGTAATGCAGGGCCAGCGCCGCCTTGAACACAATGTTCACCACCTTGGGGATCGGCAGCAGCGCATCCGGTTTTACATACCGTGCCAGATCATGGCCACGCAGGAATTCCATCGCAATATAGGCCAGATCGTGTTCTTCACCCGCATCGTAAATGGTCACAATGTTCGGGTGATTCAGGCGGCCGGCAGTTTCCGCCTCGCGGAAGAAACGTTCCTTGATCTCCTTGAGTTCGTCGCCTTCAAATTCGTTGGCCAGCGCCAGTGTCTTGATGGCCACCACACGATTGATCTTGGGGTCGCGGCCAAGGTAAACCACACCCATGGCACCCTTGCCCAGTTCCTTTTCAACCTGATAACGACCCAGCATCGGCTTTTCATCATTACCCGGTGTCAGGATCATGGTGGCTGCAGCAGAGCTCATGGCGCCACCACCCAGAATCACGGTTTCTTCCAGTTTTTGTGCACGCTGCAATTTTTGTGACAAGTCGCGGAAGCCGGGGTTGTAGGCGGAAATGTATTCATACACCGATACCGCCTTGTTGAACTGGCGTTTGCGCTCGTAGTCCAGTGCAAGGTTGTAGAGCACATCGGCCATCGACTCATCCATCGGGCATTTGCGGAATTTTTCCAGGGCCATGTCGAGCTGACCTGATTGCTGCAGGGCAAGGCCCAGCATGCGGTTGGATTCAGCCGACTGCACATCGGATTTTTCGCGGGCTTTTTCCGTAATGAAATAGTGCTTGGTGGTGATCAGCACATAACCGACGCCAATGATGACGGCAGGCAGCATGAGTGGCACCCATACCCCTGATCCGGTCATGAAGACAAAGTGCGCAACAAGCATGGACAGTATCAGTGCACCGGATGCCATGGCTGCAGGCCCGGCCTTCAGGCGCGGCAATCCGAAAATCACATAAGCGGCGGCCAGCAAAACGGCCAGCCAGCGCACCAGCGTGGCCCACTCCGGGGTAATGAAGAAATTCTGGTTCAGGATGCTGGCGACGTTATGCGCCAGGATGTAGGCCGGCTCCATGCCTGGCGAAACCGGAGTTACCTGTGGGGAGCCAAGCCCGTAAGCAGTGGGACCAATGATGACGATCTTGTCCTTGTACTTGCTGAGCGGAATCTTGCCCGTTGCCACATCGTAGAAGGAGTCTGCGGCAAAGGCCGGGCGATCATTGCTGCCCTTGTAGAAAAAAGTGCGCATCTGCAGGTAGGGATCGGTCTTGATCTGCAGCTTGCCCAGGCGCAGGCCTTCGCCCAGATCCACGGAGATTTCACCGAGTCCCAGGTTTAGGCTTTTGGCGGCCAGCAGGAGTGACAAGGAGGGATAATACTCACTGCCATATTGCACCAGCAGTGCATCCTGTCGAATGGCGCCATCGGGATCAGGGTTGATGCTGAGATGACCAATAAAGGCCGCTTTTTCGCCCAGCATGCTGATGGGAGGAACCGCCTCACTGGCTTCCGGGGGCAACTGGAAGTTTTCTGCCGCACCGATGCCATCCCTTACGGCGACGATCTGGTTGCGGGTGACAAACTCGGGTAACGGCTTGTCAGGGTTGCCCTGCATTTCGCCCAGAACAAACTGCATTGGCAATACCACATTGCCGGCCAGCCCCATGGCATCCGCCAGATGCTTGTCCGTGTTCAGACGGGTTTCAGCTGTGCCCAGTTTGCTGCCCAGCTCGGCAACGGCCGGAGTACCGTCGGCCATGGCCAGCAGGTTGCTGTTGTAAAAGGCGGTAATGTCACGAATGGATGCCAGGCCGGGGTCAATCTGTGGCTCTGACAGGAACAGGGGGAGGCCGATGGCCTTGGCGCCGCCCTGGTGCAGGGCGTTGATCATCTCGGCGAGCGTGGTCCGTGGCCACGGCCAGCGCCCGAGGTTCTCGATACTCTGGTCATCAATTGCAATGATGGCCACCTTGTCACCGGGCTCTTCTGCACTTGCCTGCACCCCAAGGTCATAGGCGTAGCGTTCGATATCCTCAATGACATCGGTGGAGGCCCAGACAAAAAGCAGGCCGAGGGTAATGATCAGGCCGGCAATCCAGTCCTTTTTCCAGAACGAAAGTCCCTTTTGCATGTCAGGATTCCAGTGGGTGAAAAACAATTCCTTCTTCTAGCAGATGCAAGCCGGGTGGGGGAAGGGGGATGTCCCCCGGCGGGCAAAAACAGAAACGGGCCCGAAGGCCCGTTTCATCAACCGCAATACGGATCAGGGATTGCCTGCAGCGTATTCCAGCTCGACACGGCGGTTCTTCGCCCAGCTTTCTTCGCCTTCACCTGCGACAGCCGGCTTTTCTTCACCGTAGCTGACGACTTCCAGCTGGCTGCCACGTGCGCCATTCCCGGTCAGGAAGGCTGCAACGGCCTTGGCACGACGTTCAGCCAGCGCCATGTTGTATTCACGGGTGCCGCGCTCATCGGAGTGACCGTTAACCTGGACACGAGCGCCACTGTTCTTGCCAAGGTAAGCGGCGTGTGCCTTCAGTGCATCAATGTCGCCATCCTGCAGGTTGGCATCGTCATAGCCAAAGTAGAAGGTCTTGATGCCAAGCGAGCCAGCCAGGGCATTGGCCTGGGCAGCTGCATCGGCCTGGGCCTTTGCCTGTGAGTCAGCCAGTGCCTGGCTTTCAAGGCGGGCAGCTTCGGCAGCAGCGGCGGTACGTGTGGCTTCAGCATCGGCATCGGCACGGGCCTTGGCTGCAGCAGCTTCTGCTGCAGCACGGTCGGCTTCAGACTGCTCTGTGACGGCAGTGGATGCTGTTTCCGGCGCCTTGGTGGTGGTACAGGCGGCAATGCCCAGGCTCAGAATGGCGGCTGCCAGTGCTTTGGATTTCAGAATATTCATGGTCACACTCTCCTTCATTACTACAAAAAACTGGTGTCCCTGCGGGCACCGGACAGAACAGGGTTGGTTTACGGTCTCAGATAGGGAGACCAGGCCGGCTCACGCACTTCGCCCAGGCGGGCGGGAAGCCGGACATGCGAGCGGCCATCAATCGAAACAATGCCCAGTTCTCCATACTTGCCCTTGCGGCTGGCATATACCAGAGACTGGCCATTGGGGGAAAAGCTGGGGCTTTCATCAAGCGGTGTCTGTGTCAGTACATTCAACACGCCATTGTTCATGTCCTGCACGGCAATCTGGAATTGCTGGCCACGCTGGCGGTTCACCAGTGCCAGATAACGGCCATCAGGGCTAACATCGGCACGAGCATTGAAGCTGCCTTCAAACGTAAGACGTTTCACTTTCATGTCATCCAGCGATACACGATATACCTGCGCACTGCCGCCTCGGTCCGACGTAAACACCAGTGCCTTGCCATCGGGCATCCAGCGGGGTTCGGTATCAATGGCCGCGTGATTGGTAATCCGGCTCAGCGCGCGGCTTTCGATATCCATGACATAGATTTCAGGATTGCCATCGCGCGACAGGGTCAGTGCCATGCGACGACCATCCGGCGACCAGGCAGGTGCCCCGTTCAGGCCGGAAAAACTGGCAAGACGTGTACGTTGCTGGGTGGCAACAGTCTGCGAGTAAATGGCAGGGCGGCCGCTTTCAAAGGACACATAGGCCACCTTGCGTCCATCCGGGGACCAGCCTGGTGACAGGATGGGTTCTGGCGAATCAAGGATGCTGAGCGGGCGCTGGCCATCGGCATCGGCGAGCTCCAGGCGGTAACGCAGTTTGCCGTTATGCGGGTACTGGTTCACGTAGAGGATCTTGGTGGAAAAAACTCCGCGAACGCCCATGATGGCCTCGAATATCTTGTCGGCGGCAAAGTGTGCAGCATCGCGCCACTGGCCGGCCGGAACTGTCAGGCTCTCGCCCAGCAGTCGCACCTTGCGATCCAGGCTGAACAGCTCATAACTGATCTGGAACTGACCGGTTGCCGTTGTTTGTACCGAGCCGGTTACCAGATGATTGGCGCCAACATTCTGCCATTCAGCATACTTCACCTCGGCAGAGGAGGAGGGTTGTGACGGGAAACCGGCCTCGGGCAGTGAGCGAAAGCGGCCACTGCGATCCAGGTCTGCCTTGATGATGCTGGCAAGGTTGTCGCTGGCCTGGGTGCCGGCAAAAGGGACAATCGCAATGGGCAGGGCGTCGTCGGCACCGCGCGTGATTTCAATCACGAGTTCGGCACGGCTCAGGCTGGATAGCACCAGCAGTAAAACCAAAGCGGAAAAACGCAGCATCACATGTCTTCCGGACTGAATTTGAAGGCGAATACGCGGAAATAGGAATTGAACACGGCAATGTCATCGGGTACCGGCAGGGGACTGGAGCTCTCGATCGCATCTTTCGCGCTTGCATCAAAGGCGGCATCGCCACTGCTTTTGATGATCACGATATTGCTGACCTCACCACCCGGAAGAACACTGATCCGCAGGGTCGTTACCATGCCATGCCTTGCAGACAGGGGTCTGTTCCATTTTGTTATCACACGCTGACGGATCAGCCGTTCATGTTTTTCCTTGAGTGCAAGATTGGCAGCATCACGGGCACTGGCGGCTGCGCTGGCCGCTTCACGTTGTATCCGGTCTGCATCCGCCTTCATCTGCTGGGCCTGCATTTCGCGATCAAGCGCCTGCATTTCCGCATCGAGTGCATTCCGGTTAAGGGATGGTTTGGCGGGAGCGGGCTTTGCTGTTGCAGGTTTTGGCGGTACGGGCTTTTCAGGTGCCGGTTTTGCCTGTGGCAGGGCTACTTTGGGCACTGGCACTGGCAACGGTTTTACAACCGGCTTGATGTCGGGCTTCACCGGCTCCGGCTCGACAACCGGTAAGGGCTCCGGGGCTGGTGCAATAACGGGTTTGGCCGGTGCTTGTCTGGGCACGGCTGCGGCACTCACCAGCACGGCCTCAACCACACGAGGAGGCTCGATGACGGGGGGGCGATGCAGGTGTGGCAGCAGTAAGGCCAGCACGACAATGCCGACATGCAGTGCGATGGAGAGTTTCAGTGCGCGCCGGTTTTCCGGGCTCATGCCGGCCAGTGCCAGATCAGGGCGCAACATCGGGGGCTGCCTGCGTCAGCAGACCGACATTGGGGACGCCGGCCTGTTGCAGCTGGGCCATCATCGTGACCACGACACCGTATTTCACACGATGATCACCATTGACCAGTACCGGAGCCTCCGGCGACTTGTCGAGGGCTTCGCGGACTTCATCCGTGATTTCATTCTTGTCGACACGGCGATCACGCGCATTGCCCTGCTTGATCCAGTAAGAGCCGTCGGCCTTGATCGAAATGATCACGGGTTCGCGGTTTTTCAGGGAAATATTGTCTGTCACTGCCTTGGGCAGTTCGACTTGCAGGCCCTGCGTCAGCATCGGCGCGGTGACCATGAAAATCACCAGCAGGACGAGCATGACGTCGATATAGGGCACGACGTTCATTTCGGCCACGGGTTTTTTTCGCTCACGGCGAAAGGTGCTTTCCATGATCAGTCCTGCTCCTGATGGCAGCGATGGAGCGCGTCAGTGTTTGCCATGGGCTTCACGGTGCAGGATGCCGAGGAATTCGTCGGCAAACGTTTCGTAGCGTGTCAGCAGGTCGTTACTGCTGGCGGAAAAGCGGTTATAGGCAAGCACGGCGGGAATTGCGGCAAACAGGCCGATGGCGGTTGCGATAAGCGCTTCTGCAATACCGGGAGCGACCACGGCCAGGGTGGCTTGCTGCACCTTGGCGAGTCCCATGAACGAGGTCATGATGCCCCAGACAGTGCCAAACAGGCCGACATAGGGGCTGGTGGAGCCGACACTGGCCAGAAAGTTCAGGCTGGCTTCCAGGCGTGACTGCTCCTGGGTGACGGCAATCCGCATGGAGCGTGTCACGCCCTGCATGACGGCATCGGCATCGGCACCTTTTTCACGCAGGCGCATGAACTCCTTGAAGCCTGCGCGGAAAATGCTCGCTTGACCCTGCAGATCCTGTTCACGCGTAAGACGGGCATGCAGGGCATTGATGTCGCCACCGGACCAGAACTCGGTATCAAACGCATCAGCGGCCTGTGTGGCACTGCGATACAAGGTTCTGCGCTGGAAAATGATGTTCCATGACCATACCGAAGCCGCAATCAGCACCAGCATGACCAGTTGCACGACAAAGCTGGCATGGCTGACAAGATGCCATATGGACATGTCGACAGGTGTATTCATCAGTTCTTTCCGTATCGGGATTTCAGCAAGTCAACCAGGCGCTCGGGCAGTGCACGAGGCTTCAGGTCGGATCGTTTGACGCAGGCAATATCAATCTGGCCGCTGCACATCACGGTATCTCCACGCCTGACTTCCTGCCGGAACACCAGTGACGCACGACCCAGTGACTGTATCTGTGCACTGACCGTCAGTGCATCATCCATGCGTGCCGGCTGGAAGTAGCGCGCCTCTGCTCCCCTGACCACAAACATGAAGTCTTCTTCTGCGTGCAGGTAGTGATCAAAGCCGAGATGGCGCAGGAATTCCGTGCGGGCACGCTCCATGAATTTCAGGTAGTTAACGTAATAGACGATACCGCCGCCGTCCGTGTCTTCAATGTAAACGCGTACTGGAAAAATGTATTCCGGCAGTGGCATGGAGAGCGCCATATCAGAAAAGACCCGTCTGGTTCTGGTTCAGGTGTTCCTGCAGCCGTTCCGGCGTCTTTAGGCCGAAATGCAGATAGGCGTGCGGGGTGGCAATGCGGCCGCGTGAGGTACGCATGACAAAGCCTTGCTGGATGAGGTAGGGCTCGATCACATCTTCCAGTGTGCCGGCATCTTCGCTCAGTGCGGCTGCCAGCGATTCGATACCGGTCGGGCCGCCACCGAATTTTTCCATGAGCGTGAGCATGAAGCGCCGGTCCATGCCATCAAACCCGTGCTGATCCACATCCAGCATGTTGAGCGCGCTGCTGGCAACGTCAGCCGTGATGTTGCCGTCAGCCTTTACCTCGGCATAGTCACGCACCCGGCGCAGCAGCCGGTTGGCAATGCGGGGCGTGCCGCGTGAGCGGCGCGCAATCTCGTTGGCGCCCTCGGCATCCATCGGTACTTTCAGCAGGGAGGAGGAGCGGGTGACGATGTGTGAAAGATCGGCGACCGAGTAGAACTCCAGCCGCTGCACAATGCCGAAACGGTCGCGTAGTGGCGACGTCAGCAGACCGGCACGCGTAGTGGCGCCAACCAGTGTGAACGGTGGCAAATCAAGCTTGATCGAGCGTGCCGCAGGGCCTTCGCCGATCACGATATCCAGCTGGTAATCCTCCATGGCCGGATAGAGGATTTCCTCTACCACGGGGGACAGGCGATGGATTTCATCAATGAAAAGTACGTCGCCGGCCTCCAGATTGGTGAGCAGGGCAGCGAGATCGCCGGCCTTCTCCAGCACCGGTCCGGAGGTGGACTTCAGGCTGCCGCCCATTTCCCGCGCAATGATGTTGGCTAGTGTGGTCTTGCCCAGCCCGGGCGGACCGAAAATCAGGGTGTGATCCAGGGCCTCGTTGCGGGTACGTGCGGCGTGGATGAATATCTCCATCTGGGCGCGCACTTGCGGTTGGCCGATATAGTCGTCGAGGCGGGTGGGGCGAATGGCGCGGTCGATGGCTTCCTCGCGCTTGCCGGCAGGGGCCGTTGGCGAGATCAGGCGATCATCGGTTTCAAGCAGACTCATGCATTCCTCTCCCGCATTCTTCGTCGAATCATGCCCTGACCATGCCCTTCAGGGCTTGCCGGATCAGGTCTTCGGCGCTGGCATTATCCGCTTTGATGCGGCCGACAGCACGCTCGGCCTCGGCTGGTTTGTAACCCAATGCAATGAGTGCAGTGACGGCATCACGCTCAGGGGTGGCAGGTACGGCCTCGCCGGCGAGCAGGTTGAGGCCGGCAGTACCATCACCCACACGATCCCGCATTTCAATGATCAGGCGTTCGGCGGTTTTCTTGCCGACACCGGGAATGCGGGTAAGGGTGGTGACGTCGCCCTGACGGATGCAGGCGGCAAAGGCATCGGCTTCCATGCCGGACAAAATGGCCAGCGCCATCTTTGGCCCGACGCCGTTGACCTTGAGCAGGGTGCGGCACATGTCGCGCTCTTCGCGCGAGGCAAAGCCGTACAGAAGATTGGCATCCTCACGCACGACCTGATGCACATGCAGGGTGACGGTTGCGCCAAGGGTAACCTTATAGAAGGTGCTCATCGGTGCTTCCAGCTCGTAACCCACACCATTCACATCCACTACCAGTACCGGTGGCTGTTTCTCGATAAGCGTTCCTGTCAGGCGGGCTATCACGTCTTGTTCTCAAGGCAATTGGTGGCTGTCGTGTGGGAGCGGCTTTAGCCGCGAATGGACTTTTTCGCTGCCAGCACATTCGCGGCTAAAGCCGCTCCCACATTTGTGATGACTTTGACTTAAGTACCACAGCTGCAGTTAACTGGCTACACGTACAGTAGTTTTATTCTCGGGCGCGGCCGCTGCGCAGGCGTTCGGCGCCTGCAATCCGGGCCAGTGAACTGGAGGCCTGGGCATGGCAGAGGGCAATGGCAAGCGCATCGGCAGCATCAGCCGGGGGAGATTTATCCAGTGACAGCAGGCGCACCACCATGTGCTGCACCTGCTCTTTCAATGCCGATCCTTTCCCTACCACGGCCAGCTTCACCTGCCGCGCCGAGTATTCCGATACCGGCAGGTTGTGGTTCATCAACGCCACTATGGCAGCGCCCCGGGCCTGCCCCAGCTTCAGTGCCGAGTCGGCATTATTCGACAGAAAGACCTGCTCGATGGCGGATTGTTCGGGATGGTAAGTGGCGACGATTTCGGTAATGCCGGCATAAATACGATGCAGGCGTTCGGGTAGCGACAGCTCGGCCATCTTGATGCAGCCCGAAGCGATATAGCGATGCCGGGTGCCATCAGAGTCAATCACGCCGAAGCCGGTGATGCGGGAGCCTGGGTCAATTCCGAGAATGATGGGCATGTCGACGATCCCTGAAACAACAAGGCCGCTTGCGCGGCCCTGTTACTGGTCTGGCTTACTTGTTCAGCTCGGCCATCACGTCTGCGGAGAAGTCCGCATTCGTGTAGACGTTCTGCACATCATCCAGGTCTTCCAGCATGTCGATCATTTTCATGATCTTCTCTGCCTGGTCGACATCAGTGATCTCGGCCTGGGTCGAAGGAGACATCGTCACTTCCGAGCTTTCCGGCTTGAGGCCGGCTGCATCCAGTGCATCAAGCACGGCACCGAAGGCTTCCGGTGTTGTCACGACGGTCACGCCGTCTTCATCGCTCTGCACATCATCGGCGCCGGATTCCAGCGCGACTTCCATTACCTTGTCTTCATTGACACCGGCGGGGAAGAAAATCTCGCCACGCTTATTGAACAGGTAGGCGACCGAGCCATTGGTGCCGAGGTTGCCGCCATGCTTGGAGAAGGCATGACGCACTTCACTGACGGTACGGTTCAGGTTGTCGGTCATGGTTTCCACAATCACGGCCACGCCACCCACGCCATAACCTTCATAGGTCAGCTCGTCGAGTTTCTTGTCGTCGTCACCACCTGCACCACGCTGGATCGCACGATTGACCACATCACGTGTCATGTTGGCGGTGAGCGCCTTGGCGACAATGGCACGCAAGCGTGGATTGTCTGCTTCGCTGGGGCCGCCCATGCGGGCTGCCGTGACGATTTCACGAATGTACTTGGTAAATACCTTGCCTTTAACCGCGTCCTGACGAGCCTTGCGGTGCTTGATATTGGCCCATTTACTGTGTCCGGCCATGTTTCCTGCCTCGTGTGTAGCGCTCCCTCTCCCTGGTGGAGAAGGAGAGGGATTGAACGGAGTTGTTATTCTGCTGCTTTTTCTTTTTCGCGCACGCGGATACCCAGATCACGCAGCTGCTTGGCATCTACCGGTGCCGGAGCATGCGTCATCAGGCACTCGGCCGTCTTGGTCTTCGGGAAGGCAATCACGTCACGGATGCTGGTGGCACCAGTCATCAGCATGATCAGGCGATCCAGACCGAAGGCGAGGCCGCCATGGGGAGGCGCGCCATACTTGAGCGCATCCAGCAGGAAGCTGAACTTCTCGTTGGCTTCTTCATCCGAGATGCCCAGCGCCTTGAACACGGCTTTCTGCATGTCCATGTTGTAGATACGCAGCGAGCCGCCGCCGATTTCGGTGCCGTTCAGCACGAAGTCGTAAGCCACGGAGAGGGCTGCACCCGGGTTGCTGGTCAGCGTTTCCACATCGCACTTGGGCATGGTGAAGGGGTGGTGAACCGAGGTCCAGTGACCATCATCGGTCTCTTCGAACATCGGGAAGTCGACCACCCACAGTGGTGCCCACTCGCAGGTGGCCAGCTTGAGGTCGTGGCCGACACGAACGCGCAGCGCGCCCATGGCATCGTTGACGATTTTGGCCTTGTCGGCACCGAAGAACACCAGGTCGCCGTTTTCGGCGCCAACGCGCTGCAGCAGTTCGAGCACGATCGGTTCGATGAACTTCACGATGGGGGATTGCAGGCCTTCGATGCCGGCCGCCAGGTCGTTGACCTTGATGTAAGCCAGACCCTTGGCACCATAGATGCCGACGAACTTGGTGTATTCATCGATCTGGCTGCGCGGCATGGCGCCGCCACCGGGCACGCGCAGTGCGACGATACGGCCCTTCGGATCCTTGGCCGGACCGGCGAACACCTTGAACTCCACGTTCTGCATCAGGTCGGCCACGTCCACCAGTTTCATGGGGATACGCAGGTCCGGCTTGTCGGAAGCGTAGTCACGCATGGCATCGGCATAGGTCATGCGCTGCAGCGGCTCGAACTTCACGCCGAGCAGCTCGTCGAACAGCTCGCGCGCCATGGTTTCGGTGATGTTCATGATGTCGTCATCGGACAGGAAAGATGTCTCGATGTCGATCTGGGTGAACTCCGGCTGGCGGTCAGCGCGCAGGTCTTCGTCACGGAAGCATTTGGCGATCTGGTAGTAACGATCAAAGCCCGACACCATCAGCAACTGCTTGAACAGCTGGGGGGACTGGGGCAGGGCAAAGAAGGAACCCGGCTGGGTGCGGGACGGCACCAGGTAATCACGGGCACCTTCCGGTGTGGCGCGGGTGAGCACCGGCGTTTCCACATCGAGGAAGCCGTGCTTGTCGAGATAGGTACGGATTTTCGAGGTGACTTTCGAGCGGAAGCGCATGCGTTCCAGCATCTCCGGACGACGCATGTCGAGGAAGCGGTACTTCAGGCGAACTTCTTCGCCAACGTTGGTGAAGTCATCGTTCAGCGGGAAGGGGGGCGTCTCGGACTCGGCCAGGATCTCGATGTCCTTGCCCAGCACTTCGATCATGCCGGTAGGCATGTTCGGGTTTTCGGTGCCGGCATAACGGTTGCGCACACGGCCGGTAATTTTCAGCACGTATTCGGATCGGGACTTGTCGGCCTGTGCAAATGCTTCAGGGGTGTCCGGGTCGATCACCACCTGTACCAGACCGTCACGGTCGCGCATGTCCAGGAAAATCACGCCGCCATGGTCACGACGACGATGGACCCAGCCCGCAAGCGTAATGGTCTGGTCGATGTGTTGTTCGTTCAGTTCGCCACAGTAGTGGGTGCGCATCATGGTGTTTCTGCCCCGAATCATCCGGCCGTGCGGGCATGTCCCGTACGGTCTCCAAAGGGGAGCGATTATAGCCACAGCCGGCCGGTTACGGCAGCAGGTAGTGAAAGGAATCGCAGCAACTTGTCGGCGCTGGGGATGTCTGATTTCCGGGGGTTTACCGGTTAAACCGCCGTATCTGCCATGTTTTTGATAAAAAGCCTGTAAAACCCGGCGTTTTTGGTGGGCATGCTATTGCTGGGCAATCCTAAATCCCCTATATATCCAAGCCAGTTCAGATGTTTTTCTGCTGTACAGCTGAACAAAGCGCCATGCCGAGCCGCCGGCTGAGCGCCTGACCTGGATTCTCTCTCAGATAGGAAGACACATAATGGCCGTAACCAAGAAGACGACTGCCACCAAAGCCGCACCAAAGAAGCCCGCTGCCAAAGCCCCCGCCAAACCTGTTGCAAAAGCTCCTGCCGCCAAAGCCCCTGTCAAGAAAGCAGCTGCCAAGCCTGCCGCCAAGCCAGCTGCAAAGGCACCGGTCAAGAAGCCGGCTGCTGCTGCCAAGCCTGCTGCCAAGCCAGTAGCCAGGAAGCCGGGCGCTGCCGTAGCCACTGCTTTCAGCAAGACCCAGTTGCTGGTTGAGCTGTCTGAAGCAACCGAGCTGACCAAGAAGCAGGTGTCTGCCGTTCTTGACGAGCTGTCCGCCGTTATCGAACGCCACGTGAAGAAGAATGCTGCCGGTTCCTTCACCATGCCTGGCCTGTTCAAGATCCTGGTTGTGCGCAAGCCGGCAACCAAGGCTCGCAAGGGCATCAATCCTTTCACTGGTGAAGAAACCGTGTTCAAGGCCAAGCCGGCCAGCAACGCCGTGAAGATTCGCCCGTTGAAGAAACTGAAGGATTTTGCTGCCTGATTTCAGGTAACAATCACTTCTGAAAACGGCCGGTCTTGTACCGGCCGTTTTTTTTGATGCGCTGATTCTGTCGCGGCTTTACAGCCTTCATTCTTTCACGTATATACCCGCGAACAGTGAGATTCCTTGTTTAAGAGGTTCCCATGGCAGCAGCCAAATCGGACGATCTGGAATTGGAAGACGGATTCGAGGAAAACGGTGAGACGGAGAATGACGAAGTGGCCAAGGCCAACGCCGTCAAGAATTCCCTTACCAAACGTCGGGTGATTGACGAACTCCTTGAGGAGCGTCGCCTGCAGCGCAAGCTGCGCGACTTCGACTTCGATCTGGACGACGACAAATAAGGCAGATATCTGCATCGGGCAGGGGTGTCCTGCCTGACGCTTTTTCTGTGGCTGGTGAATTGCTGCCCATCCGCTACAGTTGCATAATCTCTCCCCGCAGTGCTGCTCCGGCAGCTCCGAATTGATCACAGGAAAACAGGAACCCATCATGGCTATCGAATTGCCCGCCCTGCCGTATGAAAAGACCGCGCTGGAACCGATCATCAGCGCTGAAACACTGGACTTTCACCATGGCAAGCACCACAACGCCTATGTTGTGAACCTGAACAACCTGATCAAGGATACTGACCTGGCTGACAAGGGCCTGGAAGACATCATCAAGGCTGTGGCCGGTGATGCCGCCAAGGCTGGCATGTTCAACAATGCCGCCCAGATCTGGAACCACACCTTTTACTGGAACTGCATGAAGCCGAATGGTGGTGGCAAGCCCACTGGCGCCATCGCTGCCAAAATCGATGCCGACCTCGGTGGCTATGACAAGTTCGTCGAGCTCTTCAAGGCGGCTGCTACCACCCAGTTTGGCTCCGGTTGGGCCTGGCTGGTCCTGAACAAGGATGGCAAGCTGGAAGTCACCAAGACCCCGAATGCCGACCTGCCCATGGCCCACGGCCAGAAAGCCCTGCTGACCATTGATGTGTGGGAACATGCCTACTACATCGATTTCCGCAACCGTCGCCCGGACTACATCAGCACTTTCCTGGAGAAGCTGGTGAACTGGGACTTCGTGAACGCCAATCTGGCTTGAGCGGATTGTGGTGACGAGGGCCTGCGACATTCTGTCGCTTGACCCTCACCCCGAAAAAAGGTGTCCTTGGACACCTTTTTTCATGCCTGCCCTTCAGGATGATCATGCCTTTACTGATGCGCCACGATGCCAGTGCCAATCATCACAATCTGGCCCGTCTGTGCCTGTTGCGTACCATTCTTCTGGCCGGGTTGCTGCTGGCGCTGGGTGTGGCCGAGTGGGGACTGGGTGTTGCCGTTTTTTCTGACCGGGCCATTACGGCGGCCTTGCTGTTGCTGACCATGTTCAATGGCTGGACCCTGTGGCGGCTGCATCGGATGGGGCAGGTCAGTGAGGCCGAGCTGTTTGCCCAGTTGCTGATCGATGTTGTCCTGATGACGATCATTCTTTACCGCACCGGTGGCTCTACCAATCCTTTCGTGTCCTGGTACCTCGTGCCGCTGACCATTGCGGCGGCAACCCTGCGTATCGGTTTTACCGTGGTGCTGGCATTGCTGACGCTGTCGGCTTACAGCCTGCTGCTGTTTCACTATGTGCCGTTTGAGCCCTTTGGTGGCATGCAGCTGTCTTCCGGAGTGGCACTGATGCCGGATGATCCGCATGCGCATCACCAGATGATGCTGCATGCCGGCGCAGACAAGGCAGAAGGGTTTAACCTGCATGTGTTTGGCATGTGGCTGAATTTTTTGCTGAGCGCCGGACTCATCGCATTTTTTGTGTCGCGCATGAGCCATGCCCTGCGTGAGCAGGACCAGCGGCTCTCGGAACAGCATGAGCGACTGTTGCAGCGTGAGCAGGTTGTGGCCATCGGCGCACTTGCCGCGGGGGCGGCGCATGAGCTGGGCACGCCATTGTCCACCATGACCGTGATTGCCCGGGATATCGAACAGGAGCTGCCCGCCGACTCTCCCTTGCGTGAGGACGTCAGCATGCTGCGCCGACAGCTGTCGTTGTGTCGCGATATTCTTCACGACCTGCGTGATCAGGCGGCGAGTGAGGGCAGGGTGTCCACCCTGTACCGGCTGGTGCAGGCAGCCGTTGAACGTATGGAGGTGGTACACCCGGCGCGTCAGTTCTCGCTGCTGCTGCAACTGGAGGATTTGCCGATCACGGTGCCCGCAACCTTGCCGCAGGTATTGGTGAATCTTCTCGATAATGCGGCACAGGCAGCACGCCAGTTGGTGAACATCAAGGTTCATGGCAACGACACCTGGTGCCTTGTTGATATCTGCGACGATGGCAAGGGGATTGAGCCTGATGTTGCCCGGCGTCTGGGGCAGCCATTCGTGAGCGACAAGGCGGATGGCATGGGCATCGGCTACTTTCTGAGTAATGCCAGCATCAATCCTCTCGGCGGTCGCATTGAAGTGACCTCGCGCCCGGAAGGGGGAACCTGCACCCGGCTCTGCCTGCCATGGGCAGCATTTGCTGCGTCTGCTGGAGTGGCCAAATGAAGCGGATACTGGTGGTGGAGGATGACGAGGCATTCCGTCATACCCTTGCCCGGTCATTGCGCCGGCGCGGTATCGAGGCGATCGAAGCAGCCAACGGCGAGTCAGCCTGCCGGATACTGCGCGAGCAGTCAGCACCGGTGGATGCCTGCATTCTTGATCTGAAACTGGAGGGGGAGTCGGGGCTGCACCTGTTGCCGGCCTTGCTGGCCATTCGTCCCGGACTGGCCGTGGTTGTGCTGACGGGGTACGCCAGTATTGCCACCGCCGTGGAAGCCGTGAAGCTGGGCGCAGTCAATTACCTCAGCAAGCCTGCCGATACGGATGAAATCCTGGCGGCGCTGGAGGGTCATGCTCATGTCGATGCAGAAGATGTGCTTGATGCACAGCCCATGTCCGTGGACCGGCTGGAGTGGGAGCATATCCAGCGTGTACTGACCGAGAATCAGGGTAATATTTCTGAAACGGCACGTGCCTTGGGCATGCATCGCCGCACCCTGCAGCGCAAGCTGCAAAAACGTCCGGTCAGAAGATAACAGGCATGTCCCGCTATCGCCCCCCAGCCAATACTCCCCGTACCGCGCTTATCACCCCGGAAGGTCACAAGGTGCTGACTGATGAACTCGATTTTCTCTGGCGTGTTCGTCGGCCGGAGGTGACGCGAGCCGTTTCCGAGGCCGCAGCCATGGGTGACCGCTCCGAGAACGCGGAGTACATCTACGGCAAGAAACTGTTGCGCGAGATTGATCGCCGGGTGCGCTTTCTGACCAAGCGTCTGGAGGTGCTCAAGGTGGTGGATCAGAAGCCAACCGACCCTTCGCGCATATTTTTTGGTGCATGGGTAGAGGTCGAGGATGCGGATACTGGCGAAAGCCTGTCGTTCCGCATTGTTGGCCCTGATGAAATCGACACGCAGAAACACTGGATCAGTATTGATGCCCCGATGGCCAGGGCCATGCTGAAAAAGACCGTGGATGATGAAGTGGTGGTTGAACGGCCTGTCGGGCGCGGCGTGTTTTATGTGCTCTCTGTGTCCTACTGCCCGCCCGGGACACAGACCGGGCAATAGTCAGCCTTGTGAGCGTGCCGCGAGCTTGTGTCTGGCCCAGGCAATGACGCCAGGCATGACGCTGATGCCAATAATGGCAAATATCACCAGCGTGAAATTTTCCTTCACTACCGGCAGGTTGCCAAAGTAATAGCCCAGCACCACGAATGACACCACCCACAATGCCGCCCCCACCAGATTGAACGCCAGAAAGCGCGGGTACCGCATGGCGCCGACACCGGCCACGAAGGGGGCAAAGGTACGAATGATGGGCATGAAGCGGGCAATGATGATGGTCTTGCCGCCATGCCGCTCAAAAAAGGCACGTGTCTGCAGCAGGTATTCACGTTTGATGAAGCGGTTTTCGTGCTCAAAGACCTTGGGGCCGATGTAATGGCCGATGTGGTAATTGACGGTATCGCCCAGCGCCGCTGCCACGAACAGCAACAGGCAGAGCACGGCAGGGTCCATGGCGCCGGTGGCCGCAATGGCGCCGGCTGCAAACAGCAGGCTGTCGCCAGGCAGCAGCGGCATGACCACAAAGCCGGTTTCCACAAAGACAATCAGGAAAAGCAGGGCGTATACCCAGATGCCGTTTGCCGCCACGAATTCGGTCAGGTGCCGGTCGACATGCAGGATGAAATCAATCAGTTCCATGAGGATGGGGGTCTCAAGAGGATCGCGGCATCTTACCAGAGCAGGATGTGAGTCTGCCCCGGTCAGTGACGTAAAGATTTGAAACCGGCGTCAGATAAAGTTTCTCAGCATCAGTTCGGGCGGGTGCGGCTCCATGTAAACCTGCTTCTCAATGTAAGCATTCGGATGGCGCTTCAGGTGGTGGCGCAGCAGGGTAAATGGCGCAATCAGTGGGACCTGCCCCTGACGATACGATTCAATCAGGCGAACCAGTTCCTGCTTGCTGTTGCTGTCCAGTTCATGTTTTACATAGCCCATGAGGTGTTGCAGGACGTTGGCGTGATTGTTGTTGGTGGCAACCTTTTTCAGGGTTTCCATGAAAATGCGGCCGTACTCTTCCTGCACATCATCCAATGGGCGCTGATGGGCATGCGCCACCACCCGGCCCAGATAGCGATAGGCGGGTTGATGATGCGACAGCAACAGGTATTTATGCCGGGCATGGAATTCCTGCAGCGTTGCCAGCGACAAACCGCTGTCCAGAAGGTCGCGCCAGCGCTTGTAGGCAAATACCCGTGCCACAAAGTTCTCACGCAGTCGCGCATCCTGCATGCGGCCTTCTTCTTCCACCGGTAAAAGAGGCTGTTGCCGCATGAATTCGCGGGCATAAAGCCCTGCGCTGGTCTTGCCCAGCGGGTTGCCGTTTTCATGGTAGACCTTGATGCGCTCCATCCCGCAACTCGGGCTTCGGCCCATCAGGATGTAGCCGCACAGCTGTGTCAGTTCCTTGCCCTTGGTAATGCCGTAGGCAACCAGCTTGTCCGTGACATCCAGGCTGGCGGTGCGATTGCCCACGGCGCGGATCTCGTCATGTTCAAGGCTGCCCCTCAGGTGGATGGCCTCACGTGGCGAGCCCATGCCAATGCCCATTTCCGGGCATACAGGCACAAACTCAAACCAGGACGATAGGGTTTGTGTGCAGTACTTCGAGTGCTTGTGGCTGCCGTCGTAGCGCACGGATTCGCCCATAAGGCACTGGCTGATTCCCACCGGGATGCCGGTGGGGAACTGGTGGTCGCTCACACAATCCGTCCTGTCGGTAAAGTTGCCAGCAGCATGTCTCCGGACTTCATTCCTGTAAATTACACATTCCCGATAAACAGTTGTCGCAGCACCTTTTCCTTAAGGGACTCCGGATGATCCAGTTGCAGGCGCTCCAGCCAGGCGGCAGGTACTTCCTTGTTTTCCGTCATGCTGGTGACCAGTGCTTTCACCAGCTGCAAGGGATGTTCGGCACTTTCCTTCATGCGCTGGAGAATGCGGATGATGGCAAGTTCCTCTGG
This sequence comes from Moraxellaceae bacterium, assembly GCA_030646295.1. Classification (GTDB taxonomy): domain Bacteria; phylum Pseudomonadota; class Gammaproteobacteria; order Pseudomonadales; family Moraxellaceae; genus UBA2031. The sequence continues at coordinate 257,085 of JAUSND010000016.1, forward strand.
TGTAAAGTCAGAGCCAAAGGGAAAGTCCGGGAGCAGGTTCTCTTTGTTAAGGGATGCCAGGCGGTCTTTCATGGTCTCGGGAAGATTATGCTGGAGTGCCTCGGGAATCTCGTATGAGGGCTCTATTTTGCCGGCAGCCCTCGCCTGGGCAAGGAGCTCCGGCTGGAAACGGGAGTCGCTTATGGCCAGCAGACGCTTGATGATTTCACTGTCGGTCTGACCGCGTAGGTCAGCGATGCCATATTCGGTGACCACGATATCGCGAAGATGCCGTGGAATCGTGTTGTGGGCGTAATTCCAGACAATGTTCGATGCGGTTTCGCCATTGGTCTGTCGCGTGGCGCGCAACATGAGGATCGAGCGGGCATCGGGAAGTGCATGTGCCTGGGCGACAAAGTTGTACTGGCCACCGATGCCGCTGACCAGCTTGCCGGAATCAAGGCCATCCGATACCGCTGCGCCGAGCAGGGTGACCATCATGCAGGTGTTTACAAAGCTGGTGTCCTTGCGCTGCGCGGCGGCCAGTGACTCATGTCCATACAGCTGGTTGATGTAACTGATGCGAGTCATGTTGATGCCGGCTCGGCGTTCCGGTGTCAGCTGGTGCAGTTTTTCATAAAAGTCGCGGGGGCCAAGGAAGAATCCGCCATGCATGAATACGCCACCCTTGAGTCTGGTGCCGAGGCAGTGTTGCTGGATGGCGGCATATACTTGTGCTGAGTTCAGGGTGTTACCAATCTGCTGCCCATCAATCAGCAGGTGATTACCATGAAGGGTAACTTCTTCCTTGAAGATGCCGAATTTCTTGAGAAATTTTACATCATCGGTGTTTAGCGTTTCGTTGATTACCCGAGCCTCAAGCAGGGCAGGAAGAGTGTTTTCATCAATGGTGGAGGAAAGTTTTCCTGCATTGAGCAACTGTTGCAGGCGCGCGTCGTCAAATACCTCGCGGCGCAGGATGCCTGCATCAATCAGGGCCATGAAGCCGTTCACGAACATCTCGGAGCAGCCATAAAGCCCCTGCCTGAACGGGGCGAGGTTGTCTTCGGGTGCACCCATCTTGCGACAGGCCGTTGCGTAGGCATCGTTGTGGCGGTCACGCAGAATGAGCGCGTGAGCAATGGCATCGCCCAGCGAGCCAATGCCGATCTGCAGGGTGCCGCCATCCTTGACCAGGGTGCTGACATACATGCCAATCGCATAGTCAGCCTGGGTGACCTTCATGTTTGGTGCAGAAAAAACGGTGTGGGTACAAGCCGGGTCATTGACGATTGCATCAGCCATGACTTCATCAATGATGGCGCCACCCTCCATGAACGGAAGCTCGTGATTGACCACCAGAATGACGTAGGCTTTTTGTCCTTTTGCCTTGAGCAGGTCGAGTGCATCCAGCGTGACATCCGGATTGCAACTCAGTGAGTATTCGGTTCGTCCACCCCGTTCGCGAACCGCAACGGCCTGTGCCAGCACATTGACGCCCTGGATCAGCATGTCGCGGGCGGCATGGGTATAGTTGCTGTTCATGTAGTTCTGTTGCGCATAGTCATTGCGCAGGTAGTCACCGGACTTCAGGAAAAACTCGATCACATCGATATTGGATGGCAGTTGGCCCTTGTGCCTGTCCTGCACATAATCGAGATCGGGGTAGTTGCCGAAAACACGGGCAACAAACGGGTCGAGAAAGCGGGACTCCATGTCACTGCTGGCTTTGGGTTTTTCCAGTGACAGGGCCGTCAGGATTTTCAGCTTGAGTCCGGGATTGGCTTTTGCCCGTGCATACAGGGCGTTCACCAGCGGATTGGGTTTTCCTATCCCCAGCGGAATACCCAGTACCAGGCGTGGACCCATGCGGGTGATTACATCATCCAGGCAATCATCGATACGGCTGAAGTGGCGAGTCATGTGCTGTCCTTGTTTTATGCCAGATGCTTTCTGAGTTATTTGAATTGATAGTAGCGGGAATATCGGGGACAGGCAGCTGTGCCAGATCAGTTACTGGTTAAAGAATCCCGGCCTCCAGACCGGCTGCCATTGTCATGCCAAGCTCCTCTGCCTGCCGCAGGAAGTCATCCTGCCAGTCCCCCCGGCAGACAACGGGTTCCTGCACCAGCTTCCAGCGCAGTCCCGTCAGGATGCTTTCCAGGGCACGGCGCGTGCCGGTGCCATCGTGCCCGGCCCGGATGAGGATGGCGCATGGCAGGCCCTGCTTTTTTTCCAGTACGGGGTAGTAACTGCGGTCAAAAAAATCCTTGAGGGCGCCGCTCATGTAGCCAAGGTTTTCGGTTGTGCCAAGAATGATGGCATCTGCTGCCAGTACATCATCAGGTCCGGCTTCCAGTGGTGGCTTCCAGACGACATTGATGCCCTGGATGTCGGGGTGTCGGGCACCCTTGAGCATTGCCTCTGCCAGCAGGCGTGTATTGGGGGAGGGGGCATGGGCCACAATCAGTAACTGTCGAGCCATCCTTGTCTCCTGTCAGGTCTGGCTTTTTGCCTGTCTGCTGTACGGGTCGGGCAGGCTTTCGTTGCGCTTGAAGCGTTTGTAGCTCCACTGGTACTGCACGGGGTCAACCGAAATGACGCTTTCAACCGAACGGTTCATCGCTGCCGTAGCCATGGCCAGATTGTCATTATAGATATCAGGATCGGGGGCCTCGAAGTAAATCTCGAAACCGTTTTCGACGCGCATGCAGTACATCATCACCGCGCGGGCCCCCGTCCGCCCGATGAGCTTTGGGACCATGGTCCCGGTCAGGGTATTGATGCCAAAGAAGGGCGCCATGATGCCACCACTGGTTTCCGGGACGTGGTCCGGCAGCACGGCAGTAAAACCGTTGCGCTTCAATGCCTTGAACACGGCTTTTACGCCACTCTCATCCGTCGACACCATGGTTGCCTTGAGGCGGCCACGGGCTTGCAGGACAAAGTGATCAACACCGGGATCCTTGCCTGGCTTGTACATGATGACGGGGGCAACATGCAGGCTGAGCCATGCATTCATGACCTCCCAGCTGCCAAAGTGCGGAACAATGGCAATGGTGCCATGCCCCTCTGCGATGGCATCGTGAAACAGGTGTTCGTTATGGACGCGACGGATGCGCTGCAGGCTGTACTCGGGGGGCATCCCCCATGACTTGGCAAACTCCATCATGACCTTGCCGGTATGAATGAAGTTTTTCCGGACCCTGTCTGTATACCAGTGCGTGTCATGACCGGGGTAGGCGAGTTCCAGATTGCGCCGGATCACCCGCGCTGCCCGGCTTTGTGGTGCCTGTGCTGCCAGCCAGCCCAGCGCGCCTCCCAGTGCCTGGAGAAAGCCCAGGGGAAGGGAGCTGAAAAAGCGCAACAGGCCAAGGTAGATATAGTCCTTGGTACGGAGCTGGCTGGTGCTGGAGATGCTATCGGAAGGTGACTTCATGACCGGGACAGGGTAACCGCCATATAAAGGCGTCAAGGATAACAGTCCTGCTTGAGTCAGACACCCTGCCGGAATCAGGCGGTGTACATGGCGTTTTATTGGTGGGCAGGGCGGCCGTGTCGCTATAATCCCGGGCCTGTAAACAGGGCGGAGCCTGCTGTGGATTTTCTTGAACCGGTGCGAGCATTTCTGGCGTGTCCCACGCCGGATCGATGGGTGGAGGGTGCACTCAGGGACATTCCCCTGTTACTGCAAGACCATGCCAATTGCGAGAAAAAAGCCGCTGGCACCGCCATGAACCTGCTGTTCCGCTACAGCGAGCGTCAGGAGCTGCAGGTGCTTCTGGCCCAGCTGGTACGTGAGGAAATGCTGCATTACGAGCAGGTACTCGAGATCATGCAGGCACGGGGCATCCCCTACAGGCACGTGTCTGCGGCCCGTTATGCAACAGGACTACGCGAGCATGTCCGCCACGGTGAGCCGGATCGGCTGGTTGATATTCTTGTTGTCGGGGCGTTTGTAGAGGCGCGTTCCTGCGAGCGCTTCGAGAAGCTGGCCCCGCATCTGGATGCAGAGCTTTCCCGTTTCTATACCTTCCTGCTGCGCTCCGAGGCGCGGCACTTTGAGTATTATCTGGATCTGGCCCGCCAGTACGCACGCGAACCCATCGACGAGCGGGTGGCCTTTTTTCGTGCGGTTGAGGCTGATCTGGTCGAGCGTCCGGATACCGAGGTCCGCTTTCACAGCGGTCCACTGGCCTCCTAGGTCTTTTTCCGGCTGTTTTTCGATGTATCTGCGGGCGTGACGGCGTTATGCCCTTCGCGCATGCCGTTGCGCGACCATGCCGGCGATATCACCGGTGCACTGCGCGCATGCGCATTCATGCTGCCACGGTGCACCGCAAAGGCGCCGAACTGTCCGTTCACGTTGTCCATCGCCTGATTCACGCTGTCATCCCCGGGCAGGGCAAAGAAGTCCGGTTGCATGCCACTGCGAACAGGGGAGGCTGCGTGGATGCGGATCTGCTGTACCACCTCCCCGAACCAGTGTTGCCGCAGGAATCGTTTGCAGAGCCTGAAAATCTCCGCACCGTCACTGGTTCCTTGTTCCGTGCGCATCCATGCCTGCCGCCAGCCTTCCGGGCAGCGCATGCTGATGTGGTATTCCTGCACTACGTAGCCGTGCCGACGCAGCCGGGTGGCCAGTTTCTCGGCCATGTGCATGAAAAACCCATGAATTATCGTCACCTCCCGCACTTGCGGCGGCAGGATCTTGCCGTGACTCAGTGATTTCGGTTCGTGCGTTCGCTGGTCAACGGCAGCCGGATCGCGCCCCTGCGCCATCAGCCAGAGTCGTCGTCCCAGATTGCCAAAGCGCTGTGCCGGCACACTGATCGGAATCCTTTTCATGTCGCCACAGCGATAGACGTCATATTGCGCAAAGAACTCGGCGATGCCAGGCCCGATGCCACAGAGCTCGGTCAGGGGGATGTTTGCCAGCCGCTGCTCGGCGTCGTCCGGATGTATCAGTGTCAGGCCCCCGGGCTTTTCCTGTTTGGCTGCCCATTTGGCTGTCGTCTTGTCACCGCTGATCCCGACCGAGCATGACAGCCCCGATGCCTTCAGTACGGTTGCCCTGATCAGGCGCCCAATCGTCTCTGGCTGGTAGCGGTAATAGGCCTGACAGCTGGTCAGATCCAGAAATGCCTCGTCAACCGAGAAGACTTCCAGCTCCGGGGTGACCTCCTGCAATGCCGTCATGATGCGGTTGGAAATTTCGCTGTAGCGGGCAGGCCGGGATACCACCCGGACAAATTCATGGCAGCGTGCACGAGCTTCAGCCCAGGGTGTTCCGGTGCGGATGCCAAGGGCTCGTGCTTCATAGGACGCGGCAATAATCGTTGACCCTTGCTCGCCATTCACGACCCCGACGGGGCAGCCCTGCAGACGGGGATTGTCCATCTGCTCCACAGAAGCGAAGAAGGCGTCCATGTCGACCAGCGCAATCATGCGCCGCCAGCCCCTGGATTGTGATTCATGAATACTGTTCATATGAGCAGTATCTTTCTGCCTTGTTCAATTTGCAAGGTGCATTGGCTATATCCGCCTTTGTTACCAAACGAAATGTTTTTCTGGTTCCGGTGTTACCGGGTGATTCTTGTTGTGGTTCCTTTCGTAACCTTTTGGTCAGCCCTGGCGATGAGTGGCTTTTAATAATGAGTGACTGGTTGGTTCCATGATGTGTCAAAACAGATCATAAAGAGACGATAAAGGACAAGGCATGGTCAGATGCGGTCAATATCGGTGGTTGGCATGGTGTCAGGCACGATCTGGTACAGGACTTGCGAATGTGTTGGGCATTGGAAGTACGCAGTCTCCTCACATTCCGGTACATGCGCTCAGGCGCATGGCCGATTGATAAGAAAAATGGAGTAAAAAATGAAAAAGGTTCTGGGTCTGGCACTTGTTCTTCTGGCAGGGATTGCACAGGCAGGTGATTACACGCGTACACGTTATCCGCTGGTGCTGGCACCGGGTGTGCTTGGTTTTGACAAGGTACTGGGTATCGAATACTGGTACGGCATTCCGGGTGCACTGCGCAGCGATGGCGCCCAGGTGTACGTAACGTCCGCTTCCGCCTTCAACAGCACTGAGGCGCGTGGTGAGCAAACCCTGAAGCAGGTTCAGGACATCCTGGCCATTACCGGTGCAGCCAAGATCAACATGATCGGTCACAGCCATGGCGGCTTCTCGGTACGCTATGTCGCCGGCCTGATGCCAACCCGCATTGCCTCCCTGACGCTGGTAGGCTCTCCGGTAAAGGGGACACCGGTCGCTGATCTGGTCGGCCAGTTCACTGCCAATCCCACCGTGGGTGGACTTGTGGGCACCATCGGCAATGCCTTCTCCTCGTTGCTGACCTCTCTTGCCGGCAACAGCTACAACGAAGACGTTCTGGGATCCATGGCTTCCTTGTCGACCAAGGGTGCAGCAGCATTCAATGCTACGCACACTGCCGGTGTTCCCGTGACTGCATGTGGTGAAGGTGCCTACTCGGCCAATGGCATGCGCTTCTACTCCTGGGGTGGGACTTCAGCAACAACCAACATCTTTGATGCCACTGATGTGCTGTTCGGCACAACCAGCCTCGCCTTTCTGGGCAAGGAGTCCAATGACGGTCTGGTGGGGCGTTGCAGCAACCATTTCGGCAAGGTCCTGCGCGACAACTATCCCTGGAATCATGGCGACGAGATCAATCATCTCTTTGGTCTGCGCGGCCTGTTCACTACCGACCCGGTATCCGTCTATCGTCAGCAGGCCAACCGTCTCAAGCTGGCAGGTCTCTGATTACCTGATGTAAAACCGGATAACTGATTACAACAATGGCGGCCCTGGCCGCCATTGTTGTTTTTGCATTCGGCGTGGATACTCCCGACGTCAGTGAAACAACCATAACAATAAAAACATGGGGCAAGGGATGAACAGGAAGGCTATCGGCCTTGCAGCGGTGGCGCTGCTCTTGATTGCTGGGGTGCTCTACTGGTTTTCCCCGGGTGACGGGGGGACTTCTTCAGGGTCTTATCCGGGTGAGAATGGCGGTGAGGGCGCGGATGGCATGCGGGCCTCGTCAGTCGCACCATCCAGTTTCAAGACAGGTCTGGAGGGATTGCCGGGCTCGTTGCGCGACACCGAAGTCGATGGTGAGTTTGAAGTAGATGCCAATGGTCATCTCAAGATTACCAACGGCATCCGGCGCATTTTTGATTACTTCCTGTCGGCGGTAGGCGAGGAGCCGGTGGAGTCGATTCTGGCGCGTATCCGTGCCTATATCCGGCACAAGCTGCCTGCGGGGGCGGCGGCGGAAGCCGAAAAAATCCTGGATGGCTATATCGCCTACAAGCGTGGACTGGAGTCGGTTCAGCAGGTATCGCCGCCCTCGAATGGCCAGATGGATCTGGATGCTGTCCGGTACCAGATGCAGCAGGTTCAGGCATTGCGCACCCAGTATCTGTCGCCAGAGGTGATATCAGCCTTTTTTGGTGATGAAGATGCCTATGACCGCTACACACTAGCCCGACTGGGAATCATGCAGAACAAGCAGCTGTCTGCGGCTGCAAGGGCCCAGCAGCTGGCTGCACTGGAGCAGCAGCTTCCTGTTGCGCTGCAGGAGTCGATGAAGGCCATTAACCAGTACCAGAACCTGCAGTCGCTGACCGAGGACTGGCAAGCCCGCAAGGGTACGCCTGCCGAGCTGCGCCAGATTCGCGAGAACCTGGTTGGGCCTGAAGCAACGGACCGTCTGGAAAGCCTGGATCGGGAGCGGAGTGACTGGGATCAGCGCATGACCAGCTGGCTGGGCGAGCGGGCGGCCATCATGACCAATGCCAGTCTGGGTGAGCAGGATCGGCAGCGGCAGGTCGATGCAGCACGGCTACAGCGTTTCCAGCCGGCCGAGATGGTTCGTGTAGGGTCGCTGGAGCGCATGCACGACCGGGGTGAAAAGCTGCCCTGAGCCTCGATCCCCATAAAAAAACCGCCATCAAGTGGCGGTTTTTTTATTCCTTCAGATACTCAGAATCGCCAGGTCTCAAGGTGCAGGCCATTGGCATCGGCCACACCGGTAACTGCTTCGCCGGCCTCTTCCCGCCAGTCGCCCAGCACCAGTCTCCGGGCCGGCTCACCATTCACGGTGATGTCATGCACTGCCGGCCGGTGCGTGTGTCCATGCAGCAGTGTGGCGGCCCCTGCCTCCTGCAGCACTCGCACAACGTCCTCCGGAGTTACATCCATGATGTTTTCCGGTTTGTTGGAGCTCATGGCCTTGCTTTGCATGCGCCACATGGACGCAATCATCAGGCGCTGATCCAGCGGTTTTTCCAGCAACGCCTGTTGCCAGGCCGGATCGCGGCTCTGGGCACGAAAGGCCATGTACTTTTCATCACGGGTGCAGAGCTGGTCACCATGCATGATGAGCAGTGGCTGGCCCTGCAGGTCAATGACCTGGCTGTCCGGCAGCAATGTGCCGCCAGTGTCGGCAGCAAAGCTCTGGCCCAGCAGAAAGTCACGGTTGCCGTGTATGAAGAACAAGCGTGTGCCGCTGTCGCTGAGTGCGCGGAAAGCGGCAATCACGGCATTGTTGTAGTCGTCGCGATGGTCATCGCCTACCCACGCTTCAAACAGGTCACCCAGAACATAGAGGGCATCGGCACCTCGTGCATGCTCAAGGAAGCTGAAAAAGCCCTGGGTCAGCCGAGGCAGGTCGGGCGACAGGTGCAGATCGGAAATGAAGAGGATACGGGACATGATCAGACGGGACAGGGGGTAAGCCCTGCCCCTGATACTCACTCGCTGATGACTTCGGCAGATTCGATGACCACGGCCTTCAGCGGGACATCAGAGTGGTGGCCGGCGCGACCGGTCGGCACTTTCTTGATTTCGTTGACCACGTCCATGCCTTCGGTGACCTTGCCGAATACGGCATAGCCCCAGCCCTGGACAGACTTGCCGGAGTGGTTCAGGAAGTCATTGTTCTTCACATTGATGAAGAACTGGGCAGACGCAGAGTGCGGGTCCTGGGTACGGGCCATGGCAATGGTGCCGATATCGTTTTTCAGGCCGTTGTCGGCCTCGTTTTCGATGGGGGCATTGGTCGGCTTCTGGTTCATGGTGGCGTCAAAACCGCCACCCTGGATCATGAAACCGTCCATGACGCGGTGGAAAATGGTGCCACTGTAGTGGCCGCTCTTCACATAGCTGACGAAATTGGCAGCGGTCTTCGGGGCCTTCACGGCATCCAGTTCCAGAACGATACGGCCGTGGTTGGTGTTCAGGGCGACGACAGGCATGGTGGATTTCCTTTGTAAATCAGGCCTTTCGGCCCGGAGTAAATGGTGCGTCCCGGTTGAGAGGGGCAGGCGGCGAGGGTAGACTCCCGCTTTCGCTGCGCCCGACAGGGCGCCGGACGGCCCGCTATGATAGGCGGCGCGTTCCGCCCTGTCAGCCCGTATCGCCATGCCGCGCCCTTACCGACAAGCCAGATCATGATAGAACCCAGAGATTTCATCCGTACCCAGGTTATTGACGACCTGGCCTCCGGCAAGCACCACAAGGTCATTACCCGGTTTCCGCCGGAACCTAACGGCTATCTGCATATCGGCCATGCCAAGTCCATTTGCCTCAATTTCGGCGTTGCCGAAGAGTCTGATGGCGAGTGCAACCTCCGCTTTGACGACACCAATCCGGAAAAGGAGTCGCAGGAGTTCATCGATGCCATCCAGCGCGATGTCGAATGGCTGGGCTTCAAGTGGGCAGGCCCGGTACGTTATGCCTCTGACTATTTTGACGCACTGTACGAGTACGCGCTGCAACTCATCCGGATGGGCAAGGCTTATGTCGACTCGCAGTCGGCCGAAGAAATGCGCGCCAATCGGGGTAGCCTGAGTGAGCCAGGCAAGAACTCCCCGTTCCGGGATCGCAGCGTCGAGGAAAATCTCGCGCTGTTTGAAAAAATGCGTGCCGGCGAGATGGACGAAGGCAGCTGCATTCTGCGTGCAAAAATCGATATGGCTTCGGGCAATATCAATCTGCGTGATCCGGCCATTTACCGTATCCGCAAAGTGACGCATCACCAGACCGGGGAAAAGTGGTGCATCTACCCGATGTACGATTACACCCATCCGATTTCCGATGCCATCGAGAACATTACGCACTCGTTGTGTACGCTCGAGTTCGAGGATCACCGTCCGTTTTACGACTGGTTGCTCGATACCCTCGGTACCCCGTCACATCCGCAGCAGATCGAGTTTGCGCGTCTGAATGTAAACTACACCGTTACCAGCAAGCGCAAGCTCAAACAGCTGGTGGATGAACAGTTGGTACATGGCTGGGATGATCCGCGCATGCCCACCATTTCAGGCATGCGTCGTCGGGGTTACCCGGCAGAAGCACTGCGCGAGTTCTGCAAGCGCATTGGCGTCACCAAGAGCGATGGCGTGGTCGATGTCGGTATGCTGGAGTTCTGCGTGCGTGAACATCTGGAAAATACGGCACCCCGCGCCATGGCTGTGCTGCGTCCGCTCAAGGTGGTGTTGACGAATTATCCAGAAGGACAGGCCGAAGTGATTCGGGCAGCCCGCCATCCCAATTTGCCGGACATGGGCGAGCGCGAGATTCCGTTTACACGTGAACTCTGGATTGATCGTGCCGACTTCGAGGAAGTGCCGCCCAAGGGTTACAAACGCCTGACTACCGGTGGTGAAGTACGCCTGCGCAATGCCTACATCATCAAGTGCGATGAGGTGATGAAGAACGAGGCTGGCGAAGTCACCGAGCTGCGTTGCTCTTGCGACATGGTCACGCTCGGCAAGAATCCCGAGGATCGCAAGGTAAAGGGTGTGATTCACTGGGTCTCGGCCGACAAGGGAATTCCTGCCGAAGTGCGCTTGTACGATCGCCTCTTCACGGATACCGCCCCGGATCGTGGTGATGTCGACTTCAAGACCTTCATCAATCCGCATGCGCTGGAAGTGGTGCAGGCCGTGATCGAACCATCACTGGCGACTGCTGTCGCGGAGGACCGTTTCCAGTTCGAGCGTGAAGGCTATTTCTGTGCCGACCTCGACAGTCAACCCGGCAAGCCCGTGTTCAATCGTACGGTGGGCTTGCGCGACTCATGGAAGCCGGGAGCCTGATCATGCAGGTCATTCATAACTCCGAAACCAAGCGCAAGGAACCACTCACCCCGATTCATCCGGGCGAAGTGCGCATGTATGTCTGCGGCATGACGGTGTACGACTACTGCCATATCGGTCATGCCCGAGTGCTTGTGTCGTTTGATGTGGTAACGCGCTGGCTGCGCCAGTCCGGCTGGAAAGTCACCTACGTGCGCAACATCACGGATATCGATGACAAGATCATTCGTCGTGCCAATGAAAACGGCGAGGACTTCAATGCCCTCACCGAACGTTTCATTACTGCCATGAACGAGGATGCCGATGCACTGGGCGTGATCCGTCCGGATACCGAACCCAAGGCCACGGAGTTCGTCGACCAGATCATCGCGATGGTCAAGACGCTGATCGAAAAGGGTCACGCCTATCCGGCCAGCAACGGCGACGTGTATTACGACGTGTCGTCCTTCAAGCCGTATGGTCGCTTGTCCAAGCGAAATCTGGATGACCTGCAGGCGGGTGCCCGTGTCGAGATCGACGAGATCAAGACTGATCCGCTCGATTTCGTGTTGTGGAAAGCAGCCAAGCCCGGTGAGCCGTCATGGGACTCACCGTGGGGCAAGGGACGTCCGGGCTGGCATATAGAGTGTTCGGCCATGTCGACCTGCTGCCTGGGCAATCACTTTGATATTCATGGTGGTGGTGGCGACCTGCAGTTTCCGCATCATGAAAATGAAATTGCCCAGAGCGAAGGTGCTACCGGTGAGAAGTACGTCAACACCTGGATGCATGTCGGTTTTGTGCAGGTGAACGAAGAAAAGATGTCCAAGTCACTGGGCAATTTCTTCACCATTCGTGATGTGCTCAAGCACTACCAGCCGGAAGTGTTGCGTTACTTCATTATCGCCAGTCACTACCGCAGCCCGCTGAACTACTCCGAAGATGCGCTTGATAATGCCAGGTCATCGCTGGAGCGTTTCTATGGTTCCCTCAATGGCTTGAGGCTGGAGGGTGCCAGCGAGCCGGCAGCTGCTGCCGAATTCCGGGCACGTTTCGCAGCGGCGATGGATGATGATTTCAATACGCCCGAGGCACTGGCCGTGTTGTTTGAAATTGCCCGTGAAGTGAATCGTCTTGGCAAGGCGGAGAAGCTGGAAGAGGCTGCCCGCTACGGGATATTGCTGAAGCGTCTGGGAGGTGTGCTGGGACTGTTGCAGCAGGACCCGGATGCTTTCCGGCAGGCTGGCGCCGGTGATGCCGATTTTGTGGCCGAGGTGGAGGCAGTGATTGCTGCAATCACCGAAGCTCGCAAGAACAAGGACTTTGCACAGTCCGACCAGTTGCGTGACCAGCTCAAGGCCAGTGGTGTGGTGGTCGAGTTCTCACGTGAAGGCATCAAGTGGCGCAAGGCGGACTGATGCCTTGCCCCTGAGCCCATAAAAAAGCCGTGCAATGCACGGCTTTTTTATGGGCGGCCTTCACCTGTCGGTTCTCATGCATCTGCAGGCGAACAGGCCCTTGCCCAGGCGGCTTGCTGTTCCTCCGGCGACAGGGTCAGCTTGCGCATGACAGGTTGCCCGTCCTGAAAGCAGATCAGTTCGCCACTTTCCAGCGCCGTCCATGTTTCATCATCGGTCAGTGGTTCGGTGGCAATCACGGCAACCCGGTCACCCGGCGTGGCGTATTGTGAAAAGTCGATTTCCATATCGGTATCAACCAGATGTGCTTTCTGGAAAGGCCACTCGCGGACCACGTATTGCAGGCGGGTAGTGGCAAAAGCAAACAGCGCCTGCCCATTGGAGAGGAGGAAATTGAAGGTGCCATATTGGCTAATGGGGATCGCCAGCTCGGCCAGCGCCTCAAACAGCGCTTCCATTGATGGTGGGGTGTTGCCAAAGCGGGCTTTCAGGCCTTCCAGCAGGGCACAAAATGACAGTTCGCTGTCCGTGTTGCCCACAGGCTGATACCAGCCCTCAAGCCGGGGAGAAAAGCCTTCCAGATTGCCGTTGTGGGCAAAGATCCAGTGCCGTCCCCACAACTCACGCAGGAACGGGTGACAGTTTTCCAGGGCAATATCGCCCTGAGTTGCCTTGCGGATATGTGCAATCACATTACGTGACTTGATGGGATAGCTCTTGACCAGTTGGGCAATGGGGGAGGTGGCGGCAGACTCGTGATCAATGAACAGGCGACAGGCCTTGTCCTCAAAGAAGGCAATACCCCAGCCATCACCGTGATGATCCGTCTCCCCTCCCCGTGCAGCAAAGCCGGAAAAGGAAAAGGTTACGTCGGTCGGGGTGGCGCAGTTCATGCCGAGCAGCTGGCACATTCTGTTGTCTCTGCTATGGGTTGATTGCCCACAAGCATAACGCGACAGGCCGGACTTTTGTCAGCCCCGGCTTTTCTCCGTATCATGCAGGTTCCGACGCCCCGGCGTCCCTCAAGATGGCCGTATGGACATTCTTCTTATCCTGCTGCTGATACTGATCAACGGCTTGTTTGCGATGTCAGAAATCGCAATTGTTTCCTCCCGTCGTGTGCGATTGCAGCAGATGGCCGAGGAGGGCGACTCCGGTGCGCGCGCAGCGCTCCTGCTTTCCGAACATCCCACCAGGTTCCTCTCCACCGTCCAGATCGGCATTACCCTGATTGGTGTACTCAGCGGTGCCTTTGGCGAGGCGGCCATCACCCAGCGCCTGATTCCTGTTTTCCGCGATATTTCCTGGCTGGCCCCCTATGCCAAACCACTGGCTACCGGCTGCATGGTGGTGGCGGTAACGTATGTCTCGCTTGTAGTAGGTGAGCTGGTGCCCAAGCGTATCGGCATGCAGGCCCCGGAGCGTATTGCCCGGATACTGGCGCCTGTCATGGCCGGACTGGCGCGAATTACCATGCCGCTGGTGATGCTGCTCAGTCGTTCAACCGATTTTCTCCTGAACACTTTCCGTCTCAACCCTGAAAATGCCCCTTCCGTCACCCAGGAAGAAATCAAGGTGCTGGTTGCCGAAGGCATCGAGTCCGGGGTGTTTGAAAAGGCGGAGCAGGATCTGATTGAAAATGTCATGCGGCTGGATCATTACCAACTGGGCCAGGTCATGACGGCGCGAGCCGATGTGACCGGTGTGGATTTGCAGGATACGCCCGAAGAGCAGCAGGCCGTAATGCTGGCGGCCCGCCACAGTTATCTGCCGGTATTCAATGGCGGGATTGATGATGTGGTTGGCGTGGTGGCTGTGCACGACCTCTTTGCACAGAGCCTGAGACAGCAGGAACTGGATATCCAGGCGGCGATGCAGTTCCCGGTATTTGTCCCGGCATCCATTTCGCCGCTGACCCTGCTTGATACCTTCAGGGAGCGCAAACAGCACATAGCACTGGTCGTTGATGAGTATGGCAGCGTGCAGGGGCTGGTGACGCTCAAGGACGTCATGGATGCCCTGATGGGGGAAATGTCCACCCATGACTCGGATAGTCAGGATCCGGATGTGGTCAGGCGTGACGATGGCAGTTATCTGCTGGACGGCTCCCTGTCCATTGACCGTTTCAAGCTGCTGTTCCCTGTTGAGCTGTGTGACATGGAGGAGGGTGGCCGTGACTACCAGACGCTGGCGGGGCTGGTGCTGTTTTTGCGTGGCCATGTTCCGGAAACCGGCGAGCATTTTGAGTGGTCACACCTGCATTTTGAAATTGTTGACATGGATCGTCGACGTATCGACAAATTGCTGGTTCGGCGACTCAGTTCAGGTGTGGTTTAACGGGAGTGGCGCGCTACAGAAAGGCAGGACTGTTTGGTGTCTTTCGCGGAGCTGTGTTGCCAAACGCTTTGCCCGCCGCGTAAAGCGCATTGAAAGTGCTGCATGTAAAAAAGCCCGCATATATGCGGGCTTTTTCTTTTAAACCGGAGTGTGATTAGCCGATCAGCTTTTCACCGGCTTCAACCGTCTGCGTGATCAGCGTGCAAATGGTCATCGGACCTACGCCACCCGGTACCGGCGTCCAGGCACTGGCCCTGTCCTTGACGGCAGACAGTTCAATATCGCCGACGCCGCCCGGGTGATAGCCAGCATCTACCACGACGGCACCATCCTTGATCCACTCACCCTTGATGAACTCCGGCTTGCCGACAGCGCCGATCACGATATCAGCCTGACGGATAAAGTCCGGCAGGTTCTGCGTGCGGGAGTGGCACACTGTCACTGTACAGTCTGCCGCCAGCAGCATCAGTGCCATGGGTTTGCCCAGAATCGGGCTGCGCCCCACGACAACGGCATGCTTGCCGGACAGGGCAATATTGTAGGAACGCAGCAGGGTCATGATGCCGGCTGGTGTGGCAGAGCCGTATGCGGCTTCGCCCATGCTCATGCGGCCAAAGCCCAGGCAGGTTACGCCATCAACATCCTTGGCCAGCTCAATGGCATCAAAGCAGGCACGTTCGTCGATCTGGTGCGGGACGGGGTGCTGCAGGAGGATGCCATGCACATCCGGGTTGGCGTTCAGTCTGGCAATGGCGGCCAGAAGCTCTTCAGTGGTCGTGGTTTCCGGCAGCTCCACCTTCATGGACTCCATGCCGACGCGCTGGCAGGCATTGCCTTTCATCTTTACATAGGTGGCAGATGCCGGGTCGCCCCCCACCAGAATGGTGGCAAGAATGGGGGTACGGCCGCTACGCGCCTTGATGGCGGCCACGCGGGTGGCCAGCTGGGTTTCGATTTGCGAAGCGAGTTGTTTGCCATCAAGCACAAGCGCAGTCATGAAAAGAAGTCTCTGAGGAGTAGAATACGGTGCGTATTCTCGCATGTGTGTACCTGACCAACCAAACCTGGATTGTTGCCCGCTTTGTTGCCCGGATAGTTGCCCGCATTGCTCAGCAAATCGCCAACCCCATGAAAACCCCTGAAAAAACCGTTCTTTGTGCGTTGACGGGGGTGGGGTGCATCAGTATCATGCGCCCTCGCATTGAGGCGAGCCGGAAACGGTGTTCTTGAAAGAATTCGGGGCGTAGCGCAGCCCGGTAGCGCGTCTGCTTTGGGAGCAGAATGTCGTAGGTTCAAATCCTACCGTCCCGACCACTTTCTTTGACAACGTCCTGTGTAGTGACCCCAGGCCAGATCTGCGCCCGTAGCTCAGGTGGATAGAGCACCCGCCTTCTAAGCGGGTGGTCGCGGGTTCGAATCCTGCCGGGCGCGCCACTCTGGTGTGACCTCGGTGTGAAGCAGTGGTGGTCGTAGCTCAGTTGGTAGAGTCCCGGATTGTGATTCCGGCCGTCGTGGGTTCGAGTCCCATCGACCACCCCATTTTTTAACGCGTTTTTGCATTTACCAATTGCTTTCCGGTATGTAGATACGTAAGATTCGCGCCGCTTGAATGGCCGAATGGCAACAAGTTCCGGGGCGTTAGCTCAGTTGGTAGAGCAGGAGACTCTTAATCTCTTGGTCGAAGGTTCAAGTCCTTCACGCCCCACCAATTCCCGGGTTGTAATAAAAAAGGCGCCTTGAAGGCGCCTTTTTTATTACCTGTACGTCATCTGGGGCCTTCATCGGCCTCGCAGGCTTTTTTTCTCCTTTTCATTCCTTATAATGCCCGTCTTTTCGCGACGCACTGAAACAGCAGAGATACTGTTTCGGCCACATAAAATAGAGGACGCCATGCAAGTTTCCGTTGAGACTACCTCCACCCTTGAACGCCGCATGACCATCACTGTGCCCGCGGCCCGTGTGGACAGCGCAGTCAACGACCGCATCAACCAGACCGCCCGTACTGTACGTATGGACGGTTTCCGTCCTGGCAAGGTGCCGCTCGCTGTGGTCAAGAAGCGTTTCGGTGCCAGCATCCGTCAGGAAGCACTGGGCGACATCATCCGTGACTGCTTCTACGAAGCCGTTACTACCCAGAAGCTCAGCCCCGCAGGCACACCTACCATCGAGTCCATCAAGGACGAAGGCAATGCCGATGTGGCGTTTGTCGCCAGCTTTGAAGTGTTTCCGGAAGTGACTATTGGTAGCCTGGCCGGTATCAAGGTCGAGCGTCCTGTCGCCGAAGTGACTGATGCCGATGCCGAAAAGATGATCGATACCTTGCGCCGCCAGCGTGCCACGTGGGAAGCCTCGACGGATGCCGCAAAAGACGGTGACCGTCTGGATGTTGACTTTGAAGGCTCCGTGGATGGCGAAGTGTTCGAGGGCGGTACCTCAAAGAATTTCGCCATTGTGCTGGGCTCCAAGCGCATGATCCCCGGTTTCGAGGATGGACTGGTTGGTGCCAGGGCTGGTGAGGAGCGTACGCTCAACGTGACCTTCCCTGAGGACTATCAGGCCGAAGCCCTCAAGGGCAAGGCTGCCGTATTCAAGGTCAAGGTCAACACCGTGCAGACGCCGGTTCTGCCCGAGCTGAATGAAGAGTTTATCAAGGCCTTTGGTGTCAGCGAAGGTGGTATCGAGAAGTTCCGTGCCGATGTTCGCAAGAACATGGAGCGTGAGCTCAAGCAGGCCATCAAGAACAACATCAAGAGCCAGGTGCTTGAAGGTCTGGTGACCTCGCAGAGTGTTGATGTGCCCAAGGCCATGATTACCAACGAGATTCAGCGTCTGCGTGAAAACATGATGCGTCAGTTCGGTGGCAATGCAAAGAACATCAATCCGTCGATGCTGCCAGACGAGCTCTTTGCCGAACAGGCCAAGCGTGCCGCTGCACTGGGTCTGCTGGTGGGTGAAGTCATCAAGTCTGCCGAACTCAAGGTGGATGCCCAGCGCGTAAAGGCGCTGATTGAAGAAATAGCCGAAAGCTATGAAAGCCCGGCTGATGTGCTCAACTGGTACTATGGCAACAAGGAACAGCTGCAGCAGGTTGAGTCCGTAGTGCTGGAAGACCAGGTGGTTGATCACATCCTGGCCCAGGCCCAAGTCTCCGACAAGGCTTCGGCCTACGAAGACGTATTGCGCCCCCAGCAGGGCTGATCCTGTCCCTTTCCCGGCGGCTTCGGCCGTCGGGAAACACATGTGGCCTTGACCACAGCCTCTCTCTCTCCGACACTCCCGGTAGTTACACGAACGTCCTCGACTATCCTGCGGGATGTCAGGATTATTTACCGGACAGCCGTCTTCAAGGAACCAGCATGACCTACGTCATTCCTCCCCATGCAGGGATCGTACAGCCTCAGAGTCTCGGCCTTGTGCCGATGGTGGTTGAGCAGTCTGCTCGCGGTGAGCGTGCTTTTGACATCTACTCGCGCCTGCTCAAGGAGCGTGTGATTTTCATCGTCGGTCCGATCGAGGATCAGATGGCCAACCTGATTGTTGCCCAGCTGCTTTTCCTTGAGTCCGAAAATCCGGACAAGGACATTCATCTTTACATCAACTCGCCGGGTGGTTCGGTGACGGCTGGCATGTCGATCTACGACACCATGCAGTTCATCAAGCCGGATGTGTCCACCACCTGTATCGGTCAGGCCGCATCAATGGGCGCTTTCCTGCTGGCAGCCGGTCAGAAGGGCAAGCGTTTTTGCCTGCCCAATTCGCGCGTGATGATTCATCAGCCGCTTGGTGGCTTTCAGGGGCAGGCATCGGATATTGCCATCCATGCCCAGGAAATCCTGAAAATCAAGGGACGCCTCAATGATCTGCTGGCCTACCACACGGGTCAGCCGCTGGAGCGTCTTGAGAAAGACACGGATCGTGACAACTTTATGAGTGCTGTTGATGCACAGGCCTATGGCCTCATTGATACGGTACTGGAGAAGCGCCCCTGAGGTGCTCTCGCATTTGACGAGGTAATGATATGACCGATGAGCGCAAGAGCGACGGCAAGCCGCTGTTCTGCTCCTTTTGCAGCAAGACCCAGCATGAGGTGACAAAACTCATTGCAGGGCCTTCTTCGGTATATATCTGCAATGAATGTGTCGATCTTTGCAACGACATCATTCGTGAGGAAGTGCCGGCCGAAGGCCAGGAAAAGGGTGGTGACCGTCTGCCATCGCCCCATGAAATCAAGCACACGCTTGATGAGTACGTGATTGGCCAGGAAAAGGCCAAGAAAGTGCTCGCGGTGGCCGTGTATAACCACTACAAGCGCCTGCGCGCAGGCATGAAGCGTACTGCTGGCGTCAAGAGCAGCCCCGAGGTCGAGCTGTCCAAGAGCAACATCCTGCTGATCGGGCCAACCGGCTCGGGCAAGACGCTGCTCGCCGAAACACTGGCCCGTCTGCTTAACGTTCCGTTCACCATTGCCGATGCCACCACACTGACCGAAGCCGGTTACGTGGGCGAGGACGTGGAAAACATCATCCAGAAATTGCTGCAGAAGTGCGACTACGATGTGGAGAAGGCCCAGAACGGCATCGTCTACATCGATGAAATCGACAAGATTTCACGCAAGTCGGACAACCCGTCCATTACCCGTGATGTGTCGGGTGAGGGCGTGCAGCAGGCGTTGCTCAAACTGATTGAAGGGACTGTTGCTTCGGTGCCGCCACAAGGCGGCCGCAAGCACCCGCAGCAGGAGTTCCTGCAGGTGGATACGTCCAATATCCTGTTCATCTGTGGTGGTGCTTTTGCGGGTCTGGACAAGATCATCCGCAATCGCTCGGAGCAGGGCGGCATCGGTTTCAATGCCACAGTGAAGAGCAAGGATGAGTCCAAGAGCCTTGGCCAGGTGTTCAAGGAGGTTGAACCCGAGGATCTGATCAAGTTTGGTCTGATTCCCGAGTTCATTGGTCGTTTGCCCGTGATTGCGACCCTCGAGGAGTTGAGCGAGGAAGCCCTCATGGAAATCCTGACCGAGCCCAAGAACGCGCTGACCAAGCAATACCAGAAGCTGTTCACCATGGAAGGCGTCGATCTGGAGTTTCGTCCCGAGGCATTGCGTGCCGTTGCCCGCCGTGCCATGGAGCGCAAAACCGGAGCGCGTGGCCTGCGTTCCATTCTGGAAGGCGTTCTGCTCGGCACCATGTACGATCTTCCCTCGCAGGAAGGCGTGTCCAGGGTGGTGGTGGACGAGAAGACCATTGTGGGTGATGCAGAGCCTCTGCTGATTTACGAAAACGCAGAGCCAACCCCCAAGGCGATGCCGGAATAAGCGTTTCGCCGGTTTGGCGAGAAAATGAGCAAATGATGAAAAAAGGGCCTTTTTGGCCCTTTTTTCATGCAAAAACACACGTTTTTACGCATGTACCCTTGTAATTGACTGATGCATCCCTCAAACAAGAGCTAGATTAACAAGTGGGTCTGCCTTGTCTCTGGCAGCTGTCGGCCCCGTCTGATGAGAGGATGACTTCACATGAATCAAGAAAACCAGCTTCTGGACTTGCCCCTGCTTCCCCTGCGCGATGTGGTGATTTATCCGCACATGGTGATCCCGCTTTTTGTCGGGCGCGAGAAGTCCATTCAGGCGCTTGAAACAGCCATGGCTGCCAGCAAGCAGATTTTCCTCGTGTCCCAGAAAGACGCCGCCGACGATGATCCCCAGCAGGCCAGTCTTTATGACATAGGCACGGTCTCGACCATTCTGCAGTTGCTCAAGTTGCCTGATGGCACGGTCAAGGTGCTGGTCGAGGGCAGTTTCCGTGCCTCGATGGACAGCGTGACGGATACGGGCCATTACCTGATGGCGACCGTGCAGGAAATTGCGCCGATGCACCTGCGTGATAACGAAGCCGAAGCGCTTTCACGCTCGTTGCTGGGCCAGTTTGACCAGTACGTGAAACTGTCGCGCAAGGTTGCCCCCGAGGTGCTGACATCGGTGTCGTCCATCGAGGAGCCATCACGTCTGGCGGACACGATTGCAACCCACCTTTCACTCAAGGTCGAGGAAAAGCAGCAGCTGCTTGAGCAGAACGATATCCATGCCAGGATCGAGCAGCTCATGACCTTCATGGAGTCGGAAATCGATCTCCTCAAGGTTGAGAAGCGTATCCGTGGCCGCGTTAAAAAACAGATGGAAAAAAGCCAGCGCGAGTACTACCTGAATGAGCAGATGAAAGCCATTCAGAAAGAGCTTGGCGACATGGGCGGCGAGGGCGAGAACGAGCTGGCTGAAATCGAAACGCGTATCAGCAAGGCTGGCATGCCGGCGGAAGCCAAGAAAAAGGTTGAGGCCGAGCTCAAGAAGCTCAAGATGATGTCACCCATGTCGGCCGAGGCTACGGTCGTGCGTGGCTATATCGACTGGATGCTGGGGGTTCCCTGGAAGAAACGCAGCAAGGTGCGCATTGATCTCAAGCGCGCCCGCAGCATTCTGGATGCCGACCATTATGGTCTTGAGGAGGTCAAGGAACGCATCCTTGAGTATCTGGCAGTCCAGTCCCGTGTGAAAAAGCTGCAGGGCCCGATCCTGTGCCTGGTTGGCCCTCCAGGCGTGGGCAAGACCTCGCTTGGCCAGAGTGTGGCCAAGGCGACCAATCGCGAGTTCGTTCGTATGGCCCTGGGTGGTGTGCGTGACGAGGCCGAGATTCGTGGCCATCGTCGTACCTACATCGGCTCCATGCCCGGCAAGCTGATCCAGAAGCTGTCCAAGGTGGGCGTGAAGAACCCGCTGTTCCTGCTTGATGAAATCGACAAGATGGGCGTTGACATGCGTGGCGATCCCGCTTCAGCCTTGCTGGAAGTGCTGGATCCCGAGCAGAACAGCACGTTCAACGATCACTATCTGGAAGTGGACTATGACCTGTCCGAGGTCATGTTCATCTGCACGGCCAACTCCATGAATATCCCGGCGCCGCTGATGGATCGCATGGAGGTCATCCGTCTGCCTGGCTATACCGAAGCCGAAAAGATCAACATTGCCCACCAGTATCTGGTGCCACGCCAGATAGAGGGCGCCGGTCTCAAGGAAGGTGAAGTTGCCATCACTGACGAGGCCATACGTGATCTGGTGCGTTATTACACCCGCGAGGCGGGGGTGCGTAATCTTGAACGCGAGATTGCCAAGGTCTGCCGCAAGGTGGTGAAGGTCGCCGTCATGGGCGGTGGCAAGACCAAGGTAGTGGTGACCCCTGAGCTCCTGGAGGAGTATTCCGGTGTCCGCAAGTTCAATTACGGCAAGGCCGAGGAAAAAGATCAGGTTGGGCAGGTGACGGGACTGGCCTGGACACAGGTTGGTGGCGAGCTGCTGACGATCGAGGCGGTCGCTGTTCCTGGCAAGGGACGTCACACCAAGACCGGTTCGCTGGGTGATGTGATGCAGGAATCCATTGCGGCAGCACTGACCGTTGTGCGTTCCCGTTCGCGCATGTTGGGCATTCCGGTCGATTTTCACGAAAATAATGATATTCATATTCACATTCCCGAGGGGGCTACCCCAAAGGATGGTCCGAGTGCCGGTATTGGCATGTGTACGGCAATTGTGTCTGTTCTGACGGGCATTCCGGTTCGTGCTGACGTGGCCATGACGGGGGAAATCACCCTGCGTGGTCAGGTCTTGCCGATTGGCGGGCTCAAGGAAAAGTTGCTGGCCGCCCATCGTGGTGGCATCAAGACCGTCATCATCCCGGAGGAAAATGTCCGTGATCTCAAGGAGATACCGGACAATATCAAACAGGACCTCAACATCCGCAGTGTGAAGTGGATTGATGAGGTACTGGCAATTGCCCTGACGCGCATGCCTCAGCCATTACCGGAAACCCCGGTGGCTGAAGTGGTTGCAAAAAAGGACGATGCAGAAAGCGAGGATCGACCCAGCCGCCATTAAGTGGCCGGGCTTGTCCGTAAAACGGAAACCGTTCACAAAAATGGCCTGAAAAGCAGGCGTATCAACCGATGCGTCGGCTTGACCCCCCGTGGGGCGGTTGTTATAAATGCTCCCTCATTTTGCGGCCTGCTATTTCTTCGCCGTGCTTTGATAGAGCTTCTCTACGATAAATGGATCCGATAACAAGGGGATTGACGTGAACAAATCCGAACTCATTGATGCCATCGCTGCCAGCGCCGATATCACCAAGGCTGATGCTGGTCGTGCGCTGGACGCCACCGTTGAGGCAATTACCAACGCCCTCAAGTCTGGTGATCAGGTCACCCTGGTCGGCTTCGGTACCTTCCTGGTGAAGGATCGTGCTGAACGTACCGGTCGCAACCCGCAGACTGGCAAGGAAATCAAGATTGCTGCTTCCAAGGTCCCCGGCTTCAAGGCTGGCAAGGGTCTGAAGGACGCAGTCAACTGATTGCCGGGTGCATTCAGTTAGGCAGTCAGATGGCTGTAATGCACCAGAAGTACCAGCGCGCCCTTGCGGGCGCGCTTTTTTTTGTAGTGTTTCATGCTTCATGAGGAATCCAGATGGAAGGCTTTCGTAACCTGGTAAAGGGATGGTTGGGCAAGGTATTGCTCGTTCTTCTGATCATTCCTTTTGCCATTGTCGGTGTGGAGTCCTATTTCTCCAGCGGTGGCCGTGTTGTGGTTGCCGAGGTGAATGGTGAAAAGATCCATCAGCCGGAGCTGGATCAGCAGGTTGATCGTCAGCGTCAGCAGATGATGGCCCGGATTGCCGAAAATGGTGGTAATCCGTCAGACATCGATGTGCCAAAGCTGCGCAAGCAGGTGCTCGATGGCATGGTCAGTCGACTGTTGCTGACACAGGCATCCAAAAAGTCCGGGTATCTCGTGTCGGATGAAACAGTGTTCAAGCTGATTCGTGAAGTTCCTGCATTTCAGGAGAATGGCACATTCAGCCAGTCCCGCTATGAGCAAATGCTGCGCCAGATTGGTGAGGACCCGGCGTCCTATCCGGTCAAGGCCAAGCAGGAGCTTGCTTATTCAATGATGATCGCCGGTCTGGGTCAGAGCGCTCTGGTCACTCGTGCCGAGCTGCAGCGACTGGCATCCCTGGAAGCACAGAAACGCGATATTCATTATGCAATTGTTCCGGCGGCCCGCTTTCTGGCTCAGGTCAGTGTCTCGGATGCAGACATAAAGAAATATTACGACTCCAACGGCAAGCGCTTTACCACGGAAGAAGCCGTGGCAATTGACTACATCACGTTAAAGCGTGATGACTTTCTTGCACAGGCCACTGTCACCGAGCAGGACCTGCAGTCGCGCTATGAAGAAAAGGTCAAGGAAGTTGCTTCAAACGAGCAGCGACAGGCTCAGCACATCCTGATCACGATAGATGACAAGACCAAAGAAGCGGATGCCCTGAAGAAAATACAGGATGTCGAGAAGCGCGCTCGTGCCGGTGAAGACTTTGGCAAACTGGCCAAGGAGTTTTCGCAGGACACGGGGTCTGTTGCCAATGGCGGCGATCTTGGCTTTGCCGGTCGTGGACTGTTTGATCCTGCATTCGAGCAGTCCCTGTTTGGCCTCAAGCAGGGCGATATTTCTGCGCCAGTCAGGTCCCAGTACGGTTTTCATCTGATCAAGCTGAACAAGATACAGGCAGCGGAGAAGCCGGCTTTTGCAGCTTTGCGTGCCCAGCTTGAGCAGGAAGCCAGACTGGCAAAGGCGGATGAGCTCTTTGCCGAACAGGTTGAAAAGCTTGATGCAGCCGTTTATGAGTCCGCTGACCTGAAGGACCCTGCCACTACCTTCAATCGTCCGCTGTCGAGCACTGGCCTGTTTGTTCGTGCTGGTGGAGAAGGCATTGCCGCACAACGCAAGATCGTGGATAACGCGTTTTCTGACGACTTGCTGAAGGATGGCAAGAACTCCCAGGCGATTACGCTGGGCGATGGCTCCTCAGTCTGGATCCGTGTGCGCGAGCATCAGCCGGCGAAGTTGCGTCCGCTGTCTGAAATCAGTGCGGTGATCCAGAACGAGCTGACCATTGAAAAGGCTCGCGAAAAATCAAAGCTGGTTGCCGATGAAATTGCCAAGGCATTGTCCGCAGGCACCTCTTTGGCTGAGGCAGCTGCAAAGCACCAGATATCCTGGGCAGACCTGATTGATGCTGATCGTCGTGTTCAGGTACCTACGCCGGATATTCTCAGGGTGGCGTTCCGTCTTTCCCGTCCTGCTGCAGGCAAGGTGTCTGCGGACAGCTTCCCGTTTGGCATGGGTTATGGTCTGGTCGTCGTCAGCAAGGTTACCGAGGGTTCTGCAGAAATGAGCCCGATGCTTAACCAGATGCGCACGATGCTGGCCGAGAATCGCAGCGAGCAGGAGTTTAAGGACTTTGTCCGCTTCCTGCGCGAGGACGGTAAGGTGAAGATCAGCCAGAAAGATGAGGCTGCTGCCGAGTAAGCGGTTTGCGCAATAAATAAAAAGGCCCGCAATTTGCGGGCCTTTTTATTGAGTGGCGATATTGAGATGGCTTGTCTCAGATATTGTCCAGTGCAGGCATTGCCACTGTGTTAAAGCCGCCATCCACGTAAAGGATCTCACCGCTGATGCCGGACGCGAGGTCTGAGCACATGAACGCAGCGGCATTACCCACTTCTTCAATCGTGACATTCCTGCGGATTGGTGTGGCTGATTCGTTGTAGCTCAGCATCTTGCGGAAGTCTTTGATGCCACTGGCGGCCAACGTACGAATCGGGCCTGCTGAAATGCCGTTGACGCGGATGCCTATAGGACCAAGGCTGGAGGCCAGGTAACGTACATTGGCCTCAAGAGAGGCTTTGGCAAGACCCATAACATTGTAGTTGGGTACAACACGTTCAGAGCCCTGATAGGTGAGGGTGAGCAGTGAACCATTACGGCCTTCCATCATCGGCTTTCCGGCCTTGGCCAGTGCACCAAAACTGAACGAGCTGATGTCATGGGCAATACGGAAGCCTTCCCGCGTGGTGACATCGACGTAGTTGCCTTCCAGTTCGTGACCCGGTGCATAGCCGACGGAGTGCACAATCACGTCCAGGCCATCCCAACTCTTGCCCAGCCCGGCAAATACAGCGTCAATTTCCGCATCAGAGGCCACATCACACGGAAAGGTGAGGGTGGAGCCAAAATTTTTGGCAAATTCTTCGACACGAGCCTTGAGCTTTTCGTTCTGGTAGGTGAAGGCCAGTTCAGCACCCTCGCGGTGCATGGCCTGGGCAATGCCATGAGCGATCGACAGTTTGCTGGCAAGTCCCACAATGAGGACGCGCTTGCCGGTCATGAATCCCATTTTCCTGCTCCCTTAGATTTCAGTCAGACCCGAAGGTCACCAGTATAGGAATCCCGTGTGACAGCTGCGACGGAAACCACACGGGCTTTGCAACGGTTTGTATCAGTCATTGACGAATGCGGCGGCCAGCAATGCCCGGGTGTATTCGTGCTCGGGTGTCGAAAACAGCGCATGCGCATCGCGACACTCGAGCATGCGGCCATTGCGCAGCACCATGACACGGTGGGCGAGGGCCTTTACTACCTTCAGGTCATGGCTGATGAACAGGCAGGCAAAGCCGAACTCTTCCTGTAGCTGGCGCAGCAGCTCAACAATCTGTTTTTGCACCGTGCGGTCCAGGGCCGAGGTCGGTTCGTCCAGCACGATGAGTCGGGGTCTTAATACCAGTGCACGGGCAATGGCAATGCGTTGGCGTTGCCCACCAGAGAACTCATGGGGATAACGGTGGCGAGTATCCGGATCAAGCTGTACGGCCTTCAGAGCCGCGATGACGGCCGCTTCACGCTCGGTGCCGGGCACGCCATGCACCTCAAGGCCTTCTCCCACGATGTCGAGAATGCTCATGCGTGGGCTCAAGCTGCCATAGGGGTCCTGAAAGACAATCTGTAACTGGCGGCGGAGGGGTCGCATTTCCTTTTGCCTCAGTGCGATCAGCTCCTGCCCGAGAAATACGGCTGTGCCTGTCGCAGGCAGCAGGCGCAGGATGGCCAGGGCCAGTGTGGTTTTACCTGAGCCGGACTCGCCGACAATGCCGAGGGTTTCACGTTCACGCAGTGTAAAACTGATGTCATCAACTGCCTTGATGTGGTCAGTGATCCTTGCCAGAAAGCCTGCGCGGCGGGGGAACCAGACCTTGAGGTTGCTGACATTCAGCAGGGTTTCCGCAGTGGAGGGGACGGGCACTGGCAGCCCATCAGGTTCGGCAGACAGGAGCAACTGCGAGTATGGATGCTCAGGTTTGCTGAACAGGTTCTCTGTGGGCGCCATCTCGACGATCTCACCCTGCTGCATCACTGCCACTCGTTGAGCAAAGCGTCGTACCAGTGTCAGGTCATGCGAAATCAGCAATATCGCCAGCCCCAGCGTTTTCTGAAGCTCCCGTAGCAGCATCAGAATCTGCTCTTGCAGGGTCACATCAAGCGCTGTGGTGGGCTCATCAGCAATCAGCAGCTCGGGATTGTTGGCCAGAGCCATGGCGATCATGACACGCTGGCGCTGCCCTCCGGAAAGTTCATGCGGGTAAGACGCCAGCCGTTTTTCAGGCTCGGGAATGCCGACCAGCCCCAGTAGCTCAAGTGTTCTGGCACGGGCCGCGCTTTCGGAAAGCCCCTGATGCAAAAACAGGGTTTCATTGATCTGCTTTTCAACAGTATGCAGCGGGTTCAGCGATGTCATCGGCTCCTGGAAAATCATGCTGACACGATGGCCGCGCAATTCCCGCAAGTGTGTATCACTGGCCCGGGTGATGTTCTCGCCCTTGAAATAAATCTCACCGCTAATCTGTGCCTGTGGTGGCAGCAGCCGCATGATGGAGTGCGCGGTAAGCGATTTTCCGGAGCCTGACTCGCCGACCAGGGCCAGCATTTCACCTTTGTTGATGTGCAGGCTGGCATTCCTGACCGGTGTGGTTTCAGCACCATCACGGATGAACCTGATGGCCAGTTGCCTGATTTCTAGCACGGGCTCAGTCATGTCATACCTGCTGCTTGCGAGGGTCGAAGGCATCGCGGGCCGCCTCACCGATAAACACGAGCAGGGTGAGCAGCACGGCGAGTGTCACAAAGGCTGAAATTCCAAGCCAGGGCGCCGTGAGGTTGTTTTTGCCCTGTGCCACCAGTTCACCGAGCGAGGCAGAGCCGGGCGGCAGGCCAAAGCCGAGAAAGTCCAGCGAGGTCAGTATCCCGATGGCTCCCGTGAAGATGAACGGCAAGTAGGTGAGGGTGGAGACCATGGCATTCGGCAGCATGTGCCGGAACATGATGCGGCTGTCGTTCATGCCCAGTGCACGGGCAGCACGCACATACTCAAGATTGCGGGCGCGCAGGAATTCGGCACGTACCAGTCCTGTAAGGTCAGTCCAGCTGAACAACAGCATTATGCCAAGCAGCCACCAGAAGCCTGGCTCAACCACACTGGACAGGATGATCAGCATGAACAGCATGGGTAGCCCGGACCATATCTCGATAAAACGCTGGCCAGCCAGATCCACCCAGCCACCGTAATATCCTTGCAGGGCACCAGCAATAATGCCGATTACCGAGCTGGTCAGTGTCAGCACCAGTGCAAAAACGACGGACACGCGGAAGCCATAGATGATGCGCGCCAGAACATCCCGGCCCTGGTCATCCGTTCCCAGCAGGTTGTCGCTGGAGGGTGGGGCTGGCGCCGGCACCTCCAGATTGTAATTGATGGTCTGGTAGCTGAAGCGGACCGGTGGCCACAACATCCAGCCTTCCTTGCTGATCAGTTCTGCTACAAAAGGGTCACGGTAGTTGGTGGTGGAGGCAAAGCTGCCGCCAAAAACGGTTTCCGGGTAGTCCTTCATGACCGGGACATAAAGATCGCCACGAAACTGCACCAGCAGTGGCCTGTCATTGGCGAGCAGCTCGGCAAACAGGCTGAGCCCGAACAGGATCAGGAAAAACCAGAGGGACAGGTAGCCACGACGGTGTGCCTTGAAGTTTTCCCAGCGACGCTGGTTGAGCGGAGACAGCGCCATGTCAGCCCCTGCTCTCGAAATCAATTCGGGGGTCAACCATCGTGTAAACCACATCGCTCAGGATTTTCAGCAGCAAGCCTACCAGAGTGAAAATCCACATGGTGCCAAAGATGACCGGGTAATCCCTGTTCAGTACCGCTTCAAAGCTGAGCAGGCCAAGGCCATCCAGATTGAAGATCACCTCGATCAGCAGTGAGCCGGTAAAAAATACGCCAATCAGGGTGGCAGGCAGGCCCGCAATCACGATCAGCATGGCATTACGGAAGACATGGCCATACAGAACCTGATTTTCGGTCAGACCCTTGGCGCGTGCGGTCATCACATACTGTTTGCCAATCTCGTCCAGAAAAGAATTCTTGGTGAGAATGGTCAGGGTGGCAAAGCCGCCAATCGTCAGGCAGATGGTTGGCAGGATGATGTGGTGCGTGTAATCGAGAACCCTGCCCCCAAAGGACAGGGCATCGTGGTTTTCCGAGGTCAGCCCCTGCATGGGAAACCACTGCCAGTAGCTGCCGCCGGCAAACAGGATGATGAGCAGGATGGCAAACAGGAATCCCGGGATGGCATAGCCCACGATAATGGCCGAACTGGTCCACAGGTCGAAGTGAGTGCCACTGTGCAGTGCTTTCCGGATGCCAAGGGGTATCGAGATCAGATAGATGATCAACGTACTCCAGAGACCGATCGACAGGGAAACCGGCATCTTCTCCTTGATCAGCCCGATGACGGTTTCGTCCCGGAAAAAGCTTTTGCCAAAATCAAAGCTGGCATAGTTTTTCAGCATCAGCCAGAAACGCTCGGCTGGCGGCTTGTCAAAGCCATACTGCTTTTCTATGTCGGCGATGAGTTCCTGCGGCAGGCCTTGTGCTCCCCGGTAGCCTGTTCCGGAGGAGGATTGCGATGACGAAGCAACCTCACTGCCACTACCGCCCCCCATGCGTGAGGCAGCTGATCCATCAAGCCCTTGCAGGCGGGCAATCGTGCGCTCGACAGGGCCTCCGGGTGCAGCCTGTATGATCATGAAGTTGATCAGCAGGATGCCGAGCAGCGTGGGGATAATCAGGAGCAGGCGCCGCAGCAGATAAGCAGTCATTTAATGGCATCTCACTGGCGACGGTTACCCTGGGATGCGCGAACACGTGCCTGCTTCTGGGGATTGATCCACCAGGTATCGAACCCCATTCCATATTTTGGTGTTGTTGCCGGACGGTCAAACAGATCCCAGTATGCCAGTCGGTATTTGTTTACGTGGAATTGTGGAATTACGTAATGATTGGCCAGCAAGACACGATCCAGCGCACGAGTGGCCGTGATCAGCTCGGCTCGCGATGGCGCGGCGATGATTTTCTGGACCAGTGCGTCTACGGCAGGATTCTTGATGCCAACAATATTGCGGCTGCCATTGATGTCAGCCGCTTTGCTGCTCCAGAAATCCTGTTGCTCATTGCCCGGCGACTGGGACTGGGGGAAGATGGCAACTGTCATGTCGTAATCAAAGCGGCGAATTCTCTCGATATACTGCGAGACATCCACCATGCGAATTTTCATGTCGACACCCAGCCGGGCCAGGTTCTGTCGGAAGGGTTGCACAATGCGTTCGAACTCAGGCTGGGCGAGCAGGATTTCGAACGTCAGTGTCTGGTTTTGCTTGTTCACCAGTTTGCCGTTCTGCATGGTCCAGCCGGCGCTTGCCAGAAGTTGCTGGGCTTTGAGAAGGTTGGCTCGTGCATTGCCGCTGCCATCAGTGCGGGGAGGCTGCCATGCAGGCCCGAATACCGAGGCAGGCAGCTGTGCACGATAGGGAGCCAGCAGAGCCAGTTCTGCTGGCGATGGCGTGCCTTGTGCGGCAAGTTCGGAGTTGGCAAAGAAACTGCCTGTGCGCACGTACGCCATATTGAACAGGGTGCGGTTACTCCATTCAAAATCAAACGCGTAGCCGAGCGCTTCACGTACACGCACATCCTGAAAAAAAGGCCGGCGCAGATTGTAGGCGAAACCCTGCATGCCACTGGAGTTCTGGTGCGCCTGCTCCAGTTTCTTGACGAGGCCCTGCTTTACTGCGGGGAAGCTGTACTCTGTTGCCCAGGTCTTGGCGCGGTTCTCTGCGCGAAAGTCGTACTGGCCTGCCTTGAAACCCTCAAAGGCCACTGTGGTGTCGCGATAGTAGACATAGGTAACCGTATTGAAGTTGTCACGGCCACGGTTCACCGGAAGATCCTTGCCCCAATAATTCGCGTTGCGGGTGAATACAAGGCTACGGCCGGGATCAACCTTGCTGATGACATAGCTGCCGCTGCCAATTGGAATGTCCAGTGAAGTTGTATTGAAGCTGCGTCCTGCCCAGTAGTGTTTGGGAAGAATGGGCAGCTCGCCAACAATCAGTGGCAGTTCACGGTTGTTGGCTGACTTGAATGTGAATTTCACCCGAAGGTTATCAAGTGCCTCTACTTTTGTAATGTCTGCAAAGTAGGCCTTGTATGAGGGATCCCCATCCTTGCGGATGGTGTCAAACGTAAAAACAACATCAGCGGTAGTGACCGGCTTGCCATCGGAAAATCGGGCGGCAGGGTTCAGATGGTACGTAATCCATGAGGCATCCGAGTTGTCGCGCTCAATTTTTGAGGCCAGCAAGCCATAGCGACTGAAGGGCTCATCCTGTGATGCCGTTGTGAGTGACTCATAAATGCGGCTAATGTCTTCAGCAGGTACGCCCTTGTTGATGAACGGATTCAGGCTGTCGAATGTCCCAAGGCTGTAAAGACGAACATCTCCACCCTTTGGAGCAGCAGGGTTCACATAGGAAAATGCCTTGAAGCCAGCCGGGTATCTGGGTTGCCCATGCAGGCTGATGGCATGGCTGGTTTCGATGGCTGCCTGTGCTGTGGCGCAGGTCAGGCCAAAAAGAAATATGCTGAAGTGACTCAGGACGCGACGCATGAAGAGGGGTCCTTTCAGGTGATTATTATCCATGGACCGGATTGTGCAGGATTCTTGAAACGGAGGGAATAAAACCACAACGGCGTCCTGGGACGCCGTTGTGCAATCGTTACAGGCTGCCCTGGCGATTCTGTCCGCTGGAGGCTACGTAGATGACCAGATCCTGGCCGGGCCGAATACTCCTTGATGCGCTGTTCCAGTTACGGATCTGCTTGACGCTGACGTTGTAGCGTTTGCTGATGGAGAATAGGGTGTCACCCTTGCGTACTTCATAGCTGATGCGCTTGCCCTTGCCTTTGGCCTTGCCTCTGGATGCGGTACGCGATGTGCTGCCGGCCTTGCCGTTTACTTTCAGTACCTGGCCTTGCTTCAGGTGGCTTTTCACACGAAGGCCGTTCAGCTTGGCCAGCTGTTTGGTGGATACCCCATGTTTGCGTGCCACGGAAGAAAGGGTATCGCCACGGCGAACCTTGTAGCGGCTGACGATTTTTTTGTTGCTGGCGGTACTCAGGCTCTTGCCGAACAGTTCGGCCTGAACCCTGGCGTACTCCGCACTGCCGTTTCGCGTCTGGGAAACAACAAGTGTGCTGCCATTTTTCAGCTGGTTTGATTTCAGCTTGTTCAGGCGCTTCAGCTCGGCTGGGGTGGTGCCAAAACGCTTGGCCACCTTGAACAGTGTGTCACCCTTTTTGACCGTGTAATTCTCGACTGCCACGCGTTCAGGTGCAGGCAGCGCGGAAATCTGTTGGGCGAAGTCTGTTGGTAGCGAGGCGGGTATCAGCAGGCGGTGCGGACCCTCCGGATCAGTAGCCCAGCGGTTGAAGCCGGGATTGAGCTGATACAGCTCCTTCAGTGACACACCGGCCAGACTCGCTGCAGATTCAAGGTCAATCTGCCCGTTGGTGTCGACAACCCGGAAGTAGGGCTGGTCCATGATCGGACGCAGGGACACGCCAAAGCTTTCCGGAGATTTGATCAGCTGGGCCATGGCCAGAAAGCGCGGTACGTATGACATGGTCTCTGACGGCAGTCGCAAGGACCAGAAGTCAGCGGGCAGTCCCTCTGCCAGATTCCGGTTAATCGAGCGCTGGACTGCACCAGGACCAGCATTATATGCGGCCAGTGCCAGTTCCCAGCTGCCGAACTTGTTATGCAGCTGGGTCAGGAAGTCATAGGCAGCACGGGTGGACTCAATGACATCCCTGCGTCCGTCAAACCACCAGTTTTGTTTGAGTCCGAAAATCTTGCCGGTGCCAGGAATGAATTGCCACATGCCGGCAGCACTGGCATGGGAGTAGGCGAAAGGGTTGTAGCTGCTTTCAATGACGGGCAATAGTGCCAGTTCAGTGGGAATGCCGCGCTGTTCTGCTTCGGATACGGTGTAATGCAGGTAGCGGGCTGCACGGAGTGTCACGCGGTCAAGGTGCGACTGATGCTGTGAGTACCAGTTGCGTTGCGCCGCAATGCGTTCATTGTCGAGTGTAAGGTCAAGCTTGAATCCGCTACGGGTGCGCTCCCACAGATTGCCTGCATCCACAATGTCCTGGGCATCCAGAAGCAGGGGCTCTTCTTCCTCGATGGCTTCTTCGGTGTCTTCAGTCGGAAGGATGGTGACAATCTCTTCGTCAGCATCTGCAGCGTCGGCTGCAACTTCACCTTCAATTTCGGACAGGTTTACCGTAGCGGTTGTGGTGCTGGCTTCAACTGTGGCCACGTCCTGGACGGGCTCCTGGACAGCGGAAGCCTTTTCTTCAGCTGGCTTGCCAAGTAGCTGGCTCAGCCACCCTGCATGTGCCGGCGCCACTGGCGCCAATCCCAGACACAGGGCAAGAAGCGGCCGGGAGACGAGGCCTTGCCAGATGCGTCCGAGGGAACGAGGCGAATATTGCATGCGTAAAAATACCGTAAAAACCCATAGTCACCTTTGATTCTATGGAGGGCCAGAGGCACGTACAAGGAATAATCCCCCTGTTTTCTGTCGATTTCGTAACAAAAGCCGGTCTTTTTGTATGTGATCAATGCAGTTGATGGTCTCGTCAGAACCGGTCTTTCCATGCTCTTAGTGCAGCAAAGGTGCTTTCTGTGGTGTCGGGCGGGGTATTCCCCTGCAGGCTGGCGGCTTGGGCAACTGCCGGGATATGGCAGCGAAGGAAGGGGTTATAACCGCGCTCCAGGCCCAGTGTGACCGGCAGACTGGGCTTCCCGGCTGCCCGCAAGGCCTCCACCTCGTGCTGGCGCCGGGTAACTGCCGGATTGCCGGGCTCGACGGCGGCAGCAAAGCGAAGGTTGGATACTGTGTATTCGTGTGCGCAGCACAGGCGGGTGCTATCGGGCAGGGCGGCCAGCGACTGCAGTGAGGCGTACATCTGCGCGGCGGTCCCTTCAAACAGCCTGCCACAACCGGCACTGAAGAGGGTGTCTCCGGCAAAAAGCAGCTCCTGCTCCGGCAGGTAGTAGGCAATATGGCCTAGGGTATGCCCAGGCACAGGCAGGACGGTAAGGTTACCGAACACCCCCAACTCCAGTGTATCGCCACCTGACAAGACATGGGTTAGCCCCTGTATGTTCTCGTCCGGACCAAAGACCTGGGCATTGTGGCTGTTGAGCAGGGGTAGCAGTCCGCCCGTATGGTCGGCGTGATGATGGGTGATCAGGATGACATCCAGTTGCAGCCTGTTCTGGCTTAACCATTGCCTGACCACGGCCGGGTCGCCAGGATCGACGACCAGGGCATGGTCACCGCTACGTAGCGCCCATATATAGTTGTCACTAAAAGCGGGCAGAGCGATCAATTCATGTGACATGGTGAGTGACAGCCTGAAAATAGGCTTGAATAATAGAACGAAGCGCACAGGAACTCGATGATGGAACTTCCCCGTCTGTTCAAGGCCGAGTCAACCCATGATCTCCAGCCGGATTTCCGCTTCTGGTTCGAGTCCGAGCTGGGCAGCTATCTGCTGGATGCCGAAGAGGTATTGCTGGCGCAAATACTGCCCGATCTGTTTGGCTACCATGCGCTCCAGGTGGGGCAGGTGGTGGACAGGAACCTGCTGGAGAGCAGTCGTATCCGGCATCGTTGCGTGGCAGATGTCTTCCAGATGCCCCCGGTAAAGGGGCTATCTCCATTGCGGGCGCAGTCCGAGCAACTGCCATTTGCCAATAACAGCCTGGATCTTGTCTTCATTCACCATGGCCTTGATGGGGCGGCCAGTCCGCATGCTGTCCTGCGTGAGGCATCCCGGGTGCTTATCCCGGATGGCCATCTGCTCATTCTGGGATTCAATCCCTGGAGTCTGTGGGGGCTATGGCGGTTGTTTCGATTGCCCTGGGCCGAATTGCCGTGGCTGCGGCGTCCGCTAAGCCCGCAACGCCTTGCTGACTGGCTTGCCCTGCTGGACTTTGAGGTCATAGGGCTGGAGAGTGCCTGTTTCACTCCGCCCGTTACTCATGCCACCATACGGCGCCGGTTTTCATGGCTTGAGCCTTTGGGCCGGCGTTACTGGAGTCAGGGTGGGGCGGCTTATGCCGTGCTTGCGCGCAAGCGTGTGTCCTGTATTACCCCAATTGAAACCAGACTGAAGCGGCTCTATCGGGCACCGGCACCGGTATTGGCCACGGAGTCGCGCGCTCGTCGCGGTCTTGCGGATGAAGAATGAACGAACACGTCGAGATTTACAGTGATGGAGCCTGTCGTGGTAACCCGGGACCGGGTGGCTGGGGGGCATTGTTACGCAAGGAAGGACATGAAAAACGCCTGTGCGGCGCAGCACCAGATACCACCAATAACCGTATGGAACTGATGGGCGCAATTGAAGGGCTGCGGGCCCTGAAACGCCCCTGTACGGTCACGGTATGGACGGACTCCGAGTATGTGAAGAAAGGGATGACCGAGTGGCTGCCCGGCTGGAAGGCCCGTGGCTGGAAAACCTCGGCAAGAGCCCCGGTCAAGAATGCGGATCTCTGGCAGATGCTGGAGATTGAAGCAGCGCGCCATGCAGTCGACTGGCGCTGGATCAAGGGGCATGCGGGTCATGAAGGAAATGAAATTGCCGATCAGTTGGCCAACCAGGCCATCGACTCAATGTTGGGAAAGTGATTTTTCATGCGACAGATAATTCTGGATACAGAAACTACCGGCATTGATCCCAGCCATGGCCATCGCCTGATTGAAATGGGATGCCTGGAGCTGATCAACAGGCGGCTGACGGGCAAGAGCTTTCATCAATACTTCAATCCTGAGCGGGTGGTTGAGGATGAAGCCATTGCCGTCCATGGTCTTACGAATGCCTTTCTGGCCGACAAGCCGCTTTTCGCCAGTCATGTCGATGATTTTCTCGCCTTTGTTAAGGGGGCGGAGCTGATCATCCACAATGCCCCCTTCGACGTTGGCTTCATCAACAGTGAAATGGCTTTGCTGGATCGTGGCCTGGGTGTAATCACGGATTACTGCACTGTGCTGGACACACTGGTCATGGCCCGCGCAAGACACCCGGGGCAGAAAAACAATCTGGATGCCCTGGCCAGGCGTTACGGTGCTGACCAGCGTGATCGTACCTATCACGGTGCTTTGCTTGACTCTGAAATTCTTGCTGATGTTTATCTGGGCATGACAGGTGGGCAGGTCGGACTGGCGCTGGGCGGTGAAGAGTTTGGCGATGATGGCGAGCGCAGGGCAGAGGGGCCTCGTCGACTGCCGGCAGGTCGTATTCCCTTGCCTGTTATCCGTGCCACCCCCGAGGAGATGGCTCGCCATCAGGCCAAGCTTGTCGTGCTGGACAAGGCTGCCGGAGGATCTTCCCTCTGGCGGAATTTTGATCCGGTTTAAAGATGTGACGCCGGACACTGAATTTGTGTTGAAAATGGCAAACTAATTCATTACTGACAATGACTTAGCGTTGAAAATTGACCATGACTCTAAGTCGTGCCACAGTTGGGCATGGACAGGGTCCGGTGGTATCTGGCCGTGAAGTCTGGTCCATGCGGACACCATAAAAATAGCGCAGGAATGCACCCCATGTTTTTCATCCCCAACATTTCCTCCCTGAATCTCGTCAAGGCAGAAGTCGATGCAACCCTGGCTCAAATTGAGGCGCAGGTTGGTTCCTATGTTGAGGAACGTGAAAATACGGCAGTACTGACGACCTGTGTGGAGGAAATGGACCAGGTTTATGGTGCACTTCGTCTGATCGAGCTGCCCGGGGCGCTGGAGCTGGCGGGAGTGATGAGCCAGCTCATGCGTCAGGTGCAGGCCAATGGTGCCGATGCGGCGGATGAAGCTTTCGCTGCGCTCGGGCAGGGCATCATGGTGCTCGGCCGTTATCTTGAGTATGTGCAGATCAAGGAAGGTGCCTGGCCACAGCTGCTTCTCCCCGCCATCAATCAGGTAAGGGCGGCTCTGGGGCAGAATCCTCTGCCGGAGGGTTACTTCCTTCATGTCAGCGAATTGCCTGCCGCACCGGCAGTGACGCAACTCGATGTCACGCCGGCGCAACTTAATGCACTGGTGCGCCGTCTGCGTCTGATGTACCAGACGGCCTTGATTGCGGTTCTTCGTGACCAGTCGGATGTGCCGCACTTGCGCATGATGATTCGTGCGTGTGAGCGTGCCCAGCAGGTTTGCGGTCAGCGTCCCCAGGCACTTTTATGGTGGGTCGGGGCAGCCATGATCGAGGCGCTGCAGCATGGTGCGGCAATCAGCCCTGCCCGCAAGGCGTTGCTGGGACAGCTTGATCGTCAGCTCAAGGCACTGGCCGTCAACGATGGTGGAGGAAATCCCGATCCCCGGTTGCTCAGTGATTGTCTTTATGTGGTGGGGTTGGTGCTCAAGGGCGATCACGTGGTGCCTGTTCGCACAGCCTTTTCCCTTGATTCCTGCTCGCTCACAGAGGAGGGCGTCACTGCCGAATATGAGTTGATGTGTGGTCCGGGCGGCTCCGTCATCAAGACGGTGGCTTCTGTCCTCAAGGATGAGCTGGCCCTGATCAAGGACACTCTGGATCTGATGTCGCGAGGTGCCAAGAATGACAGCGAGAGCTATCAGACGATGGCAGATACCCTGAACAGGACCTCACAGACACTTGTCATGCTTGGCCTTCTGGATGCCAGCCAGCAAATGCGTGCGCAGGCAGATGATGTTCGTGGCTGGCAGGGTGAGCCGGCTGTTTCGGAGCTGCATGCACTTGTTGATGCCCTGATGGATGTCGAGAATGCTGTCGCGGGTCTGGTCAAGCAGGTAACGCCTGGTGCAGATACTGCTGTTACCAACAGCAGGATTTCCGTGCATCAGCTTGATGAGGCACGTGGCCTGCTGGTGGCAGAATCGCGCTCCGGGCTTTCGCTGGCCAAGCGTGGTATCAGTTCATATCTCGAGTCAGAACGTGACCTGCTTCATCTGGCAAATGTCCCTTCAACATTGCAGTCGGTTGCGGGTGGCCTTTCATTCCTGATGATAGAGCGAGGCGCAGAAGTGTTGCGTTCGTGCGCCCGTTTTATTGACTCCCGTATGCTTGTTGCCGACACTCAGCCATCAATGGCCGATCTCGAAACTCTGGCAGACGCCATTTCCAGTGTTGACTATTTCCTGGAAAGCCTTGAGGCGAACAAGCCGATTGGTGACAGTATTCTTGAAATTGCAGAAGACAGCGTGGCTGAACTCGGATTTCCGGTTGGCCGCTCTCAGGCTGCGTAATGACTGCCGGCCCTTGCCGGCTTGAACGCTCATGGAGTCCCTCTGATGTCTTTCATTCCCGCTGTCGCCGCTCCTGATGACTTGAGTGGCGACCGGCTGTGGCTTGTATTTCAGGGGCATCGTGTGCTGGTCAGTGATGATCCTTCTTCGCCGTTTTTTCCCGAACTCAAGGATGTGAGCTGGTTGGGGCTGCCTGAGGTCGATCGTCATTTTATCGGTCACTGGGAGGGAAAAGGCGTTTTTGCTGTTGCCACAGCAGATGGCATTGCTCCTCCGGATGGTTATCATTTTGATGATCTCCGTCGTGTTCTTGGCCAGATCAGTGATGAATTGTTTGGTGTTGTCGGCAGGGCATTGCAGATTCTGGACTGGAGTGCCAGTCACCGGTTTTGTGGTCGCTGTGGCCTGGCGACTGTTGCGCACTCCCGTGGTGAACGGGCCAGGGTCTGTCCTTCCTGTACATCCAGTTATTACCCGCGAATCAATCCCTGCATGATCGTTCTGGTGACGCGTGGTGAGGAGTTGTTGCTGGCGCGCGCTCAGCGCTTCAATCGGCCCATGTACAGCACGCTTGCCGGTTTTGTAGAGGCAGGAGAGTCGGTTGAGGAAACGCTCGTGCGTGAGGTGATGGAAGAGGTGGGAGTGCAGGTAAAAAATCCCCGCTATTTTTCCAGTCAGTCATGGCCTTTTCCCGGTAATCTGATGCTCGGGTTTCATGCGGAGTATGCAGGTGGAAGTATCGTGGTTCAGGAGGAAGAAATTGCCGATGCACAGTTTTTTCATTACACCGAGCTGCCAGAGATACCTCCGCGCGGAAGCATCGCCCATGCCCTGATTCAGGACTTTGTGTCACGGTGCAGAATACGCTGATTTTTTAAAATTTTTCTGGAGCTATCAGTGATTGATCTGTTGTTGCAGTACGGACTTTTTCTAGCCAAGACCGCTACCGTGGTTGTTGCCGCGCTCATAGTGATTGTGGGGGTCAGCAATATCGGGCAGCGGCGTCGCCCGTCGGATGAGGGTGATATTGAAGTTACCTATCTCAATGACCGTCTTCAGGATTATGGCGACCTCATGCGTGAGGCTGTGCTGGACAAGCATGCATTGAAAGCATACTTCAAAAAAGAAAAGCAGGCAGACAAGAAAAAGGAAAAAGAGCTCAAGAATGCCGGTAGTGATGAATCACGAAAATCACGGGTATTCGTAATCAATTTCCATGGTGATATCAGGGCATCGGCCGTTGAATCACTGCGGCGTGAAATTACCGCTATTCTTACCCTTGCGGATGCAGGGCATGACGAGATTGTTGTTAATCTTGAAAGCCCTGGCGGCATGGTTCACGGTTATGGCCTGGCGGCGTCCCAGCTCGCCCGCATCCGCCAGAAAAAACTGCCTCTGACGATCTGTGTCGACAAGGTGGCTGCCAGTGGTGGCTACATGATGGCGTGTCTGGGTGACCGTATTCTTGCTGCGCCTTTCGCAGTGGTCGGTTCAATCGGGGTGGTTGCCCAGATGCCCAATATTCATCGTCTGCTCAAAAAGCATGATATCGATGTCGAGCTGCACACGGCAGGAGAGTACAAACGCACCCTGACCGTCATGGGGGAGAACACCGAGGCGGGTCGCCAGAAGTTTCGTGAGGAGCTGGAAGATACCCATGAGCTTTTCAAGGAGTTTGTGCATGAGCAGCGGCCATCCCTTGATATTGCCAAGGTTGCAACAGGTGAGCACTGGTATGGGCAGCGTGCACTGGCGATGGGTCTGGTTGATGAACTGAAAACAAGTGATGAGTATCTGACTGAACGTGCGCGTGATGCAGATCTCTATGTTGTTCGTTATGTGCAGCGGCACAAGCTCATGACCCGGCTTGGGCTGGCGGCAGAAGGCAGTGTCGATCGGCTTGCGCTGCGCTGGTGGGACCGTTTGCAGCAGCGTCCCTGGTGGTGAAGTGCTGGCGCATGAGTTTTGCGTAAAAAAATAGCGGCCATGGCCGCTATTTTCATTCCGGGATCAGGTTCCTGAAAGAGCGAGTTTCACCGCAATAATGACCCCTGCGATCATGATCAGGGCGAAAATGACGCCGGCCACAATAAAGGGTGTCGGGTCGTTGCTGCTGAAGTCACGCTTGCGGTTTTCCTCGGTCTGCACGCCAAACCAGGCACGGAAGACGCTGAGGATCACATCAAGGGTGGAGACTTGAGTTGGCTTGTTGTCGTCCTGCTTTTGCGGATCAGTCATTAGTGCCTCGCTCTGACATCAGTTTTCCGGCTCATAGCCGAGATTGGGTGAAAGCCACCTTTCGGCGGTGCGGCGATCCCAGCCCTTGCGCCTGGCGTAATCCAGCACCTGATCCTGCTCCAGTTTGCCGACATTGAAGTAACAGCTTTCCGGGTGCGAAAAATACCAGCCACTGACCGCTGCCGTAGGGTACATGGCAAAGTGTTCAGTCAGGTTGATGCCAGTATTACTGGTGGCGTCCAGCAGTTTGAACAGTGTGGCTTTTTCGGTATGGTCCGGGCAGGCCGGGTAGCCGGGCGCAGGACGGATGCCGACATATTTTTCACGAATCAGGGCATCGTTATCGAGCACTTCATCCGGTATATAGCCCCAGAACTCACGGCGCACGCGCAAGTGCAGATGCTCGGCAAACGCTTCGGCAAGACGGTCGGCCAGCGACTTCACCAGAATGGAGTTGTAGTCGTCACCAGCCGCCTCAAATTCCTTGGCAAACTCATCGCAGCCATCACCTGCAGTGACGGCAAAGCCGCCGATATAATCGTGCAGGCCACTTTCAGCCGGTGCCACAAAATCAGCCAGGGAATAGTTCGGCTTGCCGCTGACCTTGTCACTTTGCTGGCGCAGGTGATGCAGGGTGGCGAGTACTTCTGTGCGGCTCTCATTGGCATAGACGGTGGTGTCATCTGCTCCGGTGCGTGCAGCAGGCCACAGGCCGATCACGGCATGTGCCTTCAGGCGTTTTTCGCTGACAATGCGCTTCAGCATGTCCTGGGCATCATCAAACAGGCTTCTTGCTGCCTCGCCCACAACATCATCCTTCAGGATGGCCGGATACTTTCCGGACAGTGACCAGGAGATGAAGAAGGGTGTCCAGTCGATGAGGTCAATCAGCTTCTCAAGCGGATAGTCACGCAATACTGTGATGCCAGGCTTCAGTGGCACAGGGGGCGTATAGTTTGCCCAGTCAGGCTTGAAGCCCATGTCAATCGCCTGCTCATAGCTCAGACGATCTGCCTTGGGCTTGCGGTTGGCATGACGGATGCGGACTTCTTCATATTCCTGATGGCGTTCGGCAACAAAAGCGGCCTTCAGATCCTTGCTAAGCAGAGAGGTCGCAACACCGACGGCACGTGAGGCATCAGCCACGTATACCACTGCGTCGTTCTTGTACTGTGGCTCAACCTTTACCGCCGTGTGGGCCTTCGATGTGGTTGCACCACCAATCAGCAGCGGTACATGAAAATCCTGACGCTGCATTTCACGCGCCACATGCACCATTTCGTCCAGTGATGGTGTGATCAGGCCGGACAGGCCGATGATGTCCACCTTCTCGGCACGAGCGGTTTCAAGAATTCGGTCAGCCGACACCATTACACCAAGATCGACGATATCGTAACCATTGCAGCCCAGTACAACGCCGACAATATTCTTGCCGATGTCATGCACGTCACCCTTTACCGTCGCCAGCAGGATCTTGCCCTTGCTCTCAATGACGCCGTTCTTTTCGGCTTCGATATACGGAATAAGATAGGCAACCGCTTGCTTCATTACGCGCGCAGACTTCACCACCTGAGGCAGGAACATCTTGCCATCCCCAAACAGGTCGCCTACCACATTCATGCCAGCCATCAGGTGGCCTTCAATCACATGAATGGGTTTTTCCGACTGCTGCCGTGCCTCTTCAGTATCCTCTTCAATGAACGCAGTAATGCCTTTCACCAGCGCATATTCAATACGCTTGGCAACAGGCAGTGAGCGCCACTCCAGTGTTTCCTCTACTTTCTTTGTGCCGTCGCCCTTGTACTGGTCTGCCACTTCCAGCAACCGCTCGGTACCATCGGCACGGCGATTCAGAACCACGTCTTCGACGCGTTCCTTCAGTTCAGCAGGCAGGTCATCGTAAATGGCCAGCTGGCCGGCATTCACGATACCCATGCTCAGGCCATTGCGTATGGCGTGATACAGGAAAACCGAGTGAATGGCTTCACGCACTGGCTCATTGCCACGGAAAGAGAATGAAACGTTGGAGACACCGCCTGAGCTCAGTGCGCGCGGCAGGTTGTCCCGGATATAGGCACAGGCATTGATGAAGTCGACGGCGTAGTTGTTGTGCTCTTCAATGCCGGTGGCCACTGCAAAAATGTTGGCATCGAAGATGATGTCTTCCGCCGGGAAGCCCACCTTGTTGACCAGTACGTCATAGGAGCGTTTGCAGATACCGGCTTTGCGCTCAAAGGTGTCGGCCTGACCATTTTCGTCAAAGGCCATGACCACAATGGCTGCGCCATAGCGCATGCACAACCTGGCCCGGGCGATAAACTCTTCCTCCCCTTCCTTGAGGGAGATGGAGTTCACCACAGGCTTGCCTTGCGAGCATTTCAGGCCGGCCTCAATGATTTCCCACTTGGACGAATCGATCATCAGCGGCACACGCGAAATATCCGGTTCCGATGCGATCAGCTTCAGGAAAGTCTCCATGGCGGCGAGCGAGTCCAGCATGCCCTCGTCCATGTTGATGTCGATGACCTGCGCGCCGCTTTCGACTTGCTGGCGTGCCACATCCAGAGCTTCGGTAAAGTTTTCTTCCTTGATGAGGCGCCGGAATTTTGCAGAGCCGGTTACGTTGGTACGTTCGCCGACATTCACAAACAGCGATTCACGCGTGATGTTGAACGGCTCCAGTCCGGAGAGACGGCAGGCTGGCGCAATGTCCGGAATCTCGCGGCGTGGATGCTTGGCTACGGCCTCGGCGATGGCCTGGATGTGCTCAGGCGTCGTGCCACAGCAACCGCCGACAATGTTCAGAAAGCCGGAGGCAGCAAACTCATCAATGATGACTGCCATTTCGGCAGCAGTTTCATCATATTCACCAAATGCATTCGGCAGGCCCGCATTGGGATGGGCGCTGACAAAGGTATCGGCCTTGCGTGACAGTTCTTCCACATACTGGCGAAGTTCGGTGGCACCCAGTGCGCAGTTGAAGCCGATGCTGATGGGTCTGGCATGGCGCACCGAGTTCCAGAAGGCCTCTGCGGTCTGGCCGGACAGGGTGCGGCCGGATGCATCGGTGATGGTGCCCGAGATCATTATCGGCAGTTCCGTACCGCTTTTCAGGAAGTATTCCTGCACGGCAAAGATGGCAGCCTTGGCATTCAGTGTATCGAATACGGTTTCGATCAGGATGATGTCGGCACCACCCTCCACAAGGCCGGCAGTGGCTTCGTAGTAGTTGGCGACCAGCTGATCAAATGTGACGTTACGGAAAGCCGGGTTGTTGACGTCGGGGGACAGCGAACAGGTTCGTGATGTAGGGCCAAGTACGCCAGCCACAAACCGTGGGCGGTCAGGTGTTTTCGCGGTCCAGGCGTCAGCGACCTCGCGGGCAACGCGGGCGGCCTCACGGTTAAGCTCGGGAACGAGGTCCTCCATGCCATAGTCGGCCTGGGATACCCGTGTCGAGTTGAAGGAGTTGGTTTCCAGCAGGTCGGCACCGGCCGCACAGTAGGCATCATGTATGCCGCGGATTATATCGGGCTGGGTCAGTACCAGAAGGTCGTTATTACCTTTTACATCCTGATGCCAGTCCGCAAAACGCTCTCCGCGATAAGCAACTTCTTCCAGTTTATGACG
Organism: Moraxellaceae bacterium; assembly: GCA_030646295.1. Lineage (GTDB taxonomy): Bacteria > Pseudomonadota > Gammaproteobacteria > Pseudomonadales > Moraxellaceae > UBA2031. The sequence goes on from JAUSND010000016.1 coordinate 301,415, forward strand.
CTGGATCATGGTACCCATTGCACCATCAATGATCAGGATGCGGCGGTCGAGCTGGGCACGGAGGAGGGCAGTACGTTCGGCGTGAGTCATGGAGTTTTGGCAAGCAGCAGGGCAAAAAAAGTTGCGAAATTCTACCAGAGAATATCGGCAAGCCGTCGGGAATGAGTATAATGACATCATACCCGACTAAAACGCTAGGAATTATCCCCCCATGGCTGATAGTGCTGACCTCAAGATCACCATTACCGAAGGTGCCCAGGGTTATCTGCGTGATCTGCTCTCCAAGCAGGACTCCGATGGCATAGGCATCCGCGTTTTTGTGGAAAACCCCGGTACCCCTCGCGCCGAGTGCTGCATGGCGTACTGCACCAGCGGTGAAGAGCAGGCCGATGATGTGCGGATCGACTACGAAGGCTTTCCTGCCTACATCGAAGGCAAGAGTGTGTCCTATCTGGAAGATGCGGTCATCGACTACAACAAGGACCGCTTTGGTGGCCAGCTCACGTTCAAGGCACCGAAATCCAAAGTGCCCAGCCTGGGTGCAGACGCCAGCCTGGAAGAGCGCATCAACTTTGTCCTGTTCAACGAGGTCAATCCCGGCCTTGCTGCCCACAACGGCAATGTCAGCCTGCTTGAAGTCTACGATCACGAAGAGCATGGCCTGACGGCCGTACTGAAGTTTGGCGGTGGTTGTCAGGGGTGTTCAGCTGTGGACATGACCTTGAAGCAGGGAGTGGAAACCACCCTCAAGGCCCAGATTCCCGAGTTGCAGCGTGTGACGGACTCTACGGATCACACCCAGCGCGAGAATGCCTACTACAAGTAATCCTTGTCCCTTGTCCCTTGTCCCTCGTCCCGCAGGGCTGCACAACACAGGTGGGAGCGGCTTCAGCTGCGAAAGAAGGGGAGCCAAGCGCCCCTCTGGTATTCGCGGTTAAAGCCGCTCCCACAATAAAAAATCCCGCTGAAAAGCGGGATTTTTTATGGGGCAACCTGTGCTGTGTCAGCGAATTACGCGCTTGCGCTTCGGCAGTACATCCTTCAGATCGTCACGCATCTTGCGCACGGCGGTTTCGGTCGTGGCCCAGTCAATGCAGCCATCGGTAACAGACTTGCCGTATTCCAGCTGGGACAGGTCCTTCGGGATATCCTGGCGACCAAACTTCAGGTGCGACTCGATCATCATGCCGATGATGGACTCGTTGCCATCCACAATCTGCTGGCTCACGTTTGCCATCACCATCGGCTGCAGGCCGGGGTCCTTGTTGGAGTTGGCGTGCGAGGCATCGACCATGATGTTCTGTGGAATCCTGGCCTTTTCCAGCTCGCGCTCAGCCAGTGCTACGGATACAGCATCGTAGTTTGGCTTGCCGTCACCACCGCGCAGCACGACGTGACCATACGGGTTGCCGTTGGTGTTGATGATGGCAATCTTGCCGGCACCATCAATGCCCAGAAAGCTGTGCGGATTGGCCATCGAGAGCAGGGCGTTGATGGCCACTTTCATCCCACCATCCGTGCCGTTCTTGAAGCCAACAGGCGATGACAGGCCCGAAGACATTTCGCGGTGAGTCTGGGACTCGGTGGTACGGGCACCAATGGCGGACCAGGCAATCAGGTCATGCAGGTACTGCGGTGACATCGGGTCCAGTGCCTCGGTGGCACAGGACAGGCCCATTTCGTTCAGCTCCAGCAACAGCTTGCGTCCAATGTGCAGGCCATCCTGAATCCTGAAGGAGTCGTCCATGAAGGGGTCATTGATCAGCCCCTTCCAGCCCACGGTGGTGCGCGGTTTTTCGAAGTACACCCGCATCACGATGTAAAGCGTATCGGCCACTTCATCAGACAGTGCCTTGAGGCGCTCGGCGTACTCGTGCGCAGCTTTCACGTCATGAATGGAGCAGGGGCCCAGCACCAGAAACACGCGGTGGTCCTTGCCGTCCAGGATGTTCCGGATGGTCTCGCGACCGCTCAGCACGGTGTCGCGGGCCTTGTCCGACAGTGGCATTTCAGCCTTGAGCGCTTCCGGTGTAATCAGGAGCTCGATGGAACGGATATTGACGTTCTCGATACGGGATTCAGCCATTACAGAGTCCAATAAGACGGCGAAAGATGCCGATTCTAGAGAAAATTGTGTTTTATGCCCATGTATAAAGCCCGTTCCGCATGGCTTTTCTTCAGGTATTTGCCTGAATTTTGACCGGCGGATGTGGCGAGCCCTGTATCTGTAGACTATTCTCTGACGGTAATGATTGGCTACGCTTTTATAACCAAAAAGCAGAATCGGGTCCGGAGGCAGAATGAAGCTGCAGCAACTGCGTTACATATGGGAAGTGGCCCATCACGACCTCAATGTTTCCCAGACCGCCCAGAGTCTTTTTACCTCTCAGCCGGGGATCAGCAAGCAGATCCGCCTGCTCGAGGATGAGCTTGGGGTAGAGATTTTCTCCCGCAGCGGCAAGCATCTTACGCGTGTGACGCCAGCCGGCCAGGCCATTCTGGCAATCGCGGGTGAGATTTTGCGCAAGACCGAGAGTATCCGGCAGATTGCCCTGGAGTATACGGACCAGAAGCGCGGCCACCTTTCCATTGCTACAACCCATACCCAGGCGCGCTATCGCTTGCCGGTGGTCATCGAGAAATTCATTGCCCGTTACCCCGACGTTGCCTTGCACATGCATCAGGGCACGCCACAGCAGATTGCCCAGATGGCGGCAGATGGCACAGTGGAGTTTGCCATTGCAACCGAAGCCATGGAGCACTTTGCAGATCTGGTCATGCTGCCGTGCTATCACTGGAACCGTTCGGTAGTTGTGCCCAAGGGACACCCGCTGGCCAGTATCAAAAAGCTTACGCTTGAGGATGTGGCCCAATATCCCATTGTGACGTATGTGTTCGGGTTTACCGGCCGATCAAAGCTGGATGAGGCCTTTCAGTCCAGAGGCCTCACGCCTCAGGTTGTGTTCACGGCCACAGATGCGGATGTCATCAAGACTTATGTGCGTCTGGGTATCGGTGTCGGGATCATTGCCAGTATGGCATTCGAGCCAGCCAGGGACAGTCAGGATCTGGTGGCGCTGGATGCCAGTCACTTGTTTGAGAACAGCACCACCAGTATCGGTTTTCGTAAAGGCACTTTCCTGCGCGGCTTCATGTACGACTTCATGCAGGAGTTTGCTCCACACCTGACCCGTGAGCGTGTCGAGGCTGCATTGCAGACACACTCAAGGGATGAGCTCGATGAGCTGTTCCGCAATGTCGAGCTGCCCCAGTTGTGAGTTAGAGAAGTGAGCTAGGGAGGTGTGAACTAGAGAAAATCCAGATCGGGGTTGTTCTGCATGATTTCCGTCAGCTCGTCCTTTTCCTCAACTTTTTGTGAGAGCACCTCTTTCACAAACTGCAGATAGACCGTGTAGACCTGTTTGCTGCCATCGTCACGGGTCACCACGAAAAAGGGGGCGCGATCCACATTCAGCTCGGCAGCCAGCAGCATGCCGTCAGACCCCGGGTCGCGTTCGTCAGCAATCAGGATTTCATCCATCCGCCGGAGCTGATCTTCCTTCTCCATGCGCTCCAGCACTTCGCCACACTTCTTGCAAGGTGAGCCATCGCGAAGGATTTTTTTCACCATCGTAATTTTCATGCATGTACTCCGGCGGAAACAGGTTCAGTTATTTGCTTGGTGCGACATGCAGCCCGCATTCTTTCTTGGTTGACTCTTCCCACCACCAGCGGCCTTCCCGCTCGTGCTGGCCGGGCAGGGTGGGGCGAGTGCAAGGCTCGCAGCCAATGCTGACAAAGCCTTTCTCATGCAGCTCGTTGTAAGGGATATCAAAGGCACGAATATAGGCCCAGACATCCTCTGAACTCCAGTTTGCCAACGGATTGAACTTCGCCAGCAGGCGTTCAGGCGAAGAGAAAGCCTTGTCAGTCTGGGCAACCGGTACTGCCATGCGGGTGCCAGGACTCTGGTCCTTGCGCTGGCCAGTAACCCAGGCATCAAGCGTCGCCAGCTTCTTGCGCAGGGGGCCGACCTTGCGAATGGCACAGCATTCCTGATGCGTATCCTGGTAAAAGCTGAACAGCCCTTTTTCGTTCACCATCTTTTCCACGGCCACCGGGTCCGGGAAGCAGACCTCAATGCTGACGCCGTAGTGGGTGCGAACCTTCTCTATAAAACGATAGGTCTCGGCATGCAGGCGACCGGTATCCAGCGTAAAAACACGAAATGGAAGGCCTGACTTCACTGCCATGTCGATAAGCACTACATCCTCTGCACCACTGAACGAGATGCCGATATTGCTGAAACTGCTCAGTGCATGCTTCAGGATTTCCTGAGGGGTCTTGTGGTCGAGCTCGGTAGCCCAGCCAGTCAGGGTGCTTTCAGTAATAGCCATCGCAGTGTCCGTAATGTCCAGCGACCGTCGTGCAGTCATGGGGAGAGGGGTGAATGCCCCGGTGCCGAGGCCGGGTCTTCATGAGGTTGGGGATTGTATCAGAAGGTTTTGGCTGCCCTATAGATGAAGACGCTCCATGCATATTCTGAAAAGGCATCCACGCGCCCGGATTGCCTCCTCTTGCCCTAACCGGTAGAGTTGCGCGGTTTTTTAAACCGTCAATTCTCAGGGGTGTGTCATGGAAATCGTCTGTCTGGATCTGGAAGGTGTGTTGGTACCGGAGATCTGGATCAACTTTGCCAAGCGCACCGGCATCAAGGAACTGGAGGCCACCACCCGCGACATCCCTGACTATGATGTGCTGATGAAGCAGCGCCTGCGCATCCTTGATGAGCACAAGCTGGGCCTGAACGACATTCAGGCCGTGATTGCCGAGATGGGGCCTCTGCCCGGTGCCCGTGATTTTGTGGAGTGGGTGCGTGAGCATTTCCAGCTCATCATCCTTTCTGACACATTCTACGAGTTTGCACATCCCCTGATGCGTCAGCTGGGCTGGCCTACCATCATGTGCCACAAGCTGGACGTGAGTGCCGAAGGCCGTATCACCAATTACCTGCTGCGCCAGCCTGACCAGAAGCGCATGGCGGTCAAGTCCCTGCATGCCCTCAACTACAAGGTGGTGGCGGCGGGTGATTCCTACAATGACACCGGCATGCTGTCCGAGGCCGACAAGGGGATTCTGTTTGATGCCCCGGCCAATGTGATTCGCGAGTTTCCCCAGTTTCCGGTCACGACCAGCTATGAAGAGCTCAAGAATGAAATCCGTGCCTGGACACCTCGGCAGATTGGCTGATGCCTGCACGGTAGCTTTGTAGTTTTTTGTACTTCCCGTGGCATGCATCGCATGTCATGGGCTTGTTTAAAATAATAATAAAAACAAATGGTTAGCGGATGTCATGCGCCAGGCGGTTGCCAAAACAGGCTGAATGGCACAGTGGGCTGACCTGAAAGTCGATGCCTGCACTTGTGTCTTGACCCCATTCCAGCCTATAAGGCATGAAGTGAAATGAGTGTCATCTGCCTGCAGGGGGCGTAATCAAGTACGGTTCCTGTGTTTTCGCAGAACGGATAGACCTCTTAAAAGAATAAAAAAACAGCCAAAAGGGACATTAAAATCAACCCTTTGGAGTGCAAATGAAAGTCGAAACCCGGAAACCCGTTAACCTGTTGCCATCATTTGGCAAGGCTGCCATTCGCAATTCGCGGATCGGTGTCTTGCTGACGTCCATGGCTATTGCATTCAGCGCTCCAGCTTTCGGCATGGAAGAGCTGGCTGAGGATGACCTGCGTGTTGCTACAGGCGAGGGTATTGCCCTTGCGCTGGACAACTTCAGTTTTCGCATGGCACCCACCAGTTACATTGAAATGACGGGTTCTACGCCGTCAGGTGCCGCTGCAACGGCAGGCTGGAAGCGTGGCGACCTGCGCTGGTATGGCCTTTCCATGACGGGTGGTGATACGTCATCGGGTGCTGATTGGTATGCCCCTACAGGTGGCGGCTGTACTCCGGGTACGGACGGTCTCGGTTGCTCGATGGGTACGGGTGCCATTAAGGATTTTGCGTCGGTATACAATCCCTATCTCATTCGTGTTTTCCAGTACGCCGGTTATAACTACCAGGGTACCTGTCTGGGGACGGTGGTTTCCGGTGCATGTTCAACAGTGACAGCGGCATCACCAACCGTGTATGAGTTTATCGGCCCCAGCAAGGGCGATGCATGGCGCTGGGCTTTCTGGGGGCAGCTGGATGTCGCTCAGGGGGGCGCTCTTGCAGATCAGGGCTACCTGCAGAGCCAGACGATCATTCGTGGCAAGAACTCTACTCTTGACGGCAAGTCGACCAAGCTTCAACTGCTGCAAACGCCAACGACTGTGGTGTCTGAGCAATCGTTGAGCCTTGTCTATCAAAGCCGTCTCTCCGGTGACTTCCGTTTCTCGCTGGGTCAGAAAGCCGTTGGTACCGAGGCGCGTAATAACGTGCCCGACTTCAATGACACTGAAGGTTTGTACTTCAAGAACGTGGATGCATTCCTGCCACTGGGGCAACTGAACTATCAGACCATGGTGTTCAGAAGCGCGCCGGCCCTGGATGGCAACTTCATTCTGGAGCTTACTGCCATTCCCAACGTGGCGGCGGTGTACAACTCGTTTTACTGCGGTACCAACACATGTGCCACAACGACGTTCCAGGGTGGCAAGGTTGGTTCTACCGGCGCAATCCTGACTTCTGATGTGGTCAATTCGGTCGCCAACCCAGAGACTCATGGTTATGTCCGCTGGGGCACCACAACCGGTGCAGCACCTGTTGAGGGCTCTGCAGATACCACCAATGGCATCTACTTCAAGGATAACGCCGGTACAGCTGTCAATATTGGCCGTGCCAAAATAGAAGGCATGATGATCCAGCAGTTAAAGTTAACCAGTCTGGGGGCGGGCACATGAACATGAACATGAGCAAATGGTTGCTTGCCGGTCTTCTGGGTTTCTCTGTGCATGCCAGCGCACTTGAGGCATTGCAGGATGGTGATTTGTCCGATGTTTCCGGGCAACAGGGAATAGCTATCGGTCTTGAGTATGGTGTGAACACGGATGCCAATGGCGCACCGCTGGCCAGTCTGGGTAATTGTAGTGCTGCGGGTGCATCTCCTTGCCGCTTTGCCTGGAAGATTGCCCAGCGCAATGCCAATGGCGGGGAGTGGACGGTATTCAAGGACTCCTACATGAGCCTGAAAATTCCGGCCCTGAACATTGGCGTAAAACCGACCATGGGAAGTGTTGCGTCCAACACCGGTTATTTTGACCTGACACGCTTCCAGAGCGAGACGGGTACCTGCCTCTTGCCGGTGACCTGCGATACGGCAGGCATCAACACGCTGCCGGCCATGTGGCTGTTTTATCCGGCAGTCACTGTTGGCTACAACGCGACAACCGGTGTCAGCTCCGGCTATACCAGCGTTCAGTTCGGTATGACGATTGGCCGTATGTCGATGGAGTATGGTGCAACGGGCTATAACCTGAATGCAGCAACTGGCTCTTTCCTCTCGGCCAAGATTGCGGATAACAACAATGCAAATTTTGCCGGTATTGCCTTCCAGGGCAATGCACTGATTTACGGCTTCTGAGTGCAGGCATGACCGGTTTAAGGTTGTGCGCCGATATCAACGCCAGATATGCAGAAAAGTGAAAAAGCCATGAAAAACAAATATTACAACAGACTCCGCTGGTTGCTGCTTCCCGCCTTGTTGGCAGCCTCGGGCTTTCTGGCCGCCGGCATGACATCTCTGGATGATGCCGAGCTTTCTGATGTGAACGGTCAGGCCCTGTTCATGGCGACCAAGCAGACGAATGGCGCGCATAATTTTTATCGCATGGGTTTTGATGCCCAACTGGATCTGAACGTCAATATTGCCGAGTTGAAACTGGGTGAAACCACTACCGGTGTTGATCTCTGGGCGAAGAATCTGGCTTTGGGGTGTACGGCCAATGCCTCCAATGTGTGTGTTGATTCGGCCTCTGCCACACAGTTGCGCCCATTTACGCTGCTCCGTCCGTTTATCCAGATTGCGGTCAAGAATGATACCAATCGTGCTACCCGTGAGGTCGTTGGCTTTCGTCTGGGGGCAGAAAATGCCTCTGGCCCGATGAGTATCGGTAACTTTGAAAGCTTCAGTGGTTACCTTACGGCAACGGCCAATATTGAAATGCAGGAGCAGGGCAAAGGACGAAATCCGGATGATGTGGCAGTGACCTGCGGCCCGACAACAGCTCCGTGCCCGCGTCCGGGGGATGATTTAGGAAATAATGGTGTTAATACTTTCGGGCTAAATGAGCCCTTGCGTGCTTTGGGCCTGAATAACGATCAGGCCTGTCTGTTGAGTATTTGCGCACAGTTCAGGGATCTTACGGCCAACTACGATGCAGTGGCCAGAAACAATCTGCCGGTTGTTCTGAGTGGCCGTCGCCAGACCCAGGCATTTATCCAGAATGCCCGTCTGTCCGAGGCAGTGGACTCCATCACGGGGTCCATGGGCATTTCGCGCAGTAACTCGGCACTGTCTGCGGGCCTGATCAACGTCATCCTGCCGATTCTGGCCGGCCAGGTGGGTGACAAGATCAAGTCGCAGCTGGCAACCGGTCTTGGCACAACGGTTGCCAATCTGAATACCTACCAGATTCCCTACAATGTGCAAAACCTGCACAGTGCCGAAGTGAACTCAACGCTCTTTGGCTTGTCCTTTCAGAAAGAGGCCGGGGTGCAGTATCCGGGCTATGCAATCGGTATGCAGAAGGGCTGGAGCATGTACCTTCCAAATGCATTCACCCTGACGGTTTCGCAGCCGACCACACAGTTTGTGAGTAACATCATGTCGGGTGCTGCGGCTGCCGGTAATATCATCGGGTTGCCTACGGCAGTTGGTGGCGGCGGCAGGGTGTATGACAATTGCTGGGGCACGGCGGTTTTTTGTTGAATGTCGCCTTTACAGACTGAAAAGTGGAACGACCAGATTATCGAGCGTGGCGTATGCATAAAATAAAAATGAAAGCATTGGCGCTGGCAATCCTGTTGTCAGGTGGCATTGCACATCCGGTACTGGCACTGGATGACATCACCGATGGCGAGCTTGCCGATATTTCCGGTCAGGATGGCTTGTCACTCAGCTTCACCGATCCGCCAGCCGGGGTTCAGGCAAATACAATCCAGTGGCAAACCACGCCCACCAATGGTCTTGAGCTTGGTTCAGCGGCCACGCCGGTGAATCTCAAACGCATAGATACCTCACGCCCCTTGATCAATGCCCATCTTGATGCCGGCTCCGATGGCACCACTCCATGGGTGTCACTGAATACGGACTGGGCCAATTCACGTCTGGATATCGGCTCGATTGGCCTGACGGGCGTCAGCGGCAGCTTTGGCCGTTATGTGATTGATGCGGCAGGCACCTTCAGTGTGCGCAATGCGGGTGGCATTCTTAACGTCAACAGTGCTACCTGGGGTGCAGGCACAACAATCAACATTGGTGGGGTGAATCCCGCCTTGTGGACGCCAGGCACTCTGGGCGCCTCGACTCCTGGTCAGATCTACTGGCGGCAGGGAACGTCCGAGTTGAGTATGGGTGACTACACCTTTTTCTTTGACATGACGGATGGGCGTATTGGCGTTGACAACAATGGTTTGCTTGTCCAGAGCAAGCCAGGCTCTAAAATCAAATTCGCCTTGTCGCTCGATTTCACCTATGACGCCACCGGTACGTCTCCCTTTGCAATTACGGGAGCGGACAAATCAATGCTGTACTGGGGCTGGCGCGGGCACCAGACGGACTTTACTCTTCGGCTGAATGGCAAGGGTCGTGTAAAGGATGATAATACTGGCAACCTGAACGGCTTGGGCGCTTCTCTGGCGTTCAATTATGACCCCGATTTTGTCTGGATCATTGGTGAGGGCGGTACCAATCCGTTCAAGATCGAGTTTGGTAACTGGACGCTGCTGCCGGGTAATACGCTGGCATATAACCTGCCATCCGTGACACTGGATCAGCTTGATGTCGGGCAAGGGGTTGCAGGTCTGTGCTGGGGTCAGAACACGATTAGTGCAACTGCCAACGGCACGTGTACAGGATCCGGAACAGGTTCTGCAGCTAGCAACTTTGCCGCACAACCAATCAAGGTTCGTGCAGCGGCAGATGCCAAGGCACTGGCCCTTGGTGTTCGCGACATGACTCTTTCGGCATACTCATCAACAGTCGACCTGATTGATCGTACGTCCAATGCCGCCAAGGCTCCACAGCGCTATAACTGGGCACTGATTTATACGTTCGCCAATCTGGATGCCGACATCATCGTGACGCCGGTCGCAAGCAGTGACCGCATGCGGCTTGATCTGGCGCTGACAACCCAGACTCTGGAGACCGGCGACACCAATCGCTGGCAGAAAGGCACCAACTTCATGATTGGTGATACTGATACAGGGGTGAATCAGGGCATAGGCTTGATAGGCGCTGATGTTCTGATGGCAGTCCGTAATGGCACGTTGGGCCAGACAGCGAGTGGCATCAAGTTTGATTCTCCCCAGGTGCGTTACCAGTTGCGCGGGATGATTGCTGGCGGTGCTATTCCCGCTATGCCTGTCATGCAGAAAATGGCCTATATCGACATGAACCTTGAGGCTGACCGCTTTGTTCTGACGCTTGGTCCTGCGGCTACGGGAAAGGCTCTGACGTATTCTGGCTTTATCAATATCATCAACAGCAATATTGCCGATTTCTCCAATCCGGTCCCCACCGCCGGAAATCATATACATGATGACGGCACATACTTGTCATTGTCTGAGCCAAACTTCTCCAAGCTTGGTGTTGATTTCCGTTTTGCGGACATTACTGGCTCGGTTGAAGTCACTGATGGCAAAGTGGATTTGCAGGGTGAAAGCGAAGGCCAGTTCCGGTTGCTGATTTCCAACAACATCAAGGTTGGTAGTACAGCCACTCACCCCTGCGCATTTGGGGTAGCCTCATGTGCTGCCGTGGTCGGTACACCGTTGCAGGTAGGCAGGCTTGAGTTCGGTGGCAAGGATCTGGGTGCTCTTGTCATGCCAAGTGGCATTATTCGTGCCCAGGTGACAATGATGCCTCAGGTTCCGTAATTCTCCGGAACCTGATGTTGGCTGCTGAAGTGATATTCCAGTTTTTGCCGGTAGTAGGGATATCGTGTTGCCATGACAAGGCGTAAAAAAAAAATAGCGGCATCTGCTGCTATTGCTTCATCGCCAACAGCGACTGAATCATCTGCAGTTCTGACTTCCTCACACCATAGGGCAATCCTGCTTCTGGCAGCGGTTGCCCTTTTTATTTTCTACGCGGCGCTGAGCTATTTGTCGCGGGGAAATAATGCCTGGTGGTATATCGACTTTGTTGCCGAAGGTAATGTGCTCTGGGGTGATGATGCTTACCGCTATTTCATTGCGCGCTCAGCATGGATTAATCCGGATGTTTACTGGTTCAACTTCACCTTGCCCGTGGCTGTGGTTGCGGACGGAATTCTGACAACACTGGCTAACGGACACTTGCTATATGCCAGATGGCTAAAGTCGGCATTAACGGTTGTCTCGGTTTTTCTGGTGTATCAGGCCTGCATCAGGCTTCAGGTTTCAAGGCATGCAAGTGCGATAAGTGCGCTTCTTCTGGCTCTTATGCCCCTTTATTTTTTTGTGTCGATCAGTTTTTTCGGGGAGTCCTGGCTGGCTGTCCTTATAAGTGCGGCGCTATATCTTCATGTTGATCGCAAAGAAAATATTGCTGCAGTGCTGGTTTCACTCATGCCCTTGGTGCGCCCTGAAGGGATTTTTTTCGTGGCTGCATATTCTGTGTTTGCTGCTGCAAGAAGAAGTTGGGTGACAGCGGTATTGCCATTGGTGGCTGGTGGCATTTACTTTTTCATGATCATTCTCATCGGGCCAGGACTCGAGGCCTATTCGGGCTGGCGCTTTGAGATGATGAAAATATATGAAGGCGCCCAGAACTGGTATGGCGGCCCTCTGGGCCGGCTCTCCAAGGTTTTCTTTTTGCCATGGCTGGCCTTGGCACTATTCGGGTTGTGCTTGCGCCATGCCAGCATCATGAGACCGTTCCTGCTGGCGGGATTGGCCGTAATTGCCATGATTGTTGGCTCTGTCGTGCTAAAGACAGCAAATTTTGAGCCGCGCTATCTTGCGCCGATAATGCCTATCCTGGCGGTTGGCTTTGCTCTGGCGATGGATCGTATACGAGTGTATCTATTGTCCCGTCGCCAGGAAAAACTGGCGATTGGATTTGTCATTGTAATGTCGGTATCGACGTTGGTGGCTCAGTTCTTCTCGGTATATGTCTTTGATCATATTCGTCAGTATTATGTTGATAATGGTGAATTGCCGAGAGAAGTGGTTGCGCAGCCATTAAGTATGGGGACGTACTTCAAGGGGCTATCAGGGGCTGAGATTGACAGTTATCGTGAGTTTGCCGGTGTTGTGACGGAAATGATGCGTGTCAATCCGGGTATAAAGACGCTGGTTGTCAGTAATTTCCTTGTATTCTATTTTCTTGATCCGGAAAAGATGCCGTCAGATGTCCGGGTTGTATTTGCAATATTCGGCAGGGGGCGGCTTGACTCCATCGTGGGGCAAGATAAAACGGCTGGTTATTTTGCCAGTGAGCCATTTTATGGTGAGTTTGCATTGAGTCCTCCAGGTAGTGAAAAGAACCTTTTGCTGTACCTCGATCGTATTCCGGCGGGGGATTATCCCTATCACTGGCGCGTTGGCGATAATGATATTTTCTTGTTTAACGGGAAGCTGCTGCAGTCGCACTGAGCGACCGGGGTTGTAATGAATAATCAGATGCCGACCAACTATAAAGAAGTGGCCGGGTTCATGCTAAGTCACTCAGGTCCAAAGGTTGCCTTGCTGGCTTTGGTTCTTTGTCTGATTTACAGGGGAGTGCACGGTTGGCACTGGATTGATGTTGTTATCGTATCTTCCATGTTTTTCTTGCGCGGGTTCCTTGAGTGGACGTTCCACAAATATGTCTGGCATTCTCATCCTTTGCCACTTGTGCACTGGAAAATAAAAGGCCCAATCGCAATAATGCATGCCAATCACCATAAAAACCCCTATGCAAGCGAGGGACTTATTTTTGGTGGACCAGGTGTTCTCGCTGTCTGTGCCCTGATTACCGGAGGCGGGTTTCTGGTTTTGCAGTCTTTCTCATTGGGTGTCAGCTTTCTGACTGGTTTTCTGCTCGTTTTGATGGTTCATGAGTGGCATCATGTTCTTGCGCACTCGAATATTGATCCCATATCGCCATTGTTCAGGCGGGCCGTGATGTGTCACCGGCTTCATCATCATGAGGATGCTCGTGCTTATATGGGTGTGAGTTCGGTGCTGGCTGACAAGGTTATGGGAACGAATGGGAGCGGACAGTGACACGCTTTTCCGGTTGTCAGCGTAGTGGGCGAAAATACTTTCTGTGATCACGATTATTACGACAGCAAGCCCTTCCTGGGATGAAACAAGGCGATTTGTGCTTGCTGTTGCAGCCTATCAGGCATCCCGTAATTGTACTATTGAGCTGATTGTTGTTGATGATTTGAGGGTCTTGTCGGGTGTTGAGAAAGTTGGTCAATTGGCGCCGTATGTTTTTGTCAAGCTTTTTGTTCCGGAGGTAAAAGGCCAGCTTGATTCAGGTATTCGTGCATTGGCTCATGCAAATGGCGAGCTTATTGTAACGATTGATCCGGACATGCATGAGAACCTGGCTGATATTGACCGGTTTGTTGAAAAGCAGGCTTCAGGGTGCTCCCTTGTCTATGGCGTAAGGGTTGCTCGTGGCGATGTCTCTTGGCTCAGGGTCTTGATCTCAAGGCTTTATAATCGGGTTGTCCGGAAGATTTTCTTGATCCCTGTTCATGACATCAATACGCCGATGCTGCTTTTGTCTGCAGACATAGTGCCTGAGATATTGGGCTATGATGGACGTTGTGGTCTCGTGAAGGTTTATTTTCCATATGTATTGGGGGCCCGCTTTGCCGAGGTAAAGATTGAGGTCTCTGGCATGTCAAAAACATCATCCTATTCATACCTGAGGCTTGCAGGCTTCATGTTCAGGCAGCTTGCCGGACTGTCGGTCTTTCTGAGATTCAGGTTGGGATCGCATCGTCATGTCGCATGATATTTATCAGGTTTGCTCCGCGTTCGCAGGGGTTTCGTGTTCCGGATTGGAGTTTTATTCAAGATTCAGGTATCACCCAGGCTTTTCATCAGGCGATGTATCAAGGATCTCTTCAATTGATTTTTCGTTGCTGTTCAATGATGAAAACATCGGGTTTTTTGCCATGTCTTCAGGTGAGGCTGTGGCACTTTGCGTGGCTGTCAAAAGTGTTTGGGAGTCCGCTTATTTTGATGTCTCTATGGCGCGTCTTTATTGTTTTTCTTCTATCAATGTTGATGCTGATCTGATTTCTCTCCTTGTAAATAAAACGGTTAGCCATGCGTTTGAGCGATCCGGGATTTGTCATTTCTCGATTGATGTTGATATTGATAATTACAAGGTTCTCAATTGTTTGTCCGGGAACGGATTTGAGATTCTTGATCTCAAGCGGACGTATTTTACAAACAAGCTGGGTACGAATCCGGAGTTTTCGAGGTCTGTTGCCAGGGTCAGGGATTATACGGATGCAGACGCTGATGTTGTTCGAGAGATAATTACAGCTGCAAAGTTCGAGACTCGCTTTACCCGTGACAGATTTCTGAAAAAGGATGCCTCTGATTCGCTGTATCAACAGTGGTTTTTGAATCTTGTGAAAGACTCGGGGTCGGGCTCCCATGTTGTAGTTTTTGAACGGATGGGGCGTGTTGTCGGATGTGGTGGTATCGGGGAAATGAGCTTTTCCCGTTACGGGATTGACAGGAAAATGCGCACTGGAAGTCTTTATGCCTGCTCTTCTGAGGGGGTGGGGGGCTATGCTCCGGTGCTGTATCGGCTAACCAGTGATGCGATTGCCAGTCATGGCCTGGTTGAGACTACGGTTTCGTTGAATAATGCGTCGGCCGTCAGGGTGGTTGAGGGGGTTCGCCCAAATCGCTCTACCACCTCATATGCAATGCGGCGATTCATTCAATAGCTTCTTGTGTGGACTGTGTGGAGGTAGTCCGTGTTATTGGCGGTTTCCTATGATTGCGGTCATGGTCTGGATGCAATTTTCTGGAAGGCCAGGCCATAGTGGAAGCCTTAATACTCTTCCGGGGAGGGCAGTGCTGTTAGGGAGAGATGGCTCTCTTGAATAAAGCAGGCCTTCCGGAGAGAGATGCAAAGGCTCGTAATGACTTGTGCACTCTATGCCTGCACTTTTCCCGGCTTTTACGATGTCGTCTCTTTTCTCGCGTGATGAAAACAGTACGTAATAAATATGACTGTTATGCTGTGCTGTCGGTGGAATGAAGGGCGTTGAGATATCCCCATTTGTACGCAGGCCTTTTAGCGCTGCATCATAGGCATTCCAGTGCACGGCCCTTTTGGCTGTAATTTCCCTTGCATCCTCCAGTTGTGCGCACAAATACGCGGCCGCCAGTTCGCCAACTGACGATGAAGTGCCAATTCCGCTCCATGTGTACTTTTCAACCTTGCCGGCCAGGAAGTCTTTGCGGTTGGTTCCTTTTTCCCTGAGTATTTCGGCCGTCTCAAGAAATTCGCTGTGATTTACCAGAAGGGCACCACCTTCGCCACAATGGATGTTTTTTGTGGCATGAAACGAGAATGTGCCAAGATGTCCTATGGTTCCGGCAGATTTTCCCTTGTATGTCGAAAGAAATGCCTGTGCGGCATCTTCGATTACAAACAGGTCGTGTTTTTTTGCGATTGCCATGATTGTGTTCATTTCACAGGGTATGCCTGCGTAGTGGACGGCAATAATCGCTTTTGTCCTTGGGGTAATTGCGGCCTCTATCAATGTCTCGTCAATGTTGAGCGTGTCATGACGGATGTCGACAAAAACGGGCCGGGCGCCACGCAAAAGAAAGGCATTGGCTGTGGACGGGAAGGTAAAGGAGGGCATGATGATCTCGTCATCAGGTCCTGTGCCGACAAGGATTGCAGCCATTTCCAGTGCGGCGGTGCATGAGTTTGTCAGCAGTACATTTGATGCACCGGTATGCTGCCGGATCAGGGCTTCGCTGCGTTCGGTAAAGCGGCCGCCAGCGGCTGTTTTACCGCTTTCAATCACTTCGCGGATGTATGCCAGTTCCCTGCCTGTGACATAGGGATTATTGAAGGGAATATTGGTCATTTTCCGTATGCCAGTGCAGGGAGGCTTATTGTTGTTTTGCTTTGTCTGTTCTGGCGGTTCAAACCAGGCGACGCTTGATTCCTGCCTGGGCCAGAATCCTTGTCGAGATTTCCTCGATCGATAAATGCGTCGTGTTGATATAGGGAATGCCTTCCTTGTTGAACAGCGCTTCTGCAGCACGGATCTCGATCTCGCACTGCTGGATTGATGCGTAACGACTGTTGGCTTTGCGCTCGTTGCGTATGGCACACAGTCGCTCGGGGTCAATGGTCAGGCCAAACAGCTTGCGTTTGTGCTCCTTGAGCGCGCCGGGAAGTCGCAGGTCATCAAAGTCATCTTCTGTCAGCGGGTAATTTCCCACGTGTACGCCAAACTGAAGTGCCATGTACAGCGAGGTCGGGGTTTTTCCCGAGCGTGAGACGCCTGTCAGGATGATGTCGGCCTTGTCATAGTGACGTGTACGGGCACCATCATCGTTGTCCAGGGCAAAGTGCACGGCATCAATTCGAACCCCGTAGGCCTCATTGTTGATGATGGAGTGGGTTTTGCCGACCACGGTGGTGGGGGCGGCACACAGCTCGGTTTCCAGTTTGCCCAGATAGGTCTCGAATACGTCCATCATGAAGGCATTGGCGGTGGCGATGATGTCGCGGACCTGGCGATTGACGATGGTGTCAATGATGATGGGACGGACGCCATCATCTTCTGCCACCTTGTTGATCTGCTGAACCAGGCTTCTGGCCTTGTCTTCGGTGTCCACATAGGGGATGGCCGACTCATCAAACTGGACCGTGTCAAACTGGGCCAGCAGGCTGCGGCCCAGTGTTTCGGCCGTGATGCCGGTACCGTCGGAGACAAAAAAAACGCTGCGTTTCATGTGGGCTTCCTGTCGTTACTGACCCGCCAGCGGGGCGGGTGGACAAACGGGGAACAATCCGGGCAGGCTCTACGGCCAAAGTCTTGGTTCAGAAGACAAATTCTGCCATTTTACGGCAAGCATTTTACGCCGGAGTTGAGTACAATTCTGGGCCTCGGACCGGGGTCGAACGGCAGTAAACAGGGCCTGAGGCTGCCCCCGAGTGTATGTCCAAACGCCTGGCGTGAATAGCGGTCTATATCAAAAACTGCTTTCTTATCAGGCGCTTGTGGTCGTCAACCACGGCCTTCACACAGATTCAGATACCGCTAGGGAGTCCTGCCTTGGAATCGTCAGTCATTTGGTTTGAAAAACTTGGCAAGCATGATGTCGAGACTGTGGGCGGCAAGAACGCCTCTCTCGGTGAAATGATCAGTAATCTTGCCAATGCCGGTGTTTCGGTACCCGGTGGTTTTGCTACAACCGCACAGGCCTATCGCGATTTTCTGGAGCAGTCCGGCCTTAACAAGCGTATCCATGACACGCTGGCTACCCTGAACGTAGACGACGTGATTGCGCTGGCTGCTGCCGGCAAGCAGATCCGCCAGTGGATCATTGATACCCCGCTGCTGCCATCCTTTGAAAAGGAAGTGCGCGAAGCCTTTGCCAAGATGGCCGATGGCAATGAAAACATGGCTGTGGCTGTACGTTCTTCCGCCACTGCCGAAGACTTGCCGGATGCATCGTTTGCCGGCCAGCAGGAAACCTTCCTGAACATTCGTGGCATCGACAATGTGCTGATCGCCATTCGCGAAGTGTTTGCTTCCCTCTTTAATGACCGTGCCATTGCCTACCGTGAACACCAGGGCTTCGAGCACAAGCTGGTAGCGCTGTCCGCCGGTATCCAGCGCATGGTGCGCTCCGAGACTGGCGCATCGGGTGTGATGTTCACGCTGGATACCGAATCCGGCTTCCGTGATGCCGTGTTCATTACGTCTTCTTACGGTCTGGGTGAAATGGTGGTGCAGGGCGCCGTCAACCCGGATGAGTTCTATGTACACAAGGTGACGCTGGAAGCTGGTCGTCCGGCCATTCTGCGTCGCAATCTGGGTTCCAAGGCCCAGAAAATGATTTATGGCAGCGCGTTCAGTGCTGGCAAGTCGACTGTCATTGTGGATGTGGACAAGGCCGAGCGTGCGCGCTTCTCCATCACCGATGCAGAGATTACCGAGCTGTCCAAACAAGCCCTCATCATTGAAAAGCATTACGGTTCGCCGATGGATATCGAGTGGGCGAAGGACGGTGATGACGGCAAGATCTACATTGTTCAGGCTCGCCCTGAAACCGTGAAGAGCCGCCAGAATGTCGGCACCATGGAGCGTTATCTGCTCAAGCAGAAGGGCAAGGTGATCTGCGAAGGTCGGTCCATCGGCCAGCGTATCGGTTCGGGTGTGGTGCGGGTAGTGCACTCCATCAAGGAAATGGACAAGGTGCAGCCGGGTGACGTGCTTGTCTCCGACATGACCGATCCGGATTGGGAACCGGTGATGAAGCGTGCCAGCGCCATTGTGACCAATCGTGGTGGCCGTACCTGTCATGCTGCCATCATCGCTCGTGAGCTGGGTGTGCCGGCCATTGTTGGTTGCGGCAATGCCACCGAAGTGCTGAAGGATGGCATGGAAGTGACAGTGTCCTGTGCCGAGGGCGACACCGGTTTCATCTACGAAAACCTGCTGGACTTCGAAATCCAGAAGAACTCTATCGACTCGATGCCGAAGCTGCCGTTCAAGATCATGATGAACGTGGGTAACCCGGATCGTGCGTTTGACTTTGCCCAGTTGCCGAATGAAGGCATTGGTCTGGCCCGCCTGGAGTTCATCATCAATCGCATGATTGGTGTGCACCCGAAGGCGCTGCTGAACTACGACAACCTGCCGCGCGACATCAAGCAGTCCGTGGATCTGCGTTGCTCGGGCTACGCTACTCCGGTCGATTTCTATGTGGAAAAGCTGGTGGAAGGCATTGCCACTCTGGCCGCTGCTTTCTATCCGAAGAAGGTCATCGTGCGCATGTCGGACTTCAAGTCCAACGAGTACGCCAACCTGATCGGTGGCAAGCTGTACGAGCCGGAAGAAGAGAACCCGATGCTGGGCTTCCGTGGTGCCAGCCGCTACATCTCCGACAACTTCCGTGACTGCTTTGATCTGGAAGTGCGTGCGCTGAAGAAGGTACGCAACGAGATGGGTCTGACCAACGTCGAAGTGATGATTCCCTTCGTGCGTACGACGGGTGAAGCCAAGCGTGTGCTGGAACTGCTGGCCGAGAAGGGTCTGAAGCGTGGCGACAATGGCCTGCGTGTCATCATGATGTGCGAACTGCCAACCAATGCGCTGCTGGCTGAAGACTTCCTGGAACACTTCGATGGCTTCTCCATCGGCTCCAACGACCTGACACAGCTGACGCTGGGCCTGGATCGTGACTCCGGTATCGTCTCGCACCTGTTTGACGAGCGTGATCCGGCGGTGAAGTTCCTGCTCTCGCGTGCCATCCAGGCATGCAAGAAAGCGGGCAAGTACATTGGCATCTGCGGTCAGGGCCCTTCGGATCATCCGGATCTGGCCAAGTGGCTGATGGAAGAGGGTATCGACACGGTGTCGCTTAACCCTGATTCCGTGCTGGATACCTGGTTCTTCCTTGCGGAAAACCACGGCAAGTAATCTGTTTTGTGTTAATAAAAAAGGCGGCTAATCCCGCCTTTTTTATTGCCTGAAAACGGGTAAACGGTATCTCTGGAGGATCATGAGCATGGCCTTTCATGCCCTGGAAAAGCTTGTGCATTTGCACGACGGCTATCGTCAGGTATTCCGGCTTGCGGGTATCCAGCTTTTGCTCATCCAGGAGAGCGGCCACCGTTACCTGATGAGAAACATGTGCCCTCACAAGGGCTTTCCCTTGCATACCGGGACGATGTCAGGGACGAGGTTGCGTTGTGCATACCATGCGATGGAGTTTGACCTGGCGAGGGATGGCCGCTGTATCCAGCATCCGGCGCAGCCGGGCGTGACAATGTATGAACTTGTTTACGATGGTAATGCGGTGGGTGTGGAGTTGCCCGACTGACGGTTGATCAGCGCCGTGCAGGAGTGGCCGAGGCGATTGCAGTGCCGCCATAAAGGTTGCGGTAACGGCTCATGACGCGCTTCACATAATCCTGGGTTTCTGCAAAGGGCGGAATGCCGCCATATTTCTTCACGTTGCCTTCGCCGGCATTGTAGGCGGCCAGCGCCAGCTCCAGATTGTTGTTGTAACGGGTGATCAGGTACTTGATGTGGCGGGTGCCGGCCCGGATGTTTTCTCCAGGATCATAGGCATCCATGACGTCATACATGGCGGCGGTGGCCGGCATCAGTTGCATCAGGCCTTGGGCGCCGGGCTTTGAGCGGGCGCGCGGGTTGAAGCCGGACTCGGTATGAATGATGGCTTTGACAAGGCCGTGGTCAACATTCAATGCCAGGGCGGATTGTCTGATGATGTCGTCAAAGGCATTACGGTTCTTGCTGAAGCTGGGGCGGACGGCAAATTCGTTGTCGCCCCAGTTGCCGTACTTGTGGACATTGGTGTCCTTGTACCAGGTGACTTTCTGGAGCTTGCTGTACTGTTTGAATCCCTCACCAGATGGCTTCTTGCGCGAGTTGACTACGTTGGTGAAGAGCACATTGCCGTCGGCGTCGGTGAACTTGTAGACGTTGCCTGCCGTCACGGACGCGGGAAGCATCGTGAGCAGAAGCAGGCTTGCAAGTGCAAATGAGCGCGTCATGAAGGCCATTATGATTATTGTATTCCGGGATTCTGCCAACTATGTAACCCTCTGCCAAGGGCAGTGAATTCGTAGTGACCAAAGCAATATTAAAGCAAATATGTTTTAAAACAACATATTAGATTCTAAACGTAATGTTCGTTGTGAAATTTATCATGACCGGTGGGGCTTGGTATGTGGCAGCCGGCACCCAGCAGGCATATCACCATAATTACTTATGGGCATAAAGGTCATGCCTGACTAGTATTCCGGCTTCTTGAGGGTGGTGCGAGCCGTGGGTGCAGGTCATGGGTGAGACGTCGGGTGAGCCGGCTGATTATCAGGTATGGATAACAGGGGGATTGCTGTTACCCATCCCGCATGGCAAGGCCATCAGTGCGTTTGCCGAGTTGCTTGCCATTTCTCATGATGACGCCCTTTCCAGGTTTGCCCGGGCACCTTGCATGGTCAGGTCAGGACTTCATCAAGAGGAGGCGGCAAAGTATCTCCGAGTCCTTCAGCGGAAGGGAATTGACTGTGAGGTACTCAGGCAAGGGCAGCCTGTCGGTCTTTTGTCACATACTCCAGTCTGACGGGAAGCCCGTCCTTCGGTTTGGCAATCGGGACATGCTGATAGGGCATGGTGTAGCTGGCGGGAATGCTCCAGCGATACTGCTGAAGTATCTGGTGCATGATGGCTTTAACCTGCAGGTCGGCAAAGTGCTGGCCCAGGCACATGTGGGCGCCGCCGCCAAAGGGAACCCACTGGAACATGTGCTGCTTGTGTTCGTTGCGTTCCGGGCTAAAGCGCAGTGGGTCGAATGTATCGGGCCGCGTCCATAGTGATGGCATGCGGTGGGTATGGATGGGGTACACACCAACGAGTGTACCTTCCTTGAGAAAGTAGCCGTTGAAACTGCAGTTCCTGGACACCCGCCGGGGGATTGACGTTAGCGGGGGATAGAGGCGCAAGGCCTCTTTCATTGCCCAACCCAGTGACTCCACTTTTTCCAGATCTTCATATTCCAGCCGGGGTTTGCCGAAAGACAGGCTTTCCTGGCGCAGCCGCTCCTGCCATTCCGGGTGTTTGCCCAAGGCATAGAACATGGTGGTCAGGGTGCTCGTCGTGGTGTCATGAGCCGCCATCAGCAGGAATATCATGTGATCGACCACCTGCTTGTCGGTGAAGCGGGCACCATCTTCATCGGTTGCATGACAGAACTGGCTGAAGAAGTCCGGGGTTTCAGTGGCTCGTTTCTTTGGCAGGAGGCGGTAGAAATAGTCCTCCAGCACCGCACGGCTCCGCATGCCTTTCCACATGTTGAACGGGGGAACAGGCTTGCGGATATAGGCAAGCGCAGCATCAACGGTTTCGATGAATGCCTGGTTCATGCGCTCGGCATCGGGACCGATTTCTTCACCAAGAAAGATTGATGTCGCCAGATCAAGGGTCAGTTTCTTGATGCCGGGGAATATCTTGTAGTCAGAGCGTGGTCGCCAGTGGCTCAGGCGTTCTTCAATCCGCGGATTCATGGCTGCGATATAGGCCATCAGGGCAGGCTTCTTGAAGGCCTGTTGCATGATCCGGCGCTGGAAGCGATGGTCCGGATCATCCATGGACATGATCGCCCCGGGAAATACCTGGCCAATGTAATAGTCCCAGCCACCAAAGCTGGAAAAGTTGCCTTCACGATCCTGCAGTACGAACTGGTTGGCATCCGGCCCAAGCAGGACAACCGCCTTTTGCCCCATGATCTGGGTATGGATGACGGGGCCGTTTCGACGTTCGAGCGTGGTCGCGAACACCATCGGGTCCTGCATGAAATCTTTCGCATAGCCGATAAAGGGTATGCCCATGTCGGAAGGGATGGGTCTGTAAACAGGAGTGCGGGTGTCGGTCATGATGCGCTCTTTGTTCTGTATGTTGTTGGCGGCTGACGGGCTTGATTGTCTCGGGGTGTTGTCTGTGCAGCGTACTACCTGTGTTCGGCGGGAAATAAGAAAGGGGCGATGAACGCCCCTTTCCTGGTGTGTGACCGGTATCAGCCAATTCGCTGAAGGTTGACCGGCAGGCCGTCTTTCGGCTTGGCAATCGGTACCAGCTGGTAAGGCATGCGATAGTCATCCGGCACTGTCCACTTGAAGTGCTGGAGAAGCTGGTGCATCACGCAGCGTACCTGGAGGTCGGCAAAGTGCTGGCCCAGGCACATGTGGGCGCCGCCACCAAAGGGAATCCACTGGAACATGTGCTGCTTGTGCTCGTTGCGTTCCGGGCTGAAGCGCAGCGGGTCAAACATGAAGGGGTTCTTCCAGTACTCGCCCATGTAGTGGGTGTGAATCGGGTAGATGTTGACGAGCTGTCCTGCCTTGATCTTGTAGCCTTCAAACTCACCATCCTTCTTGCACATGCGGGGAATGGCAGCCAGTGGCGGGTACATGCGCAGGGCTTCCTTCATGCACCAGCTGATCTCGTCAACCTTGTCGAGGTCGTCATAACGCAGGTTGGACAAGCCTTCGGCGGCCAGTGTCTGGCTGTGGGCCCGCAGGCGATCCTGCCATTCGGTGTTCTTGCCGAGGGCATAGATCATGGTGGTGAGGGTGCTGGTGGTGGTGTCGTGGGCGGCCAGCATCATGAAGATCATATGGTTGATGACCTGGTCATCGGTGAAGGCTTCGCCGCTTTCACTCTTGGCGTGGCACATCTGGCTGAACAGGTCGGGCGTTTCCACGGCGCGCTTCTGCGGGATCATTTCGCGCAGGACCTTGATCATGTATTCACGCCCCTTCATGCCCTTGTGCATCTTGGTGCCGGGGACGGGGTAGCGCACAAAGCCCAGTGAGGCTTCTGCCATGTGCAGAAAGGCATCATTCAGCTTGTCGGCTTCGGGACCCAGTTCAATGCCCATGAAGACCGGGGCGGCCAGATCGAGGGTGAGCTTCTTGATGTTCTGGAAAACCATGAACTTGCGGGAGGGCTGCCAGCGGGAGAGGCGCTCGACCATGTAAGGCGCCATCTTGTCGACATAGCTGCTCAGTGCCGGTTTTTTGAACGCCTGCTGCATGATGCGGCGCTCAATACGATGCTGCGGATCATCCATCGCCATGATGGCGCCTTCAAACAGCTTGCCGACAAAGAAGGCCCAGCCTTCGGCTGAGGAGAAGCGGTCTTCTCTATCTTGAAGTACGTACTGGGCGGCGTCAGGTCCCATCAGGGATACGGTATCCAGAAATTGCCGTGAGCGGTAAACATTGCCGTTGCGACGCTGCAGCTTGAAGGCCAGGTCCAGCGTGTCATGCATGAAATGCAGGGTGTAGCCAATCAGGGGAAGTCCGCCATCGTCATACGGGGGCTGCTTGAGTGGCTTTTGGGTATCGAGTTTGGCGGCGGCAGTCATGCGGTGTCTCCTGATTGCATATGGTCTGACAGTAGACGTAACGATGCTGACTGTATTGACCTCATGGAGCAAAGGGTCTTGACGGGCTAGAGCAAAAACTCTAACCCGGTGCAGGATCCGGATGTGATCAGGCCATCGGGGCGACAAGGATCATTGTTGTGGCGGTGGCTGATGCCGGTGATTCCGGTTGAGGACAGGGAGCTGGCTCGTGTTTTGGGTGCCGGGTCTGACCATGAGGGGGAGGGGAGAGGGGGATTGTCTGTCAGTCATTCTGTGTGACGGATGACCAGTCACTTTTTGTTGCAAACGAAGTTAAAGGGTTTTCGCAGGTAGACTTGAGAACTTACTTTAAGTTTGTGCAGGTATTCACTCCAAGTATGTTTTGTCTTGAGGTTATACACTTTGTCTGACAAGTTTGGTTTTGATCATGTCGATTGAGTGACGGGCCTTGCAAAATCCCGTAAAAAGCCGGTGTATAAAAATTAAGCTACTGATTTTATTGGCTTTTGTTTTCATGACGAAAAAATCGCCAAAGTGTTGCAGAGCCACAATTGGCGCGACTTGGCAGCGTGCCAGCCAACTCTGTACACAAACTTATCCACAGAAAATGTGGATAGCTTTTATTCTCGAATTTACCTGAGCATGTATGAAAAACAGCCAGTCCGGGGATTGCCCCTTGAGCCGTCGTCCGTATTCCGTTTCACTTGGCGACTTCGGGGCTTTGCACCGTTTTTATGACCACTTGAGGCTTACTTTGTGAGTGCTCATTGCAGGGATGGCACATGCTGAACCGTATCTGGCTGGGATTCTTTCTGATCGCCTTTCTGGCCTGTCTCTATCAGGCGACGATCGGAGGGCAGCCGGAAGTGGTGGCGGGGGCCGTGGATGCCAGCTTCAAGGCGGCAAAGACCTCGGTCGAGATTGCTCTTGGCCTGACCGGTTTGCTGTGCTTCTGGCTGGGGCTTTTCCAGATTGCCGAGAAGGCCGGTCTGATCGAAAAGATGGCCTGGATGCTCGCTCCCTTGTTTCGTCGCCTGATGCCGGAGGTTCCTGCAGGCCATCCTGCTACTGGTTCGGTCACCATGAATCTGGCCGCCAACATGCTGGGGCTGGATAACGCGGCGACTCCGCTGGGACTCAAGGCGATGAAGGATTTGCAAACCCTGAATCCGACGCCTGATACGGCCACCAATGCCCAGATTCTGTTTCTGGTGCTGAACACGGCGTCGGTGACGCTCATTCCCGTGACGGTATTCCTCTACCGTGCCCAGTTTGGGGCAGCCAATCCTGCCAGTGTGTTCATCCCGATTCTCATTACCACGACCGTAGGCACAGTGGCGGGCTTGCTGATGGTGGCCTGGATACAGAAGCTGAAGTTGCTGGACCGTGTGGTAATGGCCTATGCAGCCGGGCTGGCCGCCCTGATGGGTCTGGTGGTGGCATCGGTCATCAGTGCTCCGCCGGAGTTGCTGGGTGTGAGGTCTGCCTTTGTCGGCAACCTGCTGCTGCTGACAATCATCGTGGTGTTTCTGCTGGCGGGCTGGCGCAAGGGCATCGATGTCTATGACGCCTTTATCACAGGGGCCAAGCAGGGCTTTGAGGTTGCCATTGGCCTGATCCCGTTCCTGGTGGCGATGCTGGTTGCGGTGGCGGTCTTCCGTGCCAGTGGCGCCATGGATGTCGTGCTCAATGGTGTGGCTACCTTGTTTGCCTGGATGGGGGCCAATACGGATTTTGTACCGGCCTTGCCGACGGCCATCATGAAGTCGCTGTCGGGTTCCGGGGCCCGCGCGATGATGATCGAGACCATCCAGACGTACGGGGTGGATTCCTTTCCTGCGCGTGTGGCAGCCATTATCCAGGGGTCATCGGAAACCACGTTGTATGTGCTGGCGGTTTACTTTGGCTCGGTGGGCATCCGCAAGGAGCGTCATGCGCTGGCGTGTGGACTGTTTGCCGATCTGGTAGCGGTGATCGTGGCCATCGTCGTGGCTTACTGGTTTTTCCACTAGGCCCCTTTTCTGGATGGTGGCGAATAATCGTTCACGCCGTCAGCGCTTGTCGTTACAATCCGCGACCAGTGCAGGGTGTTAACAAGGGAGTTACCGGATGCGTCGTGTCGTCTTCAATCAGAAGGGTGGGGTGGGCAAATCCAGCATCACCGTGAATCTGGCCGCCATCAGTGCCAGTCAGGGACTGAAGACGCTGGTCGTGGATCTCGATCCCCAGTGTAATGCGACCCAGTACCTGCTGGGTGAGGCAGCCGAGTTCTCCCGCGACAAACCCGAGCTTACGCCGAATATCGGCCAGTTTTTTGCCCAGATACTCCAGTTCAAGCTCAAGGAAAAGCCGCTTTCCGAGTACGTGCACAGGACGCCTTTTGATAATCTGCACGTGATTCCCTCCAATCCGGAGCTCGGCGAAATCGAGCATATGCTGGAGAGCAAGCACAAGATATTCAAGCTGGCCTCGGCATTGAAGGAACTGAGCAATACCTACGACGCCATCTATATTGATACGCCGCCAGCCTTCAACTTCTATACGCTTTCGGCCCTGATTGCCGCCCAGCGTTGCCTGATTCCATTTGACTGTGATGCCTTCTCCCGGCGTGCGCTTTATACCTTGCTGGAAAATGTGGGTGAGGCCAAGGCAGATCATAATGATGATCTGGAAGTGGAGGGGATTATTGTCAACCAGTTCCAGCCGCGCGCCACTCTGCCTGTCAAGCTGGTAGAGGAGCTTCGCTCGGAAGGCCTGCCTATTTTCCAGTCGCACCTTTCGTCGTCTGTCATCATGAAAGAGTCGCATGAAAAATCATTGCCGCTGGTGCATTTGTCACCAAAGCACAAGCTGACGGAAGAGTACACGGCATTGTTCCGTGAGCTTTACTCGGCATAGGCCGGCCAGATGCACAAAAAAACCGCCAGTTTCCGGCGGTTTTTTTGTGGCTGCTATTCAGTGCTCAAGGAGCGGCTGACGGCAGGTTCCTGAAGTGGGAGAGCACGCGATCCTTTACCATGCGCCGGTCTACCATCGGCTCGGGATAATCGGGACACGAAGAAAAGAGGGATGGCTTGGGCTGGTGAATCGACTTGTCCCGGATGTCACGAAGTTCAGGCACATAGGTGCGAATGAAGTTACCCTTGGGATCAAAGCGTTCGCTTTGCAGTACCGGATTGAAAATACGGAAGTAAGGGGCTGCATCATTGCCGGTTGAGGCAGACCATTGCCAGCCACCATTATTGGCTGACAGGTCGCCATCAATCAGGTGTTGCATGAAGAATTTCTCGCCCCAGCGCCAGTCGATGAACAGGTCCTTTGTCAGGAACATGGCAACGACCATGCGCAGGCGGTTGTGCATCCAGCCCGTTTGCCGGAGCTGACGCATGGCTGCATCGACCAGCGGGAAACCGGTCTGTCCGTCGCACCAACGCTGAAAGTCATTTTCATCATGGCGCCAGGGAATGTGTGCGGTCTCCAGCCTGAACGGGCGGTGCTTGCAGACGCGAGGCCAGCCCACCATCACATGCTTGTAAAAGTCACGCCAACCGATCTCGCTTATCCACTGCTCAACGCCTTTGGTAGAGCCGTGCTGGTGCCGGTAATTGAACGCAGCATTCAGGCATTGACGTGCTGAAATTGACCCTGCTGCAAGATAAGGAGAAAGACGGCTGACACCATCATTATCGGTGAGTTCCGGAAAATCCCGCTGTTCATCGTAGCGTTTCAGGCCATGCTCGACAAAGCTGGTGAGACGTTCCAGTGCGGCCTCTTCTCCGGCTGGCCACCATGAGAGAGCGATGTCACTTGTAACATGTGAATCAAATCCCTTGATGGCAGCAGGAATCTTGTCGCTGTCTGCAAAGCGGTGACGCCGTAAGGCGGGGGGAGGGAGCAATCGTATCCCTCCAACCTCAAGACGCGCCAGCCAGTTCCTTTTGAACGGCGTAAAGACAGAGTAAAAGCGGCCGTCATTGGTCAATACCGTTCCTGGCGTTACTGCACACTGGTCATGATGGGAATGAAAAGTAACACCTTTTGGGGCTAGGGCCTGCTTGACGGCGGCATCTCGCACGAGCTCATTGACTTCATACTGTATATTGCAGTGCACGGCAGTTATCTGGTGCTTTTCACAGAGCCTGGACAGGGCATCCGGAATACCTGAGAAATCATTTGTTTTTATAATCAGTAGCGGAATATCAAGCTTATCAAGCGATTTTTCCAGTTCGCGCAAAGTCCGTAATTCAAAGTCCACCCGAATACCTGCAACATCATGCTGTTGCCATTGCCCGGGAGTGATGGCGTAGACACAGGCAACGGCAGCATCCTTATCGGCACATGCAGCGGCCAGTGCAGTATTGTCACTGATACGAAGATCTGCCCTGAGCCATACCAGATGGCGTGCCGTATTCACTTTCCGGCCCCGTGAGTGCGTCTCCAG
This sequence comes from Moraxellaceae bacterium, assembly GCA_030646295.1. Classification (GTDB taxonomy): domain Bacteria; phylum Pseudomonadota; class Gammaproteobacteria; order Pseudomonadales; family Moraxellaceae; genus UBA2031. The sequence continues at coordinate 330,168 of JAUSND010000016.1, forward strand.
ATGGTGACTGCCTTTCGAATGCTTTCCAGGTCGTGAAAGAACTCAACTGCCTCAATGCTGCGGCGAGTGGAACGCAGGCAATTGCCACCAGCCCATATATCCACACTGAGGGGAAGGCGGAAACGAAGCTCTTCCAGAAACTCGATGGCTTTGCTGGTCGGATAAGATGCACTGAAGGAAAGTGCGACAATGTTCATTTTGTGCTTGCTGGCAGCCTGAGCAATGTCGCGGACCGGCATCTGGGCACCAAAACAGATGGCATCCACATTGTCCAGGCGCATCATTGCCTCAACCATCAGGATGCCAAGGGTATGGCTTTCTTCCGGTGCGGTCGTCAGCATGATATGAGGGGGCTCTGTGGCGGCCCTCAGGTTGGTGATGGCTGTGCGGATGAGCGACTGAACCTGTTCGGTATAGAGATGCTCTTCATGCACCTCGATTATGCCCTGCATCCAGGCCTCACCGATAATGAAGTTGGAGTGCTGAAGAAATTCGATAATAAACGTCTGCAAACCAAGCTTTACAAGCTGGTGTGAAAGATACTCGCGGATACTGTGAGGGTCCTTGCTTTGCATGACCTCAATCAGCTCTTTCTCTATTTCTGGCGATATGCTTGTCTTGGTTTTGTTTTGCGAGCGTAGCAGGTTTTCAAGGTCAGACACGCCCATGGTAATTATTTTTCCCGGCCTGAATCCTGCGTCAATCAGTCGCCGGAGCAGACGTAGCTTGTTGACCTGGTCAAGTGAATAGATGCGGTCACCCTGATCATCCCGGTCCGGGGTTGGAAAGTGGTAGCGGCGTTCCCACATGCGAAGTAGTTCCTTGGAAACACCGGTTTCACGTTCAACTGCATTGATGGGCAGTCTGACGGGCATTTCTGGAATGCCGTTGCCTGAGTTGGCGATAGAGGAAGTGTTCATGATTTACGCCTTGGCCTTTGCTTTTATCCGACGGAGAATCCAGCCGATAACCGGGAGTTTTTCATAGAGCTCTTCAGCTGCATCCCAGTAGTCGCGGTGATATTCCACACGACCATCATCGGCGAAGCGAAGATGGCTTCCTCCCTGAATGACCATTATTTTACCTCGCCAGTAAAAGCTGAACCGCCAGGTGATGAATGCCTTTCTGGCATCCGCTATCGTCTCATCAAAGATAAAGGCTGGTCGATCCAGAGTATCGAACATGTCCCTGAATATCTTCAGGATGACGTCCCGGGATCTGGTTTCGTTAAAAGGGTCCTTGAAGTAGGCATCCTCGGTGTAATAGGAACCAATTCTTTCAAGGCTGTCCGGGGTAAGGGTCTCGTACCAGTCAAGAAGACCGCGTAATGAAGTCGTCATGATTTTTTTGCAACCTCGGCAAGGATACGAAACCGGATCGGGTAGGGAAGTCTGCGAATCACGCGTAGCCACCGGGTAAAGCGCTTGGGAAAGTGGATTTCAAACTGACCTGCTTCAATCCCTTGCATGATGGCTGATGCAGCCTCCGCCGGTGTCAGAAGGGCCGGCATGGAAAAATTATTGGTCTTGGTCAAGGGCGTATCGACGAAGCCAGGGTTGATCACGCTCACACCAATACCCTTGTCATGCAGGTCAAGGTAAAGCGCTTCTGCGAAATTGATCATGGCCGCTTTGGTGGGGCCATAAATGAGTGATTTTGGCAGGCCCATATATCCGGCGACACTGGCAATCATGCTGATTCCACCCTGCTTGCGCTGGAGCATGTCTGGCAACACGGCTGCCACGCCATAAATGATGCCCATCAGGTTGGTATTCACCATGTTTGCGGCTTTTCCGGTATCAAGTTCCCATGCGCGCATGGGTTGATAATCAGCTGCGCAGAAGATGAGATGGTCCAGGCCCTGCCAGTGCATGGCAATAGTCTGATAGGCAGATTGCCATTCCGCTTCGTTTGTAACATCCAGTGCCAGTACGAGTGATTGCTCAGGATACCGCGTCGCCAGTTCATCAAGAGCCCCGGTTTTGCGGGCACTGGTTGCAACCATGGCGCCATTTTGTAAAAGCAATTGGGCTAGGGCGTGGCCAATTCCACTACTCGCACCTACCACCCAGACACGCTGCTTCTGCCAGTCAGCAACAACGGGATTCAGGCTCATGCTTCCTCCTTGCGGAAAAACAGGGTGACATTACCTAGCCGGATACCGAATTTTGACATTACGGCCTGATTGATGAGGGTCTGTTTGTCATGCAGGTACATCCAGTCATTGAACTGGACATGATAGGTTTTACCATCAACCGGCAATGCCAGCGTGTACTCCCACTTCAGGGCCGGGCCTGCCGCAATGCCGTTGGCTTTTCCGATTACATCGTCAGCGCGACCTGTATAGCGGCCATCAGGCAGTCTGGTCAGATACCAGATTCTGGTCTGCTTGCTGCCATCATCGTAGGTGAAGTGCTCCTCAAGCTTTCCTTCATCACCTTGCCACGAGCCGTTCATTTCGACGGTAAAGCGTTTGACAACCTTGCCCGACCTGTCCTGAAACTGTCCCCATGCCGTGAGCTTTCCATTGAAGTAGTCACGGAGGTCCAGTGTGGGCTGCATTGCCCGGTATTCCTCAATGCGGGCGCTACAGGCGGTCAGCATGAAGGCAATAATGATACCAACAAGAATGCGCATGGTTATCCTCACTTTGAGACCAGTGCCTGGTATACATCGGTACGTTTCGTCAGGAATCCTGCTTCGCAATAGCAGAAGTAAAACCGCCAGAGGCGAATGAAGGCCTCGTCAAAACCCTGTGCGCGAACATCATTGACTACACTTTCAAAGTTTTCTCGCCACAGTCGAAGTGTTTTTGCATAGTCAAGGCCAAAGCCGTGAAAATCATTCACTTTCAGGCCGGAACTTTTCACTTCGGACTCAAACCGGTCTGGTGACGGGAGCATGCCTCCCGGGAAAATGTACTGCTGAATAAAGTCGGTTCCCCGCTGATAGCCATCAAACCGGTTGTTGTCGATGGTTATTGTCTGGATGGCAGCACGTCCGCCGGGGCGAAGGGACTCTGATACCTTCCGGAAATAGGATGGCCAGTACGACTGGCCTACTGCTTCGAACATCTCGATAGAGACAATGGCATCATACTTTCCGATAAGGTCCCGGTAATCGAGAAACTGGAAATGGGTTTTGCCTTCAGCTGGAGTGCCGATCACTCGGTTACGAGCCCATTCCAGCTGCTCCTTTGACAGTGAGATCCCGGTGACATAACAACCACGTGTCCTGGCGGCGTGTTCAGCCAGTGCTCCCCATCCACAACCAATTTCAAGAAGATGATCACCACGCCTGATGTCCAGCATGTCAAGGAGTCGCTCATATTTCTGGTATTGAGCCTCTTCAAGCGACTCCTGCCCGCTACTGAACAATGCGGATGAGTAGGTCATTGACGGATCAAGCCACAGGCGATAGAAATCATTGCCGATGTCGTAATGCGCATGAATATTCTTTTTGCTGCCACTTCGTGTATTACGGTTCATCAGGTGACGAAGCCGGTAAAAAACGGTTCCCCAGAAGTTTCCATGCAGGGCTTTTTCAAGGATGTCCTGGTTTTCAAGGCCAAGAAGTAGCAGTGAAAGGAGGTCTGGTGTATCTATTTTCTGGTCGCGATACGCCTCGGCAAGGCCAATATCGCCGCTTTTGAGAATGTTGCCAATGGCACTCCAGTCCCTGATCTGAATGCTGGCATGAGGCCCTGCGCTTTCCCCCTTGAAAAGCATTGTACTGCCATCAGGGCTTTTGAGCTCAAGATGGCCTACCCGTATTTTCTCCAGCAAACCAAGGAACGTCCGCGCAATGGCCGGAATTTTTGTAAGGGGCTGCGATGAGCTTATTGTCGTGGAGTTCATCTGGAAATCTCCTGGGAGGGGGGAGAGGGTTTGTGATGAATGGATATGCCTTTAAGGAAAAGCTTTAGTGCCTGCCAGTTGATCCGCAGGACAACCATCAACGTGGAAAATCCGAATGAGAAAAACGTTTTCAGAAGCTCCTGATCGCTGAGGGTGGAGGCCTGTCCGGTGACAACTGTCTTGAGGACCTCGGTTTCCTCCTCAAAATAGTCAATCGCAACGGTGCGGCGCCCGGAGGTGACAGAAAACCTGAACTGGTAATGTCCTTTGACCTCAAGGAATGGTGATACATGAAAAACCTTTCTGGATTGAAGAAGGGTTGATGTACCAATTACGCTATTTTCGGGTGCTGTCAGCAAATAACAGTGTCGCTCACCAAAGGTATTCCTGACCTCGCACAGAACTGCGCGGAGCTGGCCATCACGGTCATGACACCACCAGAAGCTGACCGGATTGAAAACAAAGCCGAGAATCCGGGGCATGGTCATTAACAACACTTCACCATCGGCATTAGTGACGCCTTCCCGGGCCAATGTTTCAGCGATCCATTCAGACGGGTTTTTACCATTGCCGTGATCTTTCTCGTTGAAGCTGAACAGGTTTAGCCGGTCAAGGCTGAAAAGCCTGCTTGCCATCTCCTTTTTTCCAGACAGTGGAAAACATATGAAAATCGCGGGGTAGCGAAAGGCATGCCTGCGCGGCCAGAGGCGTGTATGTGCCACTGTTCCATGAAAAAGCCACTCCTTTTTCATGTGACGCTCTCCCATGGAATGGTTGCGCCAAGCAGTCGGGCAACTGCAATGCCAGACTTGAGCCCGTCCTCGTGGAATCCGTAGCCTGCCCACGCACCGCAAAAGAAGACCCTGTCCATGCCTTGTATGTCTGGCAGTTTCTGTTGGGCCTTGTATGCGGCCTGATCCAGCAATGGGTGTGCATAGTCAAGTCTGCGCAGTACCGTGTCAGATTTCGGATCTTCTGGTGGATTCAGTGTGACAAAAACATCGGTTTTGAATGGCAAACCCTGCAGTTTGCTGAGCCAGTACGTCACGGCGACAGGACTGGTAGCGTCAGGTGTGCCCTTGCTGTAGTAGTTCCAGGCTGACCAGGTGTGGCGACGTTTTGGCATCAGGCGTGTATCCGTGTGCAACCAGGCGACATTCGGCTGATAGCGGATTGCCTCCAGGACTTCACGCTCAGCGGGGTGTGCATCCTGCAGCATGGCAAGCGACTGGTCCGTGTGGCACGCCATGATGACCAGATCAAAGTGCTCGGTATTCTTTGCTGTCGTGATGACGACTCCGCTTGCGGTACGCCTGACGCCAAGTACCGGTGTGGACAACCGGACATCCGGCAATGCTCGCAGCATTGCATTTACATACTCACGTGATCCATTTTTGATGGTCTTCCATTGCGGACGATCAAGCACCTGAAGCAGACCGTGGTTCATACAGAACTGCAGGAATGTTTCGGCAGGGAAGTCTCCCATGCTTTTCAGCGGACTCGACCAGATGGCAGCCCCCATGGGGTAGAGGTACCAGTCACGGAACTCCTTGCTGTAGTGTCCGGTGTGCAGCAGTTGCCCCAGTGTGATGCCTGTTGTCCGGGCCTGATCCAGAAGCTGTCCGGATTCACGGTTAAACCGCAGGATATCCAGCACCATGCGCCAGAAGGCCGGCTTCACCAGATTCAACGGCTGCGCGAAGAGGGTGGTCAGGTCCGCTCCCGCCCATTCCAGATTGACACCAGGCACGCTCACGCTGAAGGTCATTTCGCTGGCAAGGGTTTCAACACCCAGCATGGGAAGCAGTTTTATCAGGTTTGGATAGGTGCGGTCGTTGTGTACCAGAAAGCCGGTATCGACCGGATGGCTGATGCCATCCAGTGACACGTCTATCGTATTGCTGTGTCCGCCGGCATAGTCATTGGCTTCGTACAGGACAACATCATGTTGACCTGTCAGTAGCCAGGCGGCGCTGAGTCCGGCAATTCCTGAGCCTACGATGGCAATACGCATTTCCTTTCCTTTATATCGTTTACGATGCCTTTTTGTACTATACAAGGCGATGACCTCATCTTATCCAAGGCTGGCCGCCGGTCAATGTTTGTATTATACAAAATTGTAACTTTCAGGTTGGACAGGATATTTCCGGGTCGGGATCATGGCGGTCAGACTGGCTCAGCAAGAGGTGCGACTCGTGATAAACTGCTAATTTGCCAACATATTTCCGGGGGGCGGGATGGCAGATCTGCATCCGTCACAGCGTTCAGCGGTAGGCCTGTTGCCTGTGGACAGGCCGATTGCCTTGTTGACCAGGCATTCGGTCCGGGAGCTTGGGACCGGGATTCCGTCCTATGATCTGCCACTGACACCAGAGGGTGTGGAGCTTGCCGAGCGCTGGGGGAACGCGTTACCGCGGCCCTTGCATGGTCTCCACTCCAGCCCGGTCGGTCGTTGTCTGGATACGGCCCGAGCCATGGCACGGGGGGCAGGCGTCATTCTGGATGTACAGCCATCCATGACACTGGTTGAACCGGGCTGCTTTGTTGAGAGCATTGGGGATGTCGGGCCGCTTTTTCTGCAGATTGGCCCGCTGGCCTTTGCTAACCGTCATTTTCAGGGGCCACTGGAAGGGCTGCTGGCGCCCGCAGCGGGAAGTGCCAAGCTGATTCGTCATGTCCGCGACAATCTGGGCCCCCCGGGCTCACTGACGGTACATGTGACGCACGACACCATTCTCGCCGCCTTCATTTACCATCTGATGGAGCGGGATCGCATCGAAGAGCATGACTGGCCCTGGATGATGGAAGGTGCATGGCTCTGGTTCGAGGATGATGATGCCCTGCGCTGGATCTGGCGTGGCGAACCTGGCGGTCGTGTGGTCAGGTCGTATCTTGACCCGCTTTGATTTTCTTCTTTGATCCCCATTTAACTGATTCGAATATTCCGGGAAGTCCCTGATGACAGCAGCGTTGAGCATCCACAACCTGACTAAAACCTATGGCAATGGTGTACAGGCCCTGAGGGGGATCAGCCTGGATGTAGAGGCGGGCGATTTCTATGCCCTGCTGGGGCCAAATGGTGCCGGCAAATCCACCACCATTGGTGTGGTCAGTTCGCTGGTTAAAAAGAGTGCTGGTGAGGTACGGATTTTCGGGCACGACATTGATACCGACCTTTCACTGGCCAAACAGCGGCTGGGCGTAGTCCCGCAGGAGTTCAATTTCGGCCAGTTTGAAAATGTGATTGATATTCTTGCTACGCAGGCCGGGTATTACGGTATTGAGCGCAATCGTGCCTACGATCAGGCCGAGAAATACCTGCACAAGCTCGGGCTATGGGAGAAGCGTGACCAGCAGGCACGCATGTTGTCCGGCGGTATGAAGCGACGCCTCATGATTGCCCGGGCCATGGTGCATGAGCCCGGCCTGCTGATTCTGGACGAACCAACTGCGGGTGTGGATATCGAGCTGCGACGCTCGATGTGGGAGTTTCTGACAGAACTTAATCGTTCAGGTACCACCATCATCCTGACTACGCACTATCTTGAGGAAGCAGAAAGCCTCTGCCGGGATATTGCCATTATTGATCACGGTGTGATTGTTGAAAACACAGACATGAAATCCCTGCTGGCAAAGCTTCATGTAGAGACATTCATCCTTGATCTGCGATCACCGCTGTCTCAGGTGCCTGTGCTCAGGGATTATCCGCTGCGCCAGACCGATCCCATGACCCTTGAGGTTGATGTGGAGAAAACGCAGTCCATGAACGGCGTCTTTGTACAGCTGGAGGCACTGGGTGTCAGTGTTCTCAGCATGCGCAACAAGGCCAATCGTCTTGAGGAGCTGTTTGTGTCACTGGTGGAAAAAAACCTGAAGGCACCTGTGCAAGGGGGCAATGCAACATGAATGGCGCACAGAAGTGGGTTGCCTTCACTACCATCCTTTCCAAGGAGATCCGGCGATTTACCCGTATCTGGGTACAGACCCTGTTGCCTCCGGCAATCACGATGAGTCTGTATTTCGTGATTTTCGGTAATCTGGTTGGCTCGCGCATCGGTGATATGGGTGGCTTTGATTACATGCAGTACATCGTGCCCGGCCTGATCATGATGGCAGTCATCACCAATGCCTATGGCAATGTCGTTTCCAGTTTTTACAGTGCAAAGTTCCAGCGGAGTATCGAGGAGTTGCTGGTCTCACCTGTACCCAATCACATCATTCTGCTGGGTTTTGTGATGGGAGGGGTGGTGCGCGGCATTGCGGTTGGCATTATCGTCACGCTGCTTTCCCTGTTTTTCACGCATCTGTCGATACATCATGTTTTTATTGTGATTTATACCGTGGTGATGACCGCCGTACTGTTTTCGCTGGGCGGGTTCATCAATGCCGTCTACGCAAAGTCGTTTGATGATATTTCGATAGTGCCAACCTTCGTGCTGACACCGTTGACCTATCTGGGTGGCGTTTTCTATTCGATCGATATGTTGCCAGGCTTCTGGCAGGGCATTTCATTGCTCAATCCCATTGTCTATATGGTCAATGCATTCCGTTATGGTGTGCTGGGTGTCAGTGATGTGAATGTTTATCTCTCGTTGTTGATGATCTCGGCGGTAGCAGCCGGTCTTTATGCGTTTGCCTATCGGTTACTCAATAACGGCACCGGTATCCGCGAATGAGTGCAGCTACCGATATGAGTACAACTGTATGAGTACAGCATCATGAGTGCATCTGCCCCGAAAGACATCCTGCTGGGACAGCACACGGACTACCCAACGCAATATGCACCCGAGGTGCTGTGCCCGATATCCCGCACTGAGGGACGTACGGCACTGGGGCTTTCTTCCGGTGCATTGCCGTTTGATGGTGTTGATGTCTGGACGCACTATGAGGTGTCCTGGCTGGATGAAAACGGTAAACCCGTTGTGGCAATGGCGGAAATCCGTGTCCCTGCCATCTCACCCTGTCTGATCGAATCGAAATCCCTGAAGCTGTATTTCAATTCGCTTAACTTCGAGCGCTTCGCTTCGGCAGCGGCATTTGCCTGCAGGGTTGAGGAAGATCTTTCGCGGGTCGCGGGCTCCCCGGTGACGCTGCATCTGTTCTATCCGGATGATCCGTCAGTACTGGACATGGGAAGGCTTCCCGGTATCTGTCTGGATGACTTGCCGCTGACCTGCAATGAGTTTGTGCTTAATCCGGCGTTGCTGGTTGCGGATCTTGCCCGGCAGGTTAGTGAAACCCTCAATACCAACCTGTTGCGCAGCCTGTGTCCGGTCACCCATCAGCCTGACTGGGGCAGCGTCATGATCCAGTATGAGGGAGCGGCGATCGACCATGCAGGCTTGCTGGGCTATATCGTGTCGTATCGGAATCATCCGGACTTTCACGAGCATTGCGTCGAGAGCATCTTCATGGACATTCTGCGCCACTGCCAACCGGCGAGCCTGACTGTGTATGCCCGTTATACCCGCCGCGGGGGCCTGGATATCAATCCGTTCCGCAGCAGTGTGGCGGCGCTGCCATCAACGGTCCGCCTGTTCCGGCAGTGACGTTGATGGCTGTGACCGCATGGACATTTCATGGGGTCAAAGTTGCTTGCCAAGTGAAGGGTTGATGCGGACAATGCGCCGCAGAATTGTCTGACAGGATGCCAACATGACTACTTATTTCTCTATCAAGCTGGATGATGCCACCCAGAGCGGGATCGATGAACTGCTCCGCAATCTGGACTCTGGCGTTAGCGCCCCACAGCATGAACTTCACACCCGCATATCGCTGGAAGCAGCAGATGCCATTCTCAAGAATGTTGTGGAGGACATGATGGAGCGCTTTCAGGGTGGCGAGGGGGCAGGCATTCTCCATACCCTGCTTGGTATCCTCAAGGGAACAACCCATGTGCTGATCCGGCAGCTTCTGGGCAAGCATGACAATGCCGAAGTGGCCAAAATGGCGGTTTACCTGCGTCAGCGTCGTGTCGTCATCAATAATGATGTGCGCTTTGGCTTTGAGATCCCTGCCGATATGGCCGCATCGTTCGGAACGATTTTTGCTGGTGTCCGTGCAGGTCAGGGCAAGGATCATCGCGCGGCACTGAATGACCTCATGCAGAAGTTTGCCGATCTTGCCGTGACGCATTATCTGGACGACTTCACGAGCCCCATGGATCTTGGCTTTATCAAGCGCAAGGCGGCTGAGCTCGGTCGTGGCACCATCAACAAGGGCGTTCATGCGGCCCTTAACAAGCTGATTCCCTCGCTCGGTCAGAAGGATCTGGAGATCTTTGCTGACTTTTTCTCGGGCATGATCACCGAAGCCTGAGGTTTTTTGCTCAGGAGGAAGGTTGGCCTGAATGGCCGGTGATAATGACTCGCCGGCCCTTTACAAGTCGGCCTTTACCTTTAATCATGGCGCCCTTGTTTGTAGAGGCCCTGACATGACCTGCTATTTCGCCTTTCCTTCTTCTGATGCCCTGCGCGACTCCAGTCTCACCCTGCTGGAAAACTTCGAGCGCGGTGCCCGAGAGCCCCAGAACACCCTGTTTATCCGTGTGGCACAACTGTTTGCTGACGAAGTTGTGGACATGCTGTTGCTCAATCTGGTGCGTGGCTCTGAAACCCCGCACTCCAGCGCCAATGTGATCGAGAGCTTTGCCGGTCTGATCAAGACCACTGTGCATGGGCTTATCAAGCAGCTCCTGAGCAAGATGAGCAATGACGAGATGCGCCCCCTTTCTGCAGTGATCGCCGAGCGTCGATTGACGCTTACTCAGGATGGTACGGAAAAGGACTATATCTGCTTCATCATGCCCCCTGATTTTCATGCCCGCTTCAAGCGTGTGCTTGAGCAAGGCATCAAGGGTGAAAGAAACCCTGATGAGCTGCTGGCGTGTATGGAGACTTTTTCAGAAATGGCCCACGAGGCTTTTTATGAAGAATCCATAAGGCCGCTCAAGCTTGGGTTCATCGGGCGCAAGCTGACGGATGTGGGTGGTGCGGCCATGCGCAAAGGCGCTACATCAGCCAATCGTCGTCTTGTTCCTGGTCTTGCCGGTCAGGAGCTCATCGATTTCTGCACCTACTTTCATGGCTTTATGCTGGAAGCCTGACACTTGTTGCAGTACAGGCATGAAAAAAGCGGCTAATGCCGCTTTTTTCATGCCTGTAAGTCCGGTCGGGCTCAGGAGGAGCAGCTGATTTCCATGTGGCGCCCCCAGTCTGGTGGCAGACTGGCGTAGTTTTCGTTTTCCGGCTGTTCGTCAAACGGACGCTGCAGCAGGCGATAGAGTTTGTCGATCTCGCTGTAATCCCCGTTGTCAGCCTTGTCGATGGCGATCTGGGCAAGATAGTTGCGCAGGATGTATTTGGGATTGACGGCATTCATGCGGATGCGACGTGCCGCATCGTCACTGTTTTCGGCGTGCAGTCGTGCCTGATAGCGCAAAAGCCAGGCATCAAAGGCCTCGCGATCAACAAAGTCATCCCGTAATGCCGGCTTTTCTCCGGTGGTCTTTAGTGTTGCCAGGGCGCGAAAGCTGCGCGTGTAATCTGCGCCGTTTTTCATCAGTAAATCCAGAAAGCCGATGCCCAGATCGCGGTCTTCCGGGCGCTCTTCCTGAAGGCCCAGTTTGGCGCGCAGTCCGGCCCCATAGTGCGCCAGCAGTGCGTGCTCATAGGACTGCAGGCTGGCGACCAGTGCATCATGTTCAATCAGGCCGGAGAGGCCATGGGCGAGGGCGTTCAGGTTCCACAGGCCAACGGAGGGCTGCTGGTTCCATGCATAGCGACCGCTGTGGTCCGAATGGTTGCAGATGTAGCCGGGCTCATAGGCATCCAGGAAGCCAAACGGGCCGTAGTCGAAAGTGGTGCCGGTAATGGAAAAATTGTCCGTGTTCATCACGCCGTGCGCAAAGCCGACCAGTTGCCATTGCGCCATCAGACGGGCCGTACGTTTGACGACTTCATCAAAAAAGCGGGCATAGGGCTGGGTGTCATCACGGCACTCCGGGTAGTGGTTGGCTATGACGTGATCAGCGAGCGCCTTCAGCAGCTCGGGCTGACTGGAGTGATGCAGCCATTCAAAGTGACCGAAACGGATATGTGTATCGGCCACGCGCAACAGCATGGCGCCATGCTCGGTTTTTTCACGCTGCACGGGCTCATCCGAACCGATAATGCACAGGGCTCGCGTACTGGGGATGCCGAGATGGTGCATGGCCTCGGAGCCCAGATATTCACGTATGCTGGACCGCAGCACTGCCCGGCCATCACCAAAACGGGAATAGGGTGTTTGCCCGGCCCCCTTGAGATGCAGGTCCCATGTTTCGCCTTTGCTGTTCCTGACCTGGCCCAGCAGCATGCCGCGACCGTCACCCAGTTCCGGATTGTGGATGCCGAACTGGTGGCCGGTGTATTTCATGGCCAGCGGTTCGCTGCCAGGCAGGACTTTCTGGCCACCAAAAAATGCACAGAAGTCAGGCTTTTGGGCTTCGGCAGGATCAAGGTCGAGCAGGGCGGCAACATCCGGATTAAAGGCAACCAGATGGGGGCGGGCAAAGCCGCGGGGAGTGACACGGGAAAACAGCTTTTCCGGCAAGCGGGCAAAGCGGTTGTCAAAGTTCAGGGTATCAAGCGTTTTCATGATGCAAGCATGCCTGATGCTGGCGGCAGTTTGAATGCAGCAATCGTAATCGGGCTCATCTGGTATTTTCGTGCGCCCATAAAAAAACCCCGCGCAAGCGCGGGGTTTTCTGATTCACCTGAGCGATTAGCTGAACTGACCCATGGTGTTGGCGGTACCGCCAGCCTTCAGGGCGTTGTCGCCAGAGAACATTTCCTTGTGGTCATCACCGATGTCGGAACCGGCCATGGCCTGGTGCTTGACGCAGGAAACGCCTTCACGGATTTCCTTGCGCTGTACGCCAGCAACATAGGCCAGCATGCCCTGGTCGCCGAAGTAACCCTTGGACAGCTCGTGCATGTGCAAGGCGGTCGTGTGGTAGGTCGGCAGGGTGATCAGGTGATGGAACACGCCAGCTTCACGGGCTGCATCAGCCTGGAAGGTACGGATCATGTCATCAGCCAGCTTGGCCAGTTCGGTGTTGTCGTAGTCAACGCTCATCAGCTTGGCGCGATCGTAAGCCGACACGTCTTTGCCTTCTTTGACGAAGCGGTCAAACGCCTGCTGACGGAAGTTCAGGGTCCAGTTGAACGACGGGCTGTTGTTGTACACCAGCTTGGCGTTCGGAACGATTGCCTTCACGCGGTTAACCATGTGGGCGATTTCAGCGACGTTAGGTGTTGGTGTTTCGATCCACAGCATGTCAGCGCCGTTCTGCAGCGAAGTCACGCAGTCCAGCACAACGCGGTCGATCTGCGTGCCTTCACGGAACTGGTACAGGCCGGAAGCCAGACGGGCCGGGCGGTGCAGCTTGCCGTCACGCTTGATCAGGACTTCGTCATCCTGAGCTTCAGAGATGTCGATTTCCTTGGTTTCCAGGTAGCTGATGTACTGGGAAGCCAGGTCGCCCTTCTTCTTGGAGACCGGAATCTTCTGGGTCAGGTCGGCACCTTCGGAATCGGTACGGGCCACGATGACACCTTCGTCGATGCCCAGTTCCAGGAAAGCCAGACGCACTGCGTTGATCTTGGACAGGAAGTCTTCGTGCGGCACGGTAACCTTGCCGGCCTGGTGACCGCACTGCTTGGCGTCAGACACCTGGTTTTCGATCTGGATGGCGCAAGCACCAGCTTCGATCATCTTCTTGGTCAGCAGGTAGGTGGCTTCTTCGTTACCGAAACCGGCATCGATATCGGCAATGATTGGCACCACGTGCGATTCGAAGTTGTTGATCTTGGCTTCGATTTCAGCGGCCTTGGCCTTGTCGCCAGCGTCTTCAGCCTTGCTCAGGGCACGGAACAGGTCGTTCAGTTCCTTGGCATCGGCCTGACGCAGGAAGGTGTAGATTTCTTCGATCAGGGCAGGCACGGAGGTCTTTTCGTGCATGGATTGGTCGGGCAGCGGGCCGAAATCGGAACGCAGTGCAGCAACCATCCAGCCGGACAGGTAGATGTAACGCTTGGAAGTGGTGCCAAAGTACTTCTTGTTGGCAATCATCTTCTGCTGGGCAACAAAACCGTGCCAGCAACCCAGCGACTGGGTGTACTTGCTGCTGTCAGCATCGTACTCGGCCATGTCCTTGCGCATGATGGCGGCAGTGTACTTGGCGATGTCCAGACCGGTGCGGAAGCGGTTCTGCACGATCATGCGGGCCGCATCTTCCGGGTGAATAGCACCCCAGGTGCCACCGAGTTTGGCCTTGACGGCGCGGACGTGTTCAATCGCAGAGGCGTACGTTGTCATAACATCTTCCTGTTGCTGGTGGTGATTGCCAAAGCACCTGCCGTTAAACCGGTTGGTGGCTTCAACTTTGAGGCGCGCAGTCTACGGTTTGTGGCATAATTTCCATAATTTATAGTTTTTATTCCCGGTATTTATTTTATGAATATTGAGCGGGTCGACCTGAACCTTCTTGTCTATCTGGATGTGTTGCTGCGGGAGAAGAATGTCACCCGGGCGGCTGAGCACCTGGGCATTACGCAGCCAGCAATGTCTAATATTCTCAAGAGGTTACGTGATGCTTTTGAGGATCCACTTTTAATACGATCCAGCGAGGGCATGACGCCGACGGAGCGGGCGACCGACCTGCAGCCACGTATCCGTGCGGCCCTCGACGGCCTGAACCAGATCTTTGAGTCACAGGAAGACTTCCGCCCACGCTCCAGTTCCCGTGTGTTCCGCATAATGGCGGCCGACTATGCCGAAGCAACCCTGATTCCGGCCCTGGCCAAGGCCATGCGTACCGAATCACCCGGGGTGGTGCTGGATTTCCTGACGCCATCGGACGTGAGTTATCGCGACATGGAGCAGGGCAAGGTCGACATGGCCATCAACCGTTTCACGGAAATCCCGCAGTCGTTCCATCAGGTCACTGTATGGAAGGATACTTTTTCCTGCCTGGTGCATCGCGACAGTCCGCTGGCCGAGCGGTTTACCCTCAAGAACTATCTGGATGCCCAGCACATCTGGGTGTCCAAGACCGGCATGGGGGTCGGTTTTGGCATGAATCCGGAGCAGTCGGGCGGGCTGGGCTGGATTGATCAGGCGCTGGGACGACTGGGCAAGAAACGCAAGATCGCCATTTTTACCCGTCATTACCAGATGCCGGCGCTGCTGGCCGAGAATGCGGATCTGGTGGCAACACTGCCGACACGCGTGGCGCGGTTGCAGGCCGAGAACCCGAAGCTGGTGGTGAGGGATCCGCCGTTCCACATTCCCGAGTTCGAGTTGAAGATGGCCTGGAGTCCTCTGCTGCATCACAACCCGGCGCATCGCTGGATGCGTCAGCTCATCCTTTTCACTGCACGCAAGATCATTGAAGACGAAGAGCGCAGTGCCGGGTTGCCACGTCCGGCCGTACCGAACCTGCCACCCCTAGACAGGGATTGACGCAAGGGGTGACGCGGCGGTTTTGTTCATGCGCGGCAAGAGAGAATCCGCTAGAATATCGGCCTTTCTTTGCAGGTACCCCCGGCGGTACCTGTTTCTGGCAGTGCCGCACGGCAAATTGACGAGGCTAATGACATGTCTGAACGCATCAAGCATGGCGATCTGGAAATCGCCAAGGAACTCTATGATCTGGTGGCCAATGAAATCGCCCCGGGTAGCGGTGTTGAGCCGGCTGCGTTCTGGTCTGCCTTTGAGAAGGTTGCTGTTGAGCTGTCCCCGAAGAACAAGGCTCTGCTGGTCAAGCGTGACGACCTGCAGGCAAAGATTGATGCCTGGCATCGTGCCAATCCCGGTTTTGACAAGGCCCAGTACAAGGCGTTCCTGACCGAGATTGGTTATCTGGTTCCGGAAGGCCCAGAGTTCCAGATCAGCACGGAAAATGTCGATGAAGAGCTGGCCACGATTGCCGGCCCCCAGCTTGTGGTGCCTGTGCGCAATGCCCGTTATGCGCTGAATGCCGCCAATGCCCGCTGGGGTTCGCTGTATGACGCCTTGTATGGCACCGATGCCATTTCCGAAGAGGGCGGTGCCGACAAGGGCAAGGGCTACAATCCGGTGCGTGGCGCCAAGGTCATCGCCTTTGCTCGCAACTTCCTGAATGAAACCTTTCCTCTGGCGTCGGGCGATCACAATGATGCCGTGAAGTACGCCGTTGAAAACGGTCAGCTGGCTGTCTCTTTGAAGGGTGGTGACAAGGTTGGCCTGAAGAATGCTGCCCAGTTTGCCGGCTATGTGGGTGATGCTGCCGCACCAACCGGCGTGTTGCTGAAGAATAACGGCCTGCATGTCGAGGTGCAGGTGGATGCCAGCCATCACGTTGGCAAGGATGATTCTGCCCACGTGAAGGATCTGCTGGTCGAAGCTGCTGTCACCACCATCCAGGATCTTGAAGATTCCGTGGCTGCTGTGGATGCAGAAGAAAAGGTTGAAGGCTACCGCAACTGGTTCGGCCTCATGACGGGTACCCTGGAAGAAAGCTTCGAGAAGGGTGGCAAGCAGATGACTCGTCGCATGAACCCGGATCGCCTGTACAAGAATCCGCAGGGCCAGGAGTTTGCCATTCATGGCCGTTCCATGATGCTGCTGCGTAACGTGGGCCATCTGATGACCAACCCTGCCGTGCTGGTTGGCGGTGAAGAAGTGTTTGAAGGCGTGATGGATGCACTGATCACCGCCCTGATCACAAAGCGGGTGCTGAGCGACAAGGCTGCCGTGAAGCAGTGCAACTCCCGTTCCGGCTCCACCTACATCGTGAAGCCGAAGATGCATGGTCCGGAAGAAGTGGCATTCGCGGTCGAGCTTTTTGCGGCTGCCGAAAAGGCAGTTGGCCTGGAAAAGAACACCCTCAAGATCGGCATCATGGATGAGGAGCGTCGCACCTCCGTGAACCTGAAGGAATGCATCCGTCAGGCCAGCGAACGTACCATCTTCATCAACACGGGTTTCATGGACCGTACCGGCGATGAAATCCATACGTCCATGGAAGCCGGCCCCATGGTACGCAAGGACGACGTGAAGAAGCAGGAGTGGATTGCTGCCTACGAGCGTCGCAACGTTTCGATTGGTCTTGCCTGCGGCCTGCAGGGACATGCCCAGATTGGCAAGGGTATGTGGGCCAAGCCTGATGAAATGAAGGAAATGCTGGCCACCAAGCATAACCACCCGCAGGCGGGTGCGACCTGTGCCTGGGTACCTAGCCCGACTGGCGCCACGCTGCATGCGCTGCACTACCACAAGGTAAACGTGAAGGCCCGCCAGGACGAGCTGAAGTCTGTGGCCACCGATCCGGTCGACACCATCCTGAACCCGCCGCTGGCACCGGACACCAACTGGACCGATGCCGAAAAGCTGGCCGAGCTGGAAAACAATTGCCAGGGTATCCTGGGCTATGTGGTGCGCTGGGTGGATCTGGGTGTGGGCTGCTCCAAAGTGCCGGACATCAACAACGTTGGCTTGATGGAAGATCGTGCCACGCTGCGCATTTCCAGCCAGCACATTGCCAACTGGTTGCGCCATGGCGTTGTCAGCAAGGAACTGGTGATGGACGTCATGAAGCGCATGGCGGTGATTGTGGACAAGCAAAACGCCAGCGATGCCGCTTACACGGCGATGGCACCTGGTTTCGACGGTATCGCCTTCAAGGCTGCCTGCGATCTGGTGTTTGAAGGCACGAAGCAGCCCTCTGGCTATACCGAGCCATTGTTGCATCGGGCGCGCCTTGTGTTGAAGGCGAAGCAGGCGGGCTGATCAGCTCTGCTTATTGTTATGAAGAAGGCCGCCCTGAGCGGCCTTCTTTTTGCCTGATCCCCCCTTTTAGGCATCACCAGGGAGTCGAGAACAACGCATGTCATCTGCATCTGCACAAAAAAGCGTAGCCGTGATTGGTGGCGGCCCTGCCGGTCTGATGGCCGCTGAAGTGCTGGCTGATGCCGGCGTTGCGGTGGATGTGTTTGATGCCATGCCGTCGGTGGGACGCAAGTTCCTGCTGGCTGGCGTGGGGGGCATGAACATCACGCATTCGGAGCCATACAAGGCATTTGTTTCACGTTATGGGGCACGACATGCTGATGTGCAGCAATGGCTGGATGCATTCGGCCCGGATGCCTTGCGTGAGTGGATTCAGTGCCTGGGCATCGAGACCTTTGTTGGCTCATCGGGGCGTGTTTTTCCGTCTGACATGAAGGCTGCTCCCTTGTTGCGTGCCTGGCTGCATCGCTTGCGTGGGTCTGGTGTCCGGTTTCATCAGCGCCACCGTTTTATGGGCTGGGCGGATGATGGGCGTTTGCGCTTCATGACGCCGGATCGGGAGGTATTCTTCCGGGCGGATGCCGTCGTGCTGGCACTTGGTGGCGGCAGCTGGGCCAGATTGGGCTCGGATGGTTCCTGGGTGCCACTGCTGCATGAAAGAGGCGTAGGGATTTCATTGTTGAAGCCATCCAACTGCGGTTTTGATGTGATGGGATGGAGTCCGGTATTTTCCGGTCGTTTTGCAGGTGCGCCACTCAAATCGGTAATGGCAACTGTCCGGATAAACGACGGTTCGCTCATCAGTTGCGAAGGTGAGTGTGTGGTGACGGCAACGGGAGTTGAGGGCAGCCTGATTTACGCATTGTCAGCAATGATCAGGGACCGGATTGAGCAGGAAGGAACGGCCGAGCTGACGCTGGATCTGTTGCCGGGCAAGTCGGAGGAGCAGCTGCAGGCTGCACTGGAAAGGCCGAAAGGGAAAAACTCCTTTGCCAATCATCTGCGCAAGGCCACCGGACTGGATGGCGTAAAGGCCGGATTGCTGAGAGAGTGTGCAGCAGGCAGCCTGGGTTCCCCTGCGGCTGTGGCGGCGGCAATAAAGTCCCTGCCGGTAAGGCTTGTGGCTGCCCGCCCGCTGGATGAGGCGATCAGCACTGCGGGTGGTGTAAGGTTTGATGCAGTGAATACCCATCTCATGCTGACAGCCTTGCCTGGTGTCTTCTGCGCGGGTGAAATGCTCGACTGGGAGGCCCCGACGGGGGGCTATTTGCTGACGGCGTGTTTTGCATCTGGCCGCGTTGCTGGTCAGGGTGTTCTGGAGTGGCTTGGCAAACCGGCCAGCCAGGTTGTGACATAAGGACAGGATTCCCGAGTGGCCGAGAAAAACTGGCGCAGTTACTTCAAACGCCCCGACCGGGCCTTCTGGCTGGACTTGTTGTCGCCGGCACCAGACTCCACTGCGTCGGACATACAGCGCCGGGCCAGGCTTGCCCGCTATGCACTGGGTGCGGCACTTGTTTTCACCATTCCCTACATTGTTCTTTCCTTGCTGGTTGCACCACTTGAAACACGTCATGTCATTTTCCTGAACATGGCGGGCATGGCCGGGTACGGCTGTGGCATGTGGTGTGCTGCACTGGGGGCTGACCGGGCCGCCCGGATGTGGCTGATGGCGACACTGTCTGCCCAGGTGTTACTGCTTGTCTGGCTTACGGGGACTGCGCTGGGTGTGTGGGTATTTGTCTTTGTGACGGGCGCATTGACGCGCGTGCTGTTTGCCTCGCATGAAAAGGTATTGCGGCTGACGTTTCTTCTGCTGTCTGCGTTGACGCTGGTTGCCAGCTTTGTCATGGACGGCGAGTCCTATGTTGATTTTTCTGTAGTCCCTGCATGGTTGCTCGCATTTGCGAAGGTGGCCAATGCCCTCATGGCGTTTGGCTCCATCATCCTGTTGCTGGGTGTTTCTGATCGCGAGGTATTGCGCAGTGAGGCGGGGCTCATGCTGGAGCGGGACCGCTCCGAGCGTCTTCTGCACGTCATCCTGCCGGCAAAGATTGCTGCATTGCTGCAGCAGGACCATGGAATGATCGCGCATCACCATCCGGATGTGACGGTGCTTTTTGTGGATATTGCCGGCTTTACGCCATGGGCGGCACGGCATGAGCCTGAGCAGGTTGTTGCAATGCTGGAGAGTGTTTTCTCCCGCTTTGATGCACAGGTGGCCAGGGCGGGCGCTGAAAAGATAAAAACCATTGGTGATGCCTATATGGTGATTTCTGGTGCCCCGGAGTCACGAGAGGATCATGCAAGTGTCATGGCAAGACTTGCACTGGCATTCATGGCAGAAATTGAAAGCATCCGGAAAGAAACAGGAATTGATCTGGGGTTGCGCGCCGGCTTGAACAGCGGCCCTGTCATTGCTGGTGTCATTGGGACGGTTCGCTTCAGCTATGACGTGTGGGGAGATACCGTCAATACCGCCAGTCGCATGGAATCCTCGGGAGAGGTCGGACGCATTCATGTAACGGCTGAAACAAAATCCCGCCTCGGGAATGCTTTTGAGCTGACAAGACGTGGCCCGATTGATATCAAGGGCAAGGGCGTGATGGAGACGTGGTGGCTGGAGGGTGAGACGGATGGCCATGGAGTGCGCCAGTAATGTCCGCGACCTGGTATCTCTATGTGCTTGAATGCGAGGGTGGCAGTCTCTACACCGGTATTGCTGTTGATGTAGAGAGGCGCTTTGCCCTGCATGTTGCTGGCAAGGGCGCAAAGTATACCCGGTCGAGAAAGCCGGAGCGCATAGTGGCCGTCCAGTCTTTCCCCGACCGGTCCTCCGCCTCCAGGGCGGAATATGCGCTCAAGCAGCAAGTACCAGCCAGCAAACGGGAGTTTTGTACACGGTATCCGTATCAGTCAGCCCTGAATAATGATGCCGATTGACCCGGCATGTGCCGGGCCAGACCGCAATCATGATGCGGTCAGGGCTATTTTCATCACGACTTTTTCATTCTCTGCCGGCGAGATGACGGGCTCCAGCACAAAGACCCTTGTATCCTCAACCTTGTGGGTTTCAACAAGTGTCTTGCGGACATTGCTGGCACGATCGAGTGCAATCTGTCGCAGATCCCCCTCAAGCACGACTTCGCGTGCGATCAGCTCATTCTCCAGTGCCTTGAGATAAAGGTTCTCCGCCACTTTCAGTTCATCCTTGTTGCGAGCGGACTCTTCGGCAGGTCGCAGGCTGAGCGCTCGTTGCTGGGCAAGTGCCTCCGTGCCAAGCTTTTCCTTGAACATGCCCTCAAGCGTGCGGCGGCTTCTTTCACTATCAGGTGAGCGCTTGCGCAGTTCGGTTTCGAATTTTGCAGTGCGGATGGCCAGTGCATCTGCCTGGGGATCAAATGTTCCACGGATCTCGATGCCGATCGCGGGACGCTCGGTCAGTGCTTTTGCCAGAGACTCCAGTCGTGTTACTGCCTCGGGTTCGAGTGCCGATGAGCCGGCCCTGAACGGAAGGCTGTCCATGTTTTCATCGCCACCTACCAGCCCGGCAATAAAGTTGAACGGGGCAGCGGCGACTTTGGTCAGCACGTTCACAAAGGCTTTCCAGATCAGGGGTCCCACCTTGAATTGCGGATCATCAAGGCTGCCAGTGACAGGAAGATCAAGATCAATATTGCCGTTCTTGTCTTTCATGATTGCGAGTGCCAGCTTGACAGGCAGCTTGACGGCATCAGGGCTATCGACTTTTTCACCCAGTGTGAGCTGGTTGAAAACGACCTTGTTGGTGGCTTCCAGCTGTCGCTTGTTGATCTTGTAGGCGAGATCCATCGACAGCTTGCCCTTGTCGATCCGGTAGCCGGCAAACTTGGCGGAGTAGGGGGTGAGGGTGGTCAGCTCAAGATTCTGGAACCTGATGGCAATATCCGTGTACTGGTCACCTGCCAGCGGGTTGATCGAGCCAGTGATGTCGGCGCGTCCGTACTGGTCAACACGACCATTCAGGCTGATGCTCGTGTGTGTCCCGGGTGTGGTTGAAAAGCCCTTGATGTCACCGTTGAGTGACTGGATGCCGGTGGCAAACTGCGGGCGCAGGCTGAGGTCGGCGAACAGCATGGCACCATTGCGCATGCGGATGCGATCAATACGCACAGGGTAATCAGGCTCGGCTGATGTTGATGGCGCAGCAGGGGTTTTGCCTGATGTAGGCCCTGTGTCAGTCTCCATGATGCGCATCAGGTTAATGCTGCGGTCGGCATTGATCATGACGCGTGTAAACGGCTGGTCTGCAATGATTTCCCTGATGGTCAATCGTCCAGGTTCCATCTGCCAGCGTAGTCCCTCGACAGCGAGTGCCTGCCATGCAAGGAAGCGCTCATCCTGATCCAGATCGTTTGCACTGAACTTTTGTACGGCAACACGGCCGTTAAATTCTGCCTGGGTCTTGTCGGTCTGCCTGAAGCTGAACCGGCCAGTGGTATCGAGCGAGCCGCTCTCCAGGGCAAAGCGCGCAACCTGGGCAGCATAGGGGGCAAATGGCGGAAGACTCAGTCCCTTGAGGTCAAGGTCACCAGTGACGGCCAGCGGTTGTTCGGCAAAGGTGCCCTTGAAGCCAAGCGTACCACCCGTGCTGATAGCCAGCTGTCCTTCAAGCGCGTGCGCAGATTTTGCATCCAGTTGCGGAAAGATCCGCATCCCGATGTTCTCCAGGGATGTCTTCACGGCGGGAGTCGGTACACGATCTTCCACATCCACCCGGAAACCGTTCAGATCCAGCTCTCCCAGTGTGGCAACCCAAGCCGGACTGGTGACGCGTTCAGGTTTGGCCGGGGAGGGCAGGCTTGTACCGGATGCCGATGCCTTTTCCAGTCGATTGACCAGTGTGTCCAGGCGGGTTGTCCAGTTGATGCTGCCATCTGCTTCGCGGCGAACATCGAGGTCGCCTTTGCTCAGGACAATCTGCTCAACGTGAACATTTTGTCCGGAAAGGGATGCACTCATTTTGCGCAGTGCAAGTCCGGGCAGGCTGATCAGTGGAGCGGGCTCACTGGCGTCTGTCAGGGTGAAGTTGCCGAGTTCGACTGAGGCAAGGCTGATGGCATCCGCACTGTTGGCGGCCGCCGGCTTGTACGTGCCCTGCTTGAACAAGAGGTCGGAGAAGCCTGCCAGCACGGTTTTACGGTCAGCCTCGGTCAGGGCGACATCATGCAGCCCCAGACTTGCAAAGGAGGCGGTTTGTGCCGGCCAGTCCATGGCGATGCCATTCAGGTCCAGCTTGCCCATGGCAAAGGCCAGTGGAGTATCGGCCTTCTGGTGCAAGGCAAGGCCGTCTACCAGCACTTGCCCCTGACGCAGGGCAAAGGTCACTGTGTCGTCAGCTGTCAGGTCATAGTTGCCACGGATGGTGATGCGGCCCTCATCAACAATGACGGGCAGTTCGTCCTGCAGGTAGCGCCATGGTGTGGTTGCCTTGAGCCCGGAAATGGTCAGCGTTCCACTGGAACGAACCGGCTGCATGGCCAGCGAGCCTTCCCAGTCCAGTGTTTCACCCTCTCCGGTCTCGGCGTGAAGGTTGTAGTTGCCCTCTTTATTGGGGCGTGAGCTGAGTTCGGAGAGGCTCAGGTTGAGCGGAGAGAATACAGTCGAGAAAGGGGTGGGGCGTGAGTCGTCATGGACGTCGATGCGGGCAAGATGGACAGCAAGCGTGCCAATGCGCCAGCGTGTTTCACCGGTATCTTCTTTGTCGTCCGGCGGGACCAGTTGCAACAGGTTGAGGCTGCCATCCTTGCGCAATCGTGCATTCACATAAGGCTCAAGCAGGTCCAGCTCATCCAGGCTGGCGCCACGCAGCCAGATCGAATGCCATAGCTGGGCGTTGACATACACACTGCGGGCACTGACCAGTGTTTCGCCGCCGGGCTCGGAAACCTTCAGTTCGTTGATCTTCACTGCAAGCAGGAGGGGATTGACCTCAAGCTTGCCAATGGCCAGCTCCAGTTTGAGTGTGTCGCGGACATAATCCTGGGCCAGCCTGATGACCAGACCCGGTGCGGCCAGCAGTCCGAGAGTGGTGTAGGCCACAAAAAGGGCCAGCACAATAAGACCGTAACGCTTGCGCTTCGGGGTCAGGGTGTTTCTGAGTGAGTCTTTCACGGAGTCGGAAAGCATGCCGGTTCCTTGCTGGCCAGGGTGTTGCCGAAAGGCGTGCATTCTACCATGCGAGAGGCATCAGGTACTTGGTGCCGGGGTGTGTAGCCTGATCGGGAAGGATGGTGCCCGGGACGGGAATCGAACCCGTACAGCCTTGCGGCCGAGGGATTTTAAGTCCCTTGTGTCTACCAGTTTCACCACCCGGGCATGACACTGCATGACTATGCTTGGATTGCAGGGGATGCTTCTGACATCCAGGGGGCCGACAGACGCAGGGAATCGATATCTGGCGATGTCTGGAAGTGGAGGCTGGGACCGGAATCGAACCGGTGTACGCGGAGTTGCAGTCCGCTGCATAACCATTTTGCTACCCAGCCGGGTACTTGCCTGCGAGAGGACGCGCATCATAGCCACGAGGCTTAAAAGCGTCAACCAGCGAAGTGGCATGTACGGGTTCAGGATGGCCGGTTGCCTGTACGGACAGGCGCCTCGCCGCTGGCGGGCTTTCCGGGGTATATTCCGGACAAAGGCCCTGCGGCCTTAACAATAATATGCGGTTCAGACCGTTAGAGGGGAGCCAATGACCTGGTTCAATGATCTTTCCATTCGCGTCAAGGTGCTGAGCATTTCCCTTCTCAGCCTCTTCGGGTTCCTTCTCTATCTCGGCATCAATTACTACGCTACCCGCGATGTGGCGGGTCATCTCCAGCAACTACAGAACAGCGATGTACCAGCGCTGCAGCTGATCAATGCCCAGACTGCCCAGGTAGGGGTGGTCCGGGACAGCTATGCGCGTGCCATGTCCGGCCGTGACACGGCCATGCTGGCCAACGCCGAGAGTGCAGCGACCGCCTTGCAGGCCCAGTTGTCACAGTCATTGTCGGGTGATACCCGTGCCGAACAGTTGCGTTTGCTGGATAGTTTCCGTGAATACAATCGTTATGCCAACACACTGGCACGGGATGTCATCGCGGGCAGGCTTTCGGTCGATGAATCAAACCAGCGCATGCAGGTACTGGGGCAGCTGCAAAGGGACTTTGATTCACAGCAGGAGTCGTTCAAGGCGGATGTATATGAAGGCTTTTCCAAGAAGATAGGTAACGTCAGGCAGAGGAATGATGATGTCTGGATGCTGGGGCTGATTCTTGGAACGGTTCTGGCTGTTGTGGTGCTGGCACTGACATGGTTGATCACCAATCGCATGATCATCAGGCCGCTGACGCATGCCGTCGAGGCATCCAATAAAATTGCCGAGGGCGACTGGTCCATATCCATCGTGACGGCTGCCCGTGATGAACTGGGCAACATGCTGCACTCCATCCAGAAGATGCGTGATCGCCTGAAGTCGCGCTTTGATGAGGATCGACGTGCCGAGCGCATCAAGACAACGGTTGCCGAGCTGGCCAACCAGATGCGTGGAGAGCTTTCGCTGGATCAGCTGGCTGAAAATATCCTGAATTACCTGGTGCCGGCGCTGCGTGGGCAGGTTGGTCTTTTCTATCTTCCAGACGGAAAAGAGCTGGTGCTGAAAGGAACGTATGCCTTTACATGGCGCAAGAACCTGTCTAACCGGATTCCCATGGGCGAGGGACTGGTCGGGCAAGCTGCAATGGAAAAGAAGCAGATTGTACTGACGAGGGTGCCTGAAGATTACATCGTGGTCAGCTCCGGTCTTGGTGAGACGACGCCGCGCCACATCGTGGTGACGCCCATCCTGCATGAAGGCGAGCTGTGCGGCATGCTGGAGGTTGGTGCACTGGATTCTCTCGGCCCGGAAGAGCTTGAAATACTCAAGCTCAGTGTCGAGCATATTGCGATTGCAGTGAACTCGGCGCTGTCGCGCATGAAGCTTTCCGAGATGCTGCAGCAGACACAGAAACAGGCTGATTTGTTGAAGCGCCAGCAGGATGACATGCAGGCGATCAACGATGACCTTGAGGAGCAGGCCCAGGCGCTGCTGACCTCTGAAATGAAGTTGCAGGAGCAGCAGGATGAGCTGCGCAAGGCCAATGAAGGCCTTGAGGAGCAGGCCCAGGCCTTGCGTGCATCCGAAGAAAGCCTGCAGGCGCAGCAGGAAGAGTTGCGTGTCATCAATGAAGAGCTGGAGGCCCAGGCAAAGCTGCTGGCGGACCAGCGTAACGAGCTTCTGGAGAAAAACGAGGCGCTGCATGCATCGCAGCAGGTACTGGAGGACAAGACAAAAGCACTTGAGATGTCGAGCAAGTACAAGTCCGAGTTTCTGTCCACCATGTCCCATGAGTTGCGTACACCGCTCAACTCCATTCTCATTCTTTCCAACTCGCTGGCAGACAACAAGCATGGGAATCTGACTGAAAAGCAGATTGAGCATGCGCGTGTCATTCATTCTGCAGGTTCTGACCTGTTGACCCTGATTAACGACATTCTGGACATTGCCAAGGTTGAAGAAGGCAAGATGCAGTTGATGATCGAGCCACTTGACGTGACCGATCTGGCCGAGCATCTGCGCCGCAACTTTGAGCATGTAGCCCAGCATCGTGGATTGCAGTTCCTTGTAAACGTTGCGGAAGGAACGCCGCCGACGCTGTTCACGGACCGGCAGCGTCTTGAGCAGGTGTTGCGCAACTTCTTCTCCAATGCCTTCAAGTTCACGCATCAGGGTAGCGTCAGCCTCAACATCGGGCCCGCGCCGGAAGGGATCAAATTCAAGCGTATCCAGGCTTCCCAGGGGCCTGTCATTGCACTGGCCGTGAAAGATACCGGCATTGGTGTGCCGCAAGATAAACAGGATCTTATCTTTGAAGCCTTCCAGCAGGCCGATGGCACGACCAGCAGGAAATACGGCGGTACCGGTCTTGGATTGACCATTTCCCGCGAGTTTTCACAACTGCTGGGCGGAGAGGTTCATATCTTCAGTGAAGGGGAGGGCACTGGCGCCACCTTCACTCTTTATCTGCCGGCAGGATCGCCTGTGGCAGCGCAGGACGAAGCGGCGGACCGGCAGCCGGCCGAGATGGTGCGGATGGCGGCATCAACCTTTGCAGCACTGTCCGAGACACCTTCCCGCACCGGTGGACAGAAGACGTTGCTGATCATCGAGGATGATGAAAACTTTGCCGATGTACTCGGGGAGCTTGCCAGCGAGTTCGGTTTTCGCTCAGTGACGGCACATGATGGTGAAAGCGGCATAGACATGGCCAGGGAATCCAGGCCGGATGCCATCATTCTGGACATCGGCTTGCCTGGCATTGATGGCTGGGCCGTACTTGAGCAGTTGAAAAATGACTCTGTAACACGTGATATTCCTGTCCATTGTTTTTCCGGACATGACGAGTCCGCCAAGGCCTTGCGCATGGGTGCCATTGCCTACTACAAGAAACCGGCCACGCTGGACCAGATAAAGGAGGCTTTCGGAACGATCGAAAGCCAGACCGAGCATGGCATCAGGCGCCTTCTGGTGGTTGAGGATAACTCGGTCCAGCACAGTGCAATCAATGCCCTGTTCGAGGACTCGCATGTCGATGTAACAGTATGTACCACGGGGCAGGAGGCTCTTGATGCCTTGCGGCGCGAGTCATTCGACTGCATCGTTCTGGATCTTTCATTGCCGGACATGGACGGGTTTTCTTTGCTGGAAACCATCCATGAAAATGACGCCTATCCGAATGTGCCCGTGATTATTTACACGGCAAGGGATCTGGCACGCGAAGAAGAGGCAAAACTGCGCAAGTATGCTGACCGCATTATCCTGAAGACAGACCAGTCAGCGGACAGACTGCTCTCGGAGGCATCACTTTTCCTGCACTGGATTGAAAGCAAGGAGCCTGCAAAATCCCGCCAGGCCGATGCGAGTTCTCATCGTGATGATGTGTTTGCCGGTTGCAAGGTTTTGCTGGTGGATGATGACATGCGTAACATTTATGCCCTGTCGGCGACACTGGAGGAGTGGGGCTGTGAAGTCCAGATGGCCAACAATGGGCTGGAAAGCCTTGAGGCGCTGGATGCCAACCCGGCAATCAATATTGTCCTGATGGATATAATGATGCCGGAAATGGATGGTTATGAGGCTATGCAGCGTATTCGTGCCCAGGAGCGGTTCAAGAAGCTTCCCATTCTGGCATTGACTGCCAAAGCCATGCGCGATGACAGGGCGAAATGCATTGATGCGGGCGCCAACGATTACATCACCAAGCCGGTTGATACAGAGAAGTTGCAGTCACTTATGCGTGTCTGGTTGCAGAGGCCATGATGCAGGTTGAAGAGCAGGATCAAGGGCCGGAAGAAATTGAACTGCAGTTCTTGCTGGAGGCAATTTTTCAGCGGTACGGGTATGACTTTCGCGAATACAGCCGCGCTTCGCTGCGCCGGAGAGTAAAGCAGCACCTGCTGATTGCAAGGTATGACAATATCAGCGCAGTTACGCATGACATTCTGCATAACGGAGAGGCGTTTTCGGCATTATTGTCAAACCTGACAATAAATGTGACGGAGATGTTCAGGGATCCTGATTTTTATCTGGCTTTCCGGGAGAAGGTTGTTCCGGTTTTGAAGACGCATCCGTTCCTGAAGATATGGCATGCAGGTTGTGCGACAGGTGAAGAGATTTACTCAATGGCCATTCTCTTGCAGGAGGAGGGGCTGTATGAGCGTTGCCAGATATACGCAACAGACATAGATAAAGAAGTGCTTGATAAGGCCAGGCGGGGGATTTTTCCGGTAAGTGAGCTGAAACGCTATACGGAAAACTACAAGCGCTCAGGTGGAAAGCGTAGTCTGGGTGATTACTGCACGGAGAAGTATGACAATGTCATCATGGATCCGGGGTTAAAGAAAAATGTGATTTTTGCGGATCATGATCTTGCAACGGATCAGGTTTTTGGTGAGATGCAGGTTGTTTTATGCAGGAACGTCATAATCTACTTTAATCGCGAGCTTCAGAAACGTGTTTTCAGGCTTTTTCATGACAGTCTGGATATTGGAGGATTTCTGTGTCTTGGATCAAAAGAAAGTTTACGATTTTCCGGGTGTAGTGATGCCTTTGATACAATCGAAGAGCAGCAACGTATTTATCGAAAGAAGATGTAGGGAATATTCAGGGATAAGGATGCCCGGCGAGGTGTAAAAGTGAGTAAAGAACAAAACATCCTTATTGTGGATGATCATCCCGAGAATCTGATTGCCCTAGAGGCGATTCTTGACGATGTTGATTGCAATCTTTTGAAGGCAAACTCAGGCAATGAGGCGC
Source organism: Moraxellaceae bacterium (assembly GCA_030646295.1). Lineage (GTDB taxonomy): Bacteria > Pseudomonadota > Gammaproteobacteria > Pseudomonadales > Moraxellaceae > UBA2031. Next base: position 359,211 of record JAUSND010000016.1, read on the forward strand.
TTGCGCTTTTGCTGAAAAATGATGTTGCGCTTGTTTTGCTTGATGTGCAGATGCCGGGAATGGATGGCTTTGAAGTTGCAGAGCTCATGCGAAAAAGTAATCGCACAAAAATGGTGCCAATCATTTTTGTGACGGCCATCAGTAAAGAAGCAAAATATGTTGCCCGTGGCTATGGTGTCGGGGCAATTGACTATATGTTCAAGCCTTTGAATCCAGAGATTCTTCAGCACAAGGCGCGGTTTTTTCTGGATCTCGATCTTCAGAAAAAGCGGCTTGAAGAAAAGCTTCGCAAGAGTCAGGAATCAAAAGAGGCCTTCCTCAAGGCAATGGGAGAAGCAGGCGAGAGTGATTCTGAAGGTGAGTAGCCTGTATGGCACGGCGTAGAGTTGCTGCAGATCCTGCGTATTCAGTGCTGGCCATCGGTGCTTCATGGGGTGGGGTTGAGGCATTAAGCCGGTTTGTTGCAACTCTGCCTGCAACCTGGTCATTGCCTGTGATCATTGTCCAGCATCAGCATGCCACATCTGGTACGGCGCTTGAGCGGATTCTTTCTCGCCAGACAGTTCTTGAAGTGATTGATGTGAATGACAAACAGGTGATTGAGCCAGGCAAAATCTATATTGCGCCGGCGAATTACCATTTGCTTGTGGAGAATGACAAGTGTTTTTCCTTGAGTACGGATGCGCCTGTTAATTTTTCACGGCCATCAATTGATGTCACTTTTGGCAGTATTGTTGATGTGTATGCTGGCAAGTGCATAGGGGTGATTCTTACTGGCGCCAATGAGGATGGTGTTGAGGGAATGAAAAGGATTCATGAGTGTGGCGGTTTTACCGTTGCTCAAAATCCTGATGAGGCAGAGGTTCCCACGATGCCTGCTGCGGCCATTGCAGCAGGCGTGGTTGATAGAATTGCATGCTTGAATGAAATCGTTCCGATAATAATAAAGCAGCTGTCAGATGGAAAGGAATGATGCAGAGCATTCTTATCGTTGATGATAAAAAAGAAAATCTGATTGCGCTTGAGTCCTTGCTTGAGCGGCCTGATCTTGAGTTGCTCAAGGCAGACAATGGCAATGATGGTTTGCGTCTGTTGCTCAAGAGTGATGTTGCACTTGTGTTGCTCGATGTCCAGATGCCCGGCATGAGCGGGTTTGAAATGGCTGAGCTCATGCGGAAAAACAGGAAGACCCAGTCTATCCCGATTATTTTTGTGACGGCTAATGGTGACAAGCGCGATCTTTTTCGCGGCTATGAGCTTGGTGCGGTTGATTTCCTCTCAAAACCCATTCAGCGCGATGTATTGCTGTCAAAGGTTAGTGTATTTCTCGATCTTGATCGCCAGAAACGGGATCTTGCGCTTCAGCTTCAGGAAATCCAGCGCTTGAAGAAGCAGAATGAAGTGCTGCTTGATGCGGTGGGGGATGGGCTGGTTGCGGTTGATGCACAGGGGATCATAAGTTTTGTTAACCCTGCCATGCAGCATCTTTTTCATATTGACTCACAAAGCCTTGTTGGCAGTCATCTGAACAGTATGCTTTTCCAGAATAATGAAGGTATTCGTACTACCTGGGGAACGGGCAAGATATTCAAGGCGACCAGTCGTGGCGAGAGGTTGCAACGGGTTAGGGATTATTTCGTTAAAACACCGGAAGGCTATGTTGAGGCCGAGGTTGATGCTTCGCCGGTTGCATCTGCTGAACAGGAGTTTTCTGGAGCAGTAATTACGCTCCGGGTTGCTGCCGCGGAAGAAAAGCCTGACATGACGGATGATCTGGCAAGGGCAGGCCGACGTCATACCCGACGTCGTATTGGTGCCGTTCTTCGGTTGTTTGACCGGACGACAGGCATGAATCTTGGCAGGTTGCTGAATGTGTCAATGGACGGCTTCAAGCTGTCGACGCGGGAAAACCTCACTATTGGTCGGGTCTATGAGGTGAGCATGATTCTTCCCGAGACACTGGCGGGATCAAATACGCTCAGCTTTGACGCAGAGCCCGTCTGGGTGCGGCCCGCCGAAGATGTCCCGGGTGAGTTCCGGGTGGGCTTCCGTATTGTCAGCCTTGGCCCGAATGACTCAAAGGTGCTCGCTCACATGATCGAGAAGTACTAGGCACTCCTGGTCGTCATGGAGTCTCGCCTTTGTCTGTCGTGGCTCTTGCTGCCGGGTCCGGATTGATAAGCCGGATGGGCATGGGTTCGCTGCCCGATCCGGTATTCACGGATATCTGAGTGAATGGAATTTCGATGCCGGCCTCGTCAAATGCACGCTTGATGGACTCCTGTATCGAGTCGCGCATGCTCAGGAAATTCTCCTTGCGCGTCCATACGTAAAACATCAGGTCAACAGAGGATGGTCCGAAGCCCTGCACGATGATGTTCGGTGTGGGCTCGACAAGGCAAAGCGGATTTTGCTCTGCCACCTTGAGCAGCGTTTCCCGGACCTTGCTGATGTCTTCCTTGTAGGCAATGCCAATGGGAAGGTTGAGTCTTCTTATCGGGAAGCGCGTAAGGTTGATGACCTCGGACTTGATGAGTTGCTCATTCGGAATGCGGACAAACAGGTTGTCAGTTGTTCGCAGCTTTACGGACAGCAAATCAATGGACAGGACCTCGCCTTCGGACGTGCCTACCCGGATAAAATCACCTATCGAGAAGGGGCCTTCGCCGATAAGGAAGAGGCCGCTGATAAGGTTGGAGGCTGAGGTTTGGGATGCAAATCCGATGGCCACCGACAGGACGCCTGCGGCACCGATGAGTACGCTCAGGTTCAGGCCCATTTCATGCAGGCCACTGAGGGTAAAAAGGATCAGGAAAATGTGGTTGATGGCCCTGCGCCACAGTTGCAGCTGATGCGGTGTCAGGCGGTGATGCATGGTGCGGACAAAGGCTGCTGACAGCAGTCTGCCAATCAGCCACCCAAGAAAAATAAGTACCACGCCGGCCGTAATGGCTGTCAGTTTTTCCGGGTTCAGGAATGATTCCAGATTGAACTCCTTCATGACGTCCTCAATCTATCAGATTGTCAAAAACACGAATCAATGCATGCTCCTCGGAGCCGCGCCGTGCCGGATTCAGCAGGGTGACATGCCCGGCCTCGGTGCTGATGCTGGTATCAATCCGGATGCGGGGAACCCGCTGATGCTGCTCCATCGTTACATGCAGGGTCGGGGTCCAGAGTCGTCCTGACTCTGCTGCGTAGATGGGCAGGAAGGGTACTGGCAGGTTGATTCGCTCAACGGGCATGATGTCATTGCCGAGGTTCCGGATCTGTACCGGCGTGACGGCCCGAAACGGTCGCGGGGTGAGCTGACTGAGGTCCAGATGTCCGCTGACCTTGGTGGTGTAGCAGATTTCGCCCTTGACCATGTTGGGTCCAAACCAGGTGTCTGCGGGACGCACCACCGGCATGTCCAGCAGCGGGGTGTCCTGGTCCTGGGCATGGCAGGATACCCATACCGGGGTGCTGACATAGAAAGTGATGTCCTGGCCCGGCGGTACAAACAACGGCATCACGGGGCGGATCACAACCGAGCGGTCTGCCATCCTGGGGAGCAGTTCAAGGACTTCGGTGGTCTGCCGAAATACATAGCGCCTGAGCTCCCCCAGCGGGCTTTCGGGGAGATGGTCATCACGGTGCCAGTCGTGGTTGTCTTCGCTCTGGGCCGGTGTGCGCTCGATCTGGAATTGCCATTCCCGGGCGTGGCGAATGATGCTCAGGTTCATGCCAGCCAGGTACCAGTGCCGTCCCTGGCTGGTGTCAAAGGACTGCGCTCCCCACCAGACGGGCTGACGATAGACCATTTCGCTCATGCCTGGGCACTCCTGAATCCGTAAGAGGGTGATTATGCCTTTATCCCCACCATTTTTGTGCATCAATCCTGTACAGAGATGTCGTTGACCCATCGCGTCCATACAGTAGACTGGCGGGGGTTTACAGGACGTGTTGCCATGCCAGAACAACAAGACGCCATCATCGAGGCGCAGCCGCTTCGTCGATTCAATTATGCCTTTGCAAAGCGCCATGGGGTGATCTTCGATCAGTCCACAGGTGACGGCCATGCACGCCTGCTGCATCGGCCCGGTTTGCGCCTGACCGCGTTGGCGGAAGCGCGTCGCTTGCTGGGTGTGCCGCTGGTTTGTCTGGAGGTAGAGGAGGAGGCCTTTAATCACGCGCTGGCCCGTGCCTACCAGACCGGCTCCAGCGAATCCATGCTGATGGTTGAGGGACTGGGCGATACCATGGATCTGGCCAGTCTGGCCGAGATGGTGCCCGAGACGGAGGACCTGATGGAGCAGGAGGAAGATGCTCCCATCATTCGGCTGATCAACGCACTGCTGTCGGAGGCGATTCGCGAGAATGCCTCGGATATCCATATCGAGACCTATGAAAAACGCTTGTCGGTACGCCTGCGTGTAGATGGCGTGTTGCGCGAAATCGTGCAGCCCAAGCGTGAACTGGCGCCTTTGCTGGTCTCGCGTATCAAGGTGATGGCCAAGCTTGATATTGCCGAGAAGCGCATTCCCCAGGATGGCCGCATTTCTCTGCGTCTGGCAGGTCGTGAAGTGGATGTGCGCGTATCCACCATGCCGTCAAGCAATGGTGAGCGCGTTGTATTGCGTTTGCTCGACAAGCAGGCCGGGCGACTGAACGTGTCGCACCTGGGCATGGCGGACCGGGATCATGAGTTGCTGCGCGAGCTCATTCACAAGCCACATGGCATCATCCTGGTCACCGGTCCGACGGGCTCGGGCAAGACGACCACCCTGTACGCAGCGCTTACGGAGCTGAACGACAAGTCACGCAATATCCTGACGGTGGAAGATCCCATTGAGTATCAGCTGGAAGGTGTGGGGCAGACGCAGGTCAATACCAAGGTCGACATGACGTTTGCGCGTGGTTTGCGAGCCATCCTTCGTCAGGATCCTGACGTGGTGATGGTGGGGGAAATCCGTGATCTGGAGACGGCAGAAATTGCCGTGCAGGCATCGCTCACCGGCCATCTGGTGCTGTCGACACTGCATACCAACTCTGCGGTTGGTGCAGTAACACGACTGAACGACATGGGCATCGAGCCGTTCCTGCTTTCATCGTCCTTGCTTGGAGTGCTGGCCCAGCGTCTGGTTCGTGTACTTTGTCAGGAGTGTCGTGAGCCGTATGAGGCAGATGCAGCGACATGTGCATTGCTGGGTGTAGATGCGGCCAGCCATACAGTGATTTACAAACCAAAGGGATGCACGACCTGCAATCATCTTGGCTATCGCGGCCGTACCGGCATCTATGAGCTGATCATGATCGACGAGGAGTTGCGTCGCCTTATCCACAATAATGCCGGTGAGCACGACCTGGAGGCCCATGCCCGCAAGTATGGTCCGAGTATCCGCCAGGATGGTGCGCGCAATGTCCTCTCAGGTGTGACCACACTTGAAGAAGTCTTGCGTGTGACGCGTGAGGGGTAAGGTCTGTGCCAGCATTTGAATATGTCTCTGTCGATACAGATGGCCGCAAGCAGAAAGGCGTACTGGAGGCAGACAGTGCCCGGCAGGTGCGTCAGCAGTTGCGCGACAAGGGCTGGCTGCCCGTTTCGGTAGAACCGGCAGCCCGCGAGCACAAGCAGGAAAAATCAGGCCTGTCATTCCAGCGCAGTGGCATGAGCGCGTATGAGCTGGCGCTTATCACCCGCCAGCTGGCAACATTGATTCAGGCGGGTATTCCGGTAGAGGAAACCCTGCGTGCGGTATCTCGCCAGACGGAGCGACCCGCATTGCAGAGCCTGATGCTGGCCGTTCGGGCGCGTGTGATTGAGGGCTATACCCTGGCTCAGGCCATGAGCGAGTTTCCCAAGGCATTTCCGGATTTGTACCGGGCCACAGTGTCTGCCGGGGAAAAGTCAGGGCATCTTGATCTGGTACTCAACCAGTTGGCCGATTACACCGAATCCCGGTACGACACCCAGAAAAAAATCCAGGGTGCCATGATCTATCCGATCGTGCTGACGGTGTTGGCGACGCTGATTGTGGTGGGGCTGCTGACCTATGTGGTGCCGGATATCGTCAAGGTTTTTGATAATACCCGGCAGCAGCTGCCGTTGCTGACGCGTGGTCTTATTGGCGCCAGCGATTTTCTGAAATCGGTCGGACCATACGCGCTGGTGTTGCTGATTGTCATCAGCTTCATGGCCAGACCCTGGCTTCGCAAGGAGCATAATCGCTATCGTGTGCATGCCCTGCAGTTACGTATTCCGCTGATCAAGCGTCTGGTACGCGGGGCCAATGCCTCCCGCTTTGCCAGCACACTCAGCATTCTTACGCGAAGCGGGGTCCCTCTCGTGGAGGCCCTTCGCATTGCGGCAGAGGTCAGCTCCAATCTGCTGATCAGGGACTCGATCAGACTTGCGGCGGTCAAGGTAACCGAGGGAGGAAGCCTTAATCGCGCTCTGGAAGAGAGCGGTTATTTTCCGCCGATGATGATGCAGATGATTGCCAGCGGTGAGCAGAGCGGAGAGCTTGATGAAATGCTTTCGCGTGCCGCGACCATGCAGGAAAAAGAGCTGGGCAACCTGATCACGACGCTGGTTGGTTTGTTCGAGCCATTCATGTTGTTGTTGATGGCCGGTGTGGTCTTGCTGATCGTACTGGCCATCATGCTTCCGATTCTTTCTATGAATAATCTTGTGGGATGATGCAAAAGTGAGCGTAATGAAAAAGCAGAGCGGTTTTACCCTGATTGAAGTCATGGTTGTGGTGGCGATTCTTGGCATTCTGGCCGCGATCGTAATGACGAACGTGGTAGGTAAGGATGATCAGGCGCGAGTCACTACGACCAGGGCCAGTCTGGCCTCGATCGCCAATGCGCTTGAAATGTACAAGCTTGATAATCACAAGTACCCGACCACTGATGAGGGGCTGGAGGCGCTGGTCAACAAGCCGGCATCGGCCAAGAATTTTGCGGATGGCGGCTATCTTAAAAAGCTGCCGGAAGACTCCTGGGGTAATCCCTTCCGTTATGTTGCGCCTGGCGATAATGGCAGGCCCTATGAAGTGTATTCACTTGGCGGGGACAGCGTAGAGGGCGGCGAAGGTACTGACGCTGACATCTACCACGAATAAGCAGTCAGAAATGGTTGTCACCATCCGGGGTGCCCGTTCCAGTGGCTTTACGCTGCTGGAGGTGCTCATGGTTGTGCTGGTGGTGGGGATTCTCAGTGCTGTCGTCCTGATCAGTCTCAATCCTGGTGGCCCCGAGCGCAAGCTGGGTGACGAGACGGAACGTTTGGCCTCCCTGATCTTACTGGCAAGCAATGAAGCGGTCATGCAGAACCGGGAGTACGGAGTGCGCCTGGAGCAGGGCGGTTACGGCTTCCTGTGTCTGGATGACAAAAGCCAGAAGTGGCGTGAGTGCGTTGGCGACAGCATGCTCAAGCATCATGTTCTGCCAGACGGGCTTGAGGTCAGGGCGCTGACGGGTAGCCGCATGAGTTTGCCTGAGGGCGAGGCCGATGCCGATGCCGAGGAGCAGGACCCGCTGAAAGAGGACCCTGAGAAGACGGACGCCGCCAGACTGACCCCCGATGTCATCTTGTTGTCGAGTGGTGAGGCGAGCCCTGTCGAACTTGAGATTCGCGTGATCGAGGAACCGTCGTTACGCATGACGGTGATTGTTGATGATATCGGCAGGGTCAAGTGGGGCGAGCAGGCTGAAAAGGATGGTGATCATGCCAAATAGCACGCGTGGCTTTACTTTGCTTGAGGTCATGGTGGCACTGGCGATTTTTGCTGTTGCAGCGGTTTCATTGTTGTCTGCCCAGGAAGCTCAAATCCACACCGACGGTAAACTGGCTGATAAAACCCTGGCACACTGGGTGGCATTGAATCGTCTGGCAGAGCTGCAACTGCAAGGGAATTTTCCGGACATTGGTCAAGGCGAGAGCCCGGCGCGCATGGGTGATCGCGACTGGGTTGTCACGACCAAGGTTGAGGGAACACCGAGCCCGGATGTGCGTCGCGTCATTTTTTCTGTTGCCCTCAAGAGCGAGGACTTTGGCGGCGAACCGTCCATGGTGACCACGTTGACTGCTTTCATTCCCCGATCTCGTGTGACGGCCACTAATGAAAAGGCATAAGGGCGGCACAGGCGGCTTTACCCTGCTGGAGCTGCTGGTTGCGGTTGCCATTCTTTCATTGATTGCTGTGGGGGCTTACAAGCTGCTTTCCGACACGGTCAGGGTGCGTGAGCATGGCCAGATTCAGCAGCAGCAATTGCGTGATCTTCAGAAGGCCATGACCCTGATTCAGCGTGACCTGCAGCAGGCAACTGCCAGAGCGGTCCGCGACGAGTTTGGTGATGTACAACCCGCTTTTTATCTGCCCAAGCAGAACGAGCTCGAGTTTACGCGGGGGGGCTGGCGGAACCCCTTGCAACAAGCCCGCAGCAACCTGGTACGGATCCGCTACCGTGTCGAGAATAATCAGCTGCTGAGAGAGCGTTGGGACGTGCTTGATCGCGCACGGCAGACCGAGCCGCAAAAAATAGTCCTGCTGGAAGACGTCAGTGATTTCACTGTGCAGGTGATTGTCAAAGGCAGTCGCACCGACAGCTGGCCGCCACAGACCCAGTCGACTGGTGGCGAGCAGCGTGTGCCGCCTTTTCCGCAGGCCGTCGAGCTTGGTTTTCGTCTGCCGGCATGGGGACTGATCCAGCGCATCATTCTGTTGCCACATGGAGAGGCTAATGAAGCTCCGCAACAGGATTGAACCTCGCCCGGGCGGGCGCGAGCAGGGTGTCGCCCTCATCACCGTCATGCTGGTGATTGCATTGGCGACCATGCTGGCGGTCAGCATGATGCGTAGCCAGCACTTGTCCCTGCGGTATGCCGACGGCCTGTTCAGTCAGGATCAGGCCGTGCTTTACACACAGGGATCAGAGGCCTTTGTCCAGGATCTGCTGATTCGTGACTTTGATAATGACAAGCGCGAAAACAAGAAAGTCGATCACCCGGGCGAGTCGTGGGCCCGGCCATTTCCGCCATTTCCTGTAGAGGGGGGAATGGTAAACGCTCGCCTTTCAGACATGCAGGGGCGTTTTAACCTGAACCTGTTATGGCATGAGAATGCCGTCAATGCGTCGGCCCAGACCTATCTGAAGCAGCTCATGAAAAACCTGGATGTGCCGGATAATCTGGATTCGGCACTGATTGACTGGATGGATGCTGATAATGAACCAACCGGCGCTGATGGGGCCGAGGACGATTATTACAGCCGCTTGCCTGTCCCTTATCGGGCGGCCAACCAGTCACTCGCGGATGTCTCGGAGCTGTTGCTGATCAAGGGGTTCACGCCAGCCATTCTGGAGCGCCTTCGCCCGTATGTCTGCGTGCTGCCATCGAACGCATTGCTTAATGTGAATACAGCCCCGCCGCAGGTTGTCAGGGCGTTGACGGACAGCATGACACTTGTTGGTGCCGAGGAGCTGGCCCAGAATCGGCCGGCAGACGGTTATCAATCAGTTGATGCCTATCTGGATGAGCCCGCGTTCAACGGTCTTGAGGCATCTGCACGTGAAGGGATAAAGTCCTTTCTTGCCGTGCGGACCGGCCATTTCGAGCTGTCTGTGGATGCCGTCATTGGCGGGCGCCACAGTGTTCTGCATGCGGTGCTTGCCCGCGGCGATTCCGGTACACTGCGTGTGGTAAACAGGGATTACGGGCGCCAGTTTTCTTCAATAACAACTTCTGCAGCATCGCTGACGGACATGACAAAAACGGAAACTCGTTGACGCTATGGATACCCTTTTTCTCCATCCCGATAGCCAGGGACAGGTTACTGCCTGGGGACGTGAGGCTGGTGCCATCCAGGTGCTGGGTAACCACTCATTTGCCGACCTTGCCGACCGTTATGCCGGTGCGCGCGTGGTCATTTTTGCCCCATCCTCCCAGTGTCTGCTGACTAAAGTCACCGTGTCTGCGCGTCAGCGCAGGCAGGCCATTGATGCGCTTGGCTGGCTGATCGAGGAGCAGGTGGGCGAGGATGCCGAGAACCTCCATGTCATTGCCGGCCCGGAGCAGGCGGATGGCGATACGCCTTTGCTGGCGATGTCTCTGGAGCTTGTTGAATACTGGCGTACTACATGCCGGGAGGCTGGTTGGGCCCTGCATGCGCTGCTACCTGATGTAATGCTGTTGCCCCATGCCGATGGTGCATGGAGCATGACACTCTGGCCTGACGGCACTGTTGCCTTGCGTACGGGAATGATGGCGGGTGCGGTGCTGGATTCAGTGCCGGCTGTCCTGATGCTGGACGCTGCCATGAGCGAGACCCCGGACTCAGGCCGTCCGGTGTCCTTGCGCGTGTCTGGCATGGCCGAGTCTGATCAGGTTGCGGTACAGGCCTGGGCGGATGCGCAGGGTCTTCCGGTCGAGTTTTCCGGCACTCATGACGAGTCGGAGCTGCTGCTGTCGGTCATGGATTGGGCCCGTCATCCGGCCAATCTTCTGCAGGGGCGCTTTGCCAGTCGCCAGCAGGTTCTTGTGCCTCCGGCGCTGCGTATTGCAGCCATTTTCCTGCTGGTTGCCTTTTCGGTTCAGCTGGTAAGTGAATGGGCGCGATATGCCTATTACAGCAATCAGGCAGAAAAATCACAGGCGGCCGCCATCACGCTGTACAAGAAGCTGTTTCCCAATGAGCGTCGCATTGTTAGCGTTCGCAAGCAGATGGAAGCCCATCTCAATGAAGGCTCCGGTGGCGATGGGGGCTTGCCCGTGCTGACCAAAATCGCCGAGGCGGTGCAGGGGAGCGGTCTGGTTGCACAACGTGTGGACTTTGCCAGTGGCGTGCTGACCCTGGATATCGAGGCCCGTGGGCTGACTGAAATTGATGCCCTCAAGCAGAAGTTGCAGGATGTGGGCTTACAGGCAGAAATTGTGTCTGCAAATGCCCAGAACGGTGCAATCCGTGGGCGCTTGCGTGTGGAGACTGGCGCATGAAGGCATTTCTGGTTCAGGCAAGCAGTCAATGGCAGGAGTCCATTGCACCTTTGCGCAAGCGCTGGTTGCAGCTTGATGCGCGTGAGCAGATGGTCGTACTGGCACTGGCGATCCTGCTGGCGGTTGTTTTTCTGGTGTTTGCCGTGTGGATGCCCTCTCACAAAGGTGCAGAAAAAGCCCGGGCAGAGTACGAGAGCAACAGACAGACATTGTTGTGGATTCAGGCTAACGCGGATCAGGTGCGCTCTTCGTCTGCGGGATCAGGCGGCTCAGTGCTGGGTGATGTAAACAGTTCGGCGGGCAGCAATGGTCTTGTATTAAGTCGTGTCGAGCCTGAGGGTGATGCGACCGTGCGTGTATGGATTGAGCAGGCCGACTTCAACAAGGTTGCCGCATGGCTGAGCCAGCTGAAGAGCCAGGGTGTCAGCATTGGCGAGGCCCAGATTGAAAAACAGGAAACCGGCGGGGTTTCTGGACGCTTCACGCTCAGCCGGTAGGCTGAGCGTTTCTGTTTTCACTTTCCTGCAACACCCAATGTCATGAAGGCGCCGACGGCCGGCAAGCCCTCTGCTTCAAACTGACGGTAGCTCAGTGTTTTCATGCCGGCCTGCTCAACAAGCTTGAGCGTATCCCGGTTCAGGTGACAGCCATCTGCAATCACTTTCTGTATGGGCGTTAGCCGGTGTTGCCACTTGGCAATGTTAGTGTCCGGGCTGAGCCCGTGTTCCACGAAATAAAAGCGTCCCTCCGGCTTCAGCACACGACGAATCTCTTTCAGTGCACTCATGACATCCGGGATGCTGCACAGTGTCCAGGTGGACACGACGGCATCATAGCTGTTGTCAGGCATGGGCAGGCGCTCGCCACTGACCAGTTCAAACTTGACGGGCAGTCGGCTGTTTGAAAGCCGTTTTTCCGCAAGCCGGTGCACGCCAGGATTCACATCCACGGTGGTGAGCGAGCTGACCGCTTCGGGGTAGTAGTCCAGATTCAGTCCTGTGCCGAACCCGATCTCCAGAACCTCCCCCTGAACCTCTGCCAGCAGTTCTTCCCGGGCAGCCATGAAGGCAGGCTGCGACATGATCCAGTCGAGCAGGTGGGGGAAAACATGGCGTGAATAAAGGGACATTACGGCTACTCTCCGGATGAACTGCCAAAACTGGATACTGCCATGAAGCGGCAACTCATGTGAAATTAACCGGGGATGAGCGCAGGGCAATATCAACTGTTCGTGGCGTGGTTTGAAGGGCTGTCTCAAACACGGTCTTGCGACGCTTCGGGTCCATCATGTTATAGCCGAAGGCTGCCAGATCCTCGGGTGCCGGTTCCAGCCATAGCACGCGTATGCCTCGTTCCTGCAGATGACGGATTTCTGCGGTAACCCGCTCGGTCATCACCTTTCGCATCAGGCGTTCCATGCGCAGGGGAAGCGAGCGGGGTCGGTCAGTCTGGCGGGATGCCATGGGGGAGATGATGACCACTTCGTCGACGTCTTCTGCCGTCAACAAGTCTGCTGACGTAGGTGATGCAATGCCGCCATCAAGGTAACGCCGGCCAGCCATTTCAACTGGTGGCGCCCAGCCCGGGATGGCACACGATGCACACACGGCATCACGCATGGCCACGCGTGGTGCATCCGGTGAGCCAAATGCTACGCGCTCGCCAGTCTTGTCATCAACCGCGACGACCCATGTCGCCGGATGCGGCACCCATGAATTTTCGGTGGCCAGCCCGTCAATCAGTTGTGTCAGCGGTGCAATATCCAGCCGGCCTTGCGGCAGCAGTCCGGACAGGGCCGTCATTGCCGGAACACGTCCCCGAAGGCCTTGCCAGACAAGCTGTGGTGCGCCTGGCAACAGGCTTGCGGGTAACGGGGGCAGGGCGCCTCCGCTTGATACGTCATGATTCCAGCGGGTGGTTTGCGAGTGGCCGCTGTGCTGGTTGTTCATCATGCGCTCTATGCTGATGCCGCCTCCAAGCAATGACACGATGACAGAGCCGGAGGATGTTCCCATCAGGATGTCTGCCTGGCGCGGGTCCCAGCCGGTGGCGTTGGCAAGACTGTCGAGCATGGCGATTGTCCATGCACCACCGGCAACTCCGCCACAACCAATTACAAGTGCTCGACGTGTCATGTTTATGCTTCCGCGTTTAAATGCTTGTCTGAAAAAAGGGTGTTCTGGGTATACATTATTTGAGGGGCTCTGGACTGAGTCGTGAGACGGCCCACTGCGATACTCCGTTAAAGTAGTGCGCAACCGAAAATGAGGCGGGATGAATTACTCTTGCCTGTCGGTGCAAACATGCATCAATTATTTTTGCGGCAATTGCGTCTGGCGTGCCTGTCGGAATGAACCTTGAAACCAGTCCCTGTTTTACCTGGCTGCGTGCATGTGTTTCCAGGCCGGAGTGAATGGGGCCCGGATAGACAGTGATGACGTTTATGTTCCGTTTGGCGAGTTCATTGCGTGCAATTTCCGATGCCATCGCGAGGCCGGCTTTTGCACCGCTGTAATAGGCGCAGCCGGCAATCGGTACGCGGCCAGCCATGCTGGAAATATTGATGATGGTGCCACCTTGCGGCATGTCCTGTACGGCCAGATCCATCAGGCGCAGCGGACTGATCATGTTGACGGTCAGCAGCTTCCAGCCCTGGTCCCAGCCCGTGCCGCGAAACGTAATGATATCCATGATGCCGGCACAGTTGACCAGTATGTCGACGGGGCCATGCGTGTCAGTGACGCTCTTCCATTGTGTGGCCAGTGATTCGGGTTTGAACAGGTCCCATACGGCATAGCCGGCCCTGCCGGAAAGCGCGGAGGTTTTTTTCTGGAGGGCTGTTTCGTTGATATCAATCAGGGTGAGATGTGCATGAGGGTAGAGCGTAGAAAGCTTTTCACACAGGGCCGAACCAATTGCACCCGCAGCACCAGTGATCAGGATATGTTTGGTCATGATTGCTCCGGCTGCCAATGATTGTGACTGCCTGTTATGTAAACAGTGACGGTTTTCTGAGGATGAAAAGTGACTTCCAGTCATTATTGTGACTGCGAGGTCGTGTGAGTTCAGGGTCGCATCATGCACAAAAAACGTCAACCTGCCTGGTCGGTTTCGCTCTGATCCATACGGGAACGCGGCAACGTAACGGGCAGGCATTGCCAATAAAAAAACCGGCAAATTGCCGGTTTTTTTATTGCTGCGACGAATTACATGTTGGGGTAATTCGGGCCTCCGGTGCCTTCCGGCACCACCCAGTTGATGTTCTGGGACGGGTCCTTGATGTCGCAGGTCTTGCAGTGCACACAGTTCTGCGCATTGATCTGGAAGCGGTTGCTGCCGTCCGCATTCTCGACTACTTCATACACGCCCGCCGGGCAGTAGCGCTGTGCCGGCTCGGCGTACAGCGGCAGGTTTTTCTTGATCGGCACATCCGCATTTTTCAGCTGCAGGTGGATGGGCTGATCTTCCTCATGGTTCGTGCTGGACATGAATACCGAGGAGAGCTTGTCGAAGCTGATCTTGCCATCGGGCTTCGGGTATTCGATTTTCTTGGACTGGGCAGCCAGATCCAGTGTGGCGTAATCCGGCGTGGTGTCATGGATGGTGTAGGGGATCTTGCCATCGAAAATGTTCTGGTCGATGAAGTTGAACGCACCACCCATCAATGTGCCCATGCGATGCATGGCCGGGCCAAAGTTGCGCGACTTGTAGAGCTCCTCGAACAGCCAGGAGGCCTTGAACTTCTCGGTGAAATTGACCGGCTCGTCATTGGCCTTGCCAGCCTTGAGCAGCTCAGCCAGCGCTTCGGCAGCGATCATGCCGGACTTCATGGCAGTGTGGCTGCCCTTGATCTTGGAGAAGTTCAGGAAGCCGGCATCGTCACCCACCAGCGCGCCACCGGGGAAGGTCAGCTTGGGCAGGGAGTTGAGGCCGCCCTTGATGATGGCGCGGGCACCATAGGAAACACGCTTGCCGCCTTCCAGATACTGCTTGATCACCGGGTGATGCTTGAAGCGCTGCATCTCGTCAAACGGTGACAGGTAGGGGTTGTGGTAGGAGAGGTCGGTGATGAGGCCGACGGACACCTGGTTGTTTTCGTGGTGGTACATCCACCAGCCGCCGGACTCGCCGTTTTCGGCCAGAGGCCAGCCGGCACCGTGCATGACCAGACCTGCCTGGTGCTTGGCCGGGTCGATGTCCCACAGTTCCTTGATGCCCAGACCGTAGTGCTGCGGATCGGCATCCTTGTCCAGGTCGAACTTCTTGATGAGTTCCTTGCCAAGGTGGCCGCGGCAACCTTCGGCAAACAGGGTGTACTTGGCGTGCAGTTCGTAGCCAGGGGTATAGCTATGCTTGTGTGTACCATCGCGGGCCACGCCCATGTCGCCGGTGGCGACACCTTTCACGGAGCCGTCTTCGTTGAACAGCACTTCGGATGCAGCAAAGCCCGGGAACAGGTTCACTTCCAGCTCTTCGGCCTTGGTGGCCAGCCAGCGCACCAGGTTGCCGAGGCTGATGACGTAGTTGCCTTCATTGTGCATGGGCTTGGGGACGACCCAGCCCGGTGTCAGCACGCTGCGCGTTTCGCTCAGCAGGAAGTACACTTCATCACGGATGACCGGAGTGTTGAGCGGAGCGCCCTGTTCCTTCCAGTCCGGGAAGAGCTCGGTCAGGGCACGCGGCTCGAAGCAGGCGCCAGACAGGATGTGGGCACCGAATTCGGAGCCTTTTTCCACTACGCACACGGAGATTTCGTGGCCCGATTCAATACTCAGTTGACGCAGACGGATGGCGGCAGACAGACCAGCCGGGCCACCACCCACGATAACGACGTCAAACTCCATTGCTTCTCTTTCCACGATAGCCTCCTCACGACAGGGCTGGACAGGGTCGGCACGGGCGCTGATCAATGACCCGCTGCGCATGCAGACTCGATTTTCGAGCGGCGCGTAGTATAAAAGGACTCATACCAAAGGCCAACAAAGTCGCACATCATTTGTCCGACAACATTGACCGGTGACCATACAGGCTTCGTCATGAACGACAACATCAAAACCTCGCAGCTTCGGGCTGATCCACTGGCGATCGCACGCCTTCTCAGGGACGAGGATGGCAATGATCCCAAAGGCCTGCCGCCGGTACACAAGTGGAATCCTCCCTATTGTGGCGAGATCGATATGGAGATCCGGCGCAACGGGCAGTGGTTCTATCTGGGTACGCCGATCAACCGGCCTGCGCTGGCCAGACTGTTCAGTACAGTACTTCGACGTGATGACGATGGGTATTTTTACCTGATCACCCCGGTCGAAAAGGTTCGGATCCGGGTGGAGGATGCACCATTTCTGGCCATCACCGTCGACAGGCATCAGGAGGACGGGATGGATTACCTGAAATTCACGACCCAGACCGGTGATGTGGTCGTGGCGGGGCCGGAGCACCCGATCCGCATTACTTACCGGGCAGACGGGGAGCCGGGCCCTTACGTGCATGTGCGGGATAATCTTGAAGCCCTGATTGGCCGCAATGTGTATTACCAGCTGGTGGCGTGGGGCGAGCCGGGGATTGAAGAGGGGAGCCTTGCGGTCCGGAGTGCCGGTGTGCTGTACGAGATTGGCCGGTTCTGACCATGATGACCAATCGGACATCCTAAGAATTGGCGTGCTTAGACCGATTGCAGTCCTGATCTGGCGCTGCCGTGAGAGTCGTCTAGTCTGATAAAAACGAGCCCGCACACACCCCAAGAGAATCAGGATGTCCGTCACACGCAGCCGCTTGCGAGCACACGCCATTGAATGGCATGTGGCGCCGACCGCAGAGGTCGATGCCGGCCATCGTTCGCATTTTCTGGAGCTGCAGCGGCGATGCAATACCGAGTTGTGCCGGCATGAGGCGCTTACCTGCAATTCATGGCTGGACCGGCTGGAGTCACAGCAGGTATCGCAGCGTGACCTGCTGGCATCCGTCACCCAGTTTGGCATTTTCATGCGGCAGCTGCTGCTGGCCCGGCAGCATCACGCCTTGCGCCTGACGGACCATCAGCCGGCACCGGAAATGGATGGTGGACCAGCGGTTGTTGTCTGTTTTGACGCGGTTGGCGAGCCATGGTGCCCGGCCTTGCCCAACATGGGTATAGGGGATCCTTATCATCTTAGTCAGCGCCTGCATGACTGGTGGATGTCCTGGCAGCGCCAGTATGCATCTCTGGGCGGCAAGGACTGGGGGCTGGCATCCGGCTGGCCAACCACCCATGACCTTTGTGAACATATCGAGCTGCATTACAACGCGATGAATCCGGGTGTCTGCCTGGGGGTTCTGGTTGCGATCGAAAATGCACTCAGCACGGATTTCTGGCTGCGCCTGACACGCACCCTGCATGAGCAGTGTCTGGCGGAAAATCTGGCATTGCCGGATGGCGGATTTTTCTGTGAGGCGGAAACGGATGCGCGTCTGCAGGCGCGTCACGGCCTGTACCTGCTGGAAAGCGCCAGCGTTCATGACTTGCTGGATGATGATGTTTTCTTTCAGTCCGCCCAGCGTACCTTGTCACTGCTGGCAAGGTTCTGGACTGCGCTGGCCAATGCCGCGCAGATACGGCATTAGCCAGAACAATTTTTTATCCTGCGACAATCAGTCGAACCGCGTGAGCTACTGCACGCAAGTCTCCCAATGCCTTTTCGCCGTCATGCAGCCGTTTTTCCAGTGCCTGGATTTCTGCAGGGCGCACGGCAGGATTGACAGCAGCGAGCGCCTTGAGGCGGGCAATTTCTGCATGGTTTTCCTGCTGCCAGCGCGTCAGCGCTGCAGCTTTCACGTCTGCAATTTGTGCTTCGGCGATAGCCACTGATTTGGCAATCAGTGTTTCCAGCATGGCCTGCTGTTGCTTGACGACCTGTCGTGCCACGCCACGTTCCAGTGACTGCAATTGCCTGGTCAGCACATCATGAGAGACGCGGGCCGTGAGGTCGCGGGCATCATGATCCAGCAGCACACGCAATGTTTGCGAGGGCAGGGCGGCCTCTGCATTCAGGCCGCGCGGCGCGATGGTTTCCAGACGGAAAAACATTTCGAGCAGTGCTGTTCCGGGCTTGATGCCCTTGTTGCGAATCAGGGCAACATTGGCGTTGCCGTACTCCTGCGTGCGGAAAAGATCCAGCAGGCCTTGCGGCATGGGGTGTTCCCATGACAGAAAGTGCACGTCTTCGCGCGACAAGGTGTAATCGCGATCCAGCGAGACGGTCATGCCATCCGGATCGAGTCCCGGAAAGCCGTCGAGCAACTGGTGATCACCCGGGCGCAGGATGTGCAGGTGTGCTTCCTGCTGTTCTTCCTGATCAACACCGAAGGCAGACCAGGCGCGTTCGAGAAAATTGGCGAGTGCCGGATCGGCATCCTGCGCGTCAATCGCGGCAATCAGCTCTGCGGCAACATCCGGGCGGCAGGAGTTCAGTTCAATCAGCCGGTCACGGCCTGCTTCCAGCTCGGCGGCAAGCTCTGCGCGCAGTGCCTTGGCTTCGGTTACCAGCTCTTCAAATGGTGCTCCGCCATTCCGGAATCCATCCGGCAGTCGTGAGCGCTGCGCCTCAAGAATGGTGCGGGCTGTCGGACTGATGCTTTCAAAGGCATTCAGGCCTTCGTGGTACCAGCGGAACAGGCGCTCCTGCGCGGTACCTGCAAAATAGGGTACATGCAGCTTGATGGTTTCGGTCTGGCCGATACGGTCGAGGCGGCCAATGCGCTGCTCCAGCAGTTCGGGGTCTGCCGGCAGATCGAACAGCACCAGATGGTGTGCAAACTGGAAGTTACGGCCTTCGGAGCCGATTTCGGAGCAGATCAGGATCTGTGCGCCATAGTCTTCATCGGCAAAGTAGGCGGCAGCACGATCACGCTCCAGCAGGCTCATGGCCTCGTGGAAGACGGAGGTACGCACGCCCTGCTTCAGGCGCAGGTATTCTTCGAGTGCGAGGGCCACCGGGCTGGAGCGGCAGATCAGCAGTACCTTGTCGCGCTTGAGTGACTTCAGCAGCTCCATCAGCCAGGCCACGCGGGCGTCGTCTTCACACCAGTCTTCGTCGCCATGCATTTCAGGGTACAGCGCGACACGAAGTTCGGTGGTGACAGCATCCTTGGGGGCGGGCAGTGGAGCGGGCAGGCACTGACGCTCAGGGAAACCGCCAATGGCTTCGCGGGTATTGCGGAACAGCACGCGGCCCACACCATGACGATCCAGCAGGGCGGTCAAGGCAGACTGCCGCCCTTCATCCGTGTCGAGATGCGCCATCAGGTCGGCGGGCAGCTTTTCTTCCAGCACCTGCAAGGATTCGTCCGGGATGGAGGCATTACCCATCAGCGCATCTGCGGCGGCGGCTACCGTGGCAAAGGCTTCTTCCTCTGCAATGAACTGTTCGAGGTCGTGGTAGCGTGCAGGGTCAAGCAGGTGCAGGCGGGCAAAGTGGCTGGCGACACCAAGATGCTCGGGGGTTGCGGTCAGCAGCAGTACGCCGGGAATTTTTTCGGCAAGTGAGGCCACCAGCTCGTAGGCTTCACTGGGGGCCTCAGGTGACCACTCCAGATGATGGGCCTCATCGACGACGAGAAGGTCCCAGCCGGTGGTGCGCACCGAGTCCGCCAGATCGGGGTGATCCACCAGCAGCTCAAGCGCCATCAGCACAATCTGTTCGGTCTCGAACGGATTTTCATCCTCGTTGCTTTCTTTCAGCGCAGCACAGCGTTCCAGATCAAACAATGCAGCGTTCAGGTTGAAGCGGCGGCGCATTTCGACCAGCCACTGGTACTGCAGGTTTTCCGGCACAAGAATGAGTACGCGCTGCGCACGGCCTGTTTGCAACTGGTGATGGATGATCAGTCCGGCCTCAATGGTCTTGCCAAGGCCGACCTCATCACCCAGCAAGACACGTGGTTGCTGGCGCTGGCCAACATCATGTGCAATGTAGAACTGGTGTGGTACACGGCCAAGGCGAGGGCCGACCAGTCCGCGCACTGGCGATTGGGCGAGCTTCTCCTGCTGCAGCAAGGCCTGCACGCGCAGATCAAACAGATCAATGCTGTCGAGCTGGGATGCCAGCAGGCGTTCCTGCGGGCGTGCCAGGTGGATTTCGGCAGAAAGACGGGTTTCGTTAATGATGCTGGTGTCGCCTGCGTCATTGCTGACGTGGTAGCGCAGCACGCCACGCTGCTCTTCAACCTCGTTCACTTTCCAGCTTTGCCCGGCCACATCCTGCACGGTGTCTCCGACCGAGAAACGGATGCGTGACAGTGGTGCATTGTTGCGTGCGTACACACGGGTTTCATCGCTCTTGGGAAAGAGAACCGTCAGCGAGCGGGCATCGGTTTCGATGATGACACCGAGTCCCAGCTCGGTTTCAGAATCGGAAATCCAGCGCTGCCCCATGGCGGGCGTGAACAGGGCGGATGCAGACTGACTCATGCTTTTCTCTTTCTCGGATAATCAGAACGGGGCCGGCGTGCGGAATTGCAGGCGGCCGCCGTGAACAGGATGGGTAAAGGCCAGTGTTTCGGCATGCAGGCACAGGCGGCTGTCGGCAGAGACAACGTTGTCGGGCGCATACAGCGCATCGCCCAGCAAGGGATGGCCGAGGGCCTGCATGTGCACGCGTAACTGGTGGGTGCGACCGGTAAAGGGTTCAAGGTCCAGGCGGGTGTAGCCGCCCTCGCGGGCCAGTACCTTCCAGCGGGTGAGGGCGTGTTGGCCATTGATCATGTCCACCACCTGACGGGGCTTGGTGGGCGGATCGTAGCGCAAGGGCAAGTCCACCTCGCCGGCATTCTCGGACAAGTAGCCCAGCGCAAGGGCGATGTAGTGCTTGTCGACCTCACGGTCCTGGAACTGCCGCGACAGTTCGCGATGGGAGTCTGCATTGCGTCCCAGTACCAGCAGGCCGGAGGTGTCGTAGTCAAGCCGGTGTACGATGCGGGCATCCGGATAGTCGAGCAGCAACCGGGCAATCAGGCAATCCTGCTTGTCTTCACCGCGTCCGGGTACGCTCAACAGGCGTGGCGGTTTGTTGACGACCAGAAGGACGTCATCCACGTAAATCACCACGTGCGGGGCGGGAGTGAACCGGGGGAGCAAGGGCAGGGCGGGCATGCAGTCAGGGGCTGGTCGTGTCCGGGGTGCGAATTGTAGTTGAGGTCTCGGCTCTCGGCATGGGTTTTCTGTCTTTATGCTTCAATTCAGTCAGACGGGCGGGCAGAATGCCCCACATGTCAGACCTTCCCGTGCCAGAACGCCGCATTCACAGCCTGCTGTTCATCACTATTGTCACCATGGCGATGGGGCAGACGCTGGTGTTTGCCTTGTTGCCCCTGATTGGTCGTGCAGTTGGTCTGGCCGAGTTGCAGGTGGGCATCATCATTACGGCTTCGTCCGCCGTCTATGCGCTGGCAACGCGGGTATGGGGTCGGCGCAGTGACCATCTTGGCCGCAGGCGCGTCATCCTGATCGGCCTGGCCGGCTACACGGTCGGCACCCTCGTGTTTACCAGCCTGTTCTGGCTGGGTTTTGAAACGGTTTTACGTGGCCTCATGCTCTGGACGGCCCTGATTATGGCCCGTTGTCTGCAGTCGAGCGTAATGGCTGGCACCATGCCGGCGGCAAGTGCCTATATCAGTGACATCACCCATGCCGGTAACCGTACAGTCGGCATTGCCCGTCTGGGCGCGGCCAACAGTACAGGCACCATACTTGGGCCTGCACTGGGCGGTTTGCTGGCAGGCATCAGCTTGCTGGCACCGTTGTATTTTGCCGCCGGCATGACGTTCATCAGTTTTGTACTGATCCTCTTCTTTCTGCCTGACTCGCCGCGATCAGAGGGGAGGGGGAGTCATGGCCCTTCGCGCAAGCTTGATTACCGGGATGTCCGCTACCGCCATTTCTTGCTGATTGCCGCCGCAATGCTGACGGCCTTTTCTGTGGTGCAACAAACCCTGGGCTTCTATTTTCAGGATGCGCTGCATCTCTCCAGTCAACAGGCGGCACGACAGGTGGGCTTTGCCCTGATGGGTGCCGCAACAGTGTCCCTGATTGCACAGGGCGTACTGGTGCAACGATTGAAATGGCCGGCCTGGCGGCTTATCCATATCGGGCTGCTGGCGTTATTGCTGGGGTCGGTTGCACTGGCCATCGGTGCGTCAGCGGTGTGGCTGTTTGCCGGTGTGGGACTCTGCGGACTGGGGATCGGTCTCAGTTATCCCGGCTGTGTTGCTGCAGCGACACTGACGGTTGATGCGGAGGATCAGGGCAGTCTGGCCGGGCTGACCACTTCGCTTCCAGCCATAGGCTCCATTGTCGGCCCTGTACTGGGTACCGGGCTTTATGAACTGTCATCGCACTGGCCTTATGCCTGCAACATCCTGATCCTGCTTCCGTTGATGGCGTATGCCTGGCGCCAGTCCAGACTCCCGCGCTGATTGTTGCTTCTTGCGGGATTAAGCTTTCCGTGCAGGCCCGTTTATCCCGTCCATAATGAAATGCATGATGACCACCACTCAGGAGGTTTCATCATGCTGCCTACCGTTTTCATTTCACATGGCTCCCCCATGCTTGCAGTCGAGCCAGGGCCGTATGGCGCGGCATGGAAAACGATTGCAGACAGTCTTCCCAAACCATCATCAATCCTGGTTGTGTCAGCGCACTGGAATACCCGGCAGCCGGCCCTGAGCCTTGCAGCAACACCGGAAACCATTCATGACTTTGGCGGGTTTCCTGCCGCGCTTTACGACATCAGTTATCCGGCACCGGGCGCGCCTGACGTGGCGCAGCATGTGGCCACGCTTTTGACAGATAAAGGATTGCCGGTGGTTCTGGCGCCTGACAGAGGTCTGGATCATGGTGCCTGGGTGCCGCTTAGACACATGTATCCCGATGCCGATATTCCGGTGACAGAGTTGTCTGTGCAGCCGGGGCTGGATGCTGGCTGGCATTTGCGTCTGGGGGAAGCGTTGCGCGCGGTACGCGAGAGCGGGGTGCTGGTGATCGGGTCAGGCAGCCTTACTCATAACCTGTATGAGGCGGCATTTGATGATGAAAGTGTCGAGCCGTCAGAGGAATACGCACGCGAGTTTCAGGCGTGGATACATGACGCCATGGTGCGAGGTGACAAAGACGCCCTGATGCAGTGGCAGACGGCTGCGCCACATGCGCGACGCGCGCACCCGACCACGGAACATTTGTTACCGCTGTTTGTGGTGTATGGGGCAGGGGGAGAGCACCCCGTGGTGCAAAGACCTCTTGCAAATTTCTCGCTGGGTGTACTGGCGATGGATTGTTACGTTTTTTCCTGATGTTCACTGTGGTTGGCTACAGATAAGGGAGAGCTTTCATGACAAAAGTTGCGATTGTATATTTCAGTGGTTATGGCCACACCGCCAAGCAGGCAGAGGCGGTAAAACAGGGTGCGGCAAGTGTTGCTGGCGTTACTGCCACGGACTTCCGGATAAATGAAAATGGTGATTTGCCCGAGGGTGCATGGGAGGCACTGGCTCAGCAGGATGCCATTATCTTCGGGTCGCCAACGTACATGGGCGGCCCGGCATGGCAATTCAAGAAGTTTGCGGATGCCTCGTCAAAGCCATGGTTTACGCAGGCATGGAAGGACAAGATTGCCGCTGGATTTACCAATTCGGCTTCCACGAATGGTGACAAGTTTTCTACCATCAGTTATTTTTTCACGTTGTCGCAGCAACATGGACAGATATGGATTGGTACGGGGCTGATGCCATCCAATACAAAAGCCAATGGTCCGGATGACGTAAACTGGACGGCGGGTTTTGCCGGGGCACTGGCCATTTCCCCATCTGATGCTTCTGCAGACGAGGCGCCTCGTAAAGGTGATCTTGAAACGGCAAGGTTATTGGGTAAGCGCGTGGCAGAGTTTGCAGTAAAAGCAGGAGGATGAGTTTCTGTCGCCGCCAACAAAAAATGGCCATGATGCGAAACATCATGGCCATTTTCAGGTTCTGTCGGTCAGGCCGCCTGAGCGTGCAGTTCGTGCGGGCTCAGCTCCTCAACATATTTCTCGATCAGTGCACGATTGTCATGCTGCCACGGATGAAAGCCTGGGCGGTAGAAGTCAAGATATTCAGGAATGATCCGGGTCAGCATGCCGGGCTTGAGCAGCATGAACTTTGCAAAACCAAGTGCGCCACGCCAGTCGGTCAGTTTGCCATCATGTTTGAGTAGGCTGTACTGCATGCGCACGGTGATCAGCATGAAAAAGAATGTCGCTTGCGCCATTCCCCGGACGCGTAACCAGTAGTCACCATCAACTTCCTGAAAAACATCAAAAGCGACGGATTTGTGCTCGGTTTCTTCCACGGCATGCCACATGAACATGTCACCGTACATGGCATCCAGGTTTTCGATCACATCGGCCTGTTCCAGCATCAGGTTGGCCAGGATGGCTGTGAAGTGTTCAAAACCGACGGTCAATGCCAGTTGCTCACGCGGTGAGTAGCGTTTCTTGGCATAGGACAGGGCTTTTTTCATGAAGCCTATTTTTGATGTCAACGGCAGCTTGTGCTGATCGATCAGTGCCTGGTTAAAGGCTTCATGCTCTTTGCCGTGATTGGCCTCTTGCCCGATAAAGGCGCGCATCTGTGCCAGCAGCTCGGGGTCCCTGATCTGTTTCTCGTAGTTGCGCACGGCATGAATAAAGAAGCGTTCGCCATCCGGAAACGTTGTGGAAAGCGCATTCATGAAATGGGTGGTCCAGGCATTGCCGCGATACCAGTAACGTGGAATCCGGGGAATGTCGTAGTCCATGCGGCGAACGCGAATAGGGATCGGTGTCTTGCTGGCCATGCCATCTCTCTCTGTGCCTGCGTACAAGGAGTCAGTGCGCGTGTAGAGAATGTGCCCTTTGATGCGTCTGCGCTGAAGGTTAGTGGGAGCCTAAAATCGGTCATTAGGGGACAAGTCCCCATGGCCATCAATAAATGACTGGTGGGCACGAGCACTTCTGGCGCTGACCTATACTTATCAGGTCGAGCAGTCTGACGTTGGGCCAATGAAAAATTTACCCTCTGTCATTCTGGCTCGTGATCAGGGTTTTATGAGGGAGGAAACGTCATGGAATCGGGTATCCACAAGTTCTCGGATCTTTTCAGCCAGCTCGGGCTGCCGGATGATTCGGCCTCCATAGATGCCTTTATTGCTGCTCATCGTTCTCTTGCGCCAGATGTTGCGTTGGCGGATGCGACATTCTGGAACGCGTCCCAGCGTGAGTTCATTCGGCAGGAGATCATTGAGGATGCAGACTGGGCAGAACTGGTCGACCAACTGGATGTGAGCCTGAGGTGAGTCGTGACTTGCCGTGGGGTCAGGATATGGGTGGAGGGGTTTGGACCGGTATGGGGTGCAGTCGATTGAGGCTGGATTGAGGGATTCCTGAGGGCTTGGTTGCCGTCATATTATTCGCATAATGTATATTATGTTAAATATTTGGCGTGACTCTTAAGCCCTCCCCAAGGATTCTGGTATAAAATGCCTCAACGAGGACGATCCATGTTTCCCATAATAACAAGAGATATTCCCGGCAATCCCCTGCTGCGAAATGTATTCCTGCCGTTGTTCCTGCTCCAGATTCCACAGAAGACCCTGGCACGCTTCAACGTGACTACTGCTGACTGGGGGCAACTTCTGGCGCTTCTGCTGAAGGTTGATACGAGTGATGCCGGTGCAGCCCAGGCCTTCATTGATTTTGACGGCTATAACAAGGTCGTGACGACCGGCATTCGCCTGTTCGGTGCGGACCATTTTCTGGCCAGCTACATTGAGGACATCCAGCCGCATCACTTTGGTCCGGTCGGTATGGCTGCCGTATCGGCCCCGACAGTTGGCGAAGGTCTGGAAGCATGGCTGTCACAAGCCACAGTCATGGCACCTGTCTGCTCCGTGACCCGGCAGATTTCGGGTGACGAGATCATCGTTTCGTTCAAACAGGTCATCGATATAGGCGAACTCAGGCATATCTATGACGAAATGATCGTGTTGCTGACTCGCAAGATAATACAGCTGCTCGCGGGTCAGGATACTCAGGTCAGGGTGCTGTTTGCCCACAACCCGACCAATAATCCGGAGTATTACGAAAAGCACTTCGACACTGCTCCCCGGTTTAACAGCAAGGAAACCTGCCTCATTCTCTCCAGGGGGATCATGCAGCGTCAGAACGAAGGCTATAGTCCCCTGCTCTACCAGCAGTCGCGCGAGGAGTGTGCAAGGTTGCGTGAGATTGCACGCAATTACTCACAGGTCAGTACCCGTGTGAGGCATATCCTGATGGAAGGCAGCATGGCCGCCAACTTTTATTCTCTGGATGAAGTGGCCGACCGGATGCACCTTTCAGTACGTACACTGACGCGCAGACTGAGGGAAGAGTCAGTGAGTTTTCGTGAACTCCAGAGCGAAGCACGACTTGAGTTGGCCAAAACACAACTGCGCGAAAGCAGCCTGCCGGTGAAGGTGATCAGTGCCAATGCCGGGTTCAGTAATCTTTCGGCATTCTCGAGGGCGTTCAGGCAATATACCGGATTGCCGCCATCGGAATACAGGGATCAGGCAGCGTCGAGTACCTGATGGTAGTCAGGCATTAAACCAGTTGAGCTTTTCTCTCAGCGCCACCACGCGACCAATAATTGTCAGCGTAGGGGCCTTGATGCCGCTCTCAACCACTTTGCCGGCAATATCGGCCAGTGTGCCGGTAACCACCATCTGGTCCGGCCGCGTACCTTGTGAAATCAGCGCAACCGGCATGTCTGCGGCCATGCCATGTGCGATCAATTGATGGCAGATGCTGTCCAGACCTACCAGCCCCATATAAAGCACCAGCGTCTGCTGCTCATGAATAAGCTCGCTCCAGGGCAGCTCGGGCGAGCCGTCCTTGAGGTGACCTGTCACAAAACGAACGGATTGTGCGTAATCGCGATGTGTCAGTGGAATTCCTGCATAGGCAGAACATCCATTGGCCGCAGTAATTCCGGGGACAACCTGAAAGGGAATTCCTGCTGCCGCCAGTTCTTCAATTTCCTCACCGCCGCGCCCGAAAATGAAAGGGTCTCCTCCCTTCAGGCGACACACCCGCTTTCCGTCCTTGGCCAGGCGAACCAGCAAGTGATTGATGTCCTCCTGTGGCAGCGTGTGATCTGCACGGGCCTTGCCGACATGGATGAATTCGGCATCACGACGGCACAGATCCAGAACCGGTGCAGAGACCAGTCTGTCGTGAACCACAACATCAGCCTGCTGCATCAGGCGCAACGCACGGAAGGTCAGCAGATCGGGGTCTCCCGGCCCTGCCCCCACCAGATACACCTCTCCGGCCTGCGCAGGGCCAGACGCTGCAAATGCATCCCGAAGATGTGTCCTCGCCTCCTCTTCCCGTCCGGCATAGACCAGTTCGGCAAATCGTCCCTGCAACTCTTTTTCCCAGAATGCACGCCGCGCATTGGTGTCTGGAAATGTCTGCTTTGCCAGGCCACGAAATTCGCCGCAGATGTCAGCCAGTCGCCCGTAGGCGGCTGGAATCGTGGTCTCCAGATGGGCGCGCAACAGGCGTGCCAGGACGGGGGACTTGCCTGCACTTGATACCGCAATGACCAGAGGGGAGCGATCAACAATGGAAGGAAAAACAAAAGAGCAAAGTGCCGGCGCATCAACCACATTCACGGGCAACTGACGGGTACGGCAGTCGGCATGAACGCGACGGTTGAGGGCCTCGTCATCGGTGGCCGCGATGACAATTGCCACATCATTCAGGTCTGCTGGCTCATACGAGCCAAGCCGGTAGCTGCCCTGATGTGTTTCAAGGTTAGCTTTAAGAGCCGGTGAAATCTCGTGTGAGACCACATGCACTCGTGCACCGGCACGAATCAGCATTGCCGCCTTGCGTGTAGCTACCTCCCCGCCCCCGATGACCAGACAGCGCTGCTCACGGATGTTCAGAAATATGGGAAGGTAGTCCATGCAATGCCCCTGCTTGTATGTGGCCTGTATCTGTCAGACAGCCAGTTTTTCCAGTCCGCCCATGTAACTACGCAGTGCATCGGGAATGGTTACGCTGCCATCCTCGTTCTGGTAGTTCTCCAGAACGGCTACCAGCGTGCGACCAACTGCCAGACCGGAACCGTTCAGTGTGTGCACGAGTTCAGGCTTGCCGGTTTCCGGGTTGCGATAGCGTGCCTGCAGGCGACGTGCCTGAAAGCTCTCGAAGTTGGAGCAGGAGGAAATCTCACGGTACTTGCCCTGCCCCGGCAACCAGACTTCGATGTCATATGTCTTGGCAGCAGAAAAGCCCATGTCGCCACCACAGAGAACGATGACGCGGTAGGGAAGACCAAGCTTCTGCAGGATTTTTTCGGCATGGCCTGTCAGTTCTTCCAGACCCTTGTGCGAATCCTCCGGCTTTACAATCTGAACCAGCTCAACCTTCTCGAACTGGTGCTGACGGATCAGGCCGCGGGTGTCCTTGCCATAGGAGCCGGCTTCGGAACGGAAGCACGGTGTATGTGCCACAAAGCGCAGCGGCATTTTCTCGGTAGGCACAATTTCGTCACGCACAATGTTGGTGACGGGAACTTCTGCGGTCGGGATCAGGTAATACGGTTTTTCACCGCCGGTCTTGAACAGGTCTTCCTCGAACTTTGGCAGCTGTCCTGTGCCACGCAAGCTGTCGGCATTGGCCAGGTACGGCACGTAAACCTCTTCGTAGCCATGCTCTTGTGTGTGCGTATCCAGCATGAACTGGGTCAGTGCGCGCTGCAGTTTTGCCAGCGGGCCTTTCAGGACGGAGAAGCGGCTGCCGGCAATTTTTACGGCTGTTTCAAAATCAAGCAATCCAAGCGCTTCACCAATGTCGGCATGATCCTTTGGTGTAAAGGAAAAATCGCGAATGGTGCCAACGCGACGTAGCTCGACGTTGTCGTCCTCCCCCTTGCCGGCCGGAACGGATTCATGCGGCAGGTTTGGCAGGGTTAGCTGTACCTGTTCGAATTCGGCCTGCAGGGCCTCCAGTTCGGCCTGCACATTCTTCAGACGTTCACCGATGGCATTCATCTCTGCCATGATGGCGGAGGCATCTTCGCCATTTTTCTTGGCTTCTCCGATTTTTTTAGAGCCGGCATTACGCTCTGACTGCAGCTTTTCGGTTTCCGTTTGCAGGGTCTTGCGCTTTTCTTCCAGCGCACGAATGGCAGCAGTATCCAGCACCATGCTTCGTACAGAAAGTCGCTCGGCGACCAGGTCCAGTTCGTTACGTAGCAGTTTCGGGTCCAGCATGATGAGTCTTCTTGTATGTCAGAAAGTTGGAATCAGAATTGTTTGGCCAGCATGGCGCCTGCAACTGTGGCGACAAGGCAGATGCCTGCACTGGCAATAATATTGGTCATGGCCATGACAAGGCGGCCATCCTCGATCAGTTTCCATGTTTCCCAGCTGAAGCTGGAGAACGTGGTGAAGCCGCCCAGTACCCCGGTGACCAGCAGGAGGCGACTGCTTTCGCGCCACTCCCCTGCCTTCATCAGCAGGACCATGACCAGGCCGATGAGAAAGCTGCCGGCGATGTTGACCGCCAGTGTTCCCCAGGGAAAAGACGACTGGGCAAATCGGTTGACGGCAGATGCCGCACCATAACGTGTCATGGAGCCCAATGCCCCGCCGATGGCCACCAGCAACAAGGGATGTAGCGCGTTCATGAGCGGCTTCTCTTTGGCGGCATGCGTTGCCATTGGCTGGCATTGTCTTTCTGGCGCAGCAGGGTCAGCTTGTCACCAATCCTGATTTCCAGACCGCGTGGCACCGGGGCATAAAAGCGTTCGCCGGCCAGAGCCTCTGGCAAATAGGATTCACCCGGTACATAGGCATCAGGGAAATCATGCGCGTAATGATACTCCGCACCATAGCCCTGCTCTTTCATCAGTTTGGTCGGTGCATTGCGCAGGTGCAGCGGAACTTCGAGTGAACCGGTTTCCTGAACGCGTTTCCTGATGGCATTCCAGGCGGTGTAGACCGCGTTGCTTTTGGGGGCAACGGCCAGATAGGCAACCGCCTGTGCAATGGCCAGCTCCCCTTCCGGAGATCCCAGACGCTCCTGCACATCCCAGGCATTCAGGCACAGTGGCAGCGCCCGCGGGTCGGCATTGCCAATGTCTTCGCTGGCCATGCGCACGACACGACGCGCGACATAAAGCGGGTCGCAGCCGCCATCAATCATGCGTGCCAGCCAGTAGAGTGCGCCATCCGGATCAGAGCCGCGCACGGACTTGTGCAGGGCGGAAATCTGGTCGTAGAAGTATTCGCCCTTCTTGTCAAAGCGGCGGGCGTTGCCCAGCAGGCTTTCGGTAATCACGGTGTCGCTGATGTGATTGCCGTCTGCCAGGTCAGCTGCAATCTCCAGGATATTCAGTGCACGACGCGCATCGCCATCGGCAGAGCGGGCAATCTGGCTGAGTGCGGAGTCTTCCGCCATCAGTTCCAGTGCCCCAAGCCCGCGCTTGCTGTCGGTCATTGCGGTTTTAAGCAGGGCCAGCAGCTCACTCTCTTCCAGGCTGCGCAACACGTACACACGGGCGCGTGACAGCAGGGCGTTGTTCAGCTCGAAAGAAGGATTCTCGGTGGTGGCACCAATAAAAATGACGGTGCCGTCTTCCACATAAGGTAAAAAGGCATCCTGCTGGGACTTGTTGAAACGATGCACTTCATCAACAAACAGGACGGTTTTCTCGCCCATCTTCTTGTGCAGTTGTGCCTCGTCAATTGCCGCCCGGATTTCCTTTACACCAGACAGTACTGCAGAAATGGCGATGAAGCGGGCATCCGACGCGCCCGCCATCAGGCGTGCCAGTGTGGTTTTGCCTACGCCAGGCGGGCCCCACAGGATCATGGAGTGCAAATGCCCGGCATCAATGGCTTCGCGCAGGGGTTTGCCCGGGGCAAGAATATGCTGCTGACCGACGTATTCCTCCAGCCGCAAGGGTCGCATGCGGGCGGCAAGTGGCTGGAAAACGGTTGTGGTCATGCTGTCTCAGATCTCGTCGATGACATCAACGCCCTTGGGTGGCGTAAATTCAAAGAGGCTTGATGGCAAGGCGGGATTCACCTTCACGTTCAGAAAGCGTATATCCGTTTTCTGTCCAAGACTGTCGGCCAGTGCCATCTGCTGTAACTGGCTGCCCTTGAAGCGAACGCGCAGATGATCAAACAGTGCATCCTTGGCACGCGGCTTCAGCAGGAAAACCTGCTCACTTGCACTGCCCTGCTCTTCCGAAATAACAAAGGATTCGTTCAGCAGGCGCGGATCGCCGGATAGCAACAAGGCCGGGGTGTTGCCAACCTGATGATCCAGTTTCTGTTTCGTTGCCTGCAGCAACTCGGGATCATAGATCCAGAGGTCATTGCCGTTGGTGGTAACCAGCTGGCTGGATGGTTTGAGTGTTTCCCAGCGGAAAAGGCCCGGACGCTTCACGCTCATCCTGCCGGTCTGCGCCTGAATGACGCGGCCTTTTCCATCGGTGGTTTGCTGCGAAAAATCGGCCTGCATGCTTTTAAGCCCCAGCAACACCTTGTTCAGGCGTGCAGCGGCATCGTCGGCAGCCTGTGCAAAGGTGCCAATCATTGAAAGCAGTACAATCGCCAGAAAACGTTGCATCTGTTACTCCCGGTGCGGCACAACCACTTCGCGCTGACCGTTGGACTGCATGGCGCTGACCACCCCGGCCATTTCCATGGCCTCAACCAGTCGGGCTGCGCGGTTGTAGCCGATCTTGAACTTGCGTTGCACAAAGGAAATCGACGGCCGACGGGTTTCCAGGACAAAGGCTACTGCCTCGTCATAAAGCGGGTCCGATTCCGGATCGCCGCCCATCTCGTCATTGCCGCCGAAGCCTTTGCCACCATCGGTGACTTCGAGCGAACCTTCAAGGATCTCATCGATGTAGTTTGGTTCGCCGCGTGCACGCCAATCGTTACAGACGCGATGGACTTCTTCATCGCTCACAAAGGCGCCATGGACACGCTCTGGCAGACTGGTACCGGGGGCCAGATAGAGCATGTCACCATGCCCCAGCAGCTGCTCTGCCCCGCCCTGATCCAGAATCGTGCGGGAATCAATCTTGCTGGAGACCTGGAACGCAATACGGGTCGGGATATTGGCCTTGATGAGGCCGGTGATCACATCCACCGACGGGCGCTGTGTTGCCAGAATCAGGTGTATGCCGGCAGCACGGGCTTTCTGTGCAATACGGGCAATCAGCTCTTCGACTTTCTTGCCAACCACCATGATCATGTCGGCAAATTCATCCACCACCACGACTACGTAGGGCAGCTTGACCAGCGGGGGTGCAGTTTCTCCGAGGGCACTGTCCTCGCCGGGCCGCCACAAGGGGTTAGGGATGGTTTCACCGTTTTTGGCGGCATCTTCAATTTTCTTGTTGAAGCCGGCCAGATTACGCACCCCCATGGCCGCCATCAGCTTGTAGCGACGCTCCATTTCGCCCACTGACCAGCGCAGTGCATTGGCGGCATCCTTCATGTCCGTCACAACGGGTGTGAGCAGATGCGGAATCTTGTCGTAGACCGACAGCTCAAGCATCTTCGGATCAATCATGATCAGGCGCACATCATCTGGTGTGGCCTTGAACAGGATGCTGAGCAGCATGGCGTTTACGCCCACGGATTTGCCCGAGCCTGTGGTACCTGCAACCAGCAGGTGCGGCATGCGGGCAAGGTCGGCCACAACCGGTTTGCCGGCGATGTCCTTGCCCAGCGCCAGCGTGAGTGGCGAGTCCTTGTCGTCATAGGTTTGCGACGACAGGATTTCCGAAAGACGCACCATCTCGCGATCTTCATTCGGCACTTCAATACCGACCACGGACTTGCCGGGGATCACTTCCACCACACGTACGGAAATCATGGCCAGCGAACGTGCCAGATCCTTGGCGATGTTGGTGATGCGCGCCACCTTCACCCCGGGGGCAGGCTGGATTTCAAAACGGGTAATCACCGGACCCGGGTGCACGGCCACCACGGACGCATCAACATTGAATTCACGCAGCTTGATTTCCAGCAGTCTAGACAGTCCTTCCAGCGCTTCGGGGCTGTAGCCCTTTTTCTTGCTGTGGTCGGCGGGGTCCAGCAACGCCAGCGAGGGAAGTTCGCCAGTGACGGTAGTGGTATCAAACAGGCTGCGCTGCTTTTCTTTCTGGGCCCGGTCACTTTTCTTGACGGGCGCTTCCATTGGCGTGATGACAGGGACAACCCTTTCATCAGTCTGGCGCGGCTTTGGCTTTTTCACCGGCTCGGCGGTCAGCACTGGCTCGGTACGCACATGATCATCCCGCGAAAGCTGGGCCTTTACCCGGGGGTTGCTGAGGGCAAGCTCGAACGAGGGTGCTGCCTCATCAAGTGCCTTTTTCATGGCGCGGCGTTCCCGCCATGATTCGCGCTGGGCATGGAACTGGCCGCTGAAGATGCTGCCGACCAGCGAACCAAAGTCCCATACCGCATGGCCGATGACATCCATCAGCCAGAACCAGGACAGGCCTGTGGCAACGGTAATGCCGATCAGGGTCACGGACAGCAGCAGTAGCGTGGCACCAAACACACCAAAAGCCGTGGCCAGGGAGTGCCCGATCTCCAGGCCGAATATCCCGCCGGCGGCATTGCGGAGCTCCAGTGACGGGACGCTGAAATGCAGCCCCGCCAGTGATGCCATGGCCACCAGCGTCAGCAGCAGGCTCAGCAGCCGCCAGGGCAGGCTCATGAGTGGCGGCGCGGCTCGCCAGAGGCTGATGACCTGGATAAGGATGAAGACGGGAATGGCAATCGCCACATACCCCAGTGCACTGATCAGTACATCCGAAATCCAGGCACCGAAAGCGCCGCCCACATTGCTGATGCTGCCTTCGCCCAGCCGGCTCCAGCCCGAGTCGTTGGGCGACCAGGTAATCAGCGCCACCAGCAGATAGATGCCGATGAGGCTCCAGAAAATTGCATTGATTTCACGCATCCCTTTTCGGGGAGCGGCTTGACGGTCGTCCGTGGTGCTCAACTGGGCAGTCTCTGCGATAACAAGGCGGTATTGTAACGGCTGGGCCGGATTATGCCATGTGATGCGGCAGTTCAGAGGGGGTCAAACCACTGATCTGTCGGAGGTTTGTGATTGGGCGACCAGTATTCAGGCTGGCTTAAGGTCTTTCTTGATATACAGGAAGCATGCCCCCATTGATTGAGGCTAAGATTGGCCCCTCGTGCCGGCTCCCTGTTCCGGCCATACCCGATTATCCACAGTCTGCCATTGATGGCAGGCCATCCTGAAAAAGGAGAAGTCATGTCTGCCCAGCATCACCGTCTGCTCATTCTCGGCTCCGGCCCTGCCGGCTATACCGCCGCAGTTTATGCTGCTCGAGCCAACCTCAACCCGGTCGTCATTACCGGCATGCAGGCAGGCGGCCAACTCACCACGACCACGGAAGTGGATAACTGGCCAGGTGATGCCCATGGCCTGACCGGGCCAGCCCTGATGGAGCGTATGCAGGCGCATGCCGAGCGTTTTGGTACCAAAGTGGTGTTTGACCACATCAATGAGGTGGATTTCAGTGCGCGTCCCTATCGCCTCAAGGGTGATAGCGGTGAGTACACCTGCGATGCCCTGATCATTGCGACCGGCGCGTCGGCCCAGTACCTGGGGCTGCCCTCCGAGGAAGCCTTCATGGGGCGCGGCATCAGCGCCTGTGCCACCTGTGACGGGTTTTTCTACAAGGGCCAGCGCGTCATGGTGATCGGTGGTGGTAATACGGCGGTTGAAGAGGCCCTCTACCTGTCCAATATCGCTGACCATGTCACCCTCGTGCATCGCCGTGACAAGCTCAAGTCCGAGAAAATCCTGCAGGATCATCTCTTTGCCAAAGAGAAGGAAGGCAAGATTTCCGTAATCTGGAATCATGCCCTGGATGAAGTGCTTGGCAATGATGGCGGCGTCACGGGCGCCCGTCTCAAGAGCACCGCAGATGGCTCGACACAGAATGTGGATGTTGCCGGTATTTTCATTGCCATCGGGCACAAGCCCAATACGGACATATTCGTGGGCAAGCTCGATATGGCCAACGGCTATCTCAAGGTGAAGAGCGGCAGCGAAGGCAATGCCACGGCGACCAATATGCCTGGCGTATTCGCCGCTGGCGACGTGGCCGACCACATCTATCGTCAGGCCATTACCTCGGCAGGTGCGGGCTGCATGGCTGCGCTTGATGCCGAAAAGTACCTCGACAACCTCAAGTGAGTCCTGCAACAGGGGCGCATCCGGCGCCCCTGTTGCCCTCCCCCCATGCCCCTGTACCGGCTCGGCCCCATCAAATACGGCTTTCCGCCCATTACCGAGGCGCTGGATGATCCCAATGGACTTCTGGCCGTTGGTGGTGACCTGCATCCTGATCGCCTGCTGCAGGCCTATCAGCATGGCATTTTTCCCTGGTTCAGCGCGGGCGAACCCGTTTGCTGGTGGTCGCCAGATCCCCGCTGCGTCTTCCTGACCAAGGGCTGGTCTCCTTCCCGCAGTCTTGCCAAGGTGCTGCGCAAGGGTCACTTCCGCTTTACGGTGGACCAGTGCTTTACCCGGGTGATGGAAGCGTGCGCGGCGCCCCGCGCCTATGCGGATGGCACCTGGATACAGCCCGAATTCATCCGTTCCTACACCGTCCTGCATGAGCGTGGCATCGCCCATTCGATAGAAGTCTGGAATCCTGCCGGTGAGCTGGTGGGCGGACTTTACGGGCTTAACATTGGGCGGCTGTTCTTTGGCGAGTCCATGTTCAGCCGTGAAACCGATGCCTCCAAGGCAGCCTTTGCCTACCTGATGCAGCTTTGTCAGGCATGGGACATTCCCCTTGTGGATGGCCAGGTCGAGAACCCCCACCTCATGCGTCTGGGGGCAGTGCTGATCCCCCGGCACGAGTTTGCCCAGTGGCTGGGGACTCATGCCGGCCTGCCACCGCCTGACTGGCGGCGCCATCCTCCGTTCAGCCCCGTATAGCCTTTGCCTCTTGCCCAGGACGCAATTGCCTGTGCTATAAAACGGGCATGGTCCTTGAGAGGCTCTCCATGACGGCACCCGGCATCAAGTTCTTCAGTACAACGGCTCATGCCTGCAGTTATCTGCCAGGCAAGCAGGCCGTCACGCTGTTTGCCGACCCGAAAACGAACATGGACCGCCGCCTTTACACAGACCTGTCCGATCTTGGTTTTCGCCGTAGCGGCAACTATGTCTATCGTCCGCATTGCGGCAGTTGCCAGGCCTGTGTGGCCATTCGGATTCCGGTGGATCGCTTTGAACCCAACCGGCAGCAACTGCGCGTCTGGAAAAAGAACCAGGATCTCAATGTCCTGGTATGTGATGCCCGTTTCCGGGAAGAGCATTACGAACTGTACGAGCACTACATCAATGCCCGTCATTACGATGGCGACATGTATCCGCCCAGCGTGGAACAGTACGCATCGTTTCTGACGTCGGACTGGTCCGAAACCTGTTTTGTCGAGTTTCGTCTGGACGGAAAGCTGCTGGCGGTAGCGGTATGTGACGAGCTCGAAAGCGGCTTGTCTGCGGTGTACACCTTCTACGATCCCGATTACGAAAAACGCAGCCTTGGCACATTTGCCATTCTCTGGCAAATCGAGGAAACCCGTCGTCGCCAGTTGCCCAGTCTCTACCTGGGCTACTGGATTCGTGACTGTCAGAAAATGAGCTACAAGATCGCCTTCCGCCCCATTGAACTGTTAATCAATGGCGAGTGGCTGGCTGCCCGTTAGGCCGCCAGCGTTTCAGTTGACGCCACCAATACAGACGTACTTGATCTCCAGGTATTCGTCGATGCCGTACTTTGAGCCTTCACGCCCCAGTCCCGACGATTTTACGCCACCAAAGGGTGCTACCTCGGTGCTGATGATGCCCTCGTTGACGCCCACCATGCCGTATTCCAGTGCCTCGGATACACGGAAAATCCGGTTGATGTTCTGACTGTAGAAATAGGAGGCGAGTCCGAACTCGGTGTCATTGGCAAGCTGGATGGCTTCTGCTTCCGTCCTGAAGCGGATCACCGGTGCAATTGGTCCGAACAGCTCGCTCTGCGCCAGTGCGCTGTCATTTTTGACATCACGCACAATGGTGGGTTCAAAAAAAAGGCCGCCACGCGAATGTGGCTGACCGCCACAGACAATGGCTGCACCCTCTCCTTTCAGGTCAGCGAGCAAGCCTTGTACGCGGGCCAATGCGGCGGCATTGATCAGCGGCCCCTGGGTGACATCAGTCTCCCAGCCGGCCCCAATTTTAAGGTTCGCAACGGCGGCGGCGAATTTTTCGACAAAGATATCGTAAACACTGTCCTGCACAAGAAAACGGTTGGCGCAGACGCAGGTCTGTCCCGAGTTGCGGAACTTTGACAGCATGGCACCACGTACTGCTGCGTCAATGTCGGCATCATCAAAAACAATGAATGGCGCATTGCCACCGAGCTCCAGCGACAGTTTTTTCAGTGTGCCGGCCGATTCGGCCATCAGCTGCTTGCCGATTTCAGTCGATCCGGTAAAGGACAGCTTGCGCACCACCGGGCTGTGCGTCAGTACCGGGCCAATCACGCCGGCCGGTCCTGTCACGACATTGATGACGCCGGGAGGTACGCCCGCCTCTTCGGCAAGTGCAGCGAGTGCCAGTGCAGACAATGGCGTTTCTGATGCCGGCTTGACCACAACCGTACAGCCTGCAGCCAGTGCCGGCCCTACCTTGCGGGTAATCATGGCGATCGGAAAATTCCATGGCGTGACCGCGGCAACAACACCAATGCCTTGCTTGAGTACCAGCAGGCGACGGTCCGCAGTAAAGCCCGGGATCACATCGCCATAAATGCGTTTTGCTTCTTCACCAAACCACTCGATGAATGAGGCGCCGTAGAGCACTTCGCCTTTCGCTTCTGCCAGCGGCTTGCCCTGCTCATGCGTGAGAATGCTGGCCAGGTCATCCTGATGCTGGAGCATCAGTTCAAACCAGCGGCGCAGGATGAGCGCCCTTTCTTTTGCCGTCTTTGCACGCCAGGCCGGCAACGCTTTTTCAGCGGCATCAATGGCACGCTGAGTCTCGGCAGCTTGCAGGCGAGGTACCCGGATGATGACGTCACCATTAGCCGGATTGGTGACCGCAAAACTGCTGCCGTCATCAGCATTGCACCATGTGCCGTCGACAAGGGCCTGTGACTTCAGCAGGTCCGGGCGTTTCAGTGCAAGGCTCATGCGCGTTCTCCCTCGCTGGTAATCAGTGGTTCCAGCACCGAGCGAAGATCGGCAGGAACCTTCACGGGTGCATTGGTTTCACGATCGACATAAACATGCACAAAATAACCTTCAGCAGCCGCCTCGGTTTCACCCTTGCGAAAGACGGCGATGCCGTAACGCACACTGGAGTTGCCCAGCCGTTCTACGCGCAAGCCAATGTCCAGTTCATCAGGGAAGGCAACCGAAGCGTGATAGGTACATCTGGTCTCAACCACCAGCCCCACTACGTCACCCTGATGTATGTCCAGCCAGCCTGACGTGATCAGGAAGTGATTAACGGCTGTATCAAAATAACTGTAGTACTGCACATTGTTGACGTGTCCGTAGACATCATTGTCCATCCAGCGCGTGGCCAGTGGCATGAAATGAGGGTAGGCATCGCGCAAGGCACGAACAGCAGGCATGAAGGCTCTCTTTATTCCGGATTAGTCGGCGTTACGGGGCATAAGTTGCGAGGCATAAATTGCGCGGGCAGCATCCAGTGTCATGGTCCGGGGGTTATTCACCAGCAGACGCTCGACCTTCATTGCATCTGCGGCCAGCAGATCAAGGTCGTTTTCGGTGACGCCGACGTCACGCAGGGTTTGTGCAAAAGGCATGGCCCTGACCAGCCGGGTCATGTCATCCACAAACCAGCGCGCGGCCGTAGCCGGATCATCAAAACGCCGGGCGGGATTGATGACCCCGGCCAGTTCGGCATACAACGCTTCGGCGGCCGGCAGGTTGTATTCCAGCACCGGTGCCAGCACCAGCGCATTGCTCAGTCCGTGCGGCACATGAAAGTGCCCTCCCAGGGGATACGCAAGGGCATGCACTGCTGCCACCGGGGCATTGGCAAATGCCATGCCGGCCATCATGGAGCCAGCCAGCATGGCGGATCGGGACTCAATATCCTGGCCATTGGCCAGCACCCGTGGCAGATGGTCATACATCATGCGCAATGCCTCGCGCGCAAGACTGTCTGCCAGCGGGTTTTTCTTCAGTTTCGAGGTGTAGGCCTCGATGGCGTGAACCATGGCATCAATGCCGGTCATCGCAGTCACGGCCGGTGGCAGTCCCAGCGTCAGCTCGGCATCCAGAATGGCAAGGTCCGGATACAGCAAGGGAGACACCACCCCTTTCTTCTCTTGCGAGGGCGTGGTCACGATGGCAATGGGAGTGACCTCGGAGCCGGTGCCCGCTGTTGTCGGCACCTGTACCAGCGGCAAGCGCGGGCCTTTGGCCAGACCAATGCCGTAGATGCCTGCCAGTGGCTGCGGACTCGCTGCCAGCAAGGCAACCAGCTTGGCGGTATCCAGCGAGCTGCCACCGCCAAGGCCGATGACCACTTCTGCTCCTGCCTCGCGGGCAGCGGCAACGGTGGCCAGCACGCGCGACTCGGGGGGGTCTGCCTCTACGTCCGAGTACAGGGTGACCGCAAGACCAGCGGCCTCCAGTGCAGCCACAACCGGTGCAACAACCCCGGCCTTCACCAGCCCGGGATCAGTGATTACAAACAGGCGCTTGCCGGGCAATGTCCCGGCCCAGTCAGCGGGCTGGCGCATTGCCCCCGCACGCAGGATGACTCTGGGGGTGGTGGCAAACTCAAACTGCATGATGTCCCCTTTTCCCCGGCCTGGCAGGGCTGATTCTTGTAGGAAGGATGCAAGACTACCTGAGTCAAACCCGCTGTTGGAGGCTCATTGAGGCCTATCGTCTGTCATAAAAGGTCAGGTAAAGTCTGTTTGGGCTTTGTTTCGGCGCGTTTTTAAGGCAGAATGCGGCGGTTTTAAGCCAGCCCTCCAGCGAGGAAATCAGCTGCATGTCGAAAGAAGAATCCCTTGAGATGGACGGCACCGTCATTGAGACGCTGCCCAACACCATGTTCCGTGTCCAGCTCGAAAACGGCCACATTGTCACCGCTCACATCTCGGGCAAGATGCGCAAGCACTACATCCGCATCCTGACCGGCGACAACGTGAAAGTCGAAATGACCCCATACGACCTGAGTAAAGGCCGTATCACGTACCGCGTGCGTTAAAAACGCAGTCGCAAAAAAGCCACCGGAAGGTGGCTTTTTTGATTCCTGCTAACCGGATGGCAGCCTTTCCCTGCACGGGATACGGCTGCCTTCTGCAAATGGCTTACGCCATTTCAGCTTCCTTCTCATCCACATGCAGTGCCAGCTTGCCGTTCTCGACGCTGACATGTACGTGGCCGCCATGCTCGGCCAGCTCCCCGAACAGTATCTTCTCTGCCAGAGGCTTCTTCAGCTCTTCCTGGATCAGCCGCGCCATCGGGCGAGCGCCCATGAGTGCGTCATAGCCACGTTCAGCCATCCAGACACGTGCCTCTTCATCCACATCCAGAACCACATGCTTGTCGTCGAGCTGCGCCTGCAATTCCACCAGGAACTTGTCGACCACATTGGCGATTACCAGCGGGTTCAGCGGCTTGAACTGGATGATGGCATCCAGACGATTACGGAACTCCGGCGTGAACATCTTCTTCATGATTTCCATGCCGTCCGTGGTGTGGTCCTGTTGCGAGAAACCGATGCTGGAGCGGCTGATCATCTCGGCCCCTGCATTCGTGGTCATCACCAGGATCACATTGCGGAAATCCGCCTTGCGGCCGTTGTTGTCGGTCAGGGTGCCGTGATCCATCACCTGCAGCAGCAGATTGAAGACCTCCGGATGTGCCTTCTCGATTTCATCCATCAGCAGTACGCAGTGCGGGTGCTTGGTGATGGCCTCGGTCAGCAGGCCGCCCTGGTCATAACCAACATAACCGGGAGGCGCACCAATCAGGCGTGACACCGTGTGCCGCTCCATGTATTCCGACATGTCGAAGCGGATCAGCTCAATGCCCAGCGTCTTGGCCAGCTGCTTGGTGACCTCGGTTTTGCCAACGCCCGTGGGGCCGGCAAACATGAAGCAGCCAATCGGCTTTTCAGGTGACTTGAGGCCGGCACGGGACAGCTTGATGGCAGCGGACAGTGCGGTGATCGCTTCATCCTGACCAAACACGGTCATGCGCAGGTCACGATCCAGATTACGCAGCGATTCCTTGTCGTTGGCCGACACGGATTTCGGCGGGATACGTGCAATCTTTGCCACGATCTCCTCGATTTCGCCAATCCCGATGGTTTTCTTGCGCTTGCTCGGGGACTGCAGGCGCTGGTAGGCGCCCGCCTCGTCAATCACGTCAATCGCCTTGTCCGGCAGGAAGCGCTCGTTGATGTAGCGATCTGCCAGCTCTGCAGCCAGCTGCAACGCCTTGTCGGCGTACTTCACACCATGATGCTCTTCAAACCGTGACTTCAGTCCCTTGAGGATCTGATAGGTCTCCTCGACCGTCGGTTCCTTGACATCAATCTTCTGGAAGCGGCGTGCCAGCGCGCGGTCTTTTTCGAAAATGCCGCGATATTCCTGATACGTGGTCGAGCCCATGCACTTGAGCGTGCCATTGGCCAATACCGGCTTGATCAGGTTGGAGGCATCCATCACGCCACCACTCGCCGCGCCTGCACCAATGATGGTGTGGATTTCGTCAATGAAGAGGATGGCTCCCTCATGCTTGTTGAGCTCGTTAAGCAAGGCCTTGAAGCGTTTCTCGAAGTCGCCACGGTATTTCGTGCCGGCCAGCAGGGAGCCAAGGTCGAGCGAGTACACCACGCTGTTGGCAATGGCATCCGGTACCTTGTTCTCGATGATCAGCCATGCCAGTCCCTCGGCAATGGCGGTCTTGCCCACGCCGGGTTCGCCGACCAGCAAGGGGTTGTTCTTGCGGCGACGGCAGAGGATCTGGACGGCACGCTCGATCTCTTCGGCACGCCCTACCAGCGGATCAATCTTGCCTTGCCGCGCCAGTTCGTTGAGGTTGCTGGCATAGGCTTCCAGCGCGCTCTTGGGAGCGGCCTCGCCCATGGCCTCTTCGTCCTGCTGCTGCTCCTGGGGCTGCTCGCTGGGGGCATTGTCGTCATGCACCTTGGAGATGCCATGCGAGATGTAGTTCACCACATCAATGCGGGCAATTGACTGCTTTTTAAGGAAGTAGACAGCCTGTGATTCCTGCTCGGAGAAAATCGCGACCAGCACGTTGGCGCCTGTCACTTCTTTCTTGCCGGAAGACTGTACATGGAATACGGCACGTTGCAGGACACGCTGGAACCCTAACGTGGGCTGGGTTTCGCGTTCTGTTTCGTGAGTGGGGATCAGTGGCGTGGTTTCATCCACAAAATGACCCAGATCGCGGCGCAGGCCGGAGATGTCGGCACCACAGGCTTTCAGCACCTTTGCGGCGGACTCGTTGTCGAGCAGTGCCAGCAGAAGGTGTTCGACGGTCATGAATTCGTGACGTTTTGTCCGCGCATCGCGGAACGCCAGGTTAAGGGTTACTTCCAGATCACGACTAAGCATGTCACTTCCCCTCGTCTTTCGACCGTAATGGCATTCATCATGCCGGGTACCACAGTTACTACATGCCGGTTGCTTCAGGTCTTTTCAATCCTACAGAGCAGTGGATGCTGGTTCTGTTGGGCATAATCGATGACCTGAGCCGCCTTTGTTTCTGCCACGTCGCGGGTATAGATACCGCAGGTGGCCTCTCCCTCGGTGTGTATGGTCAGCATCACCCGGGTAGCTTTCTCGCGATCCATGTTGAAGAAACCCTCCAGTATCTCCACCACAAAGTCCATCGGCGTGTAGTCATCATTCAGGATGATGACCTTGTACATTGGGGGTGGAGCCAGCTGCGGACGAGTTTCCTGTACCGCTACATCACCCACAGGGAGGCCCTCTTCTTCAGGGTTCCTGCTATTTGATACTAGATGAGAGTAAGGCGTTTTTCTCATGACAACTCTGTAACAATGGTATGGGTTTACGGTATCAAGTTTGCAAGCTAACACTTTGCCGCCTGGTAATGATAACGCTCCGTCTGTAGGAAGGGTGACCTTGTGACGCCTTTCACCCTGCCGGCAAGCCGCAGATCGGGCGGTATTGACAGGCAGGGACCGATGGTTGAAATTCAGCCAATCAGGGATTGGTCTACAAAAAAACAACAGGGCGCGTCATAACAACAATGCCGTCAGCGCCACGGCCCAGAGGGACACTATCATGGCAAGCGGAACCGTAAAGTGGTTCAACAATGCCAAGGGTTACGGCTTTATCAGGCCCGATACCGGAGGCGATGACCTGTTTGTTCATTTTTCCTACATCAACATGGACGGTTACAAGAGCCTGAAAGCTGGCCAGTTCGTCCAGTTTGACATCCAGGCATCCGGCAACGGCTTCCACGCGGTAAACCTGAGCCCGCTCAACGAGAGCGAGGGCCAGATGCGTGCGCCC
This sequence comes from Moraxellaceae bacterium, assembly GCA_030646295.1. Taxonomy (GTDB): domain Bacteria; phylum Pseudomonadota; class Gammaproteobacteria; order Pseudomonadales; family Moraxellaceae; genus UBA2031. The sequence goes on from JAUSND010000016.1 coordinate 402,865, forward strand.
GGGCATGATGACACTGCCGCCATGACGCCGTCGGCCACAGTGTATAACTGAGGCCTTCCTGCTGAAAATGCAAAAAGCCCGCATCGCGGGCTTTTTGGCATGACCGAACGGTGGGGGCATCAGTCCATGTGACGGATGATGGCATCACCGAATTCGGAGCAGCGCAGCAAGGTGGCATCCGGCATCAGACGCTCAAAGTCATAAGTCACGGTCTTGGCGTCAATCGCCCCTTCCACGCCCTTGACGATGAGGTCGGCAGCCTCGGTCCAGCCCATGTGGCGCAGCATCATCTCGGCAGAGAGGATGATGGAGCCCGGGTTGACCTTGTCCTGGCCGGCATACTTCGGTGCTGTACCGTGCGTGGCCTCGAACATGGCCACAGAGCCGCCAATGTTGGCACCCGGGGCAATGCCGATGCCGCCCACTTCCGCTGCCAGGGCATCAGAAATGTAGTCACCGTTCAGGTTCAGGGTGGCAATCACGGAGTATTCCGCAGGCCGCATCAGGATCTGCTGCAGGAAGGCGTCAGCAATGACGTCCTTGATGATGATTTCCTTCCCGGTTTTCGGGTTTTTCATCTTCATCCAGGGGCCGCCATCAACCAGCTCGGCGCCAAAGCGCTCGGCCGCCAGCTCGTAACCCCATTCCTTGAAGGCACCTTCGGTGTACTTCATGATGTTGCCCTTGTGCACCAGGGTGACGGAGGGCTTGTCGTTGTCGATGGCAAACTGGATGGCCTTGCGGACCAGACGCTGGGTACCTTCCTTTGACACCGGCTTGATACCGATACCGCAGTTGTCCGTAAAACGGATCTTGGTAACACCCATCTCTTCGCGCAGGAACTTGATGATCTTGATGGCATCGGCACTGCCGGCTTTCCACTCGATCCCGGCGTAAATATCTTCCGAGTTCTCACGGAAAATCACCATGTCAGTGAGTTCCGGGTGATGAACCGGGCTGGGCACGCCCTTGAACCAGCGCACGGGACGCTGGCAGACATACAGATCCAGCTCCTGACGCAGTGCCACATTCAGGGAGCGGATACCGCCTCCCACTGGCGTGGTGAGCGGGCCCTTGATGCTGATGACATACTCGCGCAGGGCTTCAAAGGTTTCTGGCGGCAACCAGACATCCGGTCCGTAGACCTTGGTGGCTTTCTCGCCGCAGTAAATCTCCATCCATGAAATGGCACGTTTGGTACCATAAGATCTGGCAACAGCGGCATCTACGACCTTCAGCATGACGGGGGTGATATCGACGCCGATACCATCGCCCATGATGTAAGGAATGATGGGGTGATTGGGGACGTTCAGGGACAGGTCGGCATTGACGGTGATTTTGTCACCATCCGCCGGCACCGTGATCTTCTGGTAACCCATTATGCAGGTACTCCCGGGTGCAGTTTTTGACTATATTCAAGCGTTCCGAAGTATATCCCTAACCGCTGGCAAGTCATAAGGCACAAGATCAAAAAATACCTGTAAGCTTCATTTTATTGACTAAAGTCTATAACGGGCTGCCCTGAATCGGCCCATCTGCAACCTTCCCCGGCCCCGCCCTGATCAATTATTAGCCATGTCACGTCTCGTTTTGTTCAACAAGCCTTTTCAGGTGCTGTGCCAGTTCAGCGACAAGGACGGGCGACCCGTGCTGGCGGACTACATCAAGGCTCCGGGCATTTATCCGGCGGGACGGCTTGACCATGATTCCGAGGGTTTGCTGCTGCTGACGGATGATGGTGAGCTGCAGGCACGTATTGCGGACCCGCGCTGGAAACTGCCGAAAACCTACTGGGTTCAGGTGGAGGGAGAAATCAGTGAAGAGGCGCTGATGGCGCTATGCCAGGGGGTAATGTTGAGCGACGGCCTTACACTGCCTGCCGACGCAAGGCGTCTGGATCCGCCTGAGCTGTGGAAGCGTGATCCGCCCATACGATTCAGGGCCAATATTCCTGACAGCTGGATAGAGCTGACGATCCGTGAAGGGCGAAACCGGCAGGTGCGGCGCATGACTGCGGCGGTGGGCTTCCCTACCCTGCGGCTGGTGCGGGTGGCAATCGGCTCTTGGACGCTGGATGGACTGGCGCCGGGCGAGTGGTGTGAAACGACAGTCAGCCTGAGTGACCTGCCTGGGATGCCGACGGGCCCGCGTTCCGGTGCAGGTGGCCGGTCAACCCGACCGGTGTCCAGGCCCGGTGTCAAAACAGGTTTCAGCCGCCGGTGACGGGGGGGAAGATCGCTACCTCGTCTCCGTCCCTGATGCTGCTGTCACGGGTTGCCATTTCCTGATTAATAGCAACCAGCACCCCTCTGTCGCCGCCCAGCAGCTCTGCCCAGAGCCCTCCTCTTCCCGTCAGCTGATCAAGAACGGTTTGCACCGAGGCAGCGTCGTCGGCGGGCAAGGCCATGGTTTCCCGGTCAAGACCGAGTTTTTCCCTGAATCTGGCAAAATAAAGAATCGTGATCATGTGGTGTGCCTGAGTCTCATGTGGGCATCGGTGAATGCTGACGGTTGCGCAAGCCAACAGCAACTGCCTGATGATGGACAAGCGCCGATTCTCAGGCCGGCTGCTGATACTGTCCTTGATCCGGGGCAACTTCTGCCCTGTTTGCAGGGCAGCAATCAGTGATGGTTGGGCCTTGCCGATGCCTTGCGGTACGATGGCGCCCTTTCACGTAGTTGCCGGGGGCGGAATGAGCTGGGAACCTCATGTCACAGTTGCCGTGGTCGTGGAACGGGATGGCCGTTTCCTGCTGGTCGAGGAAGTGACGGATCGTGCGATTGCGGTCTACAACCAGCCTGCCGGGCATGTCGAGCAGGGAGAAACACTGGCGCAGGCCGCCATACGCGAGGCGCTGGAGGAGACCGGCTGGGAGGTTGCGCTGACAGCCTTTCTGGGACTGTATGTTTATACGCCGCCGCATAATCCCGACCTGACCTACTACCGTGCCTGCTTTCTGGCGGATGCCGTGACGCACTTTCCGGACCGTCCTCTGGATGATGGCATCCTGCAGGCGGTCTGGCTGACGCCGGATGAAATTGCCGGCTCTGATCGCCTGCGCAGCCCGCTGGTCCTGACGTGTGTTCAGGACGCTGTTGCGGGTCGGCGCTTCCCGTTAAGTCTTGTTCACGAGCATCATGGCTGAATCATGAAGTTGCCCAGTCAAACCCGTGTAATCGTTGGCATGTCCGGTGGCGTGGACTCATCCGTTTCCGCCTGGCTGCTGCTGTCGCAGGGCTATCAGGTGGAAGGCCTCTTCATGAAGAACTGGGAAGAGGACGACGGCACCGACTATTGCACGGCACGCGAGGATCTGGAGGATGCCCAGGCGGTATGCGACACGCTTGGTATCCGTCTGCATACCGCGAATTTTGCCGCTGAATACTGGGATCGCGTGTTTGAGCATTTTCTGGCGGAGTATCGTGCGGGCCGTACGCCAAATCCCGATATCCTGTGCAACAAGGAAATCAAGTTTCGTGCCTTCCTTGATTATGCGATGGTGCTTGGCGCTGACTACATTGCGACGGGCCATTATGCCCGGCGCAGTAATGATGCTGACTGCGCCAGACTGCTGAAGGGACTGGATGGTAACAAGGATCAAAGCTACTTCCTTCACGCGGTGAGTGGCCGACAGATTGCAAAAACACTGTTTCCGGTCGGTAATCTTGAAAAGCCTGAAGTTCGGCGCATCGCGACTGAGAGAGGCTTTGTCAATCATGCGAAAAAAGACTCCACCGGTATCTGTTTTATCGGCGAACGTCGTTTCAGGGATTTTCTGCAGCAGTATCTGCCAGCGCAGCCCGGCACTATCGAGACAGATGATGGCAAGGTGATCGGCAGCCATCAGGGACTCATGTACTACACCCTGGGCCAGCGCGAGGGTATTGGTATCGGCGGACAGAAAGATGCGGCCGAAGCCCCGTGGTATGTGGTGCACAAGGATGTTGGCCGCAATGTTCTGGTGATTGGCCAGGGCCACGAGCATCCGCTGATGATGAGTCACTACCTGCATGCCGGTGTGGTTGACTGGGTGACCGGAGAGCCTGCCCTGCCTCTTCGCTGTCATGCCAAGACACGTTATCGCCAGCCGGATCAGGCCTGCACGATCTTTCGTGACGAGGCTGGCTATGTTGTCCACTTCGATGAGCCGCAGCGTGCCGTGACACCCGGTCAGTCCGTGGTGTTTTATCTGGGGGATGAATGTCTGGGTGGTGGTGTAATCGAGTCCACCTGGAATTGAAAAGGCAATGTCTGCAATGAGCAACCTGAATCGTGACAAGACGCTGGCACTTGCCGCCCTCTTCCAGTCCGCCACCCTGGCGGATGCACTGGCATGGCGCGGGCATTGTGACCCGGTGGCGCTGGATGCATCTTTGCAAAGTATCCTGGTGCTGGATACGGATGATGTTGGCGTTATTTATGGCCAGAACATCCGCGGACTGCAGTCGGGTCTGCAGTCACTCGAACAGACGTTTCTGGAGCCATTGCGTGGTGGCCATCCGCGGCAAGCCGATATTGTGCGGTATGTGCTGGGGATAATGCAGGTGGAGCGCCAGTTGGCAAAGTCGCCAGAGCTGTTGGGTGTATTGCGGCGCAGGCTTGAAATGGCGGCAGAGCAACGCAAGCATTTTGACAGTCTGAGTGCCCCGGCCATGATCAATAACCTGGGCGGGATTTACGTGGATACGGCAGGGCAATTGCGTTTCCGCATACAGGTTCGTGGCGACCAGAAGCAGTTGCAGGCATCGGGCATGGCCGAGCAGGTCCGGGCGGTCTTGCTGGCCGGGGTGCGTGCGGCGTGGCTTTGGCACCGTCTGGGTGGCCGGCGCTGGCATCTCATGTTTACCCGCGGGCAGATCCTTGCGGAAATCCGTACCATCATTGCGGAGAACCACTGATTCGGCCGGGCCGACTGGGTGATGACAAAAATGGCGTCAGATGTGGCGCCATAGCCAGTCTGTATACTGCCGTTTGCTCCCGTTTTTTCCCCGTGTATCCCGAAATGATTGCGGTCTGGCCACGGTGGTCTAGAAAATACATACGCATCGTTTTGTATGATGTTGCCTGGGCTGGCCGGTCCAGGCATGTGCAAGCGCCCTGCAACGTGCTCCGGATGGGCACTTCCAACTACGCGAGATATGGATCATGTCCCACAAATATTCCATTACCTGCTCAGCCATGGACGAGCGCGACATTGCCCTGATCAAGTCTCTTATCGGCATTGTCGGGAAAGGCAACAATGTGGAGTGGGTTTACAGTGATGCGGCGGAAGCTGACGTCGTCATTGTGGATACCGATGCCAATAGCTACAGGGACGGGCTGGGCAGCCACAAGCCCAGAGCTGTCGTTGCCTATGCAACACCGGACAAGACACTGATTCCCAATACCTTTTCGCTGACCAAGCCTGCCAGGGCTCGTGAGCTTCTGGAGGTACTGGGCGGCATACAAAGCCGGCTGGTGGCGTCTCCGGAGTAATCCTTCCTCATCTCTGAATCCGGGTTCCGGGGCTTCTGCTCCGGTCCCGCACTTGCCTGACAAGGATGTACCAGGCCTTTCAGCATGCCTGCTCCAACCCGCCGCCTATTCCGTGTAAACTTCGCGCCTTCCTTTTTTGCTGCCCACGGACCTGTCATGTCGCTGACCTCCCTGACTGCCCTTTCCCCTGTTGATGGCCGCTATGCCGGCAAGGTTGACGCCCTGCGTCCGTTGTTCAGTGAGTATGGTCTGATCCGCGCCCGTGTAGAGGTCGAGGTACGCTGGTTGCAGCGTCTGGCCGCCCACCCTGGCATTCCCGAAGTGCCGGCCTTCTCGGTCGAGGCCAATGCTGTTCTCGATGCTCTGGTGGCCAACTTTTCCGAGACGGATGCCGAGTGGATCAAGAACACCGAGCGCACCACCAACCATGACGTGAAGGCGGTTGAGTACTTTCTGAAGGATCGGGTGGCGGGTGTGCCGGAGCTGGCCAAGGTCAATGAGTTCATCCACTTTGCCTGCACCTCGGAAGATATCAACAACACCTCGCACGGCTTGATGCTGAACGGTGGCCGCAAGGTGCTGCTGGCCGAAATGCGCAAGGTGCTGGAAGCCATCAAGGCCCTTGCCCATACCCATGCCGGCATGCCGATGCTGTCCCGCACGCACGGCCAGACGGCCTCCCCGACTACGCTGGGCAAGGAAATGGCCAATGTGGCCTATCGTCTGGAACGCCAGATCGTCCAGCTCGAAAAAGTGGAAATCCTTGGCAAGATCAATGGTGCCGTTGGCAACTACAACGCCCATCTTTCGGCGTATCCGGATGTGGACTGGGAGGCCAATGCCAGGACTTTTGTGGAGTCGCTGGGCCTGACCTTCAATCCCTACACCACCCAGATCGAACCGCATGACTACATCGCGGAACTCTTTGATGCAGTGAAGCGTTTCAACACCATCCTGATCGACTTTGATCGCGACCTGTGGGGCTATATCTCGCTGGGCTATTTCAAGCAGCGCCTGAAGGAAGGCGAAGTCGGTTCATCGACCATGCCGCACAAGGTGAACCCGATCGACTTTGAAAATTCGGAAGGCAATCTTGGCATCGCCAATGCCATTCTGGGGCATCTGGCCGAGAAGCTGCCGATCTCGCGCTGGCAGCGTGATCTGACCGACTCCACCGTGCTGCGCAATCTGGGTGTTGGTCTGGCACACAGCCTGATTGCCTATGAAGCTTCGCTGAAAGGGATCGGCAAGCTGGAGCTGAATGCGGATCGACTGGCAGCAGACCTGGACAATGCCTGGGAAGTGCTGGCCGAGCCGGTGCAGACCGTGATGCGCCGTTACGGCATCGAGAAGCCGTATGAAAAACTGAAGGCGCTCACGCGCGGCAAGGCTATCGACAAGGAAACCATCCAGGCCTTTGTGGAAACCCTGGATATTCCTGAAGAAGCCAAGGCTGGCCTGCGTGCCATGACGCCGGCCAGTTACACCGGTAATGCGGCTGAGCAGGCAAAAAAGATTTAAGCCGAACGGCTTTGGTTGGAAAATAAACGGCGGTGGATAACCGCCGTTTTTCTTGCTGAACATTCTGGGAAAAAGTGATGAATCCGGATACTCCCCTGCCCCATCTTGGTGGTCTTACCGCCACTGAATTTTTACGTGACTACTGGCAGAAAAAGCCGTTGCTGGTGCGTAATGCGTTCCCTGAACTGGCCTACCGTCTGTCGCCGGAAGACCTGATGGAACTGGCACAGGAAGACAGTGTCGAAGCCCGCATCGTGCAGGAAAAAGGCAAGACGCCGTGGGAGTTGCAACTGGGGCCATTCACGGAAAAAGTCTTCAAGAAGCTGCCGAAAAGTCACTGGACCTTGCTGGTGCAGGCGGTTGATCACTATCTGCCTGAACTGGCCGACTATCTGGAGCACTTCTCGTTTGTGCCCAACTGGCGCATCGACGACATCATGGTGTCGTTTGCCACAGAGGGCGGCTCGGTCGGCCCCCATTACGACCAGTACGATGTTTTCCTGCTGCAGGGCATTGGTCAGCGACGCTGGCAGCTGGGCCAGTTCTGTGATGAAAACACCCCTCGGATCGAAGGCACGCGGTTGCGCATCATCAAGGACATGGATGTCACGTTTGACGAGATTGTGAATCCGGGTGATCTCCTTTATGTGCCGCCCGGCATGGCGCATAACGGTGTTGCGCAGAATGAATGCATGACCTACTCCATCGGTTTCCGTGCCCCCGCACTGGCGCATCTGCTGGATCGTGTGGCTGACGGTGTGCTGGAGGCTTGTGGCAGCCGCGGCCTGGTGACTGATCCGCAGCGTGAGCCTGCGCTGCACCCGGGTGCCCTGACCGATGCCGATCTGGATCGCTTGCGTACGCAGTTGCTGGGCCTGCTGGAGGATCGTGATGCGTTGCGTGCTGCCCTGGCCCCCTTTCTGTCAGAGGCCAAGTACGACGATTACGAACCTGAAGGTCAGGAAGCAACGCCAGAGGAAATCACGGCGGCCCTTGCTGCCGGCGCCCTGCTGCGCCGCGACCCGGCTTCGCGCTGCCTCTACACCGTACGTGACGGCCTGCCGGACCAGCTCTATGTAAACGGCCAGCTCATCGGGTTTCCTGCGCACCTTGCTGTGCTGGTACAAAAGCTCGCTGATCAGCGTTGCCTGACCGCTGAGGACCTGGCGCCGTGGCAGGAGGATGCAGAGGCGTTACACTGGTTGCATGAGCAAGTGACAGAGGGTCACTGGTTTGTGGAGTTGATGGATGACAACACCCCCTGATCAAGAGTTTGAACTGGCGCTGAACAGCTTTGTGCTGGGCGAGTCCGATGCCCTGGTGCATCTGGAGGGCGAGGACGCATTTTCGCGAGCCCAGGTCCTGCTGATGCAGCAGGCAAAACGTGAGCTGTTTATCCTGACGCCGGACTTTGAGCCGGAGCGTTACAACGAGGCCGGATTTGCCGACGCCCTCTCCGCCTTTGTCCGGCGCAGCCGTTTTACAGATGCCCGCATTCTGGTGGGTGATCCGGCGCTGGCCATTCGCTGGGGCCATCAGGTTGTGACGCTTGGCCGGCGGTTGAGCAGCAACCTGAAAATTCGCCAGCTGCATGACGAGGATGCCAAGGTTCAGCACATGTGGATGGTGGCTGATGATATCGGCATGCTGCGCCGGGAAGGTGCGGCGGGCTTCAAGGGCATCCTCTCGGCCAAGTCCATTCCGCATGCACAGCGTGCGCGGCGCCAGTTCATTGAAATGTGGGAACGCTCCACCGAGGTGCCGGACTTCCGGCAACTGCATTTGTGAACGCCCTGCGCTGGCCGGCAATCCTGATGTTGTGGGCGCTGTTCATGCCTGCAGCAATGATTGGGCCGGTTGGTGCATCTGCTGCGGACATAGAGCTGGCAATCGTTCCATCTGATCGTGCGGATGAGCTGGTATCAATACTGGCACCCATGGTTGCGCCGGAAGGCAGTGTGAATGCATGGCAGGGCCAGCTGATCATTCGTGCGACAGCAGAAAAGATGGTCCTGATAAAAAGCAGCCTTGATACGCTTAACAAGCCCTTGCGCAATCTGCTGGTTCAGGTACGCCGGCGCGGCACAGCGGCCTCTTCGCAACAGTCACTTGATGCGGCCGGGCGCGTTGTCATTCGTGATGGTGATGTTTCGGGTAACGTGACCATTCGGGCCGGGGATGAGCAGACGCAGCAGCAGAATCAGTCGGCCTACACCTTGCGTGCCATTGAGGGATCAACCCTGTTCATTGCGACTGGCTCGGATATCCCGGTGGTGACTTATGCGTATGGCCCGGGAGGCAGTGTCACGCAGGAATATGTCCCGGCACAAAGCGGCATGATGGTGACGCCACGGCTGCTGGCGGATGGTACGGTGCTGCTGGCTGTGGCGTATCAGGAAGCGTCCATGAGTCCTGTCGGGCATGGAGTGATCAACCGGTCTGGTGTCGCATCTCAGACAAAGCTGAACCTGCATGAGTGGACGCCGTTCGGCGCCATTTCCACACAGGAATCACGACAGCAGTCCGGTGTGACAAGCCGCAGCCGGCAGTCCTCCATCGTTAATGTGCCGCTGGAAATCAGGGTTGAGGTTTTACCCTGACCTGCCAGCAGCAACCGGTGTCATCCCTGTATCAGACGATTACGCCCGCACTCCGGAGGCGTGCAATCTCGTCGGCGCCAAAGCCGTGCTCGGTCAGTACCTCGGTGGTATGTGAGCCCAGCTCGGTACCGATAAAGCGGAAGGTTGCCGGCGTCCTCGAGAACTTGATGGCAGAGCCCAGCTGCCTTTGCTTGGTGCCATCGGGACGCGGGACCTCCACGATCAGGCCTCGTGCCTTGATTTGCGGATGTTCGCAGGCCTCGGCAAAACTGAGGACCGGTTCGGTGCAGGAATCAATGGCGATGAAGACCTGCTCCCATTCGGCATAGGTCTTCTTTTTCATTTCAGCGGCAATTTCTGCCTTCAGTGATGCCACGACTTCAGGGTTGCCAAAAGCCATGCCTTGCGGGGCCAGCTCGGGGCGACCAATGGCGCCACAGAACTGCATGAAAAACTGCGGCTCAAGGCCACCTACGGAGAAGTGACGACCATCCTTCGTTTCGTAGCAGTCGTAGAATGAGCCGCCGTTGAGCTGGGTACCCTCACGTTCGGGCTGAATGTTGGCCACCAGTGCCGGCGGGGCCGTCAGGGCATGCAGGGTAAAGGCGGCGTCCGTCATGGAAATGTCGACAAACTGCCCTTCCCCGGTCTGCATGCGGTGAATCACGGCGGCTAGAATGCCCATTACCGCATGGCAGGAGCCGCCGGCCACATCGGCAATCTGTACGGACACGGGAGCCGGCCCGGTAGCCTTGCGTCCGTTGTAGCCCAGCACCCCGGCAATGGCGAGGTAGTTCATGTCGTGCCCGGCGCGATCCTTGTAGGGGCCGGTCTGGCCATAGCCGGTGATGGCACAGTAAATCAGCTTCGGGTTAATTGCCTTGAGGGCCTCATACCCCACTCCCAGCCGTTCCATCACCCCCGGGCGGAATTGCTCGACGACGATGTCGTAGTCCGTCACCAGCTTTTTGATCAGCTCCACGCCTTCCGGCTTCTTCAGGTCCACGGCAATGCCGCGCTTGCTGCGGTTCAGGAAGGCATGCGATGCCGAAACACCGGCATCATGTGGTGGCAAGATGCGAACCATGTCCGGGCGGGAGGGAGACTCCACTCGCAGGACGTCGGCCCCCATATCGGCCAGCAGCATGGTGCCAAAGGGGCCTGGCAACAGGCCGGAAAAATCGAGCACCTTGAGGGAAGACAGCGGGCCGGACATGATGACGCTCCTGTTAATGACTGCAGGGTCGGGAGCATAACCCGGGATTGGCGTTGGCCAATGACCCAAGCCCTCAAAAACGTTGACCGTTTCGCTCACTCATGGCCGTGGGCAGGTGCATGTTTCCCGTTGCACCGGTTCCAAGGCTGGCGCTACCATTCCCGGCACTTCCAGCAAGTACTTGCTCTGGCTGCTTTATTTGCATCTTTACGCCCTGCGCCATGGCGACAGGGCATCAGGGGTATTCATGCCTGCCTTCGTGCCAGCTTCGCTGATCGCTGCCGTCTTCCTGGCGCTGATCAGTATCAATACCGTATTTTTTGCGTTGCTCATCATCGTTACCATGCCCTTGCGCTTTGTCATGCCCACACATGGGCTGCGCACGGGCATTGCCCATCTGCTGATCTTCTTCGCCAGCACATGGTGCACGATCAACAACAAGGTACTGATGCGTGTTTTGCCAAAGATTGACTGGGATATCGAGGTGCCCGTCGGGCTGGAAAAGAGAGGCTGGTACTTTGTGATCGCCAATCACCAGAGCTGGGTCGACATTCTGGTGCTGTTCTATGTGTTCAACGAGCGTATCGCCTTCCTGAAATACTTCCTGAAGCAGGAGCTGATCTGGGTCCCGTTCCTGGGACAGGCCTGGTATGCCCTGGATTTCCCGTTCATGAAGCGCTACTCGAAAGATGTGCTGGAGAAGCATCCGGAGCTGAAGGGCAAGGATGTTGAAACCACCCGGCGGGCCTGTGAAAAATTCAGGCATACGCCAGTGTCCGTCATGAATTTTCTGGAAGGCACCCGCTTTACCCTGACAAAACATGATCGTCAGCAATCCCCGTACACGCACCTGCTCAAGCCCAAGGCAGGAGGCATGGCGTTTGCCCTGTCTGTACTTGGCAAGCAGATGCATTCGTTGCTGGATGTCACCATTGCCTACCCGGAGGGTACGCCCACTTTCATGGACTTCTGTTCTGGCCGGGTACGTCAGATCAATGTCCGTGTGCATCAGCGTGAGATCCCTTCCGCTGCATTCAGCGCCGACTACGAAAATGATCCCGTATTCCGTGCGGAGTTCCAGAACTGGACAGGCCAGCTCTGGAGTGAAAAAGAAGCCCTGCTGACCACCCTTCTTGCCGGGAAAAATGACCGCCATGCTGAGTAAGCTGTTTCGTACCACTCCCAAGTGGCAAAGCATAAAATCACAGAAACGTATCGAGGCCATCGGGGATCTGTTGCCTGACCAGGGCAAGGATCTTGAAATCCTGACTCGTCTGGCAAAGGAAGACAGCGAGCCTGCAGTGCGGCGAGAGGCGGTAAAAAAGCTGCATGACTTTGATATTCTCATGCAGATCCAGAAGCGTGATCTTGAGGCGATTGTTCGCGACGCCGCCGGACAGCGCTTGCATCAGTTGATGGCTGGGCAGAGCCCGTTCAGTCCTTCTGTGGAAGAAAGGTTGCAGCGACTTGAGCGCATCAATTCGCCACAGGCGCTGATTGCCCTGATTCGCGAGGCTGATCCGCTAGAGATTCGTATCGCTGCGATTGCGGCCTTGCAGGATGACATGTACCTGCATGACATTGCCCTGCACTCCCCTGTCGCCCGCTTGCGTCAGGTGGCGGCTGAACGTATCACCACGCCGGCCCTGCTTGAGGAACTGGCTGCCGCATCACGGCAGAAAGACAAGACGGTTTATCGCCTGGCAAAGGGGCGTCTTGATGAGCTTCATGCACAGGAAAAAGCGGCACGTGAACGGGAAGCGCGTGCGGTTGCACTGTGTGAAGCCATGGAAGCCCAGGCCCGGGCTGCACTGAATCCGCTCTATGCCGCCAAGACGGAAAGCTTGCGGCAGCAATGGGCAGAGCTGGACGCAGCCGGCAATCTTTCGCTGGCTGAGCGTTTTGCAACAGCGCATGCTCTTGCCTGCAAACAGCTTGCTGAGGTTCAGGCGCAGGAACAACGGGTTGCCGACGAGAATCAGGCCATCAAGGAATTGCAAGGCGCACTGGAAACGCTTGAGGGAACCTTGAGCGAATACCATGGCCAGGATGATTTTGATCAGCCCTCGCTGGCCGCTGTCCGCAAGACCCAGCGACTGCGCTGGGAGCTGGCGGCACAGTTGCATACGCCCACCGCAGCACTGAGTGCGCGCTATGAAACCGTGATGAAGGCTCTCGACCAGCTGGAATCATTGCTGGTGCAGTGGCATCTGGACAGGCCGGTCGTTGAGGCAACCATCGCATCGTTACGCGCATCTGCGGATGACGAACCGGATAACGAGTCGGATGAAGCAGCTAACCGCCAGTCCCTGCTTGATGTATTGCAGCAGTACCGCGAAGGTGGCTGGCCATTACCCGCCATGCTGCAGGAGGCCGCTGTCCTGCTGGGAGATGCCCGCAAGGTGACGGTGAGTGTTTCAGACAAGACGGAGCTGTCTGCCCGAAAGGCATCGCTCCAGCAACAACTGGATGCCCTTGAGGTGGCCATCACTGACGGCAACAGCCGTGAAGCCAGTCGCCGGTTGCGACAGGCGCAGGACTTTGCCCGTACCCATCATGTCAGTACGCCCCGGTTGCAGGCTTTGGGGGATCGCGTAAAGGAGCTGAAGAGCTGGGCAGGCTTCGTTGTGCAGCCCAAGAAAGAAGCCCTGCTGGCCGAGATGCAGGCGCTGGCCAGCCTGGAGAGTGATCCGGATGACAAGGCTGACCGCATCAAGGCGCTTCAGGACGAATGGAAGGCGCTTGGTGTGGCTGATCCCGCTGTCGAGCAGCCACTCTGGGAACAGTTCAAGGCGGCCAGTGATGTCGCCTATGAACCTTGCCGGAAACACTTTGCTGCGCAGCGTGAGGTTCGTGCCGGAAATCTGGTCAAACGCGAGCAGCTCTGCCATCAGCTAGAGCAGTACCGTGATGCCCTGACGGACAAGGTGGACTGGAAGAATCACGATGCCATTATCCAGACGGCACGTCGGGAGTGGCAGTTGTATTTTCCTGTGGACCGTCAGCCGGCACGCACGGTGCAGGACCGCTTTCATGCCGTTCTGCAGTCACTTGAGGCTCGACTTGAAGCCCACTGGGCAGCAATCGGGCAGGAAAAGCAGTTACTGGTTGAGCAGGCGCAGAAACTGGTGTCGGCCGATGACTTGCGTGTTGCCTGTGACAAGGCCAAGGAACTGCAGCAGCAGTGGCGTGAGTTGGGGCAGGCCTCACCACGACATGACCGCAAGCTCTGGAAGGAATTTCGTGCTGCGTGCGATGCTGTTTTCAAGCGGCGTGACGATGCCGCCAAGACAAGAAAAGACGCCCAGCAGGAGCAGCTCAACCAGGCTGAGCTGCTTGCTCAGGCCATGGAAAAGCTGGCTCTGGAGGCAGACGACAGTTTGCGCAGTGAGGCCATGCATCTTGAGGAGTCCTTTCAGGCTTTGTCGCTGGGGCGTGATGCAGCGGCTGTTCGTGACCGCTTTCAAAAAGCCAGGAAAAGCTTTGATGCTGTTCGCCTTGGTAAGGCAAATGCACAAAAAAGCCAGCAGACACGACACATGGTTGATGCATGGGTTGCCGTGTGCAGCGCTGAGCAGGCACTGATCGACAATACGCTACCGCTGCCCCCTGATCTGGCAACATTGCCTGCAGCGTGGCGTGCACCACTGCAAGGCCGGCTACAGGGCGTCTCCCGGATCGGGGAACAGCCGGACTCATTGTCCCGGTGGCAGTCTGCTGTTCAGGACAATACGAAAGTGGTGCTGGATGCCATCATGGACCTGGAGCTTGCACTTGAAATGCCGTCGCCAGCCAGTCGGGGCCAGGAGCGGCGCCAGCGTCAGCTGGCCCTGCTGCAGGAAAAAGGCTTGCGATCCGGCGTTGCTAATACGAATGAGCTGCGCCTTCAGGCGGTCCTTAAAACGGGGCCGGTTGAAAAGGATATCGTCAAGGAAGCAGCCCAACGCCTGCAGGAAATCTGTTCACGTATCGCCTGATATTCTGAGCGGTATCCGGTAGTTTTATTGAGCCGGCCTCTCTCATCCGGGGGCCGGCATTTTTTTGAGTTCACGGGATATCAATGGCCAGGCATTGTCGAGCAGTCGTTGCTGTGCGGCAGCTGTAGGGTGAATGCCATCTTTCTGCATCAGCTGCATGTTTCCACCGATTCCTTCCAGAAAGAACGGCAAAAGAGGAATGCCGGTTTCCTTGCTTGCGGTCACAAATGAGCGCTCAAACGCCTGTGCATATGTCTTTCCGTAGTTGGGAGGGATTTTCATTCCCAGCATGATGACTTTCGAGCCGGATTTTTGAGCGTCAATAATCATCTGCCGAAGGTTTTTTGCCAGCATGGTTGGAGAGTGTCCGCGAAGGCCATCGTTGCCACCCAGTTCGATAATGACAAGGTCCGGACGGTGCTTCTGCAGCAAAGGAGGAAGCCGGCGAACGCCACCGGAGGTGGTTTCACCACTAAGGCTGCCGTTGATGACCTTGTGTTTTTTTGCAGCCGTTTTGTCCAGTTTTTGTTGCAGCAACTGCACCCAGCCCTGGTTTGTTTCCAGTCCGTAGGCGGCACTGATACTATCGCCAAAGACCAGGATCGTGGCGGCCTGCACGGGCAAGCTGATTGCCAGCAGACATGCGATAACACTTGTTTTCAACCAGTGACGACTCATCATGCTTCCTAACGATCTGATAGTGGCGCAATCCATCTGCAAGTCCGTGAATACCGGCAGCGATGAGCTTGAGATTCTCCATGAGGTTTCACTTGTGATCAAACAGGGTGAAAGCGTGGCAGTCGTGGGCGCCTCCGGGTCTGGTAAAACCACCCTCCTCGGCCTGCTTGCAGGGCTTGATACGCCTACCAGTGGAAAACTCAGTCTGTGTGGTGCCGACTTGCAGAATCTCGATGAGGATGCGCGAGCTGCATTGCGCAAGCAATACGTCGGTTTTGTATTTCAGTCCTTTCTGCTGGTGCCAACACTGACCGCACTGGAAAACGTCATGCTGGCATTATCGGTGAACGGTCGCGGGAATGCCGATACTGCCCGTGAGTGGCTTGACCGGGTCGGACTGGGGCACCGGGTTCATCATACGCCTCGCCAGCTGTCTGGTGGTGAGCAGCAGCGCGTGGCGCTGGCGCGAGCCTTTGCCGGGCGCCCTTCCATCCTGTTTGCAGATGAGCCTACCGGCAACCTTGATGCCCGTACTGGCGCGCAGATCGATGATCTTCTGTTTTCCCTGAATGCAGAGGCCGGCACCACGCTGGTGCTGGTCACACATGAGCAGCGACTGGCCTCAAGATGCAGTCGTGTGCTGCATCTTGAAGGCGGAAAGCTGATAAAGGATGCCACCTGATGCAGAGCGGCTGGCAAGACTTCTGGCGCGACCTGAAAAACGGCGAGCTCACGTTGCTGTTGCTGGCCCTGATTCTTGCTGTTGCGGCCACAACAACGCTACGACACTTCAGTTCCGGCATTGAAAAGGGCCTGGCACAAGAAGCTGCACGGTTGATTGGTGCCGACCTTGTGCTGCGCAGCTCCCGCCCGCTTGCAGATGATGTCAGCGTACAAGCCACACGTCTGGGGCTTGTTTCAGCACACACGCTGGAGTTTGCCAGTGTGTTGCAGGGGCCGGCCGAATTCCAGCTGGCGGCTGTCAAGGCCGTGAGTCCCGGCTATCCATTGCGCGGACAGCTTCGCTTGCGTGAAAACAACAAGGACATCACGACTCACTCCATTCCCGCAAAAGGGACACTGTGGGTGGATGAACGCTTGCTGGGACTGCTACAGGCTGGTGTGGGCGACACTGTCGTGCTGGGCGAAAAGTCTTTCCGGATTGCGGCCATCCTGGCATTCGAGCCTGATCGGGGAGGTAACTTCGCTGCATTTTCACCGCGTGCCATGATGGCTCTCGATGATGTTGCGTCGACCGGCGTCATTCAGCCGGGTTCACGTTTGCAGTATCAATTGCTGATGCGTGGAGATGAACAGGCACTGGCCGCGTTCCGGCAATGGGTAACGCCCCGGCTGGGGCCCGGCTCGCGACTCATGGATGTGGCGGGTGGTCGGCCCGAGCTGGCGACGCCCCTTGTTCGTGCCAGTGATTACCTCAGTCTTGCAGCCATTGCTGCGGTGGTGCTGGCGGGGTTGGCGATTGCCGTAAGTGCCCGCCGGTTTGCCGAGCGACGTTACGACATGCAGGCGCTTTTGCGCTGCCTGGGGGCGTCAAGAGGCGAGGCCTTCTCACGCGTATTTGCCGAGTTGCTGCTGGTATGGGCAGTCGCAATCATTCTGGGGGCGCTGCTTGGCGGGCTGGCATCCGTTGCGGTCAATCACCTGCTGAAAGACCTGCTTCCTGTTGGCGCGCCTGCATTCACGTTCTGGCGACCTCTGCTTACCGGCATTTCAACGGCCACCCTGACCCTTGCCGGATTTGCCCTGCCGGCCCTGCTGTCGCTGGGACGGGTGACGCCACTGCGAGTGCTGCGTCGGGAGTTGCTGCCACCCTCCCTCCCCCAGCTTGCCATTACTGCGCTGCTCTTGCTGGCTCTTTTCATGCTGTTGGCGATGGAAACGGGTCGCTTGTTGCTGACAGCCCTTGCCGTTGGCGGGGGAGCAGCTCTGGTATTTCTGCTGCAGTGGGCGTTGCAACGGCTGCTGGTGGCATCTCGCCGCTGGAACAATCCGTATCTGTCGGTACTGCGCCGCCATCCTGCGGAAACGGCAACCCAGATCCTTGGGCTTGCCCTGGGCCTGACTGCATTGCTCATGGTATTCAGTTTGCGCGGTGAGCTGCTTGGTGCCTGGGAAAACAAGATTCCACCCGGGGCGCCCAACCAGTTTGCACTCAATATTTCTGATCAGGAGCTGAGTGACTTCCGGAGTGCCTTGCACGCACAAGGCTTTTCTCATGAAGCACTTTATCCGGTTGTGCGCGGCCGCCTGACGGCGATCAATGGAAAGCCCGTACAACAGGCAGTCAGCAAGGAAGACGATGACGGGCGTGATGAATCACTGAATCGCGAGCTTAATCTGACATGGAGCAAGACACTGCCAAAAGGTAACAGGCTCGTTACGGGAGACTGGTGGAGCAAGGACTCGGTGAGCAATCAGGAGGTATCACTTGAGACGCGACTTGCCGAACGTTTGGGACTGAAGCTGGGAGACCGTTTAACATTTACGCTGGCGGAAGGTGAGTTCAGTGCCGTTGTCAGCAGCTTGCGTGAGGTTGACTGGGACAGCTTTCAGCCTAACTTCTACATGGTATTTCCCCCGGGAATGATTGACCGCTTTCCGGCATCGTACATGACCAGTTTTAATGTGCCGACGAATCAGCGCCCTCGCCTCAATGCGCTGGTAAAAGCGTTTCCCACCGTGGTCCTGATTGATATTGCCAGTGTTATGGCCGAGGTGAAAAAACTGCTGGAGCAGGTTTCCCGCGCCGTTGAAGCGGTACTGCTGTTTGTATTGATGGCCGGCGTTCTCGTGATTTCTGCACATGTCATGGCCAGCCTGGATGCACGTCGCCATGAATCCGCCTTGCTTCGTGTCATTGGAGCAAGCCGGCGCGAACTGCAGACCAGGCTGATGACAGAGTTCGTTTTGCTGGGGCTGATTGCCGGCATTTTGGCCGTAGTGATGAGCGAGTTGCTGGCCGCAGTTGTTTACTGGAAAGTGCTTGAACTGTCCCCCACGTTGCATCCGATGATCTGGTGGCAAGCGCCATTGGCCGGGGCTTTGCTGGTAGGCTTTGCAGGCATGTTCGGTGCCAGGCGTGTCTGGAATGCCAGCCCATTGCTGACGCTGCGTCAGGAGTAATACGTCTCCAATGCTGATTCACATGGCAGGAATTGCAGAATGAAAATCCACTGGCGGGCCTTGAAAGGTCAACCCGACGCTCCGTTTCTGGCACTTGATTTGCTCGTGATGCTGCTCATCGCGGGCAACCTGCTTTGGTTGCTGCTGGATGCCGTCCTGTTCAACTCTGGTACGGGCGTACTGTTGGCAAAGCATTATCCGGGTCTGGTGAGTCATTACCGTGACAATATTCATCCGGACATACTGTTATACGATTCCTATTTCACGTTCTTCCTGATTGCAGAGCTGATGCTTCGCTGGGGCGTCGCCATCTATCGAAAGACGTATCATCGCTGGTTTTTCTATCCCTTTGTTCACTGGTACGACGTACTGGGCTGCATCCCGCTTCCTTTTTTCCGGTTTCTGCGCTTGTTGCGGCTGTTCTCCATTCTCTATCGCTTGCAAACGCTTCGGGTGATCGATCTTTCCGAGACAGGCCCCTTCCCGATCATCTACAAGTATTACCGGGTAATGCTTGAAGAGCTTTCGGACCGGATCGTCATCAATGTGCTGGAGGGGGTGCAGCGTGAGGTCAGTGCGGGAGGACCGTTTCGCCATCGTCTGACCGAAGAGGTGCTGCGACCAAGACGCGATGTCATTGTTCCATGGCTGGCAGGATTGCTTACGGAAACCAGTGCGTTTGCCTATGGCGAGCATCGTGAACGTCTTGCCGTTTATTTGCATGAGCGATCCCGGGAGGCAATTGCCAATAATCCCGACCTGTCACGCATCACACAACGCCTGCCATTTGTAGGAAGTGCGCTGGAGCGGGAGCTGCAAACGATTGTCGGTGATCTGCTGGTACAGATTACGAATGATGTGTTGACTGATCTGGGCAGCCAAGGCAACGAGGCGGTGGCGGACATTGCCGGAGGTCTATTCGATACCCTGACGCAACCACATACGGCGATGGGTGATGCCGTCAGTGGCATTGTTTTGGACAGCCTTGAGCTGATCAAGGCTCAGGTAGCCGTACAGCACTGGAAGGCTGCTGGGCCGCGCGGTGACGACGTTACAGAGTCTTGACCCTGCCCGGCGTGCATCCTAAAGTTGCCGCCCTTTCATATGTGTTACCGGAGGTTCTCATGGGCGTCAGCCAACCTGCCCGCTTTGGCGAAGACTGGAGCGACGAGCGCGTTAAGGCCTATCTGGACCGTCAGCCCGTGGATGGCGAAAGTGCTGACTTCCATGTCCTGATGACAGCCTACAAGCATATGCGTGATCACGATTTTGAGCGGTTTCTTGGTTTCTTTGTGGCCGCAGGTCGTGATCTGGATGCTACCAACCCCAGCGGTCAGACCCTGCTGGCAATCGTCAGGACACATGCACAATCCTCAGGTATCGCCACGCTGCTGGAGCAGGCCGGCGCCCATTGATGCCCTCGTGAAGATTCCATCATGGGACAGGCCGCTCCTGTCCCATGGTCAAACACCTGAACTGCGCCGCATAATCCTGACCAGTGTTAACCATCCAGGATGGTAGGCAGTGGCCCTTATCAAGCAATCCCGAACTGCAATCATTGCAACTCCGGCTGTTTTCTTGCGCTGGCCGAAGCCCGGCTGCGTCGGGGGGCATGATGCTGTGCGGTGACTTGACATACCTCATGCGCGTTGGCTCATGACCACCGCCACTCCCGCATGGCAATCATTCAACACGCAGCAGGTGCGTGACCTGGCCTGGGCTCTGGCCAGTCCACCACTGCTGGCCCCCGTACGCAGCCGTACATCGTCCGGCAAATCGGTGCGCTGGATCACGCAGGCCTGGTCGGAAACGGCTCTGGACGTCAGCCTTGACTGGTTACATGCACTTGACCGGCATCCCGCTCCCCTGCTGACAGCCTTGTCGGGTCGCGATGCGAGGCTGGGGCGTTATTTTGAAAACCTGCTGGCTTTCTGGCTGTCATGGCCGGCCAATCCGCTGTATCGCCTCGTCGGGCAAGGACTGGCGATTCGCAGCAACTCCCTCACGCTGGGCGAACTGGATTTTCTGGTTGAGGATCGTCGCAGTGGCAAGCTCCAGCACTGGGAAGTGGCAGTCAAGTTCTATCTGGGAGTGCACCCGGACGGGGATTACCGTCACTGGGTGGGCCCTGCCCTCAAGGACCGGCTGGACCTCAAGGTGAGTCACTTGCTGCATCAGCAACTGGCCCTTCCCTCGACGTCAGAAGGTGCAGCCCTGCTGCGTCAGCTTGGCCTGCCGATGCCTGAGCCGGTTTGTCTGCTGAAAGGCCGCCTGTTTTATCCCCACGAGGCAGACCGGGCAGTATGGGCACCCCATGCCGCTTCTGCGGAGCACCTTTGTGGCTGGTGGATGTCACAGGCTGACTTCCTGCATCGTTACCAGTCCGGGCAGTTGCGCTGGATTACCCTGCCCAAGGCGCACTGGTTGACCACCATTGATTCCCGCGTCCTTATCAGTGATCCACTGGGGGCCTCGGCGCTCGTTGAGAGCTTTGTGGAATACACTGATAATCGGGCGATTGCCGTTATCGGGCTCGACCCGGATCACAACGAAGTCACCCGTGGTTTTATTACTCCCACCGGGTGGCCCAAGGACATTGCATGACATTGCTCGCCCCTGACCCCCTGATAGCCAATGGCCTTCCTCGTCTGGGCCAGTTTTCAGATTCGCTCTCCGTCATCAATCACCGCGACTTCCATCTCGAGACCCCTTTCGGGAAGCCCGCCAGCCGTCTTGACCAGTGGCTTGGGTTCAAGCAGTTCCAGTATTTTGGCGGCATGAGTGATTCACTGGTGTTTGGCTGTGCACTCGCCCACCTGAGGCACATGGGCATGGCATTTGTGTATGTAGTGGACATGAAGACTGGTGAGCTTTTTTCACGTTCGTATCGCAGTCCGCTTGGACTCGGATTGTCATTGGCCGAAAACCCGGTCGAAGGACTGAGCCGCTTCCGCTTGCCGGGCGTTGATATCCAGATGGGCTACGAGAAGCACCCCCGGCAGAAAACTCTCCGGGTAACGCTGGGCGACATGCTCGAGATTGATGCAGCCATGCCGGAAAGCGGCTTCGAGCCAATGTCCATTTGTACCCGTACGGCATATACCGGGTGGGTATATGCCAACAAGACCGCCGGCCTGGACTTGCACGGACAGCTCCGTTTCAACGGCAGCACGCATGATCTTGCCCGGCTTGGCGCCATGGGCCACCATGATTATTCCTGCGGGCATATGCGCCGTGAAACCTTCTGGAACTGGGCCTGCCTTTCCGGCATGAGCACCGAAGGTCATCGCCTTGGCCTTAACCTGTCATGCGGCGTGAATGAAACCAGCTTCACCGAAAACTGCCTGTGGCTGGATGGCAAGCTGATCAAGGTCAATCTCACCCGCTTTGACTTTGACCAGAAAAACCTGATGGCGCCATGGCACGTATCCAGTGACGACGGTCTCGTCGATCTGTGTTTTACGCCACTGGGCATGCACCGTGAAACCATGGACCTGAAATTGCTTGCCAGCAACTTCAAACAATTGTTCGGACGCTTTGATGGAGTACTCCATGTGAAGGGTGCCGACATTGTCGTGAAGGGGTTGTCAGGCTTTGTGGAAGACCAGTACGTAAAGTGGTGAGTCAAACAATCCAGGAGAGTGCTGCCATGAGACTGTTGATGCGTATGTTGCTGGTTTTTATGACGCTGATGCCGTTTACGGCACAGGCCGCCGGTAAATGGGTCGGGACAGCAGCCCCGCTTATCAAGCTGCCGGATCAGGACAACAAGCTGCGCTCTTTGGCGGATTACAAGGGGCGATGGGTGGCCCTGTATTTTTACCCCAAAGACGAAACGCCAGGCTGCACAGAAGAGGCCAAACAGTTTCGTGATCGCTGGCCACAACTGCAGAAGGCAGGCATTGATGTGATCGGGGTCAGCATCGACTCAGTTGCCTCGCACAAGGCATTTGCCAACCTGCTCAAGCTGCCCTTCCCCCTGCTCTCGGATGAAAAGCGGGAGCTGGCCAGGTCGATGGGCGTGCTGCGGGGATTTGGTCCGGTTGCGTTTGCCAGTCGTGAAACTTTCCTGATTGATCCGCAAGGCACCATTGTCTATCACTACCCGAGTGTGAATACGTCGCGGCATGCGCAAGAAGTTCTGGATGACGTGATCCGGCTCAAGAAAGTTCCCTGATTGACTGGCCGGGACAACGCGGTTGTCGCCTTCTGTCTAGCCCGGCCGGCAAACTGCATGCTAGTGTCGATGTCATTGACTGACAGGTCTGTGAGGGTGTCTTGTGAAACTGTTGTCCACCAATACCTGCCGCGTTCCCGCTGACCTCGGGAGTGTAACCACCATCGATTACGACAAGGAGGTTCCTGCCGAACTTGGGGGGCTTACCTCCAGTCAGGCAGCCGCCATCTGGAGTGCCGTAGAAGCCCTGTACAAGACCGGTTTTACGCCCGCCATTACCTTCTGCCTGCGTCGCCACGGCAAGATCGTTTTCAATCGCTCCATCGGGCATGCCCGTGGAAATGGTCCTGAGGACGCTGCGGACACGCCCAAACAGCTGGCGACGCCGGATACGCCGATCTGTCTTTTCTCGGCCTCCAAGGTTGTTACCGCCATGCTGGTGCACAAGCTGGATGAGGACGGCCTGATTGACCTGCTGGACCCGGTCAGCCACTACATCCCGGAATACGGCGTCAACGGCAAGCGCAATGCAACGATTTACCATCTTCTTGCCCACCGTGGTGGCATTCCCCGGCTGGCGGGTGATTTTGATCCCGAGCTGCTTTATGACGTTGAAGCCATCGTGCAAGAGCTTTGCAAGGCCGAAGCCGTCTCCATGTCCGGCTACCGCGCGGCTTACCACGCCATCACGGCCGGCTACATTCTGGGTGAACTGGTCGAGCGCGTGACCGGGATGAGCCTGCGGGAGTACCTGCACCAGACCTTCCGCGAGCCACTGGGCATGCGCTATTTCGATTACGGCGTACAGCCCCAGGATCGTGCCGAAGTCGCCGTCAACTACTGCACGGGCCTCAAGCCGGTCCCCCCCATCAGCACGTTCATTCAGCATGTGCTGGGTGGTAGCCTGGAAATGGCGACCGACATGACCAATGACCCCCGGTTCATGGACACCATTTGCCCGGCGGGCAACCTTTACGCCACGGCCGAAGAGTCCAGCCGGTTTTTCCAGATGCTCCTGAACGGCGGAGAGTACGAAGGCACCCGTATCTTCGATCCCAGGACCATCCGGCGCGCCACCATTGAAGTCTCACGACCGGAGTTTGATGCCACCCTCCTTGTGCCGATGCGCTACAGCATGGGCATGATGCTGGGTAACAAGCCGGTGGGGCTTTATGGACCGTATACAAAGCGGGCATTCGGCCACCTGGGATTCACCAGCATCTTCTGCTGGGCCGATCCGGACCGGGATACCTCCGTCTCCATCCTGACGTCAGGCAAGGCATTGGTCGGACCACACCTGCCCGCCCTCGGCAAACTGCTCATGGCCATTTCTCGGGAATGCCCCATCGTTCGTCGGCCGAAACCGGTTGTAACAGCGGGTTGATCGCTTAATAGACAGTTGTATAGGTATAATCAGAAAGCTAACTACGACGAGACAATTCGTATATGACGACTGCTCAAGAGCGTCCGCAAATAAACTGGGTTCCTGCCATCATCCTCACGGCCACCCCGATCGCTGCGCTTACCCTGATTCCCTGGTATGCCTTCAGTTTCGACTTCAGCACAGCTGCATGGGTCAGCTTTGTCGTGCTGCTGTTCCTCAATGGCTTGTCCATTACCGGCGGCTATCACCGCCTGTGGGCACACCGTGCCTATGAGGCTCACTGGTCGCTGCGTCTGGTGTTCATGCTGTTCGGCGCGATGTCCATCCAGAACAGTATCCTGATCTGGGCGTCAGGCCATCGCACCCATCACCGCTACGTCGATGATGTTGATCTCGATCCTTACTCGGCCAAACGTGGTTTCTGGTTTTCGCATATTGGCTGGATGCTGCGTAATTATCCTTCCGGCGTGCCTAATTTCAGCAATGCCAATGACCTTCTGAACGACAAGATGGTGATGTTCCAGCACAACCATTACGTGCCGCTGGTGCTGGTCATGAATATCGGCCTGCCTCTGGCCCTGGGCTGGATGCTGGGCGACCTTTGGGGCGTATTCCTGCTGGGCGGCCTGCTTCGTCTTGTGGTCAGCCACCATGTCACGTTTTTCATCAACTCTCTGGCGCACATGTGGGGCACCCGTCCCTACACGGATGAAAACACTGCCCGTGACAATCCCCTGCTGGCGTTTGTGACCTACGGCGAGGGCTACCATAACTATCACCACATCTTTCAGTACGACTACCGCAATGGTGTGAAGTGGTGGCAGTTCGATCCGACAAAGTGGCTTATTTTCAGCTTGTCCTGGATTGGCATTACAAAGAACCTCAAGCGGTGCTCCGACTTTGCCATCCAGAAAGCGCAGCTCACCATGCAGTTCAAGCGCGCCAAGGCGCAGCTGGACCAGCGCCCTGCCGATACCCGTGTCGAGGCCCTCAAGGCCAAGATGGCTCGTGAATATGAAAGCTTCACGGCGGCCATGCAGGAGTGGGGCAAGCTGAAGGAAGAGTGGTATGACGGCAAAAAGGCAGAGTTCCAGCAGAAATGGGAAGATGCCAGTTTCCGTACCCGTTTCAAGGAAATCGAATATCGCCTGAAAATGCAGCGCAAGCGCATGAGGCTGCTGATGGCACAGGCCGCAGTGGCATAAAGCTCGCGTCAGTAATCAGTCAAATAAAAAAGCCGGCATTATTGCCGGCTTTTTTATTTGGACAACATCAGTAGTTCACGCCCTGCTTTCAATCACACGAACAAGACTGGGCGAACTCGACACCGGGATGTCCAGTACTCCGTACCAGGACTCGGGAAGATGAACCCGCGTCGATGAAAATCCCGCCTCGCCAAAACCATCCGTCACAGCCTGTTCACTGTCAAAGTGCAGTGTGACACTGCTTCGCGTGGCAAGAGCAAGTCCGCTCTTGAAGGCATTGGCAACCCGGACACCAGGATGCCAGCGGAAGTCGGGATAGAGATCCGTCAGGTAAATGCCCACCGGAAACCGCGTGAGCGCAGATGCCAGCCGTGTCCAGAAGCCATGAATCGTGGCGTAATCAAAATAGTTGATCAGCCCCTCGGTAATGACAACGGTCTTCCTGGCCGGATCAAGCTCGCGTGCAAAAACGGCTTCCAGCGACTCGGCTGTTTCTTGTTCGAGGATGTTGATATCAATAACGCGATGGCCGGCACTGGATACTCCGGCCTCATTCAGTAACTGGCGTTTGCGGGCCGCCATGCCTGGCAAGTCAGCTTCAAGGTAAACCAGGCCTCTTCCGGCAAAGCGCTGCATCATCAGCGTACCTCGCGGCGAAAGACCACAGGCAATCTCCACCACCTGCGTCACACCTTCTTCAAGGATTGCCTTTTCCAGCAGGTGATCGAGTATGCGGTGACGTTGCAGTAACATGATTTCATTGTTCATGCCAAGCAGCAGCTTGCCAGCCCACTCCACCGGTCTGCCGGCAAGATAGAGCGCCCTGCCCTGCAGGGATGACAGAAACGGTGCGGAAAGACCATGGCGACGCCAGACTTCGCCCGTGTAGAACGCGGTAAAGGAAATGCCGGAGCTGTCGGTATCGTTACTCATGCGGACGTCGATCGCTGTAATCAGTGGTCAGCAACGGTAACCAGTAACCGGAGTCATCACAACGGCTATTCAGGCCATGTTGAAGGCCCGAATAGCCAGCGCGAAACTACAGCGACAGATTGACCAGATCCAGGCGGCCGTCATCGGTCTGCCTTGGTTCAGGGGGCGTGGCTTTCAGGCTGACGAAATCAAACAGCTCGCGGTCAGCCAACTGTGACGGCGCCACATTCTGGATGGCAGTGAACATGGAGTCCAGGCGCTGCGGATACTGACGATCCCAGTCACGCAGCATCTCGTTGATCATGGCACGCTGCAGGTTTTCCTGTGAGCCACACAGATTGCAGGGAATGATGGGAAAGCCCTTCAGACGGGCAAACTCGGCAATGTCCTTTTCCTTGCAGTAGGCCAGTGGCCGGATCAGGATGTTTTTGCCGTCATCCGACAGCAGCTTGGGCGGCATGGCCTTGAGCTTGCCACCATGAAACATGTTCAGGAACAGTGTCGCCATGATGTCATCACGGTGATGCCCCAGTGCCACCTTGGTCGCACCGATTTCCTGTGCAAATGCATAGAGATTGCCGCGGCGCAAACGCGAACAGACCGCACAGAAGGTTTTACCTTCCGGCGTGAGCTCCTTGACGATGCTGTAGGTATCTTTTTCCAGAATGTAGAACGGAACGCCACGCCTGGTCAGATACTCCGGCAGGATATGCTCCGGAAAACCCGGCTGCTTCTGATCCAGATTGACGGCGACAATTTCAAAGTTCACCGGCGCACTGACCTGCAGGTTCAGCAGGATTTCCAGCATGGTGTAGCTGTCCTTCCCGCCGGACAGGCAGACCATCACTTTGTCACCTTCCTCAATCATGTTGAAGTCGGTGATCGCCGTTCCCACCAGCCGGCGCAAGCGCTTCTGCAGCTTGTTGAATTCGGTGCGTGACTTCTTGTCGAGTCCATCCGGCAAGGCTGCAGATGTCTCCTCGACAGCAGCAACAACCTCCTCCTCGGCATCAACAGCGGCCAGGGAGTCCGGGTAAAAAACAACGGGGGTCGGGGAAGCGTTCACATCAGGTACCGGTAAGAGCGGAAACGGCGCGAATTCTCGCCGCTGGCTGCCGCCTTGGCAATGCAGCCAGTCGACCAGTCATGAATCCGGTCAGGTCACCTTGACCTTGCGGATGACTTTTGACAGCAGGCCCGGCGACAGACGACCCAGCCAGACGGCCAGCTTTTCCTTGCCGGCAATGATGATGCGCTCCTCCTCTCCGGCCAGCGCGGCCACTGCCTTGCGCGCAAACTCGTCAGACGACATCGCAGTTGCCTGCTTGTCATCCAGCTGGCCATGGGCATCGCCGGTGCCCGTCAGGGCCGACAGGGAGACATTACTGCGCACAAAACCCGGGTAGATCACCGATACGCGCACACCACTGTCATGAACCTCGGCCCGCAGGGCGTCGTAGAAGCCCGCTATGGCGTGTTTGGCCGCTGCATAGGCCGAACGATAGGGGGTTGCCACCAGGCCCACCACAGAGGACACCACGGCGAGCTGGCCACTGCCCCGGGTGAGCATGTGGGGCAATACCGCCTTGGTCAGGGCGACAGGGCCAAAGAAGTCGACTTCCATGATGCGGCGATCAACGGAAAGGTCGGTATCCTTGACCAGGGAGCGCTGACTGACGCCGGCATTGTTGATCAGTACATCAATGTGTCCGCACTGGGTCAGCACGGCCTCGACCTTGCCGGCGAGGCTGTCAGTGTCGGTCATGTCGATGGGCAGCACGAAATGCAGCTCGGCATTCACACATCTCTGGCGAACAGACTCCAGAACATCCGCACGCCGTGCTGACAGCACCAGCCGAGCCCCCTGCCGGGCAAACTCATAGGCCAGTCCTTCACCAATACCGCTTGATGCCCCCGTGATCCATACCACCTTGCCACGATAATCCAGCATGACCAGCTCCACAGTGTTATGTCAGGAGTTAACTAGAGCCCCAGTGACCGGTTGATGGCGCGCAGGGCCTCAGAAGGAGAGGCAGTCTGGCTGATGGGGCGGCCAATCACCATGTAGCTCACCCCGGCGGCTACAGCCTGCTCGGGTGTCATGATGCGGCGCTGGTCACCGGAGTCACTGCCAGCAGGACGAATGCCGGGCGTTACCAGCAGAAAGTCTTTGCCCTGCTGCTCCCGCAGTACAGCAGCCTCCTGTGCCGAGCAAACCACGCCATGCAGGCCGCACTCAGCGGTCAGTGCAGCCAGTCGTCTGACCTGATCCATCGGCTCGACATCAAGACCGATGTCCGCCAGATCTTCACGCTCCATGCTGGTCAGCACCGTGACGGCAATCAGTCTGGTGTCATAGTTGCCCTGCAGGAGTCTTTCCCTTGCTGCCGTCATCATGCGGCGTCCGCCAGAAGCATGGACGTTAACCATCCATACGCCCAGATCGGCGGCAGTGGCTACTGCGGCTGCAACCGTATTGGGAATGTCATGAAACTTGAGGTCAAGAAAGACTTCAAAGCCACGGTCATGCAACGCGCGCACCACCGCTGGCCCTTCTGCGGTGAACAGCTCCTTTCCCACCTTCAGCCGACATTCAGCCGGCGCCAGTGAGTCAGCGAGCGCCAGAGCATCCGCAGCACGAGCAACATCCAGTGCAACGATGACAGGGGAACGGGGAGACATGTAAACCTCGATATGAAAACAGCTGCCGTATTGTACCGGATGCCGAGCGTAATCGAAGGTCTTTCAGATGCGGGTGGCGCTGCGTGTATCAGCGATTCTTGCCGAGGGCGTCCTGCAACTGGCGTACTTCACGTTTCAGCCAGTACAGACGTGCATTGAGCTTGAGCAGACCAAAAAGGTTGAAGCCAACCAGAAGGCCGACAAGGCTGCCAACCACAAAACTGCCAAGGACAACCATGCCGACATTAACGTCGCGGGCTGCAAAAAAAAGCAGGTTCAGGGAAACGGCCTGATCGTTCACGACAACCAGCCAGAGGCCGGAAAACAGCAGAAGCAATGCTCCAGCAATATAGAAAACCTTGCGAAACCAGGACACGTCAGGCCTCTGCCGATTTGGCGGCAGCCGCCGCGGCGACTTCTGCTGCAATTTCTTCCTGCAGGCTTTCGTTCACGCGGTCCTTGAGCTCCTTGCCGGGTTTGAAATGGGGCACGTACTTGCCTGCCAGCGTAACTGCCTCGCCGGTCTTGGGATTGCGCCCGACCCGGGGTTCACGGTAATGCAGGGAAAAGCTGCCAAAGCCACGAATCTCGATACGGCCGCCGGTCGACAGCGTCTCCGACATCTGCTCGACGACAGTCTTGACCGCCAGCTCGACATCCTTGGCCGTCAGCAAGGTTTGCTTGGCCACGATGCGCTCGATCAGTTCGGACTTGGTCAGTGCCATTGCACACTCCCGGAGGGATTCAGGCGGCCTCTTTCATGGGCTTACAGAGGCTTCTCAAGAGCAATTAGGGATATCTGATGTAACGATCTGATTCTAAACACAAAAAACAGGCAATGGCAAACCGTTGGGTCAGGTATTTCCACATATCTCCCGCGCCAATAAAAAAGCCCCGCAATGCGGGGCTTTTTTGTGCAACCAGTCTTTCGACTTAGTTGCCCATCTGCGCCTTGATCAGGTCGCCAATGGTCTTCGGGCCAGCTGCATCCGGCTCCTGCTCACGCAGGGAGGCCACGGCTTCGCGCTCTTCCACTTCATCCTTGGCCTTGATGGACAGGTTGATGACGCGGGACTTGCGATCGATACCGATGATCTTGGCTTCGATTTCCTGACCGACAGCCAGGAACTTGGTGGCATCTTCCACGCGGTCACGGCTGATTTCAGAGGCGCGCAGGGAGGCTTCAACACCGTCCATCACTTCGATGGTGGCGCCCTTGGCATCAACAGTCTTGACCTTGCCCTTCACAATGTGGCCCTTGTCGTGTGTGCCGACAAAGTCACCGAACGGGTCACGCTCAAGCTGCTTGATGCCCAGCGAAATACGCTCGCGTTCCGGGTCCACGGAGAGGATGGTGGCTTCCACGGCATCGCCCTTCTTGTAACGACGCACGGCTTCTTCGCCGGTTTCGTTCCAGGAGATGTCGGAGAGGTGCACCAGACCGTCGATGCCGCCTTCCAGACCGATGAAGATACCGAAGTCAGTGATCGACTTGATGTTACCGGCAACCTTCTCGCCCTTCTCGTGGGTGCGGGCAAACGCATCCCATGGGTTTTCCTTGCACTGCTTGATGCCGAGGGAAATACGACGACGCTCTTCGTCGATGTCCAGCACCATGACTTCCACTTCGTCGCCGATCTGAACGACCTTGGACGGGTGGATGTTCTTGTTGGTCCAGTCCATTTCGGAAACGTGCACCAGACCTTCCACGCCTTCTTCGATTTCGGCAAAGCAGCCGTAATCGGTCAGGTTGGTGATCTTGGCCTTCACGCGTGTGCCTTCCGGATAACGGCCCATCAGTGCCAGCCACGGATCTTCACCCAGCTGCTTCAGACCCAGGGAAACACGGTTACGCTCACGGTCAAACTTGAGAACCTTGACGGTGACTTCCTGGCCGACTTCAACGATTTCGCTCGGGTGCTTGATACGCTTCCAGGCCATGTCGGTGATGTGCAGCAGACCATCGATACCACCCAGATCCACGAACGCGCCGTAGTCAGTGAGGTTCTTGATGATGCCCTTGACGACCTGACCTTCCTGGAGGTTTTCCAGCAGGGCTTCGCGCTCGGCGGAGCTCTCGGCTTCCATCACGGCACGGCGGGACACAACCACGTTGTTACGCTTGGCATCCAGCTTGATAAGCTTGAATTCCAGCTCGCGGCCTTCGAGGTGCGTGGTGTCACGGATCGGACGAATGTCGACCAGCGAACCAGGCAGGAAGGCGCGGATGGAACCAACGTCCACGGTGAAGCCGCCCTTGACCTTGCCGGAGATGATGCCCTTGACGATTTCGCCACCTTCGAAAATCTTTTCGAGGCGGGTCCAGGTTTCTGCGCGCTTGGCCTTTTCACGGGACAGCAGGGTGTAACCCATGCCGTTGTCCAGTGCGTCCACCACCACATCAACCGAATCGCCCACAGCCACTTCGAGTTCACGACGATCGTTCAGGAACTCTTCGCGGGCAATCACACCTTCCGACTTGAGGCCGGTGTCTACAGTTACCCAATCATCATCGATGGCAACCACGGTACCGCTGATCACGGCTCCCCGTTCAACATCCAGACCTTTCAGGCTCTCTTCAAAGAGGGCGGCAAATGATTCACTCATGTAATAAAACCTGCCGATGCTTGCGCATCAATTTTTACGTCCGCACATGTCCAGCTCATGTGGGGCTGTTGTTTAAAGGTACCCTCCTGCCACGCTGGCAGACGCAGGATAAGTACCACTCCAGCGACTAAAGCCTCATGGGGAGGCTTTAGTCATGATTCTTGTGCTGACGCAGGTTCAGGCGGCGGACCCGTTGCGGAGATACCGCTTGAGTTCGGGCAGCTGGCCGATTTCCCGCATGACCCGCTCCATCACGGCGTCAATGCCCAGCTGGGTGGAATCCAGCACAATGGCATCATCTGCAGCCTTGAGCGGCGCTACCGGACGGTTGATGTCGCGGCTGTCACGGGAACGTATGTCGTCAACAAGGGCCGGGAGACTAGCACTGAAGCCCTTTTCCAGCAACTGCTTGTAACGGCGCTCGGCCCTGGCCTCGGCCGATGCGGTCAGGAAAATCTTGAGGCAGGCGTCAGGAAACACCACCGTACCCATGTCCCGCCCATCGGCTACCAGGCCAGGCTGCTCGCGGAAGGCCTGCTGGCGGTGCAGCAAGGCTGTACGAACAGCGGGCAGCGCCGCCACGATTGAGGCGGAACGCCCCATTTCTTCGGTCCGGATCACGTTGGTGACATCCTCGCCCTCAAGGATGATGACCGCCTCTCCTGCTGCATTCTGCTGGAACTGGACATCCAGATGCCCGGCCAGAACCTGCAGGGCAGCTTCATTGTCCAGCGCCACGCCATGATGCTGGGCAGCCAGTGCAAGCAGACGGTACAGGGAGCCCGAGTCCAGGACATGGAAGCCAAGCAGCGATGCCAGACGGTGGGCAATGGTGCCCTTGCCAGAGCCACTGGGCCCGTCAATCGCTATGACCGGTGCTGGAGCTGGCGGCATCACAACCTTTTCTACTTCTGCACTCATCAACACTTCCTCATGTACCGTGTCACGGGTTACCCGGCTTTATCGCAGCGGCCGCTGACGGCTTTTCTGATCCCTGGTTTGCAGGCAAGAGGCATGCCCGGCCGGCCCCGTTACAGGACCGGAAAACGCGCGTGCTTTCTATAGAAATACGGGGGGAAAAGCAACCGTGGCCGGCCAGACGGCATGTGTGCATCTGGCCGGGCGCAGGGAGTCTAGTCCTTTTCAATGACGGAAATATTGATCCCGGCACGACGGGCCAGCCCGGTGAAGTCCGGGAAACTGGTGGCGACATTGGCACAATCCTCTATCTCGATCGGACCAGTGGCGCGCAGGCCGGCAACGGTAAACGACATGGAGATACGGTGGTCACCATGGCTGACCACACGCCCGCCGCCTATCGGACCACCCTCAATGATGATGCCGTCAGGGGTGGGTTGAACCTTGACGCCCAAAGTGGTCAGACCATCGGCCATTACCTGGATGCGATCCGACTCCTTGACCCGTAACTCTTCTGCGCCAGTAAGGATGGTGGTGCCTTCGGCACACGCGGCGGCAATGAACAGTACGGGGAACTCGTCGATAGCCAGCGGCACCTGGTCTTCCGGAATGTGGATGCCCTTCAGTCTGGCACTGCGAATGCGGATGTCGGCTACAGGCTCCCCGCCCACCTCGCGCTCGTTCATTACCGTGAGATCACCACCCATGGCGCGCAGGATGTTGATGACGCCAATGCGTGTCGGGTTGATGCCCACATGCTCAAGCACAATGTCGGAGCCTTCTGCGATGCTGGCAGCAACCATGAAGAATGCAGCGGACGAGATATCGGCCGGAAC
This sequence comes from Moraxellaceae bacterium, assembly GCA_030646295.1. Classification (GTDB taxonomy): domain Bacteria; phylum Pseudomonadota; class Gammaproteobacteria; order Pseudomonadales; family Moraxellaceae; genus UBA2031. The sequence continues at coordinate 436,219 of JAUSND010000016.1, forward strand.
ATCAATACGTGTTGCCACAAGCTTGCCGCCACCATTCAGCGATGCGGTAGCGCCCTCCACTTTCACGTCATAACCAAAGCCGCGCAGCATGCGTTCGCTGTGGTCACGTGTGGGTGCCGGTTCAGTAACAACTGTTTCACCGTCGGCCCAGAGGCCGGCCAGCAGGACACCAGACTTTACCTGTGCACTGGCAACGGGCATATCGTAGTGAAAGCCCTTGAGGCGCTTGCCCCCCTTTATGGTGACCGGTGGTGTGCCTTTCTCGCCCGTGGTCAGGATTTCAGCCCCCATCTGACGCAGTGGCTTGGCCACTCGCTCCATGGGGCGCTTGTTGAGGGAGGCATCACCCGTCATGACCGTATCAAACGATTGTGCGGCAAGGATGCCGGACAACAGGCGCATGCTGGTGCCGGAATTGCCGCAATATATGGGGCCAGGAGGCGGCTGAAGACCATTGAGACCGACCCCGTGAATCTTTACCTCACCGTTGTGCGGCCCTTCAATGACGACACCCATGTCACGGAAGGCCTGCAGGGTTGCCAGCGCATCCTCACCTTCAAGAAACCCCGTTACCTCGGTTACGCCCTCTGCCAGTGAGCCCAGCATGATGGAACGATGGGAAATGGATTTGTCACCGGGGACGCGGAAATGGCCCTTCAGGGAACCGCCTGGCTTAACGAGGAATTCGATGTTCTTGGTCTTCATGGTCTTCGCATAGGCCGTGCCGGCCAGCATGTGGGTGAAATGTTCGCGTGCCACTTTGGCTCGCGTGAAAATACCAAGCAGGGTTTCGGAGTCATCCTGCTCGATGGCAATACGCAACTGCTCAACGCCCGTGGAGAAGTGCTGCAGGGCATTGAGAACGGCCGGCTTGTTGGCCAGAAAAATGTCATGCCACATCACCGGATCACTGGCAGCAATACGGGTGAAGTCACGAAAACCACCTGCGGCATAACGGAAAATATCGAGATTTTCTGATTCGCGCGCCAGTGTATCCACAAGTGAAAATGCCAGCAGATGAGGCAAATGGCTGGTTTTTGCCAGTACTTCGTCGTGTCGCTCCACGCTCATCTCGAGAACGGTAGCGCCCATGGCCTCCCAGACAAGGCGTACTGTCTTGAGTGCGTGTGCAGATGTTTCTGCCAGCGGCGTCAGTATGACCTTGTGCTTGTCAAAGAGGCTGGCCTTGCCCGCCATCACGCCACTTTGTTCGGAACCGGCAATCGGATGCCCAGGAACAAACCCTGCAGGAAGCGTTCTGAACACACGACGGGCTGCATCAACCACACTGCCCTTTGTGCTGCCGCCATCCGTAATGATGGCATCTGCACGTAGCGCGGGCTGTATGGCACGCAACACAGCCTCGGTGGACTGCACCGGCATGGCCAGAAACACCAGGTCTGCGTTACGCACAGCATCGGCCGGATCGGCATACGCTGCGTCGACCACACCAATCGACTCTGCCAATGCACAGGTCTTCTGGCTGCGCGCAGAGCCGGTAATCCGCGTAGCCAGGCCCTGTTCACGCAGTGCACGAGCAAAACTGGAGCCGATCAGGCCAAGGCCGATAATGGCAACGGAGCCAAGCAATGGACGGGACACGATCAGAGCACCGCTTTCAGTGCAGAAAGAAAACGGTTGTTTTCGTCGGGCGTACCTATGGTGATGCGAAGGTACTCAGGCATGCCGTAGTTGGTTACGGGCCGGACAATGACACCTTGCCGTAACAGTGCCTCGTACACAGGAAGGCCGGCACGCTTGAGGTGCACACAAAGAAAATTGCCACGGGAAGGAATGACTGACAGCCCCAGCGCCTGTACACCTTCGGTGATCTGATGCATACCGGCAGTATTGAGTGCACGTGAACGTGCCACAAAGTCCTGATCCTGCAAGGCGGCTACTGCGGCACGCAAGGCCAGCGCATTCACATTGAACGGCTGCCGGACGCGATTCAGTACATTGGTAATGTCAGGGTGTGCGAACGCATAGCCCACTCGCAACCCGGCAAGGCCATAGGCCTTGGAAAAAGTACGGCTCACAATCACATTCGGGTGGCGCGACAGGTACTCCAGTCCATCCGGAAAATCGGCGGCGTCCACATACTCACCGTATGCCTCATCCAGAACGACGAGCACATTCCCGGGCACCGAGTTAAGGAAGGCATCCAGTTCATCTTTCTCGACCCAGGTCCCTGTCGGGTTATTGGGGTTGGCAATAAAGATGACACGTGTTTTTCCCGTAACTGCTTTTGCCATTGCCGGCAGGTCATGCCCCCAGTTCCTTGCAGGTACCGTAATCCCGGTGGCGCCGACTGCCTGCACGACCAGTGGGTAGACCGCAAAGGAGTGCTGGGCATAAATGGCTTCATCGCCGGGTTGCAGGAATGCACGCCCGATCAGCTCAAGAATGTCATTGGAGCCGTTACCCAGTGTGATTTCTGCAATCGGGCGATGGTAGAAGTCGGACAGGGCCTGTTTCAGGATGAATCCGTTGCCATCGGGGTACAACGCCAGCTCGGAGAGTCCGGAATCGATCGCCGTGAATACGCGTGGTGAGCAACCCAGCGGATTTTCATTGCTGGCCAGCTTGATGATGTCGCTGATGCCCAGTTCACGCTCCAGCTCCTCAATGGGTTTGCCGGGCTGATACGGGGACAGCTTTTGGACCCCGGGTGACGCCAGGGCAATAAAATCACAGGCCATCATTGGCTCCACACAAGCCGTGCCGGCTTGGTTCAGAAATCAGAGAACTGCCTTGGGATAGGACCCCAGCAGCTTGAGGTCGCGAACACGAGGTTCAAGCTCGGCCATGGCTTCCTTGACCAGTACATCGTCGATATGCCCTTCAAAGTCGATGAAGAATACATAGGACCACGCATCAGTCTGGGAGGGCCGGCTTTCAATGCGTGTCAGGTTGATGCCACGACGCTTGAAGGGCTCAAGTATGTCGTACAGCGCACCTGACTGGTTTTTCTGCATGGACACGATGATGGAGGTCTTGTCATCGCCGGAGCGCGTTACCGCCTCGTTGCCAATGATCAGAAAGCGCGTCGAGTTTTTGGGGTTGTCCTCTATGCACTCGTTGAGTTTTTTGAGGCCATAAAGCTCTGCGGCGGTTTCGCCGGCAATTGCCGCTGAGTGCCACTCGCCCTTGATACGGCGTGCCGCCTCGGCATTGCTGGATACCGCCACCCGCTCTGCGCCCGGGTAGTGGGCATCCAGCCACTTGCGGCACTGCGCCAGCGATTGCTGATGCGAGTAAATGCGTGAAATGGCTTCGGGTCTTGTATTTTCTGACACCAGAAAATGATGATGAATGCGCAACTGCACTTCACCGATAATGTGCACGGTCGATGTCATGAACGAGTCGGCGGTATGCGTGACAACGCCTTCGGTGCTGTTTTCCACCGGCACAACGCCGTAGTTGACCGCACCAGACTCTACTTCGCGAAAAACTTCGTCGATCGTGGCCAATGGCACCGTCGAAACGGAATGCCCAAAGTGCTTTAGTGCAGCAGTCTGTGTGAACGTGCCGTTCGGGCCAAGAAAGGCAATCCGCATCGGGTGCTCAAGCGCCAGGCAGGCCGACATGATTTCACGGAACAGGCGCGCCATTTCCTCGGGATGCAGCGGGCCTTCATTGCGGGCCATGACCTTCTGGAGCACCTGTGCTTCGCGCTCTGGACGATAGAAAACCGTCGCTGTCGGGTCTTCAGCCTTCTTGACCTCGGCCACATGCTGGGCACAGCGTGCCCGCTCGGAAATCAGCGTCTGGATCTGTGTGTCCAGTGCATCAATCTTCTGGCGAATGTCATCAAGCGTCAGCTTTTCGCTCATGTCTCTTTCTTCTCTGACGTTTCGACACCCTGCGTCCGACTCGCGGACGGTACGCAGGGGTGCAATCTCAACCCAGGCGCTGGTGGAATTCCTTCATGAAATCAACCAGCGCATCTACGCCCTCTTCCGGCACCGCGTTGTAGAGGCTGGCTCGCATGCCGCCAACCGAGCGGTGGCCGGCCAGATTGAGCAGACCGCGCTCTTCGGCATCCTTCAGGAAGGTTTTTTCGAGAGATGCATCCGCCAGCACAAACGGCACGTTCATGATGGATCGGTAAGAGCGGATTACCGGATTGCCATAAAAGCCATCACTGTTGTCGATTGCATCGTACAGCTTGGCGGCTTTGCGATGATTCACTTCGGCAATGGCCTTGAGGCCGCCATGGTGCTTGAGCCACTTGAACACGAGGCCGGCCAGATACCAGCTGAATGTGGGTGGTGTGTTGTACATGGAGCCGTTATCAGCCGCCACCTTGTAATCCAGCATGGTAGGAGTGCCAGGCAGTACATCGCCGAGCAAGTCTTCACGCACGATCACCACAACAATACCGGCGGGGCCGATGTTTTTCTGTGCGCCCGCGTAGATCAGCCCAAACTTCGAGACATCCAGCGGCTCGGACAGGATGCTGGATGAAAAGTCAGCCACCAGCGGTACGTCCACTTCGGGAATGTAGTTGAACTGCACGCCATGAATGGTTTCGTTTGGCGTGTAGTGCAGATAGGCGGCCTTTGAGTTCAGGTTCCATGTATCGAATGCAGGTACACCGCGAAACTTGTTGTGCTCGTCAGTAGCCACAACATTCACATCGCAATACTTCTTTGCTTCGGCAATCGCCTTGGTCGACCACATGCCGGTATTTACATAGTCCGCAGAGCTATGGCCACGCAGCAGGTTCATCGGAATCTGGGCAAACTGCAGCGAGGCGCCACCCTGCAGGAACAGCACCTTGTAATTGGCGGGGACATTGAGCAGGTCACGCAGGTCCTTCTCTGCCTCTTCCGCAATGGCAATGTAGTCATTGGACCGATGACTCATTTCCATGATGGACATGCCCTTGCCTTTCCAGCTCAGCATGTCTTTCTGGGCTTCGCTCAGCACCGCTTGCGGAAGCGCAGCAGGACCGGCACAAAAATTATAGGCGCGTGTCATTTCAGTCATTCCTTCTGAGCGTTGATCAATCATTCAGCATCTGGCGTGGTATCAGCTTCACCTTCGCCAGCATCCTCAAAACCTTCATCATCGCCACCTACATCCTGAAGGCGGACCACGCCCACCAGATGCTCATCGGTAGCGAGCTTGATCAGTGTTACGCCTTGCGTGTTACGTGACAGTACGGACACTTCATCAACACGTGTACGGACCAGTGTGCCTTGATCGGAGATCAGCATGAGCTCATCACCATCCATTACCTGCACGGCAGCAACCAGGGCGCCATTGCGTTCGCTGGTCTGGATGGCAATCACGCCCTGACCGCCACGGCCACGGCGCGGGAACTCGACGAGACCCGTGCGCTTGCCATAACCGTTTTCCGACGCCGTGAGGATTTGCGCACCGGTCTCGGGAATGATCATGGATATCAGGTGCTGGCCCTCCGGCAGTCGCATGCCGCGTACTCCGCGAGCAGTGCGGCCCATGGTGCGGACGTTTTTTTCCTTGAAGCGGATCACCTTGCCGCCATCAGAGAACAGCATGACCTCGCAGGCGCCATTGGTGACGGCGGCGGCAATCAGCGTATCGCCATCATCAAGGCGAAGCGCGATGAGACCATTACTGCGCGGCCGGCTGAACTGCACCAGCGGTGTCTTTTTCACGGTGCCGGATGCAGTCGCCATGAAAATGTAGGCGCCCGTCGGCTCATCCTGGCCATCGTCGGCATCATCGCCTTCAACCGCATCACCTTCATCAGCCTCAGGCAATACATCGATCACGGCGTCATCAAGATCATCGTCATCTTCAGGCGCTTGCTCAGCGAGTGCCTTGAGGTCTACCGGCAACAGGGCCGTGACACGCTCGCCTTCTGCCAGTGGCAGAACGTTCACGATAGGCTTGCCCTTGGAGCCGCGCCCGCCCGAGGGTAATTCGTAGGCCTTGAGCCAGTAAACCTTGCCATTGCTGGTAAAGCACAACACGGTGTCGTGTGTGCTGGCGACCAGCAGATGCTCGATATAATCGTCATCTTTCATGGCGGTGGCCGATTTGCCTCTGCCACCACGACGCTGCGCACGGTAATCAGCGAGCGGCTGCGTCTTGGCGTAGCCGGCATGCGAAATCGTGAGCACTACCTGCTCTTCTGTGATCAGGTCTTCAAGGGTGAGATCAAGTTTGGAGCCGATAATCTCGGTACGGCGCTTGTCGCCATACTGGTCACGGATGGCGGTCAGTTCATCGCGTATGACCGTCAGCAAACGCTCCGGATCAGCCAGGATGAGCCCCAGCTCCTTGATCTTTTCCAGCAGTTCCTGATATTCGGCGAGCAGCTTGTCCTGCTCCAGTCCGGTCAGACGGTTCAGGCGCAGATCAAGAATGGCCTGTGCCTGTTCCGAAGACAGAACATATTTGCCGTTAACAAAACCAAACTGCTCCGGCAGCGCATCCGGGCGACAGGCGTTCTTGTCCCCTGCCCGCTCCAGCATGGCAACCACGGCGCCTGGCTCCCACGACGTGAGCATCAGGCGGTCCTTTGCTTCGGAGGGGCTGGGCGATGTCTTGATCAGCTCGATCACCGGATCGATGTTCGCCAGTGCCACGGCGAGGCCTTCAAGAATATGGCCACGCTCGCGTGCCTTGCGCAGTTCGTACACGGTGCGACGTGTGACCACTTCGCGACGGTGGCGTACAAACGCCTCGATCATGTCCTTGAGGTTAAGCAGCTTGGGCTGGCCATCGGCCAGTGCCACCATGTTGATGCCGAACACACTCTGCAACTGCGTTTGCGCAAACAGGTTGTTCACCACCACTTCGGCGACTTCACCGCGCTTCAGTTCGATGACAATGCGCATGCCGTCCTTGTCGGACTCGTCACGCAGCTCGGAAATACCTTCCAGCTTTTTCTCTTTCACCAGCTCGGCAATCTTTTCGATCACACGCGCCTTGTTCAGCTGATACGGAATTTCCGTGAAAATAATGGTCTGGCGGCCCGTCTTGGCATCCGTCTCGATCTCGTGACGGGCGCGCATGTAAATGCGGCCGCGACCGGTTCGGTAGGCTTCGATGATGCCGGCACGGCCATTGATGATGGCCGCTGTCGGAAAATCCGGACCCTGGATGTACTCCATGAGGCCATCAATCGTGATGGATTCATCGTCGATATAGGCCAGACAGGCATTCACCACTTCGGTGAGATTGTGTGGCGGAATATTCGTGGCCATGCCAACGGCAATACCGCTGGAGCCGTTGATGAGCAGGTTCGGGACCTTGGTGGGCATGACGGCAGGAATCATCTCGGAGCCGTCGTAGTTTGGCACCCAGTCCACCGTCTCCTTGTCGAGATCGGCCAGCAGTTCATGCGCAAGCCGGGTCATGCGTACTTCGGTGTAACGCATGGCGGCAGCGTTATCGCCATCAATCGAACCGAAGTTGCCCTGGCCATCCACCAGCATGTAGCGCAGGGAGAACGGCTGGGCCATACGCACGATGGTGTCATACACAGCCGTATCGCCATGCGGATGGTATTTACCGATTACGTCACCGACCACACGGGCCGATTTCTTGTAGGCCTTGTTCCAGTCATTGCCCAGTTCGTGCATGGCAAACAGCACGCGACGGTGGACCGGCTTCAGGCCGTCACGCACGTCTGGCAAGGCACGACCCACGATTACGCTCATGGCGTAATCGAGGTAGGACTGGCGCAATTCGTCTTCGATATTGACCGGCAGGATTTCTTTGGCAAATTCGGTCATCAGCGTCCCCGACTCCTTTCTCATAACCCAACCAGACCCGTGTATTTGCCAGTCTGAAGCCGGCTTGCGGGTGGTTCCCGGGAAAGGGCCAAGAGTACCAAAAAATCATGGGGTTAGCTAACATTGGCCACCTCCGGCAGCAGTATTTTTCCTCCCCCTTGCCCGCCGCTTCCCGGTATACTTTCAGCCCCTAATCCACCCCCTTCGCAAGGAGCACGGCATGGCGGCCTCCACCCCGAATGTCGACCCGTCTGAAATCGCCAAATTCGAGGCACTGGCCTCGCGCTGGTGGGACCCTCATTCCGAATTCAAGCCTCTGCATGACATCAATCCCCTGCGCCTGAACTGGATTGATGAGCGAGCAGGGCTGGCAGGCAAAACCGTTCTGGATGTGGGGTGTGGTGGCGGCATTCTTTCCGAGAGCATGGCCCGTCGTGGCGCCTCTGTGACCGGGATCGACATGGGCGCCGCTCCACTGTCCGTGGCTCGCCTGCACCTGCTCGAGAGCGGCCAGAAGGTTGACTACCGGCAGGTTCCCGTGGAGGAACTGGCCGCGGAACGCCCCGCCTCTTTTGATGTGGTGACGTGCCTGGAGATGCTTGAGCATGTGCCGGATCCGGCTGCCGTGGTGAAGGCCTGCCTCGACCTGGTCAAGCCGGGGGGAAAGGTGTTTTTCTCCACGATCAATCGCAATCCCAAAGCCTACACATTTGCCATTCTCGGGGCCGAATACATCCTGCGCATGCTGCCCCGTGGCACCCATGACTATGCCAAGTTCATCAAGCCCTCCGAGCTGGCCAGCTGGGTACGTGCTGCCGACCTCGACATGACGGATATCACCGGACTGCATTACAACCCGCTGACGCGCCGCTACTGGCTTGGGCCGAATGTGGATGTGAACTACATGATTGCCACAACGCGTCCTGCAATTGACGGAGGCACGGACTGATGCCACGCCCGGAGGCCGTGCTGTTTGATCTGGATGGCACCCTGATAGATACCGCACCTGACTTTGCAGGCGTACTGAATCGTCAGCTTGCGGCCCATGGACGGCAGCCCTTGCCGTACGAAACCATTCGCGCATCCGTGTCGCAGGGCGCCCGCGCAGTAGTGGCACTTGGCTTTGCTGACCGTTATCCGGCGGATTCGGTCGAGTTCGAGGGCATCCGGCAAGAGTTCCTCAGCAATTACCTGCATCATCTGGCGGATGAAACCCGGCTGTTTCCCGACATGGATACCTTGCTGACGGGGCTTGAAGCACTCGGCATTCCCTGGGGCATTGTCACCAACAAGCCCAGCCTCTACACCATGCCACTGCTCAAGGCACTCAAGCTTGATACGCGTTGCAGCGTCACCATCTGTCCTGACATGGTGACCCACACCAAACCGCACCCTGAGCCCATGCTCAAGGCGGCCAAGGCACTTGGTATCAATCCTGAGCGGTGTCTGTACGTGGGCGACCATGTGCGGGACATTGAGGCAGGCCGTGCCGCCAGCATGACGACCGTGGCGGTCAGCTACGGCTACATCCAGGATGGTGACAATCCGGCCGACTGGCATGCAGATTATCTGGTCGACTCGGTTTTTGAGCTCTCCCGCCTGCTTGGCATTGAATAAACCGGACCCGGACACAGGGGAAAACTGATGAACAACTATGAAGCGCCTCCTGGCCTGCTGGCCGATCGTGTCATTCTGGTCACGGGTGCTGGTGATGGCATTGGTCGTGCGGCGGCAAAAGCACTGGCTGCCCATGGCGCTACCGTTGTGCTGGCCGGGCGCACGCTGGCCAAGCTGGAAAAGGTTTACGACGAAATTGAGGCTAACGGTGATCCGCAGCCCGCACTGGTCCCGGTTGATTTTTCGATAGCTGGCCCGGAGGAATACCGGCAGCTGGCCGATACTATCGAGAGTGAGTTTGGTCATCTTGATGGCATCCTGCATAACGCAGGCGTGCTGGGTGACATTACCCCGCTGGAAATGTATGACCCGGATACGTGGGACACGGTGATGAAGGTCAACCTGCGTGCCCCGCTGTTACTGACGCAGGCATTGCTGCCTTTGCTGAAGCAGTCTCCGGATGCATCAATCGTTTTCACGACCAGCTCGGTGGGACGACGCGCGCGCGCCTTCTGGGGTGCCTACGCAGTATCAAAGTGCGGCATAGAAGGCCTCTCCCGTATGCTCGCGGATGAGCTGATGAACACCAGCAACATTCGCGTCAACTGCATAAATCCCGGCGCCACAAGAACGACCATGCGTGCGTCCGCCTATCCAGGTGAAGACCCCGCCTCTGTAAAACTGCCGGATGACATCATGCCTCTTTACCTGTACCTGATGGGGCCTGACAGTCTTGGTGTTACGGGCCAGTCGCTGGATGCGCAGTCAACGTAAGTGACGGCATCGGCAATAAAAAAACCGGCCATTGTGGCCGGTTTTTTTATGTGGGTATGGATGACGATGTGCTCAGGAAACAGCGCCCGCAGCAATCCCCTGCCCCTCATGCAGCATCTGTTCCAGTTGTGCAGCCAGCGCAACCTCTCGCGCATCCTGATCGCGGGTAATCACGGGCATGCCCTCGGCAATGCGCACATGAACCCGGGAAAACGGCTTTGGCAGTACAGCCTTGTTCCAGGACCGATGAAATACCCATGGGCGTGAAATACCGATGGATGCGACAAAAATGGGCGCCTGCATGAGCCTTGAAAACTCAAAAACACCAGGCTTGACCTTGTGGATTGGCCCCTTGGGACCATCGACGGCAAACGAGACGTTGTTTCCGTTTTTACGGCAGTGGGAAATCAGGCCGCGCATTGCATTGGCGCCACCACGCGTCGATGAGCCTCGCGCTGTTGCCGCACCCAGCCACACCAGCACACGGTTCATCAACTCGCCATCCTTGCTGGTTGATGTGATCGTAGCTATACGATAGCGCCTGACCAGATGAATCAGGCCCAGCTCATCCCCATGCCAGTGGGCAATAACAACCGGATCGTGATTATCCAGCGCTCTGCGGAATGCCGGGCACTCATCAAAGGTAACGCGCCATGTCATGCGCAGCAGACGATAAAAAACAAATACAATGGCAGGCAAAACGTGGCGACGAAACATTACCGCACTCCCTGCCAGCGCAATGCACTGTCTGCCGCGGCATGAAAAAATGAAGCAGTCTTACTCATCCTTGGTGCGGCCATCGCGCTTCTGCTGACGCAAGAAACCGCCACGACGTGCAGGCAATGGATTTTCCTGCATTTTCTCCACACGACGCTTGGCCAGGCCATAGAGGCCGGTGCCACGACGTTGGCGCAACTGCACCAACTCAACCAGCGGGTCAATGTCGTGTTTGTCGAGCTCGATATGGCGCCCTGTCTTGAGGGTGCGCGGCAGTATCACTGTGCCATAGCGTGTGCGCAGCAAACGACTCACCTTCAGGCCCTGTGATTCGAACAGGCGGCGCACTTCACGATTGCGCCCTTCCTTAACTACCACCTGCAACCAGCGATTGAAGCCTTCGCCGCCCAGCTCGGAAATGCGCTCGAATTTGGCGGGTCCGTCTTCCAGCTCCACGCCTGCCAGTAACGCAGTACGGATCTCTGGCGTGACCTCGCCCATCACGCGAACAGCATATTCGCGCTCGATTTCATTGGAGGGGTGCATCAGGCGGTTGGCCAGCTCGCCATCCGTAGTAAACAACAGCAAGCCGGAGCTGTTTACGTCCAGACGGCCGACCATGACCCAGCGCTCGCCCTTCAGCGGTGGAAGGCGATCAAACACGGTGGGACGCCCTTCCGGATCCTGGCGCGAGCAGATCTCGCCTTCAGGCTTGTAATAGATCAGCACGCGACGGCGTGCCTCGGACTCAACCGTGAAATGAACAAGACGGCCATCCACACGAAGCTCATCGGTAGCCTCGATACGATCACCCAGTGTGGCCAGCTTGCCATTCACGCTCACACGACCATCAACAATCGCCTGCTCCATATGACGTCGGGAACCCAGGCCAACACGTGCCAGGACTTTTTGCAGTTTTTCACTCATGGGGCAGACAACTCTCAAGGTTTTTCATAATCGTCTCAACTTTCCAGCTGTAACGACGCGGGTCTTACTCGTAAATCCTGTCGTCCGGTACATCACCGGATTCTTCACGTTTCATCTCTTCTTCAAGCTCTGCCATGACATCGGCCAGCTTGTCCGCTTCCAGACGCTCCGGATCGCCGCTTCCGATGGCTTGGGCCTCAAGGAACTCCAGCTCCTCGTTAATCTGCTCAAGATCGCGAATCTCGGAAAGCGAGGGCAATTCAGCAAGGCTTTTCAGGTTGAAACTGTCCAGAAACTCTCTCGTCGTGGCGAACAGGGCCGGACGTCCGGGAACATCACGGTGACCTGCCACACGAATCCACTCGCGCTCAATCAATGTCTTGATGATGTGGGAGCTGACAGATACGCCGCGGATTTCCTCGATCTCGGACCGGGTAATGGGCTGGCGATAGGCAATCAGTGCCAGTGTCTCCAGCAGTGCGCGCGAGTAACGTGACGGTTTTTCATCCCATAGGCGGCTGACCCAGGGGCCGGTTTCCTGGCGCACCTGGAAGCGGAATCCTGACGCAACTTCCTTGAGCTCGATACCGTGCCCGGCATAGTCTGCTTTCAGCTCGTCCAGCACGGCGCGCATGTCGCTGTTGCTCGGGCGCCCTTCTTCATCAAACAGCAGGCCGAGCTGCTCCAGGCTCAACGGCTGACCGGCTGCAAAAATTGCGCCTTCAAGAATCTTTTTAAGAAGCACGGCATCCACGTTCAATCCCCTTCTGCCGAGAAGTCGCTTTCACCGGCATCTTCATCCCAATAATCGTCATCCAGGTCCTGCGGGCTATCGGCAGCTGCCTCGGCAGGTGGCTCCTCGAAAGCATCCTCGGGACCTTCATCCTGCAGCTCGGCAAGATCATAACCATTACCTTCGGCCTGCTGCGCCCTAGCTTTTACATGGATTGGACCCATAAACTCGGTCTGCACCAGATCAATAATGCCTTCCTTGACCAGTTCAAGAATGGACATGAATGTCACCACGACGCCAAGACGCCCTTCTTCCAGTGTGAACAACGACACAAATGGAAGGAACTCACGGCCCTTCAGCATTTCCAGCACCTGCGCCATTTTCTCGCGCAGGGTCAGGGTTTCCTTTGAAACCTGATGGCTCTCAAAAAGGTCTGCACGGCGCAATACATCCTGCAGGGCAAGCAATACCTCGCGAAGATCAACCTGCGGCAGCTCTTTTTCCCGCGTGTATTCTGGACCGGCCGCCTGGACTGCCCAGAAGTCGCGTCCTTCCTGGGGCATTTCTTCCAGATCGGCGGCGGCCTTCTTGAAGCGCTCGTATTCCTGCAGGCGACGAATGAGTTCGGCGCGCGGATCTTCCTCTTCCTCACCATCCTCGGTTTTGGGGCGCGGCAACAGCGAGCGGGACTTGATCTCGCCCAGCACGGCGGCCATTACCAGATACTCGGCCGCCAGCTCCATGTTGATGGCGTGCATCATCTCGACATACGCCATGTACTGTTTGGTTATTTCTGCGACCGGAATATCAAGAATATCGAGATTCTGGCGACGGATCAGGTAGAGCAGAAGGTCCAGCGGGCCCTCGAAGGCCTCAAGGAAAACCTCAAGGGCATCGGGTGGAATGTAGAGATCATCAGGCAGCTTCATGAACGCCTGGCCATAGACCAGGGCAAAAGGCATTTCCTGTTGTTGTGGAGGGGGCTCGGCAGCCGCTGTATCCGTGGCCAGAGAGCCGGCAGCCTGCTCGGCGACGGCAATGTCCGTCTCCGCCTGAATGTCAGCGAGTGCTGCGAGTACCCTTTCGTCGTCCTGTGGGGTTTTGCTCATCTTGCCCTCTGTACCGCTTCACAGCGGTGAATAAAGCCCATTTTGGCCTGCGCCGTCCGGCACAAGTCTAGCGATACGCCAGGCCCATGGCCGCACGCACATCACGCAGTGTGTCTTCCGCGATGGCAGAAGCAGTTTCAGCACCACGTTCCAGAATACTGCGAATCAGGTCCGGGCTGTCTTCAAACTCCCGTGCGCGTTCACGCATGGGGGCCAGTTCCGCATTTACAGCATCAATTACCGGTTTCTTGCACTCAATGCAGCCGATACCGGCGGAACGACATCCCTGCTGTACCCACTGCTTTGTTGCATCGTCCGAATAGACTTCATGCAGCTGCCATACGGGGCAGACATCCGGATTGCCTGCATCATGACGACGGACACGCGCCGGGTCTGTCGGCATCTTGCGGATCTTGGCATCAACATCATCCGGCAGCTCGCGCAGGGAAATGAAGTTGCCATAGGACTTGGACATTTTCTGACCGTCCAGGCCCGGCATCTTGGAGGCCGGCGTCAGCAGGGCCTGAGGCTCGGGCAGAATGATCTTGCCAGAGCCTTCCAGCGAGCCCAGAAGACGCTCCTTGTCGCCAAGGGTAATGTTCTGCTGGTCCTTTACCAGTGCCTGTGCCGTTGCCAGGGCATCGTCATCGCCCGACTCCTGATAGCGCCGGCGAAGATCGGCATAGAGTTTGGCGGACTTCTTGCCCATCTTGGTGATGGCCGCTTCGACCGCTTCCTCGAAGCCGGGCTCACGCCCGTAAAGATGGTTGAAGCGGCGTGCCACCTCACGGGTGATCTCGACATGGGCAATCTGGTCTGCGCCAACGGGTACAAGCCCTGCGCGATAAATCAGGATATCCGCGCTCTGCAGCAAGGGGTAACCCAGAAAACCGTAGGTGGACAGGTCCTGATCCTTGAGCTTGTCCTGCTGGTCCTTGTAGGTCGGGACGCGCTCCAGCCAGCTCAGGGGTGTCATCATCGAGAGCAGCAGATGAAGTTCGGCGTGCTCAGGCACCTGTGACTGCACAAAAATGTTGGCATTGTTGGGGTTTACACCCGCCGCCAGCCAGTCCACCACCATTTCAAACACGCTTTGCTGAATGCCCCGGGGATTCTCATAGGCAGTGGTCAGCGCATGCCAGTCAGCCGCGAAGAAGAAGCAGTCATATTCATACTGCAGTTTCACCCAGTTCTTGAGTACGCCATGGTAGTGACCGAGATGCAGACGGCCTGTCGGGCGCATGCCGGACAAAACACGTTGCTGAGAGGCGATGGAACTCAAGTGGGACTCCTTTGACGACAGACTTGGATACGGACTTGTCGGGCTGGCAAATCAGCCGGCAAGTATATCGACAACACGGGAAAAAAGCATGGGCAAAGGGTGGTGGCCCGGTCCCGGAACCCGTCCAGGACTCTGGGGCTGCCTGATCCTGGCGCGAGGGGCTACAGAAACGGGGCCGGATCGCCCCTGCCCTGCCTCAGGACAACCGGACTGTCACCACTGAGATCCACCACGGTTGTTGGCTCCAGTGTGCCAAAGCCACCATCAATGATGAGGTCCAGGCGTGAACCCACACGCTCGCGTACCTCCTCCGGATCATTCAGGGGATACTCGTCGCCGGGAAGTTGCAGGGTGGATGTCAGCAAGGGTTCGCCCAGCTCGGCAAGGAGCGCCTGGCTGATGGCATGCTCTGGCACCCGGATGCCGATGGTCTTGCGCTTGGGATGCAGCAAGCGCTTGGGGACCTCGCTGGTCGCCGTCAGGATGAAGGTATACGCACCGGGCGTATGGGTCTTAAGCAACCGGTAAGTGGCATTGTCGACCTTGGCATAGGTGGCAATGTCAGAAAGGTCGCGGCAAAGCAGGGTGAAGTTATGGCGCTCGTCCAGTTCACGCAAGCGGACAATGCGCTCCATGGCCGCCTTGTCGCCGATGTGGCAACCCAGTGCATAGGCAGAGTCGGTAGGATAGGCAATGACAGCACCCTCCTGGATCATGCCCACGGCCTGCTTGATCAAGCGAGCCTGGGGATTGTCAGGATGTACATAGAAATACTGGCTCATACGGGTTCCTCCCCGGATATCCATCGCCGCCAGACGGGGCGGCATTCTGCCGGCAGCGGCGGAAATCGTCCCAGCTGAATCCATGGAATGTGGGGGCCATGAAAGTCGCTTCCCTGGGATGCTTCCAGGTCAAACTGGGTTGTCAGCTGCCCCAGATAGCGGACCACATCCGGTTTTTCTGTTGCGGTGGCGACTTCCATGGCCTCCCCTCCTGCTTCCTTGAACAGCCCGATAAGGGTGCGTAGCTTGGTCCGGGTCAGCGGATACCGTCCCGGGTGGGCCAATACAGCTGTGCCACCCGCACTGCGGATCAGGTCGACTGCGGTTGGCAAGTCCACCCATGGCATCGGGACATCCCCCGGTTTGCCATTGCCAAGATACTTGTCGAAGGCCCCCTGCATGCTGCTGACGGCGCCTGTCTGCACCAGCCACTGGGCAAAATGGGTGCGGCTGATGCGGTTGGGCTCACCACCGGCCAGCGCCAGAGCCGCCTCGTAGGCCCCTGGGCGTTTGGCTTTGTCCAGCCGTGCTGCAATTGCCCGAGCCCGCTCACCCCGAGCATCCGCCTGTTTGGCAAGGCCTGCCACAAGCCCTGGATGATGAATATCCAGCCCCAGGCCAACCACATGCACGGAAAACCCTTTCCATAAGGTAGACAATTCCAGTCCCGGCAGTAGCCGCATGCCCAGTGAAGTGGCCGTTGCAGTTGCCTCGGGAACCCCGATAACGGAGTCATGATCTGTCAGGGCCAGTACCTCCACCCCGGCCGCATGGGCACGAGTCACCAGGTCGGCCGGGCTCAGGGCGCCGTCCGAGCAAATACTGTGGGTATGAAGGTCAACAACGGGCATGGCGTGATGGTCTGGGTCTGATAAGATGCGCCACTTTAACACTCCCTGCAGACGCGCATGAAACAGTGGCTGGACTTTGTTCCTCTTTTTCTCTTCTTTGCCGCCTACCAGTATTCCGGCATTTTTCCGGCGACCGCAGTCCTGGTCGGTGCCTCCATCGTGGTTTACGGGGGCATCTGGATTGCCGACCGCAAGCTGGAAAAAAACCATGTCATTACGCTGGTGGCGACGATTGCCTTTGGCAGCATCACCCTGATCCTGCGGGATGAGAACTGGCTCAAGTGGAAGGCCCCGATCATCAACTGGATTTTTGCCGTAGTGTTTCTTGCCAGCCATTTCATTGGAGACAAGGTTGCTATTGAACGCATGCTGGGGCACGCACTGCAGGTGCCAACGCAGGTATGGCAACGCCTGAACATTGCCTGGGTGCTGTTTTTCATGTTTGCCGGCGCGGCAAATCTTTACGTGGCATTCACATACCCAAAGTACTGGGTAACCTTCAAGGTTATTGGCAGTCTGGGCATGACGCTGGTTTTCCTGGTTGGCCAGATGGTTTACCTGAGCCGCTATCTTCCCGGTGATGACGAGAACAAGTCTGGAGCATGAGCCCATGTGGTACGCGATAATTGCTGAGGATGTGCCGGGGACGCTGGCTACCCGTCTTGAGGTACGTCCTCGCCATGTTGCCCGCCTTGAGCAGCTCAAGGCGGAGGGGCGTCTGTTTGCCGCAGGCCCCCATCCTGCGATTGATTCGGAGAACCCCGGACCGGCCGGATTCACTGGTAGCCTGATCATTGCGGAATTCGAGAGCCTGGTCGCAGCAGAGAGCTGGGCAAAGGCAGATCCTTACCTTGACGCTGGTGTGTATGCCCGTGTCGTGGTCAAGCCCTTTAAAAAAGTACTGCCCTGAGGACCTGGGGAAATGAACAAGACATCACTCTACTTGCCGGGACTGCTGCTGGCTTCATCACTGGCGCTGGCTGAAACAGTTAGTACGCCTGCCACTACGGTGCCAGCCTCGCCTGTTGCTCCTGCAGCACCTGCACAGGAACCTGCTGCCAAAAAGGTAGTACGCACTGTTGCAGCCCCGGCAAAGCCGGTCGCTCCAGCGGCCCCGGCAGCAATCCCTGCGCCAGCAGTGTCAGTCACACCGGCCAAGGCTCCAGTCACTCCCGTTGCGGCTGCGGCCGTAACGCCACAGGTCACGGATGCACCGCCGGTCGCCCCCCCCGTCATTACAATCGAACAGCGCCGCCAGCAGGAAATGCTGGTCAATGCAGAACGGGTAGACAAGGCCAATCGCGAGCTGCTTGCGCGCAATCAGGAGCTGCAGTTACAGCTTGAAAACCTGGCAATCCAGAATAATGTCCTGAAGCATGACCGCAGCAATGAAGGCATCTGGAAAGGTGCCGGTGCAGTGATTGTCGGCTTTATCATGGGATGGTTCTTTTCCGGCGCCGGCCGGCGCAAGAGCAGCTGGTAACCACGGCCGGTCTTAATGACATCCACTTTGCGACCGGCTCGGCTGGACTGGTCCAGGGGTGTGCCGTTTTCCATGGACTTTGGCGACGTCTATTTCTCGGAAGCCGGGGGAATGGACGAGACCACACATGTTTATCTTGAGCAGAACCAGCTTGCTTCACGCTTCCGCAGTTGTACAGGCAACAGCAGTTTCACGATTGCAGAGACCGGTTTTGGCACAGGCCTGAACTGGCTG
Organism: Moraxellaceae bacterium; assembly: GCA_030646295.1. GTDB lineage: Bacteria > Pseudomonadota > Gammaproteobacteria > Pseudomonadales > Moraxellaceae > UBA2031. The sequence goes on from JAUSND010000016.1 coordinate 454,464, forward strand.
GCCACCATGTCCCTGTGGCAAAGAGAGTCTTCTGCCGGCTGGCTACATTATGTAAGCGTCGAGAAATATCCACTAGCATTGTCTGACCTCGAAAAGGCTCAAGGACTTTGGTCTGCCTTTCACGAGTTTGCCACCGCACTGCAAAAGCACTACCCCAGACTCCTCCCCGGCTTTCATCGAATTGTTTTTCCCCAATGGCGCAGCACACTGACCCTGTACTTCGGGGATGTTGCCGACATGCTTCCCGGGCTGGTGGCCAGGGTTGATGCCTGGTTTCTTGATGGCTTTGCGCCAGCCAGAAACCCGGAAATGTGGACATCCGGACTATATGAGGCCATGGCTCGTCTGAGTCAGCCCTCAGCAACCCTTGCAACATTCACCGCTGCAGGGCACGTTCGGCGAGGATTGCAGGCTGCTGGTTTCCATGTCGAAAAAGTTGCCGGTTTCGGGCTCAAACGGGAAATGCTGCGTGGCCAGTTTCATCATCAAGTCCACAAAACAGAACCCCCCTGGCTTGCCCGGCCGACCTCTGTAATCCGCCAGAAAAAAGCCATCGTGATCGGGGCCGGCATTGCAGGTTGTAGCACTGCGGCCAGACTGGCCATGCGCGGCTGGTCAATATCCGTAATCGAAGCCAATGCTGCACCTGCCATGGGTGCATCCGGCAATCCCGCAGCCATCCTCTATCCGAAACTTGGCACCAGCCTGCAAGCTTCAAATCATTTCCCGCAACAAGCATGGCTTTTTACGCTGGCACAGATGGAGCAGTTGCCTGCCGACACGGGGCTATGGCATCCGTGCGGGGTTATCCAGTTGCTTGCAGGTAATCAGCGTCATCGCCGGGATGATGCCGACCATCATCCATGGTTCCCGTCACTCGTCATGCGTTGTGATGCAGAAGAAGCCAGCAGGTACGCAGGCATATCGCTCTCGCACGAGGCACTCTGGTTTCCTGATGGCGGCTGGCTGGATGCAGCCGGTTACTGCAAGGCACTGTTGCAGCACCCCAATATCCAGTTGAAAGAAAATACGCAGGTGGAGGAAATACGGCAAACAGCGACCGGATGGCAGCTCATGGATGCTACTGGATCGGTCATTGATGAAAGCCCGGTAGTCGTTCTTGCGAATGCCCTGAGTGCGCGGGAATTGGATGTAAGTTCCTTCTTGCCGCTACAAGCTGTTCGTGGACAGGTTTCCATGGCGCCAGCATCGTCGTTATCAGCTGCGCTGAATACTGTGGTTTGTCATGATGGCTACATCAGCCCTTCACTCGACAATGGACACCATTGCATCGGGGCAACGTTTCAGCCTGACAATGAATCACTGATTGAAGAAACAGGAGATCACGTCAGCAATCAGCACACCCTCGGGCAGCACATGCCAGAGCTGGCAGAAAGCCTGGAGCCCGTATCAGCATGGTCCGGTCGTGCATCCATTCGCTGTCAAAGCCCTGACTATCTGCCACTGGTAGGGCCATTGGCGAATATCTCAGGGTTCAGGACAGATTATGCGGGTCTCATGCATGGCCGGGTACAAGACTATCCACAACTGAAAGCGCTTGATGGCCTGTATGTAAATCTGGCACATGGCTCAAAAGGCTTCAGTCAGGGCTTGCTGTGTGCAGAAATTCTGGCCGCTGAAATATGTAACGAGCCAGCTCCGGTTTCACGAGAGATATTGAAGTCCCTGCATCCGATGCGTTTTGCGGCTCGCGACATCAAACGGGGAAAATAAGCGTGACAAATCAGGTGCGATGTTGCGTGACATTTTCATGCATCAACGTGGTCGCGCGACGATTCCTCCTTCACGCTCCCATTCACAGCGGACCTGCAATGTACCGCCCGGTTCGTGGCATTCACCAGCAGCATCCCAGATGAAGGTGTGCATTCCGGAAAGCTCTGTTTCCAGATGAACCTTGGCGCTCACCCAGTACATTTGCACAAGCAGCGACTCGAATTTTTTCATCCAGAGTTCCCACTCATACTCGATGGCCCGGTAGCTTGCACCAAAGTGAATGACCTGGGTCTGATAGGTGCCGCCCATTTCATCAAAACCGGAAATGCCGAACATTTCACGGCAAATGAAGGGCCAGCCATCTGCGTCAGGTAGCGACTCGATAATCTGGCGATTATGGGCGCGGCGTACCCGACGCTCCATCTGCGTGCCAAATGCAATATCACGTACGACGCCGTAAACAATCGATTCCTGATCCATGCGCCCTACCCCTGAACCTGATACGCGACTTTCATGACTGAAGTCCATGGCTGGCCAGCAAGGCCAGCAAGGCGTCTTCATTCAATACGGGAATGCCCAGTTTTTCTGCCTCTGCCAGCTTGGAGCCGGCTGCCTCGCCGGCAACGACACAGCTGGTTTTCTTTGAAACACTGCCTGCCACCTTTGCCCCCAGCAGCATCAGTTTCTCTTTGGCCTGCTCCCGGCCAAGCGTGGCCAGTGAGCCTGTCAGTACCCAGGTTTGTCCCGCCAGCGGTTGTTTGCGTTCAGCGTCGGCCTCAATATCCGGCCAGACCACGCCGACTTCACGCAGGCGTTGAATGATCTCGATGTTATGCGGCTGGCGAAAGAATGTGGCAACTGATTCAGCCACAACAGGCCCGATATCCGGCACACGCATCAAGGCTTCTTCGTCAGCTGCCAGCAGTGACTCAAGCCGCCCAAAATGCCTGGCCAAGGCAAGGGCGGTCGCTTCGCCCACCCCGCGAATACCAAGGGCAAACAGAAAGCGGGGGAACGTTGTCGACTTGCTGTGGCCAATAGCCGCCAGCAGATTTTCGGCAGACTTGTCGCCCATGCGATCAAGAGGAAGCAAATCGCCTTTGCCAAGAACGAACAGATCGGCACTTGAGCGAATCAATCCCTGATCCACCAACTGCTCAATCCATTTATCGCCCAGGCCTTCAATGTCCATTGCCCGCCGGGATACAAAATGCTTGAGAGCTTCCTTTTGCTGGGCAGGACAAAAGAGGCCGCCAGAACAACGTGCTATCGCTTCATCCTCGGGGCGTTCGACATCAGATCCGCAGACCGGGCAGCATGTTGGCAGATCAACAGGATGAGAGTTGGCTGGTCGTCGATCAACAAGTACACGGACAACCTTGGGGATTACATCACCAGCGCGGTAGACAATGACGCTGTCGCCAACGCGCACATCCATCCGTTCAACTTCGTCAAAGTTATGCAGGGTGGCATTACTGACCGTTACGCCCCCCACAAAAACAGGGGCTAATCGTGCAACCGGCGTAAGCGCTCCGGTTCTGCCCACCTGGAACTCAATAGCCTCGATAGTGGTGATGGCTTCCTGTGCGGGAAACTTGAACGCAGTCGCCCAGCGTGGTGCCCGGGACACAAAACCAAGCTCCTGCTGCCAGCGAACGTTATCCACCTTGATGACAACTCCGTCAATTTCATACGGAAGACTGTCCCTGCGGGACTGCACGTCCGCATAAAACGCCTGAACAAATCCTGCACCATGCCCGCGTTTGACTTCCTGGCTTATACGAAAGCCCAGTGTTACCAGTTGCTGCAGGGTTTCAAACTGTGACGGCGGAAAATTAATGCCAAGTGCCTGCACCGCGCCATAGGCATAAAACTCCAGTGGGCGTTTTGCTGCAATACGAGGATCAAGTTGCCGAAGGCTTCCTGCAGCCGCATTGCGCGGATTGGCAAACTGCTTCTCACCCTGCGCTGCCGCCCGCTCATTCAGCTTGAGAAACCCGGCCTTTGGCATGACCACTTCACCACGCACCTCAAGTCTTGCCGGTACGGTGTTGCCAAGCAGGCGCAGTGGTACCGAGGGGATTGTGCGGACATTATGGGTGATGTCTTCACCGGTGGCGCCGTCACCACGTGTGGCTGCCCGTACAAGCAGGCCATCTTCATAGAGAAGGGATATTGCCAGTCCGTCCAGCTTGGGCTCGGCACAATACGGGATCTCAGGCTCGGCAAAGAGGTCATCGCCCGACTTGATCAGGCCTCCCAGTCGCTCACGTGCCTTGCGATCGAAACCCAGAAACTCCCCGATACTGAAAACATTATCAAGGGAAAGCATGGGGACTTCGTGAGTGACCGTTTGAAAGCCGGACAATGGCTCACCCCCGACACGCTGTGTCGGAGAATCTGGCGTAACCAGATCAGGAAAAACGGACTCCAGATCGCGCAAGGATACGAAGAGTTGATCGTAGTCACTGTCCGGAATTTCCGGATCGTCCAGAACATAGTACCGATGATTGTGATGGCGAATTTGCGCCCTCAGGCGCTCGATCTCACGTACAGCATCCTGTCGTTGCACGTGTTTTCCTCAACGACCGTCAGGCCGGGTCATCAGGCGACGACGTTCAAACTCCTGAACGCGCTCACGGTAATGCTCAACGAGTTGTCTGGTGAGCGGTTGCTGATGTTCATCCAGTACATCCCCCTGCAACTCGGTTGCCAGCCGGCGTGCCGTGTCCACCATGATGTCATATGCCGTAATGCTGTTTACGCCAGGCAGCCCCATGAAAAAACTGACCCCGGGTACTTCCTCGCCGGTCATGGTTTCAAGATCAAAGGTGCCAGGTTCGACGGCCTTGGCCATGCTGAACAACACCCGGCCCTGCCCTGATGGCTGCTCATGTCGATGGAAAATTGCCATGTCGCCATAACGCAAGCCATAACTCAGCACACTGCGAAGCAAGTCCTCCCCATTAAAGGAGTGCGCTCGTGAAACCACATGCAGCGCAATCACCTGTTCTATGTCGATTTGTTTTTTTTCTGCGGGCGCAGCCATGACGGGCTGTACAGGTTCCACATTGGTCGAGCCGTATAGTGCCTGTGCCCGGCTTGCGGTATTGCGGCGCTGGGGAGGCGGAGCAATGGGCTCGTCAGCAAACAGGTCTTGTTGCTCTGCAGCCTCCGCCAGTGTTGCAACACTGGACGGCGTAAGCAGCAGCGGCTCATCTCCAGCATCGCCTTGCGTAGTTTCCGGGATTAAAGGAGCGACGCTGCTGACATCCTCATGATCATCCGGGGATGCCCTCTCTTGCAGTGCCACAACAGGCTCGGGGGCTTGCGTAACCGTTACTCGCGGTACTGCAGTCTGTTTCTGCATGGAGGGCATTTCAGCCAGTACTGGCTCGCTACGCGGACGCACACGCACTTTGCCAAGCTCCGGATTTGGCGTGATTTCAATCTCGGGGCCAGGCGGCACAGGCTCTATCTTCAGTCGCAAGCGTGAACGCCACTCCATGAATAGTGTTACGCCACGCCAGACCAGAATCAGGCAGATCGCCACCAGAAGTACATACAGCAGTTCCATGTGAATATCCTCACACGGCGGCCATTGCCGCAGCCTCTTCGACGTTGACGGTCACCAGACGCGAACAGCCTGGCTCATGCATGGTGACACCCATGAGCTGATGCGCCATTTCCATGGCGATCTTGTTGTGCGTGATATAGATGAACTGAACTTTTTCCGACATTTCCTCAACCAGTCGCGCGTAACGGCCAACGTTCGCATCGTCGAGAGGCGCATCCACTTCATCCAGCATGCAGAACGGCGCAGGATTGAGCTGGAAAATCGAGAACACAAGTGCCAGTGCTGTCAGTGCTTTTTCACCACCGGAAAGCAGGTGGATGGTGGAGTTACGCTTGCCTGGCGGGCGAGCCATGATGGTGACGCCAGCTTCAAGCAGCTCCTCGCCGGTCAGCTCCAGATAGGCATGGCCACCACCGAATACCTTGGGGAAAAGCTCCTGCAATCCCTTGTTGACGCGATCAAAGGTATCGCGGAACAACGTCCGGGTTTCACGATCAATCTTGCGGATCGCGTTTTCAAGTGTATCCAGTGCTTCACGAAGATCTGCATCCTGCGCATCAAGATAGTTCTTGCGCTCGGACTGGGCCTGGTATTCATCAATTGCTGCCAGATTGATGGGGCCAAGGCGGGAAATGCGTGCAGAGACCTTTTCAAGGTCCTCCTGCCACTGCCGCTCACTGGCATCCTCCGGCAAGGCTTGCAGTACGGTTGGCAGGTCAAACTGCTCTTCCGCAATCTGCTCTTGCAGCGATTCCCTGCGGGAACTGGCGTTTTGCCATTCCATGCGCTGGTTTTGCAGCATGTCCCGCACTTGCTGGGCCTGTTGCTCTGCCTGTTGACGCTTGCGCTCGTGCTCGCGGAACTCGTGCTGAACAGCCTCCAGCTCAGCGCGAACAGTTGCCATCTCCTTCTCAACCTCGACACGCAAGGTGAGTTGCTCCTCGAGCAACACCTGATGCTCTCCGCCGGGATTCTCCAGCTCAAGCAGGCTTTCCTGAAGCATCTCCCGGCGCTCGGCAAGACTGGATAACTGCTCCTGCAAACGGCCGATACTCTGGGCCAGTGATGTTTCACGGGTGCGCAGCGCTTGCAGCGTCAATGCCATCTGGTGTGATGCATCACGATCTGCCCGTGCGCGTTGCCGTGCACCATCCAGGCCTTCACGTGCAGCATCACGCTCACGCAGCAGTTCTTCGCGACGCGCAGAGTCACGCCCCATTGCATCTAGTGCGTCCTGCAGGATCAGGCGAGCTTCAGACAGCTGCTCCTGATCCAGCCGCAGCTGCGACTGGACATCTTCCATTTCCTTTTCAATACGGCTTGAGCGGGCAGTAAACTGCTCCAGGCGAACCTGTTTGGCGCCCAACTGCGCCTGGACATCGCCACGGGACCGTGTCAGCTGTGACAGCGCACGCTGGGCATCCTCTCTCTGCAATTCCAGCGAGCGCAGTGCCTCACGCCCCTCCTCCAGAGCCGCCTGTTTGTCCGCCAACTGCTCATCAATCAGGGCCAGCTCTTCAATGACACGGACCAGCTCCTGTTTGCGGGCCAGTACGCCAGACTCGGAGTCTTCCTCACGAATCACGCGTAACCAGTTAGCCCCAAGCCAGATACCATCACATGTCACCACCGACTCATGTGCAGCCAGCTGCTCACGTACCCGCATGGCATCCGTCAGGGTCTCACAGGCGTACACGCCTGCCAGCAATGCGGTTGTTTCGGCCCCCTTGACCAGTGACGACAGTGTTCTGGCGACCTGGCCGCCAGATGCAGGTGCCTGACGATTCTCTACAAAGGTCAGGTCTCCCTTGGCCAGATTCACGAGTTTGTCAGTCAGCGCACCCAGCGAGTCAACACAGACGGCCTGAAGGCTGCGTCCCAGAACGGTCTCAACGGCACGTTCCCAGCCGCCTTCCACCTGCAACTGGTCAGCCAGTCGCGGTCGCAAGGACAGACCTTCAGACTCGAGCCATGTGGTAAGACCACTTTCCTGGCCCATGGCGGCCTGCTGAAGCGCTTCAAGTGAGGCCTCACGACCTTTGAGTATCTGGGACCGTGACTTCAGGGCATCCGCTTCATTGTGCAGGCGGTTATTAATCTCTCGCTGACTGGTAATACCAGATGCGGCGGCATCAACCTTTTCCTGGCCTGCCTCAAGCTGAAGTTCAACTTCAGCCAATTGCTCGTTCAACACTGCCACTTCGTCTGCCAGAGGACCTGCAGTCAGGCTCTTGCGCTCATTGTCCAGACGATCAAGCCGCTCCCTGGAGCGCTGAATGGCCTGCTCCATGTGCTGGATTTTGGACTGCTCAACTTCTGCCTGCTGACGTGCGCCGGCCGCAGTCTGGTTGAACTGCTCCCACTCCTGCTGCCAGTGCTGCATCCGCTCTTCCGCCACAGCGAGCCCCTCGGCCAGCTCTTCGGCCTGGGCCTGGTAAAGAGCCTGCTCCGGTTCAAGGGCTAGCAGCTGGCCACGAACATCCTCCAGTTGTGCCTCATCAAGCTGCAAATGCTCACTGGCCTGTTGATGGCTGCGCTCCGCCTGCGCCATGTCATCCCGGAGCTGCACAAGGCGCTCACGTTGATGGGTCATGTTTTGCTCAAGGCGGGAAATCTCGTTACCAACCTTGTAAAAGCGGCTTTGCACCTCGGAAAACTTGTCGGAAAGCTCAATCTGGGTTTCGCGCTGCTTCTCCAGCGCCGCATCAGCAGAACGTTGCTCCGCGATCACAGCCTCCAGCCGGATCTCAAGCTCACGGATAAGGGTCTCGCGCTGGCCTACCTGAAGGTCCAGTGCCTGCCAGCGTAGCGCTTGAAGTTGAGCTTTAAGAAGTCGTTCTTCCTCCTTGAATTCCTTATACTTTTCTGCAGACTGAGCCTGTCGCTGCAGGTGCTGAAGCTGCTTTTCCAGTTCTTCGCGAATGTCACTCAGGCGCTCAAGGTTTTCGCGGGTGTGGCGCATGCGCGTCTCGGTTTCACGACGCCGTTCCTTGTACTTTGAAATGCCGGCAGCTTCTTCGATGTAAACACGAAGCTCCTCCGGGCGCGCCTCAATCAGGCGGGAGATCATCCCCTGTTCAATGATCGCGTAAGAGCGGGGACCCAGGCCCGTGCCCAGGAAAATATCGGTAATGTCCTTGCGTCGGCAACGAATGCCATTCAGGAAGTAGTCCGACTTGGCATCGCGGGTAACCACGCGCTTGATCGATATTTCGGCAAACTGCGCATATTCACCGCCCAAGGTCGCATCCGAGTTGTCAAAAACCAGCTCAATCGAAGCCTGGGCTACCGGCTTGCGCGCCGACGAGCCATTGAAAATAACGTCCGTCATGGACTCGCCACGCAGGTTTTTGGCAGATGACTCCCCCATTACCCAGCGCACAGCATCGATCACATTGGACTTGCCGCAACCGTTAGGGCCGACAACGGCCGAAAGATTGGTCGGAAAATGGGCTGTGGTTGGGTCCACAAAGGATTTAAAGCCAGCCAGCTTGATGCTCTTAAGTCGCATGTCAGTCCCGATAGGGCTTGCCGCTCAGACAAGTGTCCGATAGCCGACAAAATACCCTTTATTAATTCCCTTGAAAAACAGTGTATTGCACCAACTACCTCATAAATATTTGAGGATGGCTTGTCTCAACAAATAGACCCGCGAGAGTGTACAGAAAAAGCCACTAAGCCTCCATGCCAAGGCGCGACAGAGCCCAGGGCAGAGACATAAAAAAATGGTCGCACCAATATAGGGAGCGAGTTAGAAGGCAAACAGGTCGCCGTTGTTTACGGACTGCCGCTGCTGGTAACCCGACGCCACTTTTTCGATCTGTTCGGCAGCCATCTGTACCAGGTGGGCCGAATGCTTGGCTGCCCTTTCGGGGTCACGCTTGCGGCAGGCATCAACAATCGCCTGATATTGATTAATGGCTCGTAACTCATCACTGAGCAGGTGACGCAAGTGGGCCCCGTAGCGCACCCAGCAAAGCGACAACGAGTTGAATGCCATGACATAGACCTGATTGCCGGCCGACCTCACCAGTTGCCCCCAGAATGCCTGCACCTCGGACTGCAGATACTCGACATCATTGGGTCGCTTTCGCATGCGATCAACAGACTCCTGCAATGACTGAATGGCCTCTGGCTCTGCCCGTTGTGCGGCAAGCCTCGCTGCGTCTACAGCCATCGACGCCCTCATCTCCAGCAAGGACCGAAGCATGGCAAAATTGGGCAGACCACTTTCGTTAACCAACAAGTCGGGCAGAAGCTCCAGACCGGCAATCTGCTGCCAGTCAGTCACCCGGTTGCCCCCCCCATGCACGGTGTGTATCAGGCGCATCTGCTCCAGGCGCTTCATGGCTTCACGCACAGCCCCACGGTTCAGCCCCCGTGACTCAGCCATCTTGCGCTCAGGCAGCATGTTCGCACCTGGCGCAATGCGCCCGTGAATAATGTCCCGGCACAACTCTTCGTAGAGTGCTTCGCCTAATGGTTTGCGTTTGCTCATGATCTCATCCCCCGCTTCTGCAGGAAAACTGGTCCAACCAATATAGTCGAAGTCGGGAAAAGAAAGAACAAGTGGTCATACCTTGATATGCAATCAACTTAGCGACGATGCCGCTGAGCCCAGGCCACTTCAATCTGCTTGACCCTCAGCAGTGCATCCAGAACCAGGTTCCGTTGGTGCACGCAAAAGTCATCAATCAGGGAGGCTGCCTGCTCACTCTTCCGCATCATGATGCTATCCACCACCCCCTTGAGGAATGCGAGTGCCTCATCCAGCTCACGCCGGTCTGTATGTAGGGCAAGATAGGCGGCCCTGCGCACAGCAGGCTGCAAATCATCAAGAATATCAGAGGCATAGCTGTTGTTTGCAAAGCGGTATGCCATGTTGAAAAACTCGAAGGCACCTTCGTGAAAGCCCTCGATATCTCCCTCGTCCACACAGGACTGCAGACGCTGCAACTGGCCAACAAAGCCTTCCATGTCGTGCTGGCGCCAGTTTTCCGATGCCTTGCGACAGATCATCTGCAGCAACATCGACAGCACCTCGTACAGTGCCTTGACCTGTACCGGAGACATTTCTGAGACCACAGCACCACGGCGGGGATAAATCTCGATCAGCCGCTTTCGGGCAAGGACCAGCAGCGCCTCACGCACCGAGCCTCGACTGACATTCAGCTCCTTGGCAATGCGAAGCTCCTGAATCCTTTCCCCCTCAACCAGATCGCCCATGATGATTTGCTGGGCAAGGTGCTGGGCAATTTGCTCAGAAAGACTTTCGGAGGCGCGAAAACTCATGATCAACTCGTACCAATACAGCAACAGGATAAGGTGGTCATCGTATCAACAGCGAAGCGCCAGCCGCCAGCACTTTTGTCTATTGTCAGACAGAAATAGCTGGTTTCATTGCCATAATTGATCAGTAAATCTGAACAAGCACATTCAAAAAAAGCATTTTTGTTTATTGATCAAGACTTGGTATTCTTCGGACCCTTGAAAACAAGTCCCCTTACCAGGTTTCGCCATGTACCAGTATGACGCCTACGACCAGCGCATTGTCGATGAGCGAGTCGCCCAGTTCCGCGACCAGACCAACCGATACCTGGCCGGAGAGCTCAGCGAAGACGAGTTTCGCCCTCTCCGGCTGCAAAACGGTCTTTATATCCAGCGCTTTGCACCAATGCTGCGGGTTGCCATTCCCTATGGCCTGCTATCCAGCACACAACTGCGCACGCTTGGCTACATTGCCCGTACCTGGGATCGTGGTTATGGCCATGTAAGTACACGCCAGAACATGCAGTACAACTGGCCAAAGCTGGAGCATGTGCCGGACATTCTGGCAGAGCTGGCCAAGGTAGAGATGCATGCCATCCAGACCAGCGGCAACTGCATCCGCAATACCACGACCGACCAGTTTGCCGGTGTGATCGCGGGCGAAATTGAAGACCCCCGCCCCACCTGCGAGCTGATTCGCCAGTGGTCGACGTTTCACCCCGAGTTCGCTTTTCTCCCCCGCAAGTTCAAGATTGCGGTGTCAGCCTTCTCTGATGAGGACAGGGCTGCAACGGCGCTGCATGATATTGGTGTCTATATCGTCAGGAATGATGCCGGCGACATCGGCTATCGCATCATGGTCGGTGGCGGTCTGGGTCGTACCCCGATTGTCGGCAGTGTCATTCGGGATTACCTGCCCCGGGAAGACCTGATTTCCTATCTTGAGGCTGTGCTGCGTGTCTATAACCTGCACGGTCGCCGCGACAACAAGTACAAGGCGCGCATCAAGATCCTGGTCAAGGCCCTCACACCTGCCGTGTTTGCGCAAAAAGTCGAGGCTGAATGGGTTCACCTCAAGGGCGGACCACTGACTGTGCCAACTGCAGAGTTTGATCGTCTGCGCAGCTTTTTCACTGAACCGGTCTATGAGCAACTGACGGATGAGCCAGCAGGCTTCGTTAGTGCCCGTCAGGAAAATGCAGCCTTTGCCAACTGGCTGCAGCGAAATACGCATGCCCACAAAAAACCGGGCTACCGCATAGTCACCCTGTCACTCAAGCGCACAGGCGTAGCACCAGGTGATATCACGGCGGAACAGATGGATGCTGTGGCAAAGCTGTCCGATGACTACAGCTTTGGCGAACTGCGCACGACGCATGAACAGAACATTGTACTGGCCGACGTCAGACAAAGTGACCTTTTCAGCCTGTGGCAGGAGCTTAAGGCGCTTGGTTTTGATACAGCCAATATTGGCTATCTGACCAACATCATTGCCTGCCCGGGTGGGGACTACTGCTCACTGGCCAACGCCAAATCAATCCCGATTGCCGAGGCTGTACAGCGTCGATTTGATGATCTGGATACCGTCTACAACATCGGAAAGCTTGATCTGAACATTTCCGGGTGCATGAATGCCTGTGGCCATCATCATGTCGGTCATATCGGCATTCTCGGTGTGGACAAGCGCGGTGAAGAATTCTATCAGGTGACCCTTGGCGGCTCATCTAATCATGATGCCAGCATCGGCGACATCCTTGGCCCTTCGTTTGCAGCTGAAGAAATGGCTGACATCGTAGAAGAGATCATCAATACCTATCTCGATAACCGGCTCAGCAAGGAAGAGTCTTTCCTTCAAGCGTATCGCCGCCTCGGCATCGACGTTTTCAAGGAGCGTGTTTATGTCCAGGCTCATTAAGGATCGTGCCATTGTTGATGACAGCTATATTTTTGCCAGCCCGGCTGACGATGGTTCACTGACACTTCCTGCCGGAGATGTACTGGTCTCACTGGCAACATGGCAATCTCACCGTGATGTATTGCTTGCACATCCCTTTGGCAGGGGTGTGCAACTGAAAGCCGACGAGTTTGCAGAGGCCATCAGCGATGATCTCGACAAGCTTTCACTGGTCGCCATCGAGTTTCCTGCTTTTGCCGATGGTCGTGGCTACTCAACGGCATATACCCTGCGTAGCCGTTACGGTTACAAAGGTGAGCTGCGCGCAGTTGGCGATGTCTTCAAGGACACCCTCTTCTATCAGCAGCGCAGCGGCTTCAATGCATTTGCTGTTCGTACTGACAAGAACATTGATGATGCCCTGCAGGCTCTGGATACATTCAGCTCACCCTATCAGGGAACTGCGAATGACCCGGCACCACTGTTCCGCAGACGATTGGCCTGATCTTTCGCTGGCCATAAAAAAACCGCCTTATCGGCGGTTTTTTTATGGCTCGTTATTCTCAGGGTGGGCATGCGGCCGGAGCAGTTACAAAATTTCCATTCAGCGTTCCACCGCTGGCCGGATCATCATAAATGCCTTTATAAACCTTGTAGTTATTTCCCCACAACGCCAGCTTTGTATCCGTCAGTACACCATTGGTGTTTTGATACATCTTCAGATAATTAACACCTGCAGGATTATCAACACGCAGTCGCACCTTGTGCTCTTCGCCGATTGTCGAGATAAGAATGCCTACTACAGAATTGGCAACTGCATCACCGTAGGCCTTGGGGAGAATGATCACGGGCTCAAGATAGTACTTTCCATCTATCTCGAACGCACGTTCAACAACACCCACAGGAACCTCGCGACGATCACCTGCAATCTCGTTCAGGGTATCAATATCGACTGCATTACAGTCCTTATCAAAATCGGAAACAATGTTCCCATCAGACAGAATGGTGAAGTTGACTATCCCAAGATCAGGCTTCCCTTCAAGCTGGAGGGTTGCCGTTATATGCATGGGAAAGCTGGGCGACAGTGCTGACCAGATCTCCGGATTAAGGGTAGACACCAGATTGGTGGGGCGCTGCAGGTTAAGACCAGTCTCTGTATACGGAGACGTCGGATTCTGGAAGGTCCCCAACCTTGTAGCAATATCCGAAGGTAGATCGGTGCCATAGGCAATCTTGTATGCTGCTTCATTGTACGCCATGAAGTTGCGGTCAATTATGCCGGTTTGCACAGTTATGACTTCGCTGTTATCAAGATCAAACGACAAACCGACAAGTGAACCGTCAAGCTGTAATTCAGGGGCTTCGGATTGTGTCGTCAGGTCAGGTCTTACATAAAAGCGTGTCGGATCGTATCTGACCAGTTCCGGTGTTTCATTTCTCGGCCCTACAGAGGCCGAGCCGGCACCAAACAACCTGCCTTTACGATCAATCCCCAGCATTGTTTCGCCAAAGAACTCATCTGTAGCACTTGTGCCATAGAAAATATTGAAGGCCGGCAGGCCTGTAGGATGACTGATCAAGGGCGAATCACTTGTGTAAGCACCAGCGGCAATACCATACACGGCCTTGCGTAGCACGCCATTAGCCTCTGTCGTGCTTATAATCGGCCGGGCAGGTGTCATTCCAGCAAGCACAGCCGTAAAGTCACTCTCAAAAGCGGCATCGGTCATGTTTGCCAGGGTCACTGACTTGCCCAGAGCAACAAGAAGCGACTTCTTGTCAGCTGGCGTCAGGGTAACGGCACGAGCGGGGTTGTCTTTCAGGCCCGTGGTATCTTCATTGTTAAGAGCATGCAAAAGCCGGGTAATATTTCTGGCCCCTGCTGCCGCTGGTGCTGTCGTTGTCGTAACGCCTGCCAGCATCAAGGGGGTGATGTAGATGCGCTTCAAGGGCTCACCATCAGGCCCCAAAGGCAGCAGATCCTCATTCAGCAAGGGCTTTTGAACTTTTGTCTCTCCAAGCGTCACGACAAACTCACTGTCCGGATGCTTGATGAAGAACTCTATGGTTGAGCCGGCCGGACAAGTAAAGTTACCGCTGTTACCAGTAACGGACGTAATGTTTTCGCACTTGTAATCAATACCCGCAACCTGACCATCCTCCAGACGACCAGTCACACAATCCTGGTCAGCAGAGCATGAATTGGTTGGCTCCTTCACAGGATCAGCAATATTGTTGCTGCCACCACTGCAAGCAGACAACAGCACTGCACAGCCCAGCACACCAAAGATACTCAGATTTGTTTTTTTCATGCTACTCATGCCATTGGACAGCAAAATCGCCATCATCAGTACGCGGAATTTCCGAAGCCGGTTTCAGCTGCTTTGGGTCCGGAAGCACTACCAGTAAAAAGCGCTCAGCAGACATCATGATAATGCTGCCCTCAAGACGCTCATGTCGCGTTTTTGTTGCAACATAGCGGCGCTCAAAATAACCATCCGGAACAGCCCGGATGACACAACCTTTTTCATTTGCCATCGCAAGAACAGGAATAACAAAGCCAGGCTTTCTTTCTTTTTTTGAATAAGAGATGACGCCAAGCTTGCGCAAGCCATCCCCACTGACACGAAGCACTCGCACCACGCCCCTTACCCCAATAAACTGCCGCGTTTTGCGGTCAATAATGATGGGCAAGGACGAATTTCTTGTCAGAGTGGATGCACCTGCCAGTTCCTTTTCGCTCAGGCAAAAGGATTTTGCATCGAGCAGCGTTTTCAGCATCTGCTCATCAACGGTTTCAATCAGCTCCATCCCGACAGGAATGAATGGCTCCACAGGCGCGGCAGAGAACAAGACTGGGGTGCTTTCATCCGTACCGGCCAGCTGATTTTCACTTTCCTCGACACGTGACCCCATCCCGTCATTCACAACATAAAAGCGCTTTTTGTTTGTGGGGTTGAAGTTGGTGCTCTCAAGGAGCTCGCTGTCAACATATTCATCAGGCGCAGGTGCTGCCGGAGTGGCTGCGGCAGCTGGCGTGGCCGTTACTGAGGGGTGTGCCTCATCAGCTGCTTCTTTTTCAGGCACTGAGCCAGTCGTGGCGGGGGCATCACTATCTTTTTTCGCGTCGACACCAGACGCATCATGCCGGGCTTGAGACTCCGCCGGCTTGTCAGCTTTCGGCTTGTTCTCAGGGGCCATGATGGTTTGCATACGGCCTTGGGCATCAATCACTTGATAAAACCTCTGCTCAGCGACAACTGCTGTTGTCGCCAGGCAGAGGAGCAGCCCACAAGTAAATGAACGTGACATTACCAGCGCGTACGATAAGCAATGCCCATGATGATCACATCTGCTTTTGTATGTACATCCAGACCGGCATACGGGTTGTAAATCGTATTGTTAATGCCAGTACAGTTCACATTACAGCTGGTATTTGCAGGGATTGTGTCCTCAGAGCGCAGGTACATGGCCGTCAAATCAATTTCTGTGTCTTTGTCATACACATAGCCGATACCGGCGCCAAAGAGCTGTGCATCATTGATTGGGACCAATGATGAACGCTTGTCCTTTGGAATGGCGGACTTGCGAGGCTCATAGCCTGCACGAAACTTGAGTCGCTCATTCCACGAATACTCGGTCCCGACGCCCCAGCTCCAGGGGCTCTGAAAGCCAAGAGGAAATGTCAGAGTAGTCAATGTATTGCCAGGCGCCAGCAAACGCGCCAATGCCAACACACTGGGAGAGCGATCAAATGTCAGATGGAACGCATCCCACTCTTCATAATCCGTCCAGCCAACGTCGAAATTGACCTGCCACGTTGGCAAAATCTTGTACTTGATGCCCGTCTGGAAGTGCGCCGGATAAACCAGATCCATGGAGATCAGGCCACTCTCCTTCTCTGGAACGTATGAAGGAAGTCCGAGAATAGCGAGCAGAATCTGGCCGGTAGGTGACTGGCCGATACCACCAAAGACATCCTGTACACCCTGACCATAGGTGATTTCGTACTTGCCCTTGAGGTTCATCTTGGCCTGGCTTTGATAAACCATACCCCAGCCAAACCGCTCATTAGGCTCCCACAGGAAACCGAGGTTGTACGTCGGAGAAAGACGCTCCTCCATGGACATCTTCATGCTGGCCAGATTATCAAAAGGGCCGATACCCTGATCCGCATTACAGAAGCCGAACAGGAAAAGATCAATCACGATGTTCGACTGTCCCTTGAATGGCGGGCAAATCTCTTCATCGATAACACGCATCATGCCAAGCAGTTCATTAGGTGCGCGGAAATCCGTTTCCAGGGCGACTGCCTGATAGGAAAAACCCACCGACAGGCCAACCGAGAGCTCATCAGTAACCTGATAGCCAACGGATGGCGATAGCAGTGTTACACGCTCAAGAGCAACGCGCTGCCCGAGAAAGTTGCCTGGATCACCTTCTTCACGGTAGAAGCCGGCTGCAAGTGGCGCATACATTGCATTGGCGAAAGTGAACTTGGAGCCAGGCTTCTTGAAGGAGAACGCAAACATTGGAGCAACAAGCGGTCCTGGAGGCAAATCGACCATCTCATCCATGATCGGAACATACAGGGACACACCTTCGATCGTACTCTTGCCGGTCTTGAAACTACTGCAACGATCCTGTCCATCGCGTGGCGTATCGCCACAAACCACAGGGTCATCCGAGTATCCAAATACACTAAATCCCGGTGGCGCAGAGAACTCGGACTCCATCGAGAAGTTGGCTGCAAGAAACTGGAAGTCAGCACGACGGCCATCAAGCTTGGCAAGACCAGCGGGATTGAAGTGCACAGCGCTAATGCCTGGGGGGTCCGCAGTCACAGCATTACCAAGTGAAAGCGCTCGCAAATCAACAGAAAGATTAGTGGCAAGCTGTGCATGTGCACTGCCGGCCAGGGCGATGAAAAGCGCCCCTAGCCAGGAATACGTTACGCCGCGCATGCGATTTTGTTTTATTTTTTTCATGGCCTGCTTCAAGCGATCCCTGACTTATTCGTTGCCCGGAATGAGAAAGTCAATCGGCATGGAGAAGCCCAGTGTGACATCAGACGAATCTTCAGTCAGGCCAAATCCCATGTTCATATTGACGATTCGCTTGGGATTGGTGCGCAGACCCAATGAAAAGTTGACTGAGGCACTTACCTGGTCAGCAGTGTAAACATTGTCGCCATTACTGAAGCTGTACAGGCTTTCGAAACCATAAGACTGCTGGAAAGAGGATGTGATTGAGACATCGTAGTTCAGCGCATAGGCAAGCCCCATGGAGAAACCGATAGAGTCGCCAGGCTCGACACTGGTCAGGACACGACTGCCCTGTGCCTGATTAAGATCACTGGCCTTTGCACTCATCGAATAGCTGGCCGATGCGAAAAGCACCACGGGATCTGCAACCTTGCTTACGCTCGCGCCGCCAGAAAGGCTGTAGTAGCCCTTGCCGGTAGACAAGTCAGTCTGGCGATTGATCTCGTACGGGCTGTCGCCCGAGGCTGTTGAAAGGGAGGCAAACAGCGTTGAAGTCGGCAGGCCGCGCTTGAGCGGCACTGGCTGCCAGCGTACGCCAATTGCAATATCACCAAGGCCGGTGGTGTCAAGGCTGCTCTGGCTGTCAAACTTGTATACCAGTGGGAGTGAGGCCGAGAACGTCAGGTTATCCCAGACCCCGTAGGTCAGTTCAAACGTGTTGCCAAAGGTGTGCTGGGCATCTTCTTCAATACGGAAGCGCGTGATATTCGAGCTGTTGCCGTCAACAGCAATATCAATACGGCTGTCGCGATAAAAGCTGTAATCAACTTCAAAGTTGAGGCCAACCTTGCCCTTCTTCAACAGGGAATAGTTGTTCTCGCTGGCCTGGAACACTTCCTCCAGGTTTGTCTCTGTGCTGGCGTCGTCAGCCTTTTTGGTAAGGGCCTCACGTGCGGCATCACCTGTGGCTGGTGCAGCAGCGGTAGCTGTTGTGGCTTCCTCTTCTGCCATGACTGGCTGAGTCAATACGGCCATCAACCCCAGCACTGCCCGGTATGCCATGCCCCTTTTCATCATTTTTATTCTTCCTGTTTTTGTCACGCCAGCATCCATCAAAAATCGTTACCACCCTGCAAATTACTTACGCTTGTAGTAAGTACGCAAAGGGACGTCGATGGGTTGATCAAAAGTTTTGCTTTCAGTATCTGCATTAAAAACACGCTGCAGGGTTGAGGCATAATCCGCATTTTCCTCAAGCCCTTTAAGCCAGACCGGGATCTGCTCAAACGCCAGCCGGGTAATGGTCTGATCATCAACAAAACGCATGTCAGCCTCAGTCAACTCCAACTGGGACTGCGGCTTGAAGCCGTTGGGAAAGACAATGAACATGACGTTGTTATCCCAGATCTGCTTGAAGCGCTCCTCCGGGAAGCTGATGTTGCCCAGCGCAGGATCGGCCACAAATATGCGGCCTTCCTTGTATTTCTTCACCACCACGAAGTGTTTGAAACCACCGTAGTGAATGGGGACGATAGCAGGATGGTCGAGCTTTTTCAGGTCATCAAATTTGCCTTTGTAGCCACCGCTGGGGTGCCCAAGGGCTGTAGTCAGTCGCTTCATGTCGAGCAGTGAGAAGCCGCGACGCTGAACAATTTTTTCGGTTTCGCCAAACTTGAGAAGGCCGTCCATCACCTGGCGCTCGGAGAACTGGCGGCCGAGATAACCATTAAGCACAGTGGTGAGTGCTGCGGAGCCGCAACTGTAGTCATACGCTTGATGGACGATGTTCTTGAACTGCTGCTCTGCCAGGGGCTTTACGACAATCGGGCGCTCGGCAACCGAGAAAGCAGAGGCCTGCCGGCTATCAACCGGATAGTTGTAATAGACGGTACCCGGGGCCTTGTCTTCGACCTCGAACGTCTCTATGGCAGCGAAATACATGAGGGCAGCGCCCAGGGCAACTGTAAACATGGTTAATTTTTTTGTTGTTAGGCCGCGTTATTATGATTGTGGTTATGCACGGTCAAGATACGGCAACGCTGAGAACATACACGGTTTTCTAATGCGTTTCACCCCCTTTTTACGGTAATACAACAGGGTAGAAGCGGCCTGACGGTCACAGGCATTGCGTCTTTGCGACGACCAGAATGGCAGGCATGAAAAAAGGGGCCGAAGCCCCTTTTTTCAACAGACAGCGACTGGCAAGCCAGCCGCAATCCTGATCTTAGTGACCAGAGATGGTGATCACGTCACCAGTCAGGTCAAGACCCTGGATTTCCACGTCGCCAATGGAGGCGCCGCCACCCAGAACAACGTTAGCCATGGTCACGTCCATGCCACCAGTACCCAGGGTGTTGACAGTCACAGCAAGGCCGGTAGCTGTTGCATCAATGCCCAGATCAACATCGAGGTCACCACCGCCAGCATTGGTCACCAGCAGTGTGCCAACAGAAATCGAGCCGCCGCTGTTAACGTCATTCAGGGCAAAGCCAGTCAGTGACAGGCCGCCAGTCAGAGTAGTGTTCAGGGCAATCAGGTGACCCTGAGGCTCATCACCCAACTGGATGTTCATGTCCACACCAGCCAGATCAACCGTACCCAGATTCAGCAGGGCGCCGGAGTCTGTGCCAGCATCAATGCCCCAGCCCACACCAGCACCGGTACGAGCAGAGTTGGCAACGCTCAGCGTGCCAAGATCCATCTGCACAGCGCCCATGGAGATATTGATGTTCAGGGTTGCATCATTGGCCAGGGCAGCAGAAGCGCCAGCGTCAATGTTGATGTCGATCAGTGCATCACCACCAGCGCCATCCGACAGGGCAATGCCAGTCATCACGATTGCACCAGAGTCGGTACGAGTAGCGAAGCCGTCCTTGTCGTGAATGATCACGTTGAGGTTTGCCTGGGTAGCCAGACCGATAGTGATACCGTCCTGACCAGTGGTGGCAGCCAGAGATTCTTCGTCCATTGCTTCCATGGCGAAGGCGCCAGAGGTAGCAGCGAACATTGCAGTCACAAGAGCGAGTTTCTTAAGGCTCATGAGTATTTCTCCTCGAGGGTTCTTTATTGTTTGTTCTTGCTCTGTTGAGCATTTGTTATTGCGCAGGGGGAACGTACCACGCAGTTTTGGTATCTTGCAAGACCGGTAGCCCGACGGAATCTGCCAGCGACGAGCGGTACGTCACAAAAAACGCTAAACTGCCCATCCATCAGCGCCAGCTGGCTGTGCCCTGCTCCAGTGACCCCCAGATGCCATACAGTTTTCCTCTAGTAGAACAACTCCCCTACTCTGCCGGGCTGGGCGCACGGCTGCGTGAAAGCGCAGTGGCGGCATCACGTCCTGTATGGTTGCGTCTGGCCTCTGGCGCCCAGGAGCTGTTTGCTGCATGGCCGGAGCACGTGATCCGGCTTGAAACCGGGGCGCTGCAACGTATTGGCCGCTCCGGCATTGAAGCACTACCAGGTGGCGTTGATGCATTGTGGAACCTGATACGTGATGGGTTGCCAGCCTGCACAAGTGGTCAGCGACCATTTCATGGCGGCTGGCTGGGCTCGCTTTCGTATGACCTTGGTACCCGCAAGGAACCAGGCTCTCTGACCTTCCCTGACGTCCTGCTGGCCAATTACCGCTGCTTTATATGGATTGACCACGAAGCCCGGGTTGCCGAATTGGTGACTGTGGATGGCTTTACCGGCTCCACCGATGACTGGAGAGTCCTTACTGAAAAAGCGATCAGCCAGACCGCCTTTCCAGACACATTCAGCCTCTTGACGCCATTCCAGCCAATGACCTCACGCAGTCGGTACGCCGCCGATTTCGCGCGTATCCAGACCTATCTGCATGCGGGTGACTGCTACCAGGTGAACTATGCCCAGGCATTTCATGCCCGCTGCGCGGGACAGGGAGCCATTGCCATGCGCCATTTGCTGGCATTAAGTCGCGCATCGCACGCAGCATGGATGCTGGCGCCCGAAGGTGAGGTTCTTTGCCTGTCCCCGGAGCTGTTTCTTTCCATACGGAATGGCCGGGTACTGACAAAGCCGATCAAGGGTACGGCACCGCGCAATGCTGATCCGGTACTGGATCAGCGCAACAGGATGCAGCTTGCCCAAAGCCAGAAGAATCAGGCGGAAAACCTGATGATTGTGGATCTGCTGCGCCATGATCTTGGACGCCACGCAAAAACCGGTACGGTACGTGTAGAACGGTTGTTTGACATTGAAAGCCTGCCCCAGGTTCATCACATGGTGAGCTCCATCAGCGCGGAGGTGTCTGCCGGGAGTGACGCTATCGACGTGATCCGAGACTGCTTTCCTGGCGGTTCGATTACTGGTGCCCCGAAAAAGCGGGCGATGGAAATCATTGCCGAGCTGGAGCCAACCTCCCGTTCCATTTATTGCGGCAGCATCGGGTTCATTACTGCGGGTGGTGATACAGAGCTTAATATCGCCATTCGTACGCTGCTCCGCCTGGGGGGTGACATGTATACCTGGGCGGGTGGCGGAATTGTGGCGGACTCTGATTGTGATGCGGAATATCAGGAGTGCTTTGACAAGATGGGCGCCTTGATGCGCGCACTGGAGGATGGTGAGTGATCAGGTGCGACGATACTTTTTAGCACCTGCAGGCTGTCTTTAAAAGCAGGCAATTTCTGCTGGTAACATGTATTGGAGATCAGCGTCGGGCTGACGGAAATTTGTCCGCATACACGGCAGACAGCAAGAGATACGCAAGGGCCGATGTATGCTCTGGCTGCATATCAAAGACCCATATGCCTTGTGCATTCTGGGAGTCCAGCAAGGCATCGACAATCTTGCTGTCAACGAGATCCACGCGACCAGCGAGCGCAACAAAAGCCGCCCTTTCAACCTGCAGGTCGGTAAGTGCTCCTTCATGATGAACCATTTCGGTGTACAGACGCTGGATATACGGCTGGGCACTACGGGCAAAGGCCGTCTGGCTAAGGCAGCCATTACCGCCCGCTATCATCATTGATAGCAGTTGATGAGCAGACACATAGTCGAAGTACGGCTCACCAATATCCTTGTAAATATCAAAGCTCGGCGTGCAATTAACGGCCCTCTGCATCAGGACAAGCACAAGAATAAAACGCTGGTCCGGGGATAGTGCCACTTTGGGTGTCGGCAGCACCGCGTCTGCCTGCAAAGGCAAACGCACGGTCACCCGGGGAAGTTTTTTATCCCGCGCTTCCCATAGCTTGTATTCAGTCTCCTGAACCCAGCCACTATTCCTCTGCTCATGAATCTTCTTGTCCAGAGCAACCGATGCTTTTCTTCCCGTCAGCTGGCGTGCCTGCGAAATCATGAAAACGACATCACTTCTGGCCTGGACGCCCCCCATGGCGCCCTCGGTCTTTGTCAGTGCACTCTCCAGTCTTTCCTTCAGGGTAGCCGCATGAGCATGGCTGCTATTGAATACCCCCGAAAAAACACAGAGAAAACACACAACAAAAACAGGGCGCAGCATCTTCATCGACTATCCCCTCCGGGAGAAGGACACATGGAATAATGGACGGGGTATATAGAGGTCAGAGGCTGCACTCCTTAAAATGCATCGCCGGGCACACGAACCCACCCTTCCATCAGCACCCGTGCGCTACGGCTCATGACAGCCTTGGTCACTGTCCACTCACCGTTGACCTGACTGGCCTCTGCTCCGACACGCAGGGTACCTGAAGGGTGGCCAAAACGCACAACACTGCGTGCGGTGCCACCCGCAGCAAGGCTTACCAGCGTGCCAGGAATGGCCGCAGCCGTCCCGATGGCGACGGCCGCAGTACCCATCATGGCATGGTGCAGCTTGCCCATGGACAGCGCACGCACCAGCAGATCCACCTCGGAAGCCTTTACATCCTTGCCGCTGGAGGACTTGTAATCCTTCGGCCTGGAAACGAACGCAATCTTGGGGGTGTGCTGGCGTGTCAACGCTTCTTCCGGCGTCTTGATCAGGCCCATGCGCAGGGCGCCGGCCACACGGATCTGCTCGAACCTTGCCAGCGCGGCCGCATCGGTATTGATCTGCTCACGCAGTTCGGTGCCGGTATAGCCAATATCTTCGGCATTCACGAAAATGGTCGGAATACCGGCCGTGATCATGGTGGCTTTCAGGGTGCCTATGCCAGGCACCTCCAGATCGTCGACCAGATTGCCGGTGGGGAACATGGAGCCGCCCTCTTCCGAATCATCGGATGGATCCATGAATTCCAGAACGATTTCAGCGGCCGGGAACGTTACCCCGTCCAGCTCGAAGTCGCCGGTTTCCTGTACCTGGCCATTGGTGACCGGCACATGGGCGATGATGGTCTTCTGGATATTGGCTTGCCAGATGCGCACGATGCAGGTGCCGTTCTCTGGAATGCGTGAGGGATCAACCAGCCCTGCCTGGAGTGCGAACGAACCAGCAGCCGTGGAGAGGTTACCGCAATTGCCGCTCCAGTCTACAAAGGCCTTGTCGATCGAGACCTGACCATACAGGTAATCGACATCGTGATCGGGCACGCTGCTCTTCGAGAGAATCACGCACTTGGAGGTGCTGGAGGTTGCACCGCCCATGCCATCGATGTGGGCGGCGTAAGGATCGGGGCTGCCGATTACGCGCATAAAAAGCTTGTCGCGGGCTGGTCCGGGTTTCTGGCAGCTCTCGGGCAGGTCCTGCAGGCGAAAGAACACGCCCTTGCTGGTGCCGCCACGCATATAGGTGGCAGGTACCTTGATCTGGGGAACATGAGCCATTTTTGTGCTCCTTAAATGTTTTTGCGTGAGCCAGTTGGTCATCGACCCGGAACGGAGGCCGTACCAGGTCGATGAAGAGGACTTCAGTAGTGCTGATGAAATCCTCAGGCTTTGGCCGATTCCAGGAAGTCCTTGGCGAAGCGTTGCAACACGCCGCCGGCCTCGTAGACAGACACTTCTTCATCCGAATCCAGACGGCAGGTC
Organism: Moraxellaceae bacterium; assembly: GCA_030646295.1. Lineage (GTDB taxonomy): Bacteria > Pseudomonadota > Gammaproteobacteria > Pseudomonadales > Moraxellaceae > UBA2031. Next base: position 478,879 of record JAUSND010000016.1, read on the forward strand.
ACCGGCACTTCAATGGTCTTGCCGTTTCTGCGGTGGATGATCAGCGTCAGCGTCGCACGTGGCGTCAGCGCGCCGACCACGTCATAGGTCTCAGTACCATCAATTGCCAGCGTCAGGCGCGTGGTACCCGCCTTGAACTCCAGTGGCAGCACGCCCATGCCGATCAGGTTGGTACGGTGGATGCGCTCGAAGCCTTCGGCCACGATGGCTTCCACACCGGCCAGACGTACGCCCTTGGCAGCCCAGTCACGGGACGAACCCTGACCGTAATCGGCGCCGGCCACGATGATCAGCGGCTGCTTGCGCTCCATGTACGTCTCGATGGCTTCCCACATGCGCATGACTTTGCCTTCCGGCTCCACACGCGCCAGTGAACCCTTCTTGACCTGACCATCGACCACAGCCATTTCGTTGACCAGCTCTTTGTTGGCAAACGTTGCGCGCTGCGTCGTCAGGTGATCGCCGCGATGGGTGGCGTAGGAATTGAAGTCCTCTTCCGGCAAACCCATCTTGTGCAGATACTCACCCGCCGCGGAGTTCATCACGATCGCGTTCGACGGTGAGAGATGATCGGTGGTGATGTTGTCTGGCAGCACGGCCAGCGGACGCATGCCCTTGAGCGTGCGCTCACCGGCCAGCGCGCCTTCCCAGTACGGCGGACGACGGATGTAGGTGCTCATCTCACGCCAGTCATAGAGTGGCGACACGGCCTTTTCGGCGTCGTGCTTTTCGAACATCGGGATGTAGATCTGGTTGAACTGCGACGGCTTCACCGACTTGGCCACGATGGCGTCGATTTCTTCATCCGAGGGCCAGATGTCCTTGAGCAAGATTTCCTTGCCATCGACCACAGCCAGCACATCCTTTTCGATATCGAAGCGGATGGTGCCGGCAATGGCATAAGCCACCACCAGCGGCGGCGAGGCCAGGAAGGCCTGCTTGGCATAGGGATGGATGCGACCATCGAAGTTACGGTTGCCTGACAGCACAGCCGTGGCATAGAGGTCACGGTCGATGATTTCCTGCTGGATCTTTGGATCCAGTGCACCCGACATGCCGTTACAGGTCGTGCAGGCAAACGCCACGATGCCAAAGCCCAGTGCTTCGAGATCTTCCAGCAGGCCGGCTTCCTTCAGATACAGCTCGACCACCTTGGAACCCGGTGCAAGCGACGACTTCACCCAGGGCTTGCGCAGCAGACCGAGACGGCGGGCATTGCGCGCAATCAGGCCGGCGGCAATCACGTTGCGCGGGTTGGAGGTGTTGGTGCAGCTGGTGATGGCGGCGATGATGACAGCGCCATCAGGCATCAAGCCTTCGGCTTCCTGAGCGCGTGCTGCGGCGAGGTTGCCGGAGATGCCGCGCTCTGCCAGATCCGACGTCGGCAGACGCTTGTGCGGGTTCGACGGGCCGGCCATGTTGCGAACGACGGAGGATAGGTCGAAACGCAGCACCCGCTCGTATTCGGCGTCCTTCAGGGTATCGGACCAGAGTCCGGCTTCCTTGGCATAGGTCTCGACCAGTGCGATCTGCTCATCGGTACGGCCGGTCAGACGCAGATAGGTCAGCGTCTGCTCGTCGATGGAGAACATGGCGGCGGTAGCGCCATATTCCGGGGCCATATTGGAGATTGTGGCACGGTCACCAATGGTCAGACCGGGTACGCCCTCGCCGTAGAACTCGAGATAGGCGCCAACGACCTTGGACTGGCGCAGGAACTCGGTCAGGGCCAGCACGATGTCGGTGGCAGTGATGCCGGGCTGGCGCTTGCCGGTGAGTTCGACGCCGACCATGTCCGGGGTACGCATCCAGGAGGCGCGGCCGAGCATGACATTCTCGGCTTCGAGACCACCGACACCGACAGCGATGACACCAAGAGCATCAACGTGTGGTGTGTGTGAATCAGTACCGACGCACGTGTCCGGAAAAGCCAGACCATTCTGATTGTGAATGACCGGCGACATCTTCTCCAGATTGATCTGGTGCATGATGCCATTGCCGGCCGGAATCACGTCCACATTATCAAAGGCCGTCTTGGTCCAGTTGATGAAGTGGAAACGGTCTTCATTGCGGCGATCTTCGATGTCCCTATTTTTCTGGAAAGCATCTTCGATGTAACCACCGCACTCCACAGCGAGCGAGTGATCAACAATCAGCTGTACCGGCACTACCGGATTGACCTTGGCCGGGTCACCACCCTGATCGGCGATAGCATCACGCAGACCAGCCAGGTCAACAAGGGCGGTCTGACCAAGAATGTCATGGCACACGACACGGGCCGGGAACCAAGGGAAATCTCGTTCGCGCTTGCGCTCAATCAGCTGGGTCAGGCATTCGTTGATAATGGCTGGATCAGCCTTGCGCACGATATTTTCGGCATGCACACGTGCCGTGTATGGCAGACCGGCCCATGAGCCTGGCTTGATGGCTTCCACCGCGGCACGGGCATCGAAATAGTCGAGCTTGGTACCGGGCAGGTTCTTGCGAAATTGGGTATTCATGATGGCTTGCGATCCTGTTACTTACGGTCTTTCAGCGGCACAAACTTCTGGTCTTCAGGACCGGTGTAGTTGGCGCTCGGACGAATGATCTTGCCGTCGATGCGCTGCTCGATCACATGAGCGGACCAGCCAGCAGTACGGGCAATCACGAACAGTGGCGTGAACATGGCTGTGGGAACGCCCATCATGTGGTAGCTGACAGCGCTGAACCAGTCGAGGTTCGGAAACATCTTCTTGATTTCCTGCATGACCGATTCCAGACGCTCGGCAATGTCGTACATCTTCATGTTTGACTGCTCGGCACTCAGCTGGCGAGCCACTTCCTTGATGACCTTGTTGCGTGGATCGCTCACGGTATAAACCGGATGACCAAAGCCGATAACCACTTCCTTCTTCTCGACGCGGGCACGGATGTCCGCTTCTGCTTCATCAGGATTGTCGTAGCGCTTCTGAATTTCAAAAGCGACTTCATTGGCCCCACCATGCTTTGGACCACGCAGTGCACCTACGCCACCGCAGATGGCAGAGAACATGTCGGAACCGGTACCGGCGACCACACGTGAAGTGAAGGTCGAGGCATTGAACTCGTGCTCGGCGTACAGGATCAGCGAGGTGTGCATGGCACGCACCCAGCTGTCACGTGGCGCCTCACCGTGCAGCAAGTGCAGAAAATGACCACCAATAGAGTCGTCATCGGTTTCCACATCGATGCACTTGCCGTTATGGCTGTAGTGATACCAGTACAGCAGCATAGAACCCAGCGATGCCATCAGCTTGTCGGCAATGTCGCGGGCACCAGGATGATTGTGATCATCTTTCTCCGGCGACAGGCAGCCCAGCACGGATACACCAGTGCGCATTACATCCATCGGATGAGCAGACGGGGGCAACTGCTCCAGTGCGGTCATCAGGGCGGCAGGCAGCCCACGCAGCGACTTCAGTTTGGCCTTGTAGCCAGCCAGTTCGGCTGCGTTAGGCAGCTTGCCGTGCACCAGCAGATAGGCAATTTCTTCAAATTCGCTGGTGCCAGCAAGATCCAGAATGTCATAGCCGCGGTAGGCCAGATCATTACCGGTGCGGCCAACGGTGCACAGGGCTGTATTGCCTGCTGTCGTACCGGACAGGGCAACTGATTTCTTTGGCTTGAAGCCGGCGGTGGTGGTCTCTGGTGTAGTGCTCATGCGTTTTGTCTCCTGAACAGATGCAGAAATCGAAGATTACTTTTTGGCAAACAGCTGATCGATCTTGTCTTCGTAGCTGTGGTAATTCAGAAACTCGTACAGTTCCTTGCGTTTCTGCATCAGGTCCAGCACGTTTACCTGGGTGCCCTCCTTGCGAACGGCCTCGTACACAGCCAGAGCTGCCTTCTGCATGGCACGCGTCGCTGACAGCGGGTATAACACCATGGCAATACCCTGCTCGCCCAGTTCCTGGGTCGTGTAGTACGGGGTATCACCAAACTCGGTGATATTGGCCAGTACCGGAACATTCACGGCATCACACACCTTGCGGTACATGGTGATATCGGTCATGGCTTCGGCAAAAATGGCATCGGCACCGGCGTCAACATAAGCGCCTATACGGTCGATAACGCCATTAAGACCTTCTTTCTGCAGCGAGTCGGTACGCGCCATTACCACAAAGCTTTCGTCGGTCTTGGCATCAACAGCCGCCTTTACGCGATCAACCATTTCATCGACAGGGACAATTTCCTTGTTCGGGCGATGACCGCAACGTTTCTGCGCCACCTGGTCTTCAATATGAACAGCGGCTGCACCCGCCTTGGTCATTTCCTTGATGGTACGGGCAATGTTGAAGGCCCCGCCCCAACCCGTATCGATATCCACCAGCAGTGGTGTTTCAACCATTGCCGTAATACGACGCACGTCGGTCAACACATCATCCAGCGAGGTGATGCCCAGATCCGGCAGACCGTAAGAATAATTAGCCACACCTGCGCCAGAAAGATAAATGGCACGATAGCCAACTTGAGTCGCCATCATGGCGGCATAGGCATTAACGGTGCCCATCACCTGCAGGGGTTTTTCAGTGGCAATGGCCTGGCGGAAACGTGCGCCGGCAGTGAGTTTTGCAGTCATGGTTACTCCTCGTTGGGGCCGGTGCTGCCCTGTGCGGCAGCCAGCATGAGTGACGGGCCTTGTGAGCCTGTTCGTTCTCGGAAATGACGTTCAATATTCTGGCGAGCAGAGCTGATATGGCGACGCATCAGGATCTCGGCCATTTCAGCATCGCGTGACTCGATGGCCTCAATGATGCGGTGATGCTCACCAAACGCTTTTTGCGGGCGACCTTCAGTCACCGAAAACTGGTAGCGGTAAAGACGGACACGGTGATAAAGCTCGCCACAGAGCATCTGGCTGAGCACTTCATTGCGACTTCCCTGCACTATCCGGTAATGAAAGTCGAAGTCACCCTCATCCTGAAAGTAGGCGCGGCCTTCCTGCAGCTCAGCCTGTTTCTCGTGCTGGGCCAGCAGATCCTTGAGACCCTGAACCTCTTCAGCCGGCATATACAGGGCCGCAAGCCGTGCAGCCATACCCTCCATGGCTTCACGTACATGGTAGATCTGGATGAGTTCGTCGAATGACAGGGAGATAACGCGGACGCCCACATGGGGAATCCGGGTAAGCAGCTTGCGGCCTTCAAGGCGACGCAAGGCTTCACGCAAGGGGCCGCGAGACACCCCGTAGCGAGCAGCCAGATCAGCTTCGGACATCTTGCTGCCAGGAGCCAGTTCGCCCTTGACGATGGCGTTCTGGATATCGCTAAACACACGATCAGCCAGCGTCAGGGCTTCCCCGCCGGTATCGGCGTCAGAGCGGAAAGATGCATTGTCCGGGCTGCTAGCCATGGCTCACATTGTCGACAATATTGAACTGGATGCGAAAGTACTATCCGGTCACACCTATGTCAACAGGATTGTCGACAATATTGTCGACAATCCATGATCGAGAATCAGCCAGTAACAGACAGGATATCCAGCAGGGAAAAAGGCCAATTGAGCTCACGCCCATCCGGCAGCAGCAATACCGGGATGCGTTCGCCATACTGGCTGACCAGGGCATCCTCCAGGGCGATATCATGATAGCGCCATGTGAAGGCCCGGGCAGAGGCCGCTTGGGCGAGCAACGCCTCTGCCCTGTCACAGAGGTGGCAGCCGCTGGTGCCCAGCAGCACAAGCGCCCTGCCCTCATCCATGCAGACACCACCAGCCATCTCAATCCCCAGCCGTAATACGCCAGCACTTATGGATGCCGGGATCACGAGCAAAATCAAAGCCGATGGTGGATGGTGAAATATCCTCGATGCGGAAGCGTGCCAACGCATCGGTATCCAGCTTGAACTTGCGGAAGTTATTGGAGAAGTAGAGCACACCACCCGGTGCCAACAGTCGCATGCACAGCACCACCAGCTCGACATGATCCTCCTGCACATCAAACACACCCGGGGTGCGCTTGGAGTTGGAGAAGGTAGGTGGGTCAAGGAAAATCAGATCGAACTTCTCCTGGCAGTCACGCAACCACTGAATACTGTCCGCTTGCTCGAAATAATGATTTTCTGGTGGAATCCCGTTCAACGCAAAGTTGCGCTCTGCCCACGCCAGATACGTGGGTGACAAATCCACCGTTACCGTACTGGCGGCACCCGCAAGTGCTGCATGGACACTGGCAACACCCGTGTAGGCAAACAGATTGAGGAAGTGCTTGCCTTTTGCCTCACTCGCCATGCGCAATCGCAAGGGTCGGTGATCCAGAAAGAGCCCGGTATCCAGATAATCCGTCATGTTGACGAGCAGCCAGGCATTACCTTCACGAACCTCGATGAACTTTCCTTTGCTACCCTTCTTTTCGTACTGTTGATTGCCTTTCTGACGGGCACGAACCTTTATGAAAACCTGCTCGCGATGCAGACCAAAAACATGCCGAATGGCGATCAGTGCAAGCTTGAAACGTGCCTCTGCCTTTTCCGGATCAACTGTTTTTGGCGGAGCGTACTCCTGCACATGAAGCTGCCCTTCATACACATCCAGTGCCAGGTTGAACTCCGGCATGTCCGCATCATAAACACGGTAACAATAGACATTTTCAGCTTCTGCCTGTTTCTGGGCAGTCTTCAGGTTTTTACGCAAGCGATTGGCAAATGCCTCTGCTTCCGGAGGAATAGTGCCGGTTCCCTCCTGAAAACGTGCAACTTCACGAGAAGAAGCGAATGGAATGTCTCCGTGCCGGGCATAGACGATCAATGCCCCATTATGAAGACGCTCTGTAGCACGATGGGAAAAACCAAGTGCATCGGCATGCTGGATATCCGAGGCAAGCACACAAGCCTGCCAACCGGAAAACTGCTCACTGCTGACCCTGCCCAAAGCGCGGTAAAGGTCCCGCATGGTTTCCTTTTCACCCAGTCGCTCACCATAAGGTGGATTACAAACCAGCAAGCCGTTGCCAAGTGGCGCATTCGTGACGGGCTTGCGCAACTCGTAAAGCGCCTTGCGTTGCAGGGTAATCAACTTGCCAACACCAGCAACATCCACGTTGCGTTGCGCAGCAAGCAGTGCATCCTCACTTGCATCAAACCCGAAAATTGGCGGCAACGACTTGCCCAGCCCTGCATGTCGCCGTTCTTCTGCCTCATCCCTGATTGCTTTCCATGCAACCGGATCATGTGCAGAAAAACCCAGAAATCCGTAATAGTCACGATTGATGCCCGGGGCAATGTCGGCCGACATCCAGGCAGCTTCAATCAGGAACGTGCCTGAACCACACATGGGATCAACAAATGCGTTCAAATTGGCAGAGGGCCAGCCCGCCTGCATGAGCAAGGTTGCCGCCAGTGTTTCCTTCAACGGAGCTTCTGTCATGGCCACGCGATAGCCACGCTTGTGCAGGCTGTCACCAGAGAGGTCAATACTTACCTGAAAGCCGCGCGCACTTGCATGTACCTGAAGCGGCACATCAGGACGATCAACGCTGACGTTAGGTCTTACTCCATGATGCTCACGGCAATGATCAACCACGGCATCCTTCAGCTTGAGAGACACATACTGCGTATGAATTTTTACATCACGCATGGCAGTGGTATGAACTGCAATCGTGCCCCGCGGATCCAGCACGTCACCCCACGGGTACTCCACTGCAGCATCATAGAGTTCATCCGTACTGGTAGACTCCACATCGAACAGCGGCAACAGCACACGAGAGGCAATACGGGACCACAGGCAAATCCTGGCGGCCTGCTCCATGGTGCCACAAGCAAGAATGGCACCGCGATCACGACGCAGGTCGGTCATGCCGAGCGCCCGCAGTTCCTGCTCCAGCACAGCTTCGGCGCCATCGCCGCAGGTTACCACTACATCAATGATCATAAGTCACACGTTTTCAATCAGTTAGGCTCGCAAGCCGATAAAGTCAACCAAGTATTGCCACTTAGACTGCTTTGGTTACATTGTTATGAAGAATTAATCATCGACAGCATCGCCGATCCGTATTACTAATCATCAAGCGGCTTTCGTTGTACCGCAATCGTGTTGTCATGATTGTGAAGCATGACAACCTGTCTTTCAGCTGGTGGCTAATGCCGCCTGTGGACTCCAGAAGGTGAACCATGAAGCGACAGAAAAGGGAACGTGACGAACTGCTTTTTGCCCGCGGCTTCAAGGCCGGATTGACCGGGCGCTCCGTAGATACCTGCCCCTATCAGGACATCAATCTCCGACAACACTGGGTTGCTGGCTGGCGTGAAGGCCGCATCAATGAGCGAGAGGGCTATAGTGGCGTTTCTGCCCTGCACCTCGTTCCCGTCTGAGTCGTTTAAACCGGCCTTGCACTAACCCTGTGCATGCTCTTGCAAGCTGCCAGCCTTGGCTGCCCACTGCAAGACCATGCCCAAGGGCGTCTCAATCCCGTTTCGCCGCATTTATTGCCGATGCCGCATCGCGAATCAGCGCAGGGCCCCGATAAATGAAGCCCGTATAGACCTGTACCAGCGCCGCACCTGCCTCAATCTTTTCTGCAGCACTCACACCATCAGTAATGCCGCCAACCCCTATGACAGGCAGGGCACCATCCAGGGCCTGAACAAGTTCACGCAGCACGCGAGTCGATGAAGCCCGCACTGGTGCTCCGCTCAGCCCCCCCGCCTCTTCTGCATGAGGCAAGCCCTCAACCCCGACCCGACTGATGGTCGTATTGGTTGCAATTACCCCATCTATCTCAAACTGCCGAAGCAGGCTGGCAATGGCTTCAACATCTTCTTTAAGCAGATCTGGAGCAATCTTGACTACCAGTGGCACATGACGCCCATGCTGGGTTGCCAGTTGTTGCTGCCGGTTTTTCAGTGGCTCCAGTAGCGCGGCCAATGCTTCACTGGACTGAAGACTGCGCAGCCCCTGGGTATTGGGGGAAGAAATATTGACCGTCACATAACTGGCATGGGCATACACACGGTCAAGACAAGCCAGATAATCGTCGGCCGCACGCTCTACAGGCGTATCAAAGTTCTTGCCGATGTTGATCCCCAGGATGCCCCGATAGCGAGTCTGCTCCACCTGTCGGACAAGATAGTCAACACCCAGGTTGTTGAACCCCATGCGATTGATGATCGCAGTCGCTTCAGGCAGGCGAAAAAGACGTGGTTGAGGATTACCAGGCTGTGGTCTCGGGGTCACGGTGCCGATTTCAATGAAACCAAAGCCCAATGCCGCCAACCCGTCGATATGGTCGCCATTCTTGTCCAGCCCTGCCGCCAACCCTACCGGATTAGGGAAATCCAGCCCCATCAGCGTGACCCGCTGCTCGGGAACGGCTGGTAGCAGTCGCAGCAGGCCTGCCCTCTCGGCAAGACTGATGCCTGCCAGTGACAGATGATGCGCCGTTTCAGGGGGGAGCGAAAAGAGCAGGCTTCGGGCCATGGAGTACAGCATGACAAGGGACACGTCCGGATTCAGATGGCGCGCATTATATGCCAATCGTGACGCCGGTGCTGCGCCCAAGAAAAAAGGGGCCCTCCGACGAGGGCCCCTTTCACACAACCTGCCGGAACAGATTACTTGTTCCGGTAGCTTTCCGGCTTGATCAGGAAGTGGGCAAAAGCCGGGATCAGCACCAGAGCACCCAGCATGTTCCAGAGCAGCATCACCGTCAGCAACAGACCCATGTCAGCCTGGAACTTGATTGGTGAGAAGACCCAGGTAAACACACCGATCGCCAGCGTGATGCCAGTAAACATGACAGCCTTGCCAGTGCTGGTCAGGGTCGCCAGATAGGCTTCCTTGAGACCAAGGCCTTCCTTCATGTACTTTTCGTACTTGGCAAAGATGTAGACACCATAATCCACACCGATACCAACACCCAAGGCGATCACCGGCAGCGTTGCCACCTTGATACCAATACCCAGCATAGTCATCAGTGCTTCGCACAGGATGGAGGTCAATACCAGCGGCAGAATGATGCAAACCACCGGCCGCCATGAGCGGAAGGTGACGAAACAAAGTGCAATCACGACACCATAAACCAGCAACAGCATGGGATCCTTGCTGGCGGAAATCACATCATTGGCTGCTGCCTCGATGCCCGCATTGCCGGATGCCAGCAGGAACCTGACATTCTCAGTGTTGTTTTCCTTGGCAAAGGCCTCTACCGCCTGAGTGACACGCTCCAGCGTTTCTGCCTTGTGGTCATCCAGGAAGAGGAATACCGGAACAAGACTACATGCGCTGTTGTAAAGCTCAGGCACATTCTTGGCGGACTCATTCAGTACGGCGTCATCCGCAACCAGGGTAGCCCATTTGAGGTTGCCCTCATTAAAGCCCGCCTGAATGCGCTTGACCGCAGTGACCAGTGACTGGGCAGACTGTACGCCTTTAACATTTTCCATGGTCCATTGCAGGCGATCAACCGACTCCAGTACTTCATAGGTTGAACACATCTGACCTTCCGTCTCGACCATCACGACAAGCACATCGGCGCTGATCGAGTAATGAGAGGTGATGTATTTGTCATCAATGTTGTAACGGGAGTCCGGACGCAACTCCGGCGCACCACGATCAAGGTCACCAATCTTGATGTTCTGGGCAATTACAAATGACCCACCCAGAATGATTGCCGCTACTGCAATACCCATCGTTGCAGGAGCACGCTCCGCCATACGGGCAATGGTTGTCCAGACCTTTGAGGTATGGCGGCGTGTTTCTTTCACTTTACTGGTTGCCGCATCGCTTACACGCAAGTAAGACAGTACGACAGGCAGCAACACGAAATTGGTCAGCACAATCAGTGCAGTACCAACACCGGCAGAGATAGCCAATGCCTTGATGACATCAATATCAATCAGCAACAGTGTCAGGAAGCCAATAGCCTCCATCGCCAGCCCCATGATTCCGGCCTTTGCCAAGGAACTGAAAGCACGACGAGCAGCCTGATCCTTCTCAGCCCCATCCGCAGACTCCGATGCAAACGCGTTAACGAGCTGCACCGAATGGCTGACCCCTATCGCAAAGATAAGGAATGGAACCAGCATGGAGTAAGGATCAAGACCAAAGCCCATGATCTTCACGGCACCAAGCTGCCAGATCACTGCAATAATGGAGCAGACCACCACTGCCACTGAGCTCTTGAGGTCACGAAACTCCCAGAACAGCAGGATGAAGGTGATAATGATGGCCGCCAGAAAGAAAAAGACGATTTTCGTGCCGCCTTCAATCAGGTCACCAACTTTCTTGGCAAAGCCGATGACATGAATTTCAACATTCGGATTTTGCTTCTGGTATTTGTTTCTAACCTCTTCCAGCTTGTCCGACAAATCCTTGTAATCAATTTTCTCGCCATCGAGCAGAGGAATCTGGACGATGGTTGATTTGAAGTCATCCGCAACAAGACGGCCGACCTGTCCAGAGCGAAGGATATTGCTGCGCAGGACTTCAAGCCCCTCCGGAGTTCCATCGTAACCCTGTGTAACCTCGCCGCCCTGGAAGCCATCCTTGGTGACTTCGCTCCAGCGTACATTTGGCGTCCAGAGTGACTTGAGCTTGGAACGATCAGCACCATTAAAGTAAAAAACATCATCAGTGATGTTTTTTACCGTCTCAAGATAAGCAGGATCAAAAATATCTCCCTGCTTGACCGCTACAGCAATCTTGATGTCATTGCCAAGACCAAGATCATCCTTGTACTTGAACAAGTTCTGGATATAGGGGTGCTTTAGAGGGACCATCTTTTCCAGACTGGTATCCGCCTTCAATCCAAGCACTTGCCATATCATCAATACTGTAATAACAGCAAATATCCCGATAACGGCACGGCGTGCGCCAAAAATCAGGTTTTCAATTCTGGAAATTGTCATATTACTCAGCCTCACCGTCCGTTACTTGCTCGCCGGCAGCTTTTTCAAGCCACCCTCACCCGCCGTCAGCAACTCACCGCCAGGCAACGGAAGCATTGAGCTGATCGACTGGCGATCCTGTCGAGTCTGAGGAATAAAATTGAGACCGCTATCATTTGCAGTCATGAGAACACCAGCATTTCCGGCAACCAGAACGCGGCCATCTGACAGCAATGCTGCGCTATTCAGACCTGAGGTGACACCGGTCTGAACCTGCTGCCACGATCCACCAGCATCAGAGGAGCGAAAAAGCTTTCCTTGCAAGCCGTAAACAAGAACAAGATTTGGTGCCAGAGGCGAAACACCAAAGAATGAACCGTCAAACGGAGCAGGCAGCGTCGCCCAGGTTGCACCCTTGTCGGTAGACCGGAACAGCATGCCCCTCTCACCCACAATGAACACAGCAGACCCATCGGGCAGACCTGCAATACCATTGAGGTGCCAGCCGTCAGGGTTATTAATGGCTGATGAGTTCTCGGACCAGCTGACACCACCATCATGGGTGACAAGGAAGTACCCATAGGCACCTACCGCATAGCCGTTCATGTTGTCGGAGAACCAGACATCCAGAAGAGGCGCGCCGATACGTTCATCACCCGCATTTTTGTCCGAGTACTGCAGACGCCATGTCTCACCTGCGTCTGACGAGAAAAGCACGACCCCATTATGACCAACTGCCCAGCCCTCCTGGGCATTGGAAAAATGAACGCCTGTAAGCATTACAGAGACCGGAACCTTGGCTTGAGCCCAGGTATTGCCAGCATCATCAGAAAAAAGGATATGTCCGCGATCACCAACTGCGACAATTCGTTTTCCTGCAACTGCCATATCAAGCAATAGTGACTTGCTGGCTTTTGCAGAAACAACTACAGGACGATCAACAGCAGATTGCGGAGCTGCAAGAACGGGGCTTGAAATAACAAAACACGTCAGCATTGCTGATGTGAAGAGTTCACGAATATTCATAGTGAGCCTTGTGTCATAAAATGTGGAACAGCGCACAATCGCCAACCACCATACGAGAAAAAGCCGGACCTTATGTCCGGCTTTTTCCATTTATTACATAGCCAGAATTACCGGGTACCACGACGACGGAGAGCCGCCGGCGTGAAGTATTCATCGCTAGGTACGGGCTGGCTGAAGTCAACAATCTTGTCTTCTTCATTATCCAGCTGCTGCACATGGTAGCGGCGAGCCTGCAAGTCATGGAACACATCAAGTGCGGACCAGGTCAAAGGCATTTCATAGAAGTTCTTGAGGTATGCCATGCTTACGCGCCACAGATCACCACGACCATCATACTGATCAGCAATCGCAATATTCCATGAGTCCTCATCAAGATAGAAGCGACGCTTCGAATAGATGTGGCGCTCACCAGCTGCCAGAGTCCCCTCAACCACCCAGACACGATGCAACTCGTAGCGCAAATATCCTGGGTGCGGGTGGCCTGGCTGCAACAACTGCTTGTAGGTGATCGAGTTATGATCAACCTTGTAGTTGTTATAAGGAATATAAATTTCCTTCTTGCCAATCAGCTTCCACTCATACTTGTCAGGCGCACCGTTGTAAATATCGGTGTCATCCGCAGTGCGGAGGCCGTCAGAAGCTGCAATCGGGGTATCATAAGACAGATTAGGCGCCTGACGAACACGACGCTGACCGGCATTATATCCCCAGGCCTGACGCTGCTGCTTGCGCTGATCCAGTGTCTCATGCACAAGAACTGCGCCACCGGCAAGTCGGGCCGGAGCAGTTGTAAATGACAGGTAGTAGAACAATACGTTGTCGAGTTCTGCCATCGACTTGTATTGCTTGTGGTAGTTGCGGAACGAAACTTCCTGCTGGGATGTTACCAGCGAGAAAGAACCATTACGCTGAACAGACACTTCCGATGCCTTACGCACTACATACTCACCGCGGTAGCGCGTAATGTGATTCCAGAGAATCTGCAGCGCCTGCTCACTGTTGCTGCCCGACGGGATCGGGAACGGCGTTCCACCGATGCAACCATCAATACCCCAGTCCTTCACCGTTGCCGCTGTGGCACACTTGAATGTGTTGTCATAAAGGCGCTGAGGCAGTGCAGCCGTACGACGTGAAGGATAGACGAACATCTTGTAGGTATCCGGATAAGTACGGAACAGGGCTTTCTGCCCTTCCGACAACTTGTCAGCATACTGGTTCATGTTTTTGGAAGTGATCACAAACAAATGCTTGTCACTGGCAAACGGATCCGGGTGATGATCGCCAGGCTTGTAGCTGGGAAATGGTGACTTTGTGATACCGCCAGTCCACGCAGGAATGGAGCCATCTGCGTTGCCCGCCTTTTCACCACCAACCGGCATAAGAGTGGTTTTCAGCTTGCCTGCTTCTGCTGCAGAAACGGCTGCTTGCGCAGATGTTGCAGAGGCCAGGCCTACCGCAAACACCGTTCCGAGCCATGCTATTTTTTTCAACATGATTCAACCCTCAAAAAATACAGAGAATCTCTGTAAAAACCATGATGGGTGGCAGACATGACATCTGCCTGCCACCCCGCAATCCTTCCAGATTGCCAAGACCTAAATCAGAACGAATATTTGAGCGTCAGTGTCAGATTGTCACGATCCGACAACAGGTTGCTCGACTCCGCACCCCAGAACGAGTTGTATGCAACACCCACATCAAACTCATTGTTGTACACCGCATTCATGCCAACCGTAGCGGACTTGCGGTTTTCATGAAAATTACCGGTACGGTGCGAGTTGCCATCAACATCATGAGCAAAGCGAATCACCGGATTAAGTGTTACACCAGCAAACACATCGTTGTATGTTGCGGAGAGCACCATGCGATAACCCCAGGAGAAGTTATCCATGTAGTCATCAGATGGACCTTCGGAAAGGCAGGTATCTGCTTCGTAAACCGAGTCATCCGGGTTTGCGGTATTGGGGGCGCAAACCAAGCCACTTGTAGCAGCGGTCGTACCTGAAAGGGTCGGAACATTCAACAACGATGCAGTGGATGCATAACGCTTGTCTTCACCCTTTGGAACATAATTCGCGCCAACTTCAAGCACACCAATTACGCCATTGGCACCCAGTGCGGGGCCAAAATTATTAATGGCTACAAAATCCAGGTTATAGGTTTCAAGCTCTTCCCAAACCTTGACTGTATCGCCTGGCCGGATCGGATTGCCGTTGTTCAAGGTATCGCCAAAGCTGACACCATCATTAGGATTGCATGCGCCAAGACCGTAGCAGATCGCAGCTATGGAGTTGTATGCCACCAGATTGTCACCCAACTCGGACAGAATCACGTCATTGGGGCGATAGGCCAGCTCACCGGAGAGAGCCAGATCACCAACTGTTGTACTGAAAGTCAGGCCAACCATCTGGATATCTTCAGGGTATACAATCTGATAGACCGTGTTATCAATATACGAAATGGCACCAGCAATGCCACCGGCGAAAGCACCGGTAGTGGCCTGTGCAACCGGCTTATGGCTATGGTAGTTCATGTAAAACAGACCGAACTCGGTCTCATCCATGCTGTAGCGGAAAGACACGCCATACTGCCCTTCGCTATCGACAGGCTTATCAGCGATACGGTCACTCGTCAGGCTCGTACTGTTGATGCCATACACCGACTGGTTGTAACCAGCGACAAAGCCACCAAGTGCCGAGTTCGAAAAGTCCACCAGAATTCTGTTAGCACCATCGCCGGCAAAAGCATCATCCGTCGAGTAGAAGGTGCCTACACCATCAGCTTCTGAATAATCCCAGTCAAACTCATAGAACGCTTCCATGGTCAGACTGTCGGCGAGCTCATAGGATGCAAAAATCATGGGCAACGGCAGCAGGGCCTCCTTGATTTCAGCACCTGGCAAACGCAACTGGGAAAGGGAAACAGGATTGGCATTATTGATGCCGTCCTGCAGGAACAGGGCTTCACCCCAGTTGATTACCTGCTCACCCAGGCGGACATTCAGTGCACGGCCACTTACGTCAAAGTTTCCATAGACATAGGCATCAAGGGCACGAACGTCACTGGCGACCTTGTTGTCCAGTTCGCTGGGGAAGCCACAGGCAGTCACATCAACAGTGGACTGCGAGTTGCAACTGGCCGAGTTGGGAAAGTAGGCAGGCTGGGAGCGATTAGGGTACTCATCAGAGAGAACGGTGTCATAAAACGCTGTACCGCGCACAAACATACCAAAATCATTCCACTTCAACTCAAGATCAGAGGTGATCTTGTAAACACTGCTGATCGGCTTGGAGTCGTTATCAAAATTGGCATCGCCGTCATTCTTGTTGATGAATGTGCGACGATTGGCTTTAACAATGCTGGCGTAATCCGGGTAGAGGCCTGCCTTGTTTTCGTCCTGAGCCTCCATGCGCCAGCCAGTACCGTATGACAACGTTGTATCCAGTGATCCCGTTACGGCACCAAGATTAAGCTCGAACGCAGACGCCGTACTCACTGCCAGCGGAAGAACCGTGGCAAGCGCAAAACCAGCGGCGCGGGGGGCCATGCGAAGTGACTGCAGACCATGCTTCTTTTTCATGTCGGTGCTCCGAACGAGATGTTTTGTGTTGTGGTGTGATGTTTATTTTTTTGGGGCTGCTTTTTAGAGCTATATATACGTCTGCAATACAGGTGTCTGGGGCCTTCACCACAGAACACATGTTGTACCCATGAATTCACGATTCGTGACATTTCATGCATCAATATTGACATTGCCCGATGTCAATATTGATCTGAACGTATTTATAGCTTTTCCTTGATGCTACACGTCCAATTGCGCATTTATACCCTTTGTTTTTTATAAAGAAAACCGGGAAGTCTGACCCTGAAGTTCTTTAGACACTTTTATGACGATTACAACTTTCATCCTGTCTGACAATACAAGATAACGCAGCCGCATTGTCTGACCAGACCATTCAGTCCAAGACCCATTCCCTCCTCTCTCATGTAACAACTGTAGTTCATCAATAAGAGACCGCCAGCTGTCCGAAACCCTGAAATGTCGTCTTTTAGCGCCCAGAAACACAGGCAAGACCCGTCGTTTCAGGACTGGGCCAGCAACAGGCGGCCCAATGTTTCACCAAGATCTGCTGATATGAGTGCCTGATCAATACTCCGCAGAGCCCGACAAGCAGCCTCCCGACGGACATCATCAAGGTGAGGCCAGATGGATAATGCCCCGAGCAAGCGGGAAGCCAGCTGAGGATTTGTCACATCCAGTCTTGCCACCTGATCACACAGCAATTGATATCCACTGCCATCCGCCTGGTGAAAGCCTACCGGATTGGCATTGGCAAACTGGCCCAGCACGGCCCTGACCCGATTGGGGCGAGTGGCATCATAGTCCGGGTGCCCGATAAGCTGATCAATTCTGGCCACTACACCTGAGACAGGTGCACTTGCCTGAATCATGAACCATTGATCCATGACCAGTGGCTCATGAGCCCAGCGCCGTGAAAAGTCCTCCAGGCACTTGCCCGCTTCTGGCAGCCCCGCATGAACCAGTGATGTCAGTGCGGCTGCCTCATCCGTCATGTTGCGTGCAGCCTGAAAACGTCGGACAGCGATACCGGCATGAGTTGCAGAATAGTCGACCAGCAAGCCCATGGCAGTATTGGCGAGGCTGCGCTGCGCCATCGCGTCGGCGCTATAAACATAAGCCTCTTCACACGGCCGTTGGCACAGCGACAACAACCATGACTCAAGAGCCTCAGTGAGTGCCGCACGCAGAGCCTGCCTGGCCCGATGCAACCGGCCCGGGTCAGATCCCCGTGCCTGCTCCAGCAATTGCCCGACAGTGGGAAGCTGCATCAGACGCGCAGCCAGCGCAGCATCCATGTCTGCAAGTGCAGGCAGCATGTCAGCGAAAACAGCAAGACACTCCGGATGGCTGGTGAGCGCCTCATCATTAGCCAGGCGCAGGATCTCGGCGCTCAGTACGTCCTGTGCTATGCGCCAGCGATTGAAGCCATTACCGTCATGGCGTAGCAGAAAAAGCTGCTCGTCAAGTGACAAGGCCTGCACCAGCTGCACTGGTGCCGAGAAGTCTCTCAACAAGGAAACAACCGGAGCAGAGGA
The DNA here is from genome assembly GCA_030646295.1 of Moraxellaceae bacterium. Taxonomy (GTDB): domain Bacteria; phylum Pseudomonadota; class Gammaproteobacteria; order Pseudomonadales; family Moraxellaceae; genus UBA2031. The sequence continues at coordinate 496,863 of JAUSND010000016.1, forward strand.
AACACCGGTAAAGCAATATTCGTGGCTATCTTCATTCAGAACAACAACATGCTCCGTGAGAGCATTGCCATCAAGTGCAACAGGCATTTCACATCCATCCGGCCCCAGAAGCGCCAAACGAACCGGCATGGGCAATGGATTCGGCAAAGGGAAACCGTTAATGCGACCCACACTCTGAGAGAGCTGCAGCCTGTAGGTAGCAGTTGATGCGTCATAGCTCCCCGTAGCGGTGAGTACAGGCGTACCCGGCTGACGGTACCATTGCATGAAACAGGACAATTCAATACCGCTACCCTGACTCAGAGCGGCAACAAAGTCTTCCACTGTGACTGCCATGCCATCGTTTCTGGAGAAATAAAGATCACTGCCATCCCTGAACTTTTCGGGCCCTGTCACGGCATGGAGCATACGGACAATTTCGGCGCCTTTTTCATATACCGTTGCAGTATAAAAATTATTTATTTCAACAAATGACTCAGGACGCACAGGATGCGCCAGGGGGCCAGCATCTTCCGCAAACTGCCATGTACGCAGCATATTAACGTCTTCGATCCGCTGAACACTTGCCGAATGCATATCTGCTGAAAACTGCTGGTCCCGGAATACTGTAAATCCTTCCTTGAGACTTAACTGAAACCAGTCCCTGCACGTGACCCGGTTACCGCTCCAGTTATGAAAGTACTCATGCGCCACCACTGACTCAACACGATGAAACCCGGCATCAGTTGTTGTCGCAGGATTGGCCAAAACACAACTGGTATTGAATATATTAAGCCCCTTGTTTTCCATGGCGCCCATATTGAAATGGGAGACCGCAACAATCATGAAAATATCCAGATCGTATTCACGACCATAAACCTCCTCATCCCAGCGCATTGCCCGCTTAAGAGACGACATGGCATGGTCAACCTTGTCCAGATCATGGGGCTCGACATAAATACGAAGGTCTACTTTACGTCCTGATGCGGTAAAAAAAACATCATCAAGACTTACCAGGTCGCCTGCTACAGCAGCAAACAGATAAGAAGGCTTCGGGAAAGGATCGTCCCATGTCACAAAGTGTCTGCCGTCGTCAACCTCGCCCGCATCAACAGGATTTCCATTGGACAACAGGACCGGAAAGCGCTTCCGGTCTGCTATCAGAGTGGTTGTAAACCTTGACATAACATCAGGACGATCAGGGAAATAGGTAATCTTCCGAAACCCTTCCGGCTCGCACTGCGTACAATACATACCACCTGATGCATAAAGCCCTTCAAGGGCAGTATTTGTTTCCGGATAAATACGAACTGTGCTTTTGAGAATAAACGGCTTTTCCGGCACATCAAGAACAAGCAGCTCTTCACCCTCCTCACGCAGGTTTTCCTCTGCCACCGGCTTCCCATCAATCAGCAGCGCCAATCGCTCCAGACCAACACCATGAAGACGCAAGCACGATGCAGGCTGACCGGGCACTCGCTGAACATCAAGCTCAGCCGTAACCTCGGTAAATTCTTCATGAATATCGATCTGCAGTTGTACCTGAGCTATTTTCCAGACTGGGGCAGTGTAATCGCTGAGAAAAATGCTTTTTTTCGATGGCACAGTTGTCATTAAGGGCGACCTGAAATTTCAATACGATAAAAACACCTGGAAAGACAATGCTCAGGCCACTTATACAGTGAGAAGCTCCACCTGATACGCTGTATATTTCCGGATATTGATGACGCCGGTATCCAGTAACAGGTACTGCCCCTTGATTCCCGTGAGGGTGCCAATGACATCAGGTGATTTTTCCAGATTGAAAGATGTTACTTTTGCCGGGTACTGGAGGACGGGATAGCGGAAAGTTTCTACTGGTGCATCCGGCAAATAATGAACCTGATCAGGGAACTGCCGAGCGATCCGAGTGATTTCAGTCTCGCAGAGGGCAAGCAGGCGGTCACGCTCTGCCTTCAGGTCAAGTGGTTCGCTATCGCCCTTGATGAGGGCCTGCCAGTTGGTCTTGTCCGCAACATGCTTTGCCAATGCAACTTCCAGAAGACCTGACAGATGCCGGGTAGACACACGAAATACAGGAAGTGCCTGCGACGCCCCCTGATCCAGCCAGCGTGTAGGCAACTGCGTCTCACGGGTTATACCAACCTTGAGACCGGAAGAATTAGCCAGATATACCACGTGGGAAATCATGCAATGGGTTTCACCCCATGCCGGCTCGCGACAGGTACCAAGATGGTAATGGCAGGTTTCCGGCTTCAGGATGCACATGTCACATGCTGCAAGCTTTCTGAAGCAGACAAAACAATAGCCCTGATTATAGGATTTTGGCGTCTTGCGATTGCACGCAACACAATTGATGATGCCCTGATATCGTAAATGCAGGGTATTGCCCAGAAAGGGTGCCAGGGGAACAGAAAAGCCGCCCATCGGCAGAAAATAGGAAACCGGATCAGCCGGCTCCGCCCGCAACTTGCGTAAGTTCCCTTGCATCGTTACCTCTTGCCACAGGTATTTTTACTTTAAGGCGGGTTTAGTATCAGTGACGGAATGTCACCGGCTTCTCATGATCATCGTGATCGTCATGAGTCGATTCACAGACCTCTCCTTCCTGTTTGTCACCCTTGTCGATGTACCCGGTACGCTGGTTTTCTGGGAGATGATGGTGCTCCCAGGCAATGACTGCCTGCATGCAAGTGGTCCGCTGGGCATCAGTAATCCGGCGGCCATCTGGCCATTTGCTGGTTTCGATGGCACGACGAAAGCTCTCCACAAGCTCGGGAGTCAACGACTCGAGCATCTTGTTTATGGTGGACTCGCTCATGGATTCAGACATGAAAATACTCCTGAATTAATCACCCGGGCTGGTGAGGTGGCTGCTCCAGCCCAGCTTTGTACGACACGCCTCATAAAAGTCATGGCCCGGAGGGTGAATGACGCGCAGCTTGAACGGGTGCTTGTTGACATAAACCCAGTCGCCAGCCCTCAATGCGGGGCCAGTCTGGGCATCGCAACTCACGACCGGGCAGATGTCATCCGAGCAGATCAGCAGTTTGATCTCACTATTGGCATCAACAACGATAGGGCGACTGGACAGCGTATGCGGATGCATGGGCACAAGCACCATGGCATCAAGCCGCGGGTGCATGATGGGGCCGCCACCCGACAATGCATATGCAGTTGAACCTGTAGGTGTCGCGATAATGAGCCCGTCGGATCGCTGGCGATAAACAAACTGCCCTTCGATATAGAGCTCGAATTCGATCATGTGCACCGACTTTCCGGCATGCAACACAATATCGTTAAGGGCAATTCCCTCCCCTATGGGATTCCCAGCAGACTTGACCTCCATGCTGAGCAAGAATCGCTGCTCAATAGCGTAATCACCATCCAGGACGGCACCAATCTTGGTGTCAATCTTGTCTGGTGAAACATCAGTCAGAAACCCCAGTCGGCCCCGATTAACCCCCAGCACGGGCTTGTTGAACCGCGCAAGTGATCTGGCCGCATGCAGGAAAGAGCCATCGCCCCCAACCACAATAACGAGGTCACAAGCCTCACCCAGCATCGCACGGCTACAAACCTGAAGTCCCGGTCGCTCCATCAGGGATGCGGTATCTTCATCAAAAATGACCTTGAGTCCACGCCCCTCAAGAAACTGCAGCAAGTACTCCAGGGTATCAACCACCCCAATATTCCCGGGGCGGCCCATAAGACCAACATTTCGAAACTGTTCCATTTACTCGTTAACCAGAAAGCGGGATCGTTCAGACGGCATCAGTGCGCTCAGCCCCCCATCAAGAATACGGGCATCATATCCCATCACTCCGAGCAAGAACGCTGCCGCGGCACTGCGACGTCCGGTATCGCAATAAACGATGTAGCGCTTATCAGTAGGGAGCATGTGTGCCTTTATTCGCAGCGCCTGCAAGGGCAGCCGCAAGGCTCCTTTCAATGTCCCTCTTTCCTGCTCATCGGAAAGCCGCACATCCAGCCATTCATACTCTCCACTTGCCACTGCGTTCACCGCATCACTGAAATCAATCAAGGCAAGCGAAGGCGCTTTCAGCAATTCGTCAAAATCCTGTTTATCCAGGCGCATCAGCACGCCATCGGACTCCATTACCACATCAGCGTTTCTTGGCCCTTCCGTTAAAAGCCCCTCCTCACCAAAGTACTGCCCCTTCTGCAGGACAGCCAATGTGACAGGCCCCTTTTCACCCGGCAGGCGAACCTCTGCAGAGCCCGCCTTGATGAAGTAGCAACTGTCAGAATGATCGCCTTGCTTGATGATGGCTTGCCCCTTGCGAGCGGGCTCCGGCTTTAGTCGACGAAAAAGCTCAACAATATTTGATGGTGGCAACCTGTAAAAAAGGCGGGACTGCAGCAACCGGGAAATCCAGCTATTGTCTTCGCCGGGCTGTAATGCCGCCAGTTCACGCTGCAAGGTCTCCGTGGCCTGATCCCACGCCAGTACGCGATCCAGCCGCTTGCTTTCAAATCGGAGAATATTGATGGCGGTTTTTGCACGGACGGTGACCGCACGGGGTTGCTCGGAGGCAATGGCATGAGACGCTTCTATGTCTCCCGCATCAAGTACCTGCTGCTCTCCCGCTTCGTTTTCCAGCGTGACCGCACCACTGAGAAGATAAATGGTGTAGCCGTCACGCTCGCCACGGCGACAGACCTCAGAGCCAGCAGGAAGTGCCTCTATGCCCTGCCCCTCCAGCAAGTAATCAAGTCGCTGTGCCGACAATGCATTGAGCGGCACAAATGTCTGAAGCAGGGTTCGACTGATTCGGGGAGCAGCCATACGATTCACCTCAAGCTGCCTTTACAAGGCCATGACCACGACGACCCTGCAGGCCACCCGTATGCAGGGCAAGAACAGTGTAACTCTCCGGAATGATATGGCTCTCGAACAGTTGTCCAAGTGCAGCCATCATGCGAACGGTATACACCGGGTCCAAAGCAATCCCCTGTTCTGCCTCAAAGCTATTCAACTGATTCTCCAACAGGGCTGGTAACCGGCGATGGGAGCGCATGCCGGGGGTCTGATGCAACTTCCAGCCCGCCCCGACATGCTCTTCGGGTAACTGGCCAGCAATTCGGGATGCAAGGGTATCATCATGAAAGGCCTGAAATCCCCACACCTGAAATCTCGGTGGTAGTGCCTTTATCAAGCCGGCGAAGGTTGTGCCCGAGCCGACAGGTACAGCAAGCAGGACGTCACCGCGAACCTGTTGGTCAAGCTCTGCAGCAAGGTGCGTAATACCTGCATGCCCAGCCAGACCACCTCCTCCCTCTGGAATCAGCCAGGCGGGACCATAAGGCCTTGCCAACTCGGCAAGCCCCTCATCAGTGTTGCGCTGCCGGTAATTTTCACGGGAAACAAACTGTACTTTCATGCCTGCACCAATCGCATCCTGCAGTGTTGGTGTCATGACCGGCTCGCCGCGTACAAGGCCAACGGTAGAAAAGCCAAAACGGCGACCCGCCAAAGCCAACGCATGCAAATGATTTGACCATGCGCCACCCACGCTGATCAGACGTGTATGGCCGCTTGCCCTGGCGGCGCTCAGGTGTCCTGCGAGCTTGCACCACTTGTTTCCACCAAGCTCAGGGTCCCGCAGATCCTCACGCTTCATGAACACTCGACGGTGCCCCTGCCCGGGCAAGTCTTTGAGCTCCTGCAACGGAGTGGGGGTTAAAAATGCCGGGAACAAAGAGGCAATCATGTCAAAAGCCTCAACGGAACCGCAGGACATTATCAATCGCAGAGTCGGCACCTTGATGACGAGCACAACGATCAGACTGTCCGGCAACAAATCTGGTAGGCGAATCCGTACGGATCAGTCGTGCATCACAGCACTTTGACTCACCCAGAGGGGCATTGCACCGTGGGTTTTCATAGTGGGCCAGCCAGAGACGATACTGGTCCTCGGCCACAAGACACTTGGCTGCAGCATAACCAACCGGATTCTCAACATATCGTTCCAGATCTGCCACCGGAACGGAAACATGACCTGCACCAGGATGAAAAACCACAAAACTCATGCCCAAAGCTTCAAGTCGATGCAAAAATGCATCCGCAGCCATTTCCTCGCGCTGTGACACGCTGGCCTTGATTTCGGCCAACTCCTTGCTGAGGTTGGCCAGCGTTTCATCCCTGTAGGCAACTTCTGCCCGTAACGAATCAAGCTGTAGCCGATGTGTGGATGCCTCTTCGGTCAGACGCTGGTCAAGCGCAAGCTGAAACTCGGCCTGCAGGCGCTGCTCACGCATGCTGAACTCGCGCTCCCTCTGGGCCATAAGCTCCTGAAGCTTCTGGGTTTCCTCGCCCAGACGCTCCTGCATGAGGGCCGCAAGCTGCTCTTCATGCATTCGGCGCTCATCGGCCAAGCCCTGCTCAAGACGAGTCATGCTGGACATTTGCTGCCGCAAGCTCTCAACCAGCTCGCGCTGTGCATCGGCCTGAGTGCGCTGAGCCTGATGCTGGCTCAATAACTTGGCGTTTTGAGCCTCAAGAATATCAAGCTGTTGCTGATGCAGGAATCCAAGCCTGGCAATTGTCTCGTTCTTGTCATTTTCCAGCGTGGTAATACGAAGCTGCTGTTCACCAAGACGAGCCAGCATTTTCTCCCGTTCAGCCGTCCACTCTGCGGGAGGCGCAGGGGCGGCCAGCGGTGCAGCCGGCGCGGAAGCCGTAAGAACCGGCAGATCCGAATCGGTCAAAACAGGAATATCGACTTCTGGAGCAGCCGCAGCCGGGGCATAGGATGCAGCAGGAGCCGCTGCGCTTCGTTGGGGACGCAAGCTGAACCGGGCCGCGGCTCGCTCAGTCTCTTGCTGAATCTGGGCAAATGTATTTTGTGCAGACCCCATCTGGGGGTCCCACAATTTTGGCGCATGCCAAGATATGGAGCACTGGCTCCGGCAAACAAGCCGAATAGGCCCGCCACCCAGATCCGGGCCACGACCGGCAATCTCGGCCATATGACGCAATGGCAGGTTCCAGCTTCGTTCGGCGAAGCCTCCTTCATCAAAGGCAATGGTAAACAGCACGATGCCATTGACCTGAAGGTTGTCATCGAGCTGCACATAGGCTGCCCGCTTTTCCTCATGGGCATAGGCCAGAAGACCGACATATCCGTCAAGCGTGGCCTCGAAATCCGAGAACATCATGCTTTTGTCGATGCTCTCGCCATCCCAGAAAAAGACCAGCTCTGATGAAGCCAGATAGGTTTCAAACATGGCAGGGGTCCGGGTACTTGTGAGGACTTGTCATGCGCGCCAGCTCCTTTTTATGCGCTTATGCTTATGGCCCTGAGCATAGCCCCAGGCCACACAAAAACAAAGGGCTGCCATCGGCAGCCCTTTGTAGAAACAGTCACAAATTCAGGATATTAGAGCCAATCACATGGTGCCGAGCAAATCAGCTCAAAAAAGTGGCAACCAGAAGCGTCGCGGCCGGGGCCGCCGCCCACACCAGCCAGCCGGTACAGACACCAACGAACAGCCCGGCAGCTATCTCGCTGCGGGTATGCCCCATACGCTCACGTAACCCCCCATTGCCAGCGGGTGATGACAATGCATTGATGGCCTGAGCATGCAGGCCAACCTGCCGGCGAAGGCTGCTGGCATCCAGCATGACGATGAAAGCCAAGGTGACTGCCACACCAAATGCAGGGTGGGCAACCCCCTCCTTGAGAGCAATCAGCATTGCCATGCTGCTGACGATGGCACTATGGTTACTGGGCATGCCTCCATAACCAATCAAGTCAAATGCCAAGCGTCTGGCACGCAGACTGTTGATGACGAACTTGCTGCACCCCGCCAAAAGCCATGCCAGCAATGGGGTAATCACAAAGGAATAATCAGTGGTCATATCAGGAGACCCGGCCAGATGGAGGCAACTGACACGCCCCCCCAGACAAACACTGTCAGCAATAGCTGCCAATCACCCAGCAAGGCATCAGTGGGAGACTCCCCCCCTCCCTGCGACTCAACAATAAACCAGTAACGGTAAAGCCCATAAAGGACAAGGGGAATAGTCATCACCATCTCGGGACGTGCAGTCATGACAAACAGGCTGTAAAAAAGTAATGCCCCTGTCGCCGACATCTCGGCATAGCGATCAATCAGTGCCGGCGTATAATGTTGCAATACCTCCCGGCTTTCACTGCCATTGCTGGCAAGCTCCTGCCGACGTTTAACCGCAGCAAGATAAAGGGCAAGACACAGAGTTGTCACAAACATCCATGACGACACAGGCACCGACAAGGCCATGGCACCGGCATAAACCCGCAATACAAAACCAATCGCAATCGTGAAAATATCAATGACTGGCTGATGCTTGAGCACAAAGGTATACGCCAGATTGAGCAGCAGATAACCACACACAACATACATCACCGCCGGCATGACAAACCAGGCGGCCAATAGCACCCCATAAAGAAACAGCAGGAAAGCCTGCGCCAACGGCACGGGAACAAGTCCTGAGGCCAGCGGGCGGCTTTTGGACTTGGTGGGGTGGCGGCGATCCCTGTCAATATCGTGAAGATCATTAAGAACGTAGGTCGCTGAGGACGCCACGCAGAAAATCAGCGCTGCCAGCGCCACACTCTGAATGGATTGCAGCTTGAGAAACTCACCCGCAAACACCAGAGGGGCAAAAACGAAAGAGTTTTTCACCCACTGCTTCGGGCGTGCCAACGCCACCAACCCCTTGATGCGCGCTGGAAACGACTGCGGCGCTACGGTAGGATGCATATTATTTGGCCTCGATAACCGGTAACTGAGAAGAGTAATGAAACTGGCAGTTATCTATGCACTTCTTGCATTGATCGCAACAGCAACCAATATAGGCGCGCAGGACCTTTTCCTGCGCGCCTACAGCGGTGCCAATGATATCCCTCTATCAATCATGGCCGGCACCGGCGTGGGTCTAATTGTCAAATATATTCTGGATAAACGCTATATCTTCAGATTCAAGGCACAAAATGCCGCGCATGATAGCAAGGTTTTCATACTGTATGCCCTGATGGGGGTAGTCACTACCGCCATATTCTGGGGCGTCGAGTTTTCCTTTCATGCCATCTATGGCACCAGCCAGATGCGCTACCTTGGTGGCGTGATTGGGCTGGCCATCGGCTATCTGGCCAAATATGAACTGGACAAGCGCTTCGTCTTCCGGACGGAGGCCCGTCCGGCATGATGACTTCCGGCTGGGGACGCTACCCGCGCCATAGTGCCAGTATCCTGCAACCACGAACCGTGCCCGAAGTATCGAGGCTCATTCTCGGCGAAAAAGGACCATGGATTGGTCGTGGCATGGGCCGAAGCTATGGGGATAGTGCCCTTGCTGACCAGGTCATCAGCTCCCTCCAGCTTAATCACCTGCGCAGCTTCAATGACAAAACCGGAATACTGAGCTGTGCCGCCGGCACCACCCTGAGTGAGATTCTGGATGTTTTTGTTCCACGCGGCTGGTTTCTCCCTATCACTCCCGGCACAAAATTCGTCAGTGTCGGTGGCGCCATTGCCAGCGATGTCCACGGGAAGAATCACCATATCCATGGATGCTTCAGCGAATGCATTGACAGCATTGAACTGTTATTGGGAGACGGGACCTTACTGAGCTGTTCACGCGATGAGCACCCCGAGCTATTTCACGCAACGTGTGGAGGCATGGGCCTGACAGGCATTATCTGCTCTGCCACATTACGCCTGCTACCCATTGAAAGTGCGTATATCGAGCAATCCACCTACAAGGCCGCCAATCTGGAAGCGGCCTTCCAGTTGTTTGAGCAGCATGGCAACAGCACATATTCCGTTGCCTGGATTGACTGCCTTGCCAGTGGTAAAGCACTGGGACGGTCGCTGCTAATGGTTGGTGAACACGCCAGGGATGGCAGGCTTGAGCTGCCAGAGACCAAAACACTTAGTGTGCCGGTTGACATGCCCCCTGCCCTGCTCAACCGTTTTTCCATACAAGCATTCAATACGCTGTACTACCAACGCATTCTGCGACAAGAGTCCAGACAGCACGTTTCCTATGAAAGCTTTTTCTATCCTCTGGATGGCATACAGCAATGGAACCGGCTGTATGGAAAACCGGGGTTTATCCAATATCAGTTTGTTATTCCAAAAGCTGCCGGCCTGAAAGGAATGAGTCAGATACTGGAACGCATTTCAGCATCGCATAAAGGATCCTTCCTGGCCGTACTGAAGTCCTTTGGAGCCGCCAACAACAACTACTTGTCCTTTCCAATGGAAGGATACACGCTGGCGCTGGACTTCAAACTTGAGCCAGGCCTGCTTGAATTACTTGATGAGCTGGACAGCATGGTGCTTGACCATGGTGGTCGTTTTTATCTGGCCAAGGATGCGCGCATGAGTGAAGCCACATTCAAACAGAGCCAGCCTAACTGGCAAAAATTCCAAGAAATTCGCGCCCACTATGGCGCCATCGGCAAATTCGCCTCCCTGCAATCGCGACGGCTCGGCCTGGACTAATCCCATGCAAAAAATCCTGATCATCGGCGCAACCTCGGCGATTGCCGAAGCCTGCGCCAAACGTTTCGCTACTCAAGGCCACAACCTGTATTTACTCGCACGCAATAGCTCGCGGCTGGAGAGCCTGGCGCAGGATCTACGTGTACGCGGTGCTGCATCCGTGCACTACGCCAGCTTCGAGGCGAACGCTCTCGACACTCATCTGGCACTACTAACACAAGTCAAAACCGATCTGCATGGCCTGGATCGGGTTCTGATTGCCCACGGCACCCTTAGCGACCAACAGGCCTGCGAGCAAAGCGTCGAGATCACCTTGCAGGAATTGCAGACCAATGCCCTCAGCGTTATTGCCCTGCTGACGTTACTGGCCAATCACTTCGAACAGCAACGACACGGCAGCATTGCCGTGATCAGCTCGGTCGCCGGCGACCGTGGCCGGCAATCCAACTATATCTACGGCACAGCCAAGGGCGCCTTGAGCATCTTCCTGCAAGGACTGAGAAACCGCCTCTATAAAAGCGGCGTGCAGGTGCTAACCATCAAACCGGGCTTCGTCGACACCCCGATGACCGCATCCTTTCCCAAAGGCCCGCTCTGGGCCTCGCCGGAAAAGGTTGCTCTGGATATTGAAAAGGCTATTGAGAAGAAGAAGGACGTGCTTTATACGCCCTGGTTTTGGATTCTGATCATGCTGATCATAAAGTGCATACCGGAAAAGCTCTTCAAAAGGCTTTCGCTTTGAATCCCGAAGCTTTCCAAGTGCTGTCAATCAAGAGGGATAGCTAGCATGTCTTGGTGCTTTCTTGAGACAAATGGGGATGGCAACCGCGAATCTGCAATTGGCAAACATCGCTGGCTTGGCTGGCTCCTCGCCCTCCTGATAGCAGCTGTAATAGCTGGACAATCTACAAACAACACCGCTAGCGACCCCCGTGGCACCCTACTGGTTAGTGAGGCCATAGCGCAGCATGGCAGCATTAAGCTTGATGTCTATGGCAAGACACTCCTCGATAGCTACGGCTATGTTATTCACCGCAAAGGTGAGCACTTCTATAACTATTTCCCCTTGGGCACCGCTCTAGTCAGCACGCCATTCGTGCTCATCGCTAATGCCATTGGCTTCGAAATGACCAAGGACGAGCCTCTCATCCAAATGGTGCTAGCTACGCTGGCTGCACTGCTTATCACCTTCATACTCTACAAAACTGCCAGGCTCTATCTGCGCCAGACTGAGAGTTTTCTATTGGTAGGGCTTTGCTGGTTCGGCAGCTCACTGGCGAGCACGGTGGGAACCGCGCTATGGTCACATGACTTCGCTTTCCTCTTTTCCAGCACCGCCATCTTCCTAGTGCTCCGCCACCATCAGCCCAAGGGATTACTGGTCCCGGCACTGATTGGGCTGAGCTTGTTTCTAGCCTACCTCTGCCGACCGACCTTGGCGCTGCTATCGCCCTTCCTGCTGCTGTATTACGTTCTCCAGAGCAAGAAATCTGCACTGCTTGCCGCCGCCACTCTGGGCCTGTTGCTACTTGGCTTTATGGCCTGGAGTCTGCACGAGTTTGCCCAAATCCTGCCCGACTACTACTTACCGAAGCGCCTGGAAGGTGGCGACTTTCCAGTAGCCCTGTATGGCAATCTGCTCAGCCCTGCTCGCGGATTATTGATCTTTTCGCCTTTTCTGTTGATATCCATACTTCTGACCATAGGGCTGACACTACGAAACAAAACCCTGGCGAAGCTAAGTCTGATCAGCCTCGCTTGGCCACTTGCACACCTGCTATCGGTTAGTCAGTTTCCTCACTGGTGGGCGGGCTGGTCATTCGGTGCCCGCTTGCTGGTCGATGCTTTACCTGGCCTCTTCGTGGGACTTTTCATCTGTATGGCGGAGCTACGCCAGAGGCGAAACCATGTATATGCCGCAGTGATAATCAGTGGCCTGTTTGCAATCTATATCAACACTTACCAGGCCCTCTTTAACCCCTATGGCATGAAATGGAACGTCGAGCCAAACGTTGATCACTACCCCGAATACCTGTTTGACTGGCAATACCCTCAATTCCTCCACACCAAGAGTCGCCACGAAGAACGGCTAGCCGAGTTTCTCAGCCAAACACTTCCTCCACTCAAGGGCGCCATCAACATCTCCTATGACTCAACCCAGGCATCATTTCATGGATTTTATGGTCTTGAGGCCGGTTTTCGCTGGACCGAAGGACAAGAAGCACATCTCAGTTTTGTTCTTGAAAAAAAGGAGTTAGCCGGAGAGGTTCAGCTGATTGCAGGTTTTTTAGGTAATCAACAGATGACTATTTCGCTTAATGGAACCAAAGTATACAAAGGCACTTTCACTGGAGGTGAAAAAGAAATACGTTTTAACATTTCCCCAGAAGTTTTAAAAAATGGCCTTAATACGTTTACATTTTACCTGCCTGACGCACAGAAACCTCCAGGCAATGATCCGCGCATATTAGCGATGGCTTTTCGAAAACTGTCGATACAATAAACATTCCTGCACTATGCCTGAAGAGTTTAGCAAAAAGACAAGTCTGCGCTTGTGAGGGAGCAGTAACATCGATTCAGCGCAAGCAGCCTCCTCGAATCCTGTACAACGTTAGCTTTCCACCAAATTCCCCAGCTGCTGTGGAAGCAGGAATCACATACTCTTGAGACATACAAGCAAGCAACTTTCCATCACCATAGCCATGGGACTCCGAAAAGAAGCCCGAAAGCATAATCGGGAAATCCATGATGTAATCAATCCTCCGTAGCGCAACATAATCAGATAGCCGGCCGGTTTTTGCATACTCCAGCACATCGTCATTCACCAAGCCGTCCAGATTGACTATCGGTTGTTGTGAAAAGTAACTGATGATCCCGGCATTCCATGCCCCGACCTGCCCATCAACAGGATGCTCTTTAAGATAAATCCCGCCCCTCAGCATCGAGCTCTGCCATTGCCATGGCGCCTTCATACTTAAACTCAGGGAATACGCCGCAACACCAAATACCATACACGCCACAGGCACCGGCCAGCGCCGTCCTGCAACAGAAAGGGATATCCCAGTCAGTATTGAAAAAGGCACCAGAAAAGCACCCGCATACCAGACCTGCAGGGCTCCGTTATGTCGATAAAAGAGCAAATAGCCGACAATAACAACGCCTGCAGAGACATAAACACCAAGAATATCTTTTCTGTTGTGATGTATCAGCGACACATACAGCGCCACACCAAGACAGGCCAGCAATAAGAGAGTGCCGAATTGGGCTTGCCACTCCCACTGCCCTGCTTTTAGAAATGGCAATACAAGAGCCAACAGGATTTCATACCCGGGCTTGAAGGACATTCCGTCGACCTGCGCCCAGTGGTTTTTCATTTGTGCACTGGCTGGCGCCAGCTCACCTGAGAGCCAGTAGGTATGAGCCACAACAATTATCAATCCAATAATTGCCCCAAGCAAAGCTGACAAGGCAAGGCGCGCCTTACCAGAATCACGAACAACAAAAGCCGCCACACAAAACATCACAAGAGGAAGCAAACCAAAGTCACTTCTAGACAGCATCCCCATGATGCCTATAGAGGCACCAAGCAGCATTAGCCGCCCTCCAACAAGTGGCCCGGAGCAGAAAACAATAAAAAACAATGCTGCAGCAAAGAACATGGCAAATGGCGTTTCCATCATCAGTGCTGGCTGAATAATGGATGCGCTGCCAAAAAAAACAAAAAACACCCCATATATAGCCGCACCGCCAGCCAGCCTTGTCACGATCACCGTAACAAAATAGGCCGCAGCTGAAAAAGCAATACTTCCGGCTACACCTGCCACAATGAACATCGACTGCCAATCAATATGCGGGAAAACAAAATACACTCCCGCCAGAAGATACGCCCAGAGAAGATGAAATCCACTTGCTGGCGCATACCCATCAAACGTCCAGCGCTGCTCCAGAGCAAAATTTTTCGCAAGAATCAGGTAATAAAAGGCATCATCCGGGACAAACTTGATGAGTTCAATATCCGGAAGAATAACCAACCAGACCAGCCTTATCATACAAATGATAAAGACCAACACACCAACAAGAATGGCGCTCGCACACTGAGACCTTGCTTCGCCCCACATTGCCAACTTTTCCAGCATGGCTTACAACTCACAATTAATGTAACCGCGCCCTATAGACATCACGCCTGCAACGCCTGATTTTAATAATTACGCAAGTTCATAAAACCAGAATAATAAAAAATATTAATTAACTAATTTAGCGGGCTTTCGTCTATACAAAGCCAGTTTTTCATCCCAGAAATAGTTATTTGCCAACTCTTCTTGCCCCCATATATCCACAATTGCCGGCAAGGTGTAGGCATTAATCGCCCCCTTTTTCTGTATCAATATCAGATCCGGGTTCTGAGCAAGAATATACTTGGCATCGGTTCTTTGGTGCCCGGGAATAATTAATGGCGCCGCTACTACCTTCTTGCTTCTGGCAACGGTCTTGTCAGTGAGCCCCACGAGATCAAGGATTCTGATATTCATCATGTAATACCCTGGCTTGCCAATACCAACGGCAGCCATGCTACTGACCGCTGGCCGAATAGCCTGAATATCTTTACATAAGGACTTCAGTACATCATCGGAGATTAAGAAGCCATGATTACGAGCACTTAATCGCTTGGAAGATACAGGAAAACCCTCTGTCTGAATCCCAGCAAAATCTGTTCCTTTTAACCAAGGGGCATATAGAGCGATCCAGCCTGAAAAGACGATAAGCCCAACAAAAACAAGGCCAGCACCCTTGCCCCAGGAAAAAGCCAGACAAGAACCAACCAACGCACTAGCGATCAGCAATGGAAGAACCGGCAGCATAAATCTGCCCAAACGGAAAACATCGCCACCTACATATACGGCATAAAACATGGTTAGCAGAAAATAAGCCAAAAACACCTTAGGAATACGCAGTTTATATGCTGCAACACATGCTGGAACAACAAGCAATCCCGGACCATCGATAAAAAACTTGTATAAATAATCCAGCCCCCTACTCAACGGAATTCCACCAACTTTTGCATGAAAGGTATTAGGTACTATGTCGTTGTAGTAAAAAACACGAAATAACGTATGCGCAATCAAATAGCTGACATAGACAAGACATGGTCCTGAAATATTGAATACTACTTTCAATGAAAGTGGACGAACTGCCCAAACCGTCTGAAGCCAGTGCATACCCAGTAATAGTCCACCCAGAAGAACCCCTTCCGGCCGAGTGAGCGTGGCCAGAATACAAACAAATGATACCGCCATCATTTTTTCTTTGACTGAGTAGTAAAGCGCCAGGGTCGCCAAGCCAGCAAATAGCGGCGCCTCCAGGCCTGATGCCGTCCAGCAGGCGAAAGAGTTGGTAGTCAAAAGTATTAAAGGAGCGGTTGCTGCTATATAACCAAGCCCTTTGGGAAGCAGCACTTGTGCCAACATGAAGCTCATGAGCAGAAGGAATACACCAGAGAGCACCATAAGAATATGGCCAGCTGCAGGCGCATCAAGACCCAACTCAATACCGAGCGCAACCATAAGCGTCCAAGACAGATTGGTATAGCCCTCTACATGCTCTCCCACATTGAAAACGAGACCGTTTCCATCCGCCAGATTCTGTGCGTAACGATAGCTTATATAGGCATCGTCCATTTGCTCTGCTGGTTTCCATATCTCCAGAACAAAAAGGGCTATCGCCAGAGCAATCAAGACTACAGTCAGTAGTCTTTTAACCGACGCAGAACTACTGGAGAAATACTGTGTACTCCACATTTATTTACTTCCTTGATCAACACGAGTGCTAAATATCATGCAACTAGTGTCTTTGCCTTTACGCGGATAGCCATCCCAGTCATAGACAAACAGGTAGCCAGGAAATAATGCACTATCACATAGCACGCGATAATCCAGTGCACGGGCAGGAAATACCTGAGTCACGCTGTGACCAGAAATACTCCAACGTGCTTTTGCCTTGGCAAAGTCATCAAAGAAATAAGGCTCAACACCTGAATAACCAAAAGAAACCGTGGCATCAGCAGGCAAACCAGCAATAAAGGTACGTACCCGCTTGATTTCATGCGGCGCCAGGAAGTCACGCGACAACATGGACAGGCGCGGCTTGAGTGAATCGAACTCAAGAGTACTGCGGTTGACGTAGTGACCCAACTGGTAGAGCAAACAGCCGGCAATCAGCGTACAGCCTACACGCCACCAGGTCTTGCCAAGTACGGCTGTACTAGCCAGCACGCCCAGCAGCAGCAACCAGAAGCCGAAGTTGTAGGCAAAGTAGTACCACATATTGTGGCCGTTCAGAGTCATCGCGATAAAGGCAACGCCATATAGCGACAACATGGCCTCAGCACCCAGACGGCGATGTACAATCAACTGCAAGAAAGGAATCAACAGAATGAGGCCCAGCAACGACCAGCCCTCACGCCCTCCCATCACCGGCGATCCAAGTTTGTATGCAAACTGGAACTGCATGTCACTCAAGAAACCATGAATATGCTTTATAACGAACAGTCCATACCCAGCCAAGGCCAGAGCAGCAATGACCAGCGCAAGCAACTCCCCTGGTCCGATGCTCAACGTTTCGCGGCGCAGGATTTTCCACAGCACTAAAACCGCATAGGGCAGCAGGAAGTACACGGCGTTGTAATGCACGGTCGCGCCCAGCAACACCAGCGCCAGGCCAAGGCCATATTTGTCACGTAGCGCGGCCAGCAGCGAGAGCAGAAAGATCAATGTGTATAATCCTTCCATCCGAGCTATGTTGGAGATTGCCAGCGAATAGGGAGAGAGGAAGGCTGCCAGCATCAATACCAGTCCAACGTTTTGGCGCCACCCCTTCAACGTCGAACGAACGATAGCCATCCCGATGCCAAACGCACCCAGATATAACAAGCAGGAGACCCAGCGGGATATTTCGAAGCTGTAACCGAACAGCTTGTAGACCGCTGCCAGCATCAGCATGTATCCGGGCGGCATCCACATCACTACACGCTCGGAGTTGAGTCCATAGACATAAAAACTGCCTGTACGGCTGAACTCAAATGCCTGAGCGATAAATGCTGTTTCATCGTTCCATGGAATCGGAAACTCAAAGCCCAGCCAAATCCGGATGAATAGCACTACAGCAGCCACCAGCGCTGCACAGGCTAACATAGGCCAATGCAATCGGGCGAAAGCGAGGGCGCGACTCCGATAAAGAACAGTGGGCATTAAATTGATCCTTGGGCCTATTCGGGTTTACGCGCAATAATCGCCTGGCTTTTCGGCATAGCTTCATCCAACGCCTTCTTGATGCGCGGACCGTCAGGCATCGACAGCAGCATGTTCCAGGTATGAGTCCAGCTATCTAGCAATGGATGCCAAGGCGGTGAGAGATCCTGCTTGCAAGCCCAGAACAAAAACCACCAGATCGACCAGTAGAAGCCATAATCGGCACGACGCTCAATGATGAGACCTGCATCGATAATCAGCTGTTCGAACTCATCACGCTGAAATACGCGGATATGGTTAGGGGCTTCAAAATAGGCAGAAGGCGCAAGCTTTTTCTGCACACTTTCGCCAAGAGGATCTGGCACGGTCAAAAGGAACTGTGCACCCGGACGCGCTACACGCACAAGCTCGGCCATGAACTGAGCCGGGTCTGCCACATGCTCAAGAACCTCCATGGCAATGATCTTGTTAGCTCGCCCATCTGGCAACGGAATAGGATTCGCATCTGTAACCAGGGGTAGGACAGCGCGCGCAGGTGATTGCTTGAGCATCGCCTCGACTGCCGCAACCTTCACGGCATCAATATCTGCGAAAATCACCTCTGCTCCACGCTCTGCACAGAACTGAGCAAAAGGTCCATCGCCACAGCCGATATCAAGAACCGTATCTTCGGCATTGATCGGAAAGCCCTCAAACAGTTCGCCGCTGTCGCGGTGGAACCAGCCGCTAAGATAGGCGTCAGTCAGCGTCGAGTTATCGGGTATTGCCTGGACATTTTGTGCTGACGCCACAGGTAAAGACATTGGCTCGGCAGTAGCTGAGTGGATAAACCGTTTCAATCGTTGCAGCATTCTGACATTCCCTGGTAAACATATTCATTACAGTGACGATGGCTCGCTGGTAAAACGGTCATGCTGGCTTGCGTGCGATGATCACCTGACTTTTTGGCAACAACTGATCCAGTGCCCGCTTCATTGGTGCAGCCTCGGGCATCTTGATTACCTGATGCCAAAGCCTGGCCCAATCATTCAGTAACGGTGGGTACGGTGGTTGCACTACGTCGTGTGAGACTCCTTCCAGTTTTAAACCAGAGTGTCTGGCCAGACTCCAGTAGAGAAACATCCAGAAGGTCCAGAAGAAGCCAAAACTGTCCCGGCTGACGATCTCCAGACCTGCATCACTCACCAGACAGCCAAACTCTTCTCGCGTGAAAACATGAATATGATTGGGGCGTTCGAAGTAGTATGCAGGGGCAAAGCCCTTTTGCATGTTTTCGCCAACCGGATCTGGCACTGCGAGCAAATACAATGCCCCTGGCTGCCCCACGCGTGTGAGCTCGCGTAAAAAGGCAGCTGGATCTTCGACGTGCTCAAGCACTTCCATCGAAATCACCCTTGACATGCTGGCATCTGCAACCGGCAGCGGCAGGCTATCAGAAACAAAACCCTCAGCATGGCGCGCTGGCGTTTGTGCAACCCTGGCTCTTAGTGCCTCTATCTTCTCGGCGACCACATCGGTAAACACCACATGTGCCCCCCGGTTGGCACAGAAGAGTGTCGCACCTCCAGCTCCGCATCCAACGTCCAGCACCGAGTCAGCAGCGCTTACAGGGAAGCCCTTGAACAGCTCATTACTTTCGTTCTGGTACCAACCGCTCTGCACTGCATCAACAAGACCGCAATCACGTGAATCTACAAAATCCGGCTGGCTGGACACTTCCTGCCAGATATCATCTGTCGTACGAGGATCATTTTCCATCCCGGCCAGGCGGCGAAACAAATCGAACTGATTCATTGACTGATCACCTTATCAAGACTCAGAAAATCCCGTAATTTCTCCATGGCAACCGTCTGTGAACAGTGCCACCTCATCCGCTCAATGGCAGCAGCCGACATTTTTTCATACCGTGATGGATCATCTCTCACGCACTGATAAGCCGCCCTGTAGGCATCAACCAGTGAAGACCAGTCAATTTGATGCCGCAAGGTTCGATAGGCCAGGCGCGGGTCGTGTGACCATGCCGTAGCGTCCAGCCAGCTATCAACGACAAATGCGACATCATCATCAATGTAATCGAGCATTGCCGAATGCCGGGGTGCAACAGCTGGTTTTCCGCATGATAGAAACTCCATAAGCGGCAGGCACTGCCCTTCTCCATGAGATGCATTAACCGCAAATGTACTGGCTAGAATCAGGTTATCGAACTCAGCCTTGTCGAGGAAACCCTGAAGCAAAACCACCCGGCATTTGAATTTTGGCATCCGCGCCATGCACATCAGCATGTCATTCAACGCGGACTGGTACTCGTGATGCCCGAGCTTGAACACCAAAGTAGCATCCGCAACATCTTTAAAAGCGGCGCAAAATGCAGTGAGCATATCGACCCAGTTTTTGCGACCATCATAGGGATTAAAAAAAGCGGTGAACACTACGCCAGTCAACTCAAAGCTGCATTCACTCAATGTCCATTCATGCGCCAGTGGCTTGACACCCGATATCGGCAACGAACCAGGCTCCACCTGATTGCGCGGCTCCAGCCGAGGGCCATCCGGTTCTTTCGCCTCCCCTACCGTCAGGGACTCTTGCCCTGAAGTGACTGCCGGAACAGGGCGTGGCAGATTGGGGATCAGTTCACAAAGGACACGCAGATACCACTCACTCAAGTAGCGCCGGCTGATCTGCAGCCATGTTTGCCGAGGTGCCGGAGTACTTCCGGGGAGCACCGCTTTTACATTATGGCTGCCATTTTTAGTAGCCATCCGTGCAGCTGTGACCGCGTTGGCCACTGCGTCTGGGCCAGGCATATAGTGATCAAGGGCAACATCATGCGTATCCAGCACCACACCCGAATGCACATGGATTTGCACACTCTTGCTCAGTGCCAATACCTTTGGCTGCTCACGCAGTGCCTGAAACTTGTCCCATACTGGTGAAGGAATGGAAACAACAGGAAAGGATTCCCCCAGCTCGGCCTTTACCGCCCGGACAGTGAGTCCGGAATGGGTAATACCCTTACCGCACTTCTCCAGCACATGACGCCAGTCCTGATTCAGCTCATCCAGCCAATGCTCGTTCGGAATACTATCGAACTCCCAGGCAAAAACAGGGATGGTTGGACACCGCAGATCGAGAGGGGTTTTCTGCGGCGGAGAAAAGGAGAGAAACAGACACTGCTCACCTGACGCACAAGTGGCATCGTATATCGGATCGACTTCGACCTCGGGCCGTTCAACCACCACGACCTCGCCCAGTTGTTTCAGCACTGGCAGGAAATCCCTGAGGACGAAGTAATAACTGTACTCGGGTAACCCAAGACTCGTAGCGATGCGTGCGGCACTGACTTCCGAATATATCAGGAACTTCATGGCTTCAGGCTCCCGGATGAGCCAGCTGCATTCGCCAACACTTTGTGCAGGAATGCTTCAAGTGGCTTGCTAACCTGTTCGACCGAGGCAAAGTCATGCATCTGCCGGCAAGCATGCCTTGACATATCCTGATATTGCGACGGATTGTCATGGGCCAGTTGATAGCTGCTACGAAATGCCTCCATGAGCGACTGCCAATTAAGCCGATGCCGGTGGGTGTACAACATGCCGGTAGGGTCATGTGGCCAGCAGGTTGGCTCAAGCGAATATTTGAGCACAAATGCCAATTTGTCATTCAGGTAATCAGCCATGGCGGTGTGATCAGGCGCAATGGCCGGCTTGCCACTCGCAAGGAACTCCATCAGTGGCAGACACAGCCCTTCACATGACGAGGAGTTCACGTAATAACTGCTGGCACGGATCAACGCCTTGTATTGCTCATCCTCAAGAAAGCCGTGTAACACCAGCACCCGGCAGCGGAATGGCGCCAGGCGTGACAAAAGTGTCATTAATACGGTGCGATAAAACTCAAGATCGTGATGGGTCATCTTCACAATCAAAGTAGCATCTTCAGTGTTCTTGAAGGCCCAACAAAATGCCGTGATCAGATCAACCCAGTTCTTGCGTCCGTCCGCGGGGTTGAGCACGGTGGTGTAAACAACACCGCTGACAGCAACAACGGGTGTATCCGCCGGTGCGGATAAGCCCAAATCCCTCAGCCATCCCCTCAGCAGTGATGCAGTGATTCTCAACGCCCTGTAGTAACTGAGACCAGGAGCAGGCAACGTCTCAGGCAGTGGCTCTTGCGGTACACATTGCTCTGCTTCGGCCTCGGGTTTGCACACAAGACCATCTGCAGACAGCCCCAGAACCGGACTGTCGATGACTATACCGGCGAACGGGAATTGACGCTCTCCCAGATCAACCGGCCACCCCTCACGGCTACCGACAGAGGCATACCGATCCCAAATCGGGGCTGGCAGGGGAATAACAGGAAGGCTCCCTTGCATTGCATTATTTACCAGCAGAGCTGTTTCCTTGCTGGTCGTGATTGCGCCATGGGTATGAGAGAACACATAACGCCAGTCATTACGGGGATCATTATCCCACGCCATGGATGGCAGACTATCGAACTCCCAGGCGAATACCGAAACCGTTGGGCATGCCAAACCCACAGGAACCTGATGCGGCGGACTGAAACTCAGGAAAACAACCGCCTGCCCTTCTGCATGATAACGCGCATGAAGCGATTCTATTTCAGCCACGCTTTTAACCAGCATGACGGTGCCGACGCGCTGAAGTGCCGGCATAAAATCTTTCATCAGGAAAAAATAACTGTACTCCGGCTTACCCAGCGCGGCCTGAATATCGGTCTCGTCAATTTTCGAGCTTATCAGAATAATCACGAATTCAACCTCAACCGACTGACTGGGGAGAGGCTTGCAACAACTCCCTATACAGTGCAGCCATTTGCCGCCCCATCTGAGCAGCAGTAAACAATTGCTCGTAACGCTGACTGGCTTTCAAACCCATCTCTCGCGTTATTTCAGGACTCTCCCAGAGGGTGCGCATTGCCTCACGAAAAGCAGGAGGATCACTTGGAGGAACAACCAGACCGGTTTCGCCGTGGATATTGATATAACTGGTACCTGTACCAATCTCACTGGAGATCATGGGCTTGCCATACATGGCACCTTCCAGCAAGGAAATCCCGAACGCCTCAGAACGCAGATGTGAGGGAAAGACAATAGCAAGGCATAACTGGAGCAAAGCAACCTTGTCCTCATCACCCAGGGACCCCAGGAAATGAACATTCTCAAGTCCCAGAGCGACTGCCTGCTCCCGCAACTCGCGCTCCAGCGGACCTGCACCAACGATGACCACCGGATAATCTGTGCCCTGTGCGGCTTCCAGTAAAATATGCAGCCCCTTGTAATAACGCATGACGCCTACAAACAAAAAGAAACGACGGCCAAATCGTTTCTCCCACGCTGAAAGGCACCCTTCACTTGGCTCAGGGTAACTACTTTTATCCAGACCATAAGGAATCACAACAGTTTTATCCCGATATGCCTGGAGTACATCACTGGTTTCAAGGTAATTAGGAGATGCCACAACAATACGATCTGCTCGCCGCAAGAAAAGATGCATTAACGGCTTATAAAGTCGCAATAATATTTTCTGCCGTACGATATCGGAGTGATAAGTAACTACGATGGGCTTCCTGATGCCAGAGGCAAAATACACTACATCCATGAATGGCCATGGAAAGTGAAAATTAATAATGTCTGCTTTTTCAGCCAACTCCCTGAACCGGCTGAAAACACTGAGTGACAAACCGGTTGAAGCTACTTGCAGATCCAACCTGGCACGATGCACCTTGTGATTACCCACCATTATTTCTGCCGGCTCAGGATGAGCACTCAGTGTTAACACCTCATGCTCAATTCCTTGTGAGCTACCAGATTGGCACAACTGGTAAATCACCTGTTCGATTCCACCCATAGACTCTGGCAGATAGGCCTTGAAAAAATGCAGAACGCGCATCAGAACCCCACTACCTGCTGGTAAACATTAGCTGTGATCTTCGCACAACGTTGCCATGAAAAATTTTTAGCCTGTAACAAACCTGCATCACTGTGTTTTTGCCAATGGCTCGGGTCTTCTATCAGCTGCTGCATTGCGTCCGAACATGCCCGGTCATCATCTGGTCCAATATATATGCCTGCAGGACCAGCCAGCTCAGGCAATGCCGCACAGTTACTCACTACAACCGGAACACCACTTGCCATTGATTCCAGTACAGGCAGCCCAAAACCTTCATAAACAGATGGAAACAGCAACAAACGCGCCCCTGCAACGAGGTGGGCCAGCGTCATGTCATCCTGATAGCCAAGCAGGCGTATGCTTTCATCAGAAAGTGCACGCTGCAGTGGATCAGCCAGCTGCTCATGCCGCCACCCCATCATTCCAGCAATTACCAATGGGTATTGCTGACGCATTGCAGCTGGAAGTTGATCGTATGCGCGCAGGGCGAGTTGCAGATTCTTTCGTGGCTCCAGAGTACCTACGCATAAAATGTACTTGCCAGGCTGCAAACCAAGCTGCCCCAGATACGGGATCAATTGCTCATTTGTTCTAGGGTGAAAGCGCGAAGCGTAGCCCAATGGAGCAACCACTATCTTCTCGGCTGGTATTCCATAATATCTGCAGGCCTCTTCACCAATGAACGCAGAATCAACCAGAATCCGCCTCGCGCGTGATATTCCACCTGTAACATGACGTTCAATTGCAGCAACCCGGTCAGCTGGCTGCGTATGTCTGTAATGAACATGCGAAAGATCGTGCAGTGTCATCACCATTGGCCCATCAAACTCGAATGGCCAGAGGCTTGGCTCATGGTAAAGGTCTGCTCCGGTACTGCCCCTGGAGAACCGATTCTGCTCTACAAGTCTGCGCAAAGCATAGGCATCCGGAACCACTTGCTTTATGAACTTGCTGAGTGCGGAGTAGCCCGGCAAGGCTGTAGCCGGCAAATCACTTCCCCAGCTCCACCCATTAAAAAGCTGCAACTCAAGCTCAGGATACTCTGATAAAGCCAGCACCAGTTCAGCCAAATAATGACCAATTCCCGTGCGCGGGGCCCTCAGGACTGTAGCGTTAAGTGCAATCCGCATTGGCTTTGCCCTATACCTGATCTGGCGGTGCAGTGGTGCGTGACTGCAATCCGTCAAGAATGCCGCCAATCAACTGCCCACTAGCCTCTTTCCAGCCTATCCAGTGCCACGCTTCAACCGGGCGGTTTGCCGGGAATACGCCGCTCGACTCGAACGCCTGCACAAGGTTAACCAGTGACTGAGTGGAGCCAAGATCAAAATAGGCCATGAAATCACTCCCGACTTCGCGAAACACTGGAATATCACTAGCCATGACTGGCAGGCCCCGCTGCATGGCCTCAACCAGAGGCAAACCGAAGCCCTCTACGTACGATGGGAAAACCAATGCCCTTGCATTGGCATAGGCATACTCAAGGCCAGTGTCATTCAGTTTGTTGAACATGAAAAGGCGGCGGCCGAGCTCGGGATGGTTTTTGATCCTTTTCACAAGCTTTTCGCACTTCCACCCCACCTTGCCAATCACGCACAAACGAACATTACTGCCTTGCTTCCAGAGCTGTTCAAATGCATCCAGCAGATAGGTGTGATTCTTGCGCGGCTCAATCGTGCTGACCATCAGATAGACTGGAGCCGGATCAAGAAACATTTTGCCCAGACCAGCATCCGGATCCGATTCACCATTGACCAGATCAAGCTCGGATCCCAAATGAAAATAACCATGCCACCGTTTTTTTGCCTCAACCGGACCAAGCCTGTTCTCAAGCTCGACAGCCACTTGCTCACTGATGGTTTTAGAAATAGCCATAAAGCCATCAGCTGTTTTTGCAATCCAGTCAAACCACTGATCAAACACCTTGACCAGTCCCTCATGACAAAACTGTGGGTGCGTCAGAGGGATAAGATCATAGATGACAGAAACAATCCCGACCCCTTCACTTTTCAGTTTCTCTGCCAGCGGAAAGAAATCCTCATGCCAGGACGAGTCAAGCAAGACAAGCTGATCACCCTTGGTGACCTGGAGTGGTATGGCCCGCTTAGGAATGGATGTATCCTGACGATTCAACCATTCCAATGTACGCAGAGGAATCAGTAATGCCAGGCTGGCCAACCTGCATGACCAGAACAACAATCGCCGCGCGACAAGAGAGGAATTAAACGGGCGTAGCCGCTCCAATCTGGAATGGTACCACCAGTACCGATTACGAAGATGGTCCAGTTTTACAATCCATGCCTGACGAAAAGTCGCACTCATGCTTAATTTCAATGGCGCCAGGCTTAACACCTGATAAAGCTTGCCATCATTCATCATGACTGGCACGCACTCCACCTCAGGAGAGTCTGTCATTAACTCCCGAATAATATTGCGCACGACTCGCTGAATACCAGAGTTATCCTTTGGATGCTCATAAACATAAGTACATTCAATCAGAAAACGCATAGCACTCTCTTTAAACCCCGATCAACTTGAAAGCCGATCAATATCAAGGCTGACATCCAGCGCAGCGCAGCCAATAAAATCAGGCTTTTTCATGTTAATAACATGAAACAACAATGCATAATCACGCCACTCGTAATTGGTATCCAGATGCGAATCAAACCTCGATAACGACAGTGCAATCGAGTAATTCCCTTTACCAAGATTAACCGGAAAGGCAAAGCGATATACAATGCGCTCGCCACTCACGAGATTTTCAAGAGGGCTATGCAACCTATGCGTGTTGACGCCATACATTGCCTGACCCATGCGATCCTTGATCATGAAGCCTAGCACAAGACGACTGATTGGCTTTTTTACATCAACCGTAATTTCCAGAGTTACGTTACTGCCAACCTCAACAACATCAACTCGTACGCCATTGGCATCAAGTAAAGCGATGTCAGCAAACCCTGCCTCTCCAGTGCCTGAAATGGTACGAACCTTCCCGTTTTCCAGTAGCTCCTGCCGGACGGTTTGCTGCTCTTTTTCCGCCAACATGGCGCTATAGAAATCCATAACCTCTTCTGGCGGTCCTGCTTTCTCAAGGCGCCCATTTGCCAACAGGATGGCGCTGTCGCAAAGACTCTGTATGGCTTGCCTGTCATGCGAGACAATCAGCAATGTAGTGCCCGCCATGCGGAACTCACGAATCCTGGCAAAGCTCTTGTGCTGAAAATAGGCATCGCCAACCGACAGGGCCTCATCCACTATCAATACATCTGGCCGACGTGCCGTTGCCACACTGAATGCCAGTCGCATCTGCATGCCACTGGAATAGGTTCTTACTGGCTCGTCCATATACGGGCCAATTTCAGCAAACGACTCGATATCAGGCATGAGCAAGTGCAGTTCGTCCATACTCATGCCAAGTAACTGCCCGGCCATATACACATTTTGTCTGCCCGTGAAGTCCGGGTGAAAACCCATACCCAGCTCCAGCAAGGCAGCCACCCTGCCCTGAATCTGGATACTCCCGGTCGTCGGCTGTGTTGTGCCCGTAATCATTTTCAACAACGTGCTTTTGCCAGCACCATTAATCCCGATAATGCCTAGTGCCTCACCCGGACTAACATGAAACGATACGTCTTCCAGCACCCAGTGCAACTGATGCCGTTGGCGTAAAAATGGCAGCACCCACTCCGCCAGTCTCGACCAGCGCGTGGGGTAGTGCCTGTAAGCCTTGCCTACCTGATTAACGTGAATGCTACCCATCAAAGTTCATCCACCATTTCGCCGGAGCGCTTACGGAACAAGCGCATGGCAAATACACATAATGCAACTGCAATCAGCAAGGGTGGCAACAGTGTTGACCAGACGGGCCACAAGCCATAAACAAAAACGCCTTGATATGCCGCAATCAATGGCGCCATTGGATTGGCATCAATGAACGGCTTTACTCTTTCAGGGAGCACGGTCAGTGGGTACACGATAGGCGTAAACCAGAACCAGAATTGCAACAAGATCCCCATGAACTGCCCAACATCACGAAAAAAGACATTGAGCACACCAAGAATAATGCCAAAGCCAATCGAAAAAATGATCTGGATAAGTAAAACCGGAATTACAGCAAGCAATACCCAGCCAGGAAAATTATCTGTGATCAGCAAAAAAACCATGAATATTGATAAAATTATTGCAAAGTTAATCCCGGCATTAATCACAACAATCAATGGCAAACAAATACGTGGAAAACTAAGCTTTTTGATCAGATTGGCATTTTCAAGAAATACTGACTGGCTTCGGTTTATTACCTCTGCAAAAAAACCCCAGGCCAGAACACCTGCACACAGATAAATACTGTAAGCCAGATTATTTTCAACACCAGGTAGTCGAGCACGCATCAACTGGGAAAATATGACGGTATAAACAATGATCATGGAAAGTGGATTGAGAACTGTCCAGGCCGCGCCCAACAAAGAGTTCCGGTAACGAGTCTGAAATTCCCGCTTGACGCTTCCAATAACAAAACCGCGGTAATTCCATACCGCTCGCGCCATTCCAGCTGCCATTACTGCACCCTGCCGTATTGATCCTCAAACCTGACAATATCGTCTTCCCCAAGGTACTCGCCACTCTGTACTTCGATCATCACCAGGTCGACCACCCCCGGGTTTTCAAGACGATGCATGTGGCCCGCAGGAATGAATGTCGACTCATTGATATTGATCAGGCGCTGCTCTGTGCCATTAACCACTTTGGCCATACCCTGCACGACAATCCAGTGCTCGCTGCGATGATGGTGCATTTGTAGCGAAAGTGCGGCACCTGGCTTGACCACGATGCGCTTGATTTTAAACCTGGCCCCTTCCTCCAGTACGGTATAAGTCCCCCAGGGCCGCGACACGGTCCGGTGCAGGCGGTAGGCATCATGCCGTTCCAGCTTCAGGCGCCGGGCAACCTGACGTACTTCCTGTGCATGGTCCACATGTGCCACTAAAACGGCATCCGCAGTCTCTACTACAATCAGATCGTTGACACCTACAGTGGCAACGAGACGCCCTTGGCTTTGCACATAGGTATTACGGCTATTAACAAAAATTGCATCGCCCAGGGCCCTGTTCTGCTCGGCATCTGGAGCAACCAGTTCACGCAGTACATTCCAGGAACCTATGTCACTCCAGTCAAAGCAGGCCGGCACAACAGCCACCTGAGCCGAACGCTCCATTACCGCGTAGTCGATGGAAATATCCGGTAGTGCAGAAAATGCCTCACCATGCAACTCATGCAGCAGTGTTCCGCTGTTATTCTGTAACGAGCTCAATGCCACACAGTTACGCGCCTTTTCAAGCAAATCAGGCGCATGAGTCTGTAATTCCCCGATCAGGCTGGCTGCTGTAAAGCAGAACATGCCCGAATTCCACAAAAACCGGCCACTATCAATATACTGCTGAGCCGTAGCCATATCTGGCTTTTCTACAAAGCGCAGCACCTGGCACCCGCCACGATCATCAAGCTGCGCACCAACCTCGATATAGCCAAACCCGGTTTCTGGTGCAGTCGGCTTGATGCCATAAGTGACCAGATGGCCCTGCCGGGCAAGAGCCGTGGCATGCTCGGTTGCAATCTTGAATCCTGACAAATCATGAATCAGATGGTCCGCTGCCATCACTACAAGGACAACATCATCCCCATGCTCGGCCGCCAGCATCAATGCAGCAACAGCGATGGCAGGGGCAGTATTTCGCCCTTGTGGCTCAAGCAGGAACCGCGCACGACGCCCTGTCAGCCTGGCCTCGGCGAAATGATCACGACTTTCGAAGTAGTGCTCACGATTGGTAACCGTAACAATCTCACCGCTTTCAGGCACGAGTGTCGCTGCACGCAAATAGGTTTTCAGCAGCAATGACTGACCGTCAGGCAAACGCATGAAAGGCTTTGGATGATCCTCACGCGATACTGGCCACAGGCGTGTACCTGCACCTCCGGAAAGAATGACGGGAACAATCATGACCGCTTACTCCCGACCAACACGGCGAAGATCTGCTTCCACCATCATCTGGATCAGGCTCTCCAGACTCGTAGTTGGCCTCCAGCCGAGCTGGCGCTCAGCCTTGCCCGGGTTACCCAACAGCACTTCGACCTCAGCAGGCCGGAAAAACTGTGGATCAATAACCACATGCTCCTGATAATCCAGACCAACATGTGCAAACGCCAGCTGGCACATGTCACGCACGGTTGTGGTAACGCCAGTCGCCACCACATAGTCGTCGGCCTTGTCCTGCTGCAACATCAGCCACATGGCCTCAACATAATCACCAGCAAACCCCCAGTCACGCTTGGCATCAATGTTGCCAAGGCGCAGTTCGCGCTGCTTGCCCAGCTTGATGCGAGCAACGGCGTCAGTGACTTTACGTGTCACAAATTCGATACCGCGCAACGGCGACTCGTGGTTGAACAAAATGCCACTGGAGGCGTGCAGATTGAAACTTTCACGGTAATTAATGGTAATCCAGTGGCCATACAGCTTGGCAACGCCATAGGGGCTGCGCGGATAAAAGGGGGTGCTTTCATCCTGTTTTTCTGCCTGAATCAGGCCGAACATTTCGCTGGTCGATGCCTGGTAGAAGCGAGCCTCCGGTGAAAACTGGCGGATAGCCTCAAGCAAGTGCGTTACGCCCAGACCGTCCACAATGCCTGTCGTGACTGGCTGATCCCAGGAGCTACCCACAAAACTCTGCGCACCCAGGTTATAAATTTCATGTGGCTTGGCCTTGATCACTGCGCGTTGAATTGAACACGCATCAGCAAGATCGCCTTCAAGATAATTGATCCGTGATTCGATTCCCAGCTCACGCAGCCGCCAGCGTGTATCACTGCTGCGCCTGGCAACCAGGCCGTAAACTTCATAGCCTTTATCCAGCAACAGCTTTGCCAGATAGGCTCCATCCTGGCCGGTCACGCCGGTGACCAATGCTCTTTTTGACATGATTATACTTCCCGTGCATCCCAGTCAGAGAGAACGCTCTGCAGGGTTTCCATAATTGAAGCACCAGGTTTCCACCCGGTCTCTTGTTGTAATTTTTCCGAGCTGCCTACAACCCTGCGCTGCTCGGCTCGACGCAACCGACTTGCGTCCTGGACAAGTTCAATCCCGACCCCGGCAAGACTTGCCATCTGCATGATCAGGTCACGTATCCGGTACTCTGTGCCGGAGCAAATATTGTAAATCTCGCCCTTACGGCCGTGTTCCAGCAATGCCAGATAAGCGCGAACTACATCGCGCACATCCAGAAAGTCACGGGTCACGTCGACATCACCCACCTCCAGCTGTGCTGACTGCAGGCCCTTGCGCACACGGACGAGCTGGCGAGCCATGTCTGGAATGACAAACGCATCGCCCTGCCCCGTCCCGACATGATTGAACGGGCGAGCAATCACGACTCGCCAAGACTCCGTATAACTCCACTGCTGACAGAGGAGCTCGGCGGCGACCTTACTCACGGCATAGGGGTTTCTGGGATGTGGCGCCAACTGCTCGGTAATCGGCAGATCGGCCTCGGCAACCTGGCCGTAAACATCGCCAGAACTCACGTACAGGAATGTGCCGGAGAACCCGCGACGCTTGAGTGCCTGAAGCAGGTTCAGCGTACCAAGAAGGTTAACCTGCAAGGTGTACTGCGGATCACGAAAAGACTCGGGAACGAATGTCTGCCCGGCCAGATGAATGACTGCATCCGGACACTCCGGCTGGAGCCACTCATCAAGCGAAACGGGGTCAAGCAAGTTATGTGATCTGGACGCGAGCAACTGCCAAGGCGACGGGCCTTGCGCCAGCATCGCCTGCACATGCAGCCCCACGAAACCATTAAGGCCGGTAACCAGCAGCTTTTTCACAATCACCCTTTCCTATCATTGGCTGCCGTCCACCACCCCGCGGGCAGCTACTCCCTGCTCGTGAATGGCGGCTTTCTTCTGCTCAACACCCGATAGAACGGCTTTTGTGCACAGGAAAATGGCCTGCGAAGACTACTAGAAACCAGAGGGACAATAAAGACGAAATCGGTCATCTCTTGCCGGGTCGGTCACAAATCAGCAACGACCGACCAGTCTCAGACGATCAGACCGTAGCCGCCAACCTGGCTCCCTGATCAATCGCACGTTTGGCATCCAGCTCAGAAGCCACATCTGCACCGCCAATCAGATGCACCTGCTTACCCATTGATGTCAGCCCTGCCTGCAACTCCCGATTGGGCTCCTGACCCGCACAGATGATGACATTGTCAACATCCAGCACCATATCCTTGTCGCCAATGGAAATGTGCAGGCCGCCATCATCAATGCGCTGGTAACTGACCCCGGTCATCATGTGAACCTTTTTCTTCAGCAATGATTCCCGGTGAATCCAGCCCGTCGTCTTGCCGGGGCCTGTGATTTTCTTTTGCTTGCGCTGCAGCAAATAGACCTCACGCGGGCTGGGGTCAACCTCCTCCTGTACACCAGCAATCCCTCCACGAGCCTTGAGTTCGGGATCAATACCCCACTCTTTCAGGAAGGTGGGAATATCCAGACTGGCAGGTTTGTGCCGAGGATCGTGCGTCAGATACTCTGCAGTATCCACACCAATGCCGCCGGCACCGATGATGGCAACCCGCTTTCCTACCGGCTTCTTGTCCCTCAGAACATCGAGGTATGACAAAACCTTCGGATGATCCAGCCCCTCAATATCCAGTCGGCGGGGCGAAATCCCCGTAGCCAGCACCACCTCATCAAAACCGGCAAGGTCGTGCGCCTCGACATGCTTGCCCAGTGACAGCCTTGCGCCGTGCTTTTTCAGCATGACATCGAAGTAACGCAAGGTTTCGTGAAACTCCTCCTTGCCCGGAATTTGTTTGGCGACATTGAACTGCCCACCAATTTTGGTATCCGCATCAAACACCGTCACCGAATGGCCACGCTGCGCCGCAACCAGCGCAAATGACAAGCCGGCAGGGCCGGCGCCAACTACTGCAATCTTCTTCGGAGCAGCGGTTTTGACATACACCAGCTCTGTCTCGTGACAGGCCTGCGGATTCACCAGACATGTAGAAAGCCGCAGCTGGAACGTGTGATCCAGACAGGCCTGATTACAGGCGATACAGGTATTGATCTCCTGTTCGCGATTGGCCGCTGCCTTGGCTACCCAGTCAGGATCCGCCAGCATGGGACGTGCCATGGAGACCATGTCAGCATCTCCACGTGCCAGAATTTCCTCAGCCACAGATGGCATGTTGATACGATTGGATGCCGCAACAGGAATATTGACAGCCTCCTTCACCTTGCGCGTAACCCAGCTGAATGCTGCACGAGGCACCATGGTGGCGATGGTCGGAATCTTGGCCTCGTGCCAGCCGATACCCGTATTGATGATGTTGACCCCTGCCCCTTCAAGCCGCTTGGCAAAGGTAATCATTTCATCAAAGCTCTGGCCATCCGGCACCAGATCCATCATGGACAGACGATAAACAATAATGAACTCCGGCCCGGTTGCTGCCCGTATCCGGCGGATTACTTCCAGCGGATAACGCATGCGGTTCTCGTAGGTACCTCCCCACTGGTCATCTCGCTCATTGCCGCGGGTCGTCAGGAACTGGTTCAGCAGATACCCTTCGGACCCCATGATCTCGACACCGTCATAACCGGCCTGCTGTGCCAACCGGCTAGCATTGGCCCAGTTTGACAGCTCGCGCTCGATGTCATCCTCCATCATGGCCCTGGGGGCAAAAGGATAGATTGGAGACTGCTTGGCCGAGGGCGACAGCATGTCAGGGTGGAAAGACTGGCGGCCGGCATGGAGTGCCTGCATCGCAATCTTGCCACCTGCCTCGTGCACGGCGCGTGTCACGATGGAGTGATGCTCGGCATCTTTTTCAGTAAACATGCCGGAGGAGCCTGGCCCCAGTCCGCCTTCGGGTGACGTGGCGATGCCGCCGGTTATGATGAGACCTACCCCGCCCTCGGCACGACGGGCAAAATAGGCAGCTTGCCGCTCCATGCTGACCTCTTCGAGTCCCGTGTGCATCGAACCCATGATCACGCGGTTGCGAAGCTGGGTGAAGCCCAGATCAAGCGGCTCCAGCAGGTGACTGTACTTTTGTTGGCCAGACATGAAACACCTCAAGAATGTTGGAAATCGTCAATACAAGTGCACACTTCAGTCATTGCCGGGAGCTGCACCACTCCACACAATCAGCATGACTCATGATCCCCAGACGTTAGTCGTCCGGGGTCAGATGCCTCAATAACTCAAGATGACAAGTTCTTATCCCTTGCCAAGAGTAAAGCCGCATGAAGATTGGTGATATTGCGTCCCATACTGTGCTTCTTCTGCTTCGGGCAGCAGAGGCAGAGGGAGCATCGCCAGAGCTCTTGATGGCCCGGGTCGGACTGACACCCGCCCAACTGAGGGACCCGGACTCGCGAATCGGCCTGACTGAACTGATGAAGCTTGGGGCTGCCGCCATACGTGAAACCGGAAAGCCCGGGATCGGACTTCTCATGGGGGAGCTTTGCAGGGTCAGCGACATGGGCCTTCCCGGCCTGCTGGCGATGACAAGTCCCACGCTGGGTGAGGCGCTGGACACATTGACGCGGTTTGAGCCGCTTAACGGCAGGTGCTATCGCGGCGTATCCACCTATGCCCCTCAGCTGCCAGCGGCCATTTTCTATTCCATCGCCCCCTATAATGAATACAACCGCTTCGTGGTGGACAGTGTGCTTGGCTCATGGAAAACACTGGCCGAAACCCTTACAGGTGAGTCCGATCTCGTGGCCGAGGTTCATATCGAGTTCCCGGCCCCCGATTACGCAGCGCTTTATGAACCCTTTTTCCGGGCGCCGGTAACATTCGGGCGCCCGGAAAGCCGTCTTGTACTGAAACCGGAGGCCGCTGGGCTTCCCATCCGGGAGGCCCAGCCCCTGGTGCACTTACAGCTACTCGGGCTGGCACAGACACACCTTAAAAAGCTGGAAGTGAACGACACCTTCAACGGCAGGGTCCAACAGATACTGGGCCCACTCCTGCATGGCCAAGCCCCCACGCTCGAATCCACCGCCGAGCGTCTTGGACTGCCAGACTGGACGTTACGCCGCAAACTGAAAGAAGAAGGCACCACCTTTCAGGCGCTGCTGGACTCCATGCGAAAGGACCTTGCCCTGGGCTACATGCGGGACACCCAGATGAGCTTTGGCGAAATCGCCTTTGTGCTGGGCTTCTCCACCCCTGGTGCCTTTCAACGGGCATTCAAGCGCTGGACTGGCGAAACGCCAGGGGAGCATCGCAAGAGAACCCGCCTGACCTCGTGCTGACCATCCTTCCATGTCATGAATCATGCCTGCCATCGGCAGACTGTCCCTTTATGTGAACTCGCATTGCAACCAGAGCGACTAGCAGCCAATCTTGTCCGTGAACCACAATCATCCGTGTGCCCACACCCATAACAATCCGGACATCCAACATCATGAAAAGACGCGACTTTCTTCGTCTCGGTGGTTTCCTGACCGTATCGGTCACCTCCTCGGCAATTACGGGTTGTTCATGGTTTGATGATGACGAGAGTGCGCCAGGCACAACTCCGTCGATGCCAGACAAGGCCACCGGCAGCAACTGGAAGTTTCCGCAAAGCATCGCCTCTGCCGATCCGCAACCTGACAGCATTATCCTGTGGACGCGCGTTACCCCGGCAACACTCGCCGTGACCGCCAGCAGCAACACCAACGTTTCTATAAAGCTGCTCGTTACCAGTGATGACGTCAGTGCCTCACTTCAAACTGATACCGACATATCAGGCAATGTTCTTGTCGCCAATGTACGGCTGCCTTCGTATGCCGAGTTTGACAACACCATCAGGCATAAACTGACCGGACTTGAGTCGGGCAAGATTTATTATTACCAGTTTGTTGCTGGCTCCGTCAGAAGCAAAGTCGGCCGATTCAAGACGGCTCCTGCCGTCACTGACAGCAACCCTGTCAAATTCATTTTCATGAGCTGTCAGGACTGGAGCGCCAATCACTGGGCCGCCTTCAGCCAGATCATTGCAGACGACACAACACCCGCCACACCGGATATTGATTTTCTGGTGCATCTGGGTGACTACATTTACGAAACCAACGCCTACAGCAGCAATGACACCGAGTCCGGTCACACTGCCCCGGTTCTGCCCAAAGGTGCACTGCTGCCTGACGATACAAGCAAGTATGCCGCCAATCTCGCGGACTACCGCTACCTCTACAAGCTTTATCGCTCCGACCCGAAAATCCAGGCTGTTCACGAACGCTTCCCGATGATTGCCGTCTGGGACGACCACGAGTTTTCTGATGACAGCTGGCAAGCATCAGAAACCTACAGCAACGCCAACACCTCACAACCCACCCGCCGGCGTAATGCCAACCAGGCATGGTTTGAGTTCATGCCGGCCGACATTGATTTTTCGAAATCCACGACAGGGTTCCAGAATATCCGCATCTACCGGGACCTGAAGTTCGGAACAGCCATGCACTTGGTCATGACGGATGAACGCCTCTACAAATCGGACCACCTTATTGCGGAAACCACGCTCAATCCGCCCGTCACCGGCACTGCAATCGGCCGGATAAACTCCCGCTATCTTGCTCCGGAAGAAACACTCAAGTTCATCGAAAACCAGAAAGCGGCGGCGAGCACAGATCCGCTTGCGAATATAAGCATTCTGGGCAGCACACAGCGCCAGTGGTGGAAAGACACCATGTCATCCTCTACGTCGACCTGGAAAATATGGGGAAATGAGGTTTCGCTGCTGCGCATGGGATTGAACGGCACAAACGCCATTGCAACACTGGTCGCCATTAATGAGGTCCCATCCCTGATCACGGACATCACGGATACCGCAAGCACGACTACCGGCGGAAACATCCCGAAAGCTGCCGCCATCATTGGTGCCACTGCATTCGGCGCTGATGCAGGCATAGCGGCGACGGCAGCAGATGACATCTTCACCAGCGACTCCGGTGGTGGAACCGATCTGGACAAGACTGCGGCGGCCATCAGCGCCGGACTGACGGCGGCACAGGCAGAGGTTGCCGTCGCTGCATTTGACAGTGGCGAAACCGGTACCACCGAAGCAGCAGAAACCATTGCCTACGATTTCATCAAGCCTGATGTACAGGCCAACACCCTGACTTCAACCTTCTTTATCAACAGCCTGTTTGGGTCATTCGTCAGCCTTGTCTCGCCCTTCTTCAAAAAATTCATGCTCAATGCTGATCAATGGGACGGGTATCGCAGGGAGCGTACCGAGCTGCTGAACCATCTGCTGAGCAATAGCATCCAGAATGTGGTGGCCGTCACTGGAGACATTCATGCCTTTTTTGCCGGAGAGGTCTACAACGAGTTTCCGGGAGAAATCCTGACCGTTGACGGCGCAGGCAAAGAAGCAACATCGTCACCTGTTGCACCAGCAAGCCTTGCCGGAACACCGGTCATGGTAGATCTGGTAACTGCAGGCATCAGCTCGACATCATGGTTCAGCTATATCAAGGGTGCAGCAGACTCACTCGACCCGTTCAATGCACTCATTGGCAGACTGGTGTACATGAATCTGACAGTGGCCGCGAGTGGCGCACTGCCCGAGTTCACACTGAGCCTTAACTTTCTCGACTACTCCATGGGACGGTCCATTTCCACCAACAAGGCGATTGCGGCCACCCAGCTTGCCAGTCAGCTGACCGATCAGCTGAAGCGGAAGCTTGCGGAACTGGGCGTTGCCGATGCTGATATCGACAGTACCACTGCAACCTATATTGCCGACATCGCGGCTACCGCCAGCAACCCGGCCTCAACCATGGCCAGTGCAGTCCGTTTTGCCCAGCAATTCTCCATTCTCGGCGCTGAAACCAACCCGTGGCTGGCACATCTGGATACGGAGGCACAAGGCTATGCGGTTGTAACCGCCGGCACCGGCAATCTTGAGTGCAGGTTCAGAAAAGTGAATCCTCTCGTAGGTACCGCAGCACCCTCTGCCGCGCGCATCATCCAGAATGAGACGGTGGCGACAATCACCGCAGGCAGCACCAGCCTCTCATTTTCCTGAACCACGTCCATGAAAAAGCCCGCATCTGCGGGCTTTTTCATTTCAGTAATCCTGCGGGCACTCACATCTCGATAGCGTCGCCACCAAGGTCGGCCTCATCGGCAGGCATCTCATCCTGCTCCAGCCACTCTTCACGAAACTCAATCATTTCCATCGCGGGTTTCCTCTTTTCTCTTTTCGTCTCTTTGTAGTGGCATTAAAACTGCCGCAGATGACGATTTGATGAAAGTTGGAAAACGTTTCGAAATGTTGTGTTTTGTGTCCTGCTACAGCACCTGCTGGCCCGCCAGGGGATTGATGAAACGCTCTCCCCGCTTTAGCCGCTCATAGAGCTCGGGGTCAGGCCACTCATTGCGGACCTGATCAGAAAAGACAATCGAGGCCAGTGGAATCTCACCCATGCGGGGATTAAGGACATCCTCCCGGAAGCACTGGGCATAGCCTGTAGCGGTTTCGTGCACGATGATGGACTGCAGAGTGACGTCAGCCTCACCGTTGCGCATGTCCGTCTGCTTGAGCACCGCATCAGCCAGAACAAAGAAAAGACGGGAGAACTGCTCGGCAGAGGGCGAAATGGGCAGGGCAATCCAGCGGGCACTGAAGGCCCTGCACGCCTCGATATAGGCTGCATCGTCCTTGTCCCAGAAGCAGATGGCATGATCAAAACTGTCGATCAGGGTACGGATATGCCCCTTCATCAAACCAAAGTCGTAGACCATCTGGCCATGGTCAAGTGCATGCGCCTCCAGGATCACCTCGACCTTGTAGCTGTGCCCGTGAATGGAGCGGCTGCAGCGGTCGCTGGTGCAGTTGCGCACGACATGGGCGTTCTCGAAACCGAAGAGTTTGCGGATGAGCATGACGGATAACCTCTGGAATGCCGCCCATTCTACACCACTGGTGGCCGGATGGCGGTCGCATCCCTGCCCCGGCATGTGTACAATTCGCCCCGTTTGTTTCGGCTGCCTATCCGGCACCCGGGGGCATCCGGATTACCCGCCGGCATGCCCGAATTTGCTGGAGCGCCCGCTCCCTTACTTTTGAACCCCAGGAGTTTTCATCATGAAGAAGCCCGTTCGCGTGGCCGTTACCGGCGCCGCCGGCCAGATTGGTTACAGCCTGCTGTTCCGTATCGCCTCTGGCGAGATGCTGGGCAAGGACCAGCCGGTAATCCTGCAGATGCTGGAAGTGCCGTTCGAGAAGGCCCAGGCCGCTCTCAAGGGCGTCATGATGGAACTGGAAGATTGTGCATTCCCGCTGCTGGCTGGCATGGTTGGAACCGATGATCCTGCCGTTGCCTTCAAGGATGCTGACTACGCCCTGCTCGTGGGTGCCCGTCCGCGTGGCCCCGGCATGGAGCGCAAGGACCTGTTGCTGGAAAACGCCAAGATCTTCACCGTCCAGGGCAAGGCCCTGAACGACGTCGCTTCGCGCAACGTGAAGGTGCTGGTGGTCGGCAACCCGGCCAACACCAACGCCTACATCGCCATGAAGTCGGCTCCGGACCTTCCCGCCAAGAACTTCACCGCCATGCTGCGTCTGGACCACAACCGTGCCCTGTCACAGATCGCTGCCAAGACCGGCAAGGCCGTGGCTGACATCAAGAAGCTGGTTGTCTGGGGCAATCACTCCCCGACCATGTACGCCGACTACCGCTTTGCCACCATCAATGGCGAAGGCGTGAAGGCCATGATCAACGACGAAGAGTGGAACAAGAACGCGTTCCTGCCGACCGTGGGCAAGCGTGGTGCAGCCATCATCGAAGCCCGTGGTCTGTCCTCGGCTGCTTCTGCTGCCAACGCTGCCATCGACCATATGCGCGACTGGGCCCTGGGCACCAATGGCGAATGGGTCACCATGGGTATCCCGTCGGATGGCTCCTATGGCATTCCTGAAGGCATCATGTACGGTGTACCCGTCACTACTGCCAATGGCGAATACACCCGCGTGGAAGGCCTGGAAGTCGACGCCTTCTCCCGCGAGCGCATGGATTTCACCCTGAACGAGCTGCTGGAAGAACGTGAAGGCGTGAAGGATCTGCTGGGCTGATCTACGCGCCTGCAGACATGAAAAAGCCCGGCCCTTCTTGAAGATCGGCCGGGCTTTTTCTTTGGTGCTTTCCTGCGTGCCTTAATTTGGCGCCCGATAGGTCAGACCAGTTTTTTAGCGGCAACAATCACGCCATTGTTGTCAGCATAGACATACTGTCCCTGCACGAATGTCACGCCACCAAACGTGATATCCAGACCGGTCTCACCTACGCCCTTGCGCACACTCTTGAGCGGAATGGCGGCTACGGCATGCACACCAAGGTCCAGCTGCGCCAGCGCATCCACATCACGCACGCAGCCATAGATGATCACGCCTTCCCAGCCCTGCTGCACTGCGCTCTCACCGATCA
The DNA here is from genome assembly GCA_030646295.1 of Moraxellaceae bacterium. GTDB lineage: Bacteria > Pseudomonadota > Gammaproteobacteria > Pseudomonadales > Moraxellaceae > UBA2031. The sequence continues at coordinate 537,004 of JAUSND010000016.1, forward strand.
TGTCACCCATCAGGGCACAGCGCATGGAGCCACCACCATCCACAACCAGTACCTTACCTTTGCCCGGTGTTGCCAGCAGCTCTTTCACCCGTGAATTGTCTTCATGGCACTTCACCGTGACGATTTCACCGCCAAAGGCCTCACGGCCACCAAAACTGCCAAACATCGGCTCACACACGCGAACATCATCGGGATGGTCATCACACAGGTCACAGGTCACAAAGCTCATGGCAACTCCTTGAATGTCAGGCCAGGAATATGATCAGGCAATCAGCGCCTGGATTTGGTTATAGCGGCAAATACGGACACCTTTGCCCCCGGACAATGCCGCAGCAACCATGGCGGCCGCCAGATCAGCCCCCTTGACCGGATGAGCAGCCCGCAACGGGCCTCGAAGCAGCGGAGCAATCAGCGTACTGAGCCGCGCCCCCAAAGCCTCACCTATGCGGGCCTCTGCACGATCACCCAGAAGAAACGAGGGCTGGAATATGGTCAGACAGGAAAATCCCAGCGACCGGATGTCATTCTCAAGGGTGCCCTTGACGCGGTTATAAAAAACCGGGGAACCCGCTCTGGCACCCAGTGCGGACACCAGCAGGAAGTGACCGGCACCGTTGGCCTGCATGCGGTGGGCAAACTCATACGCATAGCCATAGTCCACCTTGTGGAACTCGGCCTTGGTACCCGCCTGGCGAATGGTTGTCCCCAGGCAGCAGAACGCGTCATCTGCCTTGATATCCGCCAGTGCTTCGCCCAGCTGATCAAACGGAATCTCGATCGTCTGGAGCTTTTCATGTCGCAGTTTGAGGGGACGCCTGGTCACGGCAATGACCTTGTCATAAGCCGGAGAGGCCAGTAACTCACGCAGGCAATGCCCACCAACCAGGCCTGTAGCACCGATCAGGATTGCAGTTTCTCCTGCCATTTCCACTCACCCACTACAAAAGAGGTGCAATTATGCGCCCTGCCAGCCAATGACGACACCACCCATCCCCTCCTTTTGACTGGTAATACCGTCAGTGTCTGCGACCGCATCGTTACCTTTACGTTTACGTAAAGGTAAGCAATAATCCGGGCCTTGACCCGGAGATGCAATGAGTCCCACCTACACGATTTCCGAACTGGCCAAAGAGTTCGATGTCACGACACGGACCATCCGCTTCTATGAGGATGAAGGCCTGCTGCGCCCCGAGCGTCGGGGACAGACCCGGGTCTACTCAAGCCGTGACCGGGTCCTGCTCAAGCTGATCCTGCGTGGCAAGCGACTGGGCTTTTCACTGGCCGAATGCCGGGAACTCTTTGACCTGTATGACCCGGAGCATGACAACCAGGCCCAATACCAGCTCATGCTGGACAAGCTGGGAGCACGCCGGGCAGCACTGGACCAGCAGTTGCGTGACATCAAACTTATGCAACTGGAACTGGATGCGGCGGAAACGCGCATTCGCGATGCCATGACGGGCAACCCCCAAAAAGAACACTGTGATGAGGATTTGACATGAGCTACACCGGTATGAGTTTTGGCCTGGGCGAAACGATCAATGCCCTGCGTGATACGGTCGAGCAGTTTTCCCGCAAGGAAATCGCCCCGCGCGCCGCAGACATCGACCGTCAGAACGAGTTTCCGATGGATCTCTGGCGCAAATTCGGCGACCTCGGGCTGCTCGGCATGACCGTCAGTGAGGAGTACGGTGGCAGCGACATGGGCTATCTGGCCCATGTCATCGCCATTGAAGAAATCTCGCGCGCCTCCGCGTCGGTTGGTCTTTCCTACGGCGCCCACTCCAATCTCTGCGTCAACCAGATCTTCAAGAATGGCAACAATGCCCAGCGTGCGAAATATCTGCCCAAGCTGGTCAGTGGCGAGCACATTGGCGCATTGGCCATGAGCGAGCCGAATGCAGGCTCCGACGTGGTCAGCATGAAGTTGCGTGCCGACAAGAAAGGCGACCGTTATGTGCTTAACGGCAACAAGATGTGGATTACCAACGGCCCTGATGCCAACACTTATGTGATTTACGCCAAGACCGACATCAACGCCGGCCCTCGCGGCATGACCGCATTTATTGTCGAGCGCGACTTCAAGGGTTTCACACAGGCGCAGAAGCTGGACAAGCTGGGCATGCGCGGTTCCAACACTTGCGAACTGGTCTTCCAGGACTGCGAAGTGCCGGAAGAAAACATTCTCGGCAAACTGAATGAAGGCGTTAAGGTTCTGATGTCAGGTCTGGATTATGAGCGCGTCGTGCTTTCCGGCGGCCCGATCGGTGTAATGCAGTCCTGCATGGATGTGGTCATTCCGTACATTCATGACCGCAAGCAGTTTGGCCAGGCGATTGGTGAGTTCCAGCTCATGCAGGGCAAGGTTGCCGACATGTATACCCTGCTCAATGCCTCACGAGCCTACCTCTACAGCGTGGCACAAGCCTGCGACCGTGGCGAAACGGCGCGCAAGGATGCTGCGGCCGTCATTCTCTATACCGCCGAAAATGCAACGAAGCTGGCGCTGGAAGCCATTCAGGTACTGGGCGGGAATGGCTACATCAACGAAAACCCGACGGGTCGCTACCTGCGTGATGCCAAGCTGTACGAAATTGGCGCCGGCACCAGTGAAATTCGCCGCATGCTGATCGGGCGTGAACTCTTTAACGAGACGAAGTGACACCATGCCAGTCATTCAATCAAAGATTCATCCACACTCCCCCGGCTTTCAGGAAAACTCCCTGCATCACCGGGCGCTGAGTGATGACCTCAACCGCTTGCTCGACCGTATTCGCGAAGGTGGCGGTGCTACTGCGATTGCACGGCACAAGGGCCGTGGCAAGCTGACCGCTCGTGAACGCATCAATGTCCTGATTGACCCCGGCTCTCCTTTTCTGGAGCTGGCTCCACTGGCTGCGCATGACGTGTACGGCGAGGATGTGGCGGCTGCCGGGATTGTGGCCGGAATTGGTCGAGTGAACGGCATCGAGTGTGTTATTGCGGCCAATGATGCCACGGTGAAAGGTGGTTCTTATTATCCGCTGACCGTAAAAAAACATTTACGCGCCCAGATTATCGCACAGGAAAACCATCTCCCCTGCATTTATCTGGTGGACTCGGGTGGCGCCAACCTGCCACGACAGGACGAAGTCTTTCCTGATCATCTGCATTTTGGCCACATCTTTTTCAACCAGGCCAACATGTCGGCGGCGAACATTCCGCAGATTGCTGTCGTGATGGGCTCATGTACCGCTGGCGGTGCCTATGTGCCTGCGATGGCCGATGAAGCCATCATCGTGAAGCATCAGGGCACTATTTTTCTGGCGGGCCCGCCATTGGTGAAAGCAGCAACGGGGGAAGTCGTCACATCCGAAGAACTCGGTGGTGCCGAACTGCATAGCCGCGTTTCCGGCGTGACGGATCAGCTGGCCGAGAATGATGAGCATGCCCTCGCCCTCGCCCGTGCCTCGATTGGCCGCCTGAATCGTGTCAAACAGGTCAGTCTGGATATCCGCGAGCCCGTGCCCCCGCTGTATCCGGCCGAAGACATCTACGGCATCCTGCCCAAGGATGCCCGTGAACCGTTTGATGTTCGCGAAATCATTGCCCGCCTGGTCGATGGCTCCGAGTTTGATGAGTTCAAGCCGCTTTACGGCAATACACTGGTTACCGGATTTGCACGGCTCTGGGGCTATCCGGTTGGCATCATTGCCAATAACGGCATCCTGTTCTCGGAGTCTGCGCTCAAGGGAGCCCACTTCATCGAGCTCTGCTGCCAACGCAAGATTCCACTGGTCTTCCTGCAAAACATTACCGGCTTCATGGTCGGCAAAAAATACGAGGAAGGTGGTATTGCCAAGAACGGCGCCAAAATGGTTCATGCCGTCGCCTGTGCAAAGGTACCCAAGTTCACCGTGATTATTGGCGGCAGTTTTGGGGCCGGTAATTACGGCATGTGCGGTCGCGCCTATGAGCCCCGTTTTCTCTTCATGTGGCCGAATGCCCGTATCTCCGTCATGGGTGGTGAACAGGCCGCCAGCGTGCTGACTGATGTGAAGAAAGCTTCGCTCGCCAAACAGGGCGTAGAGTGGACACCCGAACAGGAAACCGAGTTCAAGCAACCACTACTCGACAAATACGGGAAAGAGGCCCATCCCTACTATGCCAGCGCCCGTCTCTGGGACGATGGCGTCATTGATCCGGCCAAGACACGCGATGTGCTCGGCCTGGCCATTTCCGCCACACTGAACGCGCCCATTCCGGATACCCGGTTTGGCGTGTTCCGCATGTAGGAGAATAAGATGAGTGCCCTGCTTGCCAGCCTGGATCAACGCGGTGTTGCTACCCTGACCCTGAATCGCCCTGAGGTGCATAACGCTTTTGACGATGCCCTGATCGCCGAACTGAATGAGGCCATCGATGATTTCAGGGCCGACCCCGATGTCCGCATTCTGGTGCTGCGCGCAGAAGGGAAAAGCTTTTCTGCCGGCGCCGATCTCGGCTGGATGAAGCGGATGGCAGCCTGCACCCGCGAGGAAAACCTGGCGGATGCGCAGCAGCTTGAGCGTCTCATGCACAGCCTGTACGCATTCCCCAAGCCCACCATTGCTGTTGTTCAAGGCGCCGCTTTTGGTGGCGCGGTGGGTCTGGTCAGTTGCTGTGATATCGCCATTGCCAGTGACAACGCCAGCTTCTCGCTGTCCGAAGCAAAACTGGGACTGGCCCCCGCCGTCATCAGCCCGTTTGTTATTGCCACTATCGGTGCCCGTCAGGCCAGCCGCTACTTTCTGACTGCCGAGCGATTCACCGCAGCACGCGCACTGCAAATGCAATTACTGCACGATGTAGTTGCGGCTGATGAGTTGGCCGCAACCGCCGATCATCTGATCAATTCTTTGCTCGACAATGGTCCGGTGGCCCTGATGGCCTGCAAGGCACTCATCCGGCAGGTAGCCCCCGCCAGTGACGATGACCTGCGTGATTACACTACAACCCTTATTGCCAGCCTGCGTACGTCACAGGAAGGACAGGAAGGGCTGACGGCATTCTTTGAAAAACGTGCGCCTGCGTGGCAGCACCGGAAATCCTGATCATGTTCAAGAAAATACTGATTGCCAATCGCGGCGAAATATCCTGCCGTGTTACACGCAGTGCACACCGCCTTGGTGTACGCACCGTGGCCGTCTACTCGGATGCTGACGCGACGGCGATGCACGTCGAAAGGGCTGACGAAGCAGTGCGCCTTGGTCCTGCGCCCAGCCGGGAATCCTATCTGTGCGTGGACAAGATTATTGCGGCGGCCAAAGCCACTGGTGCCGAAGCCATTCATCCCGGTTACGGATTTCTTTCCGAGAATGCCGGCTTTGCACAGGCTTGTCGGGATGCCGGGCTGGTTTTTATCGGCCCATCTCCTGATGCCATTACAGCCATGGGGTCAAAGTCCGGCGCCAAGACCCTGATGGAAAAAGCCGGCGTACCACTGATTCCCGGTTATCACGGGGATGAACAGAATGATGCCTTCCTGCTGGAGAAAGCCCTTGAGATGGGCTTTCCGGTGTTGCTGAAGGCATCGGCAGGCGGTGGTGGCAAAGGCATGCGTGCCGTGCATCATGAGTCCGAATTTACCGAGGCACTGCATGGTGCCCAGCGCGAAGCCATGAACGCCTTTGGCGACCAGCGCATGCTGATTGAAAAGCTGCTGCTCGAACCACGGCACGTGGAAGTCCAGGTTCTGGCAGACCGTCATGGCAATGCCGTTTATGTATTTGATCGTGACTGCTCCATCCAGCGCAGACACCAGAAGGTTGTGGAGGAAGCGCCAGCACCAGGCCTGTCAGCGGAATTGCGCACTGCCATGGGCGAAGCAGCCGTACGAGCTGCCAAGGCCATCTCTTATGAAGGCGCCGGTACCCTGGAGTTTCTGGTCGACAAAAATGGCCAGTTCTACTTCATGGAAATGAATACACGCCTGCAGGTAGAACACCCCGTCAGCGAACTGATCTCGGGACTGGATCTGGTGGAGTGGCAACTGCGTGTGGCCAGCGGAGAACCCCTCGGCTTTGACCAGGGTGATCTGCGCGTAAAAGGTCACGCCATTGAAGTGCGTCTTTATGCAGAGGATCCGGACTCCGGCTTCCTGCCTTCTACCGGAACGCTTCGTCACTTCGACATGCCTGCAGGTGAAGGCGTTCGGGTTGATACCGGTTACCGGACCGGGGATTCCGTCAGTGTCTATTACGACCCGATGATGGCCAAGGTGATTGCCTGGGGAGAAACCCGTGACATCGCGGCGCAACGACTGGCTGACGCACTCCGGAAAACCCGCATTGCTGGCGTCAAACACAACACAGGCTTTCTGGTAAAGGTTCTGTCTCACCCCGCCTTCCTTGCGGCCGGCTTGAGCACGCACTTCATCGAGGAACACCACGCAGACCTGTTGTCTCCTTCAGAAAATGATAAAACAGCCCTGCTGTTACTTGGCGCTGTCTACACACTGCAAACGCCCCACCCTGCCGCCAACAGCAATGACCATTGCTCTCCCTGGAGTCGTCTGCAAGGTTTCCGGATTGCACAGCACGATGAGAGCCTTATACGCATCAGCCTGCAGGGAGAAACACACGAAGTAGCTCTCACGCCCTCACGCACACACTATGAGTACGCCATCGGTGAACATCGCGGTGAATGCGCGCTGACCCTGAAGGAAGGCCTTGCCTGCCTTATCCGTGACAGCCACCTGACCAGTTTCCATGTTGTCAGCACAGGCAATCGTCTGGATGTATTTGCGCATGGTGAACATGCCGAGCTTGGCTTTGTCACACATACCCATGAAAGCAGCTCTGCCTCTGATGGCCGTCACTACAATGCACCAATGAATGGCCGCATTGTCAGCGTGAATGTCAGCAAGGGTGATGCAGTGAAAGAAGGCGACACCTTGCTGGTCATGGAGGCCATGAAAATGGAGCATCGTATCCGGGCACATGGCAATGGCGTGATAGCAACCATTGATATCGTTGCCGGCGATCTGGTCAGCGAAGGGCAGGTACTGGTAGAGCTAGAGAGCGGGGCCACACCAGAATGAGCACGATTCTCTGGCAACCTTCCGCAGAAAGAATAGCGGCAACACGTCTTGCCGCCTGGCAGCGCTGGCTGGCCCGTGAACGCAGTCTGGCATTTGACAGTTATGCAGAGCTGCATGCGTGGTCTGTCTCCGAGCGCGCAGACTTCTGGCAAAGCCTCTGGGACTACTTTGACATCAAAAGCCATACGCCCTACACAACCGTGCTGACGAATGACCAGATGCCTGGCGCTCACTGGTTTGATGGCGCCACATTGAACTTTGCCGAGCATCTGCTGCGCCACCAGGATGACCGGCTTGCGCTGGTAAGTTATCTTGAAAACGGTGAGCGCCGCACCCTGACCTATGCTGAGCTTCTCACACAGGTAAGCCACGTTGCCGCATACTTTCGCGCACAAGGCATTGAGGCTGGCGATCGAGTGGCAGGCTTCATGCCAAACGTTCTGGAAACAGTCGTCGCCATGCTTGCTGCAACCAGTCTTGGGGCCACGTGGTCATCCTGTTCGCCTGATTTTGGCTTGCAAGGCGTACTTGACCGCTTTGGACAGATCACACCAACTCTTCTGATTGCAGCGGATGGTTATTACTACAACAGCAAGCGCGTGGACTGCATCGAGAAAATCGCTGCCATTGCTGCGCACTTGCCGACACTCAGGAAAGTACTGGTAGTACCGCTGACACAACCATCGCCAGACACCTCTTCCATCCCGAATGCCGTTTCCTGGAATGAAGCACTGGCAACACCGGCTGACAACCTGACATTCACACCCGTACCGTTCAGTCATCCGCTCTACATCATGTACTCCTCGGGAACGACTGGCGTACCCAAGTGCATCGTGCATGGAACCGGAGGCACCCTGCTCCAGCACCTAAAGGAACTGGCCCTGCATACCGACATCAAGCGCGACGATGTGGTGTTCTATTACACGACCTGCGGCTGGATGATGTGGAACTGGCTTGTCTCCACCCTGGCACTGGGTGCAACCGTCGTTCTGTATGACGGATCCCCTTTTGCTCCAAAGCCGGACATACTTTTCGATATTGCTGAACGAGAGAAGATTTCCGTGTTTGGCACCAGTGCAAAATATATTGCTGCACTGGAAAAAGCCGGTTACAAGCCACGAGAAACGCATCAACTGGACGCACTGAAAGCCATTCTGTCCACCGGCTCACCCCTGGCACACGAAAGCTTTGACTACGTTTATCGCGACATAAAGGCCGATATCTGTCTCTCCAGCATCTCTGGCGGCACCGATATCGTTTCTTGCTTTGCTCTGGGCAACCCCACCCTCCCGGTTTATCGTGGCGAGTTGCAGTGCAAGGGACTTGGCATGGCTGTCGACATCTTCAATGAAGCAGGCCAATCGGTCATTGACGAGAAAGGTGAACTGGTCTGCACACGAGCATTCCCCTGCATGCCCACCGGCTTCTGGAGTGATCCGGACGGCGAAAAATACCGGAAAGCCTACTTCGACCGCTTTCCGGGACTATGGGCGCATGGTGATTATGGCGAACAGAACAGCCATGGCGGCCTTGTCATCCATGGCCGCTCTGATGCCGTGCTCAACCCGGGTGGCGTACGCATCGGTACGGCCGAAATCTACCGGCAGGTTGAAAAAGTACCCGAAGTACTCGAATCGATTGCCATCGGCCAGGATTGGGACAGCGATGTACGCGTCGTTCTTTTCGTCAAACTGCGCGAAGGCCTGGTACTGACTGAACTGCTGCAGAAACAGATCAGGGATGTCATCCGAGCCAACACCACACCACGTCATGTACCAGCCCGCATTGTGCAGGTCGCCGACATTCCCCGTACCATAAGTGGGAAAATCGTGGAGCTGGCGGTGCGCAATGTGGTTCATGGCGAGGCCGTAAAGAACACGGATGCTCTGGCAAATCCCGATGCACTGAATCACTTCAGGGACAGGGACGAACTTAAAACCTGACCCACCAAAAATAAAAAAGCCTCCACGTCGGGAGGCTTTTTTATTTGAACACAACCATCATGACCAGAAATAACTCGACTCTTTCTGGATGATGGTATCGACGATATAACTGGCCAGAGCCGATACCGTCATCTGGGTATTCACCGTAATTTCCGTCGGCATGATGCTGGCATCAACAATAAACAGCCCCTTCAGCTCATGTGATTCGCCCCACTGGTTCACGACAGAAGTGAACGGATCCCTACCCATGCGGCAGGTACCCTGAGGGTTGTAGGCAATCATTCGCATGGTGTAAAGACCAAGGGTACCGAACTCGATCTTGTCCACGGCCTGATCCAGCTCAAACACACTGGTCGCGGCGGTACGGTTATAGGCTGGCAGATAAACCTTCTCTGCCCCTGCCGCAAACATCACCCGACCGGCATGACGCAAGCCTTCACGCATCGAATTGAATTCGTCACGATTAAGGTTCCATTCAATACGCTTGTCACCCGTAACGGCATCGCCAATCCACTGCACATAACCCTGGCCATGGTCATGCACGAATACGTTAAGTGCCGAGAAATACTTGTACTCTTTCATGAAGCGGACATGGTCATCGCCCTCGCCCAGCTCGCCCTGCGAGATAAGCTGGGCAGGCGCGGCCAGACCACTGTCCATGTCAATCCAGTTGTATTTTTCCTTCCAGAACTCGTCTACATGAATCCCGGTCAGCGCTCCGCGCCAGCCATAAACAGGCTCGGGGAACTTGCCAAACACGGAAACACCCGGGCGCACTGAAAGATTACGGCCAACCATGCCGCTTTGCTGACCCAGGCCACTTTTCTGCAACAGCAATGGCGTCTGGATGGGGCCTGCACCAATAACAACGATCTGGCCTTCAGCAGTAAAGCTGGCCACTACTTCATGAGTATCAGGATCAATGAACCGGCCCTCTACACCAGAGGCGCGACCATTACGTTCATTCACAAAGTCCACATGCGCATCAACGAATATCTCGGCGCCCTCTGCCACAGCCCATGGCAGATACGTCACCAGCATGGAGAGCTTGCGGTCCGAAGGGCAACCGGCCAGACACAAACCGGTGAGCGCACACTGCTTTACGTTGCGGGACAGTGGCTTCCACGACCATCCCATGACTTCGGAGCCCTGCACCACCAGATTGGCAGCATCATTGATTTCATGCGGTTCATTAACATGCACACCAAGACGCTGTTCCACTTTTTCAAAGTGCGGCCGCAACTGCTCGGAAGAAATGTTATCGAGGCCATGATCGCGCTGCCATTCCTTGAGCACCCTGTCTGGCACCCTGGCAGAAATCGTGGCGCTGAGAACCGTTGAACCACCGGTCGTGGCTCCCTGCATCAGGATAAGGTCGCCTGTCGAGTTGGTTTGCAGACCGGCATCCTGATACATGCGATACATGCTGTCGGTCATGTCTTCCTTGAAGTCCGAGCTCGGCACATAGCGGCCGGCCTCAAGAACAATGACCTTCTTGCCTGCCCGGGCAAGCTCATACGCCGCCACGGCTCCGCCAGCACCCGAGCCGACCACAATAACGTCAGCCTTCAGGTGAACATTTTTTTCAGTGATGTCTTTGGCCTGGGTAACCGGAAGCCCTTCTTGCGGCAATTCCCTGTAAATCATTTCGCCCTCGATACCGACTCAGTGCGTCATTATTATTTTTAGTTCTGGAATATCAGCGAGGTAGTGGTGCATTGCCGAGACGACGAATGCCCCATTTCTGGGTCACCGGACCATCGTATTCCAGACCTGGATAAGTACGTTGATCCTGCCAGTAGGCGAATGTCACCACCATCTTCAAACTGGAAATGATGCCGCGCTCAGCCATGTTGCCTGTCTGCCAGTCCCTGACACGCTTCAGGGCACGCTCGTCACTCATTGCCGAGAACCGGGAGAAGCGCCAGACCACGCCTGTATATTCGAGACTGTTGGCCGCCATCTTGACCAGAAGGCGCGGACGCGGATCAAGCTTGCTGATGATCACATCAACATTCTGCATCACGGGCACCTCTGTCGTAGAGGGCAGCTGGAATTTTTGCGTGGGCAGCATGATCAGACGGAGCTTGTCGAACACGCGGTACTCTGACTCGGTCAGGTACTTGATGCCTGATGGCAGATCACCAGCCTTCTCGGCACCCAGCACATGCCCGGGCAATGCCAGCAGCGAACTGCCGACAGCGGCGAGCTGCGCGCCTCCAACAAGGAAGCGACGACGCGAAAGCGGCTCAAGGCCAGCCAGGAATTCGGGGGGAAGCGGAGTGTTGCTATTCATCTTGCTCCTCGGCGGACACCGTCCGGGGCAACTTTGTAGTTATAGGATCAGGCTCGCAGTCTAGCCAATGCCGCGGCAAAACCCAACCATAAATAATGGCACGGTCCATTTTGACTGTTTTTTGACCGCAACGGCTCATAGTACGCCGTTCCAGAGCTCTCGCCTGGAGGCCTCAGGGTCATGGCAAACCCGGGTATCTGCAGCCATGTGGAGCACTGCCCGCTCCCTTTTCTCATATGTGGGCCAGTCAGGCCAGCCATCGGCCGCAGGCACCGACCCGGAAGCAAAACCGGCCCAGGCCTGGCGCACCTGCCGGGACAGTCGCTCCGCCGCCTCTCCCCCACCGGTAAAGAACTGGCCCGCCGGGCGATCAGTAATGCCGAACACAAACGGCACCTCCATGACATGACAGCTTTTCAGCCGGCGATTGAAGGCACATGGCCAGTCAAACAGGTACTGCCAGGTTCCCGCCGGCTGTCCGAAACGGGCTTCTGCAAGCCGAATGGTGGGAATACGGAACATCCGGTCCGTTTCATACGCGCAGAACAAGTCACTGCCCGGCACAGCCGGGATGGCCTCCCTGTAACGCGCCAGCATCATGGCACCACGCCCCGGCAGGGTCCGCTCGAACTCATGCAGCAGCCGGGCCTCATCCGGCTCCGGCCTGGCCTGTGCGGCTCCCATGCTCTGCGGCGAAAGGTAGAACAGGTTCCACTCGTCCACAGTTGTCCCCAGCAACAACGAGATGTCCGCAGACGCTCCTTTCGACAAAGCCACAAGGGGATGTTCCGGCAATATGTCATCACCAATCAGGGGCATCAGCGTCATGCCAAACTGGGCAACAGGCTCCGCATGCATGCCCCGGTTAACCGTGGCCCTGAAACAGCTGCGCTGGGCCCTGACCACTCCCTTGATCTCGCCCTGCAGGCAAGCCGCCGGATCCCCACCGGACGCCTCCGCAAACAGATGCGTGATTTTGGCCGCCTCATCCCGTGTGACCACATGATCGGGGCTGCCACTCTGGATAATGGCCCGTGTGAATAATCCCTTTGCCAGCGGGCTTGCCATCAGACAGGCAATGCTCATGCCACCAGCAGACTCGCCAAACAAGGTGACAGACCGCGGATCACCACCAAAATCTGCAATATGGTCCTGCACCCATTGCAGGGCCAGCAACTGGTCGCGAAGGCCGGCATTGCTGACGCCGCCAAGCTCCGGCCAGTCAGACCATTCTCCGAAACCGAGAATGCCCAGGCGATAGTTGATACTGACAACAATCACGCCATTGTCGCGAGCCAGCGCAGTACCATCATAAAGTGACTGATTGCTGGCACCTGCGGAAAAGCCACCGCCATGAATCCACACCATGACCGGCAAATGTGCCGCCGCCTGTACAGGGCGCCAGATGTTCAATGCCAGACAGGCATCACCCGTGGCGCCCACCGGCATGAACGGTATCTCGTCCTGAGGCGCGGCCTGTGCCCACTCGGTGGCCTCCAGCACACCAGCCCATGGCATGACCGGCTCTGGCGCGCGAATGCGCCCCAGCCCCTGCAAGGGCATTGCATAAGGAATACCGCGAAAGTGTTGCACGCCGTTTTTTTCAAGACCGGCGATCTGGCCCAATCGCGTATGAACACGTACTGAAGACATACATTTTCCTCAACAAGGCCGACATCATCGCCCACACATCTGACAACGCCAACCCTCTGACCAGTGACGACTGTGAATCGGCAAACAATAACGTCTAGAATGGACACCAATCACCTGCCGACTGCCCGCGAATCATGCCTGTTGCCATCTCCCCCACTGTTTCGTCCGTCTACATCAATCATCTTGTTGATGTAGCCCGGCTGATGGGGGCCGACCTTCATGAAGCAGAGTCAGAGCTGGGTCTGGACAGTAACCTGTTGAACGACATCAACGCACGGGTTCCATTTGCCGTTGAGGATGCACTCTATGCAGCCATCCTCAAGCAGTTGCATGACCCGTGGTTTGGCCTGCACACCGGCGAGAATGTTCGCCCGAACTCAATCGGGGTTCTGGGCTATGCCACCATGAGCAGCCGCAATCTGGGCGAAGCCGTGGGCCTCATGCTGCGCCATGAGCACTTTCGCTCCGAGGTGGGCAATTGTGAAATGGTGGTTGATGACCAGACCTTCAGTATCAGCTGGCAAGCATTTGATGGCGCCACAGAACCCCACCGGCATCGTGTAGAGGCCGCCTTTTCAAGCTGGGTCAGCTATGGCCGCTGGATCACACGAAGCCAGCACAACCCGCTGAAGGTGCAGTTCAGGCACAGGGCGCCTTCTGACGACCTGCGCGAATATGAACGCATTTTCCAGTGCCCGGTTGAATTCGAGTCTGATGAAAACCGCATAACCCTGGAAGCCAGCCTGCTGGACACCCCTCTTGCCGATGCCGATGCCGATGTACACCGGCTTATGCGCGCCCGCGTAGAACAGGTGCTGGCCAACTATCAGGCCCGAGGCAACTTTCTCGCACAGGTAAGGCTGGCCATGACCGAGGCATTGCCACTGGGAGCACCCACACTGGAAACCATGGCGGACACACTGGGCCTCAAGCCGTGGACATTGCGTCGTCGACTGAGCGCCGATGGCGCTGATTTTTCCTCACTGCTGGATCAGGTGCGCATTCATCTGGCACAACGCTATCTGGCTGATCCGACACACCCCATCAGCGACATCGCCAGCCTTCTCGGCTACTCCGAACAAAGCGCCTTCAACCGCGCCTTCAAACGCTGGTTCAAATGCACGCCGGCAGGTTACCGGCAGCAGATACAAAATAGTCAGCGCGTCTAGGCATCAGGGCCGGGCATCAATATATATCAGGTGCCGGTTTTTCTTCACAATCGCCGGACCAATACCCTTGACCTGCTCCAGCTGAGCAAGCGAGCGAAAACCGCCGTTAGCATTTCGATAATCAACAATCGCCTGGGCTTTTTTCTCGCCAATCCCGTTCAGTCGCCGTGACAACTCACGAGCATCTGCCGTATTGATGTCAACCCTGCCCTCGCCAGGAGCCGGCAGTTGCATGACACGCAATACCGGCTTGTCCGGTGCAACAGTCTCGGCGCCGGCAACCAGCACAGGCATGGTCAAAAAAACGAGAAACAAAAGCTGACGACACATGACAACTCCTCCATGAGTACTGATTGCGTCCATTGAAAGGCCGCCATCCTGGCGGCCAGTAAACCCTCAGCAGGTCTCAGACCTGCCGTGTAATCATTGCAAACGCCAGATCACCCGACGCATCCAGCCGGGGAACCCGCACGATATGACCATTACCCGGGGCAACATCAATTGCAGCACCCTGGGTATTCTCCAGTGCATCCAGCGTGAAATGCTGATTACCTGTCGGGGTCATCAACATCAGGTTATCGCCACGGGAAAACCTGTTTTTGACATCCACCGTCAGCCAGCGATCATTTGCATCAATCACCTCGCCAACCAGCTGCTCAGTCCCCAGCAGCGAGCTGCCCTGCTCATACTGCTGGTATTCTGCAGGCGGATGACGCCTGAAGAATCCTTCGGTATAGCCACGATTGGATAATGCCTCCAGCTCGTCCATCAGCTGCATGTCAAAAGACTTGCCGGCGAGAGCATCATCAATCGCCCGACGATAGACCTGTGCGGTGCGTGCCACGTAATAAGGGCTCTTGGTCCGCCCCTCGATTTTCAGCGAATGCACACCAATACGCATCAGCTCACCAACATGCTGAACGGCACGAAGGTCTCGTGAGTTCATGATGTAGGTGCCATGCTCATCTTCATAGACCGGCACAAATTCATCCGGCTGTTTGGGATCACGCAGCAGGATTTCTTTTGGCTCTGCAGGATCATGCTGGCCAACGGCCAGATTCCTGACAGGAATCATGTCGCCCGTGCTGTCGGTTGCATGGGGCACCGTGTTGTATTCCCAACGACAGGCATTGGTACAGGCGCCCTGATTGGCATCACGGTGATTCATGTAGCCCGAAAGCAGGCAGCGTCCGGAATATGCCATGCACAACGCACCGTGCACGAACACCTCAAGCTCCATACCCGGGACCTTGTCATGAATATCGGCGACTTCTTCCAGCGCAAGTTCGCGCGACAGGATCACGCGTGAAATACCCTGCCGCCTCCAGAACTCCACCGTTGCCCAGTTCACCGCATTGGCCTGCACGGAGAGATGTATTTCCTGATCAGGCCACTGTTCCTTTACCAGCATGATCAGTCCGGGATCAGACATGATCAGGGCATCAGGAGCCAGCTCGATGATCGGTGCCAGATCACGCAGGTAACTGCGCACCTTGTCGTTGTGTGCGGCAATATTCGAGGCCAGATAAAACTTTTTACCTTGCCGGTGCGCCTCATCAATACCTTCCTGCAGGGCAGCCACATCCTTGAAGCTGTTGTTACGCACACGCAGCGAATAACGGGGCTGCCCGGCATAAACCGCATCGGCCCCGTAAGCAAAGGCGTATTTCAGATGTGTCAGCGTACCCGCAGGCGACAACAGTTCAGGCTTGAGCATGGCACTCGCTCCGGTCAGCAATGAATGAAACGCAGCAATGTCTTCAAAAACAAAAAGGCCCGATCATTTCTGATCAGGCCTTTTCCATATTCTTTGGTCGGGACGGAAGGATTTGAACCTTCTACCCCTTGCACCCCATAAAGGTAAAAGGCCTTCCGAGGACGTCCGATGGCGCCCAAAGCAAATATCTAACTCATTGTTTTCATTGTATTTTACCGTTTGAGTCATCCGATGAGGTCCGCTACAATCATCTCCAAGCCAGTCGCAATTGGCAACCAATTGGCAACCAGAATCAGTTTCGTTGCCAATTAGGGGACGGAGGGATGGGTATGACGAATATCACGGACAAACAACTGAATGCGCGTCCGACCGGCAAAGACAAATGGCTGTCGGAGGTCGCAATTTGGGGGCATGGTAGCTTGTCCGCTCGGATCACAGCAAGCGGCGAGAGGCTCTTCTACTTCCGTTACCAGAGCGCCCAGGGCGAACGTATCAGCCTGCCCATTGGCACTTATGGCCGGGACAGTGCAGGCGGTACCATGACACTGGCGGATGCCCGTTTGCGCGCCCAGGAACTGGCCAGCCTCCACAAGTCGGGACACCGGGACATCAAAGAGTACCTGGAGACGGTAGAGGCCGACCGGAAGGCAGCCCTCGCAGCGGCTCGTGCTCGTGAGGAGCAAGCCCGTGTTGAGGCCGAAGTGGCCGCGGCTCGTCAGGCTGCCCGCCTGAATGTCCGCCAGTTGTTTGACCGCTGGGCGATGGTTGACCTGATCAATCGCAAGGACGGGGGTAAAGAAGTCCGCCGAATGTTTGAAAAGGATGTCCTGCCCTACCTCGGGCCCTTGCCTATAGAAGATGTACGCAAGCGGCATATCACCGAGGTGACGGATGCCCTTCTGGCACGCGGCGTGAATCGCATGGCCAAGCTGATCTTCTCACTCATGCGCCAAATGTTCCGGTTTGGGGTAGACCGTGACCTGCTGGAGTTTGACCCTACGGCCAATATCCGCAAGGTGAAGATCGGCGGCAAGGATGTGGAGCGAGACCGGGTTCTGAGCGAGGAGGAAATCCGGCAACTCGCCCGGCAACTGCCCGAGGCTGGCATGACCCTCATGGCTGAAGCTGCGATCTGGATTGCACTATCCACCTGCTGTCGCATTGGAGAACTCCTGGAGGCCCGTTGGGAGCATGTGGATCTGGATAATGGTAGGTGGCTAATCCCGGCACCCAAGAACAAACGTGCCCATACGGTGTACCTGTCAGACTTCACCATTGCACAGTTCCGAAGAGTCTACGGCATGACGGGAAGCCTCCCGTGGGTGTATCCGAACTCGGCCAAGAATGGTCCTGTGTGCTCCAAGACGGTTACCAAACAGATCGGCGACCGACAACGAGATCCCGTGAAAGGCCCCATGAGCGGCCGCTCAAAATACTGCGAGGCCCTTCGCCTGCCAAGCGGCAAGTGGACGCCTCATGACCTGCGCCGTACAGGAGCCACCATGATGACCATCATGGGCGTACTGCCCGAAGTCGCCGAGCGCTGCCTGAACCACACAGAGGAAAACAAGGTGAAGCGCATCTACCAGCGCTACAGCTATGAAAAGGAGATGAAGGATGCGTGGCATTTGCTGGGCGATAGACTTCAAGAACTTATGACAAATGCCACAACCGACCGAGTAATAGCCAAACACGTCATCGGATAGCATTTGGATTGGACTCACCACATTTATCTATTGAAGTGTCGCCAACCGTCCGACTCAGTAAGAAAGTGGATGACATAAAGGATTATCAGGAGTTTTACCCCCTTTTCGATGGCCCGATGTCTGACGCAGATCAGTGCACGCTCAATATCCCTGTCATTGACATGACATATAGAAGGCAAAGTGCTACGAGCAGACTAAAGTTGAACCCCATCACCATCAGTCCAAGGCGCTTAATAAAACCGCCACCATCGCCTGATGATGTCTTGTTGCCGCTGCAGTGTCCCATGGATCCGAATCCATCATTAGATGCTGTTTAATGCTGTCAATCTCACCCTTACGGTAATGCTCCTTCTTCGCCAGCGGCGAATAGTTGCTAAGTTGAGAATTTTTGCTGTGGCTGATCAGGCAGAGATTTCCGAAGCAGTTCAATACTTCTTCATCTATCCAAGGATCATCGAATTTTGGACTCTGCGGAAAATAATGCTCGACCGAGCTTCGAAAGGTAAATCGGAACCGGTCGACCCTAGAGTCCTTTGACCTGAGTTTTTTCCACAGCAAGTAATCCAGATAATTGAAAACCAGGTTGTTTTCAATAGCGCCGTAGGAAAGCCGCTCTTCCATGGTGTGACTAACAGAGTCCCGGGTTGCGCGGCAGCGACCACCGTTGACGTAAATGATCTCGAAGTAGTCCTTTCCCTCATCAGAAAGGTAACGGTCGAACACGAATGCTGCGGCCAGAGACTCCAGATATTTCAGGTAATCTGCGCCCGATATTCTCTGCCTTTCAAAGAGCCAGAAAACAACGGCATTTAGCCAGTGTTTATAGGCCAAAGTCGGCGTCGATACATGAAAAGCAGACAGCAGCAGCAGCAATTGACGGTTGATGTTCTTTTGGTCGCCTCTGTCATCGAATGAATTCACGTAGTAGCTTTTCCCCTCCTTGTCCTTGCGGTAGTTTTTTAGGCTCCAATTGTCTTCACCTGCAGCAAACTCTCGCTTAATCACATAACGATCAAGCAGGAACTTGCAACGCAGAAGAGTGAACACGAACTGCTTGATACGCCCCAAAACTACCCGGGACGAACTAGCCTGTTTGCCTGAGGTATTCAGCAGGAATTCATCGAATGAATCTAGCAGACGCTTGTCATCAAGCGGAACGTCCGCCTGCGTCATGACCCGCAGAACCTGCAAAAGGAAATTTGGAAAATTGATGACTGCATGGAAGCGCTCAGGCTCATCGACTCCCTGAAAATCGCTTCTCGATGGCCCAGTTGGCTGTCGCAATAGCATGGAAAGGGTTAGTTCCTCAACCGCCATGTCTCGTGGTCTTTCAAGCATCCTGGCAAGATGATCGAAGTTATCAACATGCCAGTCGGACCAGTTTTTTCCAAATAGTTCGTTGCGCTCTCGCGGTGTAAAGCCGCTCTGAACGTACTTTTCCATATTGGCACAGGCTTCCCATACCCGGTGCAAGGCATTCTCGCTTCGAGCACGCTCCGCTGCATTTTCGATTTGTTGAAGCTTATGTAGAAGAGTCGCCTTCAGCACCTCATGCTTTTCCAACTGCTCTCCCCTGCTGTTCATGACCTCAAAATAATGATTCAGGTCCGTCTTCCGGGGTACTCCGACACGTAATATGTGCACATTTTCTAGGAGAAAGGCCGCGAATTTTTCATCAGTCACGTTGTGCTCGCGCAACTTTTGGGAAAGCACTCTTTCGATGATCCGGTACCCAGCTGCGATGGCATTGCCGGCGCCCTTATTTACAGCGGAGCTCCCGTCAGCCTCGCTCTGCTGCAAGACGCCATTGTCCTTGCAGCTAAATATAGCCAGCAATGCCTCTCGGGATGCAGGCCGACACTCGAAGTCAAGGCTGGCTTGGCGCACCGAACTGAGCAGAACATGCCCCGCCCCCAGACGCTTGCGCAAATATGCTACCAGCAGTGTGAGCGTGGTCAGCCGCTGCTGGCCGTCGATCACCTCAAATCGGTTGGCCTCCTTCCGGTCCACCACTAGTGTGCCAAGGTAATAGCCTTGCTCACCATCAAGGTAATCGAGCACATCCACTATAAGCTGGGTAATCTCTCCCTCTTCCCACGCATAGTTGCGTTGATACATGGGCACACGGTAAACGTCGCCCGCAACAAGCAACTCACGCACGGAAAGACTACGGATAGCGTCGTGCAGGCTCATCCCGTCACTCCTTTTTCAGGGACAATGTAGCGCATCTCCCGGAAGAGTTGCGTCAGTTCAGTTGTCTGCGTTGAGTTTTCCTGTTCCACCATGGGCAGGGGGTGCTGCAGGAACTCCTGTGGATGAGTGGCCTCGCGCAGTACTCGGAACAGATTGTTACTGAGCACATGGTTGTCCATGCCAGCAAGCTGAACCACCTGCATATTCAACCGCAGGCTATAGGCCCAAATGAAGATTTTCTCGATGGCCCGCGAGATACCCATACTCCCAAATCGGTCAAGGTAATAAAGCAGTAGACAGTCGAACATCACACGCACATAGACATCGCCGGTGCGCTTTCGCCCTTCATAGAGACTCAATGTCTGAAGAATTCGGGGGGCAAATCCATCCAGCCGATCTAGCGGTAGCCAACCCTCCGCCCATGTGCGACTCCTGCGGGCAAGACCAGACTTCTGGTAATGGTGGATCATCTCGAAGAAGCGTCGGCCGTTGAGGATGGGCTGGTCTAGCTGGAAGGGAAACGCGAGCAGCCCGCCGGAATCAACCGCTTCGTGGGCCAGTTGCATGATCCGTAGGCCGGGATACAAGACTCCACCTGCCAGGTTCACGCCCTTAAACAACGCCACATCGCTCTTGGAGAAGAAACGAGCAGAGTCGCCCTTCACCCAGCGGCGAATTCGAAAGAGATACTGCCCGAACAGTATCTCGAGCTCATAGCTGTCGCTATTCTCCCAAGCACGCACTGTATCCTGTTTGACCGCCTCGTCTCCATCGAACTCGCGCAGGTGGTAGGCCTTGAGCAGGTCGTGAGGAGCAAGGTCGCGGCCACGTGCGTTTTGGGCATCGAAAAACTGGAAGGCTTCCGCAATATCGTGCAGCGTAACGCGGACCAGTTCGCAGCGGTGCAGCAGAAAATCGACTGCGGCTTCGTCGAAGTCCGGGCGCGCTACGCGGCGATGGACGATCTGGTAATTCTGGCGGAGGTTATGCTGGGAGATTGCATTTGAGAACCTAGGCTTGATCATCATTTGCTTGATGAGAAGCAACTTAGCCAGCATTTTCGACGAGAAATTCTTTTCGCTTCTGTCGATTACGTCCATCAGCGCATGCACGATCAACAACAAGGTCAGAGTACGCTGCTGTCCATCAACGATGTCGTGCTTTTCTCGATCGGGGCTTCCATGCTGGTGCAACACCAACGTGCCCAACCGGTACGCCGGCTTGCCCCTATGACGGGCCATGTCATCAAACAACTGCTCAATATGATGAGGCTGCCATTTGTAGGGTCTCTGGTAAATCGGAAGTGAAAGCGAGCTGTCTTGCAGAAGTTCAGCCACGGTGATGATGCCGGCCTGAAGAGCGCCATTGGTCATGCCGACTCCTCCAACGATAGATGGACTTTATCAGTAAGCAGCTTTTGCATCATACGCTCTTGATCTGGCAGGCTTTGATGGGGTTTCGTGCATGCACTTGAATTTCGATATCCATAAGAGCTCAATTTACTTGAAAGCCTTGAACGGCTGAGTTCCACAATAAGCATTTGCCGGCACAGCTTGAGACTATAAGAGCAGCATTGAAGTAGGACAAGCGCAAGGTCCGCATGCGGCAATCTGCAGTCTTAATGAAAGACCAGTTCATATTTTGAACAACCCCCAGACTTAGACACCTTTGCCAACCTTGACATAAGACCGCATAGGTTCCCTGCTCAAACGCCTCTTTTTCACTTTGATGACTCGCTACCCCGATATCCAAACAGTCCACTGCGACAAAGTAGGTCGTAGTAGCATCCAATCTCATTCTAATTTTATTCAGATCCATAACACCTAGCTGAGCACATCGCTCTCTCGGCCCTTTGTCGTGTTTTTGGCCAGGCTACGCCGCCCTTCTGGGGCGGCTGCCATGCCCTGATCTGGAGAAATTCAATGCAACCCACCTGCCCTTCCTGCGGCTCTGACCGCATTACAACCAAAAACATCGGTCGCAAGACCGGAAGTATCGTCGGCGGCGTTGCGGGAGCCGCCACCGGCTATACCGGCGCGATTGCTGGTTCCACCCTCGGCCGTACAGTCGGCATGCTGGGAGGCCCTGCCGGCATGGTTGTCGGTACTGTCGCTGGCGGACTCATCGGTGCACTTATCGGCAGCACTGCCGGGGCCGTCACGGGTGCGGCGGTTGGCCAAACGGTCGACGACCACATTCTCGACAATTACCTCTGCCTCGATTGCGAACACAGCTTCAGCTTGCCGCCCGAGGACTGATCTGCCGTCTCTTTTTCGTCCCTGACGACTTCCTACCCTATTGCAGGAGCATCACCATGGCTCATCTTGTCGAAACCATGGCCTATGTCGGCGCCACCCCGTGGCACGGCCTGGGCAACCAACTCACATCGCGGCAACCCCTGAACGTCTGGGCCAAACAGGCCGGGATGGACTGGGACATCCGCGAGACCCCGGTCCGCTATGTCACCGAGTCGGCGGGCTCACTGGGCGCCATCATGTCCTTCGAGGACTCGAAGGTGCTCTTCCGCTCGGACACGCATGCACCGTTGTCTGTCGTCAGTGCCCGTTACAAGGTCGTTCAGCCCAGCGAGATTCTGGAGTTTTACCGGGATCTCACCGAAGTCTCCGGCTTTGAACTGGAAACGGCCGGCGTCCTCAAAGGCGGTCGCAAGTTCTGGGCACTGGCGCGCACCGGCCAGACCGGAACGCTCAAGGGCAAGGATGTCAGTCACGGCTACGTGCTGTTAGCGACAGGCTGTGACGGTACGTTGGCCACCACAGCGCAATTCACCAACATCCGGGTGGTCTGCAACAACACCCTGGCTATTGCGCTCAATCATCAGTCGGGCGCGGTCAAGGTGCCCCATAGCACTACCTTCGATCCCAGAGCGGTGAAGCAGCAACTGGGGATTTCCGTGTCGACCTGGGACGATTTCATGTACCGCATGAAGGCCCTCAGCGAACGGAAGATGAAGCATTCAGAAGTGCAGAGCTACTTCCTGAAGGTCTTTACCGACTTCACCCCGAAAGGCCCTGGCGTCACTAATGAACGCGCCATGGCCAAGGCCCTCTCGCTGTTTGAGGGCGCCGGTCGTGGTGCGGATCTGGCCTCGTCCAAGGGTACGGCCTATGGCCTGCTGAATGCCGTAACGGAGTTTGTGGATCACGAGCGCCGTGCCCGAAGCACTGATCACCGCCTGGACTCCGCCTGGTTTGGCCAGGGCGCTTCCCTGAAACAGAAGGCACTGGATCAAGCGCTGTTGCTGGCCGCCTGATCCTTTCTTCCCATAACGCGGCATAGAAGCCCGGTTGAGCGATTAGCTCACCGGGCTTTTTCTTTTCTGGAGGATTGCCTCATGAACACTGTCACTACTGCAGTACCGGATGTCATCCCCTTGCCAGCGGCTCTGGCTGCAGTTTGGGGTGCCTTCCTGTTTGAGGGTCTGCTCACCTCAGATCGTGATCCGCTATATAACCAGCAAGTCCTGGATTCCTGGGGGCAAGGCTGTATCGAGCTGGTAATCGAGACCACGGTCTGCCTGACCGAGCTCTGGAATCAGGTGGCCATCATCTGGAATAACAACGACGCCGACTTCCCCGGCGTTTTTGAATACGAAGTGGTCTCTCGACTCGGGGAATACCTGGGGCGTCACTTGCTAACCCATGACGGGTATCTGCCCAGCAGAGAACACATCCATGAAGTCATGCACCAATTGATTCAAGACTTCCTGGCGCCCGACGCATAAGGCGCCACATCACCCTTTCCTCACTGCCCGGCCTCGTGCCGGGCTTTTTTATGCCCGGAGTTTTGTATGAGCGTTTTCGAGACAAAGCAGAACGGTAAATACGCTTCCACTCGCCAGTTCAGTGCCGACGAGGTAGTGGCCTTTGCCATGGAGATTGTGGCTCAGCGGTTTCAGCGTGGTGCCTGCATGAGCAGCCCTGATGCCACCCTGCAGTACCTGGCACTGCAGTTGGCAGAACGTGACCGCGAGATATTCGGGGCGTTGTTTCTGGACAGCCAGCACCGGCTGATCTGCGACGAGGTGCTGTTCAAAGGAAGCATCGACGCGACGGCGGTTTATCCGCGCATCGTAGTGCAGCGTGCCCTGCAACTGAATGCGGCTGCCCTGATCCTCTATCACAACCATCCCTCAGGGGTGCCGGAGCCGTCTGTTGCCGACCGACACATCACCACGCAACTGACCGAGAGCCTGAAGCTCATCGATGTGCGCGTCATCGACCATCTAGTGGTGGCGGGCACCGCGACCGTGAGCTTTGCCGAACGCAGCTGGCTTTGATTCCAACTTTCATTACCCCCCATCTGACGCCCGGTTCGTGTTCTGCACGGCCGGGCGTTTGTGTTCTCAGGAGATAACCATGCAAACCGAACCGCAAAGCAACGTTGTTCCCGTTACTTCCCGACCGGCCTTGCGCCTGGTTTCCACCAAGGGCATGGACCGCGAGCAATGGCTACGTGTCCGCAAGAACGGCATTGGTAGCAGTGATGCTGCTGCCGCTGTCGGTCTTAATCCGTATCAATCGCAATTGGAACTCTGGCTCATCAAAACCGGTCGGAATGATGCCTTGCCCAAGGCTGATCCAAACGATGACACCTCCCCAATGTACTGGGGCACCGTTCTGGAGCCCTTCGTTGCAGAGCACTACACCCGTCGCACCGGCAATCGGGTTCGCCGCATCAACGCCGTCTTGCAGCACCCCGATCCGGACAAAGCCTGGATGCTGGCGAACATTGATCGTGAAGTGGTCGGTGCACCTGATGTGCAGATCCTGGAATGCAAAACCGCTGGCGAATTTGGTTCACGCCTCTGGAAGGATGGCGTACCGGAGTACGTCCAGGTGCAGGTTCAGCATCAGCTGGCCGTTACTGGCAAGCAGGCGGCCGATGTCTGCGTGCTGCTTTGCGGTCAGGAAGTTCGCGTGCATCGCATCGAGCGTGATGAAGAAGTGATTGCCCAACTGATCGAGTTAGAGCGTCGCTTCTGGCATTACGTGGAAACCGACACCCCGCCCCCAGCCGATGGGTCCGACTCCGCCGCCCTCGCCTTGCAGTGTCTGTATCCCCGGGATAGTGGCAACACGATTGATCTGTCCGGGGATGCAGAGATGGGGCAAGTCTTTGCTGATTTGCTGGAGGCAAGAGAGGCACTGGATGCCAATTCGAAAGCCGAAGCCCAGCTCAAGCAGAAGATCCAGGAACGAATGGGCGATGCCAGCCGAGCGAAGTTTGATGGGGGGACTGTCTCCTGGAAGCGCAGCAAGGACAGCACCGGACTTGATGTCGCTCGACTGCTTACCGACCAGCCAGACCTTCTCCGTCTATACCCACTCATCAAAACTGGCAGCCGCCGCTTTCTCATCAGCCTGTGAGCCCGATGCCCTGTTCGCTCCATGGTGAACAGGGTTTCTCTCATTAAAAGGAAACCCTCATGCAACCACTACTGAAACTGCTGCGATGGGAAGAAGACATCCTCTCCTTCATCGAATCCGGCCTACAGGTTTGCCGCAGTGACGCTCAGGGCATTCTGGATGCTCAGAGCTCACTGCTGCGTCAGGCCTGGAAAGACCATAAGACACCCCGGCAGACCGCCGACCTGATCATTCAACTCTCCACCCAAGAGGACACCCATCATGATTAAGGGACTCGCCATTACCCCGCCCGTTCTGGGGCGCATTTCAATTGGTCGTGTGATCGAAAAGAACGGCAAGCGCCTGCCCGAAAAAGACGACCAGTTCACCATCACCACCCAGGTCCAGACCAAGGATGGCTGGATTCTGCATCCGCTGGATGAGCAGTTGCGCAAGGACGCCCCCAACGGCAAGTTGCGCAGCATTCCGGTCCGCATGCTGTTCAATGATCCGGATCTCAACTTGCGGGCAGAGTACTCGCTGTTTGACCGGCAAAGTGGGCGACCGCTCTGTGTGGGCAACGGAGAAACCTGTCGCCGTTACCTGCCCACGGGAATGAGTACGTTGCCGTGCCCGTCGCCGGATGCCTGCGAGATGGCTCGTGGAGGAGCCTGCAAGCCCTATGGACGATTGAATGTCCGGGTGGGCGAAGACGATGAGCTGGGAACGTTCATCTTTCGGACCACGGGATTCAACAGTATCCGGACGCTGGCGGCCCGCCTGACGTACTTTCAGGCGGTCTCCGGCAACCGTCTGTCCTGCTTACCGCTGGAGCTCAAGCTGCGAGGCAAGAGCACTACACAGAGTCACAGGGCACCAATCTATTACGTGGATTTGTGCCTGCGGGACGGGATGGGGTTGGAGGACGCCGTTGAGACCGCCAGGGCAATCGAAGACCGAAGGCTAACCACCGGGATAGATCAACCCGCACTGGAGGGTGCAGCCCGTGAAGGCTTAGGGAACGGGCATTTCGAAGAGCAGGAGGAGGACCTCCCGGATATTCTGGAGGAGTTCTTTTCTGTACCCGGGCCTGCCGAAAATGCTCCAGTCTCCACTCCGTTACGGGGAAAACTGCAATCACTTCAGCAAACCACTACCTCTTCTTCTACCTGATACCAGCAGAAATAAGAAAGCCCTCTGACGAGGGCCTTCTTTTTTGTGCTAGGCGGTCAACCTTCAGAAACAACAAGCTCAAATGAGGCCATCTTTTCTGACCTGTCCCCGACTAAACCTAATGACCAACACGCCTTTCAATGTCCAAACCTGCGATTCGGCGAACGCCACTATGCGACGTTTCAAGCATCTCCGGCAAGATCATAGTTCCAGCGGCGACGTAACGTTCTAATTCTGGCATCCGCACGAAGCGGCGATTTATCTGGTCCGCAAAGTTGTACAGAACCCTCAGGCAGTCCAAACATTTTCTCAATCGTTTCACGAATTCGTCCGACCGAAGCATCAGAACGAGCACGACGAAAGCGCAACCCGTGCGCACTACGGTGATCGACCATCTGATCAACCTCGTCGTCTTCATCGACAACCTCATCATCGAAATTGTCATCGTCGATAACGGCTGGCCCCGCCTGAACTTGTGGATCAACAAGAGGAACGGCATCCAAATCACTAGATTCGGAAGTCACCGACTCGGCACCAGACTTCGACCACTGCTCACGAAGTTTCGCCAGTTGCGCAGCATCAAAAGCGATTTCTTCAGTAGACTTTGAAAACCAAACACCCTGCTCTTCTTCCTCCCAAAGTCGCCCCTCTTGAATATGGTAGGAACGAATTCCGGAACTGGATGGAATGCTTTCACTGAAGCGAACGGGAACATCACCAAGCGTGGCATAAGCAG
This sequence comes from Moraxellaceae bacterium, assembly GCA_030646295.1. GTDB lineage: Bacteria > Pseudomonadota > Gammaproteobacteria > Pseudomonadales > Moraxellaceae > UBA2031. Next base: position 564,019 of record JAUSND010000016.1, read on the forward strand.
AATGCAGAGCCTCCAGAACAGACTGAGGACCAGCAACAATCAAGAACTCCGACCAAGATTGGCCGTGAAAATTAGCGCTCAATGCTTCGTAGGTATATACCGTAGATGTAATACTAGGATGCTCTTCCGCAAATCGAGCCAATACTGACTGAGCTACCGCATAAGAGCTTATTTCTGGCTCCCGCGCATCCAGGACGTCCCGATTAACCTCAACTGAAGGCAGAGGTTCTCTTGACTTTACAAACTGCAACTCACTTGACTTCTTCCTCAACATTCCTTGATTTCCTTATATATTTACTTAAACCCTGATTTATTACATTAAGTCCGCCAGAGAAAGAACACCAATGCTCCTGCCAGCAGCTAGCTCAATGGCACCTGGAGGAAACGACTAGATACTGTTATTTCCAATTCCTACCCATCCAAAAATATATGACTCATGAAAACGCCTTCACCCCGGACCAGCATTCCCGAATGTATTCTTGAAAATCAGGACCATTTCCGTTCGAAGTGGCACCTTAATGGCTCCAACTCAGGCGGCAGATTTCCAGTGCACACCAATCCCAGATAAGTTGCCGCACGAGTAGAGCCCACATAAAGGAATCGCTGGTATAAGTCTGGGTCAGACTCCGCCAGCTCATCGACGCCAGCGAAAAAAACCGCCTCGAATTCCAAGCCTTTAATGTGGCGTACATCATATACCCGCACATGCGTATCCTCACCCAAGGACTTCCCCCCTTCACAGGCATCCGCCTGCAAGCTGAAGGGCTCGAGCGCATTATTGAGTGCCTCTGCCATCGGAAGGACCTGTGATTCCTGACTGACCAGCACCGCAACGGTGGGCACCTGCCCCAACGCCACTTCGATCTCACGAATGCGTTCAGCAAGCCATTCCGACGCCACTTCTAGCGATCCAGTACTTTCCAGCAGAACAGGAGCTTGACCCTCATGAGTAGAACCTTCCGGCAAGCTCCCCAATGTAGAAGCATCTCCCCCGGAGACTGCCAACAACGCAGCTGCGAGCTCGTTAAGCTTTTTGCTCTGACGGTAGACCGTATTAATACGCTCTTCTCGCAAACGCGAAGATACCCACCTAACCTGCTCAAGGGAGCGTATCCCCGCCCCCGTAATACGCTGATTGAAATCACCGCACGCAAAGAATGAGCGTGTACGCCGACTGGTCAGTCCCTCCATGCACGCCAATTGAAGCACAGAAAAGTCCGTCGCCTCGTCCACCAACACCTGATTACGGAACTGACTGTCGATACGGGCAAGCTCGGTAAATTGTGGTTTGTCAAGGCTACCACGTGCATAAGGCTGATCCATGACTTCGCGCGCGTTCCGAAGCATCTGCAAAATCAGCGCATCCAGCTCTGTGGAATCGATATTTTGGGCATTATCAGGACGTGTCGAGTAGAAAGAAGCAGACTCGGCCTGGCGACGGAACTGCCGATAGCTAGAAGAAACATCAACGACATAACGGCGCCATGCATTCCGGAAACGACGCAGACCATTTTGCCACGTAATCTCACGCCCAAGTTGGGTCAGAACATTATCGGCAGGTACTCGCTCGTCAAGCCACTCCCGAAGACGACCAGCCCGGCTCACCTTTGAGAGCGTTCGCTTGCGAAAACGGCTACGCGCGAGACTACGCAGAAAACCATTATAGGCAGCAACCGCCTGCATCACCGGGGTAGCATGAGCCGCAGCGGAAGCATCATCGTCAAACTGTGCATCATCGTCCTCATCTTCTTCATCCTGTTTTAGCGACGACAGAAAGACACCCATTTGCTCAAAGACTTGTCTATTTGCATTGAAAAGACGATTACCTTCCTGCTTAACAAGCTTTCCGGCAGCCTCGATGCTCTTTTCCAGGAACGGTTGGGCATCCCTTTCAAGCGCATTGAATTCGGCAAAAGCAGCCACCAAGTGGCCTTCGTCCATCCTTCCCACAACAGCAGCAAGCTTGCTCACAAGATCAATCGCATCATCCGGCGCAGAAGATTCCAGCAATGCAATACCCTCTTTCAAGCGATCAACAACCCTGCGGCGATGGAAGAGTGTCACAGCCTCATACCACTCACGTGGTTCAGCCAACACCTGATTACTGCAATACTGGCTGCCCTCACGGAGAATGAATTGACCTCCGCTACTTGTTTTCAGAATGCCGAGTACATTGCGAGCCAAGTCGCGCCGGTAGGAATCCCATGTTTTGATGTGATCATCCGAAGCAGGGATCTCCTCTTGAACAAATGCTTCCTTGAGATAGTGCTTTAGAAGCTCAGATGGCGTAAACATGATCCAGCTGGATCGATGCTGCCTGTTCCCGTCAGCGCCATCCATACTGATCAGCCGACGCTCTGCCTCATCCAGACCCTCCTCACCGAGCTTCTGACCGAGACGCTTGATAAGCGTAGTAGTTTTGCCTGTGCCAGGGGGGCCCAGAATGATCAGCTGCGAGTCGATGGGCAAGCGGAAAATATCATCCTGAAACTTATCCAGCAGCGGTTGATCACGCAGTGCCATCGCGGTACGTACCTCATGGGCACGTCCCTCAGTTACCGCCCGTGTTTCCTCTGCTCCTGCCAGCAACGCCTCGAACGCATCCATGTGCGGTTCTGCGGCTTGTCGCAATAGCTTGCGAAAGGAATCAATGGTTGCCGTACCAATCCCATCGCGTTGCCACTGATTAGTGAGAGAGTCCCACTCTCCAGCTGGCAAGAGTCGTGGATGCAAGATCATCTTCTCTAGGACAAAAAGCGTTTCTCTCATACCACCAATCGAAACCTCAACGTCCTCCCCCACTGGGCGTGAGGCCACGCGCCCTAACGGCGAATCGTAGCTAGCCAGCGTTCCCTTCTCGCCGAGTGAAAGTGAAGTCTTCCGGGATATATAAAGCGTACGTGCTTTTCCGTCTTCATCCTCAACCACAATGCGAGCAATGGCAGGCTCTACAGCAAGGGTTGCATACCCTTGCCGCACTTCCGTGGAAATCTGGCTAAGACTCTTGACCTCGGTCCCCTTGGGGACAGCCCAGCCCGACATAGAGTTACCATTAATGACGGCGTCATCAGATACAGCAGCTTGCCCAGCGAGCTTTTGTTGTGCTGCCAAAGCAATTGTTTCAAAAATACCAAGTGATTCTTCGGCAACCGGCACCAACTCCTGCTCATTCATCTGACCGCTCCTATTCAAAGCACTTCCGCCACTTCCGATACCAACATCTACATGCAGAAATCGTAGAAGCGACAATTTTTTGTTTTTCTTTATAGTGCCACATGACTCGATACACGCTGAGTCACAGTTATAGGGCATCTCTGACAAGTAAATGCCTTAGATTGTCTAATGCTCCGTAATACTCCCTAACAAGCCATTCAAATCCTTGAACTTCCCATAACGTGCTGGATTCTCCCCCACCCCCAATGCCTTGAAATGTGCTTCCCCACATTTGATCTTGGCACCTTCAGCATTCCGAATATCGTCATCAAACAAGCTGCTCTTGGTCTCCACCACAAAATACAGGCGTTCTTGACCATCGACTTCAATGACCACTGCCCAATCCGGGTTATAGCTACCTAGCGGAGTAGGGATCTTGAACCAACCAGGCAGTTTTGCGTAAAGCTTGATGGCTTCGTTAAGCTCCATGGCTTTGGCAAAATCACGCTCGGTATCCGAGTCATACACCACATGCTCGTAAATGGACTTGGTGGTGTTCATCAGCATGTTCTTCAGGTATCCAGTAAGCTCCTCACGCTCGAACAGCTCTTGCGCATAGAAGTCCTGATCCCCCAGTTTTTGGTACCGTATGCCTTCGACCAGTGCCATACGCTTGCAGCGATTGATCAGCTCCCCGGCCAGCTCAATGAACTGTTGGGGATTGCGCTTGAAATCATCCAGTCGACCGCACTCCGTCAGAATGCGGACCACCGTCTTACGGGTAAGCTGTGTTCTGTTCTGAAGATCCGTCAGGATGTCAGGCAATTCGATATCAGCCTCATCCAGTACAACTGTTGCCGCCCCTTTTTTTTCAGTTGCCTCAACGCCGGCCTTACCAATGGCAATATCTGCCTTTCGCCACTGCAGGCGGGCCTTGGAAACTGCAGGAGCCTTCTGCAGGGAAGCGATACAGTTCTTGATCAGCTTTTCATTGTCGAATTCCACGCGGTAGGTCGTTTTGTGCTTGATCCGATCCCACAGTGCCTTGAACTCGTCACTTAGATAGATGGCCTTCCCGTTTTCCCCTTTGCGCAACGGAACCGGCTTGCGGTCATCGGCGTTCTTGATCTCCAGACGGCCCGTGACCTTGCGCAACACCTCAGCTATCTGGGCTTTCTGCGGGTCGAACTCAGGTGGCAACACCAGAGTGCCGTCCTTCAGCGCCTTTTTCAGTGAATCCTGAACTTTGCCTGCAGCATCAATATGGCCGGCAGCTTTCAGATGAGCCCAGAGTGCCTTGGACTGATCCAAGCCAAGCAGCGTGGACTGACCATCGCCACCCGAGACAGCAATTGCCGCAAACTGATGCTGCTCAACAATACCGAATCGAATTCCGGTATCGGCCTCAATCTCCTTCTGAAGGTTCTCGGCAAACTGCTCGTAGCTCTCAGTGGCAATGACCGTCAAGGTATTCACCTCGAAACCACGCACGCGATTACCATCCTGATTCACGCACAAACGCAACCCACGACCGATGGTCTGTCGGCGCTCGCGCTCGGTCTGGATATCGCGCAGCGTACATATCTGGAACACATTAGGATTGTCCCAGCCCTCCTTGAGTGCTGAGTGGGAGAAAATGAACTTCAGCGGAGTGTCGAAACCCAGCAGCTTCTCTTTCTCCTTCATGATCAGGTTGTAAGCACGTTCGGCACTCTCCCGGTTACCCGCATTATTCTCTGCCGTATCTGTCCAGCCACCCTTCTTGTCGATGGAAAAATAGCCGTTGTGTACTTCTTCCGCCGCGCTAGCAAGGTCGATTTCACTGAACAGGCTTTGGTAGGCCGGCAATTTGGCGGCACGTCGATACTCTTCTTCGAAAATGCGCGCGTAATCACCTTTCACCGGATGACCATCCGCATCGTACTGCCGGTACTTGTCCACCGCATCGATGAAGAACAGCGACAATACCTTGATACCTAGCGGACGCAGACGCTTTTCCTTGTCTAGGTGTTCCTTGATGGTGCGACGGATCATTTCCCGCTGTACGGCCAAGGCATCTACATCACCGTGTGCCTGCCCTTTCCTCAAATAGACTTCACCGCCGGGATAGCGCAACTCCATGAACTCTTCACCCTTGGCGGTGTTAATCTCGCCTACCCGGAAGTCGGCGTAAATCTGCCGCCTGGCAAGTTGCTCAAGGTCGTCACCATCGGCAACGCTTACCTCCAGTCGCTTCACGCCGCTGGCAGTGGCAACATCCAGCTCAACCTTGGCACTGATGGCTCCACGCTTGTTGGCGACAGACACCAATCGCACAAAGGGCTTGTTATGCGCATCTTCAACGGTGGCTGAAGCCACTTCAATCTGTTTGACCAGCTTGCGCTCATACGCATCCACTGCGTCCAGCCGGAATACCATGTGATGCTTGTTCACATGGGTAGCGGAATAGCGCAAGGTGCATAGCGGATTCATCGCATCCAGCGCTTGCTTACCGCGTCCTTCCAGGCCGCCATCCACAGACTGGGGTTCGTCAACGATGACGATGGGACAGGTTTCCTTGATCAGGTCGATAGGCTTTTCACCGCCTGTCTTTTCACTGTCCTTGTAGAGATTATTCACATCCTTTTTGTTGATTGCCCCGACTGTCATCAGCATGATCTGGATGTTCGAACTGGTGGCGAAATTGCGTACCTGCCCCAGCTTTCCCGAGTCATACAGGAAGTAATCGAAAGGCACGCCCGCGTAGAGTCCCTTGAAGTGGTCCTCAGTGATCTGCAGGGTCTTGTAGACGCCCTCCTTGATCGCCACCGACGGAACCACAATCACGAACTTGGTGAAGCCATAGCGCTTGTTGAGTTCGAAGATGGTGCGCAGGTACACGTAGGTCTTGCCGGTACCGGTTTCCATTTCGACGGTGAAATCGCCCGAGGCCAACGAGCTAGACGGTGGCAAGCTGCCACGCAGCTGGATATCCGCCAGATTCTTGAGCAGCTCGTCATCCAGCAACGTAAGACGGTTGCCGACACCCAGATCAGACTCCGCCATGCCCAGAGTTATTTGTTCAAACTGTGTACCGGGTGACAGGTCACCATCCACTGGTGAGGGCACTTTCATCGTTACCGTGAATTCGGTGCGGCACACTTCCTGACCACGAAACAGGTCACATACCGCTTCGATAGCCTGTAACTGGTAGTCAAGGTTGGGCTCAAAATGTAGCTTCATAGTAGCCCCCTTACAGACTGCGCACGTTCTGGATGTCGTGCTGCTTCAGGATGGCCGCAAGATTCGATTTGGCCACATCGTCAGCAAAGGCGCTGTCTCGCAATACGCAGGTGGTTTCGCGCACCTTCTTGCCTTGATCCGAGTAGCCTGCGGCTGCAAGCAGCTCTTTATGCCAATTGACGATACCTTGAGCAAGAGGCTCCACCTGCTCGCGGGTGATCTGCTCCGCCAGGCACGCCATCAGCACGCCGCCACCGACGGAGTACACCTCATGACCAGCAACCGTACGCTGCTCAATGGGCACGCACAAATCAAGACCGAGCTTGAGTAGCAACTCGTAGAGCACATCGTCTTCGGTACGATCTTCGAGCAGGTGATCCTGATGGGCCAAAAGATCGACCTCCAGATTCTCCGGACTGGGGTTCCAAGCGCGGATATTGGAGAGATCAAGTTTGAAGACGCGGAAGCCGGTATCGCCGGAAAACAAGGGGCTTTCGGCCTTGATATTGGCGGCTGCGCGGCGTAGGCGTTCTTTGGTTATCTCAGCAATCGAACGAGGCTTTTGCAGCATATCGCAGAACTCAGCTGCAACTTTATGCTCCTTAATATCAATGCTAAGAGCCTCCGGCAACTGAACCATGATGAATCGACGCTTTGACCCATCAATTGCGTTCTGTGCCAGAACTGAGTGTCCAGTGGTTCCTGAACCTGCAAAGAAATCCATGACAATGTCGTTAGATCCAGAAGCAATCGAAACGATTCTCTGAACCAAGAAAGGAGACTTTGGAAAATCCATAACTGGCGCGCCAAGTAGATCCTTGACCGACTTACGCCCGTAATCATTATTGAACTCTTTATCGAGCCATATTGACTTGGCCAAGGTAGAAGCCGACTCACCATCTTCTCCGCTCAGATAGTCCTTCCGAAAAACTCGCCAAGTGCCATCGAACATCTGGCTAGCGGTTAGAAGATCGTTTTCTGCTTCGACCTTCTCACGCCCCCATGTCCAGCAAGTTTTAATCCCGTCAGAAGTTACTGGAAGAACTTTTTCTGTAAACCTATCGTCTTCTGTTATGGATACTCTGCCCGTTGAAGAATCGACATAAATCGGATAAAACAAATTTGGTCGCGTGATAGGATTGAAGGCTTGGTTTCGATTACGAAGTCCAAGTTCACGATACTTACCTCGTTCGTCCTCTTTGTCATACTCCTCCAACATGGCTCCTTCTTTCGCCATTCCGAAGATGCTTCCAGACACATCAGGATCCTTCACGAAAACGGCAATATTGTCGTGAGTTTGTGCAATGTACTTGTCTAGATGACGTCCTCGAGGATTGACCAACACTGATAGGATTCCAACAAATGTCTCCTCGCCAAATATCTCGCAGCATACCTTTTTTAGGTTATCTATTTCGCCGTCATCAATACTTATAAATAGTGCTCCGTCATCACGCAGAAGATTCCGCGCCAGCTTCAATCTTGGATAGATCATGTTCAGCCAGTCCGTATGAAACCTCCCGCTGGCTTCGGTATTGCTGCTGATCTTCTGCCCACCTTCTACCTGCCCGGTCAGTTCCAGATAGTTCCTGATGTTGTCCTGAAAGTTGTCCGGATACACAAAGTCCTTACCGGTGTTGTAGGGTGGATCGATATAGATAAGCTTGACCTTGCCGGCATAGCTCTTCTGCAGAAGTTTGAGAACTTCAAGGTTGTCGCCCTCGATCATCAGGTTCTGGCTGGTATCCCAGTCCACACTCTCTTCCGGGTAGGGGCGCAGCGTGCCGGTGCTCGGGGTCAGCGCCAGTTGCCGGGCGCGGCGCTTACCATGCCAGCTAAGGCCATACTTCTCGTCTGCATCGGTGACGGTGGCATCACCCACCAGGGCTTTGAGCACATCCACATTCACTGCATTGCCATTCGGGCCTTCGGTCACCAGCTCCGGGAACAGCGCCTTGAGCTGCGCTATGTTGCCCATCACCAGATCGGCTGACTGAGCTTCTGGGCTCGTCGCGTCTATCTTCTGCATCACTTTCTCCATCATTCGCTCAATTCTCAAAGTCTGTTACGTGCGGCAGAAAGCCTTTCCTGCACACGTTTAAGCGCCAGGTTCAAATCTACCTGACGCGACATTTGTCGTTCTTTGGCGGCCAGCGCTCGCAATCGACTGGCCTCCGCCTCAAGATCCTGGCACTCGTGAAAAGCCTGCCGTCTGACGGCTGCCTGCTCCGCGTTGTCGGGCACAGTGAAATATCCGGTCAGTCTGGCCACGAGCAAAGCCTGTACGCAGTCCATCCAGCCCTGATACAGGGTCAGCAGTGACGCCTGAGGTTGCCGCGTCACTGCCAATGACTCGAAGAACTGCCGTTCGATAGCCCGGGCAGTGATCAAGTTCGACGAATCACCTCCCTCGACAAAGGCGTCAAGGGATACGGTCAATAATTCTCCATCGATCACTGTACTGCCAGGATCATTCTGGGCCCACCGCTTATGCACCAGAGAGAGCTCCATCCGCCCATCAATAGTTGTGAGCATTACCAGAGGATACGGCACAGCTCGCTGTACCAGCTCGGCGGTACGCGCTGGACTCGGCACCTTCCCATCAATGGTGCGCAGCGTGACCACGAGGACGGCGATTTCGAGGTATTCACGCTGCTGATCCCTATATGCAGCAACACCCACCGTGTTTGGCTTGAGTGCCGCCACCCACTGGATTTCCTCTATGCCCTCATTGATCAGCCGCTTGTCTGCAGCGGAGGGAGCCCCGTTATCACTCAACAGCTTCTTGGCAATACGCTGATCCACCCGGCAAGAGGCCGGGAGGGCCAAGGCATCGATCAGGTTTTTCGCTGGGGATGTCATTGTTTAGAGTTCGCCGCCAAAGGCCTTCAGTGTCTCTTCACTGTTACGACCGGAAATGGCCTTCCCGGTTGCCGCCTCAATCAATACCAGCAGTTCGTTTGCCCGCTTGCGAATGAAGGCATCGAACTGGTCTGCCCTCAGCTCTTCAACCGGGATCACGTGTGAAGCCAGGAATCCATTCAAGACCTGGGCGTCCACTCCTTTACTCTTTTCGATACGTGACAGGTAGTGACTGGGGGCATCTCCGCTGATAAAGCGATTGGTCCCCGCCGCGAGGGGTGCCTTGTTGACCACACTGTTCCAAATTTCCTTGGGCAATTTCTGGTGCTCACACCAGGCCCGCGGGAAGATGTGGTGGATATCAATCGCATTATTGAAATAGGAATTCAGATCGATGGGGGTGCCACTGACGAAGTCACGCCCCCCATGCTTCATCAGCAATGCGGCAAGGCCCTTGTAGGCGGCCGCCAGGCGGGTCTGGAGTGACAACAGACGTGTCGGGGCGAAATTGGCGTCCCTGATCGTCCGGGGCTCACCTCCTCCTTCCACCCATTGCACGACATCCGGCAAATCCAGACCAAATCGGGTTTCGTTGGCACCGCCATAAAGCTCGCCAAAGACGCCACTCCAGTACCACCGCAACAGTTTCTGCTTGATGCCGTGCTGGGTGATCCGGTCCCCCAGCTGGGTACAAATTGCCGCCAGCGGAATGAGTTGCGTCGCATACGGCAGGCTTCGTGTATCGAAGATTTTTTCCTCGGCCAGCAGCTCGGCTGCCCGCTTGTAGCCCGCCTCGGTGCCCGCCTGCAATTGCTTGAAATCTTCCAGGTCTAGACGCAGCACATCTGCGCGTTTGCAGGAGACTGGTGTCTTATTCTTCAGGTGGCGGCGATAGCTGGCGAGCAAGGTGACCGTTGTCAGGAAGCTGGTGCCATCAACAGCCTCCAAAACGTCGTGCTTGACCGTGAGCCGATGCTGTCTCGCCTCCCAGTCCTCTCGGAGATTGAAGTCACTGGCCGCAAATGTTGCGGTCATCAGCTCAAACACCGTCAGAGTTACGCCCCCGGTATTCACTTTCTCAAAGACCTGGCAGACAGCTTCCCGAGGGGTGTCCTGCGTCAGCTCAATTGCCGGCACCTTGAATTGCTGGAAGCGCAACCAGATATCCTGCTCAAATCGCATCAGGAACATCATTGATCCGGCATCGTTCCCATAGTGACCAGCGTAGCCCATCTTCCATTGCATAAAGCCTTCGGAATCAAACATGAGCGCCAAGGGAAAGAGCTTGTGCCCAAACTGGAGTGCGGCAGTACTGACGTCCAGGTCGACTTTGCGGCCAAAGTCAGACGTGACTTGCAATGTTTCCGGAACGGAGACAACAGCTTCTTCACGATCTTCGGCAGGGTCCAGACACTTGGCCATGTCCAGAAAGTAGACGCGTTTGATGTCGGCCCCTTTCTCGGTACGGGTTTTCACAGCTTGACCACTGCGTAATGCCAGATACATTGAGGTCAGCCGCTGCTGCCCATCCAGCACCAAAGTCTTTGGCTTTGGCGCCGGCTGCAGTGAGACGCCCTCAAACAAACGCGGCTTGAACGGAACCCCGCCCGCCTCCAGGAACATCACGGCCCCGATGGGATACGATAGCGACAGACTCGCAATCAGGGATTTGATGTGATTGTCATCCCAGACCCAGCCCCGCTGGAAATCCGGTAGCTGCGTTTCGCCTTTCGCAATCGAATCCAGCACATCCTTGAGTGATGGCTCTGCCGTCCTGAAACTCATGTCAGCTCTTTCCTTTATCCGTTCTTATTCGCCAAGCACCACAAGGAATGCCAAGACCTCAAAATCATTGCTCCCGGAAAACTCACCCTTCATGGCATGCGTTCCACCGGGGGTAAACAGACTTGCCGCCGCCCTCTCCTCTGATTTACCAACAACAGAGGCAACCGCCGCACTCAAAAGCTTCTGTGCCTGGCGCATGTCCTCGCCCTGCTTCGTATCGGCATCGAACCGTGCACAGGCAGTGGCATCCGGCATGTCCCGACCAAGGCTCAACCGTTTCAGCCGATCCATAATCCGCTTGGCCTGCGTATATGGCAGCAGCACGGTGCCATCCTCACCGACATGCACCAGGTAGTGCGGCGCTAGCGGATACCCCGGATCAATCGCCTTGCCAGCCGCCGTCCCCTCTGCACGCAGGCAGAAGATCACACCCGGAGCGATGTCTGCATCGATGCTGGTAGTAACCGCGAAGGTGCCAAGTGGCAGCGAGTTCAACTTTCCGGGGTGGGCGCGGGAGTACTCAGCCAGATCAATTCGGAAGTCGGTCAGCGTCAGGTCGGTGATGGCCACGCCACTGGAGAGATCCTCCAGATCAATCACCTTCTCCTGCAACTTGAGCAACTGATTGCGTCGGTATTCCAGATCATTCATCTGGTCGCCGGACTGTTGCTCAATGATGTTCTCTTCGCCAGTGGCCGAAATATCGAGCAGCACCATACGGCCGCTTACCCGTTGCTCCAGATTGATGTACTCATCCAGCTCCATGTTTGGCCAGAAATTGACCAACTGGATGCTTTCGTTGGGTGAGCCTATTCGATCAATACGGCCAAAGCGCTGGATGATGCGTACCGGATTCCAGTGAATGTCGTAATTGATCAGGCAGTCACAATCCTGAAGGTTCTGGCCCTCACTGATGCAGTCTGTGGCAATAAGCAGGTCCAGCTCGCCTTCGCTCTTCAAGTCTTCAGGACGCTCCTTTGAGCGCGGCGAGAACGCTGTCAGGATGGAGGTCAGGTCGTGTCGTAGTTGTGGCAATGTGGCTTGATTGCGTCCTGAGCCAGTGACCAGCGCAGCCTCGATTCCCAACTGGGATTTTCCCCATGCGGCCAGCTGGTCATAGAGGTAAGTCGCCGTATCTGCGAAAGCGGTGAAGACAATCACCTTGCGATTGCCTGTGTTAATCGGATTCCGGCACTTGTCGGCAATCAGGTCCTTCAGCTTTTGCAACTTGTCATCACGCTCAGGATCTACCTGCTCGGCAGCAGCATAAAGTGTCGCAAGACGATTGCGGTCTTCTATCAAATCCTGCCGCCAACGAAGCAGGTCGACATCGCCCAGCAGAACCTTGACCTTTCGGCCCACCAAGAGGGACTCGTACACCGGATCATCGATATCAACGTCTGCAATATCAATCTCCTCAATCTCGGCCGCATGAACGTCGATTTGCGCCAGAGTTGCTTCGACATCCCGAAGCTGGCGTCGAACCGTCAAGGCAAAAGACGAGACAGAGCTTTCCATACGCTTGAGCACATTTACCCGAAGCAGGTGAATCAGGCTTTCCTCGCGATCTGCCTGGCGGAAGAAGCCTTCACCCCCACGAACCTGGGTACTGTACTTGGCATCATACGCGGCCTGCTTGTGCGGCAAGACATAACGAAGAGGTGCGTACGCCGCGAGATTCAAACGGCGAATCTCCAGATTGATTTCGCGAATGGACTGAAACTCTCCAGCCCTATCCACGTCCGCCTTGATATTGACAGGCGGCAGTCGCTCCGGAAATTTTCCCGTCTCCGAGGTGCCGTAGTACTTTTCGATATGGCGACGCGAGCGCGCAATGGTCAGGTGATCCAGTAACGCGAAGTAATCGAAGCCCAGCATCTCGACCAGCAGCGATGGCGACTTCTCGCCGGCAGGCAGGTCCAGCCATTTATTGAAGGCCTTCTGGGCCCGTCGGGTTGTAGATTCAATACTGGAGATTCCGTGCTCTGCCAGTGCCGTATCGTCACCCTCAGTCACGAACGCGATCTGATTCTTGAGGTCATTCAGGCGATTGTTGACCGGCGTGGCGGAAAGCATCAGTACACGCGTCTTCACGCCCTCACGAATGATCCTGCGCATGAGCCGGTCATAGCGGGTTTCTTTGCCTTTGTTTGCCGCCTTGTTCCTGAAGTTGTGTGACTCATCAATCACAACCAGGTCGTAGTTACCCCAATTTACGTGGGACAGGTCGATATCGCCGGAGTGACCTCCATCCCGCGAAAGATCCGTGTGATTCAGGACATCATAGTTCAGGCGATCAGGCGCCAGAATGTTCCGCTTGTCATTACTCTTGTACAGAGTCCAGTTGTCACGCAGACGCTTGGGGCACAGCACCAGCACCCGGTCGTTCCGAAGCTCGTGATACTTGATGATGGCCAGCGCTTCAAATGTCTTACCCAGACCAACACTGTCCGCAATGATGCAGCCCCCAAACCGCTCCAGCTTGTCGATGGCGCCCACCACGCCATCACGCTGGAATTTGTAAAGCTTTTTCCAGATGATCGTGTTGCGGATGCCGGTAGCCGACTTGACCACACGCTCCTCGTCAATCCCGTCTCCGGCGGACGCAAAGAGATGATGAAGAATAAACGCATACACACTGACTGGATCACGATGCGCTGAAAGCTCCTTGAGCGCCTCGATAAGTGCAGTTTTTGCTTCTGGCTGATCTTTCAAGGTTGCCCACTGCCCGTCGAACCACTGACTCAGCATTTGTGCTTCCGCCGCGCTCTCTGATGCCTGAATCAGACTCAACGGATTCCCCGGGGAGATACCCAGACCTTCGCTACTGAAAGCGAACGACCCCAGAATGGCCTGCTGCGCCACCCCTTGCCCATCTCGCAGAACCAACGTCCCCTGAGGCACCGAACCTTGTGCCTGACGCACTTCCGCCTTCGCATTGAGCCATGCGGAAAATTTGCGAGCTAGCCAAGCCGCTTGAAGTCGGTTTCGTGCCTGGCGGTCATTTTTCCCGCCAAGCAGCCCTAGCTCACCATGTATGGTGTCTTCAGATTCTTTTAAAGGAAGTGGCGGAACAACCAGCCTGGCACTTGAAACCTGTGCGAGCTCAACAAGCAATTCACCGAATGCAAAGAGCGAGAAACCGGTCGAGAGAACATCAACCTGGTGCCGGGGCTTCAATCCCGGACGAACCATGTCGACTACCCTGTCCGTCCCTGAATTACTGACTACCTTCATTACATGCCCCTTCGCCAGCCTTGTTCTTTTTATTGTCTGGCATCAGCCCGGCCTCTTCTGCGTACTTCAAGACCAGCACCTCCATCATGGAAGCCACCGAGCGATGCTCACGCTCTGCCGCCATTTTCAGGAGCTGTTTAACTTGGGCTGAAGTACGGATGGACAAGGTTTCATCCTTTAGGCGAGGCATGATTGCGTCCCGACGTAACAATCAAGTGAATGTACTGCCTTTTACGTACCAACTCCAACCCGGTCTACACCACTTATGAAAATCCGGCACCCTTGTCAGGTATTAGTAAGCGGTCGAGTGGAAAAGACCAACTTTTGTCGACCTTGAAGAGTATGCCGCTATAGCGACAATTCGTGTCGCCAACTTCATGCATAGGAGTCTCTGCCCTGCTCCGCCTGGAGAAGCTCTCTGCCTTGCTGTTCCATGCCCTTGGACGACTTACCAACCGCCATCTTTTACAGCCATGGAACCAGGTCCCAGCTTCTGAACATTGGCCGGATGAACGGGCGGGTTTTCCTTCAGGACTGACTCTCCCTGCTTGATGGACTTTGCCGCCACGCTATCCAATCCAGCCAGTTTTTGGCTGCCACCTAGCGGAGTGAGCGAGTCATCGTAGTACTCAAACCATGGCAATCCGGCGGTCGTGTACTCACTGGCGGAGACCGGTGGGGAAAGCATCCCTTTCCCGGTCGCCTCTGCCCACTGGCCGCTGTTCAAAATATGAACAAAGCACCTGCTGGATACATTGGTGTCCCAAGCCTCCATGCCATAGCTATCCTTGTATATCTTCTGCCGCATCAGCCCGCCGGGGGCGAGCCCCATCGAGCTTGAACTCATGGGCATGCTGTAGCACATCCTTGGAACCGGGGGCCGAGCCTTCATCAGCTTTTCGTAATGACTCCGCTTCATCGGGTACGCGACAATCTGCAGTCCACCATGTTGTGCCTGGCCGGTAAGTTGTTCTTCCGCCGTGTAGCCCTGCCCCAGTGGCATGGCCACAAACTGCCGTATCAGGCCTTTCTGGACGCAAAACCCGTCCAGCCATGGTTGCTTTGGCACAACCAGATAGTCCTGGGGCTGAGCCGACAAGTCATTGGTCCACGCCTCTCCCGTAACTGCATTGATCTTGCCTGCGGCAATTTTCAGGGCAAACGGGTACTCACTATCAGAGGAGAAGGACATCCAGAGCGCTTCCGACTGGTACATCGGCAACAGGACGCCCCCGTGCCTCACCCATTCTTCGGGCAGTCGACTTGCATGATCCTCGACATGCTCCATCGGGAACCGCCCCAGACCGGGAGGTAGTGGATACTCACGATTATCATCCGGGATACGTAGCGTCCTCTGAAACGATACCCGGCATACGGCATCCTCGTGGATTTCCGGAAACTGGAATACCAAATTGTTGCCATTCAGCTCGATCATGATTGCCTCTCCCTGCCCTACCATTCGCCGTCTTTAACTTCTCGGACCACTCGCAGAATCGCGTGATCCGGAGCCTCTTTTAATTGCCTTAGCAACTCACCGAAAAGCTTTGGTCTCTGAATAATGATCTGCTGCAACTCAGTGGACATCTTCCCCGCCATCGCCAGCAGAACATCCTGATCCTCACCCAGAATGGCAGCCAACTTCACGATGGCCTCCTCAGAGGGCGGAGGAAAAATGTTTCTCTCAATCTTGGATAAATACGCAGGCTCCACCCCGATGCGGGTGGCCACCTGCCTGAGCGAAAACGCCCTATCCGACTCGTGAAGAGCCTCTCTTGCCTGCCTTATGTATTCGCCGAACGTCATCATTCGTGTAGTAAATACTACACACCAATTTCCTGCAAGTGCCATGACTCACAAGACAGACAAATGGCTTTATTCAAGCAGGGATGTTGCAGACGGACCTGCTCACGCTTGTGTGGGCAATCTCCTACAAGAGCCAGCGGCAATGGCGACTTTCTTACGCACCGCTCCTTGGTAATAATGGCATCGTTCCGTCGTGATCCTCGATCACCGCTTCATGGATGAAGCAGGCGGAACCACTGAATTCCTGAATTTCCCTGCCCAGCAGCAAGCACGCTAGCGACATACGTCATGGAATGACGCCCGGCAGGGAACCTTTTCTGAACCGCTGGCGAACGCCAGCGGCTTTATGCCCGGGAGACCGCCAGGATCTCCCCTTCTTGTCCCGTCACCTTCACACGCTCCCCTGCCGGCACCTGGTGGGGATTGGCAATCTGCCAACGTGTGCCGCCCATTGTGATGATGAACTCCCCTTTGGCATTAGGCTGTCCCAGCACAAAAGTCTTGCCGACCAGGTCAGTCCAGCAGTCGTCATAGGTCAGGCTCGGGGACATGGGGACTTCCTTCTTTTTTTGTCTCTTTGGATGGCTCAGTCTGGCAGGTCACCGGGCTTTTGTGATGACAGCAGACCAACGGCCAGTTCAGTGGCATTGCCAAGCCGGTGCCAATAAGCATACCCTTATACTGTTCTTTTGGACAGTTTTGCAATGAACCTCTCCATCCCTGATGCCATCCTCCAGTCGGCTGATATCGCCCTGGCAGCTGATCTGCCGCCGCTGTTTACGCGGCCCCTCTATGGTTGCCGGGTACCGGCAGGATTCCCCTCGCCTGCCGACGACTACATCGAGAAGGAACTGGATGCCAACGAGCTTCTGATCACCAACCGGGCCGCCACCTACTTTGTCCGGGTCCGGGGACAAAGCATGCGTGGGTGCTGGATTCGGGATGGCGACATTGCTGTCGTGGACTGCAGCATCACCCCTCGCCGGGGTATGATCGTGGTCGCTGTCCTGGATGGTGAAATGCTGGTCAAACAACTGGATCTGGGCCCATCCGGCGAGCCCATGCTCAAGCCCAGTAATGCCCGTTACCCCACCATCACCATCCAGGAAGGACAGGACTTCCTGATCTGGGGTGTCGTGACCTGGTCACTGCATCGGCAGGCACTGCAATGAGCGACAGCCCCAAACGACTGTTCGCGCTGGTCGACTGCAATAACTTCTATGTCAGTTGCGAGCGGATCTTCGATTCCAGGCTTCTCCACAAGCCCGTGGTGGTTCTGTCTAATAACGATGGCTGCGCCATCTCCCGGAGCCAGGAGGCCAAAGACCTTGGGATCAAGATGGGAGCACCCTGGTTCGAGATCCGCCATCTGGCACAGAGTCATGGGCTCGTCGCCCGCTCCAGCAACTATGCCCTGTACGGAATCATGAGCAACCGGGTCATGAGCATCCTTCGCGACATGGCCCCGGGTCAGGAGGTCTACTCCATTGATGAGTCTTTTCTGGACATGACAGGC
>JAUSND010000017.1 GCA_030646295.1 Moraxellaceae bacterium
GCGGCGAAAACCGTCAGCGCCTGCGCCGGGGGCAGGGTGATGGCCAGCCCGAGCGACGCACCCATGAACGGCCCGGTGCAGGGCGCCGCCACCGCCACGGCCAGCAGGCCGGTGAGCGCTGAATCGAGCAGCGGGTGGCGCAGTTGGGCCGTGGCCAGCCGGCGGGGCAGCAGGCTGCCCAGCTCGAACAGGCCGGCCAGGTTCAGGCCGATCAGCGTGAACAGCGCGGCCAGGGCCGCGATGATCGGTGGCGATTGAAGCTGGAAGCCCCAGCCCAGTTGCTCACCGCCGGCGCGCAACGCCAGCAGCAGGGCAGCCAGCACCACGAACGAGCCCACCACGCCGGCGGTGTAGGCCAGGCCGCCGGCCAGTTGGGCGCGGCGGTCTTGCGCGTGGCGCGCGAAGCCCAGCACCTTCAGCGACAGGATCGGAAAGACGCAAGGCATCAGGTTCAGCAGCAGGCCACCGAGCAAAGCCAGCGCGATGGCCAACCCCAGGCCGAGGGGCGGCGCTTCGGGCGTGGCTGGCGCGGCGGGCAGCGGCGCCGCTGCCAGGGCCGCGGGCGCACCGATGGCCGGCCAGGTGCCGGTCACCGCCAGGGTCAGCTGGGCGCCGGCCGGCTCGCCCGGCACGGTGAACACCGCCGGCATCGCTGCCGGGCTGTCGCTGCGCTGCGGGTCGAGCGGCACCTCGGCCGTCCAGGTGCCGCCGGTCCAGCGCGCCACCGGCTTGGCAGCGTTCTGGATCACGCCCACGGTCTCGGGAAAGAAGCGCAGCTCGCGGCCCTGCCAGGCGGCCGGCAGGCCGTCGACGCTCAGCACCAACGCCGCGCCCTTCAGCTCGGCCCGGCCCTGGGCGCCGGCCACCACCACCGGCGCGGCGGCGCGGGCGGCGTCGAACAACGCGGCCTGGCCCGCGGTGGCAGCCTGCGCGGGAATCGACAGCTTGAATTCGCCCGATTCGGGGATGCACACCTCCTTGCAGACCAGCCACTCGGCGCTCAGCGTGACGTCGAGCGTGGGCGCGCTGAAGCCGGCCGGCACGGTGACGGCCACCGGAAGCAGCAGCGTGCCGTCGTAGCCGTAGTTCATCAGCGGCCCCAGCGGCAGCGGCTTGGGCGTGGGCCACTGGATCTCGCCCGCTTCGACGCCGGCGGGCAGCTGCCAGGTCAGGCGCGTGGGCAGGCCGGAGTCGCCCGGGTTCTTCCAGTAGGTGTGCCAATGCGGCTGGTGCTGGATCAGCAGGCCCAGCGCCAGCGGCTGGCCGGCGGCCACGCCCTGCGGCGCATGGGCCACCAGTTCGGCCCGCACCTGGGGCGTGGTGACCACCGCGCCGGTGGCGGCCTGGGCCGCGGCCAGGCCCGGCAGCAACAAGGAGACGAGCAGGAGTAGGGGCCGCATGGTGAGGTTCGAGAGGTGGGGCGGGGGTTGGTTCCGTGCGGCGGTGCGCCGGCGCTGCGCTCGCCTACAGATCCTGCAGCGCGGCCTGGGACAGCACTGAAAATCGATCTGCGTCGCCCAGGTCCTGCCCCAACAGCAGCGCCAGCTTCACCAGCAGCAGTTCGGCCTTCTCGGGCGGCGCCTGGTCCAGCGTCTCGGCCAGGCAGTCGTAAACGGCTTCCAGGCCGCTCAGCGTGAGTGTTGGGTGCATGGGGGTCTCGTCGAGATCGGGCGATGAATCAGGGCTGGCCCAGCGCCTGGTGCAGGGCGTGGTCGAGACGGTCGGCGCTGAGCGCGCGCCAGCGGCCGCACACATGCTGGTCGGGCCGCAGCAGGTAGGCGCCGCCGGCGGCCGCCAGGCCCAGGCGCTGTTGCAACCGGCCATCGGCGTCGGCCAGCACACGGCGCACACCGGGGGCGGGCGGCCCTTCCTGCATGGCCAGCTGGATCACCTGCAGCGGCACGCCGCGCTGCTGCCAGCGCTGCACGCATGCCATCACGCCTACGTCCGGCGGATGGCCCTGGAGCAATAGCGTGAAGTGCCCCGCCGCGTCGCCGCACAGCGCATCGAGCAGG
>JAUSND010000022.1 GCA_030646295.1 Moraxellaceae bacterium
CGCCGCCCTAACGAACTTTCCGCATCAAGCCCGCAAGCTCGAAGAACAGCGCATTGTCCAGCCCCTGCGAAAAGTCGGCGCTGGCGCTACGGCGATAGAAGGGGCTGAGGTCGAGCCCGACGCCCAAGCCGAGGATTTCGACGCCGCCTTCGCGCTCGCGCCGCGCCACCACCTGCTGCAAATGGTTGTCGAGGTAGCAGGCGTCGTTGGTCAGGCTGGTCGCGCTGTCCATCGGGCAGCCGTCGGAGATCACCAATAGGATGCGCCGTTCGGCAGCGCGCATCAGCAGCCGCTCGCAAGCCCAGTCGACGGCCTCGCCGTCGATGCCCTCGCGGAACAGGTCGGACTTCAGCAGCGCGGCGATGCCGGCGCGGGCGCGCCGCCAGTTGCTCTCCACACTCTTGAACACCAGGTGGCAGACCTCGTTGAGCCGCCCTGGCCGCGGCGGGCGGCCCGCGGCCTGCCATTCCTTCGCGGCGCGGCCGCCGTTCCAGGCGCCGGTGGTGAAGCCCAGCACTTCGCTGTCCACGCCGGCCATGTCGAGCGCGCGCACCAGGATGTCGACCATCGTCGCCAAAGTTTCGGCGAGGCTCGTCATCGAACCCGAACAGTCGATCAGGATGCCGACCGCGCTGGTGGCCCGCGGCCGTACATGGTCCTGGCGGAACAGGCGGCGCTCGGCCGGCGAACTGACCAGTTGCGCCAGGCGCCGGCCGTCGATGCGCCCGTCTTCCTCGTCGAAGCGCCAGCCGTCTTTCTCCGGCGTGGTCAGCACGGCGGCGAACACCCGCGCCAGGCGCGAGAAGTTGATCCCTTGCCGCGCCACGCGCGCATCGAGTCGCTCGCGGTACTCATTGAGCAATGCCTTGCGCACCAGCCCGACCGCATTCAGCTCGACATCGAAGCGCGTGGTGAACACGCGGTAACCCGATTCGCTTGCCGCAAAGGCCTTGCTCGGGCCGGAAGCGGCAACGGCGAAGGCCTCGGTTTCCTCGCGGTCGAAATCCAGCAGCAGGGCGAAGCCGCGCTTTGCCGCTTCCTGCGCAGACTCATTCTCGTCGCCGCTGTCCTCGATCTCGGCCTGCACGCGTTCGCCGACGATGCGGGCGATGGCCAGCGCATGCACCGCATAGGCCTCCTGCTCGCGGCGCGTGCGGCGCAGGCCGGCCAGCGGCGTGCCGATCACCGGCGCGATGCCGGCACGCGTGGTTTCGATCAAGTCCTCTTCCAGCACCGGCAGCGCATTCAGGCGCGACCAGCAGAGCTGCGTCACGGTGTAGAGCAGGATGCCCAGGCTGCTGTCGGTCAGGCCCGATTCGTGGAAGGCGCGCGA
>JAUSND010000006.1 GCA_030646295.1 Moraxellaceae bacterium
AACGTTAGGGTTTCCGTTGGGCTTACTGGTTTTTAAGTGTTTCAAGCAAGGGAATTGCATCAGCTTGTGGCTTCGGTCACTGCCTTCACGCTTCGATTTATGTTGTGATTCCCTTTGCCTTAATTAAGGTTGCTCCTGGCCGGTGATACCGGTCTCCGTAGTAACCGGGTGCCTTCGCTAAATGCCAGTGGCACCTTTGGCGGGGCGGTAGCGTGCCAAACGCCACCACCCTAACAATTCGCTCAAGAGGGACCCGGTGTCAGGCTGCGCCTGCCCCCGGGCCCCTTAGCTCAAACGTTAGATGCCACACCATGAAAAATTCATTGCTCTTTTATAGCCTGATAGGACTCTTTTCTTTACCTTCAGTTTCCTCATCAGAGCAGGTTAATCCTGCATCGGAAGTGCAACGAGGATTACTTCCCATATCAGTTGGAATGAAAGATTTCCTTAAATCTTGTGATTGGCCGAAGGTGACGAAGTGCCAAGGAAAGCACCACATTAAGAAAGCCACCCATGTCATAAAGCGAACTGATGACATTGATTCCATTGTCGTTTTTGAGCTGGAATTTAAGGGAATGTCATTTCAATATAGGTCGCCATCCAAGCAGCCAAAGCAAATCGAAATTACAGGAATTTTGGTTACTTCAAGTGATTGGCAGTTACCCTATGGGTTACGCGTCGGTGACAAAGGTACAAAAATAATATCTGCTATCGGCCCTCCAGCAGAAATGGCCTATAAAACTTCCGCAAAAAATAGGTCAGATATCTTCTACACGTACCATGATAATGTCGTGGGCGATCTTTCTAACTTGGTTATGGATATTGCAGGTGGGCATATTGTTAAAGTCGAATGGCTACCGTACAGCGACTGAGCATAATCCGGCATCTAACAAGCGACTGTGATCGTCAAGCTGGGTTTTGAACATATTTTTCATCCCAGCTTTTCCCTTCCCGCAGCATCGCATTAAGCACGCACATCATCTTACGCATGCAGGCAACCAGCGCGACCTTCTTGTGCTTGCCTGCTGCCACGAGGCGTTGATAGAACGCCTTGATGATGGGGTTATGTTGAATGGCCGACATGGTTGCCATAAACAGCACCGTGCGCACGCCGGCACGGCCACCATGAATGCGGCGCTTGCCTCGTTGACTGCCACTATCACGATTGAAGGGGGCAACACCGGTTAGTGCTGCAATCTGCTTTTGGTTGAGTTCCCCCAACTCCGGCATGTCGCCCAGCAAGGTGTAGGCAAGCGTCTCCCCTACTCCGGGCACACTCGTGAGGAGCTCCTTGCGAGACTTCCACTCCTCGACTTCTTCAATGGCTTGATCCAGTGCCCGCTCGACCACAGCCACTTCTTTCTCCAGCGCCTTGATGATGCGCTTGCAGGAGGCGCCCAGGGCACCACCCAGTTGTTGCTGGCGATTCAGCTCCATGGTGCGCATCTCCATCAGCTGGCGACGACGGAGCAGCAGATCCTTGATTTGCAGGGTTTTGGCGCTCGCCAGCGTGCGAACCTCCGGCTTCAGAACTGCCGCATACTGGGCAATCAGCCCGGCATCCAGCTTGTCCGTTTTGGCTAGCAATCCAATGGCACCGGCATAGCGACGGACCATGAGCGGATTGATCACTATCACGGGCAAGCCCACTTCCAGGGCCGCCATGACGAAGCCGCGTTCATAGCGCCCCGTGGCTTCCACCACGATGCGTTCGATGGCCTCCTTCCTGAGTCGCTTGATCAGACTGCGTATGCCCTGAGGACTATTGTCCGTGACCAGATGCTCGCCCGTCTCATGCCAGACTATATCCAGCTGAGCCTTACCGACATCGATCCCTACGTTGAATCCCGTTTCACTCTGGGCGGAAATTGTCATATGAACTCCCACTTGCTAGATTCGGGCTCGAGGCCCATTCGACTGTTCGAGTGCATTTGGGTTGGGGTGCCGCCACTCGCTTGTTAACGGTCTCGGCTTGCCGGAACCTTCATTCAATCGGGCTGGCACCCCAGTAGCCTGTTGCTGCAGGCTACGGGCCTCACTCTACAGCTCAGTCAGGCACGGGCAAGTGTCATACAACTCATTCGAGTGGGACACAGTGTCAGGCTTCGCCTGCCCCTGTGCCCCTCAATTCCAACGTTAGCGCTTCCGTTGGGTTTCTTTGAATTTGCATTGCCCTTCCCTGCGAAATTCACCCGCTGTGGCTTCGGCAAAGCCACAAGGTTTCAAGTCCCTGTACGCTGTTCTTTCACTGTCGTTAACGGTGAAAAATTGAAGGCCGTAATTCTTTGCCTTCAGCATGAGCGTACAGGGGTTTAGTGATTACGTAGCTTCGGGCAGGCCGGCACAAGCCAGTGAATCCGTGCTCTGCACAAGCCGTTTGCCTTCGTTTATAGTCGGGGGCACCTTTGGAAGAGCGGTTTCGTGCCTGGCACCACTGCTCTAACAATTCGTTCCAGGGCCGACCCTGTGTCAGGCTGCGCCTGCCACAGGTCGCCCTGAACTCCAACGTTAGCGCTTCCGTTGGGTTTATTTGAATTTGCATCGCCCTGCCCTGCGCAATTCACCCGCAATGGCTTCGGTAATGCAGCAAGGCATCAAGTCCTGTGCGCTGTTCTTTCGCGGTCGCTGTTAGCTAAGCGTCAAAGGCTGTCGCTTCTTTGCTTTCAGCCGGAGCGCACAGGGGCTGGTGATTACGCAGCTTCGGCCAGGCCGGCACAAGCCAGTGAATCCGTGCTCTGCACAAGCCGTTTGCCTTCGTGTATAGTCGGGGGCACCTTTGGAAGAGCGGTTTCGTGCCAAACACCACTGCTCTAACAATTCGTTCCAGGGCCGACCCAGTGTCAGGCTGCGCCTGCCACAGGTCGCCCTGAACTCCAACGTTAGGGCTTTACAGTGCAAAACATCTTGGTCATAAAAAGCTGGTCAGATGATCTAGCATGGGCAGGCAAAAGTAGTTGGCCGCTTAAAGCATTCTGTTATCGTGTATCTCTGTGCACCGATCTTAAAGGCACAGAATTGAAGCGTGTTTCACGTGCCATCATGAAAAGAGAACTTCTAGAGTTAAGCCTAAGCAAGCCGGAAAATGCAGAGCCGCTCATCCATACTCTTGAGTCATCAGGCGCGAAAGTTACTATTAAGTAGCCTCGCCCTAACAATTCGCTCAAGAGGGACCCGGTGTCAGGCTCCGCCTGCCTCCGGGCCCCTTAGCTCAAACGTTAGGGCTATCGCTGTCGTACTGGTGGTTGTGTTAATCAAGCAAGGGAATTGCATCGTTTCGTGACTTCGGCAAATGCTGTCACGCTCCGTTCAAATCTGTGATTCCCCTGCTTCGGTATTTTTTGTTCGGTGATTACGTGCTTCGTAGTTACCGGGTGCCTTCGCTAAATGCCGCTGGCACCTTTGGCGGGGCGGTAGCGTGCCAAACGCCACTGGGGTTTTACCCCGCTTTCACGGACACATCTGATAAGCCCCTTAACTCCAACGTTAGGCTCATAAAGGAGATGTAAGTGAAGTATCTAGTTATTGTTTTGCTATTGGCTGGTGGCTATTGGCTCTACACCGAGAAATACAATAAACAGACGTCGGCCGGCGAGAACCTCGTAGCCCAGATCCAAGCAGGAAAACCTGTTTCGATTCCGCAGGCAAAAATCAAAGCGGACGAAATAGTTACATTCTTCTGTAATGATTCTGGCCTTCAAGCCGCAGGGAACTCCAGCACGACCGAATGCTTAGGCAAGTATTCGGAACGTAAAGAGCGCTGCGAGCAAAGAATTTTTCCAGAAGCAGCCACCCCCATTAAGACTGAAGAAGAGCTTAAGGCATATTTTAAGCGCTTCATTCATTGCACTATTGAATCTTAATGCGGGATTCATTTCGCCTAACAACTCATTCCAGGCGCGACCCAGTGTCAGGCTGCGCCTGTCCCCGGGCCCCTCAATTCCGACGTGAGATGAGAGTCATCAATGCACTATAATGGTCCAAAAGGGTTGTTCGGGGTATTCACGGCTATAGTATTGGCAGTTGTCTTTTACTATCAAAATTATGCAATACAACGCGCTGAGTCTTGGCCTTCTGTAGATGGAACAATCATTGACTCCGCAATCAATAGATCAACAAAGCATAGAGATAAAGAGCATGTTGCCCATATATCAATCGGAGCATCGCCAAGTAAATTTATAGCTCATGAATATAGACTTCGTATTGAATATGAATACTTTGTTAATGGCAAAAAATACACTGGAAACAGCCTTGGATTTGACACTCGCAGAACCAGTCTAAATGGCGCAGAAATGCTTCTTAAAAAGTTCAGAAAGGGCAGTCAAGTTCGCATAAATTACGACCCGAAAAGCCCTTCCCAATCAATGCTTTTAAAGTAATCATCTAACAACTTGTTCCAGGGCCAACGTTATGGCTCAGATTGATCTCTAAAGCCAAGCCCATAGAAATGGGCCTTGAGGCCGCTCGTAAGATAGAGCGGCTTCTTGAGAAATATGAAGTTGCGAATTGCATTGGCTGTGATGGTAGCTATCACCTGAGCACATGCCCCTCTCAGGAAGCCAATCAACTCATGAGCTACCTTACTCAGCGTATCAACAATCCAAATAAAAAATATGGGGTCTGAATAAGGGCTCAACCCCTAACAACTCGTTCAAGGCCCGCTCCGCCCGACGTGCCCGGCGCGGCCGGCCACGCCCCTTAACTCCAACGCCAGGAGCCTCATATGAAACGGATAACAATTCTAATCGTTGGACTTCTTTTCAGCTCGCTAGCGCTTGCGTATGAGCCCAAGGCAGGAGATATCGTCTTCCACACATCCTTGTCTCAGCAAAGCATCGCTGTTCAGGCCGCCACCAACTCTCCTTACAGTCACATGGGTATTGTTCTTTATAAAGATTCAAAGCCATATGTTTTTGAGGCCGTTCAGCCAGTTAAGTACACACCGCTTGATGCATGGCTTAACCGTGGCAAAGGCAAACACTACGTTGTAAAGCGCCTCAAGTCTCCACTTTCAGCATTAGCAATCACTCGGCTTCAAGAAGATGCAGCGCATTATGTAGGCAAACCCTATGATCTCTCGTTTGAGTGGTCAGATAGCCGTATCTATTGCTCAGAGCTCGTTTGGAAACTGTATAAATCAGCTACTGATATTGAACTCACGCCTCTCGCCGAGCTTGGTAGCTTTAATCTCACCAATCCTGCTGTTAAGGCAACGCTCATAGAGCGCTATGGCAGCCAAGTGCCACTGAATGAGCCCGTTGTCGCTCCGGTGGCCATCTTTGAATCACCGTTGCTTGTTACTGTGGCCCAGCGGTAACCCGCTCAAGTGGGACGTCTTTGGCTACGCCAAATCCGCACCTTAGCTCCAACGTTAGCCGCCGAAACCAGAGAGGATCGCCATGGATAGTGAAGAGCTTAGGGCACAGCAGGCTCCGCTGAAGGAAAAGTATCGTGAGTCCCCTGCGGCTGCGTTAATTACACTTCATGCCGAGGGTGCGCTCGGCGAAGGTGTGACGTGTAGTATCAGCACCGGAAAGGCCCTGATCGAGGCTGGACTGCATCCGGCAACGGGTGGTTCTGGAATGCAGGCATGCTCCGGCGACATGCTGCTTCAAGCTCTGGTGGCTTGTGCCGGCGTTACATTGTCGGCCGTTGCTACCTCACTTGGAATCCCGATTCAGGCGGGTCATCTTCGCGCGGAGGGTGATCTCGATTTTCGGGGAACATTGGGAGTTTCCAAGGATACGCCGGTGGGGTTCCAGGAAATACGCCTGCACATCCTCCTGGAAAGCACTGCATCCCCGGAGAAGCTTACGAAGCTTATGGAGCTCACGGAGCGCTATTGTGTGGTGTTGCAGACCTTGCGGAATCCGGTCATCGTCAAAACAATTATCGGCAGCTAACCACTCGTTACAGGCGCGGCGGCCCTGACGGGCCGCGGCCTGAACTCGAACACAGGTAGCGTGTTAAGGCTTGGCACGAGATCCGAATGAAACCTGAATCGAAGTTGCGCGCCATCAAAACGGTTCATACCTTGGTATGGGCAGTCTTTGCAGGATCCATATTGGCCATCCCTGCATATTCCGCCACTGGCAATCTTCCAGTGGCGTGGGCCCTGATCGGGATTGTGCTTCTTGAGGTAATCGTCCTTGTAGCCAACCGGATGCGGTGCCCGCTAACCGATGTTGCTGGCCGCTATACCTCGGAGCGCCAAGACAACTTTGATATCTACCTACCACTCTGGCTCGCTCGCCACAACAAGGACGTCTTTGGTGGGCTTTACGTTGCAGGTATTGTATACACTGCATGGGTATCGGTTCACGCTGCCACCTGACAACTCATTCCAGTGCCGAACCGCCCCATAGTGAGAAATATATGAATGAATTAGTTGGTATGTATTTTTCCCCGTGGACTGAGCGAGCCAGATGGGCGCTCGACTACCACAAGGTTCCATACAAATACGTTGAGTACACCACGTTGTTGGGCCAACCGTTGCTGAGGCTTAGGGCTGGCAAGCCATTTGGAAAAGTCTCCGTTCCGCTGCTGATCACGCCGAATGAAAGAGTTAATGACTCGTTTGAGATTGCGGTTTACTCGGATCAAATGTCAGAGCAGGAGCCACTGGTGCCTCCGGCACATTTCGCGGAAATCAAAAACTGGACGGAATCGGCAGAACTTGCCCTTTACTCGGCGCGTCTGCGGGCAACGCGCAGAATCCAGGCCAGTTCGGAAGCGCTGGCTGACAGGCTGCCAGGATATACGCCAAACCTCTTGCGCAAGGCTTTTGTGCCCATGGCCTATATCGCAACGGGATACATACTGCGTAAATATCAACTCGAAGATGATGACGATGAGAAGCTGCTGAAAAACATGGACGAATTCTTTGACAAGGCAAACAATGCCTTGAGTGGTAGAAGATTTGTCTTCGAGAACCTGAGTTTTGCAGATATTGTCATCGCCACCGCAATGCAAGCGATCACGCCCGTTGAGGACAAGTACATATATTTAGGGCTGCCGAGCCGCAAGTGTATGTGTGAGCCTGCCCTGGAGATGAAATATTCGTCATTGATAAAGTGGCGAGATTCCGTATATGAGCAGTACAGGTAGCAGCTCATTCGCGTGAATATCATCAAGGGAAACGATCTAACCATTCGCCGTAGTCGCGATGGCCATGACGTCTGTGACATAAGTCAAAACGTTAGGCGTCATTAAAGGAGGCCCTGTGAACGTCAGTCTATTTCGCCATGCATTCATGCTCATTCTGCTCTCGCTCATTGGCGGATTATTCATCCATGCCATGGCCATTCCAAGGCTTGGGCTTTCCGCGCATACCATCGGCGTTATCAGCGGCACCCTACTCATCGCGATTGGAGTCATCTGGCAAAACTTCCACCTCTCTGATGCACAGGGTGCATGGCTCAAGTGGTCGTGGCTTTATTCAAGCTACATCAATTGGCTTGCCTGCATCGTTGGCGCGTTTCTTGGCGCAGGAAAAATGACACCTCTTGCAGCCGCAGGTCATATCGGAAACGACGCCATAGAAATACTGGCTTCAGTTCTTTTTATAAGTGTCGCCATCTCCTCTTTCATCGCGGTGGGTCTGTCACTCTGGGGGTTGCGTCGCGTTTCGTAGCACAATGTCTCCAAAAAATCGTTAAAGCCGGCAGCTTACAGCTGCGGCCTTAGCTAAATACATCAGGCACCAGGTGAAAACTTGCCCAAGAACATACTCTTCATCTGTACGCAGAACAGGTTGCGAAGCCCTACTGCCGAGCAAATCTTCGCTGACTGGCCGGGCATTGAAACCGAATCCGCTGGCCTCGGGAATGATGCCGGACATCCGGTCTCACCTGAGCTGCTTGCCTGGTCAGACATGATCTTTGTTATGGAGAAGGCTCACCGCAACAAGCTCTCTAAAAAGTTCCGCACGTACCTTGGCGGCAAGCGAGTCATCTGCCTGGACATCCCGGATGAATATGACTTCATGGATCCTGTCTTAATTCAGCTACTCAAGGAAAAGGTCACACGCTTCTTGCCAACCACCCAGATCGGTGGCAACCCATCGGCCTAGCAACGCACTCAAGTCTCACTTGGCAGCGGCTCGGTCTTGGCTCAAACGCTAGCGCATTAAATACAATGATCGATTTCCTGTTTTTCCTTATGCCTGCCATCTGGCTCGGCACCACCCATCACCGGCGATGGGGAAGTATTCTGGATCCTGCGCACTGGGCAAGTGCATCCGGAATAGCGCTAGTGATGTATGTTTCCTACATGCTGGTTATTTTAGTGGCAGGCTCCGACGCACTTAACTCTTACTACTCCTCAAACCATGGAGTCATGTCTTTCCGTGGCAAAATTAATGCCTTCATGCTGCCGAGCACAGGTCTGGCTATTGCCATGTTTCCCAAGGCGGCATCAGAGCAAATGTTTAATATACTTGCTGTCGCTCGTGCCGGAGCAATATCTGAGCTGGCTACGGTTATAGGTTGGAGCCTAGTTGCTTACTGGCTCTTCTTCACTGCCTATTACATCAGCCATTAGGCTCAAACTCGTTCAGGTGTAACCCGGAGTCAGGCTTCACCTGCCCCCGCAGCCCTCAATTCCAATGGTCGCGCCCAGCACTTAAGAGCGCCGTTCCCTCTTTCCCTTTCTCTTGTTGCTGTCCATTCGCTATCACCGCACTTTTAGAAATCACAGAATAAAACACCCGGCACGGTTGATGTGCAAAGCCAGCCCGTTGCCGGTGCACTGGTTAAATCCCGTAAGGAATGCCCCCAATGACTCGCTTACCTTATTGGTAATCGCCCCATCAGCTATAATCTCTTCATTCGCCATGAGAAAAATGAACTCAAGGCAGAAAGTGAGGCGTGACTGGCACCTCCAGAGACCATGCCTCCCTTGTATATTGGCTATATGGGCAGAACCGGTTTACTACAAACCGTTCTGAGCGGTAGCTCTGACAACTCGTTTCAGGACTTATCCATGCTTGGGTTTTAACCAGGCATGGATAAGCCCTGAACTACGGCGTCATGAAACAAGGAGCGAGCCATGTTCAACTCCACGATTCGGGATCGTCTTGAAGCCCAGGGGTTTTGCGACCTTGATGACGCGACCCTGGCAGAAGTCGGGCCATGGTTAAGATGGGCGCCTGTTCTTTGCGCGCTATTCATGACCCTGGGCGTTTTCCTGCAATCGCCGGTGGTGTTGTGGGCGCTTGCAGCCACGGCTTTTCTGGGCGTTTTTCTGCCGTTTCATCCGTTTGATCTTCTCTACAACCATGGAGTCCGGCACCTCACCGGGACGCGACCGCTTCCGCATAATGGCCCGCAACGCAAGTTTGCCTGTGGCCTGGCCTCTGCATGGCTGCTTGCTACGGGCGGGGCCTTTTATGCGGGTGCAAGCACGCTGGGTTTTGCGCTAGGAATTCCGCTCATTCTTGTGGCCGCCCTGGTGAGCATTACCCACATTTGCATTCCATCCATGATTTACAACTATCTGTTCGGCAAGGACGGAGCAGGCCGCGCGTAGTCATGCGCACAACAAAGCATAGCGCCCCCTGAATCACCAGAAAGACTGCCCTGCATCACGGCGAACACCCGCATACCGGGTAAACTGCCGCAATCAGCCACATCAGTCGGTCAGCCATCCGTGTACACGCCCCGCCAGCAATACCGTTCCGCCCTGCCACTGGCCATTCTGCTCGCTGCAGCCGGGGCGGTGCCTGCCGCATTTGCTGGTACCGAATCTGGCACAAAAACAGCCACCGGTACGCCGGCGGAGGCTCAGCCAGATGCATCGTCCGCAGCAAAGCCGCTCTCGCTGATCTCTGCCGAAGACGGTCATCTGGACGTCAGCGAATTTGTGGACCAGGCCTATGGCTTTATCCCGGTCCTTGTTCCGATTACCGAACCGGCGGTGGGTGCCGGTCTGGCCGGGGCACTGGCGTTCATCGACAAGCCGGATCAGAAAGTAGGCAACGTGCAGCGCCCCAACATGTCGGTACTCGGTGGTTTTGCCACGGAGAACGGCACGCAGGGTGTGCTGGCGGGCGACATGCGCTACTGGCTCGACGGCCGTCTGCAGACCATGGTCGGGGGGCTCGATGCAACGGTGAATCTGGATTATTACGGTGCAGACGAGCAGAGCGCCCTGTACGACAACCCGCTCTCCTATGCACTGGACCTTAGCGGCGTCATGGCACAAGCCAGTTACCGCATCGGTCGCCACAGCTGGCTGGGGCTGGGCTACGTGATCGCTGACACCGATGCAGGACTGGATAGCCAGACAGCCTTGCCCAGCACACGGGATACATCAACCACACTGGGTGGCCTGACGATTTCGGCAACATGGGATACGCGCGACAATCTGTTCACACCCCGCGGCGGCAGCTACCTGACGCTGTCGAATATCGCGTTTGACGAAGCACTGGGCAGTGACCGCGACTTTAACCGCGTCAGCGTGGTCGGCATGCAATACCTCACCCTGGCACCTGACTGGTACATGGGCTGGCGTGAAATGCTGGCCAGCGGCTCGGGCGATACCCCGTTCTACGCCAAGCCCTACGTGTACATGCGCGGCGTGCCCGCCATGCGTTATCAGGGCGACAACATCGCCCAGATCGAAACCGAACTCACCTGGCAGTTTCATCCGCGCTACAGCGCGCTGGCCTTTGTTGGCACCGGTGCTGCTTCCAGGGAAATCGGCGAGTTCTCGCGCAGCAGTGATGTTGTTGCCGGTGGTGCCGGCATGCGCTACGAGATTGCGCGCAAATACGGCGTGCACATGGGAATGGATGTGGCGTGGAGCCGCGATGGTGGTGCTGTCTACATACAGTTCGGCAGCGCCTGGATGCGTCCGTGACTCATGACCTAGACAAACTGCCCGGCCGCGTTCCCGGATGACCAGGCCCACTGGAAATTGAAGCCCCCCAGATGGCCGGTGACATCCACCACCTCGCCAATGAAATACAGGCCTGGCTGCGTCTTGCTCTCCATGGTTCTGGAGGACAATTCCTGTGTATCAACTCCGCCCAGGGTGACTTCGGCAGTGCGGTAGCCCTCGGTGCCTGATGGCTTGAGCGTCCAGTGCCCCAGCCCTTCGGCAATCGTCAGTAATACCGCATCCGGAATCTCGGCCATTGCGGTTTCTGCCCACTGCTGCCAGAAAATCGTCTGCAGCTCCTGCACCAGGCTCTTGGCCAGCAACGGCGTCAGCAGCGTGCGCAACAGTGATTTGGGGTGGTCCTTCTTTTGCTGTTTGAGCCACTGCGGCAAATCAGTTTCCGGCAGCAGGTCCATGGCAATCGGCTCGCCCACCTGCCAGTAATTGGATAACTGCAATGCAGCCGGGCCACTCAGGCCGCGATGCGTGAACAGCACATTTTCGCTGAAGGACTGCTGTGCGGTGCCCAGCACCACATCCACGGCAAGTCCCGACAGGCGCTCGGAAACGGACTTGAAGCCGTCACTGAACATGAAGGGCACCAGACCGGCTCGCACTGGCAGTACCTGCAGACCGAACTGCCGGGCAATGTCGTAGCCAATGCCGCTGGCACCCATGGTGGGAATGGACAGGCCACCGGTGGCCACCACCAGTGACCGTGCAGTGAAGTCGCCCTTGCCGGTGTTCACGCTGAAGCGCTTTTCTGCATCTGCCTCGCCCATGGCCGCGACGGTCTTTATCTCGCAATGCGTCTGTATCCGGACCTTTGCCTGCTCGCACTCGGTGACCAGCATGTCGAGAATGTCTTTGGCCGAGTCATCACAGAACAGCTGGCCGTGCTTGCGCTCGTGATAGGGAATGCGGTGCTTTTCGACCAGCGCGATGAAGTCCCACTGCGTGTAGCGGTCCAGCGCCGAGATGCAGAAATGCGGATTGGCGGAGAGAAAGTTGCCGGGTTCGACAAACAGGTTGGTGAAGTTGCAGCGCCCGCCGCCCGACATCAGGATTTTCTTGCCGATCTTGTTGCTGGCATCAAGCACCAGCACACTGCGTCCGCGCTGACCGGCCGTGAGTGCGCACATCAGGCCTGATGCGCCACCGCCGATGATGATGACGTCAAAATGGGTCAAGAAGGTTTGCTCGGACATTGGAAGAGGGATTGCCAGGAGATTGACTGCCCTGGCCGGCACAGGGCCGCCAGCCCTTGATTATAAAGGGGCCACTGGTGCGATTGCCATGCAAGCGACCTGCATCAAGGCAGACCCCCCGACAAAGTGCTAGCTTAACAAGTGGACATTGCCTTCTGGAGACCGTCATGCCCCTCTCTGCGCCCTTGTTGCAGCCACGAATGCGCCCACGAACCATTCAGGCCGGGCTACTGGCCCTGGTGATGGCCACCAGCTCCGCCGCTGCAATTGCGGGTTCCCCGGCATCCGGGCATGAAGCACACCACCTCCCCCCGTCATCAGGCCTGATGCTGAACGGCGAGGCTCGCTGGGGCACTGACTCCGCCCTGCGCAGTGGCATGAACGGCATCCGCGAGGCTGTGGTCAGTACCCTGCATGGCGCTGGCGAGCGGCCGATGACTGCTCAGGAAGCCTCCGCCCTGGCCGGCACCATCCAGAACCAGGTCAGCTACGTGATCGCCAACTGCAAGCTGGCACCACAGGCCGATGCCGTGCTGCATGTCCTGCTGGGGCAGTTACTGGAGGGGGCGGCGGCACTCAAGCAGAATCCTGCCGATGCAGCCGCGCTGCAGACCATCATCGAGGCACTGAAAAACTATCCGGTCTATTTTGATCACCCGGACTGGAAACCCGTGACGGCGCCCGAGCTGCAGTCCTGAGCTGCACAAGGAGCCGAGTGTGACTGCCATTTTCTCCTGGCTGAATGACCAGCTGCTGCGCATGCAGTGGCTGCATGATCTTGTCCGCCTGCTGGTCGAGCAGGTGTTCGGGCTGGACATGGCCAGTCGTGTCGGCGGCAGCATTCACTTTTTCATTTACGACGTCATCAAGATTTTCATTCTGCTGTGCGTACTGATTTTCTCGATCTCGTGGGTGCAAAGCCATTTTCCACCGGAACGCACCCGCGTCATTCTGGGCCGCTTCAGCGGCATGAAGGCAAACATTCTGGGCGCGCTGCTTGGCACCCTGACGCCCTTCTGTTCGTGCTCGTCCATTCCCCTGTTCATCGGCTTCACCGGGGCCGGCCTGCCGATTGGCGTAACCTTTTCTTTCCTGATTTCGTCGCCGCTGGTGGATCTGGCGTCAGTCATCCTGCTGGCCAGCATCTTCAGCTGGCCGATTGCGCTCGCCTATGTGAGCGTTGGCGTTGTGCTGGCGGTACTGGGTGGTGCACTGATTTCACGACTGCACATGGAGCAGCATGTCGAGCCCATTGCCTTCAATGCGCACATGGGGACCATCGCCGCACAGGAAATGAGCTGGCAGGATCGCGCCGCGTTTTCAAAAGACCAGGTCATCGACATCACCCGCCGCGTCTGGCTGTATATCCTGATTGGTGTCGCTATCGGTGCCGCCATTCACAACTGGATTCCCGAAAACCTGATCGCCAGTCTGCTGGGCCAGGACAAATGGTATTCGGTACTGGTGGCCACCCTGATCGGCCTTCCCATTTATGCCGACATCTTCGGTACGCTGCCGATTGCCGAGGCACTGGTGGCCAAGGGCGTGGGGCTGGGCACGGCACTTGCCTTCATGATGTCGGTGACGGCACTGTCGCCACCCTCGCTCATCATGCTGCGCAAGGTGGTACGGCCCCGGCTGCTGGCCACGTTTTTCGCCATTGTCACGATTGGCATTGTGATCATCGGCTATGTGTTCAATGCCATCAGCCACTGGTTTGTGTAACCCCTCCATTCACTGCAAGGGCATGACGACATGATCATCAAGATACTGGGATCGGGCTGCAGCAAATGCGTAACGCTGACCGAGAACACCCGGCAGGCGCTGGCAAAAACCGGCAAGCAGGCCGAGATCGTCAAGGTAACGGACTTTGCCGACATTGCCGCCTATGGTGTGATGTCGACACCAGCACTGGTCATTGACGAAAAACTGGTGTCTTACGGCAAGGTATTAAAGCCCGATGAAATCACTGCACTGCTGCCCTGACTGCCTGCACGAGTACGCCTGATGAATCCTCTGGATATTTCGCGCCGTGCCAGCGCAAGCTTTTATCACCTGACAGATGTCTCGCTGGAAGGCTGCGCCTGTCAGGGCCTGGCATGTTTTGCGGCGCGCGCCGACAACCCGCAACGCTGGCAGCAGGCACGCGCCAGCTCGCCTGCCGTTTACTGCCTTGGCCAATGCCACCATGCTCCTGCCGCCTTTGCAGACGATGCTGACAATGCAGACGTTGCCATCGGCGTGCATTCAAGCGCGACGGTACTGCTGGGCAATCTGGTACAGGGTGGCGCCCGCGACATTGCCACTTACCGTGAACGTGGTGGCGGCAAGGCCATGCGACTGGCGCTTGCCACGTATCCGGGCAAGGTGATTGCAGAGCTTGAAGCCTCCGGCCTGCGTGGCCGTGGCGGGGCGGGGTTTCCCGCCAGCACGAAATGGCGGGCCGTGGCCAGCGCATCAGCGCCGCAGAAATATCTGGTGGTCAATGCCGACGAAGGCGACCCCGGCAGTTTCAGTGATCGCCTGCTGCTGGAAAACGATCCCTTCCGCCTGATCGAGGCCTGCGTGATTGCCGCGCATGCAACCGGCGCATCACAAGGCATCATCTACTTGCGCAAGGAATACCCTGCTGCCCATGCCGTGCTGGAACATGCGATGGCACAGGCGCGCGAGGCGGGCTGGCTGGGCCAGGGCGTTCTTGGCAGCACCCTGGATTTTGACCTGGGCATTCATATTGGCCAGGGCAGCTATGTCTGCGGTGAGGAAACCTCGCTGCTGAATTCACTGGAGGGCCGCCGCCCCGAGGTGCGCCTGCGACCACCACAAATTACGGAGCACGGGCTGCATGGCCAGCCGACGCTGGTCACCAATGTCGAGACCCTGTGCAGTGTGCCGTGGATCATCGAGAACGGTGGTGAACGCTATGCCACCATCGGCATCGGGAAAAGTCGCGGCACCAAACTGCTGTCCCTTAATTCACTGCTCAATCGCCCCGGACTTTACGAGGTCGACTTCGGTATTTCGCTGCGCGACATCGTTGAGAAAATCGGTGGCGGTTTGCGCCGTGGCCAGTTGAAGGGCGTGATGATTGGCGGGCCACTTGCCGGACTGGTCCCGGCCGCATTGCTGGATACTGCATTGGGTTACGAGGAGCTGCAGGCCATTGGCGCCGCTGTTGGTCATGGCGGTGTGATTGCCTTTGCCGATGACACCGCCATTGCAGAAATCGTGGCCGAGGTTTTCCGTTTTGGTGCACGGGAAAGCTGCGGCAAATGCACGCCCTGCCATCTTGGCTGCCCCGAACTGGCCAGCAGCTTTAGCGCCGTGCTGGCGGGCGAAAAAATGCCTGCCACACGCTGGCATGACCTGATTGATGCACTGGAGGCCACCAGCCTCTGCGGGCACGGGCGCGGGCTGGCGGAATTTGCCCGAGCCATTGAACGGCACTATCCGGAGGAGCTGGCGCAATGCTTCGCATAACCATTGACGGCAATGTGCACGAGTTTCCGGAAGACACCTTGCTGCTGCGTGCCCTGCATGACACCGGCCACGACGTTCCGCACCTGTGTCACGACGATCGCCTGCAGCCTCACGGCGCCTGTCGTCTGTGCATGGTGGAGGTCGACGGTTGTTCGCGTCCGGTGGCCAGTTGTTCTGCACATGTCACCGACGGCATGGTGATTCATACCGACACAACAGCACTCCGCAATCTGCGCAAGACCAACCTGTCCCTGCTGGCGGCACACTACCCTGCCAGTGCCGTTGCCCGGGAACCTGACCATGCGTTTCATAAGTTGCTTGATGCCAACGATATCCGTGTCGGCGACCTTGAACGCCCCATCGTATTTTCTGACGACAGCCATCCCTATATCGGCATCGACATGGACCGATGCATTCACTGTGACCGCTGCGTGCGCATCTGTGATGAAGTACAGGGGCAGTTTGTCTGGCAAACCTGGGGGCGCGGCGAACAGACGCACATTGCCCCCAATGACGGCAACTCGCTACTGGACAGCGGATGTGTCGCGTGCGGTGCCTGCATCGACACCTGTCCGAGCGGCGCACTGTTCGACAAGCGCGCCCGTCCGGCAGAAAAATGGACGCGCTCAACCTGCGTGTATTGCGGCGTCGGTTGCCAGCTTGAGGTTGGCAGCACGGATGATCGCGTTGTCGCCATCCGTCCCGTGCAGGACAGCCCGGTTAATCGCGGCCACTTGTGCGTAAAAGGCCGCTACGCCTTCGAGTTCAATCATGCGCCCGACCGCATGACCTCGCCAATGCTGCGTGAGGGCGATGCATGGCGTACAGCAAGCTGGGACGAGGCACTGGATCACATTGCCGCACGATTGAATACCATCATTGCCCATGACGGCCCCGATGCCATTGGCGTACTGGGCTCTGCGCGCGCCACCAACGAAGACAATTATCTGGCACAAAAATTCGCGCGGGTGGTGATCGGCAGCAACAATGTCGATTGCTGTGCCCGCGTGTGCCACACGCCCAGCGCAAAAGCACTCAAGACCATGCTGGGCACTGGTGCCGCCACCAATTCGTTCGATGATATCGAACGTGCCAGCGCCTTCCTGATCTGTGGCGCCAACCCGACCGAGAATCACCCCATTGTCGGCGCCCGCATCAAACAGGCCGTGCGCAAGGGTGCAAAACTGATCGTGGTGGACCCCCGCCGTATTGAGCTGGCTGATTATGCGGACCTGTGGCTGCCGGTGCGGCCCGGCCATAACGTCGAACTGTTCAATGCCATGGCCGCCACCATTATCGAAGAGCGGCTGGTTGATACGGCATTTCTCGACGCGCGCGTGGATGGCCTTGATGACTACCGTGCACTGGTCGCCGGTTACACGCCCGAAAAAGTGGCCGCATCATGTGGTGTTTCTGCCGGAGACATTCGTGCCGCGGCACGCCTCTACGCCGGCAGCAAACCGGCCATGTGCTTTCATGGCCTTGGCATGACCGAGCACGTGCAGGGCACCGAAGGCGTAATGACACTGATCAACCTGGCGCTGCTCACCGGCAATCTGGGCAAGCCCGGCAGCGGCATCAATCCCTTGCGTGGGCAGAACAATGTGCAGGGCTCGGCACAAATGGGCTGTGACCCCGGCTCGCTGACCGGCTCGCAGGACATCCGCAACGCCAGCGTGCGGCAGCGCTTTGAAACACAGTGGGGAGCACCCCTGCCGGAAAATCCCGGCCTTGACCTGCTGGCGATGATGGACGCTGCAGCCGACGGAAAACTCAAGGCGCTGTGGGCCTTTGGTTATGACATTTCCCTCACGCTGGCAAACAAGAGCGCGACCGATGCGGCGCTGCAAAAAGTCGACATGGTCATTGTGCAGGATCTTTTCCTTAACGAAACGGCGCGCCTGCACGGCACGGTTTTCCTGCCTGCCGCCAGCGTGTTCGAGCGTGATGGCACTTTCATGAATTCGGACCGGCGCGTACAGCGCGTGCGTGCTGCCGTGCCGCCACCAGGCGAGGCCAAACCGGACTGGTGGATCATCCAGCAACTGGCAGCACGCATGGGGCATCCGCAAGGATTTTCATTCAACAATGCCGAAGGCATCTGGAACGAGATTCGTGCTGTTTGGCCCGCAGGGGCCGGCCTCGGCTATGCGCGACTGGAACACGAAAGCATCAACTGGCCCTGCCCGGATGAAAACCATCCCGGCACCCCGGTCCTGCATCGTGAAAAATTTGCACAAGGCGAGCGCGCTGCACTGGCCTGCATTCCGTTTGTGGCGACACACGAGCAATGTGATGCCGACCATCCCTTGCTGCTGACCACCGGCCGCACGCTGTATCACTTCAATGCCGGCACCATGACGTACCGCACACCCAACCGCGAACTGCGCCCGGGCGACACGCTGGACATGTCACCGGTTGATGCGCACAAGCACGGGATAAGCGATGGCGAGCAGGTAAGGATTTGCAGCCGTTATGGTGAGGCCGTCTTGCCGGTACGGATCAGCGACCGCATCAAGCCGGGCGAACTGTTCTGCACGTTCCACCTGCCGGAGTTGCTGGTCAACCGGCTGACGTCGAACGAGCGTGATCGGCTGGTGCATGCACCCGAATACAAGGTGACATCGGTGCGGGTTGAACGCCTGACCTGATTCAGGCTGAACTGACTCAGACAGGACGCGTGATGGTCTTGACGCCGGTCGTGGTGGCCACCAGCAGCACATCGGCCGGGCGCAGGGCGAACAGCCCGTTGGTGACAACACCGGTGATGTTGTTGATGCGCTCTTCCATCTGGCGCGGCACCGGCATGGGCAGGTTCCAGATATCCAGGATGACGTTGCCGTTATCCGTCACGACACCTTCGCGATAGACCGGATTGCCGCCCAGCTTCACCATCTCGCGCGCCACGTAGGAACGCGCCATCGGGATGACCTCGATGGGCAGGGGAAAACGGCCCAGCTGGTCGACCTGCTTGCTGGCATCGCAGATGCAGACAAACTTCCTGGCCACCGCCGCCACGATCTTCTCGCGGGTCAGTGCCGCACCACCACCCTTGATCATCTCCAGCGCGGCATTCACCTCATCGGCACCATCGACATAGACGCTGATGCTGCCGACGCTGTTGAGCTCCAGTACCTCGATGCCGATCTTGCGCAGGCGCGCGGCCGTGGCCTCGGAACTGGCCACGGCACCGGGGATGTCATCCTTCATGCGGGCAAGGCCGTCGATGAAGAAATTGGCGGTGGAACCGGTGCCCACACCCAGAATCTCGCCCGGCTCAACATAGGCCAGTGCGGCTTCGGCAACGGCTTTCTTGAGGGCATCCTGGTTCATGGGGCGGGCTCCGGCGGGGAATGAATGGGGTGCTCATTATACGCCTTGTTTGCCAGCGCGGCCTCATCCCGCCCACCCGACAGCGCTTCTACAGCTTGGGGGCCGGTTGCTGGTAACATGGCCGCTTGCCCTGAAGGTCCGCCGCCATGCCCGAAAGCACTTTGCTGCAAACCTACGTCAAGAAAATCCTGCGTGCCCGCGTCTACGATGTGGCCATCGAATCGCCGCTGGATGATGCCCGCGCGCTGTCACGCCGCCTGAAAAATCGCGTGCTGCTCAAGCGCGAGGACCTGCAGCCGGTGTTCTCGTTCAAGCTGCGTGGCGCCTACAACAAGATGGCACAGCTGACAAAGGAAGAGCAGCAGCGCGGCGTGATCTGCGCCTCCGCCGGCAACCATGCCCAGGGTGTGGCACTCGCCGCGCGCGAGCTGGGCATTCGCGGCACCATCGTGATGCCGCAGACCACTCCCGACATCAAGGTGAATGCCGTCAGGAATCTGGGCGGCCATGTGGTGCTGTCCGGCGATGCCTATGACGATGCCTACGCCCATGCCGTGAAGCTGGCCGACGAAAAGGGCTACACCTTTGTGCACCCCTACGACGACCCCGAAGTGATTGCCGGCCAGGGCACCATCGCCATGGAAATCCTGCGCCAGCACACCGGACACATTGATGCGATCTTTGTACCGGTCGGTGGTGGCGGCATTGCCGCCGGTGTTGCCGCCTATGTGAAATATGTGCGCCCGGAAACCAAAGTCATTGCCGTCGAACCGGAAGATGCCGCCTGCCTGGCCGCCGCCATGAAAGCCGGCAAGCGCGTGAAGCTGGATCATGTCGGCCTGTTTGCCGATGGCGTGGCGGTGTCACAGATTGGTGCCGAGACCTTCAAGGTACTCAAACATCACATCGACGAAGTGATCACCGCCAGCACCGATGAAATGTGCGCCGCCATCAAGGATATTTTTGACGACACCCGCTCGATTGCCGAACCGGCAGGCGCACTGGCACTGGCCGGCCTGAAGAAATATGTTGCGCGCGAAAAATGCGAAGGCCTCACGCTGATTGCGATTGATTCCGGCGCCAACATGAACTTTGACCGCCTGCGCCATATTTCCGAGCGCACCGAGCTTGGCGAAAAGCGCGAGGGCATTCTGGCCGTGACACTGCCGGAGAAACCCGGTGCGTTCAAGGCGTTCTGCCAGACGCTGGGCAAGCGCAACATCACCGAGTTCAACTACCGCTACGCCGACGCACGCGATGCGCATGTCTTTGTTGGCGTGCAACTGCGCAACGGCGATACCGAACGCGCCGAACTGACCAGCCTGCTGGAAAAGAAAGGCTATCCGGTACTGGACCTCTCCGATAACGAAATGGCCAAGCTGCACATTCGCCACCTCGTTGGCGGTCATGCCGGGGTGGAAGACGAGCGCCTGTTCCGTTTCGAGTTTCCGGAACGCCCCGGCGCCCTGATGAATTTTCTCACGCGCATCGAGGCCAAGTGGAATATCTCGCTGTTCCACTACCGCAATCATGGCGATGCCTATGGTCGCGTGCTCGTTGGCCTGCAGCTGGGCGGCCGCCCGGTGAAGGAGCTGATGGAGTCACTGAAGTCAGTTGGCTATCCCTTCCAGGAAGAAAGCGACAATCCGGCCTACCAGCTGTTCCTGCGCTGAAAAGAACACGTCCTTGACGACCCTGCTCTTCGTGGGAGCGGCTTTAGCCGCGAACAGGCGTTGCTTAATGAAAATATTCGCGGCTAAAGCCGCTCCCACACAGAACAGGCACTGCCGTGCGCACATGAAAAAGCCCGCATCAGCGGGCTTTTTCATGTCTCAAAAAAATCAGGCCGGCAGGATGCGGGCAAAAATGGATTTGAGGTATTCGGTTTCCGGGATGGCCGGATGAATCGGGTGATCGCCGCCCTGATGGCCGTGATGCACGATCTGTGCAGAGCGATCAATGTGACGCGAAGCGCCACGTACCACATCCACCAGCTCTTCACGGGCCAGGTGCATGGAGCAGGAACCGGAGATGAGCAGGCCTTCGCGATTGAGCAGGCGCATGGCCAGTTCGTTGGCGCGGCGATAGGCCAGCAACCCGTTCTTGTGATCCTTGCGCCGCGTGATGAACGCAGGCGGGTCCAGAATGATCACATCGAACTTTTCGTTGGCCTGCTTGAGCGCGGTCATGACGTCAAAGGCATCGCCCTGCTGGATTCTTACCTTGTCGCCAACATCATTGAGCGCGGCATTGCGCTGCACCAACTCCAGTGCAAACGCGGACGAATCCACGCACACCACTTCACTGGCACCAAACACCGCTGCCTGCACACCCCAGCCACCGATATAGGAGAACACGTCCAGCACGCGCTTTCCCTTTACCCAGTGCGCGAGTTCGGCACGTGCATCACGGTGGTCATAGAACCAGCCCGTCTTCTGGCCTTCACGAATCGGCGCAATGAACTTCACACCGTTCTCGATCAGCTCGACTTCATTCGGCACTTCGCCGGCGCCCACTTCGACATAACCGGGCATGCCTTCCACTTCACGCATCTTGCCGTTGTTCTTGAACAGGATGCCGCGCGGTGACAATACTTTTTCAAGCGCCTCGACAATCTCGGCCTTGAGCAGCTCCATGCCAACCGTGGAAATCTGCACCACGCAAACATCGCCAAAACGGTCAATCACCAGACCCGGCAGGAAATCGCTGTCGCCATAGACCAGACGGTAGAATGGCTGTGGATACAGCGCCTCGCGCAAGCCCAGCGCCACCTGCAGGCGATGCACCAGCAGCGACTTGTTGAGCGGGTACTTCTCGTCGCGGCTGACCAGACGACCGCAGATGAGCGTGTTGGGATTTACCGTGGCGATACCAAGGCACTTGCCCTTGCTGTCTTCCACGCGCACCTGTTCGCCGGCGGTGAAATTCTTCAATGGCGTGGCCGCCACATCCACCTCATTGGAATAGATCCAGAGATGGCCTTCGCGCAGACGACGGTCTTCGTGAACCTTGAGCTTGAGTGTGGCAAGTGCGGACATGACGGTTTCCCCTGAAAAAACAGACGCCCCCAAGCCTTGCGGCCGGGGGCGTTGCGAACACTATGATAGCACTGCTTACCGCGTGGCGGCGGCCGGCACCCACTTCAGGTCCAGCTCACGTGCGGCACGCACGTCATCCAGACGGCGCACCGGCAAGGTGTGCGGCGCACCCTTCACCAACTCCGGCGTGGT
The DNA here is from genome assembly GCA_030646295.1 of Moraxellaceae bacterium. GTDB lineage: Bacteria > Pseudomonadota > Gammaproteobacteria > Pseudomonadales > Moraxellaceae > UBA2031. Next base: position 22,130 of record JAUSND010000006.1, read on the forward strand.
ACGGGCCTCTTCGCGGATCTTCACCAGCGCCTCAATAAAGGCATCGAGTTCATCGATGGTCTCGGTCTCGGTCGGTTCGATCAGCCAGCACTCCGGCACCAGCAGCGGGAAGTAGGTGGTGGGCGAGTGAAAGCCGTAGTCGAGCAGACGCTTGGCAAAATCCATCGCGTTGACGCCCAGCTCTTTTGCTTCCTTCGCAAACGTGATGATGAATTCGTGCGAGGCACGACGCTCGGGATAGGCGAGCTGGAAGCCTTCGGCTTGCAGACGGGCCATCATGTAGTTGGCGTTGAGCGTGGAGTATTCGCCCACGCGCAGCAGACCTTCACGACCCAGCGCACGACCGTAGTAGAACGCACGCAGCAGTACGCCGGCGTTGCCCATGAAGGCAGACAGACGGCCAATGCTGGTCGGCAGTTCTTCTTCGCCGATCCAGTAATAGGAACCATCGTCCTTCTTGCCGGCCAGCGGTGTTGGCAGATAGGGCAGCAGGCGCTCGCCCACACCGACAGGACCGGCACCCGGACCACCACCACCATGCGGCGTGGCGAAGGTCTTGTGCAGGTTCATGTGCAGCACGTCAAAACCCATGTCGCCCGGGCGCACCTTACCGAGAATGGCATTGAGGTTGGCACCGTCGTAGTACAGCAGGCCACCGGCTTCGTGCACGGTCCTGGCAATCGCTTCGATCTGCTGCTCGAACACGCCGCAGGTGGAAGGATTGGTCATCATCAGGCCGGCCGTCTGCGGGCCGACGGCCGCCTTCAGTGCCGCCAGATCAACGTCGCCGTTGGCGAGCACGGGGATTTCACGCACCTTGTAGCCGCACATCACGGCCGTGGCCGGGTTGGTACCGTGCGCGGCTGACGGGATCAGCATTTCGGTACGTTCGTGATCCTGCCGCGCCTCGTGATAGGCACGGATCATGGCCACACCGGCAAATTCACCCTGGGCGCCGGCCATGGGCGTGAGCGACACGCCCTTCATGCCGGTCACTTCCTTCAGCACTTCCTGCAGGTCATGCAGGCAGGCGATGTAACCCTGCGAGTGCGACACGGGAGCGAGCGGATGACGCGCGAGAAAACCCGGCAGCATGGCGGCCTTGTGCGCACCACGCGGGTTGTACTTCATGGTGCAGGAACCGAGCGGGTAGAACTGCGTGTCGATGGAGAAGTTCTTGCGCGACAGGTTGGTGTAGTGACGCACCACCTGCATCTCGCCCACTTCCGCCAGCGCCGGACGCGTCTTGCGACGCAGGCCTTCGGGAATATCCGTGAGATCAAAACGCTGACGCGGTGCCTGTGACTGGGCAAAGCGGCCGGAACCGGAACGTTCAAAAATCAGTTTCATTGTCTCAGGCCTCCATCAGCGCTTGGTCGAGCGCAGCCACATAACGGGCAATGTCTGCCGGCGTCTTGGTTTCGGTACAGCACACCAGCAGGGCGTTGCCGAGTTCCGGATAATCCGCGCTCAGGTCATAGCCACCAAGCACGCCATTCTTTGCCATGTGCTCGAGCACGGCAGCCACCGGCTTGGCCAGGCGCAGCACCTTTTCATGGAACACCGGACGATTGAACACGCGCTCGATATTGCCCAGTTTGCTGGTGGTCTGCGCCAGCTCACGAATATTGTGATGCGAGGCCAGTGCCACACGCTCCAGCCCTTCGGCGCCGAGCAGCGCGAGATAAATCGTCGCGGCGGTCATGGCCAGGCCCTGGTTGGTGCAGATGTTCGAGGTCGCCTTGGCGCGACGGATGTGCTGCTCGCGCGCCTGCAGGGTCAGCGTGAAGCCGGGCTTGCCCTCCAGATCAACCGTGCGGCCGATGATGCGGCCCGGCATCTGGCGCACGAACTCCATCTTGGTGCAGAGGAAGCCAACATAAGGACCGCCACTGGACAGCGGAATACCGAACGGCTGGCCTTCGCCGACCACGATGTCGGCACCGGTGTCGCCCCATTCGCCGGGCGGTGCAATGATGGCCAGCGCCATCGGATTGACACAGGCAATCACCAGAATGTTGTGCGCATGCGCCCAGTTGGTGAGTGCGTCCGCCTCTTCCAGTACGCCGAAGAAATTCGGTTGCGGCACCACGATTGCGGTGTAGTCATCGCTCTCGTACTGCTTGAGCACGGACAGCTCGACGTGACCGCCATGCTTGCTGAACTCGACTTCCACCACCTCGATGCCCTGCATGGTGACAATCGCTTTCAGCGCCGCGCGGTAGTGCGGATGCACAGCCTTGGGCACCAGCACACGACGCGTTTTGGAATGCTTGTTGGCACGCACGGCCATCAGTACCGCTTCGGCCAGGCCGGAAGCACCGTCATACACGGAGGCGTTGCACACATCCATGGCGGTGAGGTTGGCCATGGATGTCTGGAATTCGTAAATCACCTGCAGCGTGCCCTGCGAGGCTTCTGCCTGGTACGGCGTGTAGGCGGTGAGAAATTCACCGCGCGATGCCAGCTCCCATACCGCTGCCGGAATGTGGTGCTCATACGCACCCGCACCGATAAAGCACAGATCCGCCTCGTCGGCACCTGCGCGTTCGCGCATCAGGCGGCTGACGACCATTTCGGACTCACCATCCGGAATGCCGGACAGGGTGTTGCCGCGCAGATGGGCCGGAATTTCGTCAAACAGCGTTTCAATGGAGGAGGCCTTGATGGTCTCCAGCATCTTGCGCACATCGTCATCGGTATGGGGAATAAAGGGCATGGCGGGGTCCACAAAAATAGAAGGGACAAACTGGCAAAACACTGTATGTGGGAGCGGCTTCAGCCGCGAACAGAGTCCTGGAACAGGCCCTCAACATTCGCGGCTGAAGCCGCTCCCACCAAAACGGTACGCTCTAACAGATCAGTGCGCTTCGGCTTCCACCGCAGCGTCATAACCTTCTGCCGACAGCAGATCATCAATTTCTGCAGCATCAACAAAGCGGATCTTGTACATCCAGCCATCGTGATAGGCATCGCTGTTGACGATTTCCGGGCTGTCGACCAGCGCAGCGTTCACTTCAATCACTTCACCGGTCAGCGGTGCGTAAATATCGGACGCCGCTTTCACGGACTCCACCACACCGGCTTCGTCACCGGCCTTGAGCTGGTCACCCACTTCCGGCAGTTCGATGTAGACCAGGTCACCCAGTGCTTCCTGGGCATGGTCGGTGATACCGACAACGGCGATGTCACCTTCGATGCGTGCCCACTCGTGGCTGGCGAGGTATTTCAGTTCGGACGGCGTGTTGCTCATGGTGCGTGGCCTCTGGCGTGATCGCCATTGTCGTTAATCAGGAAAACAGTAGCTGCCCGCTACGGAAATGACAGCGGGCAGTGCAAAAATCAGTACAGGGCCTTGCCGTTGCGTACAAACGGCGGACGCACGATGCGCACCGGCAGGCGCTTGCCGCGAATCTCGACTTCGGCACGGTCGGCGCTGCCGGCAGGAATGCGTGCCAGGGCAATGGCAGTTTCCATGGTCGGGGAGAAGGTTCCCGATGTGGTCTCACCTTCGCCATCGGCCGTGATGACCTTCATGTGTGAGCGCAGTACGCCGCGTTCTTCCAGGATCAGGCCGACCAGGCGTGATTTTACGCCAGCTGCCTTCTCCGCCTCCAGCGCCGCCTTGCCGATAAAGTCATGCGGCGCTTCATCAGAGCCCCAGGCAATGGTCCAGGCCATGTTGGCGACCAGCGGCGACACGTCTTCGGTCATGTCGTTGCCGTAAAGGTTCATGCCGGCCTCCAGACGCAGGGTGTCACGTGCGCCCAGACCGCAGGGCAGCACGCCGGCAGCCAGCAGCTCGCGCCAGAAGGCGGGTGCCTCGGCATTGGGCAGCAGGATTTCCAGGCCGTCTTCGCCGGTATAACCGGTACGGCTGATGAACCAGTCGCCGGCAACGGCGCCGACAAACACGTCGAGGCCATTGATCAGGCCGGCCAGCGCCGGCTTGAGGGCCGCCACTTTCGCCCGGGCCTCGGGACCCTGCACCGCAATCATGGCCAGATCGGTACGTTCGTTGAGGGTGATGGCAAAACCGGCGGCCTGCGCCTGCATCCAGGCCAGGTCCTTGTCGTGCGTACCGCAGTTCACCACCACACGCCACAGCGAGGGCGCATCCGGCGCAGGGGCATAGACGATAAGATCGTCGATTACGCCGCCATCTTCGCGCAACATACCGGAATAAAGCGCCTTTCCGGGCGCCTTGAGGCGCGCCACGTCATTGGCCAGCAGCTTTTGCAGGTACGGCAGTGCGTCGGCACCATCCAGCTCGAGAAAGGTCATGTGGGAGACGTCGAACATGCCGGCGGCACGGCGCACGGCATGATGCTCTTCCAGCACCGAACTGTACTGCACCGGCATGTCCCAGCCACCAAAGTCGACAACACGTGCCTTCAGGGCCAGATGTTCATCGTAAAGCGCGGTTTTGTGGCCCATGGTGACAGCATCCCGAGTAATGAGGCGCGCATTTTACACGCCGGAGGGGGCCAGCTCCACGACTACAGGGACTGAACGATTGACGGCAGGGCTCAGAACAGGCGGTCAGCGCACCGCCGCCGTCACGACCACCTCGATCTTCCACTTCGGATTGGCCAGCTGCGCCTGCACGGTGGCACGGGGTGGCGCATGACCTGCCACCACCCAGCCGTCCCACACGGCATTCATGGCGGCGTAGTCGGCCAGGTCCGGCAGGAAGATCTGTGTCATGAGGATGCGCGACCTGTCGCTGCCCACCTCGTGCAACAAGCGATCAATCGTCTCCAGCACCTCGCGGGTCTGGCCGGTGATATCCTGCGCATCGTCCGTGGCCACCTGCCCTGCCAGATAGACCGTGCCGTTGTGTACGGCGGTATCGCTGTAACGCGCCGCCACATGCATCCGTTTGATATCCGTCATTACTTGCCCCCTGCTACGGACAACCGCTCCAGTTGCCCGTCATGAACATTTGAAAAGATGGCCAGTGCCACACCGGCACCACACAGACACATGAACATGTCCCACTGCGTGTCCCAGACATCGCCCTGCGTGCCGAGGAATGACTCGGCCGCCTCGGCCGACACGGTGGCAACAAACCATTCAATGAGTTCGTAGAACGCGCTGAAGGCCAGGCAGATGGAAATCACGAACAACACCAGCCAGCCGCCGCGCTTCACCACATTCTTGCGCAGCAGGATTTCGCGCGCGAGGATGGCCGGCTCCAGCCCCTGCACAAAATGCCCGAGGCGGTCATAGTGGTTGCGCTCGAAACCGAACAGGTCCTGCACCTGAAAGCCGGCAGGCACAAGCGCATAGGTGTAATGCCCGCCCACAATCAGGATGACGGCGTGCAGGAAAATGAGGCGGTACAGCAGATCGGTCAGGGGAAATGATGTGCGGGTCCACAACAGGAATGGCAACGCAATAAAGACCGGCAACACTTCCAGCCACCAGGTGGGATAGTCATGCGGATTGATCGCCGACCAGCCCAGCACCAGCAAGGTGAGCACAAGAAGAATGACAGGTTCCTTGCGGAGAGACGCGGACGTGGTCATCAGGCAACTGCCTTTTGCTGGTGTGAATATTCGCGACTGGCGCCGCACCGGTAACAACCCTGCGCTAGAGTCCCTGACCACCGCTACGCGCACTGCCAGGCAAATCACCCGACAGCCCCATGGCCACACGCGCCAGCTCCTGCTTGACGGGCAACAGGCGATTGGTGGCACGCATGCCGATATTGCGCGCAACGACAAGCAGCGGGTGCTGGCTGCCAAACAGTTTCTGGAAGCCGGTCATGCTGTTAAGGATGAGCGTGTTGTGGGCGCGACGGCGGCGTGCGTAACGCGACAATGTCACTTCGTCACTCCAGGCAATCTTCCTGTCGAGTGCCCGGCATATTTCTTCCGCCAGCACACCGGCATCAAGCAGACCGATATTGACGCCCTGCCCCGCCAGCGGATGGATCGCATGGGCGGCATCACCGATCAGCGCAATGCCGTCACGGACATAATCGGTGGCATGCGCCGCACGCAGCGGAAAGCTGTAGCGCGGATCAACCGACTCGATGTTGCCCAGCGTGTTCTCCAGCGCAAAACCGATTTCCCGCATGAAGGCCTGGTCATCCAGCGCCATCAGTCGCTGCGCTTCCGGTTCGTCCTGCGACCAGACGATGGAGCAGAAATGATCGTCACCGCTTGCCGTGAGCAGCGGCAGGAAGGCCAGCGGCCCGGTCGGACTGAAGCGCTGCCAGGCCGTGAACTGGTGCGGCTTTTGTGTACGCACCGTGGTGACAATGGCGCGCTGGTGATAATCCGTGGCGCGCACATCCAGGCCCACCATGCCGCGCACGGCCGACTGCGCACCATCGGCGCCCACCACCAGTGTGGCCTGCAGCGTTTCGCCGTCGTCCAGCGTGAGCTGCCAGCCCTGCGGCAACCGCTCCAGATGGGTAAGCCGGGCCGGGCAGCGCAAGGTGACGTTATCCGCCTTTACGGCAACCTCGGTGAGTGCCGCCTGCAGCAGCCGGTTTTCCACCAGCACGCCCAGATGGCTTTCGCCGATTTCACGCGACGAAAACTCGACACGGCCACTGCCATCGGCATCCCACACCGTCATGCCGGTATAGGCACAGCAACGGCAGGCTTCGACCGCCGCCCAGGCGCCGACATGCCGCAACAGGTTTTCTGACGCGCGCGTGAGTGCAGAGACACGCGGCTCGAAAGGCGCATCGGGCAATGGCGCCTCCACGGCGGCACGCTCCAGCATGAGAATGGACAGGCCGCTTTTCTGCAGCAGGGCCGCAAGCAACGAGCCAACCATGCCGGCACCAACGATGACAATGTCGTACTTACTTGATGGCATGACTGCACTCATTCGCGACCAAAGCCGCTCCCACGGAAAAAATACGCATCAGTGACTGAGGCCCATGGCATACCGGGCCAGCGCCTGTTTGGCGGCAGGCAGCAAATCAAACGTCACCATGCCGACATTGCGCAGCAAGGTCAGGCCCGGGGTGTTATTGGAAAATCCGCGCACCAGCCGGTCGGAAAAGCTGGTGACATTATGCTGGTCATCAATACGGGCGTTTTCGTAATCACGCAGCAGGGAAAATTCGCCGATGTCGCCGCCTTCACGATGCCGCTGCGCAAGGCGTTCCGTCAGCGCCAGGCAATCGCGCAGACAAAGATTAAAGCCCTGCCCCGCCACTGGATGCAGCGTGTGGGCGGCATTGCCCAGAATAACGGCACGCGGCTGAGTCTGGGTTTGCGCAACCGTCAGGGCCAGCGGATACGCAAATCGTTTTGCCGTTTTCACAAAACGGCCGGCGCGCTTGCCGAAGGCGGCCTGCAACTGCGCCAGAAATTCGTCATCGCTGCAATCAATCAGCGGCTGCTCGGTACCGGCCGGCAAGGTCCACACCACGGCACGACGGTTTTCCGGCAGCGGCAAGACCGCCATGGGGCCGCTTTCGGTAAACCGCTCATAGGCAATGTGGTCATGCGGCAGGTGCGTTGCCACTGTTGTCACCAGCGCGACCTGGTCATAGGCCGTCGTCGTGGCGTTCACACCCAGCAGTTCGCGACAAGGAGAATTGGCGCCATCCGCTGCCACCAGCAATGGTGCGCTCAGCGTAAAGGACTCATCGCCCTTTTTCAGTTCGGCCGAGACGTGCGACTCCTGCACACGAATGCCGGTGAGCGTCACACCATCGCGCACGGTGACATTGCTGCACTGCCGGAGCGCGCGCAGCAGCACCAGCCCCATCCAGGCGTTTTCAATCACCTGACCGAAGCTCTCGACATTTTCTTCATCAGCCACCAGACGTGACATGCCGAAGTGGCCGCGCTCGGACACATGGATCTCGTGAATGGAGGTGGCATGCAGCTGCATGTCGTCCCACAGCCCAAGCTCGCGATAGGTGGACACGGTACGGCGCGACAATGCCGTGTTGCGCGCATCGAAACTGGGGCGGTACGGCAGCGGCGCATCCGGCTCCAGCGGCGGAAAGGAAATGCTTTCCACCAGCGTGATGGCAAGGCCCGGCTCACGGGCCAGCAGCAGCGCAAGCGTCACGCCCACCATGCCACCGCCGATAATCAGCACATCTGTGTCTTTCACTGCCTGACGCCCCTGCTACTGCTGCAACCTGTTGATACAGGCGGGAATTAGATCACTATAATGCGGCAAAACCCATTACGCAGATCAATACATGCGCACTCTTGCCGTTGCCGCCCTGCTGCTGGCCACCAGCACCCCTGCCCTTGCCGACATCTACCTGCTGAGCCGCCAGAAACTGGAAGGCACCGACTTCACTGCCGCCTTTTTCCTGAGTCACCCGCAGATGACATCGCTGGCCACCTGCGAACAGGAGCGCACGGCCGCCAGAACCACCGGCTTCAAACTGTTTGCCCGGCTCTATTTCGGCACGCGCAAGGGTATCAGCACGCAGGACCAGCTCTACTGTGTGGAATCAGACCAGACATTCACGCCATTCCGCGCCCATTCGATGGTCGACTTCACCTATCTGGTTACGCTCGCCAACAGCCGGATGACGGTAGAGCCAATGCAGTCACTTGGTGCATGCTCGGCAATTGCCGGACGTGACACCGGTCTTTCCAAAAACCGCTTCTGCGCCAAAGGCAGCCAAAGCATCCAGCAGGCAAAAACACCTTAACGCGCCATCAGTGCTTCAATATCATCAACCGTTTTTGGTGCGGCATGCGTCAGCACTTCGTGGCCGGTCTTGGTCACCAGCACATCATCCTCGATGCGCACACCGATGCCGCGCCACTTCGGATCGACGCTTTCGCAGTCCGGAGCAATATAAAGACCGGGCTCTACCGTCATGACCATGCCGGGCTCCAGCTCGCGCCAGTTGTTGTCGATCTTGTAGTCGCCAACATCGTGCACGTCCATGCCGAGCCAGTGCCCGGTGCGGTGCATGAAAAACTGGCGGTAGCTGGCCTGCTCGATGCATTCCTCTTTGGTACCAGTCAGCAGGCCCAGTTTCAGCAAGCCCTCAACCAGCACATCAATCACGGCCTCATGCGGCGCGTTCCAGTGCGCGCCCGGCTTTACCGTGGCGATGGCTGCGTGCTGTGAATCCAGCACCAGCTGGTAAATGGCTTTTTGTTCCGGCGAGAATTTTCCGTTTACCGGAAAGGTGCGGGTGATGTCGGCGGCGTAATGATCCAGTTCGCCACCGGCATCAATCAGCACCAGATCGCCATCGCGCATGGCCTTGTTGTTCTCGACGTAATGCAGGATGCAGGCATTGGCGCCGGAACCGACAATGGAGTTGTAGGCTGGCGCCGGGCAGCCGTTCCTCAGGAACTCGTGCAGGATTTCGGCTTCGAGTTCGTACTCGTACAGGCCGGGACGGGACAGCTGCATGGCGCGCACATGCGCACGTGCCGAAATGGTGGCGGCCTTGCGCATGATCTTGAGTTCGTCTGCCGACTTGAACAGGCGCAAATCATGCAGCAGGTGGTCGAGCATCATGAATTCGCCCGGCGCATGGGCACCGGCACGTGCCTTGGCACGAATCGTATTCACCCAGCCCATCAGGCGCTGGTCAAACACAGGCTGCGCACCCATCGACACAAACACGCGCTCACGGCCTTCGATGAGACCGGGAATGATGTCGTCGATATCGGTAATGGGGAACGCATCATCCGCACCAAAATCATTGACGACGCCTTCGGGCCCGGCGCGGTAACCGTTCCAGATTTCCATTTCACGATCACGCTCGCGACAGAACATCACGAACTCGCCCTGCGGGCGGCCGGGAATGAGGCAGATCACTGCCTCGGGCTCGGGAAACCCGGTGAGGTAATAAAAATCACTGTCCTGGCGGTAGCGGTATTCGGTATCGCGGTTGCGCTTGTAGTGCGGCGCGGCGGGCAGGATGGCAATGGCGTCATCGCCCATCATGTTCATGAGTGCCTGGCGGCGGCGGGCAAATTCGGCAGCGGGAAGCAGTGACATGAGGGCGGCGTCTCGGGATTACGTTATCTGGCGGATGCAGTGACTCAATGCAGCGTGGGATGCTCGGGCACGTCTTCGTTGTGCGGATGCTGCTCTTCCGGCGGCGCCATTTCCTCGAACAGGTGAATGGCGGCCATGCGCACGAATTCGTAAAGCTCGGCGTAGGCAAACTCGTCGCCTTCATCATCGTCCTGCGCTGACGGGTCGACGTTGGCGACGTGCACGATATCCTGCAGGGTGTCGCGCACGGATTCTTCATGCACACGGGTGTCGTTGGGGCGTACCGCCGTACCAAAACCGACCAGAAAGCCCTGACACCAGTCCGCCAGCGCGGTCACCCGGTGCCCAAGATCATCATCATCCTCGGGGATCATGGGACTGAACACCAGCTCGCTCTCACCCAGGTCCTCCAGCGTCTTGAGGTGGAGCTGCCACAGCTGGGCCACCACGTCGTCACTGAACGCCGCGTCTGCTTCTGCATGTGCCTCCAGCACTTTCTGCAACATGCTGCGGTTGAGGCGCGCACCGCCGGCCAGCAGCCCGGTCAGCACGCCGTGCAGCTCGGAGGCCGTGCAGGCGGTGTTGAGCCGCAACAGGACAGCGGCAAGTTCTTCAAGGGTGGGCGCAGTGGCGGCTGGGTGCATGGCAGACCTTATTCGATTGACCCTGATTCAGGGTAAAAACTATAGTACCCTCCATAGTAACTCCCGACGCCTTCAGACGCACCCGCCATGTCATCGCCCGATATCAAGACCCTGAGTGCCCGCATTGACAGCCTGGTCGAACTGGCTGACCGACTCATGGCGGACAACCGCAAGCTGCGCGAGCGTGAACAGGCGCTGCTGGGCGAGCGTGACGACCTGCAAAAGAAGAACGAGCTGGCCAAGGCCCGTGTCGAAGCCATCATCCTGCGCCTGAAAGCCCTTGAGGCCCAGGAACAGGATCAGGACTAACCCCCCACTCACCGGGACCATATCCGCATGAGCACCGAAACCAGCACGCTCGAAGTCTTCATCCTGGACAAGTCCTACCGCATCAACTGTCCGGAAAGCGAGCAGGAAAGCCTGCGCGCCTCGGCCCAGTACCTGGACCGCAAGATGCGCGAGATCCGCTCCTCCGGCAAAGTGCTGGGGCTGGAGCGCATTGCGGTGATCGCTGCCCTGAACATTTCCCATGAGTTGCTGGATGCCTCACGCAAGGCCAGCAACGATGCCGTTGATGCCGCCGACCTGGCGCGACTGATCAGCAGGATTGATCTCACGCTGGACAAGGGCCAGTCCCTGTTTGCCTGATCGCACATCCCTTTCGCCGGACAGCCCCTCTACAAACCGTTGGTCCCGGGGCTGTCGGCAATGAAGTTGTCTTTGGTATACTGACGCTGTTCCCTGGGGTGTTCGCCAACTGGTCCAGTCCCCTGAGCCGATATCATTACGCTGGGAAGTTCGCGCGATGATTGTGTGCATGTCCGCCCGTCGGAAAGCCTGATATCGTTGCCGTGCTTCCCCCTTGAACCATTGGGTTCAAGGGTTACGACTGGTAGCGGCATCCCGGAGAACATTCTTTCTTCATGTCTTCCCTCCCCGCATCCCGTTCAGACATTCGCCGCGAATTGCGCGGGCGTCGTCGTGCGCTTTCCGTGCAGCAGCAAAGGGTGGCGGCGCGCCAGCTGGCACAACGGCTGCGTCAGTTGCCGGCGCTGGCCTCGGCCCGTCATGTCGCACTTTACTGGCCCAATGACGGCGAGATTGATCCGCGTCTTCTGGCACGCATCAAACCTGCACAGCAGCAGCTTTATCTTCCCGTACTGCAGGCATTCCCCGCACACACCCTGCGCTTTGTGCGCTGGTCCCCGCGCATGCGCCTGCGCAGGAACCGTTTCGGGATTCCGGAGCCGCATGGCGCGCGGCGCGCGGCGCAGTCACTGGATGTCATCCTGATGCCGCTGGTGGGCTTTGATGCCGCCGGCAACCGCCTCGGCATGGGCGGTGGTTTTTATGACCGCACGCTGGCCCGCCTGCCATGTACCGCGCCACGCAAGCCGCTGCTTATCGGCGTTGCCCATGCCTGTCAGCAGGTGGGGAAGCTGGGCGTGGCCGCCTGGGATATTCCCCTGCATCTGGTGGTTACTGACCAGGGCATCATTCATACCCGTTCCCGCTATCGCTCGTCGTACTGACACGCCGTACTGACACACCGTCAATGCACGCCACAATCCTCGACTATGCTTGAGGCATGATACGGGACGGCACGGAGAGGCCGACCGCCAGTCGTGGAGACGGCAATGAAGGCGCACGAGGCAACTGCAGAGGCTGCAGCGCAGAAACCGGCGTGGGTGCGTGCCGGGCCGGAGACCCGGCCTGATCCCTTGCTGGACTGTCTGGTGGAGCTTACCCACCACCACGGTCATGCCTTCTCGCGCGATGCCCTGGCCGCCGGCCTGCCCCTGACCGACCATCGCCTGACACCGGCCCTGCTGCCACGCGCCGCCGCCCGCGCCGGGCTTGCTGCACGGCTGCAGCGCCAGTCACTGGACGCCATCGAAGGCGCCCTGCTCCCTGCCATCCTGCTGCTGGAAAACAACATGGCCTGCCTGCTGCTGGGCTGGGCCAGTGACGGACGGGCACGGGTCGTGTTTCCGCAATCAGGCGGGGTGACGCTGTTGCCGCGCGAGAATCTGGCCGCCCGCTACACCGGGCTGGTCTTTTATGTGCAGCCAAAATTCCAGTTTGAGGCGCGCGCGCCGTCGACCGGCGACCTGCATGCCCGGCACTGGTTCTGGGGCGTACTGCAGGATGCCACCCCCCTGTACCGGGATGCGCTGGTGGCCGCCCTGCTGGTCAACCTGTTCGGCCTGGTCATCCCGCTGCTGACCATGACGGTCTACGACCGGGTGGTGCCCAACCGGGCCATGGAAACCCTGTGGGTGCTGGTGCTGGGTGCCACACTGGTGCTGTGCTTCGATTTCACCATGCGCATGCTGCGTGGCTACATCATTGATCTGGCCAGCCGGCAGGTGGACCTGACCCTGTCGGCCCGCATCATGGAACGGGTCATGGGCATGAGCCTGCATGCCAAGCCTCGTTCGGTGGGTTCGTTTGCCGCCAATCTGCGCGCCTTCGAAACGGTACGCGACTTCATTGCCTCGACCACGGCAACCGCCCTGATCGACCTGCCCTTTGTCATCCTCTTCCTGCTCGTGACGCTGTGGATCCAGCCCTGGATGGTGGTGCCGCCGCTGCTGGGCTTCATGATTGCCACCGGCTACGGCCTGCTCATGCAGCACCGCATGCATGACCTGGCCGAACTCACCTATCGCGCCTCGGCGCAGCGCAATGCCGTGCTGGTGGAGGGGCTGATCGGACTGGAGGTGATCAAGACCCTGGGGGCGGAGGGGCAAATCCAGAGTCGCTGGGAACAGAACACGCGTTACCAGTCGGAGATCGGCTCGCGCCTGCGTCTGGTGGCGGCCTCGGCCACCAATGTCACCCTGCTCACCCAGCAACTGGTGCTGATCAGCATCCTCGTGCTGGGGGTCTACCAGATCGGCAATGGCGGACTGAGCCAGGGCGGGCTGATTGCCTGCGTGATGCTGGCCAGCCGGGCTCTGTCGCCGCTGGCGCAGGTGGCGGCACTGCTGACGCAATACCATGCCGCCCGCACGGCACTGGAGGGGGTATCGCAAACCATGGCGCTGCCGCTGGAGCGGCCGCCGGAGAGACAGTTCCTGCACCGCCCCCACCTCAAGGGCGCCATCGAGTTCCGTGATGTCAGCTTCAGTTACCCGGGGGCGGCGCTGCCGGCACTCAAGCATGTGTCGCTGCGCATCAACCCTGGTGAAAAAGTGGCCATCATCGGCAAGGTGGGCTCGGGCAAGACCACGCTGGAGAAGCTCATTCTCGGCCTGTATGCCCCGGCCGAGGGCTCGGTCCTGCTGGACGGGGTGGATGTGCGCCAGCTGGACCCGGCCGAGTTGCGCCGGAATACCGGCTATGTGCCGCAGTCCGTGGAACTGGTCTACGGCACGCTGCGCGACAACATCCTCTTTGGCAATCCGCTGGCCGATGATGCCGCCCTGCTGGCAGCAGCAGAGCTGACGGGCATCGACAAGTTTGCAAGTGCTCACCCCCAGGGTTATGACCTGCTTATCGACGAGCGCGGGGAGTCCCTCTCGGGTGGGCAGCGCCAGCAGATCGCCCTCACCCGTGCGCTGTTGCGGGACGCCCCCATCCTGCTGCTGGACGAACCGACCAGTGCCATGGACCACAGTGCCGAGGAGCAGCTCAAGCAACGCCTGCACACCCATGCCCTGCACAAGACGCTGCTGGTGGTCACGCACCGCAACTCGCTGCTGGATCTGGCCAACCGCCTCATCGTGATGGATGGGGGCCGGATTGTGGCCGACGGGCCCAAGCAGAAGGTGGTGGCGGCCCTGCAGGCGGGCCAGATCGGGGGGGCACGACCATGAAAACGCCCGCACCGCCCAGCACGCCGGTGGGTGACTTCTGGGCCGATGCCGGCCTGCTGCTGGCCAGCCCGCGCGCCCGTTACGCCCGTGCTTTTGTCTGGAGCATGCTGGGCTTGCTGGTGGTGATGCTGGTATGGGCCGCACTGGCGACGGTTGACGAGGTGGCACGCGGACAGGGCCGGGTCATCCCGTCCAGCCATGTCCAGGTCGTGCAGAGCCTGGATGGCGGCATTGTCTCCGGCATTCTGGTGCAGGAGGGCAATATCGTGGAGAAAGGGCAGCTGCTGCTGCGCATCGACCCGACGCGCTTTGCCTCATCGCTGCAGGAAAACGAATCGCAGGTTGTCTCACTGCAGGCCAAGGCGGCGCGCCTGCGCGCGATTGCGGAGAATCGCCCCTTCGTCCTGCCCGAAGGTCTGGAGACGGCGTTTCCGGAACTGGCCGAAGCCGAACGCTCGCTGTACCTGGCGCGGCGTCAGGAGCTGCAATCCGGCGTGGGCATCGCCCTGCAGCAACTGGAACAACGCACCCAGGAAATGAACGAGGTCATCAGCCGGCGCAACCAGGCTGCCGAAAGCTTCACCCTGACCCAGCGGGAACTGACCATGACGCGGGAGCTGTCCGGCTCGGGTGCCGTCTCTGATGTGGAGATCCTGCGCCTGCAGCGTGATGCGGCGCGTTTTCGCGGGGAACGTGACACCGCCAATGCGCAGATCTCCCGGCTGGAATCCGCCATCAACGAGGCGCGGCGCAAGCGCCAGGAAACCGAGCTGACCTTTCGCAACCAGGCGCGCATGGAGCTGTCCGAGACCATGGGCAAGTTGCAGGGGCTGCGTGCCGGAACCAGCGCCCTGCAGGACAAGGTGGACCGCACCGAGGTGCGTGCGCCCATGCATGGCACTGTCAAGCGCCTGCTGGTGACAACCGTGGGTGGCGTGATACAGCCGGGCAAGGACCTGATCGAGATTGTGCCGCTCAACGACAACCTGTTGCTGGAAGCACGCATCCAGCCGCGCGACATTGCCTTCCTGCGCCCGGGACAGAAAGCCGTGGTGCGTTTTACAGCCTATGACTTTTCCATCTATGGCGGACTGGAGGCAACGCTGGAGCACATTGCGGCGGACACGGTCACCGATGACAAGGGCAATGCGTTCTATGTGGTGCACGTGCGCACACACCAGTCCTGGGTGGGCTCTGACCGTCAGCCCATCCTGCCCGGCATGGTGGCGGATGTGGACATCCTGACCGGCAAGCGTTCGGTGCTGTCGTACCTGCTCAAGCCCGTGCTGCGGGCGCGCAATTACGCCCTGAGTGAACGCTGATGACCACCCTGCAGCTGCCCCCGGTGCACCTGTACACCGCCAATGCCGGTTTGCTCGCGCATTGGCGGCACGGGCTGGCCGGGCATTGCCGCCTGCAGGGCCATGACCTGTGGCTGCCTCCCGCCGAGGATGGCAGCGTCAGCCTGATTGACCTGCACCTGCCCGGCCTGCCCGCCATCACCCGCCCCGAGCTCTGGCAGGAGGCCTGCCCGCCGCGGCTGGTCGCCTGCAGCGCCGTGCCGCATGACGACGAGGGTGTGGCGGCATTGCGCGTGGGCTTCCGGGGCTACTGCAACAGCTGGATCAGTGTGGACCTGCTACCGCGCCTGGTACTGGCGGTCGCCAACGGGGAGCTCTGGATTGGTCGCTCGCTGCTGTCGCGGCTGATGCTTAGCGTGGCAGTGCAGCCAACTTCCGGCACCTTCAGCAGCAACTGGCGGCGGGGGCTGACGGACCGGGAACAGGAAGTGGCCTGCCTGGTGGCCGACGGCGCCTCCAACAAGGAAGTCGCCCGCCAGCTGGGGGTGGCCGAGCGCACAGTGAAGGATCACCTGAGCCATATTTTCAGCAAACTGCAGGTGCATGACCGGGTGCAGCTGGCGCTGCATGTGCACGGCGTCGACCCCCATCACCCGTCCTGACATCCGGTCAGTCGACAAGGGCAGACAATTCCTCGTCCAACGGCGCACGCAGGAAGATGGCAAACACCTCTGCCGCCAGCGGACGACTGTAGGCATACCCCTGGATCACGTCGCAGCCCAGCTTGCGCAGGTGCTCGATCTGGCCTGATGTTTCTGCCCCTTCGGCCACCACTTCCAGATTCAGGCTCTTGGCCATGGCAATGATGGCCTGGGTGATCCGGTCATCCGTGGTTTCAATATCCCGCACAAAACTCCGGTCAATCTTGAGCACATTCACCGGCAAGGTACGCAAATAGCTGAGCGAGGAATAACCCGTACCGAAATCATCAATCGCAATACCGATGCCCATGGCATCCAGCTCGGCCAGCTGCAGGCGGATACGCTCGGGATTTTCCATGAGCAGGCTTTCCGTGATTTCAAGCTCCATCAGGGCCGCACCGATATTGTGCTGCCGCAGGGCATCACTGAAACGCAACGGCAAGTCATCATTCTTGAACTGCATGGTGGACAGGTTGACTGCCACGGGCACCACCAGCAATCCCTCGGCACACCATGCCGCCTGCTGCCGTGCCACTTCGTTGATGATCCAGTTGCCCAGTGGAATGATGAGCCGGCTTTCTTCCGCCAGCGGGATGAACTTGTCGGGAGGCAGACGCCCCAGCGTCGGATGATTCCAGCGAATCAGTGCTTCTGCACCGCACAACTTGCCCGTCCTGAGATCCAGCTTGGGCTGATACTCCAGAAAGAAATCCTCGGTCACCAGTGCCTGCCGGATCTGCGCCTCCAGCTCGCGCCGCGCCAGCCCCACCTCTTCCAGCCCGAGCGAAAAAATCTGGAAATTGTTTCGCCCCAGTGCCTTGGCCCGGTACAGCGCAATATCGGCCTTTTTCAGCAAGTCATCGGCATCGCTGCCATGCTCGGGAAAAAACACCATGCCCATGCTGGCCGTCACGGAAAGTTCGCGGCCATCCAGGCGGAATGGTGCCGTCATGTGATCGATTATCTTGCGTGCCACCACTTCGGCACTGGCGCGATCATGCAGATTCGGAATGATGAGGGCAAACTCGTCGCCACCAAGGCGGGCCACCACATCATGCTCCCTCAGCACGGACTGCAGCCGTTTTGCCGCCGTCTGCAGGAGATGATCGCCCATGCTGTGCCCGAGCGTGTCATTGACCTCCTTGAAGCGATCCAGATCAAGGTAGCAGACCGCCACCATTTCACGCTTGCGGGCAGCCCTGGCCAGCAAGCGGGGCAGCTGCTCGCCAAAACTGTGGCGATTGGGCAGCATGGTCAGCGCATCATAATAGGCCAGGCGGTTGATGGTTTCTTCCGCCCGCTTGTGCTCGGACACATCATCAACATTGCCAATGATATGCGCGATGCTGCCGTCTTCCTTGCGGATGGAGGCCAGCGACATAATGCCCCAGTAAAGCTCCCCGTTTTTACGTCTGGCGCTGATTTCTCCCTGCCAGTTATGCCCCTGCTGCATGGCATCCCACATCGATGCATGCAGCTCGGATGCCAGATGCTTGTTTTGCACCAGCAGACTGGGAATGCCGATGCAGTCATCCTCACACAGCCCGTTCATTTTCAGGTAACTTGAATTGGCATACTCGATCCAGCCATCCGGATCGGCAATGAAAATTCCGGCGGCAGAATTTTCGACAGCCAGCGACATCTTGCCCAGATGCATTTCCATAAGCCGTGAATTTTCAAGCTCGCACTCAAGGTTGAAACTGCGCCCCTGAACCTCGTCGAGCAAGGCATTCAGGGACCGTGACAGCACCGCCACTTCCCTGACCTCGCCATATTTGTGTTCGGGCAGGCGCAGATCGAAATTGCCGCTGGCGGACATGCCTGACATGGTATCCGTCAGGTCCGCCAGGCGACTGGAGAAACGGAACAGGGCGCGATACAGCAGCAAGGCGGCAATCACGCCCACCAGCACGAGCGCCAGCAGTGACCACAACATTTCCTGCAGGAACGTGACAACCAGAAAGCGGTGACTGATGTGCAGGCGGACCTCACCAATCACCACGCCGGCATGCTTCACCGTCCGCACGATCTGTGTTCTTCCAAAAACCTGCCGGGACAGCGCTGATTCTTTTACCGGATGACCAATCGCCGCGAGCACCATGCCATCTGCGCCCCTGATGACTGCTGCATCAATATGCGGGGCATCCCGCACGGGCGCCAGGAACGCCTCAACAGAGGCCACCTCTTCCGGCAAATGCTGTGCGGCAATGGTGGCCGCCACCAGATCCGTCAGCAGCGCGGCCTCCCGGTCCAGCTGCGCACGCCTGGCCGAAAAATCATGCAGGCCGCTGGCCAGCAACAACAGCATGAGCGCCAGTGTCATTGCCGTAATGGCATGCCGGATGATCTGGCGTCGGAAACCGGGCAGCGATGAAGCCCTGGTGATTGCCGCTGCCAGCCAGGGCAGACGCGGCAGGTCGATTAGCGTGTCCTGCCGGCTCATGTGCACCAACCCTTGCCGACCACACGGTGAAAACCAGAAGAAAGCATTACGGGCATTTCCATTCCCCTTGCCATCCGTACCCCTGTCACCAATGACCATCCCTGAACACGCTCGGCAAGGACCTGCAGCCACGAACTGCATGCAGTGCTGCGACAGTTCTTTAACACTAGCGGAGCAAACCGGCCGCACCCTGCCATCCATCCTTGTTTGCCACCGTTTATCCATGAGTTGGACAGCGCCCGGTGACCGGCGGTATCGGCACCGTCCTTCAGTACGGTAGGCACACCAGCGGCGGCGCCCTAGCCTGATGTAACGCTGATCAATGCCCTTCGCGCAGAGAGGCCCGTCATGGACACCCTGATTTCATTTGCCGCCCGTGTCATCAATGCCACCGGTGATGTCTGGCAGCAGGATGGCAACGGACAGACACCGGTAACCGCCGGCATGACGTTCGCAACGGGCACACTCCTGCACACCGGCACCCACGGTACCGCGCTGGTGCAACTGGCCTCCGGGCATGAGCTCGGACTGGGCCCCGACCAGACCCTGCTGCTGGACCCGGATGTGCTGGCCGATGCCGGCGTCGACACCAGTGAGTGGGTACTGGATGCGCGGGCAAATGCCGCCATGGTGGCCGAATGGCTGGTCCCGGACACCGGCAACGCCCTCAGCCTTGCCGGTGTACTCGACGCCCCCGGGGACAGCCTGGATCACCTGCTGCAAAGCGGCAGCCCACACACCCCGCACACGCCCCACCCTGCCGACATGCACCAGTTGATGATGACCGGCATCGGCGACGACGGAATCGCCTGCCTGCTGCGCAGCCTGTACGGGCCGGAGCAGGGCTGAACGGCCGGCCATACCGGCCAACGGTACGGTAGGCATGCCACACCGGCAGGCCTAGCCTGAACCTACAAGATTGACCGCACCTGCATGTGCAGGCGTCCGGCCGAAGGAACTTAAAGAAGTTAGAGGCATTGGAGGTCATCATGGATACCCGCCCCGCCACCGCAAGCAGCACGAACAGCGCCGCCACACGTGCGGCCGTTCTGCCCCCCCAGCCCGAAGAACTGCTAGCGGCTGAAGAGCCCCTGCCGGAGTTTCTGCCCGAAGAAGCCATCTCGGCGCTGGACCCCGACAATGCCGGCAACGAGCTGCCACCCATGCTGCCCGCCATGAGTGCGGATGCCGCTGCCGATGCGGTGCTGGAGGCCTTGCTCGCCGGCCGTGACGTCAGTACCGAACTGGAAGCCACCGCCGCCGGCCTGTCCGGCACCGGGGGGGGTGATGAGGGCGGCAACGGCTTCATTCGCCTGGGCCGCGTATCGGAAGGCACCACCCCGATCGGCTTCGTGTTCCCGACGGAAACCACCACCACCACCCTGCCCGAGGATCAGCGCCTCCTGCTGGAGGACAATGCCGCCGACATTTCCGGTCTGGCTCCCTCCATCCAGAACGGTGATGCCTCGGTTGATGAAAACGACCTGTCCGGACAAACGCCCACCACCACCAGCGGCAGCTTCATCATTTCCGCACCCGACGGGGTGGATAGTCTGGTCATCAACGGCGTCACCGTGATTGCCAATGGTGTCCTGGTCAATCCGGTTGTCATCACGCCCCTTGGCAACGAACTCACCATCACCGGCTACAACCCGGCCACCGGTGAAATCACCTATGAATACGAGCTGCTCGACAACGAAGTGCATCCGGATGACGACGGCGTCAATCCGCTGTTCGATGAAATGGACGTCGTCCTGACCGACAATGACGGCGACAGTGACAGTGACGTCCTCAGCATTCAGGTGCTCGATGATCTTCCTGACGCGGTGGACGATGCGGCCAGCATCAGTGAAGACACACCCAGTGTTGTCATCGACATCCTCGCCAATGATGACGAAGGCGCTGACGGCGCCAGCGCCAGTGTTGTCAGCCTGCAGGGCACCTACGGCAACCTGACCCAGAACGGGGATGGCACCTGGACCTATCATCTCGACACCGGCAATCCGGTCGTACAGGGACTGGGCGTGGCCGGAGAAACACCTGAAACCCTCACCGACACCTTCACGTATAACCTCACCGACACCGATGGCGACATCGACACCGCGAACATCGTGGTGACCATTACCGGCGTGGATGATCCGGTGGTGATCACCAACCTCACCCCGAGTGGCCAGGGCGGTGATGCACTGGTCGATGAAGATGATTTGCCGGACGGCTCCGATACCACCAAGGAACCCCTCACCACCAGCGGCAATTTCAGCATCAGCGCCCCCGATGGCGTGGACGACCTCACCATTGGCGGCCAGGCCGTGATCACTGATGGCGTCTTTACCGCCACCAGTTTTGTCACCGTACTGGGCAACACCCTCAACATCACCGCCTACGACAGCAACACCGGTGTCGTCAGCTACACCTACACGCTGGCC
>JAUSND010000010.1 GCA_030646295.1 Moraxellaceae bacterium
GACGTGCAGCAGGTGCTCGGCGATGTCGACCAACTGCTGGCGCGGCTGAAGCGGCGCCTGGCCCCAGATGCGCCCGCCCTGCAGCGCCTGCGTGCGCTCAACCAGTTTTTCTTCTACGACCTGAGCTTTGGCGGTAACGTCAATGACTACTACGACCCGGACAACAGCTACCTGAACGCGGTGCTGCGCACGCGGCGCGGCATTCCCATCACGCTGGCGGTGCTGTGGCTGGAGCTGGCCTTGGGCCTGGACCTGAACGCCCGGGGCGTGGCATTTCCCGGGCATTTCATGGTCAAGGTGAACCTTCCCAAGGGCCAGGTCTTGATTGACCCCTTCAGTGGCCAGTCCTTGAGCCGCGAAGAGCTGGCCGAACGGCTGGAGCCCTTCAAGCCGCGCGGTGGCATGGCCGACGAGTTTGAGGTTCCCATGGGCCTCTACCTGCAGTCGGCGCCGCCACGCGAGATCATCAGCCGCATGCTGCGCAACCTCAAGGACATTCACCGGACCCAGGAAGACTGGCAGCGCCTGATTGCGGTGCAGGACCGCCTGATCGTGCTGCAGCCCGATGCCTGGCTCGAATACCGTGACCGTGGGCTGGCCTGGGCCGTGCAGGGCGAA
The DNA here is from genome assembly GCA_030646295.1 of Moraxellaceae bacterium. GTDB lineage: Bacteria > Pseudomonadota > Gammaproteobacteria > Pseudomonadales > Moraxellaceae > UBA2031. The sequence continues at coordinate 619 of JAUSND010000010.1, forward strand.
GTGGCGCGCGCGGTGGCCGACCTGGAAACCTACCTCGCCCATGCCGAGGATGCGCTGGATATGGACGCTATTGGCGAGCGCCTGGCCGAGTTGCGCCGGGCCTGTGACTGAATTCACCTGAATCAAGCTTTTGTGCCTATCAGTAGGGTGCTGGGAGCTATTTATTTCATGGCAATTTCCCGCTGGACGGCGTGCCCGCCACGGCAAACTGGCGCCAGGCCCGGCGCAGCTGGGTGTCGGAACTGAAGCCCGCCATGTCGGCTGCCTGGGTCACGTTGCGGCCCGATTGCAGCGCGGTCTGCGCCACCGCCAGGCGGATGCGGCGCAGGTATTGCTGCGGCGCGATGCCGGCGTTGTCAATGAAAAGGCGTGTCAGATGGCGCGGCGACGCATGGGCGATGCTGGCCATGGCAGGGACAGTCCAATCGTGGGCCGGCTGCTGGCTGACCGCATCCTGCACCCGGTGCAAGGCCGGATGCAGGTGGTTGCGGTAGGCCAGAAAAGGTGAAAGCTCCGGGTCCTGCGGGCCGCGCCGTAGCGCCACCACCATGGTCTGCGCCACCTGCGCGGCCAGCGCCGGGCCGCAGACGGCGCCGATCCGGTGCAAAAACAGATCCAGGCCGGTGGTCACGCCTGCGCTGCTGAAAACCGGCCCATCCACCACAAACACCCGGTTGCTGACGACGTCGCACAGGGGCTCGACGCGCTTGAGCTCGTCCAGATGATGGTGGTGCGTGGTGGCGCGACGCCCGGCCAGCAAACCGGCATGGGCCGCCAGCACCGAGCCGGCGCAAACCGTCACCAGCTCCAGCCACCCCGTCGACGGGCGCAGGCCGCGCAGCCAATGCAGCACGCTGCGCGATGCCTCGGACGAAACGGCCAGGGTGCTGCCGGGCTGGCCGACCAGTACCACCCAGCTCGGCCCGGTCCCCTCCAACTGCGGTAGCGCCTCCAGCCCTGTCAACAGCGCACCCACCGACGTGACCGAGGTGGGCTCCGGGCTGGCAAAGTGCAGCCTGAAGCGTGCCGGCTGCCCCTGCGCCGCCAAGGCCTGGTTGGCCGTGCGCAAGGCCTCGGCCGGCCCGGCCCAGTCCAGCAGCAGGCTGTCGGGCAGCAGGATGAAGTAGACGTCGATCACACCGTGGGCGCCTATCGGGCAGCCGCCGCCGTGGCGCGGTCCAGGGCCTGGTCCACCGTGCAAATCGCGGCAAACCGGTCTTTCAATACGGTTGCGGTGCGGGCTTTGATGTCTGCGGCGCTCAAGGGGCGGCCATCGGGCTGCTGCATGTCCCAGGTCAGTGTGGCGTCCGGCACAAAGTCCACGCGCCAGCCCAGGTCCGACGCATGGCGCGTGGTGGTTTCGCAGCATTGCTCGGTACGGATGCCGCTGACGATGAGCCGCTGAATGCCGTTTTGCGTTAGCCACACCGCCAGCCCGGTGCCGACGAGCGCGCTGTGCCTTTCCTTGATAAAGCTGGCGGCGGGCTCGAAGTCCAGCAGGCCGGCCAGCGGGACGACATGGCCCGATGCCAGCGCAAACGGGTTGCCCGCCGCTTGGGGGCCATCGACATGCAGCACCCGCACCACGGGCAGGCCGCGCGCCAGGCAGCCGGCAATCAACGCGTTCTGGGCTGTCAGGTAGGCCGGCATGTCGCGTTCGGTCGCGTAGGGGCGATGGCGGAAGGATTCCTGCGCATCAATCACAATCAGACAGCTTTTCATACCAGGGATTCCTTTGTGGCAGAGGTTGAAGCCCTTATTTTTACGGCGCAACGCGGTGCTGTCCTGGCGGCGGCAGACAGGTTTCGATCAGATCAGGACATTTATCCTGGTAACGGCGTGAAGGGAAAACGAGCCGGGAGCGGTTTTTTTGCCCAGACGCTGGTTTTTTTGAATATTTCGAGAAAAAAAGTGCCTGTAGTGCTTTACCGGTGGGCACAAGCAGCTATGTTTGGCATGGCAAAAATCATTGGGCTAACTGAATACGGGGGGCGCGCCAGAACCACAGAAGGCCCAAGGCCGCCAGGCTGAAGACGGCGCCGGTGACAAAGGTGGCCGGTGCGCCCAGCTGGTCCCACAGCACGCCTGCCACGGTGCTGGCCAGCAGCATCGCCAGGCCGCTAACCAGGTTAAAAAATCCAAACGCCGTGCCGCGCAGGTCGGGTGGCGCCGTGTCGGCCACCATGGTGGCAAGCAGCCCCCGGGTCATGGCCATGTGCAGCCCCCACAGCAAAATGCCCGCCGCGATCCAGCCCAGGCTGCTGCCGGATGCCAGCATCACATCGGCTGCGATCAGCACCACCAGGCCCCATGCCAGCAGCGTGCGGTGGCTGACGGCGTCCGACAGCTTGCCAAACGGGTAAGCGCCCAGGGCGTAAACGACGTTCATGGCGATCAGCACCAGCGGCGTGTACGCCACCGGCAGGCCGCCCTGCAGCGCGCGCAGCAGCAAAAACGCCTCACTGAAGCGGGCCAGCGTGAACACGGCGCCAATCGCCACCACACGCCAGTAAGGCGCGCTCAGACGGCGCAAATTGGCTTGGCTGATCCGGGTTGACGCGCGGCGTTCCCTGTGGCGCCTGGGCCCGCTCAGGTTCCTGCACGCCAAACAGCAGCAGTGCCACCGCAAGGAAGCCCGGCACCATGGCAACCCAGAAAATAGCCCGAAAGTCGTTGGCCCAAAGCAGCATCAGGCCCATGGCCAGCAAGGGGCCGACAAAAGCGCCCACGGTGTCCAGTGACTGGCGCAGCCCAAATGCCGCCCCGCGCATGCCGGGCGGCGCCAGGTCGGCCACCAGCGCGTCGCGCGGCGCGCCACGCATGCCCTTGCCAACACGGTCAATCAGCCGGGCCGCTAGCACCATGCCGGACGTGGTCGCCAGCGCAAAGAGAGGCTTGGACGCAGCGCCCAGGCCGTAGCCCAGCACCGCCAGCGGCTTGCGCTTGCCCCAGTAGTCGCTGAGCACGCCCGAAAACACCTTGACGATCAGCGCCGTGGCCTCGGCAGCGCCTTCAATCAGCCCCACCGCCCACATGCTGGTGCCCAGCACCGTCACCATGAAAACCGGCAACAGGCTGTGGATCATCTCGGAAGAAATGTCCATCAGCAGGCTGACAAAGCCCAGCGCCCAGATGGCGGCGGGGAGGCGGGGTGCGGGGCTGGCGGCTTGGGTCATGGGGGATGGGACTGGCTCTTTTTACCAACGGCCGCCAACGTGGCGGTTTATGCGTTTTGCGTCGCGGCGCTTTACCAGGTGCTGCTGCCCGCGCGTTGCTGGACAAGTTCGCGCATCAGGCGCGGGTTTCAAACATAGCCGTAAATATAGCTATAAATAGCCGTAACAACATTGAACACGCTAAGCAGCGGCAAGCACCAAATGCCCAACCGCTGCCTTGGCGGGGCGCACGCTGATCGCAATGTCGTAGCCCAACCGCGTCAGGCAGTCCATCAGCTTGCGCTCCGGCAGGTTGGCGAACTCGCCGCGCATCATGTCGGACAACCTTGGGTTGTGTGATGCCATGCGCTTGGCCGCTACTTGTTGCGTCAGGCCCAGGCTGCGCATCGCTTTTCTGATCTCGATCACCAAGCCGGTTTTGATCTTGCGCTTTTCCGCATCCGGCAGACCCAAGCCGCCGTACACGTTGCCCGAACCCAGTTGTACTTCGATCCCGTCAATGAGGCGTCTTTTTATTTCGCAACGCCTTTGCAAACGCTTCGGACGCTTTAAGCCTGGAAGGTGAGCCACTGCTGGCGGTCAGCCTCATCCAGATAGATCGTTTCTTTCCGGTCGCCACGCAAGGTCACGTGATACAGAGCGCCGGGGAATTCAACGCGCGAGGGGCGGGATATGGGCGGATGCGACAGCGGCGCATTTTGCAATGCACGGCCTTACCCCATTGATTTCCCACTTTTCTTTGGGTACGACTAAAATAAAAACGTAACGAGAAGCAAAAATATCGACTATTTGTTTGTCACCCGGCAAAAAGAGACGAAACCACTGCGCCTTGTTCTTCGTTCAATTTCACATTCACCCCAGAGCAAAGACCAAATGTTCACACGCACACGTTCAACCGGGCTACATGCCCTCACCATCACAGCCATGGCAACTGCTCTCTTTGGCTGCGGTGGCGGCGGTGGCGGTGGTGACTCGACGACGGGCACGCCCGTTGCGACCAGCTATACCGCAACTTGTGCCGGCGGCACGACCACGACAAGTGCCAGTAGCGTTGCAGATGCGGCGGCACAGTGCCCTGTCGTACCCATCGTATCTTCTCTGGTCACATCGGTGCCGGTGGCGACATACGCAGCACTGAGCGAGGAACTGGCCGCGTTCAATCTTTTGAATGCTGAGCGGGGGCGTTGTGGGTTTGGACTGCTGGCACAGAACACCCAACTCGATACAGCCGCCAAAGGGCATGCCGATTGGCAGTTGGTGAATAATTACAGAGGGCATTATCAAACTACAGGCACCCAGCTTTTTACAGGTGCCACGCCCGAGGATCGAATCACAGTCGCAGGATATGGAGATGTAAGCACTTTTAGTGCTGCCGACGAGATATCGACCGTTCTTGGTACTAGCGTAAACCTAGGTATGGGTGGCAATCAAACACGTGTTTTGTTAAATGCACCGTATCACATGAAAGGGCTTCTCGGCAATTTTCGCGACATTGGCATAGCTGTCCGCAATTCAGTTGATACGGCATCCACCTATGGTCCTCGTGTCGTGGTTCAGTTTAACCTTGCGCATAAAGCTAGCGACGGACCGCAACAGTTTACGAGTGGCGATGTGCAAACTTATCCTTGCGAAGGTAGCAGGGACATCAAGCCCTCACTGAACAACGAAACACCTAACCCGGTGCCTGGTCGCAACCTTGCAACAAACCCCTTGGGAAGTTCTGTTTACATTGCTGTTCGTGAAGGTCAAACACTTGCAATCACAAGTACCGGCATGATTAACGTCGCTACTGGCGCTTCAGTTCTCTTGCGCCCTGCGGTTACAAGCGCCAATGATCCTTATGCGCCTTGTGCTTCAGGATGCTACAAAAGCCATGAAGCCTATATTGCCGCCGATGCGCCTCTTGATGCGAACACCAAATACCAAGTTACGGTTAGCGGCACCAACAACGGTACTTCTTTCAGCCGGACGTTCACGTTCACGACGGGAGGCTGATCATCTAGTTGTCGTAGCCTCAAAAAATGCCGCATTAGCGGCATTTTTTCGGAGACATTTGAGTCAGGTCTTGCATTGCAGAAAATCCATTTCCCGGCCCCGGAGAATGAATTTGCACAGCCGTCATAAGCCCCAGCCCGATATTCTTCAGCCCACCATGACGCTGGCGCCGTCGCCGATGGCCGCAATCACCCCAATCTCATAAACCGTCTCGCCCGCTGCGCGCAGCATGTCGGCGCAAGCCGCAGCGCTGGCCCCGTCAATCACCACCACCATGCCGATGCCGTTGTTAAACGTGCGATTCATCTCAATGTCGTCAATGCCGGCGGTTTTTTGCAGCCAGGCAAACAGTTCGGTCTGTGGCCAGCTGCCTTTGACCAGATGCGCGGCCGTGCCTTCTGGCAGTACGCGGGGAATGTTTTCCAGCAAGCCGCCGCCGGTGATGTGGGCCAGTGCCTTGATCGGGTGGGCGGCGAGTGCGGCCAGCACGTTTTTCACGTACAGGCGGGTGGGCTCCATCAGGGCCTCTTTGAACGGCTTGCCGTCCAGCGTGGCGGGCAGATCTGCGCCAGCGCGCTCGATGCATTTGCGCACCAGGCTGAAGCCGTTGGAATGCACGCCGCTGCTGGCCAGGCCTAGCACCACGTCGCCGGGGGTCACGTCCTTGCCGGTCAAGATCTTTGATTTTTCGACCGCGCCGACGGCAAAGCCGGCCAGGTCGTATTCACCGCTGGGGTACATGCCGGGCATTTCAGCGGTTTCGCCGCCAATCAGCGCGCAGCCGCTGAGCTCGCAACCCTTGGCAATGCCGCCGACCACGGCTGCGGCCGTGTCCACGTCGAGCTTGCCGCAGGCGAAGTAGTCCAAGAAAAACAGCGGCTCGGCGCCTTGCACCAGCACGTCGTTGACGCTCATGGCCACCAGGTCGATGCCGACGGTGTCATGCATATTCCATTCAAAGGCCAGCTTGAGCTTGGTGCCCACGCCGTCGGTGCCGCTGACCAGCACGGGTTCCTTGTAGCGCTTGGGCACTTCAAACAGGGCGCCAAAGCCGCCGATGCCGGCCAGCACGCCTTCGCGCATGGTCTTTTTGGCCAGTGGCTTGATGCGTTCAACCAGGGCGTCGCCCGCGTCGATGTCAACGCCGGCGTCTTTGTAGGAAAGGGGAGAGGTGGTCATGGTGTCAGGCTTTAATGCGTTGGGGCGCGTCAGGTTGGCGCTTGGGTGGGCGGGGGCTGCCGTCTGGAGCAGGCCGGCAAGCCCGATAGAATCCAGACTGAGATTCTAAAGGCTACACCTGTGGCTGCTGCCGGCTTTCTACCGCAGCGCTTATTCCAAAGCTTCATGCAACTTACTTTTACCCAACAACGCACCGCAAGCTGTCGCCAGGAGGAGTAATGCAATGGCCCCCATGAAACAACTCGCGCTGGACATCGGACTGGCGTCCGACCCCTCGTTCGCCAATTTTTTCATCGGACCGAACGAAGCGGTGGTCAGGCAACTGGCGCTGTGGGCCAACAGTCCGCTCGATTCGCCGGTGCCCACCTACCTGTGGGGCGACGAGGCCAGCGGCAAGACCCATCTGCTCAAGGCGGTCAGCGAAGCCTTGCGCGGGCAGGGCGCTTCCAGCGGATGGATGGACGCCTCCATGCTGGAGCCGCCCGCGTTCAACGAATCCTGGTCCGCCGTCATCATGGACGACTGCCACCTGTACACGGCCGCGCAGCAGCGGGCGGCCTTCAACTGGTTTGTCAATGCGCTGAGCACCGACGACGGCCACCCGCGCTGGGTGGTGGCGGCCGGCAATGTGCCGCCCGCCGATCTGCCCCTGCGGGAAGACTTGCGAACCCGCCTGGGATGGGGCAATGTGTTTGCCCTGCAGGCCTTGAACGATGCTGAGCGGCGCGCCGTGCTGCGGCGCGAAGCCGATGCACGGGGCGTATTTCTGAGCGCCGAGGTGATGGATTTCATGCTGACGCGCTTTTCGCGGGATCTGGGAAGCCTGATGCAGTTGCTCGAAAAGCTCGATGGCTACGCGCTGCAAACCAAGCGGGCCATCACCGTTCCGCTGCTTAAATCGATGCTGGAGAGTGAATGAGCTCAAAAAAAGTGAATGCCCGCCGCAAGCTGGCCTTGTTCGATCTGGACCATACGCTGATCCCCATCGATTCCGACTACGAGTGGGGCGAGTTCACCATTGCGCTGGGGTGGTGCGACGCCACGGAATTCAAGCGCCGCAACGCCGAGTTCTTTGAACAATACCGCGCCGGAACGCTCGATGTGCATGACTACGTGCGCTTTGCCACCCAGGCCATCCGGACCCAGGGTGCTATAAAATCCGAAGCTGCGCATGCGCGTTTCATGGGCGAGGTGGTGCAAAAGGTCATCACCGCGCAAGCCCGGGCGTTGGTTCAGCAGCACCGGGCGGCCGGCGATGAACTGGTGATCGTGACGGCCACCAACGAGTTTGTGACCCGCCCGATTGCCGAGGCGTTTGGCGTGCGCGAGCTGATCGCGGTGGAGCTGGAGCGCGACGCGCTCGGGTGGCCCACCGGTGAAATCAAAGGCACGCCGTCGGCCCGCGAGGGCAAGGTGGTTCGCATGGCGCAATGGCTGGCAGCCCGCAACCTGGGCTGGGACGACGTGGAAACCACTTTCTACACCGACTCCATGAACGATCTGGCCCTGCTTGAAAAAGCCACACACCCGGTGGCGACCAACCCGGACGAGCGTTTGCGTGCCCTGGCGACAGAGCGCGGATGGCGCATACTCGACCTGTTTTAGTGCAGGCAGCGCAAGTTTCGTTTGACCGTCTCGTCGTCCAACCGTCTGCCCTGCAAAGTATTTAGAGAATCATGATCAAAAAATTTATAGACAAGCTGTTTGGCAAATCAGGCAGCACGGAGTCCGGCGCCCATCGGGTTAAAAAGTCGCCGTTTGGCAAACGCCAGGAAGTTACCGTCAAGGAACACGGCATCAACCCCCAGCTGGTGGATGAACGCGCCATGGACGTCGTGCGCACCCTGAAGCAGGGTGGGTTTGAGGCCTTTGTGGTGGGCGGCGCTGTGCGCGACCTGCTGGTGGGCCTGCGGCCCAAGGATTTTGACGTGGCCACCGACGCCACGCCCGAGCAGGTCAAGACCTTGTTTCGCCGTGCCTTCATCATTGGCCGGCGCTTTCGCATCGTGCATGTCATTTATGGCCGGGGCCGCGAGCATGAAGTGATCGAGGTGTCGACCTTTCGCGCCCACCTGGACAGCAGCCTGGCCGAGCAGGTGGGTGGCAACGAGCGCACCAGCAAGAGCCAGCTGGCGGGCATGAAGCATGCCGTGGACAGTTCGGGCCGCGTGCTGCGCGACAACGTCTGGGGCTCCATGGAGGAAGACGCCGCGCGGCGCGACTTCACCATCAACGCCATGTACTACGACCCCGAGACGCAGGTGGTGGTGGACTACCACAACGGCATTCGGGACGCCAAGAAGAAAATCGTGCGCATGATCGGCAACCCGGCCGTGCGCTACCGCGAAGACCCGGTGCGCATCATCCGCGCCGTGCGTTTTGCCGCCAAGCTCAACGCGCTCGGTTTCACGTTTGAAGACAAGACGGCCGCCCCGCTGCGCGAGATGTGCAACCTGCTGGCCGACGTTCCGCAGTCGCGCCTGTTTGACGAAATGCTGAAGCTGCTGCAAACCGGCCATTCGCTGGCCAGCATCGAGCAACTCAAGACCCTGGGGCTGGCCACCGGCATTTACCCGCTGCTTGATGTGGTGGTGGAAATGGCCGACGACCCCTTCCTGAAACTCGCCCTGCAAGACACCGACCGCCGCGTGGGCGAAGGCAAGCCGGTGGCGCCCAGCTTTTTGCTGTCGTGCGTGCTGTGGGCTGAGGTGCGGCAGGGTTGGGACAGCCGCCTCAAGCGCGGCGAACACCTGATGTCGGCGCTGCAGGATTCGGTGGACGATGCGTTCAATGCCCGGATTGGCGACGTTTCGGGCCGCGGCAAGCTGGGCACCGACATGCGCGAGATCTGGACCATGCAGCCGCGCTTTGAAAAGCGTGTGGGCAGTGGGCCCTACACTTTGCTGGACCACCCGCGCTTTCGGGCTGGCTTTGACTTCATGCGCCTGCGCGCGCAGATTGGCGAGATCGACCCGGCGCTGGCCGACTGGTGGGAAACCTTCAGCACCGCCTATGACGACGAACGCCACGCCATGATTGAAGCGGTGCGCGAAGCCCAGTTGCAAAAGCCCCAGCAGCCCCGGGTCCGCGTGAAGCGGCCCGCTGCCGATGCCGTGAAGCCCTCCGGCGCCGAGGCCGTTCGAGCGGCGCCAGAGGGTGCTGAAGCCTTTCAGGAAGACGGCGATGCGGCCCCGGCCAAAAAACGCCGCCGCCGCCGCAAACCCAC
>JAUSND010000003.1 GCA_030646295.1 Moraxellaceae bacterium
ATGAAGCTGCGTTTGACCCCGTGGAACTCGGCCTTAAGCTTCTCTTCGCTCGGATCTACAACCACCTGGCTGCGCTCATCGAAGATGTAGTCTTCGACTTCGATGAAGCCATACAGCTCGCTCTGATATACCTGTTTGGCAAAGACTTCATAGACTTTGCCCTTGTTGAGGAACGTGATTCTGTAGATTTCGGAAGGAGTAGCCATTAATGCAATCTCGTAAACGTTGACGCTCCTCTATATCAGGGCGAATTCGCGCAATTCAAGCGCAGAAACTCGGACCGGACGGAGCTGGCTGGCATTTTACAGCAATTGTCTCCCGGCCACCCGACAATCTTTCCTACCCCCGCGCAGGTTTTGTGCACACCGCTAAGCTGCTACAATCCGCGCTCTGTTAAAACCGCCACTTTTTGATCAGCCCGTTTCGCAAAGCCCCTCCGGGGTGGAATCCGTCTTGCCATGATGAACAAAGACTCTCTCACTAGCCCAGCAATTAAAAAGGTGTTCATCAAGACCCACGGCTGTCAGATGAACGAGTATGACTCGTCACGCATGCTGGATATGCTGAAGGAGTCCCACGGCGCCGTGCTGGTCGACACGCCGGAAGAGGCCGACCTGCTATTGCTCAATACCTGCTCCATCCGCGAGAAGGCCCAGGAGAAAGTATTTCATCAGCTGGGCCGCTGGAAGGCGCTGAAGAAAGCCAATCCAAACCTCAAGATTGCCGTCGGTGGCTGCGTGGCCAGCCAGGAAGGCGCTGCCATTGGCAAGCGCGCCCCTTATGTCGATGTCGTATTCGGTCCGCAGACGCTGCACAAGCTACCGCAGATGCTGAAAAGCTCCAACGGCAGCAACACCGTCGTGGACATCAGCTTCCCCGAGATCGAGAAGTTTGACCGGCTCCCCGAGCCCAGGGTCGACGGTTGCGAGGCCTTCCTGACGGTGATGGAAGGCTGCAGCAAGTACTGCTCCTTCTGCGTGGTGCCTTATACACGCGGCGAAGAGGTCAGTCGTCCGCTGGATGACGTTCTGGCAGAAGCGGTGCATCTGGCTGGACAGGGCGTGCGGGAGATCAATCTGCTGGGCCAGAATGTGAACGCCTATCGCGGCCTGAGCCATGAAGGCCAGATCACTGACCTGGCAACGCTGATCCAGTACGTCTCCGCCATCGACGGCATCGGCCGGATTCGCTTCACCACCTCGCACCCCACGGAATTCAGCACTCGACTGATCGAGACCTATCGCCAGATACCCGCTCTGGTAGATCACCTGCATCTGCCGGTACAGAGCGGCTCGGACCGGATTCTGGCGGCCATGAAGCGCGGCCACACGGTGCTGGAGTACAAATCCATCATTCGCAAGCTGAAGGCCATACGCCCCAACATCAGCCTGTCATCGGACTTCATCGTCGGTTTCCCCGGCGAGACTCACAAAGACTTCGAGGACACGATGAATCTGATCATGGAGATCGGTTACGACACCTCCTTCAGCTTCATTTACAGTGCCCGCCCCGGCACTCCGGCATCCGATCTGCCAGACACAACCTCCGAGCAGGAGAAGAAGCACCGCCTTAGCATCCTGCAGGCCCAGCTGATCCAGCAGGCCGCCGCGATCAGTGAACGCATGATCGGCACGACCCAGAGAATTCTGGTCACCGGCCTGTCCCGCAAGGACCCGGGCGACTTGCAGGGCCGCACAGAGAACAACCGTGTGGTAAATTTCCGCTGCGATGACGCCCGCCTGATCGGTCAGTTTGCAGACGTCAAGATCACCACAGCCTACCCCAATTCGCTGGTGGGAACGCTGCAATAGCAGCTCTGTTAAAACTGCTTACAAGCAGCGATAGATTGGTATACTACGGCCGCTGCGCGACCGATATCCGTATGCATTTCGACTTAACGTAGGAGGTTTGTAAGCTGTCTTAATGGCAACCCAGAAATTCACTCAGAAGCTCGTTCTCGAGCCCGACAACACACACCGCCTGGCCAATTTATGCGGCCATCTCAATGAACACCTGCAACAAATTGAGAAGTCGCTGGCCGTCAAGATTCAGCAGCGCGGCAATGTATTCAATCTCTCTGGCTCCAAGAGCGCCGTGGAGAGCAGCAGGCACCTGCTGGACAGGCTCTACACCGCGACCGGCAGTGGTGATGGCGTCAATCCGGATGTCGTGCACCTCGCGCTAAAGGAAGTGCAGAACAAGCCGCAATCCACGGCGGACAAAATGGACAAGACCCACTACGATGTCGACAAGCCGCTGATCCTCAAGACCCCCAACACCTCGGTGAAGCCACGCGGCCCCCACCAGCGCGACTACGTCGAATCCATCCAGCGTTTCGACATCAATTTCGGCATCGGTCCCGCTGGCACGGGCAAGACCTATCTGGCGGTGGCGTGTGCCGTCGAGGCCCTGATGCAGGAGCGCGTGCAACGTCTGCTGCTGGTTCGGCCTGCCGTGGAAGCGGGCGAGAAACTGGGCTTTCTCCCGGGCGACCTCACCCAGAAGATCGACCCATATCTGCGCCCCCTCTATGATGCGCTGTACGAGATGCTTGGTTTCGAGCGCGTCGGCCGCCTCATCGAGAAGAATGTCATCGAGATTGCGCCGCTGGCCTACATGCGCGGACGCACGCTGAACAACTCTTTCATCATTCTGGATGAAAGTCAGAACACGACGACGTCGCAGATGAAGATGTTTCTGACCCGCCTCGGTTTCGGCTCCACAGCGGTGATCACGGGCGACGTCACCCAGATCGATCTGCCCAAGGGCACAAAGTCCGGCTTGATCGAAGTAACCCGGGTCCTCAAGAATGTCGAAGGCATCGCCTTTACCTGGTTCGATTCCAAGGACGTAGTGCGTCACACGCTGGTGCAGCGTATCGTGGAAGCCTACGACCGCTACGACCAGAAAAATATCGGCACGCTGAACAGCCAGGATGGCGCACAGGACAAGGGCCATGATCGCGACGCTTGATTTCGAAAATGCTCTTGCAGAGAGTGCCTGTGCAGAGATCGCCGTCCCTGCCGAAGAAGATTTCCTGCGCTGGATCGAGTGCGCGCAGCAGCATGTGGCCGCCGCGACCAAACCCGTGAATATCGGTATCCGCATCATCGACGCCAAGGAATCCGCTGCTCTCAACCACGACTACCGTGGCAAGGACTACGCGACCAATGTCCTGTCCTTTCTCAGCGGCATTCCGGATGCCATCGTGGCAGAGCTGGAAGAAATTCCGCTGGGTGATCTTGCCATTTGCGCAGAGGTAGTCGCACGAGAGGCCATTGAACAGGGCAAGCCCGCTGCCGCACACTGGGCGCACATGGTCGTGCACGGCACGCTGCACCTGAATGGCTACGACCATGAGGATGATGTGGAGGCAGAGGAAATGGAAGCACTGGAGCGACGCATACTCGCCACATTGGGGATCGACGATCCCTATCGCAATGATGAACACTGATATCACCAACCAATTTCCAACACCGAACGAGGAAAAAAGATCAGCAAATGGCAGATGACCAATCGAGTATCGATCCAAGACCCCGGTCGTGGATCGAACGGATAGCGCAGGTTTTCTCGGACGAACCTACCGATACCAAGAGCCTGCTGGAACTGCTGCGCAATGCGGAGCAGGATCATGTGCTGGATGCCGATGCACTAGCCATCATCGAAGGTGCACTGCAGGTCTCCAACATGCAGGTCCGGGAAATCATGATTCCCCGCGCACAGGTCATCACCGTCGATGCCACGGACTCATTCGAGAATGTACTCGACATTACCGTAACGGCCTCCCATTCGCGCTTTCCCGTCATCGCTGAAAATTCCGACTCCGTGATTGGTATCTTGCTGGCAAAGGACCTGCTGCAATATATCTGCAGCGGTGATCGCACCAGCTTCGATGTACGCAGCATCATGCGTCCGGCCACTTTTGTGCCGGAGAGTAAACGTTTGAACGTCCTTCTCAAGGAGTTTCGGGAGACCCGCCACCATATGGCAGTGGTCATCGACGAATATGGCAGCTCCTGTGGCATCGTCACCATAGAAGATGTGCTGGAGCAGATCGTGGGCGAGATCGAGGATGAGTACGACGTCAATGACGAAAGCTTCATCAAGAAGATCGACACGCGCAATTACATTGTGCAGGCATTGACGCCGATCGCGGAGTTCAACGAGTATTTCAGCAGTGAATTCAGCGATCAGGAAGTTGATACCATCGGTGGGCTGGTGCTGCAGCACCTGAACCACATTCCAGAGCACGACGAAAGCATCGACGTGGGGGACTTCCACTTTACCGTGTTGAACGCGGACAGCCGCCAGATTCGCCTGCTGAAGGTGACGACTACCCGTCCGCGTGCGGGTGCGGCGACTCCGGAAAGGTCAACCTGAAGCGCCGCGAATGTCCTTAACGGACTCACTCCAGTCAAACGAGCAACAAACATGCGACATACGATTACACGCCTCACAGTCCTTCTTGGCCTGCTATGCATGCTGACAGCCTGCGGCTTCGCGCTACGTGGCGCAGAGCACGGCACCCTGCCCTTCACCAGCGTGCAGTTGCAGGCGGCACAGGCCAGCAGCGCCTTTCTGCAGCAACTGCGCACAGCACTATCAGCCAATCAAATCAGCACGATCAATGGACAATCGCCCTATACATTGCGCGTAGGTGCAGAGCAGTCCGACACGCGCACCGCCTCCGTCAATGGGCGCGCGAGGGCGGCCCAATACGACCTGCGACTGGCGGTCGAAGTCAGCCTGGAGCACGATGGCGTTGCCTTGTTCGGGCCACAGGTACTGTCGGCGCAACGCAGCTACTTTGAAGACATCGCCAACATCGCGGGCAGCACGGAAGAAATGGAATTGCTGCGTGTCGAAATGCGCCAGGACCTCGCTCAGCAGCTGCTCAGCAGACTGCGGGCAATAGGCAACAACTGAATGCGCATCAACTCCGACCAGCTCGCCCCGCAGCTGCAAAGGCAACTGTTGCCGATGTACTGGATCGCGGGTGACGAGACTCTGGTAGTCCAGGAAACTCTGGACAAACTGCGCGCCCGCTGCCGCCAACAAGGGTTCAGTGAGTGGGAATTGTTCTTTGTTGATCGCAGCTTCAACTGGCAGACCATGTTGCAATCAGGCAACAGCCTGTCCTTGTTCTCCGACAAGAAAATCATCGAACTGCGACTCTATTCGGCCAAACTGGAGGAAGAGGGGCGCCAGGCCCTGCAGCAATATCTCGCCGATCCCAATCCCGACAATGTCCTCATCATCGTCAGCCCGCGCCTGGAGACCAGCGCTCTCAATACCAAGTGGTTCAAGGCTGTGGAGACAGCCGGCGCTTTCGTACAGGTCTGGCCGGTAGATGGCAAAGCGCTGCCACGCTGGATCAATACACGCATGGCAGCGTACGGCTTGCACGCCGATCCGGAGGCGATAGCGATACTGAGTGACCGCCTGGAGGGCAACCTGCTCGCCGCGAGTCAGGAGATCGAAAAGTTGCGCGTCCTCACCGGCGCGAGCCCCGAAAACAAGGTGCAGATCGACAGAAAGCAGATCATGAATCTGGTCGCCGACAATTCGCGTTACAACACTTTCAATCTCATGGACGCGGCGTTGCTGGGCAATGCCCGCCACTGCCTGAAAATTCTGAACGGGCTGCGCTCCGAGGGCAACGAAGTACTGGCGCTCCTCGGCATGCTGACGCGTGAACTGCGCACCCTGATAGCCGTCTCGACACGCATGGCGGCGGGGCAGAGCACAGGCAGTGCGCTGCAGAATGAAGGTGTCAGGAAGAACCACGAAGGCCCGGTCAGTGCCGCCGTCCAACGTCTCAGTGTAACGACACTGGAGAATCTCCTGCAGCAGGCGCGCCTGGTAGATCTCGCGGTTAAGGGTCTGCACAAGAGTGATCCGTGGATAGAGCTCAGCAACGTTTTGCTCGGACTCTGTGGCATCAATTTCTTCGGTAACGATCTCCACAACATCAAAGCCAGTACCACACAATCCCCACGTCGATTCTAACGGAGTACTCAGTATGTCGACTTTCATGCAGTCACTGATTGTTCTCGCGGTGATCTGGGTGCTCGCCTATCGTCGCGCGCACATGGGAAACATTCTCGCCGGAGTCGCTATCACGTTGCTCGCGCTGACCTGGTATGGAGGCTTCGCGTGGCTGCCCTGGCTCGTATTGCTGGTCGTTGCGCTCTTCTACTTCGAGGACAATCTGCGCCGCGACAAGCTGACGCGCCCGGTTTACCAGTTCTTCAAGCGCGTCCTGCCCCCCATGAGCGCAACGGAGCAGGAGGCACTCGAAGCCGGCGACACCTGGTGGGAAGCAGATCTGTTCAGAGGAGCACCGGACTGGAAGAAGTGGCTGGATATTCCGTATCCAACG
Source organism: Moraxellaceae bacterium (assembly GCA_030646295.1). GTDB lineage: Bacteria > Pseudomonadota > Gammaproteobacteria > Pseudomonadales > Moraxellaceae > UBA2031. The sequence goes on from JAUSND010000003.1 coordinate 6,383, forward strand.
CTCAGCAAGGAGGAAGAAGAATTCCTCGCGAAACAGACCGAAGAGTTTTGCGCGATGATCAGTGACTGGGACATCGTGCACAAGGACAAGGATCTGCCGACCGCTGCCTGGGAATACCTGAAGAAAGAGAAATTCTTCGGCATGATCATTCCGGAGGAATACGGCGGCCTGGGGTTCTCCGCGCTGGCTCACTCCACTGTCGTCACCAAGATTGCCACGCGCAGTTGCAGCGCGGCCGTAACCGCCATGGTTCCCAATTCACTCGGGCCTGCCGAACTGCTGATGAAATATGGCACCGAAGAACAGCGCCAGCACTATCTCCCGCGACTGGCCTGCGGTGAGGAAATTCCCTGCTTCGCGTTGACCGGGCCGGAAGCTGGCAGCGATGCCGGCGCGATGACCGATACCGGCATCGTCTGCATGGGCGAATATCAAGGCAGGCAGTGTGTCGGCCTCTCGCTGACCTGGAACAAACGCTACATAACGCTGGCGCCTGTGGCGACGGTGTTGGGTCTTGCGTTCAAAATGCAGGATCCTGAGCACCTGCTCAGTGATGTCGTCGATCGTGGTATCACGGTTGCCCTCATTCCAACCTCACACCCCGGCGTAGAGATCGGACATCGACACTTCCCCATGGGCATGACGTTCATGAATGGCCCGACGCGCGGCGAGAATGTCTTCATCCCGCTGGAATGGATCATCGGCGGCGTCGAGCGCGCGGGGCAAGGCTGGCGCATGCTGGTCGAATGTCTGTCGGAAGGACGGGCGATCTCCCTCCCCGCCCTGGCCACCGCCACGGGCAAGCTCTGCTACAGGATGAGTGGTGCCTACGCCAGAATCCGCACGCAGTTCAATCTGGCGATCGGCAATTTCGAGGGCGTCGAAGAGGCGCTGGCCAGAATCGCGGGGCACACCTATCAGCTTGAGGCCGCCCGAATCATCACCGCCGGAGCGGTAGATGCGCATATCAAACCCGCTGTGGTATCGGCGATAGCCAAATATCACATGACCGAAAAATCGCGCTCCGTGATTGAAGATGCCATGGATATCCACGCAGGCAGAGGCTTGATCCTTGGTCCATCGAATTATCTCGCCCATGCCTACATGAGCATGCCGATTGGCATTACTGTCGAGGGTGCCAACATTCTCACCCGCAATCTGATGATCTTTGGTCAGGGAGCAGTGCGCTGCCACCCTTTCATCGCGCGCGAAATGCAGGCGGCGAAAGATCCAAACGAGAGTGCAGGGCTGCGCGAATTCGACAGCCTGATCTTTCGCCACATCGGCTATGGCATCAGCAACTTCGTACGCACACTGACACTGGGGCTGAGTGGCGGCAGAATCGCTGCCAGCCCGACGCAGGATGCAAGCAAGGGCTTCTATCAGCAACTCACACGCATGAGTTCCGCGCTGGCACTGGTTTCCGATATTTCGATGCTCATGTTCGGCGGCGAGTTGAAACGCAAGGAAAGACTCTCGGCACGGCTCGGCGATGTCCTCAGTCAGCTCTACCTGGCATCTGCGGTACTTCGCTATTACGAGGGCAATGGCCGCGCCACGGCAGACCTGCCCTACGTGCGCTGGAATGTGGAATTCGCTCTCCATGAATGCCAGCGTGCATTCAATGACTTCTTTGACAACCTGCCCAATCGCACCATCGCGATTCTGCTCAAGCGCGTGGTATTTCCCTGGGGAGACGCCTACCGTCAACCGGCAGACCGACTGGACCATGAAATCGTGCAGACGATGTGGGCAGACACCGAGCTGCGGGATCGCCTGACTCGTTACGCGTATATCGGCAACAGTAATGCCGATTCGGCATACATTATCGAAAATGCATTCAGCAGAATTGTCGCCACGAAAGCAGTACGAGATTCAATACGAGCCGCCATCAAACAGGGACAGCTGCAGAGTGACATATCACTTGAAGCGTTGGCGGCAGAAGCGGTCAACCGAAAAATCTGCAGTCCGGCAGACGCCGAAGCCTATGTCGAGGCCGAACGCGCTCGCAACCTGGCCATTCAGGTCGACGAACATGAATCACTAACCTTCCACGCGAACCAGTAAGTAACTGCGTATGCGTAACCGTTGATCAGATGCCGATGCGCCCCAGACTGTCTATCAGCTCCCGGATCAGGCGCTCCGCCACCGGGTGATTTACCGCAAATCTTGCTTCCAGGGCAATCGCATCGTCCAGCTCGGGGCTGTTGACGTCTTCTGCCGAGGCAATGAAGGCATTGATCTCCTTGTCCAGCTTTTTTACCAACGCCAAAGTTTCATCATCCACCGCTCCGCCTTCCGCAAGCGCTTGCTGCAACTGCTGCAGCAAATTTTTTACATTATTTTCACTCAAGTATTCTCTCCTCGCGCCGATAACCACTACAGACGCATCGTATCCAGACTCACTGTTTATTCGTTAACCATTGTTAACCACCGATACGCAGCAGTTTGACCCAATGCAGGAACCCTCGCAAGTGCAGAGGAATAACTGCAGACAGAGAAACCGCACACGAACAAACTGCGGACAAAGAAATCCCACGCAGCATAAAATGCCACCCGATCAAACGCTCCCTGATATCAACCGGGCAGCATCAGCGCGTGCTCTTATATTCTATTCGCAGCAAATAATCCTACGATTCGGCCTGACGCAACTCCCTGCTGTAAGCGCGCTGCTTCAGACGCTTGGTTGAGCGCTTCTCTCTGTTCTTGTATTCCATCCAGTAACGTGGAATGTTTGCCACCATCTGCCAGCGCGTAGTGAAGGCGACACGAATTGTTGAATGGCTGTTGCTGCCGGCCATCAACATGGGTGGGCCTTCATACAGCAATTCCGGATTGGTGAGGCTGTGAATATTCTTGACGTTGCCATTGCGCAGATTGGCCATCAGCAGAACATATTTTTTCTTTGTAAAAAATACATCCCACATCATATGGATCCAGATACGGAAATAGTCGGTTGCGGATTTCAGCGACACGCTTATCCAGACTCCGTTGACTTCCATCATTTCATATTGATCGTTCTTGAAAAATTCATGTGTCTCTTTAACACTGTCAGGAACAAACATCAGACTTCTGAATTCAGGTTTGGTGACCAGCATATATCCCGCAACCATTTCCTCTCCCTTGAAGGCTCCCACAATTCTGCTGCGGATTGTGTAGTCGTAAGGCAGCCTGACCCCAACAAAACCTTCGAATTTGGCGATGTATTTTTCGATTTCGACTTCAGTGGTCAGCGTTCTAAACTTGATAGCATCCATTTTTTTATCCCGGGTAGGAACATTCCTACATTTTGAATATATTTTCCATACTCTGGTGAGTACAGGTGAGTACGCGCTCGTCTTGATGAGACCTCACTCCGCTCTGGCAGTACGGAAAAGCGCCCATCAAGGCAGTGGCAGTGTAATCCACAAGAATGGTGAATTAAACACCAACGCTCCATGTGGTCAGCGTCATGAGACAGACACTGTTTAAACGAGCTCGAAGCGTCGGTATAGACTCGTTTTTCTCGCATCAAGAACTGGACGACATGGCGGGCAGAATGAAGTCATTGCAGAATTGGTCGGGTCACTCACTTTTATGCTCGAGCCGAACTGCCACCATTCCAACGTAGCCCACAAAGATGACGAACGCCCAAGATGTGATCTGGTTCATTAAATTCAACATACTGATATATAAGCGAATTGCCGAGGCGGGCTATTACTGTATAATCACGCGACTCTCAAGAGTCCTCCGGAAAATTATCTTCACCGGAAGTTGACGGGTCAGAGTCCATTCAACATGGATCATCGTTCTGCATGATTATAAAAACATAAATGAACTCAGATAAGTATTCGGCCTATTGCAGAGAGCACATCAAAGAGTTCAGGGATGAATTACGGGACGAGGCGTCGCAGGCGCTGACAAGTTGGCCCGGAAAATCTGCGGCCATCCTGCTGGCCATCTCCTCTGTCATGACCTACATGACACGTTCCGGCAATAACAGTCCCTTGGCATTTCAGGCACTGTTCGCCTATGCGGTTCCAATTCTGCTGATCTTTCTGTTTCCGATCGCATCATTGCTGAATTCTCGCATCGAAAAATATTCAAGGGTGGTGCTCGACCTCGCCAGCTTGACGGTCTTGTTGGGCTTCTGTCTGACTCTGCGCTTTGTATTTGAACCAGGAATGGTGATCGATCAACAATCAGCGATCTTTCTTGCACCGTCCGGTCAGATCAACTTCACACTGTTGATGACAACGGCGTTCTCCTACCACACGTCATATAGAACGACATTTCTGCGCAATATTTTGTTTACTCTCATCATGGTGATGCTCATCTTTTTGATCAGCCCGCCATATCTGGCGACCAATGCCGTGCAGGTCATTCAGGGATTTCTGGCCGGCACGATCTTCAGCTGGATGTTTTTCGCACGCGTGCAGATTCGCTTCTACTACCGCTCCATTGATGCCGATACGCGACAGCATCTCTACAACCAGCTCTCGAAACTTGTGTATCCGCACCAACTGGAAATGATCAAGGCTGGCGACGAGCTTGAAGACACCATGCCTGTCGAGAAGGGTCGCGCCATCATCAATGTGTTTGACGTGCAGCGCTCCAGCGAGATCAAGCACGAGCGCACCAAGTCATTTTTCCTCGACGTGTTCCGCAATTTTTTTCAGATCTGTATGCTGGGATATCAGCACAACCCGTTGAAGTCGAGGGCCTTCCGACTAAAGGAGACCGGCGATGGATTCATCAGCTCCATTGGCTATCCCTTTCTGGCGGAAGACCCCAATCTGTTGGCGGACCACGCGATCGCCACGGCTCTGATGATGTTCAGAGAGTTCAATGAAGAGGTCCGACGCTTCGGTTATGGCACCCCTATCAAGGGAGCCATGGGGCTGGCATTCAATTCAGTGCAGGGGACGTTCCAGAGTAGCGGCATCAAGTCTTATGATCTCTTCGGTGAAGCGCTGATTCAGGCCTATCGCTACGAGGAAATCCGCAAACATCCGGTCATCGAAAAACTCATTCATGACAAGGCGCTGGAATCGGGGCTGTCGCACTACAACATCCTCATTGTCCAGGAAGTGATCTACAACTCGTTGAAGATCGAGTACAAGGCACTGTTCAACCGCATTGATCTGCGCGAGATCGGGTTCCAGATTCGCCAGGACATCAGCGCGCAATACGTCTACTTCCACGTATTGGCTTGACCGCGCAACTCAGTCCAGCGGCCTTCCCGTGGCCTGCAGCCAAGCGACTGCCCCCCGCCCCGCGCGAAGCCCACTGGCGAAGCAGGCGTTCAGCAGATAGCCTCCAGTGGGAGCTTCCCAGTCGAGCATCTCACCTGCGAAGAATATCCCCGGGTTCACAACACTCATCAATTGGTCATCGAGTGCATTGAGCAATACCCCGCCTGCGGTCGAAATTGCCTCATCGATCGGCCTGGCCTGACGCAACGTTTGCGGAAGCTGTTTGAGCAATGCGGCCAGTTGCTCAGCATCACTGCCTGCTTTGCCCGCCAGTTCGTGAAAGAGGCTCAGCCGCACACCTTCCAGCCCCAGCCGTTTGCGTAACCAATTGCTCAGAGAGTCCTTGCCACGAGGCGTGCGCAGAGCGGCCTGCGCCTGTGCCAGCGTACGGTCCGGCAGCAAATCCCAGTAGATGCGCGCCGCTCCTTCACGATCAATCAGATCGCGAATGTGACGAGATGCCGCATAAATGAGACTACCCTGAATGCCATGCCGACTGACAAGGGCTTCCCCTTTGCGGGAAAAGGCAACCTGACCATGAGCATCCTGAACGGTCAGCCCCACAGGTTTCAGCGGGCTGCCCGCAAACTGCTCCAGCAGGCGCGCGCTCCAGGCATAATCAAAACCACAATTGGCTGGCTTGAGCGGAGCACAGGCTACGCCTGCGTGCGCAAGCAGAGGTAGCCAGCGTCCGTCGCTACCAAGACGCGCCCAGCTGCCACCACCTAGGGCGAATATCACCACCTGGGCAGACACTTTTTGTGCGCCCTCGGGAGTCTCGAAGAGAAGGGTATAAGAAGCTCTGGCTTGCGCTGCGGCGGAGGGCGCATTGGCAAAGCCCAGCCAGCGCCAGCGGGTATGCAGCACACATCCCTGTTCCCGCAATCTGTGCAACCAGGCTCTTAGCAGCGGCGCCGCCTTCAGCCCCACGGGAAATACCCGGCCGGAGCTGCCTACAAAAGTCTCGACACCTAGCTGTTGCGCCCAGTGTCGCAGTGCATCAGCATCGAAGTCATGTAACCAAGACGATACCGTTTCCACTCCCTTTCCGTCTGCGCCATCGAGGTCACTCTGCGTGTGTGAATAACGGGAGCGAAAGCTTGCCAATTCCTCTGCATGCGTCAGGTTGAGACCACCGATGCCAGCCCGCAGAAATTTTCTTCCCACGGACGGCATGGCATCACACACATGCACCGCAATACCCGCCTTGGTCAGCTGTTCGGCGGCCATCAATCCGGCCGGACCGGCGCCGACGACCAGTACCGCAGAGCTGCCCGTGGCATTCAAAAAAGGAAAGCCCACGATGCCACCTTCTCAGTGCGGCATGCGCGCCAGAGTTCTCTGGAATGCCGGCCGCGATTTCATCTCCTCATACCAACGCTGAATGGATGGATATGCATCAAGGCTCAAAGAGGTGACTTCCTGAGCGTGGAAGTAGGGCAGCGCAATCGTGTCAGCCAGCGTGATCTGATCGCCACACAAAAATTCGGCCGAACTCAGTAGCTTGTCGATGTAGGGCAGCACCTGATCCAGAAACCCTTTGGCCTCCGTCAGCGCCTTGTCATCCGGCTGCTTGTTGTAATACTTCTTGAGCACGACCTCTTGATAGAAGTAGACACCGAACCAGCGACCGACGTGATGGCAGATCATGTCCACCATTTGATCGATCTCCGCCGCCCGCAGAGGATCCGCTGAATACAGTCGCTTGTCGCTGATATTGGCAAGGTAGCGACAGAGCGAGGCACTCTCGAAAAGGAAATGTCCGTTATGTTCAATTGCTGGCACCTTGCCCAGAGGATGACGTGCCAGATGTTCCGGGCTCTTGTGCTCGCCCTTCACAAAATTCAGATGCACATATTCGCAGGGAACCTCCAGCTCTTCGGCGGTAAACAACACTTTCGTGGCGTTGTAGGTGCTGCCTCCATAGATCTTGAGCATAGTGTTTTCTCCAGTTTTGTCAGGGTATAGTGCTGATAACAAGCCGATGTCCAAGCGCTTGACATGCGCGTCGCCACGGCAATGTACAGAAGGCATTTTTCTTATGCAAGCAATGGGGACAAGCACAAATTCCGAGGAATCACTGACATGCCAATGAATATTGCGGAAATCAGACAACACACACCGGCGTGCAGCGAATTGATACATTTCAACAACGCCGGTGCGTCACTTTCACCTCAGCCCGTTCATCAGCGTCTGTTGCAACACCTGACGCTGGAACAACGCATTGGTGGTTATGAGGCGGCCCAGCAGGAAGCGGCAGCAGTCGAAAATTTTTACAGCGCCTTTGCGCATCTGTTGCATTGCCAGCCCGATGAGATCGCCTACGCAGAGAGCGCTACTCATGCCTGGAACGCCGTGTTTCATGCCATTGCGCTGCAGCCTGGCCAGCGCATTTTGACCGGGCAATCCGAATACGCGAGCAACTATCTGGCGTTCCTGCAGATGGCTCGCTTGAAGGGTCTGCACGTCGACGTGATTCCGAATGACGAGCACGGCCGCATCTGCCTGGATCGCCTTGCAGAAGCGATCAGCGACGATGTCGGGCTGATCGCGCTGACCCATGTCCCCAGCCAGAGCGGAGTCATCCATCCGGCCGCCGAAGTGGGACGACTCGCCAAGGCGCACGACATTCTCTATCTGCTGGATGCGTGTCAGTCTGCAGGACAAATCGATCTGGATGTCGCTGCACTCGGCTGCGACATGCTGACCGGCACCGGGCGCAAGTACCTGCGTGGTCCACGTGGCACCGGCTTCCTCTATGTCCGTCGCGAAGCGCTGGCGAGACTGCAACCAGACCGGATCGATTTCCACTCCGCACGCTGGACGGCCGAGAATCAATATGAATTTCGTGACGATGCTCGACGCTTTGAGAGCTGGGAATGCAGTGTGGCAGGCAAGATTGCCTTGGGGGCTGCTGCAAATTATGCGACAGCGCTCGGCATGCATAACATCGAACAAAGGGTGAGCGAACTGGCGGCCACATTTCGCAACCAGCTGCGCGGACTGCCAGACATTCAAGTACACGAATCAGGCTCTTCACTGAGCGGCATCGTGACCTTCAGCAAGAGCGGCGAGAATGCGGAGTCTTTACAGCAACGCCTGCGTGAGAGCGGCATCAACACCTCTGTCACTCGGCTGAGTGGCAACCTGTTGGATCTGCCACGCAGAGGGCTGGGGGATATCAACCGAGCCTCTGTGCACTACTTCAACACAGAGGAAGAAATTGAGCGCTTCTGTCAGGTCTTGCTGAACGCCTGACAGCGGCTCCAACACAATCGCCGCGCAGCTTTTACTGTTCGAACGATTCCAGGGTGAATTCCCAGGTTTGCGCGTTGCTCAACCCGAACACTACATTCTTGTAAACGGAGACATTGCCGTTGTTGTTCACTTCCAGCGACGATATGCGCAACTTGTTGTCTGCGGCAGTAAACGTCGCCGCCCCCACTGGCTTGATTGCCAACGTGATCATGGTGTCAGGATTCAGACGTAGAACCACGCCGGGACGATCCGTGAGCAATGACATATGAACACTGTAGACACCGAGTGTCTCCCCGCCATCGATCGTCAGCATCAACTTGCCTGACTGCGATTCAAACACCGCCAGCGCCTCACTATAACGCTGTACCACCTGGGTCGTCATGGTGATGAAGTTCGCCGCTTTGACCACTGTAAACGCTTCGTAATTGGCCAGAGGAAGCTGTGTGTGTGTCTGCCCAAGGCTGTAGACGCCGACCTGGGTATTGATGCTATCGAGCACATTCATGCCATTGCCCAGCACGCGACCAAAGGCGGTGAAGCCTCCGTTCTGAGTATCGAGGTTGGCGCTGTTGTCCGCCAGGTTCACGAACCACTGGTTGGTCGCGCTGTTCGGATCATCGCCCAGCTTGGCCATGGCGACTGTGCCTCGGGTATTGGACACACTGTACTCGTTGACGATGGGCGGATCGACAGGCAATGCGATCGGCCCGACGAAGGGTTGGAAACGGTAGGCGCCCCCCTGCAGCACAAAGCCCTGTTCGAGGCGGTGAAAATAGCTGCCATTGAAGGTGCCGCGATTCACGTAATTCAGAAAATTGCTCACTGTCACCGGCGTAACGGTATCGAACAGCTCGATCGAAAAATCACCATAAGTGGTACTGACTCGCACAATGGTGTTAGCTTGCGCGGCGGTTCCGACCAGCGCCAGCATAAGCACCAGCACCTGCCCGATTCTGAACAGCGCCCGACCCGACGCGCGTGAAGACTGCTTCCTGATAACTGCCATGACCACTCCTGAAACCTGTTTTACCCCTGCTGGAGGGGCCTCATTCTAAACTGAAAAACTCTCGACTAAGCCTGCCTCCGAATCGAGATCAGACCGCCTCACCGCGAGCCTGTTTATCGGCGTGGTAGGACGAGCGCACCAGCGGCCCACTGGCCACATGTGCGAATCCCAACGCCTCTCCGAAGACTCGCAATTCCTCGAACTCATCCGGATGCACAAAACGGCTGACCGCCAGATGGTTGCGGCTGGGCTGCAGATACTGCCCCAGCGTGACCATATCGACGTTGTGCTCTTTCAGATCACGCATGACCTCCATGACCTCTTCCTTGGTTTCACCCAGCCCCAGCATGAGTCCTGATTTGGTCATGACCGACGGCACTCGCTCCTTGTATCCTTTCAGCAGTGCCAGGGACCACATGTAATCGGCGCCAGGTCGCGCCTGACGGTAAAGGCGTGGCACTGTCTCCAGATTGTGATTGAACACATGCGGTGGCGTCTTCTCTAGAATATCCAGTGCGATCTCCATGCGGCCCCGGAAGTCCGGCACCAGCACCTCTATCTGAATCTCGGGGTTTAATCGGCGCACTTCCGTGATGCAATTGGCGAAGTGCTGGGCACCGCTGTCCTTGAGATCATCACGGTCTACGGAGGTGACGACGACGTAGCTCAAGCCCATCTCGGCAATCGCTTCGGCGAGTTCCAGAGGCTCATTTTCATAAAGCGGTTTCGGCTTGCCATGCGCCACATCGCAGAACGGACAGCGACGTGTGCAGATCTCGCCCATGATCATGAAGGTGGCAGTGCCACCGCCAAAGCATTCCGGCAGGTTGGGGCAGGCGGCCTCTTCACACACCGTGTGCAGTTTCTGCTCACGCAGCACGCTCTTGATGCGCTGGACTTCACCGGGGTTGGAGATGCGGACACGAATCCAGTCCGGCTTGCGCGGCAGCTCTGTCGTGGGAATCACCTTCACCGGAATACGGGCTACCTTCTCGGCCCCGCGCAGCTTCACGCCCTGTTCGACGGGGACGGGACGGGGGGCTTCGGTGGACTGGCTCATGACGAACTCCGGCAGGGCATGGCAATCGTTCGAGTATACCTCACCCGATGGGGCTGGCCGTAGACATCACAGTACCAGTTCGTGTGTCCGGAGCAGGAAATCAGGCACTTAGACTCAGGTCGTACGGACAGACGGTGGCTGGCGATGTACCATTCACGCCCAGTGGAGGACGTTATGCAGAACCGTTACGACGTGGTGGTGATCGGCTCCGGTCCCGCCGGAGAAGGAGCGGCCATGAAGGCCGTGAAGGAAGGGCGCCGGGTTGCCGTGGTGGACAGCCGGCCCCGGGTAGGCGGCAACTGTGTGCATCTGGGGACCATTCCCTCCAAGGCACTGCGCCAGACCGTGTGGAACCTCATGCGCTTTCAGCGCGACCCCCTGTTTCAGCGGGCCGGCGCGGAGATCCGCAATGTTCCGCTGTCGCAGGTGCTGGCCAGCGCCCATCGCGTGATCGATAGCCAGGTCAGCGTGCACACCCGCTTTTACGAGCGCAATAACGTGCACCTGTATACCGGCGGTGCGCGCTTCGAGGATGACCATACCCTTTCCGTGATGACGCCTGATGGCGTGCGCGAGAAGCTGGATTTCGAGCATGTGGTGATTGCCACCGGCTCGCGCCCTTATCAGCCGGCCGATATCAATTTCAAACATCCGCGTGTGTTTGATTCCGACAAGATCCTGACGCTGGATTACCCGGTACACAAGCTCATCATTTACGGTGCCGGTGTGATCGGGTGCGAATACGCATCGATTTTTGTGGGCCTGGGTTGCAAGGTTGACCTCATCAATACGCAGAAGCAGTTGCTGTCGTATCTGGATGACGAAATCGCCGACGCGCTGTCGTATTACCTGCGTGAACTGGGTGTGCTGATCCGGCATCAGGAAGAATACGAGCGCGTGGAAACCTTTGATGACTGCGTGATCCTGCACTTGAAGTCGGGCAAGAAGATCAAGGCCGATGCCATTCTCTGGTGCAACGGGCGTACCGGTAATACCGATACGCTGGCGCTGGACAAGATCGGTCTCAAGGCCAACAGCCGTGGCCAGCTGGCGGTGGATGAGCGTTACTGCACGGCGACACCGCATGTGTTTGCGGTGGGTGACGTGATTGGTCATCCGTCACTGGCATCGGCGGCCTATGATCAGGGCCGCTGTGCAGCGGCACATATTACCGGCGCGATTGATGTGCCGCGGGTGGCCGAGGTGCCTACTGGCATTTACACCATTCCGGAAATCTCCTCGCTGGGAAAAACGGAAAAGCAGCTGACCGAGGAAAAGGTACCTTACGAGGTTGGCCAGGCGTTTTTCCGGCATCTGGCGCGTGCGCAGATTTCCGGCGAAACGGTGGGCATGCTAAAAATCCTGTTTCACCGTGAAACGCTGGAGATTCTCGGTATTCACTGCTTTGGTGATAACGCCGCCGAGATTGTCCACATTGGTCAGGCGGTGATGCAGGGCAAGAACACCCTGGATTATTTTGCCAATACCACGTTCAACTACCCGACCATGGCCGAGGCCTATCGTGTGGCGGCACTGAACGGACTGAACCGCCTGTTCTGATCGGGAAACGGCTGTAATAAACGTTCCAGTAAATGTTCTGATAAAAATAAAGGTTCTAAAAAAAGGGACGCTGTATTAAGCGTCCCTTTTTGTTGCGCGTACTTTTATCAGAAGCTGTATTTGCTGCTGAACTGTACGCGGTCCATGTCGCCATCCTTGCCGTCTTCGGTTTCACGCGTGGCGTGCGACAGCTCGATGCCGACATCCAGCCGGTCCAGTGGTGTCCAGATCAGGTTGGCCATCATGGACTCCACGCTTTTGGTAGTAGTGAGGCCGGTCTTGGCAACCGGATTGTCGGCGGTGAACATCGAGAGGCTGCCCATCGAGCGCAGGCGTGGCGACCACTGGTGATGCAGGGCGACAAAGCCGGCAGTGAGGTCGATGGCCTCCAGTGCGCCGGTAGCATCCTGTACTACGTCATTGACGATGTTAAGACCGACATAACGACCGATGCCGCTGCCGGTGGTTGCCATGAAGCGCACATCATTGCCTTCGCCCAGCCTGATCTTGCCGGAGAACGACACGCCGACGCCGCTTTCGTTTTCCTTCTTGCCGGTGGTGCCGTCATGCGTGGCCAGTTCACGCAGCAGTGCGCCGAGGGAGAGATGACCGAAGTCGCCCTTCCACACATAGCGCGCCGTGATGTCCGGCAGGCGGTTATCGCCGCTGGTGAAATTGCAGGTGTTGGTGGGCGAGGTGGTGCAGGTGCCCGTGAATCCGGTGACGGCTGTTTCGGCATTTTCTGCCGAGACCGACAGGCCGCCAGCGGTGTAGCGCAGCTGCGTCTGTCGCGAAAACACCGTGCCTTCGGTAGGGCCGATGAAGTCCAGGCTGTCCGGCAGGGCGGCAGTGTCCTGGAAGTTGCTCCATGCCTGGCCGACCAGCCAGCGGTCATATTGCACAAAGGCCTGCCGCAGCTCCGGCTCGTAGCCATTGGAAACGCGTTCATTGCCATCCACGGCACTCATGAAATCCAGTTCGATATGCGTCTTGACGGATTTTCCGTTGGCGGGTGTTTCCGTACCAAAAATCAGGCGGCTCTGTTTGGCATGGGCATCGAACACCGTGCTGGAGGGTAATGTGCCGACCGGAATGGCCGAGGGCAGGTAGAAATCGCGCAGGCCGCTGGTTTCGGCGACTTCACCGGCCGAAAACTTGCTGAACAGGGCGTCTGCCTTGACATAACCCTTGTAGGTAAATCGTGTGCTGCTGGCGGGTGTTGCTGCTGGTGTTGTTGCAGGTGTGGCAGCTTTTTGTTGCGTCTCCAGCAGGGCAATGCGCTGCTTGAGTGATTCCAGCTCACTGTTATTGGCTGAAGTGTCATCCGCAGCACTGGCCGTGCCGGCAAGGGCAAGGGTCATGGCCAGTGGCAGGGAGGCCAGTAACGGCAGGCGCTGGCGGATTGTGTGTCGCGTGATGTGGCGGGTCGGCATGGTGGCGCTCCTGTGTGTTTTTGTGTGCGCATCTGACCCTTGCTGGTATAGGCCTCGCATCGGGGCAGAACCATTAGCCGATGGTCGTAGCACTGCCACACCGGGGCGGGAAGAGGTTCTGGAAGCGGCGGTGGACGTGCGCAGGCTCAGGTGCGACAGAAGGCTTAGACCATCGGCTAATACCCCCTGTGGCAGTGGACTCCGATACTCGATGCAATTCCGCAGGAGGGATGCGCCATGAGCGAGCCGAAAACCTATGCCGTGCCCGAGTACTATGCCGGGGCATCAACACTGAGTGACGCCGACTACGAGCGTTTGTATGCCGAGTCGGTCAACAACCCCGATGTGTTCTGGGCGCGTGAAGCGCAGTGTGTGGACTGGAGCCGGCCGTTCACGAAAGTGAAGGACACGTCATTTGATCGTGATGATTTTCATGTGCGCTGGTTTGAGGATGGTGAGCTTAATCTTTCGTACAACTGCCTGGATCGTCATCTGGCCACCCATCCCGACAAGACCGCCATCATCTGGGAAGGCGATCATCCGGCAGAGCACAAGCATGTGTCATATCGTGAACTGCACCGTGAGGTGTGCCGCTTTGCCAATGCCCTCAAGGCGGAAGGCGTGCAGCCCGGTGATCGCGTCACGATCTACATGCCGATGATTCCGGAAACCGCAGTCGCCATGCTGGCCTGCACCCGCATTGGTGCCGTGCACTCCGTTGTGTTTGGCGGATTTTCGCCGGATTCACTGGCGGGTCGCATTGCGGATTGCGACTCCAAAATAATCATTACTGCCGATGAAGGCCTGCGCGGTGGCAAGACCGTGCCGCTGAAGGCGAATGTGGATGCCGCACTGGCCCACGATGCCACGGCTGATGTTGAAAAAGTGATTGTGGTGCGTCGTACCGGCGGCCACGTGAGCTGGAAACCGCACCGTGATCGCTGGTATCACGACCTGCTGGTGGGCCAGTCGGACGAGTGCCTGCCCCTGTCGATGAATGCAGAGGCGCCACTGTTCATTCTGTACACCTCCGGCTCTACTGGCAAACCCAAGGGCGTGCTGCACACCACCGGTGGCTATCTGGTTTATGTCACCAGCACTTTCCGTCATGTGTTCGATATCCGTCCGGATGATGTGTATTTCTGCACGGCGGATGTGGGCTGGATTACCGGGCACAGCTACATGCTTTACGGTGCGCTGAGTAACGGTGCCACCACGGTTATGTTTGAGGGCGTGCCGCAGTATCCGGACTGGTCGCGTATCGGGCAGGTGGTCGACAAGCACAAGATCACCATTCTCTACACGGCACCTACCGCCATTCGCGCGATGATGCGTGAAGGTGATCATCATGTACGCCTGAGCAACCGGCACAGCCTGCGTCTGCTCGGCTCGGTGGGCGAGCCCATCAATCCCGAAGCGTGGGACTGGTATCACCGTGTGGTGGGTGAGGGGCGCTGCCCGATTGTGGACACATGGTGGCAGACGGAAACCGGCGGCATGCTGATCTCGCCGTTGCCCGGTGCCACGCCACTCAAGCCTGGCTCTGCCACGCGGCCGCTGTTTGGCGTGCAACCGGCCATTGTGGATGCCGAAGGCAATCTTATCGAGGGGGCCTGCGAGGGTAATCTCGTGCTGCTGGATTCCTGGCCCGGCCAGATGCGCACGGTTTACGGCGATCATCAGCGCTTTATCGAAACGTATTTTTCCACGTACCCCGGTATGTATTTCACGGGCGATGGTGCACGCCGCGACGCGGACGGTTATTACTGGATTACCGGGCGTGTGGATGATGTGCTGAACGTCTCCGGCCATCGTCTGGGCACGGCCGAGGTGGAAAGTGCGCTGGTGTCGCACCCGGCAGTATCCGAAGCCGCCGTGGTGGGCATGCCGCATGACATCAAGGGGCAGGGTATTTATGCCTACGTCACGCTGCAGGCCGATCGTGAACCGGACGAAAAGCTGCGCAAGGAATTGCGTGACTGGGTGCGTCAGGAGATCGGCCCGATTGCCACGCCAGACGTGATCCAGTGGGCGCCTGGCCTGCCAAAGACACGTTCCGGAAAAATCATGCGCCGCATCCTGCGAAAAATTGCCGCACACGAACTGGACGGACTGGGCGATACATCGACGCTGGCGGACCCATCAGTGGTGGACAGCCTGATTGAAGGGCGTCTACAGTTGGTCTCATGAAACTGATTATTGCTGACGACCATCCACTCTTCCGCGACGCGCTACGGCGCGCGGCGGAAGTACTGTTGCCGGATGCACACATTCTGGAGGCGGACAGTGTGGCTGCGCTGCAGACACTGCTGGAACGCGAGCCGGATACCGATCTGTTGCTGCTGGACCTGCACATGCCGGGTGCCACGGGATTTTCCGGGCTGGTGTTTGTGCGTGCGCATCATCCGTCCGTACCGGTGATTGTGGTCTCCGGCAATGAAGAACCCCAGGTGATGAAGCGTGCCATGGCACATGGTGCCAGTGCCTACATTCCCAAGTCGTCGTCCACCGACCGCATGCGCGAGGCCATTCAAGCCGTGCTGGATGGTGATACCTGGTTGCCACCGGAAGTGAATGCTGCCGACCATCGTCTTTCCGTCGATGAGGCGGATATTGCCCGCCGTGTGCGGGAACTTACACCGCAGCAGTTCCGGGTGCTGATGATGCTGGCCGATGGCTTGCTCAACAAGCAGATTGCCTACGAGCTGGGCGTTTCCGAAGCGACCATCAAGGCGCACATGACCGCCATCCTCAAAAAACTGGGTGCCAGCAATCGTACGCAGGCAGTCGTTGCTGCTGCACGCCTGCAGATTGACCCCAGCATGCGCATCGAGGTGGTGGAGGAAGAGTAAGTCCGTTTACTCCTTTGCTGTTCTCGCCAATGTTCTAACCAACGTTTTCCGCAAACTGCAAAACTGCCGGCAAATCAGGCCTGACCCACGGCATCGATGTTTTCCAGCAGCACGGCTGCACCAAGACCGCCACCGGCACAGGTGGAAATCACCGCATAACGTTTGCGTGACTGACGCAGACGCTGCGCTGCCGTCATGAACAGGCGCACGCCGGTCGCGGCAAAGGGATTGCCCAGCGACAGCGAGCCGCCCCAGCTGTTGAGCTTGTCCAGGGGGATTTCACCCACCGGTGCGTTGCGGCCAAACTGCGCAGCAACAAATTTGCCGTCCGCCATGCACTGGCGATTGATGAGCACCTGGGTGGCAAAGGCCTCGTGAATTTCCCAGACATCAATGTCGTCATAGCCAAGGCCGTTGCGCTGCAGCAGTTTCGGCACAGACATGGCCGGGCCGAGCAGCATTTCTTCCTGCAGACTGGGCACACCCACCAGACAGTAATCGCGAATCACCGCCTGCACATCCAGCCCCTGTGCACGTGCGCTGCCAAGGCTGCCCAGCAGCAGGGCGCCAGCACCGTCGGAGAAGCGCGAGGAGTTACCCGGCGTGATGATGCCGTGTTCACGATCAAACGCCGGTGCGAGACGCGCCAGCGTGTCTGTAGTGGCATCGGCGCGCGCGGTGTTGTCTTCCGTTACGGTGAGGGTGCCGACCTGCACCGGGATGATCTGTTGCCTGAAGTAACCGTTTTTTGTGGCCTCAATGGCACGGGCGTGGCTGCTCGCGGCAAAGGCATCGCTGGCACTACGGGTGGCGCCGTATTTTTTCGCCATGATTTCACAGGCGGCACCCATGGTGAGGCCGGTGGTGAAGTCAGAGCTGCTCGGCGCCTCCAGCTTGAAGTCTCCCGGGCGCAGGCCGGCCAGAATGCGCAGCCTGTCCTTGCCGCTTCTGCACTGACGCAGTTTCATCAGCATGCGCCGCATGTTCTGTGAAAGGCGCACAGGCACATCCGAGAAATTTTCGGTGCCGGCGGCAATGCCCATGTCCAGACGGCCCAGTGCAATCTGGTCACAGATATTCATCACGCCCACGGACGGCGAGATGCCAGCCATGGCCACTGTGTATGCCGGAATGGTGCTGGGCAGTCCACCCGCCAGCATGCTCTCGCGTGCCACATTGGTGGTGTTCACCTCATGCAGTACAGTGCCCATTGCGACCAGACCGATTGTCTGTACATCCACCGGGGCGCGTTGCATCAGCCCCGCGATGGCTTTTGCACCCAGTTCATAGCTCATCAATGGCGAGTAGGCGCCGGCACTGTCCAGAAACGGTGTGCGTGCGCCGGCAATCAGTACGGGAAGGCGATCATCCGGACGTGACTTCATTTTTTCGTGGTCCCCTGTGGCAGAAAGCTGCCGACCTGATACAGGTTGTTGTCCGCGTCGATCAGGCGGACGGCGTAGCGGCCATCTGCGCCGGGTGTACGGGCGGTCTGGATGTGCAGCACCGGGCTTGGCAGGGGCAAGGGTTTGATGAAGCGGATGTCGATGTCGCTGATGGTGACACCGCTGCGCTGTACGGCCTCGAACACCTGCGCAAAGGCACCATAGCCATGCATGATGCAGCCGCGGAAACGGGTGTATTTTGCAAATGCCGGCAGCGTGTGGATCGGATTGAAATCACCGGTCAGGTAGAAAAATTTCACGCCTTCATTTGCTGCCGCCTGCCATTTGGCCACCGTGTGATAGTCCGGCTCGGTTCGCGCATCGGCCTTGTCGGTGTCCGGGCGTTTTTTCAGCATCACGGCGGCCATGGCATCGACGGTGATGGCATTGGGCGCACTGGCGGTGCCAACCTCCACGCGCGAATGAATGCGGGCACGATACCCGTCGTCAGAGGCCTCGACGAGTTTGCCGCGCAGCACGAGCGTTTCCCCGGCCGGCAGTGGCGTGTGGATTTGTAGCCGCACACCCTGGTTGAGCACGCTGAGCAGCGGGTAGGGTGATTGCGCCGTCAGTGCCGACACCATTGGCAGGGCAATGCGGGCACTGACCATGTGGGGCGGAATGCTGCCGGCATAGCGTGACGGCTCTGCGCCAGCCCAGGCCTTGTAGGTATCCAGCAGCAAGGCCGAAGGCGGTGTCTGCAACTGCATCAGCGTGGCGTTGGTGGCCGGGCTCTTGCGCGGCAACAGCGACCGCGCGGCACCGATCAGGAAGGCACTGATGGTGGCGGTCTGCTCGGTGAGCAGGCGGGCGGGAATGACGGCCGGGGTCATGGCACGAGTGGCGGCAGGGGTGACAACAGACATGAGCAACACACCAGATGGTCAGATGACGCCATCATGGCGGACAAGGGGTGTGGTCTGAAGGGAGGATGACGACAAGGGGCATGCAGAAAGTGACAGTCGCGCCGAGCTCAGGCAATCTAGGGCCAGGCGATCTCATTCTTCCCTGCGAATGTTCCGGAGCTGCCCTTGCGCTATCCCGTCACCTATTCCCGTTTGCTGGCACGCGAGCTGAGGCTTGATGCGAAGGGGCAGGCCGGGCTGCTGGCGGGTACAGACCTGACGCCGGAGGATCTGGCGGCCCTGGACCAGCTCATCAGCGAGGCAGACCAGCTCACCATCATCCGCAATGCCTTGCAGCTGGGTGGCCGGCCCACACTGGGGCTGGAGATTGGCAGTCGCCTGTCGCTGGCTGCGCATGGCCCGCTGGGGCAGTTGCTGTCGTCCAGCCCGTCACTGGGCGATGCCTGGCGGGCGCTGGAGCGCTTTCATGCCCTGCGCGTGCCACTGGTGCAATTGTCACGACGCGTCGACGGCGACCAGATGGCGATCTGCCTCACGCTTCAGCACACGCCGGATGAGGCCGGTCTGTTCCTCATCGAAGTCATGATGGTGACAGTGCAGCGCGGGATCGAGTTGCATATCGGCCGCCGCCTGCGTGAAGCGACCCTGCAGTTTGCCTATCCGGCCCCCGCACATGCCGAGGCCTACTCACGCTATCTGCATGGCAAGTGCGTGTTCGGCGCCAGGGAGACGGCCCTGATCATTCCGCTGGCATTGATGGAGCAGCCCAATCCCTTTCGCGACCAGCGCGCGTGGGAGCAGGCGCTGCAGCATTGCGAGTTGCTCGAACAGTCACTGGAGTCCGGCTCGCCGGCAGTGTGGAGCAATCGCATCACGCATCTGTTGCAGCAGAACCCTGGGCAGTTGTGGACGCTGCTCAAGGTGGCCGCACATTTCAATCTGTCGCCGCGCACGCTCATGCGTTATCTGGGCGCGGAAGGTACCAGCTATCAGGATGTGCTCGATCGCGAACTGGCGCGCCAGGCCCTGTTGCACATGAGCTCGCCACGGCACACCACGGAGTCGGTGGCGCTGGCGCTGGGGTATCAGGATGCCACGGCATTCCGGCGGGCATTCAAGCGCTGGTTTGGCGAGCCGCCTTCGGTTTACCTGAGGCGTAACCATTAGGTCTACCTGAAGCGTAACCACGAGATTTACCTGAGGAATGACAAGCCAGACTGAGTCTGCGTGCCGGCAAGTTTCCAGTTGCCGGCCAAACGCCGCATAATGATTTCTGGTGTGCCACACCCCCGTAACCGTTCCGGAGTCATGATGAAACGTCCCAGTATTTTTATTACCGGTGCTGCTGCCGGTATTGGTCGTGCTGCTGCCCTGCATTTTTCTCGGCAGGGATGGTTTGTCGGTGCGTTCGACGTGGATGAGGTTGGTCTGGCGGGACTGAAGGCCGAGCTGGGCGAGTGCGTGACCGGCAAACTGGATGTGTGCGATTACGCAGCCTGGGAGACCGCGCTGGAATCCTTTTTCGTTGCAGCGGGCGGCCGTCTGGACGTGCTGCTTAACAATGCCGGCATCCTGGCCTCCGGGCCTTTTGAAAATACGCCGATCGAGCGTCATCACCTGATTGTGGACATCAACATCAAGGGCGTGATGAATGGCTGTCATGCAGCATTGCCATGGTTGCAGCGGACACCGCGCAGCCGGGTCATCAACATGGCCTCGGCCTCGGCCATTTATGGCCAGCCTTCGCTGGCCACGTATTCAGCTACCAAGTTTGCCGTGCGCGGCCTGACCGAGGCGCTTGATCTGGAGTGGCAACAATTCGGTGTGCGTGTGATGAGCGTATGGCCGCTGTTTGTGCAGACCGCCATGGTTGACGGCATGGATGCAAAAAGCATCAGTGCACTGGGTGTGAAGCTGACGGCACAGGATGTGGCCAACGTGATCTGGCAGGCCGCAATGCATGACGGCAGGCCGAAAGTGCACTGGCCCGTCGGTTTGCAGAGCAAGCTGTTCCAGCAGACCTCAAAGTACTCACCGGAATGGCTTAACCGTTTTATCAATTTCCATATTGCCGCAAAACACTGAACAAGAAACACAGTGCAGCGCGCAATAAAAAAGCCCCGGTGCCGTAAAGCGCCGGGGCTTTTTTATTCAGTACGTCTTACTTCACGATTTCCAGCAGTTCCACTTCAAACTGCAGTACCGAGTTTGGCGGAATCGGGCCTGCGCCCTGATCGCCATAGGCCAGATTGGCCGGCATGGCGAACTTGAACTTGGAACCGACCTGCATCAGCTGCACGCCTTCGGTCCAGCCCGGGATCACGCGGTTCAGCGGGAAGCTGACCGGTTCGCCACGCTGGATGGAGCTGTCGAACACGGTGCCGTCGAGCAGCTTGCCTTCGTAATGCACCTTCACGGTGTCAGTGGCAACCGGCTTGGCACCAGTGCCCTGCTTGATCACTTCATACTGCAGGCCGGAGGCAGTCGTGGTCACGCCAGCCTTCTTGCCGTTTTCAGCGAGGAATGCGGTGCCCTTGCTGGAAGCCTCAGCAGTGGCCTTCTGCATTTTTGCCGTGGCTTCTTCACGCAGTTTCTGTTCGAACGCCATGAGGGCGGCCTTCATTTCGTCCTGGGTGATCACGCCGTCTTTCTTGGCGTAGGCATCACGAAAGCCGGCAGCAAACTGGTCGACATTCAGGGACGGTGCCTGGGCAGAGCTGGATTTGCCGGTCATGTAGCCAATACTGTAGGCCGCACGTTCTTCGACGGACTCAGGCTTCTTGGCGGATGGGTTGGGCGGCATGCAGGCGGCGAGGCTGGCACCGATCACGACGATCAGGCTGCCATTGCGAAGGAGGCGATTCATAGGGGGTCCTGTTCAGGGGTCAAAATCCAGGCAGAGAAATTACACGCAAGCGGGCCTTATGGCTATGCCCCAGGGCCCTGCGCCGCCAGAAAAGCTCGCAATGCCGCCGGTTTCACCGGTTTGCGCAGCAGGGTAAAGCCGGCTTCCCGTACCTGCTGGGCCAGTTCCTCGGAGTGATCGGCGGTAATCAGGGCTGCCGGCAGCCCGCGGGTCAGGCGTTTGAGCAGGCTCAGGCCGTTTTCCTCGGTGCCCAGGTGGTAGTCCGCCAGAATCACGTCGACGCGGTCGGCAGAGCCGGATTCGCCCAGTAACAGTTCGGCCTCTACCGGGTGGCTGGCCAGGTAGACCGTGCAGCCCCAGCGGCTGAGCAGGGCATTCATGCCGGCCAGAATGTCGGGCTCGTTGTCGATGCAGAGCACGTGCAGGCCGGCCAGCGGGTGTTGCGAGGCGCTGCTACCGGCTTCGGCAGGCAGGGCAGGGGCGGCGGCGGCACGGGGCAGGGTGACGGAGAACACGGCCCCATGCCCGGGGGCGGAGCGGACGGCCACACTATGGCCGAGCAGGCGCGCCATGCGGTCCACGGTGGCCAGACCAAGCCCCATGCCTTTTTCACCCCATGGCGAGGCCTCTCCGCCGCGGTGAAACTCTTCAAAAATCTGGGTCTGCTTGCTCGGGGGAATGCCGGGGCCGGTGTCCCATACCTCAATGCGCAGGCCTCCCGTCGTGCGGCGCACGCCCATGATGACGCGGCCATGACGGGTGTAGCGCAGGGCATTGCTCAGCAGGTTCTGCAGGATGCGCCGCAGCCATTGCCGGTCACTGCTCACCCATGCCTGCGTACGCACGATATGCAGCTGCAGGTTGCGGCGTTCGGCCAGGGCGGCGAATTGCCCCCGCATGCTTTCAAACAGGTCATCAAGCGACACCGGTGTGATGTTGGGCGTCAGTGCACCGGCATCCAGTCGCGAAATTTCCAGCAGGGCAGAAAGCAGTTCCTCGGCACCATGCAGCGAGCTGTCAATCTGCTGCACCAGTTCGCGCTCCCCGGCCTTGTCCCCGGTTTGTTGCTGCAGTGCGGTCACAAAGAGACGTGCCGCATTCATGGGTTGCAGCAGATCGTGACTGGCTGCCGCAATGAACCGGGTTTTTGACAGGTTCGCTTCCACGGCCTGCTGTTTGGCGGCTTCCTGTGCGCCAAGTGCAGCGCGCAACTGTTGGGTGCGTTCTTCAACGCGCTGCTCCAGTGCCTGCTTGGCATCGGCCAGTGCCTGTTCGGTGCGCTTGAAGTGCGAGACATCGGTGAACGTCGTGACAAAACCACCGCCGGGGATGGGTTGTCCGCGCATTTCAATGACACGACCATCGCTGCGCACACGTTCAAATACATGCGGGCTGCCGGCGCGCATGTATTCCACGCGCTTGCGGACATGCTCATCAATGTCACCGGGCCCGCACTCACCCCGTTGTGCATTGAAACGGATGAGGTCGCTCACCGGGCAGCCGACATAGACCAGTTCCGGCGGGTAGTCGAACAGTTCCATGTAGCGCCGGTTCCAGGCGACCAGACGCAGCTCGGCATCAACCACGCTGATGCCCTGCGTGATGTTTTCCATCATGGTGGAGAGCAGGTCGCGATTGAAACGCTGCAATTGCGAGGTCTGGTCCAGCAGCGACATCACCTGACCGATTTCCATGCCGCTGCCGCGCAGGGTGCTGGTGATCATGGCGCGGGCCGACGGCGCCCCGATGGCACCTGCCAGCAGGCGTTCGGTGAACTGCCACCACGGGGCACTCGCATGACGGCGGACATCAAGGGTTTCGTTGCGGTTGCGGGCAAATGTCTGAAAGGCCTGGTGTGCCGGGCCTTCGCCCACAATGCGCGCGGCCAGGTCCTGCAGCTCGCTCAGCGGCAGGCGTTCCCATTCTGCCGGACTCACCGGCGCACTGGGCGTGGCATACGGGTCCAGGAACGGCGTGGCCTGAATCTGCTCGTTGAGCGTGGGGCGGTAGCGCAGGGAGATCAGTACAAACAGGCTGATATTGGCGAGCAGTGACCAGAACACCCCGTGTGTCAGGCTGTCCCAGCCGGAAAGGTTGAACAGTGATTCGGGACGCAGCCAGTCAAGGCCCAGAGGCCCCTGCTGAACCCACTCGGGCGTGTGCCCACCGGCGCGGCCAAGGGCTGGCAGCAGTAACGTATACAACCACAGGCCAAAGCCTGCACACAGGCCGGCGGTAACGCCATGACGACTGCCGCCACGCCAGAACAGCCCGCCGACAATGGCCGGTGCAAATTGCGCCATGGCAGCAAAGGCCAGCAGGCCAATGGTGGCCAGTTGTTCGAATTCATTAATGAGGCGATAGCAGCCATAACCCAACAGCGCGATCACGATGATCGAGAGCCGGCGCGTGGCCAGCAGCAGGCCCTTTATCTGCCGGCGCTCGCCCAGTCGCAATGACTTGATGCGCCACAGCGCTGGTATCACCAGATCGTTGCTGACCATGGTGGAGAGGGCAACGGTGGCGACAATCACCATGCCGGTGGCCGCAGAAAATCCGCCGAGGAATACCAGCATGGCCAGCGCGGGCTGATCGGCCACCAGTGGCAGGGCCAGTACCGCAATGTCCGGGTTGATGCCGGCCAGGCGCGGATCGGTCAGTGCGGCCACGGCAATCGGCAATACCGCCAGCGTCACCAGCAGCAGATAGCCACCAAACAGCCAGCGCGCGCCACGCACATGGCGCACATCGTCGCACTCCACCACACTCACATGAAACTGTCGGGGCAGACAGAAAAATGCCACAAAGGCGAGCAGCGTCTGTGCCATGAAACCGTGGGGCAATTCGCCGGGCCGCACCAGTTTCTGCAGGCGTTCATCCTGCAGCAGGTTGGTATCCGGCAAGGTGCCCAGTGCAAAGCAGCCAACGGCAACCAGCGCCGCCAGCTTCACCACCGACTCCATGCCGATGGCCAGCATCAGGCCCAGATGATGCTCGCTGGCGTCCAGCCGGCGGGTGCCAAAGAGAATGGCCAGCAGGGCCAGGAACAAGGCCGTCCACAGTGCAATGTCGCCGGGGATGATGTCGTGGCTAAGGCCGTGCCCACCCATTACCTCCACGCTCATGGCAACGGCTTTCAGTTGCAGCGCGATATAGGGAAGGATGCCGATGACGGCAAAGACGGCGACCAGTGCCGCCAGGTGTTGTGCCTTGCCGTAACGGGCGGCAATGAAGTCCGCAATCGAGGTGACGGGCTGCGCCTTGCTGGCCAGGATCAGGCGTTCCCAGATGCGGTGCCCGAAGAAAACCAGCAGCAGTGGCCCCAGGTTGATCGGCAGGAAGCTCCAGCCGCTCTGCACGGCAGCACCCACGGCCCCGTAGAACGTCCACGAGGTGAAATACACCGCCAGCGTCAGGCTGTAGAGCACCATGCGCTGGCGAGGGCTGAACCGGCCTTCCTGCCGGTCGCCCCAGAAGGCGAGGGCAAACAGCAGGCCGAGATACACCAGGGTGATGAGTGGCAGAATCCAGGCAGACATTCAGTGCCTCGTGTGATGGTCTGGCCATTGGTAGCCCGGATATTCATGGCCCGGCTATGACCGGCTATGGATGGCTCGACCGTTGGTTAGCTGACTATGGAACAGGGCGTGACTGTCGTCCAGCCGGTCAGCCCGTTAGACCAAGGTCTAAGCGCTGTTCTATGGACAATGCGCTAGGCTGTAGGTATGTAAAAGCTAGCAAGAGAAACAGGACGCATCATTTGGAGTGTTGTCTCCTTGTCGGGTACCGGAAGGTGCCCTTTTTTTTGCCCGGGCGATGCATTCCGGGTAATTCCGGTGCGAGTGCAGCGGCAGCAGGCAGTCATTGTGACTTCATCTGTTCCAGCTGCTGATACAGCCGGATTTTCTTTTGCAGGTCGGCCACGGTTTGCAGGCCGTCACGACGCGCCGCACGTAACAGGATCAGTGTCAGCTCGGCCGTGACAAAGGCATCAGCCGCCGCTTCATGGCGCGCATGATTGTGCAGCCCGAAAAAATTCGCCCAGTCATCCAGTCCGCGTAATCCGTCGCGCTCTTTCGGGAACAGGGCGGGCAGGCAGACGGCAAGGTCCAGCCACAGGCGGGCAGGCACCATGCCGAAGTGCTGCCGGGTGGCACGCTCGACCATGTTCTGGTCAAACACCGAATGGAATGCAAAAAACACGGCAGGCCCGGACCACTGGTAAAAGCGCAACAGTACCTCTACCGGAATGTCGCCGGTGGCAATCGCCTCGCTGCCAAGACCATGCAGCAAAACGGTGTCGCGCGTATCGGCACCGGCTTGCGCCAGCACGGCCTCAAACTGGTCGGCAAGACGGATCTGCTCCGCTTCGATGGCAACGGCACCGATGGACAGCAACAGGTCCTTCTGCATGTTGAGGCCGGTACTTTCCACATCCACCACCACAAAGCGGCAGTCATGCAGTGACAGTTGTGCCGGTGCCGCCGGGGCGGTAATGGCCGCCAGTGCACGACGGTCGCCTACCGCCGCTGCAGGTTTTCCTAGAAGTCGCGTCAGCCAGTTCATGACTGCCTCACAGCTGCCAGGTCAGCGCCAGCACTTGCTGCAGACGCTGAGCCTGACGGAAGGATTCGCGCAGGATGCGTGCATCCAGCGGATTCAGTGTTTCCGGCTTCAGCCGGTTATCCAGCGGCTCACTTGCTGCCCTGCGTTCCTGGTGATGACGCATGCGCAACAGGTGCAGCAGGCTGTAGGCCTCTATCCATGCATTCACATCCGGGGCGGTCAGCACGCCGGCCGCCTGCAGTGCCTCCAGTCGGTCAAAGGTGTTGGTGGCGGCAATATCTTTTGAGTAGGCCAGCACGCGCGCGGCATCCACAAACGGCGTCAGCCCCTGCAGCTTGAGATCAATCGTGTTCTTGTCGCCCCCCCTGGCGTAGACAAAGCCCTGGAAGAAATTGAGCGGCGGACGACGCTCCAGTGACATCTCGGCCATCATGCGCAGAAAAAGCGAATGCCCGCTGATGCGTGTGCGCACGTGCGCGAAGAGTTCGTCTGCCATGGCCACATCACCAAAGATGGCACGGGCATCCAGAAAAATGGCGGAATGGACCAGATTCTGCGGTGTCCATGCCTCGGTGAAATGACGGTACCAGTCCTCCCACTCGCCCAGACTCAGGCAAAGCTCGGGATTGCTGGCCATGATGTTGCCCTTGCACAGCGTAAAGCCGCAGGCGGCCAGGTCTTCGTTGACACGTTTGGCAAACGGCAGCAGCCGTTCACGCATGGTGGCGGGTGTCATGCCCTCCGGTACGGTAAACAGGATGGCATTGTCCTGGTCCGTGTACAGCGTTTGCTCCTGCCGCGCCTCGCTGCCAAAACTGAGCCAGGTAAACGCCACGCCGGGATCATGCCGCGCCAGATTCAGTTCGATCACCCGCTTCACGGTGCAGTCATTCAGGCTGGTGATCACGCGCAGGATTTGTCGTGCCGCCGCGCCACGCGCCAGCATGGAATCAACCAGTTGCTGGATGTCTTCGCGCAGGGCCACCAGCGTGTGCAACTCGGGCGCCGTGGCGATGGTGCGGGTGAGGTGCACCAGACTGACTTTCTGCAGCGCAAACAGGTCACGCTCGGACACCACGCCCACCAGTTCACGCTCGGGGTTGGTCAGGCAGACATGGGCAAAGTGATGGGCCGCCATCACCAGTGCCGCATCAAACGTGGTGTCATCCGGCGACAGGCACAGCGGGCGTTGCGTCATCACCGTCTGGATGGGGGCATCCAGCGCCGCATTACCGGCAATCAGTGCACGCAGGTCGCGCAAGGTGAAAATGCCGATGGGGTGACGATGATTGTCAGTGATGATGATCGAGCCCACATTCGCCTCGTGCATGCGCAGCACGGCTTTTTGCACCGGCGTATCCGGCGAGCACACCACCGGATTGCGCAGGGCATAACGCGACAGTGGTGTGTCCAGGCTGGCTTCATCGCCCACGGTTTGTTGCGCTTGCTGGCGGATGCTGCGGTTAACCTGGTCCAGCAGGCTGCTCACGCCGCGCAGGCAGTAGTCGCGAAACACATCACTGATGGTGAACAGCTGCACGAACATCTTGCGATCAAGACTAAGGCAGAAGGTGTCGCCTACGGCGCGATGCAGCGTGCGGGTCGGCCGCTCGCCGATCAGGGCGGCCAGAGGAAAGCATTCGCCCTGGGTTATTTCGAAAGTGATCTCGATGCCGGGTTCTGCTCCGGTCTGGGATTGCTGGTCGCGGGCAGAAGGGCGTTCGCCACGGATGCGCCCCTGCTTTACGACAAAGAAGCGCTCGGCGGGCCCGTCTTCCGGCCGTATCACTACCTCGCCATCGGCAAAGTAATGCAGCTCGCTGGTTTCCACGAACAGGGCCAGGTGCGCCGCCTCCATGTGGCTGAAGGGCGCGTAGTGGCGCAGAAATTCCATCAGGGCGCGTATGTTGGAACCGCTCACCCGCTGCGAGGTGGGGGGCATGGCAGACATCCTGTTTTGATTCTGACTCTAGCCGTAATTGTGCTGTCTTGATCTTAGACCAAGGTCGGGATGACGCCGGCGCATGACTGTGGCAGGGCGCTTGGGGAAGGTGTGATGCAGGTGAATGAGTGACTGTCTTGCGGCCGGCAGGCCGGAGTGACCGTGGCCACTCCGGTGCGTGTGTCAGCGGGGTGATCAGGCCGGTTGCTTGAGGACAGTGCCGTCCACATTCTTCACGGTAAGGTGCACCGGAATTCCCAGCGCCACACTGCGGGTGACGGTGCAGAAGCCTTCAAACTGGCTGAGGATGCGCTCCAGGTGTTCCACACCTGCGCCGTCCTTGCCCAGCGTCAGCTCCGCATCAATCGACAGCACCCGCAGACGGTTTTCCTCGTTGCGGCCAACGTTTGCCGTTGCCTTGCAGCTGAGCGGCTCGGCATCCTGCTTGAACTTGCGCAGGGCAAACAGCAGGCTGTCGGTCAGGCAGTTGGCCACGGCCGCCAGCAGCAGCTGCACCGGGCTTGGTCCCTGGCTGGTGCCAAGGGGTGGTGGCTCATCGGCAGTCAGTAGAGGAATGCCCTCGCCAAAATTCACCGTGCAGCGATAATCCTGCACCTGCTGCAGGGTCAGGGTTTCCTGTTGGATGTCGCTCATCACTGGCTCCGGTTCGGGTAATAACGGTGAAGCCTGAGGATAGCCCGTTTGGCTATCGCCAGCATGACAGGAGTCATGGTTTGGCCGGATTGACCTGTCCGGCGACTTACTGACAGTTTGATAGTTGTCGAAATATGAAATAATATCCAGACACAATCACTCGCAGGAGCCTCCCATGCGCTTGTCCGTCGGCACCGCCGCCCCAGACTTCTCTGTTACCGACCTTTACGGCCAGACCCGGTCACTGTCGGATTACCGTGGCCGCAAACTGCATCTGTCGTTTTACCGCTATGCCTCCTGCCCGTTCTGCAACCTGCGTGTTCACGCCATGCGCCAGAAGGCCGCAGACTGGCAGCAGCAGGGCCTGGACCTGATGGCCGTGTTCCAGTCGCCGGTTGAAAGCATTCAGGAATACGCCGTGGGCAAGGTGGAAGAGTTTCCGGTCATCCCCGATCCGTCACGCACGCTCTACAAGGCCTATGGTGCCGAAACGTCATGGCTGGCATTTGCCAAGTCGGCGGCGCGTTTGAAGGATGTGGCTGCTGCGACCGCCAAGGGTTTTTTACCCGGCAAGATGGAGGGCGAGGTCAACCAGGTGCCGGCCGAATTCCTGATTGATGAAAACGGCATTATCCGCACCGCCTTTTACGGCAAGGATATTGGCGATCATCTGGATATTGAGGTGATTGAGCGGTTTCTTGCTGGGCGCTGATAAAAGCGCGACATGAGGTGACGTAAAAAGGGCGCTTGTTCAGCGCCCTTTTTTTATACCGGTTTTACAAGGCCGGTTTTTCAGGACCATCCGTTTTCACGACCAGTGTTCCCCTGGCGGCAGCACTTCCCATTCCGGCTCTTCGAATTCCCCGACCACCGTGATGTCGCAGTTTTGCGCATGTTTCTCAAGGATGGCCCGCACGGTGTCACTGCTGCGGTCATCCTTTGCATCCCGGTGTGCCTTTGACTCCCAGTGCGCAATCGCCAGCAATGTATCAGGGCTGCCGATCTTGCGGTGCAGGTAAGTGCCTTTTGCGCCAGGTGTTTGCTGGATGATCTTGCTGGCACGCACCCAGGCCTCGGCGTATTCAGCCACCGTATAGCCCGGTTTCATGCGTACCAGAAAGATGAACTTCATGGTCTGGCCTTGTGATATCAGAAGCTGAAGTTGATGCCGGCCTTGAGCAGACCGAAATCGTAGTCGCCTTCAACAGTCTGCGACATGGAAACGATGCCGTTGGTGGCAGTAATTTCACCCTCAAGATCAAGAACGGTGTAGCGGTACTCGGCAAAGATGCCAATGTTCTTGTTCAGCTGGTGATCAAGCCCGACGCCGATATGCACGCCCATGGCATCATCAACATCCATCGACGAGGTGACTCCCGGAGGGAATACGCCCGGATCAACGGTTACATCCACATCGACCATGTTGTAGTTCAGGCCAGCGAGAAAATAGGCATTGGTTGACGTCGCGATCGGGGACTGGAACAGGGCGGAAACCCCCAGCGAGGTGAGTTCCTGGTCAAGTGCGATGCCAGAGTCGGCAAAGTTGTCGCTAAAGCGGGTAAGCGCCACTTCAATGGCCACGGTGTTCGACATCGGAAACTTCATCTGGATGCCAAGGCCGGTATCCGACTCTTCAATGTCGCCACCGGTTGAGTAGGCACCATGAATACCGAAGGACGTACTGCCCATTTCCTCGGCGGCAGCGCTGTAACCAGCCATGCCCATCAGGGTTGCGAACAGTACTGTCGTCATATGTCGTTGCATCAGAAAACTCCATGTTGGATGAAATATCGCCAATACGGCGATTTTTTATAATGTCATACAGGAAATCACCCGTGCATCAGCTCTGGGCAGTTTCCGGCTGCATGAATACCAGTTCCCATACGTGTCCATCAAGATCCTGATAGCGATGTTCGTACATAAAACCGTGATCTTTTGGTGGCAAGGGAACCGTGCCGCCGGCTGCTTCCGCTTTTGCCACCATGTCATCCACGGCAGCACGGCTTTCGCAGGACAGGCAGATCAGTACTTCAACCTGCTTGGTGGCATCGCAGATGGTCTTGCTGGTAAAGGTCTGGAAAAACGGCTCCACCAGCAACATCACATAGATGTTCTCCGACACGATCATGCAGGTGGCATTCTCGTTGGTGAATTGCTCGTTAAAGCTGTAGCCAAGGCTGCTGAAGAATCCGATGGAGCGATTGAGGTCCTTCACCGGCAGGTTGACGTAAATTTGCGTGGCCATTGCGGGTTCCTCCGTGAGTGTGATGGAAACGCCTGCTCATGATTGGTCAAAGGCGCGCCTGACGATAGCGGTCAATGTCGGGTGTTGAACAGTACAGGTGCTCAATAAAAAAGTTGCGCTCGGCCCAGAATACTTCCAGATCAAACAGGCAGAACGAATAGCGGGCGGGGTCTTCCATCCAGCCATCCGGCGTCAGTACAGAGACCGAGGTGAACAGTTCGTTGTCGTTGCCCCACCAGGCCAGAATCAGGTACAGGCAGCTGGCACCTTCATGCAGGATGGCAAAGGCCGGTGTGTGGGTCCAGTCGATGTGCCGGGCCGCTTTTACCTGTTGCAGGCGATCCTCGAACAGGTGGCGATCCACCGGTCGGGCATTTGCGGAAATGGTGTAGAGCTTGATGCCGTCGGCATCTCGCCAGGCGGGCGTACTTTCAATCGTCCTTGGGGTGAACATCCTGCTGTCCTGATGGTCCATACCCCCACAGCATAGGGGAACTGGTGCGTATGACGAAAGCCTTCCGTCATACGCACCAGTTCCTCACGCTGCCGGCTTCAGGTAGCAGATCAGCGCATCAGATCAACCTGTGCGCTGAACTGGATACGCGTGGCGGTGGTGTCGGTACCGTCGTTGTTCTCCAGCGTGCCCTGCAGGATTTCCATGCCCAGGTTGAGGCTGCCAACCGGATTCCAGATCAGGTTAAGCGAGGCATACTCGTCCTTGTGCAGGGCGCTGCCCAGTTGTCCGGTCGAGTTGTCTACCTGCAGGTTGCCGTAGACCAGAGCAGTGTTCCATTTGTCATTCCAGAAATGCTGGTAGGCAATGAAACCGCCAGCGCTGGACAGGGCCTCCAGATCGCCATTGGCATCAAAGCCTGCGTCACTGGTGCCGCCATTCAGGTCAGAGTAGTAGTGGCCAATGCCTTCGCCGCCCGTGAGCGAGAACTGGATGGAATCGTCACCAAAGGTTTTCACCACGCCGGAGATGCTGCCACCCATGCCGGTCACGGTGTCATCCTGACCGGCACCGTCGCTCCATCCAACCTGGCGTGCCACTGCACCAATCTGCAGGTGTCCGCCTTCTGCTTCCCAGCGTGCGCGTGCAACGATGTCAGGCATGGGGGTGTTGGCTTCAAGCGCGGGGCCGGCACCGTAATCTATTTCTGCAGCGGGGCGTTCCAGTGCAAATGCCACATTGGTGCCTTCACCCAGATCTTTGGAGAAGCGCAGTTGCGGTGTGAACAGGAACACCGCACCACCTGGGCCGGCAAAGTCCAGCGTGTTGGGCAGGGCATCGGCATCCATGAAGGTGGAGTAGGTGTAACCACCCAGGATATTGTTGACCTGCGCAAACGCATGGCGCAGACGGTAGTTGGTGCTGTAGTCCGGACCAAAGAAATCGTTTTCGATCAGGATGCGCAGCGGACCCATGGCATCGTTGGTCGGGCGCCGTATTTCAAAGTTGATACGGGTCTGCTTGGCATGCATGTGAAACTGGTTTTCCGCGCCGGCAGAAGGCAGGTAGGCAACCAGAAACTGGTCGGGGTCGCCAGTCGGATCAAGGTCATAAATCGCGTCCATCTTCAGGTAGCCACCAATACGCATGATGCTGTCGGTATTGGGCAGCTTGAAGAAGCCGCTGAGGTCATCGCCATACAGCGCATTGTCGATACGGGCGCTGGCACTGGCATTGTCGTTGATGGTGCGGCGAACCAGCGTAGTGACCTGTTCGGACGCTTTCTTGACACTGCTTTGCGTGCTGCTGATGTCGGTCGAATTTTTAGAGACCTGTTGCTCCAGTGCACTGATGCGCGCACGCAATGCATCCAGATCGTCGGTGCCGGTTTCGGCAGCCAGCAGCGAGCTGCTCAACAGTGCCAGCGGAATAACAGTCATAATACGTTTCATGGTGCAGTCCTCTTCTGGTGTGCTGCTCAGGATTTCTTGTTTTTGATGCAGCACACTTCGTAGTGCGCACCCTTGTCACTGCGCTTTATTTCAAGGCCGTGAATTTCTGTTTCAAAGCCCGGGAACTGGCTGTCCTGGTCGCGACAGTTTTTCAGGTAGTCCAGTACGGCAGGCTGATCAAACTTTTCACCCGGCATGATGACGGGGATTCCTGGCGGGTAGGGCACCAGCATCACGGCCGGAATGCGTCCGTTCAGCTCATCCATGGGCACCATTTCAACCTCGTTGCGCACCAGCTTGTCGTAGGCATCGCAGGGCAGCATCACCGGGGTTGGCAGATCAGTGAACATGTCTTCCATCAGCTTCAGCGTGTTGCTCTTCTTGTAGAAGCCATGCATTTTTGCGGCGAGGTCCTTGATGCCAAGGCCGGCATAAATGTGAGGATGGCTTTCCGTCATGCCGGGGAAGACTTCGTCCAGTGAAGCATTGCGGTCAAACAGTTCCTTGAAGCGGAACAGTTCGGCCAGCAGCGAGCCCCACTTGCCCTTGGTGATGCCCAGCGAGAACAGCACAAGGAAGGAGTAGATGCCGGTCTTCTCCACCACGATGCCGTGACGGCCGAGGTAGCGGGTGACCAGTGCGGCCGGGATACCTTCTGCCTGCAGCGTGCCGCTGATGTCCAGGCCCGGGGTGAGGATGGTCACCTTGATCGGGTCCAGCATCACGTGATCCTTGGTCACCTGCTTGAAGCCGTGCCATTTGGCATCGGCCTTCAGCATGAAGTCCTTGATGTCCACATTGATGGTGGCCAGCGGAGCGACCTTGGCGTTCTTGCTGTCGGCAATCTTTTCCGACTGCCATGCGTTAAAGAACCACTCACCCTTGTCCTGCAGTTCGCGGTGGGTGCGTGCAAGCTTGCGGCGGAAGGCCATGGCTTCGGCAATCGCATCCTCGATCAGGGCACGTCCGGCACCACCGGCCATCATGCGGCTGGCCACATCGCAGGAGGCAATCACGCTGTACTGCGGCGAGGTCGAGGTGTGCATCATGTAGGATTCGTTGAAACGTGAATGCGAGAAATCACCTTCCGCATTGTTCTTCACATGAATCATCGATGCCTGCGACAGCGCGGCGAGCAGCTTGTGCGTGGAGTGGGTGGTGAAGGTGATCGGTTCGCCCGGCTTGGGTTTGGCGCTGGCTGCCATGCCGTAGCGGCCTTCATAGAACGGGCTGAAACGAGCGTAGGCATACCAGGCTTCATCGAAATGCAGCACTTCAACCTGCTTGGCCAGAGCCGCGCGGATGGCCGGCGCGTTATAGCAGAGGCCGTCATAGGTGGAGTTGGTCACCACCGCCAGACGCGGCTTGACCTTCTTGTTCTTGATCAGCGGCGATTCATCGATCTTTTTCTGGATGGCTTCGGTAGTGAACTCTGCCTCCGGAATCGGCCCGATGATGCCGTAGGGGTTACGCGTTGGCCGGAAATAAACCGGCACCGCACCGGTCATGATCATCGAGTGAAGAATGGATTTGTGGCAGTTGCGGTCGGCCACCACCACGTCACCGCGTGATACCGAGCCATGCCAGACCATCTTGTTGGCCGTGGACGTGCCATTGGTGACAAAGTAGGTCTGGTCAGAGCCAAAGTTGGTGGCCGCTTCGCGCTCGGCTTCGCCCACTACGCCGGTGTGTTCCAGCAGCGAGCCCAGTTGGCCGACCGAAATGGAAAGGTCGGAGCGGAAGGTGTTTTCACCAAAGAAATCAAAAAAGGCACGGCCCACCGGAGACTTCAGGAAGGCCACGCCACCGGAGTGGCCGGGCGTATGCCAGGAGTAGGCATGTTTCTCGGTGTGTTCCACCAGCGCCTTGAAGAAGGGCGGCAGCAGCTTGGCGAGATAGGCGTCGAGAGCCTCCTCAAGGCGGCCGGCAATGAACTGTGCCGTGTCTTCCTGCTTGCAGATAAAGCCGGTGAGTTGCGACACCAGCGCCACAGGCAGCGTGTCGATCACGCTTGAAGACGAATCCAGGAAAATTCCAACGCGCGGATAACGGTTGCGAAAGCGCTGGATGGCAGCCGCCAGGTCGGCGGTTGGCAGGTTCGACACAGTGCCGTAATTGAACACGATCACGCCGATTTCCGGGTGCGCGACGATGCGCCCGGCGCCATCCTGAAAGTCACTGGCGGTAATGACCTCGACGTTTTTGTGAATCAGTTCCTCGATAATGTCCCGGATGGCATGACCACCGGCATTATCGGCATTGAGGTCCTGGTCAATGATCAGGATGGGGAATTTTTCGCGCAGAAAATCCTGTGAACCGGCCATTATGTTCTCTCTGATTCGTTATTCATGGTGCGCGTCCTGCACTTTCATGAAATACCGGTAAACCTGTTGCGGTACTTCTTCAGCGTCAGGACGCACTCAATCGGTGGTTGTTCTGCATCAGCGCTGTATCAACAGCGAATCTGCACTGCACTATTTTTTATTTTTGCTTTCGGCCAGCCGCTTCTCGTACACCTTCTGCAGGGCCTGCCGGTTTTTACCCACATTGGGGCCAATCAGCGCCACCGCCGAGAAGTCACCGACCGGCCAGATGCCGGCGCGCAGGTTGATGCCGCGCGGTGCATTGGTACGGTAGTGGCTAACCACACGGTCGCGGTCGGGCGTGTTGTCAAACTGCTGTATGCGGGCAATGTCGGGGTTATTGAGATTGCGCTTGCTGCAGTCCTGCGCAATCTCCACCCACATCGACGCCACGGTGCCCTTCCACGGCGAGGCGGCAGGATTAAGCTCCTCAATGCTGCACACCTGCAGCCCGGCTTCATTCAGAAAGCCTTCAACATACGGCACGGTGAGAGTGACCGGCTTGTTCGGGGTGAGAAGTTCCGGTGCGGAAAATGCCATGCCACTGCCAAGAAGGCCGAGCAGGAGAACAGTGCAATTAATCTTCTTCATCATTGGATTCCTTGTGCTTAACCGTTCTTGGCCAGGTTTTTGGCGGCTTCTTCACGCCATGAATCCTTGCGGAAAAACAGGAACAGGATGGGGGTGAACGACAGCGCAATCGTGCCGGCAACCATGATGCCGATGTAGCCAGCGGGGCTGATGAAGTCCATGCCTTCCGGCGGCATCATGCCGAAGTAGCCGGCCAGCAGCAGCGCAATCAGGCCAATGCCGCCAATGATCCAGACGCCGGCAAGGCCGCCCGGAATGCGATACGGGCGTGGGCGGTCGGGAGCGTTGTAGCGCAGCTTGATGACAGCACCAAAGACCAGGATGTACATGATGACCAGCACTTCGGTCGTCATGGCCGACATGATCCAGTAAGCGTCATTGATCGAAGGAATCATCAGGTAGGCGATGGTGAACAATGTACCGATCACCCCCTGCAGCATCATCACGCCAACCGGAATGCCCTTGTCGTTGTAGCGGCTCCACATCGGCGGCAGCAGGCCCTCCTTTGCCACCACGCCAAGGCCCAGCGCCGGGCTCACCATCCAGGCAGTCATCAGGGCAACGCCACCAATGCCCAGAGCCAGTGCCATGATCGGGGCCATCCACTCCAGGCCAAGGCCCGAGAACATCACGTTGAGCGCCTGGATTACGCCGGCGTTAAGGTCGATTTCCTTGGACGGCACTACCCATGCCAGTGCCAGCGTTGGCACCACGGACATCACAAAAATGATGATGGCGGCAAGGAACGTTGCCTTGGGAAAATCCTTCTGCGGATCTTTCACGCTCTTTGCGTAGTAACCGCACATCTCAATGCCCGCAAACATCAGCACCATCGATGCCACAAACGGCAAGTTGCCGAGGGAGAGGTCCGGAATCAGCGCCTCGGCCGAGAACGGAATGGCATTGGTCTTGCCCATGACCATCCACGCCACCCAGAGCAGGATGATGAATACACCGGGAATCAGCGTACCCACGATCACCCCGATGGATGACATCTTGCTGGTTATCTCGGTGCCGCGCAGGTTGATGAGGATGGTGCCCCAGAAAATGCCGAGCATGACAACGACGTTGTACAGCTTGTTGTTGCCCAGCTCGGGATTTATTGCGGCCGCAAACGAAACGGCAATGTACGACAGTACGGTGGGATACCAGATCAGGTTCTGCGAGAACGCACACCACACCGCCACAAAGCCCCAGCGTTCACCGAAGGCCTCCTTCACCCAGATATAGGTGCCACCATCTTCCGGCCAGCCCGACGCCAGCTCTGCGGCGGCCAGTGACAGGGGGATGATGAACAGGAAAGTGCCGATCAGGTACCAGGCGATGGATGACCATCCATACACTGCCATGGTGGGGTAGTTACGCAGGCTGAGCACGGCGGCCACGCTGATCATGGCCAATGCAAAAACACCGATATACGACTTCTGGACAGTTCCGTTTGCTGAAGTTGCCATTTGAGAGTCTCAGAAAGGCACCAACCCATTCCCCTGAAAAACTGTCTGGCGGGTTGGAGGGCCGGACAGCCTTGTTGGCTGTCACTGCAATCACGCAGCAACAACACCAGTAACCAATGTAGTACACACCGGAAGTGCTGCAATGTTTTGACAGCACCATTTCAGGTTCGCTTGACCAGTGTCAGCTTTATGTTTGGGGAGGGGGATGGGGGAAGGGGAGGGGCAAGGCGGTCTGGCATGCATCAGGCACCCACCCGGCTGACCATCAGGTTTCCCGTAAATCCTGAGCGTCATGCTAGGATTTGCGCTGTTTTTTGCCTGCTCCCGGAGATGTGCGTGACGGTATTTGTTCCCCCGGCCTCATCGGCCACCATGGCCATACCTGCCCCGTCGCCGTCTCCGGCAGAGTCTGCACGCCTGCTGCCCATTCATGCCGACCGCGACCGCCTGTTCAACGAGCTGCACACACGGCCCTTTCCCGTGCTGGAGCAGGGCTCGCGCGTGTCGCAGGTGGCCCTGCTGCATGGCGGCAAGGATGTTGCTGCCGAATACCGGCATATCCAGACCCTGTGCGAGCGCTATTCCATCCTGCCGCCGGCACCGGGTTCGTCCTGCTACTACCAGAACTTTGGCGGATTCGAGTTGCGCTGGGAGCGCCATACCGAGTTTTCCACCTACACGTTTATCCATCGCGTGGACGGTCCCGAGCCGTTCCAGCGCACGGCACTGTCGCTATTGCCGCCGGGCTGGCTGGCCGAGCTGCCGGGCGAGGTGATCAGCGGTCTGCATATCGAGATCATCGCCATGCCAGAGCCGTCCCCCGGCACCGAGGCGTTGCGTCAGCATTTTGAAGGGCATCGCCTGATCAGCTCGTGGGTGATCGACCGCAAGGCGCGCCTGTGGACCGCCTACCGCATTCACAACGACGGGCTTGGCCGCATTCTGGTGCTGAACAAGGAGCTTAATCCCTGCCAGCTGGGCCGGCTGGTGCGCCGCCTGCTGGAGCTGGAAACCTATCGCATGATGGTGCTGCTCGCGTTTCCGATGGCGCGCAGCATTGCTCCCGGCATTGCCGACATGGACCAGCAACTGGCCACCATCAACGAACAGATCAATGCCATTCGCGGACTGGATGACGAGCGCCGCTTGCTCGGGCAATTGTCCATGCTGGCCGCACGCATCGAGCACCTGCGCTCGGACACCAACTTCCGTTTTTCGGCGGCCCGCGCCTATTACGAACTGGTGCTCAGTCGTCTGGACGAATTGCGCGAGCAGGAAGAGCCCGGCATGCAAACCTTCAACGAGTTTTTGCCGCGCCGCCTTACGCCGGCCTTCCGTACCTGCGAGGCCGTCTCTGGTCAGCTGGATAACCTGTCGCGCCGCATTGATCGCGCCAGCGAACTGTTACGCACCCGCGTAGACCTCACGCTGGAAGCGCAAAACCAGGACCTGCTGCAGTCCATGAACAACCGCAGCCAGATGCAGCTGCAATTGCAGCAGGCCGTAGAAGGCCTGTCGGTAGTGGCCATCAGTTACTACATGGTGGGGCTGGTCAAATACATGGCCGGCTCACTGCACGAAATGGGCGTGCTGCATTACCCCGAGCTGTGGGTGGGCGTGTCGGTGCCGGTGTGCGTGCTGCTGGTGTGGCGCGGCGTCAAGCGATTGCGCAAGCAGCTGGTGGGGTAAATCAGCGTAACAGCCTGACGATCCCGGCCTGCATCAGCAGGCCGTTACCGCACAGCCGTTACCGCATAGCTATTAACAAAAAGCCGTCACGCGGAAAGTGCACATGCAGCGTGCCCAGTTCTGCTTCTTCGCGCGCCAGAATCCATTGCGATGGCGTGACGCCCACCAGAACGCCTTCGGCAGGAATCTGGCCATAGTCGGACGGGGCAATGCGCACCAGCTTGCCTACCATCGGGTCGGTCGTGAACTCGGGTGGAATGGCGCGTGGTGTGGCATTGCGTGCAACCGCAAGGGCCTGCTCTGCCGTGAGTGGCTGGGCGTGCCCTTCGCCAAAGGCCTTCATGCGGTCCATCCAGGCCATGGTGCGAGGGTAAGTGTTGACGAGGGGCGACTCGGCCAGCTCGCGGACAAACCAGAGGCTGTGCCAGGTCGAGAAATCGGCATGGGTGGGATGAGCGCCAAACAGGAAGTCCTGCGTCAGCCGCTGTTCGACATCAGCGAGATGTGCCTGCACATAGGCACGCGCCTTGTTTGGCGGCACGGCACGCACCGAGGCCGTGCGGCCGACATTGATGCGGTCCCAGACAAAGCGCGCAATATCCGGCAGCGACATGGACTGGCGCACCTTGCGCAGCAGCGTGCCGGTGCCACTGACCATCAGGCAGGCCAGAAACACTTTCAGGTCCACTTTTTTCACATAGGCCTGGGCATCGGCACTGCAGTTTTCCAGTGCCAATTCCGGGCGTCCGGCCATGCGCGCAATTTCTGCCGCAATGGTGCGGGTGTCGCAAAAAATGTCGGCACCAATCTGCGCAACTGGAATCTTGCGGTAGCCACCGGTCAGCCGCTCCAGCAACGGACGTGGCGGCATCTCGCGCGTGATCACCGACAGCCATTGCACGTTGGCATAGCCCAGCATGGTGCGGATTTTTTGTGAAAACGGAGACATCGGGTAGTGGTGCAGGATGAGGCTGGTCATTGGGCGTCCGGTGCGGGGCAACAAAGGTCGGTAGTAGGTGAGGGTAAACGAAAGCTGAAGGGTTCAACTCTCGCCATTGCATGAGTGTTTTGCAAGTGCGCCAGCGTGTTCCTCAGCCAGCACCGCAGCCTTCACCTCAGTCAGCATTAACGCCAGCGGCGCAGCGAGGGCACAGACAGGCCTTGTTGATCTTGTCCGCCGGCACAAGGGCCAGCGCCGCCGGGCTGATGGCGGCCGTGGTACACCAGCATTCAACATCCAGCCTGCCGGTCTGCGCGGGTTCGCACTGGTTGGCACCGCCGCACAGCGGGCAACGGGTTTCGGGCAGTGCCTGCAAGGTGGGTGCTGTCATGGCGGGTCAGGCGGCGCGGCCCGCAAGGGCTCTCTCAATCCGGCGGTCCGGCGCAAGCCAGATCACTGCCACCAGAACGTACAGGCTCATGGCCGCCCATGATGACCAGAAGGCCAGCAGGATGGCCGTGCTGTAGATGACCGGCGACAGTTTGCCCTTCCAGTCCGTGCCGATGGCCTGCTTGAGGATGGAGTCCTGGCCCTGCGATGCAATGATCAGCTTTTGCAGAATCCAGTACGCCAGCGACGCCATGAGCAGCACGACGCCGTAAAGGGCAGAAGGGGCTGCTGCAAAATGGTTCTCACCCATCCAGCCGGTTGCAAACGGAATCAGCGACAACCAGAACAGCAAATGCAGGTTGGCCCACAGGATTGGCCCCGTCACCGTGCGACAGGTATGCAGCATGTGGTGATGGTTGTTCCAGTAGATACCCAGATAAACAAAACTGAGGACATAACTCAGGAACACCGGAAAAAGCGGTGCCAGCGTATTGATGCTTTCACCATGAGGTACCTTGAGCTCCAGCACCATGATCGTAATGAGGATGGCAATCACACCGTCACTGAATGCCTCAAGTCTGCTCTTGCCCATCATGGCGTCTCTGCTGGTTGATAAAGGGTGCTGGTCAATGAAATGTGCTGGCGTATCTTAAAAGAAAACCGGAAATCCCACGGACAACTTTATTGTATTTGCGACTCTTGCCCGGTCGTGGCGGCAAGGCTGCCGAGATGCTCTGTCCATGAGGTCAGGCACTGCCGCCACGGGCCGGGCTGGCATG
Source organism: Moraxellaceae bacterium (assembly GCA_030646295.1). GTDB lineage: Bacteria > Pseudomonadota > Gammaproteobacteria > Pseudomonadales > Moraxellaceae > UBA2031. Next base: position 47,481 of record JAUSND010000003.1, read on the forward strand.
CGGGCTGGCCGGCGCGTTGCAGGGCATACACCCGGTTCTTGTCGATGCCCACGGCGGCATAGGCCTCAAAGTCTGTCGACGAGTCACCGTAGGCCGCCACAAAGTGCCAGCCATTTTGCTGGTAGCGCTGCAGTATGCGGGTTTTGAAGGCGGCATGATCGGCACTGTCGGCATGGCTTTGGGGCACATGAATGCTGCCCTCGGGAAAACCGTGCTCCGCCAGCCATTCGGGAATGCCGGACTGCAGGGGCCTTACGCGGGCACTCAGGTAGATGATCTTGTAACCCCGGTCGGCAAACCGGCGGACGGCACTGGCTGCATCTTCGCGTGGCGTAAAAATGGAGCGTGGGCGTGGCGTCAGCGTGCCATCAATGTCAAACACCACGGCCTGATCAGGCCTGACCGGTGTTTTTTGTACCTCGGTGGGGTGTAGCGTGCAGCCTGTGCAAAGCAGGACAAGTGCAGCCAGTGTGAGGGTGCGCATTCGGTGCTTGTCTCGAACGGGTTTCAGTTGTCAGGTGTTGCGGCAGCGTGTGCCGCAAGGCGAGGGCAAACAGGGTTTGCCCTCGCCGGTTTTTGCCGCCGCACTTACTCGATTGTTTCGGCCTGCATGGGAGCGGCTTGCGTAGGCGCAATAAAGTCTACGGCCTTCCAGTCAGGTTTGGCACTTGCGTCCGGCAGCACTTCGCCAACACGCCAGGCCGGTGTGGCCGGGTTATCGGCCAGCGGCATGTCGGTCGCGGCGGGGGCAGGGCTGCGCGTGTGGGCGTGCATCACGGTGGGCAGCTTGTAGTACTCCGGCGTCTGGATGGCGTTAAACCAGCCGTTGGGAATCCAGTTCAAGTGAGGCGAAGGCAGCTCGCTGCCGTTGTAGGCGCAGTTGGCAAAGGCACGCAGCACGTCATAGGTGCGGTTCATGCAGTTGCCGCCGGTAAGGCTGTAGGGCTGGTGCTTGGCCCAGGCCACCACATTGTCGGCTGCCTTCCAGTCCGGCGTAATGCCGTCAGAGACGGTGAGTAACTTGTACACGTCGTATTCGTTACCGCGCTTGCTGCCGGTTTCTGCAAAGTACATGAGTGCCGCACGCAGGTTGGGCACGCGCAACGCCCAGAAACCGTTATAGCTGCCTTGCCAGCCCGGACCTTCCAGCGCACCAATGCACCAGGAACCATCGGGATATTCAAAGCCCCAGGCAGCATGCCCGAGCAGGGGTTGACCGGCGAGTGCATCCGGACGGTGGGGACATAGAACGACCATTGCCTTGGCCATGAGTGACTCCTTTCACAGTGGGGTGGGTACATTAAAATTGTTTGTGATGGCTTGATGCGGAATCATATGAGTGAGCATCAGCCTAAGTACCGTCTAATTTCGAATTTATAAAAGTCATTGACCGTCATTAAGTAGCTCTCAAATTCGGGAGAGGCTTTAAGATTGTTGAAATCATCGAACTGCAGGTTGCCAAGCTGATTGTCGGCTTCGAGCCTCGCGATCATGCTTACGCTGAGTCCGTATTTTGTGAGCTTTATTTTTCGCTCATCAGTTGTTCCGTAAATATAAGTGTTGTATTCATTTACGCTTATCAGGTCGTGATCAAATAGCATTAAAATAAATTTTCCTAGCTTGAATCCAACAAAGTCATCTTCCATTTTTAGTTTTACTACTGCTAAATTTACAAGTTCTTTTTCTGATTTTTTTGAAAGATCGACGTATGTATTTTCGGAATTGTTGGGGTAGGCTCCGGTTTCTCGTGGCTCTTCGCCATATGATCTTCCGAAATACATTTTTCTATCGTCCGACTGCGCGCGTTCATTAAAGTATTTGACTTGCGCATTGATATTCTCCCTTAGTGCCTTTTTTTGTGTAATAAGGATGTGATTCTCGTAGTAGTTTCGTGCTTCTTTCGATAATAGTCGTTTTATTTCATAGTCGGAGATGTTTGTGATGTCGCGTAAGAAAACATATTCGATTTTATCCATCATTGAGGTGCTGCGCCATGGCTCTTGGTGGGCGCTAGAGCTGATGGATGAAGCTTCAATAAAGCGATCGATTACTTCTTCAAGGTCGGCGTAGAATTCGATAATGCCAGACTGAATAAAGTATTCTCGTACTTTATCATCTTTAGTAATTTTTTCGGATATTAAGAATTTCTCGTTTTTTTGAATAGATTCAATTTTTTCAATATACTTTTCTTTGGATGACGATGGCTTTTTGATGGACTCAATATTAAAGGCCGCGAGTGTCGGGTTATGAACTTGATCGTCAAATACTCGACTTCTCAGTAGCGTTATCTTGTTCTCCATTTTGCTCCCAATGCGGTAGTGCTCTTCATTATTAATGAAATGTACTTTTGGCAGGAGTCGCGAGAGTCTATTTTCCCCGTGCCCAAATATTGTATTGAGCCGATTGACTCGGCCTATTAGGTTCATTAGTTCTTTGCCTTTCAGTGAGCGCACATTGAATATAAAGAGGGTGTCTATTGGTAGATTCATGCCTTCTAAAATGACGGAATTGGCAACAATATATTTAAGTTCGGTCAGATTTTTATATTTAAATTCCAAATATTCTTTTATGAGGTCTGGGAGCTTTCCATGCAGATACACGACGCCATGCTTGAGGTGGTCTATTGCAAAGAAATCTGGGTGGACCTCGCTTGCTAGGATGCGAGAAATTTGGTTGATATCTTCTGTCTTTTCAATTTTTGGAATTATTGTGCAGAGCTCTCTAGCCAACTGCTCAACTTTAATTGGGCGGTAATTGTATATAAAATTTTTATTGCCAGATGCTGAGATAAGATAGTTACTTTTTTTTATGTCATCTTTTAGTTTGTAGAAAACATTCAGAAATCTGTTGTACTGGTATGTCTCGTTGTTGAGTCGGAGCTCAAATATCTCAGGTTCTTTAACATTAAATTTAATGGAGTGTGATGAAATGTTTTGGTCTGATGATAGGCGAAGGTTGGCTGCATCTTGAATAAGAGGAGAGAGGTAAAGTACACGATGGCTAGGGTTGAGTGCGCGATTTTTGCCTATGACACGGGATAGTAAAATGCTTCTGCTGTCTGCTTTAAGAAGGTTGTGTGCTTCGTCAATAAAGATAAGATCAAAGAATATATTGTTTTTTGAAAGTAGACGGAGTGCGCGCTCTTGAGTCAGAACTGCTATGAAGGAGGCCTCTCCATTATACATCTCATCATGAACAATCAGTTTTCTACGTAGATCTGATTCCCTGATCATCTGAAGCGTCTGAATTAGCAAAGATTTTGTTGGGACGATGATGGCGATTTTGCTGGGCTGGTCGTCAAGTTGCTTAATATGGTCAACAATAATAGAGCTTTTTCCGAAAGAGGTGGGAGCCAAGTAGCAAGTTTCGCGTGTGCTCTCGTTTAAGAGCTTGGAGCTTTCAATATATTGCTCTAGTGTTAGTGTTGTATTATCGGCTCCACGATAATTATCAAGTTTAATGTCTCCAAGGCAGTCAATAATGGGGTTTCCTTTGTAAAGGTCGTTTTGGAGAAGGTCTTTTGCTATTGGATAGAATCCGAAATTTACAGAAAAATCATACAGTGGAGCATAGTCTTTATACTGTAGGGAATATTTGAGAATAATATAATAGGCTAAGTCTGCATATGATTTGTGCCGCTGATCTACTTGGTAGCGCCTGATAAGGATCATTGCAGCGCCTAGAATATAGGTCTTGTCCTCATTATCAATTTCTTCTCCAAGTGTTAATTTTTTTAATATTTCGCTGAAGCGGGGTTCTTTTCCAATGTCGGTCAGTGCTCTTTTTTCGATGCTGTCCATGTTTTAGTTCTCTAGATAGTCCCAAAAAAGGTCAACTGATGCTTTATTGGTACATATTATTTGGATCTTCTGGAAGCTAAAGGCTTTTATGAGTTGGTCGATTTTGGGCTTGAGATCTTTTGCGTCTATATCAGACCAGGTTCCGTTTAGAAATAGTGTCGATCCTGGAATGACGTTAAAATTTTCAATTTTATTAACTTTTCCTTCAGTGAACGAATTTGCAAGTTTTTGTAGGCTTTGTCTGATGCTTTTACTTGTGCCAACATCGACATGACTTGCATGGTTATATGCATTCTTCCATGGGTTATTTGCTGGGGCGCCTGCAATTTTTTCTTTAAGATCTGAGCAGGCTAACTGAATTTTTGATGTGTGCGTTGCTCCTTTTGTTTCCATATTTCCAGATTTGCTTTCATATATCCAGGCCTCATTATTCCAAGAATAATACCCATCAAAGCCTTTTTTGATGGAGCCCTCTTCTAAGTTCAGGAAAAGAAACTCTTGATTGAAGCCGATTTCGGTTAGATATAGATGCCCAAAGAATTCAGCAATGGCTCCCATTTCGGTTGTAGATCCTTTTTTGGGTGTCAAAAATGCTATCAGTCTCTGCTTGATTATGGATAAGTCTGTATTTGCCGCTCCTTCGCAGATGGAGACAATATTGGCATCAATGTGAGATTTTATGCAGTCATCTAGCACTGGTATATTGATAAGATGAAGGCTATTTTTATTTTCAAGTTCTATGCATTCGGTTTTGAAAATTTTGCTTTTAAAGAGCACGTAAAGGTCCTCTTGCTAATTACATTTTGTTGATCCGGCGCTGAGGTGATAAAGCATGAAATTAATTATGCAATTTCGTGGTTGGTTTTCAGTGTTAATTCCACGTGATTTTCTCGCGCTGATATATAATGTAAGTGACTTTCCATGGTCTAATCAGACTAATCGTTTGTAACGAACTTATCTAACCCGTCGCCAGATGTCCATTGTCGCTAATCTGTCGCTAATGCAGATTGCCACCACGCCCATCACCTCATCGAATGCAGCCCGATCATGTTCCCTTCGGTGTCGTAGACCAGCGAGATGTAGCCGTACTGGCCAATCGACATTTTCTGGTTTTGCAGTTTGCCGCCGGCGGCCAGGGCGCGGGCTTGTTCGGTGGCGCAGTCTTCGCAGCTGAAGTACACCAGTACGCTGTTCTTGCCGGCAGAAAAGCCTTTCATGTGCACGAGTGCGCCAGAGGTGCCCATGCGTTCGGGGTTCATGGGGAAGGCCCACATTTCGGGGGTGGGGGCGTTCAGCCGTTCCAGCGTTACCTGAAAGACGGCTTCGTAGAATTTCTTGGCGCGGGCCATGTCGTCTACGTAGATTTCAAACCAGCCGACCGGGTTGATGGTCATGATTTCTCTCCCTGAGAATGGGCCTGTCGGCGCAGGGTGCCGACGGCCGTTGCCATCCAGTATGGCTAAAAGCCGCGCATTGTCGCGGGAATAACGTAGGTTTTTCCGTCATACCGCAGTGTATCCACGGTCACGACCGGTGCGGTGGCGGTCTCTACGCACTCGTCGTTTTCTGCGCTGCTCCGGCTGCCGGTCGTCACGGTCCGCACTAGCAGGTCGGCAAAGCCGTGGCTGACTGTCTTGCCAATCTCGATGGTGCGTTCGGTTTGCTCAAACTCGCCGGTGCAGTTGGTGTCCCACTCGCCGCGCGTGCTGCTGGTGACCAGTCCGGTGATTACCTGCCGCAGGGTGCCCTGCTGTTGCACGTACAGGTACAGGGTAGTGTCGCCGGCCGGGTTGACGCGGGACGAGCCGGAGTGGCTGGTGCGCACGCCAAAGGCGCGCACGCCGGGTGCCAGCCGGTAGCGGGCGGTATCAATGGTGATGCCGCCAAAGCGCCAGGCGTCCGAGGTAATGGCGGCTTTCTGCAGCAGGCGGGCCAGTGGCTTGCGGGTGGCCGAGTTGACGATCATCACATCCAGATCGTAATCGCCCATGGTGTCGTCGTTGCCATAGTTGTTGCCATCGTCGCTTGTGTCTTGTGCTGCATCGCCCGGAGGGTTTTGCAGGTAGGACAGCGCCACAATGCTTTTGCTTTTGTCATCCGGCCACGCCTTGCAGGTGTTGAACTGGTTGTAACGCCGCACGGGGTAACCAAGGTCGCGCGCGGTGAGCAGTGCCAGCATGGGCAGCTCGTCGTCGCATGTGGGCTTTTTGATGTCGGTGGGGGTCTGACTGAACAGCGCCAGGGTTTTAACCGGTGTATTGCCGTGCAGCAGCGTGAACTGGGTGCCGCCCAGCACAGGGCGACAGGTTTTTGTGGCCTCAGCCGGTGCCAGTCCCGGCCGTTGCTGGCTCTGGTTGATGGCGCGGCGCAAGCCTTGCTGTGTATAGGGCGGAAAGTCCGGGGCTTCGCTGGCCAGCAGGTCTTCGTCAATCTGGAAGGTGTTGCCTTCGCGCGGGAGGTTCCATGGTGCGGAGTTGGCTTCTTTCCATGAGTACAGCACCGTGTCGCCGCACTGCATGTAGGCCATGGCCTGCGCCTGCATGCTGAGCGGGGCGGTTGCCTTGGCGGATGGCTCTACCGTAATGCCGGACACCGACGAGACGGTCTCGGACGTTATCTCGTCCAGTGTGAGCGGGAGTGTGCCCGCACCGTCGCTGCCCTGCAGGGTAATGGAGCGGTACGGCAGGGCCTCCAGTCTGGCCGTGATGCTGCGTGCGCAGGCCTGTACCTGACTGGCGTGGCTGGCGCTCATCACCAGTGGTGCCGGTTTGCTGAAGTTTGGCAGTACGGGCAGTGCGCCGTTAAGTGCATCCTGCAGGTTGATCAGGCGGTTGTTCTGCTGCAGGTGAAAGTCTTCCAGGTTAAGCGGGTTGCTTACGCCATCCACCTCGCCACAAATGGCGTTACTGGCAATGGTGGCGGTGCGTTCATCTGTGGCGGTCCGCTCATCTGTAGTGGCGCTGGTCGTGCTGCTGTCGGCAATGGTCAGCGCATAAAGCGGAATGACCTCGGCGCTGAGTGTCAGCCAGCTGTAATCCTCTTCGCTCAAAAATGCCTGTGGTCTGGTGACCAGGTAAAGCACGCCATCCTGCGCGATCACTTTGTTGTTGAGAAAGTCGGCAATAAACGCAGGGGCTTTTTTAAGGGCTGCAATGTGGTCGGCCTGGGTGTGATCAAGGGCGAGGATGTCGCCTTTGCTGTCGGTAAAGGGGCGATAGCCGACAGAGGGGGCAATCTGGCCGTAGGCATCGTAACCCCGGCAACGCAGGGCGCCGTTCACCAGTGCGCAGGTATGGCTTTCGCCGGCGGAGACTGCGCTAACGCCGGCCGGTATGGCGACCGTGGGGGTGGTGAGTACGCCGGGGGAGGGGCCGGTGCCTATCACGTTGCTGCCGTTATAGCCCCAGCACTGCAGGGCGTCTTTCACGATGGCACAGGTGTGTGCGCTGCCGGTGGCAACGGCGGTGACATCACGCGCAATCATCTGCGTTGGCCGTAATGTATTGTTGCGCGCATTGGGGCCTATGCCCTTGTCGTCGGTTTTGCCCCAGCAGTACAGGGCCTGTGCCACGATGGCGCAGGTGTAATCGTTACCTGCGGCCACGGCGCTGACTTGCTTGTCAAAAATGCGGGTGGGCGTGAGTACGTCGGTACCTTGTTTGTTTTCCGCGTGTTCATTACCAGCCAGCCCGTTGCCAATCTGGCCGTAGCGGTTGCGGCCCCAGCAATACAGGGCGTCGTTCACAATGGCGCAGGTCTGGTCGCCCCCGGCCGACACGGCCTGTACGCCGCTGGCAATCACCTGCGTTGGTTTGGTGACGGCGTTACCGGCCATGCCGTTACCAATCTGGCCGTTGGTGTTGTCGCCCCAGCAATACAGTGCATCGCCCACCACGGCGCAGCTGTGCATGCCGCCGGTGGAGACGGCGCGTACATTTTTGGCAATGACGGCAAACGGGCTGGCAACGTTGCCACCGGTTTTGCCATTGCCAGTCTGGCCCGAGTAATTCCAGCCCCAGCAGTACAGGCCGCCATCCACAATGGCACAGGTGTTGGCATACGAGGCGGACACAGCGGTGGCACCATTCGCAAACACCAGGGCCGGTGTACGCACGCGGTTGTGCCGGCTTTCGGCCGCAGTATTGCCGATCTGGCCGTTGCGGTTGTCGCCCCAGCACAGCAGCGCGCCACTGCGCACCACGGCACAGCTGTGATTGTTGCCTGCATCAAACTGCACAACGTGGTTGTCGTCTGGTGTGGAATTAGATGAAGCAAGCACATGGCCTGCACCGCTAACAATCAGCGCAATCAGTACGGCTGGCAGGTGGCGGAATGACATGGGCATGGCATGTTTCCTGAGCGTTTTTTGTTGTTCTTGTTGAGACAGTGGCTGTGGTCATGGCAGGGCAGGCAATACCGCCAGCGGTTTCACCGCAGCAGCCATGCACCATAAAACAGGATGTTAAACCCGAACAGTGTCAGTCCCATGATGGCCAGCACCTTGCGTGGCAAGCCGTCGGGGTACCAGCGCCGGGTGATGTACTGCTCGATAAAGCCCAGCTCGTAGGCGGCCAGTCCGCCGGCCACGCGAAAGCGGTTTTCCAGCGGGGTGAGCGGGCAGGTCCAGCCGATGATGGCAATCAGTACTGCCCAGGTCAGCACCGGCAGGTGCAGCCAGATCACGCCGGGCCAACTCCACAGCAGCAGGCCGCCCAGAAAGGCAAAGGCAATAAAGCCAAAGTGCAGGGTGGCAACGGTGTGGGCCGCAATACGGTTATGCATCAGGCGTATCCAAAAAACTGTTTTTGCAACGCGTGGGTAATGCGCACGCCCACCACGGCCAGCGACGGGGTGGCATCGCCCAGAAAATCCTTTATCTGTGTCATTTCCAGACCGGCATAGCCGCAGGGATTGATGCGGGTAAACGGCTCCAGATCCATGTTCACGTTAAGCGACAGGCCGTGATAAGCGCAGCCCTTGCGTATGCGCAGGCCCAGCGAGGCAATCTTCTTGCCGTTCACGTACACGCCATGCGCCTCGCGGTTGGCCACGGCGGGAATGCCCATGTCCTGCAGCACGCTCACTACGGCGTCCTCGATTTTTTCCACAAAGGCACGCGGGCCCAGGTTAAGGCGCTTGAGGTCGAACAGGCAGTAGGCGGTAAGCTGGCCGGGGCCGTGATACGTCACCTGCCCGCCACGGTCGGACTGCACCAGCGGAATGTCGCCGGCAGCCAGTACGTGCTCCTGCTTGCCGGCCTGCCCCAGCGTGAAGACGGGGGTGTGCTCCAGCAGCCAGAGTTCATCGTTGGTATCGGCGTTGCGGCGGTCGGTGAAGGCGCGCATGGCCTCCCATGTGGGCTGGTAGTCGACGATGCCAAGGGGGCGAATGAGTAGGGTCATGGGCTGGATGGTACTTGGCTGGCGCGCATAAAAAAACCGGCAGGTGGGTGCCGGTTTTTTTATGCCTGCTAACTAGGGTCAGGGTGCGGGATAGAAGTGCGTGAGCATGCCAGTGGCGGTCAGGTTCTGGGTGGTGCCGGTAATGGCGGTCAGCTCGGTGCTGCTGACATCAAACCATATGTAGCTTGAACCCTTGTTGACCGTAATACCGCTGCAGGCAGGGAGGGCGCCACCGCACTGGAAGGCATATTTGTCGTTTTCGATCATGAGGCTTTGCACGGTGGTATCACCAGCGTCCAGAGTGAACTTGACGTAGGTGGTGCCGTTACCAGCGCTGGTGGACGTGAACTGGTAGTAGTTCGGGATGGCGTTGCTGGTTGCCTCCAGTGTGAATCCACAGAAGTCCGAAGGGTTGTTGCTGAACAGCAGTTTGTCGTCACCCGCCGTGCAGGTGGAGGTGCTGGTGGCCGTGGGCAGGGCTGCACCAGAGGCAAAGTTGGTCAGTGCGGTATCCAGATCAATGCCGGCATCGGTCAGGGCCGCTTTCAGCGCTTCCAGCAGGTCATCGTAAGCGTTGCCGTTGACGGGCGAGAATGTCTGGGTGAGCGGATTGAAGTTGGCGGGCAGGGTGTAGCCGGCGCTCTGCATGGCGGCAATCAGCTGGCTGATGGCATTGGCGATCAGGCTGGACAGCTCCTGCACGCCGGCACTGTTAAGCGCATTGAACCAGGTGCTGTCGAGCGTGGCGCCGGTGGCCTTTGCCAGTGCCAGGCTGGTGAGGGGTGTCAGGTTGCTGGTGATGCTGGCACCGCTGCCGGAGACCAGTGAGTAAAGGTCCTGGGTGTTGCCGGTGCCGCCATTAAGGCGAACGGCGCAGGGCAGGTTGGCGGTAGGTACCTGTATGGTCCAGCTGCCGTTGCTGCCGGTGCTGGCGCTACCGGTCCAAGAGTTCATGCAGCGCAGGGCCACGGTGCCATCCACAATGGGAGCGCCAGTGGCGGCCGTGCCGGAAACAGAGGTTGTGGTCGCCGCAGTATCGCTGTCGCTGCCGCAGGCGCTCAGCAACAGAGTGCTGCTGATGAGCAGTGTGCCGGCAAGCCCGGTGCGGATGTCATGAAGAGTCATTGCGGTCCCTCGATACGTGATTGTGCGAAAACGGATGGCGCAGATGCGCACAGTGCACAGAAGTATCGAGGGGGAGTGAAGGTGAAACCATCCCGCGATTGGGGGGATGGTTCAGCCAGTTCTGCGATGAGCGGTTATAAAACCATCCTGATGTGTTCGCAGGCCGCAAAGTCGGCATACATGCCGTTGATCTGCTCCTTGCAGGTGACATACACGGTCACGGAGACAGACACATACTTGCCGCCGGACGAAGGCCGCTCGCTCATGTTGGCGGGGTCAAACTCCGGCACATGGCGCAGCACGATATTGGCGATGACCTCGCGCATGGGGTGCTGTGCCTCGCCCATGATCTTGAGCGGGTAGTGCATGGGGAATTCCCACAGTGCTTCATTCTGGATGTCGGTGGGGCGAAAGGTGCTCATGGGCGTGTACCGTGACTGTTCTGGCGGATCTTGGCCTGTCTGAAGGCAATATGAGGGCGCCCCCCCTGTTCTGCAAGTGGGTGTGGAGGGCACCTGTGGTGGCGTAATTGTCCCCTATTTGGTGCGTGTATGGGGCATGATGGCCGTTGTGCTGCCTTTGGGTGCGAATTCTGGCACTGGTTATGTGGTTTTGACGGTGCTGCAGCCTTGTAGATGGCTTGTACAGGCGGGTTTGCGATGGCAGATATGGTGATGGCGCTGTCTGGCACAGCCATTGCAGATGTCTTTGCATATATATGGCGGTTGCCCCGGGGCAATGGCCGTTGGGTGTATTGGCCGGCACATGGCATGAAGAGCCCAGGAAGTGTGACATGCTGAAAGTATTGCTGGTGAACGACACCAGAAAACAGGTCGGAAAACTGCGGGAGTCGCTGATTGCCGCCGGTTGCAGTGTGGAGGAAGTTTCGCAGGCGCTGTTCATTCCGCGTCAGGTGGATGCCCTGCAGCCCGATCTGGTGATTATTGATACCGACTCCCCCTCGCGTGACGTGCTGGAGCAGATCTGCGTGGTTACGCAGGATGCCCCACGCCCCATTGTGATGGTGAGTGACGACAGCCAGCCGGCCGCCATCAAGGCGGCCATCAGTGCCGGCGTGTCTGCTTATGTAGTAGAGGGAATTGACAAGGGCCGTCTGGCCGCCGTGCTCACCGTGGCACAGGCGCGCTTTGAGGCAGACCAGTCGCTCAAGGAGCAGGTAAAGGTAGCGGAAGGCAAGCTGAACGAGCGCAAGGACATCGAACGCGCCAAAGGCATGCTGATGAAGCTGCGCGGCCTGAATGAGGCTGATGCGTACCACGCCATGCGCAAGATGGCGATGGACCAGAATGTGCGCATTTCCGATGTGGCCGCCAAACTGCTCTCGGTCAACGATTTATTGTCCTGATTTATCCCTTTCCGGCCTTCCTCGATTCGGCGCCCTCATACGGCGCCGTCTTTTTTTGTGGCACACCTTGCGCAAATGACGGGCATGCTGCGCACATTTGCGGAACCAGAATGGCGCAAGCCTGCACCACGAAATACATGAAAACAGCGCATGCACGGCGCGATTAATGAGTAGGTGTAATCGCGAGTGCCGGTGCATTTGAAAAAAACCTCTTTTAAAACAGTGTCTTTTGCGTGTTGCCAAAAAGTTGGCACGCTCAATGCAATATCTCTTTCAGCAAGTCTGGGTGCTCCAGCGTTGGAAACGGCTTGCGAATGTCGGGAGACATTGACCTGTGTTGTGTTGCCCTGTGCTACAGGGCATTTGAATCCGGTGAAATACCCAAGTGGACAATGGCGTCCTGCGGAGAAATCTGCAGACGTCATTTTTTTTGGCTCGGGGTTTTCACAGGCAGTGAAGACCAGCAAAACGAGGTGCATGATGGCTGAGCGCGATGAAATGAAAGAAACAGTGTCGGCAACGGGCCCGGAAACAGAGGTCGGTGTTGATCGTCGCCAGTTTCTCAAAGGCACGATGCTGGCAGGAGCTGCCGGCTTGATGGGGGGAATGTCCATGTCACTGTCATCCACTGCCTGGGCAGCAGGTTCGGACAAGCCGGAAAAAACCGAGGTAAACGTCGGTTTCATTCCGCTGACCGACTGCGCACCAGTTGTTATTGCTGCGGTGCTGGGCTTTGACAAGAAATACGGCATCAAGATCAATGTCAGCAAGGAGGCCTCGTGGGCCGGTGTGCGTGACAAGCTGGGCAATGGCGAGCTGGATGCCGCCCACGTGCTGTACGGCCTGATTTATGGCGTGCACCTGGGCATTGGCGGTCCCAAGAAAGACATGGCCGTGCTGATGACACTTAACCAGAATGGCCAGGCCATCACGCTGTCCAACCAGTTGAAGGAAAAAGGCGTCACTGACGGCAAGTCACTCAAGAAACTGATTGATACCGACAAGCGCGAATACACGTTTGCGCAGACTTTCCCCACCGGTACCCACGCCATGTGGCTGTACTACTGGCTGGCGGCCAATGGCATCGACCCCATGCGTGATGTGAAAACCATTGTGGTGCCACCACCACAGATGGTGGCCAACATGCGCGTTGGCAACATGGATGGTTTCTGTGTGGGTGAGCCGTGGGGTGCACGTGCCATTTTTGACAACATCGGCTTTACCGCCACCACCACGCAGGCCATCTGGCCAGATCACCCGGAAAAAGTGCTGGGTTGCACCGGCGAATTCGTGAAGAAATATCCGAATACGTCACGTGCGCTGATCATGGCGGTGATGGATGCCGCCCGTTACATCGATGATGTGAAGAACCGTCCACAGGTGGCCAAGCTGATTGCCGGCAAGTCCTATGTCAATGCACCCGAAGACGTGATCAAGGAACGTTTTCTGGGTAACTACGACAACGGCATCGGCAAGAAGTGGAAGGATGCCAACCCGATGCAGTTCTATGACGGTGGCAAGATCGGCTTTCCGTATTACTCCGATGGCATGTGGTTCCTCACCCAGCACAAGCGCTGGGGCATGCTCAAGACCGATCCGGATTATCTGGGCGTGGCCAAACAGATCAACCAGGTCGAGCTTTACAAGCAGGCGGCAACGCAACTCAAGGTCCCTGTCCCGTCATCACCGATGCGCGCCAGCACGTTGATCGACGGCAAGGTGTGGGATGGCTCCAATCCTGCAGCTTACGCGGCAGGTTTTGCCATCAAGATGTAAGCCACCGTCACGTCACCCTGTGGTGACGTGACCTTTCCAAAGTCTGTACAACCCCGTTGCTCTTTCGGGAGCAACGCGGCCCCTTGCTGCCCGAAAACGCTGATGGCGTGAAAGGAGAACGAGATGACGGCAATCGTTTCTGAACTGGAAAAACCGGCGGCCAAAGTGGCGCCATCCCGCGTGGACAAGGCACGCAACTGGCTTGCCGGCGTTGCCTGGGGCACCGTGATTGCCCGTACGGCAGCACCGCTGCTGGGTGTCTCCATGTTTGTATTTATCTGGGCGGTGGTCAGCTACTACCGTGTTGACCTGCCCGGCCCGATGGCCACGTGGGAAGCAGCAAAAACGCTGTTTGCCGATCCCTTCTACCAGAATGGTCCGAACGATCAGGGCATTGGCTGGAACATCCTGCGCTCGCTGGGGCGTGTCGGTCTCGGGTTTGGCATGGCCGCCGCCATCGGCATTCCGTTCGGCTTCATGCTCGGTCGCTTTCGCTTTCTGAACGACATGGCCTCGCCGATCATTTCGCTGCTGCGTCCGGTGTCGCCACTGGCCTGGCTACCAATCGGCCTGCTGGTGTTCAAGGCGGCAGAGCCGGCTTCCATCTGGGTGATTTTCATCTCCAGCATCTGGCCCATCATCATCAATACCGCCGTGGGCGTATCGCAGGTGCCGCAGGATTACCTGAACGTGGCGCGCGTGCTCAACCTGTCGGAATGGAAAGTGTTCACCAAAATCCTGTTCCCGTCGGTACTGCCCTATCTGCTGACCGGTATCCGTCTCTCGATCGGTGTGGCATGGCTGGTGATTGTGGCCGCCGAGATGCTCACCGGTGGCGTTGGCCTGGGCTTTTGGGTGTGGGATGAGTGGAACAACCTTAATGTGGCACACATCATCATCGCGATTTTTGTGGTGGGTATTGTCGGGCTTCTGCTGGAGCAGATGCTGATCCTGGTGGCCAAGCGTTTCACCTACGAAAACTGAGTGGGAGCATTGTCATGAAAAAGATCGTTTCCATTGAAAATGCCGGCATGAGCTTCAAGACCAAGAAGGGCATGTTCACCGCGCTGCGCGATATTGATCTGGCCATTGCTGAAGGGGAGTTTGTCTCGCTGATCGGTCACTCCGGTTGCGGCAAGTCCACGCTGCTTAACCTGATTGCCGGTCTTACGCTGCCAACCTCTGGCGTGCTGCTGTGCAACAACCGCGAAATTGCCGGGCCGGGCCCGGAGCGTGCGGTGGTGTTCCAGCACCACTCGCTGCTGCCATGGCTGAGCTGCTTCGAGAATGTGCATCTGGCCGTGGAGCGTGTGTTTGGTGTGTCCGAGAGCAAGGCCCAACTGAAAGAGCGTACCGAAAAGGCGCTGACACTGGTTGGCCTGTCGCATGCCATGAGGAAAATGCCGGGTGAAATTTCCGGCGGCATGAAACAGCGTGTGGGTATTGCCCGTGCACTGGCCATGGAGCCGCGCATCCTGCTGATGGACGAGCCGTTTGGTGCACTGGATGCACTCACCCGCGCACACCTGCAGGACGAGCTCATGAAGATTGTGGCGGCAACCGGTTCTACCGTGGTCATGGTGACACATGATGTGGACGAGGCAGTGCTGCTGTCTGACCGCATCGTGATGATGACCAACGGCCCTGCCGCCACCATCGGCGAGATTCTTGACGTCAATCTGGAGCGTCCGCGTGATCGCATGGCGCTCGCCAGCAACAGTGATTATCACCACTGTCGTTCCGAAGTCCTGAAGTTCCTCTACCAGGGGCAGCGGCACCCGTCAGCTGCCTGATTCAAGCGGGGTTTGCTTTTCTGGCGATGCATTTGCATCGCCACGGGCCCGGCTTGCCCGAACAAAAAGTCGTGCGTATCACACAGGTGATTTCACAAGGGAAAAGGGGTGTTGTGATGAAGCGGTCAATTCTGTTGTCTTCGATGATGCTGGCTGGCATGGCAAGTGGTACTGCGCATGCCGAACCGATGGAAGTGGCCTTGCTGCAGGAAGCCATTTTCAGCGGAAAAACGTCGCTTGATCTGCGTTTGCGCGCAGAGTGGGCGGATTATGACAATGCAACACATGAAGCCAACGCAGAAACCCTGCGCACGGTGCTGGGTTACAAGACGGGTGACTACCATGGCGTGAAGGCGTTCCTGGAATTCGAGGACGTCAGCAACATGGGGCACGAGAACTACAACAGCACCGTCAATGGCAAGGTTGAATACGGTGTGATTGCCGATCCGCAAGTCACGCAGGTCAATCAGGCATATCTGGAAGGTTATGGCTTCAAGGCCGGCCGCCAGAAAATCATTTTTGACAACGCCCGTTTTGTGGGTGATGTCGCCTGGCGCCAGAATGACCAGACCTTTGATGCCATCGGCTACACCAACACCACGCTGCTCAAGGATCTGGCCGTCACGCTGGATTACGTAAGCAAGATCCACCCGATCAACGGGGTGGTCAAAGGTGTGCGTGCGCCCATGGTGAATGTGCGTTACGCCGGATTTCCCGCCGCCAAGTTTGCGGTGTTCTACTACGGCGTGGATGAGCAGTACACCCCGGCCAATTCCTGGGAACATGCCGGTGCCCGCGTGGATGGTGTGATCAAGGATTTCCTCTACGAAGCGTCGTATGCCGATCAGGATCAGTACCAGCAAGGTACCACCAAGGGCTCCAGCTACCACGACCTGCAGGTGGGCTACAAGTTTGGTCCGGTCACGCTGAAGGTGCAGCAGGAAGTGCTCAAGCAGGGCTTCAAGACCCCGCTGGCCACCCTGCATGCCTTCAATGGTTGGGCTGACCGCTTTCTGGCAACGCCAGCCAACGGTCTGGAAGACATCAACATCAAGCTGATGACCAAACTGGCGGATTACAGTTTTGTGCTGGCCGCGCATGACTTCCAGTCCGATGCCAACAGCGACAAGTACGGCCAGGAAGTTGATTTCTCGGTGAGCAAACCGCTGACCTCCAAGCTGACGATGCTGGTGAAGGCGGCCAGCTTCAATGCAGATGGCAAGACGACCGGCTTTACCAACGACACCACCAAAGCCTGGGTGCAGTTCGCCTACAAGATGTAAGTCTGTGTGCAGGTGTGGCTTGGTCAGTCCCGCCTGCCTGTTCGCGCCGGATGCATGGCGTTCCCGGAGTCTGCTGGTTGCAGGGCTCCGGGATTTTTATTTGTGGGGCTGGCCAGACGGGGTTTTTGGCAAGGTGTTTGCAACATAACTGGTATTGCAGGTTCACAAGCGTAATCGGAGTTCATCATGCCTTTTTCAGGTGCTTCTGGCTGGTCCGGTATGGGGCGCGTGCTTCTGGTTGGTGCAGGCCCGGGTGATATCGAGTTGCTGACACTGAAGGCGGTGCGTGCCCTGGGCCGCGCCGATGTGGTGTTGCTGGATGATCTGGTCAATCCCGACATTCGGCAGTTTTGCCGTGAGGATGTGCGCATCATTTCCGTGGGCAAGCGCGGTGGTTGCCGTTCAACCCCGCAGGACTTCATCAATCGCCTGATGCGACGCTATGCCCGGCAAGGCCTGACCGTGGCCCGCGTGAAGGGTGGCGACCCCTGCATTTTCGGCCGGGCCGGTGAAGAAAAAGCCTTTCTGGAGCGCGATGGCATTGCGGTGGAGATCATCAATGGCCTGACGTCGGGCCTGGTGGCGGCCAGCAGCATCGGTGTGCCGCTGACGGATCGCCGGTTTACGCGTGGCGTAACCTTTGTTACCGGGCACACAAAGGAGGGTGGCACACCCGACTGGTCTGCGCTGGTGGCCGGTGGCACCACGCTGGTGATTTACATGGGCATGAAGCAGATGCCGGCGATTGTGGCCGGGCTGCAGGCAGCAGGCATGAGCACCGCCATGCCGGTAGCGGTCATTGCAAATGCGTCGTTGCCGACACAGGCACACGTGGTCACCACGCTGGGCGAGATGGAAGTTGCCGCACGCGATGAAGCGCTGGCGAGTCCGGCGGTGATTGTGGTGGGAGAGGTTGTGCGTGAGGCGGGGGTAATGCCGCTCGCCACTGTGGCCGCGAGCGGGATGTTCAGCGAGGCGCTTTGATCTTATGTCTGACCTGCTGACGCCTGCTGCAAGTCAGCAGGCATCAGACCGGCACTATCTGGTGCGGCTTGCTCAGAACAGGTTGCTGAAGAAACGCATGATGCTGTGCCAGATGCGCACAAAGAAACTGGCTTCTTCCACCGGCTCCATCGCAACCAGTGGCTGGCTGGCAATGATCTTGCCATCCAGCACGGCGTTGACCTTGCCCAGCTCCTGACCCTTGGCAATGGGTGCGTCCACTTCCGCATCAACCACCAGCTCGGTCTTGACCTTGTCGCGCTGACCGCGTGGCAGGGTAACGGCCAGATCGGTGGCCAGGCCGGCCTTCACCAGATCACCCTTGCCAAACCACACCTTGGGCGTGGCCAGCACACCGCCGGCAGTCTGCAGCACGGCGCTTTCATAATTGGCAAAGCCCCAGCTGAACAGGGCACGGGTCTGGTCCGCCCGTGCCTGCATGGAGTTGGTGCCCATCACCACCGAGATCAGGCGCATGTTGCCGCGCTTGCTCGATGCCACCAGGCAGTAACCGGCTTCTTCGGTGTGACCGGTTTTCAGGCCATCCACACTCGGGTCGGTGAAGAGCAATGCATTGCGGTTGCCCTGCTTGATGTTGTTGAAGGTGAATTCCTTCTCCGCATAAATCGGGTAGTAATGCGCGCTGTCACGCACGATGGCACGTGCCAGGATCGCCATGTCGTAAGCGGTGGTGTAGTGGTTGGGGTCTGGCAGGCCGGTGGCATTCACAAAGTGCGAACCCTTCATGCCCAGACGGGCGGCTTCCTTGTTCATCAGCTCGGCAAAGGCGGGCTCGTTACCGGCCATGTGCTCGGCCAGTGCCTTGGAGGCATCGTTACCGGACTGGATGATCACGCCGCGCAGCATGTCGATCACCGAAGCCTGGCTGTTCAGCGGCAGGTACATGCACGATTCCTTGCTGGTACCGCGGCACCAGGCGTATTCGCTCACGAATACCGGATCGGTTTCCTTCATGCGGCCGGTGACCAGGGCCTGCTCGACAAGGTAGCTGGTCATCATCTTGGTCAGCGAGGCCGGTGCCACACGGGCATTGGCGTTGCTTTCGGCAAGCACCTTGCCGGAGTCGAAGTCGACCACGAGGTAGGCCTTGTTTTCCAGCGTCGGTGCAGTGGGAACAAAGGCGAAGGCGGGGGCGGCAGCAAGAAGCAGCGTGGCAATCCCTGCGTAAAGACGGTGCATGGGCTTCATGTCGGGTCCTGTAGACAGCAAAAACGGGGAAATGAGGCGGGGCAAACCCGCAAGCGGCGCAAATTGTAGCACCGGCATCCGCGCAGGATGTGCTGCTTTGTCGGGCGATTGTGCGATGCACGTAAAAACAGGGCCGGCAGCGGATGAGGGCTATTGCCGGCCCAGGGAGGGTTATTCCCCTTTTACGACGGTGCAGAAACGGGCGTAGTACGCGACCACACGGGTGGATATGTGGTCCACGGACACCACGCGGGTAATGTTGCCGTTCTTCTTGGCGGTATCAATCGAGGCATCACCCATGGCAAAGAGGCCAAGGATGTTGTTGATGCAGGCTTCGCCCCGTTTGGAGGGCGCGGCGGCGTCAAGCGGGCCGGTCGTGATGGGGGCTGCGTAATGCGAAAGGGCAGCAGGTGCGGGCCCTCGCACGTTTGCACAGCCACCCAGCCCGATTGCCAGCAAGGCAATGGCTGATAGAGGCAAGGCTTTCATGACGATGTCCTCTGGCTCAGTTGCCCTTCACGACGGTGCAGAACTTGCCATAGACAGCCAGGATCATCGTGCTGTCGTGATCCACGCTGGAGACATCCTTGATGCCGCCGGCTTTCTTGGCGGCATCAATGGACGCATCGCCAGTGGAAATCAGGCCCAGAATATTGGTGGCGCAGGCCTGGCCGGTCTTGGTGGTGTTGGTGCCGTGGCCGGTGGTAACGGGGCCCTGGACCTTGGTGTAGAGCAAGCCCGTGGTGGGGGATGCGACAAAGGCACAACCACTCATGGTGGCAGTGGCAACAGCAATGGCAGCAATCTGGTACAGCTTCATGATGGGATTTCCTTTTTCCGGTGTTGTTATGCCACCCGCAGTATGGCGGCGGGCAACGCTAACGTGTTGCATGACAAATGTCGTGAAATATCACGACATTCTGTGCGGTTACCGGAAAATAATCAGGAAAAGCTCGCCCAGCGCCACGGCTGCCAGCAGCAGGGCCACGCTGCGCCAGAACCCGGCCGGATCACGCTCCAGCCAGGGGCGGGCACTGACGGGCGCCAGGGCGGGGTTGGGCGACTCCAGGTCCATGAGGAACTCGCCCAGCGAGGAGTAGCGGTCATCGGCAAGGAACGAGCAGGCTTTTTTGAGGGCCGCATCCAGCCACAGCGGCACATGGGGATTGTGCCGGCAGGCGCTGGTGTAATGCAGGCGCTGGAAGTCGGCAGGGGATTGCGCCCTGGTATAGGCCTCGCCAAAGGGATGCTGGCCTGTCAGTAACTCATACAGGGTGACGGCCAGTGAAAACTGGTCGGCACGGACATCACGCGGCAGATTGAGTGCATATTCGGGCGCGGCATATTCGGCTGCGCCGGGACGGTCACGCGACTGTCCGCCTTCCAGTCCCGCAACACCGGCCGAGCCAAGGTCGATCAGTTTCACCGTGCCGTCGGTGCACAGAAAAAGATTGTCGGGTTTGAGATCCTGATGAAGGGTTTCGCGGCGATGCAGGGCGCGTAATCCCTTGATGATCTGTGCCGCAAAACCGGTAATGGTTTGCACGGGCGGGCGTGGATTCTTTTTTGCCCATGCGGCCAGCGTTTCGCCGTCCAGATATTCCTGCAACAGGTACAGGCATTGCCGCTGTCGTGGCGATGGCCAGCCTTTGACGACATTGCGGTGATCAATGCGCTGACCGATCCAGTCCTCCAGCGCAAAACGTGCGAGGTGCTCGGCATCATCCGCAAATTGCGTTGACGGCATTTTAAGCACCATGACACGCCGCGTGATTTCATCGTGCACGCGGTAAAGCTGGCTGCGTGCGCTGGCATGCAGCTCGGCATCAACGTGCAGGCCGTCAATGATCTGGCCGGCGACCAGCCCCGGCAGCAGCGGCAGGTGTGATGCCTGCAGGCGACTGTCTTCTGCCTCCAGTGGAGCAAGACTGTCTATCACCAGAATCTGGCAGGAAATATTGTCATCGCTGCCGGCTTCGTACGCGGCATCGAGCAGCGCCTCGCAACAGGCGTCAGGATTGTCATGCGCCTGTGCCAGCAGGCGTTTCAGTCGCGGGATGGGCAGGAACTCGTGCACACCGTCGGTGCTCAGCAGGAAAATGTCACCGGCCTGTGCATCCACGGCGCGGTAATCAATCTCCACCTGCCAATCCATGCCGAAGGCACGGGTGAGATAGGTTTTTTCTGCGCCAACACGGGTGGCATGATCCATCGTCAGTGGCTCCAGCGTGCTGCCACGCAGACGCTGGATACGGGTGTCACCGACATGAAAGAGATGGGCGGTTTGCGAGCGCAGCACCAGTGCCGCAAACGTGGTGAGAAAGCCCTGGTGTATCTGCGTGTATTGCTGGCCCTGGCCGTACAGCCAGCGATTGAGTGCCGCCAGCACCCGGAATGCCGACGTTTTTACCGTCCACATGTCCGGGGTGGCGTAATAGTCGGCCAGAAAACCCTGCACACTCACTTCGGCTGCACGCCGGCCCTCACCTGCGCCACTGACGCCGTCGGCCAGTGCCAGTGCCACGCCCTTGCTGGTCTGGGCCGTATCCGTCGGAATGCGGATACCAAGGGCATCCTCGTTTTCCGGCTTGCGTCCTGCGCGACTGGCCTGGGCGGCGCGAACGCGCAATGCGGCGGAGGTGAGTGCCATGTTCATGGGCCTACTCCACGGCAATCATTTGCACATTGCCATGCTCGTCCACTTCCACCATGTGGCCTTTCGGCTCATCAATGAAGTTGGCGGCAATGAAG
Organism: Moraxellaceae bacterium; assembly: GCA_030646295.1. GTDB lineage: Bacteria > Pseudomonadota > Gammaproteobacteria > Pseudomonadales > Moraxellaceae > UBA2031. The sequence continues at coordinate 68,988 of JAUSND010000003.1, forward strand.
GCAGCGGCAGACATGCCTGCAATCACCACAAAGAACATGTGCGGGCTGACAAACGACAGCACGGTGAGAAACAGCACGCCACCAACGTTGCCGTAAGCGCCAGCCATACCGGCAATCTGGCCCGTCATGCGGCGCTGGATCAGCGGCACGATGGAGTAGACGGCACCGCAGGCGGCCTGTACGAAAATGGAGGTAACGAGGGTCACGGCAACCGCCAGTGCGATGCCCCAGCTTTCACTCACGTTCGACAGCAGCAGGTAACCGATGGTCTGCAAGGCCAGACAGCTCACCAGCACCTTGCGACGACCGATGCGGTCGGACAGCCAGCCGCCACCGGGACGTGCCACCAGATTCATGATGGTGAACGAGCCGGCCATCAGGCCCATGGCCATCGGGGAAAGATGGAACATGTCACCAAAGAACATCGGCAGCATGGACACAATCGCAATTTCCGAACCAAAGCAGGCCAGGTAAGCCAGGTTGAGGATGGCCACCTGCTTGAACTTGTAACGCTGTGCCTTGGGCACTTCTTCGTGCATCAGGTGACGGTTGACCAGCCAGATTTTCCAGGTCTGCCAGACCACCAGGAAGGTGATGATGGCGTAGCAGATCATCGCAAACATTTCCGAAATGATGTTAAGCCCGGAAGGGGAGAGGCGCCATGCCAGTACATACAGGATCATGTAGATGGGCAGGTTCATCAGCACGTAGGCAACCAGGTCACGCTTGGTGGTCACTTCCAGTCCGCCGGCTTTTTTCGGCTTGAAGTAGGTGGCACCCTTCGGGGTGTCGCTCACATTGCGGTAGAAAATGACGGAGTAGATGATGGCAATCACACCGGTCAGGCCAATCGCATAGCGCCAGCCGAACTCGCCACCAAACACGGTCACGGCCAGAATCGGCATGCTGATCTTGGCAATGGCGGCACCAAAGTTGCCCCAGCCACCGTAAATGCCTTCGGCAATGCCAACCTCGCGTGCCGGGAACCACTCACTCACCAGCCGGATGCCGATCACAAAGCCGGCACCGGTAAGGCCGAGCAGGAAGCGCATCACCGCCAGCTGTTCAAACGTCTGCGCCGCAGCAAAGCCGATACAGAGCACGCCGCACAGCGCCAGCAGGATGCTGTAGCTGGCACGGGGGCCGTATTTGTCGACCAGGATGCCGATCAGGATGCGCGCCGGAATGGTCAGTGCCACGTTCAGGATAAGGAAGGCCTTTACCTGTGCATCAGTGAGGTGCATGGAGGTCTTGATCATCGGCATGAGCGAGACATGCGCAAACCAGATCAGGAAGGTGATGAAGAAAGCGAGCCAGGTGAAGTGCAACACGCGGATGCGTGGCTCACTGACAGAAAATAGCGGAAACGGTTTTCTTGCAGCTGACATGACGGACTCCAGACGAAAGCAGGGGGGAACATGAGTTCCATGTTGGCAAGCCTTGCCTTCGCCGGTCGCGCCGTTGCTTCCAGCGATTGTGTAAAGGTTACATAGCAATCCATGTGCCATAACCGTGCAAGTCAGGCTGAATGAGGGGTGAGGGCGCTCCTGCCCCGTAAAAGCACCACAGGAGTGTCAAACAAGGCGAAAGAAACTGTCCTGCTTTGGTGCATGATTCCGGTGCGGTGCATCGACTTGCTGCAATCCCGGGCACTGTGGGGGTTGCGCGAGGAGAGCCGGATGAGGAAGGGCGCTGCTTTCAGTGAGATGGCATGAGCATTGCTAATCTCCTGATAAGAAACCTTCGTCCGGAAGCAACTTTTCATGAACAGGCGCAATCTCATCGTAATCGGCAATGGCATGGCCGGTATTCGCACGGTCGAAGAGCTGCTCGCGCTGGCCCCGGAAAAATATGCCATCACGGTCATCTCCAGCGAGTCCGTGGGTGCCTACAACCGCATCATGCTGTCGCCGGTACTGGCGGGCGAAAAATCATTTGACGACATCGTCACCCACCCGGCGTCCTGGTATACCGAGCGTGGCATTACCCTGCTGGCAGGCCGCACCGTGACCGACATCGAGCGCGCCAGACGCATGGTGCACCTGGATGACGGCACCGTGCTGCCCTATGACCGCGTGCTGTTTGCTACCGGCTCGGTGCCTTTCATCATTCCCGTTCCCGGCCATCAGCACCCGGATGTGGTGAGCTTTCGTGACATCCAGGACGTCAACCGCATGGTGGCGGCGACTACGCACAAGAAGCGTGCGGCGGTGATCGGTGGTGGCCTGCTCGGGCTGGAGGCAGCCAACGGCCTGCTCAAGCAGGGCATGGACGTCACCGTGATACACGACGTGGAGCACCTGATGAACCGGCAGCTGGATGCCGAAGCATCCGTCATGCTGCAGCAGTCGCTGGAAGCGCGTGGCATGCATTTCTGCCTGGGCATGCAAACGGCAGAAATCGTGGTGAGTGCTGATGGCGCACGCCTGGAAAAAATCGTGTTCAAGAATGGCAGCGAGTTGCTGACCGATATGGTGGTGATGGCCGTGGGCATTCGTCCCAATGTCGGCCTGGCCAGGAAAATCGGCCTGCAGGTGGACAAGGCCATTCTGGTGAATGACACCCTGCAGACCTTTGATCCCTGCATTTATGCCGTGGGCGAGTGTGTGCAGCACCGTGGTGCACTGTTTGGTCTGGTGGCGCCACTGTTCGAGCAGGCCAAGGTCTGTGCCAATCATCTGGCCGACATGGGCACCTCGCGTTATGTACAGAAGGCAACGGCCACAACACTCAAGGTCAGTGGCGTCAATCTTTTTTCTGCTGGCGACTTTTCGGATGCTGATGCCGAGTCGCTGGTGTTACGTGATCCTGCCAGCGGCGTCTACAAGCGCCTGCTGGTCAAGAATGATCGTGTCATCGGTTCTGTATTGTACGGCGATACCAACGACGGTAGCTGGTACTTCGATTTGATTCGTGAGCAACGCAACGTGGCGGACTTGCGCGGATCCCTGCTGTTCGGGAGAGTTGATCATGATCCGGTTTCCATCGTCTGAAGCGGTTGCCGACATAACAGATGCAACCGCTGTAAAAACCGTTGCCACTACCTGCGCCTATTGTGGTGTGGGGTGCGGTGTAAAGGCCGTAGTTACGGATGAGTCTTCGCGTACCGTCACCATTGCGGGCGATGAATCGCACCCGGCAAATTTCGGCCGCCTTTGCGTCAAGGGCTCTGCCCTTGGTGATACCGTGAGCCTGGAAGGGCGCCTGCTGTATCCGGAAATCGGTGGCGTTCGCGCCAGCTGGGACCGTGCGCTGGATCATGTTGCCGGTGAGTTTTCCCGTATCGTGCGCGAGCACGGACCGGAGGCGGTCGCCTTTTATGTGTCCGGCCAGTTGCTGACCGAGGACTACTACGTTGCCAACAAGCTGATGAAGGGATTCATCGGTTCGGCCAATATCGATACCAATTCACGCCTGTGCATGTCGTCCTCGGTCGCCGGCCACAAGCGGGCCTTTGGTGCCGACACGGTGCCCAATAATTACGAGGATCTGGAGCTGGCTGATCTGGTGGTGCTGGTGGGTTCCAATACTGCCTGGTGTCACCCGATTGTGTTCCAGCGTCTTAAGGCCGCCAAGGAAAAGCGGCCGGCCATGCGCATTGTGGTAATTGATCCACGCCGCACGGCCACCTGCGACATTGCCGATCTGCACCTGCCGGTAAAGCCGGGTGAGGATGTGCGCCTGTTCAACGGTTTGCTGGCCTACCTGTCATCACATGGCGTGCTGGATTCGGATTACATTGCGGCGCATACCAGTGGTTTTGATCAGGCCTTGTCTGCTGCCATGGCGCAGGACAATACGCCGGCACGACTGGCCCGTGATACCGGGCTTGATCCGCTGGATCTTGATCTTTTCTTCAGCTGGTTTGCCACAACCCCACGCACATTGACGCTGTATTCGCAGGGCGTTAACCAGTCCTCGGCCGGCTCCGACAAGGTCAATGCCATCCTAAACTGCCACCTTGCTACGGGCCGTGTCGGCAAGGAAGGGTGCGGGCCGTTCTCCCTCACCGGCCAGCCCAACGCCATGGGCGGACGTGAAGTGGGCGGGCTGGCCAATCAGCTGGCGGCGCACATGGAGCTCGACAATCCTGCGCACCGTGATCGCGTGCAGCGTTTCTGGTCGGCACCGCGTCTGGCCGACACTGCGGGACTCAAGGCGGTTGACCTGTTCGAGGCCATCCATGACGGGCGAGTGAAGGCCGTCTGGATCATGGCGACCAATCCGGTGGTGTCATTGCCCAACGCCGATCGTGTGCGTGAAGCACTGCAGAAGTGCGAGCTGGTGGTGGTGTCTGACTGCATCAGCGATACCGATACCACGCGGCTGGCCCATGTGAAGTTGCCGGCCCAGGGTTGGGGCGAAAAAGACGGCACCGTTACCAACTCCGAACGTCGAATTTCGCGGCAGCGCGGTTTTCTGCCGGCCCCTGCCGAGGCACGTGCCGACTGGTGGATGATGAATGAAGTGGGGCGGCGCATGGGTTTTGCCGATGCCTTTGCCTTTGAGTCGTCGGCATCGGTCTTTCGTGAGCATGCTGCGCTGTCCGCGTTTGAAAACGATGATCAGCACGGGCGTCGTGATTTTGATATCGGTGGCCTGATGCATCTGGATGATGCGGGCTACGATGCCATGCAGCCCGTGCAGTGGCCCGTCAGTGCCGGTCAGGTGGATGGCCGGCAGCGCTTCTTTGCCGACGGCAAGTTTTTCACCACGGATGGCCGTGCGCGATTCTTGCCGCTGACTGCGCGTGGCCCCGTCAATCTGCCCGATGCGGAGTATCCGCTGATCCTAAATACCGGCCGTATCCGCGATCAGTGGCACACCATGACGCGCACCGGTCTGGCCGAAAAGCTGCTCGCACACATCAACGAGCCCTTCTGTGCCATGCACCCGGACGATGCCAGCCAGCTCGGCATTGCCGGGCAGGATGTGGTGACGCTGGAGAGCCGCTGGGGGCTGGCCCGTGCCCGCGTCCAGATCACCACCGACCAGTCGCCGGGCTCGGTATTCATGCCCATGCACTGGACCGGCGTCCTGGCCAGCAACTCGCGTGTGGGTGCGGTGGTGAATCCGGTGGTCGATCCGGTCTCCGGACAGCCCGAAAACAAGCACACTCCGGTGCGCGTGCGCCGTTTTGAGGCAAAGTGGCATGGCTTTGTGCTGAGTGACATCGCCATCCCGCTGCCTGCTGCGGACTATGCCGTTGCCATAAGGGGCGGAAAATTCTGGCGTTTTGAGCTGGCCGGCATGGAATGTCCGGAAAGCCGTGTGGAGTTGGCAAACGAATTGCAAGGGAATATGCAGGCGGCCCTGCCAGCGAATACGGAGACGCTGGAATATGTCGATGCTGCACATGGCGTGTATCGCCGGGCACATGTATTCGAAGGGCGCTTGCTGGCGGTTTGTTTTCTGGGTGCGACGGTCGCATTGCCCGAACGCAACTGGCTGGCAGGGCTGATTGGCAAGGAGTTGTCGGCACTGGACAGAAGGGCGCTGCTCTCCGGCCGGCCTGCCGATCCTGCCTCTGATGTGGGTCGCATCATTTGCGCCTGCTTCGTGGTGGGGGAGAAAACGATCAGGAAATCGATTGCCGTGCAGAACCTTGATTCGGTGGCAGCGATTGGAAAGTGCCTGAAGGCCGGAACCAACTGCGGTTCCTGCCAGCCGGAACTGAAACAGATTCTGAACAGTTGCCAGGCCGCCTGAACATATCGGGTGGCCGCAAGGAAAGAGAAGGGAAACAATTCCGCCGTAAGAACAACGGCACAATCCTTTTCCACGGGAAAAGGATACATCGCGGCGAAAACAGCAACGGCGCTGTTCTCGGATTTAAAGTCGCAACACACGAATTCGCAGGCAACGGGGCCTGTCACGAAAAAGCCCCGCCTGCATTTTGTGACCACCTGTCCGGTCCGTGCAGCGGGGAAAACTGAAAACCCGCACAAGCGCGGACACCGGAGGTAGACATGAACGCCAAATCCCGCATCGTTGTGATCGGCAACGGCATGGTGGGCCACAAATTTCTCGAAGTGCTGGCCGGTCATAATGACACCGGGGCCTGCGAGGTGGTGGTCCTGTGTGAAGAGCCGCGTCCGGCCTACGATCGTGTTTACCTGTCCTCCTACTTCACCGACAAGACGGCCGAAGACCTTTCGCTGGTAAAGGGCGACTTCTTCAACGAGCAGGGTCTTGATCTGCGGCTGAATACCAAGGCCGTGGCCATCGACAAGGTCGCCAAAACCGTCACTACTGCTGCTGGCGAAACCATAGCCTATGACAAGCTGGTGATTGCCTCCGGTTCCTTTCCGTTTGTGCCACCCGTGCCCGGTCACAACCGCGAGCACTGCCTGGTCTATCGCACCATTGAAGATCTCGAGGCCATCAAGGCCGGTGCTGCCGTGTCGAAAGTGGGCGTGGTGGTGGGCGGTGGCCTGCTCGGTCTTGAGGCGGCCAAGGCCCTGCGTGACCTTGGCCTGGAAACGCATGTGGTGGAATTCGCCCCGCGCCTGATGGCAGTGCAGCTGGATGAAGGTGGTGCAAAAATCCTGCGGCGCAAGATCGAGGCGCTGGGTGTGAAGGTGCACACTGAAAAGAACACGCTGGAAATTGTTGATGGCGAGAATGCCCGCCATGTCATGAAGTTTGCCGATGGCTCCGCCCTGGAAACCGACCTGATTCTTTTCTCTGCCGGCATTCGTCCCCGTGACGAAATCGGCAAGCAGGCCGGACTGGAAATGGGTCCGCGTGGCGGCATCGTGGTGAACAACTACTGCCAGACTTCCGACCCCGATATCTACGCCGTTGGCGAAGTGGCGCTGTGGAGTGGCCGTATCTATGGTCTGGTGGCCCCGGGCTATCACATGGCCACTGTTGCCGCTGATCACATCATGGCCGTGTCGGCCAAGGAATTTGCCGGCGCCGACATGTCCACCAAGCTCAAGCTGATGGGCGTGGATGTGGGCTCCATCGGTGATGCCATGGGCACAACACCTGGTGCACACAGCTATTACTACATTGATGACGCCAAGGACATCTACAAGAAGATCGTGGTGTCGGCCGATGGCAAGAAACTGCTTGGTGCCGTGATGGTGGGGGATGTGGAGGCCTACGGTGGCCTGCTGCAGCTGATGCTGAACAACATGGACCTGCCGGAGTACCCGGATGTGCTCATCCTGCCGGTACGCGATGGCACTGGTGAAGTCGGCGTGGGTGTTGATGCACTGCCCATGACCGCGCAGATCTGTTCCTGCAACAACGTCAGCAAGAGCGATATCTGCGATGCGATTGATGCCGGTGCCATGGAAGTTGGCGACATCAAGTCGGCCACAAAAGCGGCGACCACCTGCGGCGGCTGTACCGCACTGATCGGCCAGATCCTCAAGTGCGAACTGGGCAAGCGTGGCGTCGAGGTCAAGAAGGATATCTGCGAACACTTCGCCTATTCGCGTCAGGAAATGTATCACCTGATCAAGATTGAAAAGATCCGCAGCTTTGAGGAAATGCTGGAAAAACACGGCACGGGTGACGGCTGCGATATCTGCAAGCCCACCACGGCCTCCATTCTGGCCTCCACCTGGAACGACCACATCCTCAAGGCCGAGCATGCCGGTCTGCAGGATACCAACGACTACTACATGGCCAACATGCAGAAGGACGGCACCTACTCGGTCGTGCCGCGCATGCCGGGTGGTGAAGTCACGCCGGAAGGCCTGATTGCCGTCGGCCAGGTGGCAAAAAAATTCGGCCTGTACACCAAGATCACCGGTGGCCAGCGTGTTGACCTGTTCGGTGCCCGCGTTGACCAGCTGCCATCCATCTGGAGCGAGCTGATTGATGCCGGCTTCGAATCCGGCCATGCCTACGGCAAGTCGCTGCGTACTGTGAAGTCCTGTGTCGGTTCGACATGGTGCCGTTATGGCGTGCAGGATTCCGTGGGTACCGCGATTGATCTGGAAAAGCGTTATCGCGGCGTACGTTCACCGCACAAGATCAAGTTCGGTGTCAGTGGCTGCACCCGCGAATGTGCCGAGGCACAGGGCAAGGATGTGGGCGTGATTGCCACCGAGAAGGGCTGGAACCTCTATGTGTGCGGCAATGGTGGCATGAAGCCGCGTCATGCCGAACTGCTGGCCGGTGATCTTGATACCGCTACCATGGTGAAGTACATCGACCGCTTCCTGATGTTCTACATCCGCACCGCAGATCGCCTGCAGCGCACCAGCGTCTGGCGCGACAACCTGGAGGGCGGCCTCAAGTACCTGCAGGACGTCATCATCAACGATTCGCTGGGACTGGCGGCCGAGCTGGAGGCCGACATGCAGCATCTGGTGGATACCTACCAGTGCGAGTGGAAGACCACGATTGAAGATCCGGAAAAGCTCAAGCGCTTCCGCCACTTCGTCAACAGCGACGAGAAGGATGCCAACGTGGTGTTTGTCGAGGAGCGTGGCCAGATTCGCCCGGCGTCTGTCGCTGAAAAGAAGGGCCTGATCGAAACCGTTTCCGTCTGAGCGAAAGCAAAAGGAGAGTGAACATGAACACGTATAGCAATCTTGCCGAAGCGCTGGTGTCTGTCCCGGTGTGCAAGCTGAATGATCTGGTGCCGGGTATCGGTGTGGGTGCGCTGGTGAATGGCCAGCAGGTGGCGATTTTCCGTTTGCGCAATGGCGATATCTTTGCCGTTGGCAATCACGACCCGTTTTCGGGTGCCAATGTGTTGTCGCGCGGACTGACGGGCTCCCTCAAGGGCAGCAAGGTAGTGGCGTCACCGATCTACAAGCAGCATTTCGACCTGGTCACAGGCGTGTGTCTGGAAGATGCGAGCGTGCGCATTCCGGTCTATGCCGTGCAGGTGGAAGGTGATGTGGTGTCTGTGTTGATGTAAACCAGCGAGAAGTGTGTGATGCGGGGGAGGGCTTCAGTCACTCCCCCGATACACCTCAGCGCTTTACCACAATCGGTGTGCCAAGCTCGCCATCGCGGATGATCTGGGCCACCTTGTCGGCATCGGCCAGCGTGAAGAACGGGCCGATCTGCACACGATGCACCAGTGCCGGTGCTTCGGTGCGGGCAATCACGACCGGTGCATAAATCAGCTCCAGCAGCTTTGACTGCAGGGCGGTGGCATTGGCCAGTTCACCAAACGCCCCGACCTGAACATAGAAATTGGAGCCGGCCGCGATATCTGCGGACGTTGCCGACCCTGTCGGCTTGCCGGAGGCTCCCAGCTTGCGCTGGAACTCGGCCGGATCAAGCGCTTCGATTTCCACTTGTGCCGTGCCCGTTTTCAGCATGTCCAGCTTTGCGGCAGCCGCATACGACAGGTCCAGTATGCGCTCGCTGTGGAAAGGGCCACGATCATTCACCTTCACGATCACCGACTTGCGGTTGGCCTTGTTGGTGACACGAATATAGGTGGGTAGCGGCAGGTTGCGGTGGGCGGCGGTCATCTTGTACATGTCGTACTTTTCACCGCTGGAGGTTTTCAGGCCGTGAAATTTCTTGCCGTACCATGAGGCACCGCCACTCTGGCGAAAGCCCTTGATCGTCGGAACCAGCTCATATGTCTCGCCCAGCACGGTATAGGGATTACGGTTGCCGTAAGCACTCAGTGGCTCTTCTACCGGCTCGGCATCGGGAACCTGACTGACATCGACCGGTGCATCGGGTGCGGCATCCTTGATGACATTGAAATCATGCGTACCAAATGCCGGGCGATCCTGCGGCTTGGGTACCGGTTGGGTCTGCGGCGGCAGGCGTGTAATCGGATTCACTTTCTTCTGGGGCGGCGGCGTTGTCACGCATGCGGCGAGCAGTACTGCGCCGGCGCATACGGACAGCAGTCGGATTCCGGTCATCAGTGACTCCTGTGTCCAGTAGGGTTCATGGGCCGTTGTTGATGGGGTAGCCAGTGAGGCAGCCCCATCCGTATCGTCTCAGGGGGCCGGTTGGCCTTCCGGTACGGCAACGGGCTCGGCGGGTATGGCGGCCGCGGCCAGTTCGGCCTCGCGTGCAGCCCGGATTTCCTGGCTCAGTTGCATGGCCGCCATGGCGTACAGGATGCTGCGATTGTAGGTTGTGATCACGTAGAAATTTGTGAAGCCCAGCCAGAATTCACCACCATTGTCACCCTGCAGACGAATGGCAGAGGCGGGTGTGGAGGCCATGAAGCTGGCGGTTTCGCGCGGCACCAGTCCCTTTTTGGCGATTTCGCCCAGCGTACTGACGGTTTTCAGCTCCTTGCTGATCACACTGTCGTATTCCTGGTTGATGATGCGCGCCCGTACTGCGAGCGGTTCGCCGGTTTTCCAGCCATTGGCCTTGAAATAGTTGGCAATCGAACCGATGGCATCGACCGGGTTGTTAATCAGGTCAATCTTCTTGTCGCCATCAAAGTCCACGGCCAGTCGGCGCCAGCTGGAAGGCATGAATTGCGGATAGCCCATGGCGCCGGCATAGGAGCCCCAGGTATTGAGCGGATCGAGACCGTTCTCCTTCGACAGGATCAGGAATTCGCGCAGCTCCTTGCGGAAAAAAGGCGCACGCGGCGGATAGTCCAGGCCCAGTGTGGCCAGGGCATCAATCACGCGGTTCCTGCCCTTGTTGCCACCGTATTTGGTTTCCACTCCCAGAATCGCCAGGATCATTTCCGGCGGCACACCGTATGTTGCTTCTGCACGGTTGAGGGTTTCCTCATGCTCACGCCAGAACGCCAGGCCTTTTTCCACGCGCTCGCTGGTCAGGAAAATGGGGCGGTATTCCTTCCATTCCTTGGTGCCTTCGGCGGGACGGGCAATCGCCTTCAGCACGCCTTCATCGCGTGCCACCTGTTCAAACAATGCAGCCAGTTCGCCCGGGGCATAGATTTTTTCCTGTTCAAGGCTGGCAATGATGGCTTGCACTTCTTCGTACTGACGAAACTCACCCACGGCATGCACCGGTACCGGCTTCAGGCAGGCACTGCTGATCAGCGCACAAAAAATGGTTTTCAGCATGGCGGGAGTTCTCCGTGGCATTCCATGAAATGTTTCATTCAACTGATGAGTTTCTTGTGCGTCTGGATGGACATGAGCAGCCCGAAGCCGGAGCAGAGTGTGATGATGGCGGTGCCACCATAGCTGACAAATGGCAGGGGAACCCCCACGACAGGCAGGATGCCGCTCACCATGCCGGCATTCACAAACACGTACACAAAAAATGAAAGCGTGATGGCGCCGGCCAGCAGACGGGAATAGCTGTCTTGTGCCGTCGTTGCAATGTAGAGGCAGCGGCCGATGATGAACAGGTAGACGCTCAGCAGGATCAGCACACCAATCAGTCCGAACTCTTCCGAGTAGGCAGCAATGATGAAGTCGGTGTGTCCTTCCGGCAGGAATTCGAGATGCGACTGCGAGCCGTTCATCCAGCCCTTGCCGGTAAAGCCGCCGGAGCCGATGGCGGTCTTGGACTGGATGATGTTCCAGCCATTACCCAGCGGGTCGGCTTCCGGATCAATCAGGGTGAGCACGCGCTGGCGCTGGTAGTCATGCAGCAGGTAGTTCCATGCCACCCACACCAGCGGCACCATCGCGGCCACAAAGCCGCCAATCAGCCACCAGGAAAGACCGGCGAGAAACAGCACGAACAGGCCGCTGGCAGCGACCAGAATGGAGGTGCCCAGATCTGGCTGCTCGGCCACCAGCAGGACCGGAATGCCGATCAGCACCAGGGCAATTGCGACCACGCCGATTTTCGGTGGCAGCTCGCGGCTGGCCAGAAACCAGGCCAGCATCATCGGCATGGCCAGCTTCATGAACTCGGAGGGCTGCACGCTACCCACGCCGGGCACAGACAACCAGCGCTGTGCCCCCATGCGCACATCACCCACGACCGCCACGGCGACCAGCAGCAGTACGCCGCCGGCATAAAACCAGGGTGACACGGCCTGATACGTGCGCGGTGGAATCTGTGCCAGTACAAACATGACGGTGAGGCCGATGCCAAAACTCATCATCTGCTTCATGGTCATGTCGAGATGACGCCCGGAGGCCGAGTACAGCTCGAACAGTCCCAGCCCGGCCGCCAGCAACAGTGCCACCAGCAAGGGCAGATCCAGATGCAGCATGCCCCACAGGTCAAACTTGCGTTTGAACTGGGAGCCATCACGCGGCATGTGGCGCAGAAAGCGATCCTGTGTCGTGCTCATGATTATTCGTCGCTCGCTTCAGGAGTGGGCGCTGCAGGAGGGGGTGGCAGCTTGCCCAGCAACTCGAAATCAAACAGGGCACGGGCAATCGGTGCCACGCTGGAGCCATGCTTGCCGTTTTCCACCAGCACGACCACGGCAATCTTCGGCTTGTCTGCCGGAGCAAAGCCGATAAACCAGGCGTGGTCCCAGAAGCGCTCGCCGACAGTGGCTTCGTCGTACTTTGCACCCTGCTTGATGCCCTTTACCTGAGCCGTACCGGTCTTGCCGGCCATTTCATAGCCCTGCACCTTGTAACCGGTCGCACGTGCCGTGCCACCGGGACCGTGTACCACATCACGCATGGACATCTTCATGCGTTCCCAGTCCGCGCTGTCACCGGCGTAGGGCACCTTGTGGTCAGGCTTGTTGATGTTGTCGAATTCATTGGTGTTGCTGGCGGCTTTCAGCAAGTGCGGGCGGATATGATTGCCGCCGTTGGCCAGAATGGACGTTGCCATGGCCAGTTGCAGCGGCGTGCTCGTGAAATAGCCCTGACCAATCCCGACCGACATCATTTCACCGCGATACCACGGTGCCTTGAGCCGCTCACGTTTCCACTGCACCGAGGGCAGGGTGGCGGCTTTTTCGTTGACCAGGTCAATGCCGGTCTTGGCACCAAAACCAAAGTTCTTCATCCAGTCATGAAAGCGGTCGACACCCATGCGGTCTGACAGCTGATAGAAGTAGGTGTCGCAGGATTCGACGATGGCCTTGTGCAGGTCCACCACGCCGTGTCCACCTTTCTTCCAGTCGCGGAACTGGTGCGAATCACCGGGCAGGCTGAAATAGCCCCGGTCCCCGATGCGGTAGTCCCAGTTCACCAGCCCGTAGTGCAGGCCACCCATGCCTTCGAAGGGCTTGATGGTGGAGCCGGGCGGATACACGCCCTGCAGCGCACGGTTGTAGAGTGGCTTGTCGAGGTGATCGCGGTATTCCGAGTAGAGCTTGTAGGGAATGCCACCGACAAAGGCATTGGGATCAAATGTCGGGTTGCTCACAAACGCCAGCACGCCACCGGTGTTCGGATCAATTGCCACCACGGCACCGCGGCGGCCGGCCAGCTGTTCATGCGCAATTTTTTGCAGGTCGTAATCCAGATGCAGGGTGAGGTCGTTGCCACGAACGGGCGGGGTGCGTTTAAGAACACGGATCAGCCGGCCATGGGCATTGGTTTCCACATGCTGGTAACCGACCTTGCCGTGCAGATAGTCTTCGTAGAATTTCTCGATGCCGATCTTGCCGATAAGGTTGGTGCCGGCATATTTCACCGGGTCCAGCGTCTTTTCTTCCTTTTCCGAAATGCGCGACACGTAACCGATGGCATGCGAGAACAGTTCGCCGTGCGGGTAATAGCGCGACAGTTCCACATTGATGTTCACGCCCTTCATCTCGTAGCGGACTTCCGAAAAGCGCGCGATGTCCTGTTCGGACAGACGCAGGCGCAGCGGGACTTCCTCGAATTTACGGGCCACACGAACACGTGCCTTGAAGCGGCGGATGTCTTCCGGCGTCAGCTGGAGGACGGGGGTCAGCCGCACCAGCATGTCATCAAGGTCGTCTACCTGCTGGCGGTTGATGGTCAGGGAGAAGGTGGGCTGGTTGTCAGCCAGCAGCCTGCCCTTGCGGTCAAAGATAAAGCCGCGCGGCGGTGAAATGGCTTCCAGGTGTACACGATTGTTTTCGGACAGCACCGTATAGGTGTCGTGCTCGATCACCTGCAGGAAGTAGTAGCGTCCGATCAGCACACCAAACATGAGCAGCACAAATGCTGCCGCAACGATGGCGCGGCGCCGGAACAGGGCTGCTTCCTTCTGGTTGTCCTTGATCGTGATGCTGTTGAATTGGCGCATGGGTCTGGCGTCAGGCGAAAACGCGATTTTCAGGCAGGGCAGGCAGGAAAAGCCAGCATGTTTTTGTTGAGAAACCTGCAGCGTGTCTCAACGATGGTAAGGGTGGCCCTTGAGCAGGCTCCAGGCACGGTAAATCTGCTCGGCAATCACGATGCGCACAAGGGGGTGAGGCAGGGTCAGGCGAGACAGGGACCACTTTTCATCGGCACGTTCCAGCACGGCACGACTCAATCCTTCAGGGCCGCCGATCAGCAGGGCGGCAGGACGGCCATCCACCTGCCAGTCACGCAGGGTGGCAGCCATGTCCTCGGTGGACAGGGTGCGGCCCAGCACATCCAGTGCAATCACGCGTTCCTGCGGTTTCAGCGCGGCCAGCAGGGCGTCACCTTCCTGCTCTTTCAGACGGGCCAGATCGGCCCCCTTGCTGCGCTTGCCGGCCGTGATCTCGACCAGTTCCAGGCTGATGTCGCCGCTCAGGCGTTTGGTGTATTCCGTGCAACCTTCTTCCACCCAGCCAGGCATGCGGGTGCCTACTGCCAGCAGTCTCAGGCGCACAGGTCAGGCTTTGGCTTGGGTGATATGACCGCTGGCACCTGGCGTCCACAGACGCTCAAGGTCGTAAAAGGCGCGGGTGGCAGGCTGCATAACGTGCACAATCACACCGCCCAGGTCGATAAGCACCCAGTCGCCGTCGCGCTCGCCTTCCATGCCGATCGGCTTCATGCCGGCTTCCTTCACCATTTTCACCACATTGTCCGCCAGCGACTTGACGTGACGGGTGGAGGTGCCCGACGCGATGATCATGACATCGGCAAGGCTGGTCAGGGAGCGTACATCAAGGGAGAGCACATCCTTGGCTTTCAGGTCATCCAGTGCGGCGAGTGTGGTGTCGACAAGCGTCTGGCTTTCAGGGGACAGTGGATTCATTGGGGTTTTGCATCTCCGGCATAAAGGTGGTGGGTTTCAATATAGTCGCGTACGGCGGGTGCAAGCCAGTCCGATGTGGGCTGACCGGACCGAATGGCTGCCCGGATGTCACGGCTGGCCACGGCATGCGGGGCGGTCTCCACCAGCAGTACGCCGCCGGCGGGCCGCGATTCTAGCGATTCCGGGTG
Source organism: Moraxellaceae bacterium (assembly GCA_030646295.1). Classification (GTDB taxonomy): domain Bacteria; phylum Pseudomonadota; class Gammaproteobacteria; order Pseudomonadales; family Moraxellaceae; genus UBA2031. The sequence continues at coordinate 84,182 of JAUSND010000003.1, forward strand.
GGTAATTCGATGTTTTTCAAGCCATGAGGCCAGTTCCGGTGCAAACACCGGGTGACTGCCGGGGCGGCTGACCACCAGCAGGTGGGCATAATCGGTCAGGTGCTGCCAGTCCTTCCAGCGTGGCAGGTCGAGAAAGCTGTCCATGCCCATGATAAAGGCCACAGGGGATGCCCGGCCCAGTTCGTCGCGCACCTCGCGCAGGGTGTCGACAGTAAAGGAGGGCGGGGGGCGGCGCAGCTCACGATCATCCACAGACAGTCCGGCATGGCCCCCTATGGCCAGTCGCAACATGGCTACACGGTGATGGTCGGCCAGTGACGTTTCCTTCAGCGGTGAGCGGGCGGCAGGCAGCAGGCGGATTTCCCGGAAGGGGAGCCGGGCCAGCAGCTCTTCTGCCGTAGCAATATGGCCGACGTGGACCGGATTGAAGGAACCACCATAAAGGCCGGTAAGGGCAGGGGAAGATGTGGTCATGATGACGATTGTACGGGACGGACGGGTGGCTGCCGAGTACTTGTGTTGTCTCGTGGCGAGGGGTGGCTATATCAGCTTTTGTTATAAATTTATTCCTAAAAGTTATTTCGGGAAATATATGATGCCGGCATAGAGTCGCCGCGCGACGGGGTCCCGTCGCGATGGCAGTTCAGCGCCCCTTTTTGGTAGCAGATTCTGATGATTGACGGCATGGGTTTCATATTGGCCGGGGCGCTGGTTGGCTTCTGTGTAGGTCTGACGGGCGTTGGCGGCGGTTCCCTGATGACACCGCTGCTGACCATGATGGGCGTGCCGCTGCATACCGCCATTGGTACGGACCTCCTGTACGCGTCCATCACCAAGTCCAGCGGTGCGGTGGTTCATGCCGGAAAGAACAACATTAACTGGCCGGTCGTGCTGACGCTGTCTGCGGGCAGCATTCCTGCCGCCCTGCTGACCTTGTGGGCCCTGAAGACGCTCTTCGGAAATGCCAACGAATACAAGGAGGTCCTGACGGTGTCGCTGGGCTTCATGCTGATGCTGACGGCCGCCTCACTGCTCTTTCGCAAGCAGTTGCAGCGCTTGCATGATGCCAATCCGCTGCAAAACCACATCCGCCAGATCATTGACCGGCACACGAAGGTGTTCACGCTGTGCATGGGGCTGGCATTGGGTGTGCTGGTCACCCTGTCGTCGGTGGGGGCGGGCGCTTTCGGTGTGGTGGTGTTGCTCAGCCTGTATCCCCGCCTCAGCACCATCGAGATCATCGGGACGGATGTCACGCACGCCGTGGTCCTGACGCTGGTGGCAGGGCTTGGGCATTTGCAGATGGGAAATGTCGACCTGCAGCTGCTGGGCTGGATGTTGCTGGGCTCCATTCCCGCCATCATTGCAGGCACCCATCTTTCCTCCCGCATGCCGGATGACGTCATTCGCCCCATTCTGGGCGTCACGCTGGCGGCACTCAGCGTGAAGTTCGTGTTTTACTGAGTTTTTCTTCCGCACAGGGCGACATGACCCTTGTGCTCCCGCCTCAGGCTGACCGTGCGACCGGCACAGCCTGAGCGTTCGCCTCATGGGTATTACTGGCGGATGTGTCCGTCGCCAAGCACCACCCACTTCTGCGAGGTGAGGCCCTCCAGGCCCACCGGGCCACGCGCATGGATCTTGTTGGTGGAAATGCCGATCTCGGCACCCAGACCATACTCGAAACCGTCGGCGAAACGGGTGGAGGCATTCACCATGACCGAGCTGGAATCCACCTCGTTCAGGAAGCGGCGCGCCTTGGTCACGCTCTCGGTGATGATGGCATCCGAGTGATGCGAGCCGTACTTGTTGATGTGGGCGATTGCCTCATCCAGTCCGTCCACCACCTTGATCGCCAGCACCGGGGCCAGATACTCGGTGTACCAGTCGTCTTCTGTCGCGGGTGCCGCATCAATCAGGGCGCGTACCCTGTCACAGCCACGTAGCTCCACACCCTTCTCGCGATAGAGCGGGGCCAGTGCCTCCAGCGCCGCTTTGGCCACGGGGGCATCCACCAGCAGGGTTTCCATGGTGTTGCAGGTGCCGTAGCGATGCGTCTTGGCATTGATGGCGACCGGCACGGCCTTGGCCATGTCGGCATCACGCTCGATGAAGGTATGGCAGTTGCCGTCCAGGTGATAGATCACCGGCACGCGGGCCTCGGTGGAGATGCGCTCGATCAGGCCCTTGCCGCCACGTGGCACGATCACGTCGACAAACTCGGGCATGGTGATAAGTGCCGACACGGCTGCACGGTCGGTGGTTTCCACGACCTGTACGGCTTCGCGTGGCAGACCGGCCTTTTCCATCCCCTGCTGGATGCAGGCGGCAATCGCCTTGTTGGAATGGATGGCCTCGGAACCGCCGCGCAGGATGGTGGCGTTGCCGGACTTCAGGCACAGCGCAGCCGCTTCCAGCGTCACGTTCGGGCGGGATTCATAGATGATGCCGATGACACCCAGTGGCACGCGCATCTTGCCGACCTGGATACCGGTAGGGCGATAGACCAGATCCGTGATGGCGCCGACCGGATCGGCCAGGTCCATCACCTGGCGCAGGCCTTCCAGCATGCCGGCAAAGGTTTTCTCGCTGATGGTCAGGCGGTCCAGCATGGCGGCGTCCAGGCCGTTGGCACGACCGGCCTCCACGTCCTGTGCATTGGCTGCCAGAATGGTTGCTTTGGCGGCCACCAGCGCCTCATGGATGGCAGCCAGCGCTGCATTCTTGAGGCCGGTGTTGGCGCGCGCGGTGGCGCGGGAAGCGGCACGGGCGGCAAGGCCCAGGGCCTGCATATAGGCTGAAATGTCGAGAGAGCTGGTCACGTTGGCAATTCCGGATAACGGCAGTAATGTGCAGAGTATACGGTGCTCCGGCTGTCTGCGGCAGACTGCCGTCCGGAGATGCGCTGTTACCTGCCTGCTACGCAAATGACAGTGGCCAGTGATAGGATCGGCTTCAATAAGAAAAAGCGTATCTGCCTTGGCCCTGCTGAAGGCAATACAGCCCGTGCCCGGGCATCAAGACCAACAATAATGGCCGGAATGGCCAACAGGGGCCCCCATGTCCGTAGTCTATGAGGCCTACAACCGCTCATCGCTGAAGCAGCCGCCCAGGACTGACTTCATCGGCAAGTGGCGCGTTGAGTATCTGGCCTTCAGCGCGCCCGAGAATGCCCACAAGGTGCCGCTCATTGTGCTGGGCGGTGCCTTCCAGAATTTCAATTCCTACAAGTATTGCGTCGAGCGCATCCTGCAGGAGGTTCCCGTCATCCTGGTGGACCTGCCGTCACTGGGTAACAACGACCAGCTGGCGCCGCAGCTTGGCATGGAGGATCTGGCCGACCTGCTGTTCCTCTGGACCGAGAAGATGGCGCTGAAAAAGGTCTCCCTGATGGGGCTGTCGCTGGGCTCCGTGCTGGCGTCGACCTATGCCTACAAGCAGCCACAGGTCATGCACAAGCTGATCGTTACCGGCATTCTGGTGCGCCCGCGCAAGTCCTGGCGCATGTTGCTGGAAGAGTCGGTGAAGGTGTTGGATGAACAGCGTCTTGATGAGTTTGGTCAGGCTGTCGTGCTGTACCTGATCAATCATGCGCGCCTCAAGGAAACCGAAGTTACCGACATCACGCGAAAGCTGTTCCACCGGCAGATGCGCAGCTTTCATGAAAACGAACAGCAGCGCTATCGCATCAATGCCAATCGCCTGATGGAAGTGGAATCCATTCTGGGGTATCCGGAGTGCGACACCCTGGTGTCCACCGGTGAGTTCGACAGCTTTACACTGCCCTGGGAAAATGCCCAGTTTGCCTCGCGTTGCCCGAATGCGGTGTTTGCGCTGATCAAGGGTGCGGATCACGTTGCCCAGCTGGAAAAGCGTGATGAGTCCGTGAACATGTTTGCCACCTATCTGAGCGATGGTGACCTGCATGCGGTGCAGGGCATCGAGGTGCTGACAAGGCAGCAGTGCGAAACCATGGAGCGCCGTGGCGAGCCGCGCTTTGTTCCCAATAATCCGAATGCCAATGTGATCAGCTTTTCCCAGGTCGATGGCTCCATTGCCGTCGACATGAAAGTGAAAATCCGTGACATGAGTTTTTTTGGCTGTGTGCTGGAGTACGAGCACATGGATTTTCCGCTGGAAAAACATGCCCGTGATCTGATTCTGTGCCCGGAAGGCACCGCGTTGCGTATTGAAATGCTGGTGTTTGAGCAGCATGACAACACCATGCGTTGCCTGTTCAAGCACGGCAATTTTGTGATTGCCGAAGAGTTGAAGGCCTTGCTGGATGACCAGCTTTTTTTCAGGCAACCCGCTGATCAGGAGCTGAGCAGCGGGCGCCGGAAAATTGCTGCGCTCTACCATGAGCAGGCATCCTGAAACCCGCTGGAATAAAAAACGCTGAAATGAAAAAGCCCGCGATGATGCGGGCTTTTTCATGGGGAACTTCCAGGGTCAGGCTTGTGCCAGGATCACCCGTACAATTGCGCCGCCACGCGCCGCTGGCGCTTCTGTTTTTTCATGATCCGGGTTGAATACGGTGGTTTGTGCAAACCCCTGCGCCAGAAAGTGTGACTGCATGGAGCGGTCGCTGCTGAAGTGCAGCATGAAGCGGCTGCGCGATGCAGTGCGCAACAGCTGGTTGGATGCCTTGATGATGCCGGCAAAGCGATGACCTTCCACCTCCGGATAGACATCCGTCAGGTAAATGCCCAGCGGAAATCCCTTGAGTAGCGTTGCCAGGCGTTGCCACATTGTGCTGATGGTGGCCAGTTCAAAATAGTTCACCAGACCTTCCGTGATCACGACCAGCGGGCGGGCAGGGTGGCACTCGCGAGCAATCACGGCCTCCAGGCTGTCGGTCGTGTCCAGATCAAGAATGTTGCAGGTGATCACGCGATGACGCGCGCTCAGCGAACCAAGTCCCGTGAGCAGTGGCCGTTTGCGCGCCACCATGCCGGGCAGGTCGGTTTCAATATAGGTAATGCCGGCGTGCTTTTGCGTGAAGCGGTGACCACGAGGTGACAGGCCACAGGCCAGTTCGACAATTTGCAGGTCCGGATGTTTGGCAATCAGCGCATCCAGTTCGCGGTCAATCAGGTAGTGCCGTTGCAGCAGCGTGGTCTTGATGTCGGTGCCTAGCAGGCGACGGGCGGCACACTCGAACGGGCGTAGCAGGGTGTAGTAGGTGTGGCCCTGTGTCGTCACAAAGCTTTTGCCCGAGAGGCCGTAACGGTGCCAGACATAACCGGTGTAGTGCGCGGTGAAGGAAATGCTGGAGGTGTCGTTGTTGTTCTTCATCGGGAGGGGTCATCAGTGCCGCTAGTGAGGCCCGATGATGCCGGCTGGGCGTTGCCATCGCAACTGCCGGATAGTGTTTCAGGGAGTGCTGCCGGATGGTACTGCCACGATGCTACGGTCACGATAGTACTGTCACGATGTACTGTCAGGGCGGTGCCGAAGAGAGTTATGCGGCCCTAGAAAAGCGAAGCCCCGGTTCCTGTTGAGGGTTCCGGGGCTTGCGCGCATAGCTGCCTTTGCCTTTTTTCGCCTTTTCCTGGCGGGTTCGAAACAGCGGGTCGAAGACCAGCGACTTCGCACTGCGGTGCTTTTTGTTAAGTGCATTGCTCATGAGTGTCTCCGGTGAGCGGGTGTCTGACGGAGCGGATCATGGGGTAACACTTGCCGGCTGTTAATAGCGGTTCCGTAACAGGTGATAAACGGTCCTTGCAGGGGATGATGCGGAGACTCGGGGCTCAGGGATGCGGCCCAAGGGACGGAGCGCTCAGGGACGGGGTGCGTAGAGCTGCCGTAAGCGCTTCAGGCGGGCGGGCAGGTGCAGCAGGTTGAGGATGCCGGTGGCCGTGAGCACGATGATGACTTCACGGGTTTCCAGCAGGGGGTGCAGCACGGCGGCATCACCCAACCAGCCCCACAGGCCGATGGCCAGGGCAGTGTTGCCCAGCGTGTCCAGAATCAGGTCGCGGCGAATTTGCTGGCGCAATGCCAGCAGTGCCTCGGGTGTCTGCGGGTTTTGCTGGTTCTGCATCAGACAGGCCCGGCAAACAGCGGGCGACCAGCGAGCGCCAGGGTAAGCCGCAGCAGTACATCCCAGGCCTGCTCCATGCTTTGCCCCTTGATGGCCTGATCAGCCGCCAGCACTTCGCTGACCAGCAGGCGCGCCAGCCGGGGTGAGGTGCGTTGCACCGCTTTCTGGAACAGCGGCTGGCGTTTTTGCCAGATGCCGTTCTGTTGCAACAGGCTGTTGAATGGCTGGCCGCCATCGACACCTTCCCGCAGCGAGGCAAGGGTGCGGGCATCCTTGCCGATGGCCCACAGCACGACGGACTCTGCCTGCCCCTCGGCCCGCAGACCGGCCAGCATGCGCGCGGCGCGTTCGGCATCGCCGGAGAGGGCACAGTCCGCCAGGTCGTAAACGTTGTAACGGGCACAGTCGCCCACGGCATTGCGGATGATGTCGGTGGTCAGCACGCCATTGTCGGCAAGCAGGCGCAATTTCTCGATTTCCTGCTGCGCCGCCAGCAGATTGCCTTCGACGCGTTCGCGCAGCAGGGTGAATGCTTCGGCATCTTCGGTGCGCAAACCTGCCTGTTGCAGACGTGATGACAACCAGTCCGGCAGGGTCTGTGCATCAATCACCGGCAGTTGCAGGGAGACACCGGCATTGTCACAGGCCACAAACCATTTGGCTTTTTGCGCGGTGCCATCCAGCTTGGGCAGGATGAGCAACAACAGGGTATCGGGTGCGGGATTGGCAGCGTATTTTTCCAGCGTGCTGGCGGCGGTGGTGTCCGGTTTGCCACTGAAGCGCACTTCCACGATCTTGCGATCACCGAACAGCGAGAGGTTGTTTACGCTGGCCAGCAGCTCACTCCAGTCCATGCCGCGCTCGGCATGATGGACTTCGCGTTCGGTAAAATTCTGTGCCCGGGCGGCGCGGCGCAGCAGGTCGGCCGCTTCCTGTTGCAGCAGGATCTCGTCACCGTGCAGCACATAGATGCCCGCGAGCGGGTCTCTGGCGTGGCGGCCGAGCTGATCCCAGCGTAGTTTCATGGCGCTGGTGCTGGCGTGGCTGGTGTTGCAGGAGTACTGGCCGGGGCGCTGGCTGGCGTCGTCACGGCGGCTTCAGCGGCCGGGGTGCCGGCAGCAGGGGTGTAGGAGCGCAACTGGCGGACGATCTGGTTGGCCGTGTCCTGTCGCATTTCCTGCACCAGCGTTTCTTCTTCCGTGCTCTTGCCCACGATATTGGTGCTGTCGTATTGGTAGCCGCGGCGCAGGATCAGTTTCTGTACCGGGCCTTCGGTTTTTGCATCCAGCTGGCTGATCCGGTAGTCGACGGCATACAGCAGTGTGTACTCGGCAGCCTTGGCGCTGCTGTCGACGGTGGCGGTCTGCTTGGTGAGCACTTCACGTGTCACCTCCAGTTGCGTCGCGCCACCATCAGTGCTGACGCCGGAGCGCTTCAGCATGAGCTCCAGCTCTTTCTTCAGTACACCACTCTGTTCGGGAACAATCAGGGTGACGGACGTCAGTCCGGCCGGCATTTCGTAGTTGCCGCGCAGGTGAAACCCGCAGGCACTCAGCAGCAGGCCCGTTGCGGCCAGCAGGACCGCAAGCCGTGTGCCGGATGCCATCCCGGCAGCTTTCATGCGAGTGGTAATGCGAGAGTCCATGCGTTTTCTGCCCCTGTTCCTGTCAGACCACCACGTTAACCAGCTTGCCTTTTACCACAATCACTTTCTTCGCCGGCTTGCCTTCCATGAAGCGCTGGACATCCGCATTGGCCAGTGCCGTGCTTTCGACAACGGCATTGTCGGCGTCGGCGGCGACGGTAATGCGGCCACGCAACTTGCCGTTAACCTGCACCACCAGCTCGATCTCGCTCTGCACAAGGGCGCTGTTGTCATGCTGTGGCCAGGTTTCACTGTCGAGTGCCTTCATGCTACGGCCCAGCAGCTGCCCGAGGCGTGGCGCCAGGTCCTGCCACAGGGCGTGACCGATATGCGGCGTGATCGGGTAGAGTAGCTTGATCAGCACGTCCATCACGTCAGCGGTTGCGGTAAGGAACTGGCGGTTGATGCCGGCTTTTGTTGCCTCATCGGCATCCGCGGGCAGATCAAATTCGAACTTTTCGCTTTCCAGCAGGTTCAGCAGCTTCATGCCGGCCGACACTACCGTGTTGAACTGGTTGCGCCCGTAGTCGATGTTGGCCTGCTTGAGGATGGTGTGCAGATCGAAACGGATGGCCTGCAATTTCTTGTCGTTGCTGGCGACGGCAGCCGGGGCACTGGCGACCTGTTGCAGGGCGGCATCGGTACGCATGGCAAAGGTGGCCGCAAACTTCCACAGACGACGCAGGAAGCGGCTGGCGCCTTCAACACCGGAGTCGCTCCATTCCAGCGACGCATCGGGCGGTGCGGCAAACATCATGAACAGGCGCGCGGTATCTGCACCGTATTCACGGATGATGTATTCCGGGTCGACACCGTTGTTCTTCGACTTGGACATTTTCTCCATGCCGCCGTGCAGCACGGGCAGGCCGTCGCTTTTCAGCGTGACGGTCGTCATGCGGCCCTTGTCGTCACGGACGATGTCGACGTCGGCCGGGTTGATCCAGTCTTTGCCGCCGTTATCGAGTTCGCGATAGAAGGTGTCCGCCACCACCATGCCTTGGGTGAGCAGTTTCCTGAACGGTTCGTCGCCTTGCACCAGGCCTTCGTCACGCATCAGCTTGTGGAAGAAGCGGGCGTAGAGCAGGTGCAGAATGGCGTGTTCGATGCCGCCGATGTACTGGTCAACCGGCAGCCAGTATTTCGCGGCGTCCTTGTCGACCATGCCGGCGGTGGATTGCGGCGAGGCATAGCGTGCGTAATACCAGGACGATTCCACAAAGGTGTCCATGGTGTCGGTTTCACGCTTGGCCGCGCCACCGCATTTCGGGCAGCTGCATTCGTAGAAGGACGGCATGCGCGCGAGCGGTGAACCGGCACCATCCGGCACCACGTCTTCCGGCAGCACCACGGGCAGGTCCTTTTCCGGCACGGGCACATCACCGCAAGCCGCGCAGTGAATGATCGGGATCGGGCAGCCCCAGTAACGCTGACGGGAAATGCCCCAGTCGCGCAGACGGAACTGCACGCGGGACTGGCCAAGATTTTTTGCCTTCAGCGCGGCTTCCATTTTTTCGAAAGCGCCGTCGAAGTCGAGGCCGGAGAATTCACCGGAGTTGAACAGGATGCCGGTGTCGGTGAATGCCGCGGTCAGTGGCTGTGCGAGTTCGCCATCTGCCGGCTTGATCACGGCTGTGATCGGCAGCGAATACTTCTGCGCAAATTCGAAATCACGTTCGTCATGCGCCGGCACCGCCATCACGGCGCCTTCGCCGTAACCCATCAGCACATAGTTGGCGACCCAGACCGGCACTTCTTCATTGGTGAAGGGGTGGCGCACGGTGAGGCCGGTGGGCATGCCTTTCTTTTCCTGCGTGGCGAGGTCAGCCTCGGCCACGGAGCCGCTCTTGCACTCGGCAATGAAGGCCTGCAGGGCAGGGTTGTTTGCGGCCGCTATGGTTGCCAGCGCATGCTCGGCGGCGACGGCAACGTAGGTCACGCCCATCAGCGTGTCGGGACGCGTGGTGAATACCTTCAGTACGCCCTGATTTTCCGCTGTATCGCCGTAGGGAAAGCCGACTTCCATGCCGCGCGACTTGCCAATCCAGTTGCGCTGCATGGTGCGGACCTGTTCCGGCCAGCCATCCAGCTGGTCGAGGTCGTTAAGCAGTTCTTCGGCGTATTTTGTGATGCCGAAGTAGTACATGGGAATTTCGCGCTTCTCGACCACGGCACCGGAGCGCCAGCCCTTGCCGTCGATCACCTGTTCATTTGCGAGCACGGTCTGGTCGACCGGGTCCCAGTTCACCACGCCGGATTTCTTATAGATCACACCTTTTTCAAACAGGCGGGTGAACAGCCACTGTTCCCAGCGGTAGTAATCCGGCTTGCAGGTGGTGACTTCGCGTGACCAGTCGATGGCGAGGCCCAGTGATTTCAGCTGGCCCTTCATGTAGTCGATGTTGGAATACGTCCACGCCGCCGGTGCCACCTTGTTTTTCATCGCCGCATTTTCTGCCGGCAGGCCGAACGCATCCCAGCCCATGGGCTGCAGCACGTTCTTGCCCTGCATGCGCTGGAAGCGCGCAATCACGTCACCGATGGTGTAATTGCGCACATGGCCCATGTGCAGCTTGCCGCTGGGATAGGGAAACATGGACAGGCAGTAGAATTTTTCCTGTCCTTCCTTCTCGGTCGCGGTGAATGCGCCGGATTGTTCCCATTCGGTCTGGGCGGCGGGCTCTATGTCCTGGGGGCGGTATTGTTCATGCATGGCGCGATCGGGGCCTTGGGGCAAGGGTTGAAAGAGCAACGGGTGAAAATACAAAAAATCGTGGAAAATCAAAGGGGCATAGCATAGCGTAGACGCCTCTCCCAGACCATCGCCGGCCATGACCTTCATCGCCTTTCTTCGTGCCTGTCTTTCACCCCCCGGCCTGCAGATCCTGCTGGTGCTGGCAGGGCTGTGGGCGCTGCGCCGGCAGCGACGGGCCTGGGGCCGCTCCCTGATCGTGCTGGGGCTGGGCAGTCTTTACCTGATGGCCACGCCGCAGGGCGCGGCCTGGCTGTTGCAGGGACTGGAGCGTTATCCAGCCATTGCCGAGCCGGCGCGGCTGCGGGCCGAGGGCTGGCAGGCGATAGTGGTTATAGGCGGCGGCCGGAATCATGCCGCGCCAGAGTATGATCGCCGCGATGTGCCCAATTACTGGACCGCGAGCCGCCTGCGCTATGCGGCGTTTCTCTATCGCCAGACCGGACTGCCTGTTGCAGTGAGCGGTGGGGTACGTCCCGGTGAGGTGGAGCCGGAGGCCAGACTGATGCATTACAGTCTGGTCCACGACCATGTGGCCAATGTCTACTGGCTGGAGGAGCGCAGCGCCACCACCTGGGACAATGCGGTGAATACCCGTGCCTTGCTCAAGCTCCATGGGATTGATCGCATCGTGCTGGTGACACAGGCGGCGCACATGTGGCGTGCCCGGGACATGTTTGAACATGCCGGTTTTGTGGTGAAGGCTGCGCCGCTGGATTTTGAAACGGATGCGGCCCGCTTGCCGCTGTTGTTGCGCTTTGCGCCACGGGCCGAGCGACTGATGGCGTCGGCGCAGGCCTGTCACGAGTATCTCGGCCTGGTCTGGTATCGCCTGCGCATGTTGTTTGATTGATGTTTTCAAGTGGTGCTTTCTGAATTGATGCTTTCTGCTGTGAGTTGATGATGGATCTGGATTCCCTGTTTCCGGCGGGCATGGCCCATTACCTGGCCGGTGGTGTGCTGATTGGTCTGGCGGTGTCGTTCATTTTTGTAAGTACCGGCATTGTGGCCGGCATGAGTTCGTTTTTCAGCACGACACTCTCGTTTGTGTCGAAGCTGCCGTTCTTTCAGCAGGCGCGCTTCACTGAAACACGTGGCTGGCGCCTGGTGCTGGCCGCGGGGCTGGTGCTGGGGGCATTGCTGTGCGCCTTGCTGGTGCCGGAACGGTTTGTGGTGACAAGTGTTGCGCCATGGCAGCTTGCCCTTGGCGGGCTGATCGCCGGTTTTGGTGCGCGTTACAGCAACGGCTGCACATCCGGTCATGGCATTTGTGGCATGGCCTCGCTGCAGTGGGTGTCATTGGCTGCAGTGCTCACGTTCATGGCGACGGCTTTCGTGACGGCCAATGCCGTGCTGTGGCTGGGAGGCAAATGATGAATGCATTCTTTTATCTGGCCGTGCTGATCGGCGGTGCGCTGTTTGGTGCAGGGCTCACGCTGGCGACAATGATCCAGCCAGAGGTAGTGCTGGCCTTCCTGCGCTTTCAGGACTGGGGACTGATGCTGGTGCTGGGCAGTGCGGTGATGATCACGCTGGTGGTCTACCAGCTGGTGCCCCGCCTCATGAAAAAACCGCTGTTTGCGGAGCGCTTTGGTAGGCATGCCCTGTTTGGCTCGCGCCAGACATTGATTGGCGCTGCCATTTTTGGCGTGGGCTGGGGCCTCTCGGGCGTGTGCCCGGGCCCTGCCATTGCCGGGCTGGGAACGGGCAACTGGCCGCTGCTGTATACGCTGGCAGGCCTGTTTGCTGGCGCGTGGTTGCAGGGCCGGTGGGCGTCACGCTCGCGCTGATCAGCCAACCTCGTTGCGCAGGGCTTCGTCCAGTGTGCGCGAGCGGAACTTGAAGCGGGCTTCGAGCAGTCGTGAGGGCACTACGCGCTGGCTTCCCAGCAGTAGTGCACTCATTTCACCCATGGCGAGCTTGAGTACCGACACGGGAATGTGCAGGAAGGCAGGACGTCCCAGCGCCTGTGCAAGCGTGCTGGTGAACTCGGCATTGGTCACGGGCTTTGGGGCAGTGGCGTTGTAGATGCCGGACTGGTTTTCGTCGGTCAGCATGAAGCGCACGATCTCCACAAAGTCACCCAGTGCAATCCATGAGAACCACTGTTCACCACTGCCCAGCCGGGCACCAAGCCCCAGACCGAAGACCGGCAGCATCCGCTTGAGCATGCCGCCGCTTTTGCCCAGAACCACGCCGGTGCGCAGTATGCACAGCCGTATGCCCAGGGCCTCTGCTTTACGGGCAGCCTGCTCCCAGTCGTGGCAAAGGGTGTGCATGTATTCGTCATGAAACGATGAGTTTTCTTCCAGCACGGTGTCGCCCTGATCGCCGTACCAGCCGATTGCCGAGCCGGAAATCATGACTGACGGTTTTTGTGTCCGCCGTTTGAGGACGTTTATCAGCTCTTCAGTGAGCGAGATGCGGCTGGTGTGCAGTTGCTGCTTGCGTGCCGCACTCCAGGGGCGGTCGGCAATGCCTTCGCCGGCGAGGTTGATGACGGCATCCAGCGGCCAGTCTTCGCTGAACTCGGTGAGTGAGCGGATGGCGCGTACCTTGCCGCCATAGGCGTGTACCACCTTTTCCGGGTGACGGGTAAGTACTGTCAGGCTGTGGCCTTCCATCAGAAGCTGTGGGCAAAGGGCGCTGCCAATAAAGCCGGTACCACCCGTGATCAGAATCTGCATGACAGTCCTTGCAAGCGTGAATATGCCCGGAGTGTAAGCGCAACTGCGCGTACCCCGGAAGCGGACGAAAACCGCAAGAGGTGAATTATGAGCACCACCCTCGCTAGAATGCACCCATGAAAATATCCCGATCTGTCCCCGTCAATCTCATCACCGGGTTTCTTGGTGCAGGCAAGACCACGGCCATTCGCCACCTGCTGGAACATGGCCGTAATGGCGAGCGCTGGGCGGTGCTGGTCAACGAGTTTGGCAAGGTGGGCATTGACCAGTCGGTGCTGGCCTCTGACGAGGTGGCCATCAAGGAAGTGCCTGGAGGCTGCCTGTGCTGCACGAATCACTTGCCGTTGCAGGTGGCGCTGTCGCAGTTGCTGGCACGTGCCAATCCTTCCCGCGTATTGATTGAACCGACCGGGCTTGGGCATCCGGCCCGCGTGCTTGAATCATTGCGCGAGGCACACTGGCGTGAGGTGCTGGAAGTGCGTGCCACCATTACGCTGGTGGATGCTCGTGAACTGGCGGATCCGCGCGTGCTGGCACATGAAACCTTTCGTGCGCAGATCGAGGCGGCCGATGTGCTGGTGTTCAGCAAGGATGATGCGCTGGATGAGTCGGATCGCGCCCGCGCCCGCGAATTTGCTGACGGCCTGATACCACCCAAGGTGCATGTGCATTTCATGCGTGATGGCCAGATGCAGCGGGAATGGCTGGATTTGCCGGGGCGTGCGCAGCCGGTCCGGCGCTCGTTGCTGCATGTGCCGGTGGTGTTGGCCCCGGCGGTTGCTGCGCCGGCAGCCATCGAGCCGCCATATCATTACAACGAGCATGTTGGTGAAGTTGCCATTGCCGGCTGGGTGTTTCCCCGTGAGTGGCAGTTTCGCAACACGGCACTGCTGGATGTGCTTTTTGGCCTGCGCAATACCATGCGGGTGAAGGGCGTGTTCAATACGGATCAGGGCTGGATTTTTTTCAATGCCACCCGGCATGAAACCGCCGTGAACAGCGAAGTTTCACGAGCCGACAACCGTCTGGAAATCATTGCAGCAGATGCACTGGACTGGGCCGCACTGGAGGCCGGGTTGCTGGCGGCGCGCGTGGCCCCGGCCACCTGAGGGCCCGATGCTTTCAGGTCAGGCGGTCATGACGGGCGCTTGCGGCGCCAGCCAATCAGCAGCATCAGCGCCATGATGACCAGTACCGGCCAGTTGCCCATCACCACATACGGTGTCAGGCCTTCACGCGGCTGCGCCGTTGCACGCAACACCAGACGCTGGAACTGCGGGGCATGCTCCTGCACGCTGCCATCGGCCCTGATGATGGCGGAAATGCCGTTATTGGTGGCGCGTATCACTTCGCGGCCGGTTTCCACTGCGCGCATGCGCACCATCTGGAAGTGCTGGTGCGGACCAATCGAGCCACCAAACCAGCCATCATTGGAGATGGTTGCCAGCACATCACTGCGGGCCGCAATCCGTCGTACAAGTTCGGGGTAGGCAATTTCGTAGCAGATCATCGGTCCCAGCCAGTGATTCTTCACCAGCAGGGGCTGCTGGTCGGCGCGGCCTTCGCTGAAGCTCGACATGGGCATGTCAAAAAACGGAATGGCGCCGCGCAGAAACCCTTCATACGGAATGTATTCGCCAAACGGCACCAGGCGCTGCTTGTGATAAATCCCGCTGCCGTCACCCAGGGCGATGATGCTGTTGTAAAAGCGCAGGGTGCGGGAGGCTTCGTCCGGATCAATATAGGGAATGCCGGTGACAAAGGCGGAGCGGCTGGCGAGTGCCTTGTCGCTGGTTTCCTTCAGGAAGTCGATGGCCTCGTGATAGAACATCGGCACGGCGGACTCGGGCCAGATCACCAGATCACGGCCCCATTCATTGCGGGAGAGTTCCTTGTAGATGGCGAGGGTCTTGTCGCGCCACTCCAGTTGCCATTTTGATTCCTGCGGAATATTGCCCTGCACGATGCTGACCGACAGTGCTTCGCCGGCAGGATGTGTCCAGGCGATGTGCTGCAGCCCCGCGCCCGTCACCCAGAGTGCAGCTACGGTGGCCAGTGCCGGCCATTGCGTGCGGTCGGCCAGCACCCGGAACAGCACGAGCCCGGTGAACACGGCAATCAGGCTGATGCCGAACACGCCCAGCAACGGCGCATAACCGATGAGTGGTGTGTCGATAAAGGCATAGCCGGTGAACAGCCAGGGGAAGCCGGTGAATAACCAGGAACGTAACCACTCGCCCAGCACCCACAATGCAGGCAGTGCCAGCAGCGGTGCGCGTTCCAGTTTGAAGCGGGCATAAAGAAACCCGATAAAGGCAAAGAACAGGGCCATGACGGCGGCCACAAAGCCGACCATTGGCGTGGCCAGCCAGGGCGGGGTGTAGCCGTAATCATGAATCGACACATACAGCCACGAACCGCCATACGCCCACAGGCCAAAACCATGACACCAGGCCAGAAAGGCCGTGCGACTGACAGTGTGTCCGCGCAGCAGTTCGGCGGACAGGCCTATGGTAAGCAGTGCCAGGGGCCAGAGGTGGAAGGGTGCCAGTGCAAAAGGCGTCAATGCGCCCAGCATGACCATCAGCAATGGCAGGAGGCGGTGGGTGCGAAGGGTGTCCAGATAACGGGCAATGATCGGCATGGGCGCAGGCAATTATGGTGGTTGATGCGGCAGGTCATCAGGTCATGCCGCATTCCGGGTGGGGTCGTTATGAGGCTTTCTGGATTTTCAGCTGGCGAATGGCGCGGCGGTCAGCTGCCAGCACCGTGAACTCCCAGTGATCAATCACGATCTTTTCGTCACGCTCGGGCAGTCGCTCGAAAGCGCTCATGACAATCCCGCCAATCGTGTCGAAGTCATCGTTGCTGAAGCGTGTGCCAAAGTGTTCGTTGAAGTCGGCAATCGGGGTGAAGGCCTTGATCACGAATTCGCCCGGCGCAATTTCCCGGATAAAGGCGTCTTCGTCTTCCTCGAAATCATGTTCGTCATCAATTTCGCCAACGATCTGTTCCAGCGCATCTTCCAGCGTGACCACACCGGCAATGCCGCCGTATTCGTTGACCACAATTGCCATGTGATTTTTCTTGGCACGAAACTCCTTGATCAGTCGATCAAGGTGCGTTGACTCGGGCACAAAAAAGGCAGGGCGCAGGAAATCCTTGATCGTGAAACGCTCGTTGCGCTCTTCCAGGATCAGCTTGAGCAGGTCCTTGGCAAACAGGATGCCGATGACTTCATCGGCGTTGTCGGCATCCAGCACGGGAAAGCGTGAATGGGCGGACTCGATCAGTAGTGGCAGGAAGTCACGTGGCTCCATGTCGGCGCGTACGGCAATCATCTGTGCACGCGGAATCATGATTTCACGTACCTGGCGCTCGGAGACCTGAAGCGTGGCTTCAATGATGCGCAGGGCATCCGGGTCCAGCAGTCCGCGGTCGCCCGCGCTGTGGATCATTTCGGCCAGGTCCTGGCGGTTCTGTGGTTCGCCGCTTAGTGCCAGCGTCAAACGACTTAACCAGGATTTCGGACTGTCGCCCGACGATCGCCCCTCGCTCATCTTGTTTCCCTTTTCCCTTTCTTCGGTAGTGAAGCCGCCCGCAAGGGCAATGATGCTACATGAATGTGTCGGTTTTATTCGTAGGGATTGTCTATGCCTAGACGTGACAGGGCAGCTACCTCCAGCGCCTCCATCTCCTCGGCGTCGGCATCGTCGATATGGTCAAAGCCCAGCAGGTGCAGGGTGCCGTGCATGGTCAGGTGGGCCCAGTGTGCCTGTACATCCTTGCCTTGTTCGATCGCCTCGGCGGCGACCACCGGTACGCAGATGACCAGATCACCCAGCGGCAGGATGTCGAGCTGGTCCTGCAGGAAGTCGGGCAGTTCGCTGGGAAAGGACAGCACATTGGTCGGCTTGTCCTTGTCACGGTATTCATGATTAAGCGTACGGCTTTCGTCGGCATCGACCAGTCGCACGGTGATTTCGGCCGGTTTGTCGTAGCCGGCCTGCTGCAGTGCCGTGGCACACCAGCGGGCAAAGTCGGCTTCGGCGGGCAGGTTGGCCGCTTCAATGGCGAGCTGGAGATCAATCAGGGGCAGGGTAGGTGCGCTCATGCCTGCTCATCCGTGCCGGCTGCCTTTGCGGTTCTGGCGGGGCGGGCATCCCATGCCTCGTAGGCCTCGACAATCACCTGAACCAGACGGTGACGCACGACATCGCGGGCGGTGAAGCGCGTGATGTGAATGCCTTTTACGTCATGCAATACGCGCAGGGCATGCGCCAGACCGGATTCCTGGCCCTTGGGCAGGTCCACCTGGGTGATGTCGCCGGTGATCACGGCCTTGGAGCCGAAGCCCAGACGTGTCAGGAACATCTTCATCTGTTCCCTGGTGGTGTTCTGGCCTTCGTCCAGGATGATGAAGGCGTTGTTCAGCGTACGGCCACGCATGTAGGCCAGTGGTGCAACTTCGATCACCTGTTTTTCGATCAGCTTGGAGACGCGCTCGAAGCCCAGCATTTCGTAGAGGGCATCGTAGAGCGGACGCAGGTAGGGATTGATCTTTTCCGAGAGGTCGCCGGGCAGAAAGCCGAGCTTTTCACCGGCCTCGACAGCGGGGCGTACCAGCAGGATGCGGCGGATCTCGTCTTTTTCCAGCAGGTGCACGGCGGCGGCAACGGCCAGATAGGTTTTGCCGGTACCGGCCGGGCCGACACCAAAGCTGATGTCATGCGCCAGGATGTTTTCGACATAGCGCTGCTGGTTTTCACCACGCGGTTTTACGGCGCCACGACGGATGTGCAGGGTGACGCCAGCCGGGTCGACATCGCTGACGGGGGCGAGCAGGTCGCGGTCGTCGCTAGCAATCCCGTCCAGAACACTGTCATCCAGAGTGGACAGGAGCAGGTGCACGGTTTCGGCATCAAGATGATCGCGGTCGCGGGTTTCGGCGTAGAGCGTTTCCAGTACGTTGGCGGCGGCATTCACTGCAGCAGCGGCACCCTCGATACGGAAATGGTTGCCGCGGCCATGAATGGCGACATCGAGACGTTGTTCAATCAGTTTGAGGTGCTCGTGAAACTGCCCGGAGAGGGCGCTCAGTCGGCGGGGATCATTGGGTTCCAGCGTGAGCTGGCGCCGGGCAACGGCAGTCTGGGTGTTCAAGCGGTGAGGGCTCGGAAATCCGGGGGATCAGAATACCGCAAAGCCGGCCACCCCGTCAGCCTCCGTGTCGGCCATCCGGGCGTGGTCAACCGGTCATGATTATGCTAAACCATGAATATGCGACTAAGTGGTCAGGACGGATTCATGAATGCCTTGCGTAACTCCTCACTCGTAGTGGCCCCGGCGCTCTCCGTCAGCTGGCAGGCGCGCGCCCTCAACATGGCCCTCCGCTACTCCATCAAGCCGGTTCTGGAGCTGGCACCGGTCAGCCCCACCACCATGCGTCTGGCGGATCGCCTGTATGGCGTGGCGGGCGCTTTCCTGCGCCAGTTGCCGCACTTTGTAGAGGCGCGGTCCGAGGATTTCGGTCACTTTCAGGGGGAGTGGCTGCGAGCAGGCAAGGGGTTGCGGGAAGACAAGGCCATGCTTTATCTGCATGGCGGCGGTTACTGCTTCAGTTCGGCCGAGGCACACCGGCCGCTGACCTGGCGCCTGTCGCGGGCGGCAAAGCGTCCGGTGCTGGCCATCAACTATCGACAGGGGCCGGATCATCATCTGGACCTTGCCCGTGAGGATGCCCTGCGTGCATATGAGCATTTGCTTGATCGAGGTTATGCCCCTGGCAACATCCTGATTGGTGGCGACTCGGCGGGTGGGCACCTGACGCTGGTTACCCTGCAGTCCATCCGGGATGCCGGGCTACCACTGCCGCGTGCCGGCATGTGTTTTTCGCCCTGGACCGATCTCAGTTGCGAAAGCCCTTCCTACGAGAACAACAGCCAGCATGATCCGATGTTTGCAGCGCGTGCGGTCGCCGGTTTGTCACGACACTTTGCCCGTGATCGTGATCCCTATGATCCGAGGGTGTCGCCCCTGCATGGCGACTTTACCGGACTGCCTCCCCTCATGATCACGGCAGGCTCGACGGAAGTCTTGCGTGATGATGCCCGTCGTGCGGCCGAGCGTGCCCGCGAGCATGGCGTGGAGGTGGTGTACGAAGAGTGGCGCAGCATGCCGCATGTGTTCCAGCTGTTTGCCTTCTGGTTGCCGGAGGCACGTGCCGCATACCGGCACATGGCCCGCTTTATCCAGGCGGTCGAGCGCTCACGCTAAGGTGAATCTGTTGCAATGATGCGCTAGCATCGGCTTTCCTGGTCTGGCAGTGATCAACCGGCATGAAACCGTACTTTCTCAATTTTTTTCTCACCTCAGTTATTGCATGCGGTGCAGCGTTGGCTGTTCCTGTTGTGGCGGGCCCGATTTATTCGGACGTGGACGCCAATGGCCGCCGCGTTTTCTCCGATGCAAAAACCACTTCTTCGAGTGAGGTAAAGCTCAACGAGGGTACGGTGGTGTCGGGCCAGTCCCTGGGGAAAAAGGTGGACTACCCGTACGGTCACCCCGACTCCGGTCGTGGCTCGGCGGCCACGTATCGCCAGGCAAGCCAGCAGGAGGAGAAGAAAAGGGAGTGTGCGGACATGAAGGACACCATGAACAACACTGCCGGCCGGATCAAGCTGAATACCGAAAACCGTTATCATCGCGAGTGCATACTCGGTAACTGACGGTGCTTACTGCCGCTGTATTCTGTTGGTGAGCCAGCGCGAGAATCTGACACGAAAAAGCCCGCACAATGCGGGCTTTTTCATTGATGCACCATTACAGCGTGTCAGTCTTCAATCCACACCGGCGCGTCTGCCCGCAGGGCGTTGATGTTGATGCTGCCGGCTATGTCGAGATCGGCAAAGCGGCCGAGCAGGCTGTCATCCGGCCACGGGAAGTGCACCAGGCGGTTGTGCTCGGTAACGCCTACCAGATGGTTGTCAAAGCGCTCCGACTTCTTTTCCACCAGCACGCGCTGCCGGGTGCCCACCAGCGACTCGGTCAGGCGTCCGGTGTGCTGCGTAATGCGGTCCTTCAGAATCTGCAGGCGTACTTTCTTCACGTCATCAGGCGTGTCATCAGGCATTTCGGCCGCCGGGGTACCGGGGCGCTTCGAGTAGATGAAACTGTAGGAGTGGTCAAAGCCCACTTCAGCAATCAGGTCCATCGTCTCTTCAAAATCACGATCGGTTTCGCCGGGAAAGCCGATGATGAAATCGGACGAGATGAAAATGTCCGGACGCACGGCCTTCAGCTTGCGTATGCGTTCCAGGTAATCCGCCGCCGTATGATTACGCTTCATGCCGGCGAGCACCGCGTTGGCGCCGGACTGCACCGGCAGGTGCAGATGCGAGACCAGTTTCGGGGTGTCGGCATAGACGGCAATCAGGTCGTCGTTGAATTCCAGCGGGTGTGACGTGGTGTAGCGGATACGGTCGAGGCCGGGAATTTCGGCGACATGGCGCAACAGTTCGGCGAAGGAGCAGATGGTGCCGTCGTGGTGCGGGCCGCGATAGCCGTTCACGTTCTGGCCCAGCAGCGTAACCTCGCGCACGCCCTTGGACGCGAGCACGGCAATTTCGGCGATCACATCGTCAAACGGGCGTGATACTTCTTCGCCTCGTGTGTAGGGCACCACGCAGAACGTGCAGTATTTGGAGCAGCCTTCCATGATGGAAACATAGGCCTTGAAACCGTCGACGCGGGGCTCGGGCAGATAGTCGAACTTCTCGATTTCCGGAAAGCTCACATCCACGACCGTGATTTTGTTGCCCTTGGGGGCATCCAGCATTTTCGGCAGGCGGTGCAGGGTTTGCGGACCAAATACCAGATCGACGTAGGGCGCACGTTTCTGGATGCCTTCGCCTTCCTGCGAGGCGACGCAGCCGCCTACCCCGATGACAATGTCCGGCCGTGCTTCTTTCAGCTTGCGCCAGCGCCCCAGCTCCGAGAACACCTTTTCCTGTGCCTTCTCGCGAATGGAGCAGGTGTTGAGGAGCAGCACATCCGCTTCTTCGGGATTGCTGGTCAGCTCCATGCCGTGGGAGTCGCCCAGCAGGTCGGCCATGCGCGAGCTGTCATACTCGTTCATCTGGCAACCCTGGGTTTCGATATAGAGCTTTTTGGCCATGGTTCTGCGCGTCACCGGTAGGGGGGTATCAAATCAGGCGCGCATTATAGCGATGGGCCGGTGCAGGGGACAGCAACATCGGCTGGACTGTGCGTACACAAAAGCAGACACAAATGCCGGTTTTCCCCGGCGCAACATGCCCGTATCCTAGCCGGTCATATGACAGGGAGTGGCTTGTGCAATCAGGATTCTGGCATGGGGTGGCAGTGGCGTTGGGGCTTTTGGCCTCGGCGACGGTGTTTGCCAACCCGGACTTTGTCGCAGCCCGTGAAGCGTACCGCAACGGGGATAACCAGACAGTGGCCGAAAAGGCCGAGGCACTGTCGCGTGATCCGCTGGGTATCTATCCACGCTACTGGCTGCTGACGCGGCAGGTGGAGACGGTAACGCCCGAGCAGATGCAGCCCTTCCTGAAGTACTACCAGGGGGCCTGGCTGGCGGAAAAGCTGCGTGCCGAGTGGCTGGCCGTGCTGGGGCGCAAAGGGGAGTGGCCCCTGTTTCGCGAGCAGTATGCCCTGTTGCTGGATGCGCCCGCGCAGGATCTGCGCTGTTATTCCTACAGTGCCCGTCTTGCTGCGGGCGACAAGAACGTACTGGCCAACGCGCGCGAAGCGCTCTGGTTCACTGCCCGTGACCTGCCGGCAGCGTGCAATGCCATCCTGCAGGCGCTGCAGGACTCTCCGGTGCTGACCGATGCTGATCGCTGGGCGCGCTTGCGCCTTGCGCTGCAGGCCAATGCCCATGGGCTGGCTCGGCATCTTGCCGGCCTGCTCGGACGGACCCTCACCGCCGCTGAGCTGCAGTCCATCGTGTCCGCTCCTTCGACGTATCTGGGCAAGGCATCGCTGGACACGCGTCTGGATCGCGAGCTGGCCGTGTTTGCCCTGGGGCGCTTGTCGCGCTCCGACCGTGATGCGGCAGCGGTCCTGCTGGAAAAACGGCAGGCTGCGCTTGGCGAGGAAGCGGCTGCCTATGCCTGGCAGCAGCTGGGTCTGACGGCTGCCCGCAAGCTTGATCCGCGGGCACTGGACTGGATGGCCATGGCCGATGGCAAGACCACCTGGACGGATGAGCTGCTGGAATGGCGCATTCGCATGGCATTGCGGGCAGGCAACTGGGAGCTGGCCCTGCGCAGTATCCGTCAGCTCAGTGACCAGACCCGTCAGCAGCGCAGCTGGCAATACTGGGAGGCCAGGGCACTGGAGGTGCGCAAGGCCATGCCTGGCGCCAGTCGCATTTTTGCCATGCTGAGTCTGGATGACGACTATTACGGCCTGCTGGCGCGTGATCGTCTGGGGCCGCTGATGGGGCCCGGCAATACGGCGTATCGCGTGACAGAGGATGACAAACGCAAGGTGCAGGCGCATGCCGGACTGCAACGGGCGCTGGCACTGAACGGCATGGGATTTCGCACGGAAGCCGTGCGTGAATGGAACTGGGCATTGCGCGGGGCGGATGATCGCCTGCTGCTGGCCGCGGCCGAGGCGGCCAACGATGTCGGCTGGTATGACCGGGCCATCTATGCCGCAGACCGGACAAAGCAACTGCACAATTACAGCCTTCGCTATCTGGCGCCCTATCGTGAGGTGACGCGAGGCTATGCGCAGGAACTTGGTCTGGACGAGTCCTGGGTGTATGGGCTGATTCGCCAGGAAAGCCGTTTTGTGTCGTCTGCCCGTTCATCGGTAGGGGCGGGCGGGCTGATGCAGGTCATGCCGTCAACGGCACAATGGGTGGCCAACCGCATGGGCATCAAGTACCACAGTGGCATGGTGAACGAGGTGGGGACCAATGTGCAGCTGGGCACCTACTACATGAAACATGTGCTGGAGACGCTCAGTAACCAGCCAGTGCTGGCCACCGCGGGTTATAACGCCGGGCCGAGCCGTGCGCGTGGCTGGCAGCCTGCCGATGCTCCCATGGAGGCAGCGATCTACATTGAAAGCATTCCTTTCCTGGAAACGCGGGACTATGTGAAAAAGGTGATGGCCAATGCGGTTGCCTACAGCATGACGTTCGGGGAAAAGCGGACATCGCTGACGACCCGTCTGGGGGCCATTCCTCCACGCAATCAGGTGATCCCCGAGTCTGAGCCAGAGCCCGATCTCGCACAGACGGCCACTGAATAAAGTGATGTGTACATGAACAGATTTCCCGTTGGCCGGATTATTTCACTTGTTGTCATTGCGTTGGCTCTGATGGTCGCGTTGCTGGCCGGCTGGCGCTATTTTGTGCTGAGCCGGGCGGCGGATGCCTTGCCGGTGAATACCCGCATGGGTGGGGACTTTGTCCTGCCCTCAACGCGCGATGTGCCACTGGAGTTACGGCAACTGCGCGGCAAGGTGGTGCTGCTGAACTTCGGTTTTGCGTCGTGTCCGGACGTCTGTCCGACCGTGCTGGCACGCTTGCGGCAGGTGATTGGAGAGCTGGGGCCGGATGCTGCCCGTGCCCAGGTCGTGTTTGTCTCGTTCGATCCGGCACGCGACACGATGGCACATTTGAAAGGCTATGTGGCCCACTTTCATCCGGACATCATTGGTGCCACAGGCAGTGATGCGGAGATTGCGGCTGTTGCCAAAAAATATGGTGTGGTCTATCTCAAGGAAGACACGGGCTCGGCCGCAGGCTATGGTTTTGCCCACAGCGATTACATTTATCTGCTCGATACCGAAGGGCGGGTACGCAAGCTTTATGACAATCAGGCCCCCACGACGCAGATCAGTGCGGATGTGAGAACCCTGCTTGCCGCAGATGGTGTGTTCTGACGAATGACAGGGGTGGCATGATGGGTTTCAAACGAGGCATGTGGATGCTGGTGATGCTGTTGCCCCTGTCTGTGCAGGCAGCAGGCAATAATGATGCGCCTCCTGTGCAGGTGATGTCTGCCTGGGTGCCGGAGCCACCGTCGGTATCGAGGAATGCAGCGGCCTATGTCACGGTGCTGGGCGGCGGGCAGGATGACATCCTGCTGGGCGCCAGCAGCCCGGTTGCCGAGGTGGTCGAGTTGCATGAAACCAGTGTGGCGGGCGGGGTGTTGCGCATGCGTCCGGTGGCGGCTCTGCCGGTGTCAGCGCGGCAGCGGATCGAGTTCAGTCCCGGCGGACTGCACTTCATGCTGATCAACCTGAACAAGCCCTTGCGTGTGGGTGAAAAGGTGCCACTGGAGCTGCGCTTCGAGAAGTCCGGTCGCATCAGGACCGAGGCGGAAGTGCGGTCATTGCCACCCACGCCGGCGGCTGGTGCCGGAGACATGCATCACCACAGCCATCATTAAACGCATCAATTCCCCTGTTTTTTTCATGGGAATATGGTCCGGTCGTATTTTTGTTGCGATAACGCCCCGGTTCGCAATGTCGGCTTTTTTTCAAACAGCACGGATGCTAGCTTCGTTTGCTCATCTGGCCTGACTGCCTCTCCAGCCTGCCGTTCTGGCGGATTTTCATGAGAAATCCGCAGGACTACCCTAGGCTGTAAGCAGCACCACCCTATCCGTTTTGACTGTATATCCAGGAGCGCATCATGCGTCACAGGACTTTCCTGCTTCCCGTTTTTTCCACGGTACTGATGACGGCCATGCTGGCTGGTTGCGGCAAGCAGGAGCAGGCGGCCGGTGGTCCCGGTGGCGAGATGCCGCCGGCTGAAGTAGGAGTGGTGACAATCACGCCGGGCAAGCTGGCCCTGACCTCGGAGTTGCCGGGGCGTCTGGAGGCATTGCGCACAGCCGATGTGCGGGCCCGTGTATCAGGCATTGTGCTGGAGCGCGTCTTTCGTGAAGGCTCTGATGTGCGTGCCGGCGATGTGCTCTACCGGATTGATGCAGCACCGTACCGTGCGACATACGATAGCGCCCGTGCGGCGCTGGCCCGCGCCGAAGCAGCACAGATCGATGCACGCATGCGTGAAGAGCGGGCGCAGTCCCTGATCGGCAAGAAAATGATCAGCCAGCAGGATTTTGATTCTGCCGTGGCCAACGCCCGTGCCACACAGGCGGATGTCATGGCGGCAAAGTCGGCGCTGGAGTCGGCTCGTCTCAATCTGGAGTACGCCACGGTGCGTGCCCCGATTTCCGGTCGTATCGGTCGTGCCCTGGTGACGGAAGGCGCGCTGGTCGGGCAGGGCGAAGCTACGCCGCTTGCCGTCATCCAGCAGCTCAATCCCCTGTATGTGAATTTTACCCAGTCCAGCACTGAAGTCCTGAACCTGCGCAAGGCACTGGATGCCGGCGAGGTGAAGGGTGTGGGACGGCAGGCGGAAGTGCAGGTGGTGATGGAGGACGGCAGCGTCTATCCGCATGCCGGCAAACTGCTTTTCTCTGATCTGGCCGTAGACCCGGCAACCGGCACCGTCGCATTGCGTGCCGAAGTTCCCAATCCTGATGCCTTCCTGCTGCCCGGCATGTTTGTACGTGCCCGTGTGCAGCAGGCGGTGGCCGAGCAGGGCATTACGGTGCCCCAGCGCGGCTTGCAGCGTGGCCCGCAAGGTGCGTTCGTGATGGTGGTGAAGGATGGCAAGGCGGAAGTGCAGCCAGTCACCACCGGGGCAGCGCAGGGCGATGTCTGGGTGATCATGTCCGGGCTCAAGGGTGGAGAGCAGGTGATTGTGGAAGGCCTGCAAAAAGTGAAGCCGGGGGCACCGGCCAAGGCCGTGCCGTTTGGTGCGGTACCGCCAGCCTCGCCTGCGGCGACGAAGTAACAGGAGCCGACATTCATGGCCAGTTTTTTTGTGGATCGCCCGGTATTTGCCTGGGTGATCGCCCTCATCATCGCGCTGGCAGGCATCCTGTCCATTCGTGGATTGCCGGTGTCGCAGTACCCCTCCATTGCGCCGCCTGCCATTGCGGTATCGGCAAGCTATCCGGGTGCTTCCGCGCAAACCCTTGAAGATACGGTTACTGCCGTCATCGAACAGGAAATGAACGGCGCTGAGGGATTGCAGTACATGTACTCCACCTCGGAGTCTTCGGGCACGGCCAGCATCACGCTGTCCTTCAAGCCTGGCGTTGATATCAACATGGCCAGTGTGGAAGTGCAGAACCGTCTGAAACGCGTGGAGTCGCGTCTGCCCGCCGAAGTGCGTGCACAGGGCATTCGTGTCGACAAGGCGGCCAACAATTTCCTGATGTTCGTGATTCTCGCCTCGACGGATGGCAAGCTGTCGCGTACCGATCTGGCCAATTACGCCAGCGCCAGCATTATTGATCCCTTGCGGCGTGTGGATGGTGTGGGTGATGTCACGCTGTTCGGTTCCGAATATGCCATGCGTATCTGGCTGGAGCCGGCAAAGCTGACCGGCTTCAACCTCACGGCATCGGATGTTACTGCGGCCATTCGTGACCAGAATGTGCAGGTGACCGGTGGTGCGCTGGGCGGTTTGCCGGCCGTGGCAGGGCAGGCGCTGAACGCGACGGTGGTGGTGCCGCAATCACGACTTTCCACCCCCGAACAGTTTGGCAACATCATCCTGCGTGCCAATCCGGATGGATCGGTCGTGCGTCTGCACGATGTTGCGCGCGTGGAACTGGGTGCTGCAGATTATTCCGTGGAAGCGCGCCTGAATGGCAAGCCGGTTGCCGGCATGGGCATCAAGCTTACGCCGACGGCAAATGCGCTGGCCACGGCCACGGCAGTGAAGGCCAAAATGGCCGAACTCAAGCCGTACTTTCTTGAGGGCATGGATTACAAGGTGCCCTATGACACGTCCCGGTTTGTGAAGATTTCCATCGAGGAAGTGGTCAAGACGCTGGTGGAGGCCATCATCCTTGTCTTCCTGGTGATGTATCTCTTTCTGCAGAACCTGCGTGCCACGATCATTCCGACGATTGTGGTGCCGGTGGCATTGCTTGGCACCATGGCAGCCATGCTGGTCTTCGGCTTTTCCATCAACGTGCTGACCATGTTCGGCATGGTGCTGGCCATCGGTATCCTGGTGGACGATGCCATTGTGGTGGTGGAAAACGTCGAACGCATCATGAGTGAGGAAGGGTTGTCTCCCCGCGAAGCGACGCGCAAGGCGATGGGACAGATTACCGGGGCCATTATCGGCATCACGCTGGTGCTGGTGGCGGTATTCATTCCGATGGCGTTTTTCACCGGCTCGGTCGGCAACATCTACCGGCAGTTCTCGCTGTCGCTGGTGGCCTCGATCGCGTTCTCTGCCCTGCTGGCACTGACCCTGACGCCTGCATTGTGTGCCACCCTGCTCAAGCCGATCGAGAAGGGGCATCAGCACGCAAAGTCCGGTTTCTTCGGCTGGTTCAATCGCAGCTTTGCGCGTACGACAGAAGGCTATCAGGGCCTGGTGGCCCGCATCATCGGCAAGACGGGGCGCTGGATGCTGGTGTACGGCGTCATTCTTGTGGTGGTCGGTCTGCTGTTTGTGCGCTTGCCGTCGTCCTTCCTGCCGGAAGAAGACCAGGGCTATTTCCTCAACGTCATCATGCTGCCGGCAGGTGCAACGCAGGAGCGCACGCTCAAGGTACTGGGCCAGCTGGAGAACTATTACACCCAGGCAGAAAAGAATGTCGATGAAGTGGTGACGGTGGCGGGGTTCAGCTTTTTCGGGCGAGGACAGAACGGCGGTATTGCCTTCACGACACTCAAGCCATGGGATGAGCGCACCACTCCGGACTCGCATGTTTCTGCAGTGGTTGGCCGGGCGTTCGGTTATTTCATGAGCGTGAAGGATGCGATCATTTTCCCGCTGAATCCGCCGCCAATTCCCGAGCTTGGCAACTCCTCGGGCTTTGACTTCCGCTTGCAGGATCGCAGCGGCATGGGGCATGCCAAGCTGATTGATGCGCGCAACATGATGCTGGGCATGGCATCGCAGAGCAAGGTGGTGACCGGTCTGCGTCCGGAAGGGCAGGAAGACACACCACAGTTGCAGGTGGATGTGGATCGCGAGAAGGCCCGTGCACTTGGCTTGCAACTGTCGGATGTCAACTCGATGCTGGCGGTTACCTTCGGTTCATCCTATGTGAATGATTTTGTGCGCGAGGGCCGTATCCAGAAGGTGATTGTGCAGGCGAAGGCGCCGGAGCGCATGTTGCCTGAAGACATCATGAAGTTGCGTGTGCGCAATGCGTCGGGAACCATGGTGCCCTTCTCTGCGTTTTCGAATTCGCACTGGGTCATGGGCTCGCCCCGACTGGAGCGTTACAACGGGTTTCCGTCGGTCAAGCTTTCAGGCAGTGCGGCGCCCGGGCTGAGTACGGGTGAGGCGATGGCAGAAATGGAAGCCATCTTCGCCAAGCTGCCGCCGGGCTTTGGCTATGAGTGGTCAGGTCAGTCCTACGAGGAACGGCTCTCCGGTGCGCAGGCACCAGCGTTGTATGCCTTGTCGATTCTGGCGGTGTTCCTGGTGCTGGCTGCGCTGTATGAATCCTGGTCGATTCCGCTGGCCGTTATTCTGGTGGTGCCACTCGGGGTGTTCGGTGCCTTGATGGGGGTGACATTGCGCGGCATGCCGGATGATGTGTATTTCAAGGTGGGCCTGATTGCGGTGGTGGGCTTGTCAGCGAAAAACGCCATCCTGATCATCGAGTTTGCCAAGGACCTGCAGGCACAGGGCAAGGGATTGATCGAAGCGACACTGGAGGCTGTACATTTGCGTTTCCGCCCGATCCTGATGACCTCGCTGGCATTCATTCTGGGCGTGTTGCCGCTGGTGCTGGCGAGTGGTGCCGGTTCTGCCAGCCAGCGTGCCATTGGCACGGGCGTCATGGGTGGCATGATTACGGCGACGCTGTTTGCCGTATTCCTGGTGCCGGTGTTTTTTGTGGTGGTGCGACGGCTGTTCAAGGTCAGTGAGCGGCAACGCAAGCTGTATGCCCATGAGTCCGACGGGGAAGACAAACCGTCATCACACGCCTGATGGCATGCAGACAAAAAAAGAGGCCCGGTAATCCGGGCCTCTTTTTTATGGCGGCTTCGCCTGTATCATGCGGTTCGTTTTTTTATCAGGCCTCTGTGCAAGGATGTACCCATGAGGAGTTTTCCCCGGTTTCTGGTTTCAGTGTTGTCGGTGCTGGGTTTGTTGGCGGCTGGCATGGCGAATGCCAATGGCAGTCGCTGCGAGCGACCACGGTTGAAGACGGCGCAATCGGTGCCTGTTGCTGCACCTGGTGAGGTGACTGTTGCGACACAGAACCTGTGGCGGCTGTTTGATGATGTCGATAACGGCGGGGAAGTGGCCTCGCCTGAAAAATACCGGTTGAAGCTGGGCAAGCTGGCACACCAGATGGTGGATGTGTTGCAGGTGCCCGATGTTGTCGCTGTACAGGAAGCTGAAAACCAGGCGGTGCTGCGTGCACTGGCGGCGGAGGTTGCCCGGCAGTCAGGGCAGAGGCCCTATCAGGCCATACTGGTCGAGGGCCAGGACCCTGGCGGCATTGATGTCGGTTTTCTGGTGCGGCCCGACTGGAAGGTGCAGTCAGTAACGCCGTTGCTCGCGGGCCTGCGCATAGATGGCAAGCCGCTGTTTGACCGGCCGCCACTGCATCTGGTGGTGCGGGATGACAAGGGCGGCAAGCTTGAGCTGATCAATGTACACCTCAAGTCCCTGCGCGGCTCCGACAAGCCGGGCAAGGCCCTGAAAATTGCCGAGAAACGCCGGCAGCAGGCCGCTGCACTGGCCGGCTGGTGGCGACAGTACCAGCAGGCGCATCCGCAGGCGCAGGTGCTGATGCTGGGCGATTTCAATGCCACGCCAGAGGTGCTGGGAAATGTGGATGTTCTGGGCAAGCTGCAGGCGGCGGGCCTGAGCATGCTGGGTCAGCGGCTGCCCGAGGCAGAACGCTACAGCTATGTCTTCCAGTGTCGCCCCGATCTCATCGACAACATCCTGGCCAGTCCTGCACTGGTGCCGCGCGTCAGTTCGGTGCGGGCAAGTCGCGGTAATGCAGATGCCCACCGGAGCATGGTAAAAGTGACGGACTCCGCAGTGGGCAGTTCGGATCACGATGCGCTGCTTGTCTATCTGCGGCGGTAGGGTTTCGTTTAGGGTTTCGTTCAGACAGCACTTTTTCACCAGGCACAGGATTTTCGCATGGCAGACAAACCTTCCCGTCGTCACGAGCCGCACCTGCGGGTGGAAAAGCCGCGTGACCGCTTGCTGGCCCGTCCGGCGCATCGTTATCCGGTGACGGAGCACTGCAATGGAGAGCAGTTTTTCAACGCTGCCGTACCTGCACGTGATCTGGGGCAGGTTTTTACCTGGCTGCGCAATCGTCAGCCTTCGCGCTGGCCCGGCTGGGTGGAAAACGAAAAATTTGCGCCGCCACCGGAACGTCACTCCACGCAGATCCGCGACTGGCGCGTGACGTTCATCAATCATGCCACCATGCTGCTGCAGATCGGTCCGTACAACCTGCTGACCGATCCGGTGTGGTCCGAGCGGGTGAGCCCGTTCAGTTATGTCGGTCCGCGCCGCGTGCGTGCGGCGGGCGTTGCCTTGCAGGATCTGCCCCCGATTGACGTGGTGCTGCTGAGTCACAACCATTATGACCATCTCGATCTGGCGACACTGAAGTGGCTGGAGCGACGGGATCATCCGCACATTGTTACCGGTCTTGGCAATGCCGCACTGTTGCATGCAAATGGCATCCGGCATGTCAGCGAGCTTGACTGGTGGCATCACATCACGCATGGCGACATGAAAATCCATTTTGTGCCGGCGCAGCATTTTTCCGGCCGCGGTTTGCGTGACCGTGACATGAGTCTGTGGGGCGGGCTGTGGGTGGAGACATCAGCGGGAGCAATGTTCTTTGCCGGGGATACCGGCTATGGCCCGCACTTCCGCGAAATACGGGAGCGCCTCGGTACGCCGCGACTGGCGCTGTTGCCGATTGGTGCCTATGAGCCGTACTGGTTCATGGGGCCGGTGCACATGAATCCGGATGATGCCGTGAAGGCGCATCAGGATCTGGATGCGGATGTGTCTATGGCGATCCATTTCAACACCTTCCAGCTTACCGACGAAACCATCGATCGCCCGGTCAGGGATCTGGCGGAGGCCCTGCAAAAGCATGGCGTAGCTCCCGCTCGTTTTGTCGTGCTGAAAGAGGGCGAAAGCCGGGTGCTGTAACGGTGGCGCCTGATCAGCCATGCCGCTATCGGATGACTGACCGCAAAAGCCGGTATCCGGTGCGTGTCCATCAGCTACATTTTCCTTGAAGGGGCATGATGTTCATGGCCCGGGCGGGGTTATGGCATGGCGTTCCTGCACGATGTGCTGATGATGGATGCGATGGGGGCTGCAGTCTGGCTGTGGCTGGTTTTCCTGTGCATCGTCATCACCATCCTGATTGTCGACCTGGGCATTCTCAACCGGGATCATCATGAAATCAGTGTGGCCAACAGCCTCTGGCTCTCCGCTGGTTATATGGGGGTTGCCCTGCTGTTCGGCCTGTGGATCGGTGTGCAGTCCGGCAGCGCCCGCGCCATGGAGTTTTTCACGGGGTATCTGATCGAGCAGTCGCTGTCGATGGATAACCTGTTTGTGATGGCGGTGATCTTTGCCTATTTTGGTGTGCCCCGCATGCACCAGCATCAGGTGCTGTTCTGGGGGATTCTGGGCGTAATCGTGTTTCGTGCCATCATGATTGGCCTGGGCGCTGCACTGATCCACCGCTTTGAGTGGGTGCTGTACATATTCGGTTTTTTTCTTCTGATAACCGGCGCAAAGCTGCTGTTCAGTCGTGAAACAGGACAGCCTGATCTGGATCAAAACCGGCTTGTCCAGTTTTTGCGGAGCAGGTTGCGCGTGACAGAACAGTTTCATGAGGGGCAGTTCTTTGTGCGGCTGTATGTGCCGGATCGTGGCAGGGAACTCTGGCATGCCACGCCGCTGTTTCTGGCGCTGGTGGTGATCGAGCTGGCTGATCTGGTGTTTGCCATCGACAGTGTGCCGGCGGTGTTTGCCGTGACCCAGGATATTTTCATTGTCTACACCTCGAACATTTTTGCGGTATTGGGGCTGCGCTCGCTCTACTTTGCCCTGGCCGCGTTGATCCACCGTTTTGTCTACATGAAGTACGCGCTGGCCATTGTGCTGGTGTTCATTGGCGGCAAGATTTTCCTGGTGAACATCATTGGCAAGATTCCCCCCGTGATTTCACTGAGTGTCACGCTGGGCGTGTTGCTCGGGGGCATTTTGCTGTCCCTGCTGAAGACGCGGTCGAAAACCGGAGAGTAAGCATCCGACCACTGGTGTTGCTTATAGACGGTCGGTCTACTAGGATTGCGGCATTGACCCTGGGCCTGACCATGCGCAACGACACCCCCTACAAGGACACCCGCGAGCACTTGCTGGCTACTGGCGAAGCCATTATCCGGGGCAAGGGCTTTGCGGCGGTTGGTCTGGCCGAGATTCTGGCCGGGGCCGATGTGCCCAAGGGCTCGTTCTACCACTACTTCAAGTCCAAGGAAGCGTTTGGCGTGGACATGCTGGTGCGGTATTTCGAGCACTATGCCCGCCAGTTCGACAAGCTGACGTCGGGGCCGGCCGGCACGGCACGTGAGTGCCTGCTGGACTATTACCGGCGCTGGGCCAGCCATGAGGCAGGTAACTGCCAGCAAGCCTGCCTGGCCGTGAAGCTGTCTGGTGAGGTGTCGGACTTGTCCGAGCCCATGCGCGAGGCACTGGTGGCGGGCATGCGGCAGGGAGAGGCACGCCTGGCGGCAGCCATACGCAATGGCCAGGCCGATGGCTCGCTTGACGCTGCGCTGGATGCGCCGGCCGTGGCAGCGGCGCTTTATACGCTGTGGGCAGGTGCGGAGTTGATGGCCAAGGTGCAGCGTTCGTCCGTGCCACTGCAACAGGCGCTGAAGCAGACGGAGATGATGTTGCCGTCACCACCACCTGCGGCGCACTGAGTAATCCGTAATGCAGGATACGGATCATTTTGCAGCTGAATATTTCTACGCACGAACAGTAATCAATGGCACCAGCCATTTTTTTTAACCGCAAGACTAGACGATTGGTCTAGTCGGAATTCAGCAGGAGAGACATATGTCCGGCAAACTTTTCACCCCGGTAACCATGGGTGCTTTTACCCTGCCCAATCGAGTGCTCATGGCACCGCTGACGCGCATGCGCTCCAGTCAGCCGGGTGATGTACCCAATGAACTGATGCAGGCCTATTACGTGCAGCGCGCCAGCGCCGGGATGATCATTGCCGAGGCCACGCAGATTTCGCCACAGGGCAAGGGTTACATGGATACACCCGGTATCTACAGTGCCGAGCAGGTGGTGGGCTGGAAAAAAATCACGCAGGCCGTGCATGAAGCCAATGGCCATATCTGCCTGCAGCTCTGGCATGTCGGGCGTGTGTCACATCACTCGCTGCAGCCGGACCAGCAGTTGCCGGTGTCGGCCTCAGCCATCCCCTATGAAAACCGCACGACTGTGCGTGGCGAGGATGGCAAGGTCACCCGTGTGGCCTGTGATACCCCGCGCGCGCTGGAGCTGACCGAAATTCCCGGACTGATCGAGGACTACCGTCGTGCGACAGTGAACGCACGCGAGGCGGGTTTCGACATGGTTGAAGTACATGCCGCCCATGGCTATCTGTTGCACCAGTTCCAGTCGGCCACCAGTAACCAGCGTACAGACGCTTACGGCGGCTCACTGGAGAGCCGTGCACGCCTGACACTGGAGGTGCTCGATGCCGTGATTGGCGCATGGGATGCAGCGCATGTCGGCATCCGCATCTCGCCGCTGGGCATTTTCAACGGCCTGGATGATCGTGACGGCCTGGACATGGGGCTGTACCTGGCCGAGCAGTTTGCCCTGCGCGGTATTGGTTACCTGCACCTGTCCGAGCCGGACTGGGCCGGTGGTCCGGCACTGAACGAGGAGTTCCGTCTCGCCCTGCGTGCCCGCTTCCCCGGCATCATCATTGCGGCAGGCAGTTACTCGGTGGAGAAGGCCGAAGGGTTGCTGGAAAAGGGGCTGATTGATGCTGCGGCATTCGGTCGTCCGTTCATTGCCAATCCGGATCTGCCGCAGCGCCTGCACAAGGGGGCCGAGCTTAACGCGGTCAATGCAGCCACCCTCTATGGTGGTGGTGCCGAGGGTTATACAGATTATCCTGCGCTTGCCTGAACGCTTGCCCGAATGAACAGGGAAACCGGCCGCCATGGCCGGTTTTTTCTTGCCCGCCGTGATGCTTCGCCGGTCATGATCATAGCCATGCGCCGGGCTTATTGCCTGAAGGGCAGTGATGTGGCCCCCATGGCCAATGCATGAGCCTGCATCGTCCTTGTCGCCGGCCGTTGCTTTTGGGAGTCTTGCATCACTACAACAAGACCCTTGCGGCCCTTATGAAACGTCTCCCTGTCTATGATGCGCTGGTCATCGGCGCAGGCATCAGCGGTTCCAATATTGCCTCGCGCCTGCAGGCGGCCGGCATGAAGTGCCTGCTGCTCGAAGCCGGCCACTGGTTCAATCGCCATACCTATCCGCGCAATGAGCGCGACAGCAACGCCAGCCTGTTCTGGGGGGGCGGCATGGAGCTGAATACCTCCACGACCATGGCCATCCTGCGCCCGAAAGTGGTGGGTGGCGGCTCCGTCGTGAACCAGGCTTTGCTGGATGAATTTGACGGGAGTGCATTCGACAGCTGGCGCGCGCAGTCCGGCATCGACTTTCTGCGACCGGAGGTTTTTGCGCCGGTCTATGAGCAGATCAGGAAAGACATTCCCAACGAGAAACTGGATCACGCCTTTGATAATGGCAACGCCCGCATCTTTCGTGAGGGGCTGACGGCCTGCGGTTATGAAACAACCAGCCTGACGCGCGCACAGCGAGGCTGCCGGTTTGAGGAAGGCAACGACTGTATCGAGTGTCTTGGCGGCTGCCGTCTGGACAGCAAGCAGAGTACTCCCGTTGCTGTACTGCCAAAGGGCTTTGAACATGGCCTGCAACTTCTGGCGGATTGTGAGGTGACGCAGATTGTGCCGGGTCGGGATGTGCAGCGTGTGTATGCGCAGCATCCGGCGTACGGCGCCCTGCGGTTTGAAGCAAAACGGATTGTGCTGGCCTCGGGTGCGATCGGGAATTCAAAACTGTTGCTTGGTTCTGCCGGTTTTTCAGAAAAGCTGCCGATGCTGGGCCAGAATTTCTGGACGCATCCGCAGTACATGATGTTCGGTGTTTATGACAAACCGGTGCAGGCATGGAAGGGGCCGATGCAGTCATGGAAGACATCCGATCCGCGTTTCCGTGCCAAGGGCTTCAAGCTTGAGAACGTCTTTGCGCCGCCCGTAGCCGTGTCCATGCTGTTACCAGCACTTGGTCGGGAGCTGGCGCGGGACATGCGCAAGCTCGACAGCCTGGCCTCGATTGAAGTGGCGGTGCGCGATGTGACGCCAGGCCGGATCACACGCGCGGCCAACGGTGGTGTGACAATTTACAAAGAGCTTGGCGAGGAAGAAAGGCTGCGTGTTGATGCCGGCAAGGACATCATCCGTGAAACCTTCGCCAGCACCGGCGCAAAACGTGTCATTGATGGCAAGTTCGGCATTGGCCTGCATCTGATGGGCGGCCTTTGCCTCAACCAGAATGCAAGCGGTGGCTGCATTGCACCGGATTTTCGTCTGCATGATTTTCCCGGCATCTGGTGTGCCGACTCGTCCAGCTTTCCGACCGCTCCCGGTATCAATCCGTCGCTGACCATCATGGCGCTGGCCCGACTGGCGACCACAAGCATCCTGGAGTCCGCATGAACGCCACGCGTTACCTGACCGCACGTGAAGTGTCGGCGCTGAACCGTCTGGGCGACATCCTGTGCCCCGGTGATGAGGTGCTGCCGACGTTTTCTGCCACTGGTGCCGTCGCCCGCTTTGATGACATGGCGGATTACATGGTGGTGTCGGATCGCGAGGATTTGAAACTGCTGCTGACCGTATTTTCATTCATGCCGTCGTTCATGATCCGCCTTCTGCTGGTGCTGTTTGGCAGCATGGAGCGCCTGCCGGCCGCGCCAGGATCACTGGGCCGGCTGGTGATGTTCGGACTCAAGGGCGTAGTGACGACCCTGTATTACGGTTTTGCCGACAATGATGGCAAAAGCGGAGAGCGCGTGAGGCAGACACTGGGATGGGATGCCGCCATCCGTTCGCCAATTTCCCACCATGATGATCTGGTCAGTCCCGAGGAAGTGAATCCCATGAATCAGGCCGTACAGGCTGCGCCCGTGGATGCGGCGGCAGTGTTTTCCCGTGTGCATCAGGCACAGCCGGCATTGCGCGCCCTCAGTGTGCGTGAGCGTCTGGCATATGTGCAGCGGCTCAATGACCTGGTGCGTGACGAGCGTGAGGCGATCATTTCACGTGTTCAGTCCGAGACCGGAAAATCCCGCACGGATGCCCTGATATCAGAAATATTCCCGCTGCTGGAACACTTTGAATTTCTGCTCAAGTACGCCGAAAAAGCACTGGCGGATGAGACGGTACCTACGCCGCTGGCGATGATGGGCAAGAAGTCGAAAATATTCTACGAACCGATGGGCACGATTCTGGTGATCTCGCCTTGGAATTATCCGCTGTATCAGGCGCTCACACCCATTACGGTGGCGCTGGTAACAGGTAATACCGTGGTCTACAAACCATCCGAAATCACTCCACTGGAAGGGCTGGTGGAATCGTTGCTGGAGCGTGCCGGCGTGCCGGAAGACTGGGTGCAGATTGTGTATGGCGCCGGTGATGTGGGCAGCCAGCTGATTGACCAGCGTCCGGACAAGATTTTCTTTACCGGCTCGGTAGCCACCGGCAAGAAAATCATGGCCCAGGCCAGCCAGCAGCTGGTTCCGGTAGAGCTGGAGCTGGGCGGCAAGGACCCCATGCTGGTGTTTGATGACGTCAATGTTGAGCGTGCCGTGCAGGGTGCCCTGTGGGGGACGCTGACCAACACTGGCCAGAGTTGTACCAGTGTCGAACGTCTCTATGTGCAGCGCGGTATCTATAATGATTTCCGGGATCGTCTCGTGGCGGCAGCACGCCAGATAACGCTGGGAGTGGACAGGGATGGCAATGCCGACATGGGCCGCATGACCAGCCCGCGCCAGGTTGCCATCGTCAGTGATCTGGTCAGTGATGCAAAAGCGCAGGGTGCCACGCTGCTGTGTGGCAGCGAGTGGGATGGCAGAAGCGACTTCATTCCGCCCATCATCGTCGAAGGTTCTACGCATGCCATGCGTATCAATCAGGAAGAGCTGTTCGGGCCGGTAGTGACGATTTTCCCGTTTGATACCGAGGAGGAAGCGATTCGTTTTGCCAATGATTCGACCTTCGGGTTGTCCGCCAGTGTCTGGTCGGCAGACAAGGCACGTGCCGAACGGGTTGCAAGGGCGCTGGTGACGGGTAATGTCTCGATCAACAATGTGATGCTGTCGGAGGGCAACCATGCATTGCCATTCGGTGGTGTGAAAGACTCCGGCATTGGTCGCTACAAAGGGGTGCATGGCCTGCGCGGCTTCTGCAACCAGAAGTCGGTGCTGATTGATGGCAACAGCAAGAAGATAGAGGCCAACTGGTATCCCTATACGGCGAAGAAATACGGTCTTTTCGGGCAGCTGACACAGGCGCTGTTCAGCCACGGCCCCATGGCGCTGGTGAAGTTTGCCCTCAGCGGCATGTCGCTGGAAGGCTATAGCCAGAAAGCAAAACGCGGTGAATAAACACCTGCTGCTGGCTAATTGCTGCAGTCAGGAGCAGGATCACGCAAGACAAGAGATTGACTGATTTTATGGCTGCGCCAACCTACCCACGATACAAGTCATTACTCGCCAACGAGCGCCTGCCAGCGGCATTTGTTGATCTGGACGCGCTGGAGGCGAATGCCCGTCTCATGCTTGAGTCGGGCGGATCGTTGCCCATCCGGGTTGCCTCCAAGTCGGTGCGCAGTGTGGCGATGCTCAGGCATGTGTTTTCGCTGAGCGACCGCTTTCAGGGGCTGCTTTGTTTCAGCGCGGAAGAAGCAGTCTTCCTTGCCGGTGAGGGCTTTGATGATCTGGTCGTGGCCTATCCAACGGTGCAGGAGGCTGCTGTACGTGCCGTATGCGAGTGCGTTCAGAAAGGCACCCGCATCAGCCTCATGATCGACAGCCCGGCACACATCGACAAGCTTGCCGCAATTGCACGTGACTATTACCAGCCTCTGCCGGTTGTCATGGATATCGATATGGCATCGGACTTTCCGGGGCTGCATTTTGGCGTCTGGCGTTCACCGGTGCGTAGCAAGGAGGCGGTACTGGGTTTGTGGAAGCTGATCCGGCAGTATCCGCAACTGGTGCTGGATGGCGTGATGGGGTACGAAGCGCAACTGGCTGGCGTGGGTGATGCCGTGCCAGGTCACGCGGTGAAGAATGCAGTCATCCGTTTTCTCAAAAGCCTGTCGGCCCCGGAGGTGTTTGCCCGTCGCGCCATGCTGGTGGATGCCTTGCGCCGCGAGAATGCCGAACTGCGTTTTGTGAATGCCGGTGGTACCGGCAGCCTGCGTGAAAGTATTACCGACAGCAGCATTACGGAGTTGGCCGCCGGCTCGGGATTTTATTGTCCTACCCTGTTTGATAATTACCGGGGCCTGCGATTACAGGCAGCGGCATTCTTTGCGCTGGAGGTGTCGCGCATTTCATCCCCCGGGCGCGTGACCTGTCTGGGGGGCGGTTATGTGGCTTCCGGCGCCGCCGGCATGGAGAAATTGCCCCAGCCTTATCTGCCGTTTGGCCTCAGCCTGGACAGTAACGAGGGCACTGGCGAGGTGCAGACACCGCTACGGGTACCCTCGGACATCAAGCTGAAAGTGGGCGAGCCGGTGATTTTCAGGCATGCCAAGGCGGGTGAATTGTGCGAGCGTTTTAATGAGTTGCTGCTGGTGCGGGGCACTACGATTGAAGCCCGTGTGCCTACCTATCGAGGACAGGGGCAGTGTTTCGTTTGATCATGGTTTTTGACATGATTTTTGAGCAGGAGGCTTTCAACAAGCTTTTTGAACAAGCGCCTTGGAAATGGCCGTGTCATGAAAAAGCCCGCATTGCGGGCTTTTTTGTTTTCAGGTCTCGGCTCATTTGGTGGTGTAGGTGTACACGCCGTCCCAGTCCGCTGGTGGAGGTGTTTCCCGAAAGCTGGCAATGCGATCGAGGTACAGCTGGTAGAGCGGGCGTTTTTCGTCGGCGAGCAGCGCACGAATGCGACTTTCGGCATCGTCCCATTGCTGGTGACAGTAGGCGCCGATGGCAGCCTCCCAGAGTGCAAGCTTGTCTCTTGTGCTTGCAGATAACTGTATTGTTTCACCAACGGGTTCAAATATTTTCACCGGCTCCAGCTTGCCCTTTACCCGCACACAGTCCAGCGCCCGATAGGAAAACTCTGGAACAGCCGCCGCTGTCGACGCACTGACGACGACAGTTACACCATATTGCTTTGACAGCCCTTCAAGACGCGACCCCAGGTTAACGGCATCACCCATGACGGTGTACGCCATGCGGAATTCGGAGCCCATGTTGCCAACGTTCATCGGGCCGGTGTTCAGGCCGATGCCAATATGCAGCGCCGGCCAGCCACGGCCACGGAAGTCGGCTTCCAGTGTCTGCAATTCTGCCGCCATGTCCATCGCCGTCAGCAGCGCATTGCGGGCATGGGCGCGATCATCCACCGGTGCCCCCCAGAACGCCATGATCGCATCGCCCATGTACTTGTCGATGGTGCCACGGTGCTTGTGAATGAGGCGTGTCATCGATGTCAGGTAGGCATTCATCAGGGCAGAGAGTTCCGTTGCCGTCAGGCCCTCTGAAATGGTCGTGAAATCACGGACATCACTGAACAGGACGGTCAGTTCCTTTGATTGCCCTTCAAGGCTGATGCTTTCCGGGTTGCGGGCCATTTCATCCACCAGATCAGGCGGGACGTATTGCCCGAACAGTCTGGTAATGGAGCGCTTGCCATGGGCTTCGACAAAAAATCCCCAGGCCATGATGTAGGTGAACAAAACAGCCAGCAGCAACAGCGAAGAGGCCAGCGGCAGCACCAGTCCCTTGTTCCAGGCCAGTGTATTCAGCATCAGTAACAGCACGACCAGTGCTACGCTGAGTGCGACCTGACGGAGTGGCGAGAGCCGTGGTGTGACCAGCAGGGTGATCAGCGCAACGGCCAGCAGCGTGATGATCTCTACACCAATGCTCCAGGCTGGCGCATGCCAGACCAGGTCATCCAGAATGCCGGAAAT
The DNA here is from genome assembly GCA_030646295.1 of Moraxellaceae bacterium. Classification (GTDB taxonomy): domain Bacteria; phylum Pseudomonadota; class Gammaproteobacteria; order Pseudomonadales; family Moraxellaceae; genus UBA2031. The sequence goes on from JAUSND010000003.1 coordinate 124,709, forward strand.
GATGTTGGCGTGAACCTCCACGCCCGGATAGGCATTTGCCACTGGTGTGGAACGCAAATCAAGCAGTCCGGGGGCAGAAGTACCCACCAGCACAATGCGGTTTTCCAGCGCATCGAGCGGAATTTTTTTTGCGAGGATGTCTGCAATGGGCATGTAGGGAAAGCTGCCTGCGCCACCACGCCATGGCACCAGGATATTGGCCTGATGGTCCGTGGGAACGAAGTAGTCCCCCATCGCAACGCCTTCGATTTCTTCGTAGTCGCCGGACTTGCCGGTAACCATGCGCACCGGCGGTGCATCCAGCGCAATGTGCGCGGTTGCCAGGGCCAGTGACGGATAAAGCCGGTTTTCATGCAACTGCATCAGCGGGACACGACGGAATATCCCGTCCGGATCAATGCTGGGGTTGTCAAAGAATCCGGTGATGCGGGCATTCTGGCTTAAGCGGTCAAGATTTGCCGTAAAGGCCTTGGGGCGAATCAGTCCGGGTAATGCTGCCGTGGCAGATGCCGGCAGTGTGGCAAAAGGAGCAGGTGCGGCATTGTGCGATATGCCGTCGGTCTGGGAGAAAACCATGCCCAGTACCACCGGTTTGTTTTGCAGGCTGGCTGCAAACTGGCCGTCATGATCAAGCTGCGCCTTGCGCGCCTGGAATGCCTGCTGAAATGCACTGTCGTTGCGCAGCGGGCCCTGTGCCAGCTCGTTCATCAAGCCAAGGCCGGAGTCGGTATCGGGCTCCGCAAAAATCACGTCAAAGCCGATGACCTTTACCTTGTAGTGATTGGTGAGTGTATCGACCAGTTGCGCCAGTACATTGCGTCCCCAGGGCCAGCGTCCCAGTTCGGCCAGGCTTTTTTCATCAATATCGGCGATGACAATGCGCTCATCCATGGTGTCGGGAACGGAGCTGCGGACACGCAGGTCATAGGCCTGTCGCTCAAGGGCATCAAGTGCACTGAGCGGGATGGCACCGCTTGCATGTGCCAGAAAGACAAGGAGGATGGCAAGACCGATCAACAGGCGTGACTGGCCCCGGAGCAGGGAGTTCCATTGCATGATGCCGGCCTTCTAGTAACCGCGACGAGGCGTTGAATATCCCTGGGCTGATGAAATGGGAGCATGCCTGCCGACAATCTCCTCGATCAGCATCAGCTCTTCGTCGGTGTGATTCTTCATCGGCGCCGGCACAATCAGTTTGCCGCCTTCCGGGTTGGCCAGGATGTAGCGCGGCGCATCATGGTGGGCAGACACAATGTCTTCACGCGCGTCCGGCGAAGTGGAAGAGGCCAGTGTTACAGAGCCATAGCAGGTGCAGACATAGCTGGCATCGATTTCCGACTCCATGTAAACGCCAGTGCCACGAATGCCGATGGTGGCGGTGGTGGTATGCAGCGCCATTTTTCTGCCGGCCTTGCGTTGGCCAAAGACCGACAGCACTTTTCCGGTAAACAGGCGCATGGCATCAGCAACGGCATCCGAGCCTGATAATTGCAGCTGGCTGTTTTCCCGGAGCACATGGGCATCCTGCCCTACGGCAAAAATCACGTAGCTGTTGCTGGCGGTTTCCACCTTCGAGCTGGAGCTGATGACCGTCTTGCGATCGGCGGGTTTGCCATCGACCAGCACTTTTCCGCGCAGGTCATAAACCGACTGGCCGGCCTGAAGCTTCTTCGGGATCTTGCCGAAGGCATGGACCAGTGAAGGCAGCAATGCCGAGCCGGTGAGGGCGCCACTGGCAGCCAGCATCTGGCGGAGGAAATGGCGGCGGGCTTCGATCGGGTCATCACGATCCATGATGTTCTCCTGGCAGTCCCTTCTGGGTATTCAATGAGAGTGGGCGAATATACGCCGGTTATAACACAGCCTTTAAGTTGCTGGCAGGCATCTGCCAAATGCCCCACTTCAGAGCAGCTACCGGTCGGCTAAGCGATCCGGGGGTTTTGCGGGCCGGTGTCGTGTGATTTACTCGACAGCATCTTTGGGGTGCCGGATTTGGTGCTCCGTGGTCAGGGCCTACTGGGGCCGTGGCCGTTTCATTTGTGGAGGGATCCCTCATGTCGTTCCGCTCTTTCCGGTCATTGGCTCCGGTGGGTGCCCTGCTTGCCTGCCTGCTCCCCTCAACCGGTCTTGCCGTTGTGACCTACAGCGGCTCCGAAGGGGTTGCTGCCCAGGTGTTTTCAAATTGTGCCGGCTGCCATGACAGCTCGGCACAAAGCGGCGGACGACGCTTTGATACACATGCCTATGCCACCCAGTACCTTGCGGTGGGCGGGGCAGTCACTATGGCGGGTTACAGTGATGCTCGCGGCAATGTGCGCGTGGGTGCTGGCGAGATGCCTGATGGCAGCCCGCTGACGCAGCCGTTCAGGGACCTGCTCAGTGCATGGGCATCACAGCGCGTGGGCGCAACGGCTCCACCGGATACGGCAGCCCCCCAGATCACCACCGCTGCCGCCAGCAGCATTGGCAAGTACTCGGCAACGCTCAATGGCAGCGTCATCGAGAATGGCAGCAATGTCACTTTCAGCTTCAAGTATTCAACAAGCTCGGCCACTGTCGGGGCCGGCAATGGTACGTCGGTCAGTGTCACCTCGGACAATACCTCTGTTTCCGGTGGCGCCAATGTCAGTTACTCGGTGTCCGGTGGTGTCAGCGGTCTGAATTGCGGTACCACGTATTACTACCGGGCACACGGTGGCGGTGCACAAGGCACAACCCAGTCGTTTTCTACCCTGGCCTGTCCTGCCATCACTGGCACCACGGGTAGCACGACGCTCAATGAAGACCAGTCCTTCAGCATCACCCTGAGTACGGTTGGCGGCGTCACCGGCTATACCCTTAACAGTCCGCCTGCCGGCCTTACCCGTCTGTCAAATGTCCTGTCATGGCCTGCAGCCAGCACGCCGGACAGCCCGACGGCAAACACGGATTATGCATTCAGTGTCAGCGTCACGGATGGCACCACAACGTCTGCCAATTTTCCGGTCACGCTCACGGTGACGCCGCTGAATGATGCGCCGACACTTGCCGCAGTCGCGAACAATTCTGCGACCAAGAACAATCTTTTCACCTACAACATTGGTGCCCTGTATTTTTCGGATGTGGATGATGCCAATCCGGGTGGAGTGACATGGTCGCTTCCGGTATTCCCTGTCGGCATGAGTATCTCGACATCGGGTGTCATCTCCTGGACGCCGGGAAATTCCGCACTGGCCACGGAAAATGTCACGGTTCAGGTGCAGGATGGCGGTGAAAACGGTTCCACTGCCGTACAACGCAGTTTCACCATCAGTGTGGGCGGGCTCAATGTCGGGCCGACACTGGACGCCATCACCAACAAGTCCGTCAATGAAGACAGCCTGCTGACATTTGCCGCGAGTGTGACGGATCCTGATGATCCGAATAATGGCTCCGGCGCACTGTCATGGTCACTGACCGGTGCACCGGCCGGCATGTCAGTGTCGAATACCGGCGTTGTCAGCTGGACGCCGGACCAGAGTGCCCTGTCTGGTGGAGGCCTCACGGCGCGTACCTACTCCGTTACGGTCAATGTTCAGGACGGCATGGAAAATGGTGCCGTGGCTGCATCCACCGCATTCGATGTCACCGTCAACCCGGTCAATGATTCGCCCGTGGTAAGCGCGATCGCTGATCAGAGCCTGGCAGTGTCTACGTTTACCTCGACGGCATCCGCATCCGACCCCGACAACACGGCAGACCAGCTGACCTGGAGCCTGAGCGGCGCCCCTGCCGGCATGTCCATCAGTAATGCTGCAGCTACACGGGGACAGATCAGCTGGACGGCGCCTGATGCGACCCCGGTAGCGGTGACGGTGACTGTTCGCGCCACTGATACCGGCAGTGCATTCGATGATGAGGCGTTCAGCTTTGTGGTCCAGGACACCGACAGTGACGGTGTGGCGGATCATGGCGACAATTGCCCGGCAGTCACCAATGCCAGCCAGCTTGATACGGATATTGACGGCCTGGGCAACGCGTGTGATTCCGATGATGACGGCGACACCATCAGTGATGCGGCCGAACTGGCTAACACACTCAACCCCCTGCTGGCCTCGGATGCCACGGCAGACAAGGATGGCGACGGCCTGAGCAATGCCACCGAATATGCCACCTGTGCCGGTAACGGCGACACAATCGCATGCCCGGCGATTTCAATCGACTCGGTTGGTCCGGTCATCTCGGTGGGAGCCGATGTGTATGTGACGGCCTCGGCTTATTTCACGCCAACACCAGCCGGCATCACGGCCACGGCAACGGATGGCAATGATGGCCTGGTCGCCGTCACCGCAGACAAGAGCGGTCCCTTTGTGTCCGGTGAACATGTCATTACCTGGACGGCTGAAGACTCTGCAGGAAACACGACCAGTGCCACGCAACTGCTTGTCATTCGGCCACTGGTGACGCTTGGTGGAACGCAGATCGTGGCAGAAGGTGATGTTGTTGCAGTGACCGCACGTCTTTCCGGCCCGGCACCGTCCTATCCCGTTGAGGTCGCTTACAGCCTGGGTGGTACGGCTGATGCTGCCGATCACACGCTCAGCAGTGGCGTATTCACCTTTGGCAGTGGTGCTACCGAGTCACAGATCCTGTTCAAGGTGGAGGCCGATGCCCTGAGTGAAGGTGATGAGTCACTGGTACTGACGCTGGATGACGTAACTGGCGCTGCCGAACCGGGTACTACGCTTTCGCACCGCATCCTGATTGCGGCAACACAGCAGATCCCGACGGCTTCGCTGCAGGTAATGCAGCAAGGCGAGCCTCGTCCGGTTGTCTATAACGATGCCGGCCCGACGACACTGGTGCTGGATACCCATGATGTCAACGGCGATGCCCTGACCATCAGCTGGGCGCCGGGGTCCCTGAACGGCACCCTGAGCGGTGATCAGCTGACGTTCACCATTGATACCGTTGCCGTTGTGCCGGGACGCTATCCCGTGGTGGTAACGGTCTCCGACGGCACCGCCAGCATCCGGCGCGAGATTGCGCTGGTCGTTGGTAATGCAACGCCGGTACTCACGGCTGCCGACACGGATGGTGATGGCATTACGGATGTGGTTGAAGGTGTGAAGGATGAAGACGGGGATGGATTGCAGGATTACCTCGATGCCGTCATGTCACCGGATGCCATGTTGCTGCGCAGCGGCTCCGGCGCCTCCCTGTTGCGCACGGCAGTGACAGAGCCAGGCCTGCAACTGGTGGCTGGTTCCTTTGCCTCGGCCGCACAGACCGGCGGCCTGCAGGTGTATGCAACCCAGGTAGTGAATGCCGGCAACAGCATCATCACGGATCCCGCCTACCTTGCACTGGGTGCCATTTACGACTTCGAGATTCGCGGCATTACCGCAGTTGATCCGTCGGTCAGTGTCGTGTTGTCGCTGCCGGTTGCCCTGCCGCCAAACGCAGTCTGGCGCTTGCCGAAAAATGACCGCTGGCAAGATTTTGTGACGACGGGCAACGATGCAATTTACTCGGCTGTCAGCGTGAACGGACAGTGTCCCGGTATCGTGTCTGCAAGCTGGCGGCTTGGCCTGGTCGCCGGCAGTGACTGTGTGCGCCTGACCATTTCTGATGGCGGCCCCAATGATGCCGATGGTGCCAAAGACGGTGTGATTCGCGAAACCGGTGCTGCAGCAGTGCTGCGTAGCGAGGCCCCCGCCGAAAATCCTGACGGTAGCCAGACCGGCGGATCGGCAGATGGCTGGATGTTCATGATTCTGGGGCTGCTGCTGATGCAGGCGCGCCGCCGTTACAGGGAGTTTCACTGATGCAGGGACGTATGGCCATGTGCGGCCTTTTGCTGGGGGCCTCGGCTGCCGCATGCGCAAACGAAGACATGCCCGTGGTGTTTGATGGCGAGCTGACCTATGTTGCCGACGACAACCTCAGTCGCGCCGAGCGCGAGAGGGACCAGCTTGGTGACCAGAGTCTTCTTGCATCGGCTGGTGCAGCCCTGCGGTTTTCGCCAGGGTTCAAGAGTGCCATCAATATTCGCGGGTTTGCCGAGGCCGAGAAGTACGAAAACATCCGTTCACTGGACCGTACAACGTATGGTGGACAAGCCATTGTGCGCGGCCAGACCCGCCTCGGGTATACCGCACCGGTGTATCAGTTCAGTGTGACGGTGCAGAGTGATGATTACGCAACGGATCAGCGCGACAGTACGGTTTATGCCGTGCAGGCCTTCGTGCAGCGAAGATTGACCGACGACATGACGGGTAGCACCGGGATCGAGGTGCAGCAGCGCAAGTCGGATGGCACGGTTTTCGATACGGAGCATGGTCGCATCTTTGCCAACCTTGATTACGCCATGTCCGATGTGCTCAGCCTGTATGGCGCTTACAGCTTCATGCATGGCGATACCTTTTCATCAGCCCAGCTGGTGTTGTGCAACGGGGTGCCGGCCAATGATATTTTTGGTCTGGTTGCCGCATCGGATGCACTGGAACCGGATGATGCCTTCAATGCCGAGTTCTGTGGCAGCTGGATTGCCTATCGCCTGCGTGCCGATGCCCATGCCCTTGTGCTCGGCCTGAATCGTGGCTTTGGCCACAATTTCTCTGCTGATCTTTCTGTGCAAGGTGTCAGCGTGCAGGGTGAAGGTAATAACGATTATGCGCGCACCATTGTGCGTGCCGGCATTCTGGCGAGATTCTGATCATGCGTGCTCTGGCTATTATTCCAGTAATGGCAGCAAGCCTGCTGGCTGGCTGTTTTGGTGACAAGGATACCGTGAGCGAGCCAGTGGCACTTGCTGCCGAGGCCCCGGACGCCTTTCTGACCTACCCCGATACCCAGGCCAGTCTGGCAGCAGGGGCGTACGACATCGTGGTGGGCACCGATGTTGCCGGCCAGTCGGGCAGTTACCGACTGGTGGTCACGTTTGATGACGGCACCACACAGGCGATCAAGGGCAGCTGGTTGGCGTCGGGTGGTCCGAGCGCCGGTGCGGCGGGCAACGGGCGCCACCAGATCACGCTTCCGCGCGCCGGCGGCGTTCGTATCGCGCTGGAATCGGCGGTGGATGGTTATCTTTTCCTGCTGCGCAATGATCATCTGATCGACAGTGATACCGATGGTGGTGCCAACGGGGAGGCACTGATTGACCGGCCCCTCAGCCTGATCAGCTCGCAAAAATACGGTGAAGCCTACTATGCGGCAGTGGACCCCTCCGGTGTGCGCCGCACCCTGGCTGAATGGAAAAGCAAAAACGGATTTGATGCCGGCTCCGATAGCCATGTGATTTTCCGTGATGCTTTCGATCTCGGTTATGGACGTGACATGTATGCACGTCGTAACCCCGACGGACGCATTGCCGTTTTCGTGAATAATTACGTTGTACGTGTCTTGCCTGGCAGCAGTACCAATTACGGCCCCCTGAATGTGGAGGCGGCCATTTCACAGGATTCGCGCTATTTGCTGGGCACCAATGCCATCGAGTTCAGCCCTGCCGATGAGGACGCGCCGAACGAAAACGGCAGCATGATGATCACCAAGTTCTTCACGTTTGATGCCAGCGGCAAGCGGATTGTCTCGGCTGATCTGGATGGGCGCGGGGTTAAGCACATGCCGGGCATGTGCTGGGCATGTCATGGTGGCAAACCGGCACCACTGGATGAGTCCGGCAATTTCCAGGTGCAGTCTTTGCGCTCGGCCAAGATGAACATGCTGGATGTTGGCCTCCTGGAGTACTCGCCACAGTCGGGTTATCAGCGACCGCAACTGGAGGCCGGTCTGCGCACCATCAATGAGTATGTCGCAGAAACCTATGCCGTCATGGCGGGCCGTGATGTGAATGATGCGGTGACGGGGGCTGCGCACTGGTCGGCCGCGTTTGCGCAGTCGCTGGCGGCGGGACGTTATGCGGCATCGGCAACGCATGTTGATGCCTTCGTTCCTGCGGGCTGGACAGCTTCGGTTTCTCGCCCGGAAGGTGTAGAGGCACTCTACAAGCAGGTGGTGGAGCCGCATTGTATCGGTTGTCATGCCCTGCAGGGATCGACGGCTGGCGAGAATGTTTCCGATCTTGCCAATGCCATGAACTTCTCCAGCTATGAGAAGTTCATCAGCTATCGCTCAAAAATCATTGATTACGTTTACCGCCGCGGCAACATGCCGATGTCACTGCGCAATTTCGAACGTTTCTGGAAGGAGCCCGACAAGGCTCCGGCCCTGCTGGCCACGTATCTCTCCGAGCCGACGCTGTTCAATGCATCGGGTAAAGTGATTCAGCCGGGGCGTCCGGTGGCTCGCCCGGGAAACAGTCGCAGTGTGAAGACAACGGCCGGGCAGACCGTTCAGCTGGATGGCCGCAGCAGTTATTTTGCGCAGCGTTACCAGTGGCAGATTGTCAGTGCGCCATCCGGCGCTGCCCTGAGTGATGCCACAACGGCGCGTCCGGTACTGACTGCCCCGGCTAACGGCAACTATGTCATTGCACTGACCGTCAGCAATGGCCGTGGGGCAGATACAGCGGAAATTACGCTGACCGTGAATGATGCACTGGCCAAGACACCGGGGCAGCTCACCTTTGTCGATGACATCATGCCGATTCTTGGCTCGTCAGGCGGGACCGCCTGTACCAGTTGTCATAGCAGTGGCGGTGGTTATGCAGGCATCCCCGTGTTCTGGTCGAGTGACAGCGGTCTTTATCGCCGGGTACTGTCACGCATTGACTTCCGTGATCCGGAAAACAGCAAGCTGCTGACCCGGCCCACCAGTCTCAACCACGGCGGCGGTGTCCAGTTGAGCATGCTGGTGCCGGCCGACAAGGCAGACTATGACACGCTGCTCAGCTGGATTCGCGAAGGCGCAGTGTGTGGAAGTGATGCGGCGCTGTGTCCCTGATCATGACGTGACAGCATGAACAAAAGTCCCGGCATGCCGGGACTTTTCTTTTCAGCTTCGGTACCAGCGCACCAGGGCTTCGTGCCGGTACCGTTTGCGCAGTTCGCCCTGCGGTAGCCATTTCTCATGGGCACAGGCCGCCTCGATCAGAAAATCAAACAGGGTGATATGACGGCGCAAGACGCGTTCCTGCCGGTGCGGCAGGATCGGATTGAAATGGCCGAACCACGAGAAAAGCTGTCGCGGGTTTTTCTTCATCCACAGCCAGGACCCCATTTCCAGCGTAAACGGCAAAAAAGTCCCGCCATGTGCCGACAGGTATTCATCATAAAGAAAATCCCACAGGTCGCCGTGTGTCGTGTAGCTCACCGACTGTGGTTCCATGATGTAGAAGCTGTGGTTGGGGTAGGTGCGGTTGAACAGGGCGCGCAGGGCAAAGGCATCGGGCAGATTGGGTGCTGGCTCCGTACTGCGTGCGTAGGGAAACCAGATGCGGTCACGAAAACCAAAGCCGGAGTGACAGTCCATTGCCATGGAAAAGGCATGGCTGTGCAGCCGCTCACGTACAACACGAAAAAGTGCCTGCGCCTCGACGGGAACCTCATCCCCGACGCGACCCCGGTACCAGGGCAGTCGCTCACTGAAGCGGTGACCGCCGACCAGGAAGGGAACCCGGCTGTTTGCATCCTGAGGGGCACTGCGCATGAGGTCCACACCCGCGGGATTGGCGCGTGTGCTGAGCAACAGCCCACCGGGATTCACCATCGGCATGAACACCAGCCTCATTCTGCCGAGCAGGCTGGCGAAGTGCTCGTCCCACTCCAGTCGCGTCAGCAACGTCTGCAGCCAGGCAATCAGCACCTGCGTGCCGATGCGCTCCATGCCATGCACGCCGCCAAAAAATCCGATTGCCGGAACTTCGGGTGAGGTGCTGCCCATTTCCAGACACCAGATGGGTAACTCCTCATCCTGGACAGTGACCGAGGAAATGGCGTCGGCACGCAGCCAGGGCGATGCACGTTCAAGCAGCGTATTGAGCAGCTGCAATTCGGGAAAGCGGTGATCGAGTGATGACATGACCGGCCATGCGCCATCGTGATGAATGCACAGCAGGATGCGACAGATTGATGACGGCGACGTGACAGCTGGTCGTGACAAACAGCGATGCAGCAGATGCCGGATAAAAAAAGACCCGGGAGGTCCCGGGTCTTTTCTGGCACAGCAAGCTGATCAGCGTGGCAGCGTGGTCGCACCCATCAGGTACTGGTCCACGGCACGGGCCGCCTGACGGCCTTCGCGAATGGCCCACACCACCAGGGACTGGCCGCGGCGCATGTCGCCGGCAGCAAACACCTTGTCGACATTGGTGCGGTAACCGCCGTCGTCTTCGGTGGTCGCTTTGGCATTGCCGCGCGCATCCTTGTCCACGCCAAAGCCGGCGAGAATGGTCTCGACCGGGCTGACAAAGCCCATGGCCAGCAGCACCAGATCAGCCTTGAGCACCTGCTCGGTGCCGGGGACTTCACTGAACTTGCCGTCCTTGAACTCGACGCGCACGGTCTTCACACCGGTGACCTTGCCGTTCTCACCAATGAACTCCTTGGTGGAGATGGCAAACTCGCGCTCGCAGCCTTCTTCATGGCTGGAGGAGGTGCGCAGCTTCAGCGGCCAGTACGGCCAGGTCAGCGGACGGTTTTCTTCAACCGGCGGACGCGGCATCACTTCAAACTGGATGACGCTCACGGCGCCATGACGGTTGGAGGTACCCACGCAGTCAGAGCCGGTGTCGCCACCACCAATGACGATGACGTGCTTGCCATCAGCGCGCAGTTGATCCTTGAGCTTGCCGCCACGGTTGATCTTGTTCTGCTGGGGCAGGAACTCCATGGCGAAATGAATGCCATCCAGTTCGCGGCCCGGTACAGGCAGATCGCGTGACTGCTCGGCACCACCGCTCAGCAGCACCGCATCAAAGTCCTTCTTCAGCTGTTCGGGACTGATGGTGGTGGTGGCCCAGTTGGTTACCTTGCTGCCCTTGGGCATTTCGCCAATCAGGGTATTGGTGCGGAACACCACGCCTTCGGCTTCCATCTGCTTGACGCGCAGATCGATGTGCGACTTGTCCATCTTGAAGTCAGGAATGCCAAAGCGCATCAGGCCGCCCACGGCATCATTCTTCTCGAACACGGTCACTTCATGGCCGGCACGTGCCAGCTGCTGGGCAGCGGCCAGACCGGCAGGGCCGGAGCCAACAATCGCAATCTTCTTGCCGGTCTTGATGATGGCCGGCTGTGGAACCACCCAGCCTTCTGCCCAGGCACGGTCAATGATCGCGTGCTCGATGGACTTGATGCCCACGGCGTCATCGTTCACGTTCAGTGTGCACGCCGCCTCGCACGGAGCCGGGCAGATGCGGCCGGTAAACTCCGGGAAGTTGTTGGTGCTGTGCAACACGGTAATCGCGTTCTTCCAGTCGCCCTGGTACACCAGGTCGTTGAAGTCCGGGATGATGTTGTTGACCGGGCAACCGTTGTTGCAGAAGGGGATGCCGCAATCCATGCAGCGTGCCCCCTGGATCTTGGCCTCTTCAGGCGTCAGGCCGATCACAAACTCCTTGTAGTTCTTCAGGCGCTGTTCAGCAGGCGGGTAGCCCTCTTCCAGACGCTCGAATTCCAGAAAGCCAGTCACTTTACCCATTTTCGTGAACTCCTCTTGGTCCGGATCAGGCCGTAGCCAGTGCCGCAGTGGTCTTGACGCCCATCTCGGTCAGGGCGCGGCGGTATTCGTGCGGGAAGACCTTGACGAAGCGGGGCATCATTGCCGCCCAGTTGTCCAGGATCTCGCGGGCACGCAGGGAGCCGGTCCAGCGATGGTGATCTTCCAGCAGCTTCTTCAGCAGGGCTTCATCGGTCTGGTCCATGTGCAGCGGGATACCGGCCTTCTTCTGCTCGGCGCCAGCCAGCACCTTGTCGAGTGCAACCTGTGCCGTGTTGCAGCGCGAGGCAAAGTTGCCATCTTCGTCAAACACGAAGGCCACACCACCGGACATGCCGGCAGCAAAGTTGCGGCCAGTCTTGCCCAGCACCACGACAGTGCCGCCCGTCATGTATTCGCAACCATGGTCGCCAGTGCCTTCCACGACAGCAGTAGCACCGGACAGACGCACGCCAAAACGCTCGCCGCCCACACCACGGAAGAAGGCTTCACCGGAGGTGGCACCGTAGAGCACGGTGTTGCCGACGATGATGTTCTCGGAGGCATCGCCACGGAACTCGATGCTCGGACGCACCACCACGCGGCCACCGGAGAGGCCCTTGCCGGTGTAGTCATTGGCTTCGCCGATCAGGTCCAGCGTAATGCCGCGGGCCAGGAAGGCGCCAAAGGACTGGCCACCGGTGCCTTCCATCTGGATGAAGATGGTCTGGTCCGGCAGGCCGTCCGGCTGGTGTTTGATCAGTTCGCCGGAGAGCATGGCGCCAACGGTACGGTTGACGTTGCGTGCCTCTTCCATGAACTGCACTTTCTCGCCACGTTCGATGGCCGCACGCGACTTCTCGATCAGGCGCATGTCCAGTGCCTTGTCCAGGCCGTGATCCTGCGTGCTGGTGTGCAGGCGCGGGACGTCAGCCGGTACCGGGGGCAGCGCGAATACGCGGCTGAAATCCAGGCCCTTGGCCTTCCAGTGCGCAATACCCTTGCGGGTGTCGAGCAGGTCGGCACGACCGATGAGGTCGTCAAACTTGCGGATGCCCAGCTGGGCCATGATCTGACGCGCTTCTTCGGCAATGAAGAAGAAGTAGTTCACGACATGCTCGGGCTTGCCGGTGAACTTCTTGCGCAGCACCGGGTCCTGAGTGGCCACACCGACCGGGCAGGTATTCAGGTGACACTTGCGCATCATGATGCAGCCTTCGACCACCAGCGGAGCGGTCGCAAAGCCGAACTCGTCAGCACCGAGAAGGGCGCCGATGACCACGTCACGACCGGTCTTCATCTGGCCGTCGGCCTGCACGCGCACACGGCCGCGCAGACGGTTCAGCACGAGGGTCTGCTGGGTTTCGGCCAGGCCGAGTTCCCACGGCGTGCCGGCATGCTTGATCGAGGACCAGGGCGAAGCACCGGTACCACCGTCGTGACCAGCGATCACCACGTGGTCGGCCTTGGCCTTGGCCACACCGGCAGCCACGGTACCCACACCGACTTCGGATACCAGCTTCACCGAGACATCGGCCTTCGGGTTCACGTTCTTGAGGTCGTGAATCAGCTGGGCCAGATCTTCGATCGAGTAGATGTCATGGTGCGGAGGTGGCGAGATCAGGCCCACACCCGGTACCGAGTGACGCAGCTTGCCAATGTATTCCGATACCTTGCCGCCAGGCAGCTGGCCGCCTTCACCGGGCTTGGCGCCCTGGGCCATCTTGATCTGGATCTGGTCAGCAGACACCAGGTATTCGGTGGTCACGCCAAAGCGGCCGGAGGCCACCTGCTTGATGCGTGAGCGCAGGCTGTCGCCTTCCTGCATTTCGTAATCGGACTCGATCACCTTGAAGCCGATGACGTCGGATACCTTGGTGCCCTTCGGCGTGCGGATACCCTTCAGCTCGTTGCGATAACGGTTGGCGTCTTCACCGCCTTCACCGGTATTGCTCTTGCCGCCGATACGGTTCATGGCCAGGGCCAGCGTGGTGTGGGCTTCGGTCGAGATGGAGCCCAGCGACATGGCGCCGGTGGCAAAACGCTTGACGATGTCGGTAGCCGGCTCGACTTCTTCCACCGGAATTGCCTTGCTCGGGTCCAGCTTGAACTCGAACAGGCCGCGCAGAGTCAGATGACGCTTGCTCTGGTCATTGATGATCTGCGCGTATTCCTTGTAGGTGTCGAACTTGCCCGAGCGTGTGCTGTGCTGCAGCTTGGCAATCGCATCCGGGGTCCACATGTGTTCTTCACCACGGGTACGCCAGGCGTATTCACCGCCGGTTTCCAGCATGGTTTCCAGCACGGGATCGTTGCTGTAGGCCGCCGTGTGGTTGCGGATGCCTTCTTCGGCAACTTCAAACACGCCAATACCACCTACCTGCGTCGGGGTGCCACGGAAGTACTTGTCGACCAGTTCCTTGTTCAGGCCAATGGCTTCGAATATCTGGGCACCACAGTAGGACATGTAGGTGCTGATGCCCATCTTCGACATGATCTTGGACAGACCCTTGCCGATGGCCTTGGTGTAGTTGTAGATCGCCTTGTCGGCGGTGAGGTCGGGCAGGTCCTTGGCCAGAGTGGCCAGGGTTTCCATCGCCAGGTAGGGATGCACGGCTTCGGCACCGTAACCGGCCAGCACGGCAAAGTGATGCACTTCACGCGCAGAACCGGTTTCCACGACCAGACCCGCCGACGTACGCAGACCCTTGCGCACCAGATGCTGGTGGATGGCAGACAGGGCCAGCAGGGCAGGGATGGCGATGTTGTCGCGATCCATCAGGCGATCAGAAATGATCATGATGTTGTGGCCGGAACCGATGGCTTCCACGGCTTCTGCACACAGCGAGGCCAGACGGGCCTCAACACCTTCACGGCCCCAGGCAGCAGGGTAGGTGATGTTGATTTCGTAAGGCTTGAACTTGCCGCCGGTGTGCTTTTCGATGCTGCGCAGACGAGCCATGTCGTTGAAGTCCAGCACCGGCTGAGATACTTCAAGGCGCATTGGCGGGTTCACGGCATTGATGTCGAGCAGGTTCGGCTTCGGACCAATGAACGACACCAGCGACATCACCACCGCTTCGCGGATCGGGTCGATGGGCGGGTTGGTCACCTGGGCGAACAACTGCTTGAAGTAGTTGTACAGTGGCTTGTTCTTGTCGGAGAGAACAGCGAGGGGCGAGTCATTGCCCATGGAGCCGGTCGCTTCTTCGCCATTCTGCGCCATCGGGGTCAGCAGGAACTTGATGTCTTCCTGGGTGAAACCGAAGGCCTGCTGGCGATCCAGCAGCGATTCTGTCGAGGCTGCAATGGCGCCGGTGCCATCAATGCTGTCGAGCTTGATGCGAACGTTTTCAATCCACTGGCGGTAAGGCTTGGCCGAGGCGTACTGGGCCTTCAGCTCTTCGTCCTCGATGATGCGGCCCTGCTCGAAGTCGATCAGGAACATCTTGCCTGGCTGCAGACGCCACTTCTTCACGATCTTGCTGTCGGAGATGGGCAGTACACCGGATTCGGAGGCCAGCACAACCAGGTCGTCATCAGTGATGATGAAGCGGGCCGGACGCAGACCATTACGGTCGAGGGTGGCCCCGATCTGGCGGCCGTCGGTGAAGACCATGGCGGCAGGGCCGTCCCACGGTTCCATCATGGCGGCGTGGTATTCGTAGAACGCGCGGCGACGTTCGTCCATGGTGCTGTGCTGTTCCCAGGCTTCCGGGATCATCATCATGGCAGCCTGGGCGAGCGGGTAGCCGGACATGGTCAGCAGCTCGAGCGCATTGTCGAAGGTGGCAGTGTCGGACTGGCCTTCGAGGCTGATCGGGTACAGCTTCTTCAGGTCGTCGCCCAGTACCGGCGACTTCATCACGCCTTCGCGGGCGCGCATCCAGTTGAAGTTGCCCTTCACGGTGTTGATTTCACCGTTGTGCGCCACCATGCGGTACGGATGGGCCAGCGGCCACTCCGGGAAGGTATTGGTCGAGAAGCGCTGGTGCACCAGGGCCAGTGCCGAGGTCACACGCGGGTCCTGCAGGTCGAGGTAGTACTTGCCCACCTGATCGGCCAGCAGCAGGCCCTTGTAGATGATGGTGCGGCAGGACATGCTCGGCACGTAGTATTCACGGCCATGCGTCAGGTTCAGGCTCTGGATCTTGGTAGAGGCCGTCTTGCGGATGACGTAGAGTTTGCGCTCCAGGGCATCGGGCACCAGAATGTCGTGGCCGCGACCAATGAAGATCTGGCGGATGATGGGTTCTTTGGCGCGTACGGCAGGCGACATCGGCATGTCACGGTCCACCGGCACATCACGCCAGCCGAGGACGATCTGTCCTTCAGCCTTCACGGCACGCTCCAGTTCCTGCTCGCAGGCCAGACGTGACGCGCTTTCCTTTGGCAGGAAGATGATGCCCACGCCGTATTCGCCTGGCGGTGGCAGGTCCACGCCCAGACGCGCCATTTCGGCGCGGTAGAATTCGTCGGGAATCTGGATCAGCAGGCCAGCGCCGTCGCCCATGAGGGGATCAGCCCCCACGGCGCCACGGTGGTCGATGTTTTCCAGGATCTTGAGGCCCTGCTGCACAATGCTGTGGGCTTTCTGGCCCTTGATGTGGGCAACAAAGCCGACGCCGCAAGCATCATGCTCGGCATTGGTATAGAGGCCGAGCTCGGCCGCAGCCTTGAGTTCCTGGGGGGAGGCAGAGTCACTGCCGCCATCGGTGCGGAACTGGGTTCCGTGGGTCGCCTGGTTCATGAGGGCGCTCCTGCGTGGAGGAAAAAACGACAATTTCGGACGGAGGAGAATACTCCTTCACGCCCCTCCCTCCAAATCCTATTAAATAGGGTCAGAACCTAATTAAGCGATCAGGCAAGGGCTGCGCTTGTTTAAATGGGGACATATCAGTGCTGTTTTCTGGGGCGCCCACGCGGCCGGGGCTGAAGCGGACGGTCAACCTGGTCCTGAAGACGTGTCAGTGTGGCTTCTTCAGCCAGTGCCCAACCTTTGTGCGTTGCCTCGGCCAGTTGCCGGATGATGGCAAGTGACAGGCCGTCGTCCAGGCGTCGGCGCCAGCCGGCCTGACGTTCGAACGGCGTATTGCCCAGTGCCCAGAACAGGACATGGTCCATGATGAGCGGGTCGGTGCGTCGCCCAAGATGATGGGCAATACTGGACCAGTGATAGTCCTCGGCCCGATGGGCGGCATGAGTCCGCTGGGCATGCAGTTCAATAAACACCATGCAGCTGAACAGGTAGCGGGTCGGGTCAATGATGGTGGCACGGTAACGCCCCGCCCAGAGCCCGCCCTGACGCTGATGGCGGCGATTGAAGCCGGCGACATAGCGACGGCCCAGTGCCTGCATGCTCAGGGAAAGGGCATCCCCCTGTTGCGGGGTTGCCAGCAGATGCAGGTGGTCGTCCAGCAGGGAGTAGGCATGGATGGCCAGGCCGTATTCGCGTGATGCATCGCGCAGGATGTCGAGCAGACGTTGCCGGTCCTCGTCATCACGCACCAGTGTCTGGCCTTCCTGCGCGCGCAGGACAACCATGTAGGGCCAGTCGGTCAGCTCAACGCGGCGCAGGCGTGCCATGACGACTCCGGTGCAGGCTCTCGGCTGGTGTAATGATGGTCATGGCAATCCCGCATTGCATGGTCACGGTATCGATGGTCACTGTGCCGATGACGGGGGAGCGGGCAGGGCAGATGCCCGCGACGCGGGACGGTGCCGCATCGCGGGGGGCAGGGCGCTCAGTACAGCAGGCCGAATCCGATGCTGAAGTTATCGAAGCGCTCATCATCCTCGTAGTTTTCCATTGCCACGGTCCAGGTGATGCGATTGCCCAGGCTGATGTTGTAGCGATTGCGCTTGGTGCCTGTGAAGAAGTCGGCAAGATAGGTCAGGTTGAGGTCATGGCGGATACGGTACACCGTTCCTTCGCTGCTCATGCCGGCCTGCAACTGGAGCAGGTTGGAGAAACCGACACCGGCAAAGGCCGTATCAACGGTCTCGCCGTCAAAATCCTTGTGGGCAACCCCCAGGTTCAGGAAGCTGCGCGTGTAGTTGGCATCCAGGAAGTAGCCGGTGCCCACGCCAGTCTCATCCCTGCGGCTGTCAACACGACCGGCTGATAACAGCAGTCTTGGCACAAGACTGGGGTCCAGCGGGGCGGCAAAGGCTGCGGGTACCGGCAGCAGCAGGCTGAGCAGCAGGGCTGCAAGGGCGGGTCCCTGAAAACGCATGGCGTGTCCTCTTTTATTGTTGTTCTCACGGTCTGGCAGGCAGACGCGGCATCGATTATGCCTTCATGAGTCGCCGGATGCCACGCTTGCCGGCGGTCACGGTGGCCAAATGGTCTATGCTGAGTCATTCCGGCCATTTTGCCTGACCGATGCGCTCTCCCGGAATGCCCGCATGAATGAACACAACCTGCTGGACGCATTTTTCCTGATCTTCTCCGGCGCTGCTGTCCTGGCGACGCTGGCCCTGTTCACACGCCAGCCGGTCCTGATCGCCTATATCGTGCTGGGGGCGCTCATCGGGCCTTATGGCCTGGGGTTTGTCACGGACATCGGGTTGCTGCAACAGGTGTCGGGCATCGGGATCATGTTTCTGCTTTTCCTGATCGGGCTGGACATGGAGCTCTCGGCCCTGATGGCCGTGATCCGTGAGTCGGCGCTGGTCAATCTGGCCAGTTCAGTCATTTTTTTCATTGTCGGTGCACTGGTGACGCATGCTTTCGGGTTCTCGTTGGTCGAGGCGGTCATCGTCGGGTTGGCCATGCTTAATCCCAGTACGATCGTGGCGCTGAAACTGCTGCCGACCACCGTGCTGCATCACCGTCGTACCGGTGAGCTCATCATCGGCATTTCGCTGCTGCAGGACTTGCTGGCCCTGCTGGCCATATCACTGATCCCGGTGATGGCGGGTGCAAACACCGTGCCTGTCGACATGCTCAAACTGGTGGTGGCCATGCCGGTCCTGCTGGTGCTGTCGTACGTGGTGGTGAAACGTGTGCTGGAGCCACTCATCATGCGCTTCGACAGGTTTCACGAGTATATTTTCCTGCTGGCCATCGGCTGGTGTCTCGGCGTGGCCACACTGTCAAATGCGATGGGGCTGTCGCGTGAAACCGGGGCGTTTATTGCCGGCATTTCGCTGGCCAGTTCGCCGATTGCCCAGTTCATTGCCCTTAACCTGCGGCCTTTGCGTGATTTTTTTCTGGTGCTGTTTTTCTTTGCGCTCGGGGCCGGCTTTGACAGCGGGATTCTGCCGCAGATCATTGGCCCGGCCCTGCTGCTGACGCTGGTTGTGGTGGGGATAAAACCGGTGGTTTACCGCTTTTTGCTGGGCAGGTTGAGTGAACGACCGGAGCTGGCCTGGGATGTCGGCTTCAGGCTGGGGCAGGTCAGCGAGTTTTCACTGCTGATTGCGCTTACCGCTGTACAGGCGGCGCTGATCAGTCAGGCCGCGTCCTTCCTCATTCAGGCGATAGTCATCATGAGCTTTGTGGTGTCGAGCTATATCGTCATCTTCAATTTTCCCAACCCGATTGCCGTTTCCGAGCGCCTGCGGCGGGATTGACGGGTGCATCGTCAGTAGCGTCGGCCAGTACGTCGGGTTGTCAGCCGGCAACAGGTAATTCGTAATTGATCTAGTCCTGTGTGCACGCGGGTCTATGCTGAATGCAAATCCGGGCGGCATGCATTTTCATGCGGCCTGATGAGTGTCTGGCAAGAGGAAATCATCATGAACAGGCGGATGATGGCATTGATTTGTATGGGCGCCTTGCTGGCGGCGTGTGGTGGCGATGACAGCACTCCTCGCACGGGCGAGTTGAATCTTCAGGTAACAGATGCTCCCGTCGACACTGCCGAGCAGGTCGTCATCAGGTTTACCGGGATCAGTTACAAGCCTGCCGGTGGCGCACCGTTGCAGGTCGTGTTTGACGCACCGAAGGATATCGACCTGCTGGCGCTTGCCGGTGGGGATGCAGCCCCGCTGGTGAGTAATGCGGTCCTGCCCGCCGGGGCCTATGAGTGGCTGCGTCTGGATGTAGATGCAGCGTTCGATACGATTTATGACTCGTACATAGTGATTGCCGGTAACCAGTATGAATTGCGCGTGCCCAGTGGCTCGGAAAGCGGCCTGAAACTGAACGGCGGATTCACCGTGCCGCAAGGTGGTGCTGCCAGCTATACACTCGATTTCGATTTGCGGCGCTCCATCGTCGAACCGGTTGGCCAGCCTGGTTATTTCCTCAAGCCAGTGATCCGCATGGTGAATAATGCACAAGTCGGTACGCTTGCCGGAGTGGTGGATGGCGCACTGGTTGCGTTGGCATGCACGGGCAGCGCCACCGGCGCGGTGTATCTCTATCAGGGAGCGGATGTGACGCCGGATGATGTGGACGGTCTGGATGCAGAGCCAATCGCTTCGGGCTCGGTGGCCATGCAGGGGGATGGCAATTACCACTACACCATCGCCTTTCTGAGTCCGGGCAGTTATACCGCGACCTACACCTGTGATACGGCAACTGATGTGCCGGAAAGCAGCGAACTGCTGGCGTATGCGGGGACCACCAATGTGGTTATCAGCACTGGCGTGACGACCACACAGGACTTCCTGCCCTGATGTTCGGGCGCTGTCCGGGTTGAACGCTTACAACCAGTGGCGGCGCTTGAAATACCAGAAGGGGGCGGCGGCAGACAGCAGCATCAGGCCCAGTGCCCATGGATAACCCAGTTGCCACTCCAGCTCCGGCATGAACTTGAAGTTCATGCCGTACACACTGGCCACCATGGTGGGCGGCAGGAAAATCACGGCGGCCACCGAGAAGATCTTGATGATCTTGTTCTGGTTGACGTTAATGAAGCCGAGCGTGGTATCGAGCAGGAACTTGATCTTGTCGAACAGAAACGAGGTGCTGGCAATCAGCGACTCGGAGTCACGGATGATGTCGCGCAGGCGTTCGCTTTGTTCGGCATTCAGGATGCCGGAGCGCAACAGCAGGTAGAGCATGCGCTGCAAGTCCATCATCGAGATACGCACCTTGCCGTTCACGTCTTCTTGCCGGGCAATGCTGGTGAGCAGCGATTCCATGTCATCCTGCTCGGCATTACCCAGCACCTGACGCGAGGTTTCTTCCAGCTCCGCTGCAACACGTTCGAGAATGTCGGCAAGATTTTCCACCTTGGTCTCGAACAGGCCGAGCATGATGGATTTGGAGTTGGTCAGGTTGATCAGGCCCTTGCGGGCGCGCAGACGGAACAGGCGGAATGCCGCCAGCTCTTCTTCACGCAGCGTGAACAGGCGCTCGCTGTTGAACACAAATGCCGCCGAGATGTTTTCAGAGTTCTCGTCGGCATAGTTCAGGAAGTAGGAGCTGATGTGCAGGCCATTCTCGGTTTCGTAGAAGCGCGAGGTTGCCTCGATCTCGTAGAGATCATCAATGGTTGGCAGTTCCTGCTGGTAGGCTACCCGCAGCCATTCACGCTCTTCATCACTGGGGGCAATGGCATCAACCCAGATCACCTCTTTGACCAGATCCGCAGCGGCATTGATGGCGACCTGTTCGAGGTACCCCTTGTTCAGTGTGAAGGCCATCAGCATCGTGTATCACTCGCAACTGGTCAGCATCCGGTGAGGGATGCAGGAGATTTGATCGTATAGGCGGAGAATCCTGGTCGAAAAGTGACCTAAATCCTTGAGGGTGTTCGTATTCTAGCAACGGGGCAGGGCCCGGGCCAGCATCGGGGAGCAGAAGGTAGCACGGAATTGTGACAGGGCCGGGACAAATCTCGGCTCAAGGGGTGCGTGCCACGCACCAGACATCAATGTCGGTCACGCCATGACGTTGCAGCAGACTGGCCAGCGTACCCACAGTTGCCCCGGTGGTCAGCACATCGTCAACGAGGGCGATGTGGGTGGGGTGGCCGAGAGTGGCCAGACGCGTCGTATTCACGCCGAACACTCCGTCCAGATTGTGCTGGCGTGCCCTGGCATCCAGTGTGCGCTGCGACCTGGTGTGCCGGACACGGGTGACCAGTTGCGTCTCAAGTGGCAATCCAAGGGTTTTCGCCAGCGGTCGGGCAATCTCGAGTGCCTGGTTATAGCCACGTTCTGCCAGCCGCAGCGGGTGCAGCGGTACCGGCAGGATCAGTTGCGGGAGCGGACGCTCCGTTGCCATGACGGCATCAAGCAGGAGCTGGCCCAGAAGGGGGGAGTGCGCCAGCTGCCGGCTGTACTTGAGTCCACCGATCAGGCTGTCTACCGGAAACACATAGCGGAGCGGGGCAATCGCATATTGCTGGGAAGGTGGCCGTGGCCGGCATTCACCGCAGATCAGCAGTTCCTCGGGCAGCGGAATGGCGCAACGCTCACAGGCGTGCAGGTTCCAGGGCAGGTCCTGCAGGCAGCCAGTGCACAATGCCTGCCCACGGGCGGGGGTTTCGCAGAGCAGGCAACTGGCGGGCGGGAGGATTGGCTGGTTGAATTTTAACCATCGGTTAACCATGGCATTCCATGCGGGTTGACGGGAGCGTCCTGCCCCCACAGAATCCGGGACATTACCCGGCCTGCCGCCCTTCAGGAAGTCCCCAATGTCCGCTATTCGCCACGACTGGTCCCGCAACGAAATCCGTGCCCTGTTTGATTTGCCGTTCATGGACCTGATGTTCAGGGCCCAGACCGTGCACCGTGCGAATTTCGACCCCAACGCCGTTCAGGTGAGCACCCTGCTCTCCATCAAGACCGGTGCCTGCCCGGAAGACTGCAAGTACTGCTCGCAGTCCGGCCATTACGACACCGGCCTGGACAAGGAAAAGCTGCTGGAGATACAGAAGGTGGTGGAGGAGGCCCTCAATGCAAAGGAAAAGGGTGCCAGCCGTTTCTGCATGGGTGCTGCCTGGCGTTCGCCGCGTGAAAAAGACATGCCCTATGTGCTGGAGATGGTGAAACAGGTGAAGGCTCTGGGGCTGGAAACCTGCATGACCCTTGGCATGCTGTCGGCCGATCAGGCACAGCAGTTGGCCGAAGCCGGGCTCGACTACTACAACCATAATCTCGACACCTCGCCCGAGCACTACGGCAAGATCATCACCACCCGCACCTACGATGATCGCCTCAATACACTGGGTCACGTGCGCGAGGCGGGCATCAAGGTGTGCAGCGGCGGCATCGTTGGCCTGGGCGAAGCCCGTGATGACCGTGTCGGTCTGCTCATGCAGCTGGCCAACCTGCCGGCGCATCCGGAATCCGTGCCTATCAACATGCTGGTGAAAATCGAAGGCACGCCGCTGGGCAACGTCGACGATCTCGATCCCTTCGAATTCATCCGCACCATTGCCGTTGCCCGCATGCTGATGCCGGCATCCCATGTGCGTCTGTCTGCCGGTCGTGAAACCATGAATGACGAGATGCAGGCCTTGTGTTTCATGGCAGGGGCAAACTCCATTTTCTACGGCGAAAAACTGCTGACCACACCCAATCCCGAGGCGGCGCATGATCGTCAGCTGTTTACCCGGCTGGGTATCAATACACAGACGGCGGTAGATGTGTCGGATGAATCCCGGGCAGAGGCCATTGCGCAGTCGGTGCGTCAGCAACAGCTGTCATCGCTGACGCGCGATGCCATGGCCACGCGCGACACCGTGAACTGATGTCCTTCGATCTGGCGGCGGTAATTGCACAAAAAAAAGCGGATGGTCTTTACCGGCACCGGCGTACGCTGGCGTCCGGGCAGGGTGCCAATGTCAGGGTGGATGGCCGTGATCTGCTCAATTTCTGCAGCAATGATTATCTCGGGCTGGCCAGTCATCCCGAAGTGATTGCAGCATTCCGGCAAGCTGCCTCGACCTATGGTGTGGGCAGCGGTGCATCGCATCTGGTGTGCGGCCACTCTGCCGAGCACGAAGCCCTTGAAGTTGAGCTGGCGGCATTCACGGGCCGTCAGCGGGCATTGCTTTTTTCCACTGGTTACATGGCCAATACCGGTATCGTGCAGGCGCTGGTCGGGCGTGGTGATGCAATATTCGAGGATCGTCTCAATCATGCATCGCTGATTGATGGGGGCCTGGCTTCGGGAGCGAAGTTCCAGCGTTATCGTCATAACGATGCAGAGAGCCTTGGGGCCCTGCTCGCCAGGTCCTCGGCAGACAGAAAGCTGATTGTTACGGATGGCGTGTTCAGCATGGACGGCGATGTCGCACCGTTGCCAGCGCTGGCGCAACTGGCACAGCAGCATGACGCCTGGCTGATGGTGGATGATGCCCATGGCATCGGTGTGCTGGGCGCGCATGGCGCGGGCGTTGCTGAGCACTTTGCCCTTGATGCCAAGGCCTTGCCGGTGCTGATGGGAACACTGGGCAAGGGTGCCGGCTCCTTTGGTGCCTTTGTGGCCGGCGATGGTGTCCTGATTGATTACCTGATCAATACGGCGCGTTCCTACATCTACACAACGGCATTGCCGCCAGCGGTGGCAGCAGCATCCCGTACCAGTCTGAAACTTATGCAGAACGGCCAGCACTTGCGTGAAAGGCTGCGCGGCCATATTCATTATTTTCGTGAACAGGCCACGGGTCTTGGCTTGCAACTGATGGACAGTACAACACCCATCCAGCCCGTGTTGCTGGGCAGTAACGAGCGGGCGCTGGCCTGGAGTGCGGCGCTGGAGCAGCGCGGCATTCTGGTAGGGGCGATTCGTCCGCCGACTGTGCCGGTGGGGCAGGCCCGCTTGCGTATCACGTTCTCGGCTGCGCATGAACGGGATGATGTTGACCGCTTGCTGCAGGCACTGGCGGATTGCCGCGGGCTGCCGGCATGAGCGGTGTTTTTTACGAGGATCATGCCTGTACGACGAATCCCGATGCAGCCACTGTGGTGTTGCTGCATGGATGGGGCATGCATTCAGGTGTGTGGCAGGATTTTGTGCCCTTGCTCACGGCGCATGTTCATGTGCGCTGCATTGATCTGCCGGGTTTTGGTCATGGCAGTGCCATGGCGGCACCGGAGTCACTCGACGACATGGTGGCAGCTGTCATGCTGGCGGCCCCTGCCAGGGCCATCTGGGCAGGCTGGTCGCTGGGGGGACTGGTGGCGCTGGCCATTGCGGCCCGCCATCCTGATCGTGTGACGGCTCTTGTTCTACTGGCAGCCACCCCGTGTTTTGTACAAAAAAAGGGTTGGCTGACGGCGATGCCACCTGTGCAGTTTGAAACTTTTTCAGACGCGACAAGACAGAATGCTGATGTGGCGCTGAAGATGTTCATGACCCTGCAATGCAAGGGTTCGGTGTCAATGAAAAGCGACCTGCGTTTTTTGCAGGCTGCATCCGGCAAATGCGGTATACCGCATGCGGCTACGCTACTTTCTACGCTTGATCTGCTGGGAACGAGTGACCTGCGTGAAGCCGCTGCGCAACTGGATATTCCCGTGCTGGCTATTACGGGAGAGGATGATGTTCTGGTGCCGGCTGGCGTTGCTGCGGCACTTGGCGCAAGAAATCCCCGCTGTACGGCTCATGTGGTGACAGGAGCCGCCCACGTACCGTTCATTTCTCATCCTGGTCATTGCCGCGATGCAATACTGACATTCATGCAGGCAATCCATGAGTAGCCTTTCGGCGCGCAAGCAGGAAATTGCACGGCGTTTTTCCAGTGCGGCATCCACCTATGCCTCGTTTGCGGATCTGCAGGCTGCGATTGCGGACACGCTGCTGGATGCTTGCTGCCCGCAAGGCATAGTGCTGGATGCAGGTTGTGGTCGTGGTCGGGAGTCCGTGCTGCTGTCCGGTCATGCGGCCGTTGAAAAAGTGATTGCGCTCGATATGGCCCCGGCAATGCTGGCCGCCATACCTGCAGTGGCCAGCGTGGAGCCATTGCCTGGTGATATCGAGGCATTACCGCTGCCGGATGCCAGCGTTGATGTGGTGTTCAGCAGTTTTGCCATGCAGTGGTGTGAGTCACGCGAACAGGCCTGCCGTGAAATTTTCCGTGTGCTCAAGCCGGGTGGGCGGTTATTGGCGAGTGTGCCGGGACCGGACAGCCTGTCAGCCCTGCGTGCCAGCGGACTGCTGCATGTCAATGAGTTTGCCGGCGCCCAGGATTGGGCGACTGCATTGATGCAGGCGGGTTTCAGTGCGTGTGAATTTACGCAGAACGATTTTTCTGCCCACTTTGTAACGGTGCGGGAACTGCTTCATGCCCTGCAGGGGATAGGGGCCAGCACCTCCAATACGCCAAGAGACAATCATCTGCGCGGCAAGCAATGGTTGCAGCAGGTCACGAATGCGCTGGAACAGCAGCGCGAGCAGGAAGGCTTGCCACTGCGTTACGACGTGATTTTCATGCAGGCCACGCGCGAAACAGGAAACTGACATGGCAAAGACATATTTTGTGACCGGCACGGACACCGGCGTTGGCAAGACCACGGTGACATGTGCATTGCTCGCGGCGGCAAAGGCACGTGGCTTGAGTACGCTGGCCCTCAAGCCCATCGCCGCTGGCTGTGAGCAGACGGCCGACGGATTGCGCAACAGTGATGCACTGGCACTGCAGGCAGAAATGACCGTGTCGCTCAGCTATCAGGAGATCAATCCGGTGGCATTGCCAGCGGCGCTGTCTCCGCATCTCGCCGCTGCAGCGGCCGGTCGACGTCTCACACTGGTCCAGATTGCCGGCTACTGCCGTGGTGCACTGATGCACAAGGCGGATTTCCGTCTGGTGGAAGGGGCAGGGGGCTGGCGGGTGCCGATCAGTGATCGCGAGCTGCTCTCCGGCTTGCCCAAACAACTGGGGATGCCGGTGATTCTCGTGGTTGGCATGCGCCTGGGCTGTATCAACCACGCCATTCTCACCACCGAAGCAATCCTGAAGGACGGAGTCCGCCTTGCGGGCTGGGTGGCGAATGTCATCGATCCGGAAATGGCGGCGCTGGAAGACAACCTGAACACCCTTCAGGGACTGTTGCCGGCTCCCTGTCTGGGCGTGTTGCCATGGGCGCCGGGTGAGACTGCAGGGGCTCTGGGGCAGAGACTGGATCTGGAGCCGTTACTGACGGCCTGATCAAGCGTTTTTGACCTGTTGCATGGTTGGCAGGACTTCAGCGCCGCAATTTTTTCCTGTAATGACGAATGCGGCGTTATTCATGCCGGCTCTTTGTGTTTTGTCCTGTACAAAGCAGGGTTTTGTACAGGCGAAATCCTCTCGAAGCTGCTCATAATTTCCCCGGAAAGCAGCGAGTTTCAGGGACTCCCCGTGAACAGGTGGTCATCAATAGCACTGTAGTACATGGGGTTTCTCCACTAAACTTCCGCCGCTTTTGTGTCCGACAAACATTGCATGTAAAGCAAGGTTGTGACTGTCGGGTTCACATACATGACGAAACGGGCGATCCCAGCCCCCCGAGACTAGCGAGGTCACTACCATGGCTACTCCGTACAAGGCTCCACTGCGTGACATGCAGTTTGTGATGCATGAAGTTCTGGAAGTGGAAAAGCACTATCAGTCCATCCCGGCCTATGCCGACACCAATCGCGAGCTCGTGGATAGCGTGCTTGAAGCCGGTGCGCAGTTCGCGGAGAACGAACTGTCCCCGATCAACCGTTCCGGCGACGAAGAAGGCTGCCAGTGGAACAACGGTGTGGTGACCACACCCAAGGGCTTCAAGGAAGCCTACGCCAAGTTCGTCGAGCTCGGTTTCGGTGCGCTGGCATCGCCAGTAGAGCACGGTGGTCAGGGCCTGCCGCCATCACTGGGCATCGCCATGAGCGAAATGACCGGCACCGCCAACTGGTCCTGGTCCATGTACCCGGGCCTGTCCCATGGTGCCATCAACACGGTGGAAGCTCACGGTACCCCGGAACAGAAAGAAGTCTATCTGACCAAGCTGATCTCCGGTGAGTGGACCGGCACCATGTGCCTGACCGAATCCCATGCGGGCTCCGATCTGGGCATCATCCGTACCAAGGCCGAGCCGAAGGCTGATGGTTCCTATGCCATCACCGGCACCAAGATCTTCATTTCCGCTGGCGAACACGACATGGCCGAGAACATCGTCCACGTGGTGCTGGCCCGCCTGCCTGATGCTCCCAAGGGCACCAAGGGCATCTCGCTGTTCCTCGTACCGAAGTTCCTGCCAAAGGCAGACGGCTCCGTGGGCGAGCGTAATGCCGTGGTGTGTGGCTCCATCGAACACAAGATGGGCATCAAGGCCTCTGCCACCTGCGTGATGAACTTTGACGGCGCCACCGGCTTCCTGATCGGTGCGCCGAACAAGGGCCTTAACGCCATGTTCACGTTCATGAACACCGCCCGTGTCGGTACCGCCCTGCAGGGTGTGTGTGCCGCTGAAGGTGCTTTCCAGGGCTCCCTGGCCTATGCCAAGGACCGTCTGGCCATGCGTTCCCTGTCCGGCCCCAAGGCGCCGGAGAAAGAAGCAGATCCGATCATTGTGCATCCTGCCGTCCGCAACATGCTGATGACCCAGAAAGCGTTCGCTGAAGGTGGTCGTGCACTGGTGTACTGGCTGTCCACGCAGACTGACCTGGTGTTTGGCGCTGAAAGCGAAGAAGTGCGCAAGCAGGCTGATGACCTGATGAGCTTCCTCACCCCGATCGCCAAGGCCTTCCTGACCGAAGCCGGTTCCGAAGCCGCCAAGCATGGTGTGCAGGTGTACGGTGGCCACGGCTTCATCCGCGAGTGGGGCATGGAGCAGATCGTGCGTGACACACGCATTGCCTGCCTCTATGAAGGCACCACCGAAATCCAGGCGCTCGATCTGCTCGGCCGCAAGGTGCTGCAGACCCAGGGTGGCATGCTGAAGAACTTCACGAAGATCGTGCACAAGTTCTGTGCTGCCAATGAAGGCAATGCTGCCATGGCCGAATTTGTGGCGCCGCTTGCTGCCCTGAACAAGGAATGGGGCGACATGACCATGAAGATCGGCATGAAGGCCATGCAGAACCCGGATGAAGTGGGCGCTGCCGCTGTCGATTACATGTACTACTCGGGCTACGTGACGCTGGCCTATCTGTGGGCTCTGATGGCGAAGATTGCCCAGGACAAGATTGCTGCCGGTACAACGGAAGAGGCTTTCTACAAGGCCAAGATCCAGACAGCCCAGTTCTACTTCAAGAAGATCCTGCCGCGTACCAAGAGCCACGTCGATGCAATCGATGGCGGTCTGGAAGTGCTGATGCAGGTCGACGTGGACGCTTTCGCGTTCTGAAGTTGATGGTACATGTCTAGCAGGAAGCCCGCGCATGCGGGCTTTTTGCTAATGGTTTTTTTCAGGCGTCGTGTTTGCCACAAGCGAGCATGCCGGCAAGTGATTCAAGAGGTAGTAGAGAATGGCAGTTTACAAAACCCCGCTGCGTGACATGCGCTTTGTGCTGGATGAAGTGTTCAAGGCCACAGAGTTCTGGCAGTCCGTGCCGGCACTGAACGAAGTGGATCGCGATACCGTTGATGCGATTCTCGAAGAATCCGCCAAGCTGAATGAAAACGTGATCTTCCCGCTCAATCGCAGCGGCGATGAAGAAGGCGCCCAGTTCAATAATGGTGTGGTCACAACGCCAGCCGGCTTCAAGGAAGCTTTCAGGCAGTTTGGCGAGGGTGGCTGGATCGGCCTGGGTGCCGATCCGCGCTGGGGTGGTGCCGGCATGCCGAAGACGGTGACGGCGCTGACCGATGAAATCCTGTTCTCGGCCAATCCCTCGTTCGCGCTTTATCCGCTGCTGGGTATTGGTGCTGCGTTGTCCATGTCGCAGCATGCCACCGATGAAATCAACGATCTGTACCTGCCAAAAATCTATTCTGGCGAGTGGGCCGGCACCATGTGCCTGACCGAGCCGCATGCCGGCACTGATCTTGGTATCATCAAGACGAAGGCTGTGCCGGAAGCTGATGGCTCCTACAGCATCACCGGCACCAAGATCTTCATTACTGGTGGTGAGCATGATCTTGCAGAAAACATCATTCACCTTGTGCTGGCCAAACTGCCGGATGCACCGGCAGGCTCCAAGGGTATCTCGCTGTTCCTCGTGCCGAAGTTCCATGTGAAGGCTGATGGCTCCCTCGGTGAGCGCAATCAGGTGGGTGCCGGCAACATCGAACACAAGATGGGTATCAAGGCCTCGGCCACCTGCGTCATGAACTTTGATGGCGCCAAGGGCTATCTGATAGGCCGGATCAATGAAGGCCTGGCGGCGATGTTCGTGATGATGAATTACGAACGCCTGTCCATGGGCATCCAGGGCCTGGGTGCTTCGGAAGTGGCCTACCAGAGTGCGGCGGCCTATGCACGCGACCGCCTGCAGGGGCGTTCTGCCACGGGCGTGAAGTCACCGGAAAAGCCGGCCGACTCACTGCTGGTGCATCCGGATATCCGTCGCATGCTGCTGAAGACGCGAGCGCATAACGAAGCCGCCCGTTGCTTCGTGATGTACACCGCAAAGTATCTCGACCTGTCCAAGTATGCCGAAGGTGAAGTGGCTGCTGCTGCCGCTGATCGTGTCGCGCTGCTCACCCCGGTGGTGAAGGCCTTCCTCTCGGACAAGGGCTTCGAGGGTTGCGTGGATGCCCAGCAGGTGTTTGGTGGTCACGGTTTCATTCGTGAGTGGGGCATGGAGCAGCTGGTGCGTGATGTGCGCATTGCACAGATCTACGAAGGCGCCAACGGCATTCAGGCCAATGACCTCATGGGTCGCAAGGTCGTCAAGAACAAGGCTGCTTTCGTGAAGACTTACGTTGCCGAAATGCGTGAGGCGGCAGCACGGCTGAATGCCCCGGAAACGGCACGCCTCAAGACCGGCTTTGTGGCAGCCATTGATCGTCTGGAAGCACTGACCCAGCGCGTCATCGAGCTGTCCGCCAGCAATGGTGACGAAATCAACGCCGCTGCAGTCGACTACCTGCATGTGTTCGGTTTTACCAGCTATGCCTACATGTGGGCGCTGATGGCCGAAGCAGCTGTTGGCAAGAAGGATGACAGCTTCTATGCCGACAAGCTGGCGCTTGCAGACTATTTTGCCGTGCGCGTGCTGCCTGAGATGGAGGGCCGTGCCCGTATGGTTGAGGCAGGGGCAACGTCGCTGATGAGTTTCAGCGAGGCTTATTTCTAAGCGGTTTCTCTCCTTCCTGAAAAGGCCCGCAGATGCGGGCCTTTTTTTTGAACATTGCTGCGGCGCATTGATAAGCGGGTTGTATCCATCCGTGTGCTGCAAGGCAGAAAGCACTTGGTGGAGTCACATAATCTTGTGGCAGTATCTGGGGTGCCGGATACCGGATCAGGTTGGAAAAGGAGCTTTCAGGCATGTGTTCATGTGGTTGGACGGGGTGAGGGTGCAGGGGCGCAGGTGTGCCAGGCGCCCGGCTGGCCGGCAGTGTGCCGGCCGGACTCTCCGTGTGCTCACGATCTGGCTTTCCCTGTTGCCGGCATTGCTGCATGCCAGTGAGGAGGAGCCATCTCCTGCAGGTGTGCCACTGTCAGCCCCTGCCGGCCCTGACGCGGCGATTACTGTGGAGGTGCCACCCCAGGCAGTGGCAGATGGTGTCCTTGAGGCCGCCGACAAGGGCTGTATCCGCCGGGATGAGAGCGGCCAGTTCATGGGGTGGATGGACTATCAGCAGTGCGTGTTTTCGGGGCAAACTGTTGATGCTGCACGCTGGTTTGACGATTTGTTCGGTGACTGGAGTGATGATGAGGCCGGCGCGCTGGTACGTGTCATCAGCGAAGTCGGCTGGGACGAGGAGAATGGTTGGAGCACCGAGGCAAGGGTGCGTGCGCGAGTGGATTTGCCGAATGCCAGCAGACGCATGCGGTTGATCATTTCTGATGACGGGGAGGATACGCTAACGCAGGAGCAGCGCAGCTCACCGCAGGCATTGAAGGATATCCGGGATAATGCCTCGGTTTCCGTGCGCTGGAATCCGCTGGATCTCGCCAGGATCGACTCGGACATGGATATTGGTCTGCGCAGTGGCCCGGATATCTTCGCGCGCCTGCGCTTGCGCCGGCTATGGACGCTAACCGAGAACTCTGTGGTGAGGGCAGGCCAGACCTTTCGTTATGGTACCGAAAGTCTGGGTGTGTCCACCTCCCAGCTGGATTTTCAGCGTGCCATGTCGGAGCAGGCGGTGTTGGGTTTCAATACGGTTTTCCAGTTTGATCAGGCTCAGGATCAGGATGGTTTTGTCTGGACACATGGGTTGGCAATGTCGCATGTGCTCAGGAATAAAGGCTCCCTTGCTTACGGTATTTCCCTGAGCGGTCATACCCAGCCAAACTACAGCAAGGAGAGTTATGGGCCCTGGATGTTGTGGCGGCAGTCATTCCTGCGTGATTGGCTTTATTATGAGGTTGAGCCGCGATTGACGCGCTACCGGGATGTGGAGTGGGATGTGGTGCCCTCGGTGGTACTGAGGCTTGAGATGCATTTTGGTAGTCGCAAGAAGGTTAAAGAGCCGGTTTCCGGCAAATGAGGGATATATGTCTTTGCAAGTCGTACTCAAGGAACACATGTCAGGCTGGATTGCCTTCAACCCCGACAGTGGCTTGCCCGCTGGCCGGCACTCGTTTGTGCTTAATGTGGATGCGGCCACGACCGAGCTTCTCCGCTTCGGGGCAGTCCGTCATTGCTCCGGTACAGTGGAGTTCGGGGCCTTTCATCGCCCTGTGAGGGTTCGCGGGGAGCTAGTACTGCAGCTGACGGGGCCGTCCTACGATCTGCATTTCGAGCTTGATGATATTGGTGAGCTGCATGTGGCCGGTCGTAAAACCTATGATGTCCGCAATCTGGTGGAGTCCATGACGACACTGCCGCTGATGGTCTATCGGGGTGGACATGTCATTGGTGAGGCCGAGCTGGTGTATCGTGATTCCGTGGTGACGTTCCCGCTCAAGGCATTGCGCTTGCGGGTGAGCTAAGGGGATTTTCATGATTGATCCAGTGGCATTTGCATTGCCCGAAGCCCGTGGTGGGCTTTATGAGTCATTCTACTTTCGTGGCACCAGCCAGGATGGGCGTCATGCTTTCTGGCTCAAGCATAATCTCCTGCGCCGTAATGGGCAGAAGACCATTACGGTGGAAAACGCGTTCATCATCTTTGATCGTGTCAGTGGTGAGTCTGAAGTCATTTATGACAAGGAGGACATGACACCAGCGGCCTTTGCTACCTTTTCCAGATCCGGTCACTGGGAGCAGGCCAGCGCCAATTTTGCATCAGGCTCGTTTTTTTCGATTTCCCGCGAAGCGCTGCGTGGAAAGCTGCATACATCGCGTGGGACGGCCCAATGGGAGCTGGCGCTGGAGCGTTCGGATGAAGTGCTTTATCACTTCCCGAATGAGCGACTCTATCATCTGCCCTGGCCAAAGAAGAAAATCATTACCCGCGACTGCTTTCTGACATTCAGGGGGCGTATTGCATGTGCCGGCATTACCGTTGATGGCGAGTTTCTGGGCATGAACGGCCACAACTGGGGAACAGAGCATGCGTATGAGTATGCCTATGCCGACTGCAATCGGTTTGCCGAAGACCCGGGAGCGTACTTTGACGGATTTTCTGTAAAGATTGCGCTGGCGCGAGGGTTGGTGAAGTCGCCATTCCTCAGTATGTGCTCACTCAAGACGCAGGGAAAATGGCATCACTTCAATGCCCTGAGTGCCAGCTGGAAGCAGCGGGTAGAGGCTCTGGATGATTATCGCTGGATGGTGACCTTTACTAATGCCAGTCATCGGCTTGAGGTGAGCATTGATGGCCATAATCCACGTATCGAGCCGTGGGTGGCCTTGCATTATGACCATCCAGGTGGCGCCCGCTCGGTTGTAAAGAACACAAAATTTGCGACCGCCAGACTGCAGCTTTTTTCGGTGCCGGATAACCGGCTGGTGCAGGAGTTGAGTAGCGAGTTCTTTGAACTTGAAACCTTGCTGCCAGGCAACATGCCCTCGGGCAAAGGCTATGCCGGCATTCCCTGATACAGTAAGAAGTGGTTCCATTCATAATGAAAATCCCCGCAGTTGCGGGGATTTTCATTATGGGCATTTTGCAAATGCGGGTGTTGCATGCTCAGCTCAGGCTGGCAGTATTTTGTGTATGCGGTGCCCATGCAAGCAAGGCATTCTGAAGCTCGGCCAGTTCCACCGGTTTGGATAGATGGGCGTTCATGCCAGCCTCGCGGCTCTTCATCTTGTGCTCGTCCAGAATGTGTGCGGTGAGCGCGAGAATGGGAATGGGTTTGCGCGCAGTGACATGCTCCCACTCACGAATTGCCTGGGTTGCTGCATAACCGTCCATGAAGGGCATGTCGCAATCCATGAGCACGATATCGTATTCCCTGCGGCTGACTTCCTCCACGACTTCACGGCCATTGGCCACGACGGTCGCCTGTACGCCCAGCTTGCCCAGCATGCCGCGAATCACTTTCTGGCTAAGATGATTGTCTTCGGCAATCAGCACACGCAATTGCTTCAGTCCTTCCTTGTCAGTGTTGCTCAGGGCCGGTGTCTGTTCGTGCAGTCTTTTCAGGTGACCAAGCTCTTCGGCAATCGCAGTCTTGAGCTGGCGTTCGGTTACGGGCTTGGCCAGAATGCGCCGGATACCGACATTACGTGTCATGGTATGGGTTGGCGCAACATTCATGCCGGTCATCATCATCATGATGACATCATTGCGGATGATGGGGTCTTCCTTGATGCGTGCTGCCAGTTGCAGACCGCTCATGCCGGGCATGTTGTGGTCGAGCAGGATCACATCAAACGGTTCGCCCAGATTGGCGGCATTCCGGGTAAGGGCCAGAGCCTCGGCGCCGTTGTCAGCCGTGCGTACAACCATCCCCCAGCGCCCGGCCTGCTCGGCGACAACGCGATTGACGGTCGCGTTGTCGTCGACCACCAGCAGGCGCAGTCCACGCAACCAGTGATCCGGAATATTGTCTTCTGGCTGACTGGTGGCCTGAGCCTTGAGCGGCAGATCAAACCAGAAGGTTGATCCCTGTCGCGGCTGGCTGCTGACGCCAATTTCACCGCCCATGAGCTCTACCAGCTGCTTGCAGATGGACAGGCCAAGCCCTGTTCCAGGGCTGTTGCCAGCCTGGTTGGGCAGAAAGATGACATCAAGCTGGTCAGGTGGAATGCCGCTGCCGGTGTCACGCACTTCAACGCGCATGCCACGCTTGCCTTGCTGCAGGTGAATCTCGACTTCGCCATTCTGGGTGAACTTGATGGCATTGCGCAGCAGGTTGCTGATGACCTGGCGCAGACGGGTCGGATCTCCCGAGACCAGTGTTGGAAGGCCCGGGTCTATTGTAGCGATAAGTTCGAGGTGTTTTTCCTCGGCATGTGTCTTGAACAGGGTCAGGCACTCGCCAAGCAGGATGCCAAGATCAAAGGGCTCTTCTACAACACGAAGCTTGCCGGCCTCCATCTTCGAGTGGTCAAGAATGTCGTTGAGGATGCGTAGCAGGGAGTTGCTGGAGGCATGAATGGTATTGACATACTCGCGTTGCCCCTGCGTGAGAGGCGTGTCGGCCAGCAGTTCGGTCATGCCAAGAATGCCGCTCATGGGCGTCCGTATTTCATGGCTCATCTGTGACAGGAACTCTTCCTTCGCACGGGTTTCCGCAGCACTTATCCTGGCAAGCTCATGCAGGTGCGCGTTTTCCAGCATGACGCTGCGCTGGTGCAGCGCCAGGGCGACGGCGATCAGGAGTGCTTCCGTACAGGCGGCAAACATTACCAGGGCACTGGTGGGCAGGTTGGTATCGAGGCCACCCGGGAGGTTGGTGGCAGAGAGTGCGGTGGCAAGTATCAGGATCAGGCGGGCAGCCGCATAAAGCAGGCCAGGACCGAGTCCGTTCCTCCAGCTGAGGAAGCCGGCGACGGGGAGTACGATGCCCGTCCACAAGGCGCTGAAGGCCGTGATGTAGCCAGCGTGATCAGGTGAAAGGGTGAGGGCCAGGATCATCAGCATGCCCAGTGCCAGTGCCTGCATTTGCACCAGTCGGGTAAAAACGGCGGGCAAATGGTTGCGCAGGAGGCTGCCGGCAAAAAGCGTGGCAGCTATCTGTGCCAGGAATACGCTGCACACCTCAAGGAAATTCTGCAGGTTGCGAATGCGCAGGAACTCTACGCCGATCACGCCGTTTTCGGTCAGCAGGTAGGCGGTTACGACCAGCAGGTAAAGCATGAACCAGAGGCTTGCGCGATCACGTGCATGGCTGTGCAGGAGCAAAAGCGAATACAGCATCAGGCCTGTCATGATGCCGATGCCGATACCGAACAGGGCTGTGGTGGTGCGTTGTGCGGTTGCCATGCTCTCGGTTGTGCCAAGAGTGATGGAGGAGGTCAGCCCCAGATTGGTATTGATGCGCAGGTAATACGTGGTGACTTGTCCGGCACGGGCATCAAGGTGGAAGCGGTAGCTGTTGCCTGCATCGTCAGCAATGATCTGCGTGGTTCGTACGCCGGCATCCCGGTGCTGGTAAAAGCCGCGTTCATCGGGTTCATACAGGCTGACATGGGCCAGACTGGCCCGGTCCAGGTCAAGTACAAGCTTGCGCCGGGTATCGTCAGGATTCTGAACGCTGAAACGGATCCACCACGCAGACCGGGACAGGCCCCGCTTCAGCATGGGAGAGTTATTGGCCTTGAAAAAAGGCGCCAGTTCGGCGCTCTGGACTTCGGCAAGGGTCAGTGCGCCATCGGAGTCTTCCAGTACTTCCAGATACTCGCCAAGCGGGGTTTGCCCAAGGTTTGCGGTCAGTGCAACAACGGGGCCTGCCAGCAATGAGCCAGGCAGCAGGAGGGATGCCAGCAGGCAGAGTCCGGGCACAATGCGCCACCAGCCCTGCGCGCGCCCGCCCTGGCGTTGACTCTCCATTACTGCGACTCCCTGCTACCCGGCTGAAAGGTTCAGCACGCATGCCTATACAGTAGCAATTAAACCGGAGCGCACCCTTAAAGGCCAGCGCCACCGGACGGCGACTGGTGGCTAAAGGGCTTGCAGTGAGCGGTGCCGGCATGGGAAGTTCTGTCCCGGTAGTCGACAACAGGGACAAGAGGCAGGGCAGCATGTGGGAGACGTTGCGGAACAGTATGCGCGGTGTGCCGGCCTGGCTCGGTCTGGGCATTGTCATCCTGATACTGGTACTTGATGTCATCAGCCTCAGTGAGGACAGCCGGGTGGCTGGCAGGATCGCCCGACCGCTGGATCGTCTGGATACCCTGTTGTATGACCTGCGCTTTCAGCTACTCACGACGACCCGCCCGGAAGGGCAGGTCCCCGTAATTGTGGTCGACATTGATGAGCAGAGCATCAAGCGAGAAGGGCGTTGGCCCTGGAGTCGCGACAAGGTGGCCACACTGGTAAAAGCCCTGGAGAAAGAAGGTGCCAGTCTCATCGGGTTTGACGTGCTGTTTTCCGAAGCAGAGAGCAATGCGGCTGATCAGGTATTGGCAGACCCCACTCTTTCACCCGCGGCAAGAGCAGAGATTACGGCGCGGCGCTCCCGTTTTGATCATGATGCCAGTCTTGCCTCGGTAGTTGCCTCACGCACAGTGCTGGGCTACATGTTTCATGCGGATGGTGTGCAGGTGGGAACACTGCCCCAGCCGTTTCTCATGCTGGACCCGCAGGATAACGCCTGGCGTGTGATTTCCTTGCCGGACTATACCGGCAACCTTCCGGTGTTGATGGCAAAGGCACTGTCATCCGGGTTTTTCACGACACTGCCTGATCGTGACGGCGTCATCAGGCGCTCCCCCTTGATACTGCGTCATCAGGATGCGCTCTATAACTCTCTTGCGCTGGAGATGGCCAGGGTTTACCTCAATGCGCCTTTCATCAAGCTGCAAACGGCAAGTTGCCGCGGGGGCATGACGTGCATCGAGAGCATCCAGATTGCCGACCGCATCATTCGTACCGATGAAAGTGGCAGGGCGCTGGTGCCATACAAGGGCCGACGGGAAAGCTACACGTATGTGCCTGCTTCCCGCGTCATGCGGGGTGAGTTGCCGGCAGGCACCCTGAAGGGTGCCATTGTGCTTGTGGGAACATCGGCACTGGGGCTGGCTGACTTGCGGACGACCCCACTGGAAACGCTGTACCCGGGGGTGGAGGTGCATGCCAATCTGGTTGATGCGATTTTGCAAAGCACGCCAGGAAACGGGCAGTTTGTCTATCGTCCGGACTGGGAGCCGGGAGCCACGTTTGTGCTGTTGCTGGTGAGCGGACTCTTGCTGGCCCTGCTGCTGCCAAGACTGGAGCCGGGCTACATGATATTGGTGTCCGGTGGCTGGCTGCTGGTGCTGGTGCTGGGTAATTTTGCGCTGTGGAAGGCCGCCAGGTTTGATTTGCCGCTGGCGGCGTTGCTGCTCATGGCATCCTCCATTGCCCTGTTCAATATCGTCTTCGGATTTTTGCGTGCCAGTCACCAGAAGCGTGAAATCAAGACCATGTTTGGTCAGTACGTTCCTCCTGCTCATGTTGAGCAGATGCTGGCACATCCCGAGTCGGTCTCCCTCGAGGGCGAGAGTCGCGAGATGACGGTCCTGTTCTCCGATATCCGCAGCTTTACCTCCATTTCCGAAGGGCTGAGCGCGCAGGCCCTGAAACAGATGCTGAATCGTTTTTTTACCCCGATTACCCAGGTCATTTTTGATAATAACGGTACGATCGACAAGTATGTGGGCGACATGGTCATGGCATTCTGGAATGCCCCGCTTGAAGACAGGCGCCATGCCCATAATGCCATTGTGACTGCGCTGGCCATGCAGAAGCGAACGGATGACCTGAGGCAGGAGTTCATGGCATCCGGATTTCCCGAAGTGAATATCGGCATCGGCATCAATACGGGAATGATGAATGTCGGCGACATGGGGTCGGAGTTCCGGCGTGCCTACACGGTACTGGGTGATGCCGTGAATCTGGGTTCCCGTCTTGAAAGCCTGACCAAGTTTTATGGAGTCAGGATCCTGGTGGGGGAGTCCACTCATGCGCAGGCGCCGGATTTCCTGTACCGGCGTGTGGATCGCATCATCGTCAAGGGCAAGAGCGAGCCGGTGATGGTGTATGAGCCGGTCTGTCTGCTCAGTGAGGCAAGCACGTCACGCAAGGAGCGAGTGGCTCGCTACAATGAGGCAATCGGCTATTACCATGCGCAGCAATGGAGTGCGGCAGAGGATATCCTGCAGGAGTTGCTGGCGCAGGATCCCGAGCGGAAGTTATATCGCATGTACATTGATCGCATTGCCACCTTGCGCAATGCAGACATGACCGTTGGCTGGTCGGGTGTCTTTGAGCATGTCAGCAAGTAGGTCCTGATCAGTTTTCCGTGCAGTTGTTTTGGGTTCTGACTCGCCGTTGGCGTATTTCATTGGGTGTGTGGCCTTTCCATTCACGAAAGGCCCGGGTGAATGTCGTCTGGTCACTGTAGCCGACATAGTCGGCAATCCGT
Organism: Moraxellaceae bacterium; assembly: GCA_030646295.1. Taxonomy (GTDB): domain Bacteria; phylum Pseudomonadota; class Gammaproteobacteria; order Pseudomonadales; family Moraxellaceae; genus UBA2031. Next base: position 163,715 of record JAUSND010000003.1, read on the forward strand.
TCAATGCTGATGTTGGTGGTGGTCAGGTAACGCATTGCAATCTGCATGCGCACATCAGTACGGATGCTGTTGAAATTCATGCCAAGATTGGCCAGCCGGCGTCGCATGGTGCGCACGCTCATGCCCATCAGTGAAGAAATTTCCTCTGCCCCGTTATTGGCTTGAAGGTTCTCCAGCAGAAGGTTGCGCAGCTTGATGACAAAGCCGTGCTCTTCGATGCCTTCACTGGCCTCAGGCTCCGTGATGCTGCCTTCGCTGGGGGATTTGAGCTGTATTCCCGAGGTATAGAAGCGAACCGAGTTGTCGTCATCCGTATAGGAGGCATCTGCCCTCAGCATGCCCTGCAGTGTTTTCAGGTCCCTGAATGTTTCCTGGCGGCAATGGATGCTGATGCGCTGTGTCAGCATGCGGCCCAGCCCGGTAATGCTGCCAATCACGGTCTGGATCAGGAAGGGCTCGATATCACGGATGCGCTTGTCGCAGCGAATATCAAAGCTGAAGTAGTCCGCGCCCTGACGCAATTCGAAGTGCATCAGGGGAAAGCGGACACGCAGGAATGCCACAATGTTGGACAGCAGGTCCTGGAAAGAGCCTTCCCAGAAAAAAACAAAGCCGAGCAGGCCATGGGTGACCAGATCCAGTCGTTGGCCAAACTGCACCCCGGGGTAGGTTGCGGACGACAGCCCCATGTATTTGCTGATCAGGATTCGCGTCTGCCGGGCAGTCAGCATCGTATCAGGGCGATTCATCAGGGCAGGATTGATTCCGCACTCGCGCAGGATCTGGTCGGTATCGATATGCTCTTCACGCAGCATGTCGACCATCCTGTGCATATAGATCACCGGAATGAACGGTAAGTCATCCATATGGGCACTTTTTTATTGTTATTTTGGCGAAGAGTACTGTTTTGGCTGACGGATTGGCAATAAAAGGTGATGAGTGGTGTTGACCGGTGGGCGCCATGGCCGGTCATGCACATGATCTGGCCGCTTTCCCTCGTGACTCTTTGTGGCCGGCTTCCAATAATACCCATCCCCACGGACCACCAAGGGATGCGCAATGAAAAACAATAACAAGCGCGCTGCTCTCAATGCCACTTATGCCCGTACGGCAGACATTGATGTGCATGCCATCCGCCAGATGTACGCTGTCTACTCCCAGTACTACGAGAACACCACCTGGGACATCTTCCTGCATGACCTGAGCAAGAAGACCGGTGCCTTCATCATGCGTAATGCGGGAGGCCGGGTTGTCGGCTTCTCCACGCTGATGACCACGGATGTTGCGGTCAATGGCCGCAAGGTGCGCGGGGTGTTCAGTGGCGACACCATTATCGAGCGTGCTTACTGGGGCTCCAGGGCCCTCCAGTTTGCCTTTTTCAGGTTCCTGATTGCCGAGAAGGTGAGAAACCCCTTCCGGCCGATCTACTGGTTCCTGATCTCGAAGGGTTTCAAGACCTACCTGTTGCTCGCCAACAACTTCTTTACCTTCTATCCCCGTCATGACGGAGGAGAGGGTGAGCACCTGTCCGATATTGTGGATGCCTATTGCGAACATATGTTCCCGGCTTTCTACAACCGGGAAAGTCGCATCCTTGATTTCGGTGGTGATTACCAGCCCTTGCGTGGTGATGTTGCCGAAATTACCGAGCGCATGCGTACCGAGAGCCCTGCCATCCGCTTCTTTGAGGAGCGCAATCCGGAGTGGCGTCGTGGTACCGAGCTGCCCTGCGTAGGTGAAATCGGCTGGTCTGATCTTGCCAAGTTCTCCATTCGCTATGCCACCAAGCCGGCCAGCAAGGGCAGTGCTGACGCTGACGCGCAGCGTAGTGACGCTGCAGCAGTGGTGGTCAAGCTGCGCTCAGTGGGAAATTGATTCGCCGGCAGGCGTTTCGGTTGTTATCCCGCGGGTTTACTTATCAGGCAGGTGACGCATCATGTTGACGGCATTGACTCATCAGGCGTTGCGTCTGGCTTGCTGGCAGGCAGATCGTCGCTTTTCCGGCCAGCGCAATCAGCTGGAAAAAGTGCAGCGGCACAAGCTTGATCTGCTGTTGCAGCAGGTTGGCACTGTTCCCGGTTTACAGCCGGGAAGCAGCTGGGAGGAGTTCCGGGAGCACGTGCCGCTGTCACGTTATGGCGACTGGAAAGAGCGCATCCTCGCGCAACGTGAGGGCAGTACTCAGCTGATCAACAGTCCATTGCAGCGTTACCAGCCTACCAGTGGGTCTTCCGAGGCCCTGAAGCTGATTCCCTACACACGCACCTTTCTCGGCGAGCTGGATGCCGCGATTGGTCCGTGGCTGGCCAGCCTGTACCGCCAGCACCCTCGTCTTGGAACGGGACGGCACTACTGGTCAGTGTCATGGTTGCCGGAAAGCCAGCGCAAACTGCTTGATGGCAACTTCAACGATGACAGTGAGCTGCTGGGGTTTGCCAAGCGTGTGCTGGCGGCCCGTTCACAGGCCGTTCCGCCAGGCGTTGCCTTCGCCGGTCGCGCGGATGATGCCATGTTTGCCACCCTGGCCTGGCTGGTTGCGCATGATGACCTGCGCATGCTGTCAGTCTGGAGTCCCACTTTTGCCCTGCAGCAGCTGGAAAGCCTGGCCCAGTGGGCAGATGAGCTGGCGGCTGTGCTGGCCAGCGGTCAATGGGGGGCTCGCGCAGCCTCATTGACGGCCATTCCTGCTCCTCACCGTCCGGATCGTGCTCGCCGTCTGGCTGCAGTGGCAGGACTCACGCCCGCGGAAATCGCCCAGCGGCTCTGGCCCGAGCTGGCGCTGGTTTCTGCCTGGGATACAGCAGATGCAGCGCCGTGGGCGGCACAACTGCGTCTTGCACTTCCCCAGGCCTCCTTTGAGGGCAAGGGGCTGTGGGCCACCGAGGGTGTGGTGACCATTCCTTATGAAGATCGCTATCCACTGGCCTACCAAAGTCACGTGTATGAGTTTGAGCGCCTGTCAGACGGTGTGGTACTCGCCCCCTGGGAGCTGCGTGAAGGTGATGAAGTCAGCCCCATCATCAGTGGTGGTAATGGTCTGTTGCGCTATCGTCTGGATGACCGTATTGCGGTAACCGGATTCATGGGGCAGGTTCCGTGCTTCCAGTTCATGGGCCGGTTGTTCGGCGTGGATCTGGTGGGTGAAAAAATGTCACCTGAAGCGGCCCGTCAGGTGCTGGCCGAGACGGCTCTGGAGTCGGGTGTCGAGCCTGTCACCCTGCTGGCGGTGGATGCTCGTGGCGAGGGACGTTCACGTTACATCGCACTGTTCGGTCGCACCTCTGCCGGCACGAAGCTGGGGCCGGATGAGCAGATTGCGCAGGCTGTCGAGCAAAAGCTGCGTCGCCACTTTCATTACGACCTTGCCCGGGATCTGCATCAGCTGGAGCCTGCTGCTGCCATTCTGGTTGACGATGGCTGGGCGCTCTACCAGTCAGTTGCGGTTGCCGCCGGCATGATCGAGGGCAATATCAAACCGGAGTCCGTGCGCCGGGTTGCATTGTCGCATCTGCGCAATGTCCTGCCTGAAGCGGCCGGATTCTTCGGCACAGAATCCCGTGTGCCGTCATGAGTGCCTACGCCATTCGTGCAGTACAGGCTGGTGATGATGAAGGCATCCGCCGTTTGCTGGGTGCCCCGCAACCCTCCGCATTGCTGGCGCTTGGTTTTGAGCGCGCTCCCAGTTACCTGCAGGCCGCGACGGTGTCCCATCTGCAACCGGAAATCCTGGTCGCTGAGCACAGGGATACCGCCGATATTGTCGCAGTGGTCAATCTCGGCCAGCGCCCCGTGTTTGTGAATGGCGAACGTTGCGATGTGCGTTTTGCGGGGGATTTGCGTGTGGCTGCCGCGCATCAGGGCGGGCGTCTGCTAGTTTATCTGAGCCGGAAAATGCGCGATATCCTTGGTGAAAGTGGCTGGTATCAAACCATCATCCTCAATGAGAACGAGCGTTCCCGCTCTGCCCTGGCGCAGGGCGGGCGTGCTGGCATGCCTTTCTATGCACCGCAGATCAATGTCGAAACCTTTACGCTCACCGGCAGCAAGCAACAGCTGACCTCTACTGATTGTTCGGTACGTAAAGCCACGGTTTCTGATATCCCTGGCATGAACCGTTTTGTGCAGAAGATGTCCCGGTATTACCAGTTTTTGCCGGCCTATGATTTCAATGGCCTGCTGACAGGTGAGGCCTATTTCCGCGGATTGTCCATTCAGGATTTCATTCTGGTGGAGCGTCATGGTGAGCTTTGCGCACTCGGAGCCGTCTGGGACCAGAAGGCCTTCAAGCAGACGCGGGTGGTTTCCTATCAGCCCTGGATCAACCTGCTGCGCCCGGTTTACAACCTCTGGACACGGCTTCTGGGCGGATTGCATTTGCCACCAGCCGGCGAACTGCTGGATTACCGTCTGGTGCATTCGCCACTGACGACTCCTGACGACACCGAGGCTTTTGCCATATTGCTGCAGGCTCTCTGGGAGCATTGCAGCCAGACGGGTGGAAGGGCCTTGTCGCTCAGTCTGTCGGCCAATGATCCTCGTCGCACCATTATCAGGAATTTCCGCCATTTCTTCATGGCCGGAACCCATTACCTTGCCAGTTTTTCCAGGGACAGCCTGCCTGCCCTCGATGAAAAGCTGGTTCCCTATTTTGAATGCGGGAGGCTGTAGTCATGCAATATCGTGCCCTTGTGCAAACGGTTGTGCGTCATCCATGGATGTACGCATTTGGCTTGTTTCTGCTGGTCAGTGCACTGGTGCTGGCATGGCCAAGCCCCTCTGTCAGCTCCATGTCCAGGCAGGTTCGTGCGGTTGAGCTGCTTCCTTCTGATGTGGCAGTGGTGAAGGTCACCCACTTTGATGCAGAAGTGCCGTTCACCGGTACGCTGATGCCGGTACAACAGATGCTGCTGAATGCACGTGTTGCCGGTGATGTAATTGATGTTCCGGTGCGTGAGGGTGAGTCGGTCTCGGCTGGGCAGGTGGTTTTGCGTCAGAACAACCTTGAGGCATTGTCCCGTCTGGCGCAGGCAGAGGCTGCGGTGCAGTCGAGCCGCGCCGAGCTTGAAACTTCCCGCGAGCAAATGAAGAAATTCAGGGTGTTAAGCCAGCAGAATTTTTTCTCGCGCAATGATCTCGAAAAAGCCGAAACGCAGGTGGCGGTTTATGCCTCACAGCTGAAGGCCAATGAGGCGGCAGTCATGATGGCAAAGAAGTCACTTGACGATGCCGTGTTGCGCGCCCCGTTCTCCGGCATGGTTGCAGAGCGACTGGTAGAGCCTGGGCAGCTGGTCATGCCGAATACCCCACTGCTGCGACTGGTGGATTTGAGCCAGCTGGAGCTGGCAATCCAGTTGCCGTCGAACGAGATTTCACGCGTACACAAGGGGCAGACACTGACTTTTTCGGTTGATGCCTTTGGTGACGAGAAATTCAAGGCGTTGGTGGTGCGACTTAACCCGCTGGCAAAAGCCAGCAATCGCCGCATCACGGTTTATGCCGCTGTGAAAAATCCGGATCTTCGCTTGCGTGGAGGACTTTTCGCCAAAGGGGCACTGGTTGATGAGAAGGCACCTTCCGGGCTGGCTGTTCCGCTGACCGCCGTGCAGACAAAGAATGGCCAGTCAGGCGTCATGGTGATCCGGGAGCATCGTCTGTTTTGGCAGCCTGTCACACTGGGGGCACAGAATGCGCGCACCAATCAGGTCATTGTGCAGAGCGGTCTGTCTGCGGGTGACAACATTGTTGCTACCCGCATTTCACTCAAGCGTGAAGGCGCGCCGGTGCGTTATGCGGAAGGCTCCATTCCCGGTTTGGCAGGCTCTCCGGTAAAGGAGGGTTGAACCATGGGCCTGACCCGGCTCTGCATTCGTCACCCAGTCTTTGCCGTCATGATGATGCTGGCATTCATGGTGCTTGGGCTCTTCTCGTGGCGGGCACTCAGTGTCGAGGAATATCCTGATATCGAGTTTCCCTATGTCATTGTCACCACTGATTATCCAGGCGCTTCGCCGGAAGTGGTGGAAAACGACGTCACTCGCCGCATTGAAGAAGCGATCAATACGGTGCCGGGCGTCAAACGCCTGATTTCGACCTCTTTTGAGGGGCGCTCACGCATTGCCGTGGAGTTCGATCTTGGTATTCCCATCGGTGTTGCCGTACAGGATGTCCGTGACAAGGTTGCCGCGATCAAAACGCGCTTTCGTGACGAGGTGCGTGAGCCGCTGATCGAGCGCTATCGCCCTGATGAGTCCCCCGTTTTTTCCCTCGCATTCCGTTCGGATGCTCTGACACCTCGTGAGCTGAGTGCCGTCGTTCAACAGCAGGTAGTGCGCCGGCTGCAGAATATCCCCGGTGTGGGGCGTGTGGATGTTGTGGGTGCCGTCCCTCGCGAGATCCGGGTGGAGTTGCTGCCCGAACGCATGGAGGCACTGGGGGTTGGTGTCGACCAGATCATGGGTGCACTGCGTCGTGACAATGCCGAACTCCCTGCAGGCTCGGTCGCAATGGGAGCCCAGGAGCGTGTCGTCCAGATTACCGGGCGCATGACCGACCCCGAGGACTTCCGCTCGCTGGTCGTATCGGTGCGAGGCCAGACCGCCATTACGCTGGATCAGGTTGCCCGTCTGGTGGATGGTGAGCAGGAGGCACAGTCGCTGGCTCTGCTGAATGGCCAGCGCGCGATCAGCGTTGATATCGTCAAGATGTCCGGTGCCAACACGATTGCGGTGGTGGATGCGCTGAAGTCGCAAATATCTACCTTGCAGGACATGCTGCCGGAGGGGGTTGAGCTTATCCAGGTGGCGGATACTTCCCGCTCCATCCGGTCTTCATTGCACGACGTGCAGAAAACACTGATCGAAGGTGCTTTCCTGGCCATCGTGATTGTCTTTCTGTTTCTCGGCTCCTGGCGTTCCACGGTCATTACCGGCCTGACGTTGCCGATTGCCCTGTTGGGCACCGTGTTCTGCCTGCATCTGTTCGGGCTTACGCTCAACATGATGACCCTGATGGCCTTGTCGCTCTGCATCGGCTTGCTGATCGATGATGCAATTGTCGTGCGCGAGAATATTGTTCGTCATGCGGCGATGGGCAAGTCGCACGAACAGGCGGCACTCGACGGTACCAAGGAAATCGGTCTTGCGGTGCTTGCCACCACACTTACCATTGTTGCGGTCTTCCTGCCGGTTGCTTTTATGGGCGGAATTATTGGCCGTTTCTTTTATCAGTTCGGTATTGCGGTCTCGTGCGCTGTTCTGCTCTCGATGCTGATCAGCTTTACACTGGACCCGATGCTGTCAAGTCGCTGGCATGATCCTGATGCGCATGGCCGCAAGGGTAACGGACGTATTGACCGGCTGCTGCAGAAATTTGATGCGTGGCTAACGGGTCTGGCAGACAAGTATGACAAGGTCATCACTTGGGCGCTGGCACATCGTGGTCAGACAATCGGTATTGCCGTGCTGTCATTGCTGCTCGCCATCATTGTTTCCCGCGGTGTGGGCAAGGAGTTTGTGCCCGAGCCGGACCTGAGCGAAATCGGGATAAAGATATCGACGCCGGTAGGCTCCACCCTGAACTATTCCGAGGAAAAGACGCGGCAGGTCACCAATATCGTGCGCAGCTTTCCCGGGGTGGTTGATGTTTATGCCACGCTGAATGCCGGTATGGATGTCGGCAAGCATCGTGTGTCGATGCGCGTACTGTTGAAGCCGCGCAATGAGCGCCCGATGTCACAAAAAGAGCTGGTACAGGCACTGCGCGACCGCTTGCAGGAAGTGGCGGGGATTGAGGTAACGTCAGTTGCTGCTGCCCGAGAATCGATTGGCAGTCTCAAGCCGATCCAGGTGTCCCTGCAGGGCAAGGACTTGCGTGAACTGCAGCGGCTGGCGACGGAATTTGAGCAGAAGGTCAGCTCGGTTCCGGGCCTGATTGATCTGGAGAGTTCGCTCAAGGACAGTCGCCCCACCCTGGCACTTCAGGTTGATCGTGAGCGGGCGGCAGATCTGGGTGTTTCGATCGGACAGATCGGTAGCGCCTTGCGTCCCCTGCTGGCGGGTGAAGCGGTGACTACCTGGCAGGCAGCCGACGGCGAGAATTATGATGTGCGGGTGCAGTTGCCGGCAGGCTTGCGTGAAAGTGCTGCTGACCTCTCGGCCTTGCCGATTGTCAGCAGCATCATCAATCCGGTTAATGGCCAGCCCGAAATGATCTCTCTGGGGCAGGTCTCCCGTGTGGCGGATGTCAACGGTACGGCGCAGATCAATCGCCGCAACCTTTATCGTGAAGTGCTTTTCTCCGGCAACGTGGCTGGCCGGCCGGCCGGTGATGTAGGTGCTGATATCGAAGCCGTGGCTGCGGGCATGAAACTGCCGGCCGGGTATCGCTTTGTGACGCAGGGCGCCAATAACGACATGAAGGAGTCGGTGGGACATGCAGTGACGGCACTAGTTCTCGGTGCGCTGTTCATTTACATGCTGCTAGGGACTCAGTTCAACAGTTTCCTGCATCCGCTGACCATCATGACGTCACTGCCACTGTCCCTTGTCGGTGTGTTCGTCGGGTTGTTTGTTTGTGGTAGTACCCTGAACATTTTCTCGCTGATCGGCATCGTCATGCTCATGGGGCTGGTCACCAAGAACGCCATTCTTCTGGTGGACTTCATTCAGGATGCGGTCAGTCAGGGGCATGCCCGTGATGAGGCTATCCGGATGGCCGGCAGAACCCGTCTGCGTCCGATTCTCATGACCACGGCTGCCATGGTGGCCGGCATGATTCCGCTGGCCCTGGGACTGGGCGAGGGTGCAGAGCAGCGTGCGCCGATGGCCCATGCACTCATCGGCGGATTGATTACTTCAACGTTGCTTACCTTGATCGTGGTGCCGGTTGTCTATACCTGCCTTGAGGACCTCAAGGCTGAACTGCCCAGGCGTCTGGCGCAGTGGCGGCATGGCAAGGCTTCAGGGCCGGCATCCGACAAGCCGGCCTCGATCGAGCAGGGACTGCAATGAATGCGTCAGTTGGCAGGGGTATCAGTACCTCCATCAATAAAGGCATGAACGAAAAGCCCTTCGCCGGCACCGATTATGTTGGCATGTGGTATGAGGCGCGCAGGCGTCATGGTGTTGATGACACCATGTGGTTCGGTTTTTACGAAAATGGTCAGCCAGTTCCTGACTGGCATCGGCGGTCGCATCGCTTTGGTGATGGTCTCGGCGGGCTGTCCGTGCTGTTGCGTGAGCGCGGCCATGACTGCGGCCCCCTGCCATCCTCCCGCACCATGAAGAAACCTGACTGGCGTGAGCTTTGGCGAACGCGTCGTCCCCTTGATGTACCAGCCACGGCAATTGACTGGAACCATCTGGATGCCAGCCAGAGGCACAGTCAAAGCCATGTGCCCGTCAGCCTGGTGCTGACGCCAGAGCAAACCTTGCAGGTCGAGTCTGCTGCCCGGGCCGCAGGAGTGAGTTCCACCATCTGGCTGTTGTGGACAGCAGATCGTGCTGTACGCAGCACGCTTGCTGATGTGCAAAGCGTCATGTCCTGGGTGTTTCCGGTGAATCTTCGTGGTGCAGTCGATTGTGGTGACCCTGTCATGAATCATTGCAGCGGACTCATGGTCAGCGTGTCAGGCAAGACAGCACCGGGTTCCCTGAAGGAGCAGATTTCAGCGCGCTTTGCCCGCCATGAGCATTGGCGCCAGTGGATTGCCCTGACCATCGGCCGCTACATCGGGCAGTGGGGCATCAATCTGCTGTATCGGCTGGTGCAGGCTCCGGCGGGCCGCCATACCGGTTCATATTCCAATCTCGGCGAGTGGAATGTCCCTTTTCTTGATGCATTGACGTGTTCGGGGCCAGGGAGCCCAGCCTATCCGGTTGCAGTCAGTACCGTGTTGTGTAACGGACGCCGTACGCTGGCCTGTCGCCTGCATCCGGTGATTGGTGGAAACTCGGAGCGTGCCATTGAGTTTCTCACCTTGTGGCGTGAGCTATCCTGCACCACGGAATCCCTTTCCGGCTGGTGATCAACCGGTGTGCCTTCTTGCCTGAAGAGGAGTTTGTCCGGTCCATCGCTTGAATGCACGATTGAATGCACTCTGCTCGGAGTAGCCGAGCAGCAATGCAATTTCCGTAAGTGAAAGATTCGGGTTGCCCAGATACTCGCGTGCCAGTGCCAGTCGTGTTGCCTCAAGCAAACCATGAAACTGAATGCCACGGTCCGCCAGGCGCCGTTGCAATGTTCGCGGCGAAATATGCAGGCTGCTGGCGACCACTTCAAGTGTGGGCTCTCCATTGTGCAGGCTTTTGACCAAGGCCTGTTTCAGCGCACTTTCAAAATCATCATTTACCGGCAGCGTGCGCAATAGCGCATCAGCTTGTTGTTCCAGTAGTGCCCTGAGCGCGGGGTCGCGATAGCGAATCGGCATGCCCAGATAGTCTGAAGAAAAGGTCACTGTTGTGCGGGCATGCCCAAAGCTCACCGGACAATGAAAAAACTCCTCATAAGGCCTCAGGTCATTCGGTGGCGCATTCACAAATTCGACTTTACGGGCTGTTGCCGGATGATCCATCAGCATGCGGGTGATGGTGGCAAATGCGGCAATGGCGGTTTCATCCGCCAACTGCCCGGGGCGGCCATGCACGATGCCCCAACTGATACTGACGCCTTCGGGAGAAATATCGATCTGGATAGGATTGCCGTCATATACCAGGCGGTGATAGCGCTCAAAGCGTAGCAGGGCTTCTCCAACGGTGTCGCATGACAGTCCCAGATAGCCCATGACGCCGGCGTGCCGGGGCTGGACGCGAGAGCCGATGGCGAGGCCCAAGGCAGGTCGTGGGTCAGCCGTCGCCACCAGCTCAAGCAGCGTGATCCACTCTGCCAGTGGCATACGGCCGTCCGCGGGCCAGTTGGCCAGCCTGGCCCGGCATTCGGGAGCGGCCAGCTTTTCACTGTCCAGGAACTCCTGCAGTAGCCCGGTCAGGGCGCCGCTTACGTACAAACCGCCAAACATGGGTTATTCCCGATAGTCCGGATCGAGGTGGGTATCACATGAGGGTCCATCATTTTGGCGTGGATTGTCAAAAACAACGTCGTCACTGGTCAAGAGTAGATGAGTGGGTGAAGGCAACATTGCCTTGTCAGCCACTACAAAGAAGGCCTTCATCATGCTTGGTTTTCCCATTGCCCTTGTGTTTGCCAACGGCTTTGAATGGTATGCCCACAAACACCTGCTGCACGGTACACCGCGCAAGGGGCAGCCTCGCTACAGCCCGACACCGACCAACATGAAAAGCCATTGGGCGCATCACAAGATCGTGCGTACTACCGCCTATGCGGATGATGGTTATAGCGAGGGTCTGAAAAACTGGCGTGTACGCAACGAGGTGAAATCACTGCTGGTGCTGACGGCTGGTACTACATTGCTTTTTCCCGTTGCGCCATTTTTCACGCTCGGTACTTATTATGCAGCGGGCCGGTATTTTTATGTGCACCGTCGCTCTCATCTGGATCCGGAGTGGGGACGCAAGGCCATTCCATGGCACTACGATCACCACATGAATTCCAATCAGGATGCTAACTGGTGTGTGACGCGGCCATGGTTTGATTACCTGATGGGGACTCGTGTCATTTCCAGTGCGGACCTCATGGAGTCCAATCCCCTGGGCATAAAGCTGCCATCGCTGGTTGAGAAACCACTGAACAAGCTTGCCCGTCGACTGTTACCGAACACATTCGAACGGTTGGAGGAGAACCGCGTGACCGAGGCCATCAACAAGGCAAAGGGTATTGATTTACCCATGCCCGGCGCGGAGCTTGAGGCGGGCACAGCCTGATTGGTGCAGCCGCTGCAAACAGGGCTGGACATGGTCCTGCCTGCTTCGGGCGCACAATAAAAAAGCCGGCGAAAGCCGGCTTTTTTATGCGGTACGTTGCAATTACCGTGTTGCTGCCATCGATGAGACTTCAGCCACGGTCAGTGCCGTCATGTTGATGATGCGACGTACGGTGGCGGATGGTGTAAGGATGTGCACCGGTTTGCTGGCGCCCAGCAGGATCGGGCCCACGGTCACGCCATTGCTCGACACCACTTTCAACAGATTGAATGCGATATTGGCGGCATCCAGGGTCGGCATGATGAGCAGATTGGCGGCTCCCTTGAGACGGCTGTTCGGGAACACCTGGCTGCGGATGGCTTCATCCAGAGCGGCATCACCGTGCATTTCACCTTCCACTTCCAGCTCCGGTGCCATGACCTGAAGCAGCTCCCATGCCTTGCGCATCTTGCGGGCGCTGTCTGTGCTTTCACTGCCAAAGCTGGAGTGAGAGAGCAGGGCAACCTTTGGTGTCAGGCCAAAGTTCTTCACTTCTTCGGCAGCCAGCAGTGTCATTTCTGCAATCTGTTCCGCTGTCGGGTCCGGATTCACATACGTGTCACAGATGAACAGCGTGCGGTTTTCACTCATCAGCAGGTTCATGGCTGCAAAGTTGGTGACGCCAGCCTTTTTCGGAATGATGCGGTTGATGTAGCGCAGATGCAGGTCGTAATTGGCAAACGTGCCGCAGATCATGCCGTCCGCCTCGCCAAAATGAACCAGCAGCGAGCCAATCAGTGTTGCACGACGACGCACTTCCTTCTGTGCCAGCTCTGGTGAAACACCACGGCGCTCCATCAGCTTGTGATAGTAGGTCCAGTATTCCTTGAAGCGCGGGTCTTCATCCTGGTTGATCAGCTGGAAGTCATTGCCGGCACGAATGCGCAGGCCAAGCTTTTCGATGCGCTTTTCGATGACGGCGGGGCGGCCGATCAGGATCGGTTTGGCCAGGCCTTCGTCGACCACAACCTGCACCGCACGCAGAACGCGCTCGTCTTCACCTTCGGCGTACACAATCCGCTTGGGCTCGGCCTTGGCCTTGGCAAACACCGGCTTCATGATGAAAGCGGAGTTGTATACGAATTCGGTGAGCTTCTGGCGATAGGCATCAAAGTCCTGGATCGGACGGGCAGCAATGCCGGAATCCATTGCAGCCTTGGCCACGGCGGGTGCAATTTCCAGAATCAGGCGCGGATCGAGCGGCTTCGGGATCAGGTATTCACGACCGAAAGACTGGCTGCTGTCACTGCCATAGCTGCTGGTGGCTTCGGACTGTTCAACGTGGGCAAGTTTGGCAATGGCGTATACGCAGGCCAGCTTCATTGCCTCGTTCACCGTGGTGGCACCAACATCCAGTGCACCGCGGAAGATGTACGGGAAGCACAGCGCGTTGTTTACCTGGTTCGGGTAATCAGAGCGGCCGGTGGCAATGATGGCATCCGGGCGGGCTTCTTTTGCCAGCTCCGGCATGATTTCCGGTGTCGGATTTGCCAGTGCGAAGATGATCGGATCACGTGCCATGTCCTTGATCATTTCCGGCTTCAGTACGCCTGCGGTGGACAAGCCAAGGAACATGTCGGCACCCGGCAGTGCATCGGCCAGCACACGAAAACTGGTGTTCTGCGCATACTTGGCCTTGCTTTCGTCCATGCCCGGACGACCTTCGAAGCAAATGCCCTTGGAATCGGCAACAAGGATGTTTTCCTTTTTTGCGCCGAGTGATACCAGGATGTCCAGACAGGTGATGGCGGCAGCGCCAGCACCAGAGCAGACAATCTTGATGTCTTCAATTTTCTTGTTGACGATTTTCAGCGCATTGAGAAGACCGGAGCCCACAATGATGGATGTGCCGTGCTGGTCGTCATGGAAGACCGGAATCTTCATGCGCTCGCGCAGCTTTTTCTCGATATAGAAGCACTCGGGTGCCTTGATGTCTTCGAGATTGATGCCGCCGAATGTTGGTTCCAGCGAAGCGATGATTTCAACGAGCTTTTCAGGATCCTTTTCGTTGATTTCAATGTCGAATACATCAACGCCGGCAAACTTCTTGAACAGCACGCCCTTGCCCTCCATCACCGGTTTGGAAGCGAGAGGACCAATGTCACCCAGACCGAGTACGGCGGTGCCGTTGGTGATCACGGCAACCAGGTTGCCACGTGCAGTGTATTTGGCAGCCAGGGATGGATCGCGTTCGATTTCTTCACACGGAGCGGCAACACCAGGCGAATAGGCCAGTGCCAGATCACGCTGATTGACCATGGCCTTGGTTGGCGTGACGCTGATTTTCCCCGGTTCCGGAAACTCGTGGTAGTCGAGTGCGGCTTTGCGCAGTGCCTCATCCATTTGTCGATCTCGCTTGCGTGAATAGCCTGTCTGTCCCCACGGGCATGTGAGGGCGGGCAGTCGTGAGTGGAAAGCCGCATATCATAGCAAATCACTGGGCCTTTGGGGCAGTCTGTATGGCAGACTGATGGGTGCTGTGATAGGTGCTACAAGCCCCGGACAATTGCATTTGCGGCGATGATCCATGAAAAAAGGGACGCCATGGCGTCCCTTTTCCGATAGGTGAAACGGTGGCGCCGGTTACTTCGCCTGCTCGCGTGCCACGGCGCGGTAGCCGATATCCGAACGGTGATATTCACCCTCCCAGTTTATCGCAGCAGTCAGGGCATAGGCCTTTTGCTGGGCCTCGGACACCGTCTTGCCAAGCGCGGTTGCGCACAGCACGCGGCCGCCGCTGGTGATGACCTTTCCGTCCCGAAGGGCGGTGCCTGCGTGAAAAACCTTGCCATCAAGCGCAGCCGCCTGCTCCAGACCGTGAATGGCATCTCCCTTGCGGATATCGCCGGGATAGCCACCAGCGGCCATTACGACGCCCAGTGCTGCACGGGGATCCCAGCTGGCTGTGGTGTCGCCAAGCTGCTGTGCCAGACCACGCTCCACCAGTTCCACCAGCGAGCTCTGCAGGCGCACCATGATGGGCTGGGTTTCGGGGTCGCCAAAGCGGCAATTGAACTCGATGACCTTGGGTGCACCATTGGTGTCGATCATCAGTCCTGCGTAGAGAAAGCCGGAGTAGGGGTGACCTTCGGCCGCCATGCCGGCCACCGTTGGCTCGATGACCTCGCGCATCACGCGGGCATGGACCTCCGGCGTGACGACCGGGGCAGGGGAGTAGGCGCCCATTCCGCCGGTGTTGGGGCCAGTGTCGGCATTGCCGATTCGCTTGTGATCCTGGCTGGTGGCCATGGCAAGGGCATGCTTGCCATCGACCATGACAATAAAGCTGGCTTCCTCGCCGTCCAGAAACTCTTCTACGACCACGCGTGAGCCAGCCGCACCAAAGGCATTACCGGACAGCATGTCGGTGATGGCGTCCTCGGCTTCCTGCAGGCTCATTGCAACGATGACGCCCTTGCCGGCCGCCAGACCATCCGCCTTGATGACGATTGGAGCACCTTTCTCACGCACGTAGGCCAGTGCCTGATCGGTGTCCGTAAAGACCTTGTAGAACGCAGTAGGAATGTTGTGGCGTGCCAGGAAGTCCTTGGCAAAGGCTTTGGAGCCTTCCAGCTGGGCGGCGTACTGCGTTGGACCCCAGATCCTCAGGCCGGCGGCCTGAAAGGCATTCACCACGCCATTCACCAGCGGGGCTTCAGGGCCGACGATGGTCAGGTCGATGCTGTTGTCGCGTGCGAACCGGATGAGTTGCTCGTTATCCAGGATATCCAGCGCTACGTTTTCGCACTTTGCTTCGGTCGCAGAGCCGGCATTGCCTGGTGCCACAAACACTGTTTCCACGCGTGCATCCTGGGCACATTTCCATGCCAGCGCATGTTCACGACCACCAGAGCCCAGAAGAAGGATTTTCATGTTCAGATGTTCTCTCGATTATCTGTTGAACGGATGGCTGGCTGAATGTGACCGGCTTAGTGCCTGAAATGGCGCATGCCGGTGAACACCATGGCAATGCCATGCTCATCGGCAGCAGCAATCACTTCTGCATCACGCATGGAGCCGCCGGGCTGGATCACTGCCTTGATGCCCACCTTGGCAGCATTGTCGATACCGTCGCGGAACGGGAAAAAGGCGTCAGATGCCATGACGGCACCGGCAACCTGCAGGCCGGCGTGCTCGGCCTTGATGGCGGCAATGCGGGCCGAGTTCACACGGCTCATCTGGCCGGCGCCGACGCCGATGGTCTGGCGATTCTTTGCGTAGACGATGGCGTTGGACTTGACGTATTTGGCAACTTTCCAGGCGAAGATCAGGTCATGGATTTCTGCTTCGGTCGGGGCGCGTTTGGTCACGATCTTGAGATCGGAGTCCTTGATCATGCCCAGGTCCTGATCCTGCACCAGCAGGCCGCCAGTCACGCGCTTGAAGTCCCACTGCGAGCTGCGGGCATCAATTGCCGGCAGTTCGCCACATTCCAGCACGCGCACATTCTGTTTTGCGGCGGTGATGGCAAGGGCTTCAGCAGAAATCTTCGGGGCAATGATGACCTCTACAAACTGGCGATCGACAATCGCCTTGGCCGTCTCGGCATCCAGCTCGCGATTGAAGGCAATGATGCCGCCGAAAGCGGATTCGGTGTCGGTGGCATAGGCCAGGTCATAGGCCTTGCGAATGCCGCCTTCGTTTTCCAGTACGACAGAGACGCCACAGGGATTGGCGTGCTTCACGATCACACAGGCGGGTTTGGCAAAGGACTTCACGCACTCCAGCGCCGCATCGGTATCGGCGATGTTGTTGTAGGAAAGCTCCTTGCCCTGTAGCTGTCTTGACGTGGCAACGGAGGCTTCTTTCGGAGCGGCCTCGGTATAGAAAGCGGCACGCTGGTGCGGGTTCTCACCGTAGCGAAGTTCCTGCGCCTTGAAGAACTGGGTGTTGAAGGTGCGGGGGAAGGTGTCACGGGCCGACAAGTCAGCCTTCTTTTCACCCACCAGACCGCCAAGATAGTTGGCGATCATGCCGTCATAGCCGGCCGTGTGTTCAAAGGCCTTTACGGCCAGATCAAAGCGGGTTTCGAAGGACAGGCCGCCATTGGCCCTGATTTCAGCCAGTACGCGACCATAGTCGGCCGCGTTGACCACAATCCCGACATGGGCGTGGTTCTTGGCAGCAGAACGCACCATGGTCGGGCCGCCAATGTCGATGTTTTCGATGGCATCCGGCAGGGTGCAGTCTGGCCTGGAGACAGTGGCTGCAAAGGGGTAAAGGTTCACCACGACCAGATCAATACCGCTGATGCCGTGCTCGGTCATTACGGCATCATCCTGGCCGCGACGTCCCAGGATGCCGCCATGGATCTTCGGGTGCAGTGTCTTGACCCGACCATCCATCATTTCGGGGAAGCCGGTATGGTCAGAGACTTCGGTGACCGCAATGCCATTGTCCTTGAGCAGCTTGAAGGTGCCGCCGGTGGACAGCAGCTTCACGCCAGCGTCGGAGAGGTCGCGGGCAAAGTCGACAATGCCGGTTTTGTCGGAAACGGAAATCAGGGCCTGTTTGACGGTCTGGGTCATGATGCACTCGATTGCACAATGCGGGGGAAAAGGGGTTTTGCTTCCTGCCTGCAGACGTGCCTGGCACAAAAATCTGCAAATAAAAAAGGGCGCTCATCGCCCTTTTTGCCGGTACAGCCTGACTTACATCAGGCCGTGGTCTTTCAGCTTCTTGCGCAGAGTTCCGCGATTCAGTCCGAGGATTTCGGATGCGCGGGTCTGGTTGCCGCGGGTGTATTCCAGCACGACCTCAAGAAGCGGGCCTTCGATTTCTGCCAGTACCATGTCATACACGTTCGTGACCTGTTCGCCGTTCAGATTGGCGAAGTAGTTACGCATGGCGTATTCGACGTGATCACGCAGGGTCTTCTGCGCGGGACTGGGACTGGACGTAAACTGTTGTTTCAATGTGGAAATGTCCATGCCATTACTGCTGATTTCACTGAGAAGTGACGGGTCCATGTTCAAGCTGTTCATGCCGCTCTTACCTCTCCATTTGCAAGACGCCCGAAATAGTCACGGGCAAAGGCCAGTTGCTGGTCCGACGACTCCAGTTTGTTGAAAAAACGCGACATTGCTGCACCATCAGGCAGGTACGCTGCGTACCAGCCCATGTGCTTGCGGGCAAAGCGCAAACCCTGGAATTCACCGTAAAACGCGTATAGATCTTCCAGATGCCCAAGAATGGTATTACGCACCTCGTCCGGCGATGGCGACGGCAGGTGTTCCCGGGTACGAAGGAAATGAATGATCTCGCGAAAAATCCACGGACGCCCATGAGCGCCGCGGCCGATCATAATACCATCGCATCCGGTGCGGACAAGCACCATTTCGGCCTTTTCCGCCGAGTCGATATCACCATTTGCGAAGACTGGAATGTGCACAGACTGCTTGACAGCGGCGATCGTGTCGTATTCAGCGTCCCCCATGTACTTGTCTGCCCGCGTGCGTCCGTGCATGACCAGTAACTGGATGCCGCAGTCTTCGGCAATACGTGCAATGCGAACGCCATTGCGGTGCTCACGATCCCATCCTGTGCGTGTTTTCAGGGTGACGGGTACATTCACCGCGCCAACAACGGCAGCAAGAATTTCTGCCACCAGTCCCTCATCCTGCATCAGGGCGGAGCCAGCAAGACGGTTGCATACTTTTTTGGCCGGACACCCCATGTTGATGTCCACGATCTGCGCGCCGAGGTCGACACAGGCGCGAGCTGCATCGGCCATCATGCCGGCATCATAACCAACTATCTGGACGGTACGGGGTGCCGGTTCCCCGGTGTAGTCAAGGCGGGTGGAGGACTTGCGCGAGTTCCACAACCGGGTATCCGATGCCACCATTTCAGAGACAACATGGCCCGCGCCCCATTGCCGGCATAACTGCCGGAAAGGACGATCCGTTACCCCGGCCATGGGGGCCAGGGCAATCGGGGTGTCCAGTGTATAGGGGCCGATGGTGACGGGTGTGAGCATGACGCCGACTCGATAACGGGGCGCGGATGATAGCCGTCCCGGTGGCGGGCGCAAAGCCGGGCGATGTACCGCCCGGCGGGTCATGCTATTCCACGGTGGTCAGCGAGTAGCTGACGGCTTCCTTGCCGGGGTCCACGATGCCAAGGGAAATACGGATGGGGGTTTCCGGAGGCATGCGGCGCAGGAAGGCGGCCTCGCCGGCCAGATACTCGCCCGGGCGCAGCATCCGACTGGCGACAATTTCATCCTGGCTGTTGGTGAATTGCAGCTTCAGTGCCGGGAAGGGCTGCGCAAACGGCGCCTCGTTTTTCAGGATGGCATCCACCTGCAGTGCGTCCGGTGCCTTGGGGTGCTTGCGTACAACCAGCTCCTTGATCTTCAGCCGGGTTGGATCAGGAATGTCGGGAAGGCGGCATCCCAGCTGGACACAGGCTTTTTCAAAGACAGGACGCGTTGAGGGGGTGATTGCCAGCGTTTCGAAGTTGAAATAAATGTATTGCGCCACAAACATGGCGATGGCAACAAGGCAGAGAAAGGACCAGGTCAGCAAACGTGCCCAGTCAATCGGCTCCCGGCGTGGCTTGAGTACGACGGGGGCTTCCACGTGAGCCAGAGGGCGATCAAGCGAGAAGGGATTGGCGACATTGACATTGGCACTGCCTGGCGTGGCGGGTGCGGCATTGCCACTGAGGTCATCCTCGTCAAGAAACCCGAGAACGTCAGCGTCGTCACTGAGGAAGTCATCGGCAGGCCGGGTGGCTGCGGGTGGAGTTTTTGCAGGAGTGGCTGGCTTGGCGCCAAGGGCTGCAAAAATGTCTTCCTCGGCATCGGTCTTGTGACCCATGGCGGCTGCCATGCGGGGATTCTTTGGTGCCTTTTTGGCCTTGTCGTCGACAAGCTCCATGCCATATTTCTTGTTGCCGTGCTTTTCCTCGTCGGCCAGCTCGGAAAGGATATCCTTGGCCCAGGACTCGTCAGCACTTTCACTGATCCGGTCAGTTTGCTCCGTGCCGGCCGGAGGCAGGCCCTCACCGGCTTCGTCGAGCATGTCATTCAGCTCGTCATCAAAGCGCAGGCTTTTGCCCTGTGGTGGCGTGGCGACATCGGCATCACTGCCGATAAAAGCGTCCACTTCGTCATCGCTGAAGCCGAAGCTGTCATCGCCTTCCGGCTCTGCTGCCCCGGTCTTGCCTTTCTCGTTGATCAGGTCAAGCGCCCAGGACTCGTCGGCAGGGCCTTTGTTTTTGGGTTTTGCAGCGGCGGGTGCAGCCGGTGCCGGTGCAGTGGCACCGACCAGATGCTGGTCAGCCCTGAAAACCTGCAGGCATGAGCCACAACGAACGCTGCCACCCTTGGCGGCGAGCTGGGCATCACTGATACGGAAAGTGCTGCTGCAATGTGGGCATTTGGTCTGCTTGGCATCGGTCATCTTTGTGTCCTTCGTCCCTGCGAGCGGAGTTCAGCCGGCTCATGTAAATCTACTGTCTGGCAACGGATTTTGACAGTCACCATTGCACGCATGCGACCATCAGGCGCGGCGAGTGCCTGACAGGCGGCACCAGTCCTCTTCTTTTATGGCCAGTACATCCATGTCGTACCATTCGCCGTAAACCTCACGCAGCTCGTCCACTTGCGGGCGGATAATGCCGGAGAGGGCGATGTGCGTGCCAGCATGGCTGTGTGCGGCCATCACCGGGGCCAGCATGGCCAGCGGCCCGGCCAGTATATTGGCGACAATAACATCTGCCTGCATCTCCGGCATGTCATCAGGCATGAAAACGTGAACCCGCTCACCCACCCCGTTATGCTCGGCATTGTTGCGTGTGGCGGTCAGTGCCTGCGGGTCATTGTCGACACACCAGGCTTCCTTTGCCCCCAGCAGCAGTGCCGCCACAGCAAGAATGCCGGAACCACAGCCATAATCGATCACGGTCTTGCCCTGCAGGTCGAGGCTGTCCAGCCACTCCATGCAGAGCGCGGTGGTCGGGTGCGTGCCGGTGCCAAAGGCCAGTCCCGGGTCCAGTAACAGATTGACGGCATCGGGCTGGGGCGGTGGCGTCCAACTGGGGACAACCCAGAGGCGGTCACCAAAACGCATGGGGTGATAGTGATCCATCCAGGCGCGAACCCAGTCCTTGTCCTCCAGTACCTCGACACGGTGGGCTGGGAGCGCCTCGCCAAGCTGGGCCTCAAGGAACTCGATAATGGCATCCATTTCGGAGTCCACAGTGAAGATGCCGATCACGCGGGTGGCATCCCACAGCGGGGTGGCCCCAGGGGGCGGCTCAAGCAAGGGCTGATCAGCAGAGTCTTCCATGAGTACGGCAGCAGCGCCAAGGGTTTCCAGCAGCTCTTCCAGAACGGGGGCCTGGGCCTTGGTGGTGTCGATTTTAAGTTGCAGCCAGCTCATGAACGGATTCCGGGGGAGAATGTAAAAAACGGAGTGTAGTCACCTGCACTCCGTTTTTACAGATACGTGGGGGCTGGGGCTGGTCAAAGACCGAGTTTCTTTTCCAGATAGTGGATGTCGACACCACCGCGCGCAAAGTTGGCATCCCGCATGATCTCATCGCGGTGCAGCGGAATATTGCTGCGGATGCCTTCCACCACGATCTCGTCCAGGGCATTGCGCATGCGCGCAAACGCGACATCACGGCTTGGGCCGTAGGCAATCAGCTTGCCGATCAGCGAGTCGTAGTTGGGGGGGACGCTGTAGCCGGAATAGAGATGGGTGTCCATGCGGATACCGGGACCGCCTGGTGCGTGGAAGTAGTTGACCTTGCCGGGGCAGGGCATGAAGGTTTTCGGGTCTTCCGCATTGATGCGGCACTCGATGGCATGGCCACGGATGACCACATCCTTCTGGGTTAATGACAGACCAAGCCCGGCTGCGACGCGCAGCTGCTCCTTGATGATGTCAACGCCGGTCACCATTTCCGTCACGGGATGCTCGACCTGTACGCGCGTATTCATTTCAATGAAATAAAACTGCTCGTTTTCATACAGGAACTCAAAGGTACCCGCACCACGGTATTTCATCTGTTCGCAGGCCTTGACGCAGGATTCGGCGACACGGTTGCGGACTTTTTCGGGAATATGCGGGGCGGGGGCCTCTTCAACCACCTTCTGGTGACGGCGCTGTAGTGAGCAATCGCGGTCGCCAAGGTGAATGGCCTTGCCCTTGCCATCTCCCAGTATCTGGATTTCCACATGACGTGGATGCTCCAGGAATTTTTCGATATAGACCGTGTCGTCACCGAAGGCCCCGAGGGCTTCCGAACGCGTCACAAACAGCGAGTTGAGCAGGGCTGACTCGGTATGCACCACGCGCATGCCGCGACCACCGCCACCTGCAGCTGCCTTGATGATCACCGGGTAGCCGATGCGCTTGGCAACGGCCAGTGCATTCTCTTCGGTAACCGCACCGTCCGAGCCGGGCACGGTAGGCACGCCGGCTTTTTTCATGGCCTCAATGGCGGAGACCTTGTTGCCCATCAGGCGAATGGTTTCTGCGCGAGGACCGATAAAGGTGAAGCCCGAGGATTCGACCGCCTCGGCAAAGTCAGCGTTTTCTGCCAGAAAGCCGTAGCCGGGATGGATGCCCTGGGCATCCGTCACTTCGGCGGCGGAAATCAGCGCAGGAATATTGAGGTAACTGTCCTTGGATGCAGCAGGGCCGATGCATACGGCCTCGTCTGCCAGACGAACGTGCAGCAGGTCGCGGTCAGCCTTGGAGTATACGGCGACGGTACGGATGCCCATTTCCTTGCAGGCGCGCAGGATGCGCAGGGCAATTTCCCCACGATTGGCGATGACTACCTTTTCTAGCATGGTGGCAGTCCCGCGTCAGACGATGGTGAAGAGTGGCTGGTCAAACTCTACGGCCTGGCCGTTTTCCACCAGGATGCTTTCAATCACGCCGCCCTGTTCTGCCTCGATCTGGTTCATCATTTTCATGGCTTCCAGAATGCAGACCACATCACCTTTCTTGACGGTCTGGCCGACTTCGGCAAAGTACTCGGCGCCTGGCGAGGCAGCACGATAGAAAGTGCCAACCATTGGCGAACGCTGGACAAAGCCACGCGTGGCCGGCTCAACGGCAGCTGGTGCCGGGCCTTGTCCGGCGTCTGCTGCTGGCTGTGCTGCGGGGGCGGCTGCAATGGCAACCGGGGCGGGCGCACTGACGACATGAGTGGTCGTGGCCGGGCGGTGGCGGCAGATGCGTACCGACTCTTCGCCTTCGGTAATTTCCAGCTCATCAATTCCGGATTCTTCCAGCAGTTCGATGAGTTTCTTGACCTTGCGGATATCCATGTAACGGTCTCACAAATTGGGGTTAATCAAAAAATGTCAGGACTTCTGCTTCAGGCGATTCACGGCAAAGGCCAGGCCCAGCGCATAACCCTGGGGACCAAGTCCGCAAATCACGCCAACAGCAACATCAGAGAAGTAGGAGTGCTGCCGGAATGATTCGCGGGCATGCACATTGGAAAGATGGATCTCGAGAAACGGGATATTCACGGCGAGCAGGGCATCGCGCAGTGCGACCGAGGTGTGGGTAAATGCACCCGGATTGATCAGGATGAAGCGGGTGCCATCCTGACGGGCAGCATGAATGCGATCAACAAGGACGCCTTCATGATTGCTTTGCTGACACTCCAGCGTCAGGTCTGCTTCGGCAGCACGCATCATCAGGTCGGCGTTGATGCTGTCGAGCGTATCAGCACCGTAGATTCCCGGTTCGCGGGTTCCCAGCAGGTTCAGGTTTGGGCCATTAAGGACAAGAATCTGGGGCATTGTAAGAGTAGCTTCCCTGGCTGATCCGGTTGGCAGTCTGCTTCAGCTGCCCGGTTGTGACTTTGTGGTTCTGGATATTGCCGCAGCGATTTCCGTGAGCCAAGTTACTTTCGTCGATGATTTGCAACAAAGGATGTGATTACTTAAAACACGTCATTTGCAGTTAACTTGCTGGTATTTGTCAGGAAGATACCGAAAGAGTGAGGGCAAGTCCATGTCAGGATTATGACCGAAGGGGCAGTAATCGGGATCTGATCCAGCTCTTGAATGCCTCTGCCGGCATTTCTCCCAGAAGTCTGAGCTCCCGCTGTTCAATGCCACTAGGGTCAAAGACCAGTATGGCGGGCAGGCCGGGTAGCTGGTACTGCGCCAGGGCGGCCTGGGTGGCGGGGGTGAGTTCGGAGGCATCAATTTGAAGAAGTACGAGAGGGCGCATTGCCTCTTGTACGTCCTTCCGGCTGAAGACCTCCTGCTTCCACTTGATGCAACTGGGACACCAGTCTGCATAGAACTCCAGTATCACTGTCTGCCCTTTCGCCAAAGCCAGTGCCGCAGGAAGCTCCTCCGGCCGGATGACCTGAAAGTGGCCATCGGGCTGTTTGAGTATAAATGAAGGGGAGGGGGGCGGCGGACTGGCAAGCAGCAGACGGCCGCCGGTATATCCGCTGGCCGTTGCCACCAGCATCAGGACAATCCCGGCAATCTGACGCAGGAGTGGGGTCTGGCGAAGCAGAAGCACGCCGGGCACTGTCAGTAGCAGGGCAAGCACCAGCAGGGTGATTGGCAGTATTTTCATGGGGCAGGAATCCTAAATGCCTTTGGAGCAACTATCCAGTCCGCCGTGTCTGGTTCTGTCCCGGTCTTGCAGGTGCAAAAATAAAGCAGTGGGTGATGGGCATGAATGATGCCACCCGGCCTGCCGTATGGTTAGAATGAGCGGCCCGGTGACTGATGAGACTCTTTCTCTTATTTCTTTATCTATGTCCGGCCCGGGCCCGGAATTCAGGCGGATCTGGCATTGATGGATGGGTGGCAAGACAAGCTGGGAGAGCGCTGGGATGCAGTGCAGGACAGGTGGGCTGCATGGGATGTGGCGCCGCTTCTGACGGTTTCCCTCTTTCTGTTTATGGTCTTTCTGTCCGGACTGGGTTGGTACTGGTCGCGCGAGCCGGATGTGATGCCGATTGCATCGAGCGAGTCGGGCAAGCGGGGTCAGGCTCTGACCCGGGCGCTTGCGCAGGTGAGCTCTGCCCTGCATGACAAGCCCGGTGGCTATCTTCGTAATGATCTTTTTCCTCCCGGTTTGCTTCTCGATAATCTCCCGGCATGGGAGCTGGGTGTCCTTCAGCAAGTGCGGGACATGACGCGGGCCCTGCACCGGGACATGAGTCTCTCGCATGCACAGTTCATCGAGGACAAGGATCTGGCGGTTGCTGAGTCGTCCTTTAATGTAAAGCCGGAAAGCTGGCTTTTTCCTGTGGCTGAACGGGAGCTGGTGCGCGGTAGCGAGGCCCTGGAGTCTTATGGGCTGCGTCTGGGCAAGGGTGAGGCTGGTTTCTATGCTCGCGAGGCCTATCTGCATAGGTGGCTGGTCGATGTTGATGCCGGTCTGGGGCTGCTTTCAACGCGCCTTAATGCGGCACTGCCAGATCATGCCCCTGTTTTGCCGGTTGCTGATTCTGCCAGGGTGCCGCATCTGGCGAAGACCGGCTGGCTGGATATAGATGATGTCTTCTATGAGGCTCGGGGCAATGCCTGGGCGCTGCTGCATCTCCTCAAGGCGGTAGAGGTGGAGTTCGGGCCGGAGCTGGGGCATCGGCAGGCCTTGCTCAGTCTGCGTGCGGCCATTCATGAGCTTGAGGCAACGCAGCAGACGCTCTGGAGTCCGGTAGTGCTTAATGGTTCCGGCTTCGGGCTCTTCGCCAACCACTCTCTGGTCATGGCCAACTATCTCAACCGGGCCCAGACCGATCTGGCGGATGTCAGGCGTTTGCTCGCTGAGTCCGACTGAGTCCTTTCCCGCCCTGCTTCCGCCTGCTTCCGTCTATCAAGCACTTTCTACGTCTGCAGGAGGCGGCAGGCGCTCGCCTGCAGCTCCTCGCCCTGGCGTGGCCAATTGTGTGTGTCGGCTGCCCAGATCATTTTTTCAGGCAAAAAATACCCTGAAACTGCATCCGTATGTATGGACATCATGGTGCGCTCTCAATACATTACGTTCGCTGGCAGAAGTGTGTCTTTTGGTTGTGAAGCAGTTGAGGTATTTTTTTGCCTTCGTTGTGTCCAAACGGTCGCGCTGATGCTGATAAAACCTGACTTCAGGTGGCAATAGTTGTTCCACGGGGGCGTGGATACGGTTGTTGTCATTGCTGTCCGGGCACCGGGGTACACCGGCCGGCCTTTTTACCCAGAGGCCGCGGTTTCAGAACAAGAAAGAGCCTGCCACGTTGCGGGCTCATCCTGCACAACGGGAGTAGGTGCATGCGGTCAACTCATATCCTTCGCTCTGGCACGGCGTTGTTAGCCATGCTCATGGCGTCTTCTGCCTTCGCGACCCAGCTCGACATGACGCCGGGTGTCACGGAGATAAGCCAGCAAGTCTTCGAACTTCATCGTTTCATGCTCTACATCTGTATTGCAATCGGTGTGGGCGTGTTCGGGATGATGTTTTACTCGATCTTCAAGCATCGCAAGTCCAAAGGCGTCAAGCCCGCCGACTTCCATGAAAGCACGCTGGTGGAAGTGATCTGGACCATTGTCCCGTTCATCATCCTCATCGTCATGGCGGTGCCGGCAACCCGTGTACTGATTGCCATGAATGATTCCAGCGAGGCCGATATCACCGTGCGTGTGACCGGTTCGCAGTGGAAGTGGCACTATGAGTACCTGTCTTACGGCGAGCAGAAGGATGTGGGGCTCAGCTTCCTGTCCATCCTGTCCACTCCGCGTGACCAGTACGAACGTCAGGGCAAGGGCTTCAGCTCGGCCAATACGCCGGACTTCACCAAGCACCCCAACTACCTGCTGGAAGTGGACAAGCCACTGGTGATTCCTACCGGCAAGAAGGTTCGCTTTCTGGTGACATCGGATGACGTGATTCACGCCTGGTGGGTGCCTGATTTTGCCGTCAAGAAAGATGCCATCCCTGGCTTCATTAATGAGGTCTGGACCAATGTCCCGGTTGGCAAGGAAGGCTTTTACCGTGGCCGCTGTGCCGAACTCTGCGGCAAGGACCATGCGTTCATGCCGATTGTGGTAGAGGCCAAGTCCCAGGCTGATTTTGACAAGTGGCTGGTTGACGCCAAGGTCAAGGCCGAGGAAGAAGCCAAGGCAGCTGCCAGCTCGGCAGACTACAAGTTTGCCGATATCGCCGAAGCCAGCAAGTTTGGTGAAGAGGTTTACAACGGCAAGTGCGCCGCCTGCCACCAGGTGACTGGTGTCGGCCTGCCGCCGATGTTCCCTGCCCTCAAGGGCTCCAAGATTGCATCGGTGAAGGATCAACTTGCTGCCCAGATCAATATCCTGAACAACGGCAAGAACGCCATGCCGGCATGGAAGGGTGTGCTGACTCCGAAGGAAATGGCCGCCGTCATCACCTATACACGTAACACATGGGGCAACAGCACGGGCGACCTCGTGCAGCCGTCCGATGTTGTGGCCAAGTAATCAGGGGAGAGAATAAAAATGAGTCACGCTGCTTCCCATGATCATCACGATCATCACCATCATGAACTGGCGCCGTTCTGGAAGCGCATGTTCACTACGTCCAATCACAAGGACATCGGTTCGCTGTACCTGATATTTGCATTCGTCATGCTGCTGTGCGGTGGCTCTGCGGCCATGGTGATTCGTGCCGAGCTCATGTATCCGGGCCTGCAACTGGTACAGCCCGATTTCTTCAACCAGATGACGACCGTACACGGCCTCATCATGGTGTTCGGCGCCATCATGCCGGCCTTCACGGGCTTTGCTAACTGGATGGTGCCAATGATGATCGGTGCACCGGACATGGCCCTGCCGCGTCTGAACCTGTTCAGCTTCTGGTTGCTGCCGTTTGCGTTCAGCCTGCTGATTGCATCCATTGTCATGTCGATTCTGGGAATGGGACCGGCTCCAAACTTCGGCTGGACGTTCTACGCGCCGCTGTCGACGACGTATGGCCCACCAAGCACCGATCTTTTCATCTTCTCCGTTCACCTCATGGGTATTTCTTCCATTCTGGGTGCCATCAACGTGGTCGTGACGATTTTCAATCTTCGCGCCCCCGGCATGACCATGATGAAGATGCCTCTGTTCGTGTGGACCTGGCTGATCACGGCGTTCCTGCTGATTGCCGTGATGCCGGTTCTGGCCGGTGTTGTGACCATGATGCTTACGGATCGTCACTTCGGCACCAGCTTCTTCAATGCTGCCGGTGGCGGTGATCCCGTGATGTTCCAGCATATCTTCTGGTTCTTCGGGCACCCCGAGGTGTACATCATGATCCTGCCGTCATTCGGCATCGTGTCCGCCATCATCCCGACGTTTGCCCGCAAACCACTCTTCGGCTATGCCTCCATGGTGTATGCAACGGCATCGATTGCCCTGCTGTCGTTCGTGGTGTGGGCGCATCACATGTTCACTACGGGTCTGCCATTGGCGGGCTCGCTGTTCTACATGTACATGACCATGCTGATTTCCGTGCCGACCGGTGTGAAGGTGTTCAACTGGGTGGCGACGATGTGGCGTGGTGCCATGACATTTGAAGTGCCAATGCTGTTCTCGATTGCCTTCGTGGTGCTGTTCACCATCGGCGGGTTCTCCGGTCTGATGCTCGCCATCACGCCAGCCGATTACCAGTATCAGGATGCCTACTTCGTTGTCGCGCATTTCCACTATGTGCTGGTGTCTGGTGCGCTGTTTGCCATTTTCGGTGGTGCCTATTACTGGCTGCCCAAGTGGACCGGTCACATGTACAACGACACGCTGGCCAAGCTGCATTTCTGGAACTCCCTGCTGTCGGTGAACCTGTTGTTTTTCCCGATGCACTTTGTGGGTCTGGCCGGTATGCCGCGTCGGTATGCGGACTATTCGCAGCAGTTTGCCGACCTTAACTTCTGGATCTCTATCGGTGGCTTCTGGTTTGGCCTCTCGCAGCTGTTCTTCGTGGCCATCCTGCTGACAGCGAAGAAGGGTCCGAAGGCAGAGGACAAGCCGTGGGAAGGTGCTGAAGGTCTGGAGTGGACCGTGCCTAGTCCGGCTCCGTACCACACCTTTGAAGTGCCACCGGTGGTGAAGTAAGGCGTATTGTGACGAGAGCAGGGATGCTCCACTGTGCAGTATCGAGTTGTTGATGAGCGGCGATAATCACGAAAGCGGCATGGGAACCACCGTTGCCGGGACTACCGAAAAGAACCGTCGTCTTCTGGTAAGACTGGGTTTGGTGGTGGTTGGCATGTTTGTGTTCGCCGTGTTCGTGATGCCGCCGCTGTATGATGCCTTTTGCGAGATTACGGGCCTCAATGGCAAGACATCGAGCAAGGCAGCAGCAGCCCCGGTTGCAGCTGATCTGGCGCGAACGGTTACAGTGGAGTTCCTTGTTGATACCGACAAGGCATTGCCCTGGGATTTCCGGTATGAAAAGCCTGCGGTGGAGGTTCACCCGGGCGAAATCACAAAAACGATGTTTTTTGTGAAAAACCGCGACAGCGGTGCGATTACGGGGCGTGCTATACCGTCCATTTCGCCCAATGAAGCGGCGCAGTATTTCAAGAAGACGGAGTGCTTCTGTTTTGCGGAGCAGCGTCTGGAGGGAGGTGCAGAGAAGGCCATGCCGATGATTTTCTATGTCGATCCGGCGCTTCCGAAGCACATCAGGACAGTCACGCTTTCTTATAAATTCTACAACATGACAGAGCAGGCCAAAGCAGCATCCCGCTGAGCCTGCATGAAAGGGAGACACACGAATGTCTGCAAATCACAGTCCCGTGGCACCCGGCCAGAAGCCGACCAGCTACTATGTGCCGGCATCAAGCCCATGGCCTTTCCTCGGCTCCTTCATCCTGTTCATTCTGGTTCTGGGTGCTGCCAATTTCATCCAGAGCCATGGTGTGACGGATCTCTCCAGAGGCCTGGGTAACAAGGGAACGCTCAATTTCCTGCTTCCGATCGGCATCATCGGGGTTTTGGCCCTGATGTTTGTCTGGTTCCGTGACACCGCGCGCGAATCCATGTCCAACATGAACTCGGCGCAGATGGATCGCTCCTATCGTCAGGGCATGACCTGGTTCATCTTTTCCGAAGTCATGTTCTTTGCTGCATTTTTTGGTGCGATGTTCTATGCCCGCTGGCTGGTAGTGCCGTGGTTGGGTGGTGAGGGTGAGCGTGGCATGATGACCCATGAAGTGC
The DNA here is from genome assembly GCA_030646295.1 of Moraxellaceae bacterium. GTDB lineage: Bacteria > Pseudomonadota > Gammaproteobacteria > Pseudomonadales > Moraxellaceae > UBA2031. The sequence goes on from JAUSND010000003.1 coordinate 193,751, forward strand.
TGTGGCCGGAGTTCCAGGCCATGTGGCCGCTGGTCAAAACGCCTGCCGGTATGGCTACTGAAGCCATGAGCCCATGGGGCCTGCCCTTCATCAACACCATTCTGCTGGTGACATCTTCCGTGACACTGACAGTGGCTCACCACGCCCTGCTGGTTGGTAATCGTGCCCGTCTGCTCAAGTTTCTGGCCGTGACATGTGTTCTGGGCATCATCTTCCTCGGACTGCAGGTAGAAGAATACATCCATGCCTACACCGAGATGGGTCTGACCCTGAAGTCCGGCATTTATGGCTCGACGTTCTTCATGCTGACCGGTTTTCATGGTATGCACGTGACCATCGGTACGATCATGTTGATTGTCATGCTGGTGCGTTCGGCCAAGGGACACTTCACCGCTGACAACCACTTTGCCTTTGAGGCAGCCGCCTGGTACTGGCATTTTGTGGATGTGGTATGGCTGTTCCTGTTCCTGGTGGTCTACTGGTTCTGACTACTGGTGCAGGATGCACAAAAAAGCCCGGTTATCCGGGCTTTTTTGTATGCGGCTAATGTGTGTATTCAGGTGCTTGTATTCAGGGCGCCGGCACTGGCGCAGCAGGTGGCTCAACCTGAGGCAGGCCATGAGGTGCGATCAGACCGAAATATGAGGCTGCATAGAGGCCCACGAGTAATGCGATGGTAAATACCAGTCGCCAGATCAGGGACTTAAGAACTTTTTCGGAATCGGCCTTGTCGCCTCGCACCAGATGCGAGAGTGCCTTGAAGAGGTTGAACAGCACCGCCAGCATGGCGAATACGACGATAATCTTGATCCACATGGCCTTCACCAATGATTGAACAGACCCGGGAGTGTAAATGATGGCGGGCTTGCTCACGAAGGAATTGCGTGTGGTTCTTGGTTCAAGGGTATGGTCCCCGCCTGTGTGGGCGTTACTGCTGGCGTTGTCGGGTGTCCTGTTTTTTTGCCGGCTGGGCATGTGGCAACTGGGTCGGGCTGATGAAAAGGCACTGATGACCAGTCGCTATGAGGCGCGTATCCAGGCGCCAGCCTTGCCTCTGGATGCATTGCTGGTGTTGCAGGATGTAGAGGATCGCAAGGTTGTGGTGGCCGGGCATTGGGATAATGGCCGACAGGTATTTCTGGAAAACCAGATGCGGGGGCCGCAAGCCGGCTTTCATGTGTATACCGTGTTTCTGCCAGATAGCGGTCATGCAGGGGTGCTCGTCAATCGTGGATGGGTGCCGGTTGGCCAGGATGTGCAGCAGTTGCCGGAAGTAGCTGCGGCCAGCTCGCTGCAGGTTGGCGGCACCGTGGCATACCCTTCGGAGTTCTTCACAGTGGGCAAGCCGGATTACACACGCAAGCCTGTGCGTGTCTCCCGCCTTGATATTCCGGAACTCTCGGCGGCGCTTGGGGTAGAATTGCAGCCCTTTGTAGTAAGGCTGGACGCTACGGCTCCGGATGGCTTTGTGCGAGAGTGGGCGCCGGCTGCGCGCCTTGGCATGGTGCCGGAGAAGCACCAGGCCTATGCCTTTCAGTGGTTCAGTCTGGCACTGGCCGTACTGGTGGTGTTGCTGGTAGTGAATTTGCGAAAGAATGGTGACCCTGAAACATGAATGATCAAGTACCGGTATCGCCTGCCCAGGTGAAGAAAAACCGTTTGCTGCTGTTGCTGTTGCTGGCAACTTTTGTGGTGCCGTTTGTAGCGGGTGATCTGGCATACAAGCTTGGCTGGTATCAGGGCGGCAAGACCAATAACGGGCAGCTGATTGATCCGCCGGCTGCGTTTGCCGGGTTCAAGGCACGGGGTCAGGATGGTACGGCAGTCACTGCCGACTTTGTGAAAGCCAACTGGTGGCTGCTTTATGTAATGCCTGAGCAGTGCGGGCAGGCTTGCCGCAACCGGCTGTTCCAGATGCGTCAGATTCGCAAGGCACTGGGCAAGGAATCAGAGCGGGTAAAGCCGCTGATCGTGCTGACATCTGCTCTTGCGCCTGAAACCGAAGCGTTGCTGGGCAAGGAGTTTGCTGATTTTGCGCGCGTGGAGGCGGCTGCCGGCGATATTGATCAGGCACTGGCCAACGTGCTGGCGAATGGGGCGAGTGCGGGGAACCTGTTTGTCATGGATCCAATGGGCTGGCTCATGCTGACCTATGGTCCGGAAGTGGACGAGAAGACATCGGTCATCAAGGCCGAGGATGCTCTCAATGATCTCAAAAAACTGCTGAAGGCATCCCGAATTGGCTAACCCGATTTCAACTTCACGACTCTGGCTGACGAGACTGGCCGTGATCAGTGTGTTGATCACGGCGACAGTAGTGGCGCTAGGTGCCTGGACCCGTCTTGAGGACGCAGGGCTTGGGTGCCCGGACTGGCCTACCTGTTATGGCTCAATTACGGTGCCGCTGTCGCCGCAGGCAATCGAGCAGGGCCAGGCCCTGTATCCCGATAGCCCTTTTTCTGCGGAGAAAGCCTGGCCGGAAATGATTCATCGGCACTTTGCCAAGACCATCGGTCTTTTGTGCATTTTCATGGCAGGTATCGCCTTGTGGGCTGCTCGCCGCGAAAAGGACATTCCGGTCAGGCATGCCGTATTACTGCTGTTCATGGTCTGTTTGCAGGGGGCCTTTGGTGCCTGGACCGTGACCATGAAGCTTTTTCCGCCAGTGGTGACCGGACATCTGCTGTTCGGTTTTGCCACGTTCACCACCATTGTGCTGCTGGTGGTGCGTCTGTCTCCGTTCCTGAAGTCGTCTGGTAATGTGGCGGTGGCTGCCTTACGGCCGCTGGCTGTCCTGTCTTTGCTTGTGCTGGTCCTGCAAATTGCACTGGGAGGATGGACGGCGTCCAATTACGCCGCCACGGTTTGCACGGCATTACCGGTTTGTCAGGATGGATGGATGCAGATGCTGAACGTGCGTGATGCCTTTGCCATTCATACCTATGCCGGCACGTCGTATGAGTTTGCTCCGCATCTGGCACCGGATGCGAAAATCACGATTCATGCGGCGCATCGGATTGGCGCATGGACTACTGCGGCTCTGCTGGCGGTCATGACCTTGCTGCTCTGGTTTCGTGCGGCCGGCACGCGTTATCGTCGCTTTGCCCTGTTTCTGGGTGCAGGGCTGCTGATCCAGGTGGTGCTGGGTGTTTCCAATGTGATCTTCAATCTGCCCCTGGCTGTGGCGGTCACGCATAACGTGGTTGCCCTGTTGTTACTGCAGGTGCTGGCCACTCTGGTCTACAGTCTCGGACAGGAAAAAAAGTCATGACGACAGCTGCTGTCGAGAAACCGGTGCCGCCGCTGTGGCGTGCCTACTGGGAACTCACCAAACCTGGTGTGGTTGCCCTGCTCATGGTGACAGCGGTCATCGGGATGTTCCTGGCAACACCAGGCATGGTGCCATGGCGTGTGCTGATTCTGGGTTCTCTGGGCATGGCACTGGCCATGATGGCGTCTGCCGTGATCAACCAGATAATGGATCAGCGCATTGATGCCATCATGGCGCGTACCCACAAGCGCCCGCTTGTTCAGGGCAGGGTAAACACACGTGCAGCACTGGTGTTTGCCGCGGTGCTTGGGCTTGCATCCCTGGTTATCCTGGATGTCTTCATCAATCGCCTGACGGCAGTGCTGACCTTTTTCGGCATTATCGGTTATGCCTTTATCTATACCCTGTGGCTGAAGCGCGCGACCCCACAGAATATCGTGATTGGCGGCCTCGCGGGCGCCATTCCGCCGCTGCTGGGCTGGACGGCAGTCACTGGCGAGGTGCATCCACATGCCCTGCTGCTGGTGCTGATCATCTTTGCCTGGACGCCTCCACATTTCTGGGCGCTGGCGATTCATCGCCGTGATGAGTATGCCAAGGCAGACATCCCCATGTTGCCGGTGACACATGGTCTGGAGTTCACCAAGACAGCAGTGCTGCTCTACACCGTGATTCTGTTTGTGATTGCATTGCTTCCTTACCTGACCGGCATGAGCGGCTTGATCTACCTTGCCGGTTCAACGGTATTGAGCGCGATCTTCCTCGTTTATGCGCTCAGGCTGAAGTTCAGGAATGACCCGAAAGTGCCGATGAAAACCTTTGGCTTTTCGATCACCTACCTCTTTCTGCTGTTTTTTGTTCTGCTTCTGGATCATTACTTCCTGTACCGGCTGACCTTCTGAGGCCGTCAGGGCGTGCGGATTTCGTGACGGACGTACTGGAAGGACGGTGCTTGCGCTGATAGTGTTGGTCGGCATGAAGTCATGGTTTTCGGGTACCTGAGGGAGTGGGACATGATGGGTTTGCTATTGTTTGTGGGTGTGCTGGCGCTGATTGCGTGGTTCTTTGTCGGCATATTCAATCGGCTGGTCACGCACCGGAACCGGTTCAAGAATGCCTTTGCGCAGATTGATGTGCAGTTGCAGCGTCGCTACGAGCTTATCCCCAATCTGGTGGAAACAGCCAAGGCTTACATGGCCCATGAAAAGGAAACGCTGACCAATGTGATTGCTGCGCGCAGCCAGGCGGTGTCGGCAGAGAAGGCAGCTGCGGCCGCGGTGGAAGATCCGGGCAAGATGGCATTGCTGGCGCAGGCTGAAGGCGTGCTTGGCGCTTCGTTGGGGCGTTTGCTGGCAGTATCGGAGAACTATCCCGATCTCAAGGCCAATGAAACCATGCAGCAGCTGATGGAAGAGCTGGCATCCACTGAGAATCGCGTGGGTTTTGCCCGCCAGGCATTCAATGATGCCGTCATGGAATACAACATTCATCGCGAGAAGTTTCCCAACTTCTTTGTTGCCGGCGCCTTTGGTTTTCCGCAGGCGACCCAGCTCCAGATTCCCAACGCTGAAGCACGCCAGCCTGTTCGCGTTGGCTTCTGATAGCGTAATTGCGCTGACATGAATTTCTTTGAGCATCAGGCAAGCGCCCGGCGACAGACCGGGCGTTTGCTTTTCTATTTTCTGTGCGCTGTGGTGCTCATTGTTTTTGCCGTGAATCTTGCGTTCTATGCATTGCTGCGGTTGTTCGGAGAGGATCCGGGTGGCGGCCTGCTATGGCATGCCTGGTCATCGCAGGCCGTGATTGGCACGTTGATGCTGATTGTTGGTGGCAGCTTTCTTGAATACCTGAAATTGCGTGGTGGCGGCAGCGCCATTGCAGAAATGGTCGGGGCACGACGGGTTGATTTTGCCTCGACGGATGAAAATGAGCGTCGTCTGATCAATGTCGTGGATGAAATGGCGATTGCCTCGGGGGTTCGGCCTCCACAGGTATATGTCATGGATCGTGAGTCAGGCATAAACGCTTTTGTGGCGGGATTGACCCTCGACGATACCGTGATGGTGGTGACTCGCGGCGCACTGGAGGCATTTGATCGCGATGAGATGCAGGCGGTGGCGGGGCATGAGTTCAGCCACATCCTGAACGGTGACATGCGTCTTAATGTTCGCTTGATGGCATTGCTCGCCGGTATTCTGGCAATAGGCCAGATGGGCGGCTTCATGATGCGGATGTCGTGGGATAGCTCCAGCAGTTCATCCAGTCGGTCAGATCGTCGTGGTGGAAGCATCCACCTTTTTGTTGTCGGCCTGATGCTGTGGCTGATCGGTTATGTCGGGCTTTTTTTCGGTCGCCTGATCAAGGCGGCAATTTCGCGGCAACGCGAATTCCTGGCAGATGCGTCCAGTGTACAGTTCACACGTAATCCTGATGGACTGGCCAATGCGCTGCTCAAGATCATGTATGGCAGCGAGCGTTCCTGGTTGCACAATCTGCATGCCGAGGACATGAGCCATCTCTGCTTTGGCGAAACGCTGAAATTTTCTTCACTGCTGGCGACGCATCCGCCACTGGAAGACCGTATTCGCATCATTGGCCCCGGTTATCTGGCGCGGGGCAGGGTGAGGCAGCGTGCCTTGCAACAACGCCAGGAGCGTGTGGCGGACCGGGTACAGGAGGACTTTGCACCAGTTGAGGGGGCCTCCGGGCTGGTGACCAATGAGCTTCCTGCAATACCGTATGTGATGCCTGGTGGTACGGCAGCAATGGTGGGTGCGGTGAGTGCTGGTGGCGTGTCCCCGGAGCTGTCGGCGCAGGCGATAACCTTGTTGTCGCGTGCAGGGACCGTGAATCCGGCAGAGCTGGCGTCAGCCATTGAACTGCACCGGCGCTTGCCCGAGGCAATCAAGACCGCACTGCAAACAAGCACGGGCGCTCAGTCATTATTGTTTGCACTGGTGGCAAGGCAGAATGGTTTACCGTCGCAGGATCTTTCGTCATTTCTGCGAGAAAATATTCCCAGGCTTGAGCGTGAGGTGATGCAGTTGCACACCCAGCTTGACGGACTCAGCATCCGGTTTGCCTTGCCGTTGACAGAGCTTGCCTTGCCTCGCCTTCAGGTCTTGTCTGTGGCTGAGCAAAAAGAGCTTTTTGCGCGGCTTCAGTTGTTTGCCCGACTCGACAAGCGGATAAGTACGTTTGAGTTTGCCTTGTTGATGCTGATGCGCAAGCAGCTGTTGCCGACAGCCAAGGCAAGGCCTGTAAAGCTGGAAAACTGTATTGAGGTGGTCTCCCTGGTGCTGGCAATTATCCTGCACACGGGCGGACTGTCGGGTGAGAAGCTGGAACGTACCCACGCTCGCCTGATGCGAACGGTTACGTCTCGTGTACTTGAGTTGCCAGCCGTGGGTTCATCGCGTTTCTCGCAGTTGGCGAGGGAGGTGCAGACTCTGGCTGGACTGCCAATCAATGACCGTCGTCTGGTGCTGGAGCTGGCGGCGACGGCGGTGCTGGCGGATGCCATGGTAAATCTTGAAGAGTATGAACTGTTGCGCGTGGTGGCTTCATTGATGGATTGCCCGATGCCGTTGCTGGTTGTCTGAGGGCAGTCGTTTTACGATGATTGTTGCTGTCAGGTTTCAGCCTTTCCGGATGATTGCAAGCTTAATATATTCGGTGTCTAATCGGGACGTTCCGTTGTAATGCCATCACGAACCGGATGTTCATGGACAAGCGGTCGCAGTAGGTGGATGCGCCAGCGGTGATATCGATTAAAGAGTCTGAGGTTTTGCAGCATGTCCAATCGTGAACAGGGCACCGTCAAGTGGTTCAATGACACCAAGGGTTTCGGTTTTATTCAGCGTACCGGTGGCGAAGATGTGTTTGTACACTTTCGTGCCATTCGAGGAGATGGTCATCGTTCGCTGAAGGATGGTCAGAAAGTCGAATTCACTGTGGTGAAAGGCCAGAAAGGCTTCCAGGCAGAAGATGTCCTGCCAATCGACTAAGTAACCATCAAGGCTCCGTTCGAGGGGCCTTTTTTGTTTCCGGTTTCATCCTGCACGCGACAAGCGTTGTCGGGCGGTTTTTTCTTTTCCGGCTCAGCCATTATTCCTGTAAGGAAGATGGTTGGCGGCATCCTCGCAATACCGCTCTAGCTGGTTACGCTCCTCTTCTACAAACCGGCTAACGGCATCATGAAATGCCGGCTCCTTCAGCCAGTGCAGGGAGTGTGTCAGTCGCGGCGCAAATCCTCTCAGCAGTTTGTGTTCGCCCTGTGTGCCGGGGTCGAAATCACTTAGTCCCCGTTGCATGCAGATTTCCATGCCCAGGTAGTAGCAGAGCTCGAAGTGCAGACCGTCAGCACGGCGCAGGCATCCCCAGTAGCGCCCGTAGAGAGTGGTCTGGTCGTGCAGGAAGAGGGCGGATGCCATCGGCCCGGCATCATCTTCGGCCGTGACCAGTAGCACCTGGTCAGGCATGGAGCGAAACAGGTGCTGGAAAAAGGCCAGGTTCAGGTAGGGATGCTGGCCGTGCTCGTGATAAGTGCGGGTGTAGCAATCAACAAAGAATCCGGTATCGGCCGGGCTGATGTCCCGGCCGGACTGTACCCGGCAACGTATGCCTTTCTCCGCCAGCAGGCGTCGTTCCCGGCGAATGTCCTTGCGTTTTTTGCTGGTCAGCGTGTCCAGAAAGTCGCTGAAGTCGCGGTAGCCAGGGTTTTGCCAGTGAAACCGGCAGCCGGTACGGGTGAGTAACCCGGCTTCAGAGGCCGTTGGCAGCCAGTCTTCCGGCACAAACAGGGCATGCCAGCCTGATGCCTGCTCCTGTATTACCAGGTCCTGTATGGCGGTGAAAGCATCGGGCAGCCAGAGTGACGCGGTTTCACCTTCCGGGAGTAGCAGCCGGGGGCCGGGAACGGGTGTAAACGGCACGGCGGTGACCAGTTTCGGGAAGTATCGGAGTCCATGGCGTTGATAGGCGGCAGCCCAGGCATGGTCAAAGACATATTCACCACTGGAGTCGGTCTTGCTGTAGGTCGGCAACAGGGCGCGGCGGGCGCCCTGCTCCAGTAGCAGGTGCCGGGGCTGCCAGCCGGTGCCGGGGCCCACACAGCCGCAAGTCTCCAGCCCCTGCAGGAACGCGGTCTGCGTGAAGGGGTGATCACTGGCTGGCCCCCTGGGTAGGGCGGCTTCTTGCAGGGCTGGCAGGGTGCGCCAGGAGGGCGTGGGCATGGCGGGAACACTAATGGAAACAAAAGGTTAAAATGCGTAAGCTTGGCGCTGCGGTCAAGCGGACAAGGGTTTTTCCGTTTTCTGGACCGGGTTGTCTGGTTACGGCGATTTACTGGCGCCGGATTTCGCCGCGATGGCGGTCAAGGAATAATGAATGAAAAAGAAACATTTGCTCAGCCTTATTTATATTGTGCTGGCCCTCGGTTTTGCAGTTAACGGTCTGGTCATGTTGCTGGCTCCTGGTCTCTGGCTTGAACAGATGCCCATGCAGCTGGAGGTAAACAACACTTCTTCATATTTTACGCGAGCACTTGGTCTTGCCGATCTTGCGATGGCACCGCTGTTTTTCTGGTGTGCGCGTAATCTCAAGAAGCGGAAGTGGGTACATTTTCCCCTCACCATTTATGTGTTGGGCTTTGCGCTGCTGAATATTGTTGAAATTGCCATGGCGCCGGTTATTCCTTCGCATACCGGTTTCTGGCTGCCCATGATTGTACTGGTGTTCCTGCCGGCCGTGCTGATGGTGATGATGGCATTGCCGCCATTGCCGTCACGTGTGAAGGGGCCGCGCGAGGAGGGCAAGGTGAAGTGGTTCAATGCGACCAAGGGGTTCGGTTTCATTACGCGTGCGCAGGGCGATGATGTATTCGTGCACTATCGCTCCATTCGTGGTGAGGGGCATCGTACGTTGCGTGAAGGCCAGGATGTTGAGTTTGTGGTGATCAAGGGCGAGAAGGGACTCCAGGCCGAGGATGTGCAACCGCTATGAGCAAGCAGCGATATCACGAAGCGGTACCGGACATTGATGTTGAAGAGTTCCGCAAGGTAGTGATGAGTCGTCGCTCGGTCCGACGTTTTGACGATACGCCAATTCCGGATGCGGTACTGCAGGATTGTCTGGACATGGCCTTGCTGGCCCCTAACTCCTCCAATCTGCAGCCCTGGGAGTTTCACGTCATCAAGGCGCCAGCCCTGAAAAAGGAGCTGGCGGTTGCCTGCCTCAACCAGAATGCAGCACGCACGGCGCAGGAACTTGTTGTCATTGTGGCGCGGCTGGAGACCTGGAAAGAGCATTGCGACATGATGCTGGACAACTGGCCGGAAGAAACGGTTCCGAAAGTAGTGCAGAGCTATTACGGGCGTCTGGCAAAGGTTTACTACAATCAGGGACCGCTGAATATTCTGGGGATTGGCAAGCGGGCACTGGCAGCGGTGACCGGTTTGAAAAGGGCGGTGCCACGCGGCCCCTTTACCCATGCGGACATGAAAGTATGGGCAGCCAAGACGGTCGCGCTGGGTGCAGAGAATTTCATGCTGGCGATGCGTGCCCATGGGTTTGATACCTGCCCCATGGAGGGTTTTGATGCTCATCGTGTCAACAGGATGCTCAAGTTGCCACCAGATGCATTTGTAGTAATGGTAGTGGGATGTGGAAAGCGGGCACCTGACGGGGTTTATCACGCCCGTATCCGGTTTGCCCGCGAACGATTCATCAAGACGCATTGATCAGTTTTTACATGCGCCTGATGTCCTGAAGTCTGATTCGAGAAAATACTGTTGTGACAACACAAACCGATTCACGCTTTGATCAGGATCCTACCGGTTGGGATCCTGCGACCTATGTAGTCCCTGCTGCCGAAGGCAAGATGCGCTTTGCTGATCTCAATCTGCCGCGTGCAGTCCTTCATGCAATTGCCGATCAGGGCTTCCAGTACTGCACGCCGATCCAGCAGCGTGTCCTCAAGTTCACCATGGCAGGCCATGATGCAATTGGTCGTGCCCAGACGGGTACCGGCAAGACGGCGGCTTTTCTGCTGACCATTCTCACTGATCTGCTGAAAAACCCGCCCGATGAAGAGCGTTACACCGGTGAGCCACGTGCCCTGATCCTGGCGCCAACCCGCGAGCTGGCCATGCAGATTGCCAAGGATGCAGCTGCATTGTCCAAGTACACCGGGCTCAAGGTGGTGACGGTGCTGGGCGGGATGGATTATGACAAGCAGCGCAAGCAGCTGACGGAAGACTTTGTCGATATCCTGGTGGCCACGCCTGGCCGGCTGCTCGATTTTGCCGGCAAGCAGGATGTGTATCTGGATCGCGTGGAAACACTGGTCATTGATGAAGCCGATCGCATGCTGGACATGGGCTTCATTCCGGATGTGAAGCGTATCGTGCGCATGACGCCGCCAAAGGTGTCGCGTCAGACGCTGTTGTTCTCGGCCACATTCACCCGCGATGTGCTGAACCTGTCCGAACAGTGGACGTGCAGTGCCGTGAAGGTGGAAATCGAACCGGAAAAGGGCACCACGGATCTTGTCGAGCAGCTGGTGTACATCACGACGGCCGAAGACAAGTACAAGCTTCTCTACAACCTGATCACCAGGCAGAACATGGAGCGGGTGATGGTGTTTGCCAATCGCCGCGACCAGACGCGCAAGCTGACGGACATGTTGCGGGATCACCGTATTTCCTGCGCCATGCTGTCCGGCGAAGTGCCGCAGGACAAGCGCGTCAAGACGCTGGAAAACTTCCGCGAAGGCAAGATCAAGGTACTGGTGGCGACGGACGTTGCGGGTCGTGGCATCCATGTTGATAACGTCAGTCACGTGGTGAATTTCACGCTGCCGGAACAGACGGATGATTATGTGCACCGCATCGGGCGTACCGGCCGTGCTGGTGCCAGCGGTACCAGCATCAGTTTTGCGTGCGAAGATGATGCGTTCCTGATTCCCAAGCTGGAAGAGGCCATCGGTCGCAAGCTGCCGAGCAAGTATCCTGAAGAGGAGTTGCTGGCAGATATTCCGTCCATGCGGGGAGAGCGGGCTTGAGCTGGCAGCGAATTTCACCGGTAGACGCTGCGGCCCTGATTGCTGAGCGGTCACCTGTGCTGGTGGATGTCAGGGATGCGGGTTCTTATCAGGCCGGCCGTATTCCCGGGGCGGTTTTTCTGGATAACCAGTCGGTGGCCGGCTTTATCGAGAATACCGACAAGGCGACCCCGGTGCTGGTTTACTGCTATCACGGCAACTCCAGCCAGGGTGCCAGTGCCTGGCTTAGCGAGAAGGGCTTTGCCGAAGTTTACAGCCTGGATGGCGGCTTTGAGGTCTGGCGCTGGAATTACCCGGTCGAGACTTGATTGCCTGTCGTCAGGTGACTGTTTTTCCTGAGAAAAATGAAAAGGCCCGAACCAGTGTTCGGGCCTTTTTGTTGTGCGGGTGCTACGACCAAGGTCTAGATTTGCGAATGTAGGCCTTGGTGCATGATGGCCATGTTAGCTGTGTCGGTACTACGCCGGCAGCAAGGCATGACAGGAGCGCATCATGAGTCAGACACCCATCGACTGGGAGGCCATAGAGGCCGACCCTCGTTTTCAGAATCTGCACCGACGCAAAAGCCGTTTTCTCTGGAGCCTGATGGCTTTTTCCCTCGCCTATTATTTCCTGCTGCCACTGGGCGCAGTGTTTACTCCCGAACTTTTCCGCCAGAAGGTATGGGGACCGATGAATGTCGGTTTGCTGTTTGCCTTGTCCGAGTTTGTGGTGGCCTGGGGCGTTGCGATAATTTATTCGCGTCGTGCCAATCGTGAGTTTGATGTTCTGGCGGCTGAAATTGTTGCCTCCGTTGGAGGTCCACGTCATGTCTAGGATTCTTCTCGGATTGCTGGCGCTGCTGCCAGGCCTGTCATTGGCGGAGGATGCGGGGGCCGTTGCCCCGCAGTACCGCTTCCTGACATTTCTGGTGTTTGGCGCCATTATTGCGATGACGATGTATGTCACCTTTCGTGCGGCCAAGCGCGTGCATTCTGCCTCTGACTTCTACACGGCAGGCGGTGGAATTTCCGGCTTGCAGAACGGCTGGGCAATTGCAGGTGACTACCTGTCAGCTGCTTCTTTTCTCGGTATTGCCGGCCTGATTTCGCTCTACGGCTATGACGGGTTCATGTATTCGGTAGGCTTTCTCATGGCCTATATCACCGTGCTGTTGGTGATTGCTGAGCCATGCCGGAACATTGGCAAGTACACGCTGGCAGATATCCTTTCCTTCCGTAACGATCCCAAGAAAACCCGTGTGGCCGGTGCCCTGTCCGTGATCACGGTGTCGACCATCTACCTGACTGCCCAGATGGTGGGTGGCGGTGTACTGGTCAAGACGCTGATCGGTATCGATTACGAAGTGTCGGTGATTGTGGTTGGCATCCTGATGCTGGCCTATGTGTTGTTTGGCGGCATGGTGGCGACCACGTGGGTACAGATCATCAAGGCGGTCTTGCTGGTGACGGCATCACTGGTTCTGGTGGCGCTGGTGTGGGCACCTTATGGTTTCTCGTTGCCCGCATTCCTCACGGCAGCGATTTCCGATCCCAAGGTGCTGGCACAAACCGCCAAGCTGATTGGTGATCCTGCTGCTGCCATGACCACGAGTGAGCTGGGTCAGCGTTTCCTTGAGCCAGGCCTGTACATGAAGGATCCGCTTGACCAGATATCCCTCGGGTTTGCGCTGGTGCTGGGTACTGCCGGTCTGCCACACATCCTGATGCGTTTCTTCACCGTGCCAACAGCACAGGAAGCCCGCAAGTCGGTGATCTGGGCTATGGGTATCATCGGTGGTTTCTATGTGCTGACCCTGTTCCTGGGTCTGGGTGCTGCAATCAATGTGGGTGCCCCTGACATTGCTGCTGTCGACAAGGGCGGCAACATGGCAGCGCCATTGCTGGCCCAGTATCTGGGTGGTGGTGCAGATTCGATGCTGGGTAACCTGTTCCTGGCGTTTGTGGCAGCCGTTGCGTTTGCCACCATCGTGGCCGTGGTTGCCGGTCTGGTACTGGCATCCGCCAGCGCCATGGCACATGACATCTATGTGGGTGTGATTCGTGAAGACCATGTGACTCCGGAAGAGCAGGTGAAGGCCGCACGTATTGCCACCGTGGTGGTGGGTGCCATTGCCATTGCCATCGGTATTGCTGCCAAGGGGCAGAACGTGGCGCACCTTGTCGGTCTGGCCTTTGCCGTGGCTGCCAGCGCCAATCTGCCCTGCATCGTGCTGACCCTGTACTGGCGCAAGTGCAATACCGGCGGGATTATCGCCGGCATGGTGGTCGGCACGTTGACGGCCATTACGCTGGTGATGGTGTCGCCCAACATGACCTATCCCCTCAAGGTGAAGGCAGAGGCGGAAAAAGCCATTGCCGCCGCACCGGCCAAGCGTGCCGAGCTTGATGTAAAGCTGGCGGGTCTCACTGTGCCTGCCGAGCAGGCCAAGGTTCAGAAGGCGATTGCCAAGCTGGAGCGGGATGTGAAAAAAGCCGAGGATGATCTGGTCAAGAACGCCGGCAAGACAACCTCGATGGTGGGACTCACCGAGCCGCTGATCAAGCTCAAGAATCCTGGCATCATCTCGATTCCACTCGGCTTCCTCGCCGTGTTCCTGGGGTCGCTGCTCTGGCGAGGCGACGACCGCTCCCTGCGTTTGTGGAAGGAGCTGTATGTCCGTCAGAACACGGGTATCGGCGCAGGCAAGGCCAGTCACTAGACCCGGCAGCAAGCATGAAAAGGTCGCCTTCGGGCGGCCTTTTTTGTGGAGCTGTCATGGCTGGTTGCAAAGATGTTCACGACAGCCATATCAAGGTGGTTGTCATCAGGCGGGGTCTGCCGCATTCTTGCCTTCGCACATGTGACAGGTCAGTCACACGGAAAAAACAATACGGCAGGAGGACATGCCATGAGTTCCATTGATTCCATTCTTGTCGAAACCCGCGTGTTTCCGCCCAGCGATACATTTCGTGAGCGGGCTGTTGTGTCCGGGATGGACGCCTATCGTGCCCTGTGTGCAGAGGCAGAGTCCGACTATGAAGGGTTCTGGGCACGTCAGGCACGCGAGCAGCTCAGCTGGCATCGTCCCTTCACGCAAACGCTTGATGAGAGCAATGCGCCGTTTTACCGCTGGTTCCATGATGGCCAGCTTAATGTTTCGTACAACTGTATTGATCGGCACCTGCCGTTGCTGGCACACAAGATTGCACTCATCTTCGAATCCGATAACGGCACTGTGCGTCGTGTGACCTATGCCGAGTTGTCGCGCATGGTGGGTCAGTTTGCCAATGGACTGAAGTCACTGGGCGTGAACAAGGGTGATCGTGTCATTGTCTATATGCCGATGAGCATCGAGGCTGTGGTGGCCATGCAGGCCTGTGCGCGAATTGGTGCGATTCACTCGGTTGTCTTTGGCGGTTTCTCTGCCAAGAGCATCAATGAACGCATTATCGATGCAGGTGCCAAGCTGGTAATTACCGCCAATGCCGGTATCCGGGGCGGCAAGGTTGTTCCGCTCAAGACCACTACCGATGAAGCCATTGCGCTGGGCGGCTGCGATTCGCTGGAGCGGGTGGTCGTTTATCAGCGTGCAGCAGAGCAGGATGCGCCCGTTTCATGGCAGAAGGGCCGTGACATCTGGTGGCACGATCTGGTGAAGGGCAAGCCGGAGTATTGTGAGCCGACATGGGTCGGTGCAGACGATCCCCTTTTCATTCTTTACACATCCGGATCTACCGGAAAGCCGAAGGGCGTGCAGCATTCGAGTGCCGGGTATCTGCTCGGCGCCATCAACTCGATGCGCTGGGTGTTTGATTTCAAGCCGGATGACATCTTCTGGTGCACGGCCGATGTGGGCTGGATTACCGGCCACAGTTATGTGGCCTATGGTCCGTTGGCCCTGGGTGGTACCCAGGTGATTTTTGAAGGCGTACCCACTTATCCGGATGCCGGACGTTTCTGGCAGATGATCGAGCGCCATCGCGTCACTACGTTCTATACCGCACCGACGGCAATTCGTTCCCTGATCAAGCTGGGGGGCGATTTGCCGGCACAGTTCGATCTGTCATCACTGCGCCTGCTGGGCACAGTGGGTGAGCCGATCAATCCGGAAGCCTGGATGTGGTATCACGAACAGGTGGGTGGAGGTCGTTGCCCGATTGTGGATACCTGGTGGCAGACCGAAACCGGCTCGCACATGATTGCGCCGCTGCCGGGTGCTGTGCCCACCAAGCCGGGCTCCTGCACGCTGCCGCTGCCCGGCATCATGGCAGACATTGTGGATGAGGCCGGGATGCCGGTGGAAAACGGTGGCGGCTTTCTGGTGATCAAGCGCCCCTTCCCGTCACAGGTGCGCACGCTGTGGGGAGACCCCGATCGTTTTGTGAAGTCGTATTTTCCTGACGAGTACCAGGGCCGCTATTACCTTGCAGGAGACTCTGCGCACCGTGATGCCGATGGTTATTTCTGGATCATGGGGCGCATTGATGATGTGCTGAATGTTTCCGGGCATCGTTTGGGGACCATGGAAATAGAATCTGCACTGGTGGCCAATCCGCAAGTGGCAGAGGCTGCGGTTGTCGGTCGTCCTGATGCCCTCAAGGGGGAAGCAATCGTGGCCTTTGTGGTACTGAAGGGCGCGCGGCCGACCGGGGATGAAAAGAAGCGGATTGTGGCGGAGTTGCGCGACTGGGTGGCCAACCAGATTGGTGCCATCGCGAAGCCGGAGGACATACGGTTCGGGGATAACCTGCCCAAGACACGTTCCGGCAAGATCATGCGCCGCTTGTTACGCTCCATTGCCAAGGGTGAACAGATTACCCAGGATACCTCCACACTGGAAAATCCTGCAATCTTGCAGCAGTTGCAGGAAAGTGTCTGAGTTGTTTTAACCGGCAATAAAAAAGGGCTGCAAATCTGCAGCCCTTTTTTATTCTGAGGGAGGAATCAGTCGTTGGTGTAATACAGGAACTGGTGCCCCAGCGGCTCAGGTAAATACAGGTGACGCAAGTCCATGTAATCCGCGAGTGTCATGAACTCGGGCTCCTGCAGGTGATTGATCGCCCAGTTGATAAGCTGGTGTTGCAAGCCCCGTCCAATGGCAGCGCCACCCTGAATCATTTTTTCGGTAAAGAAACCGAATCCCATCAGCCGGATGGACTTCAGGTAAATCTCCTCCAGCATCAGGTCACCCAGCTCACTCAGCTGATGACTGATGGCGCGACGTTCCTCGCGCCAGTAGCCATCGCGAATGCGACGGGTGGATTCAAGCCTGCGTTCATGCAGGTCGTCCGGTACTTCGTAGCCGATCATGGCACGAAGCCCGTCATCGGTCGGCAGCGTGATGGAGAGCGAGCGGATATGACGTGCTGCAAGCTCCATCTGCTCGCGATCCAGTTTGGGAACAATCTGCTTCGACAACTTGTTGATCGTGGCCGATAGCGTATGCATCGTGGACTGTACGAACTGCTCGGCGGAGCCGGTGATTCCCATGGCATGAATCCCGTCCAGAACAAAAGCCTGGGCGGATTCGGACTCAAAACGGGAAATCACCTCAATGAGGGCATCGTGCTGGCGCCAGTTGCCGTGTTCCACTTCCCAAACCAGCTTTTCACCGACAAGGCGAAGTTCCTTGCTGGCTTCAAAGGCGGCGTAATGGCCTGCATGATTGTCCTGATTGTGCACGTCCGCTTTCCTTTTACTTCAGTTCGCTGGAGCTCTTGCCCAGCAGGCGTCGGGCAATGATGAGTTGCTGGATCTGCTGGGTACCCTCAAAGATATCCAGGATTTTAGAGTCTCGCGCCCATTTTTCCAGCAGTTCATCTTCACCATAGCCAATGGAGGCGCAAAGTTCGACGCATTTCAGCGTGATTTCATTGCCAACGCGGCCGGCCTTGGCCTTGGCAATGGAGGCTTCCTTCGAGTTTGGCTGTTTGTTGTCGGCCATCCACGCGGCTTTCACCGTGAGAAGGTAGGCAGACTCCCATTCGGCCTCCATGCGCGCGACCGTGGCAGCGACATGAGACGCATTGAGCAGTGGGGTGCGGTAATCCGGGTCAAGATAGTCCTTCAGCAGTTCCTTGGTGCGCTCAAGCGATGCCTTGGCGCAGCCAACCGCCATCGCGGCGACCAGAGGACGAGTGTTGTCGAAGGTTTCCATGACGCCGGCAAAACCCTTGGCAACATCAATTTCCGGGTTGCCGAGCAGGTTGGCGGCTGGTACACGGCAGTCCTCAAAGACGAATGCAGCGGTATCCGAGGCCTTGATGCCCAGCTTGTGTTCAAGGCGTGCCAGCGTCATGCCGGGCGTACCCTTTTCCACCACGAAGGACTTGATCGCGGCACGGCCCAGATTCTTGTCGAGTGTGGCCCAGACCACGACACAGTCGGCGCGGTCGCCGGAGGTGACAAAAATCTTTTCACCATTAAGGATGTAGTGGTCGCCATCCTTTGTCGCCGTGGTACGGATGGCGGCGGAATCAGAGCCGCAGCCGGGCTCTGTGATGGCCATGGCCGCCCACTTGCCCTTGAAACGTTCAAGTTGTTCGTCGTTGGCAACGGCAGCGATGGCGGAGTTGCCAAGGCCCTGGCGCGGCATGGTCAGCAGCAGGCCGGTATCACCATAGCAAAGTTCAATGGCACCGAGTGCCGTGGACATGTTCGAGCCGTTGCGTACGCCACTTTCCTGCTTGGCGCCACGCTTGCCGGCGGTAGCGGCGCCAGCGGCCTCTGGCGAGCCCTCGTTCATGCCGTCGAGCAGAGAGGCAAGCATGTCGAGTTCTTTCGGGTAAGCGTGCTCAGCCTTGTCGTACTTGCGTGAGATCGGGCGGAAGAAGTTCACCGCGACTTCATGGGCCTGACCGACCAGCATGCTGAATTTTTTGGGTGTTTCCAGATACATGATTCATTCCTCGGATTCTGTTGTGGCTGTCTTTCGCCTGGGAAGAGGCGCTATCAGAGATGCAGGCCGCCCTGCATGACACCCACGGCACGAAGGTCACGGTACCAGCGCTCGACCGGGTGCTCTTTCGTAAAGCCGTGGCCGCCCAGCAACTGCACGCCATCGGTACCGATCTTCATGGCTTTTTCCGTGCACAGCAGTCGGGCGAGATAGGCTTCGCGATGGAATGGCTTGCCGGCTTCGGCCAGCGCCGCCGCACGCCAGACCATGATGCGCATTGCATCCAGTTCAATCGCGATGTCGGCGACGATGAAGGCTACGCCCTGGCGATGTGAAATCGGTTCGCCAAAGGCGACACGGTCATTGCAGTAGGGGATCACGTAATCGAGCACGGCTTGTGAGGTGCCAACCGCCAGCGCGCACCATGCCAGCGATGCCAGGTCGAGAAAGGTGATGTAATCAAAATCATCGCCACCCAGCTTGTCGGCGACCACATTGTTCAGTCGCATTTTCACTGTCTGTGCTGCCTTGAGCCCCATGCCTTCGTCTTCACGGAAACTCAGACCATCACTCCCGCCGCGTACAATGAACACGGCCGGCTTGCCATCCAGCATGGCGGCGACCAGCAACAGTTCAGCCTCGGCGCCTAGCAGGACCAGACTCTTTTCGCCGTTCAATACATAGTCATCGCCCTGACGCAGCGCAGTTGTCGACATGACCGAGGGATTGAACAGGGGCTCGCTTTCCGTCACGGCAATCGCTGCCAATGGCGGTACTTCTTCGGCAAATGCGGGCAGCAGGGTTTCCTGCTGAAGCTTTGTGCCCCAGCGGGTGAGGGCGTTGGCGACGCCCATGGGGGCCAGAATGGTGGCGGCCAGCGTAAAGTCACCGTGGCCAAGGTCTTCAGCGGTCAGCATGTTGGTTACAACAGACTGTTCTGCCGCCATGCCGCCGAGTGCTTCGGGGACTGCGTAGAAATTCAGGCCAAGTTCCAGTGCCTGGCTACGGATGTTCTCCGGCAGTGTGACGTCATGGTCGGCACCGTGGGCGGCAGGACGCAGTACGTCGCGGGCAAAACGCTGCAGCGTTTCGCGCATCATCTGCTGTTCTTCGGTCAGCGACAGATCAAACAGGCCCTTGCTGGCGGCCGGCAGGCGTTGCGCCTTGTCCAGTGACGGCCCCTTGCTGAACTGGCGGGAGGCAACCCCCATCAGCTTGAAGCCGGTCTTGCTGCCGGAATACAGCAGCCTTTCTACCGGCTTGCGTACGCCGAAACGGTCAGGCCAGTCACTCTGGGCAAACCGGCTCAGCATGCCCAGACCCATACCTTGTATTTGATTCGCGTTCATTCATGACTCCAGAACAAGATGTCGCACAGTAGCGACGCCAGGATGAGCTGATGATGCACGAGGAATGACGGAGTGTATTGACCGTTATGCCGCATCATGCGGCACGATGGTCAGTCAATCGGTACAGCCGGTAGGCGGGGGATGTTGATGCCGGCTCATCGGAACAGTATGGCGGGAGCGTTCGAGCGGGACCCTGTTGTCCGCACGTCAGGCGGGCAACTCGTTTGTCTCGCGCCATTCGATCAGCTCGTCAATGCAGCGAACCAGGCGGTCAATGTCGGCGCGACAATGTGTCGTATCGTTCTGGACTGTTCTGCTGCCCTGGCTTTCCTGCATCAGCGTCTTGATGCAGGTTTCCAGTTCGTGTGCAGCCTCGCGCAGTGCCGGCACCCCGCAGTAGCGGGTGGCGCCATGCAGGTAGTGCACATGACCCAGCAATGCTTCCATGCGGTTGTTCTCGCAGGCATCAAGAATCTTGCGTTTTTCCTGTTCCAGACTGTTGAGCAGCATCAGCAGCATGTCGCGGGCAAGATCTTTTTTCCCGGCAGCAAGCCGTACGCTTTCTTCCCAGTCCACGCCATCTGCCACCTGAGGCTCAGTCACTCCAGTGGTCAAGCCAAAATCCCTGACCGAGCTGATCTGTGGCTGGGTGCCAGTCCATTTGGCAATCATGTGCGCCAGCTGGGTTTCCTGTAACGGCTTTGTCAGGTAGTCATCCATCCCCGACTTGAGCAGTGCCTCACGCTCGTTCGCCATGGCATGTGCGGTCAGTGCAATGATCGGCAAACGTTTTGTCGCGCCGGATTCCTTTTCATGAAGACGAATGGCCTGGGTTGCTTCAAGCCCGTTCAGTCCAGGCATCTGGATGTCCATGAAGACCAGATCAAAGCCGGATTCCTTGCACAGCCGGATGGCCTGGTAACCATCACTGGCGGGTACCGCCTCAACGTTAAGATCTTGCAGCAGTGCACAAACAAGTTTGAGATTGGCGGGATTGTCATCCACTGCCAGTACTCGCATGCATTTTGCTTTTGCAACGGAGGGTAGCAGGGCCATTTGCGTTGGCATGGCAGACAGCAGGCCGGTCAATCGTGCATAAAGCTCGCGAGGTGCTACCGGCTTGCTTACCACGGTGACGTGTGCGGCTTCGTACGCTGCCTGCTCCTGGGACGAGTCGGTGCTTCGGGCCAGCAGAATGACCGGGCCCGGCATATGCTCCCGCAATTCGTTCAGTACCGTGCCCAGGCCGTTCGCATCGGTGCCGGGTAATCCAAGACCAAGAATGATCGCATCAGGATTGTCTGCGTCACCCAGTTGCTCCCGCAATTCGCTCAGGGACTGGATGGCGGTGCAATGTGCCCCCCAGTGCTCAAGCGTATTGATCAGGAACAGGCGGCAGACATCATGCGCTTCTGCGACGATGATATTGCAGCCTTCCAGCAGGTCGCCTGGTGTGGCAGCCTGCATGAAGTTGTCGAGCTCTGCCTTGATGGTGAACCAGAACGTGGAGCCCTCACCAGGAGTGCTTTCAAAATTTATCTCGCCATGCATTTGCTCGACAAGATGGCGGGAGATCACCAGTCCCAGACCGGTACCACCGAACTTGCGCGTGGTGGAAGGGTCGCCCTGACTGAAGGCACGAAAAAGATCGGCCCGGGCAGACTCCGACAGGCCGATGCCGGTATCCGATACGCTGACACGAACGATGGCGTGACGCTCGGTCAGGTTTTCCAGCATGCAACGAACAATGATCTCGCCCTTGGGTGTGAACTTGATGGCATTGTTCACCAGATTGATCAGGATCTGCTTGAGCCGCAGGGGATCGCCCATCAGGTGACGAGGAACATCGTCGTAAATGAATGCGACCTGTTCCAGGTTTTTCTCTTCAGCCAGGGGTGCCAGCATGTTGAGCACGTCAAAGATGACTTCTTCAAGATCCAGCGGCGTGTGGTCAAGCACCAGCTTGCCGGCCTCGATCTTGGAAAGGTCCAGTACGTCATTGATGATGGCCAGCAGGCTGTCGGAAGACTTCTGGATGGTGCGGACATAGTCCAGTTGACGTGGCGACAGGCTGGTTTTTTGCAGAAGCTTGGCAAAGCCCATGATGCCGTTCAGTGGCGTACGGATCTCGTGGGAAATGTTGGCCAGGAATTCAGACTTGATGCGGTTGCCCTCAACGGCCTCCTTTCGCGCCAGCGTCAGTTCGATATTCTGGACTTCCATGGCCTCCATGGTTTCGCGCAGATCTTCATTGGTCTGCACCATCGAGCCCTTGAGTTCTTCGGTATCCGTACCGATACGGTCCAGCAGGGCATTGATTTCATTTTGCAGCTCAACCAGATCACCGGAGGCATTTGTTCCCAGCCGGTAATCAAGATGCGTGCTGTCTATCCGGGACATGGTCCTGGTCATCTCCGAGATGGGGGAGAGCCAGCGATGAATGACGCGGGTCAGTACGATGCCCAGCAGGGCCAGCATCAGAAGACTGACTACAAGCACTGCCAGCAGTGCCTCATATTTGCGGATGGTGAGATGTTGCGTGCTCACCTCCAGCAAGATCCACGCCGGCACAGCCTTGCCTTCGGCATTCAGGACAGGTCGCTCCAGCGGTTGCACGTACTGCCAGCTGTCCGTGGTCAGGTAACGCCGTGTCCGGGTGTCGGGTTTGAGTATTTGCGAGCCTGACAGGGGGCGTGGCATCGGGCCGCTATTCACCAGGCTTGCACCCTTGCTGTCCATCAGCGTCAACGAACGCAGGCTTGGCTCTTCCAGCGCCTGTACTGAGAGCTTTTGCAGTGACTCTGGCGTGGTGTCACGCAACTGGTCGAAGGCATTGCCATATTTGGCAAGCAGCAGCCGGCCGCGCTCATCCTGAACGGTTTCAAAATCATTGAATCGGCTCAACACCATCCCGACCCCCAGACCGAAAACCAGCAGGGTAGTGGGGATGAGCAGCAGGGCGATCAGGCGGCTTTGCAGGCTCCAGGGCTTCATGGGGCATCCCTTGTCATTCTTGCCTCCGACTATAGCGGGGCAGGGGGCATCTGTCCCGGGGTACCGTCGCCGCTGGCAGGTCGCCCCGGGCGGCATCATCCCGTACAATCGCCGGCCTGTTCAGAGGTGATCATGCCTAGTGTTATCTATCCCACTATCGCCGATACGGTCGGCAATACTCCCTTGGTGCGCCTGCAGCGCTTGCCGGGGGATACGACCAATACCGTACTGGTCAAGCTGGAGGGCAACAACCCGGCCGGCTCGGTCAAGGATCGTCCTGCGCTCAGCATGATCACCCATGCCGAGCAGCGTGGCCTGATCAAGCCTGGTGATACCCTGATCGAGGCCACCAGTGGCAATACCGGGATCGCCCTGGCCATGGCTGCTGCCATCAAGGGCTACCGCATGATCCTCATCATGCCGGCCAACCAGAGTCAGGAACGACGTGATGCCATGGCTGCCTATGGCGCCGAGCTGATCTCCGTCACCCAGTCTGACGGCATGGAAGGTGCACGTGATCTGGCCATGAGAATGCAGGCCGAGGGCAAAGGGGTGGTGCTCAACCAGTTTGGCAATACCGACAATCCACTCGCCCATTATGAAACCACCGGGCCGGAGCTCTGGCAGCAGACGCAGGGCACGATTACCCATTTCATCAGCTCCATGGGTACCACCGGCACCATCATGGGGTGCTCGCGCTACCTGAAAGAGCAGAACCCGGCTATCCGCATCATTGGTTTGCAGCCCTCGGATGGTTCGCAGATCGCCGGTATCCGGCGTTGGCCCGAAGCGTACCTGCCCACCATTTTCGAACGCGACCGTGTTGATGAAGTGATGGATGTGCAGCAGAAAGATGCCGAGGACACCATGCGCCGACTGGCACGTGAAGAAGGCATTTTCTGTGGCGTCTCGTCCGGCGGCTCGGTCTGGGCAGCCCTTGAGCTATCAAAACGTCTTGAGCATGCCGTGATTGTTGCCATCATCTGCGACCGAGGCGACCGCTATCTTTCCACCGGCATCTTTAACGCCGGCTAAACATGCAAGACAGGTTTTTCACGACCGTGGCCCGGCGCCAGTCGGCTGCTTCGATAAACAGGGATGACCGGAAAAAGACATGAACAATATTTTTGTTTTTGACATCGAGACAGTTCCCGACATCGAAGGCGCCCAGCGCATTTACGGTCTTGACGGGCTGGATGACAGGGACACGGCCAATGCCATGTTCACCATCCGCCGTCAGGAAACCGGCGGCTCGGACTTCCTGCGTCACCACTTGCAACGGGTTGTCTGCATTTCCGTGGCCCTGCGTACCCGTGACGGTCTCAAGGTCTGGTCGCTGGGCGACGAGTCATCGGACGAGAAGGACATCATCACGCGATTTTTCACCGGTGTAGAGCGCTACCTGCCCACGCTGGTGTCCTGGAACGGCGGCGGGTTTGATCTGCCCGTGCTGCACTATCGCGCGCTCAAGCACGGTATTGCCGCCCCGCGCTACTGGGATCAGGGTGAGGACGACCGTGAGTTCAAGTTCAATAACTACATCAGCCGTTTCCACTCACGGCATACCGATCTGATGGACCTCATCGCCGGCTATCAGGCGCGTGCCGTACAGCCGCTGGACCAGATTGCCACGCTGCTCGGCTTTCCCGGCAAGATGGGCATGAGTGGTGCAAAGGTCTGGGATGCCTATCTGGATGGTGATCTGGCCGGCATCCGCAATTATTGCGAAACCGATGTGCTGAATACCTGGCTGGTCTACCTGCGCTTCCAGCTCATGCGGGGTCATCTCGATGCTGGTGCCTATGAGGCAGAAGTCGAGCTGACAAGGCAGTTGCTGCAAAAAGAAAGCAAGCCGCACTTCACCGAGTTTCTTGAGGCATGGCAGAAAAACTCTGCGGCCTGAGAGTGCACGGCCACCCGAATTATCCGAACCAGCTGAACCAGAACAGAGAGCACAATGAGTCGTCGCAGTGAAAAAATGAAAGCCCTCCCGGCCGTCGAGCTCGACATCGACAGCCTTAGTCATGAGGGCCGTGGCCTGTCCCGTATCGACGGCAAGCGCATCTTTGTCGAAGGAGCCTTGCCGGGCGAGCGTGTACGCGCCCAGTTCACCTTCACGCACAAGAAGTACGACGAAGCCCGTACCCTGGACATCCTGCAGCCATCGCCGGATCGTGTAACACCCCCGTGTGTGCATTTCGACATTTGCGGCGGGTGCTCCCTGCAGCACATGTCCCGAGATGCCCAGATCGCCTTCAAGCAGAGTGTGCTGGCCGAACAGTTCCGGCATTTCGGCGGGCTGGAGCCGGAGTCATGGTTGCCACCGTTGCTGGATGAGACCACCGGCTACCGCCGCAAGGCCCGCCTTGGCGTGAAGTACGTCATCAAGAAGGGCGAACTGCTGGTGGGATTTCGCGAAAAGAAATCCAGCTTTCTCGCCGATATCCGGTCCTGCACAATTCTGGATGAGCGCATAGCGTCACAATTGCTGGCGTTGCGTGAAGTCATCAATGGTCTGGCCCTGCGAGACCGCATTGCACAGATCGAAGTGGCCGCCGGTGACGACGAAGTGGCACTGGTTTTCCGCCATATGGACCCTCTGCCCGAGTCCGATGTACATGCGCTGGTCGCTTTCAGTGCAGCCAGAAACTGGATGCTTTATTTGCAGCCAGGCGGCCCCGATTCGGTGCATCGTGTCTATCCTGAAACAGGGGAGGATCGGCTGTCCTATGCCTTGCCCGACTTTGGCCTGCGACTGTTCTTCCATCCCATGGACTTCACCCAGGTAAACGCTGGTATCAACCGCAAGATGCTGAATCTGGCACTGGACTTGCTTGATCCACAGCCAGGGGATCGCGTGCTTGACCTGTTCTGCGGCCTTGGCAACTTCACCTTGCCGCTGGCAACCCGCGCGGCTGAAGTGATCGGCGTCGAAGGCATCCAGGCCATGGCAGATCGTGGCATGGAAAACGCCCGGCGCAACAATCTGACCAATGTGTCGTTTTATGCGCAGGACCTGACCCAGGACTTCTCGCAGCAGCCGTGGGCAAAGCAGGGCTTCGACCGCCTGCTGATCGACCCGCCGCGCAGTGGCGCAGAAGAGGTGGTCAAGTACCTGCCAAAGTTCGGTGCAAAGCGGATTGTGTACGTCTCCTGCAACCCCGCCACGCTGGCGAGGGATGCCGGTCTGCTCAAGGATGCCGGCTATCGGCTGCTCAAGGCGGGGGTGATGGACATGTTCACGCATACCACGCATGTTGAGTCGATTGCGGTCTTTGAAAAGAAATAGGTTTTGTGGGAGTGGCTTTAGCCGCGAATACGCTGGCTGGAAAATTCGCGGCTAAAGCCACTCCCACAAAAAATGCGGATCTGAAAAGAAGAGCTGACGATGGTAAAGGTTCGCGAAGACTATCCGCAGATGTCTGATGGCTCAGTCGATCTGGATGCCTGGCTGGCGCGTATCGGCACCAAGGTGGCCCTGTACGACCCGGACGCGCTCAAGCGCGCCTGCGAGTTTGCCCGCAAGCTCGATGAAGAAAACTCGGCGCGCGAGCATGTCTGGTCTGCCCGCACGTCCAGCTTTCTCACCGGCCTGGCCATGGCCGACATCCTGGCCGATTTGCGCCTGGACCAGGAGTCCCTGACGGCCGCCGTGCTCTATCGCGCTGTGCGCGAAGGCAAGACCACACAGGCGGTCATCGAAAAGACCTTCGGGTTTGATATTGCCCACCTGATTGATGGCGTACTGCGCATGGCGGCCATCAGCCAGATCGTCAATCCCGACAAGAAAGCCGGCTTTGGCAAGGACCAGCAGCAGCTCGACAATATTCGCAAGATGCTGGTCGCGATGATTGATGATGTGCGGGTTGCACTCATCAAGTTGTCCGAGCGTACCTTCGCCATTCGCGAGATCAAGGACGCCACGCCCGAGCGACGCCAGCGCGTGGCCCGTGAAATCTTTGACATCTATGCGCCACTCGCGCACCGCCTTGGTATCGGACACATCAAGTGGGAGCTGGAGGATCTGTCATTCCGGTATCTCGAGCCGGACTCCTACAAGCACATTGCCCGCCTGCTTGATGAAAAGCGGCTGGATCGTGACGAATACATCCAGAATGTCATTTCCTCACTGAAAGGCATGCTCGACCGGATGGGCATGCACTCCGAGGTGACCGGACGCGCCAAGCACATCTATTCCATCTGGCGAAAAATGCAGCGCAAGAAGATTTCCTTCAACGAAGTCTACGATGTGCGTGCCGTTCGCGTGCTGGTGCCTGAGGTGCGTGACTGCTATGCCGCGCTGGGGGTTGTGCATTCGCTCTACAAGCATATTCCCCGCGAGTTCGACGACTACATCGCCACGCCCAAGGAAAACGGCTATCGCTCGCTGCATACCGCCGTGATCGGGCCACAGGGCAAGCCGCTGGAAGTGCAGATCCGTACGTTTGACATGCATGAAGAGGCCGAACTTGGCGTCTGCGCACACTGGCACTACAAGGAAGGCACCAAGGGCGGCAAGAACGCCGGCTACGAAAGCAAGATTGCCTGGCTGCGCCAGGTACTGGAGTGGCAGGAAGACATGGGCGAGGCCCAGCTCGAGGACTTTGCCGAGCAGCTTAACCAGGCCATCCATGACGACCGCATTTACGTGTTTACCCGCGATGGCCATGTCATCGACATGCAGACAGGTGCCACCCCGCTCGATTTTGCCTATCACGTGCACACGGCCGTAGGTAACGGCTGCCGTGGCGCCAAGGTGAACGGCCGCATCGTGCCGCTCAACTACAAGCTGCAGACCGGTGAGCAGGTGGAGATCATGACCACCCGCAACGGCATACCCAGCCGTGACTGGTTGTCGTCCTCGCTTGGCTACCTGAACACCACGCGCGCCCAGGCCAAGGTGCGCCACTGGTTCAAGCAGCAGGACCGCGAGAAGAACATTGTTGAAGGCCGTGAGCTGCTGGAGCACGAATTCATGCGGCTGGGCATCAGCCTTGCCCGACATGACCTCGATACGCTTGCCCCCCGGCTTAATGTGAAGACCGGCGATGACGTGCTGTCCGGCATCGGTGCCGGCGACATCCGCATCAGCCAGGTCATCAGCCTCATGGGCGCCCGCGTGGACAGCAGTGCCCAGCAGGACCTCCTGCCCAGGGATGTTGTCAGCCGCTCGCGCCGCACCCTGTCGGGCTCACCCATCATCATCGAAGGTGTTGGCAACCTGCTCACGCATATCGCCAACTGCTGCAAGCCCATTCCCGGCGAACCGATTGTTGGCTACATCACGCAGGGTCGGGGTGTTTCCGTGCACAGTCGCGGCTGTCCCGAGTTCATGCACCTGCAGGAGACCGAGCCGGCCCGTGTGGTTGACGTGCAATGGAACCAGTCCGAAACGGATGTCTATGCAGTGGATATCCATATCCGTGCCTGGGACCGTACCGGCCTGCTGCGCGACATCACCGGCGTTTTGGCCAACGAGCATGTGAATGTGACGGGGCTGCAGACACACTCCAACAAGAGTGACGGCACCGCCAGCATGCAGGTCACGGTCGAGATCGGCAGCCTCAATGCCCTTGGCCGCCTGCTCGCCAAGATCGAGCAACAGCCAAACGTGATCGAAGCCAGACGTTATTCGGCCTGACTCCCGGGATTCATCCATGTCCGCACTGCAACAGCTTCTGCACATCATGACCCGTCTGCGCGACCCGCAGACCGGTTGTCCCTGGGATCTGGAGCAGGATTTTTCCACTATCGCCCCCTACACGCTGGAAGAGGCGCATGAAGTTGCCGATGCCATTGCCCGTGGCGACATGGATAACCTGTGCGAAGAGCTGGGCGACCTGTTGCTGCAAGTGGTGTTTCACGCACAGATGGCCAGCGAGCAGGGACTGTTTGATTTCGAGCAGGTTGCCGCCGGCATCGTCGACAAGATGATTCGCCGACATCCGCATGTGTTCCCGAATGGCCACCTTGATGGCAGTCTGGATGCCGAGTCGGTGGCGATAGAAAGCCGTGAAGTGGTGGCCAACTGGGATGCCATCAAGAAAGCAGAAAAGGCCGAAAAAGGTGAGCATCACCACCGCATCCTCGATGGCATCACCTCAGGCCTGCCCGCCCTAACACGTGCCGAAAAACTGCAGCGCAAGGCCGGCAAGGTTGGTTTTGACTGGAACGACCCGCGTGCCGTGATCGCCAAGCTGCGTGAAGAGCTGGACGAGATCGAGGCCGAGCTGGACAACGGCACGCAGGCGGCGCAGGAAGAGGAGCTGGGCGACCTGCTGTTCTGTGTGGTGAATCTGGCGCGCCATCTCGATCTGGACAGTGAAATGGCGCTGAAAAAGGCCAACATCAAATTCCAGCGCCGCTTTGCCCACATCGAGGACCGGCTGGCAGAGCAGGGCACCCCCTTCAGTGCGGCCAGCCTTGAGCAGATGGAAGCCCTCTGGGTAGAAGCCAAGCAGCAGGAAACCCGCTAAATCCTTGTGCCTGTGGTGGGAGCGGCTTCAGTCGCGATGCATTCCTGTTGTGTTCATTTTTTAGCCAACCCACTGATTTCATGCTTTTTTTGCCTGTTTGTGGTGCTTGACTGCATCGTCATCGTCCTGTAACTAAGAGTTCATTAATCGCGGGCGATCACTTCCTCAGCCCGTTCAGCGTCTCCTGGCAGCTTCTGACTGACCGGGCTGTCTTTCTCTCCCTCTGCTGAAATCAAAAATTCATATATTTGTCATACGGTTGTAGCTTTTTCTTAAAGTCGGGTGTACGTTCTGGCTCAAGCTTCCGCGTCAGGGCGGTGCATGAACACAGGCATGCGCTCCCTTTCAGGGCAAAACCCGGCCGGATGGCTACAACCAAATAAAGGTATCAGGAGATACACGTATGAATCGCAAGCTGCTCGCTCTGGCCGTTACCGCTGCTCTGGCTGCTCCTCTGACTGCCCAGGCCGCACCAACTGTTTATGGTCTGCTGAACCTGTCCGTGGACATGGTTGATCAGGAGTCCACAGGTGATGACGAATGGCAGGTTAACTCCAACTCCTCACGTCTGGGCGTGAAGGGCGAAGAAGACCTGGGCAACAAGTACAGCGCAGTGTACAAGGCCGAGTTTGGTGTGGATGCCGATGAGGTTTCCGGTCTGACTGGTCGCGATCGCTACCTGGGTCTCAAGTCCACATGGGGTACGGTAAAGCTGGGTGCCTTTGACAGCGCGCTCAAGACCGCACAGGGCAACGTTGACCAGTTCAACGACATGACTTTCACCGATATGGGCAACTACTTTGCCGGTGAAAATCGTATGGCCAATGTGATCGGCTATGAAAGCCCGAAGATTGCCGATGCCGTCACCATCAAGGTCAACCTGCAGCCAGGCGAAGACACTGCTGGTGGTAATGACAGCCCGGCCGATGGCATCTCTGCATCGGTTGCCTACGATGCCGCTGGCCTGTACCTGGCCTTGGCCATGGACAGTGGTGTGAGCAGTGGTCCCTTCAATGACGTCACCAACCGCGATGCTGTGCGTCTGGTAGCAACGTACACCATGGATGCCCTGCAGCTGGGTGCCATGCTCCAGACGTCGGAAAACTCTGATGATCTGGCCGCTGGCGGCCAGGATGACGAAGAAGGCGTGCTGGTGAGTGCTGCTTTCACCATGGGCAAGAACGTCCTGAAGGGACAGGTTGCCATGGTTAACCGTGACTTTGGTGGTGGTGCAGAAGCTGACGGCATGTTTGTTGGTGTTGGTGCCGATCACAACTTCACCGACATGACCAAGGCCTATGCCCAGATCAGCATGCTCAGTGCCGATAACGCCGGTGCAGCAGCTGACACTGACGACACTGTCCTGACCGTCGGCATGCAGACCAAGTTCTAATCGGTCTGTAGCCCGGAAAAAGCCCGCTTCGGCGGGCTTTTTCATGCCTGCGATTTGATGGCTGTGTTTGTAATAAAGGAATAATTATATATAGATAAAGTATATAAGAGTCACTGAACTGTCATCTGCCGGACACGGCGCCGTCATTTTCGCTCCGGATACTTGCCCCCAAGTTGTGGATCAGCCATGACCTCAAAAAACCAAGCAAGTGTCCGAGGAGACTCCGAGAATGAAACGTACCCTGATCGCCCTGGCTGTAACTGCTGCAGTGGCCGCCCCAATGGTTGCCCAGGCTGCTCCCAAGGTCTATGGCAAGCTTAACCTCTCCGTTGAGCAGTACGAGAAGAACTACGAGGATGTAAGCAAGCTGGACGAAGAGTACAGCCGTCTGCAGAGCAATGCCTCGCGTTTTGGCGTCAAGGGTGAAGACGAGCTGACCGCAACCCTGAGTGCGGTGTACATGATCGAGTGGCAGGTGGACGGCGATACTGCCGGCACGACCGACCTGAAGGGACGCAATCGCTACCTCGGCATCAAGAGCCAGGATCTCGGTACGGTCAAGCTGGGTGCCTACGATACCTACCTGAAGCTGGCCCAGGACAAGGCTGACCTGTTCAATGACCTGTTCGGCGACATGGAATATGTGATTGCCGGTGAAAACCGTGTCAACAATGTTGTCGGTTATGAAAGCCCCAAACTTCTGGATGCCCTGCAGGTCAACGTCATGCTGCAGACCCAGGACAACAGCAACACTGTTGCTGCCCCGCACCAGAATGGCGTGTCTTCTTCCATTACCTACAACAACGAAGACATGGGTCTGTATGTTGCCCTGGCAATGGACAACAACATTCACGGCAAGACTGCCCTGAGTGGCACCCGTGAAAGCGACAGCCTCCGCCTGGTTGCCACCTACAAGATTGGTGGCCTGTTCCTGTCGGGTATTTATGGTGTGAGCGAAGCCTCTACTACTGCCCCGGGTGTACCTGGCTTCGAAGAAACCGGCATGACCTTTGCGGCTGGTTACACGATCGGTGACCAGACCATCAAGGTTTCCTACGGTGTTGCCGAAGCGGATGAAAACACGGCTGCCATTCAGGAGCGCACCCTGCTGAACGTGGGGGTTGACCACAACTTCACCTCCAAGACCAAGGCCTATGCCTTCTACACCATGCGTGAAGAAGACAAGCTGGCTGCCAATGGCGACTCGGATGATGCCTCCATTGCCGTGGGTCTTGAGCACAGCTTCTGAGTCTTTTGGAGCGTACCGGCCAGGGATGGCCAACCCTGTGTTTGTGTTGTGTTTACCTGTGTGCATGGAGCACCTTGCGAAAAGGACGTCATTCAAGCCCGCCCGCCCCGGCGGGCTTTTTTATGCCTGAATCTTCCTAAGTCATTGATTTGAGACTATCTCGTCAGCCTTTCATTGTGGGTTTGGCGAGCCTCGTGCTAACATTCTTTCCCGTCTTTTGGTCCGTTTTTGCCACCCCCTGGCAATGCGGCACCGCACCTGAATTCTCTTGTTGTCTGGATCCTTCATGACTAAGTACATCTTCGTTACCGGCGGTGTTGTTTCCTCATTGGGCAAAGGCATCACGGCGGCCTCGCTGGCAGCACTGCTGGAAGCACGCGGTCTCAAGGTCACGATGACCAAGATGGACCCGTACATCAATGTCGATCCGGGCACCATGAGCCCTTATCAGCACGGTGAGGTATTTGTCACCGACGACGGCGCCGAGACTGACCTTGACCTGGGCTATTACGAACGCTTCCTGCGCCATGCGCGCATGAGCAAGGCCAATAACTTCACGTCCGGCCGCATCTATCTGGATGTCATCCAGAAAGAGCGCCGTGGTGATTATCTGGGCGCCACCGTCCAGGTCATCCCGCACATCACCGACGCCATCAAGCAGCGCATCCGCGAAGGCGGCAAGGGCTACGACGTCGCCATTGTCGAGATCGGCGGTACGGCCGGTGACATCGAGTCACTGCCGTTCATGGAAGCCGTGCGCCAGATGCGTGTCGAGCTGGGGTATCAGGGCTCGCTGCTGGTCCACCTGACCCTGGTGCCGTATATCGCCTCGGCCGGTGAAACCAAGACCAAGCCGACGCAGCACTCCGTCAAGGAGCTGCGCTCCATCGGCCTGCAGCCCGATATCCTGGTCTGCCGTTCCGACCACGAGATTCCCGAAGAATCCCGCCGCAAGATTTCCCTGTTTACCAATGTGGACGAAAAGGCCGTCATCCTGGCCATTGATGCCCCCAGCATCTACATGATTCCGCTCAAGTTCCACGAGCAGGGCATGGATGATCTGGCCGTGGAGCGGCTGGGCCTGAGCTGCCCGCAGCCCGACCTGTCTGACTGGGAGCGCGTGGTCAACGGCCTCATGCACCCGGAAAAGGAAGTCACCATTGCCATGGTCGGCAAGTACGTCGAGCTGATCGACGCCTACAAATCGATCAACGAGGCATTGCTGCATGCCGGCATCCAGAACAAGGCCCGCGTGCGGATCAACTATATTGATGCCGAGTCCATCGAGCAGGACGGCACCGGCGTGCTGGAAAAGGTCGATGCCATTCTGGTGCCGGGCGGTTTCGGTGATCGTGGTACCGAGGGCAAGATTGCCACGGTAAGGTTTGCGCGCGAGAAGAAGATTCCCTATCTGGGCATCTGCCTTGGCATGCAGGTCGCCGTCATTGAATACGCCCGTAATGTCGCCGGCCTGGACGGCGCGCACTCCACCGAACTGCGCAAGAACCCTGCCCACCCCGTGATCGGCCTGATTACCGAATGGCGTACCGAAACCGGTGAAGTCCAGCGTCGTGACGAATCCTCCGATCTGGGCGGCACCATGCGCCTTGGCGCGCAGGAATGCCGTCTGACCGCTGGCACAAAGGCTCGCGAACTGTATGGCAAGGACGTGATTGTCGAGCGTCATCGTCACCGTTACGAGGTGAACAACAACTACCTGCCGCAGCTTGAAGGTGCCGGCCTCGTGATTTCGGGGCGCAGCATGGACGCAAGTCTGGTGGAAGTGGTCGAGATTCCGGATCACCCATGGTTTGTGGCCTGCCAGTTCCATCCCGAGTTCACCAGCTCACCGCGCGACGGACATCCGCTGTTTGGCGGGTTCATCAAGGCAGCACTTGTGCATGCCGGCAAGGAGTAAGCAGTCATGACACAGAAAGTCATCACCCTCGGCAAGATCGAGATCGGCAACGACAAGCCCTTTGTGCTGTTTGGCGGCATGAATGTGCTGGAGTCCCGTGATCTCGCCATGCGCGTGTGCGAAGAGTATGTGCGTGTCACCGACAAGCTGAACATTCCCTACGTGTTCAAGGCATCCTTCGACAAAGCCAACCGTTCCTCGATCAATTCCTATCGTGGTCCAGGCATGGAAGAGGGCCTCCGGATTTTCGAAGAGATCAAGAAAACCTTTGGCGTACCGGTCATTACCGATGTGCACGAGCCTTATCAGGCTGCACCGGTGGCAGAAGTGGCTGACATCATCCAGTTGCCGGCCTTCCTGTCGCGTCAGACCGATCTTGTTGCCGCCATGGCAAAGACCAATGCCATCATCAACATCAAGAAGGCCCAGTTCCTCGCGCCAAAGGAAATGAAGCACATTCTTTCCAAGTGCGAAGAGGCCGGCAACGACAAGCTCATCCTGTGCGAGCGCGGCTCCAGCTTTGGCTATAACAATCTGGTCGTCGACATGCTCGGTTTTGGCATCATGAAGGAATTCGGCTATCCCGTGTTCTTCGATGTCACGCACTCCCTGCAGATGCCGGGCGGCCTGGCCAGTGCAGCGGGCGGACGTCGTGCCCAGGTAACCGAACTGGCCCTGGCCGGCATGTCGCAGAAGATTGCAGGCCTCTTCCTTGAGGCGCATCCGGACCCGGATGTAGCCAAGTGTGATGGCCCCTGTGCCCTTCGCCTGTCGCAGCTGGAAGCGTTCCTCTCGCAGGTAAAGGCCATCGATGATCTGGTGAAGAGTTTCCCGGTTCTCGATACCCACTGATTATTTGATTGTTTTGTGGGAGCGGCTTTGCCCCTGTGGTACGCAGGGCGCAGCCGCGAACGCATTTTTAAATTTGTTTTTCAGGAGTAGGCAACATGTCCCAGATCGCTGATATTCGCGCCCGTGAAATTCTGGATTCCCGCGGCAATCCGACAATCGAAGCCGATGTGATTCTTGAGTCCGGCGTGATTGGCCGTGCCAATGCTCCGAGCGGTGCCTCTACCGGCACCCGCGAAGCACTGGAGCTGCGCGATGGTGACAAGTCCCGCTATCTGGGCAAGGGTGTGCAGAAAGCTGTCACCAATGTAAACAATGACATCTGCGAGCTGCTGGTAGGTCGCAACGTGTTTGACCAGGCTGGCATCGACCAGGCCATGATTGATCTGGACGGCACCGAAACCAAGTCCAAGCTGGGTGCCAATGCCATTCTCGCCGTGTCGCTGGCCTGTGCCCGTGCCGCTGCCCAGGAAAAGAAAATCCCCCTGTACCAGTACATTGCCGAGCTGCGTGGCCAGACTACCTACACCATGCCGGTACCGATGATGAACATCATCAACGGCGGTGAGCATGCCGACAACACGGTCGACATCCAGGAATTCATGATCGAGCCGGTCGGCTTCACGTCATTTGCCGAAGCCCTGCGTTGCGGCGCCGAAATTTTCCATGCCCTCAAGGCCGTGCTCAAGGCACGTGGCCTGAGCACGGCTGTTGGTGACGAAGGTGGTTTTGCCCCGAACCTCGCCACCAATGAAGATGCCCTCAAGGCCATCATGGAAGCAATCACCAAGGCCGGTTATGTGCCGGGTGAAAATGTCATGCTGGCGCTCGACTGTGCCGCTTCAGAATTCTACAAGGACGGCAGGTACGTGCTGGAAGGCGAGGGCAAGTCCTTTACCTCGGCCGAGTTTGTCGACTATCTGGCGGACCTTGCCAACCGTTACCCGATCATTTCCATCGAAGACGGTCTGGACGAGTCCGACTGGGACGGCTGGAAGCTGCTCACCGACAAGATCGGCGAAAAGGTACAGCTGGTGGGTGATGACCTGTTCGTGACCAACCCTGCCATTCTCAAGCGTGGTATTGATCAGGGCGTGGCCAATGCCATCCTCATCAAGTACAACCAGATCGGCTCGCTGACCGAAACCCTGGATGCCATCTACATGGCCAAGGATGCCGGTTTTGCCACCGTGATTTCGCACCGTTCCGGTGAAACCGAAGATGCCACGATTGCCGATCTTGCCGTGGCAACCGCTGCTGGCCAGATCAAGACCGGCTCGCTGTGCCGTTCGGATCGTGTGTCCAAGTACAACCAGCTCGTCCGTATCGAGCAGGAACTGGACCGTCGTGCAGCCTACCGTGGCAAAGCCGAATTCCGCGGTCTGAACTGATACGGTTGATGTATGGAACGAACCCTGTTCGGCAAACTCCTTCTGCTCATTGCGGTCGCCGTGTTTATCGGCCTGCAGGTGAGTTTGTGGGTGGGAGAGGGCGGGGTTCGGGATTTGCGCCGGCACAAGGACTCCATTGCCACGCTGCAAAAGGAAAATGAAAAGCTGGCCGAGCGCAATCGTGTGCTCGAGGCAGAAGTCCGTGATCTCAAGAACGGACTGGAAGCGGTAGAGGAACACAGCCGTCTGGACCTTGGCATGATCAGGGACAACGAAACTTTCTATCTGGTCACCGGCAATCCCGATGCCCGCAGGGCGCCTGCCCCACCACCTGCAGCAGCGGAGGCCCCATGAGTCTCTGGTGTGTGGTGCCGGCGGCCGGCAAGGGCTTGCGCGTTGGTGGTGACCTGCCCAAGCAGTATCTTTCCCTGAATGGCCGCACCGTCATTCAATCCACACTGGACCGCCTCTGTCTGTTGCAGGCCGAGGCCGTCATTGTGCCCATTGCCGCCAACGACAATCTGGCCAGAACCCTTGCCTACCGTGATGCATCCCTGCTGCGTTTTGTCGAAGGCGGCAGCGAGCGTGCGGACTCGGTACTGGCCGGTCTCGAAGCCATTGCCAATCAGGCGCAGGACGACGACTGGGTGCTGGTGCATGACGTCGCCCGGCCCTGCGTGCGTATCGAAGACATCGAGTTGCTGCTGGGCATGATTGCGGATCATCCGGTGGGTGGTCTGCTCGCCAATCGCGTGCGTGACACGATGAAGCGCGGTGTGGGTGATGAGGTGGCAGAAACCGTTCCGCGTGATGATCTCTGGCATGCGCTGACACCGCAGGTGTTTCGTTATGGTGTGCTGCGCGAAGCATTGCAGCAGGCAAGGGACGAAGGCATTGCCGTTACGGATGAGTCGCAGGCCATCGAGCGCCGTGGTGAAAAACCGCTGCTGGTGGAGAGTGCACGCGACAACATCAAGATAACCTGGCCCGAAGACCTGCAGCTGGCCGAGGCCTTTCTCAAACTGCAGGAAGAGGCCGGGCTGTGACGAATCCAATTCTTAAATTCCCGCGCATCGGCCACGGTATTGATGTCCACCGTTTTGGCGAGGGGAGTCACGTCACCATTTGTGGCGTGAAAATCCCCCATGAGCAGGGGCTCATTGCCCACTCCGATGGCGATGTCGCGCTGCATGCGCTGTGCGATGCCATTCTGGGCGCGCTGGCCATGGGCGATATCGGGCATCACTTTCCTGATACCGACGCCAGCTACAAGGGCGCAGACAGCCGTGAACTGTTGCGCCA
Source organism: Moraxellaceae bacterium (assembly GCA_030646295.1). Classification (GTDB taxonomy): domain Bacteria; phylum Pseudomonadota; class Gammaproteobacteria; order Pseudomonadales; family Moraxellaceae; genus UBA2031. Next base: position 230,885 of record JAUSND010000003.1, read on the forward strand.
TGTGATGACGCTACTGCCTGCGCGCGGTTACCGGATTGGCAATGCGGACATCACCATTCTGGCCGAGCGTCCAAAAATGGCGCCCCACATTGCACAGATGCGCGAGCTTGTTGCGCATGACATGGCCGTCACCACAGATGATGTCAGCGTAAAGGCCACTACAACCGAACAGCTCGGTTTCGTGGGGCGTCGCGAAGGTATCGAGGCACATGCAGTGGTGATGCTGCTGCCCCTGTGACACATCACGTAATGTTTGCGGACTTTCCTGCTGATATTGCACCGGTATTTTTCCTGAATAACCCTCCAGAAGAATCATTAATGAACTGGTCTCCCTTTCTGCTGGAAAACCTGCCATTCGCCCATGGTGCCCCACTGGGGCTGGCAACACTGCGTGCGGTTCCCGAAGATTTCCAGGTTGATGAAATTTCCGGTTTTGAGCCCAGTGGCGAGGGTGAGCATCTCTTTCTGCACATCCGCAAGCGCAACCAGAATACCTCCTGGCTTGCCTCGCAGATCGCAAGGGTTGCCGGTCTGCGCGAGGATGCCGTCAGCTATGCGGGCCTCAAGGACCGGCGCGCCGTTACCACGCAGTGGTTCAGTGTGCATGTGCCCAACCGGCAACTGCCGGACATGTCCGCGCTGTGGAATGACGACATCGAGCTGGTCACGCAAACCTGGAATACCCGCAAGCTCAAGCGGGGCGCGCATCAGGGCAACCGGTTTGTGATTACGCTGCGTGATGTCGAGGGTGAGCGGGCAGCGCTTGATGCGCGGCTGGCCCTGATTGCAGCACAAGGCGTGCCCAACTATTTCGGCCCACAGCGTTTCGGCTTCAATAATGCCAACCTGGGTGCCGGCGAAGCCCTGCTGGCGGGCAAGCCCCGTCGTCGCCTTAACCACCGTGAAAGCCTTGGTCTTTCCGCCGTGCGTTCGGCCCTGTTCAACCGGGTTCTGGGTGAGCGCACAGGCTCTGGTTGCTGGAATACCTGTCTGCCGGGTGACGTGTTGATGCTGGACGGCCGCAACAGTTTTTTCCGGCCCGATGCGGATGACGCTGCACTCACCGAACGTCTTCACCGGCAGGAGATTCATCCCTCTGGCCCCTTGTTCGGTGCCAGTACCTCCCCGGTGACCGGAGAAGTACTGGCACTGGAGGATCGCATTGCAGCCGATACAGACGGACTGGTCGAACGGCTGGCCGCCTTTGGTGTTGATAACCAGCGTCGTGCCTTGCGTCTGCATGTAGTGGATCTCGTCAGCGAATGGCTGGATGAGGGCAGCCTTCGCCTGTCGTTTGCTTTACCATCAGGAGCATTCGCAACCAGCGTATTGCGTGAGCTGGTGCAACTGAGAGAGTCTGCAGATGCGATTCCTGTTGAGTAATGACGATGGTGTCCAGGCCCCGGGGCTGGCAGCTCTGGCCGAGGCACTCAAACAGCTTGGCGATGTCACGGTGGTGGCACCGGACAGCGAGCGCAGTGCATTTTCCAGTGCGTTGACGCTCGACCGTCCCCTGCGCCCTGTACAGCTGGAAAACGGCTTCTGGTCAGTTAATGGCACGCCGGCGGATTGCGTGCATCTGGCGCTGAACGGCTTTCTCGATTTCGAACCGGATCTGGTGGTGTCAGGCATCAATGCCGGTGCCAATCTGGGTGACGATACCCTGTACTCCGGCACCGTTGCCGCAGCGCTGGAAGGCCGCTTTCTGGGCAAGACCGGCATTGCCGTATCGCTGGTCGGTGCCCATGCCCGTGGTTATGGCATTGATGCCTATCGTCCGGCGGCCGCCATGGTGGCGCGCCTGATTGAAGGCTGGCGCCGTTTGCAGTTGCCCAGTCGCACCATTCTCAATGTGAATGTGCCCGACATGCCGCTGGAAGATATCCGCGGGTTTCATGTCGCACGTCTGGGGCATCGCAACCGGGCGAAAGATGTTCTCCAGCTGGAAGACCCGCGTGGCCGGAAGGCGTACTGGATCGGCATTGCCGGCGACCCGGCTGATGCCGGTGAGGGAACGGATTTCCATGCAGTGAACGAAGGTTATGTCAGCGTCACACCATTGCTCACTGATCTGACACGGCACGATGCGTTGCAGGACGTGTCACGCTGGCTCAAGGATTTGTAACTCATTTACCAGAACAAGATGATAACAATGGATTTACAGGGTTCCGGAATGACGTCGTCGCGTACACGCGACCGTCTGATCAACCGGCTGATTGAACAGGGTATCCGTGACCTCAATGTGATTGAGGTGATGCGTGCAACTCCCCGTCACATCTTTCTGGACGAGGCGCTGGCTCACCGTGCCTATGAAGACACGGCATTGCCGATCGGGCACAGCCAGACCTTGTCACAACCGTACATCGTGGCGCGCATGACCGAAGCGCTGCTGGCCGATGGCCCCCTCAAGAAAGTGCTCGAAATCGGCACCGGCTCCGGCTACCAGACAGCGGTCCTTGCCCAGTTGGTGGGCCAGGTATTTTCCGTGGAGCGCATCAAGGCATTACAGGACCAGGCGCGTACCAGACTGAGCCTGCTCAAGTTGCACAATGTCCGCCTGCGTCATACCGATGGCGGCATGGGCTGGCCGGAAGAGGCCGGATTTGACGGCATCATTGCCACGGCTGCACCGCTGGGGGTGCCAAAGGCACTGATTGCCCAGCTGAACGAAGGCGGGCGCCTGATCATTCCGGTTGGCGGTGGTGAGGTGCAGGATCTGCTCATCATTACCCGTCGGGGTGACAGTCACGAAACCCGGGTCCTCGAGCAGGTGCGTTTTGTGCCCATGCTCGGCGGGGTGCGCTGACGTGAAAAGACTGTTGGTGGGGGTGTTGCTGGTGCTGCTTTGTGCCTGTGCCGGCAAACCGCCACTGGTGGTGGAACGCTCCCTCAGCGGGGCAGGGCCGGACGGGCATCTGGTGGCCCCCGGCGATACCCTGTACTCCATCGCCATGCGCTATGAAAAAGACTATCGCGAGCTGGCCCGGATCAATGCGCTGGATGACAGCTACCTGATTCGTCCCGGGCAACGCTTGCGCCTGTCCGGTAGTCCTGCCCCGGCCACTGCCACGTCCGCCAAGCGCCCTGTACCTGCAGTCAAACCACAACCTGTTGTGGTCGCAAACAAGCCAAAGCCCGCCGCTTCTGTGACGCCTGTCGCAAAAAATCCACCGTCTGTCGGTCGGACACCTTCTGTCGTTACTGCACAGTCATCTGCAAGTGCTTCATTGGACTGGGGTTGGCCCGCAAACGGTGCACTCCTGGCGCGCTTCGGTTCCCCGGGGCTGGCTGGCAAGGGGCTGGACATCGCTGGCAGGCAGGGGGATTCTGTTCGTGCAGCCTCCGATGGAATGGTGGTGTATGCCGGTTCAGGACTGGTTGGCTATGGCAAGCTCCTTATCCTCCGGCATGATGATAACTACATCAGCGCATATGCCCACAATGACCGGTTCATGGTCAAAGAAGGCGAACGCGTGAAGCTTGGCCAGACCATTGCCCTCATGGGGGCCAGTGGAACGGATCGCGAAAAACTGCATTTCGAGATCCGGGAAGGCGGCAAGCCGGTAGACCCGCAGCGGTTTCTTCCCGCTCGCGAGTAGTCTGCGACTCCCCGCCCTGGTCGGCATGGAAAACGACGAGGGAATGATCATGGACAGCAAGCAGGCAATACCCGGCATTTCTTCATCCGGGCGTATGGCCACCAAGTCCCTGTTGGGGCGTGGTCGTGTCGGTTCGTTGCAATCCACCCTGGATGCAACCCAGATTTATCTCAATGAAATCGGTTTTTCTCCCCTGCTGTCTGCCGAAGAAGAAGTCTTCTATTCACGTCGTGCGCGTCAGGGCATTGAAAGTGCCCGCAAGCGCATGATCGAAAGCAATCTTCGTCTCGTCGTCAAGATTGCGCGCCGTTACCTCAATCGTGGAATGAGCCTGCTGGACCTTATCGAAGAGGGCAATCTTGGCCTGATTCATGCGGTCGAGAAGTTTGATCCCGAGCGGGGGTTCCGTTTTTCCACGTATGCCACCTGGTGGATTCGTCAGACCATAGAACGCGGCCTGATGAACCAGACGCGAACAGTCCGTCTTCCAATTCATGTGGTCAAAGAGCTGAACCTCTATCTGCGTGCCGCCCGCGAGCTTAGCCAGAAGCTCGACCATGAGCCCAGTGCCGATGAAATCGCTCGTCTGCTGGATAGGCCCGTTGAGGATGTGCAGCGTATGCTCGGCCTGAATGAGCGGGTATCGTCCATAGACGCCCCCATTGGTGGGGACACGGAAAAGACGCTGGTGGAAACGCTGGCCGATCCAAACATGCCCGATCCGGCCATGCAGGTGCAGGATGATGATATCCGGGTCAGTCTTGATGGCTGGCTGGACCAGTTGCCGGACAAGCAGCGTGAGGTATTGGCTCGTCGCTTCGGATTGCGTGGCCATGATGTGGCTACCCTGGAAGAGGTGGGCGAGGAGATAGGATTGACCCGTGAACGGGTGCGTCAGATTCAGGTAGACGGCCTCAAGCGACTGCGCTGTCTGCTGGAGGGCGAGGGCCTGTCGAGTGATGCCCTGTTTACGTAGGACAGAGGGTGCTGGCAGTATCAGCCCCTGATGAATCCGGGAGGTTTTCGGCAAACCTTCCAGGTGTGGTCTCCGCGGCCTCTCACCGCGAAGATCTGGAAATCCCGAAGGAAGAAGGATTTCCCTCTCATGTAGCGTGTTGTCAAAAGGCCCGGGTTTCCGGGCTTTTTGACATCCGGTCCCCCTGTTTTGATGTGCTTTCCGGCAAAACGGGCTTGCTCCCTGACGCATCCCCGGCGAGAATCGCGCGCCGTGCCCACGTAGCTCAGCTGGATAGAGCAGCCCCCTCCTAAGGGGCAGGTCGGACGTTCGAATCGTCTCGTGGGCGCCATATTCAAAAGGCTTCAGGGTAAGTGAGTACTATCGCTTCTGCTCCGCCACCACAATTTCACCACACTGCCGTAAAATTCCCCCTCTCAAAAAGCGTCGTTCTAGCCGATTTTTTGCCTGTTCAATGGTTGGAAGTCCGCCATTTATGGGGCTTCTAGGCCTGCTCACGAGGCGATAGCAGATAGACCTGCCCCTGAAAAAGGGATTTTTAATGGGTAAGAATGTTTGAGTGAGCGCGAAATGGCTTTGAGTATGGGATGTGGGGTCTAGTCTTCTTTGGGGAAGGGGTGGCATATCAGAGAGATATCGGCCAAAATTACCAAGTCCCTGAATGATTTGATTGGCTCGCTCTATATTAGTTGGCGGGCTTTTGGGCTAGGGCGCCCTTAAGTAGTCGTCCTCCCCCGTTAAAAATGTATCAGCTCAAGGAAACGACAGTGGATCAACTGATTAAGCCGTGTCAGCCGCATGGGCAGCCTCATGCGATTGAACAGGCTATTTTTGTTTTCGAGTTGGCCGAGTCTCCTAAGCCTGCATCTTTTGAAAAGCTTTTTAATGCCAAGGATTCGGATTTAAGAAAGTTACTTACGGCTGACCCTAAGATGGTTCAAGGGGTCAGCTTTGAGATAACTACAGATGCAAATGGACCCCTGTCATCAAGCTACAAGCAAGACCAAGGTATTTCAGGAATTATTTTCGAGCGGTTTAATCAAAATGGTCAGCATGAGTGGTCTTTACAATTTGATCGGGAACGCTTGCTGATTGTTTGTCTGCATTATACTGGTTGGCTTGATACGCTAGAGTTTGTGCGTAAAGCGTTGCGTGCTCTAGTTGCTGAGCTTCAGCCTTCATCTTTGCCATTGAAAGGTTTGGCGCTTCAATTCACCGATAAATTTTTTGTCAGTGAGTTTAAATCTGGATGGGTTGGTCAGTTATTCCGTGAAGAAACTCCCTATTTAATGCGTAATGCTCATCAAATTGAAAGCTTATGGCATGCTCATCAAGGGTTCTTTGAGGCGGTTAATGAACTAAAAGTATTGACCAATTTGAATATTGACGTTGCTCCTTGCATGGATGGTGTTTCGGTTGGACAGGTCACAGTTTTGAGTAATCATAAATGTGCAGATCTGCAGTTGGTTTTGACTGAAATGGATGTTACGTCTGCTGAATTGATGCTCGAAGTTCTTCATGATCGTAATAAAGAATTGTTAAAAGATTTGCTGATAGATGATGTTTGCAAATCGATTGGTTTGATAAGGGGCTAGTTGATGAAGCGTTCATCTGCAACAGAGAATGTCTACATTGATTCAGATGCTGGGCACTTCAAGTCCAAGTGGGGGGTTGTAATATTTACCTCTGCAACAGCAATTACCGCTTTTTGTGTGGCGCCTGCACCTCAGGCCGGAGCACTTCAGTCTATTAGTAGTCCCTCGTCAGTATTCCGTGTCGATGAGTTGCCTAAGCTCGGAACCACTGACTCTGGTCAAGATGGTTTTCCTGGAATATCTGTAATGGATCATGAAGATCTTCAGTCGTACTTGGCTATGTATCCTGAGGTTAGGCTTGAGCTGGGAGTGGCTGCTGATTCTCTTGCGACACTTATTGGTGAGCGCCGACATCTTGGGTTGGAGTTGTTTGTTGACCCAGAAGAGGGCGTGCGTAGAGTGTCGCTTATCGTTGACCTTCGGCATGTCGAGGTTGATGAAGAACTGGTACTAATGGATCGAATCTATTCTGAATGGCTTCATCCTATAAATGCCAAGATAGGTGTGGGTAAAATATCAATTAGAGCGGCATAATCATGCCGATATCTCCGCAAAATATGTTGGATTTTGCTGTTGGTTTGGTGACTCAAGCTACAAAGGCGCCTAGTACCACGCCAGTATCAGAAAGTGAGACTTTGTTTCGCTCAGCATCGAGTCGTGCTTACTATGCAGCTTTCAATACAGCTATTGAGTGGGCAAAGTCCAATGGATATGTGCCTAAAAAGAATAGTGAGCATTTAGTCCTCCAGAATTGGTTTTCGGACAGGTCTGAAGCATCATTGCAGAAAATTGGGTCGCGTCTGCAATCAATGCATGGCACCAGAGTCGATGCAGACTACTACTTGAACAAGACGCTAGATCGTAGAAAAGCACAGACAGTATGTTCAACGGCTAGGTCTGTGATAGATGATCTTCGATCCATAAGCACTGCATCAAAATAACCGTTTGCCCCGCACTTTTTGAATTGCTCCTCGCTTTTGATGCTGCATCTGTGGGCAACACTTCTGCCACCACATTTTCACCATACTGAGAAAAAGCACCTACCTGTAACTTATTGATTTATATTAAGGTCCGTGTGGTGGTGGGATGGCCGTTTTGCTATGTCTTAAGGCCTTCAACTGTTTGATTTATAAGGAATAAGTTCAGTGTCGCGGGCTTGTTTTTTACCCCCTCCTAAGGGGCAGGTCGGACGTTCGAATCGTCTCGTGGGCGCCATTCTCCCTTCTGCGCAATTCTTCCTGGCATCATGAGCCTGCAAGCCATCAACCGCTTCATCCTCCAGAAAATCCGCACCATCGAAATGGTGGGCGTATTGATGCGTATTTTCAGCTTCAGTCTGGTCAGCTGGCTGGGGCCGGCAAGTCCTTTCCTGTTTGTCTGGGTCTTCAACACGATTGATGCCGTGCTGCTGTCATGGTGCGCGATCCTCAAGCGCGATGCGGCCTACAGCCTGCTGAACCTGTTCTGGATTCTGGTAGGGGTGGTGGGAATCGTCAGGGCGTGGCCGCCGGCTCACTAGCCGGATGTGCCTGAGCCGAGTTCATTAAACTGGCACGGTTAATTCACGAAATCAAAACAGTGCACTGAGTAACATCATGGCTATGCCAGGGTGGGTCAGGAATCATTCCTGATGTCCTGTGGCTGAAAACTGGATTTTTTCAGGGGAAATTGCCATGAAGTCATTTCTTGCCCTGCTTGTTCTGTTTTTTTCCCTTGCAGCAAATGCTGCAACTGTCACCAGTTCCCGGTCCTCCAGCCACTTGCTGGCAGAGTTGATGGGTGATGTCCTGTATTTCCAGCTTGATAACTCATCCCGTTCTCGCGAAAAGATAAATTCGCTGATCGGGCTTGCTCAACGGAATGAAGGTGCTGCAAATGACATCCGTGAAAAAAAGCTCCTGCTCGCAGTCAGTCAGTTGATGGGTGACGGAAAAGGCCGGGTGACGTTTGATGCAGAGGCGCTGAAGAATGCAGCCTATGCCTACGAGGACCTTGTGCAGAGCCGGCATGTGGCAGATGGCAAGAATGCTGCCTTTCTGGTGTTGGATTTCCGGTATCGCTATCTGGCGATGACACTGCCGTCGTTGTCAGAGAACAACATCATCGTTATGCCGCTGCTGCGATCAGTCGAGGACTCGTTTGGTGCTACGGACGGGCAGATGAACAAACTTGCGGGCAACAGCCAGGGGACGCCAGCATTGAAGAAGTGGGTGTTTCTCCGTCCACGACTGACGGACTACAACAACAGGCCCATTCCGGCACTGGCCAACGGCATGCTGTTGCGGATTGCCGGCGAGCTTCAGGGTGGCTCTGCCCCTGCGTATGTGTCCCTCAGGAAGTGACGGTGAACCTTTTAGACATCTTCAGTCTGATGCCGCAGGTGTTTTCGTTGAGGGTGATTTCCTGAACACCAGTATCCGGAAGTCGGCCTGCAGGGTGAGGGATGTCAGCTGTTCGACCTGGGTGCGACGTTCACGCGAAGCGCGCCAGTAATGCGGTGTCATCATCAGCAGGTTTTTCACCGCGTCATTGTCTGGCAGCGTGAAGGAAAACTGCAGGGAGGTTTCATGCTGCAGGGTGAATGCAGATGAAAGTCCCTCCAGCCATTTTTCAGGTTCATGTGCGCGCACTTCCGGATAAAGCGCCTCGCGCAGTTCCCACAGGTGTTTTTCGCCAGGTGCTGCAATCACCAGTGCGCCATATTCATTCAGCACACGTGCCGCCTCGGTCACCTGCACCGGACTGAAAATGGCCACCATCACATCCATCGTGTTGGCAAACAGCGGAATGTCATTACTGCTGGCTACCAGCCAGGTAAAGTCGGCGCCACGGCGTGCGGCACGTTTTACGGCATGTTTGCTGATGTCCAGCGCAACGACTTCTGATGCAATTTCGCGAAAGGTCTGGGTGTACCAGCCCTCACCACAGCCGCTGTCCAGCAGGGAGCCTGCGTTCAGCGGCTCGATCATGCCCTTCAGTGTGTCGCGGAAAGTCGTGTAGTAGCCTGCCTCCAGAAAGGCACGGCGTGCGGCCACCATGTCAGCGTCATCGCCCGGGTCCAGACTGTTCTTGTTCTGTACCGGCAGCAGGTTCAGATAGCCTTCGCGGGCGCGATCAAAGCGATGATGCGCAGGGCACAGCATGCTGTGGTCATCAGGCAACAAGCGCTCGTGGCAAATGGGGCAGCGAAGATAAATCACGTGAGCAGCTTCACCAGAATGCGCTCATACACCGTCGTGAGCGTATCCAGGTCAGCTGCACGCACTTCTTCGTTCACCTTGTGAATGGTTGCATTCAGCGGGCCAAGCTCCAGCACCTGGGCGCCGGTAGGGGCAATGAAGCGGCCATCCGACGTACCGCCACTGGTGGAGAGTTCGGTTTCAATGCCGCAGATTTCACGAATGCTTTCAACGGCGGCTTCCACCATGGCACCACGGGCGGTCAGGAAAGGGTGGCCGGAAAGGCTCCAGTCCAGCTTGTACAGCAGCCCGTGTTTCTTGAGGATGGTTTCGGTACGTTCGCGCAACTGGGCTTCGGTCACTTCAGTCGAGAAGCGGAAGTTGAACACCACCTTCATCTCGCCGGGAATCACATTGTTGGCACCGGTACCGGCACTGATGTTGGAAATCTGGAACGAGGTCGACGGGAAAAACTCGTTGCCATGATCCCAGACTTCCGCCGTCAGTTCGGCCAGTGCCGGCGCCGCCCGATGAATCGGATTGTCGGCAAGGTGCGGGTAGGCCACATGCCCCTGCGTACCAATCACCGTCAGGATGCCGTTGAGTGAACCGCGACGACCATTCTTGATGACATCGCCAAGCTGCTTGCTGGATGAAGGCTCACCCACAAGTGCCCAGGTGATTTTTTCGTTGCGTGCTTCCAGATGCTCAACGACTTTCACGGTACCGTTGATGGCCACGCCTTCTTCGTCGCTGGTGATCAGGAAGGCAATCGAACCCTTGTGATCAGGATTTGCTGCCACAAAACGTTCGCACGCCACTACCATGGCTGCCAGCGACCCCTTCATGTCGGCGGCACCACGGCCAATCAGCATGCCGTCACGAATCTCCGGTGCAAACGGCTGCACGTTCCAGTTTTCCACGGGGCCGGTAGGTACCACATCGGTATGTCCGGCAAAGGCCAGAACCGGTGCAGTATCGCCGCGACGTGCCCAGAAATTGTCCACATCACCAAAGCGCAACCGCTCCACCCGAAAGCCGATCTTTTCCAGACGCTCGATCATCAGTGTCTGGCAGTTGGCATCAAAAGGCGTGACGGAAGGCTCGCGCATCAGGGCGAGGGTGAGGTCCAGCGTGGGGGAGAGTGTGCTCATGAGGGGTCAGGTCTGCCTGGGGCCGCATCGGGCTGCATCATTGTGGCGGGTAGTTTACCGGTAACAGCCGCTATCCAGCCACACGCTGGCGCAACACTTGCTTGCATCCGGCAGTAGTTGCCCCTTTGCAGACATCGCCTGCCGGGCAATAATCCGCCATCAGTAACGGGTCAGAAGAGCCCGGACAACCACCAGGGACGCGTTCCATGAAGAAGATTCTCCCCCTTGCAGTGCTTGCTGCTGCCGTTGGCCTCGCTGCCTGCAGCAAGAAAGAAGATGCCGCTACTGCCGCCAAGGCAGATGGTCCGCTGGTGGTCAGGGTGGGTCATGCCTCTCCCCTGACAGGTCCGCAGGCACATCTGGGCAAGGACAACGAAAACGGCGTGCGTCTGGCCATCGAAGACCTCAACGCCAGCGGCTTTGAAGTGGGTGGCAAGAAGGTAACGTTCGAGCTGATCTCGGAAGACGACCAGGCCGATCCGCGCATTGCCACTACCGTTGCCAAGAAGTTTGTGGACGATGGTGTCAACGTCATCATCGGCCACCTCAACTCCGGCACCACCATCCCCTCGTCGCGTGTCTATAACGATGCCGGCATCGTGCAGGTGTCACCGTCGGCCACCAATCCCAAGTACACACTGCAGGGCTACAAGAACGCGTTCCGCGTGATGGCCAATGACGTGCAGCAGGGCAAGGCGCTGGGCGAGTTTGCTGTAAAGGATCTGGGCGCAAAGAAGATTGCGATTATTGATGACCGTACCGCCTATGGTCAGGGCCTGGCAGATGAGTTCGAAAAAGCCGTCCTTGCCAATGGTGGCACCATCATTGTGCGCGAGTTCACCAACGACAAGGCATCGGACTTCACCGCCATCCTGACCAAGATCAAGGGCACCGCGCCCGACCTGCTGTTCTACGGTGGCATGGACGGGCAGGGTGCTCCCATGGCCAAGCAGATGAAGACACTGGGTCTGACAGCAAAGTTCATGGGTGGTGATGGCATCCACACCGCCGAGTTCATGAAGCTGGCCGGCCCGGCTGCCGAAGGCGTGACCGCTTCGCTGCCCGGTGTGCCGCTGGAGTCCATGCCCCATGGCCCGGAGTTCAAGAAGCGTTTCGAGGCAAAGTACGGTGTGATCCAGCTGTACGCCCCGTACTGCTATGACGCCATGATGGTGGTGGCCGAGGCCATGAAGCGTGCCGGCTCTGTCAAGTCCGCAAAGTTCCTGCCGGAAATGCCAAAGACCAGCCACGACGGTGTAACCGCCACTATCGCTTTTGATGCCAATGGCGACCTTACCAGCGCCGCCATCTCGGTCTATCGCGTGGAAGGCGGTATCTGGAAGCTGCAGCGTACGGTTGGCGGCCCGGCGGCTCCAGCGCCGGCTGCAACTCCGGTTGCTGCACCTGTAAAATAACCTGTCACCCTGTTCGTGGCTGCGCTCTGCATACCTCAGGGGCAAAGCCACTCCCACGGGAAATCCTGCGGGGCTCCCACATAAAGCAGCTGGTCTTGTGGGAGTGGCTTCAGCCACGAGCGTTTTCGTCAGTTTCCCCGTTGAGTCTGGCCTGATTCCTGCGTAACCTTCGCCGGTTGCAAAGGGGAGGGCCGGTATTGCCTCCAGACAGCACTGGCAAGGACTCGACAGGGAATCAGCACACACGTGGACATCCTGGTACAACAGCTCATCAACGGCCTCATTCTGGGCAGCATCTATGCCCTGATTGCGCTGGGCTACACCATGGTCTACGGCATTCTCGGCCTCATCAATTTCGCTCACGGCGAGATCGTGATGATCGGCGCCATGATCACCATTACCTGCCTCAACATCCTGATCGGCCACGGTGTCGACTTACCCGGGCTCATGCTGGTGGGTGTCAGCCTGCTCATGGCAATTCCCGCCTGTGCCCTGCTGGGGTTCAGTATCGAGCGTATTGCCTATAGGCCCTTGCGTAATGCACCACGACTGGCGCCACTTATCACTGCCATTGGCGTTTCCATTGTGCTGCAGAATCTGGCGATGATTATCTGGGGACGCCAGTACGTGGCCTTTCCGGACATCCTGCCCGCAACACCGCACAAGTTTCTGGGTGCCTCCATGACCTCGCTGCAAATCCTCATCATCGTGCTGGCGGCCCTCATCATGGGCGGGCTCATGTTGCTGGTGAATCGCAGCAAGCTCGGTCGTGCCATGCGCGCCACGGCACAAAGTCCGCAAGTGGCCTCACTCATGGGCGTGAACGTGAATCACGTGATTTCCATGACCTTCATTCTGGGCTCGTGCCTGGGCTCGGTAGCCGGTGTAATGGTCGCGGCCAATTACGGGCAGGCGCATGCCTACATGGGCTTCATGCTTGGGCTAAAAGCCTTCTCTGCTGCCGTGCTCGGTGGTATCGGCAATCTGGCCGGCGCCGTCATCGGTGGCCTGTTGCTGGGGATTATCGAATCGCTGGGGGCGGGTTATATCGGCGACGTTACCGGCGGCTTTCTGGGCAGCCAGTATCAGGACGTGTTTGCCTTCATGGTGCTTATTCTTGTGCTCGTGTTCAGGCCATCCGGCCTGATGGGCGAGCGCGTGGCGGAGCGTCCATGATGCTTCAGTCAAAGTCGCCGGCCAGACTCTGGGTTGCCTACGCCGCCATTGCCATTGCGCTGGTCATTGCACCTTTCCTGATTGGTGCAGGCTTTGGTAATTCCTGGGTACGCATTCTCGACTTTGTGTTGCTCTACGCCATGCTCGCGCTGGGGCTGAACATTGTGGTGGGCTACGCCGGCCTGCTCGATCTGGGTTACATCGCCTTTTATGCCGTGGGCGCCTACCTGTTTGCGATACTGGCCTCACCGCATTTCGATCTGCATGTGTCCGCATGGATGATCCTGCCGGCAGGTGCCGCCATTGCCTGCATTGCCGGTGCCACGCTGGGTGCACCTACCTTGCGCTTGCGCGGTGATTACCTCGCCATTGTCACTCTGGGTTTTGGCGAAATCGTGCGTCTGTTCATGAACAACCTTGATCGTCCGGTAAACATCACCAATGGTCCGCAGGGCATCAACCTGATTGATGGCGTCAGCCTGTTCGGCTATCAGCTGGAAAAAGGGTTTACCCTGTTTGGTACGCGCTTCAGCAGTGACTACGCCTATTACTACCTCTTTCTGGCGTTGGCGCTGCTCACCATTTTCATCTGCATCCGTCTGGAAAATTCACGTATTGGCCGTGCCTGGGTAGCCATCCGCGAAGACGAGATTGCCGCGCAGGCCATGGGCATCAATACCCGTAACGTCAAGCTGCTGGCCTTTGCCATGGGTGCCAGCTTTGGTGGTGTGGCCGGCGGCCTGTTTGCCGCCTTCCAGGGGTTTGTCAGCCCCGAATCCTTCACGCTGATGGAATCCGTGATGGTGGTGTGCATGGTGGTGCTGGGCGGCATGGGCAATATTCCCGGTGTCATCCTTGGCGCCGTGCTGCTCACCATTACGCCGGAGTTTCTGCGCGCCATCATCAATCCCCTGCAGCGTGAGCTGTTCGGGCGCATGGTGGTCGATCCGGAAAACCTGCGCATGCTGCTGTTCGGACTGGCGCTGATTGTCGTCATGCTGTTCCGCCCCGCCGGATTGTGGCCATCCTCGCGACGCAAGGAGGAGTTGAGTCATGGCTGACCTGCTCGTCCTGAAAAACATCGAGAAACGTTTTGGCGGACTCAAGGCGCTCAACAACGTCAGCATCACCATTCCCCAGGGCTGCGTGTACGGATTGATCGGCCCTAACGGCGCCGGCAAGACCACGCTGTTCAACGTGATTACCGGCCTCTACCAAGCCGAAGCGGGTGAAAGGATTCTGGCGGGTGCCGCCATGCCGCTGAAAACCAAGCCGCACCAGATTGTTGCGCGCGGCATTGCCCGTACCTTCCAGAACATCCGTCTGTTCAACCACATGACGGCGCTCGAAAACGTCATGGTTGCCCGTCACGGCAAAACCCGTACCGGTGTGATCGGTGCCATCCTGCGTCACCCGCGTGCCCGTGCCGAAGAGCAGGGCATTCGTACCAGGGCATTTGATCTCTTGCGCTATGTCGGCATAGAAGCGTCGGCCAACAAGCTGGCGCGCGAGCTTTCCTACGGCGATCAGCGTCGTCTCGAAATTGCCCGGGCACTGGCCACCGAACCGAAGCTGCTGGCGCTGGACGAACCCGCCGCTGGCATGAACCCGACCGAAACCACCGGTCTGCGTGAACTGATTGCCCGCATCAAGGCCGATGGCATCACCGTGTTGCTGATCGAGCATGATGTAAAACTCATCATGGGCTTGTGTGACCGTGTTGCCGTGCTGGATTTTGGCGAACTGATCGCAGAAGGCGTGCCTGCCGATGTGCAGTCGAACCCGCGTGTGATCGAAGCCTATCTGGGGAGTGGTGCGGTATGAGTCTGCTCGCCATCAACAATCTGTCGGTCGCCTATGGCGGCATCAAGGCCGTCAAGGGCATCAGCCTCACCGTAGAAGACGGCGAGCTGGTGACGCTGATTGGTGCCAACGGTGCCGGCAAGACCACCACCCTCAATACGCTGGGTGGTTTGCTCACGCCGGCCGGTGGCAGCATGCAGTATGCCGGGCATGATCTGGTGAAGCTGCCTGCGCATGACCGCGTGCGACAGGGCCTGGCGCTGGTGCCGGAAGGCCGTGGTGTGTTTGCCCGGCTGACCGTTGCCGAAAACCTGCTGATGGGTGCCTATCACCGTCATGACCGTGCCGGCATTGCGGCCGATCTGCAAAAGTCCTACGGCCTCTTTCCCCGCCTCAAGGAACGTGAGCATCAGCTGGCCGGTACCTTGTCCGGTGGCGAGCAGCAGATGCTGGCCATTGGCCGTGCGCTCATGAGCCGTCCTCGCCTGTTGCTGCTGGACGAGCCCTCCATGGGGCTGGCACCGCTCATGGTCGAAAAGATCTTCGAGATCATCCGCACCATCAATGCCGAAGGCGTCGCCATCCTGCTGATCGAGCAGAATGCCCGCCTGGCACTGGCTGCTGCCAGGCGGGCCTATGTCATGGAATCCGGGGCCATCACCCTGAGTGGCTCTGCCGCAGAGCTTGCCGCTGACGAGCGTGTAAAGGCCGCCTATCTGGGACATTAAGCAGCCTTGAGGGCCTTCGCTGGTCCAGGGTTGGTCATCTTCTGCCCCGATGATATAACCACCTTTCTGCGCTGCCCGGTCGCACGACGGGCATGACTCGAATCATTCACTAAACAAGGATGCTTTCATGCGTAAGCTCTCGCTAGCCGTTTCTGTTGCCGCCCTGAGCGCGGTACCTGCGCTGTCTTTTGCCGATATCTACGATGCCCGCAGCATGGGTCGTGGCGGCGCCGGCCTCACGATGGGTGAATACAATCAGGCCGTTCTCAATCCCGCCCTGATCAATCGTTTTGACGAAAATGACGATTTCAGTTTTGCGCTGAATGCGGGTGTGTTTGCCTCCGACAAGGACGGCATGCTGGAAGCGACGGATGATGTGCAGGATGGCCTGGATGCGCTGGAAGCCAACCCGCAGCCGGGCGACTCGCAGACGGTCTTTGATCTGATGGGCACCATCGACAACAAGATCGTGCAGGCAGAAGCAGGCACCTCGATTCTGGTGGGTATTCCCAACAAGACGTTGCCCGCAGCGCTGGTCGTCAAAGGCAAGGTAGTCATTGGTGCGGTATTCGAGCGCGATGCCGGTGACCTGGCCATTCTGCAGGACATTGAAAACCAGGTGCCGGGTGCAACCCAGGATGACCTGCAGTCTGTCGTAACGGCCTCAGCCGTTGGTGTGGCAGAGGCCGGCCTGATGTTTGGTCACTCGCTCGGCAATGGCCTGGAGCTGGGTGCCACCGTCAAGGCACAGAAGATCGAGCTGTATTCCTACAGTGAGCGCATTGCCAACTCTGATGCGGCAGATGTCACCGACGAAGAAAAGTTCCTTGAATCGCATTCCGCATTCAATGTCGATCTTGGTGCCACGATGCGTCTGGGCGATCAACAGCAGTATGTGGTTGCTGGCACTATCGAAAATCTTGTCCCGCAGACCTTTGATGGCCCCAATCGCCAGTTCAATGGCGTGGATACCGGTATTACGACCGAGTACAAAATGGACCCTGTTCTGACCGCAGCCGTGGGCTATGCCAATACCTGGGTAAAGGCCGAAGGCAATGTCGACCTGACCCAGCGCAATGGCTACGACCTGTTGACCGATGCACAGTTTGCCCGTCTTGGTCTCGAGTTCTCGGCAGGACGTCATGTTCACCTGCGTACCGGCTATCGTGCCGATCTCAAGGACAACGTCTCGGACATGTTTTCCGTTGGCCTTGGCATTACGCCTTTTGACCGCTTCAACATCGACATTTCCGGCATGACGGGTGAGGGCGATACTTACGGGGCTGCACTGCAGATCGGTTTCAAGATCTGATCAGGGGCGGATCAAGGGTGCAAACAGATGGCGGGTGCTGACTTTCCTGCCATCCTCCCGTAACATCCTGCGACTATTTTTTGTTCAATCTGGCAAATCAATCTACCCGGGCGATTTGCCAGACTGATTTATCAGGTTGATTTACCAGACCAATGGACGCGGCCTGTCAGGCCGACAAGAGGGATACACCCATGCGCCGTTTGATGCTTGCACTGTCACTGCTGTTTGTTGTTCCGCTGGAGGCCTCTGCAAGCCTGCAGAGCCTTGTGCTGTCGGCAAAGCAGGGGTCTTCCCTTGAGGCCGTCATGAAGCAGGCCAAGAAAGAAAAGGCCCCGGTGGACCAGTTGCTGAAAGACCTGGTCTCGGCTGGTGTGGTAAATGCCGATAATCTTTCCGAGGCTGTTGCCGAGGCAATCAAGGCAGACCCTGCCAGTGCCGGCAGCATCCTTTCCGTAGCCCTGCGCGTACCGTCTGCGGATCAGACCGCCGTTCTCAAGGCGGCATTTGCAGCCGCCCCGGCGCAGGCCAGCCAGATTGAGGCTGCCGCCAAGGATGCCGGTGTGGATGCCAAGGTCATTGCCACTGCCAGTGCCAAGACCGCAGCAAAACCAGTTGTTGGTGGCCCTTCGTCGACTGCATCAACCGGCACGGTGTCTGCACCTGCCGCCGGCGGTGGCGGTGGTGGCAGTTCGTCGACAGCCAGCCCCAACTGATCGGGCGGCACACAAGACGGGTAACACAAAAAAAGGGCCGTAATCCGGCCCTTTTTGTTGCCTGCCACGTGCACTCCGGGCAGGTCTTGCCTGTTAATGCCCCTGCATGTGCTGGCTCAGCTGTTCCTTCGCAAACTGCAGGAAGGCCTCGGCAGCAGGGGAGAGGCGGCGACCCTCGCGCATCACAAAGCAGAACTCCCCCGGTAGCGGAAACCCCTTCACGTTGAGTTCCACCAGTCCCTGTGTTGACGGGTCCCGGCCCAGGGCATGACGCGACAGGACCGTAATACCCAGCCCGCCGGCGACGGCATGCTTGATCGCCTCGTTACTGCCCAGTGCCATCGCAATGCGGGGCGAAAACCCTTCACGGGCAAAGTGTTCCTCTACCATTTGCCTGCCGCCCGATCCGGTTTCACGTAACAGCCAGCGCTCGTCCTTCATGCTCGCCAGTGACAGCTTCCTGCCCTGCAGGCGATGTCCCTGTGCCGCAATCACCACCAGCGGGCTTTCCATGAAGGGCAGGGTACGCAGACGTTCGTCATTCGGCGGTAGCATCATCACCGTCAGATCATCCAGATTCTTGTCCAGCCGCTCGATGATGGCGGCGCGGTTCTCCACCGCCAGTTGTACTTCTACGCCCGGGTAGGCCTCGCAGAAGGGCCCCAGCAATTGCGGCAACAGGTACTCTGCCGTGGTCACGGCCGCCAGACGCAACGTACCGCGATGCACCCCTTTCAGCTCGGCAATCCGGGATTCAAAGCGGTTCCAGGCGGCAAATACCTCGCGTACCGTTTCCAGCAGTTCTTCACCCGCCTGGGTCAGTTGCAGGCGGCGTCCCTGCAGGTCAAACAGCGGCATGCCCACGTTTTCGGCCAGCTCCCGCAGCTGGATGGATACCGTGGGTTGCGAGATGTTCAGCTCCTCCGCCGCCCGGGTGACCGACAGCAGGCGGGCAGCCACCTCAAAGGCGCGCAGTTGCTGGTGTGTGGCCCGCAGGGCCGCCTGACGATACATAGGCTTTTATCTATGGTTTGTATTGGATATTAATACTTTCATAAATGGATGAAATTGCCTAGAGTGCGCGCCATCGGGGTACAATCTGCCCCCACCAAATTCACGTAACACAGCGCAGGCAACACCATGGTGCATATCCCGGAACACCGGCTGACTCATCTCAAGCAGCTTGAGGCCGAATCCATTCACATCATTCGTGAAGTGGCGGCCGAGTTTGAAAACCCCGTCATGCTGTACTCCATCGGCAAGGACTCTGCCGTGATGCTGCATCTCGCGCTCAAGGCCTTTGCCCCCGGCAAGCCCCCGTTTCCGCTCATGCACGTGGACACCACCTGGAAGTTCCAGGAGATGATCAAGTTCCGTGACTACATGGCAAAGAAGCATGACTGGAACCTCATCGTTCACATCAACGAAGAGGGCGTAAAGGCCGGCATCAATCCGTTCACGTCCGGTTCGGCCAAGCACACCGATGTGATGAAGACCGAAGGTCTCAAGCAGGCACTGAACAAGTACAAGTTTGACGCCGCGTTTGGTGGTGCCCGTCGTGACGAAGAAAAGTCCCGTGCCAAAGAGCGCGTGTACTCCTTCCGTGACCGCAATCATCGCTGGGACCCAAAGAACCAGCGTCCCGAGCTGTGGAATATCTACAACTCCAAGATCGACAAGGGCGAGAGCATTCGCGTGTTCCCGCTGTCCAACTGGACCGAGCTGGATATCTGGCAGTACATCTTCCTTGAGAATATCGAGATTGTGCCGCTGTATTTTGCAGCCGAGCGTCCGGTGATCGAGCGTGATGGCACCATGATCATGATCGACGACGACCGCATCCTGCAGTACCTGACCGATGAAGAAAAAGCCCGCATCAAGACCATGAGCGTGCGTTTCCGTACCCTGGGTTGCTATCCGCTGACAGGCGCTGTGGAGTCCACAGCCAAAACCCTGCCGGAAATCATCCAGGAAATGCTGCTGACCAAGACGTCCGAGCGCCAGGGCCGAGTGATTGACCACGATTCGTCCGGCTCGATGGAAAAGAAAAAGATGGAGGGCTACTTCTAATGTCGCACCAGTCCGATCTGATTGCCGACGACATCCTCGGCTATCTCAAGCAGCACGAAAACAAGGATCTGCTGCGCTTTATCACCTGTGGCAATGTCGACGATGGCAAGTCCACGCTGATTGGCCGTCTGCTGCATGACTCCAAGCTGATTTTTGAAGACCAGCTGGCCGCCATCCAGAAAGACTCGCAGAAGTACAACACCACCGACCAGGAAATCGATCTGGCGCTGCTGGTGGACGGACTGCAGGCCGAGCGCGAGCAGGGCATTACCATTGATGTGGCCTACCGCTATTTCTCTACCGAAAAGCGCAAGTTCATCATTGCCGACTGCCCGGGTCACGAGCAGTACACCCGCAACATGGCCACGGGTGCGTCTACCAGCAACCTCGCCATCATCCTGATCGATGCGCGTTACGGCGTGCAGACACAAACACGTCGCCACAGCTATATCGTCAGCCTGCTCGGCATTCGTCACGTGATTGTTGCCGTGAACAAGATGGATATCGTCGATTTTGACGAGAACGTCTTCAACAGCATCCGCCAGCAGTACCTCGATTTTGCAGACGAGCTGCATATCCCGGATATCCGCTTTGTACCCATGTCTGCCCTGCGCGGTGATAATGTGGTTACCCGCAGCGAAAAGACACCGTGGTACAGCGGCGAAACACTGATGGAAACGCTGGAAAGCGTGCAGATCACCCACGATGTCACGCTGGATGCCTTCCGCCTGCCCGTGCAGTTTGTGAACCGTCCCAACCTCGACTTCCGTGGCTTCTGCGGCACGGTAGCCTCGGGCGAGGTTCGCCAGGGCGACACCATCATGGCATTGCCATCGGGCAAGTCGGCTGTGGTGAAAAGCGTGCTGACACCGGCCGGTGAAGAGAACATCGGTTTTGTCGGTCAGGCCGTTACCGTCACGCTGGACCGCGAGATTGATATCTCCCGTGGCGACATGATCGTGCGGGCCGATGAAACCCTGCCCAATGTGTCGCAGGCGTTTGATTCGTACATCGTCTGGATGAACGAAAACCCGCTCGTGCCCGGCAAGGAATACGCCTTCAAGCTGGGTGGCAAGACCGTATTCGGACGTATCGAGAAAGTCCTGCACCGTATCGAGATCAATACCTTTGATCACATTGCGGCAGACCAGCTGGGGCTTAATGAAATCGGCCTGTGCCGTGTGGTGGTGAATGCCCCCGTGGTGTTCGATGCCTACCGCATCTGCCGTGGTACCGGTAGCCTCATCGTGATTGACCGCCTGAGCAACGCCACGGCCGGTGCCGGCATGGTGGCCGCTGCTGCCCAGGCCGATCTGGAGCTGCAGCGTGCGCATGTGGAAACACTGCTGCTGGGCGTCTCCGAGCAGGATCTGCATGACTTTGTCAGCAAGCACTACCCGCACTGGGATGTAAAGCCACTCGCCTGAGTGCTTAACATTCATTGCAGTGGCGGCATTGGCCGTCCATGAAAAAGCCGGCTAATGCCGGCTTTTTCATTTCCCGTGCATTTTGTGTGGAAAGTTGATCAACCACTCAAAAAAGGTGGATAACCAAGACCGGCCTGTTTTGATATATTGGCTTATCCATTGTCTTGGCTATTGTCTTGGTTATCGGCGGCCGGGCTCAGTCTGGATGCCGGACCTCAGGCTATCGTGCTGCCTATCAAGACCCGTTCTTCGGGTATATCGGGAACAACAACGTGCCAGTGTTTGACCTTGCAGCATTTCGCGCCCTGCCGCTTCCCGATGAGCAGGACATCATGGCCGGCTGGCAGGGGGATGTTGCCCGGCCGCTGGTCAGCGTTATTTGCACCACGTTCAATCACGAAGCGTATCTCGACGACGCCATTCGCGGCTTTCTGCTGCAAAAGACAGACTTCCCCTTTGAAGTAGTCATCCATGACGATGCTTCGACGGATACCACACAGACGATCATCCAGGGCTATGCTGCCCGGTATCCCCATCTGATCCGTCCCGTACTGCAAACGGAAAACCAGTTTTCAAAGGGCAAAAAGCCCATGCCACTGGCTGCGCCACATGCCCGTGGCGAGTATCTGGCGTTTTGTGAGGGTGATGACTTCTGGGTGGATCAGGGCAAGCTGGCATCGCAGCACGCGGCACTGGTGACGCACCCTGACTGCAAGCTCTGCTTTCATCCGGCCTGGCATGGTGGCGCGCATACCGCCCCCGATGTGTTTGAGCGGGTGCGCAACGACAACCTGTTTTACCCCTCGTGCGCCTGCGTGTTGCCTGCCGGCATGATCATTGCCGGTGCCGGCAACTTCATTCCAACGGCCTCGATTTTCCTGAAAAAATCAGTCATGGATACATTGCCGGACTGGTTTGATGCCTGCCCCGTAGGCGATTACTTCATTCAGTCATTGGGCGCAGTGCCGTCCGGTGCAGTGTTTCTGCCGGCCCCCATGTGTTGCTACCGGGTAGACGCTGCGGGCTCGTGGTCGCAGGATCACAAGGCCATGCACGACAAGAAAGTACGGCACTGGGCACGCATGCGGCCCTCCATTACCGCGATGGGAAAATACCTCGGCAAGCCATGGCAACCGGATATCCGCTTTGTGCAGCGCAATGCGGACGAGTTTCTGCTGGGTGACCGCGACATACCTGTGCAGGCCCGGGTGCAGGCATATCAGGATTACGCGCGTGCCACTCCCGGTCTGGTGATTCGCCTGATGATGGCCTTGCGCCATGTTCCGGGCGTGTTGCAGCTGCTTGTGCTGTTGCCCTACAAGGCGCGTATTGCCCGGCTTTGTTATCTGGGCCGTATCAAGCTCATCAAGGATATTGGCTGCGCCATGAAGCCACCGGCAGGAAAGTCCGCATGAAGATTGTGCTTGTTCATTCCGGCAAGGCTTTTCTGCCCGAGATTTACGCCTACCAGACTTACCTTGAAGGAAAGGGTCACCAGGTGAGCGTGCAAACTGCCGAAGAGTCAGCAACGCAGGCCGGGCGGCCCGATCTGTATTACCGCTTTGCCGGCTTCCTGCGTCACCGGTTGTCACCGGACGTGCCAGAAATTCATGAGTATGCATCGGCCAGCGTCGGGGCATTTCCCCGGGTTAAAAACCTGTTCAAGTCCGTGGCCAGTGCAAGGCCGGTGGGCCGTGTGTTTCTGAACACGTTTGTCAAAGACCAGTTTCATTTTCCGGCGAAAGCCCCGTTCCTGTTTCGTGACATGGGGGCTGATCAGGCTTTTCTTGATCAGCGAGGTCATGCCGACAAGATTTATGATCTTGTGTATGCAGGCTCCATCACCGGGCGTGCCGGCGTTCTGGAGTGCATCACCCGGCTTGCCGGAAAAGGCCTTCGTATAGGTCTTGCCGGTACGGTTACAGAGCAGGAACTTGTCATCATCCGGTCACAGCCATGCATCGATTATGTCGGGCGGCTACCCGTTGCGGATGTGCCTGCTTTTATTGCCAGGGCAAGATTTGGCCTGAACTTTTGCCCGGACATCTATCCCTACAACCAGCAGACCAGCACCAAAGTGATTGAGTATCTGGCTGCCGGAATTGGCATTGTGTCCAATCGGTATGCGTGGATGGTGAGTCACGCCGCGCAGAACGGTTATGGTTTTCTGGATGTGAGTGACATCGATAGCGTGGATTCACTTGTTGGCGTGCCCAATGCCATACTTGATAGCGAACGGGCACGTCAGTTTGAATGGGCAAGGCTGCTGGAGCGGGCCGACCTTGATGCCTTTATTCGTCGGTGCAGTCACTCGAACAACACAGGAAGTGTCGCGTGAAAATTGTCTACGTCCTCACGCAAAGCAATGATATTGGTGGTGCCAGTGTGCATTTGCTCGACCTTGCGTCTGCCGTGCAGGCGCAGGGGCATGAGGTCGTTATTCTGGCTGGGGGCGATGGCATTTTTCATGCACGTGCCAGGGAGATCGGGCTCAAGACAGAGTCGTTGCGGCATCTGGTCCGCGAGATAAGTCCCTGGCATGACCTGCAGTGTTTGCTGGAGTTGCACAAGGCGCTCAAGCGTCACAAGCCCGACCTGGTTCATCTGCATTCCACCAAGGCTGGTGTAGCAGGACGGCTGGTCGCCCACTTGCTTGGCCTGCCCGTGATTTTTACTGTGCATGGCTGGGCCTTCACGGATGGCGTGTCAGCCCGGCAGGCAGCGCTGTACTGTCATATCGAAAAATTCATGGCACGGTTTGCCAGCCGCATCATTGCTGTTTCTGACTATGACCGGCAACTGGCCCTGCGTGCCGGGGTTGGTAATCCTGAACTTATCACCACCATTCACAATGGCATGCCGTCCGTTGCAGTAACGGCAAATCCGTCCATCAATAAAAATGCCGTGCCACGCATCATCATGGTGGCGCGGTTTGATTCCCCCAAAAACCAGAAAGACCTGTTGCTTGCCCTGCAAACCATCAAGGACCAGTCGTGGCAGCTGGAGCTGGTAGGTGACGGTGCGCTGTGGGCACAGACCAAGGCATTCGCCGATTACCTTGGTCTGGCCGATCGTGTGGAGTTTCCCGGTATGTGCACCGATGTGGCAGAGCGACTGGCGCGATCGGACATCTTTGCGCTGGTCAGTAACTGGGAAGGGCTGCCACTGTCGGTGCTGGAGGCCATGCGTGCAGGCCTGCCGGTGGTGGCATCGGATGTGGGAGGGGTGTCAGAGGTGGTGATTGCGGGGGAAACCGGGCTGCTGGCCGCAAGGGCCGACACAGCCACTCTGGCGATTCATCTCAGGCAGCTGCTGGCCTCACCGGAAACCCGGCAGAAAATGGGCCAGGCCGGTCGTGCGCACTTTGAGTCAGGCTTTACCTTCCAGCAGATGCTCGACAACACCATGGCGGTTTACCGCGACGTGCTGGCAGAGAAACATTAGTTACCAGTGAGCCTGTGGCAGTGATTACTTGGCCCCGTGCCCGGTAAGTACCGTGCGAATGGTCTTGAACACAATCAGCATGTCCAGCCACAGCGAAAAATGCTTGATGTAGTACAGGTCGTACTGCAGCTTGATGCGCGTATCGTCAGTGTCACTCGCATAGCCCTGCATCACCTGTGCCCAGCCCGTAATGCCCGGCTTGACCACATGACGGTAGCTGTAGAACGGGATTTCATCCTCGAAATGAGTCACAAACGGACGCTGCTCCGGGCGTGGGCCAATGATGCTCATGTCGCCCAGAAGCACATTGAGAAATTGCGGAAACTCATCCAGGCGTGTCTTGCGGATAATGCGGCCCACCCGCGTGATGCGGTTGTCGCCGGTTTGCGCCAGCTGCGCGCCAGCAACCTCTGCATCGGTGCGCATGCTGCGAAACTTGTAGATGCGAAATTCGCGGTTGCCCTGGCCCACGCGGGTTTGCACAAACAGGGCAGGGCCCGGTGAATCCAGCCGGATGGCCAGCGCGGTCAATAACATCACCGGCAGCGTGACGGGCAGCGTCACCAGAACGGCACTGATATCCAGCACACGTTTGACAAACTGGTACAACGGAGAGGGCAGCAGCGAGCCGAATTCATTTTCGGCCATGTGGCGGATGCGCACCTGCCCGGTAATCGACTCCTGAATCTGTTTGACGTGGTACACCGGAATGCCTTGCAGCGTGCAGCGCGCCAGAAACTTTTCCCAGCTGGGATTCAGGTCGTCAGAGCTCAGGTCGGCCACAATGCCGTCAAAGCTCTCGCCACCCAGCTCTGGCCGGGTGATCGGCAATACTTCCATCTGGTAAGAGTCTTCCAGATCGCGGGCACTGCCAAAGGGTACGACGGCAAAGCGTAACTGCCGGAAACGTATCGAGGTGAAGTAGTCCGCAAAAAACCAGACCAGGCTAAGGCCCCATGCCCCAAACAAGACAGGGCGACTGTACGGCGCACGCGTGAACAGCAGCCAGGCACCGGCCGCCATGAAGATCACGGTGGTGGTAGGCACAATGTAGGCCACAACCTGGGCGCCAGGGTATTTGCGCAGGTGGTACAGGGCCAGGGTGGCCGTCATGAAGGCGATGCCTGCCGCCACGACGGTGTTACGGGCGATGTCGGCATCGGTGGGGTGGTTCCAGAAGTGCACTCCCCAGGCCAGTGCTGCCGGCAGGCACACCAGCAGCAACAGGCCGGCCATCAGCTGGAAGGGCAGGGAAAACAGTACCGATTCGTAAAAGCGCGCGTTCCTGCGTCGGTAAAGCCTGTTCATCGGTGCCTGTTCCTGGGGTGATGGTCTGGTTCAAGGCGCGAAGTTTGAGGGATGCGGCCAGATTTGTGAATGATGTTTCTCAGTGAAGGGCCGGCCAGTAAACCGGTGCAGCAAGAGCCGCTCCGGCAAGGCACCTTTTCCCTGCACAATTACGGCTGTTTCCCTGTTTTCAGCGCCCTGGTGGATAACCAAACCCCCCTGTTTTTGATATATTGTCCGGTTGTGAAAAGAGGGTTAAGGGCCGGTTGGCCACGCCCCGTGACGCGCCCCGTGATGTTGGTCCAATGCCAGGAAGAGCAAGCCCGTGAACAGTCAGGAAGACAGTACCCAATTGCACGGCCAGCCCGCCTGGTATTTGTTGCAATGCAAACCACGCCAAAACTTTAGGGCAGAAGAAAACCTTTGTAATCAGGGGTTTACGTGTTTTCAGCCGGTGGTGGGAGTAGAGCGCTTGCAGCAGGGCAGGCTCCGGCAGGTGTCCGAGGCACTGTTTCCCGGCTATCTCTTCATTCGCCTGGACAGCGTTAACGACAACTGGAGCCCCATCCGGTCCACCCGTGGCGTGGCCCGCATGGTGGGCTTTAACGGGCAGCCCCAGTCAGTGCCCGATGATGTGGTGATGGCCCTGCGCGAGCGCGTTGCCGTCCAGCCCCGCATTGCTCCCCTGTTGCCGGGGGACAAAGTCATGATCAAGGACGGCGCGTTTGCCGCCATCGAGGCCATTTTCAAGGCCTTCGATGGCGATGAGCGTGTCGTGATTCTGCTCAGCCTGATGCACCGCGAGCAGCAACTGGTGGTGCCAGTGAGCAGAATCGAAAAAATAACGTGCTACGACCGGCTGTCATGAAAACTGGTCATGGCCTGAGTGGCAGCAAGTGGTATCAAGGCGTTCTCAGGAAAATGACGATCAAATCCTGGGGCGGTAGCGTGTCCGGACAAGCATCACAATACAGCGTGACGGAATGAACAGGCCGAATGAGGCCTGCTCCAGTGAGTGATCAATGATTGATATTCATGCAGTAATCGCAATTGCCCGTCAGGCTGGCGAGCGCATCATGCAGGTGTACCAGCAGGACTTTGCGGTAGAGCAGAAGGGCGACAACAGCCCGCTCACGCAGGCAGACCTGCAGGCGCATCAGTGCATAGTCAGCGGTCTTGATGCACTCACGCCCGACATTCCCGTGCTGTCGGAAGAGTCTGCCCAGGCAGATACCGCCGAACGCATGGGCTGGACGCGTTACTGGCTGGTTGATCCGCTCGATGGCACCAAGGAATTCATCAAGAAAAACGGCGAGTTCACCGTCAACATTGCCCTGATTGATGCGGGAGTGCCGGTGCTGGGCGTCGTGCATGCGCCAGCGCTTGACCTGACCTGGTGGGGTGAGCAGGGCAAGGGCGCCAGCAAGGCCGTGGGCACGGGACAGGGTAATTATCAGGTGCAGGCCATCACCGTCAGCGCACCACCCGAGGGCGAGCGCCCATGGCGCGTGGTGGGCAGCCGCTCGCATGGCTCCGCCGACTTTGATGCCTTCATGCAGCACCTGCCCGGTGCCGAACTGGTTGCGGTGGGTAGCTCGCTCAAGCTGTGTTACGTCGCCGAAGGCAGGGCCGATCTTTACCCGCGTCTGGGACTGACCAGCGAGTGGGATACCGCCGCCGCGCAGGCCGTGGTCGAGGCTGCAGGCGGTCAGGTGCTCACCTGGCCCGAGCTCAAGCCCCTGCGTTACAACCAGCGCCCCGATACCCTGCTTAATCCGCATTTCATGGTGTGCACCATGCCGCATTCGCAATGGGCCGGCGACCGTGCCACCCAGACCGGTATTGTTTACGAGCACCGCAAAAACGACAGCAAGGCCGAAGTGGTCTGGCACAACACGCAGGTCACCAAGGCCATGCGCATGGCCAGCCTCAAACAGAATCCGTGCTGCATCTGGTTTACCGGTCTGTCCGGCTCCGGCAAGTCCACTATTGCCAATGCACTGGAGCTGGCCCTGTACCAGGCCGGCCACCATACGTTCATGCTGGATGGTGACAACGTGCGTCATGGTCTTAACAAGGACCTTGGCATGAGCGATGCAGACCGTGCAGAGAATATCCGCCGCGTGGGCGAGGTGGCCAAGCTGATGGTGGATGGCGGACTGATTGTGGTCACCGCCTTCATTTCACCGTTCCGCGCCGACCGCGATCAGGTGCGCGCCATGTTTGCCCCCGGTGAATTCATCGAAGTATTTGTCGATACCCCGCTTGAAGAGTGCGAGCGCCGCGACCCCAAAGGTCTTTACCTCAAGGCACGTGAAGGCAAGATCAAGGACTTTACCGGTATCGATTCACCCTACGAGGCACCCGAGCATCCCGAGTTTGTGCTGCATACGCATCAGGACACTGTCAGCCAGTGCATCGAGCGCATCCTGCCCAGCCTGTCTGCCCGCATCAAGGAATCGGCATGAGCGATAAACCCGTTTACGTCACCCAGCCCTATCTGCCCCCGCTGGACGAATTTCTGCCGTATCTGGAGCAGATATGGGCCAACAAGACGCTCACCAATGGCGGCCCCATGCACCAGCAGCTGGAGCAGGCGCTGTGCGAGTATCTGGGCGTTGAGCATATTGCCCTGTTCAACAACGGCACCATCGCACTGCTCACTGCCTTGCAGTCCCTGCGCGTGACCGGCGAAGTGATTACCACCCCGTACTCGTTTGTGGCCACGGCGCATTCATTGTTGTGGAACGGCATCAAGCCCGTGTTTGTGGATATAGACCCGGTCACGCTTAACATGGACCCGGCCCGTATCGAGGCCGCCATCACACCGCAAACCACTGCCATCATGCCCGTGCATTGCTATGGCCATCCGTGTGATGTGGCCGCCATCCAGAAAATTGCCGACACCTACAACCTGCGCGTGATTTACGACGCCGCCCACGCCTTTGGTGTGCAGGATGCCGGAGGCAGCCTGCTGCGTCATGGTGACCTGAGTGTGCTCAGCTTTCATGCCACCAAGGTGTTCAACACCTTTGAAGGCGGCGCCATCGTGTGCCCCGATGCCAAGACCAAGCAGCGCATCAACCACCTGAAGAATTTTGGTTTTGTGGACGAAGTCACCGTGATTGCGCCCGGCATCAACGGCAAGATGAGCGAGATAAATGCCGCCTTCGGCCTGTTGCAGCTAAAGCACATTGATCATGCCCTGGCCCGACGTGCCGCGATTGATGCGCGTTACCGTGCCGGTCTTGCCGGCATCAAGGGCATTCATGTGGTGGAAGAGGCAGGGCAGACCGTTGCCAATCACTCCTACTTTCCCTTGCTGGTCGAGGCCGACTACCCGCTGGACCGCGATGCGCTGTACCAGCGGCTAAAGGACAACAACATTTTTGGTCGCCGGTATTTTTATCCGCTGATCAGCAACTTTCCCATGTACAGCGGCATGACCTCGGCGCAGCGCAACAACCTGCCTGTGGCCAACAGGATTGCCGACAAGGTGCTCTGCCTGCCGATTTATCCTGCGCTCGACGATCAGGACATTGACCGCATCATTGACGTTGTGCGGCGCGGCTGATCCGGCCCGGGGACCCTTATGAAAGTTGCAATCATGCAGCCCTACCTGTTTGCGTATCCGGGCTATTACCAGCTGGCTGCGAGCGTAGACACGTTTGTTTTTTACGATGATGTCAACTTCATCAAGCGCGGTTATATCAACCGCAACAGCATTCTGGCCAACGGCGAAGCACTCAAGATCACCTTTCCCGTGGTAAGTGCATCGCAAAACCGCAAGATTAACGAACACCAGTTCGAGGCGGATTTCAGCAAGGTCATCAAGAGCATTGAGCACGCCTACGGCAAAGCCCCCAATTTTGATGAAGTGTTTCCGCTGATCAGTGCCGTGCTCACCGCAGAAAACCGCGATGTCACCAGCATGTGCCAGGCCTCTGTCGTGATGGTGATGGAGTATCTGGGCTTGCCGTTCCGGCACGTACTGTCGTCTGCTATTGATTATGATCGCGATGCGTCGGCAGCCGGCAAACTGGTGTCCATCTGCAAAACCCTGCAGGCCGATACCTATATCAACAGTATCGGTGGCATGGCGCTGTACACCCGCGAACAGTTTGCAGAAGAAGGGTTGGCACTGCATTTTCTCAAAATGAACGATGTGCACTATGTGCAACGCAAGGCCAGTGATGCCTTTGTGCCATATCTCTCCATGATTGATCCGCTGATGTGGTGCTCCAGGGACGACGTCCGGGCGCTCCTCACGCAATACGAGCTTGTCTGAGAACCATCATGACGACCGAGAGAAAAAAAGAATTCCAGCGCAATACCGATCTTGAGCACCTGCTGCATGAAATAAACCACATGCTGCATCCGGCCAACGAAGACCTTAAACGCAATGCCCCGGAAAACTTTACCAAGCTGTTTGTAATGGGCGGCTTGCGCTCTGGCACTACGCTGTTCATGCAGTGGCTGGCGGCTACCGGGCTGGTGGCCTATCCCACCAACATGCTGTCGCGTTTTTATGGCGCCCCGCTGGCGGGGGCCAAAATCCAGCAGTTGCTGGCAGACCCGCGCTACAACTTTCGCAACGAGATTATGGACTTTACGTCCAGCATCAACTTTAGCTCGGATAACGGCAAAACCCGTGGCGCACTGGCCCCCAACGAGTTCTGGTATTTCTGGCGCCGGTTTTTGCCGTTTACCGATCTGGACTACCTGCCCGATGCCGAACTGGCTGCGCAGGGCAATCTTGCCGGCCTGCGTGACGAGCTGAATGCACTGGCCAATATTTTTGAAAAGCCGTTTGCGCTCAAGGGCATGATCGTCAACCAGAACATCCCGGCGATTAATGCCCTGTTTGGCAAAGCCCTGTTTGTCTGGGTGTACCGTGATCCGGTGTTCAATATCCAGTCCGTGCTGGAAGCCAGGCAGCGCCAGTTTGGCACCATCAATACCTGGTACTCGTTCAAGATTCGCGAATACCCGCAGCTCAAGGATCTCGATCCGCTGCAGTCGGCTGCCGGGCAGATTCATGCCATCAATCACGCCATCGAGACCGCCTTCAAGGCGCTGCCCGATGAGCGCAAGCTGATGGTGCCTTACGAGGATTTCTGCCAGCAGCCGGCCACGTACCACAGCGCCATTGTCAGCAAGCTCACCGCGCAGCAGGGTATTCACCACGGTCCGCATCCCTACACGGGGGAGGCCCGGTTTGATCACACCAATGTCTGGCGCCTGAAGGAGTACACGCAGGCGCAGGCCGAAGAGGCCTATCGCCAGTGCGTTACGGGTGCGGCCAACAGCAATGGCACACCGACATGAACAAGGTTACTTCCATGAAAAAGATGTTTTTGCTGGGCTCGGAACGGTCCGGCACCAACCTGTTGCGCGTACTGCTGGGTAACCACAGCCAGGTGAGCGCACCGCCGCCCATTCACCTGTGCGACGTGCTCATTAACCGGCGCGAGCTGTATTACCCGTATGACAAAGCCACCATCCAGAAGCTGGTGCCGCGCATACAGGACTATGTAAACCACACGTTTAGCGACTGGAAGCTCACGCTGGACCCGGCTGCGTTTCATGACACATACACGCCGTCATCGTTTCTGGATATTCTTGATGGCGTTTATACGGAAAAGGCCAGGGCAGACGGCAAGACGGCCTATTTCAGCAAGGACAACCACCTGCACCACTACGCCCTTGGGTTAAAGCTTAATTTTCCCGAGTGTCATCTGGTGTACATCTATCGCGACCCCCGCGACCAGGTGGCCTCATGGCTTAAAAACCCGTTTCATTTGCACACAGCCTACCAGGCCGCAATGAAGTGGAAAGAGGACCAGGCCATCTGTCTGGCGCTCAAGGAGTTCTACAACGTCAACCTGGTGCAGGTGAAATACGAAGACCTGATTGCAGACACCCCCGGTGTGATGACCCGCGTACTGACCGAGCTGGGACTGGCGGTAGAAGAGCAGTGCTTCCAGACCAGTGGCAAAAACACCGAAGCCAAAAAGCATGTGCTCTGGAAAAACCTCGACAAGAAAGTGATCAGCGACAACCACGGCAAATACCGCGAAGTGTTGACCGCCGAACAGGTCAATCTGGTCGAGACCTTGTGCAAGCAGGAGATGGGCCCACTGGGCTACACGCTGGACACACAGGCCAATTTTGACTTTGGCCACCCTTACGTGTGGAAGGTGCGAGAGCTGGCAAAAATCTGGATGTCGCGCCGCAAGCACAATCAGGAAAAAGGGTTTGAAGTCATCATCGACAAGAACCGCTACGTCAACGAAGTGTTTGGTCGGCCGTAAACATCCCGGTTATTTCGCCCTGACAGGCGCAGGACAGGAACACAGCACTTGAGCAGCATGAACCGCAAGATTGGCATTGGCGTCGCCTGGAACATGGTCAATCTTGTCATGGGCCGCGGTGCGCTTGCGCTGTTCACCCTGCTGCTTGCCGCATTCCTCACGCCCGAGGCATTCGGCCTTATTGCCATGGTCATGGTGTGCTACGAGCTGGGCAATGCAATATCAGACTCGGGCCTTGGTCAGGCAATCGTGCGCAGCAAGACCGTTAGCCAGACCGAGCTGAGCAGCGTTTTTATCGGCAACCTGGTGCTAAGCGGGCTGGCCTATGTGCTGCTGTTTCTGGCGGCACCATTCGTGGCCGACTTTTACGGTCAACCTGACCTTACCGCGCTGGCGCGCGTGGTTGGCCTGGTCGTGTTTTTTAACGGCTGCAAAACCGTACAGATTGCG
The DNA here is from genome assembly GCA_030646295.1 of Moraxellaceae bacterium. Taxonomy (GTDB): domain Bacteria; phylum Pseudomonadota; class Gammaproteobacteria; order Pseudomonadales; family Moraxellaceae; genus UBA2031. Next base: position 263,527 of record JAUSND010000003.1, read on the forward strand.
GTGCTAAGCCGTGCCATGAACTTCAAGGTGCAGATGGTTGCCAATACCACCGGCGTGCTGGTGTCTGGCGTAGTGGCCGTCACCATGGCGGCGCAGGGTGCCGGCGTGTGGAGCCTGGTGTGCCAGATACTGCTGTCGGCTGCCGTCTCTGCTGCGGTGCTGTGGTACCTGAGCAGCTGGCGTCCCACCACCGACATCAGTCTGCGTGCCTTCGGGACCATGTTTGGTTTTGGCTACAAGTTATTGCTGGACGGCATGCTCTCGGTGCTTTACCAGAACTCGTATGTGCTGGTGATTGGCAAGCTCTTCACGGCACAAGCCACCGGCCTGTACTTTTTTGCGCGCAAGATTACCGAGCTGATTGCCCAGCAGCTGACCAGTGCCGTGCAGCAGGCTACCTATCCGGCCATTGCCAGCCTGCAGGACGACAACGAAGCCCTGCGGCACAAGTACCGGCAAATCATCCAGATGATGATGTTCATGATGGCACCCGTCATGCTGTTACTGGGGGCACTGGCCGAGCCCCTGTTTGCCCTGGCGTTTCAGCCCAAATGGCAGGGGGCTATCGGTTACCTGCAGATTCTTTGCGTGGTAGGCGTATTCTTTGCACTTAATGCCATCAACCTTAACATTCTTAATGTTAAAGGCCGGTCTGATCTGGTGCTAAAGACAGGGCTGCTCAAGAAGACCGTTAACATAGGGCTGCTGGTACTCGCCATTCCGCACGGCCTGCAGGCCATTGTGCTCAGTCAGGTTGCCGGCTCTGCACTGGCACTGGTACCCAATACGTATTACTCCGCCCGGCTTATCCAGTATGGTCTGGCCGACCAGATGGTGGACGCGTTCAAACCCGTACTGGTCGCCCTGCTGGCCGCGCTGGTGGCCTGGGGCATACAGCAACAACTGCAACTGCATCCGTTGCTGGAACTGATAGTTGCCGGTGGGGCAGGGGTTGCCTGCTACCTGCTGGCCAGCCTGGCCGTAAAAGCCGAAGGCTTCATGATGCTGCTGTACAAGGTGCGGCAGCGGCTGGCACGGTAAACGGATTCGGTTAATTATTCAGAACATTTTTGCACAACACTATCCCTGACGAATTCGTGTCTGCCGGGAAAGGCAGGCCGTTTTCATCAGCAGGTTGCAGCAGACAGACAAGGACGTTGGGTGAGACATTATTTCTGGGTTTTTGCAGAACGGTTTGGCGCACAGTTTCTAAAAATAGTCGCAATTTTCATCCTGGCCAGAATCCTGACCCCGCACGACGTCGGCCTGTACGCCATGGTCGGCATTGTGGTCTCGATTGCCAACATGCTGATTGATTCCGGCCTGAGCGGTTCCCTCATCCGCAAGCGGACACTGACCAATGCCGACTATTCGACCGTGTTCATTTTCAATCTGGTCGTCGCGCTCCTGTTTTATGGCCTGGCCTTTTTGCTGGCCCCGGTGGTGGCAGACTTTTACAAACAGCCCGAGCTGGACTGGCTGATCAAGGTGCTGAGTGTCACCGTCATTATCCGGTCACTCGGCCTTATCCAGATCACCAAGCTGACCAAAGAACTCCGCTTCAAGTCGCAATCGTTCATTTTCATCCTGGCCGGCGTTTTTTCCCTCGCCGTCGCCTATGGCATGGCGATACAGGGATACGGGTACTGGGCACTGGTCGGGCAGCAGATTGCCGAGACCGTGTTCACCCTGCTGGCCTGCTGGCTGCATACCCGCTACTTTCCGGGACTGCGGTTATCGATGACGCTCCTGAGGGAGCACTTCGGTTTTGGGTTTCGCCTCATGCTGGCGGGTGTGGCAGAGGTCATTTATCAGAACATTGTGGTGGTGGCGGCTGGCAAGACTGCGGGTGCCGGCGTGGCGGGGCACTATGCGCAGGCCGCCCGCGTGAGCGAGGTCTTTACGGCGCTGGCCACCACCATTGTGGAAAAGACCTCGTTTCCCATTCTGGTGCGGCGGGCCGAGTTCAAACCGCTATACCTTCACTACGCGGCCGGCCTGCTGCGGTCTGCCTGCCTTATCAGTTTTCTGGGGATTGCCATTCTGGTGGCGTGTGCCAGCCAGATTACCCATGTTGTGCTGGGTGAACAGTGGAGCGATTCGGCGTGGATGCTGCAGATCATTGCCCTGTCCGGTTATGGCGTGATGGTCGAGGCCGTCAGCCGCAGCCTGCTCAAGTCGCAGGGGCGCTCCGACCTGATCCTTACCATCAGTATTGCCAAGGGCGCCGTCTCCATTGCCGTGCTGCTGCTGTTATCGCTGTGGGGTATCAGAGCCCTGCTGTGGGGATTTGTCGTCCTGTCCGGTGCCAGCGCCTTGCTTAACTGCTACGTGGTGAGCCGCGTGATTGATTACCGGCTGTGGCAGCAGGTAAAAGACTTGCTGCAGATCCTTGGCGTGTCACTGGTGGTCATTGGTGCGGTTAGTGCCCTGGCACCGTGGGTGAAGGCCCCGCCCGTCGCTGCCTTGCTGTTGCTGACAGGGTGCGCCATGGTGTTGTACTGCGGTCTGGCCTTCTTTCTGCAGATACGGGAGTGCCAGGTGATCCGTGGCTACCTGCTGTCCCAGATACAGCAGCGGGTGCCGCGCAAACCGGTGGTGCCGGCGCCTGCCACGCAGCAGCCTGACGCGCATGGCCGGGGCGATGACGTACCATCGGCACCGCCTGCCAGCGCTGCACTGCAAGCAACGTCCGGCTACACTACGCCATCCTGATTTCATGGTCTGTGGATTTCATGGTCTGTGCCCGGCCCCAGCCGTACTGGTCCGGAGGGCAGACCCTGACCGACAACCGTTTGTCACATGACCGCGCCATACTCCGCGGCCTGTCAGATCACGCACTGCCGCCCTCCGGACCATGACGATCCAGTCCCGGGGCGTTACTTATTTGATTATCCAGATCAAGAACAAAAGGAAGCTGTACCATGCTCACACTCGACAACGTCAAACTCGCCATTCTTGGCCTGGGCTATGTTGGCCTGCCACTCGCTGTAGAGTTTGGCAAGAAGCGCTCCGTCGTCGGTTTTGACATCAACGTGCCGCGCATCAATGCCCTCAAGGCCGGGCACGACAGCACGCTGGAAGTGAGTGACGAAGAACTCAAGACGGCCACGCATCTTGAGTACTCTGCCAGCCTGGATGACCTCAAGGCCTGCAACGTGTACATCGTGACCGTGCCAACGCCCATCGATCAGCACCGTCAGCCCGACCTTACGCCGCTCATCAAGGCGTCCGAGACCATTGGCAAGGTGCTCAAGAAAGGCGACATCGTGATTTACGAATCCACCGTCTATCCCGGTGCCACCGAAGAAGACTGCGTGCCGGTTCTGGAAAAAGTCTCTGGCCTTACGTTTAACGTGGATTTTTATGCCGGCTACAGCCCCGAGCGTATCAATCCGGGTGACAAGGAACACCGCGTTACCACCATTCGCAAGGTGACCTCCGGCTCTACGCCAGAAGTGGCCGATCTGGTCGATGCCATTTACAACCAGATCATCACCGTGGGCACGCACAAGGCCCCCAGCATCAAGGTGGCCGAGGCCGCCAAGGTGATCGAGAACACCCAGCGCGATGTAAACATTGCACTGATCAACGAACTTGCGCTCATCTTCAACAAGATGGGCATTGATACAGAAGAGGTGCTGAAGGCTGCCGGCACCAAATGGAACTTTCTGCCGTTCCGTCCGGGCCTGGTGGGCGGGCACTGCATAGGGGTAGACCCGTACTACCTCACGCACAAGGCACAGGCCATTGGCTACCACCCCGAAATCATTCTGGCCGGACGCCGCCTGAATGACAGCATGGGCGCCTATGTGGCCAGTCAGCTGGTAAAGGCACTGATGAAGCGCCGCATTCATGTGGAAGGCGCACGCGTGCTCATCATGGGCCTTACCTTCAAGGAAAACTGCCCCGACCTGCGCAATACCAAGGTAGTCGACATCATTAACGAGCTGCGCGAATACCACGTAGACGTCGATGTGTACGACCCGTGGGCAGAGGCAGCCGAAGCCCAGCACGAATACAACCTTACCCCGGTCAGCCAGCCACAGGCAGGCAAGTACGACGGCATCATCCTGGCGGTGGCCCACAAGCAGTTCAAGGACATGGGCGCGCAGGCCATACGCGCACTGGGCAAGCCACAGCACGTGCTGTACGACCTTAAATACATCCTGCCGAAAGAAGCCACCGACCTCCGCCTTTGATTGGCCTTTGGCAAGCCCTTGTGGGAGCGGCTTTAGCCGCGAACAAGAGAAAAGCCCAAGAGGGAACGGCTTTGCCCTTGTGGTACGCAGAGCGAAGCCGCGAACAATAACCCCGGATTGATTACAGCCCATGACACGCTACGAACAACTGCTCACCGAGCTGCCAACATCCCCCAGGACCTGGCTGGTAACAGGCGTTGCCGGTTTTATTGGCAGCAACCTGCTGGAAACCCTGCTCAAGCTTGAGCAGCGCGTAGTGGGGCTGGACAACTTTGCAACCGGCCATCAGCGCAACCTGGACGAAGTGCAGTCACTGGTTACCCCGGAGCAGTGGGCACGCTTCAAGTTTATCAAAGGCGACATCCGCAATCTGGAAGACTGCCAGCAGGCCTGTGCAGGCGTGGACTACGTGCTGCATGAAGCCGCACTAGGCTCTGTACCACGCTCCATTAACGACCCCATCACCACCAACAGCGCCAACATAGACGGCTTTCTCAACATGCTGGTGGCTGCCCGTGATGCCCAGGTAAAAAGCTTTACCTACGCCGCCAGCAGCTCTACCTACGGCGATCACCCCGGCCTGCCCAAGGTAGAAGACATCATCGGCAAGCCACTCTCGCCCTATGCCGTCACCAAGTACGTGAACGAGCTATATGCCGACGTGTTTGCCCGTTGCTACGGATTTACCACCATTGGCCTGCGCTACTTCAACGTGTTCGGCAAGCGGCAAGACCCGGATGGCGCCTATGCCGCCGTCATTCCCAAATGGACTGCCGCCATGATCAATGGCGACGACGTGTTCATTAACGGTGATGGCGAAACCAGCCGCGACTTCTGCTTTATCGAGAATACCGTGCAAGCCAATCTGCTCGCTGCCACCGCAACCGATGAAGCGGCCCGCAATCAGGTTTACAACGTGGCGGTAAGTGGTCGTACAACCCTGAATACGCTGTTTGATGAGTTGAAAAGCGCACTGGGCACTAATCGCATTATTTATGACAAGGCGCCGGTGTATCGCGAGTTCAGGGCAGGGGATGTGCGGCATTCACAGGCGGATATCAGCAAGATTCAGCGCCTTTTGGGTTATGCACCGCAGTACGATATTAAAAACGGAATTGAGAAAGCAATCCCTTGGTATATGGCAAAGCTGAATTGATTTTACTAAGAGCGATGTTGGCCGAAAGGTATATATGAAAATCTACAATATTCAGCGGCTATTGTTAATTGTCGTTACTTTTCTTGGTTTAGTAAGTGTTTCATTTGTTTCATTTGGCTCATTTTCATTACACGAGCAGTATAACGGCTATACAATTTCATCTATTACACTTTTTGTCTCTTCGATAGTGGTTTTATTGTTGGCAGGGGTTAATAAGGCTGCATCACAGCTCTACTTTTCGTTTTTCATGGTTTTCATTATTTTTCATTTAGGTATTCCTTTGGGTGCTGCAATTGCAGGCAGTGATGCTGCTGCATCAGATTACTTGGATTCTTGGTTTCTTCAGCAATACACAGTCCCAGCGATTTTATCTGTTTTTCTTTTTATGGCCAGCTATTTGCTGGCGTATCTAGTGACGTTTACAAGAAGAGTTTATGTTCCGCAGCCAATAAGACTTAATGAGTTTCACTTTAAAATATTATTCTATGTTCTTTGTGTTTTAGTATTTGTGTGGATTACCTTTGTTAAGGTGGTGTATTCGGTTCAGAATTATTCGGAATACTATGAGTTTGCTGAAGTTGGTTTTTTGCAGTTTATTTATGTCTACTTTAATGGATTAATTGGGTTTATTTTTGTCCTGCTTTGTTTGTCAGGCACATATAGGCGATATGGAATTGCACTATTTTTCGTTTGGGCCATTTTTGCCTTTCCGATTGGTCTCCGTGGGGGGGTGCTTTTCCCTCTTGCGGTATCGGTCCCGGTTCTGGTTTCTCGAGGCGCCTTAAGGGTTTCCTTGTTGAGTGCGGTTTCTGGGATGCTAGTAATCTTGCTAGCGATATCTTTTGTATTCAACTACCGAGGAGAAGGTAGCGTCTCCGCAGATGCCCAGATAAATCCTGTAGCAGCCATTATCGAGATGGGTGGATCATTGAGGCCTGTTTTCGAAGTGCATAAGTGGATTGAGACGCAAGATGTAAATTATATGTTAGGGGAGACTTATTGGGCTCCTTTTGAGCGAACACTATCAAAACTGTTGCCATTTGTGGGTCGCATTGAGTCAGTAGAGGACGAGCGACTAATGAATGTGATGATCGTGAAAAAAGCTGGGCCTTATGGATTCTCGATCGTTGCAGAGGCATTTATTAACTTTGGTTGGCTGGGAGTGATTGCGATTGGGTTTGTGGTCGGGTGCTTGCTTAGGCATCTTGATTGGAAAATCAGTCAGAGTGATAGTGAGGGTTTTTCTTATGTTGATGTTGCACTTGCAATGGCAATTTTTTTCCACATTAGGCAAAGCTTTGTTGGTGCTTACGGTACTTTTCTGTCGGCAATAGTTGTATGCGCTGCGATTACTCTAATGATTTCCTATTTTGGTAGGGTGTCATATCTTTCAAGAGAGCCTGGTAAAAAGCATTAAAAAGGATAAGGTATGAGAATGCTTTTAGGTGCGAAATGGCTTCTCGTTGGAAATATTTTTTACGCTGCATCCCAATGGCTAATTTTAATGATTTTGGCGAAGCTTGGTGATGTAGAAATGGTTGGCCATTATACGTTGGCACTATCCATGCTTGCCCCATTGTTTATGTTTTCAAATCTTCAGCTGCGAGCAATTCAGGCTACAGATGCCAAAGGTGAATTTGCATTTTCAGATTTTCTGTTTCTGCGATTTTTGGGTGGAATGTTTTCAATGGTGGCTTGCGTTGCTGTTGGGGAATGGGCTGGGGTTGATAATAAGGAGGTTTTATACGTTATTGCATTATCAAAGGGCTTTGAGTCCTTTAGCGATATAGTGCATGGTGCATTGAATGTTCAGGATAGAACGTTGGAGATTGCAAGGTCACTTATTTTCAAAGGGTTGATATCAATTTCTTCTGTTTGGGTGGTCTTGGCACAGGGTTTTGGCTTATTTGCAGCTGTAGCTTTCATGACAATAGGCTGGCTGGGTGTTTTGATTTTTCAGGATTTTCGGGTGATTGGATTTGGTCTCTTAAAAATACGAGTGATCAGCTTGGAGAAGTTAAAAAAAATATTAATGTTAAGTTTTCCGTTGGCGATCTCTGTTTCTCTCGTGTCACTTCAGGCAAGTATACCTAGGTACTTTCTGAATATTAATGAGGGTGTCGCTGCTGTTGGGATTTACAGCGCGCTCGCTTATGTAATTATTATTGGAAGTATCTTTGTGAATGCAATTGGCCAGTACATTAGTCCGCGATTGGCCCAGTACTGGGTTGCTGCAGATGCACAAAGATTCAACGCCTTGGTTTTTGCAGGCTTGTCAATTGCGGCTGGTGCCGGTGTGCTTGGGGTTGTTGCTTCAGCAATCTTTGGGGAATGGTTTTTGAATGTTTTCTATGGTCCGGAGTATGCAACACAAAGCCAAATGATGGTTTTGCTGATGATAGGAGGTGGATTTCTTTATATGGCGTCGATTCTTGGATATGTTCTAACCGCAACAAGAGCTTTGAGACAGCAGGTTCCCATATTTGTACTTGTAAACATCGTTACGGTGATTGCATCTATGGCACTGATCCCAAGATGGGGTGGGTTCGGCGCATCTTATGTTCTGATTGTGTCGGCACTAACACAGCTCATTCTGATGCTCTATGTTTATAAAAAAGTCATGTTGAGGTTGGCATGAAAGTACTTCATGTGGTTGGCGCCATGAACAGGGGTGGTGTTGAGTCGTGGTTAATGCATGTCCTTAGAAATGTTGATAAGAGTCGATATGACATGGATTTTCTTGTTCATGTTGTCGATCCTGGTTTATTTGATAATGAGATTCGCAGCCAAGGCTCTAAGATAACGAGTTGTGCCTATGTTAGGAGTCCAATTTTGTATGCTTGGTTTCTCTTTCGCTATCTGACTTCAAGTGGAAATCGCTATGACATTATTCATAGCCATGTGCATGGTTTTAGTGGATGGGTTCTAATGGTTGGTGCGTTCGCAGGAGTGCCGATAAGAATTGCTCATAGTCATAGTGATCTTAGATTTCAGGATCAAGGCGATAGTTTTTTTCGGTATATTTACAAGCTGATTGTTAGGTGGTTGATTTCCATATTTGCAACGCATCGGTTAGCTGTTAGTGAAAATGCTGCGGTATCTCTGTTTGGTAAAAGCTGGAGAAGAAAGTCGACTGTCATGTACTGTGGTGTTGACTTGAAGCCATTTTCGGTGGTTCATGCAGATGATGATTTTAGGGCCATTTTTGGCATAGATAGTGATGATATTGTAATTGGTCATGTCGGTCGTATGGAGCAGCCTAAAAATCATATGTTTCTCCTGGATGTTTTCAAAGAGGCTCTATCTAGAGATCGGCGTTGTAGGCTTTTGTTGGTTGGAGATGGGTCATTGCGCCGCTCTGTTGAAGACTATGCTCGGAAGATTGGAGTTGATGGTCGAGTGATATTTGCTGGTAGTCGTGATGATGTGCCTAAAATTTTATTATTAGCTATAGATGTTTTTGTCTTCCCATCTTTATGGGAAGGTCTCCCATTGACATTAATCGAAGCTCAGGCAGCCGGTCTTAGATGTATAGTGTCTGAGTCGGTCACGCAGGAAGTTTCGTTGGGTGGATGCACATATTTGCCTTTGGGTATTGGTGCATGTGGCTGGGCTGATGTTCTTTTTAAGAATCTTGAGTTAGGGCGATGTGCTTCAGGATATGAAAGTGTTTGCTCTTCAAGGTTCTCTTTGTCAGCGTCTCTCGATTCCTTGTTAAGTTTGTATGAAAGGGCTTATAAACGCGTAGAGGACTCCGGGAAGGCGGCACTCTAGGATGTTTAATCCTCAATTTTTTAAGTAAAAGTAGAAAGCTAAATGCGCTGTATTGTTTATCTTGAAGAGCGATTCCTTCGCGATAAAGAAGGGAATTACTATTCTGTAGTATTTGGGGATGAGTACTGGGCTCGCTATCTGTCGGTATACTCATCTTTATTGGTGGTTGCTCGATCAGTGGATATTTCCAGTGGTGAGTTAACGGAGCACCATCAAGCTATTAAAGACGATAGAGTTTCCTTCGCTACCCTACCTTACTATAAGGGGCCGCAGCAGTTTTTAATTGTTTTTTTAAGTCTTCTTAATGCCATTCGTAAATGTGCTCGAATTGATGGGGTTCATATTTTAAGAGTGCCTGGTGTGATTGCTAGCATGGCGCTTCCCTTTCTTATATTTTCACGTCGTCCGTTTGGCGTTGAACTGGTTGGTGATCCTTATCAGGTTTTTGAAAGCGGTGGGGTTGGTGGTTTTTTTTCGTCTTTTTATAAAAAAGTATTTACATTTTTAACTCGAAAAGCATGTGGCAGGGCATCGGCAGTTGCGTATGTGACTAGGTATGCAATGCAGGCTGCCTATCCTGCCGCCGATGACGCCTTTACAACCCATTACTCAAGTATTCAATTGCAGTCAGAAATGATTGTCGACTCCAGAGCAATTGAGTGCGATATCAGTGGCCGCCCCTTTACTATTTTTATGGTGGGGTCGATGGAGCAGCGTTATAAGGGCTTCGATGTAATGATCCGTGCTTTGCAGATTTTGAGCCAGAGTAAATCAAATGTGATTGTAAAAATTGCTGGTTCAGGTGCGTGTCAAGCAGAGCTGGAGTTGCTTGCCAATCAGTTGGGTATTTCTCAAAGTGTTGTTTTTCTGGGGCTAATTTCGCGTGCTTCCGTGCTTTCAACTATGGATGACGTTGACTTATTTGTGATGCCCTCTCGGACAGAAGGGCTGCCTCGAGCTTTAATTGAGGCAATGGCTAGGGGGCTGCCTGCGTTGGGTAGTAATGTCGGTGGGATTCCGGAGTTACTTGATAGTGAGTTTATCTTTGAGAATGGGAATTACGCACAGTTGGCAGGCATGATTGATGCGCTAATTGGCAATATTTCGCTGCTAAGTATGATGAGTAGTAAAAATATTGTGACAGCAAGGTCCTATGAAATTGGTGAGCTTAGGGTTCGCCAGAAGAAATTTTATGAATATCTTTATAATGTTAGTGCCTCCTCATGATTTCATTGCATTTGATAAAAACTACAGTTGGTGCCTCTTGGGCTTTACGCCAAATTAAGGAGCTCATTTTTTTTGGGTGTGCTGTCCATGTTGTACTGCCGGATGATAGTGGTTTGGCGGATGACTACAGAAATGCGGGTGCAATTGTCCACTTCATTAATGTAGATATTTCACAGGCTAAGTCGCCTGTCAGGTTTCTAATAAATCTCTTCAAGTTCAGGGCATTGGTGTGTGCTTTGAATCCAGATATTGTGCACTCACATTTTGTAGGAACATCATTTTTTATGCGGGTCGCGTTGGCTGGAGTCGATGTGCCAAGGATTTTTCAGGTTCCAGGGCCGCTGCATCTTGAGAACAGATTTATACGATTTTTAGAAGTTATTTCAGCAAGTAAGAGTGATTATTGGATTGCTACCTGCACTAGGACAAGGGAGTATTATCTCGAATCGGGTGTGTCCCCTGATAGGGTTGGGATGATTTTCTACGGTACAGATATGACAAGGCTTTTGCCGTCTGTGAAGGGGCGCCTGCGTGGAGAATTGGGGTTGAGTCCTGATGTTAAGATAGTTGGCATGGTTGCTTTTGTTTATGCTCCTAAAAAGTGGCTTGGCCAAAGTCGAGGTATTAAAGGGCATGAAGATTTAATTGATGCAATGGCGCTGCTTCTTAAGAATAGAGACGATGTCGTGTGTGTAATAGTCGGAGGGGCTTGGGGGGATCGAGCGAATAGCTACTACGAGAACATTGTTTCCTATGGAACTAGAAAGTTGGGGGACAAGGTTTATTTTCTTGGGTCAAGAAGTGATGTTCCCCAAATTTATCCGGACTTCGATCTTGCAGTTCATCCTTCACTATCTGAAAACTTAGGTGGTGCAGGTGAGTCGCTTTTGATGGGAATACCCACGCTTGCAACCAATGTTGGAGGGTTTCCTGACATAGTAATTGATGGAGTGACCGGCTGGTTAACTCCCCCATCAGACCCAGAGGCGATGGCATTACGAATTGCTGAAGCATTAGATAACCCTGAAGAGGCGGTCAAGCGTGCGCATGCCGGGCGAAGCTGGCTTGTGCAAGAGCTTGATGTTGTGAAAACTTCAAGAGAAGTATTGGATTTTTATAAAACTGTTATTGGCTGCCATCATGATAAAGCGCACATTTGATATGCTGGCCTCCGCCAGTGCGCTGTTGATGTTCTCGCCCGTGTTGCTGAGCGTGGCCTATATGGTCCACAAAAATATCGGTTCGCCGGTACTGTTTCGCCAGGTGCGTCCCGGTATAAATGGCAAGCCTTTTGAGATGATCAAGTTTCGCACCATGCTGGATGCTGTAGATGTAGATGGAAATATATTGCCTGATAGTGCGCGGCTAACTCGATTTGGGAATTTTTTGCGCTCGACCAGTCTTGATGAGCTGCCTGAACTGTGGAACGTACTCAGGGGCGATATGAGCCTGGTAGGGCCGCGCCCTTTGTTAATGGAGTACCTGCCCTTGTATTCGCCTGAGCAGGCACGGCGTCATGATGTGCGTCCGGGTGTGACGGGCTGGGCGCAGATTAACGGACGCAATGCCATCAGCTGGGAAGACAAGTTCAAACTGGATGTGTGGTATGTCGATAACCAGTCGTTATGGCTGGATATCAGGATTTTGTTGTTGACGGTAAAAAAGGTAGTGGTGCGTGATGGCATAAGTGCCGATGGCGAGGCCACCATGACCAGATTTTACGGAACCGGTAAAAAGGAATAATCATGAGCAGCAAGATTTATGGCTTGTATGGTGCCAGTGGTTTTGGACAGGAAATCATGTTCTGGTTTGCACGCCAGTTGGAGCGTGCCGGCGACAACAGTCGTGTGGTCTACATTGATGACGGTAGCGACAAGCCGGTGGTGGATGGCTTTGACGTTCTCAGCTACGAGGCTTTTCTGGCTCAGCCAGAGCCGGAAAAGTTTGCCACTATTGCAATTGCCAACAGCGTGATAAGGGAAAAACTGGACCAGAAGCTGCAGCGTGACGGCATCCGCCAGATTCCGGTGTGTGGGGACTACAGCTTTGTGCGCGGCGCTACGCTGGCAGAAGGCAGTATTCTGAGCGCCTATGTCGACATCACCGCCAATGTAAGCATTGGTCGCTGTTTTCACGCCAATACCTACAGCTATGTTGGGCATGATTGTGTGATTGGCGACTATGTAACCTTTGCCCCCCGGGTAAGCTGCAACGGTAACGTTCATATTGAAGACCATGCCTACATTGGTACGGGTGCAATCATCAAGCAAGGCTTGCCCGGCAAGCCGCTGGTGATTGGCAAGGGTGCCATTGTGGGGATGGGTGCTGTTGTCACTAAAGATGTACCGCCCGGTGTGACCGTGGTGGGTAACCCGGCCAAGCCCTTGGTCAGGTCGTAACTTTTCTGGTTGTTTGATTATGCTGAATACCCCGTTTTCGCCCTGGCCAAGTTTTACGCAGGAAGAGGCCGATGCCGTCTCTCGTGTGGTGCTCTCCAACAAGGTTAATTACTGGACCGGGCAGGAATGCCGCGAGTTTGAAAAGGAGTTTGCTGCCTGGTGCGAGGTGCCGCATGCGGTGGCGCTCTCCAACGGTACGCTGGCGCTTGATCTGGCACTAAAGGCGTTGGGCATTGGCCCGGGTGACGAGGTGATTGTTACGCCGCGTACCTTTCTGGCCTCGGTAAGCACGATAGTTACCGCCGGTGCCACACCGGTATTTGCCGATGTAGACCGCGATTCGCAAAATATTACGCCCGCTACCGTGGCGTGTGTGATTACGCCAAAAACAAAAGCGATTATTGCCGTGCACCTTGCCGGGTGGCCGTGTGACATGGACGGTCTTAATGCACTGGCTGTTGAGCATGACCTGTCGGTGATTGAAGACTGCGCGCAGGCGCACGGGGCCAAGTGGCATGGCACACCGGTGGGTGGTCTGGGCGATGCGGCGGCATGGTCGTTCTGTCAGGACAAGATCATGAGCACCGGTGGCGAGGGCGGCATGCTCACCACCAACAGTGAAGACCTGTGGAATGCGGCATGGTCATACAAGGACCACGGCAAGAGTTTTGATGCGGTGTACAACCGCACGCATGCACCGGGTTTTCGCTGGTTGCATGAATCGTTTGGCACCAACTGGCGCATGCTGGAAATGCAGGGGGCCATTGGTCGTATCCAGCTTCGGCGCATGGACGACTGGCACAAGGCCCGCACGGCAAATGCCACGGCCATTCTGGCGGCATGTGCAGAGTCGCCGGCACTGCGTGTACCGGTTGTGCCGGCCGAGGTGGAGCATGCCTGGTATCGCGCCTATGCCTTTGTGCGCCCGGAGGGATTGGCCGATGGCTGGAGCCGTGACCGCATCATGAACGAGATCGTCGCCCACGGGGTGCCATGCTATTCCGGATCGTGCTCCGAGGTGTATCTGGAGAAGGCATTTGACGGTACGCCCTGGCGGCCGGCAGAACGCCTGCCCGTGGCCCGTGAACTGGGCGAAACCAGCCTGATGTTTCTCACTCATCCCACGCTTACGCCCGCCGAGATAGACAAGACTTGTGCTGTCATCCGCGAAGTGATGGCATTGGCGCACAGTTAATAGTCACAACGATAAAGTGTCATCCCGTCCGGTTAGCCTGATGGGGTGGTATGGGTCTCCCCGAGGGGGACTGTGCTGCTTGTTGGCCCCTGCTGGTCCTGCTGGTCCTGCTGATCCTGCTGATCCTGCTGATCCTGCTGATATTGGGGCCTGATGTCTTTTGCGTATATACGGATTTTATGAAAACCCTTCTGCTACAGCTGTCGTCCTTGCCGCGCCGCGCCAAGCAGCTTGTCCTGCTGACGGCCGATCTGGCGGTGTTGCCTGGCCTGTTCTGGCTGGCCCATGCCATTCGTCTGGACAACTTTGCTCCGGATGTAATGCCGCAGCTGCCGTCGTGGCCGTTCTGGATAGGCCTGCTGGGTGTTGGTGCGCTGGCACTTGGCGGTGTGTACCGTGCCGTGGTGCGCGCCTTTGATGAAAAGCTGCTGCACGACCTGATCATGGCCGTGTCTGCCGTGGTGGCCATCCTGTTTGCGCTGGCACTTGCGCACGTGGTGTTTCTGCCGCGCAGTGTGCCGTTCATGTTCGGCTTTTTCATGTTCTTGTGGGTATGGCTTAGCCGGTCGGGTATTCGCTGGATGGTGCGCAAGATGGTGCAGCACCAATCGGGTGTACGGCGTGTGGCCATCTACGGTGCAGGGGCAGCGGGCCGGCAATTGCTGGCGGCCTTGCGGGCCTCTCATGAATATCATGCGGTGGCATTTTTTGATGATGCCCCCGGTATGTCGGGCACTTCGGTGCTGGGCCTGCGTGTGTATGCCGGCAAGGACTTTGGCCGCCTGCACACGCAGCTGTTGCTGGATGAGGTGCTGATTGCCCTGCCGTCGGCATCGCGTGCGCGCCGCAGCGAGGTGATCAATCGCCTGGAGCCGTTCAAGGTACACGTGCGCTCGTTGCCGGGCTTTACGCAGCTGGTGGGCGGTGAGGTCTCCATTTCGGATATCCGCGATGTGGATATTGCCGATCTGCTGGGCCGTGATGCGGTGCCGCCGTCGGCAGACTTGCTGCAAAAGGATATCGCTGGCAAATGCGTGCTGGTGACCGGTGCCGGTGGCTCTATTGGTGCCGAGCTGTGCCGTCAGGTACTCAAACACAAGCCGTCGCGTTTGCTGCTGTGGGAACTCAGCGAGTTTGCCCTTTACGCCATCGAGCAGGAGCTTAAGGCGGCGGCAAGCAATGTGCAGGTCATCCCGGTGCTGGGCTCGGTATTGCACGAGGAGCGCATGGCCAGTGTGATGTCGCATTACGGGGTGGATACGGTGTATCACGCGGCGGCCTACAAGCATGTGCCGCTGGTGGAGTGGAACCCGTTTGAAGGCGTCATGAACAATGCTTTTGGCACGCTGCGGGCGGCGAAGGCGGCGGTAAAGGCGGGGGTGTCTACCTTTGTACTGATCTCTACCGACAAGGCGGTGCGCCCGACCAATGTGATGGGTGCATCCAAGCGTCTGGCCGAACTGGCCCTGCAGGCGCTGGCGGCCGAGCCGGACATGAAAACCCGTTTCTGCATGGTGCGTTTTGGTAATGTGCTGGGCTCGTCCGGCTCGGTGGTGCCGCTGTTTCGGGCGCAGATTGCCAGGGGTGGCCCGGTAACGGTGACCCATCCGGAAGTCACCCGTTATTTCATGACCATTCCCGAGGCATCGCAGCTGGTGATTCAGGCCGGGGCGATGGGGGCGGGCGGTGATGTGTTTGTGCTGGACATGGGCGAGTCGGTAAGGATTGTGGACCTTGCCCGCAAGATGATCCGCCTGAGTGGCATGACGGTGCGCGAGCCGGGCGAGCCCGAGGGCGACATCGAGATTGCCTATTCCGGCCTGCGTCCGGGTGAAAAACTCTATGAAGAGCTGCTGATTGGCAGCAATGTCTCGGGCACGTCGCACCCGCGCATCATGCGGGCCATGGAAAACCATCTGCCTTTGCCGGAATACGACGACCTGATGCTGTCGCTGCGTGAAATGGCCCGTGCCTACGATGTGGTTAGCCTCAAGACCACGCTGGCACGCGTGGTGGAGGGCTACTCGCCGGACATGTCGGTACTGGGGTTGGTTGCCCCCACCGACGTCTCCCCGGATATTGAAGCACTCAATGCTGAAACCCCGAATGTGGTGCCGTTTGCACGCCGCGAGGGGAATCCGGCACAGTAGTTGCGGACCTGTATCCGGTTATACGAAAAACGCGGCCCAGAGCCGCGTTTTTTATGGGACACTTTTGCCTGTTTATCCCTGCACAAAACCGCATGAACAAGACATGTGGCCAATCCGGAACGGTTTGTAATAACGGCCTCACCATAAAAAGAACAACACATCATGCTCAAACATAAGGCCCGCTCGGCGTTGTTGTGGAGCGGTGCAGAAATCCTGTTGCGCCAGGGCTTTTATATTGTCGTCACCATTGTGCTGGCACGTTTGCTGGCGCCCGAGGTATTTGGCACGGTGGCCTTGCTTCATCTGTTTGCTGGCGTGGCTAACGTGTTTGTGGACGGGGGATTTTCGGCGGCGCTCATCCAGCGCAAGGACATTACCCACACCGACGAGTCCACGGTGTTCTGGTTTAACCTGCTGATGGCCTCGGTGCTGGGGCTGGCATTTTGTGCTTCCGCACCGGCATTTGCGCAGTTTTACGGGCAGCCGATACTGGTGCCGTTGGTCATGCTGCTGGCGCTTAACCTGTTCCTGAGTGCCTTGAGCGCCATTCACACCACAGTGCTTACCCGGCATCTGGAATTCCGGCTGCAGATGAAGATCAGTGTGGCGGCAGGCCTGGTGTCGGGCGTTGTGGCCATCACCATGGCATGGGCCGGCTATGGCATCTGGGCGCTGGCGGCACAGGTGCTGGTGGCAACATCGGTGAACACGCTGCTGTTGTGGCTGTTGCATGCCTGGCGGCCGGCACGTGTGTTCAGCATGGAATCTGTGCGTAGGCTGTTTGCTTTTGGCGGCTATCTGATGATTGCGGCGCTGATGGATGTGTTTTACACGCGTGTGTACTCGCTGCTGATCGGCAAGATGCACGGGGTACGTGAGCTGGGCTTTTACAACCGCGCCGATGGTGCCCGCGAAATGCCCATGGGCATTCTGGGCAGTCTGCTGGCCAGTGTGGCTTTTCCGGTGTTTTCGGCTGCGGCGGGTGACAGGGAGCAGTTGCGCAAGGGTGTACGGTTTTCCATCCGGTGCATGATGCTGCTCAACATTCCCATGATGCTGGGGCTGCTGGCCGTGTCGGGGCCGTTGATCGTGGGCCTGTTTGGCCAGAAGTGGCAGCCGGCGGTGCCGGTACTGCAGGTCATGTGTCTGGCCAGCCTGTTCTGGCCGCTGCTCATGCTCAACCTGCAGGTACTCAAGGCGCAGGGGCACTCGCACCTGTTCTTTCGGCTGGAGGTGTTCAAGAAAGTGCTGGGCACCCTGTTTCTGGTGGCAGGGGCCTTTTTCGGGGTATTGGGCATTGTCTGGAGTACGGTGCTTTTTACCCTGATCGCCTTTCTCATCAATGCGCATTACACGGGCAGGTTTCTGGACTATGGCCCCCGTGCCCAGATCAGGGACTGCCTGCCGGTACTGGCCCTGGCCGTGCCCATGGCCCTGCTGGTGGGGTGGCTGGAGCAGCGCTGGCAGACGGACATGGCCCTGCTGGAGCTGGTAGTGCTGGCAGGGGTGGGGGCGGGCATGTTCCTGTCGATGGCCTGGCTGCTCCGGTTGCCGCACCTTGCCGAAACCATCAACTGGCTTCGTGCGCGTCCCCGCTAGGCGGATGGGGCCCTCCTGCCCGGGATGGCCCACTATTGGTGCCGTTTTGGTACCATAGAGCATCTATGCGCGGGTGATATGCCCGTGCTCTCTTATTCATTGCCTGGATGCATCTTTCCATGAAAATTCTGGTGACTGGTGGAGCAGGGTTTATTGGCTCGGCAGTGATTCGTCACATCATTGGCAACACCACGGACAGTGTGGTGAATGTGGACAAGCTGACCTATGCCGGCAATCTGGAATCGCTGGTGCTGGTGGATGCAAATCCGCGTTATGCCTTTGAGAAGGTGGACATCTGCAACCGTGCAGAACTGGACCGTGTGTTTGCACAACACCAGCCCGATGCGGTGATGCACCTTGCGGCAGAATCGCACGTGGACCGTTCCATTGATGGCCCTGCGGCATTCATCGAAACCAATATCGTGGGTACCTACACCTTGCTGGAGGCAGCCCGCCAGTACTGGTCGGGTCTGGAGGAGTCGCGCAAGTCGGCATTCCGCTTTCATCACATCTCCACCGATGAGGTGTATGGCGATCTGGAAAACCCGGAGGACCTGTTCACCGAAGCCACGCCCTATGCACCCAGCTCGCCGTATTCGGCCAGCAAGGCCAGCTCGGACCATCTGGTGCGTGCATGGCGTCGTACCTACGGCCTGCCTACACTGGTTACCAACTGCTCCAATAATTACGGCCCGTACCATTTTCCGGAAAAACTCATTCCGCTGATGATCCTGAATGCGCAGGAAGGCAAGCCGTTGCCGGTGTATGGCAAGGGCAACCAGGTGCGTGACTGGCTGTATGTGGAAGACCATGCCCGTGCGCTCTACAAGGTGGTGACCGAAGGTGTGGTGGGCGAGACCTACAACATTGGTGGTCATAACGAAAAACAGAATCTGGAGGTGGTGCATACACTGTGTGCATTGCTGGAAGAGTTGGCCCCCAACAAGCCGGCAGGTGTAAACCGCTATCTTGATCTGATCACCTATGTAAAAGATCGTCCGGGCCACGATCTGCGTTACGCGATTGATGCGTCAAAAATCCAGCGTGAACTGGGCTGGGTGCCGGTAGAAACATTTGAAAGCGGTATTCGCAAAACGGTGGAGTGGTATCTCGCCAACACCGAATGGGTGGCGCACGTAAAGAGCGGCAGCTACCAGCAATGGGTGGACAGCAATTACGCCAACCGGGATGTGGTCAGTAATTCACTCAAGGACGCACAAAAGGACAAACAGGCATGAAAATCCTGCTGCTGGGCAAGAACGGTCAGGTGGGGTGGGAGTTGCAGCGTGCGCTGGCCCCGCTGGGCGAGCTGATTGCGCTGGATCAGGCAGGTGAAGAAGGGCCTTTGGGTTTTTTGTGTGGTGATCTGTCTGATCTGGACGGGTTGGTGCGCACGGTGCGGCTGGTGGCCCCGGACGTGATTGTGAATGCGGCGGCCTATACCGCTGTCGACAAGGCAGAAAGCGAGCAGGAGCTGACCCGGCGTATCAATGCCGAGGCCCCGGGTGTGCTGGCGCGCGAGGCAAAGGCGCTGGGTGCCTGGCTGGTGCATTACTCCACGGATTATGTGTTTGATGGCTCGGGCCACTTGCCATGGACCGAAACCGATCCGGTCGCGCCGCTGAATGTGTATGGTGTGACCAAGCTGGAGGGTGAGCAGCTCATTCTGCAGTCAGGCTGCAAGCACATGATTTTCCGCACCAGCTGGGTATACGCCACGCGCGGTGTCAATTTTGCAAAAACCATGTTGCGTCTGGCGCGTGAGCGCACGGCACTCAGCGTGATTGATGACCAGACCGGTGCGCCCACCGGGGCCGACCTGCTGGCCGATGTAACCGCCCACGTAGTGCGGTCGGTCGTGGCAAGGCCTGGGGTGAGTCACGAGCTGAGCGGCATTTATCATCTGGCCCCGAAGGGCGAGGTGACGTGGTGGGGTTATGCCTCGTTTGTGTTTGCCCAGACACGGGCTGCCGGCGAGTCGCTGATGGTAGAGACGGTGTCGCCCATACCCACTACGGCGTACCCGACGCCCGCCCGTCGACCGCTTAACTCGCGCTTGAATACACACAAGCTGGAATCGGTATTTGCCTTGCGCATGCCGGAATGGCAGGACGGCGTGTGCCGCATGCTGACAGAACTCAGGTAAACAACATGAAACTGGTCAGAACAGATATTCCGGATGTGGTGATTGTAGAGCCGGCCGTATTTGCCGATGCCCGTGGCTGGTTCATGGAAAGCTTTAACGAAAAGCGTTTTCATGACGCCCTGCTGGCCATGGGCCTGCCGGTACCACGTGCCTTTGTGCAGGATAACCACTCGTTCTCCCGCAAGGGCGTGCTGCGTGGTCTGCATTACCAGTTGAATCCGCATGCACAGGGCAAGCTGGTGCGTGTGGTACGTGGTGCGGCGCTGGATGTGGCAGTGGATATCCGCCGGGACTCTCCCACGTTCGGCAAGTGGGTGCTGATAGAGCTGACCGAAGCCAACAAGAAAATGCTGTGGATTCCGGAGGGCTTTGCGCATGGCTTTATTGCTCTGGAAGACAACACCGAGTTTTTGTACAAGACCACGGATTATTACGCCAAAGACTGTGAGCGCTGCATCATGTGGAATGATGAAACGCTGGCCATTGCCTGGCCCGATAACCTGGAAAAGGTGATTTCGGAAAAGGATGAGCAGGGTCTGGCATTTTCTGCGGCCGATCTGTTCTGATCGCGTAGCGCATTGTGTGACGTTTTGATTATTGGGATGACAATATCTTCATGAAAGGCATCGTTCTGGCCGGTGGTTCCGGCACCCGTCTGTACCCGATCACCAAGGGTGTGTCCAAGCAGCTGCTGCCCATCTACGACAAGCCGATGGTGTATTACCCCATTTCGGTACTGATGCTGGCGGGTATTCGCGACATCCTGATCATCAGCACGCCCGATGACATGCCGGGCTACCAGCGCTTGCTGGGGGACGGCAGTGATCTGGGGGTTCATGTCAGCTACGCCATTCAGCCCAGTCCGGACGGACTGGCGCAGGCCTTCCTGATTGGTGAGCAGTTCATCGGCAAGGACAGTGTGTGCCTGGTACTGGGCGACAATATTTTTTATGGCCAGGAACTGCCGGCCAAGCTGCGCGAAGCGGCTGCCCGCCCCAGTGGTGCCACCGTGTTTGGTTATCAGGTAAAAGACCCCGAGCGTTTTGGTGTGGTGGCCTTTGATGAAAACCGTCGTGCCGTTTCGATTGAAGAAAAACCGAAGCAGCCAAAATCAAACTATGCAGTAACCGGCCTGTATTTTTACGACAACGACGTGGTGCAGATTGCCAAGGGCGTAAAGCCGTCTGATCGTGGCGAGCTGGAAATCACGTCGGTAAACCAGGCTTATCTGGAGCGTGGCGACCTGAGCGTGGAATTGCTGGGCAGTGGCTTTGCGTGGCTGGATACCGGTACGCACGAAAGCCTGCTCGAAGCCGGTCACTTTGTGGAAACCATTGAAAAGCGTCAGGGCCAGCGCGTGGCTTGCCTGGAAGCCATTGCCTATGAAAATGGCTGGCTGAGTGCCGACGACCTTCGCCGTATTGGTGCCGTGATGAGCAAGAACGGCTATGGCCAGTATTTGCTGCAGGTGGCTGGGCAGCCTGCATAAGCATGCGGTAACAGGAGTGACAGCGGGTGAACGGATGTCCTCAGGCGTTGCCAGTTGAGGTTGCCGTACTGCCGATGGCCGGTCGCGGGGGAGCCCTGATGCCGGCCACACGGGTGGTGCCCAAGGAGTTGTTGCCGGTGGCGAACGTGCCGCTGGTGCAGCGCGCGGTGGCAGAAGCGGCAATGGCAGGCGTGCGTGAAGTCATTCTGGTGACGTCACCGGACAAGCCGCTGGTAGGCGAGCATTTTCAGCCCGACCCCGGTCTGGAGCAGCGCCTGCAGGACTGGGGCCAGTCACGGATTCTGCAGGCATACCGGGCCATCGTGCCGGCAGGTGTTACCCTGCGGGTGGTGGAGCAGCCGGTACCACGCGGCCTGGGTGATGCCATCCTGTGTGCGCGTGCGCTGGTGGGCAACCGTCATTTTGCGGTCATTCTGCCGGACGATGTGATCGACATGCCGGCACCGGGCTGTCTGGCGGCCATGGTGCGGGTGCATCGTGAGACCGGGGCATCCGTACTGGGCGTGCAGCCGGTGCCGGCGACTGATGTTTCGCGCTATGGCATGGTGAAGATAGTCGACGGCAGGATCACGGATCTTGTTGAAAAGCCTGCACCGGCGATGGCACCGGGCAATATGGCAGTGATGGGGCGGTATATCCTGTCACCCCGGGTATTTGAGGCGCTGATGCAGATTGCACCCGGAGCCAATGGTGAGTACCAGCTTTCGGATGCGATCTGCCTGCTTATGCAGAATGAGCCGTTTGTGCCATGGGAGATCACGGCACCCCGGTATGATTGTGGTTCCCGTTTGGGATTTGCACAGGCCACTATTGCGTTGTCGTTGCATGACCCGGACATCGGGCCGGCATTGCGTGCATGGCTAACATCGGAAGTAACGCTTGAATAACATGCAAACAAGAACAAGTCTTTCTGCCTGGCAACGGTTGCTGGCACTGGCCGAGTCCATGAAGTCCCGTCATTTGCGGGATTTCTGGCATGACCCTGCGCGTGCAGAAAAGCTGTCCCGTCGTGCCGGCCCCGTGTTTCTGGATATCAGCAAGCAGCGTGTGGATGTCGAGGCAATCGCAGGCCTGCTGGAACTGGCAGAGGCTTGCGGACTGCGGCAGTCCATTGCCGACATGATGCAGGGTGCGGCGATAAACAATACCGAGCAGCGTGCGGCCTTGCACACGGCATTGCGTATGGAGCCTGATGCCAATGTGCAGGTGGATGGCCACAACGTTATTCCCGATGTGCATGCCAGCCTTGACCGTATGGAGTACGTGGTAAACCGCGTGCACTCACAGCAGTGGCGTGGTTACTCCGGTCGTGCCATTTCGGATGTGGTGAATATTGGTGTGGGGGGGTCTGATCTTGGTCCGTCCATGGTGTCTGTGGCGCTCACCGAGTTCACGGCAGAGCCGGCCAGGGGCCTGCGCTTTCATTATGTCAGCTCGATTGATGGCACCCAGATTGCCGATTTGCTGCAAACCCTTAATCCGAAAACCACACTGTTCATCATCTCTTCCAAGTCATTCACCACAGTGGATACGCTGTCCAACGCGCGTACCGCATGGGAGTGGATGCTGCGTGAAAAAGACGATGCGCATATGTTGTTGCAGCATCATTTCATTGGTGTGTCCGCGCAGCCGGAACGCATGACGCAGTGGGGCATTCCGCCAGAAAACCAGATATGCCTGTGGGACTGGGTGGGCGGTCGTTTCTCGTTGTGGTCAGCCATTGGCTTGCCGGTGGCCCTGCAGCTTGGCATGAAGGGTTTTCGCGAGCTGCTGGCCGGTGCGCGCTTCATGGACCGGCATTTTGCGCAGACGCCGTTTGCCGATAACCTGCCGGTACTGCTGGGCATGATCGGTGTATGGAACGCCACCTTTCTGGATATTCGTGGCCATGCCGTGATGCCGTATGACGGCCGCCTGAGTTATTTTCCGGCGTATCTCACGCAGCTGGAAATGGAGAGCAACGGCAAGTCGGTCACCCGTGACGGTTATCCGGTGGATTACACCACCTGCCCGATCCTGTGGGGTGAGGTAGGCCCGAATGCGCAGCATGCGTTTTACCAGTTGTTGCATCAGGGTACGCAGGCCATTTCCAGTGATTTTATTGCCCCGGTGCGCCGTTACCATGATCGCGCACCAAACCGTGCGCTGGTGGAACAGCATCAGTTATCGCTGGCCAATTGCCTGGCCCAGTCCCGTGTGCTGATGCTGGGGGATGCCGCCATTCAGGGCGGTAACGACGCGCCGGATTATCGCCGCTACCGTGGCAATCAGCCGTCCACCACCATTCTGCTGGATGAACTGAATCCTTATGCACTGGGTGCGCTGATTGCGCTGTATGAACACAAGGTGTTTGTCATGTCGGTGATTTGGGATATCAATCCCTTCGATCAGTGGGGCGTGGAACTGGGCAAGGTGATGGCCACCGGCATGTTGTCGGCATTGCAGACAGGTGTAACGCCTGACATGGATGCATCGAGTGCCTTGTTGCTACGGCAGATCATTGAACAGGGAGAAAACCTTTCATGATCGTGAATGTATATGGCAGCAGTTATTTTGCCTGGGTTGCGGCCGCCAAGCTGGCGGAAAAAGGCAACAAGGTCAGTATTTTCTCATCGTCGGTTGATGTGTCGGTGTCTGGTTTTGAGCCTGCGCTTGAGCTGCAGTTGCCGGAGCTGCTGCAGCAGCAAACGGACTGTAGCCACCTGCAGATAATGACCGAAGCAACGGCACCAATGCCGGCTGACCTGCATGTGGTGGCATTTGAAACGGCAGAAGCAGGCCTGGCCGAGCGTGTTTTTCCCTTGCTGCACTCCACTGAAGAGCATCTGTTTGTGCTGGTGCTGACCCCGATGATGGTGGGTGCCATAGCCGAGCTTTCGCACAACCTCAAACAGCTGGCGGCAGCAGGAAAACGTTCATGGTGGCCGCAGGTGGCGGTGTTGCCGCTGTTCACCCGTGAAGGCTCGGCACTGGCCGATTTCGAGCATCCCCGGCTGTTCCTGCTGGGGGCGGATGATGACGGTATCCGGGACTGTGTTACCCGGCTGATGCAGCCATTCATGCAACAGGCCAGCCAGAGCATGATTGTGCCGGTGGCCACGGCAGAGCTGATCCGCTTTGGCATCAATGCCATGCTCGCCACGCGCATGAGCTTTATGAACGAAATGGCGGCGCTGGCAGAAAAACTGGATGTGGATGTGGAGCTGGTGCGACGTGGCATGGCGGCAGACCCGCGTGTCGGCCCGGATTACCTGTATCCCGGTTGCGGTTTTGGCGGGCCGTCGTTTGCCAGTGAATTGTTCGACTTTGCCAAAACCGTTCATGAAGAGCTGGATACGGCAGGTCTTATTGATGCTGTGCTTGATATCAACGAGTCGCAGTGTGAAATCCTCTTCCGCAAGTTATGGCGATTCTTCAAGGGCGACATGCAGGGGCGTCGCGTGGCCATCTGGGGCGCTGCGTTCAAGCCGGGCACGCCCAGTGTGCGTAACTCTGTTGTGCACCCGTTGCTAAAGGCATTGTGGGGGCAGGGCTGTCATACCGTGGTGCATGATCCGCAAGCCATGGACGCAATGCGTCGCAAGTATCCGGATCAGCCGTTGCTGACACTGGCGGATTCGGTTGAGCAGTCGGTGCAAGGTGCCGATGCCGTTGCACTGGTGACGGCATGGGATGTGTTCAGGTCCCCTGATTTTGCCGCGCTGGCGCGTTCAATGAAGTCTGCCGTGATGGTGGACGGCCGTAATTTGTATGACCCCTGCGTGATGGAAGACCATGGCTTCCGTTATTTCGGCATTGGCCGGGGCGAGAGTATCTAGTCATGAAAGTACTGGTCACCGGCGGTGCCGGTTACATCGGGTCACATACCTGCGTGGAATTGCTGGCCATTGGTCATGATGTGGTAGTGGTGGATAACTACTCCAACAGCAAGCCGGAAGCACTGAAGCGGGTGCAGGACATTGCCGGACGCAGTGTGAAGATGCATGCCTGCGATGTGCGTGATCGCGAGGGCTTGCGCGCGATTTTTCGTGATGAAAAACCGGATGCGGTGATTCACTTTGCCGGCTTCAAGGCAGTCGGCGAATCGGTGGCGCAGCCACTGAAGTATTACGACAACAATCTGGTCAGCACGATTGTGCTGCTGGAAGTCATGCAGGAGTCTGGCTGCCGTCAGCTGGTATTCAGTTCATCGGCTACGGTGTATGGCATTCCGGACCAGGTGCCGCTGAACGAGCAGGCGCCGTTGCGGGCGATCAATCCGTATGGCGCAACCAAGCTGATGATCGAGGACATGCTGCGCGATCTGGCCGCGTCTGACGATTCATGGCGCATTGCCTTGCTGCGCTACTTCAATCCGGTGGGGGCGCATGCGAGTGGCCTGATCGGCGAAGACCCCAACGACGTTCCGAATAACCTGATGCCTTATATCTCCCAGGTGGCCGTTGGCCGCCTGCCGCAACTGCGTGTGTTTGGTGGTGACTATCCCACACCGGATGGCACCGGGGTGCGTGACTACATTCATGTGGTGGACCTGGCGCTGGGCCATCTGAAGGCGCTGGAGTGGCTGGCAGGACTGCCCAGCGGCAGGGTAGAGGCGATTAACCTTGGCACGGGCAATGGCTGCTCGGTGCTGGACATGGTCAAGGCGTTTGAGCAGGCCTGTGGCCGTGCCATTCCCTATGAAATTGTGGCGCGCCGCCCCGGTGATGCTGCCAGCTGCTATGCTGATTCTGCCTTGGCCCGTGAATTGCTGGGGTGGCAGGCGGTGCGTGATGTAAAAACGATGTGTCAGGATGCCTGGCGCTGGCAGTCGCACAATCCGCATGGCTATGAGTAGTTAAAGGCGTAAAATGATCAGGTAGATAATGCTCACTCGCAGGAGGAACCCGGAATGGCCATGCTGCTGTCGCTAATGTGGGTTTTTCGGCTGGCCTTGCTGGTTGCGCTGGCGGGGGTGACATATCTGGCGTTAATGCCGGCTCAGGCGATGAGTCTGGGGTCTGACAAGATCAATCATGTGATTGCCTTTGTTGTGCTGGGCGTTCTGGCCCGTCTTGGCTTTCCCCGTTCGGGGGTTGTGGCCGTCATGTTTCCCCTGTTCATTTATGGCGTGCTGATCGAGGCGATGCAGTATCAGGTAGGTCGTTTTGCCGGCATGGATGACCTGCTCGCCAATCTGATCGGCCTGGGTATTGCCAGTGTTTCTACCCTGTTCATACAAAAACTGGACTGATGCCGGCCCGGCATTACCGTGAGTTCCCGCTTTGCCTTATCTGCCTGTTTCCCTGACCCCGGATGTCCTTGCCAGCATGAGTGCGGGCGGGGAATATCGGTACTTTGTTATTGATTGCAAGGATTCTCCATGAGCGCTACCCATCTGCTTGCCATTGACCAGGGCACCACGAGTACCCGTGCCATTGTGTTTGATGCCACGGGCCATCCGGTGGCATCACACCAGCTGGAGTTTCGTCAGCAGTTTCCGGCAGATGGATGGGTGGAACACGATGCACTGGAAATCTGGTGGACGGTGGAGAGTGTGTGCCGCGAGGTCATGCGCAAGGCGGGGCTAAGGCCTGCCCAGATTGCGGCCATCGGCATTACCAACCAGCGCGAAACGACTGTCTTGTGGGACCGTGCCACCGGCACACCAATCCACAATGCCATTGTTTGGCAGGACCGCCGTACAGCCAGTGTGTGCGAGCACCTGAAGAAAAACGGTCACGAGTCACTGGTGCAGGAAAAAACCGGCCTGTTGCTGGACCCGTATTTCTCTGCCACCAAGCTGGCCTGGCTGCTGGACAACGTGGAGGGCGCACGCGCCCGTGCCGACAAGGGCGAGCTGGCCTTTGGCACCATTGATACCTGGCTGCTGTGGAAGCTGACGGGGGGCAAGTCACATGCAACCGATGCCACCAATGCATCGCGCACGCTGATATTCAATATTCACACGCAGCAGTGGGATGACGAGCTGCTGGCCATGTTCAATATTCCACGCAGTGTGTTGCCGGAAGTGAAAGATTCCAGTGCGGATTTCGGTCTGACCACGGCCGATTTCATTGGTGCGCCGGTGTGCATTGCCGGCATGGCCGGTGACCAGCAGGCAGCATTGATCGGGCAGGCCTGCTTTGCACCGGGCATGGTGAAAAGCACCTATGGCACGGGCTGCTTCATGGTGATGAATACCGGTGCCACGGTGGTGCGCTCGCAAAACCGTTTGCTGAGCACGGTGGCTTATCGCCTGAATGGCAAACCCACCTATGCCATTGAAGGCAGTATTTTTGTCGCGGGTGCGACAATCCAGTGGTTGCGTGATGGTCTTAAGTTTATCGGGCAGGCATCGGAAACCGAATCCATTGCAGAGCGTACCGGTGA
Organism: Moraxellaceae bacterium; assembly: GCA_030646295.1. Lineage (GTDB taxonomy): Bacteria > Pseudomonadota > Gammaproteobacteria > Pseudomonadales > Moraxellaceae > UBA2031. Next base: position 291,257 of record JAUSND010000003.1, read on the forward strand.
TGCGCGTGGCGTGTATCTGGTGCCGGCATTTACCGGTCTTGGTGCGCCTTACTGGGACCCGCATGCGCGTGGCGCCATCATGGGCCTGACGCGTGATACCGGCATTGGTGAAATCGTGACGGCCGGCTTGCAGTCGGTCTGCTTCCAGACGCGTGACCTGATGGAAGCCATGCAGCGCGATGGTGCCAGCAGCCTTAACACGTTGCGCATTGATGGCGGCATGGTGGTGAACAACTGGGTGTCGCAGCGCCTTGCCGACATTCTGGGTGTGCCGGTTGATCGCCCGCAGGTCACGGAAACCACGGCGCTGGGTGCGGTATATCTGGCCGGCCTGCATGTGGGGATGTTCGAGTCGCTGGAGAAAATCAGCCTGCTGTGGAAGTGTGACCGCCACTTTGTGCCTACCATGGACGATGAAAAGCGCGACAGCCTGTACAAGGGCTGGCTCGATGCAGTGAGGCGCGTGGCCTCTGCAGGTTGAGTCATTGTTTGAACAAGAGTGTTGCCCATAAAAAACGCCGCATGAAGCGGCGTTTTTTATGGGCAACAGGGCAGGGCGACTATCAGCGTTTCACGCCGTCCGGGCCCACCACCAGAAATTCGAGCAATGCCTTCTGCGCGTGCAGGCGGTTCTCGGCCTCATCCCAGACGACAGAGCGTTCGTCATCCAGCATGTCTTCCGAGATTTCCTCGCCACGGTGGGCGGGCAGGCAGTGCATGAACACGGCATCGGATGCGGCCATGTCCATCAGGCGTGGATTGATCTGGTACATGCTGAAACGACGTTTGCGCACGCTTTGCTCGGACTCCTGGCCCATGCTGGTCCAGACGTCGGTGGCAATCAGGTGTGCATCTTTGGCGGCATCTTCAGCGGTTTTTACCAGCTCGACATTGCGGGCGTATTTTTCCAGCAGTTCCGGATCTGGCTCAAAGCCGTAGGGACAGGCGATCTTCAGCTGGAAATCAAACTGGTGGGCAGCATGGATGTACGAGTTGCACATGTTGTTGCCATCGCCAATCCAGGCAAAGGTCTTGCCCTGCAGGGCGCCACGGTGCTCGATGAAGGTCTGCAGGTCGGCCAGCAGCTGGCACGGGTGATGATCGTCGGTCAGTGCATTGATCACCGGCACGCGTGAATATTCGGCAAAGCGTTCAATGATGTCGTGCGCAAAGGTACGGATCATCACTACGTCCACCATGCGTGAAATCACGCGGGCAGAGTCTTCTACCGGCTCACCACGGCCCAGCTGGGTATCACGTGGGGACAGGAAAATGGCAGAGCCACCAAACTGTGCCATGCCGGATTCAAACGACACACGGGTGCGCGTGGATGATTTTTCGAAAATCATCCCGAGCACCTTGTTTTTCATGGGCTCGTAAACCACACCTTCACGGTGTATCTTTTTGAGCACGATGGCGCGGTCGAGTACCTGTTGCAGTTCTTCGCGGCTGAAATCCAGCAACGTCAGAAAGTGACGCACGCTCATGCTGCAGCTCCTTCGGCAAGGAAGGTGCGCACAAGGGCAGAGATTTTTTCCACCAGCAGGTCAGCTTCTTCTGCATTGATGATCAGTGGTGGCAGCAAACGGATACGGTTTTCTGCACTGACAATCAGCAGTACGCCGGCGTCGCGGGCACGTGCCACGAGTTCGGTGCAGGGCCTGGGCAGTACAACACCCATCATCAGGCCGGCACCTTCTACGGTAACGCCAAGGTCGCCCAGATTTTTCAGGAAGCCGGCCTTGATGCGCTCGCCCATGACGCGCGCATTTTCAATGGGGCCTTTCTGCAATTCCCTGATCGTGGTGAGTGCGGCGCGGCAGCCGAGCGGGGTGCCACCATAGGTGGTGCCGTGGTTGCCGGGGCCAAACAGGTCGTCGGCCTTGCCGCGCACCATGCAGGCACCAATCGGAAAGCCGTTGCCCAGGCCTTTGGCTGTGGTCACCACGTCCGGCATGATGCTGGTGTGCTGGTAGGCGAAATACTTGCCGGTACGGCCGTTGCCGGTCTGGATTTCATCCAGCATCAGCAGCCAGTCGTGCTTGTCGCAAACGGCGCGCAGTTGCTCAAGATAGCCAAAGCCGTTCTTTGCCATGCGCACACCGCTCTCGCCCTGGATGGGCTCGACCAGAATGGCAACGATATTCGGGTTTTCGGCAGCAACCTTTTCGATGGCGGCGATGTCGTCATACGGCACGCGCACAAAACCCTGCACCAGTGGCTCGAAGCCTTCCTGGATTTTCTTGTTGCCGGTGGCGGTCAGCGTGGCCAGGGTGCGACCATGAAAGGAATTTTCCATCACGATAATGGTCGGCACATCAATGTTCTTGCGCTTGTGGCCGTACATGCGTGCCAGCTTGATGGCGGCTTCGTTGGCCTCGGCACCGGAGTTGCCGAAAAAGCACAGGTCCATGCCGGAGGCATCGCGCAGGGCGTCGGCCAGCGCTTCCTGCAGGGGAATCTGGTACAGGTTGGAGGTATGCACCAGTGTGCGCGCCTGGTCGGCAATGGCTTCGGCCACGACCGGGTTGGCATGTCCCAGACCGCAGACGGCAATGCCGGCGGTGGTGTCGAGGTAACGGCGGCCTTCGGTATCGAAAAGCCACACACCTTCGCCATGGGAAAAAGCAACAGGCTGCCGTGCATAGGTCGGCATGAGCGCGCTGGTCATAGGGGGTAACCTGCTGAATCTTGGGTAAAAAACCGAACGAAAAAAGGCAGCCGGGCTGCCATGCCTGATGTTAACGGGAATAGGGCATATGAGCAATTTGCCGCAGGGGCTCCGGCAGTCGCGTAAATATGATGCCAGCACTGTCATCATGCGGCCCTTTTGGATAACTTTATGTCCCCGTCCAACCTCGCCATTGACCAATGGGTTCTTTTTAATAGGCCTCTAATGCAAAGGAGGTCCTGCCGGGCCGCTGCACCGAATCCGCAAGGCATGCGAATACCCTTGAGCTGGAGTGAGTACCAATGACCGCCATGGCTTCTTTCCCCGTACGCCGCCAGGATTTTGAGTTCAATGAAGTGCCTCGTCACTGGGTGGACAATGATCCGTTCATGACGGCCATGTTCAATGCGCTGTCGTCCATGTTCCCGAATGGCGAACGCTTCTTTGTGGACAGTGTGCGTGGTGTGCGTGAGCTGGTCAGTGATCCGGTGCTGCAAAAGGAGATCAGTGCCTTCATCGGTCAGGAAGCCATGCATGCCAAGGAGCATCATGCCTTCAATGCCGGTGCCATTGATCATGGTTTTGATGTGGTGCGTCTGGAGGCCTGGACGGCGAATGTGTTGTCGATCATTCGTCTGCCCATCTTCAACAACAAGCGCACCCGGCTGGCCGCTACCGTAGCGCTGGAGCATTTTACCGGTGTGCTCTCGGCCAACCTGTTGCGCCGTGAAGACATCAGTCAGACCTTGTCGCCGAAAATGCAGGAACTGTGGCTGTGGCACTGCGTGGAAGAAAACGAGCACAAGGCCGTTGCCTTTGACGTTTACCAGAAAGTTTACGGCAACAGTGCGGCCAACTACTTGTGGCGCATGACGGTGATGGTGATTGCCACCGCACTGATTCTGGGTGCGTTGCATGTGTTCATTGCCAAACTGATGGCGGAGGATGGCCAGCTGTCCAACCTGCGTTCATGGGGACGCGGCTTGTGGAAGTTCTGGGGTGTGGGCGGCATGTTCACCCAGCTTGTTCCAGAGTACCTCGATTATTTCAAACCGGGCTTTCATCCCTGGGATCACGATACCAAGGCCTTGCTGGCCAAGTGGAAGGATCGTCAGGGCCTGAATGGCTGAGATTAAACGTTTTTCAACGTGTTGTGTTCCGACTTTGTGCCCCTTCGGGGGCACTTTTTTTGCCTGTTATTTGCTGATGTCGGCAGGCTTCCGGTCGGGTTGCTGCATGTACTCACGCGGACTCATGCCGGTCCAGCGCCGGAACGCCCGGCTGAAATTGCCCTGATTGCTGAAGCCCATGTCCTGTGCAATAACCTTCAGGCTGCAGCGTGGTTTTGTCATCAGCCTTGTGGCTTCGGCCAGACGCAGTTCATCCAGTAATTGTCCATAACTGTTGCCGCCTTCGGCGAGTTGTCGCTTGAGTGTTCGGGAGCTGATGCGGCAATGCAGGGCGACTGCATCAAGGTCGGGAGGCTGCGCCAGGTTTTTGCGCAACAGGTTTTTTATGCGGGTCTGCAACGGGCTCGCATTTTGTAATTCGGCCAGTTCTTTCTCGCATTGCGCACGGGCCAGTTGTTCCAGTGGCCCGGCGGCCATGGGCAGTGGTCGGTCGAGCAGGCTGGCTGGAAAGCAGAGTGCATCCTGTTGCGCCTGATAGTGCAGGGGAACGGCAAGCGAGCCGGCATAGCGCGGATAGTAGTTGGGCTCGGCGCCTTTGAGTTGTATGACGATGCCGTCGGGAAGCTCGCCCAGCAGGGTGCTGGCGGCGTGGTAGATGATGAGCAGAACCGTTTCGGCGTAGAACACGGGTACGCTCACCAGCGCTTCAAGGCGCAGGCAGGACGTGTCGCGGGATTCGTCCAGATGAAACGAGAAGGGCGCGATACGCAAGGAGCCGAAGGCCTCGACCAGTCGTATGGCATCGCGTGCAGTGGCACTGGCCATGGCCCCGAAACCCAGCAGGCCGTGCGCGGACAGTGTGAGTAGCGGGGCAAGGTGGTAGGCAAGGGCTGGTTCGCCGGTCAGGGCAATTGCCCGTTCCAGAATGCGGTTAACGTCGCGCAACGCCAGCCGGGCGTTGTCTTCCCGCAGCATGGCGTCATCCACACGACCGCCCTCAAGCACCTGTGCAGCACTTACCCCCCATTGCTGGCAAAGGTCCAGCAGGGTGACCACATAGCTGGCAGGGATGGTGGCCTTTATGGCAGGTGCGGGCATTCGACGGGACTCTGCAAGTAGTGGGAATTGGTCGTCATGAGACCGTCGCCAATACCCGAGTAAATCGGTAGAATATTACGCATTGTTCCCTGTCAGGTAGTGTCCCCATGGATATCGAAGCCCTCATCAAGCAGCAGATCGCCGAAAACCCCGTCATCCTTTACATGAAGGGGACGCCCCAGTTCCCGCAGTGCGGCTTCTCGGCCCGCGTAGTGGAAGCGATGACCCAGATCGGCGAGCCGTTCGCCTATGTGAATATTCTGGAAAACCCGGAGATTCGTGCCACTCTGCCAAAGATTGCCAACTGGCCGACCTTTCCCCAGTTGTGGGTGAAGGGTGAGCTGATTGGCGGCTGTGACATCGTCATGGAAATGATGCAGAAGAACGAACTGGCGCCGATCGTGAAGGAAGCTGCTCCGAAAAAGGATTGATCTTCGCGGATCGTGCTAATCGGCAGTAAAAAGCCCGGCTATGCCGGGCTTTTTCATGGGCGCGATTGCGGATTACCTGATCTGGATCAATATCTAAATGATAATGATTTGCATTAGTTATTGTGTTTGTGTAAATTTCGCCCCATCAAGGCCAAGCACTTTCGCCAGGCCGTTTCCCTGAGGGCTCATCGTGTTGAACCTTTCCCGTCTTGCTGCCGCTGTTGCCGTTCTCTCGCTGTCTGTTCCTGTCGTTGCCATGGCCGATGAGGCTGCTCCTTCACTGGAGGCACTGGCGGCCCAGCTCAAGTTGCAACAAGCCCAGATCGAGGCGCTGACTGCACAGGTTGAAAGTCAGGAGAAGGCGGTAACGGAAGGTGGCACCTTCGGCAAGACCTCACTCGGTGGTTATGGCGAGGCCTACTTCAAGAGCATTGATGACAGCACCGGCAAGAAGAAGGATGAGTTTGATGCCTATCGTCTGGTGCTGTTTGTTGGTCACCAGTTCAGTGACAAGGTTCGCTTTGCCAGTGAGCTGGAAATCGAACACGCCTATGTAAAGGACACGGATACCGACACCAACGGCGCGACAACTACGATCAAGAAGTCCGAAGGGTATGTGGCTGTTGAGCAGTTGTTCCTGGAGTACCAGTATGCCGACGCGCACCGCGCGGCTGCCGGCCAGTTGCTGGTGCCGGTGGGTATCCTGAATGAAACCCATGAGCCGGACACCTTTTACGGTGTGTTCCGTGCGCCGGTTGAGCGTGAAATCGTGCCGGGAACCTGGTACGAGACGGGTGTGATGTTTTCTGGCGACATCCTGCCGGGCCTGTCCTATGACGCCATGATGAGCAGTGGCCTCAAGACCACGACAGGCAACATCAAGGATGGCCGTCAGCGCGGGTCCAAGGCTGATGGTGCCGATGTGGCCTACACCGCCCGTGTGAAGTACACCGGCATTGCGGGACTGGAGCTGGGCCTGACTGTGCAGGAGCAGCAGGACATGGCACAGGGTAGCGCCAAGGTTGCCGGCACCGATCTGGATGCCAGCATGATCGAAACCCATGTGGCCTATAAGACCGGTCCTTTCGGATTGCGTGCCCTTTATGCCGAATGGGACATGAACGAGAATGCCCTGCTGACCGCCGACCAGAAGCGCGCAGAACAGAAGGGCTGGTATGTCGAGCCGTCCTGGAAGGTAGTGCCGACGGTGGGTGTGTTTGCCCGCTACAGCGAATGGGATAACGAAGCCGGCGATGCGGTGAACACCAACTGGCAGGAAAAGTCGGTAGGTGTGAACTGGTGGCTGCATGAGCGCGCCGTCGTCAAGGCCGACCTGCAGCGTCGCGATGACCCCAATGGCAGCAACAAGGATCAGGACGGCTTCAATGTCGGTATCGGTTTCAGCTTCTGATCCGCTGCCAAACTGACGGTTCCAGAGCCCCGGCTGATCCCCGGGGCTTTTCTGCGTGAGGCGACAGGCATGTTTTCACGAATCCTTCTGCTGGTAGGCACCTTGTTGCTGTCACTACGCGTGGCTGCGGCGGATGTGACACTGGACGCGTTTCTGGCGGAGAGCTTTGCCGGCCATGCACCTGCAACACAAATGCTGTGGCTGACGCCGGAACTCAAGACGCGCGCGGCAAAGGTGCTTGATCATCCGTATGCGGGCATGCGCGTGAAATACTGGCGCGAGGGTAACCGTACTGCCTGGGTGATTGACGAGATTGGCAAGGAGCGTCCGATCACCATTGGTGTGGTGGTGTCGGCGGGCCATATCGAGCAGGTGAAAGTGCTGGCGTTTCGGGAATCGCGTGGCGGGGAAGTGCGTTACCCGTTTTTCACGAAGCAGTTCGAGAATGCAGGGCTCAGGGATGGGGACCGGCTGGATCGCACGATTGATGGCATTACCGGCGCCACTCTGTCGGTATGGGCAGTTACCAAAGTGTCACGGCTGGCCCTGCTGTTTCACAGTGAAGTGATGCGCAACGGCTGATAGACTCGCCGCGCATTGTTTCCGTCATTTTCTGTTTCAGCCACTTTCGGGTTTACATCTGTGCTCAAGTCCCACTGGCGATTCGTGTTCTTGCGCTGGCACCGGCGCATCGGTGTGGCCGTGGCATTGTTTCTGCTGCTGTTGGCCGTTACCGGCATTCTGCTCAACCACTCGCATGACATCGGGCTGGACCACAAGCCACTCGAAAACCGCTGGCTGCGTGCGCATTATGGTCTGGAGTCGGCCGGGACTGCGTCAGCAGGCAAGCATGAGCTGGCTGGCCGCGCCCTGAGGGTGCGTGATGGCCAGTTATGGCTGGGTGAAGATCAGCTGACTGATTGCGCGCATCTCGTGGGTGTCATGGAGTCGCGTGAACAGGTGCTGGTGGTCTGCCCTGACAGGCTGGTCTTGCTGACACCCGATGGCCAGCTGATTGATCAGGCCGACAGCTTGCGCGGCATTCCATCCGGACTGTCGGCTGTGTCATCAGATGGCGACACGATTCTGCTGAAAACAGCTGACAGCAGTCTGGGCGTGAATCTGGCGGATCTTACCGTGCACCCGGTGCAAACCGGTCCGGATGTGGTTTGGCAGGAGCCGGTAACGGCCATGCCTTCGGCGCCAGTTGATGCCATCACCTGGGAGCGGGTGATGCTGGATTTGCACAGTGGCCGCCTGTTTGGTTCATTCGGCGTGTGGCTGGTGGACCTGACGGGTATTGCCACCATCGTGCTGGCACTTTCCGGCGTCTGGCTCTATTTCCGGCGTCGTCGCGTGGCACCGACTCATACTCACTGATCGTCTTTCTGTACCTGGATCTGTAGCAGGATCTGTTCCGGGGCACGTGAGTGTTCATGGGGCATGCACCCTGATGTCCAGGTCCTTTGTCTGACGGGCCTGTTTCATTCTGATAAGTCACTAATGGTGCGGGGCCGCGTGGCCCTTGCACCACCTCAGGGCTGTTCTGCCCGCAAACCCATGCGAAACACAGGCTTTCTGCCACTCCTGCCTTGGCACAGACAATGCATTGATACCCTTGTCTCTACTCAAGGTTGTGCGACATGGGTGCTTCCCCACGGTTTTACGATGAAATGTTTGCGGGACGTACACAGGTAAGGCCTGCTTACAAGGCGTTCGCCGAATGGCTGAATGCATTACCGGCTGAAGAGGTGGCGCAGAAGCGTGCCGAAGCGGACTGGCTGTTCCGTCGTGTCGGCATCACCTTTGCCGTGTACGGTGACAAGGAAGGCAGTGAGCGTCTGATTCCGTTTGATCAGGTCCCCAGAATCATTTCTGCCAGTGAATGGGAGTTTGTGTCGCTGGGTCTCAAGCAGCGCGCACACGCACTGAACGAGTTCCTTCACGATATCTATCACGAACAGCACATCCTGAAGGCGGGCATAATTCCTGCCAGCCAGATTCTGACCAATCAGGATTACCAGCTGGCCATGCAGGGCATCACGCTGCCCAATCGGGTCTATTCGCATGTCGCCGGGATTGATCTGGTGCGGGACAACCGGGGTGAGTACTACGTCCTGGAAGATAATCTTCGTACCCCGAGCGGGGTGTCTTACATGCTGGAAAACCGCAAGATGATGATGCGGTTGTTTCCGGAACTCTTTTCGATGCATGCGGTGGCGCCCGTCGAGCATTACCCGGACATGCTGCTGGATACCTTGCGCGCTTCTGCACCAGCAGGTGTGCTTGACCCGGTGGTGGTGGTGCTGACGCCGGGCCGTTTCAACTCTGCCTATTTCGAGCATGCGTTTCTTGCCCAGCAAATGGGTGTGGAGCTGGTGGAAGGGCCGGACCTGTATGTGAAGGATGGTTTCGTGCAGCTGCGCACGACTGCCGGCCCGCGCCGTGTGGATGTGATTTACCGGCGCATTGACGATTCCTTCCTTGATCCGCTCGCGTTCCGTCCGGATTCGATGCTGGGTGTGCCCGGTCTGCTGTCTGTCTATCGTGCCGGTCGTGTGGCCATTGCCAATGCCATCGGTACCGGTGTGGCGGATGACAAATCGATTTATCCCTATGTGCCGGACATGATCCGTTTTTACCTGAGTGAAGAGCCTCTTCTTAACAACGTGCCGACCTGGCAGTTGCGCAAGCCGGAGGAGTGCGAGCATGTGCTGGCCAATCTGCATGAACTGGTGGTGAAGGAAGTTCATGGCTCGGGCGGTTACGGCATGCTGGTGGGGCCTGCCGCGAGCAAGTCAGAAATCGAAGCATACCGTGCCCGCATTCTGGCCTGTCCGTCTGATTTCATTGCGCAACCAACGCTGGCGTTGTCGACCTGCCCGACGTTTGTCGACGCCGGTATTGCGCCGCGACATATCGATTTGCGTCCGTTTGTGTTGTGCGGTCGGGATATCCAGCTGGTGCCGGGCGGTTTGACCCGTGTGGCACTCAAGGAGGGGTCGCTGGTGGTGAATTCATCGCAGGGTGGCGGAACCAAGGACACGTGGGTGCTTGAAGATGCTTAGTCGTACTGCTTCCTGTATTTACTGGATGTCGCGCCAGATGGAGCGCGCCGAGAATGTCGCGCGCGTGCTGGATGTGAGCTATCAGTCATCGTTGATGCCGGGTGGTGTTGGCAGCGACCAGGTCATGGCACCGCTGGATATCACCGGGACGCGTGAGGCGTTTCTGGCCAGTGGCATCAAGCCGAAAGCCAATGCGGTGCTGCTGTACTTTGCGCTGAATCCCGACAATCCGTCGAGCATTTACTCCTGCGTGCGGCAGGCCCGTGAAAACGCGCACGTGGTGCGTGGCAAGATTACCGCCGAGATGTGGGAGTCGCTGAACACGACATGGCTGGAGATTCAGGGCATGAAGCCTGAAAGCCTGCAGCGCATGGGGTTTCCCCGGTTTCTGGACTGGGTGAAGGAGCGCTCGCACCTGTTTCGCGGGGCAACCTTTGGCACGCTTCAGCGTAATGATGCATTCCGCTTTTCGCGTCTGGGAACGTTTCTGGAACGTGCTGACAATACGGCGCGAATCCTGCTGGTGAAAGCACCCACCCTGTTTGCCGATGCCGGCTCCAGTGAGGCTGTGGAATATTACCAGTGGGCTGCATTGCTGCGTTCGCTCTCGGCCTTTGAAACCTATCGTGACCTGTATCGCGAAAGCATCCTGCCCATGAATGTGGCCGAGATGCTGCTGCTGCGGGATGATTTGCCGCGCTCCCTGCATGCCTGCCTGAATGAGCTCACGCAGACGCTGGAAACAATCAACGGCAAGAGTGGCGTGGATGTGCAGCGACTGGCGGCAGAAATTCATGCGCGACTGCACTACACGCAAATTGATGAAGTGATTGATGAAGGGTTGCAGGAATACCTGCAGAATTTTCTGGCGGATATCTATGAGCTGGGCGCGCGCATTCACAGCGCCTATCTGGAGGCAGCATGATACTCACGGTCAATCATGAAACGGTGTATCGCTACGAGGGCTCCGTGGCACACAGCACCCAGTACCTGCGGCTTACCCCGCAAAGTACTGAAGGCCAGCGGGTGCTGGAGTGGAAGCTGGAGTTGCCCAGTCCGGCGGTGTCCTCCTCCGATGCGTTCGGCAATATTTGCCACGTACTGACGCTGGACATGCCGCACCGTGAAATCCGCATCCGTGCGATGGGCATTGTCGAGACGGACGATGGAGAGCGCACCAGTGTTGCCGGTGGTGACCCGCTGCCATACCTCCGCTCTACTGCATTGACGGCGATAAGCCCTGATCTGGCTGCCTTTGCCGAGGGCTTTCGCAAGCAGCCGATGACCCAGGATGCCTTGCTGGCGCTGGCACAGGGTATCGAGATGGCGGTGGAGTTCTCACCGGGCAGTACGCATGTTGGCAGTACGGCAACCGATGCGTTTGCTGCCGGGCTGGGTGTTTGCCAGGATCACACACATATCTTCCTGTCCTGTTGCCGTTATCTGGGGGTGCCGGCACGCTATGTGAGCGGGTATGTGCATTCGCCCGGACATGCCAGCAACCACATGGCCACCCACGCGTGGGCCGAGGCATGGCTGCATGACCGCTGGTGGAGTTTTGATGTGGTAAATCGTTCGCGTGCAGATGAGAATCATCTCAAGCTGGCCGTGGGCATGGATTATCTGGATGCCTGTCCGGTGCGTGGTGTGCGTCGTGGTGGCGGTGGCGAGCTCATGCAGGCCGATGTACGTGTCATGCAGTCACAGGCCGGGACGAATGAAGCGGAGCAGGAGCAGGACATCAGCCAGCAACAACAACAGCAGCAACAGGCCTGACAGGACGGACAGAGAAGATGACCTATTGTGTTGCCATGAATCTGGCGGAAGGTCTGATAATGGCGTCGGATACCCGGACCAATGCCGGGGTTGATCACATTGCCACTTTTTGCAAGATGACATTGCTGGAGAAGCAGGGCGAAGAGATTATCTGCCTGCTGTCGGCCGGTAATCTGGCGACAACACAAAGCACCATCAGTGTGTTGCGCAAGCGCCTGCAACATGAAAAGGATAATCTGTTCAGTCAGTCATCCATGTATGACGTGGCTTGCCTCGTGGGCAGTACCTTGCGGGAAGTGATTGAGCGCGACAGCAAGGTGCCCATGCAGTCGGGCATTGATTTCGGTTCGTCGTTTTTGCTGGGTGGCCAGCTGAAGGGTGAGGAACCAAGGCTGTTCAATATCTATCCGCAAGGCAACTTCATCGAAGCTACTACGGAAACGCCTTATTTCCAGATTGGCGAGAGCAAGTACGGCAAACCCATCATTGATCGCGTGATCAATTATGGTACGTCGCTGGATGAGGCGGCCAAGTGCGTGCTGATCTCGTTTGACTCAACCATTCGCAGCAATATCTCGGTCGGTCTGCCGATTGATTTGCTCTGCTATGAACGTGACAGCTTCAAGGTAACCAAGCGCCATCGTGTGGATGAGGATAACGCTTACTTCCAGCAAATCCGCAAGGGATGGTCACAGGGCCTCCGGGAGACGTTTTCGCGTCTCCCGGACATGGACTGGTCGGATTAGACCAATGCCGTGTGTGTTGGTCAGGCCTCGTCGCTGCCTTCATCAACGGGCGGCGGACCGATCTTTTCCCACCATGTATTGACGATGGAGCAGTACAGCTCGGCCGTCCGTTGTGCATCGTACAGGGCGGAATGGGCTTCCTTGTTGTCGAAGGCGATCCCGGCGGTTGCGCAGGCGCGGGCCAGTACGGTTTGCCCATAGGCCAGCCCGGCCAGTGTTGCCGTGTCAAACACCGAGAACGGGTGAAACGGCGACACGTTCTTCAGGTTGTTGCGCGTTATTGCGGCATTCACAAAACCCAGATCGAAATGTGCATTGTGGCCGACCAGTACGCTGCGTTTGCAGCCGACGGCCTTTTGCGCTTTTTTGATGCCATCAAAAATCCGGCGCAGCGCCGCACCTTCTTCTTCCGAGGGACGCAGTGGATGGAAGGGATTGATGCCGGTGAATTCGAGTGCAGCCTTTTCCAGATTGGCACCAGGAAACGGGGCAACATGGGAGTGAAAGCACTCGTTCGGGTACAGCAGTCCGTTTTCATCCTGTGCAATCGTGACGGCGGCAATTTCCAGCAGTCCGTCAGTGGCGCAATTGAAGCCACCGGTTTCCACATCGATCACAACAGGAAAAAAACCACGAAATCGTTCGGCCAATGGACGTACGGGGTGGTGGCTCATGGCTGTACGCGCCAGCTGATTTGCGCGCCAGCACGAATCGGCACCACCACGGACTCTCCGAAGGGGTAGCTTTCAGGAACGTCCCAGGATTCTTTCACCAGGGTGATGGTGTCGGTATTGCGTGGCAGGCCGTAGAAGTCGGCGCCATGAAAGCTGGCGAATCCTTCCAGCTTGTCGAGTGCACCGGCGGCCTCGAAGGCTTCGGCATACAGCTCGATGGCCGCATGAGCGGTGTACGAGCCGGCACAACCACAGGCAGATTCCTTGGCACCAATCGCATGCGGAGCAGAGTCGGTTCCCAGGAAGAATTTGGGTGAACCAGACGTGGCGGCGGCAATCAGGGCTTCCTGATGGGTGCGGCGCTTGAGGATGGGCAGGCAGAAATAATGTGGCCGTACACCGCCCACCAGCATGTGGTTGCGGTTGAACAGCAGGTGATGCGCCGTAATGGTGGCGCCAACCGTGGCGGGTGCTTCCCTGATGAAGGCAGCGGCATCGGCCGTGGTGATGTGCTCCAGCACAACCCTGAGTTGTGGCAGCCGCTGTACCAGTGGCATCAGGATGGTGTCGAGAAAAACCTTTTCGCGATCAAAGATGTCGACATCGCCATGAGTGACTTCGCCATGGATCAATAAAGGCATGCCGACTTCGGCCATTTTTTCCAGAACGGCTTGTACGTTCGCGATGCTGGTTACGCCAGAGTCGGAGTTGGTGGTGGCACCGGCCGGATAGAGTTTCACGGCGTGGACAAAACCGGAGGCCTTGGCATTCTGGATATCGGCCGGGGTGGTGCTGTCGGTCAGGTAGAGCACCATCAGGGGCTCGAAGCGTGAACCCTTCGGGCGGGCGGCCAGGATGCGTTCGCGGTAGGCGCCTGCTTCAGTGGTGGTGCGGGCTGGCGGAACCAGATTGGGCATGACGATGGCGCGGCCGAAATAACGGGCAATGGCGGCTACCGTATCGGGCAGCATGGCGCCGTCCCGCAGGTGTACATGCCAGTCGTCCGGGCGGGCAATGGTGATTTGGGGCATAGTCATGTGGGTCATAGCCTGGTGGGTCATGTCAGCTTCTCGATTGCGCGCAAGTTTAACAGGCTGGCAAGGCAGTCCCCAACCTTTAACCGGAGGCATTGTCGGCGGGGTGCGGGGAGGGAGGCGATAAATGGCAAGCCGCCGGTCGGAGCAGCATTGTCGCTGGGTAGAGAGGCTGGCACATTCCCGGCCTGCACAAGGATTAACCGGTTTGAAATAGTGCCTGAGTGTTCTGCTTTCGGGCCGGTTAACGCAGTTTAGCCATCAAGGATCCGGTTGTGACGATACCCTCCCTGCGCGACACGACAGACGCCGACATCAAGGAGATACAGCAGCTTCTTGAGGATGACCGCCCCTTCGTCCGCTTTCCGCCAGCCATTGAAAACGCCTTCCATCTGCACCTGCAGAACCGTGCCATTGAGCTGCTCAATCATTCCTGGTGGGCAATAGTCGGCTTTTACATCTTTATCGGGATACTGACCTGGTCCCAGGTACAGGCGTACTCCAACCCGGTGCTGCTTGAGCAGAACGAGAAGGTCTGGTGGGTCATCTACCTGATGGAGGGGGCAATAGTGGCGGCATTGCTGTCATTGCCGCGGATTCCCCAACTGGACAAGTGGTACCGCAATTACGTCAGCCTGATTGCCTTGACGGCGGTAGCCACCATTACGGTGGGAACGTCAGCTTTCCCGGACCCGTTCTTCAATCAGCACTCCAGTTATGTGGTCATTCTGGTCATTGCCATCACCTATGGTATTGGCGGACTGCTTCTGGTGCCTGCCGTCATTGCCTGCGTCGGTGCGGCGCTCATTTCATTTGTGGTCATTCATGTGCTGGGCCTCTGGTACAACTGGGGCCACTTCAGTCAGTACGTGGTACTGGCCAATGCCGTGGGCATGTTGCTGTGCTACATGCTTGAGCACCGCGACCGCATCATGTTCCTGCAGTCCGAAATGCTGGGCCTGGAAAAGCTCAAGCTGAACAAGCTGTCGCAGGAGCTGAACCGGTTGTCACGCGAGGATGCGCTGACAGGGCTGGCCAACCGTCGCCACTTCAATGAGGTATTCCAGCAGGAGTGGGATCGGGCGCGTCGTGACAGCCGTGATGTTGCCCTGATCTTTGTGGATGTCGATCATTTCAAGCCGTTCAATGACTCTCATGGTCATGTTGAGGGGGATCGGGCGCTGGCGATGGTGGGAAGGGCGCTGAAATCGGTGCTCAGGCGCCCCGGCGATCTGGCGGCCCGCTACGGCGGTGAAGAGTTTGTGTTGTTGTTACCGAGCACGTCTCTGGATGGTGCCCGCGAGGTTGCCCTGCACGTCGCCCGCAGCATTAGTGCCCTGAAGATTGCCCATGCGGCCTCCAGCGTGGCAAGCCATGTGACGGTAAGCATGGGGGTGGCGTCCATGGTGCCTCATGGCGACTTGCGCGGCCCCATGTTGCTGGCCCGGGTGGACGAGGCGGTCTATGCCGCCAAGGATGCCGGGCGCAACTGCATCATGCTGGTGCGCCCGGACGGCACCGTCGATACCACCCCGGTTCGTCTGTCCTGACCGCTTTTTCGCCTATGCCCCTGCGGGGGCATAGCGTAGAATACGCGCCTCTTTATTCCCCCTTCCTTGCTTTGGGAACCCGCCATGTCCGCCATCAAGAAAGTTGTGCTTGCCTATTCCGGCGGCCTCGACACCTCGGTCATCGTCAAGTGGCTGCAGGACAACTACCAGTGTGAAGTCGTCACCTTTACCGCCGACATCGGCCAGGGTGAGGAAGTCGAGCCAGCCCGTGCCAAGGCACAGGCCATGGGCGTCAAGGACATCTACATTGAAGACCTGCGCGAAGAGTTCGTGCGCGACTACGTGTTCCCGATGTTCCGTGCCAACACCATCTATGAAGGCGAATACCTGCTGGGTACGTCCATTGCCCGCCCGCTGATTGCCAAGCGTCTTATCGAGATTGCCAATGAAGTGGGCGCCGATGCCATTTCCCATGGCGCGACCGGCAAGGGCAACGACCAGGTCCGCTTTGAGCTGGGTGCCTATGCCCTCAAGCCCGGCATCAAGGTCATTGCACCATGGCGTGAGTGGGACCTGACCTCGCGCGAGACCCTGATGGCCTACGCGAAAGAGCGCCAGATTCCGATTGATTACGCCAAGGCCGGCAAGAAGTCGCCGTACTCCATGGATGCCAACCTGCTGCACATCTCCTATGAAGGTGGCGTGCTGGAAGACCCGTGGACCGAGTGCGAAGAAGAAATGTGGCGCTGGTCGGTAAGCCCGGAAAAGGCCCCGGATCAGGCAACCTACATTGACCTGACCTTTGAAAACGGCGACATCGTTGCCATCAATGGTGTGAAGAAGTCACCGGCCACTGTGCTGGCCGAACTTAACCAGATCGGTGGTGCCAATGGCATCGGTCGTCTGGACCTGGTGGAAAACCGCTATGTCGGCATGAAGTCGCGCGGCTGCTATGAAACCCCGGGTGGCACAATCATCATGCGCGCCCACCGCGCCATCGAATCCATCACGCTGGACCGCGAAGTGGCCCACCTGAAGGATGACATCATGGCCCGCTACGCCAGCCTGATTTACAACGGCTACTGGTGGAGCCCGGAGCGTCTGCTGCTGCAGAAGATGATCGACGCGTCACAGGTGAACGTGAACGGTGTGGTCCGCCTGAAGCTGTACAAGGGTAACGTGATCGTGGTCGGCCGCCAGTCCGAGTCCGACTCGCTGTTCGATACCCGCATCTCCACGTTTGAAGATGACGGCGGCGCCTACAACCAGAAGGATGCCGAAGGCTTTATCAAGCTGAACGCCCTGCGCATGCGCATTGCAGCCAACAACGGTCGCAAGCTGCTGAAGTAAGGGTTGTCCTGGAGTCATCAAACGGGTCGCCTTGTGCGGCCCGTTTGCATTTTGACTGCCGTGATGTGGTTGTTGTAATGGGCAGTTATGCTAGCCTCGCTGCTGTCTTGAGAGGGAACCGGAATGAGTGATGCGGTAGATTCGCGCGAGGAAAGCTTGCGTTTGCTGGCAGCGCTGGTGCTTGAACTGGGCAGCGAGGAGGAGGGGCGCTCACGCAAGTCGGGCGGGCCGCGCTCGTTTGCGCGCACGCAAATCCTGATTCATGCCATGTCGGTGTTCAACCAGCAGGGGCTGGAGGAAACATCGGTTCAGGACCTGCTCAACGCGGCGAACATTTCCCGTCGTACCTTCTACAAGTACTTCACCAGCAAGCTGGACGTGCTGGAGAGCATCTATGTGCTGGCCTCGAAGGTCATGCTGGCACGCTTTGAGGCCGAGTTGCCGGCCACCCGTACCCGTGATGACCTGCTCGCCAGCTTTGTGCATATCTATTTTGATTACCAGTTCAGTGTGGGCAAGATCGTCGGCATGATGCTGGAGGAGTCCCTGCGGTCGGCGTCTCCGCTGGCGCCGCACCGTCAGCACATGCTGGACAAGGTGGTGGTGCTGCTGCAGCGCGAGTTCTCGCGCCTGGGGTTGCCGGCACAGGAGTACTGGCGGCTGATGGGGCTGTTGTGGGCACTTGAGGGCGCCTCCATGCACTTGTTGACGAATCCGGCCCACCCTGCCGATGATGTCGAGGCTTGCCGACGCGGACTGCTGACCCTCTGGCAACAGGCGGTCGCCGCTTGAGTTGACGGTGGTTTCAATGAATATGGTGAATGAATCATGAACAGTACGGATGGCACCCAGGTGCCGGACAGCAAGGTCGGGAATGTGATCGGCGAGCGCTTCATCATTTGCCGGATGAAAACCGGCGAAATGCGGATTGTGCGTTTGCAGATCGGTCTTCCCCTGCCACTGAATGAAGAAGGGACGAGTTGGGAGTGCGAGGTGGCGCTGGCGGGCCTGTATCCGGGCATGCCCAAGGTGCCGGGAGTGGACTCCATGCAGTGCCTGAATCTGGCCATCGGCCTTATCCGTCAGGCACTGGAAAAGTTCATGGAAAATGGTGGCCAGATTTACTGGCGTGATGGTTCCGGCCCGATTGGCCTGATGGATCTTTTTTCCTGATGACGGATTTGCTGCAGCCCGGGCGTTATCGCCACTACAAGGGCCATGAGTATGCCGTGATTGGCGTGGCCCGCCATTCCGAAACCGAAGAGCCGATGGTGGTTTACCAGACCCTGTATGGTCGTTTTGACTGGTGGGTGCGACCACTGTCGATGTTTCTGGAGTCCGTCAGCGTCAACGGGGAAAGCTGCCCGCGTTTTGCCTATGTTGGTCCGCTGCCTGGTGCAGCATTGCCTGTGCTGGGGAGAGAAACGGAATGAGATTGCTGCACACCATGCTGCGCGTGAGTGACCTGGAGCGTTCGCTGGGCTTTTATACAGATGTGCTGGATATGCGTGTTTTACGGCGCAAGGACTATCCGGACGGGCGATTCACTCTGGCCTTTGTGGGTTATCAGGATGAATCCGAGGGTGCCGTGCTGGAGCTGACGCATAACTGGGATACGGCTCATTACGAGCTGGGTACGGCCTATGGCCATATCGCGGTCGAAGTGGACGATGCCGCAGTGGCCTGTGCGCGTGTTGCCGAGCGCGGTGGCAAGGTAACCCGTCCTGCCGGTCCGATGAAGCACGGCACCACGGTCATTGCCTTTGTGGAAGACCCGGACGGTTACAAGATCGAGTTCATTCAGAAAAAATTGTGAGTCTTCAAAGGGTGCATCAGATGTTGTCTCGTGAGGTGATGGCAGGAAAGCTGAAGGCTTTGGCTGCCAGTCTGGCCGTTTTTTCCGTTTTTTCGATTGCACTGTTGCTGGTCGCCAGGTTCTGGCTTTACCCGGACTTCATGTTCGCTCTTGATGGAGGTATGCAGGGGCTGCGTCTGGTGTTGCTGGTCGATCTGGTGCTTGGGCCTTTGCTGGCATTCATTATTTTCAATCCCGGGAAGTCACGCCGTGAGCAGGTCATGGATATTGCTCTTGTGGCCGTCATCCAGTTTTCTGCCATGGCGTGGGGTAGCTATCAGGTCTGGAAGGAGCGGCCAGTGGCGGTGGTTTATGGCGGTGACCGCTTTGTATCGGTGATGCCCGAAATCATTCGTGCACAGAACGTTCAGCCAGCGGACCTGCAGCAGTACTCTGACAGAAAGCCGCCATTTGTTTTTCGGCGCGAGCCTGTTGGCAGGAGCGAGCAAGAGCGTTTCAGTGTGATGGTCTTCAAGTACTTCATTCACTCGGAAGCACAGGTCTGGCTTTTTGAAAAATTCCTTCCGAATCGCGAGGTGGTTTTTGCAAGAAGTTCGGTTATTTCACGCTACATTGATGCCGCCATGAAAGAGTCATGGCTGGCATGGGTCAATGGCCGTGAGCAGTCCCTGTTGACGGACTATCGTTTTGCCTTCTATCAGGGGCGCTATGCGAATGCGGTGCTGATTTTTTCGCCGGCAGGCGGTTATCTTGGCTATCTCCGGTTGCCGGGCAAGATCCCTGCGCTTGATGTGGCGTCCGGGCAGGCCGCTTCAGTCGACAAACCGCATTGAAAGGTCAATCGCCTTCACATCCTTGGTGAGGGCGCCCATCGAGATGTAATCGACGCCGGTCTCGGCCACGGTACGCAGGTTGGCGGCGTGGATGCCGCCAGATGCCTCCAGCAGGGCTCGCCCCGCCGTATGTTTTACGGCTGCCTTCATGGCATCCATGCTGAAGTTGTCGAGCATGATGATGTCGGCACCGGCCATCAGCGCTTCGTCCAGCTGTTCGGTATTTTCCACCTCCACTTCCACGGGCTTGTCCGGCGCAAGCGTGCGGGCCTGAGTCACGGCCGCAGTGATGCTGCCGGCAGCCATGATGTGGTTTTCCTTGATCAGGAAGGCATCAAACAGGCCGAGCCGGTGATTCTGTCCGCCACCAATGCTGACGGCATACTTCTGGGCAATGCGAAGCCCGGGGAGGGTTTTACGCGTGTCCAGCAGCCGGGTGCTGGTGCCTTCCAGTTGTTTCACCAGGTGGCGCACGACCGTGGCAGTGCCGGACAGGGTTTGCAGAAAGTTCAGCAGCGTCCGTTCGACCGTCAGCAGGGAGCGGGAGGAGCCTTCCATCTCGAAAACCGTACCGTTCGGCGCTATTTCAGAGCCTTCAATCGCGGGCCAGTGCAGGGTTATTTGTGGGTCGAAAGCCTTGCACGTTGCCTCTACCCAGGGACGCCCTGCCAGCACCATCGGTTCGCGTGTAATGATGCGTGCCCGCGATAATGCTGCTGCGGGAATAAGTCCCGCAGTAATGTCTCCATCACCAATGTCTTCTTCCAGGGCGGCTTTCACGTTCTGGCTGATGGCGACTTGCAGTAATGCGTCAGGAATCATGGTCAGGGCTCCTTCAATCGCGGCAGTATAGGGCGAACGCCATCACAAAAAAATGGTATGGAAGGCCTGGAATGATTTTCCGGTTTCCTCATGATTGGAAACTTGGGTAACCTACAATAAGAACGAGACTCATTAATCAGGCGGGTTTTTTATGGTGGACAGCCTCAACCCAGGGGTGGCAGATCCGGCGCGTGCACGTATTCAGGTGCCGGCAGTGCTGGAGACTGTGCGCACCCGTAGCCTGCAAAAGCTTGGTGACCTTGTAAAAGGCATGTTTGGCCGTCTGGATACCACGATTTTTGACTGGGCCATGAAGATGCCGGAGGCCGAGCAGCAGCGGTATCACGAGATCCTGCCCAAGGTACGCTCCCGTCGTGCCGACATTGAGGGCCGTTTTACCTCGTCCATGATTTCCGCGTTCTCTTCCGTGCTCAAGACCAATCAGGACCAGAAGGTCACTCAGGGTTTTGAGGCAATTGATTTCAGTACGCTCAGTCTGGTTGATGAAGACGACATGGACGTTACGGTTGCCCTGGATGCAATCGTGGCGCGTGCGCGTCTGGATTACGCGGCACCACTCGGGTTGTTGCGCAAGCGCTTCATGCACCTTTTACCCAAGGTGGAAATGACGGAGCGTAGCCTGCCACTGGACCCGGGCCCGATTGCGGATGCGTTCAGGGACGGGCTCAAGCTGCTTGCCGATGCCGATGTTCATCAGAAGCTGATCCTCCTGAAGGTTTTTCAGGTGCAGATCATGGGTGAGCTGAGCGATGTGATTGATGAGGCCAACCAGTTGCTTATTGATGCGGGCGTGTTGCCCGAGCTCAAGCTTGGTTCCGCATCAAAGTCGCCCAAGCCTTCTGCAGACAAGCCCCGACCGGATGCAGCCAAGCCCGAAAAAAAGGCCGTTGATACCGAGGAAGTGTTTTCCCATCTGCAGCACATGCTTTCCATGGGGCTGGCTGCGGCCCCGGGCCAGATGATTCCCGGTGCGCAATACCACGGTGGCCAGTATGTGGGTGGTGGGGGTATCGGCATTCTGCCGGCTGATGCAGTGGGTGGCAGTGTGGCAGCCGTTCCTCTGGCGCCACTGAATATTTCGCCTACGGCGGTGGTGCAAACCGTAGCGACCCCCGAGCTGGTGGCGTTGCTGTCCCGCATTCAGGAGCTTCAGCCGAATTCGCCGCTGGCACAGGACTCATCGTCACCCAGTGTGGGGCAGGTACGTGGCTCCATTCGCGAGGGCCTGCGTTCGGATGAGGTGGCGGTAGAGGCAGTCAAGCAGGCGGACGAAGACGTTATAAATCTCGTTTCAATGTTGTTTGACTTCATTCTTGATGACGATGACCTGCCAACTGCGATGAAGGCGCTGATCGGGCGCTTGCAGATTCCACTGCTCAAGGTCGCCATTCTCGACAAGTCCTTTTTCAACGCGGAAACACATCCGGCGAGACGCTTGCTGAATGCCCTGGCCAAAGCGGGCATTGGCTGGAACAGCCGTGATCCTGGTGGTGACGCGGTTTACGCCAAGATCGAGGAAGTGGTTTTCCGCATTCTCAATGAATTCATTGATGACCTGAGCCTGTTCGCCGAGCTGCTGGAGGAGTTCACGGCCTTCTACGAGCAGCAACAAAAGCGTGAGGAAACGGTCGACAAGCGCACGCGTGAAACGGAGGAGGGCAAGGCCCGCGCCGAACTGGCCCGTGCCATGGTGCAGCAGACCCTGAACCGCCGCCTGACGGGGCGTCAGCTGCCTCTGGTCGTGGTCAAGCTGTTGCAGGATGCCTGGCGCAATGTGCTGTATATCCATTGCCTGAAAGAGGGTACGGAATCCGAACCCTGGAAGCAGGCCGTGAAAGTGGTGGATGCGGTAATCTGGAGTGTGCAACCCCAGCCGGGTGCCGACTGGCAGACCCGCCTGAAAGATGTGGCACCCAAACTGTCCAACAGCCTTAAAAAAGGCCTGGCAGCGGTGAATTACGACTCCCTGACAACGGAAACCCTGCTGCGTGAACTGATGCAGGTTCACATGAGCATGCTGAAGGGCCAGGAAACCCCGACGGTCAGTGTGCTGGATGCCAGTGCAGCCGTTGCCAGCAAACCGGGGCAGGTCGATGCGAAAGAGGTTTCTACTGCGGATGCTGCCAAGGTTGAGTCTGTGGTGCTGCCCAAGGAGGAGCTCATCCAGCCGGTACCTTCCGGTTTGCCGAGCGACGATCCCAATGTACTGATTGTCAGTCGGCTTAATGTGGGCAGCTGGATTGAGTTCATTGAGGAGGAAAAACAGGATCGTCACAAGCTGGTGGCCCGTATCCGCTCTGTGGACAAGCTGATTTTTGCCAACCGACGTGGTATCAAGGTCAGTGAAATGTCGGGTGACAAGCTGGCCCTGGACATGAGTCTGGGCAGGGCCCGACTGGTGGAAGAAGGTCAGTTCATTGATCGGGCGCTGGAGTCCGTGATTGGCAACTTGCGGGATCTGAGTGAAAAAACCAAAACGGCCTGACGACACCTGCATCACGGATGATCACTGGTTATCTTCTGCGCGCCGTTGTCTGTCCCCCAATCAGAATGCGCGCCCGGCAGGAATGCCGGTGTCGCTGGTAGTGGTACATGGCATCAGCCTGCCTCCCGGCGAATTTGGGGGGCCATACATTGATGCGCTTTTCACCAATTCGCTTGATTCCTCGCAACATCCCTATTTTCATGAAATTGCCGGATTGAAGGTATCTGCACATCTGCTGGTCCGCAGGGACGGTCAGGTTGTGCAGTATGTTCCTTTCGATTGCCGTGCCTGGCATGCGGGCATGTCCTGTTATGGCGGACAGGAAAACTGCAATGATTTTTCCATAGGGATAGAGCTCGAGGGAACGGATGAAATTCCTTACACTGAGCGCCAGTATGAGGCTCTGGTGATGGTGCTCGGTTTGCTGGAGGCCAGGTATCCCGGGACCAGAGGGCATCTGGCCGGGCACAGTGACATTGCCCCGGGGCGCAAGACCGATCCCGGTCCGTCTTTTGACTGGAGCCATTTGCACGCATTGAGGGGCAAGGAGCATTCCGGATGAATCTGTTGGTCGTTGTCATCGCATTGGTCCTACGCCATCGCGGGCTGCTGGTTGAGCCGGCGGCGACTGTGGGGCATCTCGTCCGGCGGTGGCGTGACATGTGGTTGCAGCGCGGTGCGCGCGAGGGCTGGGCGCCTCCGCTGGTGCTGGGTCTGGCTGTCCTGTTACCCGCCTTGTTGCTGGCGGTGTTCCTGAACCTGTTTGACGGACTCTGGCAGCGCGTGATCATTGGTGCTGTGGGGGTGCTGGTGCTGGGTCAGATTCTGCTTGATCAGCGTCAGCCCGGCGTGGCGAAGCGGATGCAGGCAGAGTGGCTGGCCCGCGTGTGGCCGGGCGACAATGGTGGACAACCTGCCTTGCTGGCGGCTGAACTGGTGGCTGACGCTGAGCTGGCCCCGGCCCGTCGTGAGCTGGTTGAAGAGCATTTGCGTGAGCTGTTTGCTCCACTGTTCTGGTTTTTGTTGCTGGGACCGGTGGGTGCGCTGGTCTATTACCTGTTGCGACTGATGGCGGAGGGCGAGGGCAGCCCTGCCGTCCCGGTGGCGCGACAGATGCTTCACTATGCCGAGTGGCCCGTTGCACGGCTTCTGGCGCTGGGCTTTGCCCTGGCCGGTGATTTCATGGCGACATGGCAGCATTTGCGTGACCGTCTGCTGGACCGGCAGCTTGACGCTGTCGAGCTGCTGGATGAGTCGGCTGAACGCGCCCAGGCTGTGAGCCTGACAATGTCCCCGGACAGTTCTCCTGCGGCGGTACTGACACATGCCCTGGCAACCCTACAGGCATTGTTGCACCGCACGCTGGTTCTCCTGGTCGTGCTGCTGGCCCTGCATACCCTGCTGTGGTTTTGATGCGACTGACTCTCCTGTTGTTGCTGTTCATGGCCGGCCCTGTCCGGGCGGCTGCCATGACAGTGACAGATGATGCCGGCCGGCATTTCACCTTTGACTCTCCTGCACTGCGCATGGTGTCCCTGGCACCGCATGTGACCGACATGCTGATTGGTCTGGGCGCGCGCTCCCGTCTGGTGGGGGTGGTGGATGATCATGAGTCCAGGGGTGCCCACGCGCTCAGCCTGAGTGGCCTGCCCGTGGTGGCCGATGCCTTTGCCGTTAACGAAGAGCGCCTGCTGACCCTGCGGCCCGATGTGGTGATTGTCTGGGCCGAAGGGACTCCTGCATCCCGTATTGCCCGCCTTGAGCGGTTGGGCCTCAAGGTGTTCACCCTGAAAACGGCCCGTCTGGAAGACCTGGCGAGCCAGCTGGACGTATTGGGCCGGCTGGCAGGGCAGCCTGCTGCAGGAAAAGCGCAGGCGGATGCCTTCCGCAAGCGGCTGCAGTCGCTCAGGAACCAGTACGGCAAGGGGTCACGGCTCAGCTATTTTTATCAGGTATGGCGGCAGCCGCTGTACAGCCTGCATGGCGGGCATCTGCTGAGTCAGGCGCTGGCGCTCTGTGGTGCCGACAATATCCTGCCGGCAGGCCCGGTGGCCGCTCCGCTGGTCGCTCCCGAGTTTGTCGTACAGGCTAATCCGCATGTCATTTTCTTTGGCAAGGATGATGAAGCCGCCAGCCGCCGGTTCTGGTCGCGCTTTGCCGGCATGCGTGCGGTGAAGAACCGGCATCTGGTGGCTGTTGGAGACGAGAGGCTGGCCCGGCCGGGGCCGGAACTGCTGCTGGCGGTTGAGCCGCTGTGCCGGCAATTGCAGGCATGGCGCCCGGGTGCTACACAGAAATGATGCGCCACTTTGACAGGCACCTGCCCTGACCGACATAATCGGAATGTGACTTATCGGTCATATGAATGCGGTGATGACCCACAACGTGATCGCCAGACACGATGCAAGACAAGGAACCCCCAATGTCACTTGAACGCTTTTATGATGACCTGGACCCGGAAGAGACCCGGGAGTGGCTGGAAGCTTTTGCTTCAGTGGTGGAAAAAGAGGGCACTGAGCGTGCGCTTTACCTGCTGGAAAAGCTCTCCGAGAAAGCCCGTGTAAAGGGTGTGAACCTCACCCGCCTGACGACCCCCTATCTGAATACCATTCCCCTGACGGATGAAGCCCCCTTGCCGGGTGATGCCTTCATGGAGCGCCGCCTGCGCTCGCTGATCCGCTGGAATGCACTGGCGATGGTGATGCGCGCCAACATGGACAACGATGACGAGCTGGGCGGCCACATTGCCACGTTTGCGTCCAGCGCCATGCTTTACGATGTTGGTTTCAATCATTTCTTTCGTGCCCAGAACGATACGTTTGGGGGCGACCTGATTTATTACCAGGGCCACTCGGCGCCTGGCATTTATGCGCGCTCCTTTCTGGAAGGGCGTATCAGCGAGCGCGATCTCGAGAATTTCCGTCGTGAAGTCGATGGCAAGGGACTGTCGTCCTATCCCCACCCCTGGCTGATGCCGGATTACTGGCAGTTCCCCACGGTGTCGATGGGGCTGGGCCCCATCATGTCGATCTATCAGGCGCACTTCATGAAGTACCTGGTGAATCGCGGCCTGATGAAAAGCGAGAACCGCAAGGTCTGGGCTTTCCTGGGTGATGGCGAGATGGATGAGCCGGAATCCCTTGGTGCCATTTCCATGGCGGGCCGTGAAAAGCTGGATAACCTGATCTTTGTCATCAACTGCAACCTGCAGCGTCTTGATGGCCCGGTGCGCGGCAACGGCAAGATCATCCAGGAACTCGAGTCGGTGTTCCGTGGTGCGGGCTGGAATGTCATCAAGGTGGTGTGGGGACGCAAGTGGGACCCGTTGCTCGCCAAGGATGAAGACGGTGTGCTGCGCAAGCGTATGGAGGAGTGTGTCGACGGCGAGTATCAGGCCTACAAGATGCATGGTGGTGCCTATACGCGCGAGAAATTTTTTGGCAAGTATCCCGAACTGAAAAAGATGGTCGAGCACATGTCCGATGAGGAGATCTACAACCTCAATCGTGGCGGCCATGATCCGTACAAGATGTTTGCGGCATATCAACAGGCAATGAATCACACCGGTCAGCCGACAGTCATCCTTGCCAAGACGGTGAAGGGCTACGGTACCGGTGCGGGTGAAGCCGTGAACAAGTCGCACCAGATCAAGAAGCTCGACATGGAGTCACTGAAAGAGTTTCGTGACACCTTCGGCTTGCCCTTCAGCGATGAAGAGCTGGCACGCGTACCGTTCTATCGTCCGCCGGAAGATTCTCCGGAAATCCGCTACATGCGCGAACGTCGCATGAATCTGGGCGGCTACCTGCCGGCACGGCGCAAGGAAGCGGTAACGCTGGATATTCCCGAGCTGGGCACTTTTGCTCAGGTGCTGGAGGGGTCGGACAAGCCTATTTCCACTACCATGGCCTTTGTGCGCTGCCTCAATGCACTGGTGAAGGTGCAGGGGCTGGGTGAGCGCATTGTGCCCATCGTGCCGGATGAGGCGCGTACCTTCGGTATGGAAGGCATGTTCCGCCAGCTGGGTATCTACTCGAATGTGGGTCAGCTCTACGAGCCGGAAGACAAGGCCCAGATCATGTATTACCGCGAGGATGTGAAGGGCCAGATTCTGGAGCAGGGCATCAACGAAGCGGGTGCAATGAGCGCGTGGATTGCGGCGGGTACGTCGTACAGCATGCACAACCAGCCGATGATCCCGTTCTATGTTTTCTACTCGATGTTCGGCTTCCAGCGTATTGGCGATCTGGCCTGGGCGGCCGGTGACAGCCAGGCGCGCGGGTTCCTGATTGGTGCGACATCAGGCCGAACTACCCTGAATGGCGAGGGCTTGCAGCATGAGGATGGTCATTCCCACGTGCTGGCCAGTACCGTGCCGAACTGTATCGCTTACGATCCCGCGTATGGTTACGAGGTTGCCGTGATTGTGCATGACGGGTTGCGCCGTATGTACAAGAACAAGGAAAGTGTTTTCTATTACATCACCACGATGAATGAAAACTACACGCACCCGGCGCTGCCTGCCGGCGCCGAGGAAGGCATCATCCGCGGCCTTTACATGCTGAAGGAAGCTCCGTCCGGAACGGCCAAAATCGTTCAGCTGATCGGCTCCGGCAGTATCCTGCGCGAAGTGGAAGCGGCAGCCGAGTTGCTGCAGGGCGTGTTCGGTATTCGTGCCAATGTCTGGAGCGCCACCAGCATGAACGAGTTGCGCAAGGAAGCCCTGGAGGCACAGCGCTGGAACATGCTGCATCCAATGGATGAGCCGAAAGTGCCGTGGGTAACCCAGCAGTTGCGCGCCAGCAAGGGCCCGATTGTGGCGGCAACCGATTACATGAAGATTCACGCAGACCAGATTCGCGGGTTCATGCCGGGACGTACCTATTACACCTTGGGTACGGATGGTTTTGGCCGCTCGGACTCTCGCGAAAAACTGCGCCACCACTTTGAAGTGAACCGCTATTTCATCGCGATTGCAGCACTCAATGCGCTGGCAGATGATGGTGAGATCGGACGCAGCGTGGTCGATGATGCGATTCGTCGCTTTGATATCAATCCTGAAAAACCCTATGCACCAAAAGTGTGAAGGGAATGAACGTCGTGACGCTTATCCAGCGCAGGCAAGGAGAATGAAGTGACAGAAGTACGTGTTCCGGACATCGGCAGCGACAGCGCAGATGTCATCGAGATTCTGGTGAAGCCTGGTGATCACGTATCACCGGAGCAGGCGATCATGGTGCTGGAGTCTGACAAGGCCAGCATGGAAGTGCCCGTCCCGCAGGGCGGGGTAGTGCGGGATATTGCCGTAAAAGTGGGTGACAGCGTAAAGCTGGGCGATCTGCTGTTGCAGCTGGATGATGCTGTGGCCACGGGCTCTGCCGATGTGCCGGTGCGTGAAATCCAGCAGGAACTGGAGCAGGTGAGCTCCGTGCTTGCACCGGTGAGTGCGGCCCCGGTAGTGACACCCGTTGTGACTGCCGCTCCAACACCCGCGGCAGCAGTGCCTCCCTCATCCTCCGCGACATCGGTACAGATCGTGAAAGTGCCGGACATCGGTTCTGATGAGGCGGATGTCATTGAGGTTCTGGTGAAGGTGGGCGACACCATTACGGTGGATCAGCCTATTGCAGTACTGGAGTCCGCCAAGGCCAGCATGGAAGTGCCAAGCCCGGTCGCGGGTACCGTGCTGAATGTGCTGGTGAAGGTTGGTGACAAGGTTTCCGAGCATGTCGTCCTGCTGGAAGTGCAGGTGATTGGCGGAGCAGCAACTGTGGCTCCCGTTGCGGCTGCTCCTTCTGCACCTGCCGCAAAGGCCGCTGCTGCGCCTGCGGCAGCGATTAGTGCTGCAGTTGTGGCATCCAGTCCTACGCCTGCCATGCCTGTCCCGACGCATCAGCAGCAGGCACCTGCGGCCAACGTACATGCCGGACCGGCAGTTCGCCGTCTCGCGCGTGAGTTGGGTGTGGATCTGGGCAAGGTTGCCGGTACCGGTCCGAAAGACCGTATCCTCAAGGATGACGTGCACGCCTTTGTGAAGAAGACGCTGACGGAAAAAGCCGCGCCAGTGGCCTCGGGCTCGGGGTTGCCGGAGTTGCCCGTTATCGATTTCAGCAAATGGGGCGAGATCGAGCGCTTGCCCCTGACAAAGATACAGCGCGTGTCGGCAAAAAACCTGCACCGTGCCTGGGTGACCATCCCGCATGTCACGCAGTTTGATGAGGCCGATATCACTGATCTGGAAGCGTTTCGCGTGGCGCAGAAAGATGCATTCAAGGCAGAAGGGCTCAGTCTGACGGTGCTCGCGTTTCTGGTGAAGGCATCGGCTCATGTGCTGAAGCAGTTCCCGAAGTTCAACAGTTCGCTGGACAGTGATGGTGAAAACCTTGTGTACAAGAAATATGTACACATCGGGGTAGCGGTGGATACCCCGAACGGGCTGGTGGTGCCGGTGATTCGTGATGCTGACAAAAAATCGGTGCGCGAGATATCGCGCGACATGGGTGAGCTGTCGGCTAAAGCGCGGGAGAAGAAACTGACGCCAGCAGAAATGCAGGGCGCCTGCTTCAGCATTTCTTCTCTGGGCGGTATCGGTGGCACAGCGTTCACGCCGATCGTGAACTGGCCGGAAGTGGCGATTCTTGGTGTGTCGCGATCGGCCATCAAGCCGGTATGGAATGGCAAGGAGTTCCAACCGCGTCTGATGCTGCCGTTGTCACTCTCCTACGATCATCGGGTGATTGATGGTGCGGATGCCGCCCGCTTTACCACGGCATTGTCCAAGGTGCTGGCGGATATCCGGTTGCTGCTGTGATCTGGCCTTACGGCCAATAAGAAGCACTCCATAAAAAGCGCCCAATAAAAAGCCCGCATGATTGCGGGCTTTTTATTGGGCGCATGTCAGGCTTTACGCGTCCGGGTGCCGTGGTGCGTTTCTTTGCCGCCACAGGACTTCCTGTCCACCATTTTCGCGCGCCAGTACACGAGCGAGGACAAACAGGTAGTCGGAAAGACGGTTCAGGTATTTCAGTCCTTCCTCGTTGACCGGTTCCTGCTGGCTTAGCGTATAAACACGTCGTTCGGCACGGCGGCAGACGGTACGGGCGACATGTGCCACAGCGGCTGCCTTGCTGCCACCGGGCAGGATGAAATCCTTCAGCGGTGGCAGTTGGGCATTGAGCTGGTCGATGGCTGCTTCGGCTTCACTGATGGCCTCGGCATTCAGCAAGACATACCCGGGAATGCACAGCTCGCCACCCAGATCAAAAAGATCGTGCTGCACATCCTGCAGAAACGCCTGGGCAGCATGATCGTGAGCCAGTTCTGCCCGCAGGACACCGATATGGGCATTCAGTTCATCGACTGTGCCATAGGCCTCGACACGCAAATGGTTCTTGGCAACACGGCTGCCATCACCAAGGCCGGTACTGCCATCGTCCCCTGTGCGGGTGTAGATCTTTGTAAGACGGTTACCCATGACGTCGGTCTCCGGAAATTCAGGTTGGGCAGCCGGCATATGCCGGCTGCCCGATCATCAGAAGCTCATGCCTACATCAAAGCGGTATTCGCGGCCCGGCAATGGATAGGCATTGTATCGGCCTACAGTACCGGAGCGGACGCCATAGCTGAAGGTGTCATCTTCATCGGCAAGATTGCTGACCGTAAAGGCGGCATTAAGCTGTTTCCACTGCCAGCCAAGACGGGTATCAAGCCGGTGAAAGGAAGGAATCTTCTGGCCGAAGCTGTTGCTCTGGTCGTTTTCAAAGAACTGGCTGCCGGTATAGGTGTCCGTGAGTGCAACGCTCCACATCGGTGTTGCCTGCCAGTTAACGTTGACGTGACCAAGGTTGCCGGGAACAAGTGGCACATCATTGCCCTCCAGCGGCCCGCTACGGAAACGTGCCCGCTGATGCGTCAGGCTCGCATTGACGGTAACGCTCTGGACGACCTCGGATGTCACGCCAAGCGTTGCACCCCGACGCTGGGTGGGATCAATGTTGTCGTTGGTGAAGGTTGCCGAGCTGAACTGGATTTCGTCCTCCAGTTTCTGGTTGTACACCGTTGCGGATATCCGGTGCTTGCCCTGGGCGTAGGCAAGGGAGCCTTCCAGGTTGTGACCAATCTGTGGGCGGAGGGGCGAAAACTCGCGCTGGAAAAAAGCGTTGTATTCATAGCTCTCGTCTACCGTACCAAGACGAACACTGCGACTGGCACCAAGACTGGCAGTCAGTGCAGGTGTCAGTTGCTGGCTGACGCCACCTTCATACATTTCTTCACTGAAACTTTGTGATGCTGGTGCTGCTTCGGAGTCAAATGCACCGCCCGGGGCAGTGGCATCGTAAATGTCACGACCACTTTGCGTGACATGCGTTTTGCGAGCACCCATCGAAACGGTTGTTTGCTGCCAGCGACTGGTCTGGAACAGATAGGGTGAGCTGGTTTCGGCATCAATCCCGATGTCGTGCACAGGGCTTGTGTTTTCTCCCTGTCCGCGACGTGAGGAGTAGTCCGTGCGATACCAGTCGTAACCCACCTTCAGACCGTGCGAGATGGTTCCAGTGGTGTAGTCAAACTGCAGTCGTGGTGTTGCAGAGATTGAGCTCAGCTCGGTGTTGATGAAGTCAGAGAAGCCGAAGCCGTAGTCAAAATACGACCATTGCTCCTTGAAGCGCTGACTGCCATCAATGATGAGTTCAAGATTGTCGCTCAACTCTGCTTTCCAGCCTGCCACAAGCTGGTGGCGTTCTTCATCGGCCCAGTCATTGGGGGTGCGTGTGCCTTGCGGATCCCCGTGCAGTTCGTCAATGCCGAGGTTGGCGTCGACCAGTCGGGCGCCGGCAAGACGGCTGTCAAGCCTGCTGCCGTTTGCCAGCAAATAACCTTCCTGTTGGGGAGCAACCTTGAAGCGCAGGTTGGCACCCATGGTGTCCTTGCGTACATCACTGTTGTCACGGTAGCCCTCTGTTTCCATGTGCTGGCCGAACAGTGACAGCGATGCGGCCTCAGCTACAAACTGGCCGGAGGCTGTGGCTCCCTTGGTGTCAAAGCTGGCAGCAGTAAGGCTGACAGCACCACCGTTTTCCCGGGCCTGACGCGTGATGATGTTGATGGTACCGCCACTGGCGCCGTCGCCATAAAGTACCGATCCACCGCCCGGCTGGACTTCAATGCGTTCAATGCTGGACAGTGATACACCACCGATGTCGGTTGAGCTCAGGTCAACATCATTGAGCCGGCGGCCATCAACAAGAATAAGGGTGTTGGCGCTTGCAGCGGGACCAAAGCCGCGCAGGTCAATCGTGCCTTCTGTGCCGGCATTGCCTGTCAGGCTGCGGACATGAATGCCAGGAATGCTGACGAGTAATTCGGAAATGTTGCGTGCGCTTGATTGCGCGATCTGTTCCTGCTCAATCACATAGACGAGTGTGCCGGCCGACTCAGGGCTCAGTCGCGATGCGGTGACGACTAGTGGCGGCAATTCGGTTGTTTCGGAATGGGCAGTTGATGCAAGGGCCATGGCCGCTGCAACAGGGAGAAGGACGAGTTTCATCAGACGCTCCAGGCTGTTTGGATCCCCGCAAACAGGAATGAGGTCAGCATGGAGGCAGTAGAAAAATGATGTACATGTGAATGCACAAGAGATTTTCCGGTCGTGAGCCCGCCGCACTGACCAAGGGGCTTCAGGCCGGTCTCCGGGCTCGTCGCGGGATGATTCCAGACTGCTTCGCCTTCCCGTCTTGCGACAGTGGCATTGTGAAGCAGCTGACACGACTTACCGTTGCGGGGGCAGCATCGGGGTTTCACCGATTTCCCGTCCGTTCCTGTTTGCGGCAGGAGCGGACCGGCACGAGGAACGTGCCAGACACCTGAAAGCGGCGCGATTCTAGGCTTCTGCCTGCCGTAAACCAAGTGTGATGTGCGGCCAGCCGTCAGTTACTGCCGGCCGGGTGGGGGTGCAGGGCGCGTACCTCTGCGGTAATGCGGGCATTGGCAGGCGTGTCGATGCCGTGTTTTCTGGCCATGGTCACAATGTGGCCATTCATGAAGTCGATTTCGGTGGGCCTTTTGGCTTGCACATCGGCCAGCATGGACGAGGTGTTCGTGCCGGTTTGCCGGGCGACTGCGCAGGCCGCGTCAAACAGCGAGGCGGTTGAGGCCGGATGGCCTTCCAGACGCATCACCACCGCCACTTCGGCGCAGATGGACTGCATGGCGAAAAGGGCTTCCGGCATGTCGAGCAATGCGCCGTTGCAGCACCGGTAGCGGGTGGTCAGGGGGTTGATGGCACAGTTGATGGCCAGTTTTTGCCAGCGGCGCCGCTGGATATCCGCCACGGCCTGTACCGCCTCGCCGGTTTTCTGCCATTGCCGGGCAATCTGCAGGGCCGCTTCCTGCTCAACTGCAGTGTCACCGCCGATCAGCGTTTCACCGTGGCCCGCCATGACCAGATGATCCCGTGTCGGACGGAAAACGCCATCAGTAGTGATGGCGGTGAGAATCTGCAGGTCCGGGCGCTGCTGACGTAGCCAGTCATCGATGCCCATGCCGTTTTGCAGCAGTAGCACGGTGTCGCCGGCGTTCAGGCGTGGCAGCAGTGGCGTGAGCGCGGCAAGCGTATCGCTGGCCTTGGTGGTGATGAGCAGTGGTGAGAGGGGAAGGATTGCAGCATTCGCTGCGACAACCGGAAAATCATGGCAGGAAGTGTGACTGTTGTCAGTCAGTTGAAGGTGCCGCTCCGGCGACAGTGGCGCACGCTCAACCAGTGTTACCCGGCAACCAATGCTGTGCAGGCGCAATGCCCAGAGACCACCAATCGCACCGGCACCCAGAATGTGCCAGTGCGACAAGGTCGGGTCTGCGATCACGCCGGCTGAACCTCACCACTCCAGCGTGAGGCGACAATTCCGGCAGTCTCAATGGCTTTCCCTACATTGGCCTGGGCCAGTTCCATCAGGGCCTCGGCCGTTGGCGCCATCTCCTTTTCGTCACAGGCAGCAATGGTCATGGCCGCCTTGATCGTGATGAATCCTGCAGACGTCTTGATCGCCTTGAGGTTTACGCCATCAAAAATGCGGCGATAGCTTTGCGGACTGCAGTGACTGATATCCGGCTGGTGCGTGATGATGGCGAACTGGTTGGGCCCGACGCGCGTGACGACGTCGAGCGGACGCACCAGCTGGCGCAGGCGCCGTGCCACCGCCAGCAGCATCTGGCTCATGATGGCGGGGGGATACTGTTTGCGCATCGCCTCGAAGTTGTTGACAGTAATCAACAGGCAGCAGGCGGCACCCCCGCGCGATGACACATGTTTCAGTGTTTCGGCCAGACGACGGGTGGCGTAGGCGCGGTTGCCAAGGCCGGTAAGGCCGTCAAAGGGCGAAAGCTTTTTCAGCTTGGCATTGGCTTCGATGAGGTTCTGGTTTTCCTGCAGCAGGCGGTTCTGCAATACGGTAATGCGTTCAGCCGACAGCAGCCGGGGAAGCAGTTGATCCTGCATGTGGGACTTGTTGACGAAGTCATCAACACCCTGCTCGAACGCCTCGGCCAGCGCTTCAACGCCTTCCTTGGCTGTCAGCAGCATGACATAGGTGAAATGGTTGCCCGCCTCATCCAGCTGTCGCACATGCTGGGTAAGTTCAAGGCCATCCATTTCCGGCATCAGCCAGTCGGCAATCAGGATATGTGCCGGGCGCTCTTCCAGCAGCTTCAGTGCATTTGCGGCTGTATTGGCGTGACGCACGTCCAGATAGCCGGCGCGGGCAATGACACGATTGACCATCGCACTGGAAAACTTGGTGTCATCCACCACCAGAATCGAGGTGTCGGTATTCGGCATAGTGTTTTTCTCGGGCATCCAATGCCACTTATGGTTGCTACGGGCAAACTTTTGAGGGCTTTGATCTTTCCTTTAACTGTCGTCCGTGATGACGTCAAGCAGGTGGGGACAAAAGGTCATTCCTTCTGCCAGCGGAAGCTTCGGGTCGCCAGGGCCATCAGGATGACGGTCAGCGCTGTCAGGGTCAGCAACTGAGGTGCAATGTCCTTCAGGCCGGCGCCATCAAGCATGATGGCCCGGGCAGCGTTGACGACATGCGTCAGTGGCATGGCCAGTGAAATCTGCTGAACCAGCCGGGGCGTCTCATCCAGGGAGAACCAGAGGCCTGACAGCATCATCATGGGCCAGCTGATGAAATTCAGCAGTCCGTTCATGAACTCCAGGCTGTCAATGCGGGCGGCACAGACCAGACTCAGGGCAATCATGCT
Source organism: Moraxellaceae bacterium (assembly GCA_030646295.1). Lineage (GTDB taxonomy): Bacteria > Pseudomonadota > Gammaproteobacteria > Pseudomonadales > Moraxellaceae > UBA2031. Next base: position 326,395 of record JAUSND010000003.1, read on the forward strand.
GAGGGCGCCCAGCATCGTGGTCAGCAACAGCAGCAGATACGATCCCTTCACCGGAAAGTCGAGTAGCAGGTGGCTGCCGGCAAACACCAGTGCAATGGTGCTCACACTGATCAGCAGGCGGGAGGCGGCCTGGGCACTCAGGAACTCCAGGGCGGTGACCGGCGTGGCACGGTAGCGCTTGAGCACACCGTTGTCGCGATAACGCACAATCACATAGCCCACGCCATACAGACACGAGAACATCAGGCTCATGGAGAGAATGCCGGGGATCACCCACGCCACATAGCCGACTTCCTCGCCTTTTACGGTGGCCCGTGCGAATTGTCCGGGAGTGACCGCCTGCAGGGTTTTTTCGAGGAACCAGGCTTTCTTGGACTGGGTGTTGATCCAGTAACGCGGTGTGGTGCCGGTCTGTATCAACAGGTCCAGTTGGTGCCGGGTCAGGCGGTTAAGTGCCAGCGTTTCATCCTGATAGGGCACCAGATCCAGATAGGGGATTTCCTTGAGCAGTTTGCTGGCTTCTGTCTGATCACCCAGTACCCCGACCTTGTAGACATAGCGGTCATTCGACAGTGCAAAGCTCAGGCCGAAAATCAGGATGAGCGGAAACAGGATGGACCAGGAGAGCGAGCCCTTGTCGCGATAGAACTCGCGATTGCGCGCCATGAAAAGCGCCATGAAATTTTTCATCTGGCTGTGCCTGCCAACAGGAAGTGTTCGGAATAACGTGTGGTGTGGGTCATGTTTAGTTTGCCGCCAATTCAGTCGTCTGTGCCCTGAGCCGGGGAGGCGACGACTGGTGCAGGGATCAGCAGCACTCCGTCATCATGCCTGCGCCAGGGGGCCGGTATCAGGTTGGATACCTTCATGGTATTTCCGCCAGGATGTCCCGGAAACGGTTTCAGTGCCCGTCCGGCCACATCCCAGGCGGCACCGCTTTCTGCAACAAAGCCCCCGGACCAGTTTGCCTGTGGACCAAGATAGGTGATGGCCTCATCCTGGCTCGTCTGTGCCTGTACCACCAGATAGTCCTGATCCAGCAGGCCGGGGGCAGTGCCATACCAGAGAGTGTCCGGTGAAATGGCCTGCAGGTTTTTTGCGGTTGTCGCATCAGGTCTGGTCACGAAGACCTGTGAGCCGTCTTTCAGCGTTACCAGCAGAGGGCGTCCGGGCGTCAGGCTGTCCGCAAGGATCAGCGTACTGTTCTCCGGTGTTGCTTCTTCTGGCCATGGAATGCTTTTGAAAAACGGAACCAGCAGAAACACAAAGCCGATGCTGACCAGCAACTTGATGCTGCCGGTCAGAACCTTGCGGCGCTCGGCGTTGCCCGGATCAATGTTGTCAGTCACCAGCCTATCCCCGCAATGCATGTCCGGTCAGCTTGATGAACAGGTCTTCCAGTGTGGGCGGCCTGACTTCCAGCGAGGCCAGTGCTACGCCGCGTTCAATCAGCATGGACAGGGTGTGCGCCACATCGGTGGACAGGATTTCCACGGCATCCTCCCGTACGTCCAGAGGCTCGGGCCATTCTTCCGGTGTCAGGGTGAATGCATCACGCGTCAGTCGTACCCGCATTGCATTGAAGTGTTCCCGAAGCAGGGCCTGTGGCGTGCCACTGGCAATGATGCGGCCACGGTCCATGATTGCCAGCTCATCGCACAGCAATTCGGCTTCATCCATGTAATGCGTGGTGAGAATGATTGTTTTGCCTCGCGCCTTGATGTTCTGCACGAGGGTCCAGAAATTGCGGCGTGCCTGCGGGTCAAGGCCCGTGGTGGGCTCATCCAGGAAAATGATGTCAGGGTCGTTGATCAGGGCAATGGCCAGCAGCAACCGCTGGCGCTGGCCGCCAGAGAGTTTGCTTGCATACTGGTCCAGATACCCGTCAAGCGAGCACGATTTCACCAGTTCGGTTATCGGCAGGCTGTTTTCATAAAAGCGTGAGAACAGTTCAAGTGCTTCCCGTGTCGTCAGGAAGTCGGGCAGGGCGGTTTGCTGGAACTGAATGCCGGCACGTTCGCGAAAATTTGCGTCAACCGGTTCGCCCTTGAAGAAAATGTGGCCACTGCTCGGCGCCGTGATGCCTTCGATCATTTCAATGGTCGTGGTTTTGCCCGCACCATTCGGGCCGAGCAGACCAAAGCAGATGCCGGGTCTGACAGCAAAGCTGATGCCATCAACGGCCGTGAGTGCACCGAACTGTTTGCGCAGGTTCTCAACTGCGAGAATGGGTGTCATCGACAGTTTTCCTTTCGGCGAGTCGGGGTTGCAGCCAGAAAAACAGGGCCAGTGCCGGCAACACGGCCAGCGTCGAAAATATGAAGAAACCTTCGTAACCCATGCCGGTCACCATGAAGCCGGAGGCACCGCCAACCAGTTTGCCGGGCAGTGTGACCAGCGAACTGAACAGGGCGTACTGGGTGGCCGTGTACTCACGATTGACCAGAGATGACAGCCAGGCCACCGCAGCGGTACCCAGAAACCCGCCGGACAGGTTTTCGCCACCGATGACGGCTGTGAAAATGGCCAGGTTGCCATGATTAACGGACAGCAGCAGGTACAGAAGATTGCTCACTGCGCCCAGGATCATGGCGATCAGCAGCGTGCGCTGGACGCCGAGGCGTACCACCACGGCCCCACCCAGAAATGCACCGGCAATACCGATCCACACCCCGAATATCTTGGAAATGGCACCGATCTCTGTCTTGGTAAAGCCGCTGTCCAGATAAAAGGGCAGGGCCATTACGCCAAGCATCTGGTCGGAGATCTTGAACAGCCCGATAAACACCAGCAGCCCGATGCCCAGCCAGCCGGCATAGCGGGTAAAGAAATCACGAAAGGGACCAATGACACTGTCTTCAATGGCCTGCTCCAGCGTGGCGGCGCGTACTTCGGGATGATCGGGTTCCCGTGCCAGCACGGTCGCCAGCATCACGGCTACCACTGCAGCCGCCATCAACTGGTACACCAGGGCCCAGGGCAGGTGATCGGCCAGTAACAGGGCGAAGGCGCCGGAGCCCAGCAAGGCAATCCGGTAGCCCAGTGTGTAAGTGGCGGCCAGAGCGCCTTGTGCGGCTTCAGGCGCAATTTCAATGCGATAGGCATCCACCACCACGTCCTGGGTGGCCCCGGCAAATGCAGCCAGCACGATGATGCCGACAAACAGCAGGATGGGGCCTTGCGGCGTGATCGCGCTCATCAGCAGCAGGCTGATGGACAGCACGATCTGCGCGCTGAGCAACCAGGAGCGACGTTGTCCCAGCAGCTTTCCCAGCAGCGGCAGCCGCACCCGGTCCACTGCCGGCGACCACAGGAACTTCAGGGAGTAGGCCAGTCCGGCCAGACTCATCAGGCCGATGTCCTCCAGCGACACCCCGCTTTCCTTCAGCCAGGCGGAGAGTGTTCCACCGACCAGCAAGAATGGCAGGCCGGAGGTGAATCCGAAAAAGAACATGGTGAGCGCTGCTGGTTGGGCAAAGGCCTCACGCAGGCTGGGGGAGGATGAGCTCATGTCACGACTGGCTGCTGGATAAAGACGCTACCTTAGCGGAAAACGGCCTCGAGGTGAGGCTGCCAGTATTCACTTTCTTCTGGTGGCATCTATGCCTGCCACCATGGGCCTGTCACCTTGCTGGCGGTCATGTTCACGCCCTCGGCGCGCAGACGCTGGCGCTGTTCACGGCCGACAGAGCAGTCTTCGTCCATGCCAAACCGGCCATCGGCGCGAATGACCCTCCACCAGGGTGTTGTGCTGCGATCCGGCAGCTCGCGCAGCACCCGGCAGACCATGCGGGCATAACCGGGCAGGCCGGCACGTCGGGCAACTTCGCCATAGCTTGTGACATGCCCCTCCGGGATAGCATTGAGTGCCATGAGAATGGCCTGCTGCTTTTCCCCCATGGCTGTACTCCTGAAGATGGCGGAAGGATGAAAACCCGGACTGCTGGCCCTGCATTGTGCATGGCCGGCACTTCCCTGGCGACATGGCGCACCGATACCCCGCAATTATCCCGCCATGTTTGTGCTTGTACTGGCGCATGCAAACGACCGCCGGGGTTATCATTCAGCCATTCAACCTCCCCATTCTGAAATACTGCCCACAAGGAATGCTTCATGAAGACGCGCGCCGCAGTTGCCTGGCAAGCCGGTCAGCCACTGACCATTGAGGAAGTCGATCTGGCCGGTCCGCGTGCTGGTGAAGTGCTGGTCGAGGTGAAGGCCACCGGCATCTGCCATACCGATTACTACACCCTCTCGGGTGCCGATCCGGAGGGCGCTTTCCCTGCCATCCTCGGTCATGAAGGCGCCGGTGTGGTGCTTGAGGTAGGTGCCGGCGTGACCACGCTCAAGCCAGGCGATCATGTGATTCCGCTCTACACGCCGGAATGCCGCCAGTGCAAATTCTGTCTGTCGCGCAAGACCAACCTCTGTCAGGCCATTCGCTCCACGCAGGGTCAGGGTCTCATGCCGGATGGCACCTCCCGCTTTTCAATCGATGGCAAACCAATCCTGCATTACATGGGTACCTCCACCTTTGCCAATCACATTGTCGTGCCGGAAATTGCACTGGCCAAAATCCGTGAAGACGCTCCTTTCGACAAGGTGTGCTACATCGGTTGCGGCGTCACTACCGGTGTTGGGGCCGTCGTGTTCACCGCCAAGGTGGAAGCGGGCGCCAATGTGGTGATATTCGGACTTGGCGGTATCGGCCTTAACGTGATTCAGGGCGCGAAAATGGTCGGCGCCGACAAGATCATTGGTGTCGATCTGAATCCGGAGCGTGAAGCACTGGCCCGTCAGTTCGGCATGACCCACTTCATCAATCCGGGCAAGGTCGAGAATGTCGTCGACACCATCATCCAGCTTACGGATGGCGGCGCGGATTACAGCTTCGAGTGCATCGGTAATACCCAGGTCATGCGTCAGGCACTGGAGTGCACGCATAAAGGCTGGGGTAAATCCATCATCATTGGTGTGGCGCCGGCGGGTGCTGAAATCAGCACGCGTCCGTTCCAGCTGGTGACAGGCCGTGTCTGGATGGGCTCTGCATTCGGTGGTGCCCGTGGCCGTACCGATGTACCGAAAATCGTCGACTGGTACATGGAGGGCAAGCTCAATATCGACTCGTTGATTACCCATCATCTGACGCTGGAAGAGGTCAACAAGGGCTTCGACCTGATGAAGAGCGGCGAGTCGATTCGCTCGGTCATTGTGTATTAAGCGCGGAGCGCAGATTTCATGTCACTGCAATTACTGAGCGAGCATGCCTGCTTTGGCGGCGTACAGCGATTTTACCAGCATGATTCTGCTGTCATCGGTTTGTCGATGAAGTTCGGTATCTATCTGCCGCCACAAGCCAGAACAGAAAAAGTGCCCGTGCTGTTTTATCTCGCGGGCCTGACATGTACCGAAGAAACCTTTGCCATCAAGGCCGGTGCGCAGCGATTTGCAGCCGAGCACGGACTTGCCATCGTCACCCCGGACACCAGTCCGCGCGGTGCCAATGTGCCAGGGGAGAGTGATTACTGGGATTTTGGCGTGGGGGCCGGGTTTTATATCGATGCAACGCAAGCCGAGTGGGTACGACATTACCGCATGGAAAGCTATATCGCCGGTGAGTTGCCTGCACTTATATCGCAGGCCTTGCCGTTAAACATGCAGCGTGCCGGTATTTTCGGTCACTCCATGGGCGGGCATGGCGCACTGACGCTGGCATTGAAATACCCGGCACTGTTCCGTTCCGTGTCTGCTTTCGCGCCGATTGCCGCCCCGGCGCAATGTCCCTGGGGTGAAAAAGCCTTCACGGGGTATCTGGGAACAGATCGCGATGTGTGGAAGCGGCATGATGCCAGTGAGCTGATGGCCCGGGCGAAAGCCCCTTTTCATGGCGGCATCCTCATCGACCAGGGGCTTGCAGACAAGTTCCTCCCTGACCAGTTAAACCCGGAAAGGTTCGAGGCCGCCTGCCTGGCAGCGGGCCAGTCCCTGACACTGCGCCGTCATGAAGGTTATGACCACGGTTATTATTTCATTTCCACGTTTGTGGCCGATCATGTTGCGCATCATGCCGGCATTTTGCGAGGCTGAGTAATGAAAGAGGATGTGGCCGCCGAGGCCCGTGCCCTGCTGCTGGCTGCGTATCAGGGGGTGCTTTCCACCAACTCCGGCGACATGCCGGGTTATCCGTTCGGATCGGTGGCGCCTTACTGCCTGAATGACGCAGGCGAGCCGGTATTCCTTGTGTCCGAGCTGGCCCAGCATACAAAGAACCTGCGGGCTGATCCGCGTTGCTCCTTTATCGTGATTGCCGGCGGCGATGACATTCAGGCCACTGCCCGCCTGGCGCTGACAGGGGAGTGCTCCCCGGTCTTGCCAGAAAACGTGGATGCTGTTGCTGCGCGCTATTACCGGTACTTCCCTGACGCCAGGGACTTCCACAAGACCCTCGACTTTGTCTTTTTCGTGATGAAGCCGTTCCGTTGCCGCTTCATTGGTGGTGTTGGCCGCATTCACTGGCTGAGGGGGCCGGATCTGCTTATGGCCAATCCCCTGGCAGGGGAGAAGGAGGCCGGGGTTGTCGGGCACATGAATGCGGACCATGCCGCTGCGCTGGTGCATTACTGTCATCAGGCTGGCCAGTCCGTGACTGCGGACCTTGCACCCGTGATGACCGGGATAGATGCCGAAGGCATCCATATCAGGCTGGGTGCCCGTATTGTCCGGATTGCCTTCAACCGCCCGGTTGCTAACCCGCAGGAGGCCCGTGAGGCACTGGTTGCCATGGCCAGAGCCGGGCGGCCAGGATCTCACTGATCACACGGCTTGCCGGAACTGCCCTTGAATCCCCTGGGATCATCCCCATCAAGATCGCCATGCCCGGCCTGATGGCCGGGATTTCCCTCAAACCCGCCCCTTTGGCGGGTTGGTGCGTCCGCAGGCTGGCACTCTCTCCCCGAGAGTGCTAAAACGGCGCCCTGAACTTTGGGTACAGCCCGGAAGGGCTGGCTGGTATATCTCATTAAGGAGACCTTTCGATGAAACTTCGTCCTCTGCACGACCGCGTTGTCATCCGCCGCGTTGAAGAAGAAACCAAGACCGCTGGTGGCATCCTGCTGCCGGGTTCTGCTGCCGAAAAGCCCTCCCAGGGTGAAGTGATTGCCGCCGGCAATGGCGCCATCACCGAAAACGGCACCGTGCGTCCGCTGGATGTGAAGGTTGGTGACAAGGTCCTGTTCGGCCAGTACTCCGGTTCCACCGTCAAGGTGAACGGCGAAGAGTTCCTGATCATGAAGGAATCTGAAATTTTCGCAGTAATCGAAGGCTGATCGGTCTTTTCAGACTGAATTCATCGCAAACAGAATTTTAGAGGTTTAAGCAAAATGGCTGCTAAAGACGTAAAGTTTGGTGATACCGCCCGTGCCCGCATGATTGCCGGCGTGAACATCCTCGCCGATGCCGTGAAAGTCACCCTGGGCCCGAAGGGCCGCAATGTTGTTATCGACAAGTCCTTCGGCGCTCCGCTGATCACCAAGGACGGCGTGACCGTTGCCAAGGAAATCGAACTCAAGGACAAGTTCGAGAACATGGGCGCACAGCTCGTGAAAGAAGTCGCCTCCAAGACTGCCGATGTGGCCGGTGACGGCACCACGACAGCTACCGTGCTGGCCCAGTCCATCCTCAACGAAGGCCTCAAGGCCGTCGCTGCCGGCATGAACCCGATGGACCTGAAGCGCGGCATCGACAAGGCGACCAACGCCGCTGTTGAAGCCATCAAGGCCGTTGCTGTGCCTTGCAAGGACACCAAGGCAATTGCCCAGGTGGGTTCCATTTCCGCCAACTCCGACACCCGTATCGGTGACCTGATCGCTCAGGCCATGGAAAAAGTGGGCAAGGAAGGCGTCATCACCGTGGAAGAAGGCTCCGGCTTTGACGACACGCTTGATGTTGTCGAAGGCATGCAGTTTGACCGCGGCTATGTCAGCCCGTATTTCATCAACAAGCAGGATTCGATGACGGCCGAACTCGACAGCCCGTACATCCTGCTCGTTGACAAGAAGATCTCCAATATCCGTGACATGATCCCGGTACTGGAAGGCGTCGCCAAGTCCGGCAAGCCGCTGCTGCTGATCGCCGAAGATGTGGAAGGCGAAGCGCTGGCCACCCTCGTGGTGAACAGCATGCGCGGTATCGTCAAGGTCTGTGCCGTCAAGGCGCCTGGCTTTGGTGACCGTCGCAAGGCCATGCTGCAGGATATCGCCGTGCTGACCGGTGCCACCGTGATCTCCGAAGAAATCGGCCTGAACCTGGAAGGCGCCAGCCTGCAGGATCTTGGTACTGCCAAGAAGGTTGTCGTTTCCAAGGAAAACACTACGGTTATCGACGGTGCCGGCAACAAGGCCGAGATCGAAGCCCGTGTGGCCCAGATCCGCACCCAGATCGAAGATGCAACTTCCGACTATGACAAGGAAAAGCTGCAGGAGCGCGTTGCCAAGCTCGCCGGCGGTGTGGCCGTGATCAAGATCGGTGCTGCTACTGAAATCGAAATGAAGGAAAAGAAGGACCGCGTGGACGACGCCCTGCACGCTACCCGTGCTGCGGTTGAAGCCGGTGTGGTTGCTGGTGGCGGTACCGCCCTCGTGCGTGCCATTGCTGCGCTGGATGGCCTCAAGGGCGACAACGCTGACCAGATGGCCGGTATCAACATCCTGCGTCGCGCCATGGAATCCCCGCTGCGCCAGATCGTCACCAATGCCGGTGCCGAAGCCTCCGTTGTTGTTAACGAAGTGAAGAACGGCAAGGGCAACTACGGCTACAACGCTGCCAACGGTGAATACGGCGACATGATCGCTCTCGGCATTCTCGATCCGGCCAAGGTGACCTTCACGGCACTGCAGAATGCGTCGTCGGTTGCCGGCCTGATGCTGACCACCGAAGCCATGATCACTGATGCCCCGGAAGACAAGGGTGCACCAGCCATGCCGGATATGGGTGGCATGGGCGGTATGGGCGGCATGATGTAATTATCTGGGCGTCTCTGGCGCGGTGCCTCTTTACCGGTGGTGAAGAGGGGCGTTGCGGAACGGTTTTGCGGTGCTCATGTGCTACAGCACATTCCGCTCCTCTCACCATTCCGTGCCGTGCCTGACCACGCCAGCTCTCGCCCAGATGCGCTGTTCTGAAAAAGCCCCGAAAGGGGCTTTTTCATTGGTGGGCAGGTCGGGCCTGGCGTAGCCTGATCCGGGACCGTCTTTAGCGACATTTTTGCCGACTACCCATCCGAAAGAGTGGGGCCGACCGGCCGTTCATGCCATCAATTGTTGAGACACATCACGCTAAGTGTTACAAAGCGGCTGCCGGGGTAGCCGGCCGGGTCGCCAGTGTGGCAGCCTGCAAGGAAGATAAAAAAAATAATAGAGAAGAGGGGTCTATGCGCTCCATTATCACCATGTCTGCTGCCGTGCTTGCGGTAACAGCATCAGTTGCACAGGCGGATCAATGTCAGGATCTGGCCATCCGTTATTCCCAGGCTCCCAAGAGCCTCAAGATTGGCGAACTCGATGAGCTCAAGACCTGCATCAATGTGGTTCAACGAGAGCTTATCAGCACGCTGGGCGACGCTTCCACGCCGTCGGGGCAGGTAACCATTGCCCGTCCGCGCGCCGTTCCAGTCCTTCAGGATGCCGAATAAGTCGTCAGTACTATGGCCGGATGCTTTATTGCTGACAGCCATCTTCCTGTTGCTGGCGTTTCTGCCCCCGGTCAGTCACTTGCTTGAATATCGGCGCGAGCTCATCGGTGCCGGCGAGTTCTGGCGCCTGTTCACCGGGCATTTTGTCCATCTCAATCTGGCCCATGCCGTCATGAATGCCATCGGGACCGTGCTGGTCTCGCTGCTTTTCGTCACGGAAATCCGTCGGTCTCAATGGTGGGCGATAGTTCTGGCTGCCCCGGTCATCATTTCCGTCGGCCTCTGGTTCAAACAACCCGGGCTGTCAGGCTATGCCGGCTTCTCCGGAGTGCTGCATGGCCTGCTCTATTTCGGCGTGGTGCGGCTGCTGGTGACAGCACCCGTGCTGGCAGGATGTGTGCTGGCATTGCTGATCGGCCGTCAGGCATGGGAGCAAACCGCCGCCTACAACCCCGACTACCTTCGGCACTGGATTGAGGGTCGCGTCATGCCGGATGCCCATCTGTTTGGCGGCCTGACCGGTCTGGTACTGGGTGGGCTTACCCTCTGGCAGGACTATCGTGCCGGGCGTCTTGGCAAGGGCAATTCGAGTGGCTATAGTTCAGGAACTGGTCCAACGCCTGATGCCTGACACCTGATGAATACCGGAAGCCTCCGCACCATCAATACTGTCTCCCGTGCACACACTGCTGTGCATGGCGCTCTGCTGCTCCTGCTGCTGCCCTGACGGGCATATTATCGTTTTCTTTTCCCCATACAGATTTGATAACAGCAGCACCGCTCACAAGGCGGGCCTAACGATTTGCAAGAGAGATTTGTCATGAGCAAACAGCAACTCATCATATTCGATACCACCATGCGCGATGGCGAACAGAGCCCTGGCGCGTCCATGACCCTTGAAGAAAAGGTACGTATCGGCAAGGCGCTTGAGCGCATGCGTGTCGACGTTATCGAAGCCGGCTTTGCCATTGCCTCCCAGGGTGACTTCGAGTCTGTCCGGGCTGTGGCAGAAGCCGTCAGGGATTCCCGTATCTGCTCACTGTCCCGTGCCCGCTCCGAGGACATTGACCGCGCTGCCGAAGCACTCCGGCCGGCCAACGCCTCGCGTATCCATACCTTCCTCGCCACGTCGCCCATTCACATGAAGTACAAGTTGCGCATGGAGCCGGACGCCGTGCTGGAGACCGCCGTACGGGCAGTCAAATATGCGCGCAACCTGGTCGAGGATGTCGAGTTTTCCTGTGAAGACGCCGGCCGCTCCGAAATTGATTTCCTGTGCCGCGTGATTGAGGCCGCGATTGATGCCGGTGCCCGGACGATCAATATTCCGGATACGGTGGGCTATGCCATTCCCAACCAGTTTGGCGAGATGATCGGTCAGATCATTCAGCGTGTGCCAAATGCCGACAAGGCAGTTTTCTCCGTGCACTGCCACAACGATCTCGGACTTGCCGTCTCCAACTCGCTGGCTGCGGTGCTTAACGGCGCCCGCCAGGTCGAGTGCACCATCAATGGTCTGGGTGAACGTGCCGGCAATGCTGCGCTCGAAGAAATCGTGATGGCAGTCAAAACCCGTGGCGATCTTTTCCCGGTTGAAACCCGCATCAATACGATGGAAATCGTGCCGACATCCCGTCTGGTCTCTAGCGTCACCGGGTTCCCGGTGCAGCCGAACAAGGCTATCGTTGGCGCCAATGCTTTCGCCCATGAGTCCGGCATTCATCAGGACGGCGTGCTCAAGCACCGCGAAACCTACGAAATCATGAAGGCCGAGGATGTCGGCTGGAATGCCAACAAGATGGTGCTCGGCAAGCATTCAGGTCGCGCGGCCTTCCGTGCCCGTCTCGATCAGCTGGGTATCGAGTTTGGTTCGGATAATTCGCTCAACCAGCTTTTCGTGCGATTCAAGGAACTGGCTGACAAGAAGCATGAAATCTTTGACGAGGATTTGCATGCACTGGTCAGTGACACGCTTCAGGATGTCGAGGAAACCTACAAGCTCGTCAGCCTGGAAGTAACCTCGAAGACCGGCACCATTCCCGAAGCCAGGCTCGTGGTCTCGGTGGAAGGCGTCGAAAAATCAGTAACCGCAACCGGATCTGGTCCGGTGGATGCCACCTTCCGTGCCATCGAAGCCGTCGCCAATTCCGGCACCATGCTGGAGTTGTACTCCGTCAATGCCATCACCTCTGGTACCGACTCACAGGGTGAAGTGACGGTGCGTCTGAATCAGGCCGGTCGCATCATCAATGGTCATGGCGCAGACACCGATATCGTGGTGGCCAGTGCCAAGGCCTACCTGAATGCCCTTAACCTGATGCGCACCAGCGGTCGCCGTGAGCACCCGCAAGGTGTGACAGGGGTCTGATGACGTGACGATCATGAGTGGTGGGGACGAAGGGCAACGCCAGGCGTATCTGGCGGCGCTCGGCCTGCCACTCTGGACGGCCCGTTACGACCTGCCCGGGGCGGCGTCTTCGCTGCCACTGATGCATGTGCCTTTCTGTGCCGACATTCCTGATGCGGCAGAGCTGCCTGTGGTGTCTATGGTGCCTGTGGCACCTGAGACAGCCTTGTCTGATCAGGGGGCGCCCGTGTCGGAGGTGTCAACCGCACCGCTTCGGCAGGAGCGTAAGGCTCCGGTAATGCCGATACCGGCTGCGGCAGTGGCCAATCCGGTGTCGGTGAACCCGGCCTTTCCCCGGTTCGCTCTCCGGGTCCAGGCACTGGCACCCGGCTGGCTTGCCATCATTGCCCTGGGTGATGTGCCGGATCTGTCGGCGCAGGAATACCGTCTGGTCTCGGGCATCAGCCATGTCCTTGGTGCAGCTCCCGACTTCTCCGGGCCGGCCTCCCTGTTGCGCTGGCCATTGAACAGTAATCCCCGTCTGGATCATGGTGCAGGAGCTGCCGTGGAGTGGCTCTCGCATGCACTCAAGGTGCCGGAAGGGTGGCGCTGCCTGGTGTTGGGCGAGTCTGTGGCAGTGCATGTCCGTGCTGCCCTGCCTGCCGCAACGGTCATGGTTGCCGGCCCGGCACTGGCAACACTGCTTGCCATGCCGCAGACCAAAAAATCCCTGTGGTTGTCACTGCATGCCTGAGTCCCTGATTCGCCCGCTTATAGCGTCCGACCTGCCGGCGGTGCTGGCAATTGAAGTGCGCGCCCATGCGTTTCCCTGGACACCCGGCATACTGGCCGATGCCCTCGGCAGTGGTTACTACATGGTCGTGATGGAGCAGGATGAGGTAGTGGTGGGCTATGGCGTGGTCCAGGTCATTCTGGATGAAGGCCATCTGCTTAACATCACCATCGATCCGGGCCTGCATGGCAAGGGGCTGGGACGGGTGTTGCTGGCCCACCTGATTGACTACGCCCGCACCCATACCGATACCCTGTTTCTGGAGGTACGGCCCTCAAACCAGCGAGCGGTAGCCCTTTATCAGGCGGAGGGTTTCAACGAGATTGGCCTGCGCCGGAACTATTATCCGGCGGCCGGCGGCGGTCGCGAGGATGCCCTGCTCATGGCCATGGCGTTCTAGGGCGCCAGGACACACAGCTTTTTTCGCCCGAAGGCTTGGGCGGCGGGCCAATGCCCGTATAATCGCCGACTTTCCGTCTGACCAGCCGTAGCCAATACCATGAGCCTTGCCGAACAAGTCGCCGCCGAAGTTGCCTCCCGCCGCACCTTTGCCATCATTTCCCACCCCGACGCCGGCAAGACCACCATCACGGAAAAGCTGCTGCTCTGGGGCAAGGCCATCCAGATCGCCGGTACGGTGAAGTCACGCAAGTCCGACCGCCATGCCACCTCCGACTGGATGGAAATGGAAAAGCAGCGTGGTATCTCCATCACCACCTCGGTCATGCAGTTTCCCTACCGGCATTGCACCATCAACCTGCTGGATACCCCGGGTCATGAAGACTTCTCCGAAGATACCTACCGCACGCTGACGGCAGTCGACTCGGCCCTCATGGTCATTGATGGTGCCAAGGGCGTGGAAGACCGCACCATCAAGCTGATGGAGGTGTGCCGCATGCGCGATACCCCCATCATTACCTTCGTCAACAAGATGGACCGCGAAATCCGTGAGCCCATCGAACTGCTGGACGAAGTCGAGAGTGTGCTGAAAATCAAATGCGCCCCGGTGACCTGGCCAATCGGCATGGGGCGTGATTTCAAGGGCGTATACCACCTCATTGAAAACCGCGTGTATCTCTATCAGCAGGGCCATGGTTCAGAGCTGATTGCAGACAAGTTCATTGACGGGCTCGATAACCCCGAACTTGATGCCGTGCTGGGGGATGATGCGGCCAATCTGCGTGAGCACCTTGAGTTGGTGCTGGGCGCCAGCCATGAGTTCAATATGGACGAGTTCCTGGCGGGAAAGCTGACTCCGGTCTTTTTTGGCACGGCACTCGGCAACTTCGGTGTGAACCATATCCTCAACGGCTTTACCGACTGGGCCCCGTGCCCGTTGGGACGCAAGGCAGCCGAGCGTCAGGTCGCCGCTACCGAAGAAAAATTCTCCGGCTTCGTGTTCAAGATCCAGGCAAACATGGACCCCAAGCACCGCGACCGCATTGCTTTCCTGCGTATCTGTTCAGGCAAGTACGAGAAAGGCGTGAAAATGAAGCATGTGCGCCTTGGCAAGGAGGTACGCATTGCCGATGCGCTGACCTTCCTCGCGGGTGAGCGTGCTCATCTGGAAGAAGCCTGGTCTGGCGACATCATCGGGTTGCACAATCACGGCACCATCCAGATTGGCGATACCTTTACCGAAGGTGAAGAGCTGCACTTTCTGGGCATTCCCCACTTTGCGCCGGAGCTGTTCCGCCGCGTACGCCTCAAGGACCCGCTCAAGAGCAAGCAGTTGCAGAAGGGACTCAAGGAATTGTCGGAGGAGGGCGCAACCCAGGTGTTCATGCCGCAGATCAATAACGACCTCATCCTCGGTGCCGTCGGTGTGCTGCAGTTTGATGTGGTTGCCTACCGCTTGCAGGATGAATACAAGGTCGAGTGCGTCTACGAGCCGGTGAATGTCGCGACAGTGCGCTGGGTGTCTTGCGACGACGACAAGAAGTTCAACGAATTCAAGAAGAAGGCCCATGACCAGCTGTCGCTCGACGGTGGCGGCTACCTGACCTATCTCGCGCCCAGCCGTGTGAACCTGCAATTGATGCAGGAACGTTATCCGGATATCAGGTTCCGCGAAACCCGCGAGCATTGATGCCAGACGGCTGACGCGGTAGCGTTCACTTATGGAGAGTGTCCCATGAGCGCTGCCTTGCCCGGACTGATTGATACCCATTGCCACTTCGATGTGGACGACTTTGACGCGGATCGCGCCGAAGTCGCTGCGCGTGCGCTGGCGGCCGGTGTCGACACCATCATCATTCCGGGCTATATCGCTGCGCAGTGGCCCAAACTCTTTCAGGTATGTGACAGCTTCACTGCGCCGCGGTTATTACCCGCGCCTGGCTTGCATCCCTGCTATATCACCCGGCATGAGCCCTCTCATCTCACGGAACTTGAACACCTGCTGCAAACCCGACGCGACATTATTGCTATCGGTGAGATCGGTCTCGATTATTTTCTGACGGAACTCAGGGAGCCTGACCTCAAGACAAAGCAGGATTATTTCTTCCGCGAACAACTGCGTCTGGCCATGCATTATCACAAGCCCGTGTTGCTGCATGTCCGCAAGGCGCATGCCGAGGTCATTGCCATTCTGCGCGAGCTGAAGTTTCGTGAGGGGGGGGTCGTGCATGCGTGGTCGGGGGGGATTGAAGAGGCCAGGCAATATGTGAAACTTGGTTTCCGTCTCGGCATTGGCGGCTCGCTCACGTATGATCAGTCAAAGCGTTTGCGGGCTGTGGTCTGCGAAATGCCAATGGAAGCGCTGGTGCTGGAAACGGATGCCCCCGACATGATTCCCCAGTCCCATCGGGCGCCCGGTCCGGGACGAACACGCAATTCGCCGGAATATCTGCCCGCTGTTGTGCATGCGCTAAGCGAGTTGAAAGGGGTTACTGTTGAGCAGGTTGTGCACGACATGCGGCAGCAGAGCTCTCTTGCTCTTCGTCTTCCTGAAAATACTGCGTCCCTGGATATGATGGAGCGGTCTGAATGATCCCGGTTCTTTTTGCTGTTTGTGTCATGGTCTGGTTATGGGCAGCTGCCATGCGTCATGCCGTTCAGGCTCTGACAGGGTCAGCCACGCCAGCCCAGCAGCGTGTGTATCTGGCAATGGCGGTTTTTGCTGGTGCGGTACTGGTGGTTGCGGCGGTGTTTCAGGCCATGCCGCTGTCGGTTCTGAGTGCCGGCTGGAGCCAGGAGCGACTGACAGGATTGACGACAGCCTCTGTGGTGGCCGCCTTGGTGGTTTCGGTGCTGGCTATTTTCCGGGCACATCTGCTGTTGCCGGTGGTTCCGGGCGTTAATAGGCCTGTACGTGCCGGTAAAAAACCGGCACGTCCGCAACCCAATAAAAAAGGCGCCGAGTAGCGCCTTTTTTATTGGATGAGCCTGATCAGAGTACCAGCGCGTAAGCCGTCAGTAATTTGTCAGTAATCTGTTCATTGGCACGACCGACAACGAAGGCAACGTTGTTTTCATTGAAATTGATGAATGACTTGCGCACGAATACCCAGCGAGTGGTTACTTCCTTGAGCAACGGGCCGACTTTCGGGTGTTTGCCGTAATGTTTGTTGAGTTGGTCAAGCTGCGTACCAAACTTCATGGCAAGTTTGTCAATTTCCACTTCGCCACTGCGGCTGGATACAACTGCGCCGCCAAAATAATCTGCAGAAAACCGAAGATAGGCGGACGTCATGATCTGCATGGTGACATATTCGTCATACAGCATGTCGGCCATCTTGTCCGTGATAATCTTGCCAGAAGCACGTTGCTCACTGATGTTGGCCCGCAGGCTGCTGGCCAGGTTGTTCAGTGCCGCGTCCACTGCGTTGATGCTGTCATTTTCGGCAACACCTTCAGAGGTGAATTTTGCCGTGGTGCACGAAGTCTTGAGTTCATTCCATTTAAGCTGGAGTGCCGGGTTACCTGCCTGCGCAAGCAGTGCATCCCCTTCCGTCAGCAGTGCCTGCATTTTGCGGAATTGCTGGGGGTCGCGGTTAAGTACGTTGTAAAGATAGAAGGCAGTTGAGGTGCGGTAAGCAACAGTTTCAATTTTCTGCAGTGACTGGATGGCTTGTGCCGCAGGATTGGCGGCCGTCTTGCTTGCCGGGGCGGCATAGGCGGCAGATAAGGGAAGTGTGGTAGCCATGGCGGCAATCAACGCCAGACAGACTGCGGGCTTGTGCATGTTGCTCCAGTGTCCTGTTCAGGGGCGGATAATAATTCCTTGTTTTTACTCCACATTCTTCTTTTGTATAAGCGCAGACCATGCGGTCACTGTTATGCGGTGATAATTGCCGACGGGCGGGGGTGGTCACAAAGGCAGTGGGTGAAGGCAACGGCGGTGGATGTGGATATTGTTGCCTCAAAAAAGAAAAGCCACCGTTAAGGTGGCTTTTCCTGGCAGGTACTGTGGTTGACTCAGATCAGTTCAATCGCTACTGCAGTCGCTTCGCCACCGCCAATGCACAGCGCTGCAACGCCCTTCTTGCCACCAGTCTGACGCAAGGCGTGAATCAGGGTCAGGATGATGCGGGAGCCGGTCGAGCCAATCGGGTGACCCAGTGCACAGGCGCCACCGTAGATGTTGACCTTGTCGTGCGGGATGTTGTGTTCCTTCATGGCCAGCATGGTCACCATGGCAAAGGCTTCATTGATTTCCCACAGATCCACGTCATCAGCCTTCCAGCCGGTCTTGGCAAACAGGTTGCTGATGGCACCTACCGGCGCAATGGTGAATTCGCTCGGGTGTTGCGACTGGGTGGCATGGCCAACAATGCGGGCCAGCGGCGTCAGGCCGCGAGCCTTGGCAACGCTTTCGCGCGTCAGCACCAGAGCGGACGCACCGTCAGAGATCGAGCTGGCATTGGCCGCCGTGATCGTACCTTCCTTCGAGAAAGCCGGTTTCAGGGTCGGGATTTTCTCCGGCATGGCATTGCCTGGCTGCTCATCCGTATCAATCAGCACTTCGCCCTTGCGGGTCTGTACCGGCACGGCAACGATTTCGGCCTTGAAGTGGCCGTTGGCAATGGCAGCCAGCGCACGCTGCAGGGAGGCCACGGCAAACGCATCCATGTCGGCGCGAGTGATGCCGTATTTGTCGGCGGTTTCCTGGGCAAAAGAACCCATCAGGCGACCGGTCTTGGCATCCTCAAGGCCGTCCAGAAACATGTGGTCCTTGACTTCAGCATGACCCATGCGCAGGCCGGCGCGCACCTTGGGCAGTACGTAGGGGGCATTGGTCATGGACTCCATGCCGCCCGAAACCATGATGTCATTGGTGCCGGCTTTGATCAGGTCATGAGCCAGCATGGTGGCCTTCATGCCCGAGCCGCACAGCTTGTTGATGGTGGTGCAACCCGTGGCGTTGGGCAGGCCGGCATCCAGGGCGGCCTGGCGGGCTGGGCCCTGCTTGAGGCCGGCGGGGAGTACACAGCCCATGATCACTTCCTGGATGTCTTCGGACTTGAGTCCGGCACGGCTCACGGCTTCACGAATGGCAATCGCGCCCAGTTCCGTGGCAATGCGCGGCGTCAGGGCGCCCTGAAAACCGCCCATGGGGGTGCGGGCACCGTTAACAATGACGACAGCATCTGTGCTCATGAATGACCTCGCTAGCAGGGCAGGAGAATAGTAAGAAGGGTGTCACGAAGGGGCATCATTATAACGGCAGACGGGCACAGTGTCCCGGGGTACCTGATATCTGCGATAACGGCGTGACGGGTAGATGGTGTGATGGTAGAGTAACCGCCGCCTTTTGCCTGCCACCTGCCAGAAGGCGGCTCGCCGGAGGGTTGCAGCGTTGATTGGCGCTGACAAGGTTTTTCAAATGAGGAAAGAGATGGAAATCATCAAGAATGCGGGATTGTCGTCGGTAGCAGCTCTTGCTGTTGCCCTGATTGGCCAGACGGCGCAGGCACGAGTGGCACTCGATCCTCAAAGCATCAACCTTGAACCATTCAAGCTGGTACCAACCCTTGGTGTAGAGGTGCGGCAGGACAGCAACATATACAGCTTGCCATCTGAAGAAGTTGACTCGATGGTGATGGTTGTCAGTCCATCCTTCCGGTTGCGGGCCCAGGACCGCAATAACACCTATACCGCCAACTATGACATTGCCGGCGGGTTCTATTCCGAAAATGGCGACGACAACTATGTTGACCACAAGCTGAATATTGGCGCACATGTAGAGCCGACAGGCCGTTTCCGGTTTGATCTTGGCGCCGGCTACAACATGCTTCATGACGATCGCGGCGTTGGCTACAGTGAAGGCCGGGGTCTGCCGTTCATTCTGGCCATGAGTGAGCCTGATCAGTATGCATTGGCCTCGCTTAATGGCGGGATCGAGTATGGTGCCAAGGAGGCGGCCGGACAGTTATCCCTGTCCCTTGGCGAAACGCAGAAGCGCTATGAGCTTGATGATCGTGCCGCCGATCGTGACCTTGATACGACCAGTGCTGCTCTGGGCTTTCGCTACAAGGCAATGCCCAAGACAAAATTTCTGGTGGACCTCGAGTACGAGGCGGGCGCCTACCAGAATGCCGGGACTGCAGCATCCTCCGACTATACCGATGCCCGTGTTTATGGCGGTGCCATCTGGGACAGCACTGGCAGCACCACCGGCAAGATTCGTTTGGGTGTGAGCAAGCGCGATCTTGAATCCCCGACTCAGGAAGACCTTTCCAGCCCGGCCTGGGATGTCGGTGTGATCTGGTCTCCACTCGAATACACCCGCTTTACTCTCGACGGGTCGCAGGAAATTACTGATGGCACGCTGCCAACGGTTGCCATTGATAACACCACGGCTACCGTTGGCTGGAATCATGATGTGAATGATCGTGTTGAAACCCGACTCGCCTATTCCTTCACTGCTGAGGATCATCAGCGGTTGACCGGCTTGAATCGCAAGGATGATTCGAACACGGTCAGCGCTTCCGTCAATTATCAGATGCGTCGCTGGCTGGTGCTGGGTGCTGGCATGACGTTTCGCAATCGCAATTCCAATTATGAGGAATTCGATCTGATCCGGAATGTCTACGCACTGAATGCACAGATCAGTCTCTGATATTCCTGCGGAGTGCCATTCCTGATGCGACGCCTGTTGTGGTTGTTTTTTGCCGGCTTGCTGGCTTCCAGTGCGTCTGCTTATGCTGAAACCAGCCCGGCTGGGTGGTGGGAGAGACTGTTCGTTGCTCCTGCCGCCTCATCTGCCGCTCCCGCTGGCGATAGCCAGTCACTCCCTTCCGCAGGAGCATCTGCGACAGCAGGGGCCGCTGCAGAGCCTGTTCAGACTTTTTCCCTGTCATCCGATTACAAGCTCGGCCCAGGTGATCGGCTTGGGGTGACCGTGTTTAACGAGAAAGAGCTCAGTCTTGAGGTCAGGTTGAGTGACGCCGGTACATTGTCCTATCCACTGCTGGGGGAAATCCGGGCACAGGGCATGACAATCGGTATGCTGAAGCAGTACCTGACGGATCAGTTGAAGAGTGGCTATCTGATCAACCCGCAGGTCTACGTCACTATTCTTGAGTATCGCCAGTTCTTCGTTAATGGGGAGGTCAGCAAACCTGGCGGGTTCCCCTACCAGCCTGGTCTGACCGTGCGAAAGGCCATTTCACTGGCTGGGGGCCTTACGCCGCGTGCCTCCCAGACCAAGATTTTCGTCATTCACGAAGATGATCCCACGGGCAGTGCGCGTCAGGTAACACTGGATACCGTGCTTCGCCCCGGCGACATCCTGACCATCGAACAAAGCTTTTTCTGAGGTTCCCGCAAATGGACAAGTTCGCAATGCCCGTCGCGGGGAGTGCTCCCGAGCAACAGGAGGCGGAGATTGACCTTCGCCAGTACTGGCGAATCGTCTCACGCTACAAGTGGGGAATACTCGGGCTTGCCGTTGCGATTACCGTTCTGGCAGCCTTGGTCGTATTTTCCATGCGACCTGTCTATCGCTCCACCGTGACGCTCTTGATTGAGCAGAAGCAGGCAAAGGTTGTAACCATCGAGGAGATGTATGGTCTTGATGGCTCCAGCAAGGAATACCTGCAAACCCAGTTTGAGATTCTCAAGTCGAGGGAGCTGGCTGCCCGTGTGGTGAAAGAGCTCAAGCTTGATGTGCATCCGGATTTCTCTCCGGAGCCGGAGCAGGATGCTGCCGGGGAAGATGCATCCTTCCGTCTGGACTGGCGCACAGTCTTGCCGAAAGGGCATGAAAAGAACCCTGAAATTTCCGACGAAGAAAAATTCAGCCGTATTGTTGACCGGTTTACGGCAAATCTTGCGGTAGTTCCTGTTCGCAATACACAGTTGGTAAAGATCAGCTTTGAGTCATATGACAAGGCATTGGCAGCAAAAGTAGCCAATGCCATGGCACATGCCTACATCAACAGCCAGATGGAAGCCAGGGTGGCCATGACGGAGCAGGCGGCCTCATGGCTGACTGATCGTTTGTCTGCCCTCAAGACCAGTCTCGACTCTTCCGAACAGAAACTGCAGGCCTATCGTGAGCAGAACGACCTGGTAAAGACCGGCGACGTTGAGGGTATATTGGCGCTGAATGCCAAGCAGTTGCAGGATCTTTCGCAACGACAGATCCAGGCCCAGTTCAAGCTCTCTGAGATCAGCAAGCGCTATGGCCCAAAACATCCGGCCTATGTGCAGGCCGAGATGGAGTTGAATGAAGCAGACATGGCAATCACGCAGGCCCGAAAGATTGCAATGAGTGTGGCGCGCAAGGAATTCCGCCTGCAGGAACTGATGCGTGAGGTGGAGACCAATCGCAATCTGTATGACACCTTCTTTACGCGCATCAAGGAGGCCAATCAGACCCGGCAACTGGAGACAGCCAATGCCCGTGTGGTTGATCAGGCCGTGGTTTCCTCAATCCCGGTCAAGCCAAACAAGAAGCTGGCCGTTGCGCTGGCGTTTGTCCTGAGCCTGATGATTGGTGTGTTGCTGGCCTTCCTGCTGGATTATCTCGACAGCACCTTCAAGGGTGCCGAGGATGTTGAGGCTCGCCTTGGTGTCGCATTGCTGGGGTTGCTCCCCGTCATCAAGGGCGGCAAGAAGGATGGCTATGCCCAGCCCACCTTTCTGGAGGACAACAGGCAGGAGTTTGCAGAGGCCATGCGGACGATCCGCACGGGCGTAATGCTGTCCAGCATTGATACGCCGCATCAGATTGTTGTGGTGACGTCCAGTGTGCCGGGCGAGGGCAAGACAACAACATCCCTGAATCTGGCGTTGGCGCTGGGGCAAATGGAAAAGGTGTTGTTGATTGATGCCGATATGCGTCGCCCCAGTGTTGCCAAGGCCTGTGGTATTCCTGGCTCGGCGCCGGGCCTCTCCAACCTGGTGGTCGGCTCGGTGGATATGGCGCACTGCATCCATCATTTGCCCGAGGGGAATATTGATGTGTTGACGGCGGGTCTGATTCCGCCGAATCCACTGGAGCTGCTCTCGTCAAAACGGTTTGCCGAGGTGTTGGAACAGTTGTCCGGGCAGTATGATCGTATCGTGATTGACTCTGCGCCGACGCTGGCGGTGAGTGATGGACTGGTGCTGGCGACCATGGCAAATGCGGTCATTTATGTGGTCAAGTCGGACTCTACCTCCTTTCATACGGCGCGTAATGGTATCCAGCGGCTGCAGAGAGTCAGGGCGCCCATGGCCGGCGTCGTCCTGAACAGGGTGAATTTCAGCAAGGCCAGCAAGTACGGAAGCTATTACGGCTACTACAACTATTACGGCAATCAGGCCGGGGTAGAGTAAGCGGGCCCTGCCATGATCGACCTGCATTGTCATTTGTTGCCTGGCGTCGATGATGGTCCGGACACCATGGAGGAGGCGGTAGCCCTGTGCCGGCATGCCGTTGCCGCTGGTATCACACACAGTGTTGTCACTCCCCATGTGCATCCAGGGCGTTATGAAAATGATGCCCGCACGATTCCTGTGGTTGTGGAGGCCTTGCGCAGCGAGCTTTCACGGCTAGGTATTCCCCTCAAGCTGGGGTATTCGGGGGAGGTGCGCATCTCTCCGGAAATCCTTCCGATGGTCCTGAGCGGTCACGTTCCGTTTCACGGTGAGTGGCAGGGCTTGCGGGTGCTTCTGCTTGAGTTTCCTCACAGCCATATCCTGCCGGGCACTGACAAGCTGGTGAAGTGGCTGTTGCAGCGCAACATTGTTCCCATGATCGCTCATCCTGAACGAAACAAGGACGTCATGCGTGACCTGTCCCGCTTGCACGAGTTTGTGCAGTTGGGGTGTCTGTTCCAGGTGACGGCAGGGTCTTTGGCCGGGCGTTTCGGTGAGCTGGCCGAGTTGCGTGCCCGTGAGATTGTGGCTGAAGGTTGGGCGACCGTACTTGCCTCGGATGCCCATAACCTCAAGGCACGACCACCGGAACTGTCGGAGGGGCTCGCTGTTGCCGAGTCATTGATTGGTACTCCTTCTGCGCGTCGTCTTGTGCAGGAAAACCCCTGGCAGATCGTGGCATCCCAGTTTGGAGAGCTGCCATGATTGCCGGCATGCCGGTCCGGCGCAGACGGTTTTGGCTATTGCTGATGGCGAGCGCTGTCCTGTTTGCCATCTGGTCACTTGTCGGCGTGGTTGCTGACCTTGCTGCCTTCAGGGGACGGGCCTGGGTTGAGACCTGGGGCCATCAGACTACTGTCGCCCAGTCAGAGGGTCGGGCTTTTTTACCCCGTCAACATGATTGGGAGGAGGCCCGGCGTTACGCAGAGTGGTCGGTCCGGCTTTCACCGTTCAATGCAGACTATCTTGAGGGCTTGGCCCGTATTCATGAGGCTCGCCATATCACTGCCGGGATTGGTGATCCTGAAGCAAGGGCTGATCGTGAAAAGGCAGCCAGCCTGTACAGGCAGTCCATTGCACTCCGGCCGACATGGCCCTATACCCATGCTGCACTGGCTTATACGCTGTTGCGCCTTGGCAAGGATCAGGAAATGGAGCAGGCCTTGTCGGATGCGGCCAGGCTGGGGCCCTGGGAGCCTGCGGTAATGGAGGCTGTTGTTGATATCGGTCTGGATGCCTGGTACCGGATTTCTCCGTCTGCACGGCAGGTAGTCAGTGATACCTTGTGGCGCAGTCAGTCATGGAATGCCGGTGTCATGGGGCAGCGACATGCAGACAGGGTCTGGGCCAGGGTAGGGGTGCATCACAAGCAGCCACTGGCGTGCGCCAGGCTGTCAATGCGGGACGAGCGCAATCGTAAACGCTGCGATCCCGCTAACTGGAAGTAAGTGCGTCAGATCAGGCGCCGCAGCACTTCTTGAATTTTTTGCCACTGCCACAAGAGCAGGGGTCATTGCGACCGATACGGTTGGTGTTCACCACGGGCTTTGGCTTTTCGGCGGGGCCGGAGTAGACAACCTCTCCATCCTTGAAGAACCACTTGCCTTCTTCCTTGACGAAAAGTGACTTTTCATGATGCCGCTGTGCAACACCGTTAAGGTTGTAGTGTGCAACAAACTCGACCAGTCCCTGCTTGTCTTCTTCTTGGCCGGCGTGGGTGGAAATGATCTCAAGCCCGGTCCAGTCAGCATTGCTGGCCCAGGAACGCATTGCCTCAATGTCGCTGTCGGCACGGCTGGCAGGCAGGGTGGTTGCCATGATGTAGTCGATGTCGCCGGTGACATACGCCGTGTAGCGGGAGCGCATCAGTGCTTCGGCAGACATGGGTGATGTCGTGCCTTGAATAAAGGGGATGCAGCAAGCCTCTGGTTGGCGGCTGCTGCCGCAGTGGCAGGAGGTCATGCGATAGGTCTCGGGGTGGGTGTGTGTAAATCGGAGGCATAAAAAAAGGGGGTGCAAGGCACCCCCCTTTTTGCATCAGATCAGAAAAGATCTGATTACTGAGCAGCCGGAGCAGCAGCAGCGTCAGCGGCCGGAGCAGCAGCGTCAGCAGCAGGAGCAGCAGCGTCAACAGCAGGAGCGGCTTCAACAGGAGCAGCTTCAGCAGGAGCGGCTTCAACAGGAGCAGCGGCTTCAGCAGCAGGAGCTTCAGTAGCAGGAGCTTCTTCTTTCTTTGCGCAGCCAGCAATGGCGAGGGCGGCAACGATAGCAGCGGAAATGGCGATCTTCTTGATTTGCATGATGTCTCTCTCAGGTTGCGTGTTTGGCGACTATGCTAAATGCACTAGTGGTTCCGGTCGGCACTTCCATGCCAGCCAGGAGCCCAGATTACCTAGCATCCAACTAATCGGCGCGGAAATATTAGCATCGGGATTGGGTGAATGCATCACTTTTGTTCGACAGTTGTCAAAAAAATGCAGTCTCCCGGTCTTTTTCTTTGGCTGCTGCAATCCCTTGCCCCCCAAGGGATTGCAACCTGCCGGGGGTGGCACAGGGGTTGCTGGTGGCAGAGCCTCAGCGACCGTGCTCCGGATCGGCAAAAACGGCACCTGAAACCCCCTTTTTATACTGGCGGGCACGATGCAGGGCGGCATTGATGCTGATCAGTACCTGATCCATGGCAATTGGACGGTTGGGAACGACCGCCATGCCGATATGGGCATAAGCGCCGAGTTCCTTCTGCCGGGCCCAGTTGTTAAAGCTCTGCTGAAGGTCGAACGCAATGGTTTCGGCATCATTGGTGGTGGTGTCAACCAGCAGGAAGGCAAACTCGTTGCCACCGTAGTGCACGGCAATGTCACTGGCCCGCAGGCGCTGGTCAACAATGCTTGCAAACTGCTTAAGCAGGTATTGATTGATGGTTTTTGCCGGTTTTTTGCCTTTATGACTGGTTACTTCGATATCGGCATACATGACAACCATGGGGGTCAGGTTGCGTTGGTGGTAGGGCAGGAGGTATTTGGCGGACTCATAGAAGGTCCAGCGATTGCCGAGGCCTGTCAGGGGGTCAGTTTCGGTAACCCGGGCGGCTCGCTTGTGCATACGCTCAAGGTGCAGGGAGGCAAGCAGGGTGGCCGCAGCCGTGGCGACGATCAGTATGGCCAGGCTGAAAAAGGCGAGATCATAGGGCTGGTTTACCAGCGACTGGCGGATGGCCATGGTGACAAGGGCTGCCACAACAGTGGCTGCGAGGACGGCCATGAAGGGTTTTTGCCGGTGTTGCGATACGGCCAGGACGAGTGCAGTCACAATGAGAACCAGTGTGGGCGGCTGCAGTCCCGGGTCATTCAGGACAACAAAAAGAGCGCCTGCGACATCAACGAGGGTGATGCCGTTTTGCACCATGGGGGGGGCTCGATTAAGTATTGTCGTGAGGCCAAGAAGGCTTTGTGCAGCTATATAAACAATCACCCCGATCAGGAATACAAGGTAGGTCACCAGGTTGAGGCGGGCGGGCACGAAATAAGCGTAAGCAAGCACCAGAAGCGCCAGAGTGATTCGCAGTGCCAGTTGTGCCCGTGGCTGATGCGGCTCCAGGAGCTGGCTTGAAGCGAAGGGAGAGATGTTGTCAGACAGCGGGGCACTCATGAATGTTCCGTGAAATTTGCATATTGTTGATGGTCAGGGCTGCTGAGAGGAGCCTTGGCCTGCGATGCTAATGGATCAATCCTAGCAATGGCCTTGTGAAATGAGAAGGCAAGCCACTCGCAATTGGCCAGTTTCTCTGTGATTCTTGTTGCCAGGTGGCGGCAGTCGGGGTGCCGGGCCGGAAATTTGTCAGAAAGATGGTTTGATGCCAGGGGCAGGGTCGACCTGTTGGTGGATACTGGAACAGGTGATCATTCCCCGTGTGGCCATGAAGGGCCAATGGAAGCAGGATGGTGCTCATGACAAGGGATGTGGCTGGAGTTTCGGGCGAGGCCAATGTGCGTGCGCGAGCACTGTTGGGCTTGTTTGTTCTCTTTTTTCTGTTTGCTTCCCTGAAGGCGTCAGCTGTTCAGGTGCAGCCAGCAGCAGTTCGCCTCGATCCACATCATGAGATGCTCTCATTGGCAGATCACCTGTATTGGTGGCGTGATGCCGGTGGCAAGCAGACCTATCATGACGTACAAAAACACCCTGAGTGGTTTTTGGCCCCCAAGGCGTACCCCAACTGGGGATTTGATCCCGGAGCGGTCTATTGGTTCCGGCTGACATTCCGGAACGCATCAGGCAACACTGGCTCCAGGATACTGAATATTGATTTTCCTGTTCTGGATCATGTGCATGTCTATGCTCCTGACGGACAAGGCGGTGTCAGGCGCATGGTGACAGGAGATACGGAGGCCTGGGATGAACGGCCTTTGCCAGTGAGGCAGCTGGCCATCCCGTTGTCCATTCCGCCAGGGCAAAGCGAGGTATTCCTCCGGGTTAGCTCATCCAGCAATCTGTTGTTGCCGGCCGTATTGTATCGTCCGGAGGCCTTCTGGGTTGATGCAGGCCGCATGCAGATGCGGGACGGCATGTTCTATGGCGCAATGCTGGTCCTGCTTGCCTATAATTTTTTCCTTTTCTTTACTGCCCGCGAAAAAGTCTTCCTGTTTTATGTCATGGCATTGATTCCAACGATTGGGTATCTGCTTTGTATTGATGGTCTTGTTTTCTCCATTTTTCCTTTCCCTGGCCTGCTCCAGAACCTTGTTCTCTCGGTTTTTATTGGTTTTGCGGCCATTTTTTACTTGCTTTTTTCACTTTATTACCTGGACATACCCAGAAAAAGTACGTGGTACAAGCTGTCACTTGTTTTGATGATTTTCGGATTGCTCCTTGTTGCAGGACTGCCATGGCTGGGGCCGACGTATGGTGCAGTCGCCATGCTCGTCAGTGGCATTATTGGCAGTACTTACATTCTTGTCATGGCCGTCGCTGCAATTTCTCGCGAGCGCGAGGTTGCCATATATTTTGTGGCAGGGTGGGTGCTTTTCCTGGGCAGCGCAATTGCGACCGCGCTGTCTGTAATGGCTCTCATACCTTTTTACGAATATTTTGTGACGGGAATAAAGATTGGTCTGTTGCTGACGGTGGTGCTTCTTTCCTTTGGTCTTGGCTTGCATTTGCGCCGACTGAAAAAGATGGATGCAACCAGCAGGGAGGCGGCTTTGCTATCGAGTGCGCAAAGCCAGGCAAAAAGCCAGTTTCTGGCCATGATGAGTCACGAGATCCGTACGCCGATGAATGGCGTACTGGGAATGACCGAGCTTCTCAAGACAACAGGGCTTAATCACGAGCAGTCGCGAATCCTTGCCACCATGGAGTCATCCGGCAATGCATTGCTGGATGTCATTAATGATGTGCTTGATCATGCCAAGATCGAGGCTGGACACATGAGTCTTGAGCTGGCGCCTTTGCAGCTGGACAAGCTGCTTGAGGATTCGCTTTCGCTCTTCAAGGCACGTATTTACAAGCAGAACCTGTCTGTATTGTGTTCGGTGGTTCCTGATGTTCCAACCGAAGTTGTCGGTGATGTGGTGCGATTGCGGCAGGTGCTGGTTAATTTGCTGTCAAATGCGTTGAAGTTCACCCAGTACGGACGGATTGAGCTACGGATTGAGACTTTTGGTCGGGGCAGGGATATCGGCCTTCGCTTCATGGTCAGTGATACCGGTATTGGTATTCCTGAAAATCGCTTGCCGTACATATTTGACAGTTTTGTCCAGGCGGATGCATCTACATCGCGTAACTATGGCGGAACCGGGTTGGGTCTCAGCATCAGTCGCGACCTTTGTCGCTTGATGGGGGGTGACCTTACCGCCAAAAGTGAGCCTGGCCGGGGATCAGTATTTACCGCAACGGTTTATGTTCAGGCGGTGACGGGTGCCGTTACGCGACTGAACTGGCCGGATCATCTGCCGGTAGTTCGTTTGTTGCTGGTGGACGAAGATTCCCGTTTTTGCTCGATCATGGAAAGTGAAGCGGCGACCAAGGGGTTGATCGTTGAGAGTGTGCAGTCAGGGGAGTCGGCAATGCTCCGGCTGCGCGAGATGGCTCAGGCGGGCCGTCCCTTTGACTTGCTGGTAACAGCCTTGCAATTGCCTGACATGAACGGCTTGAGCCTGCATGAACGTGTGACACATGACCCTTTGCTGCAGAATGTGAAAACCTTGCTGTATGCCTTGCCCCAGTTACAGCCCAGTCCTGGTGTTCTTGTGCATGCCGGTGTGGCCCATGCATTTGAGCGCCCGTTGATGGCCACAGAGTTGCGCAAGGCCGTGTTGTCGGTCATTGACAGGCAGCCGGCAGAAACCGCTCCAATCCGTGATGTGCTTCCACAATACCCTTCGCTGAGGGTTCTTGTTGCGGAAGACAATCATACCAACCAACTGGTAATCATGGGGCTGCTGCGTCGCTTTGGCATCAGCCCGGAGCTTGCTGAAAATGGCGAGCAGGCGCTGGTGATGTTTCGTCGTGCTCGTCAGCCTTTTGACCTGGTGTTGCTGGATTGTGAAATGCCGGTGATGGACGGATATTCGGCAGCACGTGAAATGCGCTTGCTGGAGTCGGTAGAAGGAAAGGCGCGTGTGCCGTTGATTGCAGTCAGCGCGCATGTCACACAGCATCATGTTGATAATTGCTATGCAGCTGGTATGGATGATCATCTGCCAAAGCCGGTAAGCTTGCGCATGTTGGCGGAGAAGCTTGCGCGCTGGGCCCCGGATGCGTCCATGACATTGTCTGCATAGTAATGCCGGTTGATAGGTATGCCGGTTGCTGCTTTCTTCTTTTTCCGGAGATACAACCACATTGAACGCTCCTGATGTTAATGCGCCTTTGCGGGATGATGTTCGCCTGCTGGGGAAAATGCTGGGGGATGCCCTGCGGCAGCAGGTTGGCCAGGATATTTTTGACAAGGTTGAGAAGATTCGTGTTCTGGGCAAGCAGGCACGTGATGGCAATGCCGGGTCAAGGTCCGAGCTTTCTCGCCTGCTGTCCGGTCTCCATGATGATGAGTTGTTGCCGATTGTTCGTGCCTTCACCCAGTTTCTGAATCTGGCCAATATTGCCGAGCAGTATCATCGCGTTCGACGTCGCCGGGCCCATCAGTGGCGCGCAGATGAGCCCCCTCAGCCAGGGTCGGTCAGGGCTCTCTTTGTGCGCCTGGCGGCGGAGGGGAGATCCCCGCAGGAAATCCTGCAAGCAGTAAAAACACTGGATATCGAGCTTGTATTGACGGCGCACCCAACCGAGGTGAGCAGGCGTACCCTCATTCGGAAGTATGATGACATTGCGGACTCGCTGGAGCGGCTTGATCATGCCTCGCTGACGCCGGTTGAGCGTGCCGATGAGCTTTCAACGTTGCGTCGGCACATTATTGCTGCATGGCATACCGATGAAATCCGCAAAACCCGGCCGACTCCGGTTGACGAAGCCAAGTGGGGATTTACGGCAATTGAACAGACACTGTGGAAGGCAGTACCACAGTTCCTGCGCGAATTTGATGCCGTCCTTCTTGAGTACACCGGTGAGCATTTGCCTCTGGACATGTCGCCTGTGCGTTTTGCCTCGTGGATGGGCGGGGATCGGGACGGCAATCCTAATGTGACGCATCACGTAACGCGTGAGGTTGTGTTGCTGGCCCGCTGGATGGCCGCTGATCTTTTCTGGCGTGACATTGAAGAGTTGCGTGCCGAGCTTTCCATGAGCGATTGCAGCCCTGCCTTGCGTGCGGCGGTTGGCCTGGATTGCAGTGAGCCGTATCGGGAGCTTTTGCGTGAGGTGAGGCGTCGTCTGGCCGCTACACGTGACTGGCTTGATGCCGAGTTGCGGCATGAGCCGTCCGATGCGCAGGACGTTTACCGGCATTCGTCAGAGCTGTTTGAGCCATTGATGCTCTGCCACCAGTCCTTGCTGGATTGTGGCCTGGAAGACGTTGCGAATGGTTGTCTGCTGGATGTGATTCGGCGAGTTGCCTGCTTTGGGGTGGAGTTGCTCAAGCTTGACATTCGTCAGGAGTCGACACGGCATACGGATGTTCTGACCGCAATAACGCAGTTTCTCGGCATGGGCTCCTATGCTGACTGGGATGAGCCTGCCAGGCAGTCCTTTCTGCTGGCCGAGCTGCAGAATCCACGGCCCTTGCTGCCTGAGCATCCACACCTGATTCCGGATCATCCGCTGAACACTCCGGAGGTGCAGGAGGTGCTGGCGACATTTCGGGAGCTGGCGCGCCAGCCATCGGATTCTTTGGGGGCGTATGTCATATCGATGGCTGAGCGGCCCAGTGACGTTCTGGCGGTGATGCTGCTGCAGCAAAAGGCCGAGGTGCCACATCCCCTGCGCGTCGTCCCGCTGTTTGAAACGCTGGATGACCTGGAGGGAGCGGCAGCATGTCTGGAGGCATTGCTATCAATCCCATGGTACAGGGATGCCATTGCCGGCAAGCAGGAAATAATGATCGGCTACTCCGATTCGGCCAAGGATGCGGGGTTTCTGGCCGCAAACTGGGCGCAGTATCGTGCACAGGAAGCGCTGACCGAGGTGGCCGCCCGTTTTGGTGTGAAGCTGACCCTGTTTCATGGGCGGGGTGGCTCTGTCAGCCGTGGTGGGGCGCCAGCCCATCAGGCCCTGTTGTCTCAGCCTCCGGGGTCGGTGAATGGTTCGATACGGGTTACCGAGCAAGGCGAGATGATTCGTTTCAAGTTCGGCATGACGGGCATCGCCATTCGCAATCTGGATCTTTATGCCTCGGCCACACTGGAAGCAACGTTGTTGCCACCTCCGTCACCCAAGCCTGAGTGGCGTGAGCTCATGCATGAGATGACGACGGTTTCTCTGGCGGTTTATCGCGAAACCGTGCGGGATACCCCAGATTTTGTGCGGTATCTGCGCACGGTTACCCCCGAGACCGAGCTGCAGATGCTGCCCCTGGGGTCCCGGCCGGCCAAACGGAAACCGGGCGGGGGAGTGGAGTCGTTACGTGCCATTCCCTGGGTGTTTGCCTGGACTCAGGTGCGCCTGATGTTGCCTGCCTGGCTGGGAACAGGACGTGCCCTGAACATGGCCGTGGACACTGGCAGGGAAGGGATGTTGCGGGAGATGGCCAGGGACTGGCCCTATTTCCACACGGTGCTGGGCATGCTGGAGATGGTGCTGGCCAAGGCTGATGCCTCGATTGTGGCCAGTTATGAGGAAAAACTGGCGGGCGACGATGTGAGCCTGCGGGAGTTGGGTGCGGAGTTGCGGCACAGGCTTCAGATCACTATGGATGCCTTGCTGCAGGCTAACAGTGGCAGGCCGTTGCTGGAGGATAACCCTGTATTGCGGCGCTCCATCAGTGTCAGAACCCCCTATATAGAGCCGCTTCATCTCCTGCAGGCGGAGCTGATGTTGCGTCGTCGTCTGACCGGAGGGGCAGGGCATGCCTACGATCAGGCACTCATGGTCACCATTGCCGGGATTGCCGCCGGTTTGAGGAACACGGGCTAGCACTTTGGGCTACCGTTTGTCGACTGAGTGGTTCTCTTGGTATGACTTTGCAGATATAACCTTGTTGTCATCAGGGTTTGCAATGCTTTGGCATTCAGTCAGCCCGTGATCAACAAGGAAAGCGTGCCATGAGTACAATAAAAACACTTGCACCCCGTATCGCCCTGGCTGCCGGTATCAGCTTTGCAGCTGCAAGCCTCTATGCCTATGTTGGTCAGTCCCAGGCGGAGTCGCGCGCCCTGACATTCTGCTCGTCTGCACAGCCTGGCGAGGCAGCCGGCAAGGTGCTTTCGCGGTTGCAGCAGGAGCTTGACGAGGCGACAGCCTTCCAGAGTCAGACAGGTGTATCCCTGGTCTATGGCAAGACCAGCCAGTATGTCTGTGACATCCGCTTCAGCGGGGATCAGGTGGCGGTAGCCGCTGTAACACCACTGAACTGAACCGGGATCGCCCCAAAACAAAGGCCGGCCTCAACGCCGGCCTTTGTTTTTGAGCCTGGACCGGCTTATTGGACCCCGGCAATCAACTGGATACCGACTATCACCAGGAGCACGGCAAATACCTTCTTGAGGGTTGCGGCGGGCAGGCGATGCGCCAGACGAACCCCTACCCGTGCAAACAGCACACTACTGATACTGATGCCTATAAAGGCCGGTAGATAAACATAGCCCATGGCCTGCTCTGGCAGGTTGTGAGCTCTCAGTCCCGTGGCTACAAATCCCAGTGTGCCGGCGACAGCGATCGCCATGCCACATGCTGATGAGGTTGCAACCGCCTCCTGCATGCGAACGGCATGATAGCTGAGCCATGGGACCGTAAGACTGCCACCACCAATACCAAACAGGGCGGAGGCAAGGCCGATAATGCTGCCGCCGGCAAACAGCCCCTGCCTGCCTGGCAGTGACGACGGTACTGCCTGCGCTCCTCCGGGGCGCCAGTTACTGAACATCTGCAGGGCCATCAGCAAGGCAAACAGCCCGATCAGCAATTGCAGGCTCCGCCCAGGCAGGCGATGTGCTACCTCTGCGCCGATAAGTGTTCCGAGGACAATGCCTGGCGCCAGCAGGCGAACCAGGTCCCAGCGGACGGCGCCTCGCTCGTGATGCGCCTTGACTGAGCTGACGGAGGTAAAAATGATGGTGGCCAGAGAGGTGGCGACAGCCATCTGTGTCAACACCTCCGGATCAAAGGCATGTGCCTGAAAGCTGTATACGAGCACGGGTACGATCACCAGTCCTCCGCCGATGCCCAGCAGTCCGCCAAGCAGGCCAGCAAGGGCACCAACACCCAGATACAGCAGATATTCCATATTCGATCCATGTGTCTTGTCAGTGCAAAGTGGAAACGATTACGTGTCCGAACGCAAATCCGGACACGGGCCTGTCATCCGGGTGATACAGGCGGGGCTTATGTTTCCCTGCATTGATGAGTCCTGATTCAGGCTGTCTGACAGTCTGTCTTCAAATATTCACTGTTTCGTCATGTCTTCTCAATGCCGGATTTCCATCATGTCCCTCGTAAACAGATGACATGAGGAAGGAAAGATGCAGGCGTTGGCCCTGAGTCAGAACGAGGTAAAGTCGGCAATTGCAGCTGGTGTGGTCCCGGTTCGCAACAAACCGAAGCTGGAGGCGCGTTTCGTTCGTGATATGGCGGAACTGCGTGCAGCACAAGCACTGCGAGCCAGTGTGTTTGGTGATGAGTTCGGTGCCCGGTTCGATGACTCCGAGGGTCTCGACCGGGATTCCTTTGATGATTTCTGTGATCACCTGAATGTGTATGATGTGGCCAATGGCTGCATCATTGCGACAACCCGTCTGCTTTGCAGTGAACAGGCCAGACGCGCCGGTGGTTTCTATTCAGCCAGTGAATTTGATCTTGGTGCCATTGTGCGGTTGCCTGGGCGCATTCTGGAAATCGGACGTACCTGTGTTCACCCGGAGTATCGTTCGGGGGCAGCCATTACGGTACTGTGGTCAGCGCTGGCAGACTATTTGTTGCAGAATGATTTCAGTTACCTGGTCGGTTGCGCTAGCATCAGCCTGCGTGACGGAGGACAGAACTTTTCGGTCATTATGCCGGAACTGCGTGAGCGTCATTTTGTTGCGAGTGAGCTTCGCGTGACGCCGCGTCGTGGCATTGATGTAGAGGCCCGGGAAACTGCGGCATCAGCCATGCCACCCTTGCTGAAAGCCTATCTTCGCATGGGCTGCAGGATTGGCGGGGAAGCATGCTGGGACCCCGAGTTCAACTGTGCCGATGTGTTTGTGATGCTGGATGTCAGCATGCTTGCTGACCGTTACGCGCAACGTTTCCTCAAGGCCGGTTGATGTTCACGGATTCTTCGGATGAAGTAGCCTTTGCCGCGCTGATTGACAGGCGGAAGGCTGTGGCATCTCAGAAAAGAAGTTCAATCCATATCCGGGTCAGGTTGTATTACCGGTGTTTTCGCCTTGGTGTACATCTGCTGGAAGGTGCTGTTCTGGCGGTGGTGTGTGGTGCTGCGTTTGTCCAGTATCGCCCCTGGCAGCAGCCAGTCATTCGATGGTGGCACCGGCGTTTCTGCAATATCCTCAATCTGGATATCCGTGTGCACGGAGCCCCGGCTGACGGGCATGCACTGTGGGTTTCCAATCATGTTTCCTGGCTGGATATTCCGGTGCTGGGTGCCAACTTTCCGGTGTATTTCCTGTCCAAGGCGGAGGTGGCCAGGTGGCCGGTGGTCGGCTGGCTGGCCAGGGTTGCCGGAACACTGTTCATCCAGCGTGGGGCTGGTGATGCCGGGCAGGTGACGCACCAGTTGGCGGGTCATCTGGGCGAAGGTCGTAATGTCCTGTTCTTTCCTGAAGGCACAACGACAGATGGTCACCGTCTGAAACGGTTTTTTCACAAGCTTTTTGGTGCTGCCGTGCAGACACAGGTCTCATTGCAACCTGTGCTTGTCTGTTACCGGGATGAGCATGATGACTTGCATCCACATGCTCCCTTCATTGGCGATGATGAGTTCCTGTCACATGCCATTGATATCCTGAAAGGCGAGAAGATGGTTGTGGATGTCATGGTGCTGCCGGCTGAGTTACCGGGTGAGCGTGATGCGCGTACGCTGGCCAGGGATCTGGAGGCCAGAATGTCGGCAGCATTAAGACAACTGCATGAGCGTGAAAATGGCGCATAAAAAATGCCGGCATAGCCGGCATTTTTTATGCGTGAATCAATCATGCGTAACGCTGAAACTCGACGGGGTCATGGGCGCAGAAGACCTCGATCTCGTTGCCTTTTCTGCGAACCAGGTCTAGCAGGCGCTCCTGGTTACGGATTCTGGCGGCAGCCTCTGTCTGAACCAGTCTTTCAAAAACATTCATGCCGGGTGATGTGTGCGGGTGCGCAGGATCCATCTGGCCATGGAAGAAGTAGGCGTCACCGCAGTGCAGTTTCCAGCCGGCTCCGGTGCGAACTGCAATGCCGGTATGACCCCGGGTGTGTCCGGTAAGCGGCACCATCATGATGTCTTCGGTGAGGCCAGGTATGGGTCGCATGCTGCTGAACCCGTACCACTCTTCGCCGCCGGCTTCATGTTTCACCCAGCGCGGGCTGTGTGCCCACTGGCTTGGCAGATAACGGGCGCGTTCGCGCCAGGTTGGCTGCATGGCAGCCTCGTATTCAGGCGCAAACACATGGACCTTGGCTTCCGGAAAGTCCGGGAGGCCGCCGGCATGGTCCAGGTCAAGGTGGGTGACGATGATGTGGCGGACGTCAGATAATTTGAAGCCAAGGCGCTGGACCTGGGCCTGCGCAGTTTCATGCTGATCCAGCAATGGACGCGTCAGTGCCAGGAAAGGTTTGCCCAGTCGTGTTGGTGTGGCCACATCCAGTGTGCCAATGCCGGTGTCGACCAGTACCAGCCCATCCTTTGGCGTTTCAATCAGCAGTACATGGCATACCAGCTGGGCCGGCTCCAGCCATCCTCCCTTGCCATTGATAAGACGGGCACAGGCAGGACACATAGTCCCGCAGTTAAGATGGTGCACTTTCAGGGACATGGCGGTTACCTGCGGGTAGGTTCGTTGTCACGGGCAAAGAAGCGATGCAGCAGCTCACGCATGGTTTCATCAAGGGTGCAGCGGATAAAGCGGCCATCACGCTGCACACTGATCAGGCCGGCATCCACCAGCTCCTTGGTGTGGTGCGATACGGTGGGCGCACCAATTTCAAGCTTGTCGATCAGGTGTGAGAGGCCGCAACTCTTCACTTCCATGCGTGTCTGCTGCAGGACCTCCAGATAGATGGCCAGCCGGTTCGGATTGGACAGTGCCTTGAACGCGCGTGACAGGCGATCAAGATCAGTGGGGCGTTGGCGTATCACGACATGGAATCCTGCTCGGGAATGATTGAGCTATTCTGACATATATTGATAGTTTGACAAGTATCGAATTGTTGGATAGCGTCGGTCCGGTCTGAAACTGACTGGAGTGCGGCATGACATCGTCAATCGAAGTGGCCAGGGTTCTGTCCCAGCCCTATACCCTGCCAAATGGCAGCGTAATCAAGAACCGCCTGGGCAAGTCGGCCATGAGCGAGGCACTGGGCACCACGGATAACCGGATGACTGCCGGGCTGGAACGGCTTTACGGGCGCTGGGCAGATGGCGGTATCGGCCTGCTGATCACGGGCAATGTCATGATTGATCGGCGCGCACTGGGCGAGCCCAACAATGTCGCCATTGAAGATGAGCGTGATCTTGATCAGTTGCGTGCATGGGCGGCCGCCGGTACCAGAAACGGAACGCAATTGTGGATGCAGATCAACCACCCGGGTAAGCAGTCGCCGAAAGGCCTGAATGCCGAGACGGTGGCGCCTTCTGCCATTCCGTTCAACAAGGAACTGTCGCGCTTTTTCAGCACCCCGCGGGCGTTGACCGAGGCTGAAATCGAGTCGTTGATCCAGCGTTATGGCCGCACGGCTGCCATCGCCAAGAAAGCGGGTTTTACAGGGGTGCAGATTCACGGTGCTCATGGGTATCTGGTGAGCCAGTTCCTGTCCGGGCATCACAATCAGCGTCAGGATCGCTGGGGTGGTAACGCCGAAAACCGTCGTCGGTTTGTCCTTGAGGTCTTTCGTGAAATACGGGCGCAGGTTGGCAAATCCTTTCCTGTTGGCATCAAGCTCAATTCAGCGGATTTCCAGCGAGGAGGTTTCACGGAGGAGGAGTCGCTGGACCTGATCCGTGCCTTGGCGGAGGCCGGCGTTGATCTGATCGAGATCTCCGGGGGAACCTATGAGGCCCCTGCGATGAGCGGCGTGAAAGCAGTGCCTCAAAAAGACTCGACCCGTCGCCGCGAAGCCTATTTTCTTGAGTTTGCCGAGAAGGCACGTGCCGCAGTCAGTACGCCGCTGATGCTCACGGGCGGCTTCCGGAGCAGTGCAGGAATGGCGGACGCTGTTAGCTCGGGTGCGGTGGATATCGTGGGTATTGCCCGTGCCCTGGCAATTGAGCCAGACCTGCCGAAGCGGGTACTGCAGGGGCATGATCCTCATCATGTGGTCAAACCCATTACTACCGGGATTGCCGCGATCGACAGGATGGCTCTCATGGAAGTCGCCTGGTATTCGCGCCAGTTACGACGAATGGCCAATGGTGGTGAGCCAAGGCCTGGCGAGTCCGGCCTTTTTGCCTTCATCGCTGCAATTACCGGCAGTGGCTGGCATACGTTCAAAACCCGTCGCTTGCGTGCATAGTTGCCCTCGATACCTCCTTGTTTCAAGGAGGTACCTTTCTTGCCGGCTGCAAGTGTGACCCCCCTGGTTTGTGCGTGTGTTCACTTGTGCTCTCATTGCATAAGATAGCTTAATGAGCACGAGGTGGCAGGGAACGGATTGCATCATGAAGCGGACAGACAGGCTTTTTGACAGGCTCACGCATCTTCCACTGATAGTGGGAGTCGCCGCTGGTGTGCTGGTGCTGTTTTTTGCCGAATGGCTGATCCAGCTTGAGCAGGAGCGTGTCGAGCAGTCAGCACAAATCCGCCTGCAGGCCAAGGTCAGCAGTGTCCGCTCCCATCTTGAGTCCGAGATCAATACGCTGTTGTCACTGGGTTTGAGTGTTTCAGCGTTTGTCAGCGCCAATCCCGGTTTTGATGAGGCGCAATACGAGCAACTGGCCGAGCGGTTGTTTGCCATCCAGCCGCGCATACGCAACATTGCCATTGCGCCCGAGAATATTGTGCGTTTCGTTTATCCCCGGTCCGGCAATGAAGCCGTCATGGGGATCGAGCTTGAAAAAATTCCAGCCCAGCGTGATGCGGTTTTAAGAGTGCGTCGTGAATGGCAGGCGGTTACGGCTGGCCCTGTCAATCTGGTTCAGGGTGGTCTTGGCCTGATCAACCGTGTTCCTGTACTGATCCGTGACAGGGATGGAGCGTCGCATTACTGGGGGCTTGTTGCGCTCTCGATTGATCCGTTGCCGGTATTCGAG
Organism: Moraxellaceae bacterium; assembly: GCA_030646295.1. Classification (GTDB taxonomy): domain Bacteria; phylum Pseudomonadota; class Gammaproteobacteria; order Pseudomonadales; family Moraxellaceae; genus UBA2031. The sequence goes on from JAUSND010000003.1 coordinate 365,027, forward strand.
CGTGCCGGACTTACCTCCGGTGATGAAGTCATTTATGCCCTGCGCGGACGGGATGGCACGGGAGCCACCGGAGAGGTATTCCTTGGCGAGGCGGCACTCTTTGCTGCACCGGATGCCCTGCAGCAGGAGGTGGTGATTCCGGGGGGGCGATGGGTGCTGGCGGCACGCTGGCGTGACGCATTTGTTGCAGCGGACTGGCAGCCGTTGCCCTGGCATGTGCTTGCCACATGTCTGGCCTTGATTGCGGGCCTTTTGGCCTGGTTTGCAGCAGCCAGCCAGTTGCGGCTGGGGGTAATGGCGACCCATGACAGTCTGACCGGACTGGCAAACCGGCATCAGTTTCTTGAGCAGGCCGGCAGGCTTGTATCATTGTCATACCGGCAGAAGCGGCCGTTTGTGCTGCTTAGTCTTGATCTGGAGGATTTCAAGCGCATCAATGACGAGCATGGGCATGATGCCGGTGACGCCATGCTGGTTCATGTCGCTGATCAGGCAGTGGGGACATTGCGCTCTTCTGACCTGATTGCCCGTTTTGGTGGGGATGAGTTTCTTGTGCTGCTTCCGGATGCCGGGCGAGGGGATGCGCTGGACGCACTGATCGGCCGCCTGCGCGAGGCAATTGCCCAGCCACTTCATGTCGTCGGGCGTACCATTAACGTCCATGTCAGTATTGGTGTCGGGGCCTTTCCTGATGATGGCGATGACCTGTCCGTGCTGATGCGGGTTGCCGATACCGCCATGTATCAGGACAAGCGATTACACAAGCAGAAACCCGGATTGGCGTGAGTGCTCAGCGATTACGATTGAACTGCTGCCGACCAGCCCAGTCGCGCGCAAATTGTGAAGCCGTTCGGCCAGACCTGTTTCCCCTGCCCATCGCCCACTGCAGGGCAGCTGTACGGGCATCGTTCGTGAAGTGCAGACCAAAGTGTTCAATCCAGTGCCGTGCCATGTTCAGGTAGTCATCCTGACTGGCCGGATAAAATGTCAGCCATAAACCAAAGCGGTCAGACAGGGAAATCTTGTCATCGATGACCTCTCCCGGGTGCAGTTCACCATTTTCACCCGCATGAGTCATGGCATTGTCGTGATGATATTCCGGTAAAAGATGCCGGCGATTGCTGGTGGCATAGATGATGATGTTTGGGCTACCTGCGTGCATGCTGCCATCGAGTGCTGTTTTGAGTGCCCGATAGCTGCTGTCATCTTCACTGAAGGACAAGTCATCACAGTAGATGATGAAACGCTCGGGTCGCGCATGCAGTTGTGCAACGATGTCGGAAAGATCCTGCAGCAGGTGTTTTTCCACTTCGACCACGCGCAAGCCCTGCCCGGAAAACGCGTTCAGCACGGCCTTGACCAGTGAAGACTTTCCGGTGCCCCGACTGCCTGTGAGCAGAACGTTGTTGGCTGGGGCGCCCAGAACAAACTGTTCGGTATTGCGGCGAACTTCGGTTTTTTGCCGGTCGATCCCTTGCAGGTCATCAAGCTGTATGGGGCTGATGTCCAGCACCGTTTCCAGATAGCCACCGTGCGGGTGAGAGCGCCAGCGAAAGGCAATGCCGGCAGAGAAATCGGGGGCAGGGGCGGGCGCCGGGAGTGCCTCATGCAGCAGGTGATTCAGTTTTTTAAGTTCTGCCACGATGGTATTGCTGTCGGTCATGAGTTGCTCCTTGCCGGTCCGGGTCAGCTATCTCCGAGCACGGGATTTGGCAATAGGACTGCCGTATAAATATTGCTCATTATAGGCTGCTGCCCCCATTCAGCCGCTGTCTGTACGGCCCTATAATGGCGTCAAAACAAGTACCTACTCCAAGAATAATGATCATGCGTGCGATTTTCTCCCTCCTGCTGTTGTCGGCACTGTTTTCTGTACAAGTCGTTCATGCCGGGCTCGATGAGGGCATTGCTGCTTTCGAGGCAGACGATATGGAAAAGGCACTGGTCGAGCTGCAACCTCTGGCACTGGCAGGTCAGGTTCAGGCAATGACGTGGCTTGGGAGGGTATATGCCGAGGGCATGGATGACCCTGTGAAGGCATTTCCGTGGTTCCTCAAGGCTGCCCAGAAAGGGGATGCCGATGCCCAGACCCGTCTGGGTGAGTCATATGCCGAGGGCATGGGGGTTGAGCAGGACGAAGAGCAGGCCCTCTTCTGGTTTGAGAAGGCCGCCCTCCAGGGTGATGACGAGGCTCAACTGGCTCTGGGAACACATCAGGAAGAGGTCCTGGCTGACAATGCCGCAGCGTTGGGCTGGTATGAAAAGTCTGCCGAACAGGGAAATCCGGACGCACAGTATCGGTTGGGGTTGTTGTTACTGGGTGAGCCGGGAGTGCCCCGGCAAAGTATCCGTGCCTGGGTTTTTCTTTCCCTTGCAGCAGAAGATGATGTGGATGAAGCTCCTGAGGCAAGAGATGTGCTGGAGCTGGGGATGAATCAGGCCGAGCTTGTGCAGGCGAAGCAGCAGTTGCACGAGTGGAAAATGTCACACCCCTGATCGGCTCCGATGTGGCCGTGGCTTGCGGCGGTGCGATCTGTCATGTATCAGCCATGTCTGTACGGCGGGTAACACATTGAGCAAGTGCGGGATAAAGGCGTGCCGCCAGCCAATTTTTGCTAGCATCGCCAGATGAAGACTCCTTCCCTTAAACGTCTCTTTTCCCCGCTACTGGTATTCCTGCTGACCGGTTGCCAGAGTGCTGCCTATTACGGTCAGGCGGTACAGGGGCACTTCAACCTGCTTGCCAAGCGTAAACCAATTGATCAGTTGCTTGATGGCGATGCAATAACACCCGGGTTGCGGCATCAGCTGGAGGCAGTGCAGCGCATCCGTAGCTTTGCCCTTGATGAGCTGGGCTTGCCCGCCAGCCGCCAGTATGGGCACTACGTGGAGCTCGGACAGCCTTACCCGGTATGGTCGGTCATGGCTGCGCCCGAGTTGTCCCTGCAGTCCAGAACCTGGTGCTACTGGTTTGTGGGGTGCCTTTCGTATCGAGGATTCTTTGCTGAGGCGGATGCACAGCGTTTGGCATCTCGGCTTGAGCAAGAAGGGTGGGAGGTTTATCTGAGTGGTATTCCTGCCTACTCCACACTGGGCTGGTTTCGTGATCCTGTACTGTCAAGCTTTGTCCATCAGCCAGAGGCCGAGTTGGCCGAGCTGATTTTCCATGAGCTGACTCATCAGGTTTTGTTTGTGCCAGGAGACACGGTTTTTAATGAAAGTCTGGCGGTAGCAGTGGCAGATGAAGGCTTGCGCCGCTACAGCGAGCGTTACCCGCAAGATCTGGAGCGCCTGCAACTGGGCAAAAGGCGACGCGATGACTTTGTGGCACTGGTGCTTTCATACCGGAAGCGTTTGCAGTCCGTCTTTGCACTGCCCATCAGCGATACAGAGAAGCGTGTGCAGAAGGGTGTTGTTTATACAGAGCTCCGTCAGGCCTACGCAGAGCAGAAGATACGGTGGGGTGGTTATGCCGGTTATGACGGATGGTTTGCGGCGGTTAACAATGCACGTCTGAATACGGTTGGCACCTATTATGATCTGGTCCCGGCATTCAGGCTTTTGCTCCAGGCAAGCGGCAACGATCTTTCCCTCTTCTTTGTCAGGTGCAGGAAACTTGCACGACTGAAGCAGGTGGAGCGTCACCAGTATTTGCGCAGCCTGTTGCCTGAGGATAAGAAGTCAGCATGAAGCTTGTTACATTTCCGGAAAAACGCCTGGCTTTGGCCTTCAGTGATTATTTGCGCAGTATCGGCATTGCCAGCCATCTTGAGCAGAGTGGAGAGGGCGTCGGGATCGTCCTTCAAAACCAGCAGGACTTCTTGCCGGCACGTGCAGAGCTCGACATTTTTCTGGCGGCACCTGACAACCCGAAATACTGGCAGGCATCCTGGCAGAGTGGTCAGGCACAGGCAGAGCCTGTTTATGAAAGTTCGGGAGTGTCTGCAATATCGGGCTGGTGGCGACGGGCGGGAGTGCTGACGCGCGCAGTCACGTTGCTTTGTCTGCTCGTGTTTGCCGGCTTGAATCTGCTGCCGGAGTTTGTGTTTGGGGTACTCCGTTATCCTGCAGTTGATGCATTAGCTGACACTGGTCTGCAGTGGGGGCTGCAATGGTGGCGGCTACTTACACCGGCATTGATGCATTTCAGCGTCATGCACATTGCGTTCAATCTTCTCTGGTGGTGGGAGCTGGGTGGTCTGATCGAGCGTGGTCAGTCTGCGTGGCGACTGCTGGGCATCAGCGTTGTCATTGCGCTGGTCAGCAATGCAGCGCAAGGGCTGCAGTACGGCCCGAATTTTGGTGGTCTTTCGGGGGTGATTTATGGCTTGCTGGGATACCTGTGGATTTATCCGTTGCTGAACCCGGCGGCGGGTTTTCGCCTGCGCAAGGAAATCCTCTGGTTCATGATCGGCTGGCTGGCCATAGGTTATACGGGATTGCTGGATGTGCTGTTCGGCCCGGTGTCGAATGTAGGCCACCTGAGTGGACTTCTGACGGGCATGGCATTGGGCGGTGCGATTGGTCTGGTTAATCGCGGTCAGGTCACACGGGGACGCATGGCTTAGGGCAGGCGGCGGGAGTTGGTGACAGTAAGTGGTGCGCCAGGAGGGACTTGAACCCACACCCTGCAAAGGACTGGAACCTAAATCCAGCGCGTCTACCAGTTTCGCCACTGGCGCACAGGCGGGCGACTATACCAAACTGTTTCGTCTTGCAGGAGTCATTGCCCTTTTTTTTCAGCTCGACCCATGCTGTCAGCAGGCTTCATGCTCACGTGTCTTTGCTGCTAACCAGGGCATTGCGGACAGCCCGCAGGAAGTCCTTGTCGTAATAAGCCTGTGCCAACTGATGCAGGTCCTCATTGATCTGTTCGCGTAATGTGGCGAGGTCTGGGCCGTGCTTGTCCAGTCGGGCCACGCCGAATTCACCAGGATCAGCCGTCTGGCGAGCGGCGGACTTCAGCAGGGCATGTAGGTGAGTCCACGGGCCAGCCTCAGGGCGATGCGGAATGCGGTACGAGGCAAGGCGCGCGGCCAGCCGGGCTGGGTCTTCAATCCTGAAGTAGGCCGGTAGCACCTGCTCCAGCAGGCGGTCGAGCCGCTGCCAGATCAGCCGCTTTTGTTCATCCGAATAGCGGTTCCAGTCAATCACTTCATGCAGGTAGCGTCGACACCCGCGGCAGACCGTATCGCCAAAGGTGGTTGAGCAAATTCCAATACAGGGAGTATGGACTTTCTTGAACAGCATGATGCATACGGGTTCCGGACAAGTCTGAAACCTTAGCAGATTCAGGCAGGTGCGGCACTGCGTCATGCTGCCTGAAATTGAGGTTTGACCCGGCCCTCGTATTCTGCGAAAAAGGCGCGCATCAGATCCGGAGTATTTCCATGACAACGTATACCATCGTCAAGCACATTCACATGACTGCCGCGTTGGCGAGTGGCGCTTTTTTCCTGCTCCGAGGCCTCTGGATGATGCAGGAGTCATCGTTTTTCAATGCCAGGATAGTCAGGGTTTTGCCACATGTAATTGATACCGTGCTTCTGGTTTCTGCGCTGGTACTGATTGGGCTGATGGGGTCTTTCCCGACGTTTGTGCAGGTCAAGATTGGTGCCCTGTTTGTTTACATCGCCCTTGGCATGATGGCTTTCCGGTTCATGAAAGGGTGGGGCGCCCGGGTTTTCATGTTTTTTCTGGCTCTATCCGTCTATGCCTTTATTCTCAGTGTTGCCATTACCAAGCACCCGCAGGGCTTTTTATCAGCTGTTCTGTGAACGAATTGACGTACTTTTCAGTCATAGTGTTGTTGCCGCGTAAATCAGGGTTCCGTTCCCCGGTGCCTTTTGTTACAAAGGGCGCCTACGGGTTTTTTGCCCTGTTTCGAGTAAGGAGAGTTCACATGCGTATTTTGACTGCTTCGGCCCTTATGGCTGTTGTTGCACTGGCTGGCTGCACGACCAACCCCTATACGGGCGAAAGCCAGGTAAGCAAGGCTGCCATTGGCGCCGGCATTGGTGTTGCTACGGGTGCTGCCATTGGATACTCGACAGGCGACAACAAGAAGGAACGCAAAGAGGCTGCGCTCAAGGGTGCTGCGATTGGTGGCGTGACCGGTGGTGGTGTTGGTGCCTACATGGACTACCAGGAAAAGAAACTGCGTGATCGTCTGGCCGGTGTTGGTGTTGGCGTCCAGAAGGACAAGGCCACCGGTGCCATTACCCTGATCATGCCCGGCAATATCACGTTTGCTACTGCACAGAGCAGTGTGCGTGCAGACTTCTATCCAGTACTGGATGCAGTGGCTGATGTGCTCAAGGAGTACAACAAGACCTCCATCTCTGTTACAGGCCATACGGATAACGTTGGTCGTGATGACTACAACATGAATCTGTCGACTGAGCGCGCCCGCTCGGTGTCCCAGTACCTGATCAGTCGTGGCGTCAATGGTGGCCGTTTGTCTGCCACCGGTATGGGCAAGTCCATGCCGATTGCTGATAACTCCACTGAAAATGGTCGTTCGCAGAATCGTCGCGTTGAAATCCGTATCAACCCGCCAGCATCGGTGTAATCCGAGCCTGCTGATAAAAAAGCCCGACATTGTCGGGTTTTTTTATGCCAGAAACTTGAAGTGGGCAAAGGTTTAGCGTGATTCGATCAGTGCCCGCAGTAATTGCGGCAACAGTCGGCGTGTTTGTCCCTGGGGGTCTTTGCGGGGATTGAGCTCGACAATCTCCAGTGCTCTCAGGCGATGCTTGCGCGACTGCTGCCGCAGTAGTTGCGCCAGTTTTCGTGGTTGCAGCCCATATCGTTCGGGAACACTGACCCCGGGTGCCAGCATGGGGTCCAGGACATCCAGATCAAGACTCACCCCAAATCCTCCCGGTGCTGCAGAAACATGTCGCCAGGCCTCATTCAGGACAGCGGCCAGTCCGCGTCTACGGATTTCATCGCGGGTATAGAAGCGTACCCCGAGACGCTTGAGGCGCAAGGGCTCACCTGCTTCAAAGCTGCGTACTCCCAGTACGGCACAAAAGCGTGGGTCAATCACGGGTGAGAAACCGGCAAGGTGAGTCAGGCGTGCATCGCCTTCGCCCAGTAGTACGGCCAGGGGCATGCCGTGCAGACGTTTGCTGACTGATGACTCCGGCGTGTGGCTATCCAGATGGGCGTCAATCCACAGCAATCCCAGTGGCTGCTGGCGGCTGGCGACAACGCCACTCCAGGTGCCAATGGCGCAGGAGTGGTCGCCACCAATGACGACCGGGAATACACCGCCACGCCGGAGTTGTTGTACCCGATGCTTCAGTCGTTGCACGCTGTCCAGTACGACACTGGCACCCTGCGGGTAGCGTTGCAGGCCTGAGCCACCTTCCCTGACCACTCCGGCCCATTGCATGTGAAGCGGCAGGCGACGATGCAGTCCCCTGAACTCCTGCTCATAAAAGGCTTGTGGGCCGTGGCGACAGCCCGGGTGTGCGCCACCAACCGAGAAGGCTGCTCCGAGCAAGGCAAGGCGCATGGTAACGTCCTTGGGGCGGCCGCCTAGCGGCCCAGAAACTCGGACTTTCGGCGCATGCGGTAAATCGGGGCAAGCTCATCCAGGCCTTTGAAGTTGACGCCCAGATCCTTGAGGATGCCGTCCTTTACACTGTAGATGAAACCGTGAACCGAGAGGGGTTGTCCGCGCTTCCAGGCATTCTGGACGATTGTGGTATGGCATACATTTGCGACCTGCTCAGCGACATTCAGCTCGCAGAGCGCGTCGAGATGTTTTTCCTTGGGGAGGTTGTCAAAGTCAGTCTCATACATCCGGTAGATGTCCTTGATATGGCGCAACCAGTTGTCGATCAGGCCGAACTCCCTGTCTTCAATGGCCGCCAGGACGCCACCGCAGCCGTAGTGGCCGGTGACCAGAACGTGTTTCACCTTCAGCACTTCGACGGCGTACTGCAATACGGACAGGCAGTTCATGTCGGTGTGTATCACCAGATTGGCGACATTGCGGTGCACAAAGACTTCGCCCGGTAGCAGGCCCATGATTTCATTCGCGGGGACTCGCGAGTCGGCGCAGCCGATCCACAGGAACTGGGGTGTTTGCTGGTGGGCCAGCTTTTCAAAGAATTCCGGGTCTTCTGCCTTGATGCGTTCGGCCCAGGCACGGTTGTTCTGAAACAGCTCATCCAGCATGCAAACCTCTTCGGTACATCGAGTTGTCGGCAGTTAAAGTATCGCAGCCTAGCTGCCGGGCGTCACGGAAAATTGCCCGCGGCAGGGGGCTGGCAAGGTGGTCAGGTAACTATGGTATGCTTGTGTGGCTGATCGGTCACGATATTTCCGGCCGTGTTCGTCCAAGATGGAATTCCTTCATGCGTATTGCTCACAAGACCATTGTGCTCACGGGTGGTGCCTCCGGCATCGGCAGGGAAATCCTGCAGAAACTGCTGACTTTCAAGGGGGTCCGTGTCCTGGTTGCCGACCTGCAGCCCGATCAGGTGATCAAGTCCCATCAGGTGGAAGCAGTACGTTGTGACACCTCCAGCCAGCAGGAGCTGGACGGGTTGTTTGACCTGGCTCTGGAGCGTTTTGGCCAGATTGACCTCTTTATTGCCAATGCCGGCTTTGCCTATTATGAAAAGACCGAGCAGGAGGACTGGGGCCGCATGGAGCGCATCTATCGCACCAATACCTTTTCTCCGATCTACTGTGCGCACAAGATGGCCCGGCTGAACAAGGGGCGCGAGTTTGGTGTGATGGTCACGGCCAGTTTCATGGGTATCTACAGTTTGCCCGGTTACTCCCTTTACTCCTCCACCAAGGCCGCACTGGACTCCTGGGCATCTGCCTATCGCCTTGAAAACACTGAAAAACATGAGAAAGGTCAGCTGTTTATCCTCTATCCGGTAGCCACCCGTACCAATTTTTTCGGTGCTGCCAACAGCGGGGTGCCGGTTCCCTGGCCTACTCAGTTACCAGAAGCGGTGGCAGAAGCCGCTATTCAGGGTATCCTTGGCAATCAGCCCAGGATATTCCCGTCCCGTCTGTCCCGGTTGACCCTCTTCCTTGATCGGGTGTTTCCGGGGACGATGCCGGCATACCAGGCCGTGGAGCAGTTCAAGTTCCGGCGCTGGCACAGGCAGCGGGGAGGTCAGGGAAGCTGAGTCCTGCATATAACAAGAAGAATGGAGATACATTCATGCGGCACTTGAAAGCACTGGTCGGCGCAGCGCTGGCACTGACCATGGCCGCCTGCAGCAACCCCCAGTTCATTATTCATCCATCCAGCAATCCGACGGCCACACAAACCCGTCAACAACTCGATTCGCTGGTTGAGACAACGACATTCAAGCCGTTGCGTATGGGGAGCTTTCTTTTTCCCAACAAGGGAGAGTTCTTTCGTCCGCTGATTCCCACGGACTCACGCAACGCGATTGTGTATGTGTATCGCCCCCAGTCCGACTGGGCAGATCAGGAGGTTCAGTCGCCGGGCTTTTTCCTGAACGGACAGTTTTTGTCAGGACTGAAGAGCGGCAGCTATTTCTGGTTTGAGGTCCCAGCCAGCCAGTATTATTTCAATGCCAAGCGTCCGCTGGCAGTGGTTTACCTCAAGACCATCTTCGAGTCGGAGTTTTTCTTTGAGGGAAACAAAAGCTATTACTTCCGTTATGACGAAGAAAATCCGGGCCCAAAGAAAGCAGTCCCTGGCACAGCCATGCTGGTTGTTGGCCCCTTGCGTCAAATGCCGGATGCACAGGCAATTGCACAGATCCGCGAGACCCGCGTGATGGGGGTTGGTCGCGTGATTCTGGCGGATGAGCAGCCTGCCTGGGCCCCCTTCGACTTTTATGCGGATGCCATGCCGGTTGATGTGGCACGCATGGATGCAACATCACCTCGTGTGAAAGAGTTGCGCACTAAAGAGGCGGAATTCATCCCGGTTGATAACTCGGCCACCTCGGCAGCAGATGGTACAACTCCTGAGGCAGAGGCTGCTCCAGCGGCACCCAAGTCAGAGTCAGAAGCACCATGGTGGAATCCTGCCGGCTGGTTCTGATCCGTCTTTGCACGCAGTCATCACCGTTCTGGTGATGACTGCGTTCAGTTTCCTTCTTGTTAGCTATCGGTGCATCCGTTACTGTCCCAGCATTGTGCAAGACAGGAAATTCTCATGCGTGACTCCCGCATGCAGTGGCAGCAGTTACTTTCGACTCAGCGTTTCAAGGTAAAGGACGGGCTTGTCCTGCCTGGCAGTGCCACGGCCAGCAGTGACATTGAGTCAGGTTTGCGTACCGACTTTCACATTGACCATGACCGTGTTGTTTTTTCCTCCGCATTTCGCCGGCTGGGCCGCAAGACCCAGGTACATCCGCTGGCGGTGAATGACCATACCCATAATCGCCTGACACACTCGGTTGAAGTGGCCAGCGTGGGCAGAAGCATTGGCAATCGTGTAGGTGCCATGCTGCAAGCCGGCGGGCACTTGCCGTCAGGCTATACAACGTTTGATATCGGTGCGGTGGTTCAGGTTGCGTGCCTTGCCCATGACATCGGCAATCCCCCGTTTGGTCATACCGGCGAAGATGCCTTGCGTGACTGGTTTCGTGCCGAGCGCCATGCGCGCTATCTGGACGGGCTTTCTCCTGCTGAAAAAATTGATGTGCAAACCTATGAGGGTAACGCGCATGGTTTGCGCATGGTGGCGACACTGGAGATGTACCAGAACGAAGGCGGCATGAGGCTGACGGCAGCAAGCCTGGGAACATTGATAAAGTATCCCTGGACTGCAGATGCCGAGCCCGGCGAAAAGAAGAAGGGCAAGTTCAATATATATCAGACAGAGCTGCCTTATTTTGAGGAGGTGGCACGCGAACTGGGCCTGATCGAGAAAGGTAAGCACCAGTGGGCACGACATCCGCTGTCCTATCTGATGGAAGCTGCCGATGACATTTGCTATGCCATTCTTGATCTGGAGGATGCCGTCGAAATCGGAATTCTTCATGTGCACGAGTTTGAGGCACTTCTCGGGCCACTGGTTGAGCTGGATAAGGTCATGGGCATTCGCAATGACCGACAGCGTTGTGCCGCACTGCGTGGCATGGTCATTGGCCTTTGCGTGAGTGAAGTGGCTGATGCGTTCATGCGGCATCATGATGCTTTCATGGCGGGTGAGTTCCCTGCCCGGGATCTGGTGACGCTGGTCAATCCCGGCATCAGTCAGTTGCTTTCAAGTGCCAAGAAGCTGGCCAGTGACCGGGTCTACCGGCATCGCAGCAAGGTGGTCAAGGAAGTGGCTGCGTATCCCTGCCTGCAGTTACTGCTGGATGCGCTTATTCCGGATGCCCAGGCGTTCTGTGCCCGCGGCCCGTCAGGACTATCCACCCGCGAGCGAACCCAGTTGGCACTGCTGGAGCGGCCTCTGGAGGAGGGCGAGGGCCTTTACTCGGCCTACATGAAGGTGCTGGATTACGTTGGCAGCATGACAGACAACTATGCAGCAACGCTGGCCCGGGAAATTTCAGGCGTCGGCATCCTGTAATCGGGAGGAATCGGGTGACCATTGCGTCACATCCCCCTGACAGGGGTGAAAACCGATGGTATGCTCTCGCCTCGACTCATCAGTCGCAATTTTCGCCATCAGTATTTGAAGGGTGTTTTACATGGATCTTTCCAACAAAGTCGCGATTGTTACCGGCGGCGCTTCTGGTCTTGGTCTGGCTACTACCGAGGCCTACCTGGCCAAGGGTGCCAGGGTAGCCATCTTTGATCTCAATGCCGAGCAGGGGCAGGCAGTGGTCGCCCGGTTGGGTGCCAGCGTCCTGTTCTGTCAGGTGAATGTGTCAGATGAGGGCTCGGTGCAGGCCGGCATTGCGAAAACCCTTGAGGCCTTTGGTGCCATTCACATTGCCGTTAACTGTGCCGGTATCGGCGGTGCCACGCGTACCGTCGGCAAGAATGGCCCGATGCCCCTGGAGGTGTTCAGCAAGGTCATTACCGTCAATCTGATCGGTACGTTCAATGTGACCCGTCTGGCTGCAGCTGAAATGCAGAAGAATGCCGGCAATGAGGATGGGGAGCGTGGTGTGATCATCAATACCGCGTCGGTGGCTGCATTTGATGGCCAGATCGGTCAGGTAGCCTACTCGGCATCGAAGGGTGGTGTGGTTGGCATGACGCTGCCTCTGGCACGTGATCTGGCTGCAATCGGTGTGCGTGTGAATACCATCGCTCCCGGTATTTTCAATACGCCGTTGATGAATTCTGCACCGGATGCGGTGAAGCTGCCGCTCATTGAAATGACACAGTTCCCCAAGCGCCTCGGTATTCCTGACGAATATGCAAAGCTTGCTGTGCATCTGGTGGAAAACGGCTTCCTGAATGGCGAAACCATCCGCATTGATGGCGCCATTCGCATGGCGCCAAAATAACGCAGGACTGAGATGCAAAAAATCCCGGGCAAGGAGTCATCCTTCCCGGGATTTTTTGTTGGTGAATCAGCTGCTTTCTTCGCGCACCACTTCGGTTGTCCGGCGGAAGTCGATCTCGATGTCGCGCATCCTGAAGGGAAATTCGCCCTTCTTGCGGTCATCAAAATAGTAGTAAAGCGTACGTTTGATGGTTGGAAAGGCTATTTCGTCCCACGGTATTTCTTCTTCGGCAAACAGGCGACACTCCAGGCTTTCTTCGCCAACGCCGAACACGCCATCTTTCAGATGAGCCCTGAACATCAGGTATACCTGATTGATGTGGCGGATATTGAAAAGGGCGTAAAGATCGCCGATATCCACGGGCGCGGCAGCCTCTTCAAATGTTTCCCGGGCAGCAGCCTCCGGCGTGGTTTCCCCGTTTTCCATGAAGCCTGCCGGGAGCGTCCAGTAGCCTCTGCGTGGCTCGATGGCGCGACGGCAGAGCAGCACCTTGTCTTCCCAGACGGGCAGGCAGCCACAGATGACCTTCGGATTTTCATAGTGGACGGTATGGCAGTTATCACACACATGGCGAGGGCGGGAGTCGCCTTCGGGGGTGCGCTGTACGATCGAGTGGCCGCACTGACTGCAGAAGTTCATGCCGGGCTCCATATGTGCAGAATGTCACAAGTATACCCCGCCCATCCTCTGATCGCTTGGGCCTGGCGAAAGGACTCGGTACACTCCACGCATGCCAGACAGCCAACTGATCATTCCGCAGCTCAGGGATCGCCTTCGATATTACCGTCCTTCCCCAGACCGGGTGGATGCGGCAGTGCTCGTGCCCGTTACCGATGAGGCCACGCCCCACATCATCCTGACCCGTCGGGCCAGTCACATGAGCTCCCATGCCGGTGAGGTTGCCTTTCCCGGTGGCAAGTGTGATTCCACTGATGCCAGCATTATTGCCACCGCCTTGCGGGAGTCACGAGAGGAAATCGGTCTGCCGGAAGAGTCGGTTGAGGTTATTGGCGAACTGGATGCTTTCACCTCCAAGGTGGGACTCCGTGTACAGCCGATTATCGGTATGGTGCCATCCGATCTGATCCTGTTGCCAAATCCAGGGGAGATCGAAAGTATCTTCCGTGTGCCAGTCGAGTTTTTCCTGACGGAGAAGGTTTCCTATACCCACCGCTTTCGCTTCATGGGTAACGAGGTCACGGTTCCCAGCTTCAATTACGGGGATTACGTGATCTGGGGACTAACGGCTTTCATGATTGTTGATCTGATAAAACGGGCCTACGACCATGAGGTCGACTTCCAGTGGCCCACCTCGATTGTAAGTTCCATTAAAACCAGCTGAGACTACTCATGATTTACTCCCTTGGCGATCGCAGCCTTGAGACGTGTGGTGAATTTTTCATTGCAGATAATGCGACGGTCATAGGCTCGGTCGTGCTTGAGCAAAATGTGAGTATCTGGTTCAACGCGGTACTGCGTGCTGATAATGACGTCATCACGATTGGTGAAAACTCGAATATCCAGGATGGCAGTGTCCTGCACACCGATATTGGTATTCCACTGACTATTGGCCGGAATGTCACAGTCGGGCACAAGGTTATGCTGCATGGCTGCACTATTGGTGATGGCTCCCTGATAGGCATCAATGCCGTGATACTTAATGGTGCCAAGATTGGCCGTCATTGCGTCATTGGCGCTAATGCCCTTGTTCCGGAAGGAAAGGAAATTCCTGATTTCTCTGTGGTCATGGGAAGCCCGGGAAAAGTGGTGAAGGAAGTGAGTGATGCCCAGAAGGTAATGATGGAAATGGGTGCTTTGCATTATGTGGAAAACTTCAAGCGCTACCAGCGGGAGTTGAAGCGGGTAGGGTAATCTGACGCCTGATCTGCTCAGGACAAGAAGAGGGACTGTCATGCGGATCACGGCCATTCTGGTTGCGGCCACCCAGGTCAGGGTGGCTGCCATTTTCATGTTGTTCCTGATCGCCTTGCCAGCATCTGCCAGTCAGAAGGTACGGCCATGGATGCTGGAAGACTGGACAGGAGAGGCTCCACACCTGGCCGATCTGGGGTTGCGCCCACAAGAGCTGGCGCGAGCGCTTGATAACCGTCTGCTCACCTTTGCCCATCCTGAACGACCCGTGTCACTGCCGGGGGCCAATGGTCCGCGGCATTTCAGCAATGCCCGTTTCATCACCACGGTTGCTCGTGTGGATTTGCCTGTGCAGACCCTGAGACGCAAGATGCGTGACTTTTCCAGCTACAAGACATTCTTCCCGATGCTGACCGGATCGGATGTGGAGGTCATGAACGGGAAAAATCAGCTGGTCCGGTTCCGCATTGAAATCCCGATGCCGGCCTTGGCCAGTTTTGTCATTGATTTTCGCTTCAAGCAGAAACTTGAAGATGATGGCAGTATTTCGGGTGTCATGATTGATGGTGAGGCAAAGTCACTTGTTGCGATGATCGGCGGGATGACGGATGAATTGAAGGACCAGCCCGTGATGACGCGGTGGGAGTTCCTGCCCGTGAGCAAGAATCAGTCATTGCTGGTTTTTACATACTGGGATCGTGTTGATTTCAAGAATTATTTCTCTCGAAAGCTGCTGGAGCAATACCCCGAGTTGCATGTGGTCGGTCCCTACATGATTTCGGCCGGAGCAGTGGAGTCCATCCGGCACAAGTACAGCATTCCCGTTAGTAACCCTGTGCGCACAGGCATTCCTGACTGGAGTGGCCTCGCTCTTTTGCAGCCTTATATGGAGCGGCTGAGTGCATTCGGACATGTGGGCATACTCGAGCCTGAGCATGCCTTGTCCGAGATGACAACGCAGAAGCCGCTGCGTTATTCGGTTCTGGCAACAAGGGTTGCCGCTCCATCAGCGCGGGCACGGGGCATGATGACGGACTATCCGTATCTTCCCGATGTCATGAAGGAGCTTGAAGGTATTGAGGTTAATGATCGTGGCCGTGAAGTTGATCTTGATCTCGACATCAGGTTTGCTTTCATGGTGATCCGGTTTTCGCTTGATATGGGCTTGAGAAATACCTGGGTTTCTCCGGAGCGGCTGGAGTTCAGGCGAACCTCGGGGGGGCTGGCTCGCCTTTCGGGGGCAGCAGAGTGGCATCCCCTGCCGGACAACCCTCATTCGCTGGTGCTCACAACGATTGCGCACGAAGTGGGGGATGAGGCGCCACTGGTTCTCAGGCTTGCCCATCGTATTGTCGAGAGGATTCCGTTTGCCGAGGCCTTGGCTGGCATGGGTGTCCAGATTGTCGTTATGGAGCGGATGAAGCCCTGGGTGGAGAAGCAGGTTGCAGGGTCGGGGTGGCCAAGCCATAGGCAGTGACAGGCTTTGTACAGTTGCTGTGCCGTTATCAATGTCTGACCATCATCACCAATATTGCATAAGGCCATGGTCATGAGTTTGCCCGATCTGTCACCCTGCATCGGCCGGTGCAGGCTTGATGACGATAATATGTGTCTTGGCTGCTTCCGGATGATTGACGAGATTCGTGGCTGGGGCTTGATGACACGCGACGAGCAACGGAGAATCCTTGAGTCTGTTGCCGAGCGGCAACAGCGCCTATCTTTTTCTGTTCCGGAATCCTCTGCATGTCGACTTCCCTGACTCTTGGCACCCCGTTTTCCTCCACTGCAACCCGTATTCTCTTTTGTGGGGCAGGTGAGCTTGGCAAGGAAGTGGTAATCGAGCTCAAGCGACTGGGGTGTGAGGTCATTGCGGTTGACCGGTATGCCAATGCCCCGGGCATGCAGGTGGCTGATCGCAGTTACGTCATCGACATGCTGGATGGCGTTGCCTTGCGGCAGGTGATCGAGAGTGAGCGCCCGAATCTGATTGTTCCCGAGATCGAGGCCATAGCAACAGCGACACTGGAGCAGATGGAGCAGGAAGGCTGGCATGTCGTCCCGACGGCCAGAGCAGCGCGGTTGACCATGCACCGGGAAGGCATCCGGCGTCTGGCTGCTGAAGAGCTTGGTCTGGCGACGTCGCCGTACTTTTTCGCAGATGATTTTGATGCGTTTTCCGAGGCGGCCAATGCGGTGGGGTTTCCTTGTGTCGTCAAGCCGGTGATGTCGTCTTCAGGTAAAGGCCAGAGCATATTGCGCAGCGAGAGCGACCTTGAGACGGCATGGGCTTATGCTCAGGCCGGTGGTCGAGCTGGTGCTGGTCGTGTCATTGTCGAGGGCTTCATTGATTTTGATTATGAAATCACTCTGCTGACTCTGCGTCATTGTGGCGGTACCAGCTTTTGCGCACCAATTGGGCATTTGCAGATTGCCGGTGATTATCGTGAGTCCTGGCAGCCCCAGCCGATGTCTGAAAAAGCATTGGCGGAATCACAGCGTATTGCACACGGCATTACGACTGCGCTGGGTGGTTTCGGTATTTTTGGTGTTGAGCTTTTTGTGAAGGGTGATCAGGTCTGGTTCAGTGAGGTTTCTCCTCGTCCTCATGATACGGGGCTGGTTACGCTCATTTCCCAGAACCTGTCCGAGTTTGCCCTGCATGCCAGGGCCATTCTGGGCTTGCCAGTACCTCTCATCCGGCAGCATGCCGCAGCGGCTTCTTGCGCGCTGCTGGTCAAGGGTGAGTCTGATCGCGTGACGTTTGGCAATCTTGTGGAGGCGCTTGCCCAGCCGGATACGGACCTGCGACTGTTTGGCAAGCCGGAAGTCCATGGTGAACGGCGAATGGGTGTGGGGCTCGCTCTGGGTAGTGATTGCGATGAGGCGCGTGCCAAGGCCCGACAGGTGGTGGCTGCCATCAAGGTTGATCTCTGAGTCTCCGATAAACGGCAGCAAGGGTGCTTTCACAGGGTCTAAGCTTGGATAAAGGGCTGGAGACAACTATGACTACTCTGCGTGCACGCGATGTTCTTGATCAGGCTCATGCCTTTCATGCTCAGTTGGCTGGCTATTTTGCCGGCCTGAGTGACTCATCCGGCAATGAGCGGGTTCGTCTGCTGTATTCCTATCTTAGCCAGCATGAGCAGCAGTTATCGCAAGTACTCAATCGCTACCGTAGTGATGCTCCACCGCGTTTGATGGATGCATGGTTGCAGAATGTGCCTGATGATCGTGCCCTGCATGCTTGCGCAGTACTTGACCTGACACCGGATACCGATCCTGATGCGGTGATCACTGCATCCCTGACATATGACGATTGCCTCATTGCCCTTTATCAGGCCATGCAGGATGCATCACAGCACCCAGAGGTCAGGGAGTTTTTTGAGCATCTGCAGGAGCTTGAGCAAAACGAAAAGCATCGCACCTCAATCAACATGCAGTCGCTCTATGACTGGTAGGATCTAGTCCAGGCTGATGGGAAGCTGCTGCGAGAAAAGGGTGATTTTAGCTGTCTTGACAGTATTATCCCGAACCTGAAGGATTTCGATCAGGTAGCTGTCGATTCTGAGCGAGAGCGCTGACTCCGGGATCGTTTCCAGTGTTTCAATGATCAGGCCGTTCAGCGTTTTCGGGCCGGTTGTTGGCAACTGCCAGTGCAGCATGCGGTTGATGTCCCGAATGCTGGCGCTGCCATCAATTACCCATGAACCATCAGGCTGTTTCAGAATGTCCTTGTGGGAGTCTGATACGCTGGTGGTGAACTCACCCACAATCTCCTCAAGAATGGCCTCCAGCGTCACTATTCCCTGCACGTCACCATACTCATCGACAACCAGCCCGAAGCGGCGCCTCAGTTTCTGGAAGTTCACCAGTTGGGCCTGGAGTGGGGTACTTTCTGGAACGTAATATGGCTCACGCACATATTGCAGGATTTCGGCCTTGGTCAATCCGGCCGTGCCCAGAAACCGCGTGGCATTGCGGATATGAAGTATGCCGATGCAGTCATTGATGTCACTGCGGAATACCGGCAGGCGTGTATGTTGTGTAGAGCGCAGCTGTTTGATTATGTTTTCAATGTCATCTTCTATATCAAGGCCAACCACTTCGCCACGCGGCACCATGATGTCGTTGACGGTAATATTGTCCAGCTCAAGCACGCCAAGCAGCATCTGACGATGCTGCTTGGGCAGAAACACATCCTGTACCAGTGTTCGAAGCTCGTCCGTGTTGAGCTTGTGGTCACCCTTTGCCAGTGAGTTCAGGCGGAACAGTGTATTTGTGGTGACGTTCACCAGCCATACCGCCGGGTACAGGACTTTAAGCAGCACCTTGAGGATGGGTGCTGCAATATGGGCAATGGTTTCCGGGTGCTTGGCGGCAAAGGTTTTGGGGCCTACCTCGCCAAAGATGAGGATCACGAAGGTCAGTATGCCGGCGGCAATGGCAACGCCGGGGTCTCCCGCAAGTCGAAGCCCGATCAGGGTTGCAACAGACGATGCCCCGATGTTGACGACATTGTTGCCTATCAGGATGACACCAATCAGGCGGTCTGGCTGTGCCAGTAGCGCAAGTATGCGCTGAGCAGAGCGGTTGCCTGTTTTTGCCTGATGTTTGAGGCGATACCTGTTGGCCGTCATGATGCCTGTCTCGGCACCCGAGAAAAACGCCGAGAAGCTAATGAATATAACGAGCACTGCAAAAAGAAAGCCGAGCGGGGTGTCGTCCACAGGAACTGCCACGGAAGCGGGAATATCTGGGATTTAACGGTTCAGGACTGGCGGACGTCAAGCGCTCCGGCTCAGAACCAGCTCAAGTACGAGTTTGCTGCCATAAAAGCCCAGCAGTAGCAGGGCAAAACCCCACAGGGTGAAGCGAATGGCAGTAGGGCCTCGCCATCCAAGCCAGTGGCGCCCGGCCAGCAGGACGGCAAACACAGCCCATGCGGCCAGCGTCAGTACGGTCTTGTGCGCAACATGCTGGGCAAACAGGTCATTCAGTGTCAGAAAGCCGGTGACAATGGCCAGGGTGAGCAGCACAAAGCCGGTACCGATCAGGCTGAACAGCAGGCTTTCCATGGTTTGCAGGGGAGGCAGTGCATTCATCAGGCCCTGCTTGTGTGTACGCAGGTGCCTGTCCTGAATGGCAACCAGAAGCGCCTGTGCAGCAGCAATGGTCAGCACGCTGTACGCCAGAATGGAGAGGAGTATGTGTGATTCTGCCCCGGGAGAGAGGGTGCTGACGGGCGTGTAGGTCGATGGAGCAAACAGTGACAGGATCAGCCCCAGTATCGCCAGCGGGAACGCCGCCACTGTGATGCTGATGATGGGTTTGTAGAGGCTCATGCCGATAGCCAGTGCAGCAATCAGCCAGCCCACCAGCGAGCTGATCTGGAAAAGTCCAAGATCAAGTCCGGCGGGTTGATAGATTTGTGCATGAATGGAAATCAGGTGCAACGGCAGTGCAAGGCCCCCCAGTGCCTGAATGGCCGGAGCGCGTGGCTTTTCACGACGAAGCAGTTGGCGGCCCAGCATGGCGCTGGCCACGGCGTACAACAGGGCGGCGGCAATACCGGCCAGTGTTGCATTCATGATGCGACGATTCCTTGTTTCGGTAGCAGGATGAAGAAGGTGGCGATGGCTGCCGAGACGAGCCGGCAGTGTGGCACAAGGGGCGAAAATTTTGAAGGGAATGGCCCCCTGTGCTTACTCCCCTCCCTGACGGGGCATGATTACCATTTAAGGGTTGCCTCCAGGGTCAGGCTTCGGCCTGCCTGAGGCAGATCTCCGGGAATGGGAGCGACCGTACTGGTTTCAGGGCCTCTGCTGGCTTCCTGTACATTGGCATCAAGCAGGTTGCGTCCTGTCAGGCTGAGACTGCCTTTGGACCATTGCTTGCGCGCCGCCAGGTCGAACGTAGTGTAACCATCCATCGGTGCCCGTGAGTCACCTGCCTGTCGTTTGCTTTCACTCACCCATACAAATTGCGGGGTCAGTTGCCATTGTGGCAAAAACTGCCAGATCACGCGGAGACTGGCGTCGGCCGTGGGGGCCAGCCCCAGGGGGGCGCCAGTAATTTCTTCACGGGTTTGCTGGTGGCTGTAATTGGCCAGTATCTGGAGCGAGCTGCTCCAGTCATGGCGCAGCTCGGTTTCCAGTCCTGTGCCTTCAATGGTGCCGGTATTTCGGGCAGTAAAGGTGCTGTTGCCAGGATCACTGACGAAGTCGATAAAGTCATTGATATGGAAGTGGTAGAAGTTGATGTCCCACGTCCATGACTCGTGAGGACGCCATGAAAACCCGGCTTCCAGACTTTCAAGTTTTTCCGGTTCAAGGTCGGGGTTGCCAAGTGCGACAGGGTTGTTTGTGGCATAGAGCTCAAAAAAGGCAGGTGCACGAAAGGCCTCGCCATAGAGCAGCTTGGTGGTGAGTGTCGGGCTTGTGCTCCAGACCACGGCAAGGCGGGGATTGGTGGCGCCACCAAAGTCGGAGTAGTGGTCATGGCGAAGGCCGGCAGTCAGGGTCCAGTCTGTAGCCATCTGCCACTCATCCTGCACGAAAACATGGGAATTGGTTCTCTGGTTTTCGGGCAAAAAGGCTTCCGGGGAGTCGCTGACATCCTGCAGCCCACCCGGGCGTGGCTGGGGAACCGGATTGCCTGGTAGCAGAACATAGTTGACTGCATCGCTGGTCTTGAAAATGTCTCCCCAGTAGTAGCCGCCACCAATTCGTACCTGATGTTCTTTCCATCCCTTGTAAAGGGCAGTGAGGTGGATGCGGGCATTTTCTTCGGATAACTCGGGCGTCTGTAGTACCCCCTCGGGAAACTGGCCAAAAGCACCGGGAGGAAATTGCCGGATGGATGTAGGGTTGCGGAAGTCGCTGTACAGATAGCTGATCTGGCTTTCGAGATCCCAGTTTTGCCGGAAGTCAGGGGCATTCCAGGTCAGGTCGACGTTGCTCCGGTGATGGGGAAAGCGGGCTCCCGGGTCCAGTGACTCATTGATGCCCTGTGCTGTTTCTCCTTCGCTGCGCCGGTGACTCATGCGCAGCCGGAAATCGTTCCATACAAGGTCGGTGCGGGCGTCGAAATTCTTCCAGGCAAGATTGGCCGGCCCTGGTGCATAGGAGGCACTGGTGCCAAGAAGTGCATCGAGGCTGCTCTGGTAGTCAGCATTGATGATGGGGTCATCACCATCACTGCTGGCATATGACAATGAAATGAGGGCACGTACCGGGCCGATGGAGCCGGCCTGCTGCAGGGATGCTTTGGGTGTATTGAAGCTGCCGTAAGCAAGTGTTGCCTGACCGCCCTGGATGTCCTCTGGTCGTTTGGTAATGATGTTGATGACCCCCGCAAAGGCATCGGCTCCATAGACGGCCGAGCCAGGGCCTCGGATGATCTCCACTCGCTCGATCATTTGAACGGGTAAGCCGGTCATGGCAACCAGTCGTTCGCCCCGGTCACCCGTGAACAGGCTTGTCTGGGGAATGCCATTGACGAGCACAAGCGTGTGCGGGTTATAGGTAGAGACGATGCCTCGCATGAAGTAGCGCGATGCATAAATGAAACCGCCATGCGATACATGAAGGCCTGGTACCATTTCCAGTGCAGTATCCAGATCCTGTGCGCCCATTGCTTCAAGGTCATGAGCAGTAATGACACTGGCAATTGCGGGTGCTGCAGTAATCGGTTTTGGTGTGCCGGTGGCAATGCTTACCTCAAGTCGGGACAGCTCTTCCAGAGGCAGTGCGAACAGGTCTTCTTCTGCGGCTGCCTGATGAGTGAACGTGCACAGAAAAATGTAGCCTATCCATGAGCGGTTCATGTGCATTTTGCCTTCCCCTCTCATCAGGGATTTCATTTGTTTTCTCATTCCATGTGCTCCGGCAGCCAGCGTTGCAGTACGTCATGCAACGCTGATTGTTTGAAAGGCTTTGCCAGAAAATCATCCATTCCACTACTGATGCAGGCATCATGCTCGTCACGAAGAATGCTTGCGGTTACGGCGATGACCGGTGTGCGGCGCCAGCCATTCTGTTTTTCCAGTTGGCGCAATTGACGCGTTGCCTCAAAGCCGTCAATTTCCGGCATCTGGCAATCCATCAATACAATGTCGTAGTGCTGAGAGGAAAGATGTTGCAATGCTTCCCGGCCATTACAGACAACATCAACCTTGCAGCCAAGGCGAACCAGCATTGCACGAGCTACTTCCTGATTGGTGGGCGTGTCTTCAGCCAGCAATATTTGTATGCCTTGAAGGTCTGCATGTTTCGCTGATGATTGAGCTGTGGCTTGACGGTTCTCGGTTGGTGATGCTGTCTGGGTGGGTTTCAGGTTGAGAGTGAAAGAGAAACAGGTCCCCCCTCCAGTTCGTGGCCTGACCTCGATGTGGCCCCCCATGATTTCCACGAGTTGCTTGACGATGGCAAGGCCAAGCCCCGTGCCGCCAAAGCGGCGTGCATGAGAGCTGTCGGCCTGTATGAATGGCTGGAAGAGGGAGTCAAGGGCATCCCGGGTTACACCGATACCCGTATCGCAAACCTCAATGCGCAACGTAATGTTGTTTTCATCGCGTGATTCACAGACCAATGAAACATGGATGCTCCCTGTTTCCGTAAACTTTATGGCATTGCCCGTAAGATTGATCAGGATCTGCCGGATCCTGTTGGGGTCGCCTCGTACTTCGGATGGAACATCTGGATCAATCGTGCATTGAAGCTCAAGGTTTTTGTTGTGGGCACGCTCAGACAACAGCTCGAGTACATCCTGTACGACCTGGGCTGGCATGAACGTGATGCTTTCCAGTTCAAGTTTCCCGGCTTCAATTTTTGAAAAATCGAGAATGTCGTTGATGATGGCAAGCAATGATTCGCCAGACTGATGCACAGCCTCTGCCTGCCGACGTTGCTCCGCACTCATCGGGCTGTCCAGAAGCAGCTCGGTCATGCCTAGTACCCCGTTCATGGGGGTGCGTATTTCATGGCTCATCATTGCCAGAAAAAGGGATTTTGCACGGCTTGCTGCTTCTGCTGCATCTTTTGCATGACGCAGTTCACTTGTTCGGGCCTCAATGAGTTGCTCAAGTCCTTCACGATGACGGCCCAGCTCTGCGTCACGTGCTTCAATCTGTGCCAGCATTTCATTGAAGCTGTGTACCAGCATTCCTATTTCATCGTTGCTCCGGACGTGGGCACGTACGGTGTAGTCCTGGTTCTTTGAAATATTCTCCGCCGTAACAGCAAGCTGGAGGATTGGTGTGGTGACCTGACGCAGCAGGCGCATGCCAAGGGCTGTGGCCAGGGCAAGAGATGCCAGTGCAAGGCCAGCCATAATCAGGAGATACAGGGCCAGCATCTGCCAGTGCTGGCCGAGATCTGCATCTATATGGAGGTGGCCGAGGGTTTCCCCATCAAGCGTGATGGACTGATTTGCGTGGATGTGATGAGCAAGGAAGCGTTGGTCAGACCGGGAAAGCGTGCAGTCCTTGTTGTTGCCGGAGAGCCTTATACTGACAAACTCCGACTGGTTTCGATCAAAAATGCAGGCGTTGGTTATGCTGTTCTCT
The DNA here is from genome assembly GCA_030646295.1 of Moraxellaceae bacterium. Taxonomy (GTDB): domain Bacteria; phylum Pseudomonadota; class Gammaproteobacteria; order Pseudomonadales; family Moraxellaceae; genus UBA2031. The sequence continues at coordinate 388,889 of JAUSND010000003.1, forward strand.
GCCCTGAGCGAGTACAGGATGGTACGGGCTTCGCTCTGGTCCTTGAAGGCCATTGCGGCCTGCAGGTTGAATGCTGTTGCATTTGTGAGAGTGCTCAACCGGGCATGAAGGTCTTCCTTCATTTTCAGGGCGGCAGTCATTGCAAAAGCAAGCCAGGCCAGCAGCAATGCTGTTCCTGCACTGAGCAAGATAACGCCTAGGAATTTTCGTTGTAATGGAAGCTTTTCAAGGAGGCGCATGTCAGCCCCCCTTGTTCACGGTGCGTGCGAGTTGTAGCAGGCGCGCACTGACTTTGATGCCTGCCTGTTGGGTTGCCGGCAAGTTGACGGAAAACTGTACGCGATTGGCATCGACAAACAGGTTGATCATGCTGTTCTGGCGTGCCGTGCTGGTGGATTCGCTGATGGTCAGCATGGCACTGCGGCCCTGAGCCGGGGCTTCGCCTGGGGAGGGAGTCAGCAGGATGTGGCAGCCGCCTGTGGCTTCGGCTCCCGTAAGTGGCCGAACCTCGATGGTCCGTCCCTGCGCTTCCCGGCCAGCCAGCAGGCGAAGTTTTCGTGCTAGTACGGTGTCACCTTGTGTACACAGCAGGAGCCTGTCCTTGCTGTCAGTGAAGGTGCCTTCCGGCCACTCAACAAACTTGGCGAAGTTGTAAATGAATGCCGCCTTGATGTCGGCCTCTGAGTTTTCGGCATGAACAACTGCCGCTGCCAACAGGCCGATCAGGCCGTGCAGAACGATCCTTGCTGCTCTCTGTAGAGGACAATGCCTCATGAAGCCATTCCTTCGTGCCTCTACCGGATTCTGTTGTCCGACTGGCCTCAAGTATTGCTGATGAAACCGGTGCTGTCGAAAAATATTCGCAAGTCATGCGTAGACTGCCGGGTCGGCTGGATGGGCCGAATTGATGGCTTGGCCTGTCAGGATGGCGCGTTGGGATTTTCTTGGCAGGATTTACCATGACGAACATGAAAAAACGGGCAGGCTTGTGCCTGCCCGTTTTCAATGGCGAGGTTTGCTCAAGGGCTGGTAACGGCCCTGGTGCCACCCACTGCGATGACGAGGCCTGAGCAAGTCCTGGTCAGTGTGATGGCGATGCTGCCAGTTGCTCCGGTATCCCCGACCCCATGACGACGCCTGTTGGCATGCAACGTGCCTCAATGCCTGCGCTAAAGACCTTGCCCAGTGATGGGGTAACCGTGGCAGTGGTAGTCGCTCCTCCGCCGCCACTGCCACTTGCGCCCGGGCTGTTCGGAAAGGACTGCGGTCAGCACGGTGCATGCAAATAACGAGGCATATGAGTGGTGGCGCATGTCCCTGGCCCCTTCGATGGCACGACGGTCACGCTAGCAAGCCTGTCCGGGTAACCCAATTCCCTGAACTGGGGGTCAGAGAGGTTGATGACGCGACAGCACGCTACACCTTCCCTATAATCAATCCCCTGTTTCATTCTCAGCGGATGCCCCCGATGTTCGATAACCTCACCGACCGCCTCAGTCACAGCCTTCGCAATGTCACGGGTTCTGGCCGCCTGACCGAGGACAACATCAAGGACACCCTGCGTGAAGTGCGCATGGCCCTGCTCGAGGCGGATGTCGCCCTTCCGGTGGTCAAGGACTTCATCGACCGTATCCGTGAGCAGGCACTGGGGCAGGAGGTCATGCAGGCCCTGTCACCCGGCCAGGCCTTTGTAAAGATCGTGCACGACGAGCTCGTGCGCACCATGGGCGATGCCAATGAATCCCTGAACCTTGCGACCACGCCGCCAGCAGTCATCCTGATGGCGGGCCTGCAGGGCGCCGGTAAAACCACTACGGTGGGCAAACTGGCGAAGTATTTGCAGGAGCGTGAGAAGAAAAAGGTGCTGGTGGTCTCGGCCGACGTTTACCGTCCTGCCGCCATCCGGCAGCTGGAAATGGTCGCCGCCGATGTTGGTGCCATTTTCTTCCCCTCGACGCCTGATCAGCACCCCAATGACATTGCCCGTGGCGCCATCGCCGAAGGCAAGCTGAAGTTTGTCGATGTGGTCATCATTGATACCGCCGGTCGTCTTCATATTGATGAAGAGATGATGGGCGAAATCAAGTCGCTGCATGCGGCGATCAATCCGGTGGAAACCCTGTTCGTGGTGGATGCCATGACGGGTCAGGATGCGGCCAACACCGCCAAGGCCTTTAACGATGCCTTGCCGCTGACCGGTGTGATTCTCACCAAGACTGATGGTGACGCCCGTGGTGGTGCCGCGCTGTCCGTGCGCATGATTACCGGCAAGCCCATCAAGTTTCTCGGCATCGGTGAAAAGTCCGATGCGTTGGAGCCTTTCCATCCTGACCGTGTCGCCTCCCGTATTCTCGGCATGGGCGACGTGCTCTCGCTGGTGGAAGAAGTCGAGCGCAAGATCGACAAGGAAAAAGCGGAGAAACTCGCCAAGAAGCTCAAGAAGGGCAAGGGTTTCGATCTGCAGGATTTGCTCGAACAGTTTCAGCAGATGCGTAATCTTGGCGGCATGGGTGGCTTGCTCGACAAGCTGCCGGGCATGAACAGTGCCCAGATCCAGCAGGCCATGGCCGGTGGTGCACCCGAGAAGGAAATGAAAAGGATGGAAGCGATCATTCTGTCCATGACACCGGCCGAGCGCCACAAGCCCGACCTCATCAACGGTTCGCGCAAGCGCCGTATTGCCACCGGTTCGGGTACCCAGATTCAGGACGTGAACCGTGTGCTCAAGCAGCATGGCCAGATGGAAAAGATGATGAAGAAGCTGTCATCGCCTTCCGGCATGATGAAAATGATGCGCGGCATGAAAGGCATGATGGGGCAGGGCGGTGGTGGCATGCCGCCGGGCATGGGTGGCATGGGTGGCATGGGTGGGCCTGGCGGAGCCGGCGGTATGGGTGGCTTGCCCGGTCCGGGTGGTTTCAAGCTGCCGGACGGTTTCAACAAGAAGAAGTGATGAACAAGTGATTGGTAAAAAGGGTCTGCGCCAGCAGGCCCTTTTTTGTGGGCAGGAATGCAGGAGCGAGGTGGGCGTTAGCGGCGCAGGCCAGCCAGCGAGGCCGCCAGAATCAGACCGGTACCGGCCAGTGCATAGCCATCCGGGGTTTCTCCCCACAGGCCCCATGCATAAATTCCGGCCACGACAATGGCCAGGTAAGTGACAGGCCCGATGCGGTTGGCAGGGGCAAGGGCATAGGCCCGTGTCAGGCAGAGCTGGCTGAGGGTGGCCAGAATTCCCACGGCGGCCAACAGGCCGAATTCGTGCAGCGTAATCTGGCGGCCTGTCCAGAGCAGCGGGATGGTCGACACCACTGTGGAGATCAGCGCGAAGTAGAAGACGACACGGGTGGCCGGTTCGGTGGCCCCCAGCGCGCGCACGGTTACAAAGGCGGTGGCCGCCAGGATGCTGGAACCCAGTCCGATCAATGCAAACTGGTTGACCAGTCCTTCATCCGGCTTGCAGACCAGCGCCACCCCGACAAAGCCGATCAGTGCAGACAGCCAGGCGCGCCTGGTCATGGGTTCCTTGAGGAACAGCCAGGCCACCAGCGGGATGAAGACGGGGGAGGAGTAGGTAAAGATCATGGCGCTGGACAGCGGCAGATGGGCAATTGCGTAGAAAAAGCCGTACATGGCGGTAAGGCCGGTCAGTGCCCGCCAGAGATGGCGCGGGAATACGCGGGTCTTGAGGCTGGCCGTACCCTGCATCAGCATGAACGGAAGCAGCAACGCCAGTCCGGCCAGATTGCGGGCAAATACCACGATCTCATTGCCCACGGTATGTGAGGCAAGGCGGATGAATACACCCATCGTGGCAAACATGAAGGCGGAAAGCGCCAGCAGGGCGGCGCCCCTGATAATGGATTGTGCAGGCACGTTTGCCTCGATGAGGGTGTCCGGCGCAGCCGGTGGAGCGGGCGCGCATGATAGCGCAGCCGGGGCGGGAGCGGGGAAATCAGGCTTTCATCGGGGGGCGGTTTCCCGTACAATTCGCGACCTTCCGCGCCGGGTTGATTTCCGTAGCGCCCTCGCGGACCGACAAACTACGGAAACCCTGTTAAGGATACCTGATCATGGTCACTATTCGTCTCGCCCGTGGCGGCGCCAAGAAGCGTCCCTTCTACTCCGTCGTTGTGGCTGACAGCCGCAACCCGCGCGATGGCCGTTTCATCGAGCGCGTTGGCTTTTTCAACCCGGTTGCCCGTGGTCAGGAAGAGCGCGTTCGTATCGACACCGCTCGCTACCAGTACTGGGTTTCCCAGGGTGCCCAGCCGTCCGAGCGTGTTGCTGCGCTGGTAAAAGCTGCCGCCAAGGCAGTCTGAGCATCATGACTACGAAGGCGCCGGCACAGGTGCCGGCCGCCTCCGACCTGATCGCCATAGGGCATATCAGTACGCCCTATGGGGTGAAGGGCTGGGTCTGGGTACATGCCCTGACCGATCCCATCACCAACCTGTTCGGCTACCAGCCTTGGTACCTGAAGACCCGTGAGGGCTTCAAGGCAGTCAAGGTGCTGGAGTGGCGGGTGCAGGGCAAGGGCATTGTTGCCCAGCTTGACCTGTCCCCGGACCGTAATGCGGCTGAAGCATTACGTAACCTTGAAATATGGGTTCGCAAGGACGCCCTGCCCGAGCTTGAAGAGGGCGACTATTATTGGTCGGACCTCATTGATCTGGCAGTACGTACGACGGATGGCCAGTTGCTTGGCACCGTACACAGCATGATGGAAACCGGCTCGAACGATGTGCTGGTGGTACAAGCTTCAGCGGGCAGTCTGGATGATCAGGAGCGTCTGGTTCCCTGGTTGCCTGGTGAAGTAGTCAAGGATGTGGATCTGGTCGGACGTGTCATTACCGTCGATTGGGATCCTGCGTTTTGATCAGGGCCTTGGTTGACGCCTTGACTGGAAGGGAGCACTGAGCATGTGGGTCGGGCTGATCAGCCTGTTTCCGGACATGTTTCGGGCAGTGACCGAAAGTGGTATTACCAGCCGCGCCGTGAAGAACGGTTTGCTGACGCTGGAAAGCTGGAACCCCCGGGATTTTGCCGAGGACAATTATCGCCGTGTGGACGATCGCCCTTATGGTGGCGGCCCCGGTATGGTGATGCTGATTGAGCCGCTGCGGCGCTCGATCACGGCGGCCAGGGCGGCGGCCCAGGCCAAAGGCCTGTCACCGAAAGTGATTTACCTGTCACCACAGGGCCGGGTGCTTGATCAGGCGGGTGTGCAGGAGCTGGCGACAGCAGAGTCGATGATTCTGCTCTGTGGCCGCTACGAAGGCATTGATGAGCGGCTGATTCAGCGTGAAGTGGATGCCGAATGGTCGATTGGTGACTATGTACTGTCGGGTGGCGAATTGCCGGCGATGGTGCTGATCGATGCGGTAACGCGATTGCTGCCGGGTGCGCTCGGTTGCGAGGCCTCGGCGGAGGAAGATTCCTTCAGCGATGGCCTGCTGGATTGCCCGCACTACACCCGCCCGGAAGTTTACGAGGGCGAGGAAGTGCCACCGGTGTTGCTGTCCGGTGACCATGCGGCGATTCGCAAATGGCGTCGCAAACAGAGTCTGGCCAGAACATTGCAGCGTCGCCCTGATCTTCTGGAGAAGGTCACGCTGGATAAAGAGCAGAAGAAACTGCTCGACGAGATCCGTCGCGAAAGCGGCGAGGGTGAGAAGGTTTAACCTTTTCACCTCCATGGGTGTGCCGGGTAACCGGCATGCCAAATGTGAACGGTGTGTATGCGCCGGGCGGCTTCACAAAAAAGCCGACCCATAGCCTCTGTCACCATAAAATCGAGGAAATGCCATGAGCGGCAAGCATCCCCTGGTTCAATACGTTGAACAGTCCCAACTCAAGCAGAACGTGCCGTCTTTCGGCCCGGGCGACACTGTTGTCGTTCAGGTGAAGGTTAAGGAAGGCGAGCGTGAGCGTCTGCAGGCTTACGAAGGCGTAGTAATCGCCAAGAAGAACCGTGGCCTGAACTCGGCTTTCACTGTGCGCAAGATTTCCAATGGCGTCGGTGTTGAGCGTGTGTTCCAGACGCATTCTCCGGTGGTTGATTCCATCGAAGTGAAGCGTCGTGGTGACGTTCGCCGTGCCAAGCTGTACTACCTCCGCGATCGTTCCGGCAAGTCCGCACGTATCAAGGAAAAGCTGGCTCCGCGCGCCGCGAAGTAAGTGGTGCACTGAGTTGCAGGAAAACGGCCTTCGGGCCGTTTTTTTATGGGCGCGGTATGAGTATGTTGCGCGGGAATCCTCCGCTATGATTCCGGCATGACATCAAGCCTGTCTCGCCCGCGCGGCCGTCCGCGCAAGGAAGAAAACACCCTGCCCGAGCCGCCGGAGCTGCGCCAGTTCCGCAGCAAGCTCGTGGTGGAGGGCATGAGCCGTCACTCCATCAGTGCGTACCTGAGCGATCTGCACAAGCTGGCGGAGTGGGCATCGCCAGGGTCGCTGCTTGGTCTGGACCATGAGGACCTGATCCGTTTCATCCGGGAGTTGCAGGAAGAGGGGAGTCATCCCCGCTCACGTGCCCGTTTTCTCTCGGCGGTGCGCCGCTTCTACCGCTTTCATCTCTCCCAGCACAGGCTCACCCTTGATCCGACCCTCAATCTGGATACGCCCAAAATCGGTCGGCCCTTACCCAAGGATCTGTCGGAGGCGGAGGTAGAGATGTTGCTGGCGGCCCCCCTGACAGAGACGCCGCTGGGGCTGCGGGACCGTGCCATGCTGGAGTTGCTCTATGCCTGTGGTTTGCGCGTCTCGGAGCTGGTGGGCTTGCGTATTGATCAGCCCAATTTGCGCGGGGGCTTTGTCCGCGTCACGGGCAAGGGCAGCAAGGAGCGGCTGGTACCGATGAATCAGGAGGCGATGGATTGGCTGGTCCGCTATGTGGAGCAGGCGCGCCCGGCTCTCGTTGCCGGCTCGCCAACCGAAGCCCTGTTCCCCAGTCGTGAAGGGGAGTTCATGACCCGGCAGACCTTCTGGTACCGGATAAAGGCGTTGGCGCAAGCCGCAGGCATCAACAAGCCGTTGTCGCCCCACACCCTTAGGCATGCCTTTGCCACACACTTGCTGAATCATGGGGCAGATCTGAGGGTAGTGCAGATGCTGTTAGGCCACAGCGATCTGTCCACCACCCAGATTTATACCCATATCGCCAATCAGCGCTTGCAGGAGCTTCATGCCCAGCATCACCCCCGGGGCTGAGGTTTATCCCTTTCTGCTGCCGTTTACGCTTGTGCTATCAACATTTGCATGTGTCCCGACGTATGCTTGGGAATCAGTTTTATGGAGTCACCCAATGAAGTTCCTGTCTGTTCCGGTAGTAATGATTGCGATGTTGTTGGCTGGAGTAGCACAGGCCGGCCCGGAGGATGTCATTCGTGCCAGGCTCAAGGCCGCCATGCCCAAAGCCGAGGTTGTGAGCATCCGGGCCACGCCTTCAGGGCTATATGCAGTGAATGCCAAGGGTTACGAGCCGATTTACGTCACGGCAGATGGCCGCTATCTGTTTCAGGGCGATTTACTGGAGATTCAGGGCAACCGCATCGTGAGTGTGGCCGACGTTGCCATGGCTGACGAAAGCAAGGCAGCACTGGCAGCACTGGCGCCAGGCGACAGCGTGAATTTCCCCGCTGCCGGTGGCAAGCCAAAGGCTGTGGTGCATGTATTCACCGATGTTGATTGTGGCTATTGCCGCAAGTTGCATCAGGAGATTGCCCAGATCAACAAGCTGGGGATCGAGGTGCGTTACCTGGCCTTTCCCCGTGCCGGAGAAAACACGCCGACGTCCCGCAAGCTGGATAACGTGTGGTGTGCAAAGGATCGCCAGTCTGCCATGACCCAGTCCAAGCAAGGCAAGGTGGTTGCCGAGGCCGGCAAACTCTGCAAATCACCAGTGAATGAGCAGTATGAACTGGGGGTAAAGCTCGGGGTACGTGGCACCCCGGCCATCTTCGCACCGGACGGCACCCAGATCGGCGGCTATCTGGCTCCCGCAGACATGGCCAGGGCACTCGGCATCCGCTGATTAGGGTTTCAGCCCTCTGATGAAATTCTGCCCGTCCCGGGTTTGACAAACCCCGGGACGGGCCATAATGTTGCGCCCTCAAAATACCGGCCCAAGGCATTGTCATGCCTGCCGGTCGCTGTCTCTTGCGCCATCAAGGCGCACTCGAATGCATTCAGGTGATGATGTGAAACCGGTGTCTGTGGGTATTGTGGGCCTTGGTACGGTTGGTGGCGGTGCCTTCAACCTGCTCCGCGAGAATGCTGCTGAAATCAGCCGTCGTACCGGTCGTGACATTCGCGTGTCTCATATTGGCGTCCGTCGGGACAAGCCGGGGTATGACCTGTCCGGTACCCAGGTCAGCCAGGACATCTTTGCGGTCGTCAATGATCCTGCGATTGATATCGTGGTAGAGGTTATTGGTGGCACTACTACCGCACGTGAAGTGGTGATGCAGTCGATTGCCAATGGCAAGCATGTCGTCACGGCGAACAAGGCGCTGCTGGCCGAGTATGGCAACGAGATTTTCGCTGCTGCAGAACAGAAGGGTGTCTATGTTGCCTTCGAGGCAGCGGTTGCCGGCGGCGTGCCCATCGTCAAGGTGATGCGTGAAGGTCTGGCCGCAAACCGTATCGAGTGGCTGGCCGGCATCATTAACGGCACCGGCAATTTCATCATGACCGAGATGCGTGAAAAGGGCCGTGACTTCTACGACGTTCTCAAGGAAGCGCAGGCACTGGGTTATGCCGAGGCTGATCCTACCTTTGATGTGGAAGGGATTGATGCAGCACACAAGCTGACCATCCTTGCATCGCTGGCGTTTGGCATTCCACTGCAGTTCAAGAAGGCTTACACCGAAGGCATTACCAAGCTTACGCGTGATGATGTTGCTTATGCCGAGGAACTGGGTTTCCGCATCAAGCACCTTGGCATTGCCCGTCGCGTTGAAAAAGGTATCGAGTTACGCGTTCATCCCACGCTGATTCCGGCCGAGCGTCTGATTGCCAATGTGAATGGCGTCAAGAATGCCGTGCTGGTGCAGTCGCAGCCGGTCGGGGCCACGCTTTACTATGGCTCGGGTGCTGGTGCCGGCCCGACAGCATCGTCGATTGTCGCGGACATTGTCGATGTCGTGCGTGCCATGGGGTCTGACAACAGCACGTTTGTCCCTCATCTCGCCTTCCAGCCGGATGCCATCAGCGATACACCGATTCTGCCCATGGATGAAGTGGTGACGTCCTATTACCTGCGTCTGACCGCTAATGACCGTCCCGGTGTGCTCGCGGATGTGACACGTATCCTGTCGCAGCATGCCATCAGTATCGAAGCCATCCTGCAGAAACCGGCACACGAGGCTGGATCAGTGCCGGTCATCATTCTCACCAAGCCGGTGGTGGAACGTGAAATGAACCAGGCCATTGCTGAAATGGAAGCGCTGGATGATGTGATTGGAAAGGTGGTGCGCATCCGTCTTGAAAATCTGGATGCGTAAAACAACATGCCTCCCGGTTGAAATGAGGCATGGCGGATTTTGTGTAAACCTGAATTTTGCTTGAATAGAGAAACGACATGAACTTTGGCAACCGCTACACCGGCCTGATCAACAAGTACCGTGACCATCTGCCAGTCTCTGACGACACGCGCCTGATTTCGCTGGGTGAGGGTAATACGCCGCTCATCAAGCTGCAGAATATTCCGAAGATGATTGGCAAGGATGTCGACATTTATGTGAAGTATGAAGGTTTGAATCCCACCGGTTCCTTCAAGGACCGTGGCATGACCATGGCCGTGACCAAGGCGGTTGAAGCGGGCAGCAAGGCCATTATCTGCGCCTCGACGGGCAACACCTCGGCCGCTGCCGCTGCATACGCAGCCCGTGCCGGCATTACGGCATTCGTGCTGATTCCCGAAGGCAAGATTGCGATGGGCAAGCTGGCACAAGCCATGATGTATGGTGCTGTCACGCTGCAGATTCGTGGCAACTTTGACGAAGGCATGGAGCTGGTGAAGCAGGTTGCCGCACATGCACCCGTCACCATCGTGAACTCCATCAATCCCTACCGTCTGCAGGGCCAGAAGACAGCGGCGTTTGAAATTGTCGAAGAGCTGGGTTTCGCCCCGGACTTCCACTGCCTGCCGGTCGGCAATGCCGGCAACATCACGGCGCACTGGATGGGTTACAGCGAGTACCACGAGCGCGGTATCGTCAACAGCCGCCCGAAGATGGTGGGTTATCAGGCAGCCGGCTCCGCACCGTTCATGCGTGGCGGTCCTGTTGCCAACCCGGAAACCGTGGCCACGGCCATTCGTATCGGCAATCCGCAGTCCTGGGACAAGGCCTGGGAGCTGCAGAAGGTTTCCGGCGGCTGGTTCGATGAACTTGCCGATCAGGAAATCCTGGATGCGCAGCGTTTGCTGGCCATGTACGAAGGCGTGTTCTGCGAGCCGGCTTCGGCTGCGTCGCTGGGTGGTGCCATTCGCGACATCAAGTCCGGCAAGATTCCTGAGGGTTCCAAGGTGGTCTGTACCTTGACCGGTAACGGCCTCAAGGATCCGGATACCGCAATTGGCCAGTGCAGCAATGCTGTGCTCAAGACCATTGATGCCACGCTGGATCAGGTCAAGGACGCGATCCTCAAGTCGATGGCGGGCTGAGTGCGTTATCGCTGAAAAGGCCCGGCAATGCCGGGCCTTTTGCTTTCTGGTCTCCCTGAGTTCCTTTCATCGGTTGCCCGGAACCACCTTACTGCTGCTGAAGGGGCTCCCTGTAATATGTCCGGCATGAAGAAAATCCTGCGCACCCGCGACACCCCTGCGATTCCTGTTGAGTTGAGTGGCATCCATCCTGTGCTCGCAGGCATTTATGCTGCTCGCGGGGTACGTTCGTCAGATCAGCTTGTGCGAAGCCTGCAGGGCCTGCACAAGCCATTGCTCAAGGGTATGGAGACGGCCCTGGGTCTTCTGGCGACGGCCCTGCGCCAGAACCGGCGGATTCTTGTCGTCGGCGATTTTGATGCGGATGGCGCGACCAGTACGGTCCTGGTGGTGCGTGCCCTGCGTGCGATGGGGGCAGGACAGGTAGATTACCTCGTGCCCAACCGTTTCACTTATGGCTACGGCCTCACGCCCGAAATTGTTGAGCTGGCACGTGCGACCAGATCACCGGATCTGATTGTGACGGTCGATAACGGGATTTCCAGTATTGAAGGCGTGGCAGCCGCCAATGCACTGGGAATGCAGGTGCTGATTACCGATCACCATCTGCCGGGTGCTGTACTGCCAGATGCAGCTGCCATCCTCAATCCCAATCAGCCAGGCTGTGACTTTCCCAGCAAACACCTTGCCGGTGTCGGCGTGGCGTTTTATTTGATGTCCCGGCTGCGTACCCATCTGAAAGAGCAGGGCTGGTTCGTGGAGAAGGGTATTCCCGAGCCGGTAATGGCGGAGTATCTGGATCTGGTGGCATTGGGTACGGTGGCGGATGTGGTGCCGCTGGATGCCAATAACCGCGTGCTGGTGCATCAGGGGCTGGCGCGCATTCGTGCAGGCCGTTGTCGCCCGGGTATTTCGGCATTGCTGGCCATTGCCGGTAAAAGTCCTGCGCAACTGGTGGCCACTGATTTAGGCTTTCAGGTTGCCCCGCGTCTGAATGCGGCAGGACGTCTTGATGACATGTCACATGGTATCGAGTGCTTGCTGACGGACTCTCCGGATCTGGCGGCGCAATTTGCAGCGGAGCTGGATGGCCTGAATGTCGAGCGCCGGCAGATCGAGGGCAACATGCAGAATGAAGCCATGCATGTGCTGAAGACGTTCGCGCTCGACAAGACTGCGCTGCCATTCGGGCTGGCCCTGTTTCATCGTGACTGGCATCAGGGCGTGATCGGCATTCTTGCGGGTCGTCTGAAGGAGCGCTTCCATCGTCCTGTCATTGCCTTTGCTCCTGGCGACAAGGCAGGTCTTGAGCTTAAAGGGTCGGCACGCTCCATTCCCGGCGTACATATACGGGATGTGCTGGACTCGGTGGCCGCCAGAAATCCGGGGCTCATTACCCGGTTTGGTGGCCATGCGATGGCCGCGGGCCTGTCCCTGCCTGCGGTTCATCTGGAGGACTTCCGGGCAGCCTTCAATGCAGCGGTGCGCGAAGTAGTGGACCCTCGTGACCTTGAGCCGGTGTTGTACTCGGACGGGGAGTTGCCTTCCGAGTGTTTTACCGAGCCGTTTGCCGACATGTTGCGTGAGGCGGGTCCGTGGGGGCAGGCGTTCCCTGAGCCGCTGTTTCACGGCGATTTCCTTTGCCTGGAGCAGAGGGTACTGAAAGAAAAGCATCTCAAGCTGAGTGTTGCGCATCCAGCCTCTAACCGGATATTCGATGCCATCGCCTTCAATATCGATACGGAGCAATGGCCCAATAAAGCCAAAACGGTGCGGCTGGCTTATCGCCTGGACATCAATGAGTTTCGTGGCAGTCGCTCCCTGCAACTGCGGGTGGAGTACATGGAGCCAGTTAAAAAAGATTAACTATATGATTTATATAGGAATAGCTTTTTTGATTTACAGCCCGTAACCATCTTTTCTCCCGGTTAAGGCTGTTTTCGGTTAATATTTGATCACCGGTCTGGAGTCTTTCGGGCTCTTGCGAACCGGCTAGCCGTCCGGGTCCTGATTTCACCATTGGGCTTGTCCCGGACGGTACGACTGAAATCTGGAGAATGATCATGTTGACCCTGCGTGTAGCTGCCCGGACCTTGTCCGTGAGCGTGCTGGCAGCTGCGATGACTTATGGCACTATTGTTGTTACCTTTTTCAATGATTCAACACGTCAGGGTGTCAATGCACCTGCCAGTGTTGAACCATGGTCCTGACGTCGCTCAGGAAGTAAGTCGTCCGCAGGCACAATGAGTCCTGCCCCGACCGGCCGCTGATGCGGCCGGTTCCGTTTCTGGCTGGCCGCTGCGGTATCCGGTACAATCCGCGCCCTTGTCCATCCGCCACTGATTTTTTCCATGGAAATCAATCCCTACCTGAACCGCATCAAGGACCTTTCCGAGCGCTCTTCATCGCTCAGGGGGTATCTTTGACTACGATCTGAAGAAAGAACGCCTCGAAGAGGTCATGCGCGAACTCGAAGACCCCACCCTCTGGAATGAGCCTGAGAAAGCCCAGGCCATTGGCAAGGAGCGTGTCGATCTCGAAGGGGTGGTGCTGACCCTCGATAACCTCGATAGCGGCCTGGTGGATGCGAAGGAACTGCTGGATCTGGCAGTTGAAGAGGATGATGAAGGCACGTTGAATGATGTGACCGCTGAACTCGATGGCCTGGAAAAGTCCGTGGCTGATCTTGAGTTCCGTCGCATGTTCTCCGGTGAGATGGACCCGAGTAACTGCTTTATCGACATTCAGGCCGGTGCCGGTGGTACCGAAGCCCAGGACTGGGCCAGCATGCTGTTCCGTATGTACCTGCGCTGGATTGATCGTCACGGCTTCAAGGGCGAGATCATGGAAGTCTCCGATGGTGAAGTCGCCGGCATCAAGTCGGCCACCATCCGCGTTGAAGGTGCGTATGCCTTTGGCTGGCTGCGTACCGAAACCGGCGTGCACCGCCTGGTGCGCAAGTCGCCATACGACTCGGGCAACCGTCGTCATACGTCGTTTTCGTCAGTGTTCGTCTCGCCGGAAGTGGATGACAATATCGAGATCGATATCAATCCGTCCGATGTGCGCACCGATACCTACCGTGCTTCCGGCGCAGGCGGTCAGCACATCAACAAGACCGACTCGGCCGTGCGTTTGACGCACGTTCCTACCAATACCGTGGTGGCCGTGCAGAACGAGCGTTCACAGCATGCCAACCGTGACCGCGCCTGGAAGCTCCTGCGCGCCAAGCTGTATGAGCTGGAAGTGCTGAAGCGCAATGCCAGCAAGCAGGCACTGGAGGAAACCAAGTCGGATGTGGGCTGGGGCAGCCAGATCCGCTCTTATGTGCTGGACCAGTCGCGTGTGAAGGATCTGCGCAGCAATATTGAAAGCTCCAATCCCAATGCGGTGCTGGATGGTGATCTCGACGAGTTCATCCAGGCCTCGCTGAAGATGGGCTTGTAAAAGGCCTGGCCAGCAGTCTCGTCAAAAACGGTTTGTGATTTTTTCTCCCCTCCTGTGGGCGGGGAGAGCAAAAAGGTAGAAGCACATGAGTGAGCAGGCGCAAAACCCCGAAGTCCATGTTGACGTGAACAAGCTGATTACCGAGCGCAAGCAGAAGCTCTCGGAAATCCGTAACACGCAAAAGGTAGCCTTTCCCAATGATTTTCGCCGGGACGCCGTTGCCACTGATTTGCATGAGAAGTTTGGCGAGCAGGAAAACGAGGTGCTGGAAGCGGAGAAGCAGTACTTCTCCATCGCCGGCCGCATCATGCTTAAGCGCATCATGGGCAAGGCCAGCTTTACCACCATCCAGGACATGTCGGGCCGCATCCAGCTCTATATTTCCCGCGAGGCCGTGGGCGAAGAGGTTTATAACCACTTCAAGAAATGGGATATGGGCGACATCGTCGGTGCCCGTGGTTATGTGTTCAAGACCAAGACCGGTGAGCTTTCCCTGCATGTGGAAGAGTTGCGGTTACTGACCAAGTCACTGCGCCCGCTGCCCGACAAGTTTCATGGTATCGCCGACCAGGAACTTAAGTATCGCCAGCGTTATGTTGATCTCATCATGAGTGAGGATACACGCCGTGCTTTCCGTATTCGTTCGCAGGTGGTTGATGGTATTCGCCGGTTCATGACGGGCCGTGATTTCATGGAAGTGGAAACGCCCATGATGCATGTGATTCCCGGTGGTGCAGCGGCCAAGCCATTCACCACGCATCACAATGCCCTCGATATGCCGCTCTTTCTGCGCATTGCTCCGGAGCTTTATCTCAAGCGTCTGGTAGTGGGTGGTTTCGAGCGCGTATTTGAAGTGAACCGCAACTTCCGTAATGAAGGCGTGTCGGCCCGCCATAATCCAGAATTCACCATGATCGAGTTCTACATGGCGTATGCGGATTATCGCGACCTTATGGATCTTACCGAAGACATGCTGCGTACCCTGGCTGAAAACATCCTCGGCAAGACCGAAGTTGACTATCAGGGCGAGGTTTATGATTTCGGTGCAAAGTTCACCCGAATGTCCATGGTGGACTCCATCCTGAAATACAATCTTGATCTGACGCGTGAACAGCTTTGGGATCGGGACCGGGCGGCAGAAATCGTTCGCGGCAAGCTGAAGATGGATGTGAAGCCGATCTGGGGTATTGGCAAGCTGCAGACCCTCATCTTTGAAGAGACGGTGGAAACCCAGTTACGCCAGCCGACGTTCATTACCGAATACCCGGCGGAGGTGTCACCGCTGGCGCGTCGCAATGATGACAATGAGTTCATCACCGACCGTTTCGAGTTCTTTATTGGTGGTCGTGAAATTGCCAACGGTTTCTCGGAGCTTAATGATCCTGAAGATCAGGCTGAGCGCTTCCACCAGCAGGTGCGTGAAATGGATGCCGGTGATGATGAAGCCATGCACTATGACGCCGACTACATCCGTGCGCTGGAGTATGGTCTGCCTCCAACGGCAGGGCAGGGCATCGGCATTGACCGTCTGGTGATGCTGTTTGCCAACGCCCCGAGCATCCGTGATGTGATCCTGTTCCCGCATATGCGTCCGGAACACTGAGATCTGACCTGGCCAATAAAAAAGGTGACTTGCAGTCACCTTTTTTATTGGCGTTGTAGAGGCAGGTCTGGTTAGCTTGCCTGACCAATGGTGCGGGCGCCGGGGTCAATCATCCCGTCGCGAACCTGCCTATGATGGCATTACAACAACAATACTGGGTGGCTTTGCCACAACACCGGGAGTCGCTAATGTCTCTGATTTCATCTGTCCGGCTGCTGGCGGCTGTTACCTTGCTGGGGGGGGCATCGACCCTGTCCGCGCGAACAATTGATGTCGAGGGGGTAAAGCTTACCCTGCCGACAGCGGCCCAGTTTGCAGAGGCAACCGGCATCAAGCCCTTTGACAAGCCGCTCAATATCCGTGTCTGCATCTTTGATCCTGTGGGTAATAATGGTCCTGCGGTTCAGTATGCCAAGGACATGATTCTCGAGGCTCGCCGCTGGAACGTGTTTATTGAGGTCAAGCCGTATACCGATGAGCGTGTGGCCGCTGAAGACTTCAAGGCCGGGCAGTGTGATGCTGCGGCAATCTCCACTTTGCGTGCCAAGCAGTTCAATCACTTTATCGGCAGTCTGGATTCGGTTGGCTCCATCCGGAATTATGACCAGATGCGATCGGTAATGCGGGTGCTCTATACCAATCCCAAGGTTGCCCCCATGATGATCAGTGGCTCCTACCAGATTGGTGGTGTGGTGCCACTGGGTGCTGTGTATGTGATGGTCAATGATCGGAAGATCGATTCCATCGAGAAGGCCGCCGGCAAGAAAGTCGCCGTGCTGGAGTGGGACAAGTCACAGGCAAGAATGGTGCAGCAACTGGGTGCCCAGCCTGTTGCCTCTGACATCACCAATTTTGCCGGCAAGTTCAATAATGGTCAGGTTGATATTATTGCTGCCCCAGCGATTGCATTCAGACCTCTGGAGCTGTATCGCGGTCTTGGTGAAAAGGGGGCTGTATATCGTCTGCCGCTGGCCATGATGACGGGATCCATCGTTTTCAATCGTGACAAGTTCATCAAGGAAGTCCCGGATCTGGATGACAAGCTTCAGAAAATCAGGAACTTCGCGATTGGTTATCTTGAGCAGGCCTATTCCCTGATTGATATGGTGGAAAAGGATATTCCGGAAAAATACTGGATGGATTTGTCTGATGCAGACAAGGAGAAGTACTTCAAGATGATGCGTGAAGCACGCCTGCAGCTGACAAAGGAAGGCGTTTATGATCCGCGCATGATGGGCTTGCTCAAGCGAGTGCGCTGCAAGCATGAGCCTCAGAATGCCGAGTGTTCACTCAAGGATGAATAACAACCTGGGTTGAGGCCTCTGGCTGGAAATTAATAAAAGCGATACCTGTCAGGGGTATCGCTTTTTTAATGGGTAAATTTTGTGTAACAGGTACGGTAAGTATCGTGAGCTGCAGCTAGGCTGTAAGTTCTTTCTCGCTGGCAGGAGAGCATCATGGGATTACTGGATGGTATTGGCAGCATGCTGGGTGGCGCCCAGGCTGGCGGTAGTGGTGGCGACATCATGGCTGTGGCACAGCAATTATTGGGACAGGCCGGAGGTCTGGAGGGGTTATTGAAGAAGTTTCAGGAGAACGGTCTGGGTGAGGTGGCGGCATCCTGGGTTGGAAAGGGCCAGAACCTCCCCATTTCAGCTGAGCAGATCCAGAAGGTTCTGGGCAATGAGCAGATGGCAGCAATCGCCAGCAAGTTGGGGGTTGATCCTCAACAGGCCTCGACGCAGTTGGCCCAGATGCTGCCGGGTCTGGTTGACAAGCTGACGCCTGATGGCCAGGTGGCCCAGGGTGGCGATCTGCTGGCGCAGGGAGCCAATCTGCTCAAGGGGTTCATGAGGAGTTGACGATCATGCATGGATAACCATGCTTGTAGTTATGAACTAGCCGATGGGGGCCGAGAAACGGTGCCCGTCGGCTTATTTATTCAGGCTGACCATTAGCACACCGGCCAGTACCAGAGCTGTTCCGGCCATTTGCATGCCTACCAGTGTTTCCCCCAGTACGGCATAACCCAGATAAAGCGTGGCGACAGGGCCGATGGCCCCGATCAGGGCCGCACGACTGGCGCCAATACGGCGAATGCCATTGGTCAGCATGGTGGCCGGAAGCACGGTACACACTATCGCAAGCGTAAGACCAAGCCCGAGTACCCGAGGGCTTACGGATAGCGCACTGAGTGGATTGACCAGCATGAAGTGCAGTACGCAGCACAGACTGGAGATGCTCAGGGTGATGCCGGTAAAGCGGTTAGCCCCCAGCCGCTGGATGATCTCGCCGGACCCGACCAGATAGCAGGCATAGGCCAGGGCGCCACCAAATACCAGTGCCATGCCGAGAGCCAGATGTTCCCCCGCATTATGCACATCCGGCCAGACAACCAGAGCCATACCGGCATAACTGACGCCGATGGCCAGCCAGGTCAGGCGATTGACCGGTCGTTTCAGCACAAAGGCGGTCAACAATACCGTCATGGTTGGATAGAGGAACAACACCAGACGCTCAAGACCGGCACTGATGTATTGCAGGCCCATGAAGTCCAGCAGCGAGGCCATGTAATAGCCTGCAAACCCCAGCAGGAACATGCTGCCCCAGTCGCGACGCGTCAGTGGCGTGGTGTTGCTGCGATGGCTGGCAACCAGCGCCATTACCAGGAAAAAGGGCAGGGCAAAGACCATGCGCAGGGTCAGCAGGGTGACCGGATCAACGGCTTCCTGGTAGGCCAGTTTGATGAAAATGGATTTGGTGGCAAAAAGTATGGCGGATGCCAGTACCAGAATGATGCCAACAAGGGCTGGACGAAAGGGCATGTTGTGTCGGTCATCCGGACTTGAAGGGGTAGTTTAGCCCTTGGTGTCATGCCGATGGCAATCCCTGCAAGATGATTTTCTTCAGTAAAGACGAAAGGTTACGACGATTGTCTGACAGAGGATGTAACCTGGGCTGACAAATATGTCGCCTGGCGGAAAAAGGTTACAAATTCGACCGCCCGGTACTCACATTGCCCGTACCTCTGCTTTACAATCCGGGGCCTTTGCGTGTCGATACATTGACAAAACCGTCTGGTCATCAGGGATTAATGCTTGACCAGACTTTTCCAGAAGCTACCTGAGGTGAGGGTTGACCATGCAAATTGGGATTCCAGCCGAAATCCTGGCGGGCGAAACTCGCGTTGCCGCGACACCGGAAACGGTGAAAAAGTTTGCCCAGATGGGTTACAAGCTGGTCGTGCAGAGCGGAGCCGGACTGGCTGCCAGCTGCACTGACATGGCCTATGAAGAAGCCGGTGCCACCATTGCTGCTACGGCAGCAGATACAACCAGGGATGCAGACATTGTATTCAAGGTTGCCGCACCGACCGCTGATGAAGTGGCGAACTACAAGCAGGGCGCCATCGTCCTCGCTGCTTTCGCACCCCACGCCAACCCGCATCTTGATGCTTATGCGGCACGCGGTCTGACCTGCGTGGCGATGGAGCTGATTCCGCGCATCACGCGTGCGCAGAGTTCCGATATCCTGTCCTCGCAGGCTTCGCTCGCCGGCTACAAGGCCGTGCTGATCGCCGCCAACGAATACTCCGGCATGTTCCCCATGATGATGACGGCTGCCGGCACCATCAAACCGGCTCGTACCGTGATCCTCGGTGTGGGTGTGGCGGGCCTGCAGGCCATTGCCACCGCCAAGCGTCTCGGCGCCGTGGTGGAAGCTTCCGACATGCGTCCGGCTGCCAAGGAGCAGGTGGAGTCGCTGGGCGGCAAGTGGCTGGACGTACCCATGTCCGATGAAGAAAAAGCCAAGGCGCTGGGTACGGGCGGTTATGCCTGGACACCTTCGCCGGAATACGTGCGCGATCAGGCCGTGATCGTCGACAAGGCCGTGTCTGCGGCCAACATCGTCATCACCACGGCACAGATTCCGGGCCGCAAGGCACCAGTGCTGATCAAGGCTGAAACCGTGGCCAAAATGAAGGCGGGTGCCGTCATCATCGATATGGCCGTGTCTTCGGGCGGCAACGTCGAAGGCTCCAGGCTCGATGAAATCGTGGTCACTCCCAATGGCGTGAAGATTGTCGGTATCGGCAATATTCCGGCCACTGTGGCAACAGAAGCCTCCGCGCTTTATGCCCGCAACATCTTCAATTTCCTCCAGCCCCAGCACGATAAGGAATCGCAGAGCCTGAAGCTCAATCGCGAGGACGAAATGGTCAAGCCGACGCTCATCGTCGACAACGGCCAAGTGCTGTACAAGAAGCCTTAAGGAGCGATAGCGATGAACGAGTCTGTCGTCCAGGCTGCCACGCAGGCAGCCAATGTCGTGCAGCATGCTGCCGGCGTACCCTTTGTCAGTGTTTTCACCGTGTTTGTGCTCGCGATTTTCGTGGGCTACTACGTGGTATGGAGCGTGACGCCCGCCCTGCACACACCGCTGATGGCGGTGACCAATGCGTTGTCCGGCATCATCGTCGTGGGCGCCATGCTGCAGGCCGTAACCTTTGATGGTCAGTTGACGGCAACTACTTATCTCGGTGCCGTCGCCGTGTTCTTTGCATGCATCAACATCTTCGGTGGCTTTGCGGTGACCGGACGTATGTTGGACATGTTCAAGAAAAAGAAGAAGTAAGGAGCCGACAATATGGAAAACCTCGCGCAATACGCGGACTGGGCTTATCTGATTGGCGCCATCCTCTTCATCCTTGCCCTGCGTGGCTTGTCTTCGCCGGCTTCGGCCATCATGGGTAATCGCTACGGCATGATCGGCATGGGTCTGGCTGTCGCTGCGACCTTTGTGGTTGTCGGCAGCCTGCATGGCGGCGCCGTTGCGCTCAAGCCGGCCTACGCCCTGATTCTCGGCGCCATGGTGCTGGGTGCAGTTATCGGTATCTATCGCGCCAAGACCGTGCCGATGACGCAGATGCCGGAAACCGTGGCCATGATGCATTCGCTGGTGGGTCTCTCCGCCGTGCTGATTGCCATTGCTGCCGTGCTGAATCCGTCCAGCCATCATGATGCGATTCATCGCTTTGAGCTCTTCGTGGGCTGCTTCATCGGTGCCATCACTTTCTCGGCTTCTGTGTTTGCCTACGGCAAGCTGGCCGCGAAGAAGTGGGCCAAGTCCATGAAAGGCGGCTGGGTCAAGCCTGTGCAGATCGTGCTGGCTCTCGGCATGCTGGGCTTCGGTGCCGGTTACTTCTTCACCGAAAGCATGAACTACTTCTACGCCATGACCGCCTGTGCGCTGGTGTTGGGTTATTTCTGGATCGGTCCTATCGGCGGTGGCGACATGCCCGTCGTGGTGTCCCTGCTGAACTCCTTCTCGGGTTGGGCGGCGGCCGGTATCGGCTTTACCCTTAACAACTCCATGCTGATTATTGCAGGTTCCCTGGTGGGTTCTTCCGGCGCGATTCTGTCGTACGTGATGTGTCGCGCCATGAACCGCTCGCTGTTCAATGTGCTCTTCGGTGGTTTTGGCGCTGCTGCTGCCGGTGCTGCTGACGATGGCGAGAAGAAGGAAAAGAACTACCGTGCCGGGTCACCGGAAGATGCGGCCTTCATGATGAGCAATGCCGACTCTGTCGTGATTGTTCCTGGTTACGGTCTGGCCCAAGCCCGTGCACAGAATGCCGTGAAAGAACTTGGTGATCTGCTCAAGGAAAAAGGCGTGAAGGTGAGCTATGCCATTCACCCGGTTGCGGGTCGTATGCCTGGTCACATGAACGTACTGTTGGCCGAAGCCGATGTGCCCTATGAAGACGTGAAGGAAATGGATGAAATCAATTCTGATTTCGCCGCTACCGACGTGGTCCTCATCATCGGTGCCAATGACGTGGTTAACCCTGCCGCGAAGAATGATCCAAGCTCGCCGATTTACGGCATGCCGATCCTCGAGGCCCAGCGTGCCCGTACCGTGATGGTGATCAAGCGTTCGATGAACCCGGGTTATGCCGGTCTCGACAACGACATCTTCTATATGGACAAGACCATGATGATTTTTGGTGATGCCAAGAAGGTTGCCGAAGATATCCTCAAAGGTCTGAGTGGTGGCGGTCACTGATCGCTGCTGATTTACAAAAAGGCGCCTCCAGGCGCCTTTTTGTTATCCGGATTTTTTACTTGGCAGCCAGCAGGGTCAGGCAGAGAATCATAAGCCTGTGCTTTTCACCCCAAAATTCTCATTGGAGCAATGATCATGACTTTTTCCATTTACGAGGCTTCGGTCCCGGTTTTTCGTCAGATGCTTGGCAGCCTGTCCAGTTTGCTGCACAAGGCAGAGGCTCATGCCAAGGCTAATTGCATGGATGTGAATGAGCTGCTTGAGGCCTCCCTGGCACCGGACATGTTTTCGTTCACCCGCCAGATCCAGATTGCCTGTGACCATGCCAAGGGCTGTGCTGCCAGGCTGGCTGGCGTTGATAACCCGAAGTTCGAAGACACGGAGAAAACCGTTGCCGAACTGCAGGAACGTATCCGCAAGACCCTGGAGTTTGTGAATGGCGTGAAGCCGGACCAGTTTGCCGGTGCTGAAGATCGCGACATCAAGCTGGTCTTTCCCTGGGCAACGTATGACTTCAAGGGCAGTCGTTATCTGACCTACTGGGCACTGCCCAACTTCTTTTTCCATGCCACGACAGCGTACGACCTGTTGCGCTACAAGGGCGTGCCTGTTGGCAAGGCCGACTTTCTGGGGCAATAAGACCAACATGCGTCTGGCTGACATGAATCATGGCGACCCGCTTGATTCGGGTCCACAATGAGACATCAACTTGCAGGAGGCCTTATGAGTACTGAAGCTCGCGACACCTTGTTGCACATGAAATCGGAGTACGAGCGTCGTATTGCCGGGATACGTGCAGAGCTGGAGCACAAGAATGCTCCGGTGGAAGCTGATTTTGCCGAGCAGGTGACCCAGCGTGAGAATGATGATGTCTTGACCAGTCTTCAGGCTGAGGCTGAGGCCGAGCTGGCCAAGGTTATGGCAGCTCTGGTGCGTGTGGACCGTAACGCCTACGGGGTATGCGTGAAGTGCGGAGCCCACGTGGCACCTGAACGCCTGAAGGCTCTGCCGCAGGCTGACATCTGTCAGGATTGTGCAGGCATTTGAGTACCTATTGACATGAAAAAGGCGCCTGAAGGCGCCTTTTTCATGTCATGAAGGCTTACTTCACCTTCATCCCGGCAGTGGCTCCATCATCCGGCGAGAGGATGAAAATATCCGAACCACCGGGGCCGGCGGCCAGCACCATTCCCTCGGACATGCCGAACTTCATCTTGCGTGGAGTCAGGTTGGCGACCATCACAGTCAGGCGGCCAATCAGCTTTTCAGGCTCAGGATAGGCGCTCTTGATGCCGGCAAAGACATTGCGTGTTTGGTCTTCGCCAATGTCCAGAGTCAGCTGCAGCAACTTGTCGGCGCCATTCACATGCTGCGCATTGACGATGCGTGCCACGCGCAGATCCACTTTCATGAAATCATCAATGCTGATTTCTGTTGTCTGCTCTGGTTCGGCCGGCTTTGCTGCAGCGACGGGGGCCCCAGTCGGGGTTGCCACCAGGTTTTCCTTTGAAGCGTCGACCATGGCGTCCACTTTTTCCTTTTCGATACGGGTCATCAGGGGCTGGAAGGCATTGATGGTGTGATTCACCAGCAGTTGTTCACGCGACTCCCATTCAAAACCGCTTATGTTCAGGAAGCTGGCGCTGGCTGCACTGGTCGCAGGAAGGATCGGCGACAGATACACCATCAACTGGCGGAACAGGTTGATACCGACCGAGCAGACTTCCTGCACTTCAGCATCCTTGCCTTCCACCTTGGCCAAGGCCCAAGGCTTCTTTTCATCAATGTACTGGTTCGCACGATCAGCCAGCGCCATGATTTCGCGAACGGCGCGGCCGAAATCACGGTTCTCGTAATGCAGGGCAATGCTTTCGCCGGCATCAATGAACTCGTTCAGCAGTACGGGCTCTGCGCAGCTGGCAGTGAGACGGCCATCGAACTTCTTGTTGATGAATCCGGCACAACGGCTGGCAATATTGACCACCTTGCCCACCAGATCCGAATTCACGCGCGCGGTGAAGTCATCGAGACTCAGGTCAATGTCTTCCACGGTGCCGGAGAGCTTGGCTGCAAAGTAGTAGCGCAGATACTCCGGGTTCAGGCTGTCCAGATAGGTACGGGCCTTGATGAAGGTGCCGCGTGACTTGGACATTTTCTGGCCATTCACGGTCAGGAAACCATGAGCGCAGATTGCCGTCGGTTTACGGAAGCCGGCACCTTCGAGCATGGCCGGCCAGAACAGTGCGTGGAAGTACACGATGTCCTTGCCGATAAAGTGGTAAAGCTCGGTGGTGCTGTCTTCTTTCCAGAATTCGTCAAAGTTCAATGCCGGATTCTTGTTGCACAGATTCTTGAAGCTGGCCATGTAGCCTATTGGAGCATCCAGCCAGACATAGAAATACTTGCCGGGTGCATCGGGAATCTCGAAGCCGAAGTAGGGCGCATCGCGGGAAATGTCCCAGTCGTTCAGTCCGGCCTCAAACCATTCGTCCAGCTTGTTGGCTACTTCGGGCTGCAGACGTCCTGATTTCTCGCGGTCCTGCAGGAAGGCGGCAAAGTCGGGCAGCTTGAAGAAGTAATGAATCGACTCCTTCTCCACCGGGGTGGCTCCGGAAATAGTGGAGTAGGGGTTCTTCAGTTCGGTGGCAGCATAGGTGGCACCGCAGACTTCACAGGAGTCGCCGTACTGGTCCTTGGCGTTGCACTTGGGGCAGTCACCCTTGATGAAACGGTCGGCCAGGAACATCTGTTTTTCCGGGTCGAACAGCTGGCGAACCGGGCGTGTGGCGATATGGCCGCCGTCACGGTTTTTCAGGTAGATGAACGATGAGAACTCGCGGTTTTCGTCGGAGTGCGTCGAGTGGTAATTATCAAAGCGGATCAGGAAGTCGGCAAAGTCGCGCTCGTGATCGGCCTTGACGTCGGCAATCTGCTGCTCCGGGGTTACACCATTCTGTTCCGCCTTGAGCATGATGGCGGTGCCATGCGCATCGTCGGCACAGACGTAATGCACTTCATGACCCCGGGCACGCTGGAAGCGGACCCAGATGTCGGTCTGGATGTACTCAACGAGATGGCCCAGGTGAATGGGGCCATTGGCGTAGGGCAGGGCACTGGTGACAAGGATGCGCCGCTGGTTTGTCTGAGGTTGGCTCATGGCTCTGGCTAGGGGTCGTAACTGGAAAGGCCGTAATCATACCGGAAACGGGGTGGAATCAGGGGAAAAACCCGAATAACTGCATGGCTTTGGCTGTCCTCATTTGCTGGCTCTGTCGCAGGTGTCCGGCTAGGATACGCTCCCGAATGATTCCCCTGTTTCCGGATGACTGCCGTGACCGATCTTGCTGCTGTAAAGGCTTCCCTTGGCCGTGTTCAGGACCCTCTGTTGCACCAGTCCCTGCTGGATCTGGGCTGGCTGGAAAAGGTAGTGCTGGACGGTGATACCGTTCTGGTGGATCTGGCGCCGACTTATGCCGGTGCAGCGGAGGAATTGCGTCCATTGCTGCTGGAGGCGCTTGATGCCCTGGGTGTGGGGCAACTGGGCATGCGCGAGAAAGCAGTGATTCCGCGGGTAAAGCCGCAGGGCACGGTGCCGGCACTGGAACGGGTGAAGAACGTGATCGCCGTGTCGTCCGGCAAGGGCGGTGTGGGCAAGTCCACCACTGCGGTCAATCTGGCGCTGGCGCTCGCGGCTGAAGGTGCGCGGGTTGGCATGCTGGATGCTGATATCTATGGGCCGAGCCTGCCCATGATGCTGGGTATTCCCACCGGTACCCGTCCACAGGTGAAGGATGAGGCCTGGTTTGTGCCTGTCCAGGCACATGGCATTGAGGCCATGTCCATCGGCTTTCTGCTGGATGGCGATAACTCCCCCGTGGTCTGGCGCGGCCCCAAGGCAACCGGTGCCCTGATGCAGTTGCTGCAGCAGACGCTCTGGAGCGATCTGGACTTTCTCATCGTCGACATGCCTCCTGGAACCGGCGACATCGCCCTGACGCTGGCACAGCGGGTGCCGGTAGCCGGTGCCGTGATTGTTACCACGCCTCAGGACATTGCCCTGCTGGACGCCAAAAAAGGTGTGGAGATGTTCCGCAAGGTGGAGATTCCGGTGCTGGGTGTGGTGGAGAACATGTCCCTGCACATCTGTTCGAACTGTGGTCATGCCGAACCGATCTTTGGCAGCGGTGGCGGCGAGCGGATTGCACGGGACTACCAGACCGAGTTGCTGGGCCAGATGCCACTGGATGCCCATATCCGTGAACAGGCAGACAGCGGCACGCCGACTGTAGTGGCGGCGCCGGATTCGGATCTGGCCAGTTGCTACCGGGCCATTGCCCGCAAGGTGGGCGCGGCGGTGGCGCTGGCATCCCATCGTGACCCCAAGCGCATCAATATCGTCTTCGAATAAGCGATGGTATGATTGCCGACCTTTATTTCCTTCCAATAACGTCAGGGAAACCCGGATGAGCATCAAGGCAGACAAGTGGATACGCCGCATGGCCGAACAGCACGGCATGATCGAGCCCTACGAGCCCGGTCAGGTGCGTGAGGTGAATGGCCAGAAGATCATTTCCTATGGCGTGTCCAGCTATGGCTACGATGTGCGCTGCTCTAACGAGTTCAAGGTGTTCACCAACGTCTATTCGGCAACGGTCGACCCCAAGGCCTTTGATGAAAAAAGCTTTGTCGATATCCAGTCTGATGTTTGCATCATTCCCCCGAATTCGTTTGCACTGGCCCGTACGGTTGAGTACTTCCGTATTCCACGCAGCGTGCTGACGATTTGCCTGGGCAAGTCCACTTACGCACGTTGCGGCATCATTGTTAACGTGACGCCACTGGAGCCGGAGTGGGAGGGGCATGTGACACTGGAGTTCTCCAATACCACCAATCTGCCAGCCAAGATTTACGCCAATGAAGGTGTGGCCCAGATGCTGTTCTTTGAAAGCGATGAGGTTTGCGAGACGTCGTACAAGGATCGTGGCGGCAAGTATCAGGGGCAGAGGGGCGTTACGCTGCCTCGTACCTGATATTGAGAGAATAAAAAACGGCCCTTTAAGGGCCGTTTTTTATTGGAGAGTTTTTACTGGACTGCAGTTGATGTGGCAGGTATCTCAGTCTGAGCAATGGCACCATTGAGTGCACTGAGTTCAAGCACGTACATCGCACCATCATCATCCTGCACTACCTTGGCAGGAATGAAGTTCATGTCACGGGCCAGCCATAAGGTCGTCTGGCGATCCGGGTCATCATGCAGGCGCTTGATGCGAACAGTGTTGATCTTGCCGAAAGGGGTCGTGATTATTTCGTCGCCCTCAACCTTGAACTTCTGCTCGCGCAGGCTCTTTGGATCAGCCAGGAAGTAGGAGACTGGGAGTTTGCCAAGATCGGCAATATCCCTGCGCATTTGTATTTCAAGATTGAGTGGGTCTACTGCCCCGGCACGCAATACATACTGCCCTTTTTTGTCATCCCGCATTGTGGATGCTTGCCGGGTTTTCCAGTTGAAGTTCACTTCAGCATGCTTGCTGATGATGAGTACCTTGTGCCGGCGCTGATAGCGCAGGGGGCTGACGGTTTTGCCGTCAAAGTTGAAATCACTGGTCTCGGTGGCGGTTGCCATGGGGGTGGTGGCGGTGAATGTATACCGCCAGCTCTTGCCGGATTTCTTTTCCAGGATGCGGGTGGCAGTCCCCGTCAGCTTGTTGTCCAGATTGAAGTGGTAGCTGGCGGAGTAGGGGCTGAGTTCAATTGCCTGCAAAAGCGGGCTGGCGATCAGCAGGAGAGAGGCAAACAAAATACGCATGGGACATCCTCATGCAGAAAGATCAAGCCGGAGAGGTGTGACAAGTTTTTTGCCATCCAGCCAAGGGAGGCCATCCCTGTATACAAGACGACCATCTGCCATCAAGACTAGCACTTCAGGATAAAGCCTGTGCTCGCTCTTGTGTACACGCTCGGTAAGAAGGGCTTCGTTATCGCCGGGCAATACAGGGACAACTGCCTGGCCGATGACGGGGCCACCATCCAGTTCGGCACTGACAAAGTGAACGGAGCATCCGTGCTCGGAGTCCCCGTTTTCCAGTGCCCTCTGGTGTGTATGCAACCCCTTGTATTTTGGCAGCAGTGACGGATGGATATTCACCAGGCGTCCTTTGAAATGCTGCACAAAGCCGGGAGTCAGGATGCGCATGAAGCCGGCCAGTACAACCACATCGGGCTGCCAGTCATCAATTTTCGCCATCATCGCGGCATCAAAGGAATCGCGATCAGCGTAACCGGTATGTGCCAGTACGGCAGTGGCAATGCCGGCCTGCTGCGCGCGCACCAGACCATAGGCATCGGCCTTGTTGGAAAGCACGCCGGCAATGCGGGCCTTGAGGTGGCCCGCTGCAATGCTGTCAATGATGGCCTGCAGATTCGAGCCGGAGCCCGAAACCAGCACGACAATGCTCAACATCAGGCAAACACGACCGTGGGTTCGGTGTGCGTGGACGGGATGATTTCACCAATGCGCCAGGCAGATTCGCCGGCTGCACTCAGGTGGGCAATTGCTGCATCGGCCTGGTCAGCTGGAACCACGACCACCATGCCGACCCCGCAATTGAAGGTGCGATACATTTCAAAGCGCTCGACACCACCGTTTTCCTGCAGCCACTGGAATACCGGTGGCCAGGTCCATGAGGCTTCATCAATGCGGGCATCACAGCCTTCCG
Organism: Moraxellaceae bacterium; assembly: GCA_030646295.1. Classification (GTDB taxonomy): domain Bacteria; phylum Pseudomonadota; class Gammaproteobacteria; order Pseudomonadales; family Moraxellaceae; genus UBA2031. Next base: position 417,387 of record JAUSND010000003.1, read on the forward strand.
GCAGTACGCGTGGCAGGTTGCCGGGCAGGCCACCGCCAGTGATGTGGGCCATGGCGTGCACGGGCAGGGTCTTGATCAGCGCGAGCAGTGGTTTGATGTAGATGCGGGTTGGGGCCATGAGTACATCGGCCATGGGTTTGCCGGCGATGGTGCCCTTGAGGTCTGCCTTGCTGACAGCAAGAATCTTGCGGACCAGCGAGTAGCCGTTGGAGTGCACACCGCTTGCGGCAACACCGATCAGCACGTCACCGGTTTTTACCTTGCTGCCGTCGATGATCTCGGATTTTTCAACGACGCCCACCGCAAAGCCGGCGAGGTCATAGTCTTCGCCTTCATACATGCCTGGCATTTCAGCGGTTTCACCGCCGACAAGCGCGCAGCCAGCCTGCAGGCAGCCTTCACCAATGCCGGTCACGACTGTGGCCGCTGTGTCCACGTTCAGGTGGCCGGTGGCGTAGTAGTCGAGAAAAAACAGGGGCTCCGCACCCGTGACAACGAGGTCGTTGACGCACATGGCGACAAGATCAATGCCGATGCTTTCATGGCGGTTCAGCTCAAGCGCCAGCTTCAGCTTGGTGCCAACGCCATCAGTGCCGGACACCAGCACGGGCTGGCGATAGCCTTCGGGTATTTCGCAGAGGGCGCCAAAGCCGCCGAGGCCGCCCAGTACTTCCCGGCGCGCCGTCTTTTTGGCGACGCCCTTGATGCGTTCAACCAGGGCATCACCGGCGTCGATATCAACACCGGCATCCTTGTAACTGAGAGAGGGCTTGGCTTCGGACATGGCAGCGGGCACACGGCTATGGAGATGAGGGCGCACATTATACGTGATATGGCGCAAAAAACCTGCCTGACTGTGGTGTCGGCTTTCGGGCGGCTGTACTGTATGCAGCCGGGTTGCGCGCGTGGCGCTTTCCGGGGTGGTTTTGGTACATGGGGGCGGGGTTTTCATGAGATGGTTGTTGTCGGGCGTGCTCCTTTTGTCCCCTCTGGTTGCCCTGAGTGAACCTGCGGCCGTGGCTCCCGCTGACTTTGCCCTGCCCTGGCCGGATGTGGCGGGGCGCCCTGTCCTGCATGTCGGGCATGTATCTGACCTGAAGTCGTTGCTGGCCACGCAGGCGGCATTGAGCGGGGTGGCAGGGGGGCACCGGATCCGGCTGCTTGGGGTATCCCGAAGTGATGCCTGGTTTGTGGCGGAGGATCTTGCCGGGAAAAAATGGCGCGATCTTCTGGTCAGTGAGCCTCGCTTCAGGCTTGTCGTGCCTGTGGTAGCGCCGGCCGGGAGTGATCAGGATATGGTTGCCACCACTGGCATTGCGCCGTCAGTTGAATCGGTTATCTGGGATCCGGATGCCGCCAGGTTACCGGTTATCACGCCGGAAGCAGCTGTACCTGTACAATCACCCCTTTGAGGTGACGCCAAGGATGATCATGGCTGATATACGTCTGTGGCTTTCCCTGCTTGGCCTGCTGGTGCTGGGTTGGCTGCTTTATCTTTTGTCCCCCATCCTGATGCCCTTTGCTGCGGGCGCGCTGCTGGCGTATCTGGGTAATCCCCTGGTGAGTCGCCTGATGCAGCTTGGCCTCAAGCGGACATGGGCGGTGGGGCTGTCCTTCTTTTCCTTGCTGACGGCCATGACGGTTTCGCTCGTGCTGGTGTTGCCTCTGTTATGGCAGCAGATTGTTTATCTGGAGTCACGACTGCCCCGTGTGCTGCGCTGGTTTAACCGCGAGGGTATTCCCTGGATAGAGAAGCATGTCCCTGTCCAGATTGACCGGCTGGACATGGACCTGATTGGTGAGTGGTTGTCCAGCTACTGGGTAGAGGCAGGGTCGGCAGCAGGAAATGTGCTGACCCAGGTTGCCAAGTCGAGCATGGATATCCTGGCACTGGCCGGCATGTTGGCCCTGATTCCTGTGGTGACGTTTTACCTGTTGCTGGACTGGGATGACTTGCTGGCCCGTATCCGTAACCTGATTCCCCGCAATATCGAGCCAAGGGTGAGCCAGTTGGCCCGGGAGTGCGACGATGTGCTTGCGGCCTTTCTGCGTGGCCAGCTTATGGTCATGGTGGCGCTTGGCATTATCTATGCCGTCGGTTTGCAGCTGGTTGGCCTCAAGCTGGCGCTAATGATCGGCTTGCTGGCAGGCCTTGGCAGCATCATTCCCTATTTTGGTTTTACCATCGGCATCGTGTCGGCAACGGCTGCTGCACTTATACAGTTTGGCAATATCAACGCTGTCATGATGATCTGGGGCGTCTTTGCGGTAGGGCAGGCAATTGAAGGGTGGGTATTGCAGCCGTATCTGGTTGGCGACAGGATCGGGCTGCATCCGGTGGCGGTGATCTTTGCGATCATGGCGGGTGGGCAGCTTTTCGGGTTTGTTGGCATGTTGCTGGCGCTGCCCGCCGCGGCGGTGATCATGGTGCTGCTGCGTCATGCTCATGAGCGTTATCAGCAAAGCCGGCTGTATCAGGCCACCCCGACGGTTGAGGATGATGATGCAGCCGGTTGAGCAGCTATTGCTGAATCATGTCAGGCCCCGTCCTGATGCCCGCCTCACGGACTTTGCCGGTGACAACTATGCCGGACTGGTCAGGGCAGGAGAAGATTTGCTGCGTCAGCCAGGGGGCCTGCTGTATGTATATGGCCGGCAGGGCTCCGGACGCAGTCATTTCTTGTCTGCACTGTGCACGGAAGCGGAAAGTGCCGGTCTGCGTAGTGTCCTTGTGCCGCTGGCGGCCCTCGAGGGGGCTTCTGCCGGGATTCTGGATGGTCTGGAGGGCAGTGATTTACTCGCCCTGGATGATGTCCGGGCCATAGCCGGATGCCGGGAGTGGGAAGAGGCTCTTTTCCATTGTTTCAACAGATGTCGGGAAGCCGGGGTGCGTCTGGTGTTTTCGGCAGATACTGTGCCTGCCGGATTGGGTCTGGTACTGCCGGATCTGGGCTCCCGGCTGGGGCAGGCTCCTTGCTGGGCAATGGGATTGCCGGATGACCAGAGCCGGGAGCTGCTGATTCAGGCGGCAGCCAGCAGAAGGGGCTGGATACTGGAGGCAGGTGTACTCAGGTATCTGGTGGTCCGGGCTCCCCGGGAACCGGGTGCCCTGCTGGCGTGCCTTGAGCGTCTGGATCAACTGTCCTTGCGGGCAGCTCGCCGCCTGACGATTCCGTTTGTCCGCGAGTGTCTGGAGCGGCCTGATCCTGACCGGGGCGTCGCTCCCTGACCGGGGCGTACCTTGCCGTAGACCCGCAGAATGTGCGACAGTTACGCCGCCCTCGGGCTGATGAATAACAAAAAATAACAGCTTCTGCCGGTGGCCCGCGGCTAGCATGCCCAAGCGGCTCCGCCTTAATAGAAAAAGAAAACACGTATTTTCAGGAGAGCACCTCCATGCCCTGGTCCCGGGGAAGCCTTCTCGTTGCGCTTCTTGCCCTGCACATCCCGTTCGCAAAGGCGGATACGGTGATTGTGGATACTACTGCCGATGATTCGAATGCGAGTACCTGTTCGCTCCGGGACGCGGTCACCTTTCTGAACATCCCTGCAGCAACCAGGCCGGCGAGTCATGGCAACGGTTGCGCGCGTGAGGGTGAGGCCACCACTGCCAATATCATCACGCTGCCATACAAGGCTGCTGCCTATGTGATTGATGCGGGCAAAGGCCCGATCGATATTGATACTTCCATTGTGATAAATGGCGAAGAGTCCACTGCCAAGGTGCCTGCAAGTCCCTTTGTATGGGTAAAGGCATCCCAGGGCTTCAGGATCGACGGGCCACCCCTGACCGAAAACCTGGGCAGTGTGGATGCGCAACTGGACATGGATCCGGCCTCGGATACAGGCACCGTTGGTGATCGGCATACATCCACTGTTTTACCGTATTTCACTGGCACGACAGTGGTGGGTGGAACGCTGGTTTGTCTTTATGCCAAAGGCCCGGCAACTGACGCCAAGAATCTGCTGATCAACACTGTTCTGAGTGATCCTGTTGGCGCCTGGAGTTTGCGTTCATCAGTGCCTTTTGATGCCGGGATAAATGTGGTGTCAGTGGTGACGGGTGGAGCGACATGCGCGGCTGAGCTGGCCTCTACAGTTACACCGGACAGGGTCATCAAGGTGAGCGTGTATGAGGCAAGTGTGGTCAAGTTTTCGATGGTCGATTTTGTAGGTTGCGGCGCATCTGGCTTGCCGGCTCACATGGTGTCTGCAAGTGTGGTTCCCGCAGCTTGCAGTGCGCCTGCACCAGGGTCCAAAGGAGGTGTTTTCTATACGAACGAAACACTTGAGCTGGAGTCTGTAGCTGTTCGTGGCGGCAGCGCGGACAGGGGCGGCATCATTTATGTGGGCGATGAAGGTATTCTGAATGCGGCGTCTGCTGCATTGCTCAACGGGCATGCCAATAGTGGTTCGGCTATTTATCTGGAACGCAATGGCCTGCTGCTTTCACGCGCATTGATTGCAGAAAACCGTAATGCAACCGAGGCGGTCATGATTGCCAGCGGCAGTCTGGTTAGTGGCTTCTCATCAAGCAATATTGAGAACGTGACATTTCATGGCAATGATGGTTTTGCACTTGCTGTTAATGAAAATGTAAAGCTGAACGCACTTACCATTATTGATAATGTTGCCGGTGCCATTTCATTTTCTGGCACGGACCTGACGCTCGCAGCGAGCAATGTGCATGTTTATAACTCGGTGGTTTCAGGGATTTGCTCCGGTGCTCCTGCTGCCTGGCCGACTGCGAATGCGCCGAAGTTCAATTTGGCGAACTCAAGCTGCCAGTTTGTTAATTCATCCAATAAGGTCAGTAACGGAAATCTTGTTGCGGTTGCTGACGCTGACAAGAGCTGTTACGAGGATACGGCAGGCATGCTGTGTCCGCGTGATTTTGATGATGATGGTGTGACGGATTTTTATGTGCCGCGCTATTTGCCGACCCTGGTGCCTGGTGTTGATCCGGCTGACCAGTTTTCAGACCTGATCAACAAGGGATCGATTGGCGAGACTGTATCCGCTTGTCCGGGTCAGGATCAGCGTACTTCTAATCGTGGTCAGGGAGGGCGTTGTGATATTGGCGCAATCGAGTTCCAGTTCATCAATGAACGGGTGAATGCCGGTGACTTTCTTGTTTCCGGCCGATTTGAGCAGACGTTTGCTGCTGACTTGATTGAGGACAGTGACGAAGAGCTTTATCTGCCGGCGAATGCCACTTCGATTTGTCCGGTGACCCTTCCTGCTGCCCCTTTGACAGGTGCAGCAGAGTCCTGCCCATGGCTTTCACAGGCTCCCTCAAAAGGGGTCGTGAAGCTGACTGCAGACCGTAAGGGGTACTTCTATCAGTCGTATTCGGACTTTCATGGTTTTGATACCTTCCGGATTGAAGTGACTACAACGGCCAGTCGCCTGAATGACTATTCGCATCCCACCAGTCGTACGCGAGGTATATTGGCAACGATCAGCAGCGAGCCTGAATCCGGTGCTGTGAGTGACGGCATTCTGGACGACGGGGGAGCATTTGACTGGATTGGTTTGATCGGGCTGGGGGCGCTGCTGTCGCACCGCCGTATTCGTCGGGGAGCATCGCGAGCATGAATGTATCCAGATTGATTCGCGGCCTGTGTTCCGCAATTGTTCTGACGGCCTCTTTCAATGCGGCTGCAGTTACGATCACTGTAACAACCAGGGCTGATCAGGATGGTACGGACCCTGATAACTGCTCTCTCCGGGAGGCGGTCAAGGCAATCAATACCAGTGTTGCTTATGGAGGCTGTCCCGCCGGGCTTAATCGGGCCGAAAACCGTATTCAGCTCAAGTCGGGTATTTATGAGCTCAATAAAGAGTTGCCCATCAAGCAGGATACGATAATTGCCGGTGCCAATACCTACCGCACGGTAGATGACAAGTTTGGCACTACCGAGCCCGACCCGATGACTGGTAGCGATACCAGCCGTTTGAGGCCGTTGACGACTATCAGGCCTGCAACAGGTAAAAGCATTCGTCTGATCAATGCTTCAGGCTCGGCCTCTGGTCTTGAGCTGGTTGACCTGATTCTGGAAGGAGGGAATCCGTCGGATCCGCTGGCCAGCAATAATTATGGTGGTGCCATCCTGTCCGGTGCCTCTGTTTCCCTGGAGAACGTGCGCATTAGCAGCAGTACGGCTGTGCGCGGCGGTGCCATTTTTCTCTCAGGTCTGGCTGGCCTGACAATAAGTGACTCCACCCTGTCAGGCAATGTGGCGAGCCAGATGGGCGGGGCGGTAGATATGAGCTGCTATCTGGACGGCAGTATTTCCAGAACCTTGAACATCAATCGCTCGACATTGAGTGGTAACAGCTCTGTTTCTGGTGCTGGTGCGATTGCAATGTGCGGCAGTGTCACGGCGACCATTACGGCATCCACACTGTCGGGTAATGCCGCCAATGCCAGTGCAGGCACGTTGCATTATGCGGACAGCTATGGCGCAACTGATGCGTCAATCACTCTTGAGTTCTTGACGGCAGCCGAGAACACGGGCAGGGCTGTGGTTGTTTCCAGTGGGCACAAAACCGTTCTCGTCAAAAACTCGGTCTTTGCCCAGAACTCAGCTGCCTGCTATGTAAATGCCGCGTCAAATTGCACGGTTAATGATCTTGGCGCTGACAATGATGTTGCTAACAAGGTTATTGTTCTGGCGGACATGAGTGAGTTTGAGAGCGATGGCCTGGCAGCATATGGCGGCCTTACGGATGGCTATTTGCCGCTTCTGACAGGCTCAAGCATTCTCGACAAGGTAACGGATGGCTGCAAGGGAACGGATCAGCGTAACCTGAGCAGGGATAATGTGGCGAGCTGCGATATTGGTGCCCTTGAGCGCCTGCAGCTGGCGGCGGTAGATGATGAGGGCAAGAACCAGGCTGGAGATGGTCGTGTTGCCTTTGTTGATGTTCTGGCAAATGATTCTTATGGTGAGGATGGATCGGGCACTCCTGTTATCACAAAGCCCCTTAACTTCCAGATCGTGAATCGTAGCGGCACGGAAATCTCTGATTCTGCCTGCAGTATCGAGCCGGCTGATCCGGATCCAGATAGCGAGCATCCACTCCCGCGATTAAAGGTTGATACAAGTCGTGTGGTTACATCAATAACAGCACCCATAAAATGCTATTACCAGTTGCTGGACGGGGTTGGCACGCCAATTGGCACGGTTGCGGATGCGGCACAGGCTGAGATTTTCATTAGTAATCTGAAGCCGATTACTAATGATGATTATTATATGCGACCAGTTGGTGTCACAACGGTGCAACTGGATTTGTTGTTAAATGACAAGGATGAAGATGCCATTGCAGGCGTTCCGGATGCGACGCATTTCATCATCATGATCAAGGGGGGCACGATCGGTGATCGTGCTGGAGTAAAGACGCCGCTTGGTTTTGTTTCGGGTGAGCTTGTTACTTGTCCGGCAGCAGCAGGCACGGGAGATCCGGTTGAAGGCAGCGTTTGCTTCAAGGGTGGACCACTGCTTTACAGTGCAGATAATAATCTCTCCCCGTTTACCGAAGAGTTTGACTACTCGATATATGATCAGCATCTGGGTGAAGAGCCTCTGGAGTCTGCTGCTGCAACCGTTACAATCCGTACGGATGCTCCGGACCCTGAAAGCAGCAAGGGTGGTAGCCTTGACTGGATGCTGTTGGGGCTTGGCATGCTGGCCTTCTTGCGACGGACTCGATCTGTCTGATAAAAGGGCTGCGTAAAGCAGCCTTTTTTTTGCCTGATGAATAGTGAGTTATGGAGGTTGTATGAGCCAGAAAAAATGGCTGGTTATGGGTTTCTTCGCCATTATGCTGGCTGGTTGTGCAGCCCCTGGGCCTGCAAAGCTGTATGAGGGGCCACTGAAGCCTGCTGCTGAAACTGCAATGATTCGGCTGCCCGAGCAGATTCAGGTGATGGCTCTGGACGGGCGGGAGCAGACTGGCAGCCTTTTACAGAGGGACCAGGTACTTGCAGTGTTGCCTGGCGAGCATGTATTCAGTCTGCGCTACGTCGAGCTTTTCCAGATTAACTCTGAAGAGCATGAGGTTGTCCGGTCAAGACAGTCTGCCCTCAGGTTTACCGCAGAGGCCGGTCGTGAATACCGTGTTGAAATGGAGAAGGAGGGCAATCTTGATTCAGCCAGAAAATTTGCAAAGGATCCAAAGTTTCGTCTGGTGGATGTGGGTAGTGGTGCTGTGACGGAGTCGACGGCAATCAAGTCATATGCCGAGGCATCACTGGTGGACACCATTAGCAAGGCATTTGATTCGGCAGAGAACAAGGCTCAGGGGCCAACGCATCTGGATTTGCTGAAAGATGTATGGGGGCGTGCATCACCTGAAGAGCGGGCCGGTTTCCGGGTATGGCTGGACCAGCAACCAAAGTGATGAGCGGGGTTGCGCCTAGCTGCATTTCATCACGTTGCTGATTTTTTCAGTTGGCAGAGAAACAGCAGCCGTTTGACAAGCAGTGCCGTGGCCGGGAAGGTCACGGCATAGGTCAGACAGATTTCCCACGAAATGCCTGGATATACGGCATAGGCAAGGGCAACCCCGATGCCGGAATCGATCTGGTCTGTCAGGATGAAAAGCGTACGATGGCGCGCAGGCGTATCACCTGGTTCAATGCCGAGGTGTCGCTTGATCAGTGAGTTGGGAAGCTCAGCCAGCGTGTAGCCTGTACCGGCGATCAATCCTGCCAGTAACAGTGTCGGCAATAATGGCAGTATTGATGCCCCGCCAAATACCCCCTCACAACCCTGCCAGAGCTCGACAGGCCAGAGACACACTGCACCGAATGCGGTTAGCAGCGGCATCAGGATGAATCCACGCCATGTCTTGTTGGCACCAAAGCAGGTTACACAGACCGGTTTTTTCAGGGCAGGCAGCCAGTTTCGAGTGACGGCCAGCATGTGCAGCACGCCACCAATTACCACCGGAATCTGCAAGTAGAATGCGGTCAGCAGTACTTCAGCCATGAATTACCCCATACAAGTGCAGGCTGAAAAAAATGATGGCACCTCCCAAGGTGAGCGTCAGGATATGCGATAGCTTGCTGAACTTGAAAAAGAGGCGTCGCCATACCATGGCATGACTGAAGGCAAGCAGGGTAATGGCCAGGCACGTGTTTAGCCAGAGTGTGGGAAGCACGAGGTCAAGCAGCAGGTATCCGGCGAGAATGAATACACTCCAGAAAACCGGCATGCCTAGATACGCCAGTCCATTGCTTTCCTGGATGTTACCGATGTCGTTGAATACTGCCAGTCGAGTACATCCGCAGGCAATCATCGGTAGCAGGAAGATGGACCAGCCAGCATTGAAGCCATGCATGTAAAGCAGCAGGGAGGGTGTGACCAGATAGATCAGCACGTCCATGAAGCCATCAAGGTAGCGTCCAAAATTACGCTCCAGCTTCAGGCGACGTGCAAACATACCATCCAGTGCATCGCCCAGCATGGCGATAAAAAGACAAGCAGTGGCCAGGTAGAACTGTTTTTCCAGAAGGGCTGCGACTGCAAGAGACGTAGTCAGTACCCCGGACAGGGTTAGCACGTCGACCGCGTTGAGACGGATGATGTAGCGTGACGTTGTCATGCGTGTTTTCCGGAGTCAATTGCCTGAAGACGCAGGCGGCCGCTTTTTAGCCACTCCCGCAACCGGGGGCGATCAATTTTGCTGTTATGGCGTGCATCGACCGGCATGCTGTGCACATAAGCAATACGTGTACTGTCCAGCGTGTGGCGGCGCAGGATCGGAATGATTTTTGCGTCCTGACTGAATTGACCCTTGATGACCAGTACAGGCCCATCAGCATCATCGATCAGTGCACTGCGCTCGATGCCAGGCAGGGCGTCGAGTTCTTTCTCCACGGCAAAGGGACTCAGGACTTTTCCTCTTGCACGGATGCGGTCCTTTATGCGTCCTGTCAACCAGAGCCGGCCTTGATTATCAAAGAAGCCGGTATCACCCGTGCGATGCCAGACGCTACCGTTACTACGCGAAATCTTGGTTTCACGCGTTGCTTCCGGGTTTTCCACATAGGCTTTCAGTACGTGAGGCCCGGAAACCAGAACTTCACCTTCGGTACCATTCAGGATTTGTGCTTGGGTTACGTCATCTTCAGTCAGCAGTGGCGAGTCGGTAGCGACTATGCACACTGTGGCCATTTCTGTCGGGTGTCCGACGAGATGGCCGGCATGCTGGTGCCAGTCTTTTATCAGGATATCAATGTTTACATCGGCAATTGGTTCGGCTTCAGTCGAGCCATAAACCACACGGGTTTCGGCATGGGGAAACACAAGCCGGCAGCGCTCGGCGAGGGCCCAAGTCAGTGTTGAACCACCGATAATGACCGAGCGAACATGCCCAGCTATAAGATGTTGAGCCAGGGCATAAGTCGTGATCCGGTCCATATAGGCCGGAGACCCGGCTATACGGGTGACATGCTGGCGCATGATTTGTGCAAGTACACGCGGGGCAGCAACATTGCCGGGAAAGGCGAGATCGGTATCCGGCAGGATGGTGGAGATGCCACAGCAGAGATTGTGCAGGACAAGCACCGGGAATACCGGAAGATCAATGTCATTGTCCTGGTCAGGCCAGTGTGAACGGATGGCAAGATGCTGGGCAATCAGGCTGCCATGGGTTCGATCCGCACCTTTTGGCAAACCCGTGCTGCCGGAGGTGAAAGTGATAAGCCCGGGTGAATTTTCGTTAAGCAGCTGACATTCGGGAGTCGTATTTTCAGAAGTTGTCAGCTGGCGGAGATCCCGAACTCCCAGGGTGCGGCCATCCAGCGCGAATCGAGAAATTTTCCAGAGTGCCGGAAACAGCCACCAGTATTTCATGATGGCCCGGTCACCAATGGCGGCAGTGGCATGTGCACGGGCCAGTGTGGCGCGCAGCCGGTTACGGGGCATGCCCCGCTCAACCATCACTGGCACCATGCCAAGCCCCAGCAGGGCAAGCAGCGTGACATAAAGGGAAATGCCGGGAGGCGTGAATAGCAGCACGCGGTCGCCGCATGACAACCCTGATTTTTTCAGCGCAGATTGCTGTTTTCCCACGGCACTCAGCAGTGCACCATAAGTAAGATCTTCATGTGTTCCCGCTGGTGCAGCAATATCAGGGATACGTAAAGCAAGGCGGTCTGGATGGCGGCGCCCTGCCTCGAAGATCCGGGTACAGAAATTAATGTCGTTCATAGCGGGCTCTGGTACAGCGCATAGAGGTGAGTGAATCCACCGCCATGACGCAATGCGAACTGACGCGAGTTATTGTCTTCCCTGACCAGGGTGCCGGCCAGCCCGTCATAAATGCCTTCAGCACGGAGGCTGAGTTCACAGCCCATGGCAGTGAACAGGCCATGCGCCCGGAAATCTGGGTGCACGCCACCGGTTTTGGCAAGGCCGCGGCGAGGCGAGGGGAGTTGCTCAAAATGGGTGGCGTAATGAATGTCACCGGGCCGGATACGGAGAGTGCTGGTTTGGCGGAGCAGGGGGCTGTAGTCGGGAAAGACCAGAAAGAAACCGGCGATGCGTCCATCCCGTGCACGTGCCAGAACAGATGTGCGCGGGCAGAATTTACTGGCAAACGGTTTTCCGCATACTTGCTTGAAGGTTTGTAGGGAAATAGGGGTATAGGCAAAGTTGCCACCAAATACCTGGTTCACAAAGCCGTAAAGCTCATCAAGATGGCGCATCCAGAAATCTGCTGTCATGGCCTCCAGAGTGACCAGTTTCTCCAGTTGGGGTTTGACGCGCAGATAGTCGGATTTCACGCTGGCAACCACATCAGTGGTGTCATTGAATGTTGAGAGATAGCGATAACGAGTAGTGAAGCCCAGCGACTCAAGCAGGCTTGCATAGTACGGCGGATTCCAGGGTTCACCCGGGAAGGCGCCATGCTCAAAGCCATCCAGGCGCACGCGATAGGCATTGAAGGTGGTGAAATTAATGGGGCCGTAAAGGCGGGTGGCGCCCTGGGCATGAGCCCAGTCTTTCAGTGCATCGAAGAGCTGGCGATGCGCCACAACGTCATCGATTCCCTCCCAGAAACCAAAGAAGGCGGCGGGTTCACCATCAATCAGTTGTTCCCGGAAAAAACCGGCAAGACGGGCTTTGCCGGGCACAACACCGAGCCAGGCGTTGCCATCATTGAACCAGGAGTTCGCATGGCTGAATTGGGTCTTTACGCTATCCCGGTCTTCCGGTATCCACCAGGAATCATTGGCATATATCTGCGCAGGCAGATCAAGAAATGATTCGGGCAGCACCATCTCGGGTTGCCATGGTCCCATGTAGTCAGTCATGGCTGGCCTCGACAACTGCATCTGGTTCGCTGGCGGGCTGATCCAGCCGCTCGATAGTGCCGGTTGAGCCGTTCATGCGCACGCGCTCACCATTGCGAAGCGACTGCGTCAGTCCGGGAATGCCGACAATGGCCGGTATACCGAGTTCACGTGCGACGACAGCAGAATGCGAAAGGGTGGAGCCACGCTCGACCAGAATACCGCCTGCCGTGGGGAACAAAGGAGCCCAGCCCGGATCGGTGCGCACGGTGCAGAGAATCTGGCCATTGAGCGAAAGTTCGTCTTCCGGAGAGAAAATCAGGCGGATATTGTTTTCGACGATACCGGGGTAGCAGCCGATGCCGCGCAGATCACCATCAATCTGCTCCTGTGGCTCAAACGGATAAGCGTAGGCGTTGTGGTGATACACCATGCCCCATGTCCAGAAGTGATGGGGCAAGTCATCCTGACGATAGCCTTCATATTCTTCCTGACGTGCGATGACCAGTGCCTTTAGATTGCACTGCACGGCGCGTCCGTCATACCAGGCATACAACTCATCTATCGTTAGCCAGAATATGTCGCGTTGTGTTGCCAATAGGCCGTCACTGGCAAACTGCTGGCCAATCTCCAGAAAGATGTCACGATACAAACCAAACATGCGGGTACGTGCCAGACGCATGTTTTCCCGGTTACGAATGGCCTCGCGCAGGCGGGAAAGATCGTGATGGAATTTGCCCAGCTTGCGGCGTCCCTGCGTAGTGCGAATGGCGGTAAAAGCCTCCTGTTCAGCACTATCACGGAATCTGGCCTCATTGGCGGCAAGGGTTTCCAGTGTCAGGTCATCGCGACTCAGGTAGTTTTTCAGGATAGCGAAGAGGAAGCTCGGGTCTTGCCGCAGAGTGACGGACTCCAGCTTGAGCTCACCCATGGTGCGATCTCCATACTTCTCGATGTAATCGAGGCAGTGATGGTGAAATGCCGGATCCTGAGCCTGAATATGTTCCAGCAGCGTGGCATTGTCGCCCTGTTCGACCAGTGTGCGCAGGGCGGGTCGTTGGCGAAGCTCGGCACACATGCGCAGCAGCATCTTGGTGGGTTCGGTGCTTTCGATTCCCTCTTCGCCAGACAGCAGATTATTCTGCAATACGGCCGGCTGCTCGAACCCGGCGGCGACCAGAGTGCGATGCACGCGGCCATTCATCATCATGACGTAGAAATCGTTGATGATGGGGGAGGTCCAGCGCTGCAGCAGCTCACGATCCAGGCGGCGTGCTTCCTCAATCAGCTGGCCGGTCGTCAGGGTATGCAGTTTTTCCCGGGGGATGCTTTTGTATACGGTATCGAAAAATGCACGGAATTCCATTACCAGCTTGCCCATGTTGCGGAAACCGCGCATCAGGTGGAACAGGGCACGCAGTACCTGAGGCAGCTTGCGCAGCTTTTCGCCAAAGGTGTACTCGCGATCCTGTACCAGATCCACGGGGTCCGTCAGGCCCATCATGCGCTCAAGATCAGCCTTGTTGGTCTTGAAGGAGGGCAACAGCAAGAGACCGCGGTACCAGTTGTTGATGTTGTAGTACACGCGCCCGCGAATCAGCCCCAGCATGTTGTCGAGCATGTCGCGGTGCCCCAGGATTTCCTTTTCGGAAACGCCAATCACACGCATGGTCTGTTCATAGACCGTGGCGTAGGCGCGATTGGCATAGGAAAATGTCAGCGGAGTGGTGACGCCGCAGTAAGACTCCTGGATATTGGAGTTATCAAATACTACGCGTTTATCGACTGGATGCGTCGGAGCAGGCAGACGGGTGATTGGGCGTGTCTGCAGGATGTGAAACTGGCCATCGACAAGGGCCCATTCAATATCCTGGGGAAAGCGACGGATTTCAGCAATACGGCGGCCCAGGTTACGCAATTGACAGACCTGTTCATCGGTCAGGCACCGGATATGTCGGCGCGATTCGTCCAGATGAGCTTCCTTTGTTCCACGGTCTCCTACCCGATCAAAAATGACGGCAACGTCCTTGTCGGCAATTACACAGTCAACCGTGTTATCGAACAGGTCAATGGTGTATTCATCCGTGTTGCACAGTCCGGCAACAATACCTTCTCCAATTCCCCATGCCGCAGAAATGAGTGCATGACGACGGCTGCCGTTGGTGGGGTGAGCCGTGAACATGACACCAGAGACATCGCCTTCGATCATTTCCTGAATAATGACGGCGGCACGGATATCCGTGATGGGAATGTTTCGTGTCAGGCGGTACTGCAGTGCGCGGGTGTTGAAGGCGGATGCTGCAACCTGCATCAGGCTTTCGCAAATGGCATCGACACCGCGCTGGAAAAGCAGGCTGTCCATTTGACCTGCAAAAGATGCCCCTTCCGCATCTTCACCGAGTACGGAAGAACGAACGGCGAAAAATGTGTCCGGGTGAGCCGCTGCCAGTCCAGAGATCTCCTCCCGGATGGACGCTGGCAGTGTGGCGGCCAGAATGGATTCACGGATACGGGCGGAGGCCGCCTCGATGCTGCCGGCATCGGTGGTCTTGCGGATGATGTTGATTTCACCCTCGATGAACGGCAGCAGACGGTTGTCTTCCAGTACATGGCGGAAAGTATCAGTGGTGATGATCCACCAGTGTGGCACTGGCAACCCTTCACGAGTCATCCATGCAAGGTTGGCAGCTTTACCACCCAGCTGATCGGCAGGAAGGAAGAGGGCATCGGATTGATCATGCAGAAAGTGGTTCATGCTACGCGAACTCCTTCCAGAACCAGCAGCTCGCGGAAGGTCCGGTAGACACGCTCCATGAACTGGTAGTGGCGGAATGTGTGGGCCATCATGTACATGGGCATGCGGTTAACCAGCAGGTCACGCAGGGCCAGTTTGTAGCCATAACGCCATTGAGCCGCATCAATGCTCTGTCCACTGTGACGCTCCAGCTCACGGCGATGTAGCTCGATGTAGAACTCGATATCGGCCGGATTGATGGGGTCAACGAGGGTGAAAGCGAGAAGCTCCACCAGATCCCGTTGTGGAAGGTGCAGGGTGGCCAGTTCCCAGTCGTAAGCGCAAAGTTGCAAGCCAGACGCTGTTGATCGGAATGCAATATTGCGTGGATTGAAGTCATTGTGTATCAAGGTGCGCGGCATCTTCTCGATATCGGCCCACCAGTCGCCTGTGGCATGCACAATGTGACGGAAAACGGCCAGATCTTCTTCGCTGAACCATTCCGGGAATTCCTCACGGGCATGGGCACCCAGCAATTCCCAGAGCCGGCTTTTCTCCAGCATGGTTGCGGCAGAGGGGTAGTCAATCATCCAGGGTTGCTGCTTTAACTCTTCTTCGCGCCCGTACCAGATGCTGTGGACTTCGGCGATGCCACGGATGGCGGCCTCAATATGCTGGCGTGTCCAGTCGCTGGTATCGTCAGCACTGTCCATCAGCACCATGTCGCGAAGCAACTCTTCCACGATGACATAGGCCTCCCGCTCGGGATCTTGAACGACACCATAAACGCGGGGTGAGTTTCGGGTGAAGCGTTCGTCCGCCTGTGCCATCACGGCCAGCTCACGCACGTGGCAGCCCTTGAAGCCGATCTGGTTACGAAAATTATTGAATTCCTGAGCCAGACGGGCATCGCACATGGCAGCCATGCTGTTCAGCATGATGATGACCTCATCATCAAGGGGTTTTACCTTGATCATGACCTCCAGTGACGATCCCGCAGTGGTTTGCAGCAGGAAGGGGAAGTGCCCGACGAGCTTGTTGATCTTGTGCGAAGTCAGTTCGGTAATAATGCTGGAACCCTTGCTGTCCAGCTTGATGGGGCTGAGATCGGTGACCTCAATTTCTGCAAGCCCGGCCGTATGAATGGCATTATTCAGGAATTCGGGATTGAGATCGCCCAGCTTGAGGTAGTTCACAGGACGGTTGCGCCCGAGTTTTTCATGGGCCCGGGCAAATTGATCGGCCGCAATGGCGGAGAGCGTGGAAATGTCCAGCGCGAGGCAGTAAGCAGCAATGATTTCGGCCAGTTTGTGCGCATTGCCTGGTCCTGCACAATCCAGCAATTCAAGGCACTCACGCTGCTGTGTCAGGTTGGTGCCACCTCCGACGGTGCCAACCACCAGTGAAGGCAAGGTCATGGTGCAATAGGCATCGCCTTCATCCGTCAGCTCAATATGAAGTTGTGCGAGTGATGATTCGTGTACACAGGCAATGTCCTGGCCAAGAGCGGCAAACATGGCGCCGACAATGTTAGCGACATTGATATTGATGCCAATCATGCCGGCCGCTATCGAACCGGTGACAAAATCCTGATAGGCACGAACCAGCTGTTTTGCAGAGACTTTCAATACCTTCTGACAAATATCGTCGCGCAGAACAGCCTCAGCCAGTACGCGTATTCCACGTCCTTTGAGGAAGGTCTGATAGGTAACCTTCTTGTCGTTGGACAGGTTGGCCTCGATCAGGAAATTGCTGATATGCAGTCCTTCAAAGCGTTTTATGCTTTTCAGTATCCACTGACATGCCTGCCATGTGCAGGTTGTTGTCATGTTCTGCCCGGCTGCATCACCGGTTTCATAAATGAAGTGCACATGGACATTGCGGCCCATGACCTGAGCCTGTACTTCAACCAGACGAGCGTAATTTGAATATTTACGGACCTCTTCGGACAATTCGCGGAAGTGATCTTGTACCCACTCGGCAAAGAACATGGCGCTGTTCATGCTTTCAAAGCCAAACAAGGGAACGCGCATCATGCGTTGTCCGATGACCCGTGCCGTGACGCCGCCGGATCGTGACAAAGCAGTGGCACCACGGGTGGCCGAGGCAACGAGGGCCCCTTCACTGGTGGCGAGCGGGGCATAGTAGAGCCCATCCGCATGTATGCCCTTGATATGAAGGGGGCCTGACAAGCCTACGGGAATCTCAACGGAGCCAATAAAGGCTTCGATATTGCTGACCAGTTTGCGTGGATCAAGACGGGTTTGTTCAACCTCGGTCAGGCTGGCACCTGTTTCAGCACGGGCAAATGCAAGTCGCTCCTGACGCGCTTCTTCCGTGTACAGCCCACGGGCTGGAACGCGGGGAAGGTTATGCTCATCGAAAAGGGTCTGGGTTTCCCTGGGTGGTTGCATGCGCATCAGATAGGTGAGTTCCCAGAGGCGGACATCCGTGGTTTCGCAATCACAGCCAGACAGTATTAGTTGCATGCTGTTGGCAGATTCACGAATTTGCTTCACACGCAAGCAAGGGAGAATGAATGTCTGCCCCATGATGTCCAGACGTACATCCTTCAGCTGGCTGCCGAGGTCAGGTACAGGCGCTCCGTCGGGCAATGCCATACAGAGGTGACCTTTGGAAACATCAACAGGTGTCAGAGGATTCAGCGCTGGTATGGTGTCCTGCTGGCAGTAGACGGCATGGTTCTTTTCAAAACTGAACCTGGGAGAAGCAGCATGAGTTGTGCGGGCCATGGACAGTTCCCTCAGTAAAGCGTGACAGCGATGCCGTGTGTGGCTATAGCCACGCTGATCAGCACTGCGTAACCAGCCAGCATGGTGAGTGCCACCATTGCTTCATTTTTCCCGCGTGCAGAAGCAGATGGGGCGCGAATGAACGTTGCCAGCTGGCGCAGGCTAAGGGCATAGAAGGCCGCAAGGATCACGATGGCCCACCATGGGTAATGCCCGGCCAACAGGTATGTCAGCCACAACTGGTTGAGTACCATCGCGCTTACCAGTGCAGTCACGACAAAGGCCGAGCCGCGAGTACCAAAAATGCGTGAATAGGATTCAATGCTGTCGCGTTCCTCTTCCGGACCTTTTGTCTTTCGGGTTATCTCGAAGCAGAATCCACTAATGAATGCGAGCAGCATCATGACCTGAAGTTCGTTGGTGAGCGCTACACCAGGAACAGCAAGGTTAGCCAGCCACCAGACAATCAGGGGCATGACCAGCATGTGGGAAACGGCATACAAGGTGAGGTGCCGGTTGAGCCACTCCGCAATGAAGAACTCCTTTCCCATCAGGCAAGTCCACACAAACATGGCCAGCCAGGCCATGCTGACCTGCCCAATCCCATTGTCCAGCAGCAGGGACCATATGACCTGGGCAGCAATGGCAATGCTGCCAGCAATGCGCAGGTGGCCAAGGGTGATCAGCCCACTTTGCAGGACACGTTGTGGATGGTTTTTGCAGTCCAGCTCATAGTCCTTGTGTTCATCAAAGACGCGTAGTACCAGAAAGAATGACCAGGTAACGAGCGCACTGATTACGTCGGAAAGCGAGAGAGTTATTTCCCCAATAGATGCTGAGCGAACGATTGCGGCTGTCGTGAGATAAAGGATGAAAAAAAGCAGTGCATTGGCAAATGGGAATCGCTCCTTTATCCATGCAAGGAAACGTTTTGCAACTGATGAGTTTGACGAAAGTTCTGGTGTTTTCATGATTGTCCGATGTTTTCAATAGTTGAAGAAGCTGTTTTTCGGTTGTCAACCATGAGGAAAACAATCGGGAGAAGGAAAATATCGACAAGAAGGGCAAATACAATTGTTATGATGGTGACGATTGCTGTATTGACGGTTATCTGGATGGCAGAGTTTGCCAGCCACGCAAAGCCAAGGCCAAGTACCAGTGTGGTTGTCATAAGTGCAAAGCCAACGCGCCTGAATGCCTGACGAATGGAGTCCTCGGGGCTCAAGCCATTACGTCGGCCATGCTCATACTTGTGGATGAAGTGAATGGTGTCATCGACGACAACGCTGAACGAAATACCAAGAACAATCGTGAGACCAAGGTCGATGTTTCCATTAAGTAATCCCCAGGCACCAAAGGCCATGCCGATAGGAAGCAGGTTGCCGATAAAACTGGCAAAACCAAGACGGATGGCGCCAAACACCAGCATTACAAAAAGTGATTCGGCAATCAGCGAACCAATCATTCCGCCAAACATGCCAGTTATTGAGCGTTCGCCAATATGGGCAAACATCAATGACAGGGAGGCACCTTGTGCCTGCATGGATGCTGCATTCATTTCAAGCCATTTCGATGCGGATTTGTCGACAGCAATTATTTTCTGGCCACTTGATGTGCCGACGGATACACGTACGCGTGACTCTGATCTATCGAAACGCAACATGTAATTGAGATCCATTCCATACGGCAGTGACATCTCGTACTGCAAAAGGTATTGGGCAATTTCTTCACGGGTATCAGGAATTCTATAAAAATTATGGTCATTGCCATGCATGACCTGATTGACGCGCTTGACTACGTCGGCGATAGAATTTACCTGGGTGACATCTGGCTGTTTTTTAAGCCATTGTGAGAAATCATCAACTTTCTTGAGGTAGGCAGGGTCGGTTATCTGATCCGGTCCTCCTGCTGGAAGGGAGTAATTTATTTCGCCTATTCCGGTGAGATGTTTGTTCACAAACTCCATGTCTTGACGGAATGTGGTGCCTGGCGTGTAGTACTTGACGATGTCATCATTAATGACATTCTTTGGGATGAAGCTGATCAGTATGCCGCCAGAGACAAGGATTAATGCAAGGATGGGATAACGACGATTTATGACGAAATTGGCCAGTTTCTCCATCTGAGTGGAGTCTTCGCTCATGAGTGGCGAGATCCTGCTGGGAAGTTTCCCTGGTAATGTAATTAATAGCGGCGCGGTAAAAAATAGCGTCAACAATAGAGCGAAAACAACGCCAGCAGCAACGATATAGCCCATGACACGAAATGGAGGGGAATCGTTGAAGTGCAACGTCAGGAATCCTATGGCAGTCATGATGGTGGTCAGTGTCATGGCTCCCATGTTGGCCTTGAGGCTTTCTGTCATGGCCGTACGTTTGTCTCGCCCTGCATTGAGTCCCTGAACCCAGTTCACCACCAGATGAATGCCATCAGCGAAGGCCATGGACAGGATCATGATCGGTGAAACAATCACGGAGTCATTAATGACGGGGTTGAAAAAACCAACGATACCCGCACCACCCACTACTGCCATTTCACAGGCTGCAAAGGTCACCAGCATTGCCTTCCAGCTACGGAAAAGCACCATAAGCATCAGCATCATGGTCAGCGTGAACCATGGCCATACACGCACAAAGTCAGCCTGTGATTCTTCTGGAAAAGCCTTGTTGGCAATGGTTTGACCGGCCAGATGTACGGAGATTTCCGGGTGGGTCTTGCGCACTTCATCTGCCAGCATGCGGACATGATCAACGACTTCGGGAACTTCCTTGATCTGATCCTTGCCCGGCATGTTGAGTGTGACGCGCACACCGGCCACGGAACCCTCCGGATTAACCAGCGAGTTCACCAGGAATGGCTCTGATGTGGCAGTCTTGCGAAGCTCTACCAGTTTCTCGTCGCTCAGGGAGTCGGGTGAGGACGCCAGATCTGACGTCACAATGCTGTCGCCGTCCACGTCGATATGCTGGAAGTTATTCAGGGACTCAACCCGTTGCGAGTAGGGTATCTTCCAGCTCTTTTCGGTTAATTCGTTCAGTACTCCGAGAAATTCACGGTTGAATACATTCCCTGACTGCGGAGCCAGAACAATCAGGATGGCATCGGTTCGGGAGTAGTCAGCATGCAGTTTCTCGTAAGCCTGAAGCTGTGGGTTGTCGTGGCTGAAAAAAACACGATGATCCAGTGAGTAGTGATAGCCACCCATGCCAAGGGCAGCTAGCAATACCAGCAGAACACTGCCAATCATGGAGCGGATAGGGTTGTTCACGATCCAGCCAGCCAGCCAGCCTGACAGTTCTTCCAGCGCCGTACCGGCCTGGCGGAATGTTCTCATCAAATTGCCCTCTATGAATCATCAGGTATGGGTGAAGGTTACTCAGCGGGTATTTCGTCGCTTGAGAAGGAGATCTCTGTTCGTGTCAGAAGAACAAGGTGGCCTCGATGCGAATAAAGTCGTCATCTGCAAGTGGGCGTAACTTGTGTACGAGATCTGGCTGGATCAGAAAATCAAAGGTGGATTGTGGTGACGGTGTATGGCTGAAATGGCGCATCTCAAGTGCAATACGCAGGTTTTCACCCAGTCGATGAGCTCCTTCCAGGCTTAACAATGTTTCGCCTGTATGGTCATCCACAATCATGGAGGCAAGTATTTCGCTGCTGGCAATGTTATTGAATGCAATGCGCCAACCAAGCAATACATCGTGTTCAAAGGCGCTGGTGGACATTTCGCCCCGGCTGTCATGCAGATACTCTGCCAACCAGCCGACATCAAGTGTTGTGCCAAATGCCCCGACCTGTGTGTATTCCATGCCGGTATTGCTGGCGTGGTAAGTGCGTGCATAGCCATGGCGTTGGACGGTTTCCGCTTTCCAGAGCAGGTCGCCCTGAGTGACTTGAAGATCAAGTCCGGTTTGTTGAACAACTGGATAATATGATGCGAATACGGGCTGATAGCCTGGTTGAAATCCAACCGGAACACCTCCCGGCGCGTAGCTCACCCTGGCTGGATCGATGACCGCCTGAAGCTCAGGTTCGCGGGCCGTGCCTGAGAATCCGCTTATCCCGATGCGTACCTTGTCTGCCGTTATTTGCCAACGTGCCGCCAGATCAATATGGCGGTTCTCATGGCTGGACTCATATCGTGTAAGGTTTTTATCAATCACGAGTGGAAGACGCAGGCGGCCATCAACGCCGGGAAATGTGCGCTCACGAGATCCTGTCAATACATAAAAATCGAGGAGGCTGGTGCCATGCTCCAGTGACAGGTTGAGCATGGGCTGTCCCAGCTTCTGTTCACCATCAAGACTTTCCACGGCATCTGTCTGATTGATGATGTCTACCAGATGAGTGCCTTCCGTCACGCCCCAGAATACTTGACGGATGCCGACACGTAGCTCCAGCTTTTCTGCAGCATGTACCCAGGCAGCTTCACGTAGATCAACATGTGAGCGGGAGTTGTCTGTACCATCAATACGTGCAAGCGGTGTTATGGAAAGAGTGTCACGCCCTTCATTGAAGGTTTTCCAGAGATTGATGCTCAGGCGCGCTGCCACATTTTCACTGGCCTGTCCTTGTGCCCCGTCAGTCGGAAATGCCCAGGCCTCCAGTGCGGCTTCACCGCGGAGCTGCATGTCCTGATCTTCAGCGGCCAGCACCTGGGAGTTGCTCATGACTCCCGTGAGCAGCAGGGCCGTCGCCAGACGCATGGTTTACTTCACCCGCAAGAGGGAATTCTGGGTAAAGTTTTCATCCTTGAGCCCGGCACCAAAACGGTATTCGCTCCATAGCAAACGGGTTTTTTTTCCGGTCAGATGATTAACCATCAACATGTCGCTGGGTCGCCAGTGCGCGTTGTTGTATCTGGTGAAACCGGATGCCGTATATGTTTTCAGAAGTACATTCTTGCGATCGTAGTATTCGATACGGCGAATCAGTGAGTCGGTACGATCCACCCACATGATCTGACGTGTATAACCGGAGTAAGGATCCGTCGGGGTGCGCTCAACGACCAGGCATGGCAGGCCATCGCGTACTTCTTCACGGATGAAGCTATAGTGGAATTTCTGCCAGAATGGCGTGACGATATCTTCGAATGCAAACTCCGAACCCATGAATGGACCGGATTTGTTGCGCGCACCAATTTGTTTGACGCGTTTGACGGCGGGCAAATACAGCCATTGCTCATCATCACCCTCAGGATGGGTCCATGTGAGTAGCCCGGTGCCAGCCAGGTCACGTGGTGTTTCGAACACCATCAGGGTTTTGTCGCCGCTCTTGCCGGTTTCCAGACTTTGAACGCGCAGCACGCGTTTGGCAGTATCACCACTCGGGCTGGTCAGGATCATTTCCAGCCTTCCCTGCATGTCGCCATAGCCATGAAGACGGTTGTCGGCGGCAATGGCTATGCTTTGGCCTCGATCAGTTGGCGTGGTGGCCAGCAGCGGGGAGGGAAGCAGGAGCAGGGCGAGTATCAGCAAGGGGCGCATATAATCCTCTTTGTCTGACAAGAAATGATTCTTGTCTAACGGGATTAAATGATACGCAGACCTGTTGTTGATAATAATGCCATGACCCGTCGGCCACATGCACTGATGCGGTCACGTCGGGCCATCGTGTTTGTTATTGTCCCGTGGCCGCCCTCTGCCATTTGGCAAAGTACATGGCAGACACAAAGCAGCTCGCGGTCAGGATGGCCTTGATGACTGCAACCCCTCCCTCTAGACCTGCCACCATTCCTCCCAGTACTGCCCAGCAGAAATAGGGCAGGAGCAGTATGCCCAGCCATACGGCACTGAAGGCGCGGCCTTTGGCTACGGGCCAGTAGAAGAGTCCCGGCGGAATGATCTTGATGGCAATTACTACCGCTATGGCCATCACCTGTATGCCGGGTGGTGCAAACAGGATCGTTTCAACCGTCATCAGAACCAGCAGGGCCGCCAGCAGGCCAAGGGTCGCTTTTCGAGCCTGATCAGCACGTAAAGCACTCATGACAGCCCCCTGTGCGCGTGGCGGGCCAGACGCTGACCCAATGCCACACACAGTTCGCTTTCGGTGTCATCCACCGGGCGTTTGCTGTCCGCCCCGGCCAAGTGACTGGCGCCGTAGGGGGTGCCACCGGTGGTGGTTTTCAGCAGACCGGCTTCGGAGTAAGGCAAGCCGAGAATGCTCATGCCGTGGTGCAACAAGGGCAACATCATGCTGACCAGGGTGGTTTCCTGGCCGCCGTGCAGCGAACTGGTGGAGGTGAATACCACGGCGGGCTTGTCGATCAGTGCGCCGTTCAGCCACAGGCCACTGGTCCCGTCCAGGAAGTACTTGAGTGGGGCCGCCATGTTGCCGAAGCGGGTCGGGCTGCCCATGGCCAGGCCAGCACAGTTGGCCAGATCTTCTTCTGTACAGTAAAGCTCGCCATCCTCGGGGATGTCCGGAGCCGTTGCTTCGGTTACCGTTGAAACTGCGGGAACGGTACGAAGGCGGACATCCATTCCTTCCTTTTCAATGCCGCGGGCAATCAGCTTTGCCATTGTGCGGGTTGCGCCATGACGGCTGTAATACAGCACCAGTACGTACGGAGTGTTACTCACTTCAGCAGCTCCTTGAGGCGCTCAGGTGGGCGGGCAATAACGGCACGGTTGCCATTGACCACAATTGGCCGCTCCAGCAGGCGCGGATGCCTTGCTATGGCTTCGATGATCCTGGCTTCAGTCAGTTCAGGAGATGACAGGCCAAGGGTTTCGTATTCCACTTCCCCGGTGCGTAACAGCTCGCGCACAGGCATATCAAGCTGGCGAACCAGTTGCAGAAGCTGGGCGCTGTCCGGAGGGGTCTCAAGGTAGCGGATAACGGTCAGTGGCCGTCCGGATGCTTCCAGTAAGGCCAATGCCTCGCGTGACTTGGAGCAGCGAGGGTTGTGATAGATCGTGAGCATGGGCAGGTGTCGTCATGGCAGTGGCCGGCATTGTAGCCGTGAAGGCAGGGCAGGTCACACTCGACAGGCGGCACCATGACAGGAATACTTGGCCGGTTGACTGATTTCACTGGAAAACCCATGCCGTTGCCTGTTCTGCGCCAGAGTCTGTCTTTTATCCGGTTTGTAGGGCGGCGTTTTCTGGCTGACAACTGCCGGCAGAATGCCATTGTGCTGACCTACACCACGCTGTTTGCGGTGGTACCCATCATGACAGTGACCTTTGCCATCCTGTCAGGCATCCCCTCCATGCAACACGTCAGTGTCGATATCCAGAATTTTGTGTTTGAGCACTTCATTCCCAGTACCGGTGCCGCGTTACAGGAGCGCTTGCATCAGTTTGCGCAGCAGGCGCGGGGCCTGACGGCGGTGGGTATTGGCATGTTGTTTGTAACGGCCTTGATGATGCTGGTTACGATTGAACAGGCTTTTAATGAGATATGGAAAGTGCGTGTGGCGCGCAAGGGTGTGGTGGCCTTTCTGCGTTACTGGGCGGTACTCAGCCTGGGGCCTCTTCTGCTCGGTGCGGGCTTCGGGATCTCTTCCTATCTGACCTCGCTCAAGCTGTTCAGTACGGCGGCTTCCGTCGTCCATGACGTGGTGCCAGGTTTGCAGCTGTTGCCGTTTGTGTCGACGACGCTGGCCTTCATGTTGTTGTATGTGGCTGTGCCCAACTGCAAGGTGCCATTACGTGCGGGTTTCTGGGGTGGACTGTTTGCCGCATTTCTGTTTGAGCTTGCCAAGAAGGGTTTTGGCATGTTTGTCAGTCATTTCTCTTCTTATACACTGGTGTATGGCGCCTTTGCCGCTGTGCCCGTGTTTCTGATCTGGATTTATGTTTCGTGGATCATCATTCTGCTTGGTGTGGAAGTGACCCGTGCACTGGCCGTGTTTCGGCGGACCGGTTTGGCAAGTCGTCATCCGGTGCTTGCGTTGCTTGATGTGCTGCAGTTGTTCTGGCGCAAGCAGTTACATGGCGGTACCGTGACGGATATTGAGGCGTTGAGCATTCTGGGGGGGCAAGAGACAGAACTCTGGTTCCAGTTTGCCGACATCCTGCAGCGTGAGCATATCATCCAGCGCACGGATGATGGTTCGTACGTGCTGGCCCGTAATCTCGATCAAATCAGTTTTTCAAGCTTTTACAGGGCATTGCCATGGTCATTACCGCAGCCGGCAGATCTTGAGCGGCTTCATGCGGATGATCACTGGGTGAGTGTGCTGAAACCGGCGCTGCTGCGCGTAAATGAATCCATTGATGTCGAGCTGAAGCAGTCGCTTGCCAGTATTCTGGCGGATGATGCTGTCCAGGGCTCTGGAGTAGTTACTCATGAGTGCGATTGAATTGCTGATCCTTGAGCATGACGGGCTGGTATTTACGGCACGAGCAACAGGCAGCGGGCCTCTTGTGCTTCTGTTGCACGGATTTCCGGATGATTTTCATTCCTGGGATGCCCAACTGGAGGCGATTGCCGCGCAGGGATACCGTGTGGTGGCGCCAATGATGCGTGGTTATGAGTCATCGTCCTGCTCGCCACGCGATCTTTATCATCTGATTCATCTGGCCTCGGATGTGTTTGCCTGGATGAAGCATCTCGATGCAAAGCAGTGCCATCTGGTAGGCCACGACTGGGGTGCCCTGACCAGTTACGTTGCGGCGGCATTGCAGCCCAAGAAGTTTTCCTCGCTGACGACGCTGGCGATTCCTCATTTGCGCAGGGGGTTGCAGGGCGTGGTGGGTGTGCCAGCCCAGTTGGTGAAGTCGGCCTATATCCTCCTCATGCAATTCCAGAAAGCCTCCGAGATGATTGTCGAGCGTGATGATTACGCCTTTATCGAGACACTCTGGCAGCGCTGGTCGCCGGGCTGGCATTACTCGCAGGCCGAGATAGAGCAGGTCAAGGCGACATTCCGTGCGGAAGGGGTGACTCACGCGGCCACCCAGTATTACCGCTGCTTGTTGCAGCCCCTTTCCCTTTCGACCCAGCAATCATGGCGGTTGCTCACCAGCAAGGTCAGTGTCCCGACACTGGCAATCACCGGCGAAAAGGATGGCTGCATGGACAGTCGCCTGTATGACAGCCTCATGCGTGAACAGGACTTCGAGAAGGGGCTGGAGGTTCGTCGTATTGCCGAGGCTGGCCACTTCCTGCATCGCGAAGCACCCGTGGCGGTCAATGAGCTTATTCTGGACTGGCTGCGCCAGCATCCGGTCTCCGCAGGCTGATTGCCAGCACTTCCGGGGCGGATATCCGCTCCCGGCTTGGGTATAATCGACGCCCTCAGCAGGCAGGGCACACAATGTCCCGCCTGACCTCTTGCACGCACGCATACCGCGACCAGCCCGGAGACCCCATGACTGTCATCAAGCAGGACGACCTTATCCAGAGCGTTGCCGACGCCCTTCAGTACATCTCCTATTACCACCCCGTAGACTTCATTCAGGCCATCAATGCGGCTTATGAGCGGGAGGAGAGCCAGGCTGCCAAGGACGCCATGGCCCAGATCCTCATCAACTCGCGTATGTGCGCCGAGGGTCACCGCCCGATCTGCCAGGACACTGGCATCGTCACCGTGTTCGTGAAAGTGGGTATGGAGGTGCGCTGGGACCTGGGTGGCATGAGCCTGGATGACGCCATCAACGAAGGCGTGCGTCGCGCCTACCTGAATCCGGACAATGTGCTGCGCGCCTCCATCCTGCGTGACCCGGCCGGCAAGCGCCAGAACACCAAAGACAACACCCCGGCGGTCATCCACTACAGCATCGTCCCGGGTGACAAGGTTGAGATCACGGTTGCGGCCAAGGGGGGTGGTTCCGAGAACAAGTCCAAGATGGTCATGCTCAACCCGTCCGACTCCATCGTGGACTGGGTATTGAAGACCGTGCCGACCATGGGCGCCGGCTGGTGCCCGCCCGGCATGCTCGGTATCTGTATTGGTGGTACGGCGGAAAAAGCGGCACTGCTGGCCAAGGAGTCCCTGATGGATCCGGTCGACATGCATGAGCTGCTGGCCCGTGGTCCGCAGAACCGCATTGAAGAGCTGCGTGTCGAACTCTATGAGAAGGTGAATGCGCTCGGCATCGGTGCCCAGGGTCTGGGTGGCCTGACTACCGTTGTCGACATCAAGATTCTGGATTACCCGACCCATGCCGCTTCGCTGCCAGTCGCGATGATTCCCAACTGTGCTGCCACGCGTCATGTGCATTTCGAGCTGGATGGCACCGGCCCTGCCGAGCTGGAAGTGCCTAAGCTGGAGGACTGGCCGAAAATCACCTTTGATTCGAGCAAGTCGCGCCGCGTAAATCTCGACACCATCACCCAGGAAGAGATCAACAGCTGGAAGACGGGCGAAACCCTGTTGTTGTCCGGCACCATGTACACCGGTCGTGATGCCGCCCACAAGCGCATGACGGAAATGTTTGCCCGCGGTGAGTCCCTGCCCGTCGACCTGAAGGGCAAGTTCATTTACTACGTCGGCCCGGTTGATCCCGTGCGTGATGAAGTGGTGGGACCTGCCGGCCCGACCACAGCCACCCGTATGGACAAGTTCACCGAGGTGGTACTGGAAAAGACCGGTTTGCTGGGCATGATCGGCAAGTCCGAGCGTGGTCCGGTTGCCATTGAGGCCATCAAGAAGCACCGGGCCGTGTACCTCATGGCAGTGGGTGGTGCGGCCTATCTCGTGTCCAAGGCCATCCGCAAGGCCCGTGTGGTGGCATTTGAGGATCTGGGCATGGAGGCGATCTACGAGTTTGTCGTCGAGGACATGCCTGTTTCCGTGGCAGTTGATGTGAAGGGCGAGTCGGTACACGACACCGCCCCGAAGATCTGGCAGGCGAAGATCGGCAAGATACCTGTGAAAGCCTGACTCTTGTCATGAAGAAAACCCGCCTGCCCGGCGGGTTTTTTTATGGCGTGAGCGTGCTACTCAGCATGGCACCGAGTGTGTAGAGTCGGACGTGAAAAGCCTCGGGAGGCGTGATCATGCCAGGATGGTTGTCACATTTTTTTCATCGGGCCCTGTTGGCCAGCAGCTTGCTGTTGCCGGTGTCAGGGTTCGCGCGAACGGAAGTATTGATAACGGGGGAGTGGCCACCGTATACCGGTGTGCGTGAGCCGCAGGGCGGGAGTGTTACGGCAGTTGTGCGTCAGGCATTGGCGGCGGAGGGCATGGATGTGCGTGTCGGCTTTTTTGGCTGGAACCGCTTGCGCCCGTTAATGGCGACCAACAAGGACTACAGTGGCCGCTTTCCTGATTATTATTCACCGGAACGCTCGAAGGGGTGCCACTACTCAAATGTGATTGGCGAGAGTCCGCTTGGGCTTGCAGAGTTGCGGACACGACCATTGCACTGGAGCCGGGTAGAGGATCTTGTGCACTATCGTGTTGGAACAGTAAAAACCTATGTGAATGCCCCCTTGTTCGATCGACTGGCCAGTGAGGGGGAGATCCGGACAGTCGAGTCTGCAGACGATGAGGGCAACCTGATGAATCTGCTGAATGGAGCCGTGGATGCGGCCATCATTGATCGTAATGTCTATGCCTACCTGATAAGCAGAAGTCCGCGATTGAAAGCACAAGCTGACAAGATGCAGCTCAATCAGAAGGTGTTGATTGTGCACAGGCTTTATGTGTGTTTCTCCCGCAATGAAGACGGCCGAAAACTGCGCGACAGATTTAACCGTGGATTGATGTCCTTGCAGGCACCCGGCCCAAAGTGAAGCCATTCCAGGTTTTTATTCTGTCAGGACGGCATGGTATTGATGAGAGAATGTGATGCACAACGCCCTGATTGCCTATGCGACACCGGTTTTCTTTCTGCTCATTTTCATGGAGTACTGGTGGAGCCGTCGTCAGGGCAGGAGTGTTCACGAATTCTCGGATAGCCTGACCAGTATCGGTTGCGGAATATTCACAGTCACTATCGAGATTTTTGCCAAGGCGGGTTTGCTGGTGTTGTTTGCGCTGGTTTCGTCTCATGGCGTGTGGCAGTGGTCGTCGGATAGCTGGGTGACCTGGGCAGTGTTTTTTCTGCTGCTGGATTTTGTGTACTACTGGGCGCATCGCTGGTCACATGAACTGAACATCCTCTGGGCCGGACATGTGCCGCATCATCAGAGTGAGGAATACAATCTCACCACCGCCCTTCGTCAGGGTGCATTCCAGGATGTCAGTCACTGGCCGCTTTATCTGGGGTTGGCATTGCTTGGATGCCCGGTTGAAGTGTTTATCCTGCTGCTCACGTTCAGCAAGTTTTACCAGTTCTGGATACACACCCGTTTGATTGGGAAATTGCCGATTATTGAGGGCTTGCTGAATACGCCATCAGCACATCGTGTGCATCACGGTATCAATGATCCCTACATCGACCGTAATCATGGCGGTACCCTGATGATCTGGGATCGTTTTTTTGGCACGTATATCGAGGAACAGGAAGAAGTGGTGTTCGGTGTGCGCAAGGCATTTCATGCACGCAATCCAGTGACGGCACATGTGGACTGGCTGATAACGATGTGGCGAGATGCCGTCCTCTCGGGACAATGGCAGGATCGTTTCCGTATCTGGTTCAAGCCGACCGGCTGGCGACCAGATCATACTCGCGAGCTTGATCCCCGGCCGCCATTCTCATTGGCCCGCTTCCGGCGTTTTGTACCGGTATTTTCCGGCGTACAAAGGCAACAGGGCTTTTCCTGGTTTGTGCTGGCGATTGTGGGCAACAGCGTCATGATGCTGGGGTATGGCAAGCTGTCATGGGGGCTGCAGGGTGTTCTGGCGCTGGGCGTGACATTTGCCCTTTGGCAAATGTCACGAGCATTTTCGGTTTCAGTAACTCAGTGATGATGGTGCTGATGCATGTCTTCGGGTGCACTGCTGCTGTTTTGTGTTGTGGCAGGCATATCAATCTGTTTGGCATGCCCTGAGTGATCATTTCCCTTCAGGAAGGGCAACGCAGTCCAGATGCCAAACACGATCACCAGCAAGCCTGCAATCTGCCGTACGCCGGGGCGTTGCAGCATCTGGCGCAGTTCAGCCGCCATGGTGCCTGTCACAAGCAGGAAGGGCAGGGTGCCCAGCCCGAAAGCAATCATCAGCAGGCCGGACATCATGGCATCACTGCGCGCCAGCGACAGGGTGAGGGCGCTGTACACCAGGCCGCAAGGCAGGAACCCCCATACACCACCAACCAGAACCGCCTTGAGTGGATGGTTCACGGGAAAGAGGCGTTTGCGCAGTGGATCCATCAAGCGCCAGGCGCCGCCACCGATCCGCTCCAGTCGAGCGAGACCATTCCACCAGCCGGCCAGATACAGGCCCATGGCCACCATGAACAGGCCTGCAACCAGACGTAGCCACATCATGCCGGCCAGTGGCGCAATCAGATGCTGACCCAACAGGCCAACAAGCACGCCGAGGATGCCGTAAGTGAGCAAGCGTCCTGCGTTGTATGCAAGCTGATAGCCGAACAGACGCTGGCTGGTGCGCATCTCGGCAGGCAAGGCAAAGCTGAGTGCCGCTGAAATACCCCCACACATGCCAATGCAGTGTGTTCCGCCAAGAAAGCCGGTCACCCAGGCCGTAAGCAGCAGTGAGTAGTCCATTGGTCCCATTATTTCTGTTTCCTGCGTTGTTCGCGGTCGTCCTGGAGAATGCGCTGCGAGGGGCCGTCCATGTCATCAAACTGGTCGTGTTTCACTGCCCAGAAAAATGACCAGATGGCAAAGCCCAGAAACATAAGGCCCAGTGGTACCAGAAAATAGATTACTTCCATGGCATTCTCATGGCGTCGCGACAGCAGTTGTCGTGCTGCGAAGTGGCTCGGGAAATGGTCTGGTTTTACGCAGACGCAGGGCATTACCTACAACCACCAGTGAACTGAGGGACATGCCTATGGCGGCCAGCCATGGAGGAACAAAGCCAAGTGCGGCAGGTGGTAGTACAGCCAGGTTATAGGCCAGTGCCCATGTCAGGTTTTGACGGATTATGCGCTGTGTGGCAATTGCTTGTTGACGAGCAGTAACCAGTGCACGAAGGTCATCACGAAGCAACAGGGCATCTGCGGTGGTTTGTGCCAGATCAGTACCGGATGCCATGGCAATCGAGAGGTGAGCCTGCCCAAGGCCGGGAGCATCATTCACGCCATCGCCAACCATGACCACAATGGCACCTTCGGCCTGCAAGCGGCGTATGGCCTCTTGCTTGTCCTCCGGTAGCAGTCCTCCGGCAACATGATCCATGCCCAGTTGCCTGCCCATTTCTGTCGGTGCACTGGAGCGGTCGCCGGACAGCAGCCATGTTTTCAGGCCAGCTTCCTGCAGGGCATTAATGACTCCTGCAGCTTCGGGGCGCAGGCTGTCACTCAGTTTGAACCAGGCAAGCGCACCCTTGTCATCACTCAGCCACAGCCGGTCCAGATCCGTGGCCTGTGCGTGATCAAGTGCAAACTCTGCATGGCCCAGCCGATAGTGGATGTCATTAATATCGGCCTCCACACCGGCACCAGAAGTTTGACGAAGGTTGCTGACTGCAAGGTTGTCTTGTGTGACTTGCCGGAATGCTTGTGCGACAGGGTGTTCCGAGAACTGTTCGAGCGCAGCGGCAACCATCCTGGCTTGCTCCAGTGAGCCGCGTACTGCGGCAGCCTCCCGGATGACCAGATTTCCCTCGGTCAGTGTTCCAGTCTTGTCAAAAACGACATGAGTGGCAGCGGCGAGTGTTTCCAGGACATGGCCGCGGGTCAGCAGAAAGCCTTCACGGGCCAGTGTGTTGGTTGCACTGGTCAGGGCAGCAGGCGTTGCCAGCGAAAGTGCACAGGGACAGGTGGCAACCAGAACTGCCAGTGTGGCCCAGAAGGCATGTTCAGGATTAACCAGCCACCAGCCGATAAAAACTGCTACGGCCAGAAGCAGTACACGAGCAACAAATACATGCGCCATGCTGTCGGCTTTTTGTGCCAGTCGGGGTTTCTCAGCCAGTGCACGGTTCAGTAAACGGTTGAGCGTGGCCAGCGTGCTGTCGCCACCCGCACGCGTCACCTCGATCAGCAGTGGACTTTCCGTGTTTACACTGCCACCGATAACCGTATCGCCTTTTTTCTTCGGAACCGGCAATGGTTCACCCGTAATAAGTGCCTCGGTCACCGCGCTTTGTCCATCCTTGACAATGCCATCGGCCGCGATCGTTTCTCCAGGCCGTACCTGCAAATGGTCGCCAGTCTCAAGTGAGCTGGCGGCAATCACTTCCGTGTTGCCATCGGCATTCAGCCGTGTTGCAAGGCGTGGTGTCAGCGACATCAGCCCGGCAGCAGTATCGCCGGCACGCTGCCGTGCCTTCATTTCCAGAAAGCGGCTGGTGAGCAGGAAAAAAACAAACATGCACACCGAATCGAAATAGGTTTCTCCTTCACCAATGAAGCTTGCGTAGAGTGAGGCAAAGTAGGCGCCAAAGATGGCGATAGTGACGGGAACATCCATCGTCAGGCTGTGTGACCTGAGGGCCCGCCAGGAGGCGCTGTAGAACGGGTAGGCAGAGTAAAACAGCACCGGAGTGGCGATAAAGCCCATGGTGGCGCGCAGATAGTCGCGGTATTCCGTTTCCATGCCACTACTGCTGGCTGCACCAACATACATCGCCATGGCATACATCATGACTTGCATCATGCCGAGGCCGGCAACTGCCAGACGCAGCAGCAGGGTACGGCTCTCCTGTTTCAACTGGGCCGCGTGCGTGTCGGCACGAAAGGGGCGGGCGCGATAGCCGATATTGGCCAGGCTGGCGAGCAGTTTGCTGATGGGCGTCTGACGGTCATCCCAGACCAGATGCAGACGATGATTGCTCAGGTTGACGCTGGCGCGGGCAACACCTGGCTGCTGTTGCAGACGCTTTTCAATCAGCCAGGCGCAGGCCGCGCAGTTGATTGCATCCAGCGTCAGTTCGGCACAGGCCAGTTCGCCCTCCCGCCCCACAAATTCGCGCTGTGCATCCGGGTGGTCAAACACTTCCAGAGCCAGTCCTTCCGGAAGGGCCGCAGGCCCGGCAGCAGGAGCATCACGATCCTGGTAATAGCCCTCAAGCCCTCCTGCCATGATGGCTTCAGCAACAGCCTGACAGCCAGCACAGCAGAACGCGCGTGGCGTATCGAGCACCACGGCTTCAAAGCGCAGGCCCGACGGTACCGGCAAACCGCAATGAAAGCAGTTTGCTGCTGAGGGAGCTTCAGTGTTGTTCATGAACCAGTGTCAGCTTGTCCAGGGGGAAGTCACGGGTACTGCGCAGGCGCCATTCGGCATTGCCCAGTTCGATGTAGTGACGTCCCTGCAGGTCATGCGTGAGCATGCCCTGATAATGTCCATCCGGACGGCGGGTCAGTACGACGCTTTGATCTTGTGTGGCCAGTGTCGGGTGAGACAGGGTCAGAGTGAGTATTTCCGGCGCAGGGATGCTCTTTGCGCTGACGAGAATGGCACTGATCTCGCCTGTCACATGGTCCATTTGCAACTCTGCCGAAAGCCCGAGTGCGGCAGCGGCATCATCACGTGCAAGACTCTGGTTGATGGCCTTGCCATCCTTGTACCAGTCATCCCGTACCAGACTGTCCTGATTCAGGATGGCAATTGCCAGCGTGGACAGACCAGCAACCACCGAGGTTGCTGGCAGTGCAATCAGGAACCAGGGCCAGAACTGGCGATACCATGGTTTGACGCTTGTTGTGGTGGCCTGGTCAGCGTTCTGTGTCATCTGCAGTTGCCTCTCAGAGTGGTGGCGGTGCGAGGAAGCGACTTTCGGAAGATTTCCGGACATCCGGATCGCTTTTGGCCTGCAGATGGAACTCGATTTCGTATTTTGTCTTGTCCAGTTCGCCCGGGTCGCCCAGCAACGTGACGGGAACCGACTCCTGTTCACCGGGTGCCAGCGAGATCTCGATCGCTTCGCTCATGCGAATGTCATCGTCAGCCTCAATCGTCAGCGTATAGCGTTCAGCTTTCTGCGATTTATTGAGAGCCTTGACCAGATACACATTTTCGATCATGCCTTCACTGTTTTCCCGGTACAGCTGGTTGCGGTCACGGATGGTTTCCAGCTCTAGCGGAACGCGCAGTGTCAGGGCAACCAGGAATACAGTGGCCATGATGCCAATCAACGCGGCATAGCCGACCAGACGACCACGCAGGAACTTGTACTTGCCGCCCTTTTCCAGCAGGTGCTCGGTGGTGTAGCGGACCAGGCCGCGCTCATAGCCCATCTGGTCCATGACCGAGTCACAGGCATCAATACAGGCGGCGCAGGAAATGCACTCGAACTGCAGACCGTTGCGGATATCAATGCCGGTAGGGCAGACCTGGACGCAGAGAGTGCAGTCGATGCAGTCGCCCAGCCCCTCACTCTGGTAGTCCGCTCCTTTCTTGCGGTTGCCACGGGGTTCGCCGCGCTTGGTGTCATAGGAAATTATCAGGGTGTCCTTGTCGAACATGACACTCTGGAAGCGGCCATAGGGGCACATGTACATGCACACCTGCTCACGTAACCACCCAGCGTTCATGTAGGTCGCAACCGTGAAAAAGAAGATCCAGAATATTTCCCAGAAACCCAGATCAAACCGAACCAGCTCCATGGTCAGGATGCGGGCATCAGTAAAGTAGCTGACGAAGGTGATGGCGGTGACAAAAGCCACGGCCAACCAACCTACATGTTTGAGACTGCGCCGAACTATCTTTGAAAGACTGATATTTGCCTTGTCCAGCTTGATGCGGGCGTTACGCTCACCTTCGGTGATTTTTTCAATCCACATGAAAATGGTGGTCCATACCGTCTGCGGGCAGGTGTAACCGCACCAGACGCGACCAGCGAACACGGTCACCGTGAACAGGGCAAAGGCAGCCATGATCAGCAGCCAGGACAGGAAGAAGAAGTCCTGTGGCAGGAAAGTCCACCAGAAGATGTAGAACTTGCGATTGGGCAGATCGAACAGCAGGGCCTGACGATCATCCCAGGTCACCCAGGGCATCAGCAGGAAAAGCCCCATGGTGAACCAGATGGTGTAGACACGAATTGACTGGAAAAAGCCACTGATAGACCTTGCATGAATTTTCTCGCGCTTGGCGTAGAGACTCATGGTGGCTGGGTTGGCAATATTAACCGGGTCTGGAGACACATCCTTGGTCGGCAGGCGGGAAGGGCTTTGCTTGTCGCTCATTGTCGCGTGTCACGGCTTGAGGCCATGCTCCAAAGTGAATTGAGAAACTTCCTTGTTCGGGAGGCTTGTCGATACACTCTAGTCCTGATTTTAACAGCTTTGGCTGAAGAAGAGTGTGTGCCTGCGGCATCATGCCGCAGGCACACCGGATCTTACTTCTTGTGTGACAGGGAGTAGACGTAGGCAGTCAGCAGGTGGACACGCTCGGCACCCAGTGCATCCTTCTGGGCAGGCATCTTGCCAGCACGACCTTCAGTGAGGGTCTTCTTCACGGCGGCCAGGCTGCCACCATAAAGCCAGACATTGTCAGTCAGGTTGGGTGCCCCCAGCATCTGGTTGCCCTTGCCGTCAGCGCCATGGCAGGCTGAACAGACTGCAAACTTGTCCTTGCCCGCAGCAGCCAGCTTGGCATCTGCCTTGCGACCAGACAGTGACAGGACATGGTTGGCTACCTCATCAACACCTGCAGCACCCAGTGAGTCGATCCACGCCGGCATGACGCCATTACGGCCATTCATGATGCTTTCATGAATGTTTTCGGGGGTGCCACCGTACAGCCAGTCGTTGTCGGTCAGGTTTGGAAAGCCTGCGGCACCGTGCGCAGTTGTGCCATGGCAGACGGAGCAGTTGTTGGCGAAAAGGCGAGCACCGATCTTCATGGCGCGTTCGTCTTTAACCAGTTGCTCCACCGGTACCTTGGCCAGTTCGGCGTAAAGCTTGCCGTACTGTTCGTTGTACTGCTTGTCTGCGGTGGCGTGCTCGCCGGTAGAGCTCCAGCCCAGGTAGCCCTGGAACTTGCCCATGCCGGGATACAGCATCAGATAGCCAATCGAGAACACGATGGTGATCCAGAAGAGCATCAACCACCAGCGCGGCAGCGGGTTGTTATACTCGCGGATACCATCATATTCATGTCCGGTCGTGCCATCTTCCGGCATGTCCGAAAGGTTCATCTTGCGTGTCCACATCAGCAGCCATGCACATCCAGCGATGTTCAGGGCCACGATGGCAATGATGTAGTTGCTCCAGAAATTACTCATTCACTTTTCTCCCGCGTGCCCTGCAAACCCGCCTCAGGGCGGGACTGCGTCAGGATCGGATCATTTTCAAGCGGCAGTCTGCCGATATCTTCAAAGCGCTTGCGGTTGCCTGGGCTGTACGCCCACCACACGACGCCTGCAAAGGCCAGAACTGCTGCAACGGTGGCGATGCTGTGCCAAGTGCCATAGTCCATGACTTACCTCTTCGACTTGATGACGGTGCCCAGTTGCTGCAGGTAGGCGATCAGCGCGTCCATTTCGGTCTTGCCCTGCACTTCATAAGGAGCCTTGCGGATCTCCTCATCGGTATAAGGCACACCAAAGTTGCGGAACACTTCCAGTTTCTTGCTGGTGTGCTCGCCTGTCAGCTCGCGCTCGGCCAGCCAGGGAAAGCCTGGCATGTTCGATTCCGGCACCACGTCACGCGGGTTTATCAGGTGGGCACGTTGCCAGTCATCCGAGTAACGTCCGCCAACACGGGCAAGGTCCGGACCGGTACGCTTGGAGCCCCACAGGAAGGGGTGATCCCAGACCGATTCGCCAGCCACGGAGTAGTGACCATAACGCTCGGTTTCAGCGCGGAGCGGGCGGATCATCTGGGAGTGGCAGACATGACAGCCTTCACGGATGTAAATGTCACGGCCTTCCATCTGCAGTGCAGTCAGCGGCTTCATGCCGGCCACTGGCTGAGTGGTTTCCTTCTGGAAAAACAGCGGCACGATTTCAACGAGACCACCAAAGCTGATGGCAACAATGATCAGCACGATCATCAGGCCAACATTTTTTTCAACTATTTCATGCGAGGTCGACATTATTTTCTTCTCCTCACTGGTTAGGCAGGTCGCGGGGTTCGGTATGGCGCAACGTCATCCAAACGTTGTAGGACATGACGAGCATGCCTGTGAGGATGATGATGCCGCCAACCAGACGGCCGACGTAATACGGGAAGGTGGCATTGAGTGCTTCAACAAAGCTGTAAGTCAGCGTGCCATCCTGGTTCACTGCACGCCACATCAGGCCCTGCATGATGCCGGCAATCCACATTGATGCGATGTAAAACACGGTGCCAATTGTTGCCAGCCAGAAGTGCAGGTAAATCAGCTTGGTCGAATACATGGCCTTGCGGTCAAACAGGCGCGGGATCAGCACATAGAGCGAGCCTATGGTGATCATGGCTACCCAGCCCAGTGCGCCGGAGTGCACATGGCCCACTGTCCAGTCGGTGTAATGGGAAAGCGCGTTCACTGTCTTGATGGCCATCATCGGGCCTTCAAATGTCGACATGCCGTAGAAGGACAGGGAAACGATCAGGAAGCGGACGATCGGGTCATCGCGCAGCTTCTGCCATGCGCCCGACAGGGTCATCATGCCGTTGATCATGCCGCCCCAGCTTGGTGCCAGCAGGATCAGCGAAAACACCATGCCCAGGGACTGGGTCCAGTCGGGCAGGGCGGTGTAGTGAAGGTGGTGAGGACCTGCCCACATGTAAACGGCAATCAGCGCCCAGAAGTGCACGATCGACAGGCGATAGGAGTACACCGGACGGCCGACCTGGATGGGCACGAAGTAGTACATCATGCCAAGGAAGCCAGCGGTCAGGAAGAAGCCCACTGCGTTGTGGCCGTACCACCACTGGATCATGGCATCCACGGAGCCGGCGTACAGGGAGTAGGACTTCCAGCCGGAGACTGGGACTTCAAGGTTGTTCACGATGTGCAGCACGGCAATCGTGATGATGAAGGCGCCGAAAAACCAGTTGGCTACATAGATGTGGGAGGTCTGGCGCTTGACGATGGTGCCGAAGAACACGATGGCGTAGCACACCCACACTACCGTGATGAGCAGGTCGATCGGCCACTCCAGCTCTGCATACTCCTTGGCGCTGGTCAGACCGAGCGGCAGGGTAATGGCAGCCAGAAGAATGACGAGCTGCCAGCCCCAGAAAGTGAACTTTGCCAGGCCGGGAGCAAACAGGGTTGCCTGACAGGTACGTTGCACAACGTAGTAACTGGCCGCGAACAGACCGCAACCACCGAATGCGAAAATCACCGCATTGGTGTGCAGTGGGCGCAGACGGCCGTAACTCAGCCATGCGATATCAAAGTTGAGTGCCGGGAAGGCGAGCTGGGCGGCGATAATTACCCCCACCAGCATGCCCACAACTCCCCAGACCACCGTCATGATGGCGAACTGCCGGACGACTTGCATGTCGTAGTCCGGAGTCACCGTGCTGGCAGCAGGTGCATGTGACATAACACTACCCTTGTGTGGAAAAGAAAACTGAAAACGTGCTGGCCATCAAACATCTGTCCTTAAGGCCAGTAGCACGAGAAAACTGTAAAAAGCCTGTCCTTGGGCGCCCGGAGGGCAGTTGAGACAAGCGGTACACGGAGCGAGTACGACAATCGCTCATCCGCTTTGTCTCCTGGCAAAAATCAAAAACAGTCGAAAAACAGGCGTCCAGGCCGGACCACACCTGAGGCTCCTAGTCTAGTCGATTTTGTAACAGCCAAATGTTGACATATATCAAGTGAATAGCGGGCTGAGGTGGCTTGTCCATATAACAGGGGTGTGATGCGTAATCGTGGCCCCAGGCCATCCCAAATGCGGCGCGCATTCTATGAAAATGCCAGGAAAAGTGCATCGAAAAAGTGCGGCTACCCAGTCCGGGCAGCGCATTTTTTACCTTTCTTTCCTGTTGTCCTCATGTCGTGCTCTGTTGCGGTGCATTGAATCGGGCCAGTCAGCCAATTTATAGGGGCTACCGGGGTCATCGGGGTGTTACCCGTGTTTGCTGCGAGCTATTCTTGCAGCCCTGTATTCATCAAGGTGTCACGGGTTGTGATGCCTTGGCCGGGCTGTTGATTATATCTTTATAAAACAAGGGGTTGGTCATGAAAATGATTACGGCGGTGATCAAGCCGTTCAAGCTTGATGATGTGCGTGAGGCGCTTTCCGAGATTGGTGTCACCGGGTTGACTGTGACCGAAGTGAAGGGCTTTGGCCGTCAGAAAGGGCACACAGAGTTATATCGTGGTGCAGAGTATGTGGTCGATTTTGTACCCAAGGTAAAGCTCGAGCTTGCTGTTCGGGATGATCAGGTGGATAGCGCCATTGAAGCGATCATGAAGTCTGCCGGTACCGGCAAGATTGGTGATGGCAAGATTTTCGTGACGGACCTGCTTCAGGTTGTGCGTATCCGTACGGGTGAGTCCAACGACGACGCCATCTGATAATCGATGGCCTGTCAGACTTAATTGATTGATCCATAAAGGATTGTGGGGCTTTGCATGTTGCAACGTTCTGTTCGCGGCGGCGTCTTGCTGCTGTCCTCCCTGCCCGTCATGGCAGTGGGGGCTGATGGGGCTGTGCCCCTTGATACAGGCAATACTGCCTGGATACTGATGACAACGGCACTGGTCCTTCTGATGACCCTGCCTGGCCTGGCGCTGTTCTACGCCGGTCTGGTTCGGTCCAAGAATGTCCTGTCCGTTCTGATGCAGTGTTTTGTGATTGCAGCAGGGGTGTCCCTGTTGTGGCTGATTGGTCTTTACTCCCTCGCGTTTGTGGATGGCGGGAGCCTGAACCCGGTTATCGGTGGCCTGTCGAAGGTGTTTTTCATCGGGATCGGTCCGGACAGCATGAGCGGGAGTATTCCCGAGGTACTGTTTGCGGCATTCCAGATGACCTTCGCCATTATCACGCCGGCACTGATCATTGGTGCTTTTGCCGAGCGGATGAAGTTTTCCAGCATGCTGGTCTTCAGTCTGACCTGGACTGCACTGGTCTATGTGCCGGTGTGCCACTGGGTGTGGGGTGGCGGCTTTCTTCAGCAGATGGGCGTGCTCGATTTTGCCGGCGGGATCGTGGTTCATATTACTGCCGGGGTTGCTGCCCTGGTGGCTGCCCTCGTGATCGGACCCCGTCGGGGCTTCCCCAAGCAAGCGATGCCTCCGCATAACATGACCATGACGGTCATCGGGGCGGGATTGCTCTGGGTCGGGTGGTTTGGCTTTAATGCCGGCTCTGCTCTGGCTGCAAATGGCTCAGCCGGCATGGCGTTGTTTGTGACCCACATTTCGGCATCTGCAGGTGCACTGACCTGGATGGCACTGGAGTGGAGCCGGTTTGGCAAGCCATCCGTGCTGGGTGTCGTGACCGGCATGGTGGCAGGGC
The DNA here is from genome assembly GCA_030646295.1 of Moraxellaceae bacterium. Taxonomy (GTDB): domain Bacteria; phylum Pseudomonadota; class Gammaproteobacteria; order Pseudomonadales; family Moraxellaceae; genus UBA2031. Next base: position 458,558 of record JAUSND010000003.1, read on the forward strand.
TGGGGACGATCACGCCTGCATCAGGCTTTGTTGGCCCCCTGGCTGCGTTGCTGATCGGATTTTCTGCCGGCATCATTTGCTTCTTCGCTACGCACTTCGTCAAGCGCAAGCTTCATATTGATGACTCGCTGGATGTGTTTCCTGTGCATGGTGTTGGCGGGATTCTGGGTACCTTCCTCGTCGGTATTTTCTGTGCCCCACAGATTGGCATTTTCAGTGGCATGGGCTTTGGTGCCGGCAACGAGAGCATCGGTCAGCAGTTGTCCGTGCAGGTTCTGGCGATTGTGGTCACCATTGCTTACACCGCTGCCATTACATGGTGTCTGCTCAAGTTGACCAGCAAGCTGACCGGTGGACTGCGTCTCTCCGAGGAAGAGGAAACCGAAGGCCTCGATCTTGTACTGCATGATGAGCGTGGCTACGACATCCGGTAAGGTGTGCTGATTGTGATGCAGCCTTGATCACTAGCTCATATGAGAAGCCCCTCAGGCATGATGTCTGTGGGGCTTTTTCATGTCAGGGCGCCAGGCCAGTTGAGCAGAATTGTCATGAAAACAGTATGTTTCGGGTTATTGCCAAGCCTCCGGTGCTCTTGTAGGGTACAGGCTCGATTCACGGGTGGGCTAGTGGCACGGGCAGTCTCTTGAGCCTTGCAAGTCCGCAGCCTCTCCTGAGTTGTAAGGTTCCCGACAGCAGCCCGCCCGGGCTGCGCCATATGCCTGAATTACTGGAGATACGACAATGGCTGTTTTCCTGTCTGAAGAGTGGTTTCGCGAAGTTGAAAAGCTGACTGAAGTGAAGGGCGATCTGGAAGTGCCCTCGGCACTGGCTTCGCTGGTCCTGAACGTGACGGTGACTGGCGCTCCTGCTGGCAACGTGGACATGTGCCTGAATGGCGGCCGTTTTGAGTCGGGCCACAACAGCACTGGCTCTACCAAGCTGACACTGCCATCCGATCTGGCTCGTCGCATTTTTGTTGAGCAGGATCAGGCTGCCGGCATGCAGGGTTTCATGAGCGGCCAGATCAAGGTCGAAGGCGACATGAGCAAGCTCATGGCCATGCAGACTGCACGTCCTAGCGACAAGCAGAAAGAATTGCTGAAAGAAATCAAGGCAATCACCGAGTAATCGGTTCCTGCATTAAAAAGCCCACCATTGTGTGGGCTTTTTAATGCGTCAAATCCGGTGCCATGTCAGGCCGACCTGAGCAGGTTGTCAACGATACGTTCAAGTTCGCCAAGATTGCGGCAGCTCCATGCATGGGTGCACGCAGGCTGGTAGCGCAACATCTCGGAGTCACCGCTTCCCCAGCGATTACGGTTTTCCGGATTAAGCCAGATAACCTGCTTTGCGCGGGCATGAAATTGGTGCAGCAGGTCGCTACGTGCATCACCATTATTATTGCGGGCATCCCCGAGAATGATCAGCGTGGTGCGGCGGTCTATGGCATGACGGGCAAGGTCATCAAGATCAGTAAATGCCTGGCCATAATCCGTGCTGCCAAGGCCATACGTATCCATGACGGTATCAATGGCATTCTCAAGTTGCTGATGCTCAAAAAATCCTGTCACTTCATGCAGTGATGACGAGAAGGAAAATGCCCGTAATTGCGGGATTACCTCTCTCATGCTGTACAGGAACATCAGCAGAAAGCGGGCATGCTGGCTGACAGACCGGCTGACATCGCAGACGGCAATGACACGAGGCTTGTCCTTGCGGATACGCCTCCATCGGGGCTCGGCAAGAATGCCGTCGTAAGCAATGTTATGACGCAGGGTGGCTTTGACATCAAGAACCCCACGGGCTGCCATGCGTTCACGACGGCGATGCAATGTGATCAGGCGTCGAGCCATGCGTTTCACAACCAGTCCGGTGTCCCTGAACTCGCGCAGCGATGAAAAATCTGCATCCCGGATAATGGCATCCCGGTCCTGATTGCGCGCCATCTGGAAGTAGCGCTCCACCGTGTCACGTATATTGCTGCGAAGACGCTGTCGGGCACTGCGCAGAACTTCGGCACGTTGACGTGCAAAACCGGTATCAGCAGCATCCAGGTTCTTGAGTTCCAGTTCCAGCTCATCAATGCCCATTGCCTGAAGCAGTCGGCGGCCAAACAGTCCCTTCTGGGTGATGACACGAATATTCTGCGGGCGTACCCGTTCAATTGCCTTTGCCAGCGAGAGCGCAAGCCCTTCACTGTCCGCTGTCAGCAGAAGCTGGCCGAGTTCAGATTGGGAGGGCTCATTAGGGCTCGGTGAGCTGCCTGATCCTCCGGACCCTCCTGATCCCTGGCTGCCTTGTCCGGACTGTGGTGGAGGAGGGGTTGAGGTCGCATTGTTATCCGTGGTGCCTGAGTCGGTCTTGTTCGTGCTGATGCCAAACCTGAAGAAGGTTTCAAAGCACCGCTCGAATATCTGGGTGTCTGGTACGCTTTTGGCCAGGGTGCACGATAAGGCATCATGAAACTGCTGCCGGTTTTCGTAACCAACTGCATGAATGGCCAGCACGGCATCTGCTACTTCCGGCGGGGATACAGGCAAGCCCTGATTCCGCAACAGCGCAGCAAACTCGGTGAGTTTACGTTCCATTCCGATTTACCTGCCTCAGTAAAGCCGGGCGTTCCGGGTTAGCGGTTTTTCAATAGCGCCGGAAGTTTCTCGCGCACACGGTCTACATCATCCTGATGCTTGAGCAGTACTGCCAGTGTCCGCTCTACCCAGGTGGCATCGAGTGCCTCTACGTTAAGCAATAACAATGTTCTGGCCCAATCCAGGGTTTCACTGACGGCAGGCACCTTGCGTAAATCCTGAGTGCGCAGCTTTTGCACAAAACTGACCAATGGCTCCCTGAGCTTGTCCGGCAGGCTGGGGACCTGGCTGGCCAGAATGCGGCACTCCAGGTTTTGATCCGGGTAAGGAATGTACAGGTGCAGGCAGCGGCGCTTGAGTGCATCGGACAGTTCGCGCTGGTTGTTGCTGGTTAGCAATACCAGGGGTTTGGTTTGCGCATGCACGGTGCCGATTTCCGGAATGGAGATCTGGTAGTCGGAAAGCAGTTCAAGCAGGAAGGCCTCGAACTCCTGGTCAGCCTTGTCAATTTCATCAATCAGCAAAACAGCTCCGGTGGGCGACTGCAGTGCAGAGAGCAGGGGGCGAGGTTCCAGGAATTCAGGTGAATAGAAAATATCGCCAAACTGGTGCAGGCGCTCCACTGACTCGGCAAGTCCATGTGTTCCCCTGAGAATGTCGCCGAGCTGTTCTTTCAATACCTGCGTGTAAAGCAGCTGTTTGCCGTATTTCCACTCATAGAGGGCCTTGCTCTCGTCCAGTCCTTCGTAGCATTGCAGCCGAATCAGGGGGCGCTCAAAAAGGGTGCTGGCGGCCTTCGCCAGTTCTGTTTTGCCAACGCCTGGCGGACCCTCAACAAGAATGGGTTTTTCCAGCTGCGCAGCCAGAAAAAGTGTCAACGCGATGTTGTCAGAGGCGACATAGCCCAACGTGTCCAGGTCCTGTTGCAGGCTGTCGGCAGTGAAGTTTTTGCTGGCAAAAAGAGTCATCAATGCTCCCGCATCATTCAGCCATTACCCAGGGACGGTTATCCACCGGGTGTCGTGATATACAGAATGGCACACCAAAAACACGCTGGAGAAGGTCCTTGTCGGTAAAGTCTTCCGGCACGGCATCAGCACACAGCTCTCCCTGTCGCAGCACAATCAGGCGATCTGCGGTACGCAAGGCGAAGTTGATGTCATGCGTGGAAAAAACAACACAGGCACCTTCGTCCGACTCTTTCTTCAATTGTGTGCGCAGGCGCTGCTGGTGAGGCAGGTCGAGAGCATTTTGTGGCTCGTCCAGAAGCCACAGGCGCTCCCCGGCAACGGGATGCAAACGCATTTGTAGCCAGGTACGAGCCAGTTGTACGCGCTGGCGTTCGCCGCCTGAAAGGCCGTCATAGTGGCGTGTTGCCAGCGTATCAAGCTCCCAGATGGAGAGGGCTTCCTGATAAAGGGTAATGGCTCGTTCGCCTGCTCCCCCATGAGGGTAGGCGGCAAGACACATGATGTCCCTGACCTGGCCATGCAAATAGTCTGCATGATGTTGCGGCAGAAAGGCACGGCGTCTGGCGAGCGTGTTCAATGGCCACGCAGAAAGTGCCTTGTCATCCAGCAGGATTCGGCCTTGCAGCCGGGCGTTTGACAGATAGCGACCCTCGCCCGCGCATAGCCTCAGAAGCGTGGATTTTCCCGCACCATTGGGTCCGATAAGAGCAATACAACCAGATTGCAGCTCCAGCGAAATATCCTGAAGTACAGGGTGTGTGTTGAAGCTGCAGCCAACATGGTCGAGCTGAAGTCTCATATATGACGCCTCCTGAGAAACAGCAGGAGAAAAGCAGGTGCACCAATCAGGGCAGTCAGGACTCCAACCGGTAATTCCAGCGGATAAATCAGTTGTCGTGCCAGCTGGTCCGCCAGAACGGCAAGGATGATGCCAAGAAAAATGCTGGCAGGCATGAGCAGGCGATGCTGTGTCAGCCCCAGTTTGCGTGCCATGTGTGGTGCCAGCAATCCGACAAACCCGATACCGCCGGACTGGGCAACCGCCAGTGCGACCAGCAGTGATGTCACGCACAGTATGCGACGCTGGAAGCGCCGGATATCAAGACCCAGATGTATGGCCTCAGACTCCCCCAGTTGCCAGACATCCAGCGCCTGTGCCTGACGCCACGTCCATGCAATCGAAAAGAGCAGGACTACCCAGCCTGTCAGCAGTAGTGGCCATTCTGCGAGAGTAAAGCTGCCCATCAGCCAGAAGGTTGCACTGCGCAATGCCGTTGCATCACCGATGCTAAGCAGGAGGCTGACCAGCGCACCTGCCAGCGAGTTGATGGCAACCCCTGCCAGCAGCAGCTCGGCATTATTGCCACTGAGCTGGCGCCCTATCAAAAGGATCAGACCCAGTGTTCCCAGTGCGCCAGCAAAAGCGCTGAGAGGAAGCAACCAGAGTCCACCCACTCCCAGACTGATCACCAGAACGGCACCCAGGCCGGCACCCGCAGAAACCCCTAACAGTCCGGGCTCCACCAGCGGGTTGCGGAAAAAGTCCTGCAGCAGAAGCCCTGCCAGCGCCAGGGAGGCACCTGTAAACGCTGCCAGCAGTACCCGTGGCAGGCGAAGCTGTACCCACACTTCTGGTGGTAAGTTGCGCATGTCACCTGCGCCCAGACCTGAAAGGATCACGGCAGTGACGAGCAGAAGCAGGACAGTGGTTCGGGGACTGATCACGACGGAAATGACAGGAGGAAGGCAAAAGATGCCATAGCCTAGCTGGGTGATGCATGCTAAACCAGTGTCCAGTCTGTAATAGGGGCCATGACATGCTTAAAGGGTATGTAAATCCGGGGTTCACTGCCGTAGCTGATGCCTTCCGGCGAAATCTTCCGGTGGATGTTCAGGGCGGTGCTGCGCTGTGTGTCTACCATCGGGGCATCCCGGTGGTCGATATCTGGGCGGGTAGCAGTGATCAGCAGGGTACCCCATGGGCAGCTGATACCCTCTCACTGTCCTTTTCCACGACCAAGGGCATTGTCTCAACACTCCTGCATACGCTTGCTGATCGTGGAGAGGTGAACTATGACCTGCCCGTAGCCCATTACTGGCCGGAATTTGCCCGCAATGCCAAAAGCAGGATTACCGTAAGGCACCTGCTGACCCATGAGGCAGGCCTGTATGGCATCCGCTCGTTGATCACGGATGCATCTGAAATGCGTGACTGGGAGCATATGTTGCGTGTCATGGAGGAGGCTCCTCCGGTACACGTTCCCGGTCAGAAGAACGGGTATCACGCCCTGACCTATGGCTGGCTGGTTGGCGGGTTGATTGAGAAAGTTACCCGGCAACCACTGGCAAAGACCCTGAAGGACGAACTGGTTGATCCGCTTGGTCTGGATGGTTGCCATATCGGTGTTACCGAACCGGATCTGGTTCGCTGCGCAAAACTGATTGTGCCTGCAAAAAAAACAGAGCCAGCAGAGCCAGGACAACAGCGAAAGAAAGGCATCAACTGGTCCAGAAAAGTCACAGAAGCAGTATTCAGTCTTGCCGGGTTTGATCAGGAAAAATTCCAGGATGCCATGTTGCCGAAAGGCATGAGCCGTTTCGACTGGAATTCTCCGGAAACAATGCAGGCCAGCATTCCCGGGGCAGGGGGAATGTTTACGGCGCGTTCACTGGCCAGAGTTTATTCCGTACTTGCAAATAACGGCGAGCATGAAGGTGGGCGACTGCTTTCTGCGGAGACGGTCCGGAAAATGTCGACGGTACAAAATACGACGCGTGGTGACGTAATTCCTGTCCCGATGCGTTGGCGCCTTGGGTACCATCGCGTGTTCACGACGGGTCCGCGTACACCGAATGCCTTCGGGCACTTCGGTTATGGTGGATCGGGTGCCTGGTGTGATCCGTCACGTGAGTTGTCACTGGGTTACACGGTCAATCATGGCAGTGGATCGCCGTTTGGCGATATCCGCATTTCACGTATCAATACTGCGGCCATACGTTCTGTCGAGTCGTTGCTGTAAGCAAGGTGTCACACATTATCCATGTCAATAAAAACGCCCTGAAGAGGGCGTTTTTATTGACTCATCCTGAGGTCAGGCTTTTTGCACTGATCCGGCAAGATGCGGCTTTCCGCTTTTCAGGTCGCTCAGGCCAAAGGTAAAACCGCCATTGGCTTGTGGCTCCGAAAGGAAGGCAACCTTGGCAGGCAGCAACACAGGAAGCTTGAACTGGACATCTACTGTACAGGCATCAGGAAGTCGGCCTTCAAGTGCAGACAGGCAACGAGCCTTTGACCACATGCCATGGGCAATCGCCCGTGGAAAACCAAACAGCTTGGCGGTGAAGGCATACAGGTGAATGGGGTTCCTGTCACCGGAGATGGCGCCATAACGACGTCCGGTGTCACCAGGAACAGTCCATTGCACGTTTGCTACCGGACTGCGAGTAGCTTGTGCAGCCGGACGAGGGGCTGAGGATTTTTCTCCCTCGCTTCCTGCCTGACGACGAAGCATTGTGCTGGAACATTCCCACACAACCTCTTTACCTGATTTCAGCGTGGTCAGGATGTCAAACTGGACGCCCTTGTCATGCGGGCGCAGATTGGCTGGCTTGACGATGATGGTCAGGATTTCGGATGCATTGATCAGGCGGTGCTGGGTAATCCGATTCTGGATATGCACCATGCCCATGGCTGCAAACGGAAAGGACGGGTCTGTCATCAGGCTCATGTGCAGCGGGAATCCCAGCACAAACCCGTATGTCAGCGGCAGTGTGTCACGCTGGCTGAAGCCACAGACACGGTTATAGGCGGCCAGATTGGCGCGATCGATTTTTACATCACGCATGACCAGTTCAAGGTCAGGCAGCTCCTTTCCCTGCTTGCCGGAAAGGCTTCCCAGGACTGCCCGGGAGTAGAGCGTGGCGGTGCCCGGGAGTGTCGTGATTTCGCGTACGGTCATCTTCATGACTCCAGTAGGTTAAAAAGGAGGGGTGCATAGTCCCCTCGCTGTTTCAGCCGGATCAGGCACCAATAAGAGACTGACCGCATACGCGCACGATGTTGCCGTTCACGCCAGCAGAGGCGGGTGAGGCGTACCATGCAATTGTTTCTGCCACATCCACTGGCAGACCACCCTGCGACATCGAGTTCATGCGGCGGCCGGCTTCGCGAATGGCAAACGGAATTGCTGCAGTCATCTGGGTTTCAATAAAGCCCGGTGCCACGGCATTGATGGTGATGTTCCTGGCAAACAGGGTTGGCGCCATCGACTGCACCATGCCAATCACACCAGCCTTGCTCATGCCATAGTTGCTCTGGCCCATGTTGCCGGCGATGCCGGAAATGGACGACACGCAAATGATGCGGCCATTGTCGCGGATCATGCCCTGCGCCAGCAGTTCATCATTGATGCGCTCTTCCGAGGACAGGTTGATGTTCATTACCATGTCCCACTGCTGCTGGGTCATGTTGGCCAGGGTCTTGTCACGGGTCACGCCAGCGTTGTGCACAATGATGTCCACGCCGCCATGATGAGCCTTGATGTGCTCTGCAATCTTCTGGGGCGAATCGGCGGCAGTAATATCCAGGGCCAGTGCAGAGCCGCCAATCAGGCTGGTTACCACACGCAGGTCATCGGCCAGTGCAGGAATATCGAGGCCGATAACATGCGCACCATCACGTGCAAGTGTTTTGGCAATGGCTTCACCAATGCCGCGTGATGCGCCTGTGACCAGTGCAACCTTCCCAGCCAGTGGTTTTGCCCAGTCGAGGCTCGCAGTTGTTGTCGACGGGAATATGCGAACAACTTGGGCAGATACATAAGCAGAGCGCGGGGAGAGGAAAAAGCGAAGTGTCGACTCAAGCTGGTCCTCTGCGCCCGGTGCAGCGTAAACGAGTTGGGCAGTACCACCTTTCTTGACTTCCTTGCCCAGGGAGCGGGTAAAGCCTTCAAGCGCACGCTGTGCAGTTGCCTGACGTGGGGAGTCACACGACTCCGGGGTGCGGCCGATGATGATGATGCGGCTGCAATCGGCAACCTTTCGCATGACCGGATGGAAGAAGTGGTAAACCTGAACCAGATCTTCGCTTTTGGTGATGCCGCTGGCATCGAATACCAGTGCCTTGAACCTGAGCTCTGTATCCACTTCGTGGTTCCAGACTTTTACATCCAGTCCTGCGGCTGCCACTGCCTGCGAGACATGATCCTGGGCATAGGTATGCACCTCGGCCTGGATGTTGTTCAGGGCGGTAGCTGCAGCACTGGTCAGCTGTCCGTCAGGAGCACCACCGAGCAGCACAGCACCGGAAATCACGGGCATGCCTGGCTGGTAACGGTCCAGGTTGAGAGGCATGGGCAAGCCGAGGTTTTTGGCCAGCAGGCGGCCAAGTGCGGAGTTCGTGAACTGTGTGTAACGGTCACTCATGACGTCGTCCTTCGGTTTCAGGCGCAACAGCGCAAGACGGTTGGGAGGGCTTCCGGAAATTGCCGGAGAAAACGGGCGCAACTCTAGCAGAAGCAGGAGGTGCAGGCATGGTCAGTGGCATGGCAAAGTATCGGTGTGCCGGCAGGCAATCGGTCATGCTTTCCTTGTCTGTCCACTGCACTAGCGGAACGCAGGCTAGCAAAGGTCATCCCCCAGAGCATTTGCTGTATAGCCAGTGTGTTTCTGTTTTTAATGCCAATTGACCCCGAACATTCTGTGCTAGGGTGCCGTCATCGGAAAACCAGCAGGAGTCTCCCATGTCTTCCCTTCGTCGTGTTGCCATCCTTGGCGGCAATCGTATTCCCTTCGCCCGCTCCAATGGCGCTTATGCCACAGCCTCCAATATGGACATGCTGACTGCCGCCATTGACGGACTGGTCGGTCGCTACAAACTGGAAGGTGAGCGCTTGGGTGAGGTAGCTGCTGGTGCAGTCCTCAAGCTGGCACGTGACTTCAATATGACTCGCGAAGTCGTGCTGAGCACAAAGCTGGCACCCGAGACGGCTGCGTGCGATATGCAGCAGGCGTGTGGTACAGGTCTGCAGGCTCTTAATTACATAGCCAACAAGATTGCCACCGGCCAGATCGAGTCTGGTATTGGCGGCGGTGTGGATACCACTTCGGATGCGCCTATTGCGGTCAGTGAGGAGCTGCGCCAGTTCATGCTGTCGCTGAACCGTTGCAAGGATAACAAGCAGCGTCTCAAGGCGCTGGCCAAGTTCCGTCCGGGCATGATGGGTATCGAGATTCCCCGTAATGGTGAGCCGCGCACGGGTCTTGCCATGGGCGATCACCAGGCAATTACGACGGCCGAGTGGGGCATCACTCGCGAAGCCCAGGATGAGCTGGCGTATCTCTCTCACAAGAACATGGCTGCAGCCTATGAGCGTGGTTTTTTCAAGGATCTGATGACGCCATTCATGGGTCTTGAGCGTGATGACAATCTGCGCCCTGGCTCTACCCTTGAGAAACTGGCGACCTTGAAGCCATGCTTTGGTGACAAGGAAAAGGGCACCATGACTGCCGCAAACTCAACACCGCTGACCGATGGTGCTTCAGCCGTGTTGCTGGCATCTGAAGAGTGGGCCAAGGCACACAACCTGCCAGTTCAGGCCTATCTGACCACGGTGGAAACGGCTGCCGTTGATTTCGTACACAAGAAGGAAGGCCTGTTGATGGCGCCTGCCTATGCCGTTGCCCGACTGCTGGCCCGTACCGGATTGACCCTGCAGGACTTCGATTATTACGAGATCCATGAAGCTTTTGCCGGACAGGTGCTGTCGACCCTCAAGGCCTGGGAAGATGCAAAGTTCTGCAAGGAACGCCTGGGCCTCGACAAGCCGCTGGGCAGCATTGATCGCAAGAAGCTGAATGTGAACGGCTCTTCACTCGCCGCAGGACATCCTTTTGCGGCGACCGGTGGCCGTATTGTTGCAGGTGCAGCCAAGATGCTGAACGAGAAGGGCAGTGGCCGCATTCTGGTGTCGATCTGCGCCGCCGGTGGTCAGGGTGTTGTAGCCATCATCGAGAAGTAAGGTTCGACCCATAAAAAAGCCCGCATAAAGCGGGCTTTTTTATGGGTGTTTTTCGGGTTTGGATACCATGAGCACCAACCAGATAGCGCCTCAATTGTTTTTCAGGCAGCTATCCATGAAGCTTGAGCGGGCATCACCTGCCATATCACCAGCCTTGCGGTTACACGCACTGACCTTGGCCAACATCGGCGGTATGTTGTCTTCTTGGGCTCGTTTACGCACGCACTGGGCAATTGCCTGTCGACGGGCATCACCGGACTTTCCGGCGGCCTGTGAATTGCAGTCATTATCGGGATGTTGACTGGTGTTTGCCATGGCTGGATTAGCGCCAATGCCAATGCCAAGTCCCAGGGTCGCGAGCAGTAGAAGTGACCGACATCCATTTTTCAATGTTGTTTTTTTCATGATGTCCATTCCGTGGCTGTAGCTGTTTGAATCTATAGGCCAGTGTACGAGTACTTGCAAGTCAGGTCTAGAAAAGGGCTGCCATTACGGTCGTTCAGCGCCAGTTTTTCCGATAAGTGGATGTTTCTGCCAGAGGAGCTGTCATTTCAGGCCTTGTTATTTTTTGCTGAGACGGGCAAGCAGGCTGGATGTGTCCCAGCGTCCTCCTCCCATGGCCTGGACCTCGGCATAAAACTGGTCAACCAGTGCAGTGACGGGGAGGGAGGCGCCCACATGCCGGGCTTCTGCCTGGCAAATGGCCAGGTCCTTGCGCATCCAGTCAACGGCAAATCCATGCTCATATTGGCCGGCAATCATGGTTTTGTGCCTGTTGACCATCTGCCAGCTGGAGGCCGCGCCCTGCGAGATGGCGTCCATGACCTTCTGGACGTCCAGACCAGCTTTCCCGGCAAAATGCATTCCCTCCGACAGCGCTTGAACAAGCCCGGCGACACATATCTGGTTCACCATTTTGGCCAGCTGACCGGAGCCAATAGGCCCTATATGCGTGATTGCCCGTGCATAGGCACTGATGACGCTGCTAGCCCGTTCAACTTCTGGTGTGGTGCCACCGCACATGATGGTCAGTTGTCCATTTTGGGCGCCTTGCTGCCCTCCCGATACCGGCGCATCCACAAATCCGGCACTCATGCTGGCAAGGTGCCCTGCGATTTCACGCGATACTTCGGCAGAAACGGTTGAGTGATCAATCAGCAAGGCGCCCGCCCCAAGCCCAAATGCGATGCCGTTCGGGCCCATCACAACGGCGCGCAGATCGTCGTCATTGCCAACACAGGTCAGAATGATGTCAGCATTTCGCGCCGCCTGCGCAGGGCTGTCTGCATATTGGCCGCCGAACTCCGAGCACCACCGGAGGGCTTTTTCAGTTGTACGGTTGAACACGGTGATCTTGAAGCCCTTGCGTGCAAGGTGTCCTGCCATGGGGTACCCCATGGTGCCGAGTCCGATAAATGCGAGAGATGTCATGGATAGCCTGCAGGAGTCAGTCGGAGGACCATTTCTTTCCGGGTTGAATGATGCGTGAGAGGGTAACCGGAATGGATTTTGCCATGCTTTTGAGTATAAACCAGAAGCCCGTGGACAGATTTATGATGGAGTACGCGCGCATAAGACGCATGACACGGGGCGGGTAAAAATAGAATCGTATGAAGCTGTTTCTGATCTGTGAGTGCAGGTCATGACCATAAGCGCGGCTGTACCATGTTTTGGGTGAAAGATAATCGCCTGAGGTGCGCTCATCATTGGCCATGCCAATCGTTGCTGCTTCTGATTCCTGCATGGCCAAGTTATAGATTGGCGTGTTTGGTTGAGGAACTACCGCAAAGAAGTGTGCGTGTGAGAGTGGGCTTTTTATGGCATATGAAAGGGTTGCCTGGATTTCTTCAAGTGTTTCTGTCGGGAATCCCAGCATGAAGGCTCCCTGAACAATAACCCCCTGTCTGTGAAATTCCTCAATGGACCATTTTGCCTTGGCTATATCCAGGTTTTTTTCTACCAGAGTTTGCAGTCTTGGCGTTACGGTTTCGATAGATATGGTTGCATGGTAGGTTCCGCCTTCAACCATGGCGTTAATCGTTTCCTGATCCAGGATGTCACCACGAAGGCCGTTAGGAAATGCCAGATAAAGCTTGCCGGGCCATCGTTTTCCTATAGCTCGCATGATGGACTGTGCGCGAGGTCTGTGCAGGTTGAATATGTCGTCCACAATGTGGAATTCGGTTACGCCATAATCCTCGTAAAGAATCCTTATTTCTTCAATGACACTTTTTTCACTTCTATAAACAAAGCGTTTTGTAAAAACGTCATGACAATAGTTGCAAAGATAGGGGCAGCCACGAGAGGTGAAAAGGAATGCATAACGCCGTTCGCCAATATTGCTGATAATGCGTTTTCGGTCTCTTTTACGGTAACGCTCAAAATCAAGAAGATCCCATGCCGGCAGCGGGATGGCATCCATGTCGGTAATAAGATCCTGTGCATGATTGTAGGTGATCTTGCCAGTGACTGAGCGATGGCTGAATCCGGGTATGTCGCTGCCAGGGGGTGCGTCAGAAAAAAAGCGTTGCAATGCCTGGATAAGGGTACGGTCTGCAGCACCTTCGAATACCCAGTCAAAAAGGCTTTCAGAAAATATCAGTGGTGCTTGTCGTAATGTGAAAGGGCCACCTATGGCGGTAATCGTTTCCGGGTTCCATTTTTTGACGATCCTGGCCAATCTGTAGCTGGCTGCTGCCTCACAGTTAAGCGCGGATACTCCAACGACATCAGGCTTGAACTCGTCTAGTCGTGATGCCAGTGCCTCGGGTTCGTCGTTGTACAGGTTCATGTCCCAGAAGTGGACTGTCGCTGTAGCCCCGAAGAGTGCACGAATGCCAGCGATCAGGGTCAGGATGCCGAGAGGCGGGCCATACGAATTATCATGGGTTTTCTGGAATGGCTTGATGAAAAGAATGGTGAACGGCCTGACCGTGGACTCAGTGCTGCCAATGTCCAGATAAGTGGAGACATTGATGCCGGGTAGATTTTCCACCCGCAGCTTTTGGGTTGCCATGTCCATGGGTCTTCTTTTCCTGTGCGCAAGCTGCATGAAGACGAGATGGATTGACCGGTGTTTCGGGGTACATGTCAGGCAGCCATGGCAGGATTCAGCCTACCCGTTTGTTGTCTCTGGCGTCTATAGCACAGAAGTTGGCGTAATCTGTGCAATCTCCTGTCCTGGCGGAGTTATCAGGTGGTGCTTCGAAAAAGCAATAAAAAAGGCCGCATCAGCGGCCTTTTTTATTGCTACCAGGATATCAGCGCTTGTCCACGGGGACAAAGTCGCGCTGGGTGTAGCCTGTGTACAGCTGGCGCGGACGACCAATCTTGTATGGGGCGTTGTGCATTTCCATCCAGTGCGAGATCCAGCCGACGGTGCGTGCCAGCGCAAAAATCACGGTGAACATGGAGGTCGGAATACCAATGGCCTTCAGGATGATGCCTGAGTAGAAGTCCACGTTCGGGTAAAGCTTGCGTTCAACGAAGTACGGATCGTTACGGGCAGCCTCTTCCAGCTTCATGGCGAGCTCAAGCTGCGGATCGTTGATGCCGAGCGCCGCCAGTACTTCGTCACAGGTCTGCTTCATTACCTTGGCGCGCGGGTCAAAGTTCTTGTACACGCGGTGACCGAAGCCCATCAGCTTGAACGGATCGTTCTTGTCCTTGGCCTTGGCCAGGAACTTGTCCAGGTTTTCCACCGAGCCGATTTCATCCAGCATCTTCAGCACGGCTTCGTTGGCGCCGCCATGAGCCGGGCCCCACAGTGCGGCAATGCCGGCTGCGATACACGCATAGGGGTTGGCGCCCGTCGAACCGGTCAAACGCACGGTCGAAGTGGAGGCGTTCTGCTCGTGGTCCGCATGGAGGATGAAGATGCGGTCCATGGCCTTGGCCAGCACCGGGTTCACCTTGTAGTCCTCGCAAGGGGTGGCAAACATCATGTGCAGGAAGTTTTCGGCATAGCCCAGATCGTTACGTGGGTACACGAAAGGCTGGCCGGCATTGTACTTGTAGCTCATGGCCGCGATGGTCGGCATCTTGGCGATCAGGCGAATGGCCGCAATACGACGGTGTTCCGGGTTATTGATGTCCAGATTGTCGTGATAGAAGGCGGAAAGGGCGCCAACCACACCACACATGACGGCCATCGGGTGGGCATCACGACGGAAGCCGCGATAGAAGAACTGCAGCTGTTCGTGAACCATGGTGTGCTGGGTAACGCGGTTCACGAAGTCAGTCTTCTGACCAGGGTTAGGCAACTCGCCGTTCAGCAGCAGGTAGCAGGTTTCCAGGTAGTCGGACTTTTCGGCCAGCTGGTCAATCGGGTAACCGCGGTGCAGGAGAACGCCCTTGTCGCCATCAATGAAGGTGATCTTCGATTCGCAGGCGGCAGTCGCCATGAAGCCGGGGTCGTAGGTGAAGTAGCCCTGGGCAAGGACATCTTTAACATCAACGACATCCGGGCCCATTGTGCCGGAAGTAACGGGAAGGTCGATCGACTTGTCGTCGATGGTCAGGGTGACTTTATTACCCGACATGGCAGTCTCCTAAACGAGCCGGTTTACTACATGGCTCTGGCTTCAGCGCGACCGAAAGCGGTTTGCGTGCCTGACTCTCCGGCGTGACCGGAATGCGAAGGTGGAGCAAAAACGCTTCGGGGAAGGCGCGCTAGCTTAATTTGTGAGGGAATTTTGTCAATCAACTGTTACAAACGAAGTGGCAGTTTATGCGGTAAAGACGCACGTTTGGCTCCGTTATTGGTGACCAATTGGTCTAATTGACTTTTGTACATGCGCTGAGCACTTGTCTGGCTTATTGATGGGTGCACTATAAGGAGGCAGAAAAGAGCAGATTCAAGCTAAATGCGCAGTATTTGTCTGTGTTACCGGTTTGTAATTCAATTTATGCGGGATTATACTTTCCGCCCGGTTTTGCGCATGCTGCTGGTCTCCTGAAAATTTCAGGAATTTCATTGGCTTGCGCTTCCTTGTGTGCTCTCCCTTCGGTCTGCCTCGTGAGAGGCCCCCAACAGGAAACCCGCTGTGAAAAGCAATCGACCTGTCAATCTCAGTTTGTCGACCGTTCTGGCCGTAAACTTGAAGTCCCCGGTCGCCATCGCCTCCATTTTGCATCGTATCTCTGGCGTGGTGATCTTTGCTCTTATCCCGGTTCTGCTTTATGTCCTGCAGGAGTCACTTGTCTCTGCAGAGGCCTTCGCTGCCGTAAAGACTGATGTACTGGGTGGTTTTATCGGTGGCTTTCTGGTGTTTGTTGCACTGGCAGGGCTGATTTACCACTTTGTTGTGGGTGCAAAGCACCTCGTTCAGGACTTCGGTATTGGTGAGTCGCTGGAGGGTGGTCGTCTGTTTGCCACACTGGCACTGCTGCTGTCTGTTGTCCTCATTCTTTGTGCATTGGCCTGGATGGTGCTCTGATGAGAAACAGTGCAACGAGCTTTAGTCGTTCCGGTGTTGCCGACTGGCTGGCCCAGCGTGTCAGCGCCTATATTCTGGCCGCCTATTTTGTCGTGATCGTCGGCTTTCTGCTGTGCAATCCTGGTCTGGATTATACCCAGTGGCACGGTTTCATGACCTGCACGGCCATGCGCATTTTCTCTTTGCTGGCATTGCTGGCGCTGGCTGCCCATGCGTGGGTGGGTTTGTGGACGGTGTTCACTGACTACGTCACCGAGCGCCAGATGGGTGCCAAGGCAACCTTCATCCGTATCTTCCTGCAGACCGGCATGGCCATCTGTATCTTTGTTTATGTGGTCTGGGGCATCCAGATCCTCTGGGGGAACTGATTCATGGCCGATGCAATCAACGCGACCAATATTCCTACCCTGACCTTTGATGCCGTCATCGTTGGCGGTGGCGGCTCCGGCATGCGTGCCTCGCTGCAGCTTGCCCGTGCCGGCCTCAAGGTAGCTGTTCTGACCAAGGTGTTCCCGACCCGCTCCCACACCGTGGCAGCGCAGGGTGGCATCGGAGCCTCGCTCGGTAACATGAGTGAGGACAACTGGCATTACCATTTCTACGACACCATCAAGGGTTCCGACTGGCTGGGCGACCAGGATGCCATCGAGTTCATGTGCCGCGAAGCACCCAAGATGGTGTATGAGCTGGAACACCTCGGCATGCCGTTTGACCGCAATGCCGACGGCACCATTTATCAGCGTCCTTTTGGCGGGCATACCGCCAATTACGGTGAAAAGCCGGTGCAGCGTGCCTGTGCCGCTGCCGACCGTACCGGTCATGCCCTGCTGCACACGCTGTACCAGGCCAATCTGGCTGCCAACACCGAGTTTTTCGTCGAATGGATTGCACTTGACCTGATCCGTGATGAAGACGGTGACGTGCTGGGTGTGACCGCCATCGATCTGGCCACCGGCAACATTGCCGTGTTTCAGGCCAAGTGCACATTGTTTGCTACCGGTGGGGCAGGTCGTATCTACCAGGCCTCTACCAATGCCTTCATCAATACCGGGGACGGCCTTGGTATGGCGGCCCGTGCCGGCATTCCGCTGGAAGACATGGAGTTCTGGCAGTTCCATCCGACCGGCGTGGCCGGTGCCGGCGTGCTGCTGACAGAGGGTTGCCGTGGTGAAGGCGGCCTGCTGCGCAACAAGAACGGCGAGCGCTTCATGGAACGTTATGCACCCAACCTGAAGGATCTGGCTCCACGCGACTTCGTGTCACGTTCCATGGACCAGGAAATCAAGGAAGGTCGTGGCTGCGGTCCCAATGGCGATTATGTGGTGCTCGACCTGACTCACCTTGGTGCCGAGACAATCCACAAGCGTCTGCCGTCCGTATACGAAATCGGCAAGAACTTTGCCAACGTGGATTGCACGAAGGAACCGATTCCGGTGGTGCCGACGATTCACTACCAGATGGGTGGCATCCCGACCAACATCAATGGTCAGGTTGTGGCTCCGAAGGATGGCAATCCGAATGCAGTGGTCAATGGCTTTTACGCCATCGGTGAGTGTTCCTGTGTTTCCGTGCATGGCGCCAATCGTCTGGGCACCAACTCGCTGCTTGACCTGATTGTGTTTGGCAAGGCCGCAGGTGATCACATCATCGAGACTGTTGCCCGCGCACCAGCTGCCCAGAAGTCGCTGCCAAAGGATGCTCTGGACAAGACGCTGGCCCGCATTGCACGTCTCGATAACTCCACTGATGGCGAGTATGGGCAGGATGTTGCCAACGACATGCGTCGCGCCATGCAGACCCATGCTGGCGTGTTCCGTACCCAGGCTCTGCTGGATGAAGGCGTCGAGAAAATTCTCGAGATCGAAAAGCGTATTGCCAACATCCACTTGAAAGACAAGTCAAAGGTGTTCAATACCGGCCGTATCGAGGCGCTGGAGTTGGAAAACCTGATTGAGGCTGCCAAGGCCACCATCATTTCTGCTGCCGCTCGCAAAGAGTGTCGTGGCGCCCATACCGTTGTTGATTACGAGCGTCCGGTGGACGACCCCGAGTGCCCGCTCGGTCGTAACGACAAGGAGTGGATGCGTCATTCCCTCTGGTACAAGGAAGGCAATCGTCTTGACTACAAGCCGGTCAAGCTGAAGCCGCTGACAGTGGAATCCGTTCCGCCCAAGCCGCGTACCTTCTAAGAGGCATTTTCATCCCCCGGGATGAGGTGATGGACGGGAATCAATCCCCGTCCCCTGACAAAGAATTGAAGAGGCACACCATGAGCGACGTGCGTATTTTTGAAGTCTATCGCTACGATCCTGACAAGGACGAAGCGCCCTATATGCAGACCTACGAGCTTACGCTTGATGGTTCCGAGCGCATGCTGCTGGATGCGCTGATCAAGCTGAAGCAGGTTGATGAAAGCCTGAGCTTTCGCCGTTCCTGCCGTGAAGGTATTTGCGGTTCGGATGGCATGAACATCAATGGCAAGAACGGTCTGGCCTGTCTGGTCAACATGAAGACGCTGCCGAAGAAGGTGGTGATTCGTCCGCTGCCTGGCTTGCCCGTGATTCGTGACCTGGTTGTGGACATGGGTATGTTCTACAACCAGTATGAAAAGGTGCAGCCTTATCTGGTTAACAACACGCCAGCGCCAGCCAAGGAACGTCTGCAGTCTCCGGAAGACCGTGAGAAGCTTGATGGCCTGTATGAGTGCATCCTCTGTGCGTGCTGTTCTACCAGTTGCCCGTCGTTCTGGTGGAATCCGGAAAAATTTCTGGGTCCGTCGGCACTTATCCAGGCTTACCGCTTCCTCGCGGACAGTCGTGATACTGCAACGGCTGAGCGTCTCGCCAAACTGGATGACCCATTCAGCGTGTTCCGCTGCCGTGGCATCATGAACTGTGTCAGTGTGTGTCCCAAGGGGCTCAATCCCACCAAGGCTATCGGGCATATTCGTAATATGCTGCTTAGCCAGGGGGCCTGATCCTCTGAAACCCCGCCAATTGGCGGGGTTTTTTTTGACTTTTTTCAGTCTTTTTCAGCTGTGTTGCATGCATCCGGTAGCTCTTGCGAGGGAACGGGTGCACAATATCGGCACCCATGATCTGCAGGCAGCAAGCCCGCCTGCATCAACAGGATCGTGGGGATGCTTTTCAGGCTATACCAAGGTCTGAAGGCCGTTTCAGCCCCCCTTTGCTAGACTCAATCAGGGGGGTAGGGTCGTGAGGTCTTACCCAGACATCGCGGGTCATTGTGAAGAGAAGGCGAAACAGCACCGCTCCGGCCACCTGGGTCGCGGAACTTCTCTCTTTGGAAACATTGAAAATGCAAGACGGCCTCATGCTGCGACAGTGGAGCACTTCGCAGCTCTCGGCAGAAAACGCTGCCTACGTCGAAGAACTTTACGAGCAATTCCTCGTTTCTCCCCAATCAGTGCCGGAAGACTGGCGCAGCTATTTTGAAAAGCTGCCTCGCGTCAATGGTATTGCCCAGGACACCCCGCACAAGGGCGTCCGTGAGCAGTTCCTGTTACTGGCTAAAAACTCTTCACGCGCCCAGGCGCTTCCCACCAGTCGTGTCAGCACGGAGCATGAACGCCGTCAGGTCGCCGTGTTGCAGCTTATTGCCGGTTACCGCAATCGCGGTCATCAGCGTGCAAAACTGGATCCGCTGGGACTGATGCCGCGTGAAGATGTACCTGATCTGGATCTCGCGACACACGGCCTCAGCCGTGCAGATCTTGATACGGTGTTCAATACCGGTAATCTGGCGATTGGCAAGGAAGAGTGCACCCTTGGCGAAATGGTGCAGGCGATGGAGGCTATTTATTGTGGCGCCATCGGCTCCGAATACATGCACATCGTCAACACGGCCGAAAAACGCTGGATTCAGCAGCGTCTTGAAAGTGTTCGTGGAAATCCGAATTTTTCTGTCGATACACGCAAGCATGTGCTTGAGCGTGTGACGGCAGCCGAAGGTCTGGAAAAGTTTCTGGGCACCAAATATGCCGGTGCCAAGCGCTTTGGACTTGAAGGTGGCGAAGCGCTGATTCCTCTGGTTGATGAACTTATCCAGCGCGGTGGCTCTTACGGCGTCAAGGAAGTTGTTATTGGCATGGCCCATCGTGGTCGTCTCAATGTGCTGGTCAATATTCTTGGCAAGAACCCTGGCGACTTGTTCAACGAGTTCGAAGGCAAGAGTGTCACCAAGCATGGCTCCGGTGATGTCAAATACCATCAGGGCTACTCGTCGAACGTGATGACCTCCGGTGGTGAGGTGCATCTGGCGCTGGCATTCAATCCGTCTCATCTGGAAATTGCATCTCCTGTTGTCGAGGGTTCGGTGCGTGCGCGCCAGGATCGTCGTAATGACAAGCAGGGTCGTCAGGTCTTGCCGATCAGTATTCATGGCGATGCTGCGTTTGCGGGGCAGGGCGTGGTCATGGAGACATTCCAGATGTCCCAGACACGCGGTTACAGGACTGGCGGTACGGTTCATATCGTGGTGAACAATCAGGTTGGTTTCACCACCAGCATCAAGGAAGACTCCCGTTCGACCGAGTATTGCACCAGCGTGGCGAAGATGGTGCAGGCACCGATTTTCCATGTGAACGGGGACGATCCCGAAGCTGTATTCTTTGTGACGCAGCTGGCGCTGGATTTCCGCATGGAGTTCCAGAAGGACGTGGTCATCGATGTCATTTGTTACCGTCGCCGTGGCCACAATGAAGCGGATGAGCCATCGGCCACACAGCCGTTGATGTATCAGGTAATTCATAAATTACCGACTACGCGTGCCATTTATGCTGATCGCCTGGTTAAGGGTGCTGTGCTGACGCAGGTGCAGGCGGATGACATGGTGGAGGAGTACCGCAAGGCGCTCGAAGCCGGTAATCATGTGGTCAAGTCACTGGTGCGGGAGCCTAACAAGTCACTGTTTGTTGACTGGACCCCGTATCTGGGGCACGCAGTGGTAGATGACTGGGATACTGGTGTACCCATCAAGACGCTGCAGGAACTTGGCAGGAAGCTGGCAAAGTTGCCGGAAACGTTTGTTGTCCAGAAGCAGGTTCAGAAAGTTCTCGAAGACCGTACCAAGATGTGGGCCGGTAATCTTGAGTTCAACTGGGGCGCTGCCGAGACACTGGCTTACGCTACTGTACTGAACGAAGGCTTTCTGATTCGCCTGACAGGGCAGGATGTGGGGCGTGGTACGTTCTCTCATCGACATGCCATTCTGTATAGCCAGAAAGATGGCACTGCCCATGTGCCGTTGAAAAATATCAATCCGGATCAGCCTGAGTTCGAAATTTATGACTCATTGCTCTCCGAGGAAGCAGTGCTGGCGTTTGAATATGGTTATGCCACCACCACGCCAAAATCCCTGATTATCTGGGAGGCCCAGTTTGGTGATTTTGCCAACGGGGCACAGGTGGTGATTGACCAGTTTATCTCGTCCGGTGAAACCAAGTGGGAGCGTCTTTGCGGACTGACCCTGCTGTTGCCGCACGGTTTTGAAGGGCAGGGGCCGGAGCATTCCTCGGCTCGCCTGGAGCGCTTCCTCCAGTTGTGTGCTGAGCACAACATGCAGGTTTGTACACCAACAACCCCCGCGCAGATTTTTCATTTGCTGCGCCGTCAGGTTGTACGTCCCTTGCGCAAGCCTCTGGTAATCATGTCGCCCAAGAGTCTGCTGCGCCACAAGTTGGCCGTTAGCACCCTTGAAGAATTGGCGCATGGCCAATTCCAGACGGTTATTCCGGAAATTGATCCGATCAAGCCTGCTGATGTCACCCACGTCATCATGTGCGGTGGCAAGGTTTATTACGATCTGCTGGAAAAGCGTCGTGAGCTGAAGCGTGATGATGTCGCCATTGTTCGTATCGAGCAGCTTTACCCTTTCCCGGAAAAGAAACTGGCCGAAGTACTGGCTTCCTACAAGAATGCCAAGAGCATTGTCTGGTGCCAGGAAGAGCCAATGAATCAGGGGGCCTGGTACTGCACGCAGCACCATATGCATACCGTGGTTCGTGAATGGAATGACAAGCTGCGTACACGCTTTGCTGGCAGACCTTCGGCTGCTGCGCCTGCATGTGGGTCGGTTTATCTGCATGCAAAAGAACAGGCAGCACTGGTTGAAGACGCTTTCAAGCCCTGAGCACTGAGAATATAAAGAAGGAATTCAGAAAATGGCCATCGAAATCAAGGCTCCGGTTTTTCCCGAATCTGTCGCGGATGGTACGGTTGCAACCTGGCACAAGAAGCCTGGCGAAGCAGTTGCCCGTGATGAACTGATTGTTGATATTGAAACTGACAAGGTTGTACTTGAGGTTGTTGCGCCAGCAGATGGCGTGATTTCCCAGGTATTGA
Organism: Moraxellaceae bacterium; assembly: GCA_030646295.1. GTDB lineage: Bacteria > Pseudomonadota > Gammaproteobacteria > Pseudomonadales > Moraxellaceae > UBA2031. The sequence goes on from JAUSND010000003.1 coordinate 480,936, forward strand.
AAAATGAAGGCGATACCGTGTTGTCGCAGGAAGTGCTGGCACTGTTTGAAGCCGGCGCAGCCGCTTCTGCACCGGCACCGGCACCGGCCCCGGCAGCAGTGGCTGCCCCGGTGGTTGCCGAGACAAGCTCTGCGGATGACGCACTCAGTCCTGCTGTGCGCAAGCTGATCGCCGAGCACAATCTTGATCCGGCGAGAATTGCCGGGACAGGAAAAGGTGGACGCCTGACCAAGGAGGATGTTGAGAGTCACCTGAAGAAGCCGGCGGCTCCTGCGGCTGCTCCGGCAGCTGCTCCTGCGCCTGTCGCCCAGGCCATTGCCATGGCAGTTGGTGATCGTGTCGAGAAGCGGGTGCCGATGACCCGTCTGCGCGCCAAGGTGGCTGAGCGCCTGCTGGAGGCCAAACAGTCCACTGCCATGCTCACTACGTTTAATGAAGTGAACATGAAGCCGGTCATGGATCTGCGTAAGCAGTACGCCGAGAAATTCGAGAAGGTACATGGTGTGCGCCTTGGCTTCATGTCGTTCTTCGTTAAAGCAGCGATCGAAGCCCTGAAGCGCTTCCCTGCCGTGAATGCATCGATTGATGGCAACGATATTGTTTATCACGGCTTCTATGATGTCGGCGTGGCAGTGTCGTCGGATCGCGGTCTGGTGGTGCCAATCTTGCGCAATACCGAGCGCATGAGCCTTGCCGAAGTGGAAAAGACCATCGGCGACTTCGGCAAGAAGGCGAAGGATGGCAAGCTGACCATTGATGACATGACGGGCGGTACGTTCACCATTTCGAATGGTGGTGTATTTGGCTCCCTGCTTTCCACGCCTATCCTGAACCCGCCGCAGACGGCCATCCTTGGCATGCACAAGATTCAGGAGCGTCCGATGGCGGTAAATGGACAGGTCGTGATTCTGCCGATGATGTATCTCGCGCTTTCCTATGATCATCGTCTGATTGATGGCAAGGAAGCCGTGAGCTTCCTCGTCGCTATCAAGGAACTGGTTGAAGATCCGGCACGCCTGCTGCTGGAGATCTGATGTGATGCGCCTTGTCAGTGACAAGGCGCTTTTTTTACGTTCACTCGCAAGGGAACGAACCAATGTCACAAAGTTTTGATCTGGTCGTGATCGGTGGTGGTCCTGGTGGCTATGAAGCTGCCATTCGTGCTGCACAACTTGGCATGAAGGTCGCCTGTATCGAAAAGCGCATTCACAAGGGCAAACCGGCTCTTGGAGGAACCTGTCTGAATGTCGGATGCATTCCATCCAAGGCGCTGCTGGACTCTACCCACAAGTATCACGATGCCGCTCATGAGTATGCGGTGCATGGCATCAAGATTGATGGCATCAGCTTTGACGTAAAGACCATGCAGGCACGCAAGGACACTGTGGTGGGTAACCTCACAGGCGGCATTGCCCAGCTTTTCAAGGGTAACGGGGTTACCTGGCTGCAGGGCACCGGTAAGTTGCTGGCTGGTCGTCAGGTCGAGTTCACCCCGTTTGAGGGTGCTGTCGAAGTCATTGATGCCAAGAATGTGATTCTGGCAACAGGCTCTGTCCCGGTAAATATTCCGGTAGCAGCGCTGGTGGATGATGTAATCGTTGACTCCACTGGTGCGCTTGAGTTTCAGGATGTTCCAAAGAAGCTTGGTGTGATCGGGGCTGGTGTCATTGGCCTTGAGCTGGGTTCCGTGTGGAATCGTCTGGGCTCGCAGGTGGTTGTCCTGGAGGCTGTTGATGCCTTCCTGCCTGCTTGCGACAAGGCTGTAGCCAAGGAAGCACAGAAGGTGCTTGGCAAGCAGGGTCTTGATATACGTCTTGGTGCGCGTGTTACCGGTGCAACGGTCAAGGGCAAGGCTGTCACCGTGAAGTACACGGACAAGGATGGTGATCACGAGGAGATTTTTGACCGGCTGATCGTGGCAGTGGGTCGACGCCCCTACACCGAAGGTTTGCTCGCTGCGGATTGCGGCATCACGCTCGATGAGCGTCGCTTTGTGCATGTCGATGGTCAGTGCCGTACATCGGTGCCCGGTGTTTATGCCATTGGTGATCTGGTGCGTGGCCCGATGCTGGCACACAAGGCCATGGAAGAAGGCATGATGGTGGCCGAAATCATGAATGGTCATCATGCCCAGGTGAACTACGACACGATCATCGGCGTCATTTATACCCATCCGGAAATCGCATGGGTTGGCAAGACCGAGGATCAGGCCAAGAGCGAGGGTATTGAGGTCAAGACAGGACAGTTTGCCTTTGCGGTCAATGGCCGTGCGCTTGCTGCAAATGACAGTGCCGGGTTTGTGAAGTTTGTGGCGGATGCCAAAACGGATCGTCTGCTTGGCATGCACATCATCGGGCCAGGTGCCGGTGACATGGTTCATCAAGGCATGATTTCACTTGAGTTTGGTGCATCGGTTGAGGATTTGCAGCTGATGACGTTTGCCCACCCGACCTTGTCTGAGGTGGTGCACGAAGCGGCATTGTCTGTGGATGGCCGCGCCATTCATGCGGTGCAGCGCAAGCGCAAGTAAGAATAAAAAAGCGGGGGGTAAATCTTCCCGCTTTTTTATTGCGTTGAGAGAGCGAGATCTGATTTCCTGATGCCCTGAGCGGGCAGCAGGCCAAGGCGATGCAGTGATCCTGCGTCAAACATGTAACAGAAGATGGTACTCACACAATGAACCTTCACGAATACCAGGGCAAACAGCTTTTTGCCGAATACGGGCTTCCTGTATCCAAGGGCTTTGCTGTCAGCACGCCCGCTGAAGCGCGCGCCGCTGCTGAGCGCATCGGTGGCGATAAATGGGTGGTTAAAGCCCAGGTCCATGCAGGTGGTCGCGGCAAGGCTGGTGGCGTCAAGCTGGTCACTACGCTTGATGAAGTCGAGGCGTTTGCCAAGGCAAAGCTCGGCACTAATCTGGTCACCTACCAGACTGATGCCAAAGGGCAGCCTGTTGGCAAGATTCTTGTCGAGTCCTGCACTGACATTGCCAAGGAACTGTATCTTGGCGCGGTGCTGGATCGCGGTACACGTCGCATTGTTTTCATGGCCTCCACTGAAGGTGGTGTGGAAATTGAAAAAGTTGCGCACGAAACCCCGGAAAAGATCCACAAGGCCACGATTGACCCACTGATTGGTGGTCAGGCGTACCAAGGGCGCGACCTGGGTTACAAGCTGGGCCTGAATCATGATCAGGTGAAGCAGTTCGTGAAAATTTTCACCAGCCTTGCCAAAATGTTTGTCGACCTTGATATGGCCCTGCTGGAAGTGAATCCCCTGGTAATTACACCAGAAGGCAATCTGCACTGCCTGGATGCCAAGATCGTTATCGACTCCAATGCACTGTTCCGTCATCCCAAGCTCAAGGCCATGTATGACCCAAGCCAGGAAGATGAGCGTGAGCGCATTGCGGCCGAGTGGGAGCTTAACTACGTGGCTCTTGAAGGCAATATCGGTTGCATGGTGAATGGTGCAGGTCTGGCCATGGCCACCATGGACATCATCAAGCTCAAGGGTGGTCAGCCAGCCAACTTCCTTGACGTGGGTGGTGGTGCTACCAAGGAGCGTGTCACAGAAGCGTTCAAGATCATCCTCTCCGATGATTCCGTGAAAGCTGTGCTGGTGAACATCTTCGGCGGCATCGTTCGTTGCGACATGATTGCCGAAGGCATTATCGGTGCCGTGAAAGACGTGGGCGTGAAAGTGCCGGTAGTCGTGCGTCTGGAAGGCAATAATGCCGAGCTGGGTGCGCAAAAATTGAAAGAAAGCGGTCTCAACATCATTCCGGCAGCCTCGCTTAATGAAGCGGGTGATCTTGTCGTGAAGACCGTAGCCTGAGAGGAGCGCAAAAAAATGAGTGTATTGATCAACAAGAACACCAAGGTGATCTGCCAGGGCATCACCGGCTCGCAAGGCACGCTGCACACGGAACAATCCATTGCATACGGCACCAATATGGTTGGTGGCGTGACGCCAGGCAAGGGCGGTACTACCCACCTTGGTCTGCCGGTGTTCAACACCGTTCAGGAAGCTGTGGATGCGACAGGCGCTGATGCCTCCGTGATTTACGTTCCTGCGGCCTTTGCCAAGGACTCCATTCTGGAAGCCGTAGATGCCGGCATCAAGCTGGTGGTATGCATTACCGAGGGCGTGCCTGCTATCGACATGCTGTTCGTCAAGGAATACATCGTGCGTAAAGGCGGTGTACGTCTGGTCGGTCCGAATTGCCCGGGTGTGATTACACCGGGTGAGTGCAAGATCGGCATCATGCCGGGCAATATTCATATGCTAGGCAAGGTCGGCATTGTGTCGCGTTCAGGCACCCTGACTTATGAAGCAGTGCACCAGACAACCGCACTTGGTTTTGGTCAGTCGACCTGTATCGGTATTGGTGGCGATCCTATTCCGGGCACAACCTTTATTGATGCGCTGCAGCTTTTCCAGAATGATCCACAGACCGAAGCCATCATCATGGTGGGTGAAATCGGTGGTAGCGCAGAAGAAGAGGCTGCTGCGTTCATCAAGGCTAATGTGACCAAGCCAGTGGTGTCCTATATTGCTGGTGTGACGGCTCCTGCTGGCAAGCGCATGGGCCATGCTGGTGCGATCATTTCCGGTGGCAAGGGTACCGCAGACGAGAAGTTTGCTGCACTGGAAGCTGCTGGTGTGAAGACAGTGAAGAATCCTGCCGAAATGGGCAAGGCACTTGCTGAGCTCACTGGCTGGAAGTAATCATCCAGTGAAATAAAAAAGGCCGCTATGCGGCCTTTTTTATTGGTTTTTCAAGGCTGAAGCCATGCGCGCGATGACGTGTATGACTTCAGTCGTCTCTTTTCAAAGCTTTGCTGCCAGTTCAGATCCTTCCTTGATGGCGCGTTTTGCATCCACTTCACCGGCCATCTTGGCGCCGCCAATGACATGGAAGCGCTTGTCAGTGATCTTGCCTTCGCTGTCTGTGGGCAGCAGATCCCGAACGGACTCCTGGCCGGCGCAAAGAATCACATTGTCGACGTCCAGAACCTGTTCTTCGTCCCCGACACGGATGTGCAAGCCGAGATCATCTACTTTCAGGTATTCCACGCCGCCCATCATCTTCACCTGATGATGCTGAAGCGCAAGACGATGTACCCAGCCAGTGGTTTTGCCAGGGCCTTGGCCCATTTTCTTGCCATGCTTGCGCTGAAGCAGCCATATCTGTCGCAAAGGCTGTTCTCGCTTGGGGGCGCGCAAGCCTCCGGCTTCGCTGACCGAAAGATCAACGCCCCACTCGTCAAGCCAGTTTTCCAGCGGCTGGGGCGAATGCTCGGCCAGCAGGAATTCACTCACATCGATACCAATGCCACCGGCACCAATCACGGCAACCTTGTTCCCTACCTTTGCGCCGTGACGCAGCACATCCGGGTAGCTCAGTACTTTTGGATGGTCAATGCCAGGTATCTTCGGGGTGCGTGGTGCAACACCTGTTGCAATGACGATTTCATCAAAGCCAGCCTTGTTCAGGTCGGCAGTATTTACCTTCTGGTTCAGCTGCAGCTTTACACCGGTTTTCTTTACCTGATTACGGAAGTAGCGAACGGTTTCGCGAAACTCCTCCTTACCCGGCACATTCATGGCCATCGTGAACTGGCCGCCAATATCGTCACTCCCTTCAAACAGGGTTACGTCATGGCCGCGCTCGGCCGCAACCGTTGCGCAGGACAGGCCGGCCATCCCACCACCGACCACGGCAATCTTTTTGGGTCGATTGGTTTTGACGTAGACGAGTTCGGTTTCAAAGCATGCCTGCGGGTTCACCAGACAGGTAGAACGCTTCATCGAGAAAGTCTGGTCCAGACAACCCTGGTTGCAGGCGATGCAGGTGTTTATTTCTTCTGCTTTACCGGCTGCTGCCTTGTTGACGAAGTGTGCATCTGCCAGCAGTGGACGGGCCATGGAGATCAGGTCGGCATCGCCACTGGCGACAATGGATTCGCCATCTTCCGGCATGTTGATTCGGTTGGAGGCCATTACGGGAATCGACAGCTCTTTTTTGATGCGCTTGGTCACATCACGGAAAGCAGCACGAGGAACCGATGTCACGATTGTGGGAATGCGGGCTTCATGCCAGCCAATACCTGTATTCAGCAGGGTAATGCCAGCGGACTCCAGCGCCTTGGCAATCGTTACGATTTCATCCCAGGTGTTGCCGCCATCAACGAGATCAATGAGAGAAAGTCGATAGGCAATAATGAAGTTCTTGCCGACTTCTTTGCGTACTTCTCTGACAATTTCCAGGGGCAGGCGCATGCGGTTTTCGAGGCTGCCGCCCCATTGATCATTGCGCTTGTTGGTGCGAGAGCAAATGAACTGGTTGAGCAGATAGCCTTCGCTACCCATGATTTCAACTCCATCGTAATTTGCCAGCTTGGCCAGTTTTGCACAGCGGCCATAATCACGGATGGTTTTAATGATTTCACTTTCTTTCATTGCGCGCGGCTTGAACATCGAGATCGGGGATTTGATGTTCGAAGCAGACACGGCAAAAGGGTGATAGCCATAGCGGCCGGCATGCAGGATCTGCATCAGGATCTTGCCGCCTTCCTGGTGCACCGCACTGGTGACACGGCGGTGATTGATAACGTCACCGTAATGGCTCATTGTGCCGCCAAATGGCAGTAGCCAACCCTGACGATTTGGCGATATGCCACCCGTAATCAGGAGGCCGGTGCCACCTCGGGCGCGTTCAGCAAAGTACGCTGCAAGCTTGCCATAATTGTAAAAACGGTCTTCGAGGCCGGTATGCATGGAACCCATTACCACGCGATTCTTGAGCTGGGTGAATCCCAGGTCCAGAGGCTTGAGCAGGTTGGGGTAGTGGCTGGTCATCACGAACTCCTCGAAATGCCCTTGTTGGGCGTGTAAACTTAACGGCGTTAAGATACCCGGGATCAGAATAATGTCAACACGTCAGGAGCCTGCTACCAAGGCTTATCATCATGGCGACCTCAGGCGACGGCTGGTTGAGGAGGCCATTCTCATGCTTCGGGAGAGTGGACTGGCATCGCTTAGCCTGCGGCGTCTGGCTGAGCGTGTCGGAGTGTCGCAGACCGCGTTGTACCACCACTTTCAGGACAAGCAGGGTCTGCTATGCGCCATGGGAGAGGAGGGGATCAGCCGTTTTGATGCGGTTCTCCGTCAGAACGAGCCTTCCGGACAGGCCCCCGAGGTGCGCTTTGAGTACTTTATTATTGCCTATGTGAAATTTGCACTGGCATACCCGGAGCTCTATGAGCTGATGTTTGGTCGTACCACCTGGAAAGGGGGGACAACGACATCGTTTGAGCATGCGGCCAGAAGCTCGTTTCGCTCCTATGCGGAGATGGTGGCCAATCTGCAGCAATCCGGGCAGTTATCCTCGGGTCTCAACGCTCTGCGTCTTGCCCAGGTTATCTGGGGTACCTTGCACGGCTTGTGCTGCATGCACAATGACGGCTTGTTGTTCAGCCCGAAGGATGTCGAGGAGATCAGCCGCTATGCGCTCTGGCTGGTCAGAAACATGCGCCCGGAGAGTGGTGGCAAGGATTGAGGACAAAAAAAACGCCCGCCGTAGGCGAGCGTAGCTAGCTCAATGAGGGGGAGTGACAGCGGGTGTCAGGGACACCTTTAACCACGAATGCATGAGACCGATACCGTTAGTTCAGCGCAATAACGTTTGGGGGACTGAGGAGGCGCCCCGAACATGTCGACTAGCGACTGGTCATCTGTGGTTTCCACTGTCCCTGCGAATCAAAGGCCTGATCATCACGATCAGGTTCGCAGGAGCTAGCATTGGTTAAATGTAGCACAGGCGTACCAATTTACTAGTGCCATTGTCTGACAATGAGCCTTCCCGGATGACTGGCGGGTTGGGGCAGGCCTGTTATGGCAAATGTACCCCATTAAAAAAGGCAGCCTTGCGGGCTGCCTTTTTTAATGGGGCGGAGGCAATCAGTGGTGATGGCCGCCGGCGCCATGAACATGACCGTGGTCCAGCTCTTCGGCAGAGGCAGCACGGACTTCAACCACTTTGACATCAAAGTTAAGGTTCTGACCCGCCAGCGGGTGGTTGCCATCGACAGTGATGTTGCTGCCTTCTACGGCGGCAACAGTGATGACCTGCATGCCATGATCGGTCTGGGCATGGAACTGCATGCCGACTTCAATGGTATCTACACCCTGGAACATTTCCTTGGGCACAACCTGCATCAGGCCTTCGTTTTTCTCGCCATAGCCATCGGCCGGGGCAATGCTGACCTTGAAGCTGTCACCAACCTTCTTGCCTTCGAGGGCATCTTCAAGGCCGGGAATGATGTTGCCTGAGCCGTGAAGATAGGCCAGCGGCTCACCGCCAACCGAACTGTCGATCACTGTGCCCGCGTCATCGGTCAGTGTGTATTCGATACAGGCCACGAGATCTTTTGCGATTTGCATGTTAAATGCCCTTGGGGAGTTTGAGGCGATAGCGCCGAGGGGTGCATATCATAACGGATACTGTCGCCCGGGGCGCGTGAATTTCAGAAGTAGTGTATCCAGCCCAGCTCCATCGTTATGTCCTCCTGTCCGTCAGGCTGTAACAGCCCCAGTTGCAGGCGCAAGGCATGACCGGGCCCCAGATCATGCTGACCTTCCAGCCTGAGCTGATGTTCGATCCCGTTGGGCGCATTACGCCAGCGCAGATCGCTTTGCAGGCGGATACGCCATTCATCGCCGGCTGCCAGGCAGCCGGTGCGGGGACCGACACCGCTGCGCCAGCCTTTTTCAAGGCTGTGCCCGGTCTCGACGTCCATGCCCAGTTGCAGGAAGCACTGGACAGGGTTGGCGACCGTCAGGCTGATGCCGGCACCAGTGTCCAGATAAGCGACACCATGATGAGCCTCGTCACTGAATGCGCCATTGCCATCAACGGCGGCTTGACGCCAGCCGGTACCAAAGAACCAGGAGACGGGTTTGAAAAAGGCATCAAACGGCGCCAGCGAGTCAATATCAATGGCTGCCATGCGCTCCACGTACAGGCGTTGACTGTCTTCATCAAGTCGGACTTCGCCGTCCAGAAAGTCGATATGGGCACCGGGACGGTAGCCATCAGGTGGGTCCAGCAGGTCGTGATAGGCTGGCCGCAATCGCAGGGCCAGGTAGGTCGCATCACGAGCATGACCGGTGGCAAGGGCAATGCGGGCGGTGGGGTGGCCGGAGGCGGGGTCAACGGCTGGCTCTGCCGGTTTCAGGCGCTGCTCCGGGAGGTCAATGGCGGCCCGACGTGTTAGCAGGGTGCGCATCTTGCGCGTCTGATCGGGGGCGTTGTTGCCTGCCATGAACTGGTAGTAGCTGAGATCAAAGGCGGTTTCCAGTGCAGCCGCTACTTCAGTCGGGGGCAGGTCAACAGTAATTTCCGGTGATGTGGCCAGTTTTTTGGCAGTGGTATTTACCCTGGAGGGGAAGTGATGTGCCGCCATCACCAGCTGGCGTTCTGCGGCTGGGCGGTATGTTTTCTGGCGCAGCATGCCAGGTTCAAGCAGGACGCGGCGGACTGTATCGGTGGGAATGGCCTGGACCGGGAAGTCCTTGCGTAGCGCCAGCCCCGGGCGGGCAAATTCAAGCAAGGCCAGTAGCTGGAAGGAGCAGTTGCGTGTCAGAAAGTAGTAGGGGAACTCTACGCTGCGCAATTCCCATAGATGCGTAAGCAGGAGCCTGACCTCGTCAGGAGTCAGGTCAAGCTGGTACTCCCAGAGGTCGCGATTCTCCAGGTCACTGTACTCCTTGACCTTTTCGTAGTACGGCATGAGTGAGAACACGCCAGGGTAGCCGCCCGATAGCCCCTTGACTGCAAATGTGAAGGGGTTCTTGGCATCAGCCTGTGCCGCGTAATTCACGGCATAGGCGAGCAGGCGCGTGTCTTCGGTTTGCCCGGATGCATCCAGTCGCAGAAAGGTATGACCAAACATGGAGGATGGGCTGTTAATGTAATCAGATGCGAAAACCAGTGTGACTTGCTGTGGATTCACCAGACCACGCCATTCATCGTAGGCTGGGCAAGCAACAGAGGGGGACTCGGCGTTTGTCTGTTCGTTAAGCCATGCGGTACGTGCCGGAAAACGGCAGGCAGCGTGCTCATCACCTTTGGCTGGCGTGTTGAGAGCGGCTATCAGGGCCTTCAGTTCCGATTCCGGGTTTTCCCGCCCGTCGTTTGACAGAAAGTAGTGTGCTGAGCGCGCCTCACTGCGAAACCCGCTTGGGGTGCGGGCAGGCTCATAGCGCAACAGCAGATGCCATGTAGGGGAGCTTGCCAGCTCACGCAATTTCTCTGCAGGTAGTTCGAGAGGGGTTGCACTGGCAAGGCTGCAGATCAGGCATGTCACGGCAACAAGACAAAGAGTGCCAGCACGGAGCATAAGAAGAATCATGGAAGTTTGATTTTCAGGGATGCAAATAAAAAACACCCGGCTCATGGCCGGGTGTTTGTTCAACCGGTCTTGTCAGGCCTTGGCGTAGGTTGCCAGGGTGGCGTCTTCAGCCATTACCTGCTCCAGCGCGGCCAGGATTTCACCAGCGGTTTCGTTTTCAGGCGCAAAGATCTTGCCGAAGTTGGTACGGGTTGCCTGGAAGAAGTGAGCCTTGTCGGCATCCTTCACGCCCATCAGGTCAGCAAGCACATTCAGGGTTTCACCCTGGCCAACAGACATGTCGCGAGCCAGGCGGTCCAGATTGGAACCGGTGAACATGCCCAGACGGGCGCGCGAGGTAATGGCGCCATTTGTCTGGCAGCCCAGTGTGCCGGTAGTGATACCGAATGTCTGGTTACCAAAGGTGCCGTTGGTGGTTGCACCCAGTACCTTGAAGAGCGGGCCGGACTGGCCTGCCATGATCATCGAACCCAGACCACAACCGATATCCTGGTCGGCAGTAGCAACATTGGCTGTGGTGGCCAGCAGAGCGATAGCAAGGAGTTTCTTCATGGTGTGAATCCTTTTTTCAGATTGAAGATCCCGGGTCAGACCGGAACCTGACGGGCTGCCTCTTCCGGGCAGTTTTCCGAGTGTAGCCCAGTAGCGCTGGCTGTACACCCTTCATTCCAATTGCTTTTTGCGGTTTTTTTTCTCTGGTTTGGGGGTGTTCTGCTTATAAAAAATTCATTTTTCTCAATGTGTTGCGATCTTTTTCGCCGAGTCGATGCTGTCGCGCCTTTATTGTGCTGATCAAGTCAGGAGCTTCTGGTATGGGCCCTCCATCGTGTTGGGCGCTTTGTGCAGCTTGTATTGGCTGCCAGTGAGTCAGGCGGGATGGTCGGGGGCATGAGTCACGGGATTGTGCGGGTTAGCGCCCCCAAGGCAGCCTCATGAAAATATCAATGGCTTGTTGCTGTTGGTATGTCGTGTCCTGAGGGGGTGGCAACCGAGGCGTTGATGTGTGCGGTGCCTGCGTGGCGGGGTCGGTTTCCAGTATTTCCCTGAGGTTGTGATCAGTAATGGTCTTTAGTCCCTCAGTATAAGGGCATGCATTATTCGAACTCTTGCCCGGCTGGCCCGGTTCGGGCTCCTGACGGCAGGCAAGGCTTGAGGGCGGCGCTATCTGGATGGATTCAATGGCTTCGATAGAGAAGGGCTCTGCAGAAAAGCAGTGGCTTTCCAGCAGAATACTTGCCAGACACTGATGACAGCGTACACAACAAGTGCTTTCAGTGGTCCATTCCTCAGCGACACACCCGCCTTATCGCAAACAGCCTGAAAAATCCAGCTGACTTCCAACTGGCTGTCGTTGCCAAGCCCGTTATAATCCACCGATCTGGATAACGGAATTTGCTATGACTTCTCCTCAGGTCTTCAGGGTTGCCGTGCTTGGCGGCGGTAGCTTTGGTACGGTATTGGCTAATCTGGCAGCTGAAAACGGCCATACCACCACGTTATGGCTCCGTGATGAGGCCCAGCTTGAGGATATGCAGTCCTCTCGCGAGAACAGCCGTTACCTGCCCGGCTTCAGGCTCTCGGACAGCCTGTCATTCAGCCATGATCTGGGGGCGGCCATTGAGTCGGCAGATGTCATTTTTGTGTCTATCCCCAGTAAAGCCTTTCGTACGGTGATGAATGCAGCAAAACCGTTTCTGCGCCCGGAGCAGATACTGGTCAGCACAACCAAAGGTATCGAAAAGGAAAGTTTTGCGCTGATGAGCGAAATCCTGCGTGAAGAGTCCGGCCTGAAAAAAATTGGTGTGTTGAGCGGGCCCAATCTGGCTAAGGAAATTGCAGCCCGGATGGTGTCGGGAACCGTGATTGCCAGTACCCAGCCGGATGTACGCGAGCGTGTGCATCAGGTGTTGTCGTCCCGTTATTTTCGCGTGTTTGCCAATTCTGATGTTTATGGTGTCGAGTTGGGTGGTGCGCTCAAGAATATCTATGCAATTGCTGCTGGCATGGCAGCGGCTCTCAAGCTTGGCGAGAACTCCAAGAGCATGCTGATGACACGTGCACTGGCAGAAATGAGCCGGTTTGCGGTGCAGTTGGGCGCCAACCCGTTGACGTTTCTTGGTCTGGCCGGGGTGGGGGACCTGATTGCAACGTGTTCATCACCACTGAGTCGCAACTATCAGGTCGGTTTTGCGCTTGGTTCGGGGCAGACACTCGAAGATGTCATTGAGGATCTGGAGCAGACCGCCGAAGGCATAAACACCATACAGATCGTCAAGCACAAGGCGGACGATTTTGGTGTGTACATGCCGATTGTCAGTGGCCTGTATGAAATCATCTTCAATCGCCAGCCGCTGGATGCGGTGCTTGGCAAGCTGATGCAGGGAGGGCAGAGCAGTGATGTGGAGTTTGTTCTGCCTCGTGTGGGTGGTAACCCGTGAGGATCGTGCTTGTCAGGCATGCAGAGGCGGAGTCGCCACACCTGCAGGTGGATAGTGAACGGGCGCTGACTGCGCGTGGGCACAGCCAGGCCGGGGAGACCGGTGTGTGGCTGGCATCATTTATTGATGAGCCTTTGGTGCTGGCGTGCAGCCCGTTCCGGCGTGCCCGTGAGACCGCCACCCGCATCCAGCAGGCTTTGCCACAGGCATCGCTCCGGATTGTGGATCATCTGACTCCTGGTGATGATGTCAGGCAGGCGATGGCGGCACTCGAGGCGGTTCCGGTTGGCGGTACGCTGATTGTCGTATCGCATATGCCCTTGATTGCCGGGCTGGCGAACTGGCTAAGCGAAGGTGTTTCGGGTGGCGGGCAGCCATTCGGGCTGGCTGAAGCACGGGTTTACGAGCTGGAGCTGCCTGGGCCAGCCCAGGCAAGGCTGGTGAAGCGGTTTTTACCCGGAGCCTGACTTTCAAGGGGCTTGACTGGCGGCCTCAGGAATTGACGAAGCGCCGCAAGGAAATACCGCTGACACTGCAGATATTGGATTTGATGCCGCGTTTTTCGAACTCTTCTTTCAGCTCATTGATGATGATGCGCTCGACCTCGCCCTCGATATCAGTCACCAGTTTTCCGAACAGGGCCGATACCGGGCCCCTATGCTCCTTGACCAGTTCATCCAGGTTGGTTATCTCAATGGTGATCATTGTCGCAGGACCTTGGGCTGTGGCTGTCAGTGCCTCATCATACCGAGGCTGGCAGGGTGACGTACAGTGCGGGGAGCGCTTCAGGTTTGGCTGCATTTGCTTACAAATGCCCGGGTGCCTGCGCGGTGCCTTTGCTAGAATCCAGACGATCATGGCTGTAAGTATCAAGCCAGTAGTACTTTATTGAGGTTGGCATGCTTGAACCCATCATCATCATTATCGCCACGGCACTTCTTTCCAGTGGAATTACGCTGGTTTGTGCCTGGTTGTTTTTTCAGCGAATGTGGCGACAGGAAATGGAGCGCCGTCTGCGGGATCTGCATGACGATATCGGGCGCACTGTTGAGGTGAGGGTCAAGCGCGCTGTGGCGGATGCCTTTGCAGATTTCAATACCGGCGATGTGTTGCGGGAGGCAACGTGGAAAGCGGCACGCTCGGGATCAGACCTGCTCAGTGATGGATTCAATGCCATTCTGGGGAAAAAGCGTCGTCAGGATAATCCCTGAGCAACATTGCTTTTGTACCAGTCAGAGTTTGTCCCGCAAGCGTGAAATGATCAGTGCCAGTCCGGCGATCAGAAGCAGCATGCGTTCTGGTGTAAGGTCTGTCAGGTTTGCTGTTGTAAATCCTCCTGTTAACCCGCCGATCATCACCACAACTGCAACCAGCATGATCAGCAGATCTTTTGCCCGTTGTCTGTTGATGCGTTGCCGGAACGTCTCAAGCTCTTCCTGATGCCGCTGAAGGTTGTAGTTGAGTTGTCGCAGCTCGTTTAGTGCGTCCCGCATCATGCCAGGCAACGGCAGGAAGTCCTGAAGCCAGCTAGGGTCGTGCCGCCGTATTTTTTCCCAGATGCTGCTTATGTCCATATGCCCGTGCAGCCACTCCCGTGCACGGGTGCGAAGATTGTATTCAGTCAGAAGGTGTTCAAGGGCGGCGACGTTTTCTGCTTCCCCCCAGACGCGTACGCGCGGGCGTCCGGATGCGGTCTGGTTGGAGGTGCCAAGCAGTGTGCGCATGAGGTCATAGACGCGCGCATTCACACGAACCCGGGCAGGGCCGGGGGCGACATCGCAGACCTCGATGCCTTCGCTGGTGAAATAGAGATAAAAGGCCATGTAGGGATCGGCGAGTTTCACTCGCACAATCAGGCCGCTCAGTGAAGTGACCTGGTTCCGGGTGGCTGCGTCGAGATCGATGAAGCTGTTCAGAAGGGTCTCGATGACTCCCAGCACCAGGTGCTGGGCCAGCGGGCGGCCCTCTTCACGGTTGTTCTTGTTGTAGGTATCGTGGCCAGCCATCATCGGATGTTCTACTGCCTTGGTAGGCCTCCCCATAAGGGAGACTATAAGAGCACCATTCTAGCGAGTCGCGCCCGCTGCACAATCCCATGATAGAGGGCATCTGTGCCAATATTGTGGCTGACCGGCGGGTTTACTCCGTCAATCCGGTCGATGCGTCAGTGTGTATTCTGTGTATACTTCGCAATCTGGTACTTTTGCCCCCTCATTTCAGGGGGTGATCTCTGCCGCCAGGCAGAAGCGGGAAGTTTATTCATGCACGATTTTCTTCTGACCATCTGGAATCGTCCGGACTTCTGGTCGTTTGTAGCCATTCCGTTTGTTGCTGCAGCTGTTGGCTGGTTTACCAACTGGATTGCCATCGAGATGACCTTCTGGCCACTCGAGTTTATTGGCTATAAAAAGCTTCGCCTTGGCTGGCAGGGCATTATTCCGGCCAAGGCCGAAAAAATGGCGGGCATCGTGGTGGATAACACCATGGCCAAGCTGGCCAGTCTTTCCGAGCTGTTCCAGCAGATGGAGCCCGAGAAGATTGCCGCGCATATCAGCAAGTCCATCATGGAGCGCATCGACGATTATGTTGATGAGATCATGTCGGAGCGAAATGCGGTGCTATGGGACAACATGCCCCTCATGGTTAAGCGCAGGGTCTATGCCCGTGTCCGCCGCCAGTTGCCGTCAATCATGGATAACATGGTGGACGACATGGCCGAGAACATTGAAGAGCTGGTGGATCTCAAGCAGATGGTGGTCAAGCTGCTCTCCGGGGACAAGGCACTGATGGTGCGGGTGTTCAAGGATGTCGGGGATGTGGAGCTGCGCTTTGTGGTGAACTCCGGCCTCTGGTTCGGCTTTCTGTTTGGCTTCGTCCAGATGTGGGCCTGGGCAATTTATCCCGAGCCATGGGTAATGCCGTTTTTTGGCTTTCTGGTGGGCTATGCAACCAACTGGCTGGCCCTGAACCTTATCTTCCGGCCACTGGAGCCGGTGAAAGTGGGGCCGTTCACCGTGCATGGCCTGTTTCTGCGCCGCAAGTTCGAGGTGGCCGACAAGTTTGCCCTGATCTCTACCCAGGAGGTCATTAACCTCAAGAACCTGATGAATGAGGTACTGACAGGCCCTCGCTCCGACCGTACCCGGGCCATGATCAAGCGTCACCTGCGTCCGTTGCTGGAGTCTGGTGTGGTACGTACCGCGGTTCAGCTGACACTGGGCGCCGAAGGCTATGCCAACATCAAGAATCTGGTCGTAGAGCGTGCCATCGCCATGACCATCGGCCCGCTGGCGGATCCGCGCTTCAATCGTGAGCGGGCCAACGTCATTCATCATATTTTCCGCGACAAGATGCGGGTCATGAGCAATGCCGAGTTCCAGGACTTGCTGCGCCCGGCCTTTCAGGAGGATGAATGGATCCTGATTATCCTCGGAGCTGTGCTGGGCCTGGTCGCGGGTTATCTGCAACTGGTTATCATGTTCTGATGTGGACGGGATTGTCTGACAGGATGTGTGTGGCTGATCGTGCTGGCCGCTAGAATGGCCGGGCTGTAATCCAGATACGGGGTATAGAATGACGGGGCTCAAGAAGACAGTGGACAAGAAGCTGAAAGTCGCACCATCCAAGGATCTGCGCAAATATACCCAGCAAATCTGGCTTGCAGGCCTTGGAGCATTTGCCCGGGCAGAGGAAGAGGGTGGCAAGCTGTTTGATAATCTCGTCAAGATTGGTGAGGATCTTGAGGTGAAAACCCGTGAAATTGCGGATAACACCGTTGGTGAAGTGCGCGGACGGGTACTGGAGAAGGCAACTGACACCCGCGAGCGGGTCGAGCGGGCTTTTGATGACCGCATTACGACAGCCCTTACCCGTCTTGGTATCCCCTCCCAACGGGACATGGATCAGATCAATAACCGGCTGGACACCCTGACCGAGCTTATGCAGGAACTCTCCCGCCATATCCGGCCTGCTGAGACGTCCTCCAAAAAAGAGGGCAAGTAAGCCCTCCCGGAGCTCTTCTTCGGGCCGCCGGCAGCCAAAAGTGTGACCTTCGTCGTAAACTGGTGAAAAACCGTCCAATCCCTGTTCATTCTTGCCTTTTCCGGGTGTAGAAAGGAACAAGTGACAAATTTTGTCAGCTTGGCCTCAGGGGCCTGGAGCAATGACATGTCGGTAGATCAGAAAAAAGTGTTGGTGGATGAGCTTGAGGTGGGCATGTATGTTGCCCGCCTTGACCGCCCGTGGATTGAGACACCATTCCCTCTGCAGGGCTTCTACGTCAAGGATCTGACCGATATTGACGGGCTTCGCCGCTATTGCCGCGAGGTGACGATTGATGTTTCGCGCAGCAGGGTAGCGGTTGAGCCGGTCAGTCATGCCGTTGGTGGTGTGGCCAGAACACAGTCTCCCAGGGCGGCTGCGCCGGCCCCCTCTCGTGCGCCTGTCGTAAAGGCCGCCAAGCCGGTTTATCGCACCACTGTTTCCATGCCTCAGGAGGTTGTTGCCTCCCGTGACCTCCATCGTGAGTTTGCCCAGTCGGTTGCGGATGTTTACAAGAAGCTGCGTGAAGGCAGTGCACCGGATGTGGAGCATGCCCGTGATGCCTCCCGGCGAGTGGTTGAAAGCGTAGTTCGCAATCCGGACGCAATGGTCTGGCTGTCACGTGTACGCGACAAGGATGCCTATAGTTACCATCATGCCTTCCGTTGCGCGATCTGGGGGACGGTATTTGGTCGCCATCTTGGTCTGTCGCGACAGGCGCTGGACAATCTGGCCTTTGGTCTCACCCTGATGGATGTGGGTAAGGCCAAACTCCCGGATGGCCTGCTTAACAAGGCTGGCCTCCTGTTGCCTGCCGAGCGTGTCGAGTTGCGCAAGCATGTTGATTACAGTCTTGAGATATTGGCCACCTTGCCTGAGGTGCCTTCACAGGTCCTGCAGATGGTGGCTGAGCATCATGAGCGGTATGACGGCAGCGGGTATCCCAATCAGCTGGCAGGCAAGACGATTTCGCCACTGGGCAAGATTGCTGGTCTGGTTGATACCTATGATGCCATGACCTCCGAACGCCCTTATGCACGTGCACTGACCTCGGTTGAGGCGGTGTCCCGTCTTTATGAGTTGCGCAATACCGAGTTCCAGTCGCAACTGGTGGAAGAGTTCATTCAGGCAATTGGTGTCTATCCTACCGGTACGCTTGTGCACATGAGCAATCAGGAGGTGGGTGTCGTGATTGCCCAGAACCCTGAGCGTCGTCTGCGTCCCAAGCTGCTGATCCTGCTTGATGCAGACAAGCGCTCAATGCAGCGGCCGCGCTATGTCGACATGATGACGGTGACGCATGACAGTGGCGGTGAGCCGTTGCGGATTGTGACAAGCCTTTTGCCGGGATCGTTTGGTGTAGATCCTGCAAGAGTGCAGCTGGCTGCCTGAGCAGCTTTCTGATAAATAAAAAGCCGGCAAGATGCCGGCTTTTTTTATGGCGCATTATTTCTTCAGTAATGCGTAGTGCCTGAAAATATCGCTCAGGGAGTAGCGGGGTGTGAACCCGAAGGTTTCCCTGAATTGTCGTCCGTTAATGGTTGCGGAGTATTTGAAGTAGTCCATCAGGTAGGGGGGGAAGTGCTTCCAGCCCAGTACGCGACTCAGAATGACGGGTAGCTGTGGCGGGATGGAGGGAATGTGCTGTTTACGGCACCCGCATAGTGTGACGGCGTGTTGATAGGCAACAACATCGTCTGGCGCAACGTTGTAGATGCCCGGGATGTTTTTGCCAAAAGCCAGTGTAATTGCTTCGGCCATGTCATCCAGATGAATGAACTGCATCATCGGAGAGAATCCCATCAGTACCGGTACCCGTTCTTTCATGAGCAGCTGGCTGATGCTGTTGTTTACGCCAGGGCCAACAATGTTGCATGGACGAAGCAGGGTAACCTTGAGCTCCGGATGCTTCCAGAAATAGATCATGGCGAGATTCTCCAGTTCTACGGAGTCCACAAGATCCATTGTTATCCCGGACGCTTTAAGCGGGGCACTTTCGGTCAGGTAGGCCGGATTCAAGGGGTGGGCGCCATATACAAAATATGTCGACAGCACCAGTACCTGTCCAACGTGATATTTCACGCACAACTCAAGCAGTTTTTGTGTTCCTGTCACGTTGGCGTTATAGCGTCTTTCACGTGCGCCCTCATTGGCGCCAAGCCGCCCCAGGTGTATGACACCCTCAAAGTGATATTCACGGAACAAATCCTCGAAGTCGCGCTTCTGCACATCAAGGTGGTAGCTGGGGATGTCTGGCGGCAGTGTCACTTCGCGGCGGCTGTCACAAGCGACAATGCGATACCGGTCATGTAAACGATTGATCACCGCCTGAGCAAGGGCGCCACCGGCACCGGTAACAAGAATGTACGGCTTTTCATTCATCGAACGGCTCTCTCGTTGCTGCCGCGCCGTATCAATCCCTCATTAATCAGGCTGCGAATGGCCTCTTTCACTTCGGCAACATGTGCTTCTGTGTCCTGCTCGTTGATTACCGGGCCCTTGAACCGGATCGGCTTTCCAAAGCTGATGATGACCTTGGCCGGGAATGGCACGGGCACGGCAACCGGAAAATAGGGGAGGCCGAGTGATCTTGCCAGCGATGATGCGTTGCCAAACATGGGGAGTGCTTCTTCGCAGCCGGCGACACCAACGGGAATGATGGGTGTGTCAGTCTCCATGGCCAGATGGAGGAAACCACACCCGAAGCGTTGCAGTTCATAGCGTTTGTCCCAGCCTTTGCCGGTGCCACGTACTCCTTCCGGAAAGACAATGACGGCTTCGTCCTCATGCAGCATGTCCACGCAGTTCTGAACATCCCCCACGACAGCACCGACGGCATTCAGCCAGTTGCCTACCCAGGGAACAGAGGGAAAAAAGCGCTCAACCATGGCGCGCGGCATGCGTGAGCCATGAGGATTGGTGGCCAGTGCGATACCGATCAGGATTCCGTCCAGAGGCAGAAAGCCGGAGTGGTTGGAAACGAGTAGCACGCGCCCCTTCTGCGGAATGTTTTCCAGTCCGTAGGCTTCGGTACGAAAGTAGTGCTCATAGAGCAGTCGGGTAAGCGCCAGGCTATTGCGGTTGGTGTTGGTGTAAAAGCCCCAGCGGTCATAGCCCAGACTTCCGACGGGCTTTGGGGAGGCGTCAAGTTTTTCCGCAAGATCCGGGGGTAGCAGTCTGCGAAGGAGGGAGCGATCAGGCATGTGAAGGGCTCCGTGATACAATCCGGGCGGGTGATCGAATCAGGTTAGCACAGCAGTCCTGTAGCAGATTGCCGTATGGCAGTTGCCGGTTGGCGTTGACACCCGGCCAGGCGATCCCTAAAATGCGCCCACTTTTGCGGGAATAGCTCAGTTGGTAGAGCACGACCTTGCCAAGGTCGGGGTCGCGAGTTCGAGTCTCGTTTCCCGCTCCAGATCAAGAAAGCCGGCTTATGCCGGCTTTTTTCATGAGCTCGTGCTTGTGGTTTCAGGATGCATCCTGTGCCAAGGCATGCGAGCATCAGGCTTTATTATCCACAGGTGCCCTTCATGGCAGCGCAGGCGTCCAGTCCGATTGGTGTGTTTGACTCCGGCATTGGTGGCCTGACGGTAGTACGTGCACTCATGGAGCGCCTGCCGTTCGAGGATATTGTCTATTTTGGTGATACTGCGCGCGTTCCTTACGGGGTCAAGTCGCGGGAAACCATTCAGAGTTTTACGGCCCAGATCACTGAGTTCCTGCTGGCTCACGATGTAAAGTTGCTAATCATTGCCTGTAACACCATGGCGGCAGTGGCAGTGGAGACGGTCAGGGCAATGTCTCCCGTGCCCGTACTTGATGTGATTGATGCCGGCGCCAAGGCGGCAGTCGCCTTGACGCACAAGGGTGTCGGGGTTATCGGTACCCCCACAACCATCAACTCCAATGCCTATGCCCGCAGCATTCATGCCCTGAATCCGGCTGTGCACGTTTACTCCCAGGCATGCCCGCTGTTTGTGCCTCTGGTGGAAGAGGGGTGGCTGGAGCATGAGGTCACCCGACTGACTGCACGTGAATATCTGAAGCCGGTTTTCGTGGAGCAGATAGATACACTTGTGCTTGGGTGTACACACTATCCCTTGCTCAAGCCGCTGCTTCAGGAGGTCGCGGGGCCGGGCATTCGTCTGGTGGATTCAGCGATTACGGTGGCCGAGCAGACGGCGACGTTGCTGGATCGTCTGGGTTTGCATAATCCGCAGCGTCATGCCCCTGAGTATCGCTACTTTGTGACGGATGTTCCCCTTCGGTTCCAGACGATCGGGGGGCGCTTTCTGGGCAGGGAGCTAACGCATCTCGAGCAGGTTCGCTGGTAGGTCAAAATTGACTGGCAGTGATTCCGGTATCTTGCTGACAAGAGTCCCTTTTGTCAGTTATTGTCTCAAAAAAGGCATTACTGCCTTAAAAGCAAATGTCTGCAAAATCTGCCGTCATGACCCAAGCCGTTTTCCAGGGGCTTTAACAATGATTGGTGGTAGTAGTTGGCCAAGATGGGGTTTTTGTGAGCGATAAGCGTTATCAGGTCTTTGTCAGCTCGACCTACTCTGATCTTCAGTCGGAGCGCAGGCTGCTGACCCAGATTTTGCCTGTGCTGGGCTGCCTGCCGTGTGGACTGGAACTCAATCCTTCCGGGGTCAGCGCCTGGGCCGCAATCAAGAAGCTGATCGATGAGTCGGACTACTATGTGCTGCTGGTGGGAAGTCGCTATGGCTCGCTCTCGCCATCCGGTGTCAGTTATACGCATATGGAATATGTGTACGCCGCTACAAAGCAGAAGCCCATTCTCGTATTGATGCATGAGGCGCCTGAAACGCGATCAATCGAGTTGCAGGAAAAAACGCCAGAAGGGCGCTTGAAGCTCAGGGATTTCCGCTTGTTGCTTCAGCGTGGGCTGACGGCAGGCTGGACCGATGAACGTAGCCTCGAAATGGCTCTCAGGCAGCACATTCCGCAATTGATCCAGTCGCGCCCGATGCCGGGCTGGGTGCGTGCCAATCAGGTCAGTAATCCGCAGCTCGAACGGGAGAATCAGGCCCTCAAGCAGCGTCTGGCCGAGCTGGAGCAGGAGCGTGACCTCTGGCTGGGCAAGGGTGAGGGGCTGGCGACATCAATGGCTCAGGGGCAGGATATTTTTGAGGTTGCCTATCGTTGCAAGGCGTATGCGGCAGGTAATTGCGAGGAAGTGTCGGTGCGGTCCCAGCTTTCGTGGAATGCCCTGTTCCTCAGCTTCGCGCCTTACATGAGTCAACCCCAGCATGAGGACTTTATAGCGGCCAAACTTGCAGAGCGTGTGCAGGAGGTCGCCTTGAAGGACGTGCAGGCTTCTCGTCCGAAGACCCACGCGGTGACGGATATCACTCTGGCGCCTCTTTGCTTCAATACCATCAAGCTTCAATTCCGGACTTTGGGTCTGATTCGTCGTGTCCCGCGCCCGGAGGATGCCCGTGTCTGGTGGCAGTTGACTACCGCAGGTGAGAAGCACATGACGGCCCTCATGGCGGTACGCAAAACAGCGCCTCGCCCTGCCTGAGCCATATTGTCCTTTTTTGTGATGCGGCTTGAGCGCTGTGTCATAGTCTGACGCATGTTTCCTGCTAGCCTTTACTCACGTTATTGGCATTCCTGTATGCCGCGTTTGTGAGGTTTTTCATGCGCAAGTGGAATGGCTGGGGGGATGAGTCGACTGACTTTCCTGCAAATCCCGGCATCAAGTCTTTTCTCAGGCAGGAACTGGGCGATTCCAGTGCCTTGCGTGATGCCTCGCGGGACGAGGTGATTGCGACAGTCCCTCCCTCCCGTCTGCCCTCCCATCCTCTTGTCTCGGTTGATCCCTGGTTGCGTGTATTGCATGCCCGTGGACAGAGCCTTCCGGACTGGCTGGCCTTGCGCTCGGGCCGCATGGCGCCTTTTCCCGATGGTGTGGCAGAGCCCGCCACCTCGGCTGAGGTGCAGGATTTGCTGGCATGGGCCAAGGCCCGGGATGTGACGGTCATTCCCTATGGTGGCGGTACCTCTGTTGCGGGTCACATCAATCCTCTTGCGGCTGGGCGGCCTGTCCTGACGCTTTCGCTCGCCCGCATGAACGGATTGATTGGTCTTGACCGGGAGTCGCAACTGGCCACGATCGGTGCGGGTGCAAATGGACCACAAGTCGAGGCTCTGCTGAATGCTGAAGGCTATACGCTGGGGCATTTTCCGCAGTCTTTCGAGTTGTCCACGCTGGGTGGCTGGGTGGTAACCCGCTCCAGTGGGCAGCAGTCGATGCGCTATGGTCGCATTGAGCAAATGTTTGCGGGTGGTCGCCTTGAAACCTTGCAGGGAACGATGGATATCCCGACCTTTCCGGCCTCCAGTGCCGGTCCGGATTTGCGGGAAATCGTGCTTGGGTCGGAAGGGCGCATTGGCGTGCTTACCGAGGTCAAGGTTCGAGTGACACGCCAGCCGGAGTGCGAAGAGTTCCGTGCGTTTTTCCTTCCGGACTGGTTGTCGGCCAGCACGGCCATTCGTGAACTGGCTCAACTGCGGTTGCCGTTCTCCATGTTGCGGTTGAGCAATGCGGATGAAACACGTACCCAGCTCGTCATGGCAGGTCACGGCAAGCAGATTGCGCTGCTCGACAAGTATCTGCGTCTGCGTGGGGCGGGTGATGGTCGCTGCATGATGATGGTTGGTCTCACCGGCTCACGTGCCACGGTACGTTTTGCCTTGCGTGAGCTTGAGCGGCAATTGGGCCGGTATGACGCAGTGGGGACGGGGCAGCTACTGGGAAGAAAGTGGGCAGCAAACCGGTTCCGCTCGCCTTACCTGCGAGAGTCATTGTGGCAGCTTGGCTATGCGGTTGATACGCTGGAAACGGCGGTTGACTGGCCGCGAGTAACGCCAGCGCTTGAGGCGATCGAATCGGCCTTGCGTGATGGCTTGTCTGATGAAGGTGAGCGTGTGTTCCCGTTCACGCACCTTTCACATCTTTACTCGCAGGGCTCCAGTATCTACACAACCTATGTGTACCGTGCCGGTAAAAACTACGAAGAGACGCTTGCCCGCTGGGAGAAGCTCAAGAAGGTTGCCAGTGAGGCAATTGTGCGCATGGGTGGCACCATCAGTCACCAGCATGGTGTCGGACGTGACCATGCCCCCTACCTGCCTGCAGAAAAAGGCGAACTGGGCATGAAGGCACTGACAGCCATTTGCCGTCATTTTGATCCGGAGTGTCACTTGAATCCTGGAAAGTTACTGCTGGATGAGGAGAACTGAGCATGACTCATCGTATTCGACAGGATCGTGCTGCGGCATGGGAAAAACTGGCGCATGAAGAGTGGGAGCTGATTGTCATTGGCGGCGGTATTACCGGGGCAGGGGTGGCACGAGAGGCCGCCCGTCGTGGCCTCAAGACCCTGCTGGTCGAGCAGCGCGACTACGCCTGGGGAACATCAAGCCGATCTTCGAAAATGGTTCATGGTGGCCTGCGTTATGTTGCACAGGGCGACATCAAGCTGACCTGGCATTCCCTGACCGAGCGTGAGCGTCTGCTGATTGAGGCCCCCGGGTTGGTCACGCGCATGGGTTACTGGTTTGCCCACTACCGTCATGTTTTCCCCGGACGGTTTGTCTTTGGCATCCTGTTGCGCATTTATGATTTTCTGGCCGGGGTAAGGGATCGCCGCTTTCTCAAGAGGAAGGATTTTCTGGCCAGAATGCCAGGCTACCGTGATGCGAACCTGACAGGGGCTTCGCGCTATACCGATGCACTGGTGGATGACTCGCGTCTGGTCATGCGAGTGCTTGATGAAGCGGGTGCCGATGGTGCCCTTGCCCTGAATTACGTAAAAGCTGAATCGCTCATCATGGAAAATGGCCGGGTAGCGGGCCTGAATCTTTGTGATGGCATCACCGGAGCAGTGGCTCCGGTAAAAGCCAGGGCGGTGATCAATGCCACGGGCGCATGGGCTGACCGCTTGCGTGAAAAACTGGCCGGGGAGCGCAAGGTGCGTCCCCAGCGCGGCAGTCATGTTGTGCTGGCACCGGGACGCTTGCCGATTGAGGAAGCGGTCATTTTCATGCATCCGCAGGACAAGCGGCCACTGTTCATTTATCCATGGGAAGGTCGCACCGTGATTGGAACGACCGACCTTGATCATCGTGAGGATCTGGACGTCGAGGCATCCATTACGGCGCAGGAGTTTGATTACATCCTGCAGGGAGCAAACTCCCAGTTTCCGAATGAGAAACTGACCCGCGATGATGTCATTGCAAGCTTCAGTGGGGTGCGTCCGATTGTTGCGTCAGGAAGTGGTGTGAATCCCTCTGCCGAGCGTCGTGATCACAGCGTCTGGGACGATGCCGGTCTGATCACTGTAACGGGTGGCAAGCTCACCACGTTCCGGCTGATTGCACTGGATGCCCTCAAGGCGGCCTCAACGTATTTTCCGAAGATTGATGCGAGCGATACCAAGGCACCAGTGTTTCGCCCGGTTGGCCTGATTGATACCACCTGGCCGGCTTCTGATCTGAAACGTCTCAAGGGGCGCTTTGGTTTCTATACTGGCCAGTTTCTGCAGGAAGCAGCATCTGCCGAGATGGAGGCCATCCCGCAACTGGAAACGTTGTGGGCAGAGCTTCGCTGGGCGGCACGTTATGAGCAGGTGGAGCATCTGGATGACCTCCTGTTGCGACGGACCCGCATAGGCTTGCTCATGGCAGAAGGTGGCAGTTCGCTGCTGCTGCATGTGCGTGCAGTGTGTCAGGCGGAACTTGGCTGGGATGATGCGCGCTGGGCGGCCGAGACGGAGCGTTATCGTGAAATCTGGTTGGCGCATTACGGTGTGCCTGCTGAAAAAGTAACACAGAGCGCAGCAGCCTGAGGGCAACGTCTCATGACTGAAACCATCCTGGCAATCGACAATGGCACGCAAAGCGTGCGTGCCTTGCTGTTTGATCGTGATGGTCGGTTGCTGTTCCGGTCACAGGTAAAGTTTGATCCCGTGTATCACTCGCCTCTGCCAGGATATGCCGAGCAGTCTGCGGAGTATTACTGGGAGTGTCTGGTACGCGCAGTACGGGGACTCTGGGTGCAGGGCGCCTTACCGGGTGATGTGGTTGGTGTCACCCTTACGACGCAGCGGGGGACGGTGGTTCCGGTTGACAGGGAGGGAAACGCGTTGCGTCCTGCCATTACCTGGCTGGATCAGCGTGAGGCTTCGCAACTGCCAACATTGTCACTGCACTGGCAGGCCATTTTTCATGCGCTGGGGGCGACCGATACGGTCAGGCAGTTCCTGCGTCAGGCTGAGCCCAACTGGCTGGCCCAGCATGAACCGGCGATGTTCCGTGACATGCACAAGTGTCTGCTGCTTTCGGGCTACCTTACGCATCGTCTCACCGGCCGTTTTCGGGATGCGGTGGCAGCACAAGTTGGCTATGTGCCATTCGACTTCCATCGGCAGGAGTGGGCACGCCCGTGGGACTGGAAGTGGCAGGCCATGCCCTTGCGCCGGGAACATTTGCCTGATCTGGTGCCGGCAGGCGGGGTGCTGGGGACGATTACTGCCGCTGTGTCTGCCGAGACGGGAATTCCGGCGGGATTGCCCCTGATGGCGTCTGGAGCAGACAAGGCCTGCGAGGTTCTGGGTTCAGGGTGTCTGGATCCACGGATAGGGGCGCTCAGTTTTGGTACGACCGCCACCATCAATACCATCCGTAAGAATTATGTTGAGGTAACCCCCCTGTTGCCACCGTATCCGGCACCGGTGCCGGGACACTACTGCACCGAGGTGCAGACGTTGCGTGGTTTCTGGATGGTGAACTGGTTCCGTGAGCAGTTTGGTGCCGAGGATGTGGCTATTGCGGCAGCAGAGGGCATTCCGGTGGAGCAGGTCTTCGAGCGTCACCTGCAGCAAACCCCGGCAGGAAACATGGGTTTGATGCTGCAGCCATACTGGTCGCCGGGGGTGCGTGATCCGGGGCGTGAGGCCAAGGGCGCCCTGATCGGTTTTGGCGATGTGCATGGTCGTCCGCATGTCTACCGGGCGATTGTTGAAGGTTTGATGTACGCCTTGAAAGACAGTGCCGGCCGGATTGAAAAGCGGGCCAGCGTGAACCTGCGCAGTCTGCGGGTATCGGGTGGTGGTGCGCAGTCGGATGCGGTAGTACAGATTGCGGCTGATGTATTCGGCTTGCCGGTGGAGCGGCCGCACACTACGGAAACATCGGGTCTAGGGGCTGCCATTTGTGCGGCGGTAGGGTTGGGTTTGCAGCCGGACTTTCCCACCGCAGTGGCGCGGATGACGCGTGTTGGCCATACCGTAACGCCGGACAAGTCGCGTCAGGCCTTGTACCATAAGCTCTACACGCGGGTTTACCAGCCGCTGTATACACAATTGCAACCGCTGTATCGGGAGATTCGCAGCATTACCGGCTATCCTCGCTAGGCCGGAGCGGCTTCCGGCATTATTTTCTGAGGATTTCTTCATGACAGTGACGCGTCGTCACCTTCTCGTACTTCCCCTTGTTCTGGCCCTGGCGGCCTGTTCCAGTACCACGCAGGAAGGTGCTACCGGCGTGAAGCGCAAGCAATTGCTGCTTCTGCCCAGTGCGCAGGTGGATGCCATGTCGCTGGAGTCCTACAAGGGTGAGCTGGGCAAGGCGCAACAGGCTGGCAAGCTCAATACAGACAAGGCCAATCTCGAGCGTATCCGGGTGATTGCTGATCGTCTGGTGCCACATGTTGCAACCTTTCGCCAGGATGCATTGCAGTGGCAGTGGGAAGTGAATCTTGAAACACGTGACGAGCTGAACGCCTACTGTGCTCCGGGCGGAAAAATCATGTTTTTCACCGGAATCATTACCAAGCTGCGCCTGACCGATGACGAGATTGCAGCGATCATGGGACATGAAATAGCCCATGCCTTGCGTGAACATGGTCGTGAGCGCATGTCCACTGCCTATGCACAACAGACGGGTATGTCATTGCTGGCGGTACTGGGTAATGTGACGGCTGAAAACATGGCATTGCTTGAGACTGCTGCACAAGTGGGCCTGACGCTGCCGCACAGCCGCGGTCAGGAAGCAGAAGCAGATATCGTGGGCCTGGAGCTGATGGCGCGTGCCGGTTACAACCCGGCAGCGGCGATTTCCCTCTGGGAAAAAATGGGACAGGCCAACGGGGCCGGCGGGCCAGCCTTCATGAGTACGCACCCTTCAGGTACACAGCGAATAGATGGCATCAACTCCCTGTTGCCAAGGGTTAATCCCTTGTATCAGGCAGCACGAAGCAGCCTTGGCAAATTGCCACCGCGTATTATTCCGCGGACCTGATCTGCTTGCGGGTATGAAAAACCGCCCAGGCCAACAGCCGGGGCGGTTTTTTTATGGCCAGCATTCAGTGCGGTTTCAATAAAGCGGCTTTGACAGTTCGGCCCAGTCGATGTCACCGTCACTGACGGCATTCTCGTACTCCAGTATGCCGAGCGCTTCGAACTTCGGTCGGACAGTATCGGTAAGCAGGCCGATGCGGGCCAGGTTGGGGATGATGCGTGAGAACAGAAACTTGCGGAAATACTCCATGACGGATGCGTTCAGCACCCGCTCACGGGCGGCAGCGACGTCCCAGCCGAACTCCACAAAAACCTCCGTGGCAATCAGGCGTTCCCGCATTACGACGCAAGCCTCGTAAGCAAATTGCGCGCGCTCCTCGATTTCTTCCTCCGTCATGTGTTTCACCACGTACTCAAGGTAGTTGACGCCAAATGTTACGTGCCGTGCCTCGTCGCGCGTGATGAGGTAGATGATTTCCTTGAGCAGGGGATCCAGCGACACCATGCGCATGGTGTTGAAGGCGGCCAGTGCCAGTCCTTCAATGATGATCTGCATGCCGATGAATTTCAGGTCCCAGCGCGGGTCGGAAAGAATCTTGTCCAGCAGCAGTTTCAGGTGCGGGTTTACCGGGTACATGAAACCGATCTTTTCCTGGATGTAGCGGTTGAATGTTTCCACGTGCCGCGCTTCGTCAAATGTTTGTGAGGCGGCATACAATTTGGCATCAAACGTTGGGGCGCATGAAGTCAGTTGTGACGCAACGAGCAGGGCACCCTGCTCACCGTGAAGGAACTGCGAAAGTGTCCATGACTGGTTGTGCCAGGAGAAACGCAGCTTTTCCTCGTCACTCAGTTTCTCAAAAGGCTCATAACCGACAAAAGGATTGAAGTTCTGGTCAACGGGCGGCTGACTGTGAGGGTAGTACTGATCCCAGTTGAGGTCGGATTCCTGGTTCCAGTTCAGTTCCTTGCCCAGCTGGTAGAGCTTGCGGATGCGGCCATCCACTGTTTCGTAGTCCCAGTTGTAGCTGCCTGTCAGGGGCGTCTGGAAGATCTCGGCGATATCGTTGACCTCACGCTCGGTCATTTGTGCTTCGGGGGTCCCCGCTACCGGGAAAAAACGGATGTTGTCCGGTGTGGTTTTCACAAACTGGATGCTCATGGCGAGACGACTCCACTGGTGTGCCGGGTCTGGCTTGACCCTTTCGAATATATGCCTTGGTCCTGCCTCGGGGAGCTGTTTTGGGACTGCTGGGTCATGTTTGCGACAAGTGGGCAGATCAGTCCACGGGATGTCGTCAATGGCCGTATAATTGCGCTGTCCCGTTTTCCCTGGAGTCCTGTCCCATGTCCCGCCAGCAGCGTATCGAGGAGCACCTCAAGAGCGGTTTCTCTCCGCTTTACCTTGAGGTGTTGAACGAGTCACACAACCACAGTGCCGGCAACGATACCCATTTCAAGCTGGTGGTGGTCAGTGCCGATTTTGCCGGTTTGCGTGCCGTGGCTCGTCATCAGAAGGTGTATGCGCTGATGGCCGATGAAATGGCGCAGGGCCTGCATGCCCTGGCCTTGCATCTGTATACGCCGGAAGAGTGGGCGGAATCGGGGGCGGCGCCTGACAGCCCGGCATGTCGTGGGGGCAGCAAGCGTGGCTGAGTCGATTGTTGTAGCTGCGCTTTACCACTTTGCCGCGTTGCCGGATTTCAGGGACAAGCAGCAACCGTTGAAGGAGCGCTGCGTCGAGCTGGGCGTGCGGGGAACGCTGTTGCTGGCGGAAGAGGGAATCAACGGCACCATCTCGGGTACCCGCGAAGGTATTGATGCCATTCTGGCGTTCATCCGGGCAGATGAGCGGCTTGCCGATCTGGATCACAAGGAGTCATTCAGTGACCGTCATCCGTTCCGCCGGATGAAGGTCAAGCTCAAGAAGGAAATCGTGACACTGGGTGTGCCAGGCGTCGACCCCAACCGGCTGGTGGGTACCTATGTCGATCCGGAAGACTGGAATGCGCTCATCAGTGATCCCGATGTTGTCGTGATTGATACGCGCAATGATTACGAGGTGGCACTGGGGACGTTCCGCAATGCGGTTGATCCGCATACCCACAGCTTTCGCGAATTTCCGGAGTATGTGCGCGAGCACTTCGATCCTGCCCGTCACCGCAAGGTAGCCATGTTCTGCACCGGTGGTATCCGCTGCGAGAAGGCCTCCAGTTTCATGCTGGGAGAGGGCTATGCCGAGGTCTATCACCTCAAGGGCGGCATTCTGAAGTATCTGGAGAAGGTCAAACCGGAAGAAAGCCTGTGGGAAGGCGAGTGCTTCGTCTTTGATCACCGCGTGGGTGTGACGCATGGTCTGGGTGAGGGCGAGAGCGAGATGTGTTTTGGCTGTGGTCACCCGGTCAGGCCGGAGGAGCGGGAGTCACCGTATTACGAGGAGGGTGTGAGTTGCCAGTATTGCGTGGCCTCACTCACGGAAGAGAGGAAGTCACGCCTGCGCGAGCGCATGCACCAGATTACGCTGGCCCGCGCTCGCGGCCTGGAAGGCTGATGTCAGATCGTTCTGGGTGCGTAAAAGTGCAGGTACAGCTCGGTCAGCACATCAGGGATTTGTTGCGCCAGCTCGCGTGAGAGCTTGGGGTCGCGGCGCAGGGGCTGCAGCTCGGGCTCGTCGATCAGGTCGGACAGCACCACCATGGGCAGCGTGAGGTCGGCAATCAGGTCTTCATCGCCCTCGTACCAGCTGTTCTCCTCCATGAACATGCCTTCCATGAAGCCGACACACCAGTCATTCAGTGCGGTGGGCTCGCCGGTCTTGAGGACCAGCGGGCAGGGCAGGGCCAGTGGCTGGCCATGATAAAGCGTGGCATGGATCTCCGTCTGCCAGGCAACCAGCGCCTCGGTAATGGCCGTGGCTTTGGCGGCGTCGGCGCACACTGGCTGATCGTCAAAGAGTACCTTGATCCAGGCGGCAACAGGCGGTGTGCGCGGGCCAACGGTGACGGCACTCAGAAAGCCGTGGGTTGCCACGAAGTCCAGCCCGTCGGTGTTGTCCTCGCCGTCCAGAAAGTCTTCCAGCAGCTGGCGGGTGGCATCGGGCAGGGCATGAAGTTCGTGCATGTCGGACTCTCCTAGTAAAGCCGGCATTGTAGTCGAGTGTTGCCAATTTCCCTATCGGCAGGATGTCGGACGGTCTTGCTGACAGGGTGTGTGCCATCCCCCATAATCGCCGCCCATGAATGCAAATCCGCGCGACATCCTGCAACACGTTTTTGGCTACGATGCCTTTCGCGGCCCGCAAGAGGCTATCGTCACTGCGGTGGTCGAGGGACGTGATGCCCTCGTATTGATGCCTACCGGTGGCGGCAAGTCCCTCTGCTATCAGGTGCCTGCGCTGGTGCGGCCGGGCACGGCGATTGTCATTTCGCCCCTGATCGCCCTCATGCAGGATCAGGTGGCATCACTGGTGCAGTCCGGCGTGCGTGCCGCCTACCTCAGCTCCACGCTTGATTTCCAGCAAACCCAGGCGATTGAGTCGCAATTGCTGGATGGCCGCCTGGATCTGCTCTATGTGGCACCGGAGCGACTGGTGACGGCGCGCATGCTGGACCAGTTGTCCCGCGTAAAGATTGCCCTGTTTGCGATTGATGAAGCCCACTGTGTGTCGCACTGGGGGCATGACTTCCGTTCGGATTATCTGGGCCTTTCGGTGCTTCGGGAGCAGTTCCCGCATGTGCCGCGCATTGCCCTGACCGCGACCGCCGATCCGCGCACACGGGCGGACATTGCCCAGCGTCTTGGCCTGGAGGATGCGGAAACCTTTATCTCCAGTTTTGACCGCCCCAATATTTTCTATCGCATTGTGCCCAAGCAGAAATCGCTGGATCAGCTGGAGGCATTCATCCGCCGCGAGCATCCGGGTGATGCCGGTATTGTGTACTGCCTGTCACGTAACAAGGTGGACAAGACGGCGGTGTCACTGAATGAGCGAGGCATCCGTGCACTGCCGTATCACGCCGGCTTGTCTGGCGCCGTACGCGAGGAAAACCAGACGCGCTTCCTGCGAGAAGAAGGCGTGATCATGGTGGCCACCATTGCCTTTGGCATGGGGATCAACAAGCCCAACGTGAGGTTTGTGGCGCATCTGGATTTGCCCAAAAGCATTGAGGCCTATTATCAGGAAACCGGGCGTGCCGGGCGTGATGGTCTGGCGGCCAATGCCTGGATGGCCTACGGGCTTGCAGATGTCATCAAGCTCAAGTCCATGCTGGACCAGTCAGATGCAGCGGATACCTTCAAGCGCGAAGAGAAGCGCAAGGTAGATACCATGCTGGCCCTTTGCGAGACCACCAGTTGCCGCCGCCAGTTGCTGCTGGCCCATTTTGGCGAGCATATGGCAGAGCCGTGTGGGCATTGCGATAACTGTGTGGAGCCGGTCCCGGGCTGGGAGGCCACCGAACCGGCTCGTCTGGCGCTGTCGGCGGTGTACCGCACGGGTAGTCGTTATGGTGTCGAGTATCTGGTCGAAGTGCTGCGTGGCGAAAAAACGGAGCGCATTGCCGGCAACGGACATGAGACGCTGGCGGTCTTCGGTCGTGGTACGGATCTGACCGACAAGGAGTGGCGTTCGGTATTCCGGCAATTGCTGGCGCGTGGCTTCTTGCAGCCCGACAGTGAGGGATATGGCGCCTTGCGCCTGGATGACAGCTGCCGTCCCTTGCTGCGCGGGGAAGAAACCCTGATGTTGCGCCGGGAGCAGGCCAAAACGGTTACACCCAAAAAGACCGGTGGCAAACCGGCACTGGATATCCCGCATGAGGACCGCATTCTCTGGGAGGCCTTGCGCGCCAAACGACGCCAGCTTGCGCAAGAGCAGGGCGTACCTCCGTATGTCATCTTTCATGACAGTACCCTGATGGCGATCCTGTCTGCGCGTCCCCGGTCGCTGAAGGAAATGGGGCATGTTGCGGGCATAGGGGACAGCAAGCTTGATCGCTATGGTGAGGCGTTTCTGGATGTGGTGAATGAATATGCCTGACCATGACGGGAAGGCGATGAAGGAATATCGGCACGATACTGGCGAGACGCTTTTTTTTCATTTCATCCGCACTGCCCGCAAGACGATAGGCCTTTATGTGCATCGGGATGGCTCGGTGCAAGTGCGAGCGCCGAATCGTGTTCCGCTGGCGCAAATCTATCTGTTCATGCGTGAGCGCTGGGACTGGCTGATGCTGCAGCGCGCCCGGTTTATGGAGGAGCCAGCTCCTGCACCAGTGCGCTACGAGAGTGGTGGAACCTTCCAGCATCTTGGTCATTCCCTGACGTTGCAGGTAAGTGAAGCGGGTCATAACCGGGCTAGCAGGCATGGCGATGTCCTGCAGGTGGCTATAACGCAGGAGCGGCTGGCAACGCCTGATGGACTGGGCGGCGTGATTGAACTCTGGCAACGCCGCGAAGCACAGAAGGTGTTTCCGTTACGGCTGGCATTTTGCCATGAGGAAATGAAGTCCCTGAGACTCCCGTTTCCGGAACTTAAAATACGGAAAATGCGCACGCGCTGGGGGTCATGCACACGCAAGGGCGTGATTACGCTCAATCTTGAGTTGATACGCATGCCTGCTGAATGCATTGACTATGTTGTCATGCACGAGTTGTGTCATCTGGTGGAATTCAATCACAGCAAGCAGTTTTATGAACTGCAGTCACGTTTCCTGCCTGACTGGAAAGAACGAAAGCATCGGCTTGAGACATTGGCGCGAGCACATTACGGGCTGTAGTCAGTGAGACTGGCCGGGTTGTGCAATCGGTAGCGTGATCACAAAGGTTGTTCCCTTGTCTGGCGTACTGCGCGCCTCGATTCTTCCGTGATGACGCTGGGTGATGATGAAGTGGGAGATGGAGAGCCCCAGGCCAGTTCCCTGTCCAACGACTTTTGTGGTGAAGAAGGGATCAAATATCTGTTTTGATGTGGCCAGGCTCATGCCTGTGCCGTTATCTTCCACGCGAATTTCGGCAAGTGGCGGGATGTATCGGGTGCTGATGCGGATGAGGGGTGTATCGCGACGTGCCTCCTGGATGGCTTGTGCAGCGTTCTTCAGCAGATTGACCAGCACCTGCTGCAGCTCAATGCCGGATGCAGGAATGGCTGGCAGGCTGTTGTCGTAGTCTTCCTCGATGACCAGGCTTTCGCTTAATGAAGGCATGGAAAACTCGATGGCATTGCGCATGAAGTTCACGCTTGCATGTGCAACATCATTCAGCTGAGTTGGTTCAAGTTGCCGACTGGAGCTGCGCGAAAACTCCAGCATGTTGCGGACGATTTCCGCTGCACGACGTCCTGCGCTATCCATTCCATCCAGGAATCTCTTGATTTCCCGGGCGTCCAGATAGCTGTCCAGTTTTTTAAGGTCAAGGCCAAGTGCAGCCGCCGCAGCCTGATTACCTGCCTGGTCAGGGCTCAGTCGGCGCTCGACGTTTTGCAAACTTTGAAGGATGGCAGCGAGCGGATTATTGATTTCGTGCGCCATCCCTGCGGCAAGCTCTCCAAGAGATTTCAGTTTTTCGTTTTGCAGCATCATGCTATCGAGCTTTTGACGCATGGTGACATCATCCACGCGAATGACTGCACCGGTAAGCTCCAGGGAGTGTAGCGGGTATACAGTGATGTCAACGTAGCGGTTCATGCCAAGATGATCGACCTTCACGTTCTCGCGCATGCGCGGCTCGCTGAGGGAGATGGCTTCTTCAATCATTTCGGATGGAACGGGCAGGTTGGGGTAGATTTCCTGAAGCCGGAATCCCAGTGCCTTTTTTTCACGAATGCCGGTAGCCAGTTCTGCTGCAGAATTCCAGTGTGTGACATGCCCGCTGGGCGTAACACCAATCATCACGGATGGCATGGAGTTGATGATGCTGTTCAGGTACTCCTTCGTTTCATTCAGCAGGGCAGTGGTTATTCTGTGGCGCTGCTCGGTTTGTTCAAGCGTGTCGTTGGCATGCCGCCAGGCGTCGGTTCTGGCGGTCAGACGCTGCTCCAGCAGGGCGACTGTTTCACGAAGGGAGGAGAGTGCGCGTTTGTGCCGGCGGCGATTGCGCATCAGGACCCAGATGACAATCAGTTGCAGGGCGACGAGCAGGACAAGAATACTGGTTAGCACCCCGCTACTCCTGCCGTGACCTGTAAGTAAAAGAAAAGGCCTTGCGGCCTTTTCTTAGGGGTGCTCTGTGTACTTGTTTTCGCTAAGCGTGAAGCTTTGTACGGCGGCTTCCAGCCATTTCTTGACGCGGTTGGCATCGCCGATACGGGTGTAGCGACCGTTTGAGTCCATCAGCACAATCACGACCGGTGTGGAGTTCACACGGGCATGCATGACCAGGCACTTGCCTGCCTCATTGATGAAGCCGGTCTTGGAGACTTCGATATCCCACGTGTCATTCTTCACCAGTGCGTTGGTGTTCCGGTACGGCAGTATGCGGCGACCTGCCACCAGCGAGTGCTCTGACGTGGTGGAGAACTGGCGGATTTCGGGATAGCTGCGTGCAGCCTTGACCATGCGTACCAGATCGGTGGGCGAGGCCATATTCTGCATCTGCAGGCCTGTGCCATCTGCGAAATGGGAGTGTGTCATTCCCAGTTCCGATGCCTTGCGATTCATCGCGGCCACAGCGGCGGCCGTGCCACCTGGATAGGTGCGTGCCAAGGCGGCGGCAGCACGGTTTTCCGAGGCCATCAGGGCCAGCAGCATGGCCTCACTGCGTGGCATGGACGTACCAACTGTGAGACGTGAGCTGGTGTGCTTCACCTTGTCCACGTCAGCATCACTGATGGTGATGATTTCATCCATGGGGAGGCGGGCATCAAGTACCACCATGGCCGTCATCAGCTTGGTGATGGAGGCAATCGGCATGGTGCGTGAAGAGTTCTTGCTGTACAGCAGTTCACCGGTTTCTGCGTTGATCACAACGGCAGCACGTGATTCCAGATTGAGTGGCAACTGCAGATTGGCTGCCTGAAACACTTCGGTAGGTCCAACGCGGTGCGGGAGGCGGCTGAGGGCGGCCTGACGCTCGCGCTCAAGGCGCGACTGCAGGGCAACGGCATGGCTGCGACGCTTGCCATAGCGGGATACTTTCTGGTTACGCTTTTTCTTGCTGGCGACAGCATGTGACTTCTTGCGCGAAGCCTTGCTCACGGTCTTTTTCTTGGCCGTGACTTCCTGCTTGCTGCTGGCCACTGCTTCCGGGGCGGTCACGGGCAGGCTCAGTCCGAGCGCAATCAGGCCCAGAAGGACCGGACGCAGGATAATGTTCAGAGACTTTTTCATGTCATTTCTCGATCGGGCCGGAGCACCATGAGCGGGTGCGTGAATTCACCAACACAATCCATTGATATTTATAAGGTTGATATTAGCAGCTCAACAACCGCTTCGTCATGATTCAAACCCGTTTTTAACAAAAAAGAAGTCCGTAGAACAACCTGGATCAGGTGGGATAACCGATTGATTCACATAAAAAATCCTGTTTCCGACCAACGGGAGTCTTTGGGGGGTGTATGACTGGTCCTGATACCGTCGGGTCTGTCGTGAGCTTTGCCTCGCTGGCTGGGGCGTATTACTCTCCTGTATACGGAGCCCCGGCAGGTCGGGGCGCTGACCATTTTTCATACCGGAGCAGGGCGTGATCAAGGTTCTGGTGGTTGATGACCACGATCTGGTACGCATGGGCATCACCCGCATGCTGGCCGACATCACCGGTATCAAGGTGGTGGGCGAGGCTGCAAGCGGTGAGGACTGCCTGCGTCTGGCGCGTGAGCTGGACCCCATGGTCGTGCTCATGGACGTGAAAATGCCAGGTATTGGCGGGCTGGAGGCGACTCGCAAGCTGTTGCGCCAGTCTCCTGACGTCCGGGTTCTGGCCGTTACCGTGTGTGATGAGGAGCCCTTCCCGTCCCGCCTGCTGAAGGCAGGTGCCGCCGGTTACCTGACCAAGGGGGCGGCACTGGAGGAGATGGTTCATGCTATCCGTGCGGTTGCGGTCGGTCAGCGCTACATCAGTCCGGGTATCGCCCAGCGTCTTGCCCTGAGCTCGCTGGAGGAGGAGAAGACGTCTCCGTTTGATGCCCTGACCGAGCGCGAGATGCAGGTCACCATGATGGTCGTGAACTGCCAGAAGGTTCAGGAGATATCCGACCGTCTCTTTCTCAGTCCGAAAACGGTCAACAGCTATCGCTATCGTATTTTTGAGAAACTGGGTATCGACAGTGATGTCGAACTGACGCTTCTTGCTGTCCGGCATGGATTACTGAATGCTGACGCTGTCTGACCCGGTGTGATTGAGTCTGGGCAAATGGATTCATCACAAGCTGATTTTTCCGGGCATATCTCCGCCATTCTGGAAACCTTGCCGTTGCTGCCGGGTGTGTACCGCATGCTCGGTGCGAGTGGCGAAATCCTTTATGTGGGCAAGGCCCGCAGTCTGAAAAATCGTGTCAGCTCGTACTTCCAGAAGAATATCGAAAGCCCGAAGACGCGTGCGCTGGTTGAGCGTATTCGCGATATCGAGGTGACGCTCACTGCGTCGGAGACAGAGGCGCTGTTGCTGGAACAGACGCTGATCAAGGAGCTGAAGCCGCCATACAACATCCTTTTGCGCGATGACAAATCCTATCCATTCCTGTTTGTCTCGGAGGGAGAGGACTATCCGCGCATAGGCTTTCATCGTGGGCCAAAAAAGCAGAAAGGCCGCTATTTCGGGCCTTATCCCGGCTCTCAGGCGGTACGCGAAAGTTTGCAGTTGCTGCAGAAACTTTTTCAGGTACGGCAGTGCGAGGATACGTTTTTCCGTAACCGGGAAAGGCCCTGTCTGCAGTATCAGATCAAGCGATGCCGGGCACCTTGTGTGAAGTTGTTGTCGCCGGAGGAGTATGCCGGGGATGTTCGTCATACCGTGCTGTTTCTGGAGGGGCGCAACGAAGAAGTCATGCAGGATCTGATGGCGCGCATGAACCAGGCGGCAGATGCGCTGGACTTTGAGCTGGCCGTGATTTACCGCGATCAGCTGGCGGCGTTACGTCGTGTCCAGGAGCAACAGTTTGTTACCCGGGATGCCGGTAATGCCGACGTGATTGCGGTGGCTGCGCAGCCGGGTGGTGTGTGCGTGCAAATCCTGTTTGTGCGTGAGGGGCGTGTGCTTGGCAGCAAGGAGTTTCATCCGAACATGTTCGGTGAGACCAGTCCCGCCGAGATTCTTTCCGAGTTTTTGCCGTCGTTTTATCTGCAGTCTGATGGTGGCCGGGATATTCCTGATGAAATCATCACCAGCGAGGAGTTGCCTGATACGGAAGTGATGCATGAGGCGATTCGTGCGCTGTATGGCCGTGATGTCCGTATCAAGCACCGTGTGCGTGAAACGCGTCAGGCCTGGTTGCAGCTGGCCCGTCTGAATGCGGAGCAGGGGTTGTCGGCCCGACTGGCCAATCGCACACACATGAATGCCCGGTTTGCTGCATTGCAGCAGGCGGTGGGACGTACCGAACCGATTACCCGCATGGAGTGCTTTGACATCAGTCACACCATGGGCGAGGCAACGGTGGCGTCCTGTGTGGTATTTGATGAAACCGGACCGCGTAACCGGGACTACCGGCATTTCAATATCGAGGGTATTACGGGCGGGGATGACTATGCCGCCATGCATCAGGCCCTGACGCGCCGTTATCAGCGCCTGAAAACCGGGGAGGGGCGCCTGCCTGATATCCTCTTTATTGATGGTGGCAAGGGACAACTGGCACAGGCCATTGGCGTGCTGGACGAGCTTGGCATCAAGGGGGTAACCCTGATCGGGATTGCCAAGGGGGAGGGGCGCAAGCCCGGGCTGGAAACCCTGCATTTTGCCGATGGTGCGGATCTGCAGTTGCCGGCGGATTCGCCTGCCCTGCACCTGATCCAGTATATTCGGGATGAGGCTCACCGGTTTGCCATTACCGGGCATCGTGCCCGACGCGGCAAACAGCGCAAGCGCTCAGCCCTGGAAGACATTCCCGGGGTTGGGCCCAAGAAGCGGCGTGACCTGATTCAGCATTTCGGAGGCTTGCAGGAGGTGCTGCGGGCAAGTGCCAAGGACCTCGCGACCGTTCCGGGGATTGGCTTAACATTGGCAGAAACCATTTACGACGCCCTGCACAGTCATTGAGTGCTCAGGTTAAAACGCGTGTATCAACGGAGAAATACCTGGTGTCGTCCCCTTTGCTGAACATTCCCAATATTCTCACGCTGCTGCGGGTGGCCCTGATACCGGTGTTGATCGTGCTGGCGTATCTGCCCTATGACTGGCGCTTTATTGTGTCTGCCGTGGTCTTTCTGGTGGCGGCGATTACTGACTGGCTGGACGGCTACCTTGCGCGCCGGCTGAACCAGTCTTCTGCTTTTGGCCGGTTTCTGGATCCGGTGGCGGACAAGCTCATGGTGGCGGCGGCACTGGTCATTCTGGTGCAGTGGCACCATGAGCGGGTGCTGGTGGTGATTTCTGCCATTGTTATCGTTTCTCGTGAAATCACCATTTCGGCTTTGCGCGAGTGGATGGCTGAGCTGGGCAAACGTGCCAGTGTGGCTGTTTCCTTCATGGGCAAGCTCAAGACCACCATGCAGATGACCGCTATTACTGTGTTGCTGCTGAATCATGAGGGCCTGAACCTGTATGTCGGTTTTCCCCTCCTGATCGTGGCTGCTGCCCTGACATTGTGGTCAATGATGATCTATCTGAAGGCCGCCTGGCCGGATTTGCGTGATTCCTGAGCAGTTGAACTGCCAGGAGTGTTTTCTCTGTTGACAGGGAAAGGGCCATCAGTACAATGCGCGCTCTCACCGATACGACGGTGCGCGGGAATAGCTCAGTTGGTAGAGCACGACCTTGCCAAGGTCGGGGTCGCGAGTTCGAGTCTCGTTTCCCGCTCCAGTTTCACGAAAAAGCCGGCTTATGCCGGCTTTTTTGTTTGGTCTTTGTCAGGGCAGCAGCTTATGGCCGCATCTGCCCGGGATTTGACCTGTTCAAGGTCATGCGTGGCCATTACCATATTCGCCTTTCGATCCTGCGGAGAGCAGCATGATTACCGGCAGTATTGTCGCCCTGGTTACTCCCATGCACCGTGATGGCACGGTGGACTGGGAGGCGTTGCGCCAGTTGGTGGAGTGGCATGTCAGTGAGGGTACCCACGCGATTGTGGCCGTAGGCACAACTGGCGAGTCGGCTACCCTTGATGTGGACGAACACCTGGCGGTGATCAAGTTTGTAATTGCTGCTGCAGCCGGCCGTATCCCTGTAATTGCCGGTACGGGTGCAAACTCGACACGTGAGGCGATTGCCCTTACGAAAGCCGCCGCATCGGTTGGTGCAGACGCCGTATTGCTGGTAACGCCGTACTACAACAAGCCGACTCAGGAAGGCCTGTACCAGCATCACAAGGCCATTGCCGAAGCCGTCGCCATTCCCCAGATTCTCTATAACGTTCCGGGCCGCACAGGCGTGGACATGCAGAATGCCACTGTTGCACGGCTGGCAGGGCTGCCCAATATCGTGGGCATCAAGGATGCCACCGGCAATCTTGAGCGCGGTCGCGAGCTGATCGGGATGGTGGGTGACCGCATGGCGGTTTATTCCGGTGATGACGCTACGGCCTATGAGCTGATCCTGATGGGGGCCAAGGGCAATATTTCCGTGACCGCCAACGTCGTGCCCGGCGCCATGTCGCGTGTGTGTACTGCTGCGCTGGCCGGCAAGGCTGATGAGGCGAAGGCCCTCAATACGCCACTGGAAGCGCTGCATCGTGACCTGTTCATCGAGTCCAATCCGATTCCGGTAAAGTGGGCGTTGCATGCCATGGGTCGTATGGAAGACGGTATCCGCTTACCACTCACCCTTTTGTCAGAGCCCTGCCGTCCGGTAGTGGAAGCGGCATTGCGTCAGGCAGGGGCAATATCCTGATGTCGATTATTCGTGGCGTTTGCGTGGCGGCGTTTGCAGTAGTGCTGACAGCATGTGCCAGCAAGGGCGAGGACTACTTTGGTGCCCAGGACCTGCCGCCTCTGGTCTTTCCGGCAGGACAGGAAACGCGACAGGTAAAACCGCTGTTCCCGATTCCACCGACTACTGCCGCCACCCCGACAGAGTGGCCCAAGAAGTTTGATGTTCCCCGGCCGCGGCCGCTGGCCGAGGGTGCTGACGTGCCTGCTGCCAATGTTCCGGCACAGCCATCGGGGAGCGAGCGCCCCGAGCTTAGCCTTGATGGTAACGGCTATTCTGTCCTGACCATTCGTGGTGACTTTAATGCCATCTGGGATAACCTGGAGCAGGCATTGAAGGCTGCCGGGGTCAAGGTTGAAGACCGTGATCAGGGCCTTGGGCAATATTACCTGAGCCTTGCCGATACCGATGGCAAGAAGGCAACCTACCAGCTGCGTGTTACACGTGGGCAGTCTGCCTATACCCTGACCCTGCAAAAAGATGATGACACCCTGGCTTCGCAAGAAATGACCCGGACATTGTTCGAGTCTATTGTCGCGCGCTGGCCGGGCGACAAGCCCTGAGATTCGGAGACCTTCATGGAAAAGCGCGATCTTCTCTACACCGGCAAGGCCAAATCCGTGTATGCCACGGATGATGCTGACCGTCTGGTGATCCTGTTCCGCAACGACACATCTGCCTTTGATGGCAAGAAGGTCGAGCAGCTGGAACGCAAGGGCATGGTCAACAACAAGTTCAATGCCTTCATCATGGACAAGCTGGCAGCGGCCGGCATTCCGGTACATCAGGAAAAGCTGCTGTCCGATACCGAGTCGCTGGTAAAGCGTCTGACCATGATTCCGGTCGAGTGCGTGGTGCGTAATTTCGCCGCCGGCAGTCTGGTGAAGCGCCTGGGAGTGGAGGAGGGCAAGGAGCTGAATCCGCCGACCTTTGAGCTGTTCCTGAAGAATGATGCGCTTGGCGACCCCATGGTTAACGAATACCACGTGCGTTCGTTTGGCTGGGCCACGGATGATCAGCTGGCACGGATGAAAGAACTGTCCTTTCAGGTGAATGAAGTGCTGAAGGGTGTGTTTGATGCCGGCAACATGTTGCTGGTGGATTTCAAGCTTGAGTTTGGCCTGTTCCATGGCGAGATTGTGCTGGGTGACGAGTTCTCGCCCGATGGCTGCCGTCTGTGGGACAAGGACACCCGCAAGAAGCTGGACAAGGACCGTTTCCGTCAAGGCCTGGGTGGTGTGGTTGAGGCTTATGAGGAAGTGGGTCACCGTATTGGTGTGAAGTTCGACTGAGGCGGTCGTTGCGACCGGATTTTTTCGAGCTTTCTCTTGAGTTGAACGCGCAGGCCGGTTATCTTCTGCGCCCTTCGGAGAGGTGGCAGAGTGGTTGAATGTACCTGACTCGAAATCAGGCGTAGGCGCAAGTCTACCGAGGGTTCAAATCCCTCCCTCTCCGCCATATATCGAAAAGCCTTGCTTATCAACAGATTAGATAAGCAGGGCTTTTTTGTTTCTGCCCTGCCTTTCTGTCCTGTTCCCGGTTTCCCGTGCGTGCTGTCATGGCCGTTTTGT
Source organism: Moraxellaceae bacterium (assembly GCA_030646295.1). GTDB lineage: Bacteria > Pseudomonadota > Gammaproteobacteria > Pseudomonadales > Moraxellaceae > UBA2031. The sequence continues at coordinate 523,748 of JAUSND010000003.1, forward strand.
CTCCTGCCGGCGCTGTTGTTCCGGGAGGGTTTTCTGGTTTTTCACTGGCCTGCTGCGCAGGCGCGAGGAGTTCTCATGAGCAAGAAACTGGCCGTTACGATCACTCTTAACATGGATGTCCCGGATCACTGGGAAGTGGTGAGTACATCGGAAGGCGCGGATGTGCTGAAGGTTGGCGAGAACCAGTTCCTCGACCTGACATTCGAGCCAATGGTCACGGCGGACATCGAGGGGGAGTGGACCAACTCGGTGACGGACGAATTCATCAGCTCCCTGTTCGAGATGGTGGAGACCGAGGAAGTGGCATACGAGCTTGCTGCCGGCTAAGTCGCCCGGTATCGGGTTAGCAAAGGGCCGCCGTGAGCGGCCTTTTTGTTGTCTGGCAGGGAGGGGCAGGGAACGCGGATAGAGGGCGCATCTGTCAGTTAGCACTGTATAATCGCGGCCTTCGTTTGCTTGTTTGCCGGACTGCCTGATGACTACTGTTCGTACCCGTATCGCTCCATCGCCCACGGGCGATCCCCATGTCGGGACTGCCTATATCGCGCTTTTCAACCTGTGCTTTGCCCGCCAGCATGGCGGCCAGTTCATCCTGCGCATTGAGGATACTGACCAGGTACGTTCCACGAAGGAATCCGAGGCGCAAATCCTGAGTGCCTTGAAGTGGGTGGGTCTGGAGTGGAATGAAGGCCCGGATGTGGGCGGTCCGCATGCGCCGTATCGTCAGAGCGAGCGCAGCGATATCTACAAGGCGCATGCGCGTGAGTTGGTGGAAAAGGGTCATGCCTTCCATTGCTTCTGTACCGCAGAGCGTCTGGATGCCCTGCGTGCCGAGCAGATGGCGGCCAAGGGTGCGCTGGGTTACGACGGCCACTGCATGCAGTTGGCACAGGATGAAGTGGCGACGCGTCTTGCAGCCGGCGAGCCGTCAGTGATCCGCATGATCGTGCCGCGCGAAGGCGAGTGCCGCATCCAGGACATGTTGCGTGGCGAGATCGTGATTCCGTGGTCGGAAGTCGACATGCAGGTGCTGATGAAGGCGGATGGTCTGCCGACCTATCATCTGGCCAATGTGGTGGATGACCACCTCATGGAAATCACGCATGTTATTCGTGGGGAAGAATGGATCAGTTCCGGCCCCAAGCATGTGCTGCTGTACCAGTATTTCGGCTGGCAGGCTCCGGTGTTCTGCCACATGCCGTTGCTGCGTAATCCGGACAAGTCCAAGCTGAGCAAGCGCAAGAACCCGACCAGTATTTCGTTCTACGAGCGTATGGGGTATTTGCCGGAGGCGTTGCTGAACTATCTGGGTCGCATGGGCTGGTCGATGCCGGACGAGCGTGAAAAGTTCACGCTGGACGAGATGATTGCAAACTTTGATCTGTCCCGTGTGTCTTTGGGTGGCCCGACGTTTGATGTCGAGAAGCTGAGCTGGCTCAACAGTGTGTGGCTGCGCGAAATGCCGGTGCCTGATCTCATGGCAGCCTTCCAGAAGTGGGCATTCAATCCGGCGTATGTCGAGCAGGTGATCAAGCAGATTCAGCCGCGCATTCATACGCTGTCGGATGCGGTCAGCTGGGCCGGTTTCTTTTTTGCCGGGCAGGTGAATGTCACGCCAGAGAGCTTTGCGCACAAGAAGCTGTCGCCGGATGAGGTACGCCGGGTTTTGCAGATTACGCTGTGGGAAATCGAGGCGCTGCGGACCTGGAACCATGAAACCGTCAGTGCGTTGCTGGGCCGTGTCAGTACGACGATGGGCATCAAGTTGCGTGATTTCATGCCGTCATTCTTTGTCGCGATTTCGGGCTCTACGTCCAGTACGAATGTGATGGATGCAATGGCCATTCTGGGCCCGGACATGACGCGCTCACGTTTGCGTCATGCGCTTGCTGTGCTGGGTGGTGTGTCGAAGCAGGAGACCAAGGATTGGGAAAAGGCATGGCGCGACATGAGCAGTGCGGCTGTCGTTGACTCACCGGAAGGCGCTGCCTAAAATGTTCGACTTGCTGACTGGTCCGGCTGTTTGTGATCTGACTGCCTTGCCACTGCCAGCCAAAGGTTATGTCCCCATCGTCTAGAGGCCTAGGACATCGCCCTTTCATGGCGGAAACCGGGGTTCGAATCCCTGTGGGGACGCCATATAAAAAAGGCCCGGTCCATAAAGACCGGGCCTTTTTTATATGCCTTATACGTCTTCATGCACGACAAACGTCACCAGCATGTCAACGCGATATTTGCAGATCTTGCCATTTTCCACATCGACCTTCATTTCCTTGACCCACGCACCGCGTACGTCGCGCAGGGTCTTGCAGGCCCGTTTGATGCCCGAGTTGATGGCATCGTCAAAGCTTTTGTCTGACGTGGAAATGATCTCGGTGACGCGGGCAATGGTGTTGTCGGCAGCTTTCCTGGCCATGATGTGACTCCTTGACTTGAGGGGGTCATAACAGACTAGCAGGGGATCCGGACCTGGCCAGTCCAGGGCTGCGACACTATGTCGCAGGTGGCCTGGGTCTGGCTTCTTTATACTGCGCGCGCCTGCCGGTTCACGTTTGGAACATCCATGCCGATTTTTCATGTCCGCTTTACCCTGATGATATCGTTACTGTTTCCGGGAGCCCATGCCTGGGCTGATTCAAGCGGTACTGCCCCTGACGAACTGGAAGAGGTGGTGGTGACGGCATCGCGCACGGAAACCTCACTGGGTGAGACGCCAGCGCCAGTGACGCGTCTGGATGGCGATGACATTGAGGCGGCCAAACCTCGCCTGATCAGTGATGTGCTGGACCGTGTGCCCGGTGTGCACATGGTTGATCTGGGTAACGAGCAGCACAGCATGAGTATCCGGCAGCCGATAACGACCAATGCGGTGTACCAGTATCTGGAAGACAATGTGCCCATCCGTCCGATCGGGGTGTTCAATCACAACGCACTGAATGAAATAAATCTGGCCGGGACGGGTGATATTGAGGTCATGCGCGGGGCGACATCGTCACTGTATGGCAGTAACGCGGTTGGTGGTGCCGTGAATTTCCTGACCCGGGCACCGAGTCTGACGCCGGAGGCATGGCTGGGGTTGCGCGGTAGTGATCAGGGCTATGGCCGCGTGGATGCCGGGGCCAGTGCCACACAGGGCAATACCGGCATACGGTTATCGTTCTACCAGAGTGAGGTGGATGACGGCTGGCGTGAGCACAGTGATGGCACCAAGAGTTCGTTGAGCCTCCGTATTGACCAGGTTGTGACGGATAGCAGTATTTTGCAAAGCTCTGTCAGTTACACGGACATGTATACGGACATGACGGGGACTCTTGGAGAGAAGGATTACCGCAATACTCCGGAAAAGAGTTATCAGACGTTTACCGAACGGACTGACAAGGCAACACGTATCAGCAGTAGTCTGGAAACGCAGTGGAGTGAAAAAAACAGGAGCCGTTTGACTGTCTTCTGGCGTGACAATTCGCATGGCCAGATTCCCAGCTATCAACTGGGAAACTGTAATCCTGGTGGCGGAACATGCACCACCAATGGTCGCCAGAATGACAACTCCTACACGTCACTGGGTCTGGATGCACAGTGGCAACAGGGGCTGTCGTTTGCCAATGGCCGTGTGATTGCCGGATTGGGATGGGATCACACTGATAATGTCTACGTTGAAGATAACCTGAGTGTTGTTCGCGACAGTGACTTGCGCTATGTCTCGTACAGTGTGACATCCCGTCGCCGCCAGTATGAGGCGGGTATAGACAATCCGTCGGCCTACTTGCAGGCAGAGCTGAAGCCGTTGGCAAAAACAACGGTGGTGGCGGGAGTCCGTTATGACGAGGTTCGTTATGACTTTAATAACCGGCTTGTTCCGTCACCCACAACCGGTGCACCCGATGAAGAACGGAAATTTTCCAATCTGTCGCCACGCCTGGGTGTGGTACAGGCATTGAGTGATGCCAGTGAGGCATTCATCAATCTGAGTGAGGGCTTTGTCCCACCTGAAGTTTCACAGCTGTACTCGTCTCTTGATGTACCGGATTTGCGCGAATCAGTTTTCCGTAATATCGATCTTGGCTTTCGCCATCGCTGGGGCAAGACGGGCAGGGTTGAGGCGACGCTTTATCGGCTGGAAGGTGAGGACGAGGTGGTCAGCTATACCGTGAGCTCGGCGCCTCTGGTCAGGGAGAACCGGAATGCAGGTGCCACCTTGCATCAGGGGCTTGAGCTCGGGCTGGGCTGGTCACCGGTGGACATGCTTGATGGTTATCTGAGTGCCACAGTGGCGCGTCATGAATACACACACTACAGCCCGGCTGCCGGGGTAAGTTTTGACGGCAAGGAAATGCCCGGTGCTCCTGGCTACACCATTCTTGCGGGCGTTAACTGGACGGTTAAGCCCGGCCTGGTGGTGACGCCGGAAGTGCAGAGGATTGCGGCCTACTGGATGAATGACCTGAACAGTGTCCGTTATGATGGTCATACATTGCTTAATCTGAAGGCGCGCTGGACGCATGGTCCGCTTGAGATGTATGCACAGGCGTTGAACCTGACCGATGAGCATTATGCACACTCGGCCTCTAGTACTTATCGTACGGGCGCATTTAATCCTGACCTGCAGAACAGTTACACCCCGGGTGATCCGCTGACCTTCCTGCTGGGTGTGAATTACACGCTTGGCCTCTGATTTTTCTGGCGGCAATGGCCGCCTTTTGCTTTCCCGGATGCGACTGATGCGACTGATCCTGCAATCTGTTTCCCGCCTTGTGCTGCGTTATCACCGCTGGGTAGGTCTGCTGGCAGTGCTGCCGGTTGTCCTGTGGGGGCTGTCGGGTCTGTCACATCCAATCATGTCGCGGCTGCAGCCCCAGCCCGCTGCCATGATGCCGCCCGTTGGCCTGTCGAGCGGATTTGATGCGGAAGAAATGGCAACTGTGCGCCCATTGTCGGCATTGTCGGCATTGTTGCCGGGGCAGGGCATTCATGCGGTTCGCCAGGCAAGGTTGTTGCGCTGGCAGGGCAGGATGGTCTGGCAACTGACGCTGCCGGGACAAGCGGAGCGCATCTATGTGGATGCAGAGAGCGGGATGGTTGTGCCGGATGCTGACAAGGCACTGGCAGTCACTCTTGCGCGGCATTTTGCGGGAGAGCCTGATCGCGTTATTACCAGCATGGAGCTGATTACCCGGTTTTCTGACGACTACCCTTATGTCAATCGCCTGTTGCCCGTGTGGCGAGTGGTGTTTGCCGGGGATGACGGATTAAGTGCATATGTGGAGACGTCGCCGCTGCGCCTGGCCACGCTGAATAATTCGTTGAAATCAGGTTTCGGCAGGGTTTTTCGTGCACTGCACTCCTGGTCTTTTATCAATAATGAGGCTGTGCGCGATACGGTCATGACGATTTTTTTGTCATTGGCTTTTTTCAGCAGTCTTGGCGGGTTGTGGTTGTACGGATTTTTCTGGCGCAAGCCGGAGAGCGGTGAGCGTGCTGCGCCACTGCGACGCTGGCATCGACGCCTGGGCGTGCTGGTGGCGGTGTCTACGCTGGCGTTCACGGGGAGTGCGATTCTGCATGTGCAATTGCTGGACAAGGGCAACAACGAGAGTGTGCCACGGCTGTTGCCGGATCAATTGCTGAATGCAGACAGCCTTAATTGGGTGCCGCACACAATCGGTCTGGCTGCAAACGAGCAGCTCGATATTGTCCCTGTGGCAGGTCAGGTAGTTGTCCGGGCAAGCGCACAGTCTGCCTCCATGGTTGGCAGGAAAGGAAATGGTGCAATGCCTGCACCACAGGCTGCTACTGAGCATGTCCATCATCATGATGGCAGTAAGCCAGCAGCGTCAGGCGAGCGGTATTTTGCGGCCGGCTCGGATGCCATTCAGGTAGACGGTGCGCAGCAGCATGCGAGGACACTGGCGGCTGCGTTTGCCGGCCTGCCGGAAGCGCAGATTGACGGGACGGAACTGGTCACCCGGTTTGCGGGCGAGTACGGCTTTATCAACAAGCGTTTGCCGGTCTGGAAAGTGGACTTCAAGACGCCGGATAACCTGACGCTATATGTAGAAACGACGAGCGGTGTACAGGCGGCCGAGGTGCGTGACATGCAGCGGTTTGAGGGTTTCAGCTTTGCCTATCTGCACAAGTGGAACTTTCTGGATGGCATCGGGAAGGATGGCCGTGATGTGCTCCTTTGCGTGTTTGCGTTGCTCAATGTCGTGGTGGTTGTCCTGGGGGCGTGGCTCTGGCTGCGCCGCAGGAAAACACCAGCGTCTGCTTGATATCCTGCCGGTAATGGCCATCATGACGGGGTTATCCATGGAACCTTGTCATGCGCTCTTTTGAACACGAACCCGCTGCCCCTGTTGCCAGTCACCGTAGTGACTGGCAAACCCTCAAAACCCTGTTCCCTTACCTCTGGCGCTACAAGGGTCGGGTGATTCTGGCTCTGTCGTTCCTGATATTGGCCAAAGTGGCCACGGTTGCCATTCCGCTTGTCCTCAAGGGTATCGTCGACCATCTGACGGCAAAACCGCAGGCCCTGTTGCTGGTGCCGGCCGCGCTGATCATTGCCTATGGTGTGTTGCGGTTGGCATCCACTGCCTTTGGCGAGCTGCGCGATGCGGTCTTTGCCAAGGTGGCGCAGGGAGCGATCCGCCGGGTGGCGCTGGAAACCTTTAATCACCTGCATCAGCTCAGCCTGCGCTATCACATTAATCGCCAGACCGGTGGGCTGACCCGTGACATTTCCCGGGGCACCCGGGGGATCGGTTCGCTGTTGAGTTTCATGTTGTTCAACATCCTGCCGACGATTCTGGAAATCGGCATGATCACGACCATTCTGGTCACGCTGTATGACTGGCGCTTTGCTGTCGTCACCCTGGGCACCATCGTGATTTATACGGTGTTCACGATTGTGGTCACCGAGTGGCGTACCCAGACGCGTCGTGCCATGAATGACATGGATTCCAAGGCAAATACACGTGCCGTGGATTCGCTGCTGAACTATGAGACGGTGAAGTATTTCGGCAACGAGCCGTTCGAGGCGGCGCGCTACGATGAGTCGATGGAAAAGTGGGAGAAGTCGGCGATCCAGAACGAGATGTCGATTGGCATTCTGAACAGTGGCCAGTCCGGCATCATTGCGGTGGGCATTACCCTGCTGGTGTGGCTGGCGGCCGATGGTGTTGCGAAAGGTACCATGACGCTGGGTGACCTGGTGGCGGTGAATGCCTTCCTGATCCAGCTTTACGCTCCCCTGAACATCCTTGGCATGGCCTATCGCGAGATCAAGCAAGCGCTGACGGACATGGAAAGAATGTTCAGCCTGATGCGTGAAGATGCCGACATCAAGGATTCGCCTGATGCAGTGGCATTGCAGACAGACTCCGCCACGGTCGAGTTCCGGCAGGTTGATTTTGGCTACGATACCAAGCGCCAGATCCTGTTTGGTGTGGACTTCCGTATTCCGGCGGGTAAAACCGTGGCGGTCGTGGGCAGCTCGGGTGCGGGCAAGTCCACCTTGTCGCGCTTGCTGTTCCGTTTCTATGATGTGGGCAGTGGTGCGGTATCCATCAATGGCAAGGATATTCGCGAGCTGACCCAGTCGAGCCTGCGTGCCCATATCGGGATCGTTCCGCAGGATACCGTGCTGTTCAATGATTCCATCTATTACAACGTTGCCTATGGACGGCCGCAGGCAACGCGTGAGGAAGTGATCGAGGCCGCACGCTCGGCCCACATTCTTGCGTTTATCGAGAGCCTGCCGGATGGCTGGGACACCACGGTCGGTGAGCGCGGGCTCAAGCTCTCCGGTGGAGAGAAACAGCGCGTGGCCATTGCCCGGACCATTCTCAAGAATCCGCCCATCCTGATTTTTGATGAGGCGACATCGGCTCTGGATTCAAAAACCGAGAAGGCAATCCAGGGGGAGCTGTTCTCGATTTCGGCAGACCGTACCACGCTCATCATTGCCCATCGGCTGTCCACGGTGGTGGATGCAGACGAGATTCTGGTCATGGAGCAGGGGCGTATTGTTGAGCGGGGCAGCCATCGCGAGCTGCTGGGGCAGAACGGCATTTATGCGCGGATGTGGGCGCTGCAGCAGAGTGAAGCGGAGAAGGTGGTTGTTGTCTGAGTCGACTGTCCGGATCACGTTCCAATTCCGGACATAAGACTGGTTCTCATTAGCGATAAGGGCTGTTAATGTTGCCGCGTCACCACCAGTTGTTCTGGGGCCGGTCATGTGGGCAGTCATTATGACACCCAACCGAACGTTACTGAGGGATATGGAACCAACAGACGCTTCATGACCACCCGCCAGTTTAAAATCCTGACACCCCTGATCCTTCTGGCCTATCTGCTGGCCCAGAACGGGATAGTGCTTGCCCAGACGCTGGCCGGTCTCACGGGACACGAGGTGGTCAGCACCTGGCATGTCAGTCACTATGATGTGATGTTCTCGCATGGAGCGGAGACGGCTCCGGTCATGGCGGATGATGGTTGTCAGGTCAGCTGTGATGACCACCACCACGTGGACATCAAGCCGATTGATCCGGTCAGGCCGGATACGAAGTCCAAGTTTTTGGTCGCTCTTCTGTTGATGCTGCTGCCCACGCTGCTGGTCTGGGTGTTGCCACTGGTTCGCAGTCAGCCGATCCGATGGCCCTTCACTCATCATCGAAATACCTTGCCCCGCCTGATCCGGAGTACGGTCCTCCGACATTAAAACGCCTCTGTGTGACGACCTTGCCCGGCACTTGCCGGACGTTGTGTATTTCATTCAGGGAGGCGACATGCCTGCAATTCCTTTCAAGCTGCACGGGCTAATGGTGCCTGTGCTGTTCTGTAGTGTTTCATTTCCTGCAACCGCACTGGGCTTGACCCTGGCCGAAGCAGAACAGCGGGCGCTGGCCCGCAATCCTGTTTTGTCTGCAACGGTGGCTGCAGCGGATGCGGCAGAAGGCGATGCGCGCCAGGCGGGGCTATTGCCCAATCCCGAGCTGAGCTACAACCGCGAAAACCTTGGTAATGACAATCTCACTGGTCTTGATGGACCGGCGTCTACCTGGATATTAAGCCAGCGGCTGGGGCTGGCTGGACAACGTGGCGCCCGTCGCGACAGCGCCCGGAGTGAGGCAGTGGCCGCCCGGGTGAGGTTGCAGCACCAGCGTGATCTTCTCCTTGCCGAGGTGCGGGCCAGTTGGGTTGCCGTGCTGGCAGCCCAGCAGCGGGTCGCTTTTGCAGATGAGCTGGGGCAGGTCGCTCTCAATACGCATGATGCAGTGGCGGGGCAGGTGAAGGCCGGAAAAGTATCCCCGGTTGAGCTGACACGGCTGGATGTCGCTGCAGCGGTACTGCAACGTCGTAGCCAGCAAGCCGCGCAGTCGCTGGTCGTCGCCCGGCAGAAGCTGGCCAGTCTGCAGGGGCTGTCAGCCCCTGATTTTGGTCTCTTGCCCGATCAATTGCCTGCTGTGCGCCTCTTGCCATCGCCAGATGTCATCGCTCAGGCCAGCCAGGCCAATCCGGTGCTCAAGGAAGCCGAGGCAGTGACGCGTTCCCGTGAGGCGGGGCTGCAGGAAGCAAGGGGTCGCCGGTTTCCGGATATTACGTTGAGCGTTGGGCAGACCCAGTATGAAGATGCCGGAGAGGCGGCCTGGCAGATGGGAGTGAGTGTGCCGCTGCCGCTGTTTGACCGGAATCAGGGGGCAACACAGGCCGCGCAGGCGCGGTTGATCGAGGCACGGGCCCAGGCAGAGGCCGTCGCTCAGGGGTTGCAGGCCGAGTTGAACAGTCTTTATTCACAGGTCCGGATGCTGGGGTTGCAACTGACCACTTTCGAAAAAACGGTGTTGCCATCCAGTGAAGAGGCCTTCAGTGCAATCAGCAAGGGCTATCGCTTCGGCAAGTTTGGTTTGCTGGATGTGCTGGATGCCCAGCGCGCCTTCATTGATACCCGTTTTGACTATCTCGACACCCTTACGGAATACCACCGTCAGCGTAACCAGCTGGATGCCTTGCTGGGACTGACACAGGAGAACCCGCTGTGAAGATCGCATCCTCATTTTTTGCCGGCTTGCTGGCTGTTTTTCTGCTCTCTGCCTGTGGCCAGCGCCAGGAAGAGCATGCTGGCGAGCATGGTCACGAAGCACATGGTCACGAAGCACATGGTCATGAAGAAAACGGTCATGAACCTGTTGCGCAGGAGATTCCGCGTGGCCCGCACAAAGGACGTCTTTTTGAGCAGGACGGCATGGGACTGGAGGTCACCATTTTTGAAGACGGTGTAGAGCCGGAGTTCCGGGTTTATCCGACCCTGAATGACAAGCCGCTGGACCCGAAGGCGATCAATCTGACCATCACGCTGGAGCGCCTTGGTGCGACCCAGATTATCCGGTTTTCACCGAAAAATGATTATCTTCTGGGTGATCAGGTGGTGTACGAGCCGCACTCCTTTTCGGTGATGCTGGCAGCACGGTATCAGCAAAAAGATTATGCCTTTAACTATGACCAGATTGAGTGGCGTGTTGTCCTCACGCCAGAGCAGGTAAAAGCAGCCGGGCTGGAAATTCTCAAGACAGGTCCTGCGGTACTGGCTGATGAAGTTGAGCTTCAGGGTGAAATTCGCGTAGCCCCCAACAGCGAAACCGTGGTGCTGGCACCTGTTGCCGGTGTGGTGATTTCGGCTCCGGTATCACTGGGGCAGTCGGTGAAAGCAGGGGAGGTGATGGCGACGCTGGAAAGTCGTGAACTCGCGGACATCAAACGCAATTATCTCGAAGCACGCGAGCGGTTACGTCTGGCAGAGTCAACGTACCAGCGCGAAGCGATGCTCTGGAAAGAAAAAATATCGGCTGAACAGGATTATCTGGCGGCAAGAAGTGCCAAGGCTGAAGCGGATATCAACCTGGCCAGCAGTCGTGCCGGGCTGATGGCATTTGGTCTTGGTGATGGTGAGTTGCGTGCATTGAGCCTTGATCAGCCAGGTAATCTGGCGCGTCTGGTGTTACGTGCTCCGCGTAGCGGCCGCGTGACGACCCGGGCACTGGCACCCGGTCAGCGGGTTACACCGGACTCGGCACTGTTCACGATTGCCGATCTGGATCAGTTGGTGGCGGTACTCTCTGCTACTCCAGCCCAGCTGGAAGGACTCAAACCGGGTCAGGTGGCAACAGTGGCTCAGGTCAATGGTCCGGTCAGCAGTAAAGGTCGTGTGCAAATCGTCAGTCCCCAGTTAAGTGAAGCCAGCCGGGCCGCATCCATTTATGTGTCACTGGACAACCCGGCCACCTGGAAACCAGGGCAATTCGTGAAGGCACGCATCACGCGCACGGAGACTCCGGCAGCAGTCACGGTGAGCAATGAAAGTCTGCAATCGTTTCGTGACTGGACGGTGGTCTATGCAAAATATGGCGATCAGTTCGAGGTCAGGCCCGTAAGAACAGGGCGTCGTGATGCCCATCGCTCCGAGATTCTGGAAGGCCTGTCGGCTGGACAGGAATACGTCGGCAAAAACAGCTTTCTGCTCAAGGCCGATATTGGCAAGAGCGAAGCTGCGCATGACCATTAAAGGAGCGCCAACATGTTTGATCGTTTGTTGCGCTTCTCGCTAGAGAGCCGCTGGCTGGTTTTGTGCATCACGCTTCTGGTTGCTGCACTGGGTGTTTACAACTATTTCCGCTTGCCGATTGATGCGGTGCCGGACATCACCAATGTCCAGGTGCAGATAAATACCGAAGCCCCGGGATATTCGCCGCTGGAAGCAGAACAACGCGTCACGCTTCCGCTGGAGGCTGTGCTGGGGGGCATTCCCAATCTGAAAGAAAGCCGTTCACTGTCACGTTACGGTCTTTCACAGATCACGGTGGTGTTTGAGGATGGAACGGATATTTATTTTGCACGCCAACTGGTGAATGAGCGTCTGCAAGGTGCGCGCGGACAACTGCCGGATGGCCTCGATCCTGAGCTTGGCCCTGTTTCCACCGGACTGGGAGAAATCAGTCAGTGGACGATAGAGGCCGCTCCTGATGCAAAGAAGGCGGATGGCTCACCCTACGACGCGACGGATTTGCGCACCTTGCAGGACTGGGTTGTAAAGCCGCAGCTACGGACGTTGCCAGGTGTTACGGACATCAACACTATCGGCGGATTCCAGAAGCAGTACCTGGTCGCGCCTTATCCTGAGAAGCTGGCAGCCTACGGCCTGTCGATCGCTCATGTGATGACAGCGCTGGAGCGCAATAATTCCAATGTGGGGGCTGGCTACATAGAGCGTCGTGGTGAGCAGTACCTGATTCGTGCGCCGGGCCAGGTGCAATCGCTGGACGACATCCGGACGATTGTCATCAAGACTGATGACGGTGTGCCGGTGTATTTGCGCGATGTGGCTGATATCGGTTTTGGTCAGGAGCTGCGTACCGGTGCTGCCACGGAGAATGGGCGTGAAGTGGTACTGGGCACGGCGTTCATGCTGGTTGGTGAAAACAGCCGTACTGTGGCGGAACGAGTCAAGAAGAAGCTGGTGGAGGTGCAGAAAAGCCTGCCAGAGGGCATTCGTGCCGTGCTGGTCTATGACCGAACCAGGCTGGTTGATGCCACCATTGCCACTGTGCAGAAAAATCTGCTGGAAGGTGCGCTGCTGGTTATTGCCGTGCTGTTCGCCTTCCTCGGGAATTTTCGTGCGGCGTTGATCACGGCGGCGGTGATTCCGCTCGCCATGCTCGTTACCATCACGGGTATGGTATCCAACAAGGTCAGTGCAAACCTGATGAGTCTGGGTGCCCTGGATTTTGGCATCATTGTCGATGGCGCGGTGGTTATTGTGGAGAATGCCCTGCGTCGACTGGGGCTGGCACAGCATGGGTCACACAAGCCCCTGTCGCGTGCAGAGCGTTTTGACGTTGTATTTGAGGCGACTCGTGAAGCACGCCAGGCACTGATTTACGGGCAGCTCATCATTATCGCGGTGTATTTGCCGATATTTGCGCTGACGGGTGTGGAAGGAAAAATGTTCACGCCCATGGCTTTCACTGTAGTCATGGCGCTGGTCGGTGCGATGGTTCTCTCGGTGACCTTTGTGCCGGCGGCTGTTGCGATGTTCGTGACAGGGCCGGTACACGAAGGTGACAGTCGTTTGATGATCAGGCTGAATGCCTGCTATGCGCCCATGCTTGATTGGGCGATGGCACGGACACGTCTTGTCCTGGGTAGTGCGGCATTGTTGCTGGCCGGATGTTTGTTACTGGCGACACGATTGGGCAGTGAGTTCATTCCGAATCTGGATGAGGGTGACATTGCCCTGCATGCATTGCGTATTCCCGGGACCAGCCTGACACAGGCTGTTGGCATGCAAGCTCAGCTGGAAGCTCGCATCAAGCAGTTTCCGGAGGTGGATCGTGTGTTTGCCAAGCTGGGAACGGCCGAGATTGCCACGGATCCCATGCCACCGAACGTGGCGGATAACTACGTCATGCTGAAGCCACGGAGCGAATGGCCAGACCCGCGCAAGCCAAAGGCAGAGCTGGTGGCCGAGATCGAGAAGGCCATCTGGCAGATCCCCGGCAATAATTACGAGCTGACCCAGCCGATTCAGATGCGTTTCAACGAGTTGATATCGGGGGTGCGCTCGGATGTGGCGGTGAAGGTGTTTGGTGATGACATGGACAGCTTGTTTGAAAGTGCCCAGGCGGTTGAGAAGGTACTCAAGTCGGTACGGGGTGCCGCTGATGTCAAGGTGGAACAGGTCACGGGCTTGCCCATGCTGACCATTCAGCTCAAACGCGAGGTAATTGCACGTTACGGCCTTTCCACGGGAGATGTGCAGGATGTCATCACGACGGCCATGGCGGGGACAGTCGCAGGTCAGGTGTTTGAAGGAGACCGTCGCTTCAATCTGGTCGTGCGACTACCGGAAGTGGTGCGCAGTGATCTGGAGGCGTTGCAGAACCTGACCGTGCCTTTGCCAGCACAGCCAGGTGGCCAGCACTATGTGCCTTTGGGTGAGCTGGCTGGATTTGAGCTGGCACCAGGCCCGAATCAGGTCAGTCGTGAAAACGGCAAACGTCGTGTGGTTGTGACGGCGAATGTACGTGGACGTGATGTCGGATCATTTGTGGCCGAGGCCCAGGAGAGGGTTGATGCCGAGGTGAAGTTGCCTGAAGGCTACTGGCTGGGCTGGGGCGGGACGTTTGAGCAACTGCAGTCGGCCAGGGAGCGTCTGATGATTGTGGTGCCAGTGGCACTGCTGATCATCCTTGCCCTGCTTTATGCCAGTCTGGGTAGTCTCAAGGACGGTCTGCTGGTTTTTTCCGGCGTGCCGCTGGCACTGACCGGAGGCATATTGGCCTTGTGGCTGCGTGGCATTCCCTTGTCGATTTCTGCTGGTGTGGGGTTTATCGCATTGTCCGGTGTGGCCGTACTCAACGGACTCGTGATGGTGTCTTTCATTCGGCAGCTTTTGCAGAATGGTTTGCCGTTGACCGAAGCCATTCGTGAAGGAGCGCTAACACGTTTGCGGCCAGTGTTGATGACGGCACTGGTTGCGTCTTTAGGTTTCGTGCCAATGGCTCTGGCCGTAGGGGCGGGAGCGGAAGTGCAGCGACCACTGGCGACCGTGGTGATTGGCGGGATTCTGTCATCAACGTTGCTGACCTTGCTGGTCCTGCCCGCTCTTTATCGATTTGCCTATCGGAAACAGTTGACCCGTTAACGTCAGGAAGGACAGGGATGACTGTTATGGGAGATGAAATGAAAAACAAGAAACACTGGGAGCAGGTCTACACCCGGAAGTCTTTGCAGGAAGTGAGCTGGTTTCAGTCATCACCAGCCACTTCCCTGCAATTGATACAAAAGTCAGGTGTCGACCCGCGTGAGCCTGTGATTGATGTCGGTGGAGGGGCTTCCACACTTGTTGATGGCTTGCTTCGCCTGGGCTATCAGGATGTGTCTATTCTCGATATTGCTGCTGCGGCTCTCGCTGTGGCTCAGACCCGCCTGGGTGAGCGGGCATCGTGCGTGAACTGGCTGGAGGCTGATATCACAAAATTTCACCCTGATCGCCAGTATGCACTATGGCATGACAGGGCAGTCTTTCATTTCTTGACAAGTGCGGAGAGCCGGCGCCATTACATGGCTGCACTGCATGGTGCATTGGCTCCTGACGGCCACGTCATCATTGCCGCGTTTGCTATAGGTGGGCCTGTCAAATGCAGTGGTCTGGACATTGAACAGTACGATGCGGAGAAGATGATCGGGGAGTTCGGTACTGGCTTTGAGCTACTGGAAACCGTTCTGGAGAATCATCTGACATCAGACGGTAATGCTCAGGCTTTCAATTACTTCCATTTTAACCGGATCGCCTGAGCCTGCTTGCTAGAACAGGGCTTTCAGCCACTGCCGTACCAGATTTGCCCGGTTGATCAGCAGTGACGCAAAAATTAGGCCGCAACCGGTGAGCTGGACAGGGGACATGGTTTCGCCAAACCAGCCGGCAGCCAGCAAGGCAACCCAGACCGGTTCCACCACCATGATGACGACGCCGTGTGAGTGATTCGACAGGCTTTGCGCATGGGTTTGCAGCAGGAAGCGTGCGGCGCTGCCCAGCACCACGCTGGCCAGAATCCAGCCGGCCATTTCTGCCGAAAAATGGGTGAAGGTGGGCAGCCATGGCTCGAACAGCAGCGACAGGAGGGTGGTGAGCAATCCCACGGTGGTCAGCACAATGGCGGTGAGTGGCAGTGCCGGTATTTTTTCCTGTTGGGTAGTGCCGCCATCGGCGCTGCTGATTTCGCGGTGATTGGCGGCATGGGTATTGAGCGTGTAGTACAGCGCAAAAATGCTGGCGGCCAGTACATAAAACAGCTGGCCTGCTTCTGGCCGGAAACCGCTTTTCAGGGAGAGCAGGGCCAGGCCGGTAGTGGCAATGGGCAGCGCCAGCCAGATGCTGCGGGGCTGATGTTCCTTGAACACCAGTCGTGAAATCACGGGCACCAGCACGACACCGAGACTGGTCAGGAAGGCGCCTTCGCCAACATGGGTGCCAAAGAACAGCCCCATGACCCAGCAGCTCATCCCGGCACCAAATACCAACCCTACCTTGAGTGCACGGACACAGGCATCAGCGGTCAGCAGTCGCAGTTGCCGGTGTCCGATGAGGGCGAGCAATGCTCCCGCCAGCAGAAAGCGCAGGGACATGAACAGGAGGGGAGGCATGAGCAGGACGGCTTCACGCGAGAAGATCCAGCTGACGGCGGCGAGCAGGGTCACGATGACCAGATAGAGGTCGGCCTTGCCTGCATTGGATAACGCCACGTGATGTCTCCTGTGGGGTTGCGATTTGCGTGGCGTATTGTCGGTGTTGTGCCTCCTCATGCAAAGGCATGAGGAGGCCAATTTCTTGTCGCTGCAGGGTCAGGGTTGCAGGATTTTCAGAATCGAGGAGAAGTCGAGCTTGCCGTTGCCATGCGTGGCGTGGAGGGCATAGAGCTGTTTGGCCAGTGCCCCCATGGGGGTGGCGGATTTGCTATGCAGCGCCGCTTCCATGGCAAGGCCCAGATCCTTGTTCATCAGGTCGACCTGGAAGCCGCCACTGTAGTCGCGTGAGGCGGGTACATTGTCCATGACGCCGGGCCAGGGGTTGTAAAGCTCCAGGGACCAGTTGCGGCCGGAGCTTTTCAGCAGGATGTCGGAGAGCACCTGTGGGTCAAGCCCGTTATCAACGCCCATCTGCAGGGCTTCGCAGGTACCGATCATATGCACGGCCAGCAGCATGTTGTTGCAGATCTTGGCGACAGCACCGGCACCGGCCGGGCCGGCATGCATGATGTTCTTGCCCATCACGGAGAGGAAGGGACGGGCGCGCTCCACATCATCGGCAGTCCCACCGCAGAGAAAACTGAGTGTGCCCGCAGCGGCACCGGCAACGCCGCCGGAAACGGGCGCGTCAATCATGGCGATATTGCGTTCGTGTGCAGCAGCCGAGACCTTGCGCGCGCACTCCGGTGAGGTGGTGGAGCAATCAATCACCAGCATGTCGGCCGTCAGGAAATCCAGCAGGCCATTCTCGCCATTGATGTAGAGGCCAAGCACGGCGGCATCATGGGGCAGCATGGTGATGACGGTGTCGGCACCGGCAATGGTGTCGGAAGGAGCAGCAGTGACAATGGCGCCTTCTGCTGCAAGGGGCTCGGTCAGTGCGGGATTGAGATCAAATACACGTACGGTGAAACCGGCGTTGAGCAGGTTTCGCGCCATGGGGGCACCCATGTTGCCGCAGCCGAAGAAGGCGATGGTGTTCATTGTTGTTGTCCTTTATCCGTGCCCTTGCGGGATTTTTATTTCAGAGAGAATCTTTTTCCAGCAGCTTGCGCGCGGCAATCAGGCGCATGATTTCGTTGGTGCCTTCCAGAATCTGGTGCACGCGCACATCGCGCACCATGCGCTCCAGCGGGAAGTCGCGCAGATAGCCATATCCGCCATGCAGTTGCAGCGCTTCGTTGCATACCGTGAAACAGGCATCGGTGGCAAAGCGTTTTGCCATCGCGCAATGCAGGGTGGCATCGCTATCTCCGGAGTCAAGACGGCTGGCCGCGTGATACACCATCAGGCGTGCTGCCTGCAGTTCGGTGGCCATGTCGGCCAGCCGGAACTGCAGCGCCTGGAATTCTGCCAGTGCCTTGCCGAACTGCTTGCGCTCCTGCAGATAGCGATGGGCGGCACGCAGGGCCGCCTGTGCCGTGCCCAGTGAGCAAGAGGCAATATTGAGGCGACCGCCATCCAGCCCCTTCATGGCAAAGGTAAAGCCTTCGCCTTCTTCACCGACACGATAACGCGCCGGAATACGGGCATTTTCAAAAATGATGGCGCGTGTGGGCTGGGCGTTCCAGCCCATCTTTTCCTCGTTCTTGCCAAAACTGACACCGGGCGTGTTGGCCGGAATGATGAAGGTGGAAATGCCACGGGCACCGTTGTCACTGGTGCGGGCCATGACGACGAGAATGTCGGTGGCGCCAGCAGCAGAGATGAACATCTTGCTGCCGTTGAGCACATAGTCGTCGCCGTCGCGGGAGGCACGGGTTTTCAGCGAGGCTGCATCACTGCCGGCACCGGGTTCGGTGAGGCAGTAACTGGCCAGCCATTCGCCACTGGTGAGCTTTTCACCAAACTCGGCTTTCTGCGCCGCGTTGCCAAAGCGCGTCACCATCCACGTGCACATGTTATGGATGGTGAGGTAGGCCGTGGTGGCGGTGCAGCCCTGTGACAGCTGTTCGAAAATCAGCGCGGCATCAAGGCGGGTAAGGCCCAGTCCGCCGCACTCGATATCGGAATAAATGCCGCAGAAGCCAAGCTCGCCCGCACGCCGGATGACGTCAATCGGGAAATGATGCTCGGCATCCCAGCGCGCCGCATTCGGCGCGAGTTCGTGTGCAGCGAACTCGCGCGCGGTTTGCACAAAGGCTTTCTGGTCGTCGGTCAGGTCAAAATTCATTTCAGCTGGATGGTCATGTTGGGGGCAGCGTGGGCGATGTCTTCATCAAACCAGCGCGCCGTGATGGTTTTGGTTTCTGTGTAGAAACGTACACCCTGCTTGCCATAGGCGTGCAGGTCGCCGAGGAAGGATTTCTTCCAGCCAGTAAAGGAGAAGAAAGGCAGCGGCACCGGGATGGGAACGTTGATGCCGACCTGGCCCACTTCGATTTCATGCTGGAATTTGCGTGCGGCGGCACCGCTGGCCGTGAAAATGGAGCAGCCGTTGCCGTAGGGGTTGGCATTGATGAGGGCGATGCCTTCTTCCAGCGTGTCGACTTCAATGGTGAGCAGTACCGGGCCGAATATTTCCTCGCGGTAAATGGTCATGTCCGGCTTGACCCCGGTGAACAGCGTGGGGCCGATCCAGTTGCCTTCCGGATATTCCGGCACGGTGATGAGGCTGCCATCAAATTCGCATTTCGCTCCTTCTTCCTTGCCCTGGCGGATAAGGTCAAGGATACGGGCCTTGGCCTTGGCGGAAATGACCGGGCCATAGGCAGCACCCGCATCATTCCAGATGCCGGGACGCAGGGACTTGAACGACTCGGCGAGACCGGGAATCAGGTTTTTGGCTTCGCCCACCAGTACCGCCACAGAGATGGCCATGCAGCGTTGGCCTGCTGCACCACAGGAGGCACCGATCAGGTTGTTGATGACCTGCTGCGGCTGTGCATCCGGCATGACGATCATGTGGTTCTTGGCGCCGGCAAAACACTGCACGCGCTTGAGGTGCTGGGTACCGGTCTTGTAGATGTGCTCGGCGACCGGTGCAGAACCCACGAAGGAAATGGCATGCACATCGGGGTGCTTGAGCAACTGGTTAACCTGATCCTGTCCGCCATGCACGACCTGCAATACATTCTTCGGTGCGCCTGCCTCCAGAAACAGTTCGGCCAGGCGGATAGGCGTCATCGGGTCCTGCTCGGAGGGCTTCAGCACAAAGGTGTTGCCGCAGGCGATGGCGAGCGGAAACATCCACAGCGGAATCATGGCCGGGAAGTTGAAGGGCGTAATGCCCACGCATACGCCCAACGGCTGGATCATCGAATAGGTGTCGATGCCGCCGGCCACATTCTCGACCGTCTCGCCCATCATCAGGGAGGAGATGTTGCAGGCGTGCTCGACTACCTCGATGCCGCGCCACACGTCGCCCTTGGCGTCGGCAAAGGTCTTGCCGGTTTCCTGGGCGAGGATTTCGGCAATCTCGTCATGGTGCTTTTTCAGCAGGTGCTGGTAGGTGAGCATGATACGCGCGCGGGCAGGGGCAGGGACTTCGCGCCAGCTCTGGAAGGCTTCCTTGGCAGCAGCAACGGCACGGTCGACTTCGGCAGCGGTGGCAAAGGGTACTTCGGCGAGCACGGCTTGCGTGGCCGGGTTGCGCACGGGCTGGTGGACGGTGCTGCTGCTGTTCTGGAAGCTGCCTTCAAGCAGCAGTGGAATCTGGCGGACGGTCATGGCCGGCTCCTGTGGTCTGGATGATGTTGTTGTTCCTGATGCTCTTTGTAGCACCCATCAGGCCAATCTGAAATTGCATATCTTGGTATTGGAGTGGATGATCTTGATGTTTCCGTTAGTGTTGCCATGAGTGATCCCCTGAGTAATCCCCAATGCCCCTGATTTCATCCTGGCCGTCAACGGCCGGCAGTGTCCGCTACGTGATCCCCCCCTTTGCGATTGCCGCACTGGCGGTGGATGTGCGCAGCCGTGACCTGTATCCGGAGGCGGTGGGCCACTACGTGACGGCGGCCGGTCATGCCATGCAGCGTAGTCCGGATGAGCACGAGGATCATCTGCTCATGCATTGCCTGCAGGGAGAGGGGCGGCTGGAGGTGGCGGGTGAGCAGCTGGTTATCCGGGCTGGCGATCTTGTCGTGCTGCCTGCCGGCACGGGTCATGCCTATGCGGCAGACCCCGTGCATCCGTGGACGCTGTACTGGGTGCATCTTTGTGGCAGAGCCCTGAGTGCCTTCATGCTGCCCCTGCTGGCGGGTGAGCGCTTTGCGGTACGTCACCCGGGGGTTTCAGCCGTGCTGTCCGCGGAATGGCAGGCACTGGTGGAGGCACGTTCCCCGGGCTATGAACCGGAACGCCTGCAGCTGATGGCTGCCCGTTTGCGCTTGTTGCTCATGCTGCTGGCCCAGTCAGACCAGCAGGGCAGTGGGCCACGCTCGCGGCTGGACGTGGTGGTCATGCAGGAGTGGATGCAGGCACATCTGCATGAGAGCGTCACACTGGCGCAGATGGCCGATGTGGCCGGCATGGAGAAGTTTCATTTTGCCCGCACCTTCCGGCGCCTGACCGGACAAGCACCGCTGGCGCATTTTCAGCATCGCCGCATGGCCAGGGCGTGTGAATGGCTGGATACCGGGGAGGAACAGGTAAACGAGATTGCCCTGCGTCTGGGGTACAGCGATCCGCATTATTTCTCGCGGCAGTTCCGGCAGGTGATCGGCATGGCGCCAAGTGCCTACCGGGCGTTGAAGCGAGGGTGATCAGGGGAGGCCGGAGCTGCTCCGGGCGGGTCGGTTGGCACTGGGCGGGGGCATAAAAAAACGGCCTGCATCGCTGCAGGCCGTTCTGTATATGGTGGGTCGTCCGCGACTTGAACGCGGGACCAACGGATTAAAAGTCCGCTGCTCTACCGACTGAGCTAACGACCCAACAGAGCCGCGCATTTTACGGATTATTGCTGGCGAATCAAGGCGTTTCGACCGTTTTTATGGTGCCGGCTGATCGGGCCACTTTCCCCGGGCCTCAGGGCTCCTCGCCCTCGGTGATGGGGGCCGGCGCGGGCTTGCCATCCTTGTCGCTCATCATGGTGGTCACGCCTTTCGGGTTCATTTCGTCGTGAATGTTCAGAATGACCTCGGCCTGGGCGAGCACTGCAGACAGGGGCGAGTTTTCCGAGCGGCTCTTGTTGAGTACTTCACGTATGCGGCCATGAATCCAGGGGTGTGCCTGAATCGAGATATGCAGGGCTTTTGCTTTTTTGCCTCGGGTATCCAGCCATTTCTTGAGCTCGTCCTGCAGGGCGGAGAGCTGTTTCTTGAACTCCTCGTAGTCCTCGCAGGAAAAGCTGGCCTTGAGCTGGCTGCGCTTGTTGAGAAAGTTGCCGGTAAGGACTTCCTCGGTTTGAAAGAAGGGTGCGTAGCCATTCGCAGCGGATGCAGCAGGCGCAGATGCGGTCGACCCTCCTGCGCCGGCAGGTATGACGGCAGAGATGACGGTGGCTGCCGTACTGGCCTGGCCCGCCGGGGCAGGAGGGCTGGCCGGTCCTTTGACTGCGGGCCTGCCGCCGGGCTTTTGCAGGGCCTCGATATCGGCGATCAGGGAATGCGCATCGGCATGGCGGTCCTTCGGCTCCTTGGCCAGCATGCGATCAATCAAGGGCTGGTAGCGGGAGAGCTCTGAAGGCAAGCGTGGAATGGGGTCCTGGCAATGCTTGATGCCAAGTGCCAGTGCCTCGTCGGCCTGGAAAGGGGCACGTCCCGTCAGCATTTCGAACAGCATGACGCCCAGGCTGTAGATGTCGGTCCGGCCATCAACCTTCTGGCCGCGTGCCTGTTCGGGGCTCATGTATTTCGGGGTGCCAACGGCAGATCCCAGCTGGGTGAGCTGCATGTTGTTGTCGAGGCTTTTGGCAATGCCGAAGTCAGTCAGGATTGCGGCGTCGTTGTGCGCACGGAAGAGAATGTTGTCCGGCTTGATGTCGCGATGAATGATCTGGTGTTCGTGCGCCAGCGCCAGTGCATCTGCAATCTGGCTGGTAATGGTCAGGGCCTGATACGCCGTGATGCCGCCATTGCGGATGCGGTGGGTCAGGTCGCCGCCGGTGTGGTACTCCATGGCGAAGTAGTGCAGGCCATTGGCTACACCGACGTCATGCACCACGATGATGTGCGGATGGGTCAGCCTGGCGACGGTACGGGCCTCTTGCAGGAAGCGTTCGGCAAATCCCGGTTCTTTCGCGATTTGCGGAAACATGACCTTGAGGGCGACTTCGCGCTGGAATGACTCCTGCTCCGCCAGAAAAACGGCGGCCATACCCCCCTGACCAAGCTTCTTCTTGAGGGTATACCCGGGAATCTTTACCGCGGTCATGGCGTCTCCATCGCAACTGGCTGCAGGTCGAGACTATAACCGCGGGCGACGGGATGCGAAACGGCCGGACAACCCGTGAAGGTTGTCCGGCCGTTTTAAGTGCCAGACGGGCGTTGGGCCCTTATTTGCGGACAACCGTGAGGGACGGTGCGCGATCGTCCTGACGCCGCTGGCGCTGGTGTTTCAGGTGCTCGATGCAGCTGGTCAGTGTCTGGCTGATGCGTGAGTGGGTACGGATCATCGAGATCATCGGCCAGGTAGCGCGTTCGCCCTGCAGACGGAACCAGTGCCAGCGATCCTTGTTGGGGTCGCGCAGCATGTGGCGGTAATGATCGAGCGTGTAGCGCGGGGTGATCGTGACATTGCCGTAGTAGCGCTGCGAGACGATGTTGTAGACATGGTCCAGCAACTGGCGCCCGGTTTCGTTGGTGACCTGCGAGCGCAGGAAGTCCAGCGTGCCGGAGGCGTGGAACTTGATCTCTTCGCGCACGGCACGTTGCGGCCACGACATGAGGTGCGTTGCCTGACGTTTCTTGTCCGTTTCCATGAAGGGCACAATGTGCGGATTGACCTGCACGGCAACGAAATAGTTCACGTTGTACATGCGCATCAGGCGCTGGCGCGGCAGGTCGCTCTTTACCGAGCCATCCACCCATTGCTCCAGCGGCATGTAGGGCGAATAGGTGCCGTTGTTATCCTTGGACACCAGCGTGACGGGCGGGAACAGGATGGGGACGGCACAGGAGGCCAGCACCGTGCTCCACAACAACAGATAGGGGGAGGTCAGCTCGTTCATGAGCCGTGCCCGCTGGTGCTGGTGCACCGGCGATACAGCAACGTTTACATGGCGGCCGGTACGGGCAAATGCTTCTTCGAAGGTGTATTCGCCGATGTTGCGGCGCAGGAAGGTTTCCAGCTGTTTCTGCTGGGCAAAGCCCTTGCCGGTGACACCGTTGAGAAAGCCGTTGTAGCGCCAGGCATCACTGTACCAGCCTTCGCCTTCGTACATGGCCTCAAGTTCGGTATCCGTATGCGAGCCCACCATGGCTGCCATGATGGCGCCGGCGCTGGAGCCGGAAATCACTTTTGGCAGCAGCCCCTGCTCGTGCAGGGCCTTGGTCACCCCGATATGGAAAAGGCCGAGTGTGGCACCGCCGGAAAGCATGAGGGCGGGCTGGCCAAAACTGCGTTCGGTGTCTTCAAAAAAGGTGATCTTGTCGTTGAAGCTGATGCCGTCAAACGTGTTATTGCTGATGTATTCCAGGCAGGCGCATACCTGATCCACATAGTCTTCGATCAGGCGCTTGGTGCCGACATGCGCCCGGCCATACAGGCGCGAGTTGCCCATGTTGCCCAGGTCGTGATGCAGACCGACACGCAGCAGGCGCATCAGTGGTTCAATCTGCTTGTCTTTCATGTAGCCGCGTAACGTCAGCAGCTGGTCGCGGATAAGTTCGTAGTTGTAATCAGGTGATGCGTTGTCGATCTTCCACAGATCAAGGCCGGTCAGTGCGTCGAGCTCCGTGCCCACTTGCTCCCATTCCATATAGGACTGCGCATGATCCAGGGCCCGTTGCAGCTCGCTTATTTTCTTCTTGAGAAGCATGACGGTCTCGGTGTGCGAATGGATGACCGGACTCTAGCATTGACATTAGTCAATGTAATAGTGGGATTGCCCGACAATCCGGGTACCAGTTCATGCCTTCCCTGACGCTAATGGCGCTGAGGTTGCCACGGTTACTGGTCTACATGATTCATACAGCCCGGTGCCTTGTGCAGGCTGGCTGGCACAGGATGGCACCGGTATGATTCCGGCGGAATTGTCGCGCCGACATCATCAGGGGAGCAGGGTATGCGCATCACGTTAAGGACAGGTTTGCTGGCATCAGCCATCGCCATGCTGAGCGCCTGCGGGGGCGGTGAGGAAGAGACTCCTGTAGAGGCCACGCCATATTCGACCGGTGTCCTGCGCGATAGCGCTATTGCCGGCATGTATTACGAAACCGGTGGCAAGTCCGGTGTAACGGACAGCCAGGGCCGTTTTTCCTATCGGCCGGGTGACAAGGTCGCGTTCTTTATTGGCCGGCTCAAGATGGGTGAGTTCACACCCACCACTACCAATGCCATGCTGACCATCGGTGCGCTGGTGCCGGCGGACAGTCCTGACAGGGCCGGCATTATTGCCGGTATGGCCCGCTTTCTGCTGACACTCGATCTGGATGGTAATCCGGACAATGGCATCACGGTTGACTCGCAGCTTGATGACCTGGCCATGGGCTGGACATTCCGGACGCTGGACTTTACGAATTTCGATATTGCCACCAATCCTGCCATGTACATCGCGCTGGGCGACATCCGCATTGTGAAAGAGGATATGGGGCTGGATTTTGTGTCGGGCACTGATGCCGTTAATCATGTGGTGAAAAGCTTTAACTGTGCATACAGCGGCGCTTTTGTGGCTTCGCGCGGGAGTGGCACCAGCCCTTCGGCGATTTTTGCACTGACCTTGCAGGGCAACGGGCAGGTGAATGCGCAGCAAGCCTATCTGTCTGGTGCGCCAGGTTATGTGTTCAATCCGGCCAGCCTGTTTGACTATGGCACCCTGGCACAGAACGGCAGCGATGAGCATTTTGTGGCTGCAACCACCCCGGGTGCCAGTCTGGCTTATGGTTTCCATCCGGTGTTTGCTGATGCGGTGATGGTGAATCTGAGCGGTATTCCGGTCTCTGCACCCGCCAGCGGCGCGCCGGTAGCGAATGGCATCAGCATAGGTATTAATCCTTCTGCTGATCTGGATGTTGTTGTTCCGTCCTCGCTGAACCGGCTTGTTTCACGCTTCGGCGCCAAGCCGGATGCCGCCTTGCGCTTTGCCCGCATTGTCGACATCAATGATGCGTCCTACCTGTTCAACGTCGAAGTGACCCGTGATGCGGTGGTGCGCGGCCGTATTCTGGACATCAGAAGTGGCAAGCAAACGACCCTTACGGGCAGTGTGGTGCGCAGTGGCGGTAATTTCACGCTCACTGCCAATGGCACTATCGGCACGCATGTGGTTGCGGTGAGCGGTAATGTCACCGGCACGGCTGCCGCCCTGACATGGGCTGCCACCCTGCAGGAAACGGTTGCCAGCGTTGCGCAGACACAGCCTGCCAGTGTGGTTGGCTGCAAGATGAATACACTGCTGGGGCTGGCACCTCCAGCAAGCTGATGTCTTGATGAGCGCAATAAAAAAGACCGGCAATTGCCGGTCTTTTTTATTGCGGAAGCACAGGCTTGCAAAAACTGCCTCATCAAAGCCGGGCATTACGCAGCCGCAAGCTGTTGCCGATCACCGATACGGAACTCATGCTCATGGCCAGGCTGGCAATCATCGGGCTGAGCAACAGGCCGAATACCGGATAGAGCAGGCCGGCGGCCAAAGGCACCCCGACAAAGTTGTAGATAAAGGCAAAAAACAGGTTCTGCCGGATGTTCTTCATGGTGGCACGACTGAGCCGGACCGCCCGGGCAATGCCGCGCAGATCTCCCTTCACCAGCACGACCCCGGCACTCTGCATGGCGATATCCGTGCCGTTGCCCATGGCAATGCCGATATGCGCCTGTGCCAGTGCCGGTGCATCGTTGATGCCGTCACCGGCCATGGCAACAATGCGTCCTTCAGATTGCAGCCGTTTTATCTCACGGTGTTTTTCATCCGGCCGTATATCGGCATGCACTTCGTCAATGCCGAGTTCTTTTGCCACTGCATCGGCGGTCACCCGGTTGTCGCCGGTCAGCATGACCAGCCGGATGTTTTCGGTCTTGAGGGCCAGTATGGCCTCACGCGTGGATTCCTTGATCTTGTCTGCCACCCCGATCAGGCCAACCGGTATGTCATTCCGGCTGACGATCATGACGGTTTCGCCATTGTTGCGACGGCGTCTTGCTTCTTCACCCACACCGCCAGTTGCATCATCGCCAAGCGCAATGCCGGCAGTGATGAACAGGCGTTCATTACCCAGACGGACATGTTCGCCGGCAATAGTGCCTTCAACGCCGGCACCTGGAATATCGGTAAAGTTTTCCACGGGCAGCAGGGTTATGCCACGGTCCCTTGCGCTGTCGACCAGCGTGCGGGCAATCGGGTGGGAGCTGAGTGCATCCAGGCTGGCGGCCAGTT
Source organism: Moraxellaceae bacterium (assembly GCA_030646295.1). Lineage (GTDB taxonomy): Bacteria > Pseudomonadota > Gammaproteobacteria > Pseudomonadales > Moraxellaceae > UBA2031. The sequence goes on from JAUSND010000003.1 coordinate 550,521, forward strand.
GTAGGACGGTGTCCTCGTCATTCTGCACGGCGTACACCGATTGCAGTGAGGGCCTGCCTTCGGTGAGGGTGCCGGTCTTGTCGATGACCAAGGTGTCAATTTTCTCAAGTTGCTCCAGGGCAGATGCATCCTTGATGAGTACGCCTTCGCGGGCACCCCGGCCCACACCGGTCGTGATGGACATCGGGGTGGCAAGGCCCAGCGCGCAAGGACAGGCAATGATCAGCACGGAAATGGCGGCAACCAGTGCATGGTTGAGTGCTGGTGCCGGACCGAAAAACCACCATCCGAAAAAGGACAGGACAGCGACGGCAATCACCAGCGGGACAAACCATGCCGACACGGTGTCGGCCAGACGCTGGATCGGGGCGCGCGAGCGCGATGCCTGATTTACCAGATCCACAATACGGGCGAGCAGGGTGTCATGCCCGATGCGCTCGGCCACCATCACAAACGCGCCATTCTGGTTGAGGGTGCCTCCGGTCACCGGGCTGTTGATGGTTTTCTCTACCGGCAGTGGCTCGCCGGTGAGCATGGATTCGTCGACGGTGGAGAGTCCTTCTATCACCTTGCCATCCACCGGGATTTTTTCGCCGGGTTTTACGCGCAGGTGATTGCCCAGGTGGACATGCGACAGCGGAATGGTTTCTTCGCCATGTTCGCCCATGCGGTTGGCTGTTTCCGGTGCCAGCTTGAGCAGGCTGCGCAGGGCGTCACCGGTTTGTGAACGGGCGCGTAACTCCAGGACCTGCCCGAGCAATACCAGTGAGACAATGACGGCAGCTGCCTCGAAATAGAACGGCAGCATGCCGTTCTGCATAAAGCTCTCCGGAATGACGGCTGGAAAGAGCAGGGCCAGCACGCTGAAGCCGTAGGCGGCGGCAACACCCAGCCCGATCAGGCTGAACATGTTGAGGTGGCGATTGGCGACGGACTGCAAGGCCAGCCGGAAGAAGGGCAGTGCTGCCCACACTATAACGGGCGAGGCCAGTGCAAACTGTATCCAGCCATAGGCATCGCCAAAGCGGTGGTGCCAGTTCAGGCCGGGCAGCATTTCACTCATGGTCAGCAGCAACAGTGGCAGACTGAACGCCACGCTGATCCAGAAGCGGCGTGTCATGGCATCAAGTTCTGTGGTGTCGCTTTCCAGCGTGACGGTCATGGGCTCCAGCGCCATGCCGCATTTCGGGCAGTCCCCTGGTCCTTCCTGCACAACTTCCGGGTGCATGGGGCAGGTGTACATGGTACCTGCGGGGGCTGCTTCGGCCGGTGCCTGAGGCGCCAGGTAAAGGTCCGGACTGGCCGTGAATTTCTGCACGCAATGTGCGCTGCAGAAGTAGTAGTCCCTGCCGTCATGAGAGGCATGATGCGGGCTGTCCCTGCCGGCCTTCATGCCGCAGACGGGGTCACGCAGATCGTCAGCGGACGAAGAGCCCTTGCCGCCACAGCAACTGCCGGTCTTGTCCGGGACCGGTTGTGTTGGCTGCTGTTCTGCCTGCGGTGTGCAGCAGGAGCCCGGGGCGTTGCCTGATGCAGGTGTGTGATCGTGACTCATGCCGGTCTCCGTACTTCATTCATCGTGTAAACAAGCCTAGACTCCGTACCCACGTACAGAGTCAAGTCTCATTGATCAGGATAGACGCCATGAGTGACATGACCATCGGCAAGCTGGCTGCCCATGCCGGCGTCAATGTGGAAACCGTCCGTTACTACCATCGCATCGGGTTGTTGGCCGAGCCGGTTCGCGAGGGGAGTTACCGGCATTATGCCGACCAGGACCTGCAGCAGTTGCAGTTCATCCGGCGCGCAAAGGAGGCCGGTTTTTCGCTTGAGGAAATCCGTGAGCTGCTGCATCTGGATGCGGTGGCCGATCGGGTCCGTATCCGGACCATGGCGGCGTCCCGTCTGGAAGATATTGAGGCCCGTATCCACGACATGCAGGCACTGGCAGCCCGGCTGAAATCGCTGGTGGTCCAGTGCGCCGATGAAAAGGGTCATGCCTGCTGCCCCATCGTGGAAACATTCAAGGGCTGAGCCGGATGATCCCGTTTTTGCTGGTGAGTGATGAGTGACGTGACCGACCTCAAGTACCTGAATGGTTATCCTGCGGACCTGCTGGCCCAGGTGCAGACCCTGCTGGCAGAAAACCGGCTGGGCGAGTACCTGCTGAAAAAGTATCCGGAGCAGCACGAGATCAGGACGGACAAGGCGCTGTACCGCTATGTTGCCGACCTCCGGCAGGCTCATCTTAAAAATGCACCGGCCATCGACAAGGTGCTGTACGACAGCAAGCTGGATGTGGTCAAACATGCTCTGGGTCTGCATACCGCGCTGTCACGTAACCACGGTGGCCGGCTGGTGGCCAAAAAGGAAATCAGGATCGGGTCCGTGTTCCGGGAGCTGCCGGCTGATTTCCTGAAAATGATTGTGGTGCATGAGCTGGCGCACCTGAAAGAAATGGAGCACAACAAGGCGTTTTACCAGTTGTGCGAATACATGCAGCCCGGCTACGCACAACTGGAGTTTGACCTTCGGTTGTACCTGACATGGCGAAGTGTGGAAGCGAAAAAGGATTGCTGACAATGCGTGAGAACACGGGGTTTTCGCTGATCGAGCTGCTGGTAGTGCTGGTGATGATTGCAATCCTGGCGACCATGGCCGTACCGGCAATTGTCTCGCCAATGGCTCGCGATCAGGTCAGGGAATCGCTGGAGCTGGTCGGGCAACTCAAGTCGGGCGTGAAGCTTTATCAGCAAACGATGGATGTCATGCCGGCCGATAACAAGGAGGCCGGAATTCCGTTGCCTGACAAGCTGATTGGAAACTATGTGAAGTCTGTTGAGCTGGAAAATGGCGCATTTCATATCGCTTTCGGCAACAAGGCGGTGAGTCTTCTGGAGGGTAAGGTGCTGTCGGTTCGCGCGGTGTCCGTGCAGGGGTCTCCGGAAAGCCCGGTTGCATGGGTCTGTGGTTATTCAAGAGTGCCCAATGGCATGGTGGCCGATGCGCCTGACCGCACGACGGTTCCGGCCAAATTTCTTCCGGTTGAGTGCCGGGAAATTCCGACCGGTTCCTCAGACTGACAGTGAGGCTTTGCCATGGTCTGTGCCGGCTGATGAATTTTTGTCCAGGTTGGAGTCGGCACACTTTTTGGCCATTGGGTGCGTTAGCGGCATGAGGATTTACCGGTAACATGCGCGCTGTATCGGGATATCCATTTTCAGGCTTACAAAACAGGACGTGTCATGACCAGCACCGTAGAAGCAAACATCGTCGACTACATTGTGATCGGGGGCGGATCGAGTGGTTGCGCCCTGGCCGGTCGATTGTCGGAGGATGCCAATACTTCAGTGACATTGCTGGAGGCGGGCGGCAATGGCGATACATGGATCGTCAATACGCCGGCTGCCGTGGTGCTCATGGTGCCGCAGACATTGAACAGCTGGGGCTTTGAAACCGTTCCCCAGAAGGGGCTGAACGGCCGCCTTGGCTATCAGCCTCGTGGCAAGGTGCTGGGCGGGTCTTCCTCCATCAATGCCATGGCCTATATTCGTGGTCATAAAAGTGATTATGACGAGTGGGCTGCATTGGGTAATACGGGGTGGTCCTTTCAGGATGTGTTGCCGTATTTCAGGAAGTCCGAGAAAAATCATGCCATCACTAACGAGTGGCACGGAAATGATGGCCCGCTGAGCGTCAGCAACTTGCGCACGGACAATCCCTTCCAGCAGCATTATCTCAAGGCAGCCGAGCAGGCCGGGTATCCTGTCAATAACGACTTCAACGGTGCCGAGCAGGAAGGTCTGGGGACGTATCAGGTTACCCAGATTGATGGTGAGCGCTGCAGTTCCTATCGTGCCTATCTGTTGCCGCATATGGACAAACGCCCGAATCTGGCGGTTGAAACCGGTGCGATGACGCAGCGAGTCCTGTTTGAAGGCAAACGTGCTGTTGGTGTTGAGTACCGTCAGGGTGGCCAGCTGAAAAAAATCATGGCGCGACGCGAGGTGATCCTGTGCGCCGGTGCATTCCAGTCACCGCAGTTGCTCATGCTGTCGGGTATCGGTGATTCGGCCGAGCTGCAAAAACATGGCATTCCGGTGGTGCATCATTTGCCGGGCGTAGGGAAAAACCTCAAGGATCATCCCGATTTCATTTTTGCCTACAAGTCGGATGACCTGAACCTTCTGGGCTTGTCGCTTAAAGGCGGCATCAGCATGTTCAAGGAGATCATGCGCTACCGTCGCGAACGTCGAGGCATGATCACCTCCAATTTTGCCGAGTGCGGCGGCTTCCTGAAAACACGGCCGGAACTGAAGGCGCCGGATATCCAGCTGCATTTCGTGATTGCGCTGGTGGACGACCATGCGCGCAAGCTGCACATGGGCCACGGTTTTTCCTGTCATGTGTGTCTGCTGCGCCCGAAGAGTTCGGGTACGGTGACACTGAAGGATGCCAATCCCGAAACGCCGCCCCTGATCGACCCGAACTTTCTGGGGCATCCGGATGATGTGGAAGACCTGGTGGCGGGTTACAGGATGACTGATCGCCTGATGAAGGCACCGGCACTTGCCCGCTACATCACCAAAGACCTGTTCACGGCGAATGTGAAAACCGATGACGAGATTCGCACCATCCTGCGCCAGCGTGTTGATACGGTGTATCACCCGGTGGGCACCTGCAAGATGGGGGTGGACGAGATGGCGGTCGTGGACCCTGCGCTGAAGGTGCATGGTATTGAAGCTCTGCGCGTGGTGGACGCGTCGATCATGCCGACGATTATTGGCGGCAATACCAATGCGCCGGCCATCATGATTGCGGAAAAAGCGGCCGACATGATCAGGCAGGGCATGTAGCCGGGTCGTCAGGGCCAGTCATGAAAACCGGACGTGATGAAAATCATTGTCCGGTTTTTTTGTTTAAGCATGGGGGATGAGGCATGCGATTCGATGAGTACCGGCAGCATGATGCCGTAGCGTTGGCGGAGCTGGTGGCGAGAAAAGAGACGACGCCTGAAGAGTTGCTGATGTGTGCCCTGGCGCGGGCAGAGGCGGTCAATCCCGATCTCAATGCCATCGTGATCCCGATGCATGACATTGCCCGTGCCCGGGTGAACGACAAGCTGTCCGGTCCGCTGGCAGGCGTGCCGTTCCTGATCAAGGATATTGCCCAGGATTATGCCGGCGTGGCGGCCACATCGGGCAGCCGGGCCTTGCGCAATCATGTGCCATCGACGCATGCCGAGTATGTGGTGCGGGCACTGGCAGCAGGGCTGGTGATCTTTGGCAAGACCAATACGCCGGAGTTTGCCCTCAAGGGAACGACGGAGCCGGAGTACTGGGGCGCCACGCGAAACCCCTGGAACCGCCTGCATACCACGGGCGGCTCTTCCGGTGGCGCAGCTGCGGCAGTGGCCGCCGGTATTGTACCGATGGCGGGGGCGAGTGATGGTGGTGGCTCCATCCGTATTCCGGCGTCATGTTGCGGGCTGTTCGGTTTGCGCCCGTCCCGTGGCCGTGTGCCGGCCGGGCCGCGCTTTGCCGAGTTCTGGCATGGAGCTTCCAGCGAGCATGTCATTACGCGCAGCGTGCGTGACAGTGCGGTAATGCTGGATGCCTTGCAGGGCGCTGATGTTGGAGCGCCCTTCCAGATTCGCCCACCGGTGCGGCCATACCGGGACGAGGTGGGTTGTGATCCCGGCCGTTTGCGTATCGGCTATTCCACCCGCTCTCCGCTAGGGCTGGAGGTTGATCCGGCCTGTGTGAGTGCGGTGGAGTCGTGCGTGCCCTTGCTGCGCAGTCTGGGGCATGAAGTCGAGGAGGCAGAGCCGGCCATTGATGGTCAGGCGCTGGCCGAGTGCTTTCTGACGATGTACATGGGGCAGACGGCGGCCAACATGGCCGAAGCGCAACGGCTGACGGGGGCCAGTGAGGGCGAGTTCGAGCAGGATACGCGGGCGCTGGCGCTGCTGGGGCGTGCACTGTCGGCCGGGGAGTACACACGGTCCCTGTTCCGGTGGAACGATTTTGCCCGTGCCCTTGGCGCTTTTCACCGGACCTATGACCTTTATCTGACCCCGACCGTGGCGACACCACCGGCCCGCATTGGCGAGCAGGACACGCCAGCCTGGCAACAGGCCGCACTGAAACCGCTGCTCACGCTGGGGCTGGGCAAGTTGCTGCTGCACAGTGGCCAGGTCGAGAAAATGGCCAGTGAGAGCCTGCGGCGCGTGCCCTTTACCCAGCTGTCCAACCTGACCGGAACCCCTTCGATGTCGGTGCCCTTGCACTGGACGGCGGACGGACTGCCGGTGGGTGTGCAGTTTGTGGCGTCATTTGGCGACGAGTCCACGCTGTTCCGGCTGGCGGCGCAACTGGAGCAGGCCCGGCCGTGGTTTGATCGCGTGCCTGCCTGACGGGGCCACTTGTATGTAGCGGGCGCCGGGATTAGTCTTGTACTGTCCTTAAGGCCAGTATATTGTCATGCCACCGAGTGAGTCTCTTCCTGTTCGCCGCATTGCCCATCTCGACATGGATGCCTTCTATGCCTCGGTGGAGCTGTTGCGCTATCCGCAGCTGAAAGGCTTGCCGGTGGTTATCGGGGGGAGCCGGCGCAGCGAGGACGAGGTGCTGGTGAGGGCCGCCGAGGCAGGCACCCGTGACCGCATTCCCCTGGAGCAGTTTCCGCGTATCCGGGATTACGTGGGGCGCGGGGTCATAACCACCGCCACCTATGCGGCACGGCAGTTCGGCGTTGGCTCTGCCATGGGCATCATGAAGGCCGCCAGGATGTGCCCCGATGCCATCATGCTTCCGGTTGATTTTGACGAGTACCGCACCTACTCCCGCCTGTTCAAGGAGCAGATTCTCGCGATTGCGCCGCTGATGGAGAACCGGGGTGTCGACGAGGTTTATATCGACCTCACGGATGTACCCGGCGGGCAGGAAGAGGGTGGGCGTGTGCTGGCCGCACAATTGCAGGCAGCGATTCTGGAGGCGACCGGGCTGACCTGTTCGATCGGGGTGGCGCCCAATAAATCACTCGCCAAGATGGCCAGCGAATTCAACAAGCCCAACGGCATTTCAATTGTGCACGAGGCAGATCTGGAAACCATGATCTGGCCACTGGCATGCCGCAAGATCAATGGCATCGGGCCGCGCACGGATGAAAAACTGAAAGGGCTGGGTATTAACACCATTCGTGATCTGGCGGCGCGTGAGCTGGTGTGGCTGATGGAGCATTTTGGCAAAAGCTACGGGGCATGGCTGCACGCGGCGGCCCATGGCCGTGATGACAGACCGGTCGAGACCAGCAGCGAGCCGGTGTCGATGAGCCGTGAAACCACCTTTGGCAGTGACCTGCATGCAGTGCGCGACAGGGCGGAGCTTGGTACGGTATTTACGCGACTGTGCGAGCAGGTGGCGGCTGATCTTGCCCGCAAGGGCTATGTCGGTAAAACCATCGGTATCAAGATTCGCTACGATGATTTCAGAAGCGTCACGCGCGATCACACCGTCGATTTTTATACGGCCGATGCCCTGACCATTCGCCAGTTGGCCGGTCAATGTCTCAAGCGCGTGCCGCTGGATCAGCGCATTCGTCTGCTGGGGGTGAGGGTTGGCGGGCTCGAAAAAGCCGATCAGGTGAGTGAGGCGCCTGCACTTTATGCGGCCGGACGCCGCACGGCTTCCCGGTCCAGCGAGGTTGCCGGGCTTAATCTTTCCCTGTTCTAGGGGCTGCTAGCGTCTTTCAGGGGAGATGCCGGATTTTGCCCGTAACGGGGTCAGCAGATCAGACAGGCCGTTGTGATCAATCTCGTGCATCAGCGCAAGCAAACGGCCGATTTCACCGGGGGGAAACCCTTCACGGGCAAACCAGGCCAGATAATGGCCGGGCAAGTCGGCCATCAGTCGACCCTTGTATTTGCCATAAGGCATCTCGCGGGTGACCAGCAGGGCAATGTCTTCAGGTTTCAATTCAGGCTCCGGTGCTCATGTCGTGGCGCGCCTGTTGCGGTGTCATGCCTGTCCACTGCCGGTAGCTGCGCGTGAAGGCGCTGTGTTCGGAGTAGCCGAGCAGCAGGGCAATGTCGGCAATGTTAAGGCGCGTGTCCTGCAGATAGGTATCCGCCATTTGCTGCCGTACGGTGGCCAGCTCCTGCCGAAAGCTGGTGCCGGCCAGGCGCAAGTGGCGCTGCAGCGTGCGCGAGGTGCAGCAGAGCGTACTTGCGACGGTCTCTACTGACGGCTCACCTTCGTGCAGTTGCAGGACGGTCGTCTTGCGCACCCGGTCAATGAAGGCATCTTCCTGCGGCAGCTGTTCGAGCAGTTGGTCCGCCTGGCTTTCCAGCAGTGCCACCAGCCCCGGGTCGGCCGATTTAAGCGGCATGGCGAGCGCTTCGATGCCGACGCGCACCATGGTTTCCGGCTGATCGAACAGCACGGGGCAGCCGAAGTATTCGCGGTAGGGAGCCACATCAGCCGGGGCAGGATTAAGAAAGTGAACCTCACGCGGATACACGGGGTGCTGTGTCAGCCCCCGGCAGAAATGCATCAGCGCGGTGATCGAGGTGTCATCTGACAGTGTTCCCGGCCGGCCCTGCTCGTCGCCCCACACCAGGTCAATATAACCGTCGCCGTCCCGGCGGTGCATGGGGGTAACGTCATAGACCAGACGCTGGTAGCGCTCCAGCCGGGTCAGGGCGCTGGCCAGGTTGGGTGATGCCAGCAGCACATAGCCCAGCACACCGATATGACGTGGCGTAATGGTCTGGCCCAGATGCAGGCCCAGCAGCGGATCGTGCAGGCAGGCCGACGCCCGCTCCAGCAGGCTTACCCATTGCTCGATGGGAATGCCACCCAGGCCGTTTGCCTGCGGCACAGGCCAGGACAGGCCCAGCACAGACTCGGGCGCATGGCCCTGCTGCTCCAGGTACTCAAAGAGCATTTGCACGAAGGTGTCGGGAATGATCCGGCGATGCAGTGGCTGGCCCACTTTTGTGTTTTCCGCAGGAAGAGTGGCGCAAATTGTCAAGCCTGATGTCGGCGGGCGTCAAGCAGTGAATGGTGGATCGGGCATGCTTGGCGGCATGAACCGTCTGCGGACGGCATTCAACACCAGAGGGTAAATCCCATGAAAATGCTGATCACCGGCGCGGCCAATGGCATAGGTGCCGCCATCACTGCCATGGCGGTGCGCCACGGGCATGAGGTTGTTGCGGCTGATCTTGACCTGCCGGGCCTGCAGGCACGCTGGGTTGGCCAGCCCGGTGTGCAATGCCGGGCGCTGGATGTACGCCGGGCGGATGCCTGGCAGTCACTGGTCGAGGCACTGGAGCAGGGTGGTTTTGCGATTGATGTACTGATCAATGTTGCTGGTGTGCTGCGCAGTGGCCAGACCGGCGAGTTGCGCCCCGAGGATATTGATCTCACCCTCGATGTGAATGTGAAGGGGGTAATGCTGGGGGCCAATGCCGTGGCCCGGGTCATGAAGACCCGCCGTCGCGGGCACATCATCAACATTGGTTCCATTGCTTCGCTGTATGCCACTCCAGGCACCACAACGTATGCCGCCAGCAAGTTTGCCGTGCGCGGATTCAGCATTGCGGCCGCCGGGGATCTCAGCCCTTACGGTATTGCCGTCACCCTGTTTGGTCCGGGCCCGGTCAAGACCGACATGCTGGAGCAGCAGCGGGGTGATCCTGATGCGGCACTGACTTTTTCAGGCGCTCGGGCACTGAGTGCCGACGAGGTAGCCGCGGCCATTCTCGGGCCAGTGCTGAAAAAGCGGCCGATCGAGTATTACCTGCCGTTTCAGGAGTCGGTGCTAGGCAAGGTCTGCAATGCCTTCCCTGCTTTTTTCCTGGGGCAGATCGAGAAGGCCCGCGTACGCGGCCAGCGTAATTTTACATCGGGCCAGTACCGCTGAGCGGACAGGGAACAACACATGACGACGATTGCGATTACCGGTATTGGCGGTTTCATCGGCATGCAGATGGCTCGCCGCGCATTGGCGCTGGGCTGGACGGTGCAGGGGATGGATGTTGCGACGGCGGGTGTGCAGCGGGCGCGGGCTGCAGGTGCCCGGGTGGAGCAGGGTGATATCAATGACAGGGACGTGCTGGCCCGTGCATTTGCCGGGGCTGATGTTGTATTTCACACGGCCGCCGTTGTGCAGGAAGACGGTCCGCAGGAACTGTATGAACGCGTGAACAATGAGGGAACGCGTAGCGTGTGCGAAACGGCAATGGCAACGGGCGTCAGGCGTCTGGTGCATTTGTCTTCGGTGATGGTCTACGGTTTTGATTATCCGGATAACGTGACGGAGGATGGCCCCTTTGATGTGGCGGGCAATCCTTATACTGAAACAAAGCTCAGCAGTGAACGCATTGCCCTGTCATTCAATAATCCTGCGCAGGGCTTTGGCGTGATGGTGATACGCCCCGGGGATGTCTACGGCATGGGCAGTGTGCCCTGGGTGCATCGTCCGCTGAACGCATTGAAGAAGCACATGTTTGCACTGCCATCAAACAGGAAAGGGGTGATCAATCATGTGCATGTGGATAACCTGATTGATGCCGTGTTTCTTCTGATACAGAAGGATTGCTGCGGTGAATCGTTCAATGTCACGGATGATGTTGCTACGCCATGTCATGTCTTTTTCGGTTATCTGGCAAAAATGACCCGCCGCCGTATTATCCTGCTGCCCACGGGCCTGATGCAGGCCGGCCTGTCCGTGGCGGAAAAATTGCTGCCAATGGTTGGACGGCAGCCGCTCATGCAGCCGGCCGTCATAAAGTTTCTGGAGCGTCGGCACCAGGTGTCGTGTGCCAGGGCAAAAGATCGACTGGGTTATGCGCCGGTGATTTCACTTGAGCAGGGCATGCATCGGCTTGAGACCGAGTTGCGCGCATCACGACTGATTTGAACGTATTTTCAAAGATCAATGCTGGAGAAAAAACCATGAGCCATATCACACCGATCAGGCACTTTGAGGGAAGCCGCAAGGCACTGGGACAAATGGCTCGTGTGGAAGATACCCGCGCTGCTGCCGAGTCCTTCCGGAAGGACATGCTGGCCGGGCCGAAAGCAAAATACTACGAATCCTTTGATCTGGTGCGTGTGCCGTACCCGACCCGTTACGGTTTGCGCAATGCGTTTCCGCGCGAGCGCGTGGTGGAGTTCCTGCATCTGCAGAATCGTTTGTTTGTGGTGCAGTTCGAGACAACAGAGGGGCTGAAAACCCTGCTCATGTCGCCGTCAGATCACGAACGCAATGGCGAGACGCCATATTTCCGCCGCTTGCAGGACACAACTCCCGAGATCATGCAGCGTGTCTTTGTCCTCCGTCAGGATACCGTGCCGGACATCATTGCCCGTATCGGCTTGCGCCCTGAAGACATCGACTACATCAGCTATGACCACCTGCACACCCAGGATGTGCGGCGCTGGCTGGGAACAAGGCATCAGCCTGGCGTGTTCCCGAATGCAAAGCTGCTGGTCCATGAGCGTGAGTGGGCCTCTGCACTCGACCTTAATCCCTATCAGGCGGACTGGTATTGCCCCAACGGCATTGCCGATATTCCGGCGGACCGCATTGTCCGTTTTGAAGGCGACATCATGCTGGGCGAAGGCGTTGCACTGATTCACACGCCCGGGCATACCGAAGGCAATCACTCGCTGGTGGTGCATACGGATGAAGGACTGTGGGTGACCAGCGAGAATGGCATCAGTGTGGATGCCTATGCGCCATTGCAGTCAACGATTGCCGGAGTGGCAAAGTACGCACGCACGATTGGCACGGAAGTGATCATCAACGGCAATACGCTGGAGAACTCCATCGACCAGTACATTTCGATGGTGCAGGAGAAGACAATTGCAGGGCCGTCGATGCGTGATCCACGCTTCCCTAACGTGTTCACCTCGTCGGAGATGACGCCTGCCTGGTTCTCACCGGGGACGAAACCGGCCTTTCTGGTGAACAAGGCCGTGCATGGCAAGGTCAGTCGACCTTCGCGCTGATGCGGTTGTCGGGGGCGGCCTGCGGGCTGCCCCCGGCTGCAGGTCTTTACTGCTCGCCGCGGATGTATTGTTCCAGCTGACGAATCATTGATTGTTGGTCGGAAATGATGTCCTTGACCAGATCGCCGATCGAGATCAGTCCGATCAGCTTGTCATCCTCCAGAACCGGCAGGTGACGCAGGCGCTTTTCGGTCATGAGCTCCATGCAGAACTCGATGGTCTGCCCCGGGCTTACCGTCATGACATTGCTGGTCATGATTTCGCTGACTTCGGTGGTGTAGGAGGAGCGCTCCATCAGGGCGATCTTTCGCGCGTAATCACGCTCACTCAGTATCCCTGCGACCTTGTCGTTTTCCATCACGATCAACGCGCCAATGCCCTTGTCTGCCATGAGGGTCAGGGCTTCCAGCACGGTTGCCGATGGCCAGATGGTGTAGATCTGGGCATTTGCCTTTGACCTTAGAATGTCTGCAACAGTCTTCATGATGTCTCTCCTTGAGGGCCGTTTTTTATCATGCCGCAAACGCCTGTGCGAGAGGTCTTTTCACCGGCGTGTTCCTGACACGGGTCAGGGCGATCCCGGCCGCCGTCAGGCGGCGTCATTCAGTGCGGTCAGCATGCGTTCCAGTGCTGTTTCAAGAACCGCCCGCGGGCAGCCAAAGTTCAGCCGCACAAAGCCTTGTCCGCCGAAGTCGCTGCCTTCTGACAGGCCGACGCCGGCGGCCTCAAAAAACGCCTGTGGATTGTCTATCCCGGATTCGCGGCAATCAATCCAGGCCAGATAGGTGGCCTCCGGCTTGATGACCTTCAGTCCGAATTTACCGTCAAGTCCCATCACCAGCTCACGGTTCTGGCGCAGGTAATCCAGCAGGGCACTACGCCAGGGCAGGCCATCACGGTAGGCGGCCGTAGTCGCAACCATGCCCAGAATGTTCGGGTGTGGTGTGATGCCGGCCATGGCAGCATGAAAGCGCCGGCGCAGGCTGTCGTCAGGAATGATGGCAAAGGCTACGCCAAGCCCCGGGATGTTGTAGGTCTTGGACGGGGCCATGATGGTGATGGTCCGCCTGGCCATTGCCGGCGAAAGCATGGCAAAGGGCCGGTGCCTGAGGCCGGCCTCCAGGATCAGGTCACAATGGATTTCATCGCTGACCACAACCAGATCATGCTGCTCCGCATAGGCGGCAATGCCGGCGAGCTCTTGCCCGGTCCATACCCGGCCGATGGGGTTGTGGGGATGGCACAGCATCAGTCCTCTGGTGCGAGGGGTATGTGCGGCTTCCACCGCTTTCATGTTCCAGGTCCAGTTGTGTGACTCGTCCAGTGGTACGCGAATGCATTTGCGTTCCATATGGGCCGCCGAGGTAAACAGGGCGGGGTAGACCGGTGTGCTGGTGATGATGGCATCACCAGGCTCGCCAATGCTGCGGGCGGCGATGTTGAGGCCGGAAACCAGTCCCGGTAACGGGACGATCCAGTCGGCTTCGACCGCCCAACCGTAGTCGCGTTGCAGGGCCGAGGTTATGGCATCAATAAAGGCCGGGGTGGTGTGGCCGTAGCCAAACACACCATGGGCAACGCGCTGCTGGAGGGCGGTGATGACGTCGGGCGGCGCTGCAAAATCCATGTCGGCCACCCACAGGGGCAGGATGTCCGTACCCGAGGCAGCGTGTTGCCCGGCATATTTCGACCACTTGAGGCTGTCGGTGCCGTTGCGATCAATAGGGGTGTCGAACAGTGCCGGGTAGTTGTGCGTCATGCAGGGCTCCTTGCAATACCCTGATGGTGATGCACAGGCAGGATTTTGCCAACCGGCTACGATGCCGTCAGCAGCAGTTCCTGGGCGACATAGTGGTCGACCATGTCGGCCAGTCCCTCGGTCAGCTCCTCGTAACTGATGGGTGGGGCAGGCTCGGACAGATGACGGATCACCGTGAAGATGCCGCCATTGATGAAGATGTAGCTCATCGCCGGAATGCGGCGCAGGCGCATGTGTTCCGGATGGTGCATGACATGCTGCATCACGACGTCCATAAGCAGTCTGGTGATGGGCTCCATGTAGTCCTTGATGTCTACCCGCATCGCCTGGCGCGCACACTTCAGGTAGCGCTGGTTGTTGCGGTTAAGAAAGTCACCGAACTGCCCGAGCATGAGCTTGATCGCCTCACCGATGGGCAGCCGTACCAGTGACGGGATCAGCGGCTGCAGCATGGCCACCACGTCACTCACGAAACGCTGGTTCATGGCGTCGAAGATGGCTTCCTTGTTGCTGAAGTACTCATAGAGCGAACCGACGCTGATGCCGGCAATTTCGGCGACATGTCGCGTGGTCGTGGTCTGGATGCCCCGTTCTGCCACACAGATGAATGCGGCTTCAATGATGGCGTCCACTGTGGCCCTGGAGCGCTCTTGCTGTGGTTTACGCGGCATTGGGCAACCTGTTCGTGATGTCTGGAGTTGAGGTGTGGAGGGAGAGGTAAACCCAGAGGGCCAGCTCAGGATGTCCTTTTCCGAATTGAATCCGAACAATTAGTCGGAATAAGGTGACAGGCATCAATGTAAAGGTCAAGGCGCCGGCCTGACGCGGGGGGGGGGGCGGGCAGGTGCAGTCGGCATGCAATGGCCTGCGTCCGCCATTGGTTACCTGAATACAGGGTTTTCGGGCCTGTGCCGGTGAAAACGCGGCTGGAGAAATCCGAACAGGTGTGCAGTCGCCTGGCGAAAGGCAGGCGCCGCCGGGCCGGATGTGGGTTGGCGGATCACCCGGTACGCACTTTTCAGGTGGCTATTCAGGTGGCTATGCAAGTAGCCATGCAGATAGCTATCAGATTGATCCATTTTGCTGTTCTGACAGGAGATGCCCATGAACACCGCGACTCGCTTTCCCTCCGGTGATGCACGCAAAGACAATCCTGCCGTACCCATCCGGCACATGGATTTCGGCTTTGACCATGCACAGCTGAAAGCACACTTCTACGATGACAATGCCTTTGCTTCGGCATTCTTCATGGCATTCTCGGCAGTCATTCCGCATGGCGAACGCTTTTTCATCGAGTCGGTGCGCCATTACCGGTCGCGCCTCCATGATCCCGAGCTGGATGCCCGTGTCACCGGGTTCATCGGGCAGGAAGCCATGCATGGCAAGGAGCACGATGCGGTGAACGAGGCCTATAGCCGCATGGGCTACCCCATTGGCCGGCTTGACCGGATCACGCACAGGGGCCTCAAGGTGCTAGCCAGGTATCTGCCAAAAGCCGCACAGCTGTCGACCACGGTGGCCCTTGAGCATTACACCGCCATCATTTCCGAGTACATGCTGGGCAGCAAGGAGTTGCAGGCAGGCTTTGACAAGCAGGTGGGTGACTTTGTGCTCTGGCACATGATGGAAGAAACCGAGCACAAGGCAGTTGCCTATGATGTGTACGAAAAGGTGATCGGAAGTTATGCCCTGCGGGCAGGCACCATGATTCCCACCACGGTCATCCTGATTGCGGTACTCGCCTCGATGCAGGCGGTACTGATGGTATCCGATGGCACATTGCTCAATCCGCGACTGCTACGCCAGCACGCCAAAGGGTTTGGCATGATCTACGGCCCACGAGGCTTGTTTGGCAGTGTGCTGCCGCACTTGCTGGATTATTTCAAGCCGGGCTTCCATCCCAACGATCATGACACAAGCGAGCTTCTGGCCCGCTTCAGCGAGAAGTTTTTCGGCGAACGGGGCGAACTTAACCGTAATCTGGGCAAGGTTGTGGTGCCGAAGGTTCGCAAGGCCGCTGCCTGACACCATTGCGGATGATTATCTGTGCTCAACAGGACTGAACGTGCAGGGCTGCGCTGAATCCTGATGTTGCCTTTCACGTTGCGCAACCGGTATTGCCTCAGGATTAACGAGGCCCGGGCGCTGTAGTCTTGAGGAAAAATGCATGAACCAGATGCTGGAAGATCTGGAGCGCGGCTTCATCAGTGAAGTAGGGCCCGCCTATCTGGCGCGTGCGCGTCCACCAAGCCCGGAACACATTCACGGCTGGCGATACCGCAGTTTCATGCCGCTCTTGCATCGCTTGCATGCAACGGTCACGGGCCTTCGTACCCGGCACTGTTTTGTTGATGGCATGCGCATGGTCTGGTTGCAGGGAGGTAACCCGGAGGGGGAGCCTGTCGTCCTGCTGCATGGCTTTGGTGCCAGCAAGGAAAACTGGTTGCCGCTGCTGCCATTCCTGGCACGTCGCTATCATCTGTTCATTCCGGATTTGCCGGGCTGGGGACAAAGCCACTTCCATCCCGAAACAGCCTATGGCATGGACCATCAGGTTGCACGCGTGGCGGAGTGGATGAGCGGGGTGCTGCCAGCACCGGCCCATGTGGTCGGCAGTTCAATGGGCGGTGGCATTTCCGGCTTGCTCGCGGCACGTCACCCGGATCTGGTGCGCACAGTCACGCTCATGAATGCGGCAGGCGTTGCAGGTAGTCATACCACTCGTTTCGAGCAGCAGTTGATGCAGGGCCGTAACGGACTGGTGGCACATAACATAATGGGCGTGTTTGACCTGCTGTCGACCGTGATGGAAAGCCGTTCGATGGCACTGCTGATGGCACCGGCGATGTATCAGGAGCTGGTTTCACGCCGGCATGTAAACGAGCACATGTTTCGCCAGTTGCTGCAGCATGCACCAGCCCCCGAGTTGCCGGCATTTTCGGCAGTGACGGCACCGGCTTTCATCCTCTGGGGTATTGAGGATCAGGTGCTGCATGTGTCCTGTGCCGAGACTTTCCTTGAGCTTATTCCGCATGCACGCATGAAGCTCCTGTCCGGGGTGGGACACCTGCCGATGGTGGAGCGGCCGCATCATACGGCCAGCCTTTTGCGGCGTTTCTGGAGGGATGTCCGGCAAGCTGCCGCAGTCACGTAACTGGGCCTGTTCACGCTTACATATCCTGTCTTGCCAGCAATCAACCGGCCTGACGACAATCTGCACATGTCATGTGTCTGCTGCGGCCTGTATCGGGCTGGCAGCAAGAGTGCGGAGTCTTGTCATGCAAAAGCTGTTGCCCGCCTTGTTACCCACCTTGTTGTCTGCTCCGGTGTCGCGCCGCCGCTTTGTCGAGGGGCTGGCGCTGGGCACGGTTGCCCTGACGGCCGGCTGGTCCCGGGCAGCAACGGCCACGACGGATGCCTCGCGTGTTCAGGTGGTTGATCTGGCCATTGGCGAGCAAACCGTTAATTTCACCGGGCGCCAGCGCCAGGCCGTGACCGTAAACCGTTCCTTGCCGGCTCCGGTGTTGCGCTTCCGGGAAGGCGACACGGTGGTGTTGCGTGTCACCAATCACCTCACGGAAGACACCTCCATTCACTGGCACGGCATCCTTCTGCCCGCCAACATGGATGGTGTGCCGGGCTTCAGTTTTCACGGCATTCCGTCGGGTGAAACCTTTACCTATGAATTCCCGCTCAAGCAGAGCGGCACCTACTGGTACCACAGCCACTCCGGTATGCAGGAGGCCGTTGGCCTGTACGGGGCACTGGTCATCGAACCGCGTGAGCCGGAACCGTTCAGGGTGGATCGCGAGCATGTCGTTGTGCTGTCGGACTGGAGTGATGAAAACCCGCACCGCATTCTGGACAAGCTGAAAAAACAGGGCACGTATTACAACTATCACCAGCGGACTGTCGGCGATTTTTTCCGGGATGTGAAACAGCAGGGGTTTGCGGCGGCCTGGGCTGATCGCAAGGCATGGGGAAGCATGCGCATGACGCCGACAGATCTCGCCGATGTGTCGGCGGCGACGTATACCTATCTGGTCAACGGCACGACGCCGGCCGGTAACTGGACCGGTGTGTTCCGTGCGGGTGAAAAGGTACGCCTGCGTTTCATCAATGCCTCGGCCATGACCTATTTCGATGTACGCATTCCCGGCCTTAAAATGACGGTGGTGGCTGCCGATGGCCAGCCGGTGCATCCGGTGGACATTGACGAGTTCCGTATTGCTGTTGCCGAAACACTCGACGTGATCGTGGAGCCGGTTGATAACGCCTACACGATTTTTGCACAGAGTATGGACCGTAGCGGCTATGCCCGTGCCACGCTGGCGCTCACGCAAGGCTTGCAGGCTGTGATTCCTGCGCTGGACAAGCGCCCGCTGCTCACCATGGATGACATGGGACATGGCGAGCATATGCATCACGACATGCCGGGCATGAAAATGCAGTCCCATCCTGCCAGTGAAAGCAATAACCCCATGGTCGACATGCAGACCATGATGCCGATGGCTCGGCTGGATGATCCGGGCATCGGCCTTCGGGATAACGGGCGCAAGGTACTGACCTATGCCGATCTGCGCAGCACCTTTGATGATCCTGACGGGCGCGTGCCCTCACGCGAAATTGAGCTGCACCTGACCGGTCATATGGAGCGGTATGTCTGGTCGTTTGACGGCATTCCTTTTGCCGATGCTGCGCCGGTCACACTGAAATATGGCGAGCGCGTGCGCGTGGTGCTGGTGAACGACACCATGATGGAGCACCCCATTCATCTGCATGGCATGTGGAGTGATCTGGAGGACGAAGACGGCAATTTTCTCGTGCGCAAACACACCATCAGCATGCCCCCGGGTACGCGCCGGACGTTCCGGGTCCGGGCGGATGCCCTGGGGCGGTGGGCCTTCCATTGTCACCTGCTCATGCACATGGACAGTGGCATGTTCCGTGAAGTGCGGGTGGAGGTCTGATCATGAAAAAGATCATTTTCACCCTCGGACTCCTGACAACTTCCATGACGTGGGCAGAAGAAGACCATTCGCAGCATTCCGGGCATGTGATGCCACCTGCTGCCGTATCAGCCGCGGCGCCCGTGCAGTCTTTGCCGGATGCTCCAGTCTTGCCGCCCCCGACCGCAGCCGAACTGGCGGCAGCCTTTCCTGATCCGGGCGGGATGGACATGCAGACACACATGGGCAGCAGCCGTTCCGTGTTTTTGCAGGTCGATCAGCTGGAAGCCAGCCATGCCGATGGCGACACAGCCACAGTCTGGGAGGCCCGTGCTGGCTGGGGTAGTGCCAGTGACCGGCTCTGGTTGGGCAGCACCGGCGAGCGGACCCATGACACGTCGGAGTCTCTGGAGACCAGCCTGCTGTGGAATCATGCTGTCGCGCGGTGGTGGGATACCACCCTGGGCGTGCGTCAGGATGGCGGGGAAGGGCCGTCGCGCACCTGGGCTGCCATTGGCATGCAGGGTCTGGCGCCCGGCTTCTTTGACGTCGGGATCACGGCCTTTGCGGGTGAGTCGGGTCGCACCGCCTTGCGACTGGAGGCCGAGTATGAGGCCCGCCTGACCAATCGCCTGATCCTGGGGCCTGCGGTCGAGGTCAATCTGTACGGCAAGGATGATCCCGACCGCGCCATTGGTGCCGGGCTGAGTGATGCCGAGCTGGGGCTGCGCCTGCGCTACGAGATCCGCCGCGAGATCGCACCTTATGTGGGAGTGGAGTGGTCGACGACATTTGGCGACACGGCCGACATGGCCCGTGCCGCCGGGGCAGATGATGGCGAGGCATCGGCAGTGGCAGGCATCCGGCTCTGGTACTGAGGGCCAGGGACTTGCCGGGGCATGAGCCGCTTGTGAGTCCTCGGGAAAACAGGGATTTTATGGTTTGGCAGGGCCGGCCAGCTACCGCATAATCCGGGGCATTCTGCTGCTTCTGCCAGCCCCCGGAGTTTCCTGTGTCTGTGACATCCCTGCCTGTTGCCCATGCCGCGTTTGAACCGGTCCGTGCTGTTCCTGTTCCGTCCCTGAATCTGGTTGTTGCCGAATACCGCCACAAGGCCACCGGCGCGGTGCACTACCACCTGGCCGCAGACAATACGGAAAACGTGTTTCTGGTGTCCCTTCGCACCATGCCCATGGATTCAACCGGCGTTGCCCACATTCTGGAGCACACGGCACTGTGCGGTTCCCGCAAGTATCCGGTGCGCGACCCGTTCTTCCTGATGATCCGGCGTTCGCTCAACACGTTCATGAACGCGTTCACGTCCAGTGACTGGACTGCCTATCCCTTTGCCAGCCAGAACCGCAAGGATTTCGACAATCTGCTGTCCGTGTATCTGGATGCCGTGTTCTTTGCCCGTCTCGATCCGCTTGATTTTGCACAGGAAGGCATTCGTGTCGAGTTTGAAAAGCCGGACGATGCCAGTAGTCCCCTGGTCTACAAGGGTGTGGTGTTCAACGAGATGAAGGGCGCGATGAGCACAGCGCAGTCCGTGCTCTGGGAAACCCTGCACAAGCACCTGTTTCCCTCCACCACCTATCACTACAACTCCGGTGGCGACCCTGAACATATTCCCGATCTTGGTTACGAAGATCTGGTCGCGTTCTACAAGGAACATTACCACCCCAGCAATGCCGTGTTCATGACCTTTGGTGATATTCCGGCGGTGGAGCTGCAGGAAAAGATTCATGAGCAGGCGCTGAAGGAATTTACCGCGCTGCCCGAACAAATCCGTGGTCGCGATGAAAAGCGTTATCACGCGCCAGTGCGGGTGGAAGAAGCCTATGCACTGGACGAAGAAGGATCATCTGCCAAGACCCATATCGTGATGGGATGGTTGCTGGGGCAAACGGCCAATCTGCGCGAGCGCTTTGAGGCAGAGCTGCTGGCGGGCGTGCTGCTGGAAAATTCTGCGTCGCCGCTGCGTCATTATCTGGAGACCACCGAGCTGGGGCAGTCGCCGTCGGCACTGTGCGGATCGGATGATTCTGGTCGCGAACTCAGTTTCATGTGCGGTATCGAAGGCAGCGAGCCTGAGCGTGCTGCTGCGTTTGAAGAAGGTGTGCTGGCCGTGCTGCGGGAAGTGGCCGAGTACGGCGTGCCGGAAGAAGATGTCGAGGCAGTGCTGCACCAGCTGGAACTGAGTCAGCGCGAAATCGGTGGCGACAGTTACCCCTATGGTTTGCAGCTCATCCTCAATGGCCTTGGCGCGGTGCTGCATGACGGCGACCCGCTGGCGCTGTGGGACATCAATGCCGTGCTTGCTGATCTGCGTGTTGCCATTCGCGACCCCGGCTTTGTGAAAGGATTGGTGCAGCGCTGGTTGCTGGACAACAACCATCGTGTGCGCGTGACCTTGCGCCCCGAGCCGGCCCTGAGTGAGCGTCGCATTGCGGCGGAAGCCGCCCGACTGGCCAGAATCCGCGCCTCGCTTGATGATGTTTCCGTCGATAAAATTCTTCAGGAAACGGCGGCATTGAATGCCCGACAGTCGCAGAAAGATGATCCGGAAATCCTGCCTCTGGTAGGCCGCGAAGACATTCCTGCCGATTTTCTGGTGGCCGAAGGCCAGGAAAAACGTATCCTGATGGCGGGCCATGATGTACCGCTGGCCGTCTACAGCCAGGGCACGAATGGTCTGGTCTATGAGCAGATGATTATTGATCTGCCGGCATTCACGGACGCAGAACAGGAACTGCTGCCACTGTATACCTCACTGGTCAGCGAGCTGGGGGCGGGTGATCACGATTACATGGCCATGCAGCAGTGGCAGTCCCGAGTCTCCGGTGGTTTGCGCATGAGTCTGTCCATGCGAACCGATCTGCATGATGCCAACAAGGGGCTTGGCCACCTTGTGTTTGCCGGCAAGGCGCTGGCGGACAAGGCGGGTGATTTCAACCAGTTGATGCAGGTGACGCTGGAAGGCCTGCGCTTTGATGAAGGCTCACGCGTACGTGAGCTGGTGGCGCAAATGAAGGCGCGCTGGGAAGCCAGCGTGACAGGGCAGGGCCATGGTCTGGCCATGCAGACGGCGGGGGCTTCCTTCAGTGCCGTAGCGGCATTCAACCAGCGCATTTCCGGGCTGCCCGGCATTCGCCGCATGAAGGCGCTGGATACCACCCTTGCCGATGACCAGTCCCTGCAGCAACTGCTCGCCAGTCTGCAGGCATTGCATCGCAAGGTGTTGCAGTCGCAGCGTCGCTTCCTGCTGATTGGAGAAGAGGATCGTCTGGCTGCACTGGAGTCCTCGCTGGCCGCCACATGGCAGGAGGCCAACTGGCAGCCTGCGCCCGGCTCACTTGTGTTTGCGACGCCCTCGCCAGCGCGCGATGTGGCGTGGTTGTGCAATACCCAGGTCCAGTTTTGTGCCAGGGCCTATCCGGCCGTGGCAATCGAGCATGCAGATGCTCCTGCACTGATGTTGCTGGGTGGCTTTTTGCGCAATGGATTCCTGCATAATGCCATTCGTGAAAAAGGCGGCGCTTACGGTGGTGGTGCCGGTTACGATGGCAATGCCTGCGCCTTCCGCTTCTATTCCTATCGTGATCCGCGCCTGACAGAAACGCTGAATGATTTTGATGCCGGCATAGACTGGCTGCTCAACGAAACGCACGAGCAGCGTCAGCTGGAAGAGACCGTGCTGGGCATCATCTCCGACATGGACAAGCCGCTGTCGCCCGCAGGTGAGGCCCGGCAGGCCTATCACAATGCGCTTTATGGCCGTACACACGAGCAACGCAAGCATCTGCGTGAGCGTCTGCTGGCCGTATCGCTGAATGACCTGAGCCGCGTCGGTGAAACGTGGCTTGCCCGGGGACGTGCATGCACCGCCGTCATTGCACCCAGTACCAGGTCCGCCGAAGTGGAAGCGCTTGGTCTTGCGATAGAGAAGCTCTGATCAATGAGTAAACCAGAACTGCATTTTGCCCATGCCAACGGTATTCCTTCGGCCTGCTATCGCAAGCTGTTCGGTGCCCTCGAGTCCGTTTTTGATGTGAAGTACCTGCCTGTCATGGGGACCGATCCGGCCTATCCGGTTGATGCCAACTGGCATTCCCTTGTCGATCAGGTGGCGGACTCCATTCGCCTGCGCTGTAACGGACCGGTGATTGGCCTTGGGCACTCCATGGGCGGGCTTACCACCTTCATGGCAGCGCATCGCCATCCTGAACTGTTCAAGGCGGTTGTCGTCATGGACCCGCCCATCATCAACGGGCTGGGCGCACTCAGTTTCGGTTTCATGAAGGCCATCGGTCAGGTGGATCGCATCACGCCTGCAGGCAAGAGCATGGGGCGTCGTGAGGTCTGGCCTTCGCGTGATGTGGCCCGTGAGTTGCTGGGCAAGAAGCGTCTGTTCCGCAGCTTTGATCCGGACTGCTTCGAGGATTATCTGAACTTCGGGCTCAGTGATTGCGAGGAGGGCGTTTGCCTCACCATTCCGGCAACAGTTGAAGTCGAAATTTTCCGGCACACGCCACACAACTCCTGGCGCTTCCGTTCGCCCTTGCAGGTGCCCGGCACCCTGTTGTCGGGTGCGCAGAGCGAGTTTCGCGGCACAGGATTTGCCGAGCGCATGGCACGTACCCATGCCATGCTGCACGAGTATGTTGAAGGCGGGCACATGTTTCCGCTGGAGAAGCCGCTGCAGACAGCCGGGCATATCCTGGCTGCACTGAAACAGGAAAAGGTCATCGCATGACGGTGGCTGTCGTGGAGCGGATCTTTCAGCACAAGGGCCGTCACATTGCGGCACGCTGCTGGCACGATGCCTCGCTGCCGCCTTTGCTGGCATTGCATGGCTGGCAGGACAATGCTGCCACCTTTGACCGGCTTGCCCCGTTACTGTCGGGTTATCACATCGTTGCCATGGATTTTGCCGGTCACGGTTTCAGCGACTGGCGTGCCGAGGGCATGCGGTATCACACGCTGGATCACGTCGATGATGTGCTGGCGGTCGTCAACCAGCTGGGCTGGGAGCGCTTTGCCCTGATGGGGCATTCGATGGGGGCAGGTATCGGCTCGTTGTTTGCCGGTGCACTGCCTGAGCGTATCAGCCGTTTCGTGATGATTGACGGCCTTGGACCGTATGCCGGCTCTGCTGCAGAGGCGCCCGGCATTTTGCGCGATGCGTTGCTGGAGTGGCAGGCGTATGAGCCGCGTGAAGATCGTGTGTTTGCCAGCCGGGAGATGGCCGTAACAGCTCGCCAGCGTGGCTTCACACCGCTCAGTGCACAGGCTGCCGGCATACTGTGCTCACGTTCGCTGAAAGAAGTTGAGGGCGGGTTTGCCTGGACCATGGATCGCCGCATACGGCATCACTCGTCATTGCGTCTGACCGAGCCACAGGTGCTCGCCTTTCTCGGTGCCATTGCAGCGCCCGTGCAGGTTATTCGTGCGTCACAGGGATTTCCGGCTGATCCGGTGGTGTTCGATGCACGGCTTGCGGCCTTGCATCAGCTGGAGCTGCAGATTGTATCTGGCGGGCACCATCTGCATCTGGATGAAAGTCCGGCAGAAGTGGCAGCGGTCATCAACCGCTTTCTGTCACGCACCGACTGAACGACACACTTGGGTGGCGATCAGTTTTTTCCCTGCGCTGCCGCCAGTTTGCGTGCATACACGAGCATGTCTTCCGGAATGACACCGGGATTCTGCCGCTTCCTGTCCCATGCCTGTTGCGCCTGCTCATGGGGCAGGTACAGGTTGTCGCCTGCGCCAACCGCCGCCACGATGCCTTCGGCAATGTCATCTGCCGTTATGTCCGAGCTTGCCAGCAATTTGTTCAATGCGGCCTTGGTGAGCGGGTCATGCGTACGCAGTGACTCGTTCAGGTTGGTCTGGAAATAGGACGGGCACACGGCCAGGGTGCGGATATTCCATGGCGACAGTTCGGCTGCCAGTGTTTCCGAGAGGGCAATCACGCCGGCTTTGGCCACATTGTAATTGGCCATGGCAGGCGGGTTGAGCAGGCCGGCCATGGAGGCAATGTTCACAAACTGTCCCTGTTGCTGCTGCTTGAACAGCGATGTGAATACGCGACAGCCACGCACCACACCCAGCAGGTTGATGTTCAGCATCCATGACCAGTCGGCTTCACTGATGCCCTCAAAACTGCCGCCACCTGCTACGCCGGCATTGTTGACGACAATGTCCAGTCCGCCCCAGTGCGCAGTAACCCACTCCAGCGCGGCCACAAAGTCAGGCTCGCTCGTGACATCCAGCGCCAGGAACACGGCGTCAGCGGCACCGGAGGTCTTGCAGAGCGCGACGGATTCCTCGGCACGCTCACGGGCAATGTCCGCCACAATGATTTGTGCCCCGCGTCGCGCCCAAGCCATTGCCATGGCACGGCCAAGGCCGCTGCCGGCACCGGTGATCAGGACACGAACGGGCGACGTCATGGTACTTTCTCAGTTGGTCAGCGACAGGAATTCGTTGCGGGTTTGCGGGTTCTCGCGAAAGCGTCCCAGCATGATGGAAGTTTTCATCACTGAATTCTGTTTTTCCACGCCACGCATCATCATGCACATGTGACGGGCTTCAATGATCACGCCAACCCCGCGGGCATCCGTCACCTTCTGCACAGCATCAGCAATCTGCTTGGTCAGGTTTTCCTGGATCTGCAGGCGGCGTGCATACATGTCGACGATGCGTGCAATCTTGGATAATCCCAGTACCTTGCCGGAGGGCAGGTAGGCGACATGGACCTTGCCAATGAATGGCAGCAGGTGATGTTCGCAGAGCGAGTACAGCTCGATGTCCTTCACAATGACCATTTCATCGTTGTCGGACGGAAAAATGGCGTTGTTGACGATGGTGTCGAGGTCTTCCTCATAGCCCTTGCATAGGTAGCGGAAGGCCTTGGTGGCGCGGGCAGGCGTATCCTTCAGGCCAGGGCGCTCCAGGTCTTCACCGACGGCGGTGATGATGCTGGCATAGGCGTTTTCCATGGGGTTCAGGCCTCGTGTCATGAAATCAAGGGGTGCCACCCTAACCAAATCACTGGCAGGGGTCAAAGGCACAAGACTCAGTCGGGCAGATGCCGCTTGAGGATGTTGGCCAGATCATCAAGCACGACCGGCTTGGCCAGATGATCGTCCATGCCCGCCTCCAGGCAGCGCTCCCGGTGCGACGCCATGGCATGCGCCGTCAGGGCGACAACGGGGAGGTGGACCAGGCCCTCACTGGCCTCCCGCAGCCTTAGCTGGCGTGTGGCTTCGTAACCATCCATGCCGGGCATTTCACAGTCCATCAACACCAGCTCGACCTCCGGATGCTGGCGCAGCAGCTCCAGACTTTTCTCCCCGTCCTGACAGAGCAATGGCGTGATGCCGAGCTTGCGCAGCAAGCCGGTAATCACCAGCTGGTTGACCGGATTGTCCTCGACCACCAGCAGGTGGCGTCCCTGCAGCTGCTCCAGCCGCAAGGATGCACTGTCCGCCGGCTGTGCCGGGGCACTGCTTAGCTCAAGGGGTATGCGTACCCAGAAGGTGGAGCCTGCCCCTTGCTGGCTGCGTACACCGATAGCCCCCCCCATCAGTTCCGCCAGCTGCCGGCTGATGGCCAGCCCCAAGCCAGAGCCACCATATTTTCTGGTGGTCGAGACATCGGCCTGCTGAAAGGCCTGGAAGAGGGACCTGATCTCTTCAGGAGTCAGGCCGATGCCGGTGTCCTCGACTTCGACCAGAAGGTTCACATGATCGGGGATGGCCGAAGGCTGCAATTGCAGCCGGACATGGATGTGGCCCTTGCTGGTGAACTTGATGGCATTGTTGAGCAGGTTGCTGACCACCTGGCGCAAACGTACCGGATCGCCCAGTACCCAGACGGGCAGGTTGTCCGCCGGTTCATACGCCAGCGAGAGGGATTTCTGCCCGGCATTCACGGCAAACATGCTGACACAGTCGCTGAACAGGGTGGGCAGGTTGAAAACGGTTTTTTCCAGCTCCAGCTTGCCGGCGTTTATTCTGGAGTAATCCAGGATGTCATTGATGAGCTCAAGTAGGGACTGGCCTGCCGAATGCAGCATGTTCACCTGTTCCCGCTGCGTGGTGTCCAGCCGGCTGTCCTTGAGCAGGTGGGTCAGTCCGAGTACGGCATTCATCGGCGTACGGATTTCATGGCTCATCTTGGCGAGGAAATCACCTTTCGCATCATTTTCAGCACGCTCGCGCAGGATTTCCTGTTCGCGCTGTATTTTTTCGCGCTTGAGGGTTGTCAGTCGTCCGGCCATGCCGAGAGAGAGCAGTACCTGTTGCAGGATCATGCCAAGCTGAAGGATGTTGACAGTCGCCAGTACCGGGATGGTGGCGAAAATTCCGTAGGTTTTCAGCGAAAAAAGCACGGCCATCATCATGAACAGGCCCCACGCCAGTACAAAGTGACGCGCATCACTCAGTCCATGCTTCCAGCGCACAAGCCCGGTCACCAGCAGGGAGAGCATGGTCGCAATCACCATGCCGGCCATGCTCAGGTACATGATGCGTGCGGGCAGGAAAATTTGTGCAATGAAGGCAGATGCAAGCAGCGAGGCCAACGCCAGCAGGAACCTGTCGCCATGTTTCCAGTTGCGGGTGTTCAGGTAGTCCCGGGCAAAAAGTACGCCGGTGAGCAGGACCAGATAGCCGGCAAGGTAGTTGGAGCGGTTGTTCCATTCCGGTGAATCCGGCCATATCCGGAATGCCAGTCCTTGCAGTGTTGCCATGTAGGCCAGACTGGCACCCAGATGCAGAACATAGAACCGGTAAATTTTTTCGCGAATGACGACCCACAAAAAACCATGATAGAAAAGCAGGCCAAGGCTGATGCCGTAAAAGGCCCCCAGCCACCATTCGTGCTGCTCGTGCATGCCGATGAAGCCGTCCCGGTTGCTGATGTAGAGAGGAACAGTCATTGAGCCGGTTGACTCGATCCGCAGAAAATACGTGGCATGCTGGCCTGGCTCAAGTGTCAGGGGCAGAACAAAGTTGCGTGAATCAATCTTGCGCTGCTTGAACGGCAGCGCATCCCCCATGACCCATTTCCGGGTTGTTTCGCCACTGCGCTCGTAAAGATCAACGTGGTCAAGCACGGGATAATCAACAGTGAACAGCAGGCGTTGTGTTTCATTGCTGTCATTCTGCATCTCCCAGCGAAACCAGCAGGCTCCCTTGAGAAAACCGAACGAAATATGCGGGAGAGGAAGTTTCCTGAACGTGATTTTATCGAGATCGGCAAACTGCTGCGGGGCATTGATATTGGTGTCGCAGGTGTAGGTAACCCATGGTTCCAGCTCCAGCCGGGCAGGAACCTCCTTCAGTGAAAGTACATGACTTGCACTGAAGGCATTGCCGGCGCATAGCACCAGAAGCAGGCAGGTCAGGAGATATCCATGGCGGATATGTTTCATGAAACTGTCTCATCCATGGTTGGTTGGCGTGCGGCAGCGATCATTTGCCAGCGCTGCAACATGGAGACCAGTTCATCCATGGAGAGTGGTTTGGCCAGGTGGTCGTTCATGCCGCAGGCAAGGCATTTTTCACGATGCTCGGGGAGCGCATGCGCGGTCAGTGCAATGATCGTTACCGGGGGGCGCTTGCCGTGTTGCTCAAGGGCACGGATCTGCCTTGTGGCTTCATAGCCATCCATCACCGGCATTTCACAGTCCATGAAGATCAGCTCGATATCCTGATGTTCCTGAAGCATAGCCAATGCATCCGCGCCATCCTGAGCCAGCAGGGCATTGATCCCCAGTTTTTGCAGCATGCCGGTAATCACCAGCCGGTTGACCGGATTGTCTTCGACCACCATGACGCGTAAATCGTGCTGGACAAGCGTGCCGGTACTTGCCGGATCAATGGATTTTTCCGGTGCAGAGGCGGGTTCAAGCAATACCGTAAACCAGAATGTGGAGCCATGGCCTGGGGTACTGTCGACACCAATCTTTCCGTCCATCAGTTCAATGATCTGCTTGCTGATGGCCAGCCCAAGGCCGGAGCCACCGTACTTCCGTGCGGTTGAGCTTTCTGCCTGACGGAATGCCTGGAATAGCTGGTCCGTTTCCTGCGGTGACAGGCCAATGCCGGTATCTTCTACCTGGACAGACAGGCACAGCCGACCAGCCTCCGGGCAAGGCAGCAGGCCGGCGCGTAGCTTGATGTGGCCCTGCTGGGTGAACTTGATGGCGTTGCTGAGCAGGTTGACCAGAATCTGGCGCAGTCGAGCCTGATCCCCCTTTACCCAGACCGGCAGATCGGGAGCGGGTTCAAAGGTGAGTGACAGTGATTTTTGCCGGGCATTTGCCGAGTAGATTTCCGTGCATTCCCTGAAAAGGTCGGGCAGGTTGAATGGCCGGCTTTCAATTGAAAGCTTGCCGGCGTTCATCTTCGAGTAATCAAGGATGTCATTGATAAGGTTAAGGAGCGATTGCCCGGCATTCTCCAGCAGCTCGACATAATTACGCTGACTGGCATCAAGTCGGGTGTCCTGCAGCAAGTGTGTGATGCCGATAACCGCATTCATGGGAGTGCGGATTTCATGACTCATTGTTGCAAGGAAATTGCTTTTGGCTTCATTCTCGGCGCGGGCAATCAGGGATTCATCTTCCTGATCCTTCTTTTCCCGTTTCAGGTTGTTGATCCGGTAGGCCAGTGCGAGTGACAGCAGTATCTGCTGGACGATCAGCCCTACCTGCATGCCATAAAGACTGATCACCAGCGTGGAAAGTATGCCGTAGGTGTTCAGTGCCACGGCAAACAGCGAGACCAGGAAGAATCCCCATGCCATGACAAAGATGCGCGCTTCCGGCTGGCCTGCCCGCCAGCGCATGATGCCTGTTGATGTCAGCAGGAGCATGTTGGTCAGTGCAATGATGCCAAGAAAGGGGTTGATGATATGGGAGGGAAGGACGAACTGCCCGGTGGCGGCAAACATGGCGGTAAATGCCAGCCCCAGAAACAGCTTGTCGACCCGGGGCCACTGCGGCGTCATCAGGAATTCGCGCGCAAACAATGTACCGGACATCATCGATACGTAGGCAAAAACATACGTTGACCGGTTATTCCAGTCTGCCCAGTCCGGCCACCAGCGGTAGGCGATCCCTTGCAAGGCAGCATAAAACAGCAGGCTGCTGCCAAGGTGGATGATGTAGAAGAGGTAGGCTTTTTCCCGGATGATCAGCCAGAGAAAAAAGTTATAGAAAAAAAGCCCGATGCCAACGCCATAGAATGTGCCCAGAACCCATTCGCCATTGATGCTTTCTTCGGCAAAGGCATCGCGCCCGCTGACCGTGATGGGCAGGTTGAAGCTGCTGGTGGTCTGAACCCTGAGGAAGTAGTCCTGTGTGGCATGGGGAGCAAGATAAAGCGGGTAACTGAAGAAGCGTACGCGTAGCGGACGCAGGGCATAAAGCTCCGCATCCCCTGCAGTTTGTATCTCGGTGCCTGATGGCGTGGGAATGTAAAGGGAGGCATGGTCCAGCATGGGAAAGTGGATGCTGACAACCAGCCTGAGTGCCTCTGCCCCGGTATTGCTCATCCTGAACCGGAACCAGCAGGGCTCCTTTTTATATCCGAAGGAAATGCGGGATGTGGTGACCGGCTGATAGTTCAGCAGCCGGGCGCCCTCCAGATCCACGTCAGTGTCCGAACAGGCGTATTGAAGATGGGGTTCGAGCGAAATCGTGCCGGTCTGGCTGTCGAGCTTCAGGACATGTTGCGGTGCTGCATGGGCAAACGAAGACAGTCCGCTGACAAGCAGCAGGAGCGTGAGCAAGACTTGCCATCGTTTTAACAACGCCATCAGACCATCCGTGGTTATTCTTGTTGGTGGACAGTGTCCAGGGCTACTCGGTTTCCGGACGTTTTCTTTTCAATAGCACATAAATGGCACCGGTGCCGCCATCCCGGGGCAGGGCGCTGACGAACGCCAGTACTTCGGGTACCTGACGGAGCCATCCGTTGACAAAGGTCTTGAGCAGGGCCTGCTCCTTGATGAGCCCCTTGCCGTGCACCACCTTGACCACCTGCAGATTGGCTTGCCGGGCCTCCTGTAATAGCGACAACACGGCCTCCCTGGCCTGGTCTGCAGTGCAGCCGTGCAGGTCGACTGCCGCCTGCCAGGGCATTTGCCCCTGTTTCAGCTTGTGCAGGACGCGTTGCTGCACACCGTTACGGGCGTAGGAGAGGGTGCTTTCCGGCGTGGTTTCGTACATCAGGGCGGCGGCATCGGACAGGGGGATGCTTTCCCGTTCCTCCGCTTCTGCGGCTGCACGGCGCAGGCGGGCGTTGGGGTCGGGGCGTTTGGCGGTGGCCGGCGCCGGAGTGTCAGCCTGAATCGGTCGTGTTCCGCGGGTGGCCCGTGCAAACAGGGTGGCATCGTCCACCTCCGGTTCCGCAGGGCGTGCCGGGGCTGCCGGTGTTGCCGGTCTGGTGGGGGCCGGGACGGTTTCCCGCAGTTGTTTTCGTAACTGGTTGAGGAGCGGGTCTTTCATAGGGCAGCAAAAGCAGGGTCAAGGATGCCTTCATTGTGGCCAGCATCAGGGTCTTGCGCCAGCCCCGGCGTCAGTGGCTGCACAGCCAGGTGGTGACTGCATGGATCGACTGCACAGATCTGTGTCTGGAGTCGTGGTCATTAAGGGGCTGTGGCCGCTAGAATAGGCGCCTTCCAACGATCACCCGGACCTTGCCGTGACCGAAAGCGATTCTGACGTGCTGCTCGATGATGCCCTGCTGGCTGAAGCCGGGGCGATTCTTGTCACCATCCGTGACTTCATCCGTTTTGCCGTAACCTGCTTTCGTGAGAACGACATTCACCTCGGGCATGGTACGGATGACCCCTTTGCCGAGGCAACCGCGCTGGTCATGCAGACCCTGGCGCTGGAGTGGTCGGCCGATGAAGAGATTCTGGACGCAAAGCTGTTGCCGTCCGAACGTGCCGCTGTGCTGGACCTGCTGCGTCGTCGCGTCAACGACCGCATCCCGCTGGCCTATCTGCTTAACCTGGCCTATTTCAACGGCCTGCCGTTCTATGTCGACGAGCGTGTGCTGGTTCCGCGCTCGCCGATTGCCGAACTGATTGCCGACCGCTTCCTGCCCTGGCTGGCCGATGAGCCTCAGCGTGTGCTGGACCTGTGCACCGGCTCTGGTTGCATCGCGATCGCCATGGCCAAGGAGTTTCCGGACACGCTGGTGGATGCCACGGATATTTCGATGGATGCCTTGTCGGTTGCCGCCGTCAATGTCGAGCATCATGAGGTGGAAGATCGTGTCGGCCTGATCGAGTCCGATGTGTTCAGCAAGCTGCCGGGTCAGCGCTATGACCTGATTGTCAGTAATCCGCCGTATGTGGATGCCGAAGACATGGCAGATCTGCCCGCCGAATTCCTGCGCGAGCCGGAGCTGGGGCTGGCCTCGGGTCGTGACGGTCTGGACATCACCCGGCGCATTCTGGCCGAGGCCGCCGACTACCTGACGGAGAATGGCGTCCTGGTGGTTGAGGTTGGCAACTCGCAGTGGGCGCTGGAGCAGAGCTTTCCCGATGTTCCTTTCGTTTGGGTGGAGTTCGAGCGGGGCGGGCAGGGCGTATTCGTATTGACCGCGGCGCAGTGCCGCGAATTCCAGCCGCTGTTCGAAGCGGCGGTCTGAACAAGGATTTACTCAATGGCTGGTAACACGATAGGCGATCTTTTCCGCGTCACCACCTTTGGCGAGTCGCACGGTATTGCGCTGGGCGCGATTGTGGATGGCGTCCCGCCGGGGCTGGCGCTTACCGAGGAAGATCTGCAGCTTGACCTGGATCGTCGCAAGCCGGGCACGTCACAGTACAGCACCCAGCGTCGTGAAGATGATGTGGTGAAGATTCTTTCCGGCGTGTTTGAAGGCAAGACCACCGGTACCCCGATCGGCCTGCTCATTGAGAACACTGACCAGAAGTCCAAGGACTACGCCAATATCGCCGAGACCTTCCGTCCCGGCCATGCCGATTACACCTACACGCAGAAGTTCGGCTTCCGTGATTACCGTGGTGGGGGGCGTTCCTCCGCGCGTGAAACCGCGATGCGTGTGGCAGCCGGTGCCATTGCCAAGAAATATCTGCACGAGAAATTCGGTATCGTGATTCGTGGCCATGTCACGCAGATCGGTACGGTAAAGGCAGAAAAACTCGACTGGTCACTGGTCAACCAGAATCCGTTCTTTTGTGGCGATGCCGATGCCATTCCGCAGATGGAAGACCTGATCACCCAACTGCGCCGTGATGGCTCCAGTTGTGGGGCGCGGCTGTCCGTCTACGCATCGAATGTTCCAGTGGGCTGGGGCGAGCCGGTGTTTGATCGTCTGGATGCCGACATTGCGCATGCCATGATGAGCATCAATGCCGTCAAGGCCGTGGAAATCGGAGATGGCTTTGCGGTGGTCGAACAGCGTGGCGAACAGCACCGTGACGAGATGTTGCCGCAAGGCTTTGCTTCCAATCACTCGGGTGGCGTGCTCGGCGGCATATCCTCCGGGCAGGCAATTGTCGTGAGCATTGCACTCAAGCCAACGTCCAGCATGACCTTACCCGGGCGTTCCATCGATATTCATGGCAATGCCATCGAAGTGGTGACCAAGGGGCGTCATGACCCCTGCGTAGGTGTGCGTGCCACACCGATTGCCGAGGCCATGCTGGCCATCGTGCTGATGGATCATTTCCTCCGGCATCGTGCGCAGAATGCCGATGTCGTGCCACCGCTCAAGCCGATTGCCGGCAGCCTCTGATGCAACTGCCCTCTCCCTGAGGCAGGGGGAGGGCTGAGGGTTTGTGCCCGTGACAACACCAGCCCGCATTCCCCACATTCCCCTCGCATCTTTCTATTTTTTCTATTTCGCAGTGCTTGGCGGCTTCATGCCGTACTGGGGACTGTATCTGCAGGGCCTGAAGTTCTCGCCGGAGTCCATCGGTCAGCTCATGGCCATTCTCATGGCAACGCGCATCATTGCGCCGAACTTCTGGGGGTATGTGGCGGACAGGACCGGGA
This sequence comes from Moraxellaceae bacterium, assembly GCA_030646295.1. Classification (GTDB taxonomy): domain Bacteria; phylum Pseudomonadota; class Gammaproteobacteria; order Pseudomonadales; family Moraxellaceae; genus UBA2031. Next base: position 584,301 of record JAUSND010000003.1, read on the forward strand.
AACGGCTGCAGATGGTACGGGCTGGCGCCTTCCTGCTGATGTTTTTCTGGCTGGGTGTTTTCTTCACGGAGAATTTCTGGCCGCTGGCATTTGTCTTGCTTGGTTACAGCTTTTTCCAGAATGCGATCCTGGCGCAGTTCGAGGCAGTCACCATTGCGCATCTGGGGGCGCAGCGTGAGCTGTACAGCCGATTGCGGCTCTGGGGCTCCATCGGGTTCATTGTCACGGGTGCTTCACTGGGAATGCTGTTTGATCAGGTGTCCGTCAGCTGGTTACCGTTGTGCCTGCTGGTGTGTGCAGCCGCCAGCTGGCTGGCCAGCCTGCAAGTGCCTGATATCGCTACGCCGACCCACGCGCACCGCCAGGAAGATTTCTTCAGCATCCTCAGGCGGCCAACCGTCATGGCCTTTCTGGCGGCTCATTTCCTGCTGCAGCTCTCGCATGCGCCGTACTACAGTTTTTACAGCATCTATCTTGAGGATCATGGCTATTCCCGCACCGCCATTGGCTGGTTGTGGGCGCTGGCAGTGTTTGCCGAAGTGATTGCCTTCACCCAGATGCATCGCTGGCTGCCCCGCTTTGGCGAGCAGAAAGTGATGGTCGTCAGCCTCCTGTTGTCGGCCGTGCGCTGGGCCGTCATTGGTCTGGGTATCGAGTCGCCTTTGATAGTCTGGTCTGCCCAGCTGCTGCATGCGGCCAGCTTTGCGACATTCCATGCAGCGGCCATCAGTGTCATCTATCGCCAGTTTGGTGCTGGTCACCAGGGGCAGGGGCAGGCGATATACAGCATGCTCTGGGGCCTTGGTGTTGCCCTGGGCTCCTGGTGGACCGGTATGGTCTGGGATATTCATCCGCTCTGGTCGTGGCTCACTGCTGCCGCCGCTTCCCTGTGTGCGGCTCTACTGCTGCAGCGCCGGCCTGTTCCTGTTTCCTGATATCTGGCTCCTGACCACCCACTTGCTCTCCCTCTTGTATACCCCCAGGGGTACTTGACCTTGCCTGTATTTCGTATACCCTATGGGGTATGTGATCAGGAGGTTGTCATGCTCAGTCCGAATGCCCAGCAAAAAACCGACATGCTCAAGCGGTTGGCCCGCGTCGAAGGGCAGATTCGCGGTGTCCAGAAGCTGATTGATCAGGATGAAGACTGCGAAAAAATCATTCAGCAGATGACGGCCGCCCGCAAGGCACTCGACAAGGCGTTTCATGAAATGCTCGCCTGCGTGATTGAGGCCAATGTCTGCAACGATCAGGGCGCAGAATTCGCCGAACGAATGGCTCAGGTCCGTGCATTGATGTCCAAATATGCCTGATATCCAGGTGAAATTGAGTCTGGCGGAGTAAGAAAGCATGAGTGGTTACAAGGTTATTTCTGCAGACGAGTTTGATCGGCGCTACAAGGCAGGACAGGTACACCTGATTGATGTGCGCAATCCGCCTGAATTTGCGGGCGGTCATGTCGAAGGTGCATTGCTGTGTCCGCTGGGCGAGTTAAATCCTGGAAAAATACTGGCGGATCTCCAGGCAAAGGGTTTTGGTTCGGATGACACCCTGTATGTGCTTTGCCAGGCAGGCATGCGTGCCCGTCAGGCCGCAGATTTTCTCTGCAAGGCGACCGATGCCGAAATCGTGGTGGTTGAGGGCGGTACGCAGGCCTGCCAGTCGATAGGCATGCCGATCCGTCGTGTCTGAGGGAGTTGATACGTGGCCCTGTTGATTGGTGCGCTCATTGGTCTGGTGCTCGGGTTGACCGGGGCAGGCGGCTCCGTCATGGCAGTACCGCTGCTGATGGGCGGGCTGGGACTGGGCTTGTCGATGAGCGCCGGTTTGTCACTGGGTGCAGTGGCCAGTGCTGCTGCCTTCGGCGTATTGATGCGCTTGCGTCAGAAGCAGATTGTCTGGCCACTGGTTGCCGTCACAGGTGTTGGTGGCATGTTGCTGGCTCCCGTGGGGCAGTGGCTGGCCGGTCGCCTGCCCGAGACTGCGTTGGTCGTGGCATTTGCTTTACTGGTAGTAGTGATTGCCCTGCGCATGTGGCAGCAGGCCGACCGTGATCCGGAATCAACCCGAGTGCTGCGTGCCGGGAGCGGCGAGGATGCAGGGCTTGAAGGAGCCTCTTGCGAGCTTTCGCCCACTGGTCGTTTTGAGTGGCGCTGGCCGTGCATGCAACGCCTGCTGCTGGCGGGGGCACTGACCGGGCTCCTGTCAGGCCTGTTTGGTGTGGGTGGTGGTTTTGTGATTGTGCCGATGCTGATTCTGGTCAGTGGCCTTCCCATGCGGCAGGCAGTGGCGACATCCCTGGCCGTGATCGTACTGATCTCCAGCACCGGCTTTGCCAGCTTTCTGTGGCAGCAGTCGTTGCCTGCACTGTTCTGGCCGCTGGCAGGTGGTGCATTGCTCGGCATGCTGGCCGGTAGTTTGCTCGGGCGGTTTGTGGCCGGCCCGAAGCTGCAGAAAGGCTTTGTAATCCTGATGGTGCTGCTGGTGGCCTGGACACTGGCGCAGCAGTTTCACTTGATGTGAACACCAATTGAAAAGAGGGAGACAGACATGCTGTTCCGACAACTCTTTGATGCAGCTTCTTCAACCTATACCTATCTGCTTGCTGATCAGAAGACGGGTGATGCAGTGCTGATAGACCCAGTGCGCGAGCATATGGATAGTTATCTGCGCCTGCTCGATGAACTTGAGCTCAAGCTCGTGATGGCTGTGGATACCCATGTACATGCCGATCACATTACGGCACTCGGATTACTGCGCGCAGCAACCGGCTGTGTGACGTACATGGGGCAGCAGGCCCAGGCGGATTGCGTGAGCGCCCGTTTCAGTGATGGCGATAAACTTCGTTTTGGCTCACATGAGCTTGTGGCTATCTATACGCCGGGTCATACCGATGACTCCTACAGCTTTTATCTTGACGATAATGGTCAGCGTTATGTCTTTACCGGCGATACCCTGCTGATCCGTGGCACCGGTCGTACCGACTTCCAGAATGGTGATGCCCACCAGCAGTATCACAGCCTGTTTGAGCGCTTGCTGAGTCTGCCGGGAGATACCGCAGTTTTTCCTGCGCATGATTACAAGGGGTGGACCACCAGCAGTATTACTGAAGAACGTCTGCACAATCCCCGGCTGCAGGTCGCGTCAGAGGCGGAATATGTGCAGCTGATGCATGCACTCAAGTTGCCAAACCCGCGCCTGATGGATGTTGCCGTTCCGGCCAATCGGGCTTGTGGCATGCCAGCGGCATCGCTGTGAGATGCCGGCTTTAAAACCAGCTTAATGAATGAAGTCAAACAACCGAGGTAAATGATAATGACCATCAACGCCGGACTCCGTTTTGTTGCAGGTTTCTTTACTTTCCTGAGCGTGGTACTGGGCTGGTATGTCAGTCCGTATTTCTTTCTTTTTACCGCGTTTGTCGGTCTCAACCAGATGCAGTCAGCCTTTACCGGCTGGTGCCCGATGATGTGGTTTCTCGGCAAGATCGGTTTCAAGCGTGAAGTGATTGCGCCCTGATTGTGCCCTGACTGAGGAACAAGGAGTGGCGTGACTTGCCTTCCGAAGATTTACACGCGTTTGGCGATGAACCTGCCCGTACAAGGAGAATACTGTGAAACGGCTCCAGCTTGCTGCCCTGATGTCTGCCCTGTTGCTTGGTACAACGCCGGCCTTGCTGCCGGCCGCTGATGCCACCGCTGCAGTTCCTGCTCTCGCCAGTGCTGCGGTTGCCTGGCGTCAGGTTGAAGCCACATGGGCAGGCGAAGCCGTTATTGAGGCCGAGAGACAGTCCACCGTCGCTGCGCAAACGGCTGGCCGTGTCATGGCCATCAATTTTCGTCCCGGCGATACTGTCAAACAGGGGCAGGTGATCATGCGTATTGATCCCAGCGTTGCCCAGCAGCAGGTGACGGGTGTTCAGGCCCAGGTCACCGAGGCGCGTGTCGGGCTTGAAAATGCAACTCGCGAATACGAACGCTTCAAGGAGCTGTTTGCCAAAAACTATGTCAGTAAATCGCAGATGGATACTGCCGAGGCCAACTACAAGTCTGCACAGGCCCGATTGAATACATTGCAGGCAAGCAGTGGTCAGGCGGCCACGACCCGTGGTTTTGCCGATGTGACGGCACCATATTCCGGTGTGATGTCGGCACTTCATGTCGAGTTGGGTGAAATGGCGTCGCCTGGTACACCGTTAGCCACCGGGTTTGATCCGGCATGGCTGCGCGCCACCGCGCAGGTGCCACAAGCCTGGATAGATGCAGTGCGCCGCGGTAATCGTGCCATGGTAGAGGTTCCTGGTACTGCCCAATGGATCAAGGCGGCCAAAATGGTTGTCATCCCTTCAGCCGATCCCCGCACCCACACTACCGAAGTGCGTGTTTATCTGCCGGAGCAGGCCAACGGCTTGTTGCCGGGCCAGTTCGTACGTGTGCACTTTGTGACGGGGACGGCGCGCCGGCTGGTGGTGCCGGCTGAAGCCGTGTTGCGTCGTAGTGAAGTTACGGGTGTTTATGTCCTGCCAGATAAGGGCAGGCCACAGTTGCGACAGGTGCGCGTGGGTGAACGCCAGGGCGATGGCTCGTATGAGGTGCTGGCGGGCTTGCGTGAAGGCGAGAAAGTGGCACTCGATCCGGTGCGTGCCGGCCTGACACGCTAAGGAGATCGACATGGGTATTTCCGGCCGTATTGCCGACTACTTCCTGCGTTCACAACTCACGCCATTGCTGGGTTTGGTCGCACTGTTGCTGGGCCTCTTTGCCGTGGGTGTGACGCCACGAGAAGAAGAACCACAAATCAATGTCACCATGGCCAACGTCATGGTGCCGTTTCCCGGTGCTTCCAGTGCCGATGTGGAAACAAAAGTTGCAGGCCCGATGGAACAGCAGCTGTCCCAGATTGCCGGGATCGAGCATGTTTATTCCGTGTCACGTCCGGGCGTTGCGGTGCTAACGGTCCAGTTCAAGGTTGGTGTCGAGCGCGAGACAGCGCTTGTGCGCCTGCACGACACGGTGCAGACCAATACCGATCTTTTTTCTCCGGAGCTCGGGGTAGGGCAGCCACTGGTCAAGCCGAAAGGCATTGATGATGTCCCGGTTGTCAGCCTGACCTTGTGGACAAAAGACCAGACGCGTGGCGCCTACGATCTGGAACGGATCGCCCATGCAACCGAGGCCGAACTCAAGCAGGTACAAGGCACTCGCGAAGTTAATACCATTGGTGGTCCCGGCCGTGTGTTGCGCGTGGATCTGGATGCTGATCGCCTGCGTGCCGCCGGCCTGAGCCCACTGGTCATTCATCGTGCCTTGCAGGGTGCCAATGCGCGCCTGCCGGCTGGCCGAATCGTGCATGAGAATCGCGAGATCACGGTCGAGACGGGGGATTTCTTCCGCTCGCGCGCCGAGCTGGAGAATCTGGTGGTGGGCGTCCGCGAAGGTCGCCCGGTCTATCTGGCAGAAGTGGCCCGGATCGTCGATGGTCCGGATCAGCCGCAGCGTTATGTCTGGCATGGTGTTGGCGCTGACGGACACGACGGGCTGACTGCAGGCACCGAGTTCCCCGCCGTTACACTGACCGTCACCAAAAAGCCAGGTGAGAACGCAGTTGATATTGCCGAGCGACTGATGAAGCGGGTCGAGTCATTGCGCGGCACCATTATTCCCGATGATGTCCAGATCAGCGTTTCACGCAATTACGGTGAAACAGCCAACGACAAGGCCATGAAGCTGATCCAGAAACTCATCTTCGCCACCTTGTCGGTCGTGGCACTGGTGTTTTTCGTGCTGGGCCGTCGCGAAGCCATCATCGTTGGTGTGGCGGTCATGCTGACACTGGCGGCAACACTGTTTGCATCATGGGCATGGGGCTTCACGCTGAATCGTGTGTCACTGTTTGCCCTGATATTTTCCATCGGCATTCTGGTCGACGATGCCATCGTGGTGGTCGAGAACATCCATCGCCGCATGATGATCGACAAGAAACCCTTGCGTGAAGTGATTCCGCTGGCCGTTGATGAAGTGGGCGGCCCCACCATTCTGGCAACCTTTACCGTGATTGCGGCCTTGTTGCCCATGGCCTTTGTGTCGGGGCTGATGGGCCCGTACATGAGCCCGATTCCCATCAATGCGTCCATGGGTATGGTGATTTCACTGGCGATCGCCTTTGTGATTACGCCATGGCTGGCCTTGCGCCTGCTCGGCAAGCACTCGGAGGGAGCTCATGATCATCATGAAGAAGACAGGCAAACCGTGTGGTTGCGCCGCCTGTTCCAGCGTGTCATGCGTCCGTTCCTGGACGAGGAAAAGGGACGATCGACCCGTCACAAACTGTATCTTGGTGTGTTTGCCCTGATTGCCTTGTCCGTGTCACTGGCTGTTGTAAAGCTGGTGGTGTTGAAGATGCTGCCATTCGACAACAAGTCGGAGTTTCAGGTCATCGTTGACATGCCGGCCGGTACTCCGCTGGAAAATACCGCCGCAGTCCTGCATGACATGGGCGCGTATCTGTCAGCGGTGCCAGAGGTCACCAGTTATCAGGCCTATGCAGGTAGTGCAGCGCCAATAAACTTCAATGGACTGGTGCGCCAGTATTACCTGCGTGCCGACAGTGAGCAGGGTGATCTTCAGGTCAACCTGAAAGACAAACACGAGCGTGATCGCAAGAGCCACGAGATTGCCGGCAGCGTTCGTGCCGATCTGGAGCGAATTGCAAAAGATCATGGCGCCAAGGTGAAAGTGGTGGAAGTGCCACCGGGCCCGCCCGTGATGTCACCGCTGGTAGCAGAGATTTATGGTCCTGATGATGAGGGACGGCGTGCACTGGCGAAATCCGTTCGCGCCATCTTCGAGAAAACGCCGGACATCATGGCCATTGACGACACTACCGTGGATGCTGCCGTGCAGGAGCGTCTGGTGATTGATCGCAACAAGGCCATATTGGCGGGTGTGTCGCCACAACAGATTGCCGGTACCTTGCGGGTGGCCTTGACCGGTGTGGATGTCACCTCGCTTATGGTGCCTGACTCACGCAGCAGTGTGCCGGTTCGCCTTGCATTGCCGCCCGAGTCACGCAGTAATCTGGATGCCGCTCTCAAGCTGACGGTGCCTTCGATGGACGGACGCGAGGTTCCATTGTCAGAACTGGTGCAGTTGCGCAGTGAAACCCGCGATCAGGTGCATTACCACAAGGACCTTATGCCGCTGGTCTATGTGTTTGGTGATATGGCAGGCGAGCTCGACAGCCCGCTCTACGGCATGTTTGCGATGCGTTCGGATATCCAGTCCATCAAGCTGCCGCACGGTGCCACGCTGGGTGAATATTTCACGCAGCAGCCGGAAGATCCCTGGCGCGAATACGCCATCAAGTGGGATGGCGAGTGGCTAGTTAGCTATGAAACCTTCCGCGACATGGGGATGGCCTATGGCGTAGGGATGATCCTTATCTACCTGCTGGTGGTGGCGCAGTTTGGCTCCTACAGCGTACCGCTGGTGATCATGGCGCCCATTCCCCTGACCATTATCGGCGTGATGCCGGGACATGCCCTGCTGGGTGCGCATTTCACGGCCACCTCCATGATTGGCATGATTGCGCTGGCGGGAATCATTGTGCGCAACTCGATTCTGCTGGTGGACTTCATCAACCTGAAAGTTGCAGAAGGCATGGCACTGGCTGATGCCGTCATCGAGGCTGCCGCCGCCAGAACCAAGCCTATCGTGCTGACGGGACTGGCTGCGATGATGGGAGCCTTCTTTATCCTGGATGACCCCATCTTCAACGGGCTGGCCATCTCCCTGATCTTCGGGATTCTGGTATCAACCTTGCTGACTCTTGTGCTCATCCCGATCCTGTACTTTGCCCTGCGTCGGCGCCAGATGCTCAAGGCAACAACATCTTCCTGATGTGTTTGCCGGCAATAAAAAAATCCCGGAATTTTCCGGGATTTTTTTATTTGAAACGTCAGTGTCCGTTTCAGGGCTTCTTGCATATTGCAGTGACGGCATCCGACAGCTTGCTGCTGAGTGAATCACCCGCACGGCCGGCATAGGTGGTCAGTACCGATGTCCGCGTATTGAAGAACTTGTTGCCCGCAGGGGATCGCGCAAAATCAATGTAGGCTTCTGCGTCGCGTTCAGTGAGTCCGGTATAACGTTCACGGATGCTGGTGTTCACGCTGTCCCGCAGTGCACCCAGTTGGGTCTTTTTAATGACACCACTCAACATGCCGGCAAACGGAACCTTGTCCAGGCCAAAGCAGCGATGTTCAAAAGCAATGTCGACGGCATCATTCAGGGCTCGCTCCGCCAGCATGCTGGCTGCTTTGCCGGCGCCGGTGGTGCGCGCGAGTTCATCCAGTGTGGTTGCAGGCAGGCGGGTGGTACCGGGTGCGGATGTCTGCCCGCTTTCAAGGGCCACCACGGTGCGTCCGGTCTCTGATTCATAAAAGTGCTGGACCGATGCCAGCTCATGTGACGACAGGTTCTTGCTCAGGGCGCTGTGCAGCTCCTGACGGATTTCTTCCGGTTTGAGCGACTCGGCAACGGTAGTGTTCACAATGGTCAGCCACTCATCCGGAATGAGCATGGTCGGACCGCTGCTTTTTCCCGGTTGTAGTGGCTGCTGCAGGCGTGCCAGCTGTGCATCAATGCCGCTGGCGGTGAGAACGGCATCCACATTGCCTTCGCGTCCCGGCATCGTGCTGCACGCAGCCATCACAAGACTCATGGCAATTGCGGGTATCAGGCGGTGCATACGCATGGTTGACACGGTCATGTTGTTTGTTCCGGTAATAGCAGGTCGAGCATGGCCTGAGCCGCTCGTGAAAGGATTCGCCGCGGATGATAGACCACCCCCAGACTGCGCTTCAGTGTAATTCCGTCGATGTTTAGTATCACGAGCTCATGGTCGGCCATGCTGGCCGGCAATACGCTCCAGCCCAGCCCGATGGACGCCATCATCTTGATGGTTTCCAGATAGTTGGTTGTCATGCTCACCTGCATCTCCAGCCCGGACTCCTGAAACAGGCGCGAAGCGATCTGGCGCGTAAAGGTGGAGGAGGACGGCAGGATGGCCGGGTGCCCGGTCAGGTCAGCCAGCGATACTTGCTTTTGATGTGCCAGCGGGTGATCCCGGCCGGCCACAAATGCCAGTGGGTCCACCCAGATTTCGCGGGCAATAAGACGCTCATCCTTTTCCGGGGGCAGGGTGACAATGCCCAGCTCCAGATCTCCTGAAAGCACGGCCTCGTAGGCCTCCTCGGAGTCAATGAAGCGCAGGTCCAGCCGTACTTGCCGGTACCGGGTGGAAAAGGCACGCAACGCCGGCGGCAGGCGGTGCAGGCCTATGTGGTGGCTGGTGCCAATCTTGAGGGTCCCGGTGACGGGGCCGCTCAGGTTGCCCACTGCCCGCTTCATGTCCTCCAGGTCCAGCAGGATTTGCTGGGCACGCGGGAGCAGGGCGCGTCCGGCCTCGGTCAGGCTGACCTGCCGGCTCACCCGGTCGAACAGGGATACCCCCAGCGACTCCTCCAGCACGCTGATGCGCTTGGATACAGCCGGCTGGGTCAGGTGCAGATGTTCGGCGGCCTGTGAGAAGGAGGCAGTACGGGCCACCTCCATGAAAGCGCTAAGGGCGGCAGTATCCATATGAATTCCTATTGGTTATCGAATATATGAAAATTATGAATTAGATTTATCGATTGTCCAGTCGTAGGATGCACACATCGCAAAAGCCAGCCGAGTGCCTAACCGGCCTGCAGGAGTTCGAGATGTCCGGCAAGACCCTTTACGACAAGCTCTGGGACGACCACCTTGTAAAACAGCGCGATGACGGCTCCTGCCTCATCTACATCGATCGTCAGTTGCTGCACGAAGTCACCAGCCCGCAGGCCTTTGATGGCCTTCGTCTGGCCAAGCGCCAGCCATGGCGCCTTGATGCCAATATCGCCACGCCGGACCACAACGTGCCGACCGACAAGGCCGAGCGCGAAAAGGGCGTTGCCGGTATTGCCGATGAAACCTCGCGCATCCAGGTCGCCACGCTCGATGACAACTGCAATGACTTCAATATCGTCGAGTTCACCATCAACGACGAGCGCCAGGGCATTGTGCATGTGGTGGGCCCCGAGCAGGGCCTGACGTTGCCTGGCATGACCGTGGTCTGCGGCGATTCGCATACGGCTACCCATGGCGCCTTTGCCTGCCTTGCGCATGGTATTGGCACTTCCGAGGTCGAGCACGTACTTGCTACCCAGTGCCTGGTGCAGAAGAAGTCGAAGAACATGCTGGTCAAGGTCACCGGCAAGCTGGGTGAGGGCGTTACGTCCAAAGACGTGGTGCTCGCCATCATCGGCAAGATCGGTACGGCAGGTGGCAATGGCCACGCCATCGAGTTCGGTGGTCAGGTGTTCGAGGACATGAGCATGGAAGGCCGCATGACGGTCTGCAACATGGCCATCGAAGCCGGTGCCCGTGTCGGCATGGTCGCCGCCGATGAAAAGACCATCGAGTATTTTCGTGGCAAGCCGTTTGCGCCCACGGGCGAGAACTGGGACAAGGCCGTCGCCTACTGGCGTACCCTCACGTCCGATGCCGATGCAGTGTTCGATACCGTGGTGGAAATCGACGGAGCCAGCATTCAGCCGCAAGTGAGCTGGGGCACCAGTCCGGAAATGGTTGTGCCGGTTACTGCCAGCGTGCCAACACTGGATGATGCCGAAGACGCCGTGGAGCGCAGCTCCTTCGAGCGTGCCTACGTCTACATGGGCCTCCAGCCCGGCCAGAAGATCACCGACATTCAGCTGGATCGCGTGTTCATCGGTTCCTGCACCAATTCCCGTATCGAGGACTTGCGGGCCGCCGCCGCCGTCATCAAGGGGCGCAAGGTGGCCAGCACCATCAAGCAGGCCATGGTGGTGCCGGGTTCCGGTCTCGTGAAGAAGCAGGCCGAAGCCGAAGGCCTCGACAAGGTGTTCCTTGCCGCCGGTTTTGAGTGGCGCGAGCCGGGTTGCTCCATGTGCCTCGCCATGAATGCCGACAAGCTGCAGTCGGGCGAGCATTGCGCTTCCACGTCGAACCGTAATTTCGAAGGACGCCAGGGCAACGGCGGCCGTACTCATCTCGTCAGTCCGGCCATGGCCGCGGCCGCCGCGCTGGCCGGACATTTTGTCGACGTACGTTCGTTCTGAGAGAGGCCATCATGGAAAAATTCACCATTGTAAAAGGTCTCGTCGCTCCGCTCGATCGTGCCAATGTCGATACCGACCAGATCATTCCCAAGCAGTTCCTGAAGTCCATCAAGCGCACGGGCTTTGGTCCCAACCTGTTTGATGAGTGGCGCTATCTGGATGAAGGTTATCCGGGGCAGGACAATGCTGCGCGTCCCGTGAATCCGGAGTTTGTGCTCAATTTTCCGCGCTATCAGGGCGCCAGCGTGCTGATAGCGCGCCAGAATTTCGGTTGCGGCTCTTCGCGCGAACATGCGCCATGGGCATTGCAGGAATATGGTTTCCGAGCCGTGATTGCCTCCAGTTTTGCCGACATCTTCTTCAATAACTGCTTCAAGAACGGCGTGCTGCCCGTCGTGCTGAAGGAAGAAGAAATGGACGTGCTCTTTAATGAGTGCGAGGCGAGTGAGGGTTACCAGATCACGGTCGATCTTGAGCAGAAAAAAGTGATTCGCCCGAATGGCGAAAGCTTCAGTTTCGACGTGGATGATTTCCGTCGCCACTGTCTGCTCAACGGTCTCGACGATATCGGTCTTACCTTGCAGGTCGCAGATGACATTCGTGCCTTTGAAGAAAAGGCAAAGGCCGCACGCCCCTGGGTATTCCAGTCGTTGCGTTGATCGGTTTCAACTCCCTCTCTTCATGAGAAAGCAGAGGGTATTTGCGGAAGGAATGAATAAATGAGCAAGCATGTTGTGGTGTTGGCCGGTGATGGCATCGGCCCGGAAATCATGGCGGAAGCCGTAAAGGTGCTGTCAGCCGTCAATGAAAAATTCGCTCTCGGCATTACCTGGGAAAACCAGTTGCTGGGTGGTGCGGCCATCGATGCACATGGCGTACCGCTGCCGGATGTCACGCTGGATGCAGCCCGGAAAGCCGATGCAGTCCTGCTCGGTGCGGTGGGCGGCCCCAAGTGGGATGCCATCGAGCGCTCGATTCGCCCGGAGCGCGGCCTTCTCAAGATCCGTTCCGAACTGAACCTGTTCGCCAACCTGCGTCCGGCCATTCTCTACCCGCAGCTCGCTTCGGCATCTTCCCTTAAGCCGGAAATTGTTGCAGGCCTCGATATCCTGATCGTGCGTGAGCTCACTGGCGGTATTTATTTCGGTCAGCCACGTGGTGTGCGTGTGCTTGAAAACGGCGAACGCCAGGGTTTCAACACCGATGTATACAGCGAATCGGAAATCCGCCGTATCGCGCATGTTGCCTTCCAGCTCGCCATGCAGCGCAACAAGAAGGTGTTGTCGGTCGACAAGGCCAATGTGCTGGAAGTCACCGAGCTCTGGAAAGAAGTCGTGACCGAGGTGGCGAAGGAGTATCCGGACGTCCAGCTCTCGCACATGTACGTGGATAACGCCGCCATGCAGCTGGTGCGTGCGCCCAAGCAGTTTGATGTGATTGTCACCGGCAACCTGTTCGGCGACATCCTCTCTGATGAAGCCTCCATGCTCACCGGTTCCATCGGCATGCTGCCATCGGCGTCGCTGGACCAGAACAAGAAGGGCATGTACGAGCCTTGCCATGGCTCTGCCCCGGATATCGCCGGCAAGGGCGTAGCCAATCCGCTGGCCACCATCCTTTCGGTTGCCATGATGCTGCGCTACACCTTTGGTGCCGAAGCGGCGGCAAAAGCCATCGAAGACGCCGTTGGCAGGGTGCTCGACCAGAACCTGCGTACACCGGACATTTATACCGAAGGCACGAAGAAAGTCGGCACACAGGAAATGGGCGAAGCAGTGGTTGCTGCCCTGTAAAAACGAATTCAGTCTTTTGAAAAGGTACAGAACATGAAAGTCGGTCTGGTAGGTTGGCGCGGCATGGTGGGGTCGGTCCTCATGCAGCGCATGGTGGAAGAAAACGATTTCGCCCACATTGATCCGGTGTATTTCTCCACCAGCAATGCCGGTGGCAAGGCCCCTGATTTTGGTGGCAAGGCAGCCCCTGCGCTGCAGGACGCCAACTCTGTCGATGCCCTTAAAGGTATGGACGTGATCATCACCTGTCAGGGTGGTGATTACACCAATGATGTTTTTCCGAAGCTGCGTGCCGCTGGCTGGAATGGCTACTGGATTGATGCTGCATCCAGCCTGCGCATGGAAGATGATGCCGTCATCGTGCTCGATCCGGTCAACGATGGCGTGATTCGCAGCGCATTGGCCAAGGGCGTGAAGAACTACATCGGTGGCAACTGCACCAACTCCATCATGCTGATGGGTATGGGTGGCCTGTTCCGCGAAGGTCTGGTCGACTGGGTCAGCTCCATGACCTATCAGGCAGCGTCCGGTGGTGGTGCCAACCACATGCGCGAACTGCTCAAGGGCATGGGTGTGATTCATGCCGCGGTTGCTGATGAACTGGCGACACCCTCGTCCGCGATTCTGGACATTGATCGCAAGGTGGCCAAAACCATTCGTGAAGATGTACCGACCGAATTCTTCGGCGCGCCGCTGGCTGGTGGCCTGATTCCCTGGATCGACAAGCAGCTCGACAACGGCCAGTCCAAGGAAGAGTGGAAAGGTCAGGCCGAAGTGAACAAGATTCTCGGCACCAGCAGCACGGTGCCGGTCGATGGCTTGTGCGTGCGCATCGGTGCCATGCGTTGCCACAGCCTCGCACTGACCATCAAGCTGAAGAAAGATCTGCCGTTGTCCGAGATCGAATCCATCATCAAGTCTGGCAACGACTGGGTGAAGTTTGTGCCGAATGATCGCGACATCAGTGTAAAGGAACTGACCCCGGCATCCATCACCGGCGGCCTCAAGATTGGTGTCGGTCGTGTGCGCAAGCTCAACATGGGCCCGGAATACATTTCCGCCTTTGTGATCGGTGACCAGTTGCTCTGGGGTGCTGCAGAACCGCTGCGTCGCATGCTGCGCATTCTGCTCGGCAAGTAAGCAGAAAAGTTGTACCCGCCCGTACTGGTTTCAGTGCGGGCGGGTTTTGTATTTTCAGGAGATTGAAAAAATGGCTGACGTCCGTCTGGCAATTGTAGGTGTTACCGGTGAAGTAGGGCGGGCGTTACTGTCCCGACTGGACGAGTCCGGCCTGGAGTTTGCCGAGGTACATGCGCTGGCCTCTGCCCGCTCGGAGGAGGAAACGGTCATGTTTCGTCATCGCCCACTGATCGTGGAGGTGGCGGAGGCTTTTGATTTCAGTCGTGCGGATGTTGTGGTGCTGGCAACCCCCCTGGTGGTGTCGGAGCTGCTGGCTGATCGTGCCTTGGCGGCGGGCTGCCGTGTGATTGACCACTCGACGGCGTTTGCCGGGCAGCGTGATGTGCCACTGGCGGGCACGGTCGAGTCCGAGAGTGCCGAGCTGGTGATTGTGCCGTCAGCCGAGGTTTCCCTGCTGGCGCCACTGCTGTCTGCCACTATCGGTACCTTTCCCCTGCGTGCCGTGCATGTCTCGCTTGTGCTTCCGGTGTCGTCATCCGGTCATGCAGGGGTGCGTGAACTGGCAGGCCAGACGGGTGAATTGCTGAATGCCCGGGGCATTGAGCCGGTAGTTTTTCCGGTCCAGATTGCCTTCAATTGCTTGCCGCTCGTCGGCTCATCCCGCGAGGAGATCGTGACCGAAGGCCTGCAGCAGTTGCTGGGCGAGCACGTTCCCCTGGTGCTTTCGGCCATTGTTGCCCCTGTTTTCTATGGCGTGACGGCCCAGATTACCCTGGAAACTGAGGTCCCCATGATGGCAGAAGAGTTCGCTGATCGTCTGTCCCGGCTGGATGGGGTGGAGGTCAGGAATTCTTCGGAAGATCAGCAAGTTGCGACGCCGGTAACGGATGCGGCAGGGCAGGTTGGGGTATATGTAAGTGGTATTCGCGCTTTGTCTCTTCCGCTTCAGGGCGTGACCATGGTTGCGGTCGCCGACAATGTGCATCAGGGAGCGGCCCGACACACGGTGGATTTGCTTGAAAAGTGGATAAAAAGACTTTAATTATTGATACTTACGAAAACCTTGTGATACAAATTCTAGGATAGTAGTCTTGCAGCAATGGAAAAAGGCCATTGGCATGGCTGACCGGTACCGCCCACCGGGTTTCTGAAGGGCGAAAGAATAACCAATAAAGGAATCCGATAATGGTCCTGCGTAAGCTTGCGGTTGCCCTGTTGAGTGTCGGCGTGATGTTGCCGGGACTGGGACATGCACTGGCCGTCAGAGATCTCCAGACCAAGTCTGCTCTGGGTGAGCCCTATCAGGGCGAGATTGAACTGGTTGAAGTCGGTGATCTCAATCCCGATGAAATCAAGGTCACCCTGGCAACCCAGGAAGACTTTGAGCGACTGAGCGTCGATCGCGTCTACTTTCTGACCGATTTGCGTTTTGACGTGGTCCTCAATCCAGGCGGTCGTTCCTTTGTAAAGATCACCTCCGCCAAGCCTGTGCGCGAGCCGTTCCTGAACTTTGTGGTTCGCATTGCCTGGCCAGGCAATGCCCGCCTGCAGGAAGTGACAGCGCTGCTTGATCCGCCTGTCATGGCCGATACCGCTCCCCAGGCAGTCGTTCAGCCGGTCGCTGTTCCGCAGGCTGTTGCTCCTGTTGAAGCTGCTCCGGCAGAGCCTGCTCAGGTGACACTAGCGCCGGAAGAAGCCGTAGGTGAAGCGCCCGCACCTGTCATTCCACAGCCTGAAACAGTAGCAGAAAAGCCGGTTCGTCAGCCTGAGCCTGTGGCACAGCAGCCGCAGCCGGTTCCTCAGCCGGACAGTTACCGTACCCGTTCCGGTGACACCATGTGGAAGGTTGGCGAGCAGCTTCGTCCATCCGACAGCGTAAGTGTTTCACAGACCATGATTGCCATTCAGCGAGCCAACCCCAAGGCATTCGCGGATGACAACATCAATCAGCTCAAGCGTGGACAGGTGCTCAGGATTCCATCCGAGTCCCAGATTCGTGAAGTGAGCGCCCAGGAAGCAGCCGCATCAATTCGCGAACAGACTCAGGAGTGGCGCTCTGCCCAGCCTGCTCCTGCCGAAAAGCCGGCTCTGGATGCCCAGCAAGTCGATGCCACGGCACCGCAGGAGGCTCCAAAGACTGTCGCACCGGTCGCCAAGCCTGAAGTCAAGCTGCTGGCCGCCCAGACAGGCAAGGCTGGCGCGTCTTCTGCCGGCAAGGACCAGGGTGCAGTCAAGCCTGCCGACACCAAAAAGCTTGATGAGAATCGTGTAAAGGCGGAAGCCGCCAAGGCAGAGAAGGAAAAGCTGGCTGCCAAGGTTGGTACGCTGGACACCAAGGTCAAGGCCAATGACAAGCAGCTTGAAGTACAGAATGCCAAGCTCGCCGATCTTCAGGCCAAGTTGAAGGACCAGCAGACAAAGGCTGCTGCGGCCAAAGCTGAGGCAGATGCCAAGGCAGCTGCAGCTGCAAAGGCTGCTCCGGTCGCCGCCAAGCCTACTGCCACGGCAGAAGAGCTTGATGCCCTTACTTCGCCGGACGCAACGCCAAAGGCAACCACAGAAACTGCTGCTGCCGATACCGCGCCTGCGCTTGATGCCAAGCCGTTGCCTGCACCTGCCCCTGTAAAGCGGGCTGTAGTGGTCAAGCCCAAGCCCGAGCCAGTTGAAGAATCCAGTTCCCTGCCGCTGATTGCGGGTGGTGCCGGTCTGCTGGCCCTGCTGGGTGGCGCCTTTTTCTTCATGAAGCGTCGTCGCGAAAAGGCGGAAGAAGAGGAGGCCCTTGCCGAGCTTGAAGGCATGGAAGACCGTCTTGCCCAAATCGGCGGTAATGCTCCGGATACATCCGACAGCTTTGTTTTTGGTGGTGCAGCCCAGGATGACCTGAGTGGCCATGCCGAGGACTTCTCGCTGCCGGATGCCTCCTTTGATGATCTGGAGCCAGCTCCAGCGCTTGCGCCTGCACAGGATCGTGTCCTGGCGGATCCGCTGGAAGAGGTGGAACAGTATCTGGCGTTTGAACGTTATCCCCAGGCCGCCGGTTTTCTGGTCAAGGCCATTGCAGCCAATCCGCATCGTTCCGACCTGCGTCTGAAGCTGCTGGAAGTCTACGCACACCTTGATGACCACCATGGTTTTGCCGAACAGGAAGACTGGTTCGAGCAGTCCGGTGATCTTGCATCCCTGTCCCGTGCCGAAGAGATCAAGGCAACCATGTCGGCTCTGCCGGCAGCCAAGAGCAAGGATGAGGATGAGTTCCTGGCTTTCGAGCCGGGTCTGGGCAAGAAGGCCGCATCTGCGGCAGCCATGGATGATGACATTGCCTCGCTTGAAGACCTTGAAATGGACTTCAATGCATCCGTTTCCGCCAGCAGCCCTGCACTGCAGTCGGTGACCGATGCTGATCTGGACATGAATGCCGACTTCAGTCTCGATCTGCCGGACGAAAAGCCGCAGGTTGCTGCTGCCGACAGTGGTCTGAGCCTGGATGAGGATCTTGATTTCAGCTTCGACAGCAAGCCTGCTGCCGCCGCGGCACCTGTTGCAGACGACCTCAGCTTCGAGCTGGACGATGCCGCTTTTGAGGCTGCACCTGCTGCAACCGCATCGACCACCGCAGCTGACGAGGGCATGGATTTCTCGCTGGATGAGGTTTCACTTGATGAGCCGCAGCTTGATACCTCCTCATCGGGCCTTGGTGACATCGAGCTTGCCGATTTCGACATGGATGCACCTGTCAGCCAGCCTGAGACTCCGGCACCGGTTGCCAAGGTGGCTGGCGATGACCTGAGCTTTGGTCTTGACGATCTTGAAGGCGACTTCAGCATTGATGAGGCTTCTGCGTCGGATCTCAGCTTTGATGAAACCGTTCAGTCTGACTCCGGCATGAACAATGCAGCTGCTGATTTTGATGCTGCGTTGAATCTGGATGATGTTGCTGTAGCTGCACCGGCTGCTGCGCCTGCCATGGCAGCAGCAGACAGCACGGGCATGGACGATGAGTTTGACTTCCTCGCCGATACCGATGAAAACGCCACCAAGCTTGATCTGGCGCGCGCCTACATCGACATGGGTGACATGGAAGGGGCTCGTGACATCCTTCAGGAAGTCCTGAACGAAGGTAATGCACCCCAGAAGGACGAAGCCAAGGGCCTGCTCGCGCAGGTAGGTTGAGTCCCGTCGTCAGGCCGAAGGCTTGACGCTCCGAAAAGGCCGCCGTAAAAAGGCGGCCTTTTCATTTCTGCAAACGGCCTGCTTTCATGCGTATTGCGATTGGTGTCGATTTTAACGGGCAGCACTACCGGGGCTGGCAGACCCAGCAACCGGGCGTGAAAAGCGTCCAGGAAACCCTGGAGCGCGCAATTGCCAGTGTGGCAAACCATCCGGTGATCCTGCACGGAGCGGGGCGTACAGACGCGGGCGTCCACGGAGCCGGCATGGTCGCGCATTTCGATACGGACTCTGTCCGCACCGAGCGTAACTGGATGCTGGGCATTAACCGGCACCTGCCTGCAGACATTGCCCTGCGCTGGGTGTCACCGGTCAGCGACGAGTTTCACGCCCGCTTCAAGGCTGTGGCACGTCGCTACCGTTATGTGATCTACAATCATCCCTTTCGCTCAAGCCAGCTGGCTGGCCAGGTAACCTGGCACTATCATCCGCTTGACCTCGGTCGCATGCAGGCAGCGGCAAGGTATCTGGTGGGCCGGCATGATTTCACCTCGTTCCGCGCGGTGGCCTGTCAGGCACCACGGCCCGAGCGTGATGTGCACTTTATCGAGTTGCGCCAGAAGGGCACCCTGATCGTCATCGATATCCAGGCCGATGGCTTCCTGCACCACATGGTGCGCAATATTGCCGGCGTGCTCATGGCCATTGGTCAGGGCAAGGCAGAGCCGGAGTGGGCGCAGGAGGTGCTGCTGGCGCGGGATCGCACGCTGGGCGGAGTTACGGCACCCCCGGACGGTTTGTACTTTGTCGATGTACTGTATCCGGAGCAGTTTGTATTGCCCAGGGAGCCACTGGGTCCGCTGTTTTTGCAGGGATTCTATTGACCCGGGATAAAACCCGGCACCCCATGGCCAAATGCGTCCGGCTTCCCTAGAATCCCGCCTTTGCCAAAGGTATCCAACCCTTGTCCAGTCGAGTCCGCATCAAGATCTGTGGGATAACCCGTCCTGAGGATGCCGCCGCAGCGGTAGCCGCAGGGGCGGATGCGCTCGGCTTTGTTTTTTATGCCTCCAGTCCCCGCCATGTCAGTGCGGAAAAAGCCGCGACGATCATTCGCGATCTTCCACCTTTTGTGACAACAGTCGGCCTTTTTGTGAATGCTGGTGCAGACGAGGTGAGGGCGGTTCTGGAGATCGTTCCCCTGTCGCTGCTGCAGTTTCACGGCGATGAAAGCAACGGGTTTTGCGCCGGCTTCGGCCGGCCCTGGATCAAGGCGCTGGCCGTGAAGCCGGATCAGGAGATGCCGGGAGTGATTGCGGCATACCCGGATGCATCAGGCATTTTGCTCGATGCATGGCATCCTGATTTGAGGGGTGGTACCGGGCATACGTTTGACTGGGCCAGTTTCCCGGCACAGTCAGGCAAGCCGCTCATTCTGGCCGGCGGACTGACCCCGGACAATGTAAGACAGGCAATCATGCAGACTCGCCCCTACGCGGTGGATGTCAGTGGTGGTGTGGAAATGGCAAAGGGCATCAAGGATGCCCGGTTGATTGACGCTTTTGTGGCAGAAGCCAGAAAGGCAGATGTGGAAATGGCAGGAGTACCGGCAGCATGAACAAGCCTATCGATTTCTCGAAATTCCCCGATGCCAGAGGCCATTTCGGTATTCACGGCGGACGCTTTGTGTCCGAGACGCTGATGGCTGCACTGACGGATCTGGAAGCGCTGTATGCGCGTCTCAAGGACGATCCTGATTTCCAGAAAGAATTTGATCGCGATCTCGCCTTTTATGTCGGACGTCCGTCACCGCTTTATCACGCCGAGCGCTGGAGCCGTGAGCTGGGCGGCGCACAGATATACCTCAAGCGTGAAGACCTGAATCACACCGGCGCGCACAAGGTGAACAACACCATCGGTCAGGCACTGCTTGCCAAAAGTTCCGGCAAGACACGCGTGATTGCCGAAACCGGCGCCGGTCAGCATGGTGTTGCCACTGCAACAATTGCCGCACGTCTTGGCATGGAGTGCGTGGTGTTCATGGGTGAAGAAGACGTCAAGCGTCAGTCCATGAATGTCTATCGCATGAAACTGCTTGGTGCCACGGTGGTGCCGGTCACGTCCGGCTCGAAAACACTGAAAGATGCAATGAACGAAGCCATGCGCGACTGGGTGACCAACGTCGACAATACTTTCTACATCATTGGTACTGTCGCCGGTCCGCATCCTTACCCCATGCTGGTGCGCGACTTCCAGTCCGTGATCGGTCGCGAAGCGCGTGAGCAATGCCTGACGCAAACCGGCCGCTTGCCCGATGCACTGGTGGCCTGTGTTGGTGGCGGCTCGAACGCCATTGGCCTGTTCCATCCATTCCTGAATGACAGCAGCGTTGCCATGTATGGTGTCGAGGCAGCAGGGCATGGCCTGGATACTGCCAATCACGCCGCCCCGCTTAATGGCGGCCGTCCTGGCGTGCTGCACGGTAACCGTACGTACCTGATGGAAGATGACAACGGCCAGATCATCGAGACACACTCCGTGTCCGCCGGTCTGGATTATCCCGGTGTTGGTCCCGAGCACAGCTGGCTCAAGGATATCGGCCGCGTGAACTATGTCGGCATTACCGATGACGAGGCGCTTGCCGGGTTCCGTGAGCTGACCCAGAAAGAAGGCATCATTCCTGCGCTGGAATCCAGCCATGCCATTGCCTACGTGCAGAAGCTGGCCCCGACCATGCGCAAGGACCAGATCATCATCTGCAATCTCTCCGGGCGTGGCGACAAGGATTTGCTGACAGTTGCCAAGCTTGACGGCATTACTGTGTGATTTTGCGGTCAGGCCACTCAACGGGCCTGACAAACGGGAAGTGAATACATGAGTCGAATTGCCGGGCGCTTTGCCCAACTCAAGAAAGAGGGTCGCAGTGCCCTTATTCCGTATGTAACCGCCGGTGATCCGGTGCCTTCGGTGGTTGTGCCGCTGATGCATGCCATGGTGACTGCCGGTGCCGATGTCATCGAGCTTGGTGTGCCGTTCTCCGACCCGATGGCGGATGGCCCCGTCATCACCAAGGCTCACGAGCGGGCCCTCAAGCACAATGTCAGCCTGCGTGATGTGCTGGGCATGGTTGCCGAGTTCCGCAAGACGGACACGACAACCCCGGTTGTCCTGATGGGCTACCTGAACCCGGTCGAGGTGATGGGCTATGCCACCTTTGCCCAGGCAGCGGCCGATGCCGGTGTGGACGGTGTGCTGACGGTGGATCTGCCGCCGGAAGAAGCGGATGACCTGACCCGGGAGCTGAAGTCCCGGGCTATTGATCCGATTTACCTGATAGCCCCGACCACGACTCCAGACCGTATCCGCCTGATCACCAGTGCGGCCAGTGGCTATGTCTACTATGTTTCCCTGAAGGGCGTGACAGGGGCGGCTACCCTGGATATTCCTGAAGTAGCCAGTCGTCTTGAAACAATCCGTACCATCAGTAATTTGCCGATTGGTGTGGGTTTTGGTATCAAGGACGCTGAGTCTGCTGCTGCCGTCGCAGCTTATGCTGATGGCGTGGTGGTAGGCTCGGCGCTGGTTGGTCGTATTGGCCAGCTGCAGGATGATCCGGCCGCGATTCCCGCTGCAATTGCCGTCATCCTGGAAGGCATGCGTCATGCCATGGACCGTCGCTGATCCTGTGAGTTGCGCGACGGATGATGTGTTGACCGAAGACCGTGGCGTTGCCCGGTCCTTCGATGAAAGGATGACACCATGAGCTCAAGCTGGCTCGAAAAGATTCTTCCCAATGTCGGCGGTAACGTCGAGGATCGTCGTACTTCCGTTCCGGAAGGCCTGTGGCGCAAATGTCCCAAGTGTGATGCCGCGCTCTACAAGCCGGAGCTGGATCGCAACCTGTGTGTTTGCCCAAAATGCGATCACCACATGCGCATCAATGCGCGTGAGCGTATTGATCTTTTTCTTGATGCCGAAGGGCGTGAGGAGTTGGCGGCTGATCTGGCTCCCAACGACTTCCTCAAGTTCAAGGACAGCAAGAAATACAAGGATCGCCTGACGTCTGCACAGAAGGAAACCGGTGAGAAAGATGCACTGGTTGCCATGAAGGGGCACCTCAACGGCTTGCCGCTGGTGGTGGTGGCCTTCGAGTTCAGCTTCATGGGCGGCTCCATGGGTTCTGTGGTTGGCGCCAAGTTTGTTCGCGCAGCCGAGCTTTGCCTGGAGCATCGCATTCCCCTGGTCTGCTTTGCCGCCTCCGGTGGTGCACGCATGCAGGAGGCATTGTTCTCGCTCATGCAGATGGCCAAGACTGCTGCGGCCCTTGAGCGGATGAAAGTGGCAGGCATTCCCTTTGTGTCGGTGCTTACCGATCCGGTCTACGGCGGGGTTTCTGCCAGTCTTGCCATGCTGGGCGATATCAATGCAGCCGAACCCAATGCACTGATCGGCTTTGCCGGTCCGCGTGTGATCGAGCAGACCGTTCGCCAGAAGCTGCCGGAAGGTTTCCAGCGCTCCGAGTTCCTGGTTGAGCATGGTGCCATCGACACCATCATTCATCGTCACGAAATGCGTGACACGGTGTTCCGTCTGTTGGCCAAGCTTACGCATTATCCGCTCTGATTCCCTTCGTGCTACCGAAGTCGGCCTTATGGCCGACTTCTGCATTTCAACTACAGGTTTTTCATGACGCTTGACGACTGGCTGTCCTGGCTCGAAAAGCAGCACCCCAAAACCATTGATCTTGGTCTGGAACGGGCAGGGCAGGTTGCCGACCGGCTCTCCTTGCGTGCGCTGGGCTGTCCCGTCATTACCGTTGGTGGCACCAATGGCAAGGGCTCCACGGTTGCCACCCTGATCAGCATTTTCCGTGCTGCCGGCTATCGCGTCGGCAGTTACACCTCGCCGCATCTGCTGCACTTCAATGAACGAATCTGCATTGATGGCGTGCCTGTTGATGACGCCACCCTGATTGCTGCCTTTGAAAAAATAAGGGCAGCTCAGGGCGATGTATCGCTGACGTATTTCGAATTCACCACGCTGGCAGCCTTCCTGATTTTCAGGGAAGCCGGGCTGGATGTGGTGGTGCTGGAGGTAGGTCTGGGCGGGCGACTGGATGCGGTCAATCTCGTGGATGCCGATGTGGCGGTGGTGACCAGTATCGGGATTGATCATGTCGAGTATCTGGGTGATACCCGCGAGCTGATTGCCGTCGAGAAAGCCGGTATTTTTCGTGCGGGCCGCCCCGCCATTTGCGGCGATACAAATCCTCCGTCCACATTGATTGAGACAGCTGATGCGATGGGTGCAGAGCTGGTTTGCCGGGGCCGTGATTTTGATTTTCGTGAAGAAGCGCCTGACGCATGGGCCTGGCATGACCACAAGCGGGTGCTGAACGGATTGCCAAGGCCGTCGCTGGCCCTGGCCAATGCCGCCACCGCCGTGGCGGCGGTGTTCCGGGTGTCGCTGGAGGTCAGTGAGACGGCATTGCGTGAAGGCCTGCGTGGCGCGCGCCTGAATGGTCGTATGCAGGTGGCGGCGCAAAATCCTCTGATTGTGCTGGATGTTGCGCATAACCCGCATGGCGCAGCATTTTTCATGCAACAATTGCCGCCACCGCAACCCGGACAGCGCACAGTCGCTGTTCTGGGCATGCTGGCGGACAAGGATATTGATGGTGTGGTGGGGGCTTGTCTGGGGCGGGTGGATGCATGGCATGTCGCCAGCCTGCATGTGCCCCGTGGTGCCATGAGTGATCGTCTGGCAACTGCCCTGCGCGTTCAGGGTTGCCATGTGGCGGGCCAGCATGAGTCGGTGGCTGCTGCACTGATGGTTGCTCGTCAACAGGCCCGCCCAGCCGATAGAATTATCGTCTTTGGTTCTTTTTATACCGTAGCGGCTGCCCAGCAGGCGCTGAGTACGGAGTGGTCGGAGTGATGATGGATAAAGCAGTCAAGCAACGTCTGGTCGGCGGGTTGGTTCTGATCGCCGGAGCAGCCCTGTTCCTGCCTATGTTGCTGGATGGCTCTGGCGCCGAGCTGGTGGTGCCGCCGGTGCCTGCACCACCGGTGGTGGCGGGTGTCGAGGCGCTGCAACCCAAGCTGGAAGCCGAAGTCGTTGCTGCCGGTCAGGCGGTGGATGAGGCGCAGGCTGGGCCGGTGTTTCATGACGTGACCCCGGCTGAGCCAGAGGCTGCTGTCGTCGAGGATACCCCGCCGGATGAGGCCTATCACATGGCAGAGGCTGCCGCGCCTGTGGCTGCGACTGCCGTGAAGACACCGGCACCAGTCACCGCTGCCGAGACTGCCGCAAAAGAGAAACTGTCTGCCGATGCGGCGCGTCTGGCGGCACAGAAAGCCGATGCAGAAAAGCTGTTGCGCGAAAAAGCTGAAAAAGAGCGCCTGGCCCGGCTGGCAGCAGAGCAGAAGGCCAAAGAGGCAGCGGAGGCAAAGCTGAAGACGGTTGCCGCGAAGCCTGTGGCTGCGCCGGCAAAGCCTGCGGCTGACCTGCCGCAGGCCTGGGTGGTGCAGGTGGCCAGCCTGTCTGCACGGGAAAAGGCGGATGAACTGGTAGCCCGCCTGCGCAGCAAGGGCTACCGCGCCACGGCGGTGTACCAGACGAGCATGTGGAAGGTGGTGGTGGGGCCCGAGTTGCGCAAGGAAGTGGCAGAGTCCATCAAGCAGCGACTGGCCGCCGACCCCGAGTTGAGGCTGTCCGGCTGGGTGCAGGCCTGGAAGCCCTGAGTGTCCTCTCCGGGTGCCCACGCAGGGGCTCCTGTGCTAGAATTTTGCGCCGGGCGGCAGGGTATCTGCCGCTTGCCTTTTCTGCCACTTGGCACCGGTAACGGACAAGATCATGGCTGCACTCCATCCTGTTGACTGGATCATTCTGGGCGTGATTGTCATTTCATTCGCCCTGGGATTTTTCCGTGGTTTTGTACGTGAAGCCTTCTCTCTGGCGGGCTGGGTGTCTGCCTATGTGGTTGCGCGTCTTTTCCATGCTCCCCTCGAAAACCTGCTGGCGGACAGCATCAGTACGCCCTCGTTGCGGCTGGCGGCCGCATGGGGCGGGCTTTTTGTCACTACCCTGATGTTGGCGATGCTCGCCGGTTATCTGGTGTTGAGCGTGATCGAGAGCGCCGGTCTGCGCAGTGTTGACCGTTTTCTGGGCGCGGGATTCGGTGTGGTTCGCGGCCTTATTCTGGTGTTGGCGGTTCTGGTGATGGTTTCACCCTTTGCCAGTCGCGACGCCTGGTGGAAAAACGCCATGCTTCCCAAGCAGTTTCTGCGCTTCGAGGCTGTAGGGCGGGATATGAAGGACAAGGTAGTGCAGGCGGCCAGGCAGGTCGGCAACAAAGAGACAGATGAAGTGCCTGCCGCTGCAGGCAACGACAATTGATCTGAGGTTTGCTATGTGCGGTATTGTGGGTATTGCGGGAAAGTCGGCGGTCAACCAGTCGCTGTATGATGCACTGACTGTGCTTCAGCATCGTGGGCAGGACGCCGCGGGTATTGTCACCTGTCACAACGGGCGGCTTTATCTCCGCAAGGAAAACGGCATGGTGCGCGATGTGTTTCATACTCGCCACATGATGCGTTTGATCGGTAATTTCGGTATTGGTCATGTGCGTTATCCCACGGCGGGGTCCTCCAGCTCTGCCGAGGCGCAGCCGTTTTATGTGAACTCTCCCTACGGGATCACCCTGGCGCACAACGGTAACCTGACCAACGCCAATGAAATTGCCCGTGACCTGTTCCGGGAAGATCTCCGCCACATCAACACCGATTCCGACTCCGAAGTGCTGCTCAACGTGTTTGCGCACGAGCTTCAGGCACTGGGTAAGCTGAATCCTACGGAAGAAGACCTGTTCAAGGCCGTCAGTGCCGTGCACCGTCGTTGCAAGGGTGCCTATGCAGTGGTTGCCATGGTCACCGGTTACGGCATTGTCGGTTTTCGTGACCCCAATGGCATTCGTCCCATCATGTTCGGTGAGCGTGATACGGCAGATGGCAAGGAATACATCATTGCCTCCGAATCCGTTGCCATCACATCGTTGGGTTATCGCGTCGTGCGTGACCTTGCGCCGGGCGAGGCGGTATTCATCAATTCAAAGGGCGAGCTTTTCACGCACCAGTGTGCCGAGAATCCGGTGCTTAAGCCCTGCATTTTCGAGTTTGTCTATTTTGCCCGCCCCGACTCCATCATCGACAACATCTCGGTGTACAAGGCGCGTCTGCGCATGGGCGAGCGACTGGCCAACAAGATCATGCGTGACTGGGGCAGCCATGATATCGATGTGGTGATCCCGATCCCCGATACCAGCCGTACGTCGGCGCTGGAGCTGGCCAACCAGCTTAATGTGAAGTTCCGTGAGGGCTTCATGAAAAACCGTTATATCGGTCGTACGTTCATCATGCCGGGGCAGAACCAGCGCAAGAAGTCCGTGCGCCAGAAGCTGAACCCCATCGAGCTGGAGTTTCACGGCAAGAATGTGTTGCTGGTGGATGATTCGATCGTGCGTGGGACCACCTGCAAGGAAATCATCCAGATGGCCCGTGATGCCGGTGCCAGAAAAGTGTATTTCGCGTCGGCAGCGCCAGCGGTGAAGTACCCGAATGTGTATGGCATTGACATGCCATCCAAGAGCGAGCTGATTGCCTACGGCCGTACCGAGGAAGAGGTCTGCACGATGATTGGTGCCGATCGCCTGCTGTACCAGGATCTGGATGACCTGATTGCGGCGGCTCAGGAAGGTAATCCCCACATTGATGGATTTGATTGCTCGGTATTCAATGGTGAATACGTCACTGGTGACATTGATGACGACTATCTGGATGCCCTGCAGGCATCACGCAATGATGCAGCCAAGAAAAGAAAGAACGGCGAAGGCTCTGACGAGTCCATGTCGACCATTGTCGATCTCTCAAACGGCAATTGAGGAACAGCACGATAATGAGCCTTGATGACGAGCTGATGGCAACTCTGGGATTTGACAGTCTGGCGGTTCGTGCCGGTCAGCATCGGACCAATGAGGCTGAACACAGTGAGCCGATGTTCCTCACGTCCTCGTTTGTGTTTGACAGCGCCGCGCAGGCCGCTGCCCGCTTTGGTGGCAGTGAGCCTGGCAATATCTATTCCCGGTTTACCAATCCGACGGTGCGCACGTTCGAGCAACGTCTTGCTGCGCTTGAGGGCGGCGAGCGTGCCGTGGCCACCAGCTCCGGCATGGCGGCCATTCTGGCGACGTGCCTGGCCTTGTTGCAGGCAGGCGATCATGTGGTGTGTTCGCGCAGTGTGTTTGGCACCACCAACGTGCTGTTCGAAAAATACATGAAGAAATTCGGTGTGCAGACAACGTTTGTCTCGCTCACGGATGTTTCGGCGTGGCAGTCGGCAATCACGGCGCAGACAAAGCTGTTCTTT
The DNA here is from genome assembly GCA_030646295.1 of Moraxellaceae bacterium. Taxonomy (GTDB): domain Bacteria; phylum Pseudomonadota; class Gammaproteobacteria; order Pseudomonadales; family Moraxellaceae; genus UBA2031. The sequence continues at coordinate 612,006 of JAUSND010000003.1, forward strand.
CTGGAAACCCCCAGCAATCCATTGTGCGAAATTGCCGACATTCCGGCGCTGGCCACACTGGCACACCAGCATGGCATCCTGCTGGCCGTTGATAACTGCTTCTGCACGCCGGCGTTGCAAAAGCCGCTTGAGCTGGGTGCAGACATCGTTATTCATTCTGCCACCAAGTACATCGATGGTCAGGGTCGCTGCATGGGCGGTGCTGTCGTTGGTCGCCAGAAGGAAATGGAAGAAGTCTTCGGGGTGGTACGCACCTGTGGTCCGACCATGAGTGCCTTCAATGCCTGGGTATTCCTGAAGGGTCTCGAAACCCTTCGCCTGCGCATGAATGCGCATGCCGACAATGCGCTGGTGATGGCGCAATGGTTGGCGGCCCGTCCGGAAGTGGCAAAGGTCCACTATGCCGGTCTTGCCTCTCATCCCCAGCATGAGTTGGCCAGACGTCAGCAGTCAAAGTTTGGCGGTGTATTGTCATTCGAGCTGAACGGTGGCCGTGAAGCTGCCTGGGCTTTCATTGATGGCACAAAGCTGATGTCGATCACGGCCAATCTCGGTGATGCCAAAACCACCATCACGCATCCGGCCACCACGACGCATGGCCGTCTGAGCCCGGAAGCGAAAGCGGCAGCCGGTATCACGGAGGGCCTGATCCGGATTGCGGTAGGCCTGGAAGATGTTGCGGATTTGCTGAAAGACTGCGAGCGCGGGTTTGCTGCGCTGGGCTGATTGAATGTTGCCTGCGTTAACCGGAGCAACTGGTTCTGCTCCGGTTAACGCTTCCTCCTGATGTACTCTGTTGTCCTCAGTTCTTTGACAACACCATTCCCAGTTTTCTCGCTCCACGCGTTGCCAGCGCCATGATGCTGACCTGCGGATTCACCCCCAGCGGACCCGGCACACTCGATCCATCCATCACATAAAGTCCCTTGGTGCCGAATACCTGGTGCGAGCTGTCGGTGACGCCGTATTTTTCATTCACGCCCATCTGGCAGGTGCCAAGGGGATGATACGCCGTGATGGTGAAATCCCTGGGTGAGCGGGCCTTGTTCAGGTAGGCATCGAGTTCCTGCTCATTACGCACGCTGCCCATCTTGCGCAGGCCTGGAATCCAGACTTCTTTCGCGCCTGCAGCAAGGTACATGCGGGACAGTTCGCGCACGCCGCGCTTGAACAGGGCCAGATCGGTCTGGTTCATCCAGTAGGAAATGAACGGAAAGTCCGGGTGAGGGCCAGGACGGACGCGGCCACGTGATGTGTCGCGGATCATGAAGCCGAAATAGGCGGTGTGCTGATAGTTTTCGACAAAACGGGTGTAAGGCGCGCCTGCCATGGGGTTCATCATGCCATGGCCAATCAGGGGAATGGTGCCGCCCTCGAACATCAGTCCTTCTGCAGCCAGATCAGCAACACCAAAACCCTGAGGGATGCGTCGGGAGTGATCAAACGTGCGGTCCGGAAAGTGGGCAAGCACGGCGCCGGCAGGATGAATGCTGAGCTGCCTGCCGAGCTGTGGCAGCCGAATGCCGTTGCGCATCAGGAACACCGGACTCAGGAAGCTGCCCATGGCCACGATGGTGGCGCGTGCACGCACGGTGAGCGTGACCGGTTTGCCAGCGGCAGTTTTGCCTTCAGCTTTTACGCCTTCTATGGTCGTGCCGTTGCGCAACAGCTCGGTTGCCTTGAATCCTGTGAACAGAAAGGCGCCTGCATCCAGCGCGCGCGGCATGTAGCTGACGTTGGTGGACTGCTTGGCATCCGTCGGGCAGCCGAACTGGCACAGTCCCTGACCATCACAGCCGACAGCATTGCGTGGCAGGTCGTGTGTTTGCACAAACCCGATCCTGTTGGCGCCTTCGCGGATTACATTGCCAATCTCGCCCACATAGCGGGGGTCGGCTTTCTGCACCTGCAGAATCTCCATGACCTCGGCGTTATAGGGGGCCATTTCGGCGTCGGTGAGTTCGCGCAAACCCAGGGCACGCCACCGTGCCAGTGTTTCCGGTGGTGCGGCCATGGCGGTGCCGGAGTTGATCGTGGTGGTACCGCCGACATTACGGCCAATGGGAACTGGAATCACGGTATTGCCGATGGTGGCCGTGAGACCCATGGCGCGGTAGAGAAGGGGGATCATCTCGGTAAGACGCCCGGTAAAGTCGCGACGATCGTGATAGCGGCCTTCCTCCAGCACCACGACGGCCAGACCCTGACTGGCCAGCTCCAGCGCGGCAGCGGCTCCGCCAGCACCGGTGCCGATGATGACAACATCGGCCTCCAGCGTGTCATCACCTTCCAGGCTTCCGGCATCCGTGATCTGCTGCCGCCAGCGTGCACTTTCGATATCCGCAGGAACACGGACCCCATTGGGCACATTCAGGCGGGCCAGCACCCCCTCATCCTGCAGCAACGCCATGCGGAAGGGCACTGACAGCCCCTGCAACAGGCTGCCCTGGATGCCGGTGAGTGACTCCAGAAACTGTTGGCGCTCGCTCAGGGGGGCGTTTGCAAAGCGCTGGCGATGGCCAAGAAAGAATCGTGCATCCAGCACCGTCAGCAGGGCATCCAGCCCGCGCCCCAAGCCACCCTGACGGGCACACCAGGACTCCACTTCGTCCAGCAGGGAGCCTGCATCCGGAGCGGGCAGGGTGGTGCCGGCAGGAAACAGGGCTTCGATGAAAGCATGTGCTGTGGCGACGTGATGCAGGTTTGTAGGTTTCATACGCAATGAGTATTGATGTTATGGTTATGGCAGGCATTGACTATAAACAATATTGACTCTCCGGTTCTCCACTTTTGTCAGGATTATCATGACGACAGCCCTGTCTCCGGTGCTTGCTGCCCTCGGCAAGATCATTCTCGGCAAGCCCGAGCAACTCAAGCTGGCGTTTGCCTGTCTGCTGGCCCGTGGCCATCTGCTGATCGAGGATCTGCCCGGCATGGGCAAGACCACTCTGGCCGAGTCACTGGCCCGTGTACTGGGGCTGTCCTACCAGCGCATCCAGTTTACCAGCGACATGCTTCCGGCCGACATCATCGGGGTGTCCATCTTTAATCCGCAAACCCAGGACTTCCACTTCAGGGAAGGTCCCGTGTTTACACAGGTGTTGCTGGCTGACGAGATCAACCGTACAACACCGAAGACACAAAGTGCCCTGCTGGAGGCCATGGAAGAACACCAGGTCACTGCGGATGGCGTCACTCGCAAGCTGCCACAGCCTTTCTTTGTGATAGCCACCCAGAATCCGTCGACGCAGATGGGTACGTTTCCGTTGCCTGAGTCGCAGCTTGACCGTTTCCTGATGCGCATCCAGTTGGGCTATCCCGATGCCAGGGCAGAGCGTGAGCTTCTGGTCGGGGGAGATCGCCGCCAGTTCCTGACCTCCATCAAGCCCATGGCAACGATCAAGCAGTTGCAGGAGTGGCAGCTGGCTGTCACAAAAATCCATGCCAGTGATGCGGTGCTCGACTACATCCAGCGGCTGGTTGCCCATACCCGCACTGCACAGGGTTTTCAGCACGGATTGTCTCCGCGCGGGACGCTGTCGCTGCTGCGTGCGGCACAGGCATGGGCACTCCTGTCCGGTCGTGATCACCTGCTGCCGGATGATGTGCAGGCTGTGTTGCCCTCCGTGGCGGAGCATCGTTTGCGTGGTGGCATAGAAGATCAGGGGCGCACCCACAGTCTGGCGACACAGCTGCTCAAGGCTGTTGATGTCATAGGCTGACATGCGCCTGCCTTTCAGAAGCTTTTTCCAGAAGCGCTGGCAGCGCTGGCTGGACCGTCGCATTCCGCCAGTGACAGAGGTCACGCTCAACCAGCGCCGCATTTTCATTTTTCTTAGCCGGCAGGGTGCAATGGCCGGTCTGGTGCTGGTTGCACTTTTTGTGGGCGGCATCAACTATGCAAACAATCTTCTGCTGGGCCTGAGTTTTTTTCTGGGGGGCTTGTTTGTCATCGTCATTCATCACACCTATGCCAATCTTTCCGGTCTTCGCATTGCGGCGGTTGTGGCGCGTCCGGCATTTGCAGGCGAGGAGGCAGGGTTCATCCTGCGCCTTGATGATGTGCGTGGCCGTGACCATGAAAGCCTGCTGATCGAGTGGGAAGGCGCGGTGCTGCCGGTGGATTGGGTGCATGGTGTGATGGAAGTGACCATTCCATTGCCAACGCAAAAAAGGGGCTGGTTTCGCCCGTCGCGGTTACGGCTGTCCTCCACATATCCGGTCGGTTTCCTGCGAGCATGGACATGGCTGGACATGGACATGGCATCGATCATTTATCCTCATCCCGAGGCCAGCGAGTTCATGCCCACCGGGCCGGGCCGTGACGGTGAGGGTGAGAAGCAGCGCTCTCGCGGGCATGACGATTTCGAGGGACTCAAGACGTTTACTCCCGGCGATCCCGTGGCACATGTATCGTGGAAGCATCTTGCCCGAGGCCAGGGCCTGCTCACCAAGACGTATGCCAGCGAAGAAACGGGTAGCGATACACTGGACTGGAATGTCTTGCAGGGAGTGCCGATCGAGAGCCGGCTTTCCCGTCTGACCTGGTGGGTATTGATGCTCTCCCGGCAGAACCGTTCCTTCGGTTTGCGTTTGCCGGGGACAGAGATTGCAGCCGCGACGGGCATTGAGCATCGGGACGAATGCCTGCGTGCCCTTGCACTTTTTGGCCGGGAGCGTGGTTGATGGGCTCGCTGCGGGTACGTTACTGGCAACTGGCCGCGCTGCTGGCAGTGGTGGCACCGCAATATGACCGGCTGCCCTTATGGCTGATCGCTGCTGTTCTGCTGGCGTGTGTCTGGCGTCTGCCTGCAGTGGAGCGGCGTGTCGGTGCGCCTGGCGCGATAGTCCGCAGTGTGCTTCTGGTGGCCGGGCTGGCCGGTGTCTATTACTCGCATCGCACGCTGCTGGGTGCCGAAGGCGGCGTGTCATTCCTCATCATGGGGGCCGCACTCAAGCTGCTTGAGTCACGCAATGCCCGTGATATCTTTGTGCTGTCCATTCTCGACTTTTTCATTCTGTCGACGGCCTTCCTGTTTTCGCAGTCACTGCTGCTAACGCTGTATGTCGGTGTGGCACTGGTAGTGATTGTGGCTGCACTGCTGGTGCAGCAGCAGCGCGAAGGCGTCACCGCCCGGCAGACACTATGGCGTGCTGGTGTGATGGTGGGACAGGCTGTTCCGCTCATGCTCATCCTGTTTGTATTTTTTCCACGCCTGCCGCCGATCTGGTCGCTTAACCTCACGCAGGGTACCGGCAAGACCGGCATGACCGACAACATGAGTCCGGGTGACATTTCCAGCCTCAGTCAATCGTCCGCCCCTGCCTTCCGTGTGGAGTTTGAGGGAGCGGCTCCCCCGCCCGGAGAGCTTTACTGGCGTGGTCTGGTACTGACGCGTTTTGATGGCAAAACCTGGACACAAAGTGACATGCTTACCGACTATGCCGGTATGGTGGACTGGGGAGAATACCGGCCCGACTGGTCGCTGGCGCAGGAAGATCCTGCACAGCGTGCCGTGAAGTACCGTGTAACACTGGAGCCAACCGACCAGCCGTGGTTGTTCGCACTGACATTGCCACGCTCGGCAACCCCCAAGGTTGGTCTGGCACGTGATTATCGACTGCTGTATCGCACGCCGGTTTTTTCGCGGTTCTCCTATGACGTGACATCCTATCCGTCCATTCCGCTTGATCCACACGGCTTGCCGCTGCTGATCCAGCGTGAAAGTCTGGTGCTGCCTTCCAGTGGCAACGAGCAGGCGAGGGAACAGGCCCGTCGCTGGATGAGCGTGCTTGGCAGTCAGGAGCGGTACGTCAGTCATGTCCTCGACTGGTTTCGCAAGGAACCCTTTTATTACACGATGGAGCCCCCACCACTGGGTACCAATCGCATCGATGAGTTTCTTTTTGGTACCCGGCGGGGGTTTTGCGAACACTACGCATCGAGCTTCGTTTTCCTGATGCGTGCGGCGGGCATTCCCGCCCGTGTTGTGGTGGGCTACCAGGGAGGCGAGCGAAGCCCGTTGGGAAATTACTGGCAGGTACGGCAGCTGGATGCCCATGCCTGGGCGGAGGTCTGGCTGCCAGGCCAGGGCTGGATCAGGGTGGATCCGACGGCAGCCGTGGCTCCCGAGCGTATCGAGCTGGGCGCCCAGCAACTGGCCAATGATCCCGCCTACTGGGGTGACTCGGGACTCAGTGCCATGCGCTATGGCAATTACCGCATGTTTCGAGGTCTTCGCCAGATGGTGGACTACATCAACTATCGCTGGCAAAGCGATGTGCTGGGGTATGACACCGAGGATCAGGATGGACTGATGCAGCGCCTTGTAGGCGACACCAGCATGATCAAGCGGCTTGGGATCATGGCGGCCATTCTGGCAACACTGGCCTTTGGCTTGCTGCTGTGGACCATTTACGGACAGCGGCGTCGCGAGCATCCCCTTGATCGGCTCTACAGGCGCTATTGTGAGCGCCAGGCCCGGAGCGGGATGGCAAGGGAACCCGGCGAGGCGCCAGCCGATTTTGCCCGCCGCATTGCTGCCCGCAAACCGGCCGAGGCCGCTCGCGCCCGTGAAGTGGCAGCGCTGTACGCATCCCTCAGGTACCGGCCAGACTCGCCGCAGGCGCCTGTATTGACGCGTCGGTTGCAACGGCTGGTGACGCTTCGCTAGACATTGCTAAAAGCTGTGCCTGATTGGCTTGAATCCCTCTGCCCGATTAAGTAAGATGCGCGCCTCGCTGATGTTGGCAACTGCCGGCACCAACGAACGGCCCCAGGCGCGTAGCTCAGCTGGTTAGAGCACCACCTTGACATGGTGGGGGTCGCTGGTTCGAGTCCAGTCGCGCCTACCAAATTTCAAAACCCGCAATGCCTTGTGCACTGCGGGTTTTGTGTTTTTGGGGTATCGAAAAAATCCAGCAATGCGATTAACTGCCTCGCCGTTCCCTGAATTGTATGACCACCGTGTGCAGGTTCTCCGCGCCAGTAAATATCGTCTCTACCCTGGGTGAATGAAATTGCGTTGAGTGCTCGAGATTACGCATCAATTGTTCAATGGCAGCATTATCAGGTACGCGTGCATCAAGCTTGAATCCCGCTCCGTTGGTGGTGACCGACTGCAGCTCCACGCCTGTGGGCAGCAGCGGATGCAGCCAGGCTTCAATTACGCCTGTTGGTGTAAGTGACGGCTGTTCCTTTAGGGTGAGCAGGATATTCATGCGATAAGTGCCGTCCGGTTGCTTTTGCAGGCTGCGCACCTCGTTACGCATAAAGGCAAAGCTCTGCTCAATGGCCACGATCAGTTGGGCAAAGGCGGATTGGGTTTTGCTGTCGATGGACAACATTACGCCATAGCCAACGGGCTCTACAGTGTGTAGCTGCGTCTGGGGCGGCAGCAGTGGTGTCACAATCGCCTGAACCTCTTGCAGACGGTCAACGGCATTAACATCCGGCATGCCGGAGGGCAATGACACATCGCTGATGAAGTCGGCCGACCACGGCTGCAGTATTTTCACCTCGCCGGCGGTGTGTGCCGGACTCCAGCGTCGCCACTCATGGGCAGTGGTCGTGCCAAGCGTGATGCCTTTGCAGATATCTCCGCACCATGTGGTCAGATTCCTTGGCGCCTTGTATTCGGACTGTGCCACCAGATACTTTTTTTCGTCGCGGGCAAACCTGACCACGCCATGCAGACGATCCTGGCGAGGATTGTTCAGATCGGGGGCATGGTTTTTTTCAAGGCGGTCCCCGCTTATCCAGTCATTCACGCAGATATAGTGAATGTTCTTTTTCAGTACATGTTCTTTTTCCTGCGGTGCAAAGAAGAGGGACAGGTTTTTTTCGTATTGTTCGTCGGTCATGCGTGCAAAGCCACCGCTCCAGCGCAGTTGCGGGGCTTGCATACCCTGAATCTGCCTTTCCGTATAGCTGCCGGCTTTTAATTGCGACAGGCGCCATGTTTGCAGGGTTTGCGGTGTGAGACCCAGTTTTATGCGGATTTCCTTTTTCGGGTCGCCGGAGAGCGTCATGATTTCCCAGGGAAAGCGGGGTTGCCCATCGGCAATCACATCGCGGAAGAGGGTGTCTTCAAGGCCTGGTATGCCCGGCTGCGCTTGAGAGGTGGATGCAATGCGGTAGCTGCCACTGATGTCCGGGCATTCACCGGACGAGGCGTGCTCCAGTGCGGGCCAGTCATCCGGGTAGTCATTACTGCAGCCGGCAAGCAGGACCACTATCCCTGTCAGCAGGACTCCGGGCAGGTTAGGCAGTAATTGACGCATGGTTCGGCTCTCAGGTATCAGGCCGTTCCAAGACTACGAAAGTTTTTGCGGCGGCTCCAGTCTCATGAGGGCCATAAGCCAGTGCCATGACCGACCGGTTACCTGGCGCCTGCCGACCATAAAAAAAACGGGGGCACTTTTGCAGGTGCCCCCGTTTTACATCCCGATGATCAATGCGTATCAGGCCCAGCTTCCCAGCCACTTCTTCTTGGCTTTTTCGACCAGGTCGCGTGCATCGTGGTCCCATGGATGAAAGTCAGGGCTGTAGTACTTGAGGTAGGCAGGCAGCAGCTTGCGAAAAACGCCGGGCTTGCCAAACATGTAGTTGAAGCCCTTGGCCCACGATTTCACATTGCCCAGTTCGCCGGACTCCTTCATCAGCTGTACCAGATGAATGCCGGAGAACACCGGGAACAGCACGCTCACGGCCATCATTTCGGTCACACGTACAAACTCGCTGCCTCCGATGGCCTTGTATACGTCAAAGGCCACGGCCTTGTGCTCGGACTCTTCAATGGCATGCCAGGCCCAGATCGGAGCCATGCGCGGGTCCATTTCCTCAAGGGCATCGTATTTGAGCAGAAACTCCTCTGCCATGAGGGCAGTGAAATGCTCAACGGCTACCGTGTGGGCCAGTTGCCGCTCCGGACTTGTGTACTTGCGCAGTACGTTCATGAAATCATGGATTTCCCGGTCCAGACGGCCAAGTCCGATACCCCGTTCTTCCAGAAAACCGTTCAGCATCTGGTGTTCCTTGCTGTGGTGCGCCTCCTGTCCAATAAAGCCGCGAATGGCCTTCTGCAGTTCGGGGTCCGTGATCTGGTCCTGATAGTGACGGACAGAATCAATAAAGAAGCGTTCGCCTGCCGGGAAGCTGGCGGAAAGGGCTGCCAGCAGCAGTGTCTTCATGGGGTCGTTGTCCCACCACCACTTGGGCATGTCGGCAGAAAACCCGAAGTCCGGGCGACGAACCTTGGGAATCATGCCGGCAGGTGTGGCCACTACAGGTTTCTTGCGACGGCCCCGGGTGAGTCTGGCGATGGGAGCAATGGCTGTCATGTCATGTGTCCTTGATGGTTGTCATGGCAATAAGACTACTTGCCTGGCCGGTTATCCCGTGAGACGCTCCGCGGACATTCCACTTGTCAATGGTGGCCAGTTTGGCGGCTGAACAGTGCGCACAAGCACTTGCCCTGACGGCAACGGCATTTCCCCCCTGGGCCCGGCAGCACAATCAGCCGGTGACGTACCCGCGTCTCTTTGTGGAGGTGGCCGGGGAGCGCTCCATTCCTCCGGCGACGGTGTTGCGGACCGCAGGGCTCAAGCCTGACCTGCTGGATGACCCGGCCGGCCGTATTTCCCTGATTGAGACCTGGCAGATATTCGATGCCGTACTCAACCTCACTGGCGATCCTGCCCTGGGCTTTGAGACGGGCCAGCGTTTGCCTCTGACGGCTCATGGCAATCTTGGTTACGCCCTCATGTGTGCACCCACGGCACGCGAAGCCATCCTGATACTGCAGCGCTTCTGGCATCTGCGTGGTCGCGGCAGTTTGCTTGACGTGCTGGAGGATGAGGAGGGGCTCACCTTTGAAATCCGCCCCGAGTTACCGATGCCGGAGCTGCTGCAAAACTTCCTGTTCAGCTCGATGCTGGTCAGCATGTACCGGGGCATCTGCTTTGTCATGGGAGATGCCGGGCTCTCGGCCGAACTCCGGCTGGCTGGCGAAGAGCCTGCGGGTTTCAGGGACTGGCAGAAACAGCTGCCGCCGGTGAGTTTTGGCATGCACAGTGCGCAGCTCCGTATTCAAGGTGACAAGACAGCACTTGAGCGCCCGTTGCCAACAGCCAATCCTGAAGGGCTTGCCCATGCGATCGCCATGTGCGAGCGGGAGAGTGCGCTGATGGGTGGGGGTGGCGACCCCGTGTTGCAACGCACCCGGGCCGCCCTTCAGCCAGGTGAGAACGGTTATCCCGATCCCGGCACAATTGCAAAGACACTGCACATGACATCGCGCACCTTCCGCCGGCGTTTGCAGGAGCAGGGAAGCAGCTATATGCAGTTGCTGGAGGAGGCTCGCCGGCGCGACAGCTGCCGCTTGCTCGCAATGCCGGAGCTGGAGGTGCAACGGGTAAGTGAGCTGCTCGGCTATTCGGACCCGGCAAATTTCACGCGTGCCTTCAGGCAGTGGATGGGAAAGTCTCCCAGGGCATGGCGCATGGCGGGCCAATAATTGCTGGCCTGACTTTATGGTCTGTCGGCTTCGGCTCGTTCCGGTACAAAAATATGTCTGTGCGTAACCGGTCATCATGCGGTACTGCCAGCACCATCAGTCGCTGACGAACTGCAACAAAGTGCTCTTACAAGGCGCATTGGGGTCATGGCATGATGCTGAAAGTGTCAACCAAGTCACTAAATCTGTAATTTCAGATAAACAGGCGAAATCCTGCATGAGTCAGCAGCCAGCAATTCTTGTTGTAGATGATCAGTCCAGCAATCTGGTCGCACTGGAAGCCATTTTTGATGGCGAGCCGATTGATCTTGTAAAGGCATCATCGGGTCAGGAAGCCCTGAAGCTGTTGCTGCAACGTGATTTTGCCCTTGTCCTGCTCGATGTCCAGATGCCCGATCTTGATGGCTTTGAAGTGGCCGAGATCATGCGCAGCAATGCACGTACCGAAAATGTTCCCATCATTTTCCTGACGGCCATCAGCAAGGAGCAGCGCTATATTTTTCGTGGTTATGAATCAGGTGCAGTTGACTACCTGTTCAAGCCAATCGAGCCAGAGATCCTGCGCAGCAAGGTGCGGGTATTTCTGGAGCTGGACAGAAAGACACGTAATCTTCGCGATAGCCTTCGTCTGTTGCAGCAGGAACGTGATCATAACCAGATGCTGTTGCGTTCGCTGGGTGAGGGGTTGTTGGGCATCACGCAAAGCGGCAATGTCTTTTATGCCAATCCTTCGGCAGAGCAAATGCTGGGCCGCCCCCTTAATGAAATCATTGGCTCCAGGCTTAACGACATATTCCTGCTGTTTGACGATGCAGGGGAGCAGACGGAATGGGCACTGACTGAATTGCTGAATGCCTGTGGCCGGGGAGAAAGCCTGCAGCGGGATGATCTTTTCTTGCGCCGGGATGATGACGAAGTTGCTGTCGAGATTACGGCCAATCCGCTTCAGCCGACAGGGCCCGGAATTACTCCGCATGGTGTAGTGGTGGTCTTTCGTGATGTTTCGTCGCGCCGTCATCGCGAGAAAGCACTGGTCCAGAAAAGCCAGCTCGACAGTCTGACAGGGCTCTACAATCGTGCAGAGTTCGAGTTGTTGCTGCGTTCACGCATTGCCGATGCCAATCGCAACCAGACCAGTGTCGCAGTGCTTTATCTTGATCTGGACCGGTTCAAGACGATAAACGATACCTGTGGCCACCACGTTGGTGACCTCGTGCTGAAAACGGCGGCGACGCGTCTCAAGGAAGGTACACGTGATTCTGATCTGGTCGCCAGGCTTGGGGGTGACGAGTTCGTTATTGTGCTGGCCAGCAGCGAGCCGAGGCGTGCCGCCAGCCTGGTGTCGGGAAAGATCCTGCAATCGTTTGCCCGGGTATCTGATATCGAAGGCACCAAGATCCAGATCAGTACCAGTATCGGCATTGCCATCTACCCCGATGACTCAACCAATCCGGATGAATTGCTGAAGTGTGCCGACAAGGCCATGTACCAGGCCAAGGCCTCCGGGCGTAGCAACTACCGTTATTACCGTGGTTGACCTTCCGGGAAGAGGGTAAATCCTGTTATTGATATAACATAACGCGGTCAGTAATTGTCCTGTCGATGTCCCGGATTGTCCTTATGTTCCTTTCGCCCCTGCGTACACTTTGATTACACAAAGGCAGCAAAAAAAGCCTTAAAGAAAAATAATCACGAGGGGTCATACACATGAAAAGCATTGCTCGTTCCCTGCTGCTGTCCGCCGTTGCACTGACTGCTGTAGAGGCTCAGGCCTTCAGTCAGGATACCCACCGCCGCATCGTGGTTGACGCCGTCAACTACATGAAGGCAAACCCGGGCACAACCAATTACGCCAAGCTGCAGACCGCTGCGACCAATGCCGGCTACACCATTGACCAGTTTGCCCTTGCACTCGGTCAGGGCGCCTATGATGTAGATGACTTCGCCGATACCTACCTGTGTGGCGCGACCACCGGTAACTGCCAGATCGCTCCTGTGTGGGGTGCTGGTGCCAGCATCGTCAAGTACACCTCTTACTGGCACTTCCAGAACCAGACCCAGGGCCCTGATGCACACGGCAATGACTTCGGCGGCTACAACTATGCCAAGCTGACAGTCTGGGGCGACATCGACAACATGGCCTCCAGCTGGCTGTACGGTGATTATCTGGATGACGGCAAGGGTAACCTGACAGGCTGGTTCAGTGCTGACAGCAGCAAGTACAACGCCTACGACAAGACTGAAAAGAACTACCGTCTGACTGGCTACTCGACTCGCAGCATGTATGCCGATTTCGAAAAGATGCCGTTCCAGCCGATTGATAACCTTGGCCAGTACTGGTTCAGCCAGTTCCTCGCCGCGCCTACCGTGCAGAAGCTTGGCTTTGTTCTGCACACCACCGACCTGTTGCAGCCTCACCACGTGTGGACCACATCGGCACTTAACCATGCCAACTGGGAAACCTGGGTCAGCGATTACTATGACAGCGAAGGCCTTGCCAATCCGGCTCTGGTTGCTTCCGCACTGAACAATCTGACACCGGTTGGCGCCACTGCTACCGATATTCGTCCCCTGCTCACCCAGGGTGGTGCGATTGCCTACTCCCAGGGCGGTATCGTGCTCTCCAGCACTGATCACAATGACCGTCGCAATGTCGGACGCGTGGTTGTGCCGCATGCCATTGCCATGGTGGTGCGTGTGCTGAACCGTGCTGCTGATCGCTTCTGATATAACCAGTTAAATGTTTTGCTTGTTGTGAGCTTTACAGGCGGCTTCTTCCCGAAGCCGCCTTTTTTTTGGCTCCAGTACAGGGCCTTGCTGCTTGGAAATGCTTGGGGCAGGATGCCAGAGTATTCCGGGAGATTGACCGATGTCTGTTACTGCTTCTGCTTTTCGTGGACTTCTGCTTCTGGTCGGGCTTGCGCCTGCATTATTGCTGGCGACGACTCGCCACGACGTTGAAGACCCTGCTGTGGCTGCCATTGTGAATGGTGAGGTCATTTCACGGCAGGTCATTGACCTCATGCACTCTGTTGCAGTCAAGCGACGCCCGGAAACCACTTTGCCGGAAGTCATGGCCTCCATGATCGAGGATCGCTTGCTGGCAACACAGGCACGTGCCACATATCCCATGGACCAGCTGATTGAAAAGACGCGTGTGGGCTATGCCCCTTCGGTCCAGATAGAAGAAAGCCTGGTGGCCAATCTGCAGGCTGCCTATGGCAACCGGATCATGGCGGCGGTGCGGGCCGAGAAAGGCAACAGCCTCAATGGCATCGTGACTCGTCGGGGAGCATTGACCACGGCGGACTGGAATGCAGTGCTTGGTGAAAAACCTCGCCTCCTGCTTGAGTATGCACTGGACGAGAGTGGCCGAAAGGCAGCGGGGGCCAGGACGTTGCTGGCGTACCAGCTGAGCGGGCAAGCCGGCAATATCAGCCTGCTTGATGTGTATGATGCCCAGCATGTGCAGGGGCGTCATCGCCTGCATGCAAGGGATTCTGCGTTTGCGGTACAACAGGCAGAACTGTTGCTGGAGCGGCATTATGTGCTGGACTGGGCCCGTAACCGTTCCGGGTTGAGTGCTTATGATTACAAGGTGTTTGTGCGAGCCGTTGAAGATCGTCTGGTGCGTGATGGATGGTCCAGCCTGATTGGTGTGTCAGCCGACATGCATGACGATAACCGTCATCTCAAGGCGCTGGCCGCTGCGGTCACGCCAGAGGAAGTCGCTGCCTTTTATGAAAAAAACCGTGAGCAGTTCAAGCGTATTGAAAAGGTAAAGGCATCTCATATCCGTGTCAGTGATTTCGAGACGGCCAATCGTGTTTATACGCGGCTTCAGAAGGGTGAAGATTTTGCTGCCGTCGCTCGTGAAATGTCGATCGCCAGTGATCGCGAGAAGGGCGGTGATCTGGGCTGGATCAATCACGGTGAAAAAAATGCCTCGTGGATAGAGAGCATCGCATTCGTGCAAAAGCCGGGCACAACGTCAAAGCCCTTTCGTAGCCCGGGCCCTCCAGGCTCGGCGGCTGTCTGGGAGATACTTAAAGTGGACGAGCGTGTAGAGGGCTATCAGCCAGTCGACAGCGAGTCTGTCCGCTATGGTGCTGCCCAGGGGATTGCCAAACAAAAAGCACTGGCTGAGTACGCAGCAACCAGTGACCGGGTGCTGGCCGAAGCCGATATCCGCTTGAACCGCAAGGTCCTTGATGGTGTGAAGGAGGTTAAGCCATGAGTCGTCAGACCTGGTTGTTTGGGGGGGTATCCCTTGTCCTTCTTGTTGCGGTAGTGATGTTGGGTTTTTGGCTCCGTACCGATCCGTCACCATCCGCTCCGGAGTCGTCGGCTGTGGCTCCAGCCATGACCATGTCGGCCTCTTCCATGCCGCCTGCGTCGACTGTTGTTGTTCCATCGACGGACGCACGCTCGGATGTGGCTTTGCCACCGGTGCCGGATGTTGCGATGGTGGATGCAGTGGAGTCACTGCGCCAGGCACGCCTGAATGGCGATGCCAGTGCCCCGGCTGTTGTGCGCAGTCCGGAGCGCGAGCTTCCAACGGCCGCCGAGCTTGCCGACCCCGAGGCCTACCAGCGTTATGAGGCACGGCAGAATGAACGCATGTACCGGTCTTTCGTCAGTGCCGCAGACAGCGAGATTCCCAAATTGCAGGAGCAGGTGGCCAAGGGCAAGGCGGGTGGTCTTTCGCCCGAGCAGATTGCCGAGGGAGAGGAGAAGCTGCGCCGCATCGAGGCCATGCGCAATCAGTTGATGAGTGATCATCCCGAACTCAACAGGCCTGCGACCCCCTGACAAATGGTCGTCCCTGCCGTTCATGCACAAATAAGGACATTTCACGAGTGTTCTGCTTGGCAGTTGGTGACAGGTTTTCTAGACTGGTAGCAATGGGAGGGGCTTTCCTCCCTCTATAACAAAAATGTGCCGTACCCATGTCCACTACCGCGCCTGAAAACCTTGGTCATATCTCTGTGCCTGCATTGCAGCAGTATGTGCGCAGTGCAGAATCCTGTGGTCTTGTGCGTGAAAAAGTTCTGGCCGAGGCGGGTATCCAGCCGGAGCAGTTGCTCGACAACAACGGCCGGCTGCCCGGCGATGTGCTGCAAAAGCTGTTGAACTATGTACTGCCTCGTTGCGGCAATCCCTTGTTCGGTCTGCAGACCTCCCAGTTCATCCAGCCCGGCTCCTACAGCGTGATGGGCTATATCGCCATGACCAGCAATACGCTGGCCGAAGCAGTCGCCCGCATGCCCCAGTACGAGAAGCTGGTTGGCGACATGGGCACCTCGACAGTCGAGTATGAGCCCGGTGCAATTGTCGTGCGCTGGAATTGCCGTTTTCGCGAGCCACTGGTGCGGCGACACATCATCGAGAATGTGCTGGCATCCTGGACGACCTACACACGCTGGATGGCAGATTCGCAGGAGCTTTCGCCGCTGGCCGTCCGCTTTGAGCATGACCCGCCCGCCGATCGTTCTCTGCTCAAGCATTACCAGCACATTTTCCGTTGCCCTGTTTACTTCAATCAGCCGATGTCGGCACTGATTGCATCCCCGCAGCTTTTTGAATACCCGCTGCGCCAGCCTGATGTAAACCTGCGTGAAACACTGGAGCAGCACGCCCAGGCCACATTGTCTGCACTCAAGGAGAAGTACTCCCTGGCAGATCAGGTGCGTGCCCTGCTGCGTGCCACGCTGGCGGATGCATCGCCACGCAAGGAGTTCGTGGCCGAGCAGATGGGCATGAATGTGCGCACCCTGCATCGCAAGCTGGCAGAGGAAAACCAGTCCTATCAGCAAATTCTGGATGATCTGCGCAGCGAGCTGGCGCGCAAGTACCTGCTGCAGTCAGCCCTCTCTGTCGAGGACATTGCCCGCAAACTGGGTTTCACGGAAAGCCGCTCATTCATTCGCTACTTCAAGGGCTACACTGGTATGACTCCGGGGGAGTTCCGTCAGGCCGAGCTGCCCCGGTAGTGCGTCGACCATTGCAGTGGTATTGCCGGGGTAATGCATGAGTCTGACAATTCCTCTGCCGGACTGGCTGGAGTCGGTCAACTGCAGCCATCAGGTTTTTGCCGATACTGCTGCTGCCATGGCATTTGTTATCGAGCTTTCCCGTCGCAATATCAGTGATGGCGGAGGTCCCTTTGCGGCAGCAATTTGTTCCGAATCGCTTGAGCTGGTGGCTGCTGGCGTCAATCGTGTTGTCCCTGCACAGGCCTCCATCCTGCATGCCGAGATGCTGGCATTGTTGCTGGCCCAGCAAAAACTGGGCACGCATGACCTGTCCGCCGTCGGCCGTTTTGTGCTGGTAACCAGTTGTGCCCCATGTGCCATGTGCCTGGGGGCGATTCCCTGGTCCGGGGTGGCAACGGTGGTGTGTGGTGCCCGCGAGGAGGATGCTGCTGCCATTGGTTTCGATGAGGGTGACAAGCCGGTTGCCTGGCAGGACAAGCTGCGATCCCGTGCCATTCAGGTGGAGGAGGATGTATGCCGGCAACAGGCGGCGGCGGTACTGCAAGCCTATACGGGGCAGGGCGGGGGCCTTTATTGATGCCGATGGCATGGTTTCGGACCGTCAGGTAACAAATACCCACCAATTCGTGTGCTTGTCCGTGGTTCATCCTCTGCCGACCGGGCCTTATCCCCGGCTATAATCGCGGCCACTTTCATCAATGGCCTCCTCCCGTGCTCGACGCCAGCCTCCTTCAAGCCTCCCGCGATGATCGCGTGCTCTTTACCGGGCTCGGCTTTCGGCTGTCCCCGGGCGATGTGCTTCAGGTGGCCGGACCGAACGGGTCTGGCAAGACCACCCTGCTGAACGGGATTGCCGGTCTGTTCCCGCTGGAAGCAGGCAGTCTGCGCTGGCGCGACAAGGACGTTGCCGAGGACCCCGATGCGTTCCGGTCTGACTTCACCTGGCTGGGGCATCATTCAGGCCTCAAGCTGATGCTGTCCCCGCTTGAGAATCTGGCCTGGCTGTCCCGCTTGCGCGGGCACACGCCGGTCCGGGCGGAGATGGAGGCGGCCCTGGCCCGGGTTGGGCTTTATGGCTACGAGGAAGTTCCCCTGGCCCGGTTGTCGGCAGGGCAGAAGCGTCGCGCCGGTCTTGCCCGCCTGTTTGTCGAAAACCGCCCGCTCTGGATTCTGGACGAGCCTTTCACTGCCATTGACCGTCAGGGTGTGGATGAGCTGGAGGGGTGGTTGAGTGAGCATGCCGGGCAGGGCGGTATGGTGCTTCTCACCACGCATCATGAGTTTGCCGCCGGCTTTGCCGTGCAGCGTCTGGATGTGGCGGCCTATCGTCCCGCCGGGGAGGCTGGCGAATGAGTGCTGTTCTGGCGCTGCTGATGCGCGACCTGCGGCTGGCAATGCGCCAGCCGGGAGACTGGCTGACCCCGCTGGGATTCTTCCTGCTGGTCGTGACGCTGTTTCCGCTGGCAGTGACGGCGGAGCCGCGCAAACTGGCGCTGATGGCCCCCGGTGTTATCTGGGTGGCGGCGTTGCTGTCCATGCTGCTGTCGCTGGATGGCCTGTTTCGTCAGGACCTTGAGGACGGCTCGCTGGAGCAGTTGCTGGTGGCTCCTGCATCCCTGCCATTGCTGGTGCTG
Source organism: Moraxellaceae bacterium (assembly GCA_030646295.1). Classification (GTDB taxonomy): domain Bacteria; phylum Pseudomonadota; class Gammaproteobacteria; order Pseudomonadales; family Moraxellaceae; genus UBA2031. The sequence continues at coordinate 630,153 of JAUSND010000003.1, forward strand.
GCCAAGGTGGCTGCGCACTGGCTGCAGACCGGTTTCTGTCTGGTGCTGCTGGCACCGGTTGCGGCAGTCATGCTGATGATGGATATGTCCGCCTTGCCGACACTGATGTTGTCCCTGCTGCTGGGGACGCCGGTACTGAGCCTGATTGGCGCCATTGCTGCCGGGCTGACAGTTGCCTTGCGACGTGCCGGGGCACTGGTGCCATTGATCACGCTGCCGCTCATGGTGCCCGTTGTGGTATTTGCAACCGGCGCTGTGCAGGCGGCCGCCATCGGTATGCCGGTGGCAGGTTATCTGGCCTTGCTTGCGGCGTTTCTGGTGCTTGCCGTGACGCTGATTCCGTTTGCAGTAGCCGCCTCCTTGCGCATCGCAATCGGTGGCTGATCCGTTTCAGTCTTTATGACAGAGGTTGTTCTATGTGGAAGGCGATTTGGGATTACGTGCAGCGCACGGTGAGTCCCAGACATTTCTACGATATCGGTGGACGCTGGTTGCCCTGGCTATGGCTGGTGGCGGGTGTATTGCTGTCCGTTGGTACCGTTTGGGGGCTGGCATTTGCGCCGGCGGATTACCAGCAGGGCAACAGCTATCGCATCATTTACATTCATGTCCCCGCGGCCAGTCTGGCCATGGGCGGTTACGTGCTGATGGCAGCATGTGGCCTCATCAGCCTGGTCTGGAAAGTAAAAACCGCAGAAATGGTGGCGCGTTCAGTTGCCGCCATTGGTGCATGGTTCTGCTTAATTGCCTTGTTCACCGGTGCGATCTGGGGCAAACCAACCTGGGGAACGTACTGGGTATGGGACGCACGACTCACCTCCATGCTGATTCTGCTGTTCCTGTATCTGGGTGTCCTGGGGCTGTATTCCGCCTATGAAAATGCAGCCAGTGCCGGCAAGGCGGCCGCCATCCTGTCACTGGTGGGAGTGGTTAACCTGCCCATCATCAAGTACTCGGTGGAGTGGTGGAACACACTGCATCAGGGCTCCACATTCAAGGTCACCGAGCGGCCATCCATGCCGCCGGAAATGTACCTGCCACTGATCGTGATGCTGCTGGGCTGCTATGCATTTTTTGCAGCATGCGTGGTTGCCCGTACGCGCAACGAGATCCTGCAGCGTGAGCGTCGTGCCCAGTGGGTAAAGGAAATTGTGCGCAAGGAGACGGCTAATGGCATTTGAATCCTTTGCCGACTTTCTGGCGATGGGGACGCATGGCCCCTATGTCTGGGTAGCCTATGGCCTCAGCATTGCCATTATTGTCTGGAATGTGCTGCAGCCCCTGCTGTTGCGCCGCCGCTGGCTGCGTGAGCAGAGTGCCCAATTGAAACGTGACGCCAGGGATGCGCACAAATCGTGAGGTCGACATGAGTTTTACCCTGAATGCCAAGCGCAAGAAAACATTGTACATCCTCATTGCCCTCGTCGTGGGGGTGGGCATCGCAGTGGGGCTGGCTATCTACGCGTTGCGTCAGAACATCAATCTTTTTTATACACCGTCCCAGCTTGCTGCAGCCGAGGCACCAGAGGGGCAGCGTATCCAGGTGGGCGGTCTGGTGATGCAGGGGTCGCTCAAGCGGGAACCGGATTCACTGGCGGTACGTTTCACCATTACCGATCTCAAGGAACAGGTGGATGTGACCTATACCGGTATTCTTCCCGACCTCTTTCGTGAGGGACAGGGCATTGTGGCCAATGGCCGACTGGTGAACGGTGTGGTGGAGGCAGATGAAGTGCTGGCCAAGCACGATGAAACCTATATGCCGCCGCAGGTAAAGCAGGCCATTGAAGAAGCCGGGCATCCCAAGGGCAAGTAGTCGCAGTCATTCAATGTGATCCGGATAAAAAAACGGGGGCCTGAGCCCCCGTTTTTTTATTGGTCTTCTTATTTCCAGTCCCCACGCAGTTCGCGTACCTGCGCTTCAAGATATTCGGGGGTGGCAAGCTCCGGCTGTACGGCATGGCCGACGCTCACGGCAACATGGGATTTGAAGCGCCGTGGCATCTTGGTAAAGGCAGCACCACCCTTGCGGCTGGAAAAACTGCCCCACATGCCTTGCAGTGCCACCGGATAAACCGGTACGGGGCTGCGTTCAACAATGCGTTGTATGCCGTTCTTGAAAGGGTACATGTCACCGGTATCAGTAATGCGGCCCTCGGGGAAAATGCAAACCATCTCGCCGTTGGCCAGCGCCTCGGCAATATCTTCATAAGCCTTTTCCAGTAGCGCGGGATCAACCTTGTGAGGCGCAATCGGAATGGCCCTGGCAGTCCGGAAAATGAAGTTCATCAACGGATTTTTGAAGATGTTGTGGTCCATGACAAAGCGGGGTGGACGGCGAATGGCAGTGGCCAGCACCAGCGCATCAAAAAAACTCACATGGTTGCAGACCATGACGCAGGCGCCTTCCTCGGGGATGCGGCCGATATTCGTGCGCTCAACCTTGTAGAACATGCTCATGAACATCCACACCAGGAAACGCATGAGGAATTCGGGGACCAGTGCAAAGATGTAGATGGTGACAACCGCCGACAGGATGGCGGTCATGGCCAGCAGCCCTGGCAGACTGACCTTGAATACATTCAGCAGCACGACGGTGAGCAGGGATGCCACCACCATGAACAGGGCATTGAGGATGTTGTTGCCGGCAATGACCCTGGCCCTGTGGGATGGCTCGGAGCGGGCCTGCACCAGCGCATACAGCGGCACAATGTAAAAGCCGGAAAACAGCCCGAGCCCCAAAAAGTCGATCAGGACACGCATGTTGCCGGGGCGATCAATAAAGGAACGCAGGTCAGGGGCAAGACTGGTAACCGGCGGGTGGTTAAGTGTCGCCAGCCAGATGTCGATGCCGAAGGCAGTCAGCCCGATGGCGCCAAACGGCACAAGCCCCAACTCCACTTTTTTACCCGAGAGTTTTTCGCAAAGCAGGGAGCCAATGCCAATGCCCACCGAAAGCGTGGTCAGCAGCATGATGACCACAAACTCATCTCCGCCAAGAACCTGTTTGGTCAGTGCCGGAATATTGGATTGCAGGGTGACGCCGTAGAACCAGAACCATGAGATACCAAGCACAGAAAGGAACACGGTGCGGTTTTCACGGATAAAGCTGATGTTGCGCCAGGATTCGGTGACCGGGTTCCAGTTGACCTTCAGGTCGGGGGCTGCCACTCCCGTCAGGGGAATGAACATGCTGGCAATCAGACCGATAACGGCAACACCGACAATGGCGACACTGACGGCCTCAATGCCGGCACCCGGCATTGAAATGAGGTAGCCGCCCAGAATGGAGCCGGCCAGAATGGCCAGTGAGGTGCCGGTTTCAATCAGGGCATTGCCGCCAACCAGCTCTTCCGCCTGAAGCGTTTGCGGCAGGATGGCATACTTGATCGGGCCAAACAGTGTGGAATGGATGCCCAGCAGAAACAGTGCAGTCAGCAGGAAGGTCAGGTTGTTGGTAAAGAAGCCGGCACACGCCAGCGCCATGATCCCGACCTCAAGGGTTTTGATCAGCCTGATCAGTATTGCCTTGTCATAACAGTCGGCCAGTTGGCCGGCCGTCGCCGAGAATAGAAAAAAAGGCAGTATGAATACCGCCTGACAAAGCGGGGCCCGGATTTCAACCGGCAGGGAGCTGATCGTCAGTGCCTTGTAGGTGAGCAGGATGATCAGGCCCTGCTTGAAGACATTGTCGTTGAATGCGCCCAGAAACTGGGTAATGAAGAAAGGCAGAAAACGGCGGGTGCCAAGCAGGCTGAACTGGTTGCTCATGCGGGGTCCTTGTCGTGATGGCAGTTCGCGCCTGCCGTCCGGCAAAGGAGACGATCTGCTGTTCGGCGCCAAGCTTACCTGAAGCTGGCAGGCCCTGTCAGACGGTTTGGCGGAGCATTTTTTACGCAGCCTTGTCATGAAAGAATGGATATGATGTGCGCATTTCGCGGGATGACTACATGAAGCAGTGGCGGCAAATGGCAACAAGTGCAGGTGGCGCATGGCGCTGCGTATGCTTGTGCGCCCTGCTGTCCTTGCCTTTTAGTGCGTCCGGGGCAGAGGCGGTGAAGCTGGATATCCAGGGGATCGACGGGCCACTGAAGGATAATGCCACCTCCTATATAGGGCCGCTCACCACGGATGACCTCAAGTCGTGGCGTGATACCCGGTCCAGGCTGCTGACGGCCATGCATGAGGCCATGGAGGCAATGGGCTATTACAGCCCCGATGTGCAGGTGGAGCAGGACAAGAAGGGTGGGGTGCGGGTAATTGTTGTGCCTGGACAGCCTGTCCGGGTAGGCCGCCTGACCCTGGTTTTTGAAGGAGAGGCTGGTAACGATATTGCTTTCACGGCCTTGCGCGAAAATCTGCCACTCAAGGAAAACGATGTTTTTCACCATGGCCAATATGAAAAGCTCAAGTCAGGGGTACAGGCCCTTGCGCTTGAACGCGGCTATTTTGATGCGGCATGGTCCCGTCGTGATGTGATGGTGGATCCCGTCAGGCATCGCGTGGACATTGATCTGGTGTATGTCAGTGGTAGCCGCTTCTTCTTCGGCCCGGTCAGTTTTGTCGGCCCGGATGGTACAGAGCAGCACTTTGTCCAGCGCCATGTGCTGGAGACGATGATCCCTTTTTCCGAGGGGGACCCATTTGATGCGGCCGGTATTCTCAAGCTTAACAAGTCCCTGCTTGATTCACGTTATTTCAGCGAGGTCAGGGTTCGTCATCAGCGGGAGGAGGCAGTGGATCTCGCGATTCCTGTCCGCGTCACGGTTGCCGACGAAGAGCCCAACGATGTCGATGTGGGTATCGGCTATTCCACCGACGTTGCCACCCGATTGAGCCTGACCTGGCGACGCCCCCTTATCAACGACAGTGGCCATGGTATTGAGGCCAGCACAGAGTTATCACAGGTACGTCGCAGCTTTGACACCACCTACACCATCCCCTGGAAACATCCGATCGATGATGTTGTGCAGCTGATTTACGGTGTGCAGCGTGAAGATCTCGAGGATGTCATCACATACAGCACGGTGGTGGGTGTTCAGCGCCAGATCGAGCAGGATCAGGGGTGGAAGCGGACCTATATGCTCCGCTGGAACCGTGAGTCCTCCGAACGACCGGATGGCGAGGAGAGCAAGGCGGATTTGCTCATGCCGGGTTTCAGTCTGGATCGGGTCAGAACCAGGGGGGGCGTTGACCCTCACTGGGGTGACAGGCAGTACTATCAGGCAGAGTTTGCATCCAGGCAGTTGCTGTCGGATGCAGATTTTGTGTCCTTGCGTGCCGGTTTTCGCTGGCTGAGAACGGCAGCTGACAATCACCAGTTCTTTGTGCGACTGGATGGCGGCAGTATTGTGACGTCCAACTTTGACGATGTTCCGGTCAGCATGCGTTTTTTTGCCGGTGGCGACCAGAGCGTGCGCGGTTATGATTACAAGTCCATTTCACCTCGTGATGAGCAAGGCATTGCTGTGGGCGGCCGCAATCTGGCAACTGGCAGTCTTGAATATAACTACACTGTTTACCCCAAGTGGCGTATTGCCCTGTTTACGGATGCCGGTAACGCCTTCGACAGTGTCAACGAGCCAATGAAGGTAGGGGCGGGGACGGGTGTGCGCTGGGTATCGCCTCTGGGCCCGATTCGCCTCGATTTTGCCTGGTCTGTATCCGAGCCTGAAGTTGATTTCAGGATACATTTCTTCATGGGACCCAGTCTTTGAACGTTCGCATCTGGCTGGCAAAAAGCGTTCGAATGCTGGGGCGTGTACTGCTCTGGATCTCGCTTTTACTGGTCCTCATTACCTTGCCACTGCTAGGCCTGCTTGGCTCTGAAACAGGTAGCCGGTGGTTGCTGGAGCAAGGTGTCGGCATGCAACGCGTGCTGTCACTGGAGGTGAGGGGAGGGACCTTGCTCACCGGTATGGATCTGGCCGAGGTCAGACTGCACACCCGCAAGGCCGATCTCTATGTTCGTCGGGCACTGGCGCGATGGTCACTCCTGCAGTTGCTGCGTGGCGAGGTCGGGATTCAACAGTTGCATGTCGATGGTCTGGTCTTGACGCTGACAGCCCCGCCCTCACCGGACCCGATCCGGTTGCCTACCCTGTTCCTGCCAATTGCTCTTGATATCAGGGATCTTGAAATCAGGAATGCGGTTGTAAAGAAGCAGGGCAAGACGTGGCCGGTTGCGCTGCTCCACGTCCGTGGTTACTGGCATGGAACGAGTGTCAGGGTAGATCAACTGCGGGTTCGTGAGCCTCAGTACGGTGACTTGTTGCTGGAAGGCCGGGTCCGTCTTTTGGGGGGCTACCCCATAACAGCCAAGGGACAGCTATCCCCCCGATGGTTGACCGAAAAGGGCTGGCAGCCGCTTCAGGTGATTTTGCGGGGCGAGGTTGCCAATCTGGAGCTTGAGGCCGAGTCGCACGGACGTTACCGGGCCAGCCTGGCTGGAAAGGTCCAGCCACTGCTGCCCTCTTTACCCTACCGTGCCACGCTTGACTGGTCTGACCATAAGTTTCCGTGGTTGCGTCAGCATGAATTGTACAGCCAGGCAGGTCACCTGAGGGTAATCGGGGACAAGTCCGGCTTGCGCTCTCAGGGCGACATGCACCTGAAAACCAGATACACCCCGTCAGCCAAATACCAGTGGCAGTTAGCTATGGATTGGGCATCCATTGACTTTGAATCATTAAAAATCAATGGATTAGGTGGTGAACTTAATGCAAAAGGACAGCTCTCCTGGCGTGAGGGGCTGGCCTGGAATCTGAGCGCGGAGTTGAGCCGGATTGACCTTGCGACGCACTGGCCGGTTTCCCGTACGGTGCTTCCCGTGCTCAGCGGCGTACTCAGCATGAAGGGGGGCAGCACCCCCGAAAAGTCGTCCCTCGACGCCTCATTGCGCTTGGTCGGCGGTGAGAGCTGGACCGTTACTGATGCGGCCAAAGGTGTGCTGTGGAATCCTGCGACGCGCCACAAGGCATTCATTGAGTGGGAAAACTTCAAGCGCCCCATGCCCGGTGTCACCTCGCTGGAGAGTGATGCCGGCCAGTTGTCTTTTTCCGGAAACGCCAGTGCCTATACGGCTGATTTTTCCGCCGGTATCGCCAGTCCTGCATTCCCGCACGGTGTCTGGTCGGGCCAGGCTACTGCCCGTGGCAAGCAAGTCGAGATTGAGAACCTTGTTTACGAGGGTGATGCAGGTGGTCTTCAGGCCGGTGCCGCGCTGGATTTGAGCGACGGAATTGCATGGAAAGGTGCGGTTGTTCTCAACGGTTTCAGGTCTGGCTGGTTTTACCCGGATTGGTCTGGCCAATTTTATGGGTCCCTTAGCGGGCAGGGCAAGTGGGCAGTTGATGACAAGGTTATCCGGCTTGATGACATTAATGTCACCGGGTCACTGCGGGAGCAGCCTCTGAGTGTTCAGGGCCCTTTGTCGATCAGTTTTCCTGCAGGCCGCTGGCCGCGCGTTACGTCCACGGGCTTCAATGCCGCCTGGGGTGGCAATAGTGTGGCCATGACCGGTGGCCTGACGGACTCATGGGATGCCAAAATTGACCTTTTGCTTGCGACCCCCTCTTTGCTGGTCAGTGGGCTTGAGGGGCGGCTAAGCGGGAAAGTGACCCTGGCTGGTGCTGAGAAGGCTCCTGATGTGCAGGCAGATCTTGCGGGCGATCATCTTGGCTACGCTGGTTACGAGGCCAAGTCAGCCGTATTCAAGGCCGCTGTTCCGGAGCTTGGGCTAAAACCGGGTAATGCATCGCTGACTCTTTCAGGTATTACCAATCAGTCTGGTGACTCTCTTGGCAATCTCGCCCTGCAGGCGGGTGGAGATCTGGCGGATCATCAGTTGTCATGGCTGGCCGATGGCTCTCCGGTTGTCATGAGCGGACTGATTGGAGGAAGCTACCATCCCTCCACCGTGAATTGGTCTGGCCAATTTCGCCAGGGCAGGGTTTCCTTCAAATCCATGGAGTGGCTGCTTGAGGCGGGCGCTGGTGTACCAATGGGCTGGTCAGCTGCGGAACGGGAGTTCAGTCTCGATCAACACTGCTGGACCAGCCTGCCCGCAAGGTTATGTGCACCGGAGCAACTGGTAGTTGGCCCGGATAGTGGCCGGTTGGCCATGAGCCTGACCGACCTGCGCGCCGAGCGCCTGGCATCTTTCCTGCCCGAAGGGCTCGCATGGGATGGCAGCATAGGGGGTGACATGCAGGCCCGCTGGGATCAGGGCCAAACACCCGTGGCACATGCCCGCTTGCTGACTGACAAGGGCGCTGTGCATCTGGCAAGGGATGAGGCCGAGCCCCTGACCTTGAGGTATGACCAGTTGTCTCTTGAGCTTGATGCGGACGAGGTGTCAGTCCGCCCACGGCTTCAACTGGCATCCGCTGATCTGGGGCAAGGACACCTCGAGGCGGTGATCAATCCCTATGCCGAAGGAAAGCCACTGACAGGCGAGGTAGCTCTGAGTGGCCTGCGCCTTGAGCTGTTGCAGCCTTTTTTTCCGGCGTTGTCCGTGCTGACGGGACGGATCAATGGACAGGGGCGCCTTGAGGGACTGCTCGCCAAGCCCAGGTATTGGGGCAATATCGAGCTGACTCATGGCCGCATGGCATTGCGCAATGCGCCACTGACCGTAGATGAAATGACGGCCCTGGTTGATGTAAAGGGTGATCAGGCAGAGTTTTCCGGCCAGCTCAGGAGCGGCAAGGGTGGCGCGACGTTGTCAGGGGCAGGGGGCTGGGCAGAAGAGCCAAAGCTGACCCTGAATCTGCGCGGTGACAGTTTCGAGTTGCGTCAGGAGCCGCAGTTGATTGCCGAAGTCAGCCCGGATCTTCATTTGTTGCTGGTGCCAGGCCGGCTCGATCTGACGGGCACGGTACGGGTGCCGTACGCCAGAATCAAAGTGAAGGAGTTGCCCAAGCGTACCGTGGCGCTTTCACCGGATGTCCGTGTGGTGGAGACCGAAGATGGTCAATTGCGGGCAAGGGCATCAGGACGAAGCCAGTCATTTGCGATCAATGCGGATGTAGAGCTGCTGCTGGGTAATGATGTTTATTTCAACGGCTTCGGCATCACGGGAGGACTGACGGGAGGACTGCGGCTCCGGCAGAGCCCGGACAGGGGGCTGGAGGCGTCGGGTGAGGTGGGGCTCGACAAGGAGGCCCGTTACGAAGCCTATGGGCAGCGGCTGAGGATTCGTCGGGGGCAACTGGTCTTTGCCGGTAACATCATGCAGCCGGGCATTGATCTTGAGGCAGTCAGGGTTGTTGACGACAAGACCGTCGGTGTCAGGGTGGAAGGGCGTGCCAACGAGCCTGAGACCACTTTCTTTTCCGAGCCCAGCATGGCGCAGGAGGAAATTTTGTCCTACCTGATTCTGGGTGCGCCTTTGTCGACGGATGTTAACGGTGCCAACAGCAATGCCATGTTTGCTGCGGCAGCACTCAGTCTGGGTGCGCGTAGCGGGCAGGGCCTGACCTCCGGCATAGGCAGTATGCTGGGGGTGGAGGATATGGCCCTCAGTGCGGCGGGGAGCGGCGATGAAACCCAGGTCAAGGTGTCCGGCTACCTCAGTCCCGATATATTCCTCAGCTATGGTGTTGGCGTATTCACGCCGGTCAACACCATTACCCTTCGGTATCAGGTAAGGCCCCGGCTCTATCTGGAGGCGGCATCCTCACTCGAGAATGCCCTCGATCTGTTCTACAACTTCCGTTTCTGACGGTGACTCAGGGCCAGTTTGCAGTTTCCCCGTCAGTTATCAGGTAAACGTAGCGTTTCCTGCGACGGGTGGCCTTGAGCGCATCCGGCATCTGTTCTGATAATCAGGATCATGTGCGGGTGCCGTTCGTTGGCAGTGTCGCCCGAAAACAATAACAACATCCCGGGGTGATCGCTGTGGATAAGTACCTTGTTCGAGGACTGCTGCTTGCTTCCAGCCTCTTTCTTGCCGCCTGTGGTGATGACAAGAGTGACACTGCGGCCAGCCCGCCGCCGTCTTCTGTCTCTGTTGTTCAGAGCAGTGCCATCAAGGGTGTCATCCACAATGGTCGTGTACAGGCCAGCCGCTGGGTGGACGGTGCCTGGTCGCCGGTAGCCACCGCAATGACCGATGAGGCTGGCGCGTTCTCCCTCAACCTGCAGGGCGCATCCGCCGGCATACTCCGTCTGGAGCTTGCCCTTTCGGATGATCCTGCCACACCTACCCGCATGCGTTGTGATGCCCCGGCCGGCTGCGGCTCGGCAGCATTTGGCGAATGGCAAACACTGACGACATCACCGGCACTCCTCAGCTGGGCCCAGATTGATGCCGCAGGTGATGTCACGGTAATGCCCCTCACGCCACTGAGCACAATGGTTGTTCGCTATGCAGAAAGTCTGAGCGGGGTCCTCAACGAATCCGCCATCAACTTTGCACGGAACCGTCTGGCGGCACTTCTGGGGGTAACGCCGGAGTCGCTCATGACTCGCCCCGGCGATGTCACCAGTGCCACATTCCTTGCATCAGCCTCGGCCGATGCCCTCAGGGTTTCACTGTTTTCGGCCGCCTTCTCGCAGATGTCAGCCGGTGGCGACCTTAACCAGACAATTAATGCTTTTGTCGATGCCTTCGTCAGCAACAATGGCCGCCTCCTGCAGGCAGGTAATGTTTCACTGGCAGATTTGCTGATTGCAGCCACTGCAGTGGCTGGTCATGTTGGTGTTGATGCAGCCACTCTCGATGTGGGTGAGTGGCAGCTGCGTCTGGCCTCTCTCACGGACGGCCAGCTTCTTGGATTGAATGCGGCTGTCTTTGATTCCAACGTATTCGTGACGGATCTGGGGGCTCTCGGGGACGACGTGAAACGGGTCATGCGTGATTCTGGCGCCGTCAGTCTGGAGCACCTGTTCGTCAAGGAATTGTCCGAGTTCGGATGGCTTCTGGGAGCCGAGTCACCTGTAGTGGCCGAAGTGGCCTTGCAGACAGTCATTTATGCCGCCATGGGCTCGGCCTATCTGGATGTATTGCCAACCAGCATTACGCAGTTGCCGCTGGCAGAAGGCGAGCTCAATGTCATCCTCAAGCGCAAGACCGCTATAGCACCCCATCAGCTGCTTGTTGCTGGGACTTTCAAGGGCCTGCTGGTTAATGTCACGGTCGATCTCACGACATTCAAGCAGGGTGCTGCTGCCAGACTGTTTACTTACAAGGCGGTGGGTTCGGTAGGTAATGACCGGATTGATGCCACCATTGATGGTGTTTTCAGCATTGATCCGCATGAAACCGATCTAGGGCCTTTGCTCGCCGCCATTGACACGTTGGCCAGCCAGATTGCCGCCGGAAGCAATCCGGACCTCGGTGGCTTGTCTGCCGTGGTTGCCGCTTTCCTGACCAATGGCCATGGCACGTTCGTACTGGATGGTCACGCCGGCATCGAGAACCTGCTCAATGGCAGCCAGCTTGCAGTGACAGGCAAGGCAAGTGCAGAACTAGATATGGATGGTGCCGCAAATGGTGGCGTCCTGGTCAATGGTGGTATTGCCTATGGCGACCTGATACTGCCGAATGGTGACAACTACCGCATTGTCAGGGGCAGTGACCAGCATCTGACATTCACCCTGGACAGCGAGGGCAACGGCAGCATGAGCGCCAGGTTCCTGGCAAACATCCTGACGGTTCCAGAAGCGCGAGTGATTGCAACGGGCTCGATTGCACGGGCAGGGTTGCTGGCCTCACATGTGCGTGACGAGGCAGTGAACGTACTGAACCAGTTCTCTGCAGGTGCGGCAGTGGACATCGAAGGTGCTCTTGCAGGGATTCTCGCCTTTGATTTCTCCGGCATGAACCTTGTGGTTGATGGGCGCGCAGTCGTTGATGGCTGGAGCAAGACCTATCGCCTGAAAGTCCGTAATGGCGAGGTCGGCATTTACCAGCCAAACAGCGATAGCGAGCTGGCCCTGAGCCTCAGTCTGGGGCAGCAGGGAGTCTTCGTGCAGACCGCCACCCGCTCATGGTTGATTGGTGTTGATTTCGCCAATCCGGCACTGATTGTGTCGGACTCCGACGGCGGAGAGTCCCGTTACTCGTTTGACATGCTGCTGGGCTACGTCGCCTCGATATGATGTTCCGATGATGCCCCGTGCTGCCCCTGGCTATGCCAGGGGCAGTCCCTGTTCTTTCCTGCTTGGCGTTCATTGAGGGGGCGGTTATAGTCGCCCCCTTCTTGTTGCGTTTCGGTTTTTTCCGTCGCCTTCAGATACCGGCTCTTGCCGGGCGAAGCCGTCACGGAGGGTCCGTATAACCCTCTGCCGGCAGGATCATCTGTGGCACCGCAATCTCGATGTCATGTGGCCACTCGTGGCGGCCACCACTGCTGAAGGATGAACAACATGCCTGCTATTACCCTCCCGGACGGTTCGGTCCGCCAGTTTGATCACCCGGTTTCTGTTGCCGAAGTTGCTGCATCGATTGGTGCCGGCCTCGCCAAGGCCACTGTGGCCGGCAAGGTTGATGGCCGCCTTGTCGATGCCTGCGACCTGATTGACGCCGATGCCTCGCTGCAGATCCTGACCCCAAAAGATGAAGAAGGCCTGGAAATCATTCGTCACTCCTGTGCCCATCTGGTGGGCCATGCCGTCAAGCAGCTGTATCCAACGGCCAAGATGGTCATCGGGCCGGTGATTGCCGAAGGCTTCTATTACGATATCTGGCTGGAACGGCCTTTTACGCCTGATGACATGGCAGCTATTGAAAAGCGCATGGCCGAACTCATCGACAAGGACTACGACGTCATCAAGAAAGTGACTCCGCGTGACGAGGTCATCTCGGTGTTCAAGTCCCGTGGAGAGGATTACAAGCTGCGCCTCGTTGATGACATGCCCGACGAGAAGGCCATGGGCCTGTACTACCACGAAGAGTACGTGGACATGTGCCGTGGTCCCCACGTGCCCAATACCCGCTTCCTCAAGGCCTTCAAGCTGACCAAGATTTCCGGTGCCTACTGGCGCGGCGACTCGAAAAACGAACAGTTGCAGCGAATCTATGGCACTGCTTGGGCGGACAAGAAGCAGCTGGCCGCCTATGTTCAGCGCATCGAAGAAGCCGAAAAGCGTGACCACCGCAAGATCGGCAAACAGCTTGACCTGTTTCACCTGCAGGAAGAAGCGCCCGGCATGGTGTTCTGGCACCCCAATGGCTGGACTATCTACCAGGTGCTTGAGCAGTACATGCGCAAGGTGCAGCAGGACAATGGCTATGTCGAAGTCCGTACCCCGCAGGTGGTGGATCGCGTGCTCTGGGAGAGGTCCGGGCACTGGGCCAACTATGCCGACAACATGTTCACGACCGGTTCCGAAAACCGTGACTATGCCGTGAAGCCCATGAACTGCCCATGCCATGTGCAGATCTTCAATCAGGGCCTGAAGAGTTATCGTGACCTGCCACTGCGTATGGCCGAGTTTGGTGCCTGCCACCGCAATGAGCCTTCCGGTGCCCTGCACGGCATCATGCGCGTTCGTGGCTTTACCCAGGATGATGCGCACATCTTCTGCACCGAGGACCAGATCGGTGCCGAGGCGGCAGACTTCATCAAGCTGACCCTGAAGGTTTATGAGGACTTCGGCTTCAACGATATCTCACTCAAACTGTCTACCCGACCCGCCAAGCGCGTAGGGTCGGATGATCTGTGGGACCGTGCCGAGTCCTCGCTGGCCAAGGCGCTGGAAGATGCCGGCCTCAAGTATGACCTGCAGCCGGGCGAGGGCGCCTTCTACGGTCCCAAGGTCGAATTCACCCTGCATGACTGTATTGGTCGTGCCTGGCAGTGCGGCACCATCCAGCTGGATTTCAACCTGCCGCAGCGTCTGGAGGCCAGTTATGTGGCCGAAGACAACAGTCGCCAGTACCCGGTCATGCTGCACCGCGCCATCCTGGGTTCGTTCGAGCGCTTCATCGGTATGCTGATCGAGAACTATGCCGGCGCCTTCCCGCCATGGCTGTCTCCGGTGCAGGCGGTGGTCATGAATATCACTGACTCGCAGGTCACGGCCTGTCGGGCAGTGGAAGAGGCCCTGAAAAACAAAGGCTTCAGGGTCATAAGCGACTTGAGAAACGAGAAGATCGGCTTTAAAATCCGCGAGCGTACCCTCGAGCGCATCCCCTACCTGCTGGTAGTGGGTGACCGCGAGATGGAATCTGGCTCCGTAGCTGTGCGTACCCGCAAGGGAGAGGATCTTGGCAGTATGTCGGTTGACGACTTTGCCACTCTTCTTCAGGCGGACATCGCGCAACGGGGCCGTATTGTTTTGGAGAAATAACGATTAAGCCTGAACGTAATGGCCCTGCCAAAGAAAAACGCCCGGCTCTGAATACAGAAATCCGGGCGCGCGAAGTGCGATTGGTTGATCAGAATGGTGAGCAGGTCGGCATTGTCGAGCTGAGCAAGGCACTTGCTGCTGCCGAGGCAGTACAGCTCGATCTCGTCGAGATCGTGCCCGATGCCGAGCCGCCAGTGTGCCGCATCATGGACTATGGCAAGCATGTCTTCGAGCAGAAGCAGCAGAAGAAAGATGCCAAGAAGAAGCAGCATCAGGTCCAGATCAAGGAAATCAAGCTGCGCCCAGGCACTGAAGAGGCAGATTATCAGGTCAAGTTGCGCTCAATCGTTCGTTTCCTCGAAGAGGGCGACAAGGCTAAGATCACGCTCCGCTTCCGCGGACGTGAAATGGCTCACCAGGATATCGGTATGAAGCAATTGCAACGTATCGAGATCGATCTGGCCGAGATCGGGACTGTGGAACAGCACCCGAAGATGGAAGGGAAGATGATGCATATGCTCATCGGCCCCAAGAAAAAGAGATAAGCCGGGAAGGATTCCAGCAAGTTTCTTACCCCCAGGCCGGACTGATCGCTGTGCTGAAGGGGTTACTTAACGAGGTATATCATGCCAAAGATCAAAACCAAGCGCGGTGCAGCAAAGCGCTTCATGAAGACTGCAAACGGCTTCAAGCGCAAGCAGGCCTTCAAGCGCCACATCCTGACGAAAAAGTCAGCCAAGCGTATCCGTCAGCTCCGTCCGATGACGATGGTCGCCAAAAGCGACGTCGCTCGTGTCGAACGCATGCTTCCTAACTCGTAACTGACGGAGAAATACGTAAATGGCTCGTGTAAAGCGTGGTGTCATCGCTCACCGTCGTCACAAGAAGATTCTCGATCGTGCAAAGGGTTACTACGGTGCTCGTTCGCGCGTCTATCGTGTAGCGTTCCAGGCAGTCATCAAGGCTGGCCAGTATGCTTATCGTGACCGTCGTCAACGGAAGCGTCAGTTCCGTGCCCTGTGGATTGCCCGTATCAATGCGGCGTCCCGTCTCAATGGTCTCTCCTACAGCCGTCTTATCAACGGTCTGAAGCGTGCGAACATTGTGATTGACCGTCGTGTAATGGCAGATATTGCTGTTCATGATGCGGCAGCGTTTAGCGCACTGGCTGAAAAAGCAAAAGCCAGCCTCGCGGCGTAAGTAGCAAGGTAGGGCTTTCGGGCCCGACCAAAGGGGAAGGGCTTCACGGTTCTTCCCCTTTTTTATTTTCTGCTGCGGTGGTCCCTGTTGCGGGCTTGCTGTGGCAACAGAACTTATTTCTTCGCGAGAGCGGGAACAACATGAGTGAATTGAACGCGCTGGTGCAGGAAGCACAGGCACAGATTGCTGCAGCCAATGATGTGGCTGCCATTGAACAGGTGCGTGTGCAGTACCTCGGCAAAAAAAGCCGTATTACCGAGCTGTCAAAGGCGCTCGGTCAGATGGGCGAAGAAGAGCGTCGTGCCCAGGGTGCGGTGCTTAATCAGGCGCGTGAAGCCATTACGTCGGCCCTGAACTCACGTCGTGACAGTCTTGCAGCAGATGCCCTGGCGGCAAAGCTGGAGGCTGAGCGTGTGGATGTCACGTTGCCCGGTCGCGGTGAGTTGGGCGGGCTGCATCCGGTAACCCGTGTGCTGGAGCGCATTGAAGGCTTCTTTACGGCCATCGGCTTTACTGTGGCGTCCGGTCCGGAGGTGGAAGACGACTTCCATAATTTCGAGGCGCTCAATATTCCGGCGCATCACCCCGCACGTGCCATGCACGATACGTTTTATTTCGATGCACACCGTTTGCTGCGCACGCACACTTCGCCAGTACAGATTCGTGTGATGGAGTCGCAGCAGCCACCGATCCGCATTGTGTGTCCGGGGCGCGTCTATCGTTGTGATTCTGATCTTACGCATTCGCCGATGTTTCATCAGGTCGAAGGTTTGCTGATAGATGAGCACGTCAGTTTTGCCGATCTCAAGGGCATGATTGGCGACTTCCTGCGGGTGTTTTTCGGTAAGGAACTGGAAGTACGTTTTCGTCCTTCCTATTTTCCGTTTACCGAGCCGTCAGCCGAGGTCGATATCCAGTGCGTGATGTGCGAAGGCCATGGTTGCCGCGTATGCAAGCAAACCGGCTGGCTTGAAGTGCTTGGTTGCGGCATGGTGCATCCCAAGGTGCTTGAAAACTGCGGGATTGATCCGGAAAAATATTCAGGTTTTGCTTTCGGCATGGGTGTCGAACGCTTCGCGATGCTGCGCTATGGCGTGAATGATCTGCGTCTGTTCTTTGACAATGATCTGCGCTTTTTGCGTCAGTTTGCCTGATTGGTATCGTCACGCTCTGGTGTCGTCTTGCACAAAGCATGGTTTTGGCTGAGGTTTTTCATCGCTCAAACTGTTTTTGTGTGCGGTACCGTAAGGAATAAAGATTGAGGCCCGTACAGGGCAAGTGAGTCGCAACATGCAATTCAGCGAAAAATGGCTGCGTGAATGGGTCAGCCCACAACAGGATATGGCTGCTTTCGGTCATCAGCTCACCATGGCAGGGCTTGAGGTTGATGCCATTGTGCCGGTGGCGCCACCGTTTCAGGGGGTGCTGGTGGGTGAGGTGCTGAGCGTTGTGCCGCATCCCGATGCAGACAAGTTGCGTGTGACCAGTGTCAGTACTGGCACTGAAACCCTGCAGATTGTCTGTGGTGCGGCCAATGTGCGCGTGGGTCTTCGTGTGCCGGTGGCAACGGTTGGCGCCGAGCTGCCTGGTGGTCTGAAAATAAAGCAGGCCAAACTGCGTGGTGTTGAGTCGTTCGGCATGCTGTGTTCCGAGGCCGAGATCGGGCTGGCCGAAACGGCGGATGGCCTCATGGAGTTGCCGGCAGATGCCCCGGTAGGCGCAAGCATCCGTGATTATTTACAGCTTGATGACAATATGGTCGAGCTGGGTATTACCCCGAATCGTGGCGACTGCCTCAGCTTGCGTGGCCTGGCCCGTGAAGCGGGTGTACTGAATCGCCTGTCGGTCTGCACGCCTGAAATTGTGCCGGTCAAGGCAAGTCACGACGAGACTCTGGCGGTGTCGCTGGTGGCGCCGGGGGCATGTCCCAATTACGTTGGTCGCGTCATCCGTAATGTGAATGCGGCTGCAGAAACGCCGCTGTGGATGACGGAGAAGCTGCGCCGTGCAGGTTTGCGCTCGATCAGTCCCGTTGTTGATGTGACCAATTTTGTATTGATCGAGCTGGGGCAGCCCATGCATGCCTTCGACAGGGCAAAGCTGGAGGGTGGCATTGAGGTTCGCATGGCGCATGCCGGCGAATCACTTGAGCTGCTGGACGGGCAGGTTGTGACCCTGCGTCCGGACACCCTCGTGATAGCAGACAGCAAGAAGCCTCTTGCCATGGCTGGCATCATGGGCGGGCAGGGCAGCTCGGTCTCGACGGAGACGCGTGACATTTTTCTTGAAAGCGCCTTTTTTGATCCGCTGGCAGCGGCAGGCAAGGCCCGTTCCTATGGTTTGCATACCGACTCATCCCATCGCTTCGAGCGTGGGGTGGACTTCCGCCTGCAGGCCGATGCAATCGAGCGCGCAACCGCGCTGATCATGGATGTTTGTGGTGGTGAGGCGGGGCCGCTGACAGTTGCCCATTCGTTGCCGCACCAGCCCGAGCGTGCCCCGATCACCCTGAGGGCCGAACGGATCACCAGGTTGCTGGGCTTTGCCATGCCGGCAGCCGAGGTGGATGACATTTTGTCCCGGCTGGGCATGGTAGTGGTGGCTCAGGATGGTGGCTGGCTGGTGACACCGCCAAGCTGGCGCTTTGATATCAGCATCGAGGTGGACCTGATCGAGGAGCTGGCGCGTATTCATGGCTATAACAACCTGCCTGTGACAGCGCCCCGGGCGGATGTGCGTCTGGCGCCGCAGAGCGAAACGGCCGTCACTGAAGCCCGTCTGAAGCGTTTGCTGGTGGATCTGGGCTACCAGGAAGCCATCACCATGAGCTTTGTGGAGCCCGGGCTGCTGGCAAAGCTGGATCCGGCCTCTACGCCCCTGGCGCTGGCCAACCCCCTGTCGGCGGACCTCTCGGTGATGCGAACCACCCTGTGGGCGGGGCTGCTCAAGGCGGTTCTGCACAACCAGAACCGCCAGCAGCCGCGAGTGCGGCTGTTTGAGACGGGTCTGCGCTTCGTGCCGGCCAAAGACGGTTTGCGGCAGGAGCGTATGCTGGCTGGCGTGGTGTCCGGCACAGTTAATGTAGAGTTGTGGAGCCACATCAAAAAAGACATTGATTTCTTTGATATTAAAGGAAATATTGAGCGAGTGGTTGCGCTGCTTGGCGCTTCTGATAGAGTTGGGTACAAGTCATCTGCCCATCCTGCATTGCACTCCGGGCAGACAGCAGAAATGGAAATGAACGGTCAGTCAGTGGGCTGGATAGGTGCTTTGCACCCTAATCTGCTGGCGGATCTTGGCCTTGTGGGGCCGGTTTACCTGTTTGAAATATGCCTGGAGCAGCTGGGCGAGGGGCGCTTGCCGGCCTTCGCCGAGTTGTCGCGCTTTCCGGAAGTGCGTCGTGATATCGCAGTGCTTTGCGGTCGCGATGTGCCGGCAGCCGATATCCTGGCAAGTGTTCGTGAGGTTGCGGGAACGGAGTTGCGCGATTGCCGCCTGTTCGATGTGTATGAAGGACAGGGGGTGGCCAGTGGGCAGAGAAGCCTCGCCATTGGCATGATCTGGCAGCACCCGGAACGTACATTGCAGGAAGATGATGTTCAGGCGCGGGTCGATGCGGTGGTTGATCGGCTCAAGACCCGGTTTGGGGTCAGCCTGAGGGATTAAGTTGAGGGGTTGCAATGACGGCACTCACCAAGGCGGAAATGGCGGAAAAGTTGTTCGAAGAGCTGGGTCTCAACAAGCGTGAGGCCAAGGAAATGGTCGAGATGTTCTTTGAGGAGATCCGCCATGCCCTCGAGCACAATGAGTCCGTCAAGCTCTCCGGTTTTGGCAACTTTGATTTACGTGACAAGCGTCAGCGTCCTGGGCGAAACCCCAAGACCGGCGAGGAAATTCCGATTACTGCCCGGCGAGTTGTTACCTTCCGTCCCGGACAGAAACTGAAGGCCAGAGTAGAAGCATATGCTAGAGCCCAGCAATAACGCCCAGCTGCCGGAGATTCCCAGCAAGCGTTACTTCACCATTGGTGAGGTCAGTGAGCTTTGTGATGTAAAGCCTCACGTGCTGCGCTACTGGGAGCAAGAGTTCCCCCAGCTGAAGCCGGTAAAGCGTCGGGGTAACCGTCGTTATTACCAGCGCCAGGATGTCATGATCATCCGCAACATCCGCAGCCTGCTCTACGAGCAGGGCTACACGATTGGTGGTGCGCGGCTGCAGTTGACGGACGTGCGGCCTGCAGAGCGTGATGAACCTGTGGCTGCGGTGAGTTCGTCTGCACTGCCTTCATCCGGTGGTGGCATCTTTCATGTGGTGGTGAAGGACATGATCAGGGAGCTTGAGCAGGTCGCGACCCTGCTGGCTCGCTGATAATACTGTTGAATTTTCCGGTACTTGCGCTGGACAAGTGGAAAGTTTTCGGTATGATTGCCGCCTCACCGAAAGGTGGTCGTCGGGGCGTAGCGCAGCCTGGTAGCGCACTTGCATGGGGTGCAAGGGGTCGAAGGTTCAAATCCTTCCGTCCCGACCAACGAAATCAAATACTTAAGGCCGATCAGAAATGATCGGCCTTTTGTTTTTCTGCCTTAAATTGGTTCTGGTTGCCAATTGGTTGCCAATTAGAAAATGCAGCGCCGGCTGTCATGCTTCACTCTGTCACTTTGCGGACAGTGATCAGAATTGCGACGTCATCGTGTCGTTTGTTGTTGCATGTGATGGCATGAGCACACTGAAGTTGTGCAACGGCGCATTCACGATGAAATATCAGATTGCGTACAGGGTTCGTGGACATGCACAAAGGTTGTGTGTGCATGACAGCGACTGCGGAGTGCAAACTCTCATTACTCCCATGATGGTGTGTTATTAGCTGCGGAGTTGCTCTCCTCATCATGTTCCGCCTGAGCCAGGTCGGCTTTGATCGAATGCTTCACTTTGGCTTGGTAGGCCTTCATCCATTTAGCCTGTAGTCGCATTGCCTTCAATTCTTGATCCGGTGGGAGGACCAGTTGTTGCCCTTTCTCTTTGGCTCCGCTAGCGCGAAAGGCTACTTCGTGGCGAGCGAGTTCGTGGGCAAGGCTCTCGCAGACTGCCTCCCATTCAACCGATGTGGCTTCAAACTGACGGTTCTTCAGTCGCAGTTTCGAGATGATCTGTCGACTCCGCAGCGGGTTAAGGGAATGTTTGCTCCCCGGTGGCTGTTTGAGGGCTCGAACCTCCTGCTCCAGTTCTTTGATCCTCTTGTGTTGTGCTTCACCACCGTTGATCAAGTCTTCGACCACCTGGCTGACATTCATGTTGCGGGTGGTCATTTTCTCCAGTCTGGACTGGACGTTTTTGGACATCCGGAATGCGAATGTTTTCGTGTTGGGGTGCTTGTCCGCATGTTTCCGTGAGGCCCAGGCGCCCCGCATTCGACTCTCGGCCTTGTCCAATGCAGGAGCGTCAGGACCTGTCAGTGGCCACGACTGTCCAAGACGCCTGATTTCCTGAGCGGCTTGCTCATGTGTGTATGACCCTGGTTTCAGGACCTGGTGCTTGATCAGGTAGTTCACTGCCCATTCCAGTTGCCGACGATTCGAGGTTTGAACCCAGTCCAGTCGGACTGTACGTGCCTGTCTTTTACCCGCCATGTCATCTTGCTCCTAGGCGCCTCTGATGTGAACGGCAGCTAAAGTCGATTGCCGCAGGGAGGCTCATTTATAATTGCTTGCAATATTTTTAACAATATTAGGTTGGCTGGTGAATGTCGTTACCTGGGGGTAATATTGTCAATAATTATTAAAGGCTCCGGGTTAAATGGAAGTTACCAAGATAAGTTTTCTGGCGCTGAAGGAGTCAGTGCTGTCAGCCGAGGAGCGCTATTTCCTTCTTCGGATGTTGTTCCTGTTTCCTGATCCCGAGGTGGCGGTTGGCGTTCGTGGCATGGAGAGGACGATAGGTCTGAGTCCGGGAAGTTTCAGGTCAGCGATGGACTCCCTGCTGGCCAAAGGGTTCCTGCTGCCGCCTTCCGTTGATGTAGCTGGTGCAGGGCGCTTGCGTCCTGGCAGACCGAAAGCCACTTTTCGTCGTTCCCCAGTCGCTCATCCGGAGGTGGCCAGGGCGCTACGAGTCAAGGCTCCCCACGGGGTGGGGGATCTGGTCGATAGACTGGCTGGGAGCCGATACCAGCGCTTGATCGATGAGTTGATCTTCTGGCAGCTTCATTCGAGCGATACCGCACCCTCTGCAATTGCGTCACTGAAGCCGGCTACCCGCCTTGTCCTGGCGATCCTGATCGGGTTGGCTGATGCAGGTGGTGTTGTCAGGGATGTCGGTTTGGGGCGCATTGCCCACTTGGCGGGGATGAAGCGTGACCGTTTGGAGTATCAACTGGATATCCTGACAGCCTTGGGGTTCATCAGGGCGCGGATCACTGGGCTGACGGGACGGTATTTATTTGGTCAGGTGGCGGGTGCCATTTTTCTGGATATGGGCCACCAGGCATTTGCATCCCCCTTTCCTCAGGTCGTGGTGTGTATCGAGGACGAAGCAAACGCCAGGTTCACCGCCGAAAATTTCATTGATGGCCTGCTGGTTTACTATGAGTTGCGTTTCAAGGGGGGGAGGATTCGGGCCATCAAGAACTCATTCCTCGGATCGTTGAAGCCGTTTGAAGGTGAAGGGTCAGAGGTATGGCTAGACAAAGTGCTTCGTCGTGATGTCACGCTTCAAGCGGTCCGGACAGCCCTTCAAAAGTGCGTACCCGATGCGGTAGAGCTGGATCATGATGGTGTGTTGCACTTTCGGACGGGAGTTGAGCGTGAAGAGGGGCTGTTGGGGGGGGAGAGTTTGCGACTGGCGACCCGCCTCTGGGAACATTTCGAGCTCTACCGATTTTTCGTGGGTAGCCCTCATGTACCGTTCGGGCGGTATTTTCAGTACAAGCTGGATGAGTATGTCGGTCAACTATTGTCAAACCATTGGCACGACGTCGGCCAATGGCCAGGCAAAGTCATACACGCAGTATGGGACAGGATTGTTCCAGAGCTAATCACTGCAGCCAATCTCAGTGAGTTGGAGGAGTGGGATGTACCGCCAGATATGAAAGAGGCCTTTAGCTCGTTCATCTACCTGATGGTGTTACGTCGGGCCTATTGGTGCAAGTCAGTCCTCTGCTTTGACCTGTCCCGAGAGACCCTGGGTGTTTCTCCCAATGACTGTGACTACGTGTTGTTACCCCCGGTTTATAAGGAACGAGAACGTTTGGCCATCACGGTGATCCCCCGTGGAACCGCCACTCCTCCGGCGAGGGTTGCCGGGGTGAGACGGCGTGCCGAGATAGGGACCCTGCCGTTCTGGCAACTCGGTACTCCGGAGCAGCTTCCTGCCCTGACCCCCGAACAACTCAAGCTTTTCTGGTGGCACCCGACCGTACGCCCTGAAGTGGCCAGAGGTCGGGCTTCTCGCAAGTCGGTGTCCAGAGGCGACCGGTCTCGTCCGGAAACGTAAATTCTGACGGGGATTCCCTACGTTATGCGGAGAACAGATCCGCGCCATCCACGCGAGGAGATTCCCATGACGTACCTTACCAAGAACCCCCTGACTGTCCTTCGACTCAAGGCTGTGATGGCCCGCACCGGGCTGTCCAAAAGCACCATCTATGAACTTGGCGATCCAGGCCACCCCCGATACGACGCGTCCTTTCCAAAGCGTTTCCAGTTGACGCCCGGTGCGGTTGGCTGGGTTGAGCAGGAGGTCATGGACTGGTTGGAAGGGCGGATTGCCCAGGCCAGAGCCTCAACGCCAGTGAGGTCAGGAGACACAGTGTCCAAGGGCGTTGCCCAATTTGTAACGCTGCCCGTTATTCCTGTGGTGTCCGGTGTGACGGCAAGTGCGGATGCCCAAAGCTGATGTTCGGCCCTGTCCGGATGTTTGCTGACCTAGAGTTTCTATGGCCGCCACTCCCTCTGATGGTGAGGGGGAATGGCGGTCCCATGGCACTGGTTGGCGTGCCTTCACCTGTCATGTCTACGCAATTTTCCTGACATTTCATCTCAGACAACTCCCAGTCGGAAAATGCTGGGCAATTTTGCCTCAATTGCGTGTATTTCCTGGGCATGTCATTCCCGCCAGGTACAGTTCTGGCTCTGGGGAATTCTGGATTAGTCTATGTCGTTGAAATACTCGCGCTTTTACTCCGATACCTTGCGTAACTCCTAACAAACACGATCCCTCCGTAAACTTCTACCGAGAACTCTCCTCCTATGTGGAATGAACCACATCAGAGGAGGTTGAGCATGTTTGGTGATATTTGGAGTGAGCATGGCGGCCGAACAAGGACGCTACTGCTGTCAGACTTTGAGCAAGAGTCCAGCAAGAAGGGCTTTAATCAGTTGGAACAGGACAGGCAAGACATGCCTGGCCAAGCTGAGATGCTTATCAGGATCGAGAAATTTGTTGACTACGTAATGAAGAATGATTCGCCAGCCTACCGTTTCAGAAGGCGGGTAGGGGTTGAGTTGTCAGAGACTAGGGTAGGGCGAAGGGTGCGGAAGACATTTCCTCTTCATTTCCTTTTGGATTCCCGGCACACCTACAGTGAGAAGCCGGCAGCGTTTCTGCGTGCCTGTTGGCAGGTGTGTCGTCTTTACGCTTTCGAGATCAACCGCCCAGTACGGGACAGATATGACGTGGATGCACGGTACGCTGAAATGATGAACATGATCGTGGAGACGATCAGGCAGCAGGCCAAAGAGGGATGGTTCAGGCGCTGTGTGCATGACCGTCGTTTTCAGGCTCGTTGTAATGGCGAGCGGGCAGCCAGTTACGTGGCTGCAGTCCTGAATCAATACGCGAAGACGGAGATCATTCGCCTGGATTTTGGGTACATCGGAGGAGCGTCAGCGCATGTGACGATTGACCGGGCATGGTCCGACTTCGAAGACTTCCTGCAACTCCTTGATTATCACCCTCACTTCAAGCATCTGACTGGCTATATGTGGTCAATTGAGCAAGGGGAAGACAAGGGCTACCACATGCACGTCGTTTTCTTTTTCAATGGCTCCGAAGTTTGCCAGGACATTGTGAAGGGGCGGTTTATTGGTGAGTTGTGGGAGGAGCGTGTGACGCAGGGGCGGGGGAACTACTACAATTGCAACCAGCATATTGATCGGTACTCAAGAGTTGGTATCGGCACGATTCACCGGGCTAATGCCGAAGAGTGTCTGAATGCCATCCGGTGCCTGCAATACTTGTCCAAGGGTGGTGAGTTTCTGGATCGCGACGACCAGTACTTGAGGATCAAGCATAAGGGGCGGATGCACACCTTTGGCACAGGCCAAGCACCTGATGTCACGATGGTGCGAAGGGGGCGTCCGGCTTCTGCAGCTCCCTGGCTTGGAATTGGCCAGTCTTGGGGAACTGACATGGACTCGGTTGTTTAGGCGCTCCCTGAACGGACTATTCGTCATTCAAGCCGTCCTTGCCGATGAGACCAAACCTCATCGGCAAGGTTGTCTGACTTTGGGTGCAGGATAAGCGCAAATGACAGTCCAAGAGCATGCTCAGGATGCCCGGATCATGCGTGCGCAAGTTTTGGCGGCAGCCTGGAATCCTTTATCGTAGTCGTAGAGCATGCCGGAGGGTTGGGCACGCTCATCGCAAATGGCAGCACAAGACTCACGCTCCGCCAAAGATGCCGACTGCCAGATGGCCCAAGCCTGCTGCGTATCTTGATTTGAGTAGTCATCCTGATGCGATTTCTGAACGGACAAGCCTACTTGCGTGGCCCAGAGTTCAAATCGCTCATGCATCTTTATATTCATCTTTGTCTACATCTGTTTGGTAGCTGCTGTCAGGAGGAAAGAACATGATCAGATGATCCTTCTGGTTGAAGCGTCAATGAGTGAAACCAATTGGCCTGGTTGCCTTCCCATCCTCTTTTAAGGCCACTTCCAGCCGCAATTGATCAATGATGGCAGCTGCGTTTGTGTACTTGACCATTCTGTGCCGTCTTGCGACGACGGCAAAATCACCGGGTGTCAGTACATGCAGGTCGCTCAGGCGACGCTTCTCATGCTCATTGGGTGTATCGATATCCAATGCCTTGCATTGGGAGCAAAGTAGGGCCCATGCCTGTTCCGGCCTGAGATAGTCAAACTTGAGTTTTACATCAAATCGCCGGTAGGCGGCTTGATCCAGTCCTTCCATGAGATTGGTTGATGCCACGAAGATGCCGCTGAAGGATTCCATTTGTGTCAGCATCTCGTTGACGGCACTGGTTTCCCAGTTGTGCCGGGCCTTCCGCCGATCCGACAGGAAGCTTTCAACTTCATCAATGAGGAGAATGGCGCCTTCATTCTCTGCTTCCAGGAATGCTGCCGCGATATTCTTTTCGGTCTTCCCCACCCACATGCTCACCAGATCGGAGGCACGCTTGACTAGCAGGTGTTGCTCAAGCCGATCAGCAAGCCAATACCCATAGGCAGTCTTACCGGTGCCTGGCGGGCCATATAGGCAGATTCTTGCGCTGGGTGCCTGAAGTAGCCCGTTTGGAATGTCGTCAAGGTTCGCATTGGCGTTGATGAAGGCCGGATCATAGTAGGTCGGTATCTGACCAGGCTTCATCTTTACGCGGGCATGACCTTGCGTTTCCAGCGTATTGTTCATGAGATGCAGCAGGCTGGTGGACCACTCGGCCTCCGGGAGCCGATCCTTGATGAGGCTAAGGACATTGGTGGCGCGGCTGATAACCGCAGGTGCAAGATTTTCCGATTGTGACGCCATGTTCACATCGGCTTCATTGAGGAACTCACTGGTCAACTGACGGAGCATCTCCTTGCGGCGGCGTGGTGGCGCAATATCCAGTCTGAAGGTCATGTCATAGCGACGGATGAAAGCGGGATCGATGCTCTCACCATCGTTGGAAAGCCAGATGGTGGGAACGGCACTCTCTTCCAGCATCCGGTTAAGCCATGCCTTTCTTTTCTCTGCGGTACTGCGATTGAACAAGCCGCCATCGTTGAAAATGTCCTCCACCTCATCAAAGAGGACGACGGCCCGGTGCTGGGCAAAAAAAGACATGGCGGCGCGATAGGAGCGAAGCCGTGTTGCTCCATCAACAGGATCACCATTGGCGTCCTCAGAGGCAACTTCAAACAGGGAGGCATTACAGGTTTGCGCAATCAATCGCGCCAGCTCGCTTTTACCTGTTCCTGGTGGGCCATAGACAAAAATGTTTACGCCCGCACGTTTCTGGTTAAGTGCCTCATCAAGGTAGTGTTGAAGCAAGTTCAGGTTTTTGCCGATATGAGCATAGTCAGACATGGCCAGGCTGGCGGGTTTACTAGGGCGTACCGTGTCTCGAATCAGGTCAATCGGGTCTTGCGCCGAGGCCATCATGCGATCACTGAATTCGCCGGACAGAATGTCCAGCATGGTTTTGAGATCTGCCCTGATGTTGTGGCAGACAGTGATGATCCCAGTGCAGCAAAGCTTTCCCTTCTTGGACAGAGCGGCACGAATATCGTTTGGCTCTCGATTCAGAATGGCACCAATGCAGGCGTAAACCTTGGAGCTGTTTAAATCGCCCATACATTCGGCTGCAGCTTCCAGCATGCTTTCGGTATGCAAGGCGACAACAAATGCCAGGATTTCCTGATCAATTTCAGTGAGCCCTAGATGCCTGGCCAACCGCTGGCTATTGGATGCTAGAGCCTCGGAAGAGTGAGGTGGCGATTTCTTGGCAGATTTTTCTGCCTGGGCATGCAGTCGGTCCAGTTTTGAAAGGGCATTCTTCGCGAAGGCTTTCCTGGTTGCTTCGGATCGAGTTTGAGGTGGCATTGGCAGTCCTAAATAGGTTGCCAGCTCGTTATTGCTCCATGAGTACATGTCGATAAATCGCTTATGTCCCCCCTGTTTGACCAACATGCGAAGGGCCCATAGTTGAAACAGCGCTACTGCTTTTTCCGTCGGAACCGGATCCATCTGAAGCTCGCTGGCTTCCATCTGCATGGTGTCAGGAATACTCTTTTTCATGTGGTATCTCCCCAGTAGGCTAGGAGAGAAGGATGCTGCAGAGGGGCGACAGATCATGTCGCACTGAAGTGTGATGATGACTGCTAATGGATTATCGGGGTCTGGCCAGGAGTAAATTGCAGTCCAGGAGGTGGGATGCGGAATTTCATCCCACTTGCACACCCAGTTGCATTCGACTTGATCACCGCTTTGCATTGGATGTGACCACCCAATTGCACGGCACTTGCGCACCCCGGCCCTTTGCCAGAATGCGCAAGCCGACTCAGGACTTTTTACCCTTCAACTTCCGCATGGACTCACCCTGCAACTTGATGTGATGAGCCCGATGCACTATCCGATCCAGGATGGCGTCGGCTACCGTGGGGTCCCCAAACTGTGGATACCAGTTATCCGTTGGGAACTGGCT
>JAUSND010000008.1 GCA_030646295.1 Moraxellaceae bacterium
GTGTCAAGCATCTTGTTCAAATTATTTCGTCGTCACCAACAATCCAACTTTTACAAGACACTCACAACCCGCTGATTTTCCTGAAGTTTTTAATTCCAGTCCGTACCAGCGCGTCGGTGTGGGGCGCATTATAGGGAGCTGCGGAAAGGAGTCAAACCCTTTTTGACAGTTTTCAGTGCAAAGCTGCTCGACCGCTGCTTTTTTGTGCAAAAACGGTCAGGGCTGATCACTTTTCCAGCGATACGCGTGCAATGGCCTTCTTGCCCGCCTGAATCACATGCTGACTGCCGGCCTGCATGCGGAAATCTGCAGGCGCCTGCTCCCCGTCTATATAGACACCACCGCGTGATATCACATCTTTGGCCGCTGCCGAGTTCTTAGTCAAGCCGGTGCGATTAAGGACGGCCATGAGCGGCAGATCGGCCTGACCATCGGCAGAGATGGTTATGGCTGGTACATCTTCGGGAATCTCGCCCTTGGCGAGGACGTTGCCCGCTGCCTTATGGGCATTGAGCGCAGCCTCTTCGCCATGGAAGCGGGTGATGAGCTCTTCGGCGAGGATTTTCTTGATGTCCTGGGGATTGCGACCACTGTCCACTTCCTGACGAAAACCTTCCACTTCCTCGATCGCACGGAAGCTGAGCAACTCAAAGTAGCGCCACACAAGCGCATCAGGCATGGACAACAGTTTCTGGTACATCTCGCCGGGGGTGTCGGCCACACCTATATAATTGTTCAGTGACTTTGACATTTTCTGCACGCCATCCAGGCCCTCGAGGATTGGCATGGTCAGGATGCACTGCGGTTTCTGGCCATAGCGCGTCTGCAGGGTACGCCCCATGAGCAGATTGAACTTCTGGTCGGTGCCGCCCAGCTCGACATCTGCCTCGAGCTCGACAGAGTCGTAGCCCTGCAGCAATGGATAGAGGAACTCGTGGATGGCGATGGGCTGCTGGTTGTTGAAGCGCTTGGTGAAGTCGTCGCGCTCCATCATGCGGGTGACGGTGTACTGTGCGGCGAGACTGATGAGGTCGGCCGCGCTCTTCTGCCCCATCCACTCGGAATTGAACACGACGCGGGTGCGGGCAGGGTCCAGAATCTTGAAAACCTGCTCTTTGTAGCTTTTGGCGTTCTCCAGCACCTGCTCGCGGGTGAGCGGTTTGCGGGTGACATTCTTGCCTGTGGGATCGCCGATCATGCCGGTGAAGTCGCCAATAAGGAAAATGACGTCGTGGCCAAGCTGCTGGAAGGTGCGCAGCTTGTTCATGAGCACCGTGTGGCCCAGATGAAGATCCGGCGCAGTGGGGTCGAAGCCCGCCTTGACGCGCAATGGCCGACCTTCGCGAAGGCGCTCCAGCAGCTCTTCTTCCTGGATGAGCTCTTCGCAGCCGCGTTTGATCAGGGCAAGTTGTTGTTCCGGCGTCGTCATAATGGCGGGACCCAAGGCATGGAAAGCCGCGGATTCTATCACTATCACGCCCGGCCATACGCTACCCTAGCAAGTCAGGAGGAAGGCAGTGATGAGCGAGCTCTACATAGGATTGATGTCAGGGACCAGCCTGGACGGAATTGATGCCGTGCTGGTGGACTTTGCCGATGGAGTGCGCCTGGTCGGCACCCACACGATTGCCATGCCGGACGACTTGCGCGCCAGACTGATGGCGCTATGCCAGAGTGGCCCGGAAGAGATTGAGCGCATGGGCCGGGTGGACAGTGAGCTGGGGGAGCTGTTTGCTGCGGCGTCCATGGGTGTCCTGCACAGCAGCGAACACAAGGCCGCCGAGGTACGGGCTATCGGCAGCCATGGCCAGACAATCCGGCATCGCCCCTATGGACAGCACGCGTTCACCTTGCAGATTGGCGACCCGAATGTCATTGCGGAGCGCACCGGGATTACGGTTGTGGCCGATTTCCGGCGACGCGACATTGCCGCCGGCGGACAGGGTGCTCCGCTGGTACCGGCATTTCATGCAGCAGTATTCGGCCATGCCGTGCGCAACCGGATCATCCTGAATCTGGGCGGGGTAGCCAATATCACCGTGCTGCCTGCAGGCGAGCCGGCAGCCACTCGCGGCTTTGATACCGGTCCGGCCAACCTGCTGATGGATGCCTGGAGCATGGCCTGCAGGGGCCTGGCCTTTGATGCAGGTGGCGAATGGGCTGCGTCCGGGGACGTCAGCCTGCCGCTGCTGAACCGGCTGCTGTCGCATCCTTTCCTTGGCCGCGAAGCCCCCAAGAGCACAGGGCGTGAGGAATTCAATCTGGACTGGTTACGTTCCGAGCTGGATCTGCTGGCCGAACGGGTGAGTGATGTGGATGTGCAGGCAACACTGCTGGAGTTCACCTGCGAGACCGTGGCAGAAGCCATCGGGACCCTCGGCCTGGCGAGTGGCGATCTGTTCCTGTGTGGTGGTGGTGCGCACAACACGACACTACAACACCGACTGGCACAACGCTTGCCACAATGGACGCTGGACAGCACCAGCGCACTGGGAATTGCACCGGGCTGGGTAGAGGCGACTGCATTTGCCTGGCTGGCGCGCCAGCGCATGGAGCAGCGCCCGGGCAATATGCCGGCGGTTACAGGCGCCTCAGGCTACAGGTTGCTGGGTGGGATTTACCCGCCCTGAGACATACCGGCAGATCAGACCGAAAAGGAGGAGCCGCAGCCGCAGGTGCTGGTGGCATTGGGGTTGTTGACCACAAACTGCGAGCCCTGAAGGCCTTCCTTGTAGTCAATCTCGGAGCCCGCCAGATACTGGAAGCTCATCGAGTCCACCAGCATGGTGACGTCGCCGTTGGTGAACAGAGAGTCCCCTTCCTTCACTTCACTGTCGAAGGTGAAGCCATAGGAGAAGCCCGAGCAGCCGCCACCGGTAATGTAGACGCGGAGCTTGAGATCGGGATTACCTTCGCCCTCGCGCAACTTGCGAACCTTGTTGGCGGCGCTGTCGGTAAGGTTCATGGCTTGTGCCATGTCATTCATGGGGATCACCGGATACTGGACGGTTGTCGGTGCTGATTATCCTAAAGACCAAGCAAAATGGTCAACCATTAGTTTCGGCTGGCGGGGCAGATTGCCCGGTACCCGGCTTGTGCTCAATGCGGGGAATGGCATTTTCGCTGTGCAGCAGGCTGCCGTTGATCTGGGCACCCATCACCATTTCCATGGTCTTGTAGTAGACGTTGCCGTTGATCTGGGCATTGGCGGCCAGCTCTATGTGCTGACCCGCATAGACATTGCCGTTCACGACACCATTGATGACGATGTGCGGCACCCGGATTTCGCCCGTTACTTCACCATGCACATGCAGGCTGCCTTCATCCGAGAGGATATTGCCGTTTACCTTCCCCTCGACATGCAGACCGCCGATGAAGGAGATGTCCCCGGTCACTTCGGTATTACGCGCCACATAACTGTGGTCTTTGTAGTTATTGGCCTTGTAGGCACTGCCAGTCTTTTTCTTGCCGAGCATGCTGTGCTCCTCAACTAATCGGATTAGTGGCTTATCCCTGGCCCTGTATTTCCCATTTGAAACTTTTCTGGATGCGCTGCCCCTTGCTGGAGGTCAGGACGATATCCACGCGTTCCGGCCGCAGGCCGGCCGGTAATTCCCATTCTCCGGAAAGACTCTGGAAGTACTGGAAGCCGAAGTGGCTGTCGCCCACCGGAACGGTGACGCTGCGGCCTCCGGCAACAAGCTTTGCCTCGATTTTTCCGGCGATTTCGGCCGAGTTGCTACTGACCTGGGTCAGCAGCAGGCGGTACTGGACCCGCCCCGGCTTGCCAGTGGACTGCAGGTCGAAACGTTCGACCGTCAATCCCTGTGAAACCCCCTTGGGGGAAAGGAGGCGCTTGTAGAGCGCCACCTGCTCCTCAAGGGAATTCATGCTGGCGAGCAGATTCTTGTTTTCCTGGCGCAACTGTTCGGTTGCGTCCAGAACAATCTCGCGATCATGCAGTGCTACTGCCGCCTCGTCACGTATGGCCTGGGACTGGTCGGCATACATACGGACCGTCTGTCGCAAACGCTGCACTTCTTCGGGGGTGGCGCCCGTTGTCTTGATGCCGTAACGGGAGCCTGCATAAAAGCCGCCAACCCCTGCGGCAATGATCAGGATGACACCGCCGATGCCAAGCGAAAGGTTGCGAAACGGGCGGTATGGCACCAGCACCAGTCTCTGCAGGGTCTCTCGCTCGCGTCGGAACATGCATCAATCCTCAGGGCAGAAGTGCGATCTGCGTCAGGCCCGCTGTTTCGGGCAGGCCACACATCAGGTTCATGTTCTGGATGGCCTGGCCGGCGGCGCCCTTCACCAGATTATCGATGACCGACAGCACAACAACAGTGTCGCCGCCTTGTGGACGGTAGACCGCGATGCGGCAGGTGTTGGCGCCCTTGACACTGCGCGTTTCCGGCGTGGAGCCGGGCGGCATGACGTCAACAAACGGTTCGTTGGCATAGGCACTCTCGAACAGCGCCTGCAAGTCACCTGCATCCTTTACCAGCGTGCCGTAGAGGGTGGCGTGGATGCCACGGATCATGGGCAGCAAATGCGGGACGAACGTGAGCCCGACAGCCTCTGATGACATGCCGGCAAGGCCCTGGGAAATTTCCGGCAAATGCCGGTGTCCATTGACACCATAGGCCTTGAAGGACTCACCGGCTTCGGCAAAGAGGGCATGGACCTCGGCCTTGCGACCGGCCCCGGAGACACCGGACTTGGCATCTGCCACCAGACGCGATGCGTCAATCAAACCGGCCTTGAGCAGGGGCATGAAACCAAGCTGTACTGCAGTGGGATAACAGCCGGGATTGCCGACAATGCGCGCCGCCCTGATGGCATCGCGATTCACTTCCGGCAGCCCGTAAACCGACTCGGCGAGAATGTCCGGGCAGGAGTGAGGCATGCCATACCATTTTTCGAAGGTGGCAAGATCCTTGAGGCGGAAGTCGGCACCCAGATCAATGATCTTGACCCCGCGCGCCAGTAACTCGGGCGCCTGCTTCATGGCGACACCATGCGGTGTTGCGAAAAAGACGACATCGCAGGCTCCCAGTGTTTCCAGGCTGGGCTCACTGAACGCCAGATCGACATGGCCGCGAAGGCTGGGGAACAGCTGTGCCACCGGCATGCCCGCCTCGGAGCGGGAGGTAATGGCCTGAAGCTTGACGTCCGGATGCTGCGCCAGCAGACGCAGAAGCTCTACACCTGTATAACCGGTACCGCCAACGATGCCTGCCTTGATCACGGGTCCACCTGCTTGTCACTAATGGGGGCTAGGGGCGGGATTATCGGCCATGACCCCGGATGGGGCAAATCACCTTGTTGTGTAGCAATGTAACCCAAGTATTTGGCAGACTTGCAAAATATCCCCCGGAGCCCTCTTGTCATGACGCTGCTTTGGCTGAAGGCCTTACACCTGATCGCTGTCGTGTGCTGGTTTGCCGGCCTGTTTTATTTGCCACGGCTGTTTGTCTATCACGCCCAGGCCGAGGATGTGGCTGGGCGGGAGCGTTTCAAGATCATGGAGCGCAAGCTGTACCGGGGCATCATGTGGCCCTCGATGCTGGCTACGGTAGTGCTGGGTGGCTGGATGCTCATGAGCAACTGGGACATTTACCGGACGCAGGGCTGGATGCATGCCAAGCTGACACTGGCAGTGCTGCTGATCATTTACCACTTCCTGTGTGGTCAGCACCTGCGTGCCCTGCGCGATGACCGCAGCACCAGATCCCATGTGTATTTCCGGGTATTCAATGAACTGCCTGTACTGGCACTGGTCGGCATCGTCATCCTGGTCATCGTGAGGCCGTTCTGATGCGCCCCGTCGTGTTGTGTTTTTCGGGGCTTGACCCCTCGGGCGGCGCCGGGCTGCAGGCTGACATCGAGGCTGTTGCCGCACTGGGCGGGCATGCCGCTGTGATATGCACTGCACTGACCATTCAGGATTCGCAGCGGGTTTACGGCTTTGAGGCGGTTTCACCCGGCCTGATCAGGCAGCAGGCGGAAAAGGTACTGGCTGATTTGCCTGTCGCCGCGATCAAGCTGGGCATGCTGGGTTCTGCTGCGATTGCAGCGGCTGTTGCCGATTTGCTGACCGCGCACCCGGACATTCCCGTGGTACTGGACCCGGTGCTGGCCGCCAACTCGGGCGGAAGCCTGGCGGATGATGATCTTGCCCAGGGGCTGCTGCGGCTGTTTCCGCTGGCGACCGTGATCACTCCCAACTCGGTCGAGGCGCGCCGGCTGGCTGAAACCGGTGATCTGCCCCAGGCCATCCTGAAGCTGCAGTCATACGGGGCGCGGCACATCCTGCTCAAGGGCGGGCATGAGCCCGGCACGGCGATAATCAACGAGCTTCATGGCGAGGGAGGGCTGCTCTCATCAAGCCGGGTTGCCCGTCTGGACGGGGAATTTCATGGGTCCGGCTGCACGCTGGCCTCGGCGCTGGCCACAGGTCTGGCGAGCGGACTCACGCTGCAGGCCGCAGTGTCGCAGGCAGAAAGCTTTGTTGCCGCTGCCCTTGCACGGGCTGACCGTCCACGCCACAGCGGACAGTTTCTGCCCGTGAGAGTGCTGCCTCAGCCTGCCTCCGGCACAACAGGCGAACCGGCATGAATCTGCAGCGCGGGCTCTACGCCATTACCGATACAACACTGCTGGCCGGGCGACTGGCCAACGCGGTCGATGCTGCCCTGAAAGGGGGGGCTGTTCTGGTGCAGTACCGTGACAAATCCGCTGATACTGCCCGACGACTGGAAGAAGCCATGGCGCTGCGCATGCTGTGCCGCCAGCACCATGTGCCATTACTCATCAATGATGACGTTGAGTTGTGTCTGGCTGTTGGTGCTGACGGGGTTCATCTGGGCAGAACCGACGGCTCTTTGCAAAGGGCTCGTGCCCGCCTGGGTGAAGGCGCAATCATTGGTGCCACTTGCCATGACTCACTGGAGTTTGCTGCCGAGGCGGCGTCCAATGGCGCCAGCTATCTGGCCTTTGGTGCCATGTACTCCTCGGAAACCAAACCGGGCGCCTCTCCCGCCTCTTTGCAGACACTGACCGACGCGCGCAGGTTTGGACTTCCCGTAGTGGCGATTGGCGGGCTTAGCATTGATAATGCCGCGCCTGTGATTGCCGCCGGCGCCGACTGCGTGGCCGTCATCAGTGACCTTTGGTCAGCGGCTGATATTACCGCCCGTGCCCGCGACTTTACCCACCTATTCTGACATGCACTTTTGCCGAGCCCGCCATGAGCCGATCTGACGAACTGTTTTCCGCCGCCTGCCGTCACATTCCTGGTGGCGTGAACTCTCCTGTGCGCGCTTTTCGCGGCGTGGGCGGCACACCGGTATTTTTTGCGCGGGCCAATGGCGCCTATCTGTTTGATGCCGATGGCCGCCAGTACATTGACTATGTTGGCTCATGGGGCCCGGCGATCCTGGGGCATGCCCACCCTGACGTGATCCGCGAAGTGCAGGAAGCGGCAGTCAACGGCCTGACCTTTGGCGCGCCCACCGAGCTGGAAGTACGCATGGCGGACAAGGTGTGCGAGCTGCTTCCCTCCATGGACATGGTGCGCATGGTCAGCTCCGGAACAGAAGCGACCATGAGTGCCATCCGGCTCGCTCGTGGCTATACCAACCGTGATGTGCTGGTGAAGTTTGAAGGCTGCTATCACGGCCATGCAGATTCTCTGCTGGTCAAGGCCGGATCCGGCGCCCTCACGCTGGGTGTACCAAGTTCGGCGGGCGTACCCGCCAGTCTGGCACAGCACACGGTCACGCTGGAATTCAACAACCTCGCCCAGACCGAGGAATACTTCCGCCAGAATGGCGAGAAAGTGGCCTGCATTATTGTCGAGCCCGTCGCCGGCAACATGAACTGCATTCCGCCTGCTCCGGGCTTTCTTGAAGGTCTTCGTGCCCTGTGCGACCAGTATGGGACGGTGCTGATTTTTGATGAAGTGATGACGGGCTTTCGTGTTGCCCTCGGCGGGGCGCAGGCGCATTACGGCGTAACACCCGACCTGACCACACTGGGCAAGGTGATTGGCGGTGGCATGCCGGTTGGTGCATTTGGTGGAAAGCGCGCCATCATGGAAAAAATTGCACCGCTGGGCCCGGTGTACCAGGCCGGAACACTCTCGGGCAATCCGATCGCCATGCGGGCAGGGCTAAAGACGCTGGAGCTGATTTCTGCTCCCGGTTTTTTTGAGCGCCTGACCGAGAAAACAGCGGCCTTGTGCCAAGCCATCGAACACGCCGCGCAGGAAAACGGTGTTGCACTCACCACCAATCAGGTCGGCGGCATGTTCGGGCTGTTCTTTACGGACAAGAAAGTGGGCAGTTATGCCGACGCCATGGCCTGCGACACCGATGCCTTCAAACACTTTTTCCATGCAATGCTTGATGAGGCGGTTTACCTTGCCCCCTCTGCATTTGAGGCTGGTTTTGTATCTGCCGCCCATACCGCCGACGATATTGCCGCCACCCGCGCAGCGGCAACTAAAGCACTCAAGAGACGCTGATACCCATGCGCGACAGGACGGATGAAAAAGGATTTTTCCGACGCCGGCTGACGCTTGGCAATGCCGTTATCCTGTCGCTTTTCCTGCATCTGGTTTTTGTGATTGGCAGCGAGCTTTCGCTGCCGGACTTTTATACGCCACCAGATGAAATTCTGGACAGCAAAAAGCCTACTGTCGTGCAACGCGTGCGGATCACCGCCGCCCCGAAACCGCCAGCACCGCCACCAGGGCCGCGTTTCATCTCGTCACTCACTGCATCGGACAAAAAACCTTCAGCGCCCGCGCCTGACAAAAAAGCGGAACCACTGCCGCCCGAGCCGCAAGAATCCGCTGCTGACGTGACGGAGGAACCCAGCACGCAGACTGATGATGCCGTAGCAAAACCAGCAGAGGATGCAGCCCCCATACCCGCACCTGCAGAGCCCGCTCCGGCGTTCCCGGTCCAGATACGCGCCACCCTGGAACTGCGCGTCAACAGCCTGACTGCCACTGCCGAACAGCGCTGGGTAATGGAGGGGCTTAATTACTCGATCACCATGCATGCCAAGAAATTCGGCTTCAAGGCCCAGCTTGAAAGCGAGGGTGAAATTGGCTCTGACGGCGGACTGCTGCCCCGCGACTACCGCATGAAAATCAATGACCGCATACGGACTTTTTCAGAGTTTCGTAATGGCACCCTGCGCTATGGCAAACCATCCGCCATCAAAAGTGCATCTTTACCTGCAGCACCACAAGACATGGTCAGCCTGCCGTTTCATGTTGCCGTGACCTTCAATGGCTCACCACAAACAATCATGGTCGGCAGTGGCAAGAACCTGTACGAAATCCGTCTGGTGCTGGATGCGGAGGAAACACTGAAGCTGCCTGTCGGAACACTGAGAACCCTTCATCTGCGCGGCGAGCGCTTCAACCCGTCAGATGGCACCCTGCTCACTGGCTATGAAGTATGGCTTGCGCCTGACTACCTGAATTATCCGGTGAAGTTTGTTGGCCGCACAGGCAACGGGGATGTCGTTGAGTATCGGGTGACCCAACTGGAGATTGAA
Source organism: Moraxellaceae bacterium (assembly GCA_030646295.1). Taxonomy (GTDB): domain Bacteria; phylum Pseudomonadota; class Gammaproteobacteria; order Pseudomonadales; family Moraxellaceae; genus UBA2031. The sequence goes on from JAUSND010000008.1 coordinate 9,580, forward strand.
GGCAAAAGCGTACTCGGGGACCCTACCGATCATGTCATTACCCCGGAGGGTGATGACATTCCTGCATGGCTGAAAAACCGCGTCGACGAAAGCGCCGATGACGCACCAGCGCTGACAACGCCCTGACCCGGCCTCAGAGCGGCTCTGTTGCCGCTGCCTCCAGCTCTGCCGCCCGACTGTCCGCCGCCTGCGCCGCATCATGGTGCCCCTGCTGACGCCGCGCTTCGGCAATCAGGCGCCAGCAGGCTGACTGTGCCGCTGCCCCGGACGCAAACCCGAGACCCTTGCGGGCAAACTGCTCTGCCTCCGGCCATCGCTTCTGTAGCAGCCGCACCTCTGCCAGGCGCTGGTAGATCAATGCCGATTGCGGCGCAAGACGCTGTGCGCGCTCCAGTGCAGCAGATGCGGCATCCAGTCTGCCCGCACGCCTTTCACGCTCGGCCGTTGCCAGCAAACCCTGTACTGCTGGGACACGACTGCCATCCGCCAGTTGCCGGGGTGGCTGGGCAGGAACCGGCCGGGTAACGGCAGGCGGAGCCACCTGCTCCGTCACGACTGGTGCCTCACTCCCGACACGGGCAGCAAGAGGTGGCTGGGCTGGCGACGGTGCCGCCTGCACAACCACTGGTGCAGGCACCTGCGTCGAACAGGCCGCCATCGTCAGGGCGGCAATCAACAAAACCAGACTGTTATGACGCATACACCTTCCTGTCACCCGGCTGCCAGTCAGAACCAGCTCTTCACGCGATCAATAACACGATCCAGCACGGCCGGAACACCGCCCTGAGCACACGGAACCATTTCTTGCGGAACCGTGTCCGTGCGGAACGGGACATAGACCGCATCCGGGCACTGCTCCGCCGACAGATTACCTGTCATGCGATCTGCCCACTGCCACTGCACGTTATCCGGCTGTACCGGTGCCAGTGACACCGGATGCAACCGGGCCATGAGATCGGTCCACACCGGCAGGGCCCCACTACCGCCAGACAGCCCGGTCGAGCGGTTATCATCATGGCCCAGCCAGACCACTGCCAGATAATTTCCGGTGTACCCGGCAAACCAGGCGTCTCGCAAATCGTTGGTGGTGCCGGTTTTTCCGGCCATGACCAGATCGGCAGGCAGTGTCTTGTAGGCACTGGCGCCCGTTCCCTCGCGCATGGTCGCCTGCAGGGCATGATTCAGGAGGTACAGCGGCGTGGGATCAAACACCTGCTGCACATCCAGACCATAACGCTTCAGTGGTTTGCCCTGACTGTCCATGACCTCGCGGATACTGCGGGGCGGCGTACGGAAACCACCGGCAGCCAACGTCTGGTACAGCGTTAGCACTTCAATCGGTCGCATGTTCACTGCGCCCAGCAGAAGCGAAGGATAGTTGGCCAGCTTCTGCTTTACGCCAAGTCGCTTCAGGGTATTGATCACCGCCGGCACACCAACCGTCATGCCAAGACGGATGGTGGCCTGGTTATAGGAGTGCGCCAGTGCCGAATAGAGTGGCACGACGCCATGATCCTGCTGGTCATAGTTTTTTGGCTCCCATATCTTGCCGCTCTGGCTGAGCAGCTGCACGGGGCCGTCATCCAGCGGTGTCACCAGGGTATACATGCCTGACTCGAGCGCAGTGAGGTATGCCGCCGGCTTGATCAGCGAGCCAATCTGCCGGTCCGCATCAAGCGCACGGTTATAACCCGTAAATGTGCCGCGACCGCCAACAATCGCCAGCAGCTCGCCGTTTTCCGGATTGGACACCAGCACAGCGCCCTGCAATCCATCCATGCGCTTGCCATAGGTCTTGTGCAACCGGGCAAGGGATGCATCAAACGCCGCATCCGCCGCATTCTGCACGCGCGGATCGAGTGTCGTGAACACACGCAGTCCCTCCGATGCGAGATCCTCTTCCTTGTATTCGGTTTTCAGCTGGCGCTTGACCAGATCAAGAAACGCGGGATACACCATGCTGGCGGCCGTGGGACGGGCGATGACACCCAGTGGTTTTGCCTTGGCAGCATCACGTTGTGCCGCAGAAATCTTTCCTTCGGCGAACAGGTTGTCGATCACAATATTGCGTCGACCTTTTGCCCGCTGCGAATTGCGTCGCGGATTATAGAATGACGGCCCCTGCACCATGCCGACCAGCAACGCCACCTGATGCAACTGCAATTCGGAAATGGGCTGACCAAAGTAAAACTGGGAAGCAAGACCGAATCCGTTGACAGAGTGCTGTCCGCTTTGCCCCAGATTCACTTCATTGAGATAGGTCTCGAGAATTTCATTTTTTTCGTAATGCACCTCAAGCAAGACCGCCATTGCGGCCTCATTGAGCTTGCGTGACAGCGTGCGCTCGTCGGTCAGATAAAAATTCTTGATGAGTTGCTGCGTCAGCGTACTGCCGCCCTGGCGCCAGCCACCGGCGGTGAGGTTCACCCAGACCGCACGCAAAATGCCACGAATGGAAATGCCGTGATGGCGGTAGAAAGAGCGATCCTCGGTGGCGAGCAGTGCCGGCACCAGCAACGGTGGCGCCTCCTTCAACTGCATCAGGACGCGGTCTTCCTTGTGCTTGGGATAAATGCCGCCGATTGCCAGTGGCTCCAGCCGGACCACACCACGTTCGTTGGGAATGGTGCTGGCCACATCAGCCAGCGCATTGCCGCTGAAGCGCAGGCGAAGGACCTGGGCTTTCTCGGTACCATCACTGAACTGGAAGCCCCGGGTATGCACATAAAGTTCCTGGCCCTTTTGCTGCCAGGTGCCCGGGGTACTGGTACCCTGCTGCCGGTAGTTGAGTATGGCCAGCTCTTCCCGCACATCCGACAGTGCCAGTGGCGCTCCGCCATACAGCTCCAGCGGACGTGCGTATACCCGGGCCGGAATCGCCCACCGCTTGCCCTCAAACTTCTCGCGCACCACCGTATCCAGACTCACCAGCCAGAGCCCCAGCGCAATGCAGCCGGCCAGGAACAGCACCAGCAGGACCAGGATGGCCGTCAGGATAAAACCGCGGGAGCGCACTCGGGATAACGGCATGGGAATTTTATGCAGGACCGGAAAGCCGACATTCTACCTGCTGGCTACCGGGCTCGCTGCCCCTATAATCGCGACAATTTCGTAACGGAGTCCGTCATGACCCACTTTGATGTCTACGCCATCGGCAATGCGCTGGTGGACACTGAATACCGCGTCACCGATGACTTCCTCAGCCGGCACGGCATTGCCAAGGGCATGATGACCCTGATTGACGAGGCACAACAGCAACAGCTGGTGGCCTCGCTGGACAGCGAGTTCGGACTGGAAAAGCGTGCCAGCGGTGGCTCGGCCGCCAACAGCATCATTGCGGTCGCGGCCTTCGGTGGCAAAAGCTTCTATTCCTGCAAGGTCGCCAATGACGGCACCGGCGACTTTTATGTGCATGACCTGCATGCCGCGGGCGTTTCCAGCAACCTGAAGCCCGAGCGCGACTGTGGTACCACCGGCACTTGTGTCGTCATGGTGACCCCTGATGCCGAGCGCACCATGCACACATTCCTGGGTATCACGGCAGACGTATCGGTCACCGAACTGATCCCGGACGCGCTGACGGCCTCACGCTGGCTCTACATTGAGGGTTATCTGGTCAGCTCGGACTCTGCCCGCGCGGCCGTGAAGGAAGCCCGCCGTGTTGCCCGTGCCGCCGGCGTCCCCATTGCAATGACCTTCTCCGACCCCGCCATGGTGCGCTTCTTCAAGCCGGGCCTGGCCGAGATGCTGGATGACGGTGTCGATCTGCTGTTCTGTAATGAGGAAGAAGCCCGCCTGTGGTCTGATGCCCTGACCGTGGAGCACGCGATTGACGGCCTGAAAAAGATTGCGCGCCAGTTCGTGATCACCCGTGGCAAGGATGGCGCCCTGTTCTGGGACGGCGCGCGTGAAATCAGCATCGCCCCGACGCCGGTCACTCCGCTTGACTCCAACGGCGCCGGTGACATGTTTGCTGGTGCATGCCTGTTCGGCCTGTCGCGCGGCTGGACCCCGGAACGTGCCGGCGCACTCGCCAGCAAGGCTGCAGCCGCCGTGGTCGGCCAGTTTGGCCCGCGGCTGCCACTGGAGACGCATGCCGCCCTGTTACGCGAATTCAACGCCGGCTAGCAGTTGGGGACTGGCAACCTGGCGACGCGCCCCTATAATGCGTCGCCTTTTGCAGGATTCATCCGATGATTCGCCTCTGTGAGCTGGGTGACATTCCCGACAATGACGCCATCGGCATCAATACCGAACATGGCGAGATTGTTGTGCTGTCGCGGGATGGCGCAGTCTATGCCTACCGCAACCAGTGTCCGCATCTGGGCATAGACCTGAACTTTCAGCCGGATGTGTTCATGGATCTGGATGGCCACTACATCCAGTGCGCGAATCACGGGGCACTTTTTCAGGTAGAGGACGGCCTGTGTGTGCATGGCCCCTGTCAGGGGCAGTCGCTGCAGGCTGTTGCTATCGAGGTGATCGGCACGACCGTCTGGATGCGGCCTGCCGGGACCACCACTGATAGCCAATGATGCACCGGTACACCATGGCGCGGTTGTCCGGGCGATGCGTTCTTGATATAGATGGCGTTCTGGGCTTCATTCACATACAGACGATTTTTACAGCAAGGGAACAGCACAATGGCCACTTCCGCTGACCGCACACAAACCAAGAAAAAAACGCCAGCGACCGCCACCGGAAAATCTGAAAAGCCCGCGAAGACGCCTGCAAAGAGTCCGGCCAAGCCCCCTGCTGCGAAAACGCCAGCCAAACCGGCCGCCAAGAAACCTGCCCCTGCCAAGGCGCCGGCAAAATCACCGGCCAAAGCACCTGCGAAGCCTCCGGCAAAAACACCCGCAAAGGCACCGGCCAAACCGGCAGGCAAGCCTGCGGCAACCCCGGCCAAGCCAGCCGCCAAAAAACCTGCTCCAGCCAAGGCACCGGCAAAATCGCCCGCCAAGGCGCCGGTAAAAGCACCTGCAAAGCCCGAAAAAGCGCCAGCCAAACCGGTCGCCAAGACACCTGTTAAGCCGACCAAGCCAGCGACCGCCGTCAAGCCTGCAGCCAAACCGGCAGCGAGCCCGGCACCAGCATCCGCAAAGACAGCCCCTGCCAAGGCTGTTGCAGCAAAGACCACGGCCGCCAAGGCACCGGCCAAACCCGAGACCCGTCCCGCCGCAGTCAAGGCCAAGGACACTCCTGCCCCTTCCACCCCTTCAGTCAGTAAACCCGCACCTGTGAAAACCGAAACCGTAAAACCTGCAACACCCAAGGCCGCTCCGAAAGCTTCCGTGAGCAAACCCAAACCGCTGCCTGCGTCCACTGCACCGATTCATGGTCAGGCGCCCTATCAGGAGGGCAAGGACGAGGAGTACATGAACGCCAGCCAGCTTGGCCATTTCAAGCTGATACTGCAGGCATGGAAGCGTGAACTCATGCAGGAAGTGGATCGCACCGTGCATCACATGCAGGACGAATCCGCCAACCTGCCCGACCCGAATGACCGTGCCACCCAGGAAGAGGAATTCTCCCTGGAGCTGCGTACGCGTGATCGCGAGCGCAAGCTGATCAAGAAGATCGACCAGACCATTGATCGCATCGAAAAGGATGACTACGGTTTTTGCGATGACTGTGGCGTAGAGATCGGCATTCGCCGCCTCGAAGCTCGCCCGACCGCCACACTGTGCATTGATTGCAAGAGCCTGGCGGAAATCAAGGAAAAGCAGATCGTGGGCTGATGGCCCACCCTGCCATGCAGAAAAACGCGCCGCTTTCAGGCGCGTTTTTCATTGCGGCAACCACGAAATGCAAGTCCCATGACTGAAACTGTCGGCCGCTTTGCCCCTTCCCCAACCGGCCCGTTGCATGCCGGCTCATTGCTCGCCGCAATCGCCAGCTATTGCTCGGCACGTGCCGCCGGCGGCCGCTGGCTGGTCCGCATGGAAGACCTGGACCCTCCCCGGGAAATGCCGGGCGCCGCCAGCCTGATCCTGCGTCAACTGGAGGCCTGCGGATTCGAGTGGGATGGCGACATCCGCTACCAGAGCCGGCGTCAGGAGGCCTACGAGGCTGCACTGGCGCAGTTGCATGTTCAGGGTGACATCTTCTGGTGCCGCTGCTCGCGCACCGATCTTGCACGGCTTCCGTCACCGGCCTATCCCGGCACGTGCCGGCATTTCACTGCTTACCGTGCAGATGCCGCCATCCGCCTGCGCGTCCCGCACGGAGTCATCCAGTTCAGGGACACCGTTTTTGGCATGCAGCACGAGGATGTCAGCCAGAGCGTTGGTGACTTCATCCTGAAGCGACGGGACGGCCCCTACGCCTATCAACTGGCCGTCGTCGTGGATGACGCCGACCAGGGCATAACCGAGGTTGTCCGGGGGGCCGACCTGCTGGACAACACGGCCCGCCAGATAGTGCTGCAACAGCGCCTGGGACTGGCAACCCCCGGCTACACGCACCTGCCGCTCATTGTTCACGCCGATGGCAGCAAGTTATCCAAGCAGACTTTTGCACCGGCATTGCCACTTGAAGACACCGTGCCACTGCTGCTCAGGGCCCTGCAACAGCTTGATCAGGAGCCTCCACCCGATCTGGCTGGCGAGCCGCCGGCAGCCGTTCTGGCATGGGCTATTGAGCACTGGCGGCCGGAACGGATAGCCCCCGGGCCCATCACGCAGTTACCCGCCTGAGCCAGCACGGCCTTCCCCCCTTCTGCACAAGCTGTTACCTTGAGTAACGCCATAAACCAGCCGCAATGCCATGTATATTGACCGCCTTGTCCTGCTCTTCATTGCCGGCGCCTATCTGCTCTCGCCCGCCATTATCGAGTGGTGGAGTGACGGCGGCACTACATGGTACCGGCCTTACCTTATCTGGCTGGCACTGATCGGCCTCAGCTACTGGATTGGCAAAAGCCGTGACCTCAAAGACCTCTAGCCCGAACGCGCATCCGTCATGATTTTCAGCCCTGGTGAACTGCTGGCGCTGGGCGTCGGCTATCTTTCCATCCTGTTCCTGGTCGCCTACCTCAGTGAGTCCGGCCTGGTACCCGTGCGCTGGATTCGTCACCCGCTGGTCTATGTCCTGTCACTGGGCGTCTACGTCAGTGCCTGGGGCATCTATGCCGTCGTCGGCTTTGCCCACCAGAGCGGCTACAACTTCCTTGCCTTCTACCTCGGCGTGTCCGGCGCCTTTCTGCTGGCGCCTGTACTGCTGGCGCCCATTCTCCGGCTGGCCAAGAGCCATCAGCTGGGTTCGCTGGCCGACCTGTTTGCCTACCGCTACCGCAGCCAGCTGGCCGGCTCGCTGACCACTCTGGCCATGGTCGGCGGCATGATGCCGCTGCTGGCACTGCAGATCCGCGCGGTCGCAGAGTCTGCCGACATCCTTATTCCCGGCCTGCAGCATGAGTGGCTGGCACTCGTATTCTGCGTGGTGATCACTGCCTTCACCGTCCTGTTCGGCGCCCGGCACCTGTCCCCCCGCGAAAAACACGAAGGCCTCGTGGTGGCCATTGCCCTTGAGTCCGTCATCAAGTTTGTGGCGCTGGCCGCCGTCGCCTGGTTTGCCTGGGACGGGGTGCTGGAGGGACGACAGGGCCTGAAAACATGGCTCAACGCCAATCCCCAGGCCCTCACCATGCTGTATGAGCCCCTGCTCAAAGGGGGCTTCTGGCACAGCCTGATCCTGGCGTTCCTGTTCTCTGCCGTGGTCATGCCCTACATGTACCAGATGGCATTCACCGAAAACGTCAATCCGCGCGCGCTGGTGACTGCCAGCTGGGGGCTGCCGCTTTACCTGTTCGGCATGGCGCTGGCCGTGCCAATCATTCTCTGGGCCGCACTGCGGCTGAATGTCGGCCTGACACCCGAATACTTCACCATGGGGGTGGCACTCGCCTCCGAGTCGCGCTGGCTGCCCCTGCTGGTATTTGTGGGCGGCCTTGCCGCCGCCTCCGGCATCATCATTGTCAGTACCCTGTCGCTGGCCTCGATGATCCTCAACCATCTGGTGCTGCCGGTCTATCAACCACGCCCCGACCAGAACATCTATCACTGGCTGCTGTGGATACGGCGTCTGCTGATCAGCGCCCTGATCGCCATGGCATTCGGCTTTTACGTGTTGCTGGATGAGCGCCGCAGCATGACTGAAATGGCCATGCTGACCTTTGTCGCCACCCTGCAGTTTGCCCCCGGCCTGATCGGCGTACTGTTCTGGCCGCGAGCCAACCAGGCCGGCTTCATTTCCGGTCTGGTTGTCGGCATGCTGCTCTGGTTTGGCACCCTTGTTGTTCCGTACCTGATTGAAATGCAGGCACTGCCCGAGCTGTCCTGGCTGGATGTATCGTTTGCCGGCAACACGGTTTACTGGCAGTCCATGGGACTCGGCGCCACGCTGGTCAATGCCCTGGTCGGCGTATCCGTTTCACTGCTGGGTACGCAAAGCGCATCGGAGCAGATTGCCGCCAATACCTGCTCGGTTGACAACCTGCGTCGCCCGTACCGCTGGGAGCTGACCGCCACCAATACCAGCGAATTTGTCCGTGGCCTGTCAGAGCCACTCGGACGACTCACCGCCGAGCGCGAAGTGCAGATGGCACTGGCAGACCTTGGCATGGACCCCGCCGAAACCCGCCCCTACGCCCTGCGACGCCTGCGCGACCAGATCGAGTCCAACTTGTCCGGCCTGCTCGGTCCATCGGTAGCCCAGGACATCCTGGACCAGCACCTGCCCTACAAGGTCCGCACGGAACAGGGTGGCAGCGCCGAAGACATCCACTACATCGAGTCGCGCCTCGAGGATTATCGCGACCGCCTCTCCGGCCTTGCCGCAGAGCTCGACTCCCTGCGGCGCTTTCACCGGCAGACCCTGTTCGACCTGCCGATTGGGGTTTGCTCACTGGGCAAGGATCTGGAGATCCTGTCATGGAACAACGCCATGATGGAGCTCACCAGCATCAGCGATGAGCAGGTCATCGGCTCCCGCCTCAGCAGCCTGCCGTCACCCTGGTGCGAGCTGTTCATGGAGTTCCTCAACGGCCCCAGCGCACAGGTCTACCGCAAGCCGGTGGTTGCCCAGGGCGAGACCCACTGGGTCAGCCTGAACCGCGCCGTGATCGAGGACGGTGACAGCTTTGGCCACCCCGACTCCCAGGTAATCGTGGTCGAGGACATTTCCGAACTGCACCGCCTTGAAGTCCGTCTCTCGCACAACGAGCGCCTGGCCTCGATCGGGCGACTGTCTGCCGGGGTCGCCCATGAAATCGGCAACCCGGTTACCGGCATTGCCTGCCTGGCACAAAACCTCAGGGCCGAAACAGACGACCCCGAGGCGCGCCATGCCAGCCAGCTGATCCTGGAGCAGACCCAGCGTATTTCCCGCATCGTGCAGTCGCTGGTCGGCTTTGCCCGCGCCGAGACACTGAACCCGGTGCGCGAACCCGTCGACATCTACTCCGCCGTCAGCGAAGCCATCCAGCTCCTGCAACTGAGCCCCGAAGGCAAGGACTACGACTTCCGCAACGAGTGCCGCCCCGGGGTCATGGTGCGCGGCGATACCCAGCGGCTGATCCAGGTGTTCATCAACCTGCTCGGCAATGCCCGCGATGCCAGCACACGTGGCGGCGCCATCATTGCCAGAGCCAGCACACACGGCCCCAATGTCCGCTTCGAGGTCGAAGACTTCGGGACTGGCCTGCCCCATGGCGAAATCCGCAACGCCCTGTTCGAACCCTTCGTCACCACCAAGGACACCGGCAAGGGCACCGGACTGGGCCTGGCACTCGTGCACGGCATCATTGAAGAACATGAAGGTCGCATCCAGTTGATAGACAAGGCCGATTATGACCAGGGCAACGGCGTCATCGTGCAGATCACCCTGCCGGCATGGCAGGAAGACAGCGACGCATCCAGAGGTAACCCATGAGCCACATCCTGATTGTCGAAGACGAGGCACTGATCCGTTCCAGCCTCAAGCGCCTGCTGGAGCGGCACAACTACACGATCAGCGAGGCCGGCTCGGTCGCTGATGCCAGTGAACGCTACAGCCTGGACGAGTTCGACCTGATCATCACCGATGTACGCCTGCCCGGCGAACCCGGTACCACACTGATCGACAAGGCCAAGCCAACCCCCGTGCTCATCATGACCAGCTTTGGCAGCATGAAAGCCGCGGTCGAAGCCATGAAACAGGGCGCCGTGGACTACATCTCCAAGCCGTTTGATCATGATGAAATGCTGCTTACCATCGAGCGCATCCTGCGCGAAAAATCGCTGGTCGCACAGAATGAAGCCCTGAAGCAGCAGGTCGCCAAGACCTACCCCACCACCGGCATGATCGGCTCCTGCCAGGCCATGCAGGACGTGTTCACGCGCATCCGCAAGGTCGCGCCCCTGACCACCACCGTGCTGATCCGTGGCGAGTCAGGCACCGGCAAGGAGCTGGTGGCTAGGGCACTGCATGACCAGAGCCCACGCGCCAATGGCGCCATGATCTCGGTGAACTGTGCTGCCATCCCGGAAACCCTGATTGAATCCGAACTGTTCGGCCATGAGAAAGGCTCCTTCACCGGCGCCCAGGCACAGCGCAAGGGCCTGGTGGAAGCAGCTGACGGCGGCACCCTGTTCCTGGACGAAATCGGCGAACTCCCGCTTGAGGCCCAGGCGCGCCTGTTGCGTCTGCTGCAGGAAAAGGAAGTCCGCCGCATCGGCGCCACACAATCGCGGCGCGTGGATGTACGGCTGGTGGCAGCCACCCATCGCGACCTGAAAAAACTCGCTGGCGAAGGCCTCTTCCGTGAGGATCTGTATTACCGCCTGAACGTGGTGGAACTGTTGCTGCCGCCGCTGCGCGAGCGTGGCGATGACGTGCTCGAACTGGCAGAGAAACTGCTGGTGCGCACCTGCCAGCGCCTTGGCGTCGGCCCGCTGCACTTCAGTGAGGAAACCCGCGATGCCATACGCCACTACCCCTGGCCAGGCAATGTGCGTGAACTGGAAAACGCCATTGAGCGCGCTGCCATCCTCTGCGAGTCCAGTGAAATCCATCCGGAACACCTGGCCATCGACATCATCAAGCGGGAGCCCTCCCCCAACCGCACCAGCGGCCCCGCCCCGTCAGCCAATGAACCGGCCGCAGGCCTTTCACTGGAAGACTACTTCCAGCACTTTGTGCTCGAGCATCAGGACCACATGTCCGAAACCGAGCTGGCCCAGAAGCTGGGAATCAGCCGGAAGTCCCTCTGGGAGCGGCGGCAGCGGCTGGGCATCCCGCGCCGGAAGATTCCTGGCGAAGCCGACTCAAGCCCCGAGACGGAGGGGGAGGCCGAGTAACACCTCCAGCCAGTCCGTCACAAAAACTGACACCGTGTTACTCGACTACACAGAGCCGTTACAGCACTACCCGGAAAAGCGTTACCGCTTATCGTCATGAAAAGCCGCTTATCCTCGATGAAAACCGCAAGTAATTGATTTTATTTGAATTAATTACAATACAAAAAGTTGGCACGGTACATGCTATATGTCTTGTGCGCAGATAATAAAAACAAGGCGCAACCGGTGCCCGCCGCACCACAACAAGAAAAAATAGAAATAACAATAACAAGAAGAAAAAGGCGGGTGGGTAGGTTCAGCTATGGACGGGAGGCTCCATAGCTGACCTTACCTCCGGGTAAGAAATGACCGTTACCGGCCATACAAGAAGAAGAATACGCAACAAGAAAAAAATGCCGGATGGCCAAAAACAATAATAATGGCCGCAGCATCAAAAAAACTGCAACACTCCAGAAAAGCATAAAAAACAGTTCAGCGCATGCGGGAGGTAACCCCTCCCGCACTTCTGTTCCAGCCCCACCAGCCCATTCTTCAATCGACACGACAGCGCGTGTTCTTCCGGACGCCATGTATTGCTATCATCGGTGGCTTCCTGGCTACACAGCCGCCCAGACAACAGCTCATCCATGATCAAGACCCTGATCGACCGCCTGCGTGGCCGCCCAAACAATCGCCGCCCTGTCCTCAAGCTGACTGTCACCCCGCGCGACCAGCACCCCATCTCGCGCAAGGACATCAGCTCTGCCGCCGTAAAGACACTGTATCGCCTGCATGATCACGGCTATCAGGCATTCCTTGTTGGCGGTGGCGTACGCGATTTGCTGCTGGATCTGCACCCCAAGGACTTTGACGTCGCCACCGACGCCACACCCGAGCAGGTCAAGCAGGTCTTTGGCGGACAGTGCCAGATCATCGGGCGACGTTTCCGCCTTGCCCACGTCCGCTTCGGACGCGAAATCATTGAAGTTGCCACCTTTCGCGCCCACCACAGCCAGTCCGAAGGCGAGCTCCATGGCCGCACCTCCGATGAAGGCATGATCCTGCGCGACAATGTCTGGGGCAATATCGAAGAGGATGCCGAGCGCCGCGACTTCACCGTCAACGCCCTTTACTACAACATTGCCGACTTCAGCCTGTGGGACTTTGCCGGTGGCCGCAAGGATCTGGAAAAACGGCAGCTGCGCCTGATTGGCGACCCGGAAACGCGCTACCGCGAAGACCCGGTGCGCATGCTTCGCGCCATCCGTTTTGCCGCCAAACTCGAATTCAGCATCGAGCCAGCCACTGCCGAGCCGTTGCGCCGCCTTGGTGACCTGCTCGACGACATCTCCAGCCACCGCCTGTTTGATGAGGCCCAGAAGCTGCTGGCCTCCGGCCATGCCGTGCGCGTACTGGCCCTGCTGAACGAATACGACCTGTTCCGCCATCTGTTTCCGCAAGCCGGCCCCAGCGCCGAATACGAGCGCCTGCTGACACTGACCGCCGAAAGCACCGACCAGCGCATCCGCGAAGACAAGAGCGTCAACCCCGCGTTTTTCTATGCCGCACTGCTCTGGGGGCGCGTTCAGGCACATTATGCCGAACTGCTGGACGACGGCGTACCGCCCATGCCCGCCCTGCAACAGGCCGGCCAGCGCGCCATCAGCCGCCAGACCGAGCGCACGGCGATTACCCGCTTCACGGCACAGGCCCTGCGTGAAATATGGGAAATGCAGCCGCGCCTGGAAAACCCGCGACCGCGCCAGGTAGAAGCACTGCGTGTGCAACAACGCTTTCGCGCCGCCTATGATTTCCTGGTCCTGCGCGAGAAGGCCGGCGAAGACACCGGCGACTGGGGTGCATGGTGGACGCGCTACCAGGATGCCGACCCCGGCCTGCAGGCTGAGTTGCTGCGCGCCCTGGAAAGCGGAGGCAAGACCGTCGCCAGCCGCAAGCCGCGCAAGCGTGGCCCGCGCAAACGCAAGCCGGCCGGCACGGAATAAGCACCCGGCATGATGTTTACCGCCCATATCGGCCTGGGTGCCAACCTTGGTGACCCTGTTCGCACCCTGGGTGCTGCGATTCAGGCACTCCGACAGCTGCCTGACTCGCAGCTCACCGGACTTTCACATTTTTATCGCAGCGCCCCGGTCGGTCCGGCCGGCCAGCCTGACTACGTCAATGCCGTCGCCCGGATCGAGACCGGCATGAACGCCCACGCCCTGCTCGCCGCCTTGCAGGACATCGAGAACCTTCACGGCCGCACCCGGGAGGTCCGCTGGGGCGCTCGCACACTGGACCTTGACCTGCTGCTGTACGCAAACGACGAAATCCGGACATCATCGCTGAACGTGCCGCATATCGAACTGAAAAACCGCAATTTTGTTGTCATCCCCCTGCTCGACATCAACCCGGATCTGACCCTGCCGGATGGCACGCGCCTCGCTGACCTTCCCGCTGCACATGACATCAACGGGCTGCAGCAGATTGCTACCGGTATTTCATGAGTGATTGACGACAACTGATTCGCCCCTGACTATTCCCCTCCCGCCCATGGCCCAGGAGTTCCCATGAAGCCCGTCAGCCTAGCCACCCTGCGCGACATGAAAGCCCGCGGCGAAAAAATCAGCATGCTCACCTGCTATGACGCCACCTTTGCCCACGCCATGTCCGGTGCCGGCGTCGAGACCCTGCTGATCGGGGATTCGCTGGGCATGGTACTGCAGGGACATACCTCAACCCTGCCCGTCACCGTTGCCGACATGGCCTACCACACTACCTGCGTGGCCCGTGGCAACCAGGGCGCGCTGATCGTGGCCGATATGCCCTTCATGTCCTACAGCACACCCAAGGATGCCCTCGACAACGCCGCCACCCTGATGCGCGCCGGTGCCCACATGGTCAAGCTGGAGGGCGGCGCCTGGCTGTGTGACACCGTGACACAGCTCATGCATGGCGGCATACCGGCCTGTGTGCACATGGGGCTGACACCACAATCCGTGAATGTGTTTGGCGGCTACAAAGTACAGGGGCGCGGCGATGACGCCGGCGACCGCATGCTGGCAGATGCCCTTGCCGTTGAGGCAGCCGGTGCTGCCGTCGTACTGCTGGAGTGCGTGCCACGGGCACTCGCCGCCCGCATCACTGCCGCCCTTGGCATTCCCGTGATCGGCATTGGTGCCGGCGCCGACTGTGACGGTCAGGTACTGGTGCTGCATGACATGCTGGGGCTGCATACCGGCAAACCGGCCCGCTTTGTCCGGAATTTCCTGACCGAAAGCAATGACGGCATCCGCGGCGCCTTTCATGCTTATGTAACTGCCGTGAAGCAAGGCCACTACCCGGCACCCGAACACGGTTTTGACTGACACGGCAATGATGCATTTTCCAGGGTAACGAGAAGTCCCCATGAAAACCGAAACCACCATCAACGGCCTGCGAGGCGCCCTGCGTGCCGCCCGCAAGGCCGGTAAATCCATCGCCTTTGTGCCCACCATGGGCAACCTGCACGATGGCCACATCACCCTGGTCAAAGCCGCCAAGCGTCGTGCCGACGTGGTTGTCGCCAGCATTTTCGTCAACCCGACACAGTTCGGCGTCAACGAGGACTTTGACAAGTATCCGCGCACCCTGCCCGCTGACAGCGCCCTGCTGGCAGATGCCGACTGCGACCTCCTGTTTGCGCCCGATGCCCGCGAGATGTACCCGGACGGACGCAGCCAGCACACCAGTGTCAGCGTCAGCGGCATTACCGATGTCCTCTGTGGCGCCTCGCGCCCGGGCCACTTCACCGGCGTTGCCACCGTGGTCTGCAAGCTGTTCAACATTGTCCAGCCCGACATGGCCCTGTTCGGCGAGAAGGACTACCAGCAACTGGCCGTCATTCGTTGCATGGCACGCGAGCTATGCTTTCCGGTAGAAGTGATCGGGGTGCCCACGGTGAGGGCTGACGACGGTCTGGCGCTGAGTTCGCGCAACGGGTTTCTCTCAGCCGACGAGCGCCAGCAGGCGCCGCTGATTTTCCAGACGCTCAGCAACCTGCGCAGTGCTATCGAGAGCGGCCAGCGTGACTACACCATGCTGGCACAGGCAGCCCGCAGCCATCTGGACAAGTGCGGCTTTGTGACGGACTACCTGGATATCCGCCGGCAGGATCTGGTCGACGCCGGCCCCGATGACAAGGCACTGGTCATTCTGGTAGCCGCCAGGCTGGGGGCGACGCGCCTGATCGACAACCTGGCCTTCGAACTGGCATAAAGGGCGTGCCGGCAAGCGGTTTACGATTGTCGGACAATGCCGCGACTTTTCAGTCTCGCCATGATTGAACCGACGGTTCGATTACGGCACAATGGCCCGCCCGGAAAACCGGGCGGAAGTGTTACGAGCCTACACACATCGTGTTACATCCACGAGCGAGGTAATCCTCATGCAATGCACCATGCTGAAAGCCAAACTGCATCGCGCCCGTGTTACGCACGCCGAACTGGATTATGAGGGTTCCTGCGCCATCGATGGCGAACTCCTGGACCTCGCCGGCATTCTGGAATACGAACAGATCCAGATCTACAACGTCACCAATGGCGAACGCTTCACCACTTATGCCATCCGTGCCGAAGAAGGATCACGCATGATCTCGGTCAATGGGGCTGCTGCCCACAAGGCCGGCGTCAACGACATCCTGATCATCTGCACCTATGCCAACTACGCCGCCGCCGAGCTGATCAACTTCAAGCCTCGTCTGGTGTACTGCAACGCCGACAACACGGTCAGCCACAGCGCCAACGCCATTCCCGTACAGGTTGCCTGATAACACCAGTCATCCAGATACAAAAACACCGGCATCTGCCGGTGTTTTTGTATCTGGTCTTCATGCAAGGTCGCCACGAAACACCTGCAATCTCCCTTGCTACTCCTGCAGTTCGCGAATCTGGCTCAGGCGGGCTCGCTGGTAGCGTTCCTGCCCGATGATTTTGCGCAAGCCGATCAGGGTCTGGTATGGCGTTTCATGAATGATCAGGTTCACCACGCCAAACGGGATGTTGCCCGCAGGATTGGCGCGGCCAATCATGGTGACCTCGACCTTGCCGCCACCCAGCGGGCGGAAGATCCAGTCGCCAATCATTTCCGGCATGCGCAAAAAATCCGGGTGCAATGGATACTGCCCCATCGGGGTTGAGCGGCTGCGCACAGTGACTATCCGTGTTTTTTCATCCTGGGAAACCTGCCCGGCCAGCACCACATCGCGATTGGAAAGAGGCCAGGGAAAATCCGTTTCCGTGCGAATGACAAACGTACTGGCCGCATCATCACGGGCCAGCACCTCAATGCGCATGATTCGATAGGCCCACAGGTTGATCCTGTCAGTGTCCATGATCAGGCTGACCAGACCGGACAGACTGCTGTCCACAACCGTCACCGCCTTGAATGCACTGATCGGAAACCCTGGCTCATCCCGCGTCCAGACTTTCACTCCGTTACGGTCACGCGCAAGCTCCCACTCCATCGTACTCGCACTCGCACCGGCTGTTGCAAGCAACAACAGCAGCCCTACCACTCTTGCAAAAATCATCCAGTCCGCTCACTTGATCAACGACATGCGCAACGAGACCGCACCCGGATCATTCACATTTCATATGCCAACACTGTCAGCTCAATAACCAAAGCTCAAGTTGCAATATGTGACTTGTCCCATATTGCATGATTGCCGCACTGATATGACAAGCCGGCCAAAAGGCCGGCTTGTCATATCAGCATGCAGCGAGTGCAGGCATCACGGCAGGCGGAAATGTGGCAGCCAGTTAAAGAACCCGGTGCCCTTGTAGTCCCAGTCAACAAAGGCGCCGCCATACACCACCAGAATCAATGCCGGCACCATCACGATCAGCGGCAGAATCCAGCGCTCGTAGCGGTAATAGAAGCTCAGGTGACGCACTTCGGCATCGGCCTCTTCCATCTCCTTTTCACCCACCACCTGACGCGCCAGCAACTGGTTAAGTGCCACGGGCGGTGACAGGTAACCCAGCTCGAACGCCGTCAGCACGATCATCCAGAAGTGCACAGGATGGATGCCGTTGTTGTACGCCACCGGCGCCACGGTTGCCGTGACCAGAATGACGGCACCGAACGGGTCCATGACCATGCCGACAAAAACCAGCAGGCCCATCAGCAATGTCAGTGCCAGCCAGATGTTGCCAAAGGTGTGCGGCACCGCTTCCATGATGCCGGAACGCTCGATCGTGCCGCCCACGGCCACCGACAGCGCCATCAGCAGGATCAGCGCACCGATATGACCAATGGTGTCATTGGTGGCCACTCGAATAGACTCCTCAAGCGGCACGCGACGCTCACTGTGCGCCGGCGTATGCGGCAGTTCCGGCATGCGTGGCTCAAGACGTGTCAGCTTGTCGTAGATGACGATGGTCAGCAGAATGATGGGCAGGATCATCGGCGCCGTGAACTCGTCCAGCTTGGTGTCCAGCACAAGCTTGTAGAAATACACCACCACCAGTGTCACCACGATGTACGGAGACACCGGCTTCAAGGCGCGCAACGAAGCAGGCAGCGCAATTGCCGGACTTTCAATCTGCACCTTCTGTTGCCGCATGAACTGCGAAACAATCAGGAACAGCGTGGAGGTCATCAGGAACACCCAGATACCCCAGCCATACAGTACCTGTGTCGTCACCTGCTTGTTGAGTGCGGCAATCACCACAATCAGCAGGCAGGGTGCCAGCACCACACCCAGCGAACCCGACATGGCGGTGGCGGCCAGCGCATACTGGCGACGCGCACCGGCGGCCAGCACTTCACGGTAAATCACCGCACCGGCTGCAATCACGAAAATACCGGAGGCGCCGGTATAGGCCGTTGGGAAGGCAGCAATGAACAGGATGACCCAGGTCAGCATTTCCGGTGACAGCTTCCAGGGACGAATGATGTCGAGGAAAAGGTCCACCACACGGGTCTGCTTGAGCAGCATGCCGGCCCAGATATAGAGCGCGAGGTTCAGGAACACCCCGGACAGCTCCATCATCTGCCCCAGATAAATGGCCAGGCCAGCATGATGGCCACTGGTAATGAAGCTGGTGCCCGCGCCAATCGCCATGAAGGCAAACAGGGGAATGGACAGCAGGGCCTTGCCAACGGAGCCACCTGCTGGCGCATCCTTGGGCGGGAATATCAGTTGCTTGACACTCACCAGCGCCAGCGTCGAGAACAGCGCCACCCAGATCCAGCTGATATAGGGGCGATCCACCTCAATGCCGGATTTGTTCTGCACTTCCAGAATGTAGTACAGCGACGAAAATACCAGCACCGAGTTGGCAATGATCATCGCCACGGAGTAAACACGGAAATCCGTGCGATCCTTGGGCGGGCGCAGGGCAATGTGGTGCAGGCCCAGCGTAGTGGTCACAGCCGCAATCGCCACCATCATCAGCAGCAGCAGGCTGCGGTTTTCCGTACCAAAACGGAAAATACCGAAGAAGGTCGTTTCCACCTTGCGGAAGGCTTTCACCTTGTCCGTCAGGTGTTCATTGATCTTCTTGTACATTGCGAGCTTTTCGCGACAGAGCTCGTTGGCCTTCTCCATGGACTGGCGCTGTGCGTCCAGATCCACCGGCTCATCCGCAAACAGGGCATCGATATCATCGACCGGGCCAGCCGCTGCGGCCGGTGCTGTCGTATCAACCACGGCATCCGGATTACAGTCAGGCGCCACCGGATCTGCGCGCAGCATGAAATACTGCACCCCGCTATCGGGGTCGCCAAACATGTTTTCACCCATGCGCAGCAACTGGCCATGGATCATTTCGCCGGTACCGATGACCAGCGTCAGGATGAGCAATGCAAACACCGGCAGACTGGAGAACCACTCTGACAGGGTGCGATTGAGAAAAGCGGGCTTCTGATTCATACGAACTCGATCTGGCGTGTGTTGTTGTCATACCCGGCAAAATGGCACAGCCGGAATTTCTTTTTTTCAGCTACCGCCCACACCGGAGGCGGCATCCGTTTGCAACAAGAAAAGCCCCTGCATGCAGGGGCTTTTCCGGAGTTAACACTTACTCAAGCTTCTGCGCGCACTCGGCATTGGACGGCTCGACCTGGCAACGCACCTTCTTCAGCACCGACATCATGCGCTTGTCGTAAATGCCATCGTTGGTCAGGGCAATACGCGACTCACGCATCATGTTCACGTATTTTTCCTTGTCGGCTGCCGGAATCTGCATCCAGAACTTCTTGTCGATATCGCCCTCTGCGCCGGTAATCAGGCTCATGGCGCGGGGATACTGCGACTGGATGTATTCACGCGACTTCTGGCCGAAACCTTCCGGGAATTTTTCGCGGCGGATGATGACCTGCAGGGTCAGCTGCAGCAGCGGGAAGTTGACGATGGCGCCACGGGTACCAAGACCCTTGTGCAGTTCCAGCGGCTTGAAGCCGGCGGCTGGCGAACCGATGATGTCCACCGAGCCATTATTGAACTTGCCGGCAAAGTTGGTGATGTCGGACGCAACAGGCTGGGCACCCACCTGCTGTACCAGCTTGGCCTGTGCCTTGTCATAGTCCAGCACTGCAATCTTCTTGCCGGACAGCTTGCCAACGTTGTTGATCTGGCGGTCATTCACAAAGAGGTAGGCAGCACCCATCGGAGTCACACCAGCCACTTCGTAGTTGCCACTCACCATCAGCTTGGCGGCCGCTGGCGAGGAGATGGTGGCAAGTGCCTTCTGCAGCATGGAGTACGCAGGCAGCGAACCGATGGAGTCGATACTGCCCGTGAAGGAGTTGAACTGGCGGCCGCGCAGGCCGGTCATCACCACGGCGTCACACTGGCCCGCCTTGAAGTCTTCACCGGCAATCTTTTCGTCGGTATAGGCCTTCATGTCGATGTTGGCGCCCCACTTGGCAGCAGCCAGCTTGTAGTCCTTCATCATGTTGAACACATCCCCCTGGGCACCAATGATGTCCCAGACGCACAACGTCTGCTTGCCAGCCGCCATGGCGGAGGAGGACAGGGCCAAGGCAGCACCCGCCACCAGCAGGCGGGCACCACGGGAGTACTTCGTCAACGTTTGCATGCAATGCTCCTGAAACAGGTTTTCAGCCAAATAACGCAGTGGATAGGGGGAACCGGCGACCTCAAAGGAGGTCGTCGATCTCTACGCCTTCATCCTGAAGGGCAGGCTTTTCATCCCAGAACTTGCCCAGACTGCCCGGCGGGGTACGGCTGCCGGTCTTTTCAGTCCAGTAACGGTCGGAAATGTTCTGCACGATCAGGAAGGCCATTTTGTCGATGAGACGGTAGTTCGGGTTAACCGCCATTTCCTGGGTTGCCGCAAAAGCAGTAATGGAGTCGCGGATCAGCGCTTCATCACCCTTGGTGTACGCCGACATGGCATACATGGCATGCGGCAGTCTTACGCCGGTACGTTCGGCAATGCGCATGCTCTGCTTGATGGTTTCCCATGGGTCGCCCTTGCCTTCGCCGGCACCGGGCAGCAGGTTCCAGATGGCGGCACGGGTTGCCAGCGGCGCACCCCACCACTTGTTGTTATCCAGACACTGCATGCCGCGCTCAACCTTGGCACCGATGTCCTTGGGCACGCCGACGGCCTGCTGTGCCGTGATGTCGTTGACGATGGACTGCACGCCCACCACCATGCCCATCAGGTAAACCAGCTCGTCAAACTCGTTCTTGAACTTGGGGCACTTGTCGCCAATCGGGGACTTGCGCTTGACCTCGTAGTGGTTAACAAACGCCTGATAACCGGCATACTGGCGACGGGCAGCCAGTTCGGCCTCGCGCTTCTGCTGGATACGGGCATCCTGGGCTTCGTCAATCAGGTTGGCCTTGGCGGCGCGCAGGTAGCGCAGCTCGTGCTCGAATGCACGCTGTTCGGCACACAGGCCGGCAGAGGCGTACTGGACCACGAGAATCTGGTCGGCATCGGCCTTCAGGCCCCACGCCGTGCCCAGCATCAGTGGGGTAATGGCTTCGCCAGCCGCACAGCCCATCTGGGCATCGTCCATCTTGAGCAGCGGCGGAATGATATGGTTTTCAGTGAAACGCAGCGCAATGTTGGCGCCGGTCTTGTTGATCTGGGAGCAGCCAGAGAGCACGGCAGCACCTGTCACAAATGCGCCGATGACGCCCCAACGGAGCAGACGATGTGTACCCATCATGGAGATCCCCTCAAGGTTCTTTGTTTTTTTATTGGAGCCCGGCCGTCGCTTGTTGTTGTATGACGGCAAACCCATTGGCAGGGCAAAATTAGCTGGGCAACGATAGCATCAAGCCGGAAAACAGAAAAGCCGCCAACAGGCGGCTTTTCCGTGCTTTTTTGTCATCCGGGGCCTTTTTTGCAGGCCCGGATGACCGGACTCAGGCCTGGGCAGTCTCGGCAGCCAGTTCCTTCATGGACAGCTTGATACGACCGCGCTGATCCACGTCCATCACCTTGACCTTAACAACCTGGCCTTCCTTCAGGTAGTCGGACACATTTTCCACACGCTCGTTGGCGATCTGGGAGATGTGCACGAGACCGTCTGTACCCGGCATGATGGTCACGAAGGCGCCGAAATCGACGATACGGGCAACCGTACCCTCATAGATGGTACCGACTTCCACTTCTGCCGTGATGGCCTGCACCTTGGCCAGGGCTGCCTGGGTGGCACCCTTGGTTTCGCCATAGATACGCACCAGACCGGTGTCATCGATGTCGATGGTGGCCTTGGTTTCTTCGCAGATGGAACGGATCATGGAACCGCCCTTGCCGATCACATCACGGATCTTCTCCGGGTTGATGTTGATGGTGGCATAGGTCGGGGCATTGCCGTTCACTTCAGGACGGGAAACCGCCAGCACTTCATTCATGGCCTTGAGGATGTGCAGACGACCCTCACGCGCCTGATTGAGCGCGGTCTCCATGATTTCTTCGTTGATGCCTTCGATCTTGATGTCCATCTGCAGTGCGGTCACGCCATGAGCGGTACCGGCCACCTTGAAGTCCATGTCGCCGAGGTGATCTTCGTCGCCCAGGATGTCGGACAGCACGGCAAAGCGATCGCCTTCCTTCACCAGACCCATGGCAATACCGGCCACTGGCGCCTTGACCGGCACACCGGCATCCATCAGTGCCAGCGAAGCGCCGCAAATGGAGGCCATCGACGAGGAACCGTTGGATTCGGTGATGTCGGACACCACGCGAATGGCGTACGGGAACTTTTCCGCTGCCGGCAGCATGGGCTGCACGCCACGACGGGCCAGACGACCATGGCCGATTTCACGACGCTTCGGGCCGGACTCGCGACCGGTTTCACCCACGGAGTACGCAGGGAAGTTGTAGTGCAGCATGAAGTGATCAGTACGCGTGCCTTCCAGCGCATCAATCATCATGGCATCGCGTGAACCACCCAGTGTCGCGGTAACGATGGCCTGGGTTTCGCCACGCGTGAACAGTGCAGAGCCGTGAACCTTTGGCAGCACACCGACTTCAATGGCGATCTGGCGCACGGTCTTGGTGTCACGACCATCAATACGCGGCTTGCCGGAGAGGATGTTGTCGCGCACGGTACGGTACTTGAGGTCTTCGAACAGTGTCTCGACTTCATCGGCATCCACGTCGCTACCTTCCGGTGCAAACTGGGCCAGCGCGGCTTTCTTGATTTCGCCAAGACGGGTGTAGCGATCCTGCTTTTCGCGAATCGTGTACGCCTCGGAAATCTGGCCTTCAAAGGCAGACTTCAGTGATGCCTTGAGATCGGCATTCTGTGCAGGTGCCTGCCAGTCCCACGGAGTCACGCCCACTTCAGCGGCAAATTCCTTGATGGCACGAATGGCAACCTGCATTTCGTCATGACCGAACAGCACGGCGCCCAGCATTTCATCTTCGCTGAGTTCCTTGGCTTCGGATTCCACCATCAGCACAGCCTTTTCCGTACCGGCAACGACCAGATCCAGATCAGATGTCTTCAGCTGTTCGTAGGTCGGGTTAACGATGTACTCGCTGTTGATGTACGCAACACGGGCACCGGCAATCGGGCCATTGAAGGGCAGACCGGAAATGGACAGGGCAGCGGAGGCACCAAGAATGGCAGCGATATCCGGATCGGTCAGCTTGTCGGAAGACACCACGGTGGCAGTGATCTGCACTTCGTTGATGAAACCTTCGGGGAACAGCGGACGAATCGGACGGTCGATCAGACGCGAGGTCAGCGTTTCTTTTTCAGTCGGACGGCCTTCACGCTTGAAATAGCCACCCGGGATACGGCCGGCAGCGTAGGTCTTTTCCTGGTAGTTGACGGTCATCGGGAAGAAGTCCTGCCCCTGCTTGACCTTCTTGTTACCAACAACAGCCACCAGCACGGTGACGCCACCCATGGTGACCAGCACGGAGGATGCCTGGCGGGCGATACGACCGGTTTCCAGCACAACCGTCTGCTGACCGAACTGGAATTCCTTGCGAACAATCTTGAACATGTTTCGGGTTCCTCTTTCTTTCAGATTGGTTCCGGCACTGACCGGAACCGGCTTTGCCTTCGGAGGCCCCTAACAGATGCAGTCGGCATGAACTGCATCTGTTAGAAGCCTCTCCAATGGCGATTCTTTTTTACATCAGCACATTTTTACATCAGCACAAAAGAACCGGGGAGCGCGAACGCTCCCCGGTTTGCACACTCAGCGACGCAGACCCAGGGTCTGGATCAGCGCAACGTAGCGGGCACTGTCCTTGCGGTTCAGGTAGTCCAGCAGCTTGCGGCGCTGGTTCACCATGCGGATCAGGCCACGACGGGAGTGGTGGTCATGCTTGTGAGCCTTGAAGTGGGACTGCAGATCATCGATCTGAGCCGACAGCAGGGCCACCTGCACTTCCGGAGATCCCGTATCACCTTGGGCGCGGGCAAACTTGGCAACGATATCTGCCTTGTCTTGAACTGTTAAAGACATGTTAGTACTCCACAATGAGATGCCATTAAAAAAAGACGTCCGACCGCGCATCTCTACAGTCGTCGTCGCAGGCGGCATTGCTGCCACCTGTTGCACTGACCGGCTTGTGACCGGCCAATATCAATTCATTCTACCATCGAGCGGATCAGACGGCGCGGCGCCACACGCCCCTCGTCATCAATCGCCCCGACCCCCAGGAAGGTGCCATCCTGCTCGAACACCAGCACATCACCCCCGGCAGGGGCTCCCGGACAACGCACCGGCTGGCCGTGGCGCAGATAATACGCTGCATTCTCGGAGAGCTCCACGCGCGGCCAGCTGGCCAAGCCCGCCCAGGGCGGCAGGAGCAGCTTGTCTATGGCCTCATGACCACCTTCGGCCAGTGCCGACTCCACCTGCTCCAGCGTCACCATGACCGGCTGCTCGAACGGGCCCAGCGACAGGCGCCGCAGCATGACCACATGGGCGCCACAGCCCAGCACCTTGCCGATGTCTTCTGCCAGCGAGCGTATATAGGTGCCCTTGCTGACATGCGCCTCCAGTGTCCACTCGTCGGCATCCGCCTGCAGCAGGGCAAGGCGATACACCGTGATATGGCGGGCGGGGCGCTCGATCTCGATACCCTTGCGCGCCAGCTCGTAGAGCGGGCGGCCATCCTTCTTCAGGGCCGAGAACATCGATGGCACCTGGTCAATCTCGCCGCGGAAGCGCTCCAGCACTGCCTCGATGGCGGCGGCATCCAGCACCGGCACCGGCGCCTCGCTGATGATGTCGCCTTCAGCGTCGCCGGTCGTGGTCGCCACACCCAGACGAATGCGGGTGACATACACCTTGTCGGCATCCAGCAGGTACTGGGTAAATTTTGATGCTTCACCGAGGCACACCGGCAGCAGGCCGGTCGCCAGCGGATCGAGGCTGCCGGTATGGCCAGCCTTGTCGGCCTGGTACAGGTGACGAATCCTCATCAGGGCCTGGTTGGACGTAATGCCTTGCGGCTTGTCCAGCAACAGCACCCCATCCACCGGACGGCGAGGGCGACGCGGCTTGCTCATGGAGCCTCGGGCGCGTCCGGCTCGTCACCACGAGCACTGGCGCGCTCGCGATCTTCATTGACGGCGGTCGTAATGAGCGCCGCCATGCGATTGCCACGCGCGGTCACTTCATCAAAATGAAAACGGATACGCGGCGTGATGCGAGTCTTCAGGCCACGCCCCAGCTCGCCCCGCAAAAAGCCGGCGGCCGCGTTCAGCACTTCCAGACTGCTGTCCGGCTTTTCGTCCAGCGTCGCACCCAGCACGGTGACATAGACATCGGCATAGCTCATGTCCGGGCTCACCTTTACGCTCGAGATGGTCACCATCCCGAGACGCGGGTCTTTCAGTTCCTGACGGATCATCACCGACAGATCGCGCTGGATCTGATCGCCAAGACGTTGCGTACGCTGACTCATGAAACCTCTTGAATTACTTTCTGAAACTGCACCAGAACGGACGACAACCGGCATCCCGTACCGGGAAACCGGTCAAACGCCTGATGCAAGGAGGCCCGACCTTGAAAAAGCGTAGTTTACCTGAGGTAAATCCGCATTTTCCGAGGCCGGGCCAACGCCACAGCAGATCCTTCAGCCAGCCCGATCAGAGGCTGCGCTTGATGATGGTGACATCATAGACTTCGATCTTGTCGCCCACACGGATGTCGTTGTAGCCCTTGACCGCCAGACCACACTCCACACCATTGCGAACTTCCTGAACGTCGTCCTTGAAGCGGCGCAGGGATTCGAGTTCGCCCTGGAACACCACCACATCATCACGCAGCACACGAATCGGCTTGCTGCGGTACAACGTACCTTCGATAGCCATACAGCCGGCTGCTGCACCGAACTTGGACGAACGGAACACTTCACGAACCTGCGCCACACCAAGAATCGATTCACGATGCTCGGGTGCCAGCATGCCGCTCATGGCCGACTTCACGTCATCAATCAGCTCATAAATGATGCTGTAATAACGCAGGTCAATCTCGTCAGCCTGGCACTTGGCCCGTGCAGCACTGTCGGCACGCACGTTAAAGCCGAGAATCACGGCACCGGTCGACTCGGCAAGCGTCACATCAGATTCCGTGATCGCGCCAACGCCCGATCCCACGATGGCAACGCGCACTTCATCGGTGCCCAGAGCCTGCAGGGACTGTGTCAGTGCTTCCAGCGATCCGCGCACATCGGTCTTGAGCACGATATTGACGGAAGACGCTTCCTTCTTGCCCATGTTGGCAAACAGGTTTTCCAGCTTCATGCTCTGCTGACGATCCAGACGGGCCTGACGCAGCTTGGACGCGCGGAAATCAGCCACTTCACGCGCCTTGCGCTCGTCATCCACCACGAGGAATTCATCACCGGCATCCGGTGCTTCGGGCAGACCAAGAATCTCGACCGGAATCGATGGGCCGGCCGACTTGATCGGCTTGCCGTTCTCATCGTTCATGGCGCGAACACGGCCGTAATGCGTACCCGCCAGCACCAGGTCACCGGTCTTCAGCGTGCCGCGCTGTATCAGCAAGGTCGCTACAGCGCCGCGACCCTTGTCGATACGGGCTTCGATCACCACACCCTGGGCCTGGCCATCCACCACAGCGGTCAGTTCCAGCAGTTCCGCCTGGGTCAGGATCGCTTCAAGCAGCGCATCAACACCGTCACCGGTATGTGCGGACACCTTGCAGATCTGGGTATCGCCGCCCCATTCCTCGGGCACGATTTCCTTGACGGTCAGTTCGTTCAGCACGCGATCAGGATCGGCGCTCGGCTTGTCCATCTTGTTGATGGCGACAATGATCGGCACGCCGGCAGCACGGGCATGATCAATGGCTTCTGCCGTCTGCGGCATGACGCCGTCATCAGCGGCCACCACGATCACCACGATATCCGTGGCGTTGGCACCACGGGCACGCATGGCGCTGAACGCGGCATGGCCCGGGGTATCAAGGAAAGTGATCATGCCGCGATCGGTTTCCACATGATAGGCACCGATATGCTGGGTGATGCCACCGGCTTCGCCAGCAGCCACCTTGGCACGACGGATATAGTCGAGCAGCGACGTCTTGCCATGGTCAACGTGACCCATGATCGTCACCACCGGCGCACGAGTGAAGGCATCCCCGTGATGCTTGATGGCATCCTTGAGGGAGTCTTCCATCGCCGTTTCACTGACAAACTTCGGATTGTGGCCGAGTTCCTCGACCACCAGGCCGGCAGTGGCCTGATCAATCGTCTGGTTGGCCGTCACCACTTCGCCCATTTTCATGAGCACCTTGATGACCACCTTGGCCTTCAGCGCCATCTTCTGCGCCAGATCGGCCACGCTGATGTTTTCACCGATGGTGACGTCGTACACCTGCTTCTCCACCGGCTTTTCAAATCCGTGCTGCTTGGACAAGGTACTGCTCAGGGTGCGTGTCGGGCGGAAAACCTGCTCTTCCTGACCCTTCTTCTTGCCACCCTTGCCCTTGCCACCAGCCTTGGTTGTGCTGCCACGGCGGATCTCGCGATCTTCACGGGCAAAC
The DNA here is from genome assembly GCA_030646295.1 of Moraxellaceae bacterium. Lineage (GTDB taxonomy): Bacteria > Pseudomonadota > Gammaproteobacteria > Pseudomonadales > Moraxellaceae > UBA2031. Next base: position 37,405 of record JAUSND010000008.1, read on the forward strand.
GAATCTTCGTATGCAGTACCCACCAGACCACGCGCCAGCGGAACATCAACTGCCGGGGCGGGCGTATCGCCGCCACGCGACTCGATCTCTTCGGCAATCTTGCGGGCCTGCTCCAGGGTCTTCTGGCGAGCCTTTTCTTCCGCTTCCAGACGCAGCTTTTCTTCCTGCTTGCGGCGAACATCTTCCGCCGCCTTCACGCGGGCTTCTTCAGCCTCACGCTTTGCCTTTTCTTCCGCAGTTTCTTCGCGCGCCTTGGTAACAGCACCCAGCTTGGGCACGCTCAGCTTCTTGTCCTTGGCGCCCTTGTTGGCAACATCATTCGCACGACGGGCTTCCTCGGCAGCCTTGCGGGCCTCTTCTTCCGACGCCGCAATGCGGGCATCTTCCTCGGCCTTGCGCACGGCAGCTTCCGCCGCCAGACGCTCTTCCTCGGCCTTGCGCACCGCTTCTTCCGCTTCGCGCGCCGCATCTTCCTGATCGTCAAGCGATGAACGCTTCACGTAGGAGCGCGTCTTGCGCACTTCGACATTAACGGTCTTGGCCTTTCCACCCGCAGAGGGTGCAACCTTCAGTGTCGACGTTTCCTTGCGCTTGAGTGTGATTTTCTTCGGCTCGGCATCGCTTTCGCCATGAGCCCGCTTGAGGTGCGCGAGCAGCTGCTGCTTTTCCGTATCGGAAACTGCATCATCCGCGCTCTTGTGCGACAGGCCGGCGTCCTGCATCTGTGTCAGCAGGGTTTCTACCGGACGGCCCACAGTCTCGGCCAATTGTTTGACGGTCACTTCAGCCATGTAGCGTGTCTCTCCGCTTAGCTCGGCAGTAATGGTTCAGGGTCTGATCACTGGAACCAGGGTTCACGTGCCTTCATGATGAGCTGACCGGCTTGTTCGGCGCCCAGCCCTTCAATATCTGCAATATCATCAATGCCTTGCTCGGCCAGATCTTCCATGGTGATCACGCCACGCGCGGCCAGCTCGAATGCCAGCTTGCGTGTCATGCCTTCCATGTTGAGCAGATCTTCAGCCGGCTCGGCATTCAACTTCTCTTCGGACACCAGCGCCCTGGTCAACAGGGCATCCTTGGCGCGCTGGCGCAGGGCATTGACGATATCCTCGTCAAATTCCTCGATGGCCAGCATTTCCTCGATGGGCACATACGCCACTTCTTCCAGCGAGGTAAAACCTTCGTTGACCAGAATGGAGGCAACATCCTCATCCACTTCAAGGTCGCGCACAAACGCATCAATGTAGTGGTGCGATTCGGTTTCCTGCTTGGCCTGCGCGGCTTCAACAGTCATGACATTGAGGCGCCAGCCGGTCAGCTCGGAAGCCAGACGGATGTTCTGACCACCACGACCGATCGCCATGGCCAGCTGCTCTTCCTCGACAGCCACATCCATGGAGTGGGAGTCTTCATCAATAACGATGGCGGCCACTTCGGCCGGCTGCAGGGCATTGATGACGTACTGCGCAGGATTGTCATCCCACAGCACGATATCCACACGCTCGCCAGCAAGCTCGCCGGACACCGCCTGTACACGTGCACCGCGCATACCGATGCAGGCACCCTGCGGATCAATACGCTGGTCATTGGTCTTGACGGCAATCTTGGCACGCACACCCGGGTCACGGGCAGCACCACGGATTTCAATGATTTCTTCGCCAATTTCCGGCACTTCGATGCGGAACAGTTCGACGATCATTTCCGGACGGGTACGCGAGACCAGCAACTGGGAGCCACGACCCTCTGCATTCACATCGAACAGCACGGCACGCACACGCTCGCCGATACGGAAGGTTTCACGCGAAATCATTTCTTCACGGGCAAGATAGGCTTCGGCATTGCCACCGAGATCCAGCACAAGGCCGTCACGGGTGGTCTTCTTCACAACACCGGACAGAATCTCGCCAATACGGTGACGGTAGGCATCGACCACCAGCGCACGCTCGGCTTCGCGCACTTTCTGCACGATAACCTGCTTGGCCGTCTGGGCGGCGATACGACCGAAAACGATGGAGGGCACCTGCTCCTCACGCACGTCGCCCAGCTTCATGCCTTCGCCCTCAACATCGCTGATGGCAAGCTGCATGGCCGGAATTTCGTGATCTTCATCCGCCACCACAGTCCAGCGGCGGAACGTATCGTAATCACCCGTCTTGCGATCAATCGCGACACGCAGATCGATCTCATCGGTATTGTAATTTTTCTTGGTGGCAGCAACCAATGCCTGCTCAAGCGCCTGGAAAATCACTTCCCGGGAGACGCCCTTTTCATTGCTGACCGAGTCAACTACCAACAGTATTTCTTTGCTCATGGTTCGTTCCTTGCGGACCTCGCCTTCAATCGGAAAGACAATCAAAAATTCGGTACGACATTACCCTTGTCGATCATGGCGAACGGAATGCTTACCTGTTCGCCTTCGCACAACAGCTGCACCGCATCATCGGTGACCTGCTGCACAACCCCTTTGTACTTGCGCCGGCCATTCAGCGGGCTGGCAAGACGAACCGCCACCTCACTGCCGGCAGAGCGACCATACTGCTCCAGCGTGAACAACGGCCGATCCCAGCCCGGCGACGACACCTCAAGGGTGTACTCACCGGCAATCGGATCTTCCACATCCAGCACACCACTGACCTGATGGCTGACCTGGGCACATCCCTCGACCGACACCCCCTCGGGGCCCTCGATAAAAAGACGCAGCACCGAGTGCTTGCCCTGCTGGTAGAACTCGATACCCCACAGCTCGTAGCCGACGGCACTTACGGCCGGCGCCAGCATTGCTGTCATGGCTTCGACTTTTTTCGATACCGCCATCGCTGCCGTCTCTCGAATGAGGCGCAACCCGGACGGGTCGCCAATACATAAATCGCGGAAACAAAAAATGGGCACATGGCCCACTCTTCTGACCCGATCCGCGTCGGGTCCGCGCGACCTGTAAAAAAGCCCACACAAGGTGGGCTTTTTCACGAAGCTTCGTGCTGACAGCTTCCAAGTCCAAAGTGGTAGCGGGGGCTGGATTTGAACCAACGACCTTCGGGTTATGAGCCCGACGAGCTACCAGGCTGCTCCACCCCGCATCAGAGGACGGCGACTATAGGGCCGATGACCGTTGATGTCAAAGGATATTTGTCGCCTTTTTCCGTTCTCGCCCCTGGCTGGCCGACAACGGTTAAAACATGGTGCGGAAGGGGGGACTTGAACCCCCATGCCGTTAGGCACAACCACCTCAAGGTTGCGTGTATACCAATTTCACCACTTCCGCAAAACTGTGATCCCTGAGGACCTGCACCATCATTACTTGACTGGTGCCACCGGAACATCACCACCTGCAGGCTGAGGAGCCACTGCCGGGGCCACTGGCACATCACCAGCGGGCTTGCTGTCCGTTGTTGCTGTTTCGGCCGGGATAACCGGCACCACGCCATACGACGCCGCATGCTTGCGGGCGTAGATGGCAAGGCTCAGGCTGGTGATGAAGAAGATCGCCGCCAGCACTGCCGTAAAACGTGTCAGGAAACTGGCTGCACCCGCCGCACCGAACACGGTCTGCGACGAACCACCACCAAACGAGGCACCCATTTCTGCACCCTTACCCTGCTGCAACAGGATAAGGGCGGTCATGGCAATGGCCACCAGCACATGCACAACCAGGATCAGGGTTTCCATTACATTCGTCTCACTGCGCTGCCCGGGCTGCCCGGGCAATCGCCACAAATTCATTTGCGTCCAGCGACGCTCCACCCACAAGGGCACCATCAATGTCCGGCATGGCGAACAGGGCGGCCGCATTGGCTGCCTTGACGCTACCGCCGTACAGCAACCGCAAGCCTGCAGCCACTGCCTCATCTTCCTGCGCCACCTGCGACCGCAACAGCGCATGAACTTCCTGCGCCTGCTCCGGCGTTGCCGTACGCCCGGTTCCGATAGCCCAGACAGGCTCGTAAGCCACTACTGCCTGCGCCAGCGCAGCCACCCCTGCCGCGGCCAGTACGACATCAAGCTGTCGCCTCACCACCACTGCAGTTGCGCCTGCTTCACGCTCATCGAGCGTTTCACCGACACAAAGAACAGGAACAAGCCCCGCCTCCTGTGCCTTCAAAAACTTTTCCGCGACCAGCGCATCGGACTCGCCGTAATGCGTACGCCGCTCGGAGTGCCCGATGATCACGGCATGACAGCCACAATCAACCAGCATTCCTGCAGAAACTTCGCCAGTAAAGGCGCCGTCACTTTCGCGGGCCACATTCTGGGCCGCCAACGCGATGCCACTACCCTGCAACAGACCCGCCACCTGCATCAGGTAAGCTGCCGGCGGCGCCACCCACATGTCGACGCCAACCCAGTCTGCCGTCTGCGCCTTCAGCGACTGCAGCAGTGCAGCATTGCTTGCCTGCCGTCCCTGCATTTTCCAGTTACCGGCCACCAGCTTGCGACGCATCGACCAGCTCCTTTCCGCTTTTTGCGCTACCCGCCCAACCCGGCGCGAGAGGGCCGCAATCTTAGGGAACCCGAACGCAAATGTCTATCCGTGAAAACCCTCCAGAGCGGCTTTTTTCACTTCGGGCCGGCAGGCCGGACGCGATCAGGCCAGCGCCTCGGTCACCACCTGCGCCAACTCCTCTGCCAGCCCTTCCACCACCGACTTTTCCGCACCCTCGACCATGACCCGAATCAGGGGCTCGGTGCCGGAGGCGCGCAACAGCACGCGGCCACGATCGGCCAGACGCGCCTCTGCCGCCTTTACGGCCTCCAGGACGCGTGGATGCGCCATCGGGTCCGAGCGCTTGCCAACGCGCACATTGACCAGATGCTGCGGGTATTTCTGCATGCCCTTGCGCAATTCGTGCAGCGGGGTACCGGTGCGCACCATGGCGGTCAGCACCTGAAGTGCCGCAATAATGGCGTCGCCGGTCGTGGTCTTGTCGAGACAGACGATATGCCCGGAGGCCTCACCGCCCAGCGCCCAGCCGCGGCCCTCCATCTCCGCCATCACATGGCGATCGCCGACCTTGGCCCGCACGAACTCCAGCCCCATCTCCCGTACGGCAACCTCCATGCCGAGATTGCTCATCAGGGTACCCACCACGCCGCCAATACCGTTACCGGTCGCCATGCGCTCGCGGGCAATGATCACGATGAGCTCGTCACCATCGACGAGTTCGCCATGCCGGTCCACCATCAGCACCCGGTCACTGTCGCCATCAAAGGCAATGCCAAGATCCGCACCCTGCTCTACCACCGCCTTCTGCAGTGACTCGGGATGGGTGGAACCACAGTCCCGGTTGATGTTGAGGCCATCCGGCGCACACGCCAGCTTGATGACGTCGGCACCCAGCTCGGTGAACACCGACGGCCCCACCTGATAGGCGGCACCGTTGGCACAATCCAGCACAATCTTCAGGCCACGCAGGCTGAGGTGAAACGGAAAACTGGACTTGCAGAACTCGATATAACGGCCGCGGGCATCATCCTGGCGCATGGCCTTGCCCAGTGCATCCGGCGCCTCAATGGCCAGCGGCTTGTCGAGCCACTCTTCAATGGAGGCCTCGACGTCGTCCTGCAGCTTCTTGCCGTCAGCGCCAAAGAACTTGATGCCGTTGTCGTAATACGGATTGTGCGAGGCTGAAATCACGATGCCGGCATCGGCATGAAAGGCGCGCGTCAGATAGGCAATTGCCGGTGTCGGCATGGGACCGAGCAGGCGCACGCTGACACCGGCAGCGGACAGTCCCGCCTCCAGCGCCGACTCCAGCAGATAGCCGGACAGGCGCGTGTCCTTGCCCATCACTACCCAGGACTGGCCATTACGTGCCAGTGCCTTGCCCGCCGCCCAGCCGAGCTTGAGGGCAAACTCCGGGGTAATCGGGTCTTCACCCACCTTGCCGCGTACGCCATCGGTTCCGAAATATTTTCTGGTCATTATCCTGCTTCCTGACTGCGGTGCCGCAGCACGGCAGAGACAACCGCGAGTGCATCGGCGGTCGCTTTAACATCATGGACGCGCACAATAGCGGCGCCGTTCATTACAGACAAGACTGCTGCTGCCACACTGGCATGCAGACGCTGGTCTACCGGAGCGCCGCCCAGCAACGCCCCCAGCATGGATTTGCGCGACAATCCTGCCAGCACGGGACAGCCCCAGCGCCGGAAGTGCGCCAGCCCGTCCAGCAAGGCGACATTGTGCGCAAGGGACTTGCCAAAGCCGAAGCCCGGATCGATGAGCAGACGTGATTTGCCGATGCCGGCCGCCTCGCAGGCAGCAATGCGCTCATCAAAAAAGGCATCCAGCTGGGCAAACACATTCTCGTAGCGGGGCTGCAACTGCATGGTGTCCGGCTCACCCTGCATGTGCATCAGGCAGACCGGCAACCCGGTGGCCGCTGCAGCCGCAAGGGCGCCTGGACGCTGCAAGGCACGCACGTCATTGATGAGGCCGGCACCAAGGGCTGCCGCCCCGGTCATCACGTGCGGTGAAGACGTGTCGATGGAAATGATGGCATCCACTTCGCGCGCCACTGCCTCGACCACCGGCAGCATGCGGTCCAGCTCCTCCTGCAACGATACCGGCGCAGCGCCGGGCCGCGTGCTTTCGGCTCCGATATCAATCAGTTGTGCGCCGTCCGCCTGCATCTGCACCGCCTGACGCAATGCCGCATCGAGCGTGAGGTAGCGACCGCCATCGGAAAAGGAGTCGGGCGTGACGTTCAGGATGCCCATGACCACCGGCCGATCAAGACTCAACGGCCGTGTGCCGCACTGCAGGAATGAACTCATCACCGGACTGCCCATCATCGGAGAAACCAAAAACAAGGGCCGCTATTGCGGCCCGTTCGGGGAGGAAGTGCGGCGGCTCAGTGCTGGCCCGCCGGCCCACCGATTGGTGCAGAGTCTGCCTTTACCGCCGTGTCTGCAGCGGCATCCTTGTCCTGCACCGGCGTTCCGCCGCCGGGGGCACCGCTACCACTGCCCCAGTCCTTGGGTGGCTCGGGACGACGTCCTTCCATGATGGCATTGATCTGGCTGACATCAATGGTCTCATACTGGATCAGTGCCTCGGCCATCAGGTCGAGCTTCTCGCGGTTATCAATGAGGATCTGGCGCGCCTTGTCGTAGCAACGATCAATAATGGCTCGCACTTCGTTGTCGATATCCATCGCAGTCTGCTCGGACACGCTCTTGTGCTGCGTCACCGAACGACCGAGAAAGACCTCGCCTTCATCTTCCTCGTACATGAGCGGGCCCATTTTTTCGGACAAGCCCCACTTGGTCACCATGTTGCGTGCCATTTCGGTGGCACGCTGGATGTCGTTGCTGGCGCCGGTGGTGACACCGTCAAAACCCAGTGTCAGTTCCTCGGCAATACGGCCACCGAACATGGAACAGATGCGTGACTCGATGCCGCGCTTGGACCAGGAGTAGCGCTCCACTTCCGGCAGGAACATGGTAACGCCCAGCGCCCGGCCACGCGGAATGATGGAAACCTTGTAGACCGGATCGTGCTCGGGCACCAGGCGGCCGACGATGGCATGACCGGCTTCGTGATAGGCGGTGTTGCGCTTTTCGTCATCCGACATGACCATGGACTTGCGCTCGGCGCCCATCATGATCTTGTCCTTGGCCAACTCGAACTCGCGCATCTCGACCAGCTTCTTGTTGGTACGGGCGGCAAACAGGGCTGCCTCGTTCACCAGATTGGCCAGATCGGCACCGGAAAAACCCGGGGTACCGCGCGCAATCACTTCGGGATTGACGTCGTCGCCCAGCGGCACCTTGCGCATGTGCACATTGAGGATCTGTTCGCGGCCACGGATGTCCGGCAGGCCGACCACCACCTGACGGTCAAAACGACCCGGGCGCAGCAGTGCCTTGTCGAGTACGTCGGGACGGTTGGTGGCGGCGATGACGATGATGCCGTCATTGGTTTCAAAGCCGTCCATTTCCACCAGCAACTGGTTCAGGGTCTGTTCACGCTCGTCATGACCGCCACCGAGACCGGCGCCACGGTGACGACCGACCGCGGCAATTTCGTCGATGAAGATGATGCAGGGGGCCTGCTTCTTGGCCTGCTCGAACATGTCGCGGACGCGCGAGGCGCCGACGCCGACAAACATTTCGACGAAGTCGGAACCGGAAATCGAGAAGAAGGGAACCTTGGCTTCGCCGGCAATGGACTTGGCCAGCAGGGTCTTGCCGGTACCTGGCGGGCCCACCATGAGGATGCCGCGCGGAATCTTGCCGCCGAGCTTCTGGAACTTGCCGGGATCGCGCAGGAACTCGACGACCTCTTCGACGTCCTGCTTGGCTTCATCGCAACCTGCCACATCGGCAAAAGTGGTCTTGATCTGGTCTTCGGACAGCAGGCGGGCCTTTGACTTGCCGAACGTCATGGGGCCGCCCTTGCCACCTGCACCACCACCGCCCTGCATCTGGCGCATGAAGAACATGAACAGGCCGACAATCAGGATGACCGGGAAGCTGGCCACCAGCAACTGCATCCATACCGACTGCTGTTCGGGCGCGGCACCTTCGACGGAGACCTTCTTGTCGAGCAGCGAAGGCATCAGGTCATTGTCCTGCACCGGCGGGCGCACGGTCTGGAACTTGTCACCATTGAGCTTTTCGCCGGTGATGGTCAGCCCGTCAATCTTGACCTTCTTGATGTCGCCGTTTTCGACCGCAGTGACAAACTCGGAGTAGTTCAGCGCCTTGGTGGACTGCTGCTGATTAAAATTGCTGAAGACGAACACCAGCACGCCGGCAATGACCAGCCACAAAACCAGATTCTTCAGCATGTCGTTCAAGGAAGCCCCCGCGGGATAACAAATTCATGGCCTTGTCAGGCCGCATACGGCCACATTATAGGCCGGCCGGCCGCCTGACAACTCTATAACACCCGCATATGGGGCAATCACTGCCCCTTGAAACCCTGGGCCACCAGATAGACTTCCGGGGAACGTGGCCGCGAAGCCTGTGGCTTGCGCGACTTCACCACCTTGAAGTGCTCCTGGACCAGCTTGCGGTACTCGTCATAGCCCTCGCCCTGAAACACTTTGACGACAAACTCGCCGCCCGGCTTGAGTACCCGCACCGCCATGTCCAGTGCCAGCTCGCACAGGTACAGGGCACGTGGCTGATCCGCACTGGTTCCTGACATATTGGGGGCCATGTCCGAGATTACAAGGTCTACCGGGGCATCCCCGATGGCGGCCAGGATCTGCGCAAACACCTCGTCCTCGCGAAAGTCACCCTGAATGAAGGTGACGCCCGGCAGGGCATCCATCTCAAGGATGTCGGAGGCAATGATGCGGCCATGGTCGCCGACCAGCCTTTCGACGATCTGCGACCAGCTGCCTGGTGCCGAGCCAAGGTCCACTACGGTCATGCCTGGCCGGATCAAGCGGTCTTTTTCGTTGATTTCCAGCAACTTGTACGCAGCACGGGAGCGATAGCCGTCTTTCTGGGCACGCTGCACATAGGGATCATCCCAATGCTCACGCAACCAGGTCTTGCTGGAGCCACTGAGCTTGGGATTACGGAACTTTTCAGTCATATCAGAGGAATGGTGAGCCCGGAGAGCTTTATCGCTAGAATGGACACCCTTTTTACCAGAATTTGCAGGTCCCTGCCGCCATGCCCCTCTCGATTGCCGAAAAGAAACGCTTCCGCCGTATCGGCCATGAGCTCTCGCCCGTGGTTCTGACCGGAGGACAGGGTCTCACCGAAGGCGTGCTGGCCGAGGCTGACCGCGCCCTGGAAGACCACGAACTGATCAAGGTTCGCGTCAATGGCGAGGACCGTGAAGAGCGCGCCGCCGCCATGCAGATGATTGCCCAGCACACCCGGGCACAAATCGTGCAGATCATCGGCAAGATTGTGCTGCTGTACCGTCCGGCCAGAAAGCCCAATGCCAAGCTGTCGAACCTGCTGCGCTTCAGTCACCTGAAAGACTGACCCAGGCATTGCCCATAAAAAAGCCCCGGACATGCCGGGGCTTTTTTATGGCAGCACGAACAACATCATTCGTAACGCACTTCCACGATTTCGTACTCGACCAGACCGGCTGGCGTCTGGATGCCAACGGAATCGCCTTCCTGCTTGCCAATCAGTCCGCGCGCGATGGGTGAATTGACTGAAATCTTGTTGGCCTTGATGTCAGCCTCGTCATCACCAACGATCTGGTAGGTTTTCGTTTCATCCGTATCAACATTCACGATATCGACGGTGACACCGAAAATAACCTTGCCGGTCTTTGGCATGGCGGTGACATCAATCACCTGCGCATTCGAGAGCTTGCCTTCGATGTCCTGAATGCGGCCCTCGACAAAGCCCTGCTGTTCACGTGCCGCGTGATACTCGGCATTTTCCTTGAGGTCACCATGTGCCCGCGCTTCGGCAATGGCCGCTGAAATACGCGGACGATCAACCGACTTCAGCTGCTGCAGTTCTTCCTGCAGGGCATCGTGACCTTTCTTGGTCATCGGGAAACGTTGCATCTCAAACAATCTCCTTGTGCAGGTCCTGCAGGCGACGCACGGTGGCAGTCGGCTCGGAACGCAGCGCCAGACACACTGCCTCAGCGCCACTGATGGTGGTGGTGTAGTACACCTTGCCCTGGAGTGCACTGCGGCGAATGCTGAACGAGTCCTGCTGTGCCTGCTTGCCTTCGGTGGTATTGATGATCAGCGAGATCTCACCGTTCTTGAGCATGTCAACAATGTGCGGACGACCTTCGGTCACCTTGTTGACGCGCTTGCAGGCAATACCGGCAGCCTCCAGCTCGCGCTGGGTACCGGAGGTGGCCACCAGCTCGAAACCAAGCGCAGTGAGCTCACCACCGATCTTGGCCAGATGGCTCTTGTCCGTGTCGCGCACGGAAATGAAGGCACGACCACCCGTTGGCAGCTTTTCGTTCGAGCCCAGCACCGCCTTGTGGAAGGCTTCGGCAAAGGTGGCACCCACACCCATCACTTCACCGGTGGACTTCATTTCCGGACCGAGGATCGGATCAACGCCCGGGAACTTGGCGAAGGGGAATACCGCCTCTTTCACAGAGAAATACGGCGGGATGATTTCCTTGGTGAACTTCTGCTCGACCAGCGTCTTGCCGGCCATGCAGCGTGCAGCAATCTTTGCCAGCGACGTACCGATGCACTTGGACACGAAGGGCACGGTGCGCGAGGCACGCGGATTCACTTCGAGCACATAGACGTCTTCGCCCTTGACGGCAAACTGCACGTTCATGAGACCGACCACACCGAGTTCGCGCGCCATGGCAACCGTCTGCTCGCGCATCACATCCTGGATGTGCTGCGGCAGATTGTAGGGCGGCAGCGAACAGGCGGAGTCACCGGAGTGAATGCCGGCCTGCTCGATGTGCTGCATGATGGCGCCGATCACGACATCCTTGCCGTCGGACACGGCATCGACGTCGACTTCAATCGCATCATCGAGGAAGCGGTCGAGCAGCACCGGCGAATCGTTGGAGACCTGTACGGCGGTGCGCATGTAGTGGCGCAACTCGTCTTCGTTGAACACGATTTCCATGGCACGGCCGCCGAGCACATAGCTCGGGCGCACCACCAGCGGATAACCGATCTCTGCTGCAAGACGCACACCTTCTTCGGCATTGCGGGCAGTGCGGTTTGGTGGCTGACGCAGATTGAGGCGCTCCACCATCTGCTGGAAACGCTCGCGGTCTTCGGCACGGTCGATGGCATCCGGCGACGTACCAATGATCGGCACCCCGGCGGCTTCCAGCGCACGCGCCAGCTTCAGCGGCGTCTGACCACCGTACTGCACGATCACGCCAACCGGCTTTTCCAGCGCGGCGATTTCCAGCACGTCTTCCAGTGTCACCGGCTCGAAGAACAGGCGGTCGGACGTGTCGTAATCCGTGGAAACGGTTTCCGGGTTGCAGTTGACCATGATGGTTTCATAGCCGTCTTCGCGCATGGCGAGGGCAGCGTGCACACAGCAGTAGTCAAACTCGATGCCCTGACCGATACGGTTGGGGCCGCCACCGAGCACCATGATCTTCTTGCGATCACTCGGATTGGCTTCGCACTCTTCCTCATAGGTCGAGTACATATAGGCCGTGCTGGTGGAGAATTCGGCAGCGCAGGTATCAACGCGCTTGTACACCGGCTTGACGCCCAGCTCCCAGCGTTTCTTGCGCAGCTCTTTTTCCGACACACCGATCAGTGCAGCCAGGCGTGCATCGGAGAAGCCCTTGCGCTTGAGGCGCCAGAACGTGTCGCGATCAAAACCGGCAAAGCCGATCTGCTTGACGTGCTCTTCTGCCTTGATCAGGTCTTCGATCTGCACGAGGAACCACGGATCAATACCGGAGAGTGCGTAGATTTCATCCACACTCATGCCGAAACGGAAGGCATCGCCAACGTACCAGACACGGTCAGGACCGGGATTGGACAATTCCTTGCGCAGCTTTGCTTCCGGCTCTTCCTGGCCCGGCTGCAGCTTTGGCGAGAATCCGTCAACGCCCACTTCCAGTCCGCGCAAGGCTTTCTGCATGGATTCCTGGAAGGTGCGGCCGATGGCCATCACTTCGCCCACGGACTTCATCTGCGTGGTGAGGGTGGCTGCTGCCTGCGGGAATTTTTCGAAATTGAAACGCGGAATCTTGGTGACGACGTAATCGATCGCCGGCTCGAAGGACGCCGGGGTCTTGCCGCCGGTGATGTCGTTCATGAGCTCGTCGAGCGTGTAGCCGACGGCGAGCTTGGCAGCGACCTTGGCAATCGGGAAGCCGGTGGCCTTGGAGGCGAGCGCGGACGAACGCGACACGCGCGGATTCATCTCGATCACCACCATGCGGCCATCTTTCGGATTGACACCGAACTGCACGTTGGAGCCGCCGGTTTCCACGCCGATCTCGCGCAACACGGCACAGCCCGCGTTACGCATGATCTGGTATTCCTTGTCCGTGAGCGTCTGTGCCGGGGCGACGGTGATGGAGTCGCCGGTGTGCACGCCCATGGCGTCGAAGTTTTCGATCGAGCAGACGATGATGCAGTTGTCGTTGCGGTCACGCACGACTTCCATCTCGTATTCTTTCCAGCCGATCAGCGACTCGTCGATGAGCAGTTCGCGCGTGGGCGACAGGTCGAGGCCGCGCTCGCAGATTTCCACGAACTCTTCACGGTTGTAGGCAATGCCGCCGCCACTGCCGCCCATGGTGAAGGACGGACGGATGATGGCCGGGTAGCCGGTCGTTTCCAGCACGGCAAAGGCTTCTTCCATGCTGTGGGCGATACCGGCACGCGGGCACTCAAGGCCGATACGGCGCATGGCCTGGTCGAAGAGCTTGCGGTCTTCGGCCATGCGGATGGCTTCCTTGGACGCGCCGATCAGCGCGCAACCGAACTTTTCCAGCACGCCATGCTTGTCCAGATCGAGCGCACAGTTAAGCGCCGTCTGGCCGCCCATGGTCGGCAGCACGGCATCGGGACGTTCCTTCTCGATGATGCGGGCCACGGTCTGCCAGGTGATGGGCTCGATATAGGTGGAGTCCGCCATCACCGGGTCGGTCATGATGGTGGCCGGATTGGAGTTCACCAGAATGACGCGGTAGCCCTCTTCGCGCAGGGCCTTGCAGGCCTGGGCGCCGGAATAGTCGAACTCGCAGGCCTGGCCGATGACGATGGGGCCGGCGCCGATAATCAGGATGCTTTTGATGTCAGTACGTTTTGGCATGGTGAACTCTTACTTCTTCCGGGCCTGCATCAATTCGATGAAGTGGTCAAACAGGGGCGAGGCATCGTGCGGGCCGGGGCTGGCTTCGGGATGACCCTGGAAGCTGAAGGCCGGCTTGTCGGTACGGTGGATGCCCTGGTTGGTGCCGTCGAACAGGGAACGGTGCGTCACCCGCAGATTGGCTGGCAGTGTCTTTTCATCCACGGCAAAACCGTGGTTCTGCGAGGTGATCATGACGGTACCAGCTTCGATGTTCTGCACCGGGTGGTTGGCGCCATGGTGGCCATGACCCATTTTCAGGGTCTGGGCGCCGGATGCCAGCGCCAGCAACTGGTGCCCCAGGCAGATGCCGAACACCGGGGTATCGGTCTTGAGGAACTCGCCGATCGCCGCGATGGCGTAATCACAGGGAGCGGGGTCGCCAGGGCCGTTGGACAGGAAGATGCCGTCCGGGTTCATGGCCTGCACGGTGGCGGCATCGGTCTGGGCCGGCACCACGGTGACGTCACAGCCGCGATCCACCAGCATGCGCAGGATGTTCAGCTTGACGCCGAAGTCATAGGCCACGACCTTGAAGGTTGCAGGTGCGGTCGGGGTCACATGCCCCTTACCCAGCACCCAGCTGCCTTCGGTCCACGGGTAGGCCTGCTTCGTGGAAACCACCTTGGCCAGATCCATGCCCTTGAGGCCGGGGAAGGCACTGGCGGCGGCCAGCGCAGCGGCCTCGTCAATGGCATCGCCGGCGATGATGGCGCCGTTCTGGGCACCCTTCTCGCGCAGGATGCGGGTCAGACGGCGGGTATCGATGTCGGCAATGCCGATGATGTTGCGGCGCTTGAGGTAGTCGGACAGCGATTCCTGCGAGCGGAAGTTGCTCGCGATCATGCTCAGGTCACGGATGACCAGGCCTGCCGCCCAGATTTCCGTGGCCTCTTCATCTTCCGCATTCATGCCGGTATTGCCGATGTGCGGATAGGTCAGGGTCACGATCTGGCGGCAATAGGAGGGATCCGTCAGGACTTCCTGATAGCCGGTCATGGCGGTATTGAAGACGACTTCACCACTGGTGAGGCCATCGGCACCGATGGATATCCCCCGGAAGACGCTGCCGTCTTGCAGGACGAGAATGGCGGGCTTGCTCAAAACCTACCTCCGAAGAAGGAATGCTGGCGGAATGCACTTGTAAAAAAGCGAGAAAGAGGAACTCCTTCTCGCTTTTCTAATAATGAGGGTACCGGAATCTGCACTGGTCTCGGTGACGCAGCACAGCAGGCACAAGTTGAGGCGGAATTGTACGGAAAGGGGGCATTTTTGTCCAACCGCTATTACTGCATGCCGACCGCCTGACTGGTCACGGCTACCACACGCCCCGGCATTGCCACCGGTCAGCAGGGAAACCCTTGTGACCAGCAAGTATCCTGTGATGCGATTCACATATCAGAACAACACCCCAGATCAGCGCCCCGGAACAACAGACCAAAACAAGAAGCCGCCACTGTTGGCGAGCCACCCAAGGTACCGGCATGGAACAGTCCCAAATCGACACCCTGCGCCAACTGCTCGACAACCGTGGCCTGCGCCTGCGCTTCCCCGACCCGCTGGAGGGCGAGTTCCAGCAGGACTACACCCAGCGCTACCACAGCCACATGATCATTTCAGGCCTGCTCGGGGTACTGGCGATCCTGGGCTGCGGCGTGATCGACCCGTTCTGGATGCCCAAGCAGTCAAGCGAACTGTGGCAGATCCGGATCATGACGGCCGTGCCCGTCCTGATTGTGCTCATGATCAGCAAGACCCGCCTGGCCATGGCACACATGCAACCCATCGTGGCGTTCTGCGCCTGCCTGTTCGTGGCTTGCGTGGTTGGCCTCTCGCTGAAGTCGATTGTGCCCTTCAACTATTTCTATGCCGGCAGCATCACCATGGTCATGCTGGTGGTGTTTGTGCTGACCCGCCTGCAGTTTGTGTGGGGATGCATAGCGGCCGTGGTCATGCTGGCAATTGTGAACATCGGTTATGTGTATATAGGCAATGCCGACCTCAAGATGATTGTTGCCGTGAACTTCATTTCCGTCTCATCGGCCATCTTCTCGCTGCTGGGCACCTTTCTGGTTGAACGCAGCCTGCGCCAGAATTACCTGCAGTCCCGTCTGCTGTCGTTCGAGAACAGCGACCTTGGTGAGGCCAACCTGCGGCTGCAGTACATGACCGCCATTGACGGACTCACCCAGATCGCCAACCGGCGCAGCCTCGACACCACACTGGGCACCGAGTGGCAACGCGCCATGCGCAAGCAGGAGCCACTGGGCGTGGTCATGATCGATGTCGATCACTTCAAGCTCTACAACGATACCTATGGCCACCAGGCCGGTGATGAATGCCTGCGTGAAGTGGCAGGCACCCTGAAGGATTTCACGAGGCGCCCGGGCGATCTGGCGGCACGCTACGGTGGAGAGGAGTTTGTATTGATCCTGACCAACAACACGCCACAACAGGCGCGCCTTGTTGCAGAGCGTGTGCGTGACAAGATCCTTGCACTGGGCATTCCCAACCAGCGCTCCAGTCACGGCAACGTGACCGCCAGCCTGGGGGTTGCCAGCATGATCCCGACGGCCCAGGCCACCGGACCGGAAGTGTTGTTGCTGGCCGCTGACCAGGCCCTGTACCGCGCCAAGAGAACGGGCCGTAACCGTGTTGCGGTGGATGGTGAACCCGACGACACGCAGAGCGTCGCCTGACCGGCTCTGCGCCGCTCACCGGCAAATAAAAAACCGGCCATTGCGGCCGGTTTTTTATTTGGACAATGACTGCATCAGCGCAGCTTCAATACATCACGCATGTCAAACAGACCGGCCGGCTGCTGCTGCACCCAGCATGCGGCGCGTACCGCACCGTTGGCAAAATTCATGCGACTGGTCGCCACGTGACGGATTTCCACGCGTTCGCCTTCGCCGATGAACATGACATTGTGATCGCCCACGATGTCACCACCACGAATGGTCTGGAAGCCGATGGTTTCGCGCGCACGCGGACCGGTATGGCCGTGACGCTCGTACACCGCCACTTCCTTGAGATCACGGCCGAGCGCACCGGCCACCGCCTCGCCCATCATCAATGCCGTGCCCGAAGGGGCATCGACCTTGTGCCGGTGGTGGGCCTCGATGATCTCGATGTCCACCGTGTCGCCAAAGGTTTGTGCCGCCAGCTCCAGCAGCCGCAGGGAAACATTCACGCCAATGGAGTAATTACCGGAATACACCACGCCGGTTCTGGCTGCTGCGGCCTGCACCAGCGCCTTCTGGGCGTCATCAAGACCGGTGGTGCCGATGACGATCCGCTTGCCGTGCTGCTGGCACACCTCAAGATTGGCGATGGTGGCGGCAGGAATGGTGAAGTCGATGAGCACATCGAAATCGTTTACTGCGGCAGCAAGGCTGTCGGTCACAGCGACGCCCAGTGCACCAACCCCGGCCAGTTCACCGGCATCGGCGCCCAGCAGGGAGGAACCGGGACGCTCGATGGCAGCCGCCAGCGTTGCGCCTTCTTGCGCACAGACTGCCTGTACAAGGGCTCTGCCCATGCGGCCGCCAGCGCCACTGATAGCAATACGGGTCATCTCGTCATCCTCGAAATGGTGTCGACCGGAATGGCGGCATTGTAGGGAGTGTGGCGGGCGGGCACCAGCACCGGTGCCGCCAGAAACAGGAAAGCCGGGCCACCCTTGCGGAGCAGCCCGGCTTCCTGTGTCCCGCCTCAGTGCCTACTTCTCACCAAAGATGTTGATGACCGACTCGAACCACGAACTCTTCTTGGGCGAGTGCTTGCCGTCTTCTGCATCCATTTCCTGCTGGAACTCGCGCAGCAGCTCTTTCTGGCGCTTGCTCAGATGCACCGGTGTTTCCACCGTGACACGGCAGATCAGGTCGCCGGGACCGCCACCACGCACCGGGCTCACGCCCTTGCCGCGCAGACGGAACGGCTTGCCGGTCTGGGTGCCTTCCGGGATCTTGAGCTTGACGCGCCCGTCCAGCGTTGGCACTTCCAGCTCGCCACCCAGCGCAGCATCGGCATAGGAAATCGGCACTTCGCAATACAGGTCGGCACCGTCGCGTTCGAAAATCTTGTGGTCACGCACCTGCACCTGCACGTACAGGTCGCCGGCCGGCGCACCATTGGCACCCGCCTGGCCTTCGCCAGTGAGGCGAATGCGGTCACCGGTATCAACACCAGCGGGAATCTTTACATCCAGGGTTTTGCTTTTCTCGACACGCCCTTGCCCTAGACAGGAGTTGCAGGGGTCCTTGATGGTCTTGCCGCGACCACGACAGGTCGGGCAGGTTTGCGCCATCGAGAAAAAGCCCTGCTGCACGCGCACCTGACCCTGGCCGCCGCAGGTGCGACAGGTATCGACACTGGTGCCTTTTTTTGCACCGGTGCCGTCACAGGTTTCGCAGGCCACCAGGGTTGGCACACGAATCTGCACCTTGGCGCCGCGCACGGCTTCTTCCAGATCCAGCTCCAGCGTATAACGCAGGTCTGCGCCACGACTGCTGCGCTGACCGCCGCGTCCGCCACCACCAAAAATATCGCCGAACACGTCGCCGAAAATATCGGAGAAGCCGGCACCGCCGCCACCAAAGCCACCGCCACCCATGCTGGGATCGACGCCGGCATGGCCATGACGGTCATAGGCTGCGCGCTTGTCCTCGTCGGAAAGAATCTCGTAGGCCTCGTTGGCTTCCTTGAATTTTTCCTCGGCAGACTTGTCATCCGGATTACGGTCCGGATGGTGCTTCATGGCGAGCTTGCGGTAGGCCTTCTTGATCTCGTCAGCCGACGCGGTCTTCGCCACACCAAGCACTTCGTAAAAATCCCGTTTCGCCATTGCTATCACTCAGACTCGCTGATTTCAGAGACGGCAACGCGGGGAAATCCCCGCGCGCCGGTTTTTTGTACCTGAAGGAGGACCGGTGGTTGCCGGCCCCGATGACAGGAATTACTTCTTGTCGTCCTTCACTTCCTCGAACTCGGCATCAACGACACCATCATCGGCTGCACCGGACTGCTGTGCACCCGCCTCGGCACCGCCGGCTGCCTGTGCCTGTTCGGCATAGGCTTTCTGCATCAGCGGCATGGAGGCCTGCGACAGTGCTTCGGTCTTGGCCGTGATGGCTTCGTGATCGTTGCCCTGGATAGCTTCTTCCAGTTCCTTGATGGCGGCTTCGATCGAGGTCTTTTCTTCCTCGGTGGCCTTGTCGGCAAGATCGGTCAGCGCCTTCTTCGTGGCGTGCACCAGCTGGTCGGCGCCGTTACGGGCGTTGACCAGCTCGGTGAACTTGCGGTCTTCCTCGGCATTGGCCTCGGCATCACGCACCATCTGCTGGATTTCTTCATCGGTCAGGCCGGAGTTGGCCTTGATCACGATGCGCTGTTCCTTGCCGGTGGCCTTGTCTTTTGCACCAACATGCAGGATGCCGTTGGCATCGATATCGAAAGTCACTTCGATCTGCGGCATGCCGCGCGGTGCCGGCGGAATTTCACTGAGGTCAAAGCGGCCCAGCGACTTGTTCTGCGAGGCCTGCTTGCGCTCACCCTGCAACACGTGAATGGTCACGGCGTTCTGGTTGTCATCGGCAGTGGAGAACACCTGCGATTTCTTGGTCGGAATGGTGGTGTTCTTTTCGATCACGACGGTGGATACGCCACCCATGGTTTCGATACCGAGTGACAGCGGGGTCACGTCGAGCAGCAACACGTCCTTCACGTCACCGGAGAGCACGGCCGCCTGGTAAGCTGCACCGATAGCCACGGCTTCGTCCGGGTTCACGTCACGACGCGGTTCCTGACCGAAGAACTCCTTTACCTTGTCCATCACCATCGGCATGCGGGTCTGGCCGCCGACGAGAATCACGTCACCGATATCGGACACTTTCAGGCCGGCATCGGCCAGTGCCACCTTGCACGGCTCGATGGTGCGGGCGACGAGTTCTTCCACCAGCGCTTCCAGCTTGGCACGGGTCACCTTGATGGCGAGGTGCTTGGGGCCAGTCGCATCGGCAGTGATGTACGGCAGGTTCACTTCAGTCTGCTGTGCGGTGGACAGTTCGATCTTGGCCTTTTCAGCGGCTTCTTTCAGACGCTGCAGGGCCAGCGGATCGTTGTGCAGGTCGATGCCCTGCTCTTTCTTGAATTCGTCGGCCAGATAGTCGATCAGCTTGAGGTCGAAATCTTCGCCACCAAGGAAGGTGTCACCGTTGGTGGACAGCACTTCGAACTGGTGCTCGCCTTCGATTTCGGCGATTTCGATGATGGACACGTCGAAGGTGCCGCCGCCAAGGTCATACACGGCAATCTTGCGGTCGCCTTCCTTCTTGTCCATGCCGAAGGCAAGGGCAGCAGCGGTCGGTTCGTTGATGATGCGCTTGACGTCGAGTCCGGCGATGCGGCCGGCATCCTTGGTTGCCTGGCGCTGGGAGTCATTGAAGTAGGCCGGCACGGTGATCACGGCTTCGGTCACCGGCTCGCCGAGATAATCTTCGGCAGTCTTCTTCATTTTCTTCAGCACTTCGGCAGAAATCTGTGGCGGCGCCTTGCGGTCACCCTTCACGTCCACCCAGGCATCGCCGTTGTCGGCGGCCACAATGGCGTAGGGCACCATCTTGATGTCTTTCTGCACGACATCGTCCTTGAACTTGCGGCCGATCAGGCGCTTCACCGCAAACAGGGTGTTCTTGGGGTTGGTCACGGCCTGACGCTTGGCTCCGGCACCGACCAGCACTTCGTTGTCGGTGTAGGCGACGATGGATGGCGTGGTGCGCGCGCCTTCTGCGTTTTCAATAACCTTGACCTTGTCGCCTTCCATGATGGCGACGCAGGAATTGGTGGTGCCGAGGTCGATACCGATAATCTTGCCCATGATGCTCTCCGCTAATGTGGTCGGGGGCGCCGGCTGATGCCTGCCCCGTCTTTCCGGTTCAGTTCGTGGCGGTGTTCCGCCTTGAGTGCCGATATGGCGATGGCCCTACAGATTTCAAGGCCATTCAGAAATTTCCTGGCCTCAGCCTGCCGTGGCGACCACAACAATGGCCGGCCGCAACAGACGCCCTGACAAGGTGTAACCCTTGGCCAGCACCGCCGAGACGGTATTGGGCGCTGCCGTGGTGGACGGCTGCATGGACACGGCCTGGTGCATCTCGGGATTGAAGGTCTCACCCATCGGGCTGATGGCTTCCACCGAGAAACGCCGCAGTACATCGGTCAGCTGCTTGTGTGTGAGCGCCACGCCTTCCAGCAGGCCACGGGTGGCCTCGTTGTCATCCGAGCAGGATTCCAGGGCGCGCTCAAGGTTGTCGACGACATCGAGCAGGCTGCCGGCAAATTTTTCGAGGGCAAACTTGTGGGCATTGCTGACATCGCGCTCGGCGCGCTTGTGGATGTTCTGGATCTCGGCCTGGGCGCGCAGCTGGGTGTCGCGCACGGTGTTTTCGAGTTCGGCGACGCGGGCCGCAAGGTCCAGCTCGGAAGATTCTGCCGGGGCAGCCGTCTCTGCGTTTTCGGGAACGGCCTGGGTGGATTCGGGTTGTTCGTGCTCTGACATGACAGCCTCAGATCTGCGGAAAATGGAAAACCGCACGTTATCTGGGGTTAACTCCCCTCATTTCAAGGGTTGTCCGAGGAGGAAAGTGCCCGCGACAGTGCCCGGGCAGTCACCTCGACCAGCGGAATCACCCTCTGGTAGGCCATGCGGGTAGGGCCGATGACGGCCAGACGGCCCAGCACCCGGCCATTGGCCGCATACGGGGCCGTAACAAGGGTCAGATCCTCGAACGGGGCATAGCCCGACTCGTCACCGATATAGATCTCGACGCCCTCGCTCTGCTGGCAACGATCCAGCAGGTGCAGGATGTCGCGCTTGGCGGTAAAGGCCGTGAACAGCTCCTGCAGCCGGTCAACCCCGCCCGTCCCGGCAAGCGACAGCAGGCTGGCTTCGCCGGTCAGGACATAATCACCCGTCGGTCGCGGCGCAAAGGCGCGCTCGGCCAGCTCGACCGTACTGCGCAGCATGGCATCCAGACGCAGGCGATCATCCTGCAAGCCATGCAGCAGGCTGCTGGTGATGTCGGCCAGGCTCTTGCCGGTAAAATGCCGGTTCAGGTAGTTGGAGGTCTGCACCAACTCCTCATCAGTAAATACTCGCTCACCCTGAATAAGCTGATTCTGCACATCACCGTTGGCACACACCACAATCGCCAGCAGGCGGCGCTCATCCAGACGCACAAACTCGATATGGCGCAGATCGGCCAGGTCGCGTCGCGGCACCATCACCAGCCCGGCATGACGGGTGAGCTCCGCCAGACTCTGCGCCGCCTTTTCCACCAGCTCGCGGGGGGACTGTCCCTTGTGCAGGCCACCCTCCAGCGCGCTGACGGCATCGTCGGTCAGCACCTCCGTGGTCAGCAGCCGGTCCACGAAGAGACGGTAACCCTGCTGCGTCGGCACCCTCCCTGCCGAGGTATGGGGTGATGCCAGCAGGCCCCGCTCCTCGAGGGAGGCCATGACATTACGCACCGTCGCCGGCGACAGCGGGAGGTCTGCCGCCTGCAGCAACTGGCGGGACGCAACGGGCTGGCCATCGCGGATGTAACACTCGACGAGTGTCTTGAAGAGCAGTTGGGATCGATCCATGGCTTGTTTATATACACCCGGGCGGCCGATGTTAAGTCATCTTCAGGGTGACTTATAAAGATCACAGGCATGGCCTATGATACTGTCATTACGGACAGCCGGCCCCGCCATGCTCAACCATCTCAAGATTCGTGATTTTGCCATTGTCGCCAGCCTGGAACTGGATTTCCGTGCCGGCTTTACCGTCATTACCGGCGAGACCGGTGCCGGCAAATCCATCCTCATGGATGCCCTGGGCCTTTGCCTGGGTGACCGCGCGGAGGCCGGACTGGTCCGGGCCGGGGCCGAGCGCGCCGAAGTCAGCGCCGGCTTTGACATCCGTCGTCATGCCGAAGCACAGGAATGGCTGCGCGAGCGCGAGCTGGACGGCTCGCCAGATGACAGTCAGGAGTGCTGGCTGCGTCGCACCATCAGTGCCGACGGCCGCTCACGCGCCTGGATCAATGGCAGCCCCGCCACCCTGGCCGACGTCAAGGCGCTGGGCGAAATGCTTATCGACATTCACAGCCAGCACGAACACCAGTCGCTGCTGAAAAAGGACAATCACCGCGCCCTGCTGGATGGCTGCGCCGGTCTCACGGGCGAGGCCAGGGCACTGGCCGGCCTATGGCAGCAATGGCAGCGGGCGGCAAAGGAGCTGTCCACACTTACCCGCGAAGGGGACCGCCAGCGCGAACGGCTTGAACTCGTCACGCACCAGCTCGATGAGCTCGACAAGCTTGGCCTTGCCGAGGGCGACTATGAAAAGCTGGAGCAGGAACACGATGCGCTCGCCAATCTGGGCACCCTGCTGCAGAACGGCGACAGTGCCCTGGACCGGCTGACCGAGAACGACAGTGACAATGCCGCCCGTTGCGTGCAGCAGGCATTGAAGGCCCTGGAGGGCGAACGTGGTCGCCACCCGAAACTGGACGCCGTCGCCGAACTGCTGGACTCGGCACTGATCCAGATCCGCGAAGGCGCAAGCTCGCTGCGACACTACCTCGACAGCCTTGATGCCGACCCGGCACGACTGACGATGCTGGAGGACCGGCTGGCTGCCGTGCACCAGCTGGCGCGCAAACATCGCGTTACCCCCGCCGGACTGCCGGAGCTGCAAGCAGCACTGGCGACCGAACTGGCACAGCTGCAACGGTCCCAGGATCTGGAGGCGCTGACCCGGGAGGTGGCTGCACTGGAAAAAAACTACCAGACCGCTGCCGGCACCTTGCGTGCGGCGCGACAGAAGGCCGCAACCACCCTCGGTACCGATGTCATGGCCCGCCTGAAAATGCTGGGCATGACCAACGCCCGTTTCGAGGTGGCACTCAGCGCGCTGGAGAAACCCGCCGCACATGGCCTGGACGATATCGAGTTCCTGATCAGCGCAAACCCCGGGCAACCGCTGCGCCCGCTGGCCAAGGTGGCATCGGGTGGTGAGCTCTCGCGTGTCTCGCTCGCCATTCAGGTGGTCAACGCCAGGCACTCGCCCGTGCCTGCCATGGTGTTTGATGAAGTCGACGTCGGCATTGGTGGCGGCATTGCCGAAGTGGTTGGCCGCCTGCTGCGCGAACTGGGCGACTACGCACAGGTGTTTTCCATCACGCACCAGCCGCAAGTGGCCGCGCTGGGACACCAGCACCTGCGGGTGGAAAAATTTGTGCAGGACGGACACACATCAAGTCGCGTGCGCGAACTTGCGCATGATGAACGCATTGAAGAAATTGCACGCATGTCAGGCGGCATTACCATCACCGCCGAAACACGCAAGCATGCCGAGGCAATGCTGGCAGGAGCGTAAC
This sequence comes from Moraxellaceae bacterium, assembly GCA_030646295.1. Lineage (GTDB taxonomy): Bacteria > Pseudomonadota > Gammaproteobacteria > Pseudomonadales > Moraxellaceae > UBA2031. The sequence goes on from JAUSND010000008.1 coordinate 61,587, forward strand.
CGTTCCAAACACATGAACATTCGTGGCCCCGCCACGCACACACATCACCGGCAAGGGAATCATGCCCGACAAAAAACAGCGCCCCCTCCTGATCCCGCTGGCTGCACTGCTGATAATGGCAGTCGCGCTGCACTTTTCCGGCCTGCTGGACCGCATCGACAATCGTCTTGGTGATGCTTTTCTGGCGCAACACGCCAGCGGCCGCACACCGCCTGCCGATATCGTGCTGGTAGCCATTGACCAGAAAAGCCTGGAGAACATGAGCGAGGTGGCCGGCTCCTGGCCATGGCCGCGCGCCGTGCACGGTGAACTGATTGACGGGCTGGCACGCTTCCAGCCCACGGCCATCGGCTTCGACATCCTCTTTAACGAAGCCGACAGTTTCCGGCCGGACAGTGATGCCGTGCTGCGCGATATTGCACGCGAACACACGAACCTGTTTTTCCCGTCGCTGCTGCTGGCAGATGGCAAGGGGGCTCCCCTGCAGGCACTGCCACCGAGTTTTGGCCTGCGCCGGACGCAACAGGCCAGGGAGGACGCCACCGCTGCACTGCTGGTGCCGCTGGTACTGGACCAGACGAACTGGCAGGGCGGCCTGATCAACTTTGAAAAAGACAACGACCTGCGGGGCCGGCATGCCCGCCTGTATCACACGGTAAATGGCTGGCAACTGCCCAGCCTGAGCGCCAGCATGGCACGCTTTGCCGGCACCACACTGCCGGCCACTCCGCTGGTGCGCCTGAACTGGTATGGCACGCCTCCCCGCACCATTCCCTACGCCGACCTCTTTGCAGACATGGCCAGTGAGCGCCCGGTGATTGCGCCCACCCTGAAAAACAGCATCGTGATCATCGGTGCCACGGCACCCGGACTGAATGATTTCCGTCCGACTCCGCTTGGTGCCCTCACACCAGGTGCCGAAATCCTGACGACAGCCATTGCCAACCTGCGTAACCATGACTGGCTGCGAGACCTGCCGGTGCGCTGGCCAGTACTGCTGATCCTGCTTGCCGGCCTTGGCTGGGCCTTCGCCAGGCGACGCAGCCCGCTACAAACCGGGCTCCTGTTGTCTGCCGCCTCCGTGCTGTTGCTCGCCGGCAGCTATGGGGCGCTGGGCCTGCATTTTTACGCGCCTGCAGGCGCCGCACTCACTCTGGCGTGGGTGGCCTACGGCCTGCTGACGCTGGAAGCCCAATGGCGCGAACGGCGTGAACGCGAAGCAGCGGTCATGCTGTTCCGCCGCTTTCTTGACCCGCGCGTGGTGGATGAACTGGTGAAAACCGGCGAGCTCTCGCGCGACAAGAAACCTGAGGCGCGCGACATCACCATTCTGTTCTCGGATATCCGTGGCTTCACCACCCTGTCCGAAACCCGTACACCGGAAGCCGTAGTGGACCTGCTTAACCGCTATTTCACGCAGCAGGTAGAAGTGATTTTCCGGCATGGCGGCACGCTCGACAAATTCATCGGCGATGCCATCATGGCCTTCTGGAATGCGCCCACGGAAAACCCGAAACACGCCGAGCAGGCTGTGGCTGCCGCCATTGAAATGGGTGAGGCACTTGATGCCTTCAAGCGTGAGCTGGCAGCAACCGATGGCACGCTGGAAGACTTTGATATCGGCATTGGTGTGCATACCGGCCGTGCCGTGGTCGGCTTTCTCGGCAGTGATGACCGGCTTGACTACACCGCCATCGGCGACACCGTCAATCTGGCCAGTCGTATTGAAGGATGCACCAAAGGCGTCGCCCGTGTCCTTGTGTCAGGTGCCACACGCGAGGCCTGTGGCAATGACTCGGCATTCAGTTTTACAAATCATGGCCAGTTTCACGTAAAAGGCCGTGAACAGGGCGTAGACTTGTTTGAACCGTCAAAACACTGACCCTGAAAATACCGATTCTGTTACAGCACCGGAGGGAGTACCGATGCGACACCCGATGAAAATTGTCAGCGCCCTGTCTGGACTGGGCACACTGCTCTGCAGCAGTCTGGTCATGGCCGAGCCCGCCACCCTGCTCAAGCCCACCGAGTTGCGCAGCCAGCCGCAAGGCAGCGCAACCATTGTGACCACGCTGAAAGCCAAGGACAGCGTTGATATTTCGGCGCGACAGGGTGCATGGGCCAGCGTCAGGACATCCGACGGCAAGAGCGGCTGGGTGCGCGTACTGAATCTGCGCACCGGCTCGGGACAGCGTGGCGACGCCGGCATTGGTGCCATCGCCTCGGTATTCAAGACCGGCTCCAGCGGCAACACTGTCAGTACCGGCGTAAAGGGACTGTCTGCAGAGCAGCTGCAAAATGCCACGCCCAATCCGGCAGAGGCTGCCCGTCTTGCCGCCTACTCCGTAAAAGATTCCGACGCGCGCACTTTTGCCAAACAGGGCAAGCTTGCCTCGAAGCAGGTGGACTACCTGCCGGTTGCCACTGAAGGAGGAGCCCAGCAATGAAACGTCATCTGCTTGCCCTTGCGCTGCTGGCAACAGCACCCGCATACGCCTTCAATCTTGGCGACGCGCTGGAAAAAATGAATGATCCCAGCGTGCAGAAAGCCCTCAGCATTGGCAAAAAAGTGGTGAAAGCCAACACCGCCATTACCGAGCCTCAGGAAATCGAGATCGGCAACGGGATTGCCGCCAACCTGCTGGGGGCTGCCCCGCTGGTCAAGAACGACGGACTGCAGAAATACGTCAATCGCGTCGGTATGTGGCTGGCCCTGCAAACTGATCGCCCGGAGCTGCCGTGGCATTTCGGCGTGATTGATACACCGAACGTGAATGCCTTTGCGGTACCCGGCGGCACCATCCTCATTACACGCGGGCTTTATGAAAAGCTGCGCAACGAGTCAGAGCTTGCCGGCGTGCTGGCGCATGAAATTTCGCACGTCCTGCAAAAGCACCAGCTCAAGGCCATCCGGAGCTCCCTTGGCCGTGAGTGGCAAATGGAACTGGCGGGCGCAGTGGCCGACCAGAAGAACAACAGCGATGCCAAAAACAGCCTGAAGGCATTCACCGCCGGCACCGAACTCTTTGCCCGCGGCCTCGACAAGAAGGATGAGTACGAGGCCGACCGCATGGGCGTCGTGATTGCGGCGCGCGCCGGCTACAACCCCTACGGTCTGGTCGGCTCATTGCAGACACTGGATGCCGTGAATGCCCAGGATGGCGCCATGGCACTGATGTTCAAGACACACCCGTCGCCAGCGAAACGGCTTGAACTGCTGTCCGCCAGCATGGAAGACCGCCTTGATACGTATGCAGATACCGCAAAGGAACCGGCGCGGTTTTACGTTCTTAAATAACAGATGACACCCATGAAAAAGCCCGGCAATGCCGGGCTTTTTCATGCAGGCTGACGCAAGGCATCAGTTGCCTTTCTTTACCGGCCGGTACATGTGCGCCCAGGACGTCAGTGCGCCAACGGTACGGGTCTGAATCCACACCCGCCCCTTGCCCCTGAACCGGCACACCAGGCCTTCTCCCGAAAAGAACAGCGACTTGTAACCGCCAACCTTGCTGATGCTGTAATCCAGACCTTCGGTAAACGCCACGATATTGCCGGTGTCGACAACATACTCGCCATCGACATCCAGCTCGATCAGGCCACCATAGGTATTGAACCAGAGATCACCGTCACCGCTGGCACGAATCAGAAACAGACTTTCGCCGGAGAAAAAGCCCTTCACCAGCCCTTGCCACTTTGTTTCCAGATTCACGCGCGGGTCGCAGGCAACAAAGGCCGAGTTCTGCAGGTAGATCACGTCGGAATTGCCGCGCAGGAAAACGTGCGCCAGATCACCCGGCGCGCCCGGTGCAATCCCGATTTCGGCCTGACCGTTCTCTGCCGTGAACTCATTCACGAAGATCGACTCGCCCGTCAGGAAACGCCCGAGTCCGCCGCGCAGTTTTGTTTTCATGACCAGATGCGTGTCCATCGTCGCCATTGCCGACGCTTCGACCTTCAGTGTCTGGTTGGCAGGAATCTGCACGGTCAGAAAAGCGTAATCCGGGCGGCCTTCGATCCGGAACCTGAAGCCAGGCTGCTCGGCCTCCGGCATTGCAGCAGGCGCTTGGGGCGATGCAGCAGCTGCCACAGGCGCTGCAGTGACGGGCGCTGCCTGTTCAATCGGCACCAGCGACAGGCCGGCGGGGGCGATGATCTCGACGCGCAAACCGATTTTCTCCAGGTTGGCGCGATATTTCTCCGCCGTCGCAGCGTCCACGCCTTCCTTGATGATCATGGGTACACGTGCCAGCACAGTGGCAGCCTTGTCTTCCGGAATGCGGAACAGCTGCGCAAACGCTGCCGTCACCAGAGCCTGCTCATGGGTACCGGAAAAACCGGTGATCTGTATTTTATGGGTCATGATGCGTCTCCGGGCCTCAGGCCTTGCGTGGCCTGAGGGCAGGCGAAAGGCTGAAGCCGAAGCTGGCGGGATTGTGCGACTGGCACCACACCGTACCCCTGCCCTTGAACTTGCACACCAGTCCCTCCCCGCCCAGCAGGGACGACAACCAGCTCTTGCCGGCCTTGGTCAGGGAAAAATCCAGCGTCTCGTTGAACGCCACAATATGGCCGGTATCAACAATGTATTCGCCATCCACTTCCACCGGATAAATCGCGCCAAACGAATTCAGCACAACCTGTCCCTTGCCGGACAGCTTGAGCCAGAACATGCTTTCACCCGACACCAGATTCTTGAATCCCTGCCAGCCCATGTCCATGTTGACATCGTGCTCGCAGGCCACAAACGAACCGGCCTGCACGATCAGGGTTTCGTTATCGAGGTCATAACGCATCATGTCGCCGGCCAGCGAACTGCCCAGCCAGACTTCGCCGGCCTCGCGCGTGGCCGTGAAGTGATTGAGAAAAAGTGATTCGCCGGCAAACAGGCGCTTGGCTGCCTTGAAAAAGCCGCCAGCGCCTTTTTTGTGCGTCGTAGTCTGCACATCCAGATGGCCACTCATGGCAATCATGGCGCCGCCTTCCACCGTGCAGGTTTCACCCGGGGAAAGAAAAATACGGGCAGCGGTATTGCCCGGCTGATGCATGAAATCTATGTTCATTTTTTGTCTCGCATCCTTGCCTCAAGGCAGTTTCGGGTTGATCCAGGTGGCCAGCCCGGTCAGGCTGCGCGTCTGGATGACAATGCGGCCCTTGCCGGTGACACGGGTCACCAGACCTTCGCCACCCAGCAGGCTGGAGAAAATTCCGCCGGCCAGTTGCAGCTTGAGGTTGATGCCGGGCGTGTAGCCCACCAGATGAGAGGTATCGACAATCGTCTCGCCATCCACTTCCCTTTCCAGCAAGGCACCATAAGCGCCATACCAGACCTTGCCGGTGCCGCTGACCACAATGCGGAACAGACCCTCACGGGCAATCCATGACACCAGTCCTGCAAACTTCACACCCAGACGCACACCGTCGGTGCTCGCCAGAAATGCGCCGGGCTGCAGATAAAACGTATCATCATTCAGCTCGAGGCAACGCACGGCACCCGGCGTTGGCTGCACCAGCGTGACGCGGCGCTCGCCTTTGGTGTTGTTGCTGAACTGGTTGATGAACAGCGTTTCACCCACCAGCAGCTTGCGCAGGATGGCGATAAAAAAACCGCCATTGAATTTTGCATGCATGTCGAGATCTGCCGACATGCTGGACATGGCATCGGACTCGGCAATCACTTTCTCGCCGGGTGCCAGATCAACGTCCACATACGCGAAGGCATCACTGCCCTTTATCGTTGTTTTCACGCTCGCCTTCCTTCTCACTCACAAATTCCTTGACGCGTGCCTGCAGTGCCAGAAACGCTGCACTGTCATTCCGCCAGCCGCTGCGCGGGTCCTTTGCCATTTTCTTTTCCAGCCCGGCAATACGCTCCTCGGTTTCCGGATGCGAACCGAAGTAGATCATGGCCGTGTCCATCGCGGCCCGGGCCTTTTCGTCCTCGATCTTCGCCAGCTGCTTTTTTTCTTCTTCAAGAATGGTGCGGAAAAAATCCGTCATGCCGCGCGGATCGACATGCGCGCGCTTGAGCAGGGCATAACCCTCGGCATCGGCCTCGCGCTCGAAATCACGCGAATATTTCTGGTTAAGCAAAAGGGGGCCGGCGTTTGCCAGTGCCGCCAGCAGGCCACTGGCATCGCCAATCAGCGCCTGCGCCATCACATACACGCCCGTGCTGCGGATCACGGCGCGCAAACCATGCTGCCCGGTCACGTGTGCAATCTCGTGCCCGATCACGCCCTGCACTTCTTCGGCACGACTCGCCTTGAGGATAAGACCGGAGTTGACCACGATGTAGCCGCCTGGCAGGGCAAAGGCATTGATGGCCGGATCGTTCACGACATGAAAGTGCAGCGCATGGCGCTTGTCCGCCATGGCAGCCGCCAGCGGTGCAGTGAGCGGCCCCAGCAGCGCCTTTGTTTCCTTGTCATCCAGTAACTCGTGCTGCATGCGGTACTGGGCCATCACGCTCTGCCCCAGCTTCTGCTCCCACTCGGCCGGGATGCGCCGCGCCGCCATGGCGCTCATGGCGTCGAGCGAGCCGTACAGCAGAAAGCCGGCCACCACGATCAGCGCAAGCACGGCAGCAATGCTGCCCCACACCATGGAGTGATGCCGCATCCGGGCGCCCCCCACGGCCTGCACGGCGGGATGTCCGGCCAGTGCCGGCGCCTTCAGCAGGCCATGATCGGCCGTGTAGACCTGCCACTCCGGACGGGCCGGATGGGTACAGAAAATCAGGCGATTGCTGGCGCCACCAAGCTTCAGTTCCAGACCGGCAAGTGGCAGCGTGACGGAGGCGGCGGGGTGCACGAACCCGATGCCCATCGGCCCGACACTCATGGTGCCGCTGGCACGGCCCTTGGGCAGGCTGGCGTGAAACGCGTGAGCAGGAAAAGTGACTGACGAGGACATATCCATGTGTCGCGAGGGGAAAGTCTGGAGTCTATCGACTGGACTGTGACAGACAAGCGGTGAAGCCACCGGCAGGCAAAAAAAACGGACCGCCGGGGTCCGTTTTCAGCGCGATCCGTGATCAGGCCGGCTTGGCGTTCCTGATCTGGCACTCCGGGCGGTCACAGATGCCATAGAGGTGCAGGGCATGACTGGTGAGCCTGAAACCCAGTGACTCGGCCACCTTTTCCTGGCGCGCCTCGATCACGTCGTCATGGAATTCCACCACCTTGCCGCAACTGACACAGACGATATGGTCGTGATGCTCTTCACGCGCCAGTTCAAATACCGAATGGCCACCTTCAAAGTGGTGCCGCTCGACAATGCCGGCCGCCTCAAACTGGGTGAGCACGCGATAGACCGTTGCCAGCCCGACATCCTCGCCATGCTCCAGCAATGCCTTGTAGACATCCTCCGCGCTCATGTGATGCACGGCCGAGCTTTCCAGAAGCTCGAGTATCTTGACGCGCGGCAGGGTGACCTTGAGGCCGGCCTTGCGCAGTTCCTGGTTACTGGTGCTCATGCGGTATCCCGGTCATGCTCCATCAATTACGAAAGTGCTCAGGAGGGCGATGCCGATGCAGCCTCATCATGAGGTATTATAGGCGCAGCGCCCGCCATGCGCTTTCGCCGCACCTTAGAGGAAATCCCCGCGTGATGCAAAAAATCACCCTTATTCTGCTGCTCGTCACCGGACTGTCAGGTTGCGGCAGCTTTCTGCGCGTCTACAAGGCGGACATTGACCAGGGCAATGTGGTGACCAAGGAAATGGTCGACCGCCTGAAACCTGGCATGACGCCGGGCCAGGTACGTTATGTGCTGGGCACCCCGCTGATCACCGACACCCAGAACCCGAAGCGCTGGGATTATCTGTACGACTACACACCGGGCACCTATGCCCGCAAGGCTGGCGTGCCCGCCGTCGATAACCGCCGCCTTACGGTCGTGTTCGAGAACGGCGTACTGATCCGCATTGACGGTGCCGACGCCATGCCGCCGCGCGACCCCGTCAAACCGGAAAGCCGTGATCGCACCCTGAACGCCGAGCCGCTCTGAGCCCCCGCCCTGCATAAGGCCTGCGACATCATGTCGCAGGCCGGCCCATCCCCTTCGCCGCTACACTCCGCGCCATCCCGAATTGTGTGGAGAAGCCCGTGGTGTCTGCCGTCCGTTTTGCTGTCCTTCCCCTCGCCCTTGCCTGCAGTCTGGCGGTTGCAGAAGAGGATGCAGGCAACGCTGTTCCCGACGTCCTGCCTGAAGTTGTGGTCACCGCCGCGCGCATGAGCAGCCCGCTCACGGTCGAAACCGATCCGCAGACGCCACGCCAGCCCGTTCCGGCCAACGATGGTGCCGACTATCTCAAGGCCATTCCCGGCTTCTCGGTCATCCGCAAGGGTGGCACCAGTGGCGACCCGCTTTTTCGCGGCATGGCGGCCTCGCGCCTGAACATTCTCGCCGACGGCGAAGCCGTGCTGGGCGGCTGCGGCATGCGCATGGACCCGCCGACGGCCTACCTGTTCCCGGAAACCTACGACCGCATCCGCATCCTGAAAGGCCCGCAAAGCGTGGTCTGGGGTACCGGCTCGGCAGCCACTGTCCTGTTCGAACGTGACACACCCGACTTCGACGCCCCCACCGTGGACGGCAAGGCCAGCCTGCTCGCCGGCAGCTTTGACCGTCTTGAGGCCATGGCCGACCTGACCACCGGTGCGGCCAGTGGCTACATGCGGTTGCAGGGTTCGCATGCCGAGTCCGACGACTATGAAGACGGTGACGGCAACGAGGTGCACTCGCAGTACGAACGCTGGAGCGGCAACGTTGCCCTTGGCTGGACCCCGGATGAAAAAACCGTGATCGAGCTGACCGGTGCAATCAGTGATGGCGAAGCCGCCTATGCCGACCGCATGATGGATGGCAGCATGTTCAAGCGTGAAAATATCGGCCTGCGTGCGCGTCGCGACGTGTCACTGGGCTGGCTGACTGCGGTGGAGGCACAGCTGTATCGCAACGATGTTGATCACGTGATGGACAACTACAGCCTGCGCACGTTCACCCCCGGCATGATGATGCCGGCCCCTGCTGCCTCGAATCCGACGCGTCTCACCGAGGGCGGCCGCCTGACCACCACACTGGCACCTGGCGACAACACACAGGCCACCATCGGTGTTGATACCCAGAGCAACGAGCACGCCGTGCGCAGCACCATGAACCAGACCATGATGCCGTTCGAGGCCATGGCCTTTACCGATGACGGCACCTTTGAGCAGCAAGGCCTGTTTGCCGAAATCGAGCACGCACTGAATGCCGGCTCGCGACTGGTTGGCGGCCTGCGTGCTGATCAATGGGAAGTGACCGACCAGCGCCTGACGCTGAAGAACGGCATGATGTCCGTGCCCAACCCGACTGCCGGCACCATCGACAAGGACACGCTGACCAGCGGCTTTGCCCGCATGGAGCACGACCTGAATGCACAACACCAGCTTCTGGTCGGTCTGGGTCACAGCGAGCGCATTGCCGATTACTGGGAACGTTTTTCCACGCAGGGTGAAACCACACCGAGCGGTTTCCTCACATCGCCCGAGCGCACCACGCAGCTGGATGCCGGCTGGCAGTATCGCGGTGCAGCGGTCAACACCACCGTGTCGCTGTTTGCCTCTGACATCCGCGACTACATCCTGATTGATACCACCCTGCCGGGCATGAAGGCAGGCAAGGCTGTCAGCCACAATATCGATGCGCGTACCTGGGGCGGTGAAGCCGACATGGCCTGGGCATTTGCCAGCCACTGGACCCTGACCGGCACGCTTGCCATGACCAAGGGCCACAATGTCGATGACAACACGGACCTGGCGCAGATGCCGCCACTGGAAGCACGTGTTGGCCTGGACTATCGCCAGCCGACATGGAGCACCGGTGCCCTGCTGCGTCTGGTTGACCGTCAGGACGATATCGACACGGGCCGTGGCAACATTGTCGGGCAGGACCTCGGTGAAACGGCCGGGTTTGGTGTGTTCTCGCTGAATGCCAGCTGGACACCGCTGGCAAGCCTGCGCCTCACCGCCGGCGTCGACAACCTGTTTGACAAGACCTATGCCGAACACCTGTCACGTGGCGGCGCCATGGTCAGCGGTTATGTGCAGACCACACAGGTCAATGAGCCGGGCCGCTTTGTGTGGATGAAAGCGAACGTGAGCTTCTGATGGCCCGGCTGACTGCAGTCAGACATTCAGCACCATTAAAAACGCCGACGTAATGTCGGCGTTTTTAATTGGCAAAACTGGCTGCACGGCACTATCAGCGCGCCGCTTGCGCCCGTTTGGCCCTGGCCTTGGCGGCACGCGCCTTGCGTGCTTCCTTTGGGTCCATCACCAGTGGCCGGTACAGCTCAACGCGATCCCCTGCCAGCAAAACGCGCGTGGCGGGCGACGGTTCGGGCTTGCTGAAAATACCCATGGGCGCAGAGGCCAGGTCAATCTCCGGGAATTCCTGCAGCAACCCGGAACGACCAACAGCTTCCGTCATGGTGGTGCCCGCCGGCACATCCAGCGTCACCAGCCGCTGCACATCCGGCCGTGCGTAAACCACCTCGACCCGAATCATTTCAGCGCTTGCCATATATTTGCCCGGCCCGTTTGTGAAAAGCGTCAACCGTTTCATTGGCGCCCTGCTGCACCGCCGCATTCACGGCGAACTGCAAAAACTTCTGCTGCACACTGAACTCCATGCTGAAGGTGACCTTGCAGGCTTTTTCCTGCAGCGGCTCGAACAGCCAGTGCGCAACAAGATGCTCAAACGGTCCTTCAACATACTCGATATCAATACGCGAGGGTGCCTGCATGCGGTTGCGCGACACCATGTGCTGGGTGACGCCCATGCGCGTGATCGTCATGCGGCCGATCAGCTCCGTCTCGCCCGAAGCGACCACCTCGGAACTGATGCACCCCGGCAGGAACTCGCGATAGCGCGCCACGTCGCAGACCAGGTCATACATCTCCTGCGCCGAGTAGGGCACCAGCACGGTCCGCGTGATGGCGTGGCTCATGCAAGGTATCCGGAGAACACAAACAGCACGGCCAGCGGCACGACAATCCTCACCGCCACCCGCCAGACATTGTAGATGCCTTCATTCGGCAGGTTGAGCTCCTTGCGGGCATGACTGATCTTCATGATCCAGCCGGCAAACACCGCCAAGCCAAGCATCACGAGCAGCAACAGGTCGCGCACCGCCTGCAACAGGAAATGCACCCCCTCCACGCGGCCGCCCATCCAGAGCATTTCCGCCAGTGCCGAGCCGCTCACAAAGACCAGCACCACGGCCGGCAGGCGGGAGATGCCTTTTTCCGCCAGGCGCACCAGCAGCGGTTCGGCCGCAAAGGCCAGCGCAAAGACCGCAGCAAGGCCCAGCGCCACGAACAGCAGGACGGGTGCCAGGCCGGCCCCCATGGCGGTCGGAATCTGCTCCAGCACGGCACTGTTGCCCGCCGCCCCCACCGCCGCCGGCACATAGGGCGCCAGCGCCAGCCACACCAGTCCTGCCAGTACTGCCTGCAGGGACACCAGCGCCAGCGTGAAGCTGCCCAGCGCGGTCCCTTTGGGCAAGTGCATGCCGGTCAGCCAGACTACGCCCAGACCACCGCCTCCAGCGAGCAGGGCAAAGCGCATGGCCTCACGCCAGCCATCCGCACCCAGCGTGGTCACGGTGTCATAGGCTCCCGGAAACGAGGCACCCAGCAGGGCGGCAACGCCAAGGCAGATCACCACCACCGCCAGCGCCAGGGTATTGGCCAGCTCGCGCTGCCCCGCCTTAAGCAGGGAGAGCCCCGCCGCAAGGATGAACGCCGTGCCGGTGCCTACCGGCCAGACCAGACCCGCCGCCGTCGCCGTCTGCACCGCCTCGCTCACAAAACGGTGCCCCAGAAAGCTGCCGCCCCAGCCGGCCAGCAAGGCCAGACCGGCGATTGCCATGACATCAGCCAGGCCGGAGCCCCAGGCAGCGGCGCGCCAGCCCCGGGGCGCATCAGCCTCACGGGTGAGGTATGCCATGCCGTCAATCGGTGAGCGCCGCGAACGGCGACCGAGCATCAGCTCCAGCAAGCGCAAGGGCAATGCCAGCAGCAACAGGCACAGCAGGAAGGCGCCAAAGAAGGCAATACCGCCATGGCGGGTTGCCGCCAGCGGCAGCTCCCAGAACTGGGCCAGGCCCATGCTGAAGAGGGAAAGAGCCGCCAGACCGGTGACAGGCCGGGACCAGGTACCGTGAATCAGGGAGGGTGGCGTTGCCATGATGCCTCGCAGTCGGTTAATGCCGCAGATGGGCCGCAGATGGCGCGCATTGTCCGGGATTAGGGATAGGCACTCAACCGGCTTGAGCCTGCCGGCGAACGATAATGAATTTTACGGACGCGACCGGGCGCAATCCCTATAATGCGCCCCATGAGCAAACCACCCGCAAAAAAAGGCAACAGCACCGGCAGCACGATTGCGCTGAACCGCCGTGCCCGCCATGAATACTTTATCGAGGATACGGTCGAGGCCGGTCTGGTGCTGATGGGCTGGGAAATCAAATCCCTGCGCGCCGGCAAGGCCAACCTCACCGATGCCTACGTGCTGTTCAAGAACAATGAAGCCTGGCTGCTGGGTGTGCACATCACGCCGCTGCTGCAGGCATCCACCCACGTCATCGCCGACCCGACCCGTACCCGCAAGCTGTTGCTGAGCCGTCGCGAGATCGACAAGTTCACCAATGAAGTCCAGCAGAAGGGCCATACCTGCGTACCGCTGGCCCTGTACTGGAGCCATGGCCGCGCCAAGTGCGAGATTGCCATCGTCAAGGGCAAGCAGCTGCACGACAAGCGCGAGACCGAGAAGCAGCGCGACTGGGAGCGGGAAAAGCACCGCGTATTGCGCAATCGCTGATTACTGTGCCCAGACCCGCCTCACCAATAAAAAAGAGCGCCAACCGGCGCTCTTTTTTTATGTCCGCAACTGTCCGTACCCGGACCGGATGTCAGCTCCCCAGCCGCTTCAGCAGGGCATCGGCACCGATTTCGCTCTGCACCCGCATTGCCTGCTTTTCGTCCCCGTTGCGGTCGTAGAACAGCATGGCTGGCGGACCGTAAAGCTTGAGCCGCTGCAGCAATTCACGCTGCGCCGGGGTGTTGTCGGAAAGATCCAGCTGCAGCCGGCGCATCGGCGCCAGCGCCTTGATCACGCGGGCATCGCGGAAGGTGGTCCGGGCCATGTCCTGGCAGGCCACACACCAGTCGGCATAGACATCCACCACTGCTTCCTGACCGGCACTCGTGGCGGCTGCCAGTTGCTCATGCAGCTCGGCCTCGTTGCGCACCCGTACAAACTCCACCTCAAGCGATGGTGCCACCCCGGTTGCTGATGCAACCGGCTGCTGTGCAAAGGCCGCCAGCGGATGACGCGGGTCTTCCTGGCCGGTCAGCGCCCCCGCCATCAGGAAGGCTGCATACAACAACATGAGTGCGCCCAATCCTTTCCACAGGCGCTCGATGCCCTGTGCAGCAGGCTCCAGTGCGCCCATGAACACTGCCGACACGCCGAGCAACAGGGCCCACAGCAGCAATGTCACGGAGCCGGGAATCACGCGGGCGACCAGCCAGATGGCCACGGCCAGCATGCCCACGCCGAACACGCCCTTGACCGCGATCATCCAGTTACCGGCACGCGGCAACAAACGGCCACCCGTCGTTCCGATCAGGATCAGCGGCGTGCCCATGCCCAGGCCCAGCGCCAGCAGGGCCAGACCGCCCAGCACGGCATCGCCGGTCGAGCTGATGTAAACCAGGGTGCCTGCGAGTGGTGCCGACACGCAGGGTGACACCACCAGTGCCGACAGGATGCCCATGAGGAACACCCCCGCCATGCGACCACCCTGCTGGCGGCGCGCCAGCTCGTCCATGCGGTCCCGCAGCAGTGACGGCAACTGCAACTCGTAAAAGCCGAACATGCTCAGTGACAGCACCACGAACACCAGCGCAAAGCTCACCAGCACTGCCGGCGTCTGCAGCCACAGCTGCACGTTGGCGCGGGCACCAAAATAGCCGACCAGCGTGCCGACCAATGCATAGGTCAGGGCCATGCCAAGCACGTAGGCCAGCGACAGCCGGAAGGCATGACCCATGGTGAGACGGGCGCGGTCCTCGCCGGCAATCAGGCCGGACAGGATGGGCATCATGGGAAAGACACAGGGCGTGAACGTCAGGCCCAGCCCCAGCGCAAAGAAAGTGAGCAGGACCAGCGGCAGGCTGGCATGGCCAAGAAAACCGGCAATACCGTCGGCCTCATCAAGGCTGGCCGCGGCAGCAGCGGCCGGCACAGGCGCCGGGACAGCTACAACAGGCACAGCGGACACAGGCGTCATGACCGACGAGGCCACCAGCGTCACCGGCACGCTCACCGTCTGTGGCGGATAGCACAACCCGGCATCGGCACACCCCTGATAGCGCACTTGCACCGTCAGGGTCTTGCCGGCCACTGCTGCCGAAACATTCTGTACCTCCAGCATGGCCCGTGCTTCGTCATGGAAAACCTCCATGCGGCCAAAACTGGGGTCATCCTTGAACGCTGACGGCGACAGGAACTGCAGCGGCGACAGACGCACTCCCTCGACCGGCGCGCCCTCAACTGGCACACCCTCAAGGCCCGCACTCATCCTGGCCTTGTACAGGGCATAGCCCGGCGCCACCACCCAGCGCAGGCTCAGGCGGTTATCCCCGGCTACAGCCGTCTCCAGCCGGAACGCCTGCTCTACCGGCAGAAACTCCTCTTCACTGGCCACACCACTGAAATCCGGCACCGCCGCGTGAGCCGGCAATACCTGCATGCAGAGCAATAACACTGTTGTCAGCAGAAAACGCATACGAGCATCCCCTCATCATGATGATGCGATTCTAGGGAGCCGCTCCCGGCCAACGATTAACACCAGCTTAAGAAAACCCGATCGCAACAGAAAACCGGCCAGCCTTAAGGTCGCGTTAAGGATTACCCCTCTAGTCTTGCCAGCAACCGGAGGTAATTCCCATGACACCAGTTTTGCGTCGCCTGCTCCTGCTCCCCCTGCTGCTGGCATCTGCCCTGTTTGGCACCGCCCATGCGGCCGCGCCCACCCTGAATCTTGATGCCTACAAGGGCAAGGTGGTCTATGTCGATTTCTGGGCCTCCTGGTGCGGCCCGTGCAAGCAGTCCTTCCCGTGGATGAAGGCCATGCACGAAAAATACAGCAAGGACGGTCTGGTCATCCTGGCCATCAATGTGGATCAGGAAAAACCCAAGGCCGACGCCTTCCTCAAGGAATTCACACCATCCTTCCCGGTCATTTTTGACAGCACCGGAACGCTCGCCTCGCAGTTCAAGGTACAGACCATGCCCTCCAGCTACATGCTGGACCGCAACGGCAAGCCACGTTTCAAGCATCTTGGCTTTCATGATGCCAAGCGTGCTGTTTACGAAAAAGAAATCCACGACTTGCTGTCCGAGTCCGTGACAACTCCCTGAGGAACAACCATGAAAAAAACACTGGTGCTCGTGTTGATGACGAGTCTGCTCGGAGCCTGCAGCTCGCTCGGGGTGAAGCCCTGGGAGCGTGACCTGCTGGCAAAAAAATCCATGCAATTCGATGCCTATCCTGTGGATAGCGGCCTTGATGACCATATCTATTTCAGTAAGGAAGCGGCCAGCGGTGGTCGCGGCTTTGGTGGGGGTGGCTGCGGATGCAACTGAAAAAATCTAAAGGCCTGACTATTGCTCAGGCCATCGCTCAGGCCAGTGCCGCGTTACTTGGCGCTGTAACTCCCATTGCGTCCGTGCATGCCGAAGATCATGGCTGGCAAGTTGATACGGCTGCACTTTTCTACAAGGAAAGTGATGGCCGTGTACAGGCCGCCGAACCCGTCGTCAGCCTGAAGAAGGATTTTGGCGACGAGAAAATCCTTAACATGAAACTGGTGCTGGACTCGCTCACCGGCGCATCACCCAACGGTGCAGCGCCGGCCAGCGTGCCGCAGACCTTCACCGGCCCCTCTGGTGGCGGTGAGTACACCACACCAGCCGGTGAACTGCCGCTGGATGACGAGTTCAAGGACACGCGTGGTGCATTTTCTGCAGGCTGGCAGCAGCCGATCAGCGACACCATGCGCCTGAGTGTCGGCGGCAACATTTCCAGCGAGTTCGACTTCCAGTCGGTCGGTGTGAATGCTGCGCTGGCCAAGGACCTGAACAACAAGAACACCACGCTGTCTGCCGGCTTCAACCTTGAGTTTGACAACATCGATCCGGTCGGCGGCACCCCGTTGCCACTGGTGAGCATGATCAACAAGACGGATGACGACGGTGTTGGCGGCAGCGAAACCAAGACCGTGACGGACGTACTGATTGGCGTCACCCAGGTCCTCAATCGCCACGCCATCATGCAGGTGAACTACTCGATGTCGATGGCCAACGGTTACCAGAGCGATCCCTACAAGCTGCTGACCGTGATTGATGCGTCCAACAACCTGATGCTGGACCCTTCGCCGGAAAATGATGAAGGCTACAACCTCTACCTGTTCGAGGCACGGCCGGATTCGCGCACCAAGCACAGCCTGTACACACAGCTTAAATACCATCTGACCGAAGACGTGATTGATGCGTCCTACCGTTTCACCACCGACGACTGGGGCATCAGCTCGCATACCCTGGACCTGAAGTACCGCTGGGAACTGGGCCACAACATGTACCTGGAACCGCACGTGCGCTGGTACACGCAGAACGAGGCTGATTTTTACAAGCCGTACCTGCAGGTGGGCACCGACGTCAGTGCTGCAGGTGTACCGCTGATTACCGAGGCCTCTGCAGATTCCCGTCTGGGTGCCTTTGATGCCACCACCTTCGGCCTCAAGTACGGTATCGGTCTGGGCAAGGACAGCGAACTGAACTTCCGCGTGGAACAGTACACGCAGACAGCCAGTGCGCCCGCCGCACCGTTGACCGGCCCGCTGGCCGGACAAACCATGCAGCCGGATCTCTCGGCAATGTGGGTGCAGGTCGGTTACTCGTTCCGCTGGTAAACCCGGCAGCGCCGGGTTAAACAGGAGGAGAATATCCCCATGTTTAACCCGGCGCTTTTTCATGACGGCACAGCATCCGATGAGCGAACTGTCCCTCACCCGTCACCAGGGCCTTTGCACCGGGCGCTTTCGCGCCATGGCCAGTCCCTGTGAAATCATTCTTGATCACGACGACTTTGCATCAGCCGCCGCGCAAACCGACGCCGCTGCCAGCGAAGCCCTGCGCATCGAACAGAAATTCAGCCGCTACCGCGACGACAACATCATTCATCGCATCAACAATGCCGGCGGCATGCCCGTGACGGTTGACGAGGAAACCGCACGCCTGATTGATTTCTCCGTCATGCTGCATGAACTGTCAGGCGGCCTGTTCGACATCACCTCCGGTGTATTGCGCCGCGCCTGGAAATTTGACGGCTCCGACAAGGTGCCCGATGCCGCCACCGTGAATGCCTTGCTGCCGCTGACAGGCTGGCATCATGTGCAATGGCAGAACCCGGTGATCACGCTGCCGGCCGGCATGGAAATTGATCTTGGCGGCGTTGGCAAGGAATACGCCGTGGACCGTGTCTTCGCCCTGCTCGCCGGCATGACCGATGCCGCCATGCTGGTCAATTTTGGCGGCGATCTGCGTGCGCGCGGGCCGCGCCGTGACGGCAGCAACTGGCAAATCGGCATAGAAACACCGGACCAGGCAGACACCGCCGCAGAAACGCTGTCACTCGTCAGCGGTGCGCTCGCCACCAGTGGTGATGCGCGCCGTTTCCTGCAGAAGGATGGCGTGCGCTACAGCCACATCCTCAACCCGAAAACCGGCTGGCCCGTGCAGAACGGCCCGCGCTCGGCCACACTACTGGCGGCGGACTGCGTGCAGGCCGGCATGCTGGCCACACTGGCCCTGCTGGCCGGACCAGACGCCGAAGACTTCCTGCGCGAGCAGGCCGACATACGTTACTGGCTGATCTGGTAATCCGATTCATTCAACGGGCGTCATGACATGCGAGTACTGCTGGCCGAAGACGACATCATGCTGGGGGAAGCCCTGCAGGAGGCCCTGATGAAACAGGGTTTTGTGGTCGACTGGATGAAAGATGGCAACAGCGCCCTGCACGCATTGCAGAGCGAGCATTTTGATCTTGCCATTCTGGATCTGGGCCTGCCGCGCCGTGACGGCATGGAAGTGCTGAGCGAACTGCGCCGGCTGGGCAATGATTTGCCGGTGCTCATCCTGACCGCACGCGACACGCTGGATGCACGCGTGGCCGGCCTGGACGCCGGCGCCGACGACTACCTGCTGAAACCGTTCGACATGGCCGAGCTGTCAGCCCGCCTGCGCGCACTGCTGCGCCGCCGCGCCGGCCGCGCACACACCACCATCCAGCATGAAGACATCGTGCTCGACCCTGCCAGCCAGCAGGTCACCTGCAAGGGCCAGCCTGTCGTGCTGCCACGCCGTGAATACATGTTGCTCAAGGAACTGCTCGAACATGTCGGCGAAGTCCTCACGCGCGACCGGCTGGAAACATCCCTGTATGGCTGGATGGATGAAGTGGAAAGCAATTCACTGGAGGTGCACATCCACCACCTGCGCAAGAAATTTCATCCGGAACTTATCCGTACCCTGCGCGGTGTCGGCTACATGATTCCCAAACCAGCAGACAAGCCAGCAGAAGACCCGACAGACAAGCCCGTCACGAAGGCAGACCACTGATGCGCTCGATACGACGCCAACTCCTGCTCGCCCTGATTGCCACCTTGCTGGTGACATTTTCGGCATCCGGCCTGCTCAGTTATTTCACCACTTCGCATGAAACCCGCGAACTGTTTGATGCACAGCTGATCGAGAATGCCCGCGTGCTCAAGGGCGTCATGAACCACCCCGCCAGCCAGGTCGACTGGGCGCAGATGAAGAAATCACTGGAGGAAACCGCCAGCGAAAATGTTTCTGCCGGCGACCCCATGGCAGACGGCCACAACTACGAGAAAAAAATTGCGATCCAGGTCTGGTCGCCGGAGGGCAATCTGGTGCTGCGCTCGCCCAGTGCGCCGGAATACTCCCTCGGCCCCTTGCGTCACGGTTTTTACGAACGCAAGAACGGGCACCACAGCTGGCATATCTATACGTCCGCACTCCCGGAAAACGGACACTGGCTGATCGTGGCCGAACGCTCCGACGTGCGTGAAGAACTCACCCTGAACATTGCCGCCAGTCTTGCCGTCGGCAGTCTGCTCGGCCTTGCGCTGGCCGTGTGGCTAAGCCGGCGCACACTCAACCGTGAGTTGCAGCCACTGGAAGAATTGCGCAGCGCCATTACCCGCCGCGACCCCGATCACCTGCAGGCCATTCATCTGGAGGAGCCGCGCACCGAACTCGCGCCGGTTGTCAGCGCCCTCAACCATTTGCTCGACCGCGTCACCACCGGCATTGAACGCGAACGCCGTTTTCTGGCCGATGCAGCACATGAACTGCGGACACCGCTTGCCGTCCTCAAGCTGCAGGCCGAGAACGCCATTGATGCCGGTGCCACGCCGGAACAACGCGTGCATCTGGAGCGACTGGTCAGCGGTGTTGATCGCAGCACCCGTGTCGTTGAACAACTGCTGCTGCTGGCCAGACTTGATGCCAATGCCGTGCCTTTTGTGCCGCAAACCGTTGCACTTGATGAAATTGCCCGCGACACCCTCGCCCAGCTTGCCCCGCTGGCACACGCCCGCCGGCAGGACATCGGCCTCAGCCATGACGGTGCATCACTCACCATACCCGGAGAGCCCGCCCTGCTCGGCGCCCTGCTGCGCAATCTGGTCGAAAATGCCCTGCGCCACACGCCGGAAGGTGGCGAAGTGGATGTCACGCTGCGAGAGGAAAACGGCTGCGCCATTCTGGAAGTGCGCGATACCGGTCCCGGCATCGACCCGGCCCATCTGGGCGACATCACCGAACGCTTTGTACGCAGCCACAGTCAGGACACCCAGGGCACCGGTCTGGGCCTGGCCATTGCCGCCCACATCGCCGGCCTGCATCATGCCCTGCTGCATCTGGCCAACGGCCCGGAGGGTGGCCTGATCGTCACTCTCACCTTTCCGCGCCATTAGGCCGTGCCCCTCCTGCCTGGAAACACCATGTCCACTCAGCGCATCTACTGCTCCGGCCCCCTGTTCTGTCCTGAAGAAGTCGGCGGCATGACGGCTATCGCCAACGTACTGGAGGGTGCGGGCTACAAGACCTTCTTGCCGCATCGCGACGGGCTGGAAGGCTATGTCATGCGCTTTGGCAATATTTCGGTGCCGACCGTCACCACCGCCATCCGCGCACGCATCGACCAGGCGATCTTTGCGCTGGATGTGTACGAACTGCTGGAGCGCTGTGATGCCGTGGTCTGCAACCTGAACGGACGCGTCCCCGATGAAGGCATGATTGTGGAAGCCGCACTGACCTATGCCGCCGGCAAACCCCTGGTGCTGTACAAGGACGACATCCGGTCGCCGTTTGGCGGACACGACAACGCCATGCTCACCGCCTTGTCACAGGGCAGGATCATCAACCACCTGGGCGAGCTGCCCGACGCCGTCACCCGTGGGCTGGCGGGCAGCGCGAGACAACCCGCCCCGCTTTCACTGGAGCTGCAAAAGGCCATTGCCTACGGCAAGCGGCTGTCGCTCACCCTCTCCCACCTGCCGGAAACCGCTGGCAAGAAGCAATGGTCGCAGGCCGTGATTGACCGGGTGCTTGACGAAGCCACCCGGGAGAAATGACCACCAATCACCCCATTACCATATGGCACCACCGTTCAGCCCCTGCCCTTGCAATTCGTCCCCCCGGCCCCATCTTTACCGTTGTGCAGGGTGCTTTGTGGTAAACTGCACGTGATCTCTGGGGGTGACATGGCTTCGACGCCGGTTATGAATCCCGAAGGGGCATGCGGAGAGGGTGACATCTCTCGTTAATCAAAGTCACAAGCAACATAGTCGCAAACGACGAAAACTACGCACTGGCAGCTTAATACCCTGCCTACGACTGAAGCTGCCTGCCCATGGGCGGTGGACGTCGGCGCAAAAAACATGGGATCGCCTGATGTCGCGCCTCGCGACTGACGGTTAAACCTCAGAGGCTCGTCTTCATCGCCCTGTCGATCGGGTAGATGCGGATTAAATCAATAGACCGACTAAGCATGTAGAACCGAGGGTGGAATGCTGACGGACGCGGGTTCGATCCCCGCCACCTCCACCAAACACCCCAGAAACACAAAGGCCACCGCAAGGTGGCCTTTGTGTTTCTGGCTCCTTTCCTACCTCACCCTCTGCCGTCGCCACCGCGCCGGCGGCATGCCGGTCCAGCGGTTAAAGGCACGGTAGAACGTGCTGGCCTCGGCAAAGCCGAGCGACTGGGCAATGTCGGCAAGGGTGCGCTCCGGATCGGCCACGGCCTGCAGCGCCAGCTCGCGGCGCACGTCATCCAGTAACTTCTCGAACGTCTGGCCCTGCTCGCCCAGTCGACGAGCCAGAGTGCGCTCACTCACCCCCAGTGCCTGCGCGGCCTGGGCGCGCCGTGGCACCTGCGGCCCCATGTGCACGGCCAGCCACTGCCGCACATCCGGGGCAGAGATGCTGTCGATGCCCAGCGCCGCCAGACGGGCCGCGGTGTAATGCTCGTGCATCTGGGCCAGCCGGGGATCGGCCTGGGGCAACGGCTGGTCCAGCAGGGAGTTGTCCACCAGCACGCCGCTGAACGCCTGCTCGAACTCGACCGGGCAACCAAACACGTCACGATAGCCCTGGAGGGGCGCAAGCCGCGCCTGGCTGAACTGCACCCGCAGCGGTTGCAAGGCGGAGCCGGTCACCCAGCCGGCCAGCCTGACCACGGCGGCCAGCACGGCCTCGATCTGGTAGGGGCTGAAGGCCAGCTGGCCCTGCTGCGGGTGATAGACCACCCAGGTCGTCGTCTGGCCCGCCAGCATCTGGAAGCGCCCACCGTCGGAGATAAGGCGCTGGAACTTCTGCACCATGCCGATGGCCTCGCGCAGGGTGGCCGCCGACTGCAAGGCAAAGCCGACCCCGCTGATGCCGGCCGGGCTGACCCCGGCACCCACCTTCAGGCCAAAGCCGGGGTCCCCGGTGCAGCGTTCGGAAGCCCGCCAGAGCCGTGTGATGTAGTCGATGGGCCAGCGCTCCCAGTCCAGCGCCCTGACGGGAATCCCCGCCGCTGTCAGCAGGACATCCGGCTCCACGCCCTGGCGCTGGGCGGCCGCGATAACCGTGTTGACCCAGCCCATCGATACCGTGGCCTTCAACGTCAATTTTTGTGGCCTATAAAGTCAAATCTGGCACGATCATAGCGGTATATCTTCACTACTGAAACGCATGTCCACACATGACCACGCATAACAATCAGGACGGACGCCCTTCATGACCAAGCTCATTGCCTCAGACGTACTGGTTGCCGGCGGCGGCCTGGCCGGCATCGTCACCGCACTGGAAGCCCTGCGCGCCGGCAAGACCGTCACCCTGGTCGATCGTGACACTCCCGAGCGACTGGGCGGTCTGGCACTGTGGGCCTTCGGTGGCATGGCGCTGGTGGGCACGCCGCTGCAGGCCTCCATGGGCATCCCGGACACCCCGGAGGTGGCCCTGCGCGACTGGATACGCTTTGGCGAGCTGGACCCGCAGGACGAATGGTCCCTGCAATGGGCGCGTTACTACGTCGAGCATTCGCGCACCGAGGTGTACGACTGGCTGAAGAACGAAGGCATCAAGTTCATGCCGGCGGTGAACTGGGTGGAGCGCGGCATGAATGGCGACGGCAACAGCCTGCCGCGCTATCACGTGGTCTGGGGCACCTCGCGCGAACTGGTGCGCTGCATGGTGGCGGCGCTGCATCAGGCCAACACCGGCGGCCGCCTGACCTTGCTGCACCGTCATCGCATCACGCAACTGGATCACACGGGCGGCAAGGTGAGCGGGGCAGTGGCCATCAACGAAGAGAACGGCGAGGAAGTGCGCTTTACGGCGCCAGCGGTCGTGCTGGCGATGGGCGGCATCAACGGCAGCCATGCAGAATGCCGGGCCAACTGGCCCAAAGGCCGTCCGCTGCCGGCGACCCTGCTCAACGGGGCGCACCCGTTTGCCGACGGCAAGCTGCATCACTGGGTTGCCAACACCCTTGGCGGGCAGATCACCAACGCCGGCGAGATGTGGAATTATGCTGCCGGCCTCCCGCATCCGTATCCGCACTTCGAGGGACACGGCCTGTCCACCATTCCCTGCAAGTCGGCACTGTGGCTTGACCATCGTGGCGAACGTATCGGGCCAGCGCCGCTGGTGACCGGTTTTGATACGCACTGGCTGTGCCAGCGTGTGGCCGAGCAGGAAAAGCCGTGGACCTGGCATCTGCTCAACTGGCGCATTGCCGCAAAAGAATTCGCCATCTCCGGGGCGGAACACAACCAGCGCATCCGCGACAAGCAGTTCATCCGCTTCGTGAAGGAAACCCTGCTCGGCAATCACAGACTGGTGCGGCAGATGCAGCAGGAAAGCCCGCACTTCATTGTCGACGATACGCTGGAGGGGCTGGCCGCAAAAATGAACGCGCTGACCTGTTCGCACGACATTGATCCGGCCGTGCTCAAGGCCACCGCCGATGCCTTCGACGCCAACTTCCGGAAGGGCAAGAGCCTGCAGAATGACGACCAGATCCGGCGCATCCTGCATGCCCGCCAGTGGGGGCCGGACCGCCTGCGCACCTGCAAGCCGGCACCGCTGCAAACACCCGGTGCCGGGCCCTTCATCGCCATGCACATGCAGCTGATTACCCGCAAGAGTCTGGGTGGTCTGCGCACCGATCTGCACAGCCGGGTGCTGGATGCCTGCAACCAGCCGGTTGCAGGCCTCTACTGCGTGGGCGAGGCGGCCGGCTTTGGCGGGGGCGGGTCCAATGGCAAGCGCTCGCTGGAGGGCACCTTCCTGCCGGGCTGCATCATGACCGCGCGCGCGGCCGCCCGTTCCATCATCAGTGGCGACTAAGGAGCAGTCATGCAAGGCGACATGGTTTCCGGCGTACTGCTGCCCCTCATCCTGGCCTTCATCATGTTTTCGCTGGGACTCGGGCTGACGGTGGAGGACTTCCGGCGCATCTTCACGCAGCCGCGCGCGCTGCTGGTCGGCGTGGTGTGCCACTTCGTGATCCTGCCGCTGGCTTGCTTTTTCCTGCTCACCGCCTGGGGCATGACCGGCGCATTTGCCGTCGGCTTCATGATCCTGGCGGCGTGCCCGACCGGCTCCACCTCCAACCTGCTCACTTATCTGGCACGCGGTGATGTCGCGCTCGCGCTCAGCTTTACCGCCGTGGCCAGTGTCGCCACCATCTTCACACTGCCAATCGTCGTGACGTGGGCACTCGGCCACTACATGGGTGCCGCGCGCGCCGTCGACGTACCCGTGGGACTGATGATGGGGCAGGTCGCCCTCGTACTGGGCGTGCCGGTAAGTCTGGGCATGGCGGCACGGCACCGGTGGAGCGACTGGGCGCAGCGTTTCGAGCCGCGCGCCACGCGCATTGCGACCGTGCTGTTCGTGCTTATCGTGGTGCTGGCCGTAGCGAAAAACTGGCACTTGATGGGCGACAACTTCGCCACGCTGGCGCCCTTTGCCCTGCTGCTCAACCTCAGCATGCTGGCCGTGGGTTTTACGGCAGCGTGGGCCGTACGCTTGTCACGCCGCCAGTCGATCACGCTGGGCATTGAAACCGCTGTACAGAACGCGGCACTGGCGCTGGTCATTGGCGCCACCGTACTCCAGGACGACGCCATGGCCATTCCCGGCGCGCTCTATGGCGTCATCATGTATGTCGGGGGCTTGCTGTTTGCGCTGACCATGCGCCGCCTGCAGCCCGCCACCACCGCTTGACTCAACTGAAGGAGCTCCCCATGCCGAACGGCGCACAAGCCCTGATGAAGACACTGGTCGATGCCGGCGTTGAAGTCTGCTTCACCAACCCGGGCACCAGCGAAATGCATTTCGTTGCCGCGCTGGACGACGAACCGAAAATGCGCGCCGTGCTGGCGCTGTTTGAAGGCGTCGCCACCGGGGCTGCCGACGGTTACGCGCGCATGGCCGACAAGCCGGCCGCCACGTTGCTGCATCTGGGCTGCGGTCTGGGCAACGGCCTTGCCAACCTGCACAACGCACGCAAGGGCAAGGTGCCGGTGGTGAACATCGTCGGCGACCACGCGACTTACCATGTCAAATACGACGCGCAATTACAGTCGGATATCGAGACCGTCGCGCGCAATGTATCGCCGGGATTTGTGCGCACCTCGCAGAGCACGGCCGGGTTGTGCAAGGACGCGGTCGATGCCATCGTCGCTGCGCGCGGCCTGCCCGGGCAAGTCGCCACGCTGATCCTGCCGGCCGACGTATCCTGGGGCGAAGGCGGCATGCCCTGCGCCATGCCTGCGCCAGTTGCGCCCGCCGTGGCCGACGACACCACCGTGGCCGCGATTGCCGATGTCATTCGTTCCGGCAAGAAAACCGCCCTGCTGCTGGGTGGCCGCGCCCTGCGCGAACCCAGCCTGCTCGCCGCTGCCCGCATCGCCGCCCACAGCGGCGTGAGGCTGCTGGCCGAAACCTTCCCCACGCGCCTGGAGCGCGGCGCCGGCCTGCCGCCGGTGGAACGCATCGCCTATCTGGCAGAACTGGCCGGCGTGCAACTGGCGGACATCGAACACCTGATCGTGGTCGACAGCAAACCGCCGATTTCGTTCTTTGCCTATCCCGGCAAGAAGAGCGTACTCACGCCGGAAACCTGCACCGTGCACACGCTGGCCGCCGCCGACCAGGATGCGGCCGGCAGTCTGGACAAGCTGGCCCGCGCGCTGGGTGCCGCCAACGCCACGCCACAGCTGCAGCCGGCGCAACGCCCGGGCAGTCCGCGCGGCCGGCTGACGGCCGAGAAGGTATGCAAGGCGGTCGGCCACCTGCTGCCCGACAACGCCATCATCGTCGACGAAGCAATCACGTCAGGTCTGATGCTGCCGGTCATGACCGCCGGTGCGCCCCGCCACGACCTGATTACGCTGACAGGAGGCGCCATCGGCCAGGGCCTGCCCAGCGCCATCGGCGCCGCGATTGCCTGCCCGCAACGCCCCGTGCTCGCGCTGATCGGCGACGGCACCTCGATGTACACCATCCAGTCCCTGTGGACCATGGCGCGCGAGAAACTCAACGTCACCACGATCATTTTCAACAACGCGTCCTATTCGGTGCTGAACATCGAACTGGAACGCGTGGGCGCCGAATCGATCGGCCCCAAGGCCAAGTCACAGCTCGACCTGAACGGCCCGGTGCTCAACTTCGCGCAACTTGCACACGGCATGGGCGTGCACGGCGTACGCGTGAGCACCGCCGAAGACCTGGTGAAGGCGATGGAATATGCCTTCAGTCACGCAGGCCCGCACCTGATCGAAGTGATGGTGCCGGAGTCGCTGAATGGCGTGAAGCGCAAGATACTGCCGTGGGTGCTGCGCTCGCTGCCCAGCCTGCCGCTGCCGGTGACCCGCGCACTCAAGCGCAAGATTGCACCCTGAGGCGGGCACATCACGCTAGCTGCGCAAATACCCGCAAACACAAAGGCCACCTTGCGGTGGCCTTTGTGTTTCTGCACGTCAAATGCACGCCATGTCAGAGCGCTTCAGGCTCAGAGTCCGGCCAGCTTCAGCCGGTTGGCATGCTGCCGGTAAACTGCCTTGGGGTTGGTCTCGAAAATGCTGACCAGTCCGAACATCAGGTTCACTTCATCAATGTGGTTCATGAAGTAGTTGTCACGGATGACCTGTCCGAAATGACTGCCACAGCGACCGACCAGGCCATCGTTCTGCCAGTCAGTCTTGCCAACAAACGCCAGCGAGGTCAGACCGAACATGGCATCCAGCGGATCGAGCGGATTGGTCAGGACACCGGTGCCGCTCCAGGAGTAGTTGCGGATGCCGTTGGCGGTATAGGCGCCTTCGCCGCAGGCAGTGGCGGGAATGCCGGCGGGAAATTTGGCGTTGAAGGCGGCGGTGCCGGCCGACGACAGCGAGGTCAGCGCCGCATAGGAATCCTGGTTCAGGCGCTGGCCGGCGGTCAGGCCAATGAAGGCGCCAAAGCCGTTAACCAGCGAGGTCAGCAGGTCGGTACCGATGGCGCCGACCACCGGCAGCTGGCTGGCCGCGAGGATGACATCGGCAACCGGCGAGCCGCTCTTGTTGACGCCACCCACGGTGGTCACGGACGCAACCCGGGCCGGAATCATGGCAGCCACGTAACGGGCCGTCGGTGCGCCCTGACTGTGACCGAGCAGGTTGACCTTGGCCGCACCACTGATGGCCATGATCTCCTGAACCTGCTGGAGCAACTGCTCGCCGCGGTATTCGTTGGACTGGAAGGCCGACACCTGGGTGACATAGGTGGAGGCACCGTTGGCATTCAGGTCGGCGGGAATGCCATGCCAGTATTCAATCGGGCCGATATTGGCAAAGCCCGACAGCCCATGCGCAAACACGATGGGGTACCGGGTCCTGGCATAGTCGGAGGTGGCCAGGGCCGGAGCCGTCGCCGAAAGCGCGCCCAGACCGAGCGCCAGAGATGCGAGCATCCGTTTCATAGCAGAGTCCTCGTACTTGTTATTTTATGAGGCCAGCATGCAGGGCTCTGCTGCGGCAGAACCCTCTGGCTGAATTCCAGACAGCGCAACGTTAGTGAAAACCGGGGCGATGGAATGTAGCGGGGGCGGACGCGGCACATTGCAAAAACGGACATCGCGGCCGAACATGCAGATTGATGACCGGAGATATGGAAATATCAGCGAGCCAGCCAGGCATTGCCAACAACCACCACACACAACAACAAGCAGTGGAAAACATGGCGAAGATTGTCCCCTCTCCGTCCGGCGAATTTGTTTCGATTGCCCTGGTACGGCACTTTCTGGATCTGACCGCCCGGCAAGGCCAGTCGACGGCCCCTGTCCTGGCGGCTGCCGGCCTGGAGGCGGAACAGCTCAGCGACGACGATGGCTGGCTGCCGGTGGCCAAAGGCGCCGAGATGATGCATGCCGTCCTGCGCCTTAGCGGGGACCCCCGGTTTTACCTCAGGATGTCGCAGCTCTCGTTTTTCTCCGGCTTCGGCATTGTCGGCTATCTGCTGGAGTCATCGCCCACGCTGAAGGACGCCATCCTCTCCCTGATGCGCTATGAACGCCTGCTCAGCACTGTTGCGTTCAGCCGTCTGGAGCACCAGCCCGGCCAGGTACAGTGGAGCGTGGAGTGTTGTACCGGGGATGCGGTCGTGGTGGAGCAGATGGAGGAGTTTCACATTGGTGCCCGCTATCTCTTCATGCGCATGGTCAAGGAACGGCGCGCCAACATTGTCAGCGCAGTGCACTTCCGGCACGCGGCACCTCCCGACGCCGGGCAACTGGAGGCATACCACACTATCTTCAACTGCCCGGTGCTGTTCGGGCAGCCGGCAACTGCCCTGATCCTCAAACCGCCGGCGCTGGCGTTTCCGCTGCACCAGATGGCACCCGGCCTTAAGGAAACCCTGGAGGCGCATGCCGACAAGAAGCTGGTCGAAATGATGGCGGCAGCCAGCGGATCACTGCTCACGCAGGCCAGGGCACAGTTGCGCATCCTCCTGCAGAACGGGCAGGCGTCGCGCGAGCGGCTGGCCGAATGCCTGGGTGTGAGCGGCCGGCACCTGTCGCGGCGGCTGCAGGCCGAGGGCACGGGCTATTCCGCACTGCTCGACGGGCTGCGCCTGGAGAGCGCCCGGAAACAGTTGCAGGAATCCACCAGGACCATCGACGAGATCGGCAGGATGCTCTGCTTTAGTGATGGCCAGACGTTTTGTCGCTGGTTCCGGCAAATGACCGGACAGGCGCCCAGCGATTTTCGGCAAGCGCACAGCAATGACTCCGGCAACCCGGCAAGCCACTAACCATTCTTTCGCTCCCTGCCTCTCTCACTGTCCGGCCTGCACCACCGGCAAGACAGCGCCCCCAACTTGAGCGCCATTGCCAGGCACAGCGCAACTGGACTACAACCGCAGCATCTCCTGCTGACGACGACGCCCCATGCGCCACCCGGCCCTGCCCGTAATCGACCCTGACCGCTGCACCGGCTGCGGGCGTTGCGTGGCCGCATGCCCGGAGCATGTGCTGTGGCTGGAGACGGAAAAGCCCAGCGGCTTTGGTGACAAGCATGCCGTCCTGCATGACGTGCCGGGCTGCACAGGCTGCGCAAAGTGCGTGGTGATCTGTCCGTTTGATGCGATTGCAATGATGCGCAGCCGGCACCCTCACAAATGAGGAGGCCGGCTGCCGGGCACCACCGGCAGGACAGCTCCCACACCAATCCCCAGCGTCATCTCGGCCTGCTGCACGGCCGTTTCCAGTTCATCCAGCGACTCGTTCATGTAGCCGATGAGCCGCTGCGGATCGCGCAGGGCCTCCGGGGTACTGGTGATGCTGATGGACAATTCATCGCGATAGCTGAGCACCACCATGGTCAGCGCCATGCCGTCAAAGACACCGGCCATACCGGTAAAGCCGCGCATCATGGCGCCATCCAGATACAGCGGCACCGGCGAACCCGGCACATTGGTGATGACCATGTTGAACATGGGCGGCATGCGTCGTGCCGTATTGCCCTGCGCATAGCGCGACAGGAAGTGTGCGGTGGCGGCATGCGGCAGCTGGTCGAACAGGGCCTCGACAGTCATCTCGCGACTGTAGTCCTTGGCACAACGGGCGCTCTCGTGAATCTGCCGCAGGCGCTGCAGGGGATCGTCAATGTCGGTGGCCAGCCGGATCAGCATGGACGACACCTTGTTGCCCAGTGATTTTTTCTGGTCGTGATTGCGCTTGGAGATGGGTGCCATTGCCACCAGCGAGCGCACCGGCATGACACCTTCATCCTCCAGATAGCGGCGCACCGCACCGGCACAAACCGCCAGTACCACATCGTTCACGGTCAGGCCGGGCACGCGGTTCTTGAGCTGCTTGATGCGCGGCAGTGACAACTCGGCCGTGCCGTACACACGTTCCCCGGTGATGGGAATATTGAACGGCGTGCGTGGTGCGGTGAAGTAGTAGGGCAACAATCGCTCGCCCTGGCTTACCGTGCGCTGCAGGAAGCGTTGCCCCAGCATCTGTGCCGAGCGCAGCAGCTCGCGGCCCTGCGCCTGCCATGCCGGTGCCGTCCTGAGCTGGCGCATCAGCATGGCTGCCTGCCCCGGCGGGGTTTCAGGCAGCCAGATATCGCGCGGCAGGGTGCGCGGGACGACATCCTGATCGAGCAGGCCGGCAATCACGGCTTCGGCCGACACCCCGTCCAGGGCGGCATGGTGCACCTTGATGAGCAGGGCAAAGGCCCCGCCCTTGTGTGACGCACGCCGGCGCCCGGTGCTGGCCGACTCGACAAAGACCAGCTCCCACAACGGCCGGTCGCGGCGCAGGCGCTGGCTGAAAAACGCGGCGCTGAACTCCTGCAAGCCCTCGTTGGTAAGTGGCGTATCCACCGTCTCGTGGCGCAGATGGTTGTCCAGACTGAAGTTCTCGTCCTCCACCCACCACGGTGCATCCAGATGCCAGGCCGGCATCACCACGCGCTGGCGGAATACCCGCGCCGTCTGCAGGCGGGCCGATACATGCTTGCGCAAGCGCTCAAGGGTCATGCGACCCTGCGCCGGTGAGTCGAATATCAGGACGCCACCGACATGCATGGGGGAATGGTCGTTCTCGAGATGCAGGAAAGAGGCATCGAGATTGGTCAGTTGCTGCATGGTCATCTCCACAAGTGTGAACACTTGTTCACTTGCGCAGACTCTAAAGCGGACCGGCCTGATACTGACTTGACTGCGGTCAAGTTCATCCCGGGAGAATGACGAGGGCATTGCCGCATGAAAAACACCTTTTGCGGCAGGCTCCCCCGTAAATACGGGATGGCTCCGGCAACTCAGCCGCGATAATGTCTGCAGAAAGCCATCAAGCGTGGAGGACCCATGCGCCGCCTGAGTTCCTTATTGCCAGCACTGTTACCAGCCCTGTTGCTACCCCTGCTGTTTGCACCCGCCGCGCATGCCGATCGCGCCGGCGATCTCATGCTGCAGGAGGCCCTGCTGCGCCAATACTCCACGGCCGAGGCAGAGCAACGTTACGAGGCCTATCGCAAGAACCCGGATGCCGCCACCCAGGCGCTCGGCAGCGGCATGAGCAACCTGGTCGGGCGCATGTACCAGCGCAGCCAGGAACGTGTCGCCGCCGCAGCGGCCGAACAGGAAACGCGCGAGCGCTTCTGGCAGGCCGTGCTCAACGGCAAGGACATCCATATCCGCAACGGCGATGACCGCCGCCTGCTGGTGCAGTTGCTGGAAGGCAAATCCAACGAAGGCTACTGGCCGGCCACGCAGCGCCTGGTCGAATACGCACTGTGGTTGCGCCCGGGCTCGGAAGCAGTGTTCGAGCAGCCCATGGAACCGCAGGCGGCCTATTTCCTGCGACGCGCCGCCTATGGCACCGAGGGCCATTACGAATACTGGGCGAGCGGCATGCTGGCCAAGCTGTATCTGGTCGGCCGTGGCGTGCCGCGTGACGAGGAGGAGGCACTGCGCCTGTTCAGCCTTTGTGCTCATGGCGTTGGCCAGGTGCAGAACTCGGATGCCCGGGGAGGCCTTGAGGACAAGACCGCCATCCGTGCGCGCTGCGGCTTTAACGCTGCACGCATCTGGGAAAAAGGCTGGGGGGTGGACGTGGACAAGAGCAAGGCCGACAAGCTGCGCCAGGATGCCACCGCCCATTACAACAAGATGAACAAGACCCAGCTCAGTGTGGCGCAGGTCGAGGAGACTATCCGGCCATGAAGCCCTCCATCCAACGCTTTGCCCGTGCACTGGCCGGTGCCACGCTGCTGCTCTGCACCAGCACCCACGCCGCCGACCCCAGCCTGCGCTTTGACGACAACTTTTCCACACCCGGTAACTGGGCCGATTTCAGCAAGCCCCACAGCACGCTCGCCGTGAGCGATGGCCGGCTGAAGATCACCCGCAGCGACGGAAGCTACACCAACGCTGAGCAACCCGTCAGCGTGCGCCCCGCCGCGCGCTGGCGAGCGACCGTCGACCTGACGTTCACGGATTACTCCGCGGACGACAAAAAGGTTCGCGGCGGCCTCAGCGTGAGCGGCCCGCTGGATCAACGCTTTTACGTAATGCTGGACCCGGAAGGCGATGTGATCGTGCTGTATTACGACGGCAATGAATGGGTGGACAAAGACCCGCTGCCCTATACGCGCGCTACTGGTGCCAAACCCGGCAAGAATGCCCGAAACACACTGTCCATCGAGCGCGAGTCGGGCTACTTCCGCATCTACGTTAACGGTGTCCATGTCGGGCGCACACGCATCATTGACTTCACGCCGCGCAAGGTCGGCATCGTGCTGAAGTCAGTCGCCGCACTCACCGCCGAGTTCGACAACCTGCGCCTGGACGAGCTCGGCATCGACACGCGTTTCTCGCGCCTGATCAACAATGACGGCACGCCCGGCGCCACCAATCTTCTGGTCGACTACTTCGACCGCAAGCGCGGCCAGAAAGAAACCTGGCTGGTGACCGACGACGAGAACCGTAAAGCCGAAGTGCGCGACGGCCGCTACCTGCTGACCAGCAAGAAGGACGGTCAGAGCACCTGGGCCACCAGCAATGCCACTCCCGCCCGCAGCCAGCTTGATGACTACACGGGGTCGTATGCCGGTTACCAGATCAGCGCGCTGATCGCCCACGAGGCCGGCGACTCCGAATCCGGCCGCGGCATCATGGCGCTCGCCGATGCGAAGCAAGGCGATGAGTACCGCCCTTACGTGGTACTGCAGGTGTCTGGCAAGCATTTCCGCGTCGTCCACTCCGACGGCGCCGGCACTGACCACAAGCTGGTGGGGTGGACCGAGACGCCCTCGCTGAACCCCAAGGGCGCCAACCGCCTCAACCTGACCGAACTGGCCGACGGCCGCCTGCTGGTCTTCATCAACTCCGACTACCAGATGACGCTGACGATGCCGCAGTACTTCCGGATGACGGCCCCGGGCGTGTACATCTCCGGCCAGCAGACCATCTCGGTGGACGAGTTCTACGCGCGGGAAATCTGACACCCTTCTCCAACCTGAAACAGAAAGGCCACCTTGCGGTGGCCTTTCTGTTTTCATTCATCGTGTCCTGCAAGAACGCCTGCATCACCGCATCAGAACGAATGCCCCAGCTGGAAGTGCACCGCACTGCGGCCGTGTTCGGACACGCCACCCGTCAGCACCACGGGGCCGACGGGTGTCGACACGCCGGCGAAGAGGGAGGCCGTCGGCCAGAGGTCCGTCCCGACCATGTCCGAAGGATTGCCGTTCCAGGCGCCGCCATACTCCAGCGCAGCACCGAAATACACCGGCAGCAATGCCTTTTCCTTTGCCTGCCACCAGGTTGCCAGCCGGGCAAACGCTGCGTTGTCCCCGCTCAGCTCACCATCCGCAAAAGCCGCCATCTCAAACGAACCGCCCAGCTGGGCAGGCTCAAGAACGATCCCGCCACGGGTATCAACGGACTCAGCGCCCATGCCAATCTGGATACGTTGCCGCCCGGTAAGGAATGTATGGCTGGCCCGTAAACGCAAATGATCAAAGCTGCCGTCACTGCCGTACTCCGGACGTCCCATCTCGGCCAGCCAGTCGATCTGGCTACCCTTCGATGCCAGAGCGGCCTTGTCCATGCTGTTGTACTCACCCGTCATGCGCAGATGACCGGAATCATAGGACTCTGCCGGAAACACCGGCGGCCCGATCAACAAGGCCATGCGGCGCAGGCCAGCGGCATAGCCAAGGCGCCACTCGCTGTGGGCCCCTGTCCAGCCCAGGTCAATACCGCCTTCCTCGGTGCCAGCCTGCAGGCGGGCGAGAAGATCTGCCTCGTAATAGATATCAAAATTGTGGCGGTCGTACAGGAGGCGCGGGGCAACAAACAGCGCCGCCCCGGCAGTCAGCGGCTGGTAGAACTCGGCCGCCAGACGGTAGACATCACCTACCTGTGCCTGCAGATTGAACTGCCCGGTAAAGCGGTTGAGCTCGGTCATGGTGAGATTGGCGCCAAGACTGTAGCGGCTGATGCCCTCAAAGTTGTTGTACAGCCCCAGACCGAACTGCACATAGGTCGGCCCCCAGCTGCGGCGGCGGATATCCAGCGCCAGTGCATCGCCGTCTTCGCCTGGTGTACGTGCGTAATCCACGATCGAGAAATAGTCGAGGCCGTAGACCCGGGCAATCCCTTCATTGATGGCCCTGTCATCCAGATCATCGCCGGGCCTCATCCGGAACCGGTCCGTGACCTGCTGTGGTGGCAGTATCCGGTCGCCCGTCACGCTAACGCTCGCCAATTTTGCCGGGGCACGGCTGGTCGCCAGCCGCTGGGCAAAACGGGCCGACGGCAACTGTTCCGGCGCCAGTCGCCCGCGCCACGGATAGTCGGCCAGGGATTTGCGGGCCGCTGCCTCACCCGCCGCAATGGCATCACCCATTTCCTCAAAATCCAGCGTCGCAACCGTGCTCAGGTCCGGCACGATCAGCACGTCGTCTTTTTTCAGGGCACGCCTTTCTTCATCAGCCGTCTCACGTGCCAGCATCGTCGACATCTGCATGCTGATGCCCAGCAGGTTGGTCATCTTGTCGCGCTTGGACATGGGCGTGCCAATATCAATCGCAATCACCACATCGGCGCCCATGGCACGCGCCAGTGACACCGGCATGTTGTTGGCAGGGCCTCCATCCACCAGCAGTTGCCCGTCAAGCTCGACCGGGGAAAAGTAGCCCGGGATAGCCATGCTCGCACGCATGGCGGTAACCAGATCACCGTGATCCAGCACCACCGCTTCGCCGGTCTCGACGTCCGTGGCGACCGCACCAAACGGCAGGGCCAGCTGACTGAAACAATTGATGTCCGCCACGTGACGGGTGAGGTGGCGCAACATCAGCCGGACATTCTGGCCCTCACGCAACCCGCTGGGCAGCTTTATCCCCTTTTCGCCCAGACCAAGGCGACCGCCCAGCTGGTGGTTACGCACTTCGCGCTTACGCGTCATCGACAGCTCTTCATAGAGAGGCCCGTCGCTCAGCACCTGGGTCCAGTCGTTATCGCGCACCACCCGGTCAATATCCGCAACGGACAAGCCGCTCGAATACAGGGCGCCCACAACACTGCCCATGCTGGTGCCCACGACGATATCCACCGGGATACCCATCTCCTCGATAACCTTGAGCACTCCCAGATGCGCCGCGCCGCGCGCACCACCCCCGGACAGCACCAGACCGATGACAGGCCTGTTGCCAGCGGCTTTCTTGTCAATCGCAACGGGACACTGCTCGGCCGCCTGTAGCGCCACCGGCAATAATCCGAGACACACAAAGCCGCAAGCAATCCGGCGAACGAGTCGATGCATGACAGAGCCTCCTGGCCCAATAAAATAAAGCGTTGCTGCCGGACGTCAGGGCGATCGCAAAAACCGGCCGGGCATCGCAGACAGATACCCCGACACCTCCGCAGGCACCCAGAGCTCATGCCTGAGGATAGTCCAGCCAAAGAGCAGCAACCGTCAACCTGCATCATGGCGTCTGTTGACCCCCGTCATTTTGACCCGGGCATGATGCATCCCTGACAAGGATTGCTTTGCCGGCGGGCGATTCTGATTTACAACAGCAAGTAGCTGACGCCGCATCGACTGCTACGATGACCAGCACATGAGCACGCAAGACCACCACACGACCAGGAACCCGCCACCATGCCGGATGCCTCCCTTACGTCACTGAGCCAGCACCTGCTGACGCCCTGGCACGCCGACTACATACAGGTCGTGGTGGCCGCCGGCATTTTCCTGCTGCTGCTCACGCGCCGCGGTGTCGACAACGCCGGCATCCTGCGCAGCGCCATGGTGTTTCTTCTCCTGATGTCAGTGCTGGCACTGGCCAGCGGCTTCACCAGTTTTTTTGGCATGCCACGCACGGCCGAAGTGCTGGACTCGGTTGCCATCCTGTTGTCCGGCGTACTGGTGATCCGTCTCGCCGGACTGACGCTTTTCCGGGTCGTGGTGCCGCGCATCGGCCTGCATCCGCCCCGCATCATGGAAGACATCATCATTGTTCTTGGCTACATCGCCTGGGGCATGGTGCGACTGCGCTATGCTGGCCTGGACCTGTCCGGGCTGGTCACGACTTCCGCCGTCATCACCGGCATCATCGCGTTCTCCATGCAGGAAACGCTGGGCAACATTCTGGGCGGGCTGGCCCTGCAACTCGACAATTCCATTGCGATTGGCGACTGGGTCAAGGTGGATGACACCAGTGGCCGCGTGATCGAGGTGCACTGGCGGCACACGGCCGTGCGCACCCGCAACGGCGAGGTAGTGGTGCTGCCCAACAGCCTGCTGATGAAAGGCAAGTTCACCATTGTCGGCAGCACTGACGTCACCCAATGGCGACGCTGGGTCAATTTCCAGGTGCACAACACGGTACCGCCGCAACGCGTGATTGATGCCGTCGAGCAGGCGCTCGGCATGGCAGCAATTCCTCATGTGAGCAAGCAGCCGGTGCCCAGCTGCGTGGCCATGGATTACCGCGACGGCCTGATCCATTACGCCGTGCGCTACTGGCTGACCGACCCCTTGCTGGACGACCCCACGGACTCACAGGTGCGTGTGCACCTTTATGCCGCGCTGCAGCGCAACGGCTTCACGCTGGCACCACCGGTGCTTGCCGTCGACCTGACCACGGAATCATCGGAACGCGACCAGCAGGAACGTGCGCGTGAACTCGCCCTGCGCAAACGCACGCTGAAGAAAATCGAATTGTTCACCGGCTTTTCCGAGGACGAACTGGACGAGATTGCCAGCACCCTGACCTTTGCCACCTTTGCCCGTGGTGATGTCATTACCCACCAGGGCGCGATTGCACACTGGCTCTACATCCTCATCAGCGGCGAAGTGGACATCTGGTTCGAGACCCCGGTGCAGGAGCGGCGACACCTGACCACGCTGCCGGCCGGCCGTGTGTTTGGTGAAATGGGGCTGATGACCGGCGAACCCCGGCGCGCCACCGTCACTGCCCGCACAGACGCCGAGTGCTACCGGCTCGACAAGAAAAGCTTCGAGCACATCATGCAGTCCCGCCCCGAACTGGCCGACCTGTTTGCCCACATACTGACCGAACGCAGCAAGCAACTGGTGGCAGTGCAAAACAACAAAACCCCTGAAAACCACGAGCAGCAGAAGGCCCGCATCCTGGCCAGCATCAGGAACTTCTTCGGACTGGATTCGTGACCATCATGGCGACACGTCGATCATGCTGAGCGCCCTGCGTTCACTGCCGCGCACAGTCTGGCTGATCGGCCTCATCAGCCTGATCAACGACAGCGCCAGCGAAATGCTCTATCCGCTTATCCCGCTCTACCTGTCCTCGGTACTCATGGCAGGGCCACGCGCCCTCGGCATCATCGAAGGCATTGCCGAAGCCACGGCCAGCCTGCTCAAACTGGTGTCCGGCATCATCATGGACCGCAGCCAGCGGGCACGCCCCCTGATCATTGCCGGTTACGGCCTCGCCGGCATCGGACGCCCTCTGATCGCCTTTGTCACCAGTTGGCCCGGACTGCTCGTCATCCGCTTTGCCGACCGCGTCGGCAAGGGTCTGCGCACCTCGCCGCGAGATGCCCTGCTCGCCGCCAGTGTCAGCCCCGACCATCGCGGCCTGGCCTTTGGCGTGCACCGCGCACTCGACAACGCCGGCGCCGTCATCGGCCCCCTGCTGGCGGCCCTGCTGCTGGCCTGGGGGCTGCCACTCAAGGATATTTTTCTCTGGTCCGTCGTACCGGCACTGCTCTGCTTCGCACTGGCGCTCGGCATTCGCGAAGCTCCTTCTGTCACCCCCCGGGCCACCCCTGTCGACACCACGTTCAGCTGGCAACTGAACACCCTGCCCCCCGTATTCAGGCGCTACCTGCTGGTGGTCGCCCTGTTCACACTGGGCAAATCCTCCAGCATGTTCCTGCTGCTGCGTGCGCAGGAACTGGGCGTGGCTCCCGCCCACATCCCCTTGCTGTGGGGCGCGGTTTCGGCCGTGGCCATGCTGTTTTCCACACCACTGTCCGCACTGTCCGACCGGCTGGGACGCACCCGTCTGCTCACGACAGGTTACGTGGCCTATGGCCTGCTGTACTGGGGACTGGGCCTGCTTGATGTGCAGGACAGTCCGCTGCTGTTTGTGCTGTTTGCCGGATATGGCCTGTTCCTGGCCGCCACCGAGGGCGTGGAAAAGGCGCTGGTGGCCGATCTGGCCCCGGAAGAACGGCGCGGCACCGCCTTCGGCTGGTTCAACCTGACGGCAGGCCTGTTCCTGTTGCCGGCCTCAATACTGTTCGGCAGCCTGTACGAAACCTTCTCGCCGCTGCTGGCCTTTGCCTTTTCGGGCAGCTGCGCCCTGCTGGCCGCAGGATTGCTCCACTTCCATGTACGCCCGTCAGCCGCAACAAGATAAGCACGACAAACCCGGCCCCAGGCCCGATAATGGCGGATTGCCTGACGGCTCTCCCCCACGGAATACACTTTTGTCCTCATCGTTTGCTGATCTCGGCCTTTCCCCCGCCATCGTGCGCGCACTGGAAGAACAGGGCTACACCAGCCCCACCCCCATCCAGTTGCAGGCCGTTCCTGCCGTGCTCGAAGGCCGTGACCTGCTCGCCGCCGCCCAGACCGGGACCGGCAAGACCGCCGGCTTCACGCTGCCACTGCTGCAGCGCATTTCGCTGATTGATTTTGCACGCTCCAATGCCCGCGCCAAAATCCGCGTCCTCATCCTGACACCCACGCGTGAACTGGCCGCGCAGGTGGAAGAAAGCGTGCGCGTTTATGGCAAATACCTCGATGTGAAATCGATGGTGATGTTCGGTGGCGTCAACATCAATCCGCAGAAAGAAAAACTGAACAGGCGCGTGGACATTCTGGTGGCCACCCCCGGTCGCCTGCTCGATCACATCGGCCAGAAAACCATCGACCTGTCCGGCATTGACACACTGGTACTGGATGAAGCCGACCGCATGCTCGACATGGGTTTTATCCGCGACATCCGCCGCATCCTGCCGTTGCTGCCGTCGGACCGCCAGAACCTGCTGTTCTCTGCCACGTTCTCCGACGAGATCAAGACACTCGCCGCCGGCATCCTGAATGATCCGGTGCACATCGAAGTCGCGCGCCGCAATGCGCCGGCCGAACTGGTCACGCAAGTCGTGCATCCGGTTGATCGCGAGAAAAAACGCCAGCTGCTGGAAAAACTGATTCGTGACGGCAAATGGGAACAGGTACTGGTGTTTGCGCGTACCAAGCACGGCGCCAACCGTCTCGCCGAACAGCTCGACAAGAACGGCATCAGCGCCCTGCCGATTCATGGCAACAAGAGCCAGTCCGCCCGCGAACGTGCCCTCAGCGAATTCAAGGCCGGCAAATTGCGCGTGCTGGTCGCCACCGACATTGCCGCGCGCGGCATTGATATTGATGCACTGCCCCATGTGGTGAATTACGAACTGCCGAACACACCGGAAGACTATGTGCACCGCATCGGCCGCACCGGACGCGCCGGCTCGGAAGGCGAAGCGGTATCACTGGTGTGTGTCGACGAACTCAAGCTGCTCGCCGACATTGAAAAGCTGATGAAGCGCAAACTGGAATCCGTCGTCATTCCCGGTTTTGAGCCGGACCCTAACGCCAAACCGGAACCCATTCGCAAGGCACGCGAGCCTCGTCCGCCACGCGCCGGCATGCCGAAAAAACCCGGTGCCCCCGCAGGCAACAAACCCAAAACCGGCGGCAATACGTCCGGCAGAAGCAGACCTGCCAACGGTAACAGCAGCAATCCGGGCAACAAGCCTGCCGCACCAAAGCCCGCCGCCGGCCGGCCCGAC
The DNA here is from genome assembly GCA_030646295.1 of Moraxellaceae bacterium. GTDB lineage: Bacteria > Pseudomonadota > Gammaproteobacteria > Pseudomonadales > Moraxellaceae > UBA2031. Next base: position 101,615 of record JAUSND010000008.1, read on the forward strand.
AACGGTCACCAGCGTCCGCGGCGCCCGGCCAGCCCGCACTGACAGGCTGCACGTGTACTGATTGCTACGGCAAAAGGCCATCCTGAAGGGATGGCCTTTTGCATGGTGCGCCTCCTGCCATTTGACTGGCATCACATGACCGTCACTGCATGACCGGCACCTCATGACTGACACCACGCACTTGTGCAATGGCCGCCATCACCAGACACTTGATCCTGTCTTCGCCTACCCCCATGAAGGCACCATGCGTACCCGCCTCCACACCCACAGGAACCCGCCATGCGTGTGACCAGCGCCCTTAACAGCGGCTGCTTCTGCATCAGTCTGGATGATCAGGCGCTGCGTCATGCCCTTGAGTCCGAGCTGGGACAGCCGGGACTGTTTGCGCTGGTACAGGAGCGCTGCCCCTACCTGTTTGCGGCGCGTCCCGTTTTCATCAGTGCCGAACATCGCGAACGCATGGCCGCAGTGGTGCGTGCCGTGGAATCCGTAGTGGCCCTGCCGGCCTGGCGCGAACTCGCACTGGCGCAAGCGCCAGCGATCGCAAGACAACACCCGGGGCAATCACGCGGTGTCTTTTTCGGTTTCGATTTTCACATCCACCACGACCAGCTGGGCCTGATTGAAATCAACACCAATGCCGGTGGCGCCATGCTCAATGCCGTCCTGGCCCGCGCCCAGCGCGCCTGCTGCCCGGAAGTGGACGGCATGCTGCCCACCGCCGACAGCGTGCACCAGTTGGAAGAGAAAATCGTGGCGATGTTCCAGCACGAGTGGCAACTCGACGGACACCAGCGCCCGTTGCACCACATTGCCATTGTCGATGCAGCGCCCACGCAACAATACCTGTACCCGGAATTCCTGCTGTTCCAGCAACTGTTCCAGCGCCACGGCATTGACGCCAGCATTGTCGCGCCAGAAGAACTGACCCTGCACAACGGCGAGCTGCGTCATGGCGAGACGGTGATCGATCTGGTCTACAACCGGCTCACCGATTTTTCTCTGGCAGACCCTGGCAACGCCGTGCTGCGTGAAGCGTATCTGCAAAAAGCCATCACGCTTACCCCGCACCCGCAGGCGCACGCCCTGTATGCCGACAAGCGCAACCTCGCCTTGCTGAGTGATGCGACCACCCTGCAGGCCCTCGGCGTACCGGCCGCTACCCAGGCCCTCCTGCTGGACAACATTCCGCACACCGAAGTGGTCAAGGCTGCTCACGCCGAACGCCTGTGGCAACAGCGCCGCCAGCTGTTTTTCAAGCCCAATGCCGGCTTTGGCAGCCGTGCCGCCTACCGTGGTGACAAGCTGACCAAACGGGTCTGGGAAGAAATCCTGCAAGGCGACTATGTGGCACAGGCCCTGGTAACGCCGGGTGAGCGCACCATTTCTGCCGACCCCGATGGCCAGACGCTCAAGTTCGACCTGCGCACCTATACCTACGACGGCGACGTGCAATGGATAGCCGCCCGCCTGTATCAGGGCCAGACCACCAACTTCCGTACCCCGGGTGGCGGCTTTGCCCCCGTCTACAGCACTCCTCGCCCCACCACCTGAGCACACGATCTGGACGCAACAACACCCTGCGGATATGATGCCAGCGTCATTGGGGAGTAGCCGCCTTTCATGCCCGTGCAACACCGGCAGAAGGGGCTTGCGTCAACACACTTGGCCCACCGGCCATGGCGCAAGCAGTTCCTGTAACCTGGCAAGACCTTTGATCAGATTGCCTTCGGTATGGCCGGGAAGGTGGTTTGATCATTGGTATCCAGTCCGGCCAGGAGTTCACATTGGAAGCATTCCTCATCTCGACGGGCATCGTTGCCCTGGCCGAAATCGGCGACAAGACCCAGTTGCTGGCCTTTGTCCTGGCCGCGAAATTCCGCAAGCCTGTTCCCATCATCCTCGGCATCCTGGTTGCCACCATTGCCAATCACGCCGGCGCCGGTGCGCTGGGCGCGTGGATCACCTCACTGGTCGCGCCCGACATCATGCGCTGGGTGCTGGGCATTTCCTTCATCGCCATGGCCGCCTGGATCATGGTGCCGGACAAGCTGGATGACGAAGACACCGAACTCGCCCACTTCGGCGTTTTCACCACCACGGTGCTGGCCTTCTTCATGGCCGAAATGGGTGACAAGACGCAGATTGCCACCGTCGCCCTCGCTGCGCAGTACCATGCCTTCATTGCCGTGGTCGCCGGCACCACACTGGGCATGATGATTGCGAACGTGCCCGCCGTACTGCTGGGCGACCGCATTGCCCACAAGCTGCCGTTCAACCTCATTCACGGCATTGTCGCCGTCGTGTTTGCGCTGCTCGGTGCCGCCACCCTGCTCGGTGTCGACCGCCTGCTGGGTTTCTGATCTGCCCAAAAAACGCAGCCATAAAAAAGGCCACCTCAACGGTGGCCTTTTCTGGTGCGCAGGTTTCCGCACGCCCTACATGATGAGCGTCCCCACCCACCAGGAAATCGCCGCAATCAGTGCACTGGCAGGAATGGTCAGCACCCAGGCCCAGACGATGCCGCCGGCAATGCCCCAGCGTACCGCCGACAGCTTGTTGGTGGCGCCCACGCCAACAATGGCGCCGGTAATAGTGTGCGTGGTCGACACCGGCACACCCATCGCCGTGGCCATGAACAGCGTCATGGCACCACCGGTTTCGGCACAGAAGCCACCCACCGGCTTCAGCTTGGTGATTTTCTGGCCCATGGTTTTCACGATGCGCCAGCCACCAAACATGGTGCCCAGACCGATGGTGATGTAGCAGGTCACCACAATCCAGCTGGGCAGATGATCCGGGTGCGCCTGCATCCAGTGCGGCATCACCTGCGGATTGGCAATGGTGGCCGCGATCAGCAGCATCCAGATGATGCCGGCGGTTTTCTGCGCATCGTTACCACCATGACCCAGGCTGTACAGCGCCGCGGAGACCAGTTGCAATCGCCTGAAGTATTTGTCCACGCGACTGGGACTGATGCGGAAAAATATCCACCCCACCGCCACCATCAGCAAGGAGCCGAACAGGAAACCCAGCGCCGGCGACAGCAGGATGAACGCCACAATCTTGATCAGGCCCGAACCAATCACGGCACCGGAACCGGCCTTGGCCATCCCGGCACCCACCAGACCACCGATCAGCGCGTGCGAGGAGCTGGACGGAATACCGAAATACCAGGTGATGAAATTCCAGGATATCGCACCACACAAGGCGCCAAAAATCACATAGTGATCAACAATACCCGGATCAATCGTGCCCTTGCCGATGGTTGCCGCCACTTTCAGCGGAAACAGGAAGTACGCCACAAAATTGAAAACAGCGGCAAACACCACCGCCGTCTGCGGCTTGAGCACGCCGGTCGACACCACGGTGGCAATCGAGTTGGCGGCATCGTGAAAGCCGTTCATGAAGTCAAAGGCCAGTGCCAGCAATACCAGCATCACGATGATCGTGAAGCTTATCTGCACGGTTTCCATGCGCTTCTCCTATGTAAACAGGTGGATAGGCTCAGGAATTTTCCAGCACGATGGACTCGATGATGTTTGCCACATCATCGCAACGATCGGTCACGGTTTCGAGAATCTCGTAGATGGCCTTGAGCTTGATCAGCTCGCGCACATCGGTTTCCTCACGGAACAGACGCGACATGGCCTCGTGCAGCACGGTGTCGGCATCGGACTCCAGACGGTCGATGTCCTTGCAGGCCGCCAGGATGGCCGGGCCATTGTCCATCTTGTGCAGCAGTGTCACGGCATCATTCACGCGATTCACGCAGGCCAGAATGATGTCGGCAAACTGGATGACCTCCGGCGTGGCACGACGGATGTCATACATCGTCACGGCCTGGGCCGCATCCTCGATGGTGTCGAGCACATCATCCAGACGGGAAATCAGCGAGTGGATCTCGTTGCGATCCAGTGGCGTGATGAAGGTGGAATGCAGCAGCGAGACCGTTTCATAGGTGATCTTGTCGGCACGGGACTCGATGACCTGAATCTCGGCAGCCAGCGCCGCCGCCTTCTCGGGGGAATCATTGAGTACGGCCATCAGGGCCTGCAGGGTCTGGGCCCCCAGTACAGCCTCTTTGGAATGGGCATTGAAGAGATCAAAGAACTTGACCTCTTTGGGCATGAAGCGTCCGAACATTACGTGCTCCCGGGATCTCTCGAAGGGCCGGGATTGTACCAGCGTGTAACCGGATTGTGACAGAAAGGCTTCAATCAGATGACAAGGAGCAAGAAACCGCACTCTGCCCGCCCCAAGGCTTGACAGAGCGCCATGAATCGCCACTTATCCAGAAATTACGGCAAATACAGAGTAAGCAAATACTTACTTCTTTGAGGAGCTACGCCCTGCGTCACCGTCGCTCTGCTTGAGGATCTCGCGAAACTTGTCGCCGATATAGACATTGGCGTGGCGGCGCAGGCCCTTGGCCATCTCCGCATTCACCACCATCTCCGCCAGCGGACGCAGACGCTCGATAACCTGGCCGATATGGGTGATCTGCTCGGGGCTCGGCAGGTTCTTGTCGGTCAGCGGCTCGATCAGGTGATTGGCAATGAGCTGCACAAAGCTGCGAGTAAGACGGTCGGTATCCTCACGCAGCACTTCAATTTCGCGCAGCAGGGCACCCAGCGGCACGCCCGCCTTGTAAAGCTCGATACCGGCCTGAAGGATGCGGGGACTGGATACCTTGATGCGGTCACCTTCCACTTCAAACAAACCGACCTGAAGGGCGCGTGCCAGCGTTTCCTCATTAATGCCATCGCCGAAGATCTCGGCAATTTCATCCGGGGTGATATAGATGGGCGTCTCGATGCTCCAGGTCCCGGCAATCGCCGAGTCCAGTCCGAGCACATGATCAAGGTCCTGACCCTGCTCCCATGCATCCACCAGTTCCTTGATGTTGGCGATGGTAAAGCCGCGGTCCAGCAACTGGTTGATGATGCGCAGGCGACCAAGGTGCACGTCGGAATAGATGCCGGCACGGCCGCGCCGGACCGGCGGGGCAATCAGCCCGCGATCCTGATAGGCGCGCACATTGCGGACAGTGGTGCCGGCCACACGGGCAAGCTCGTCAATCGTGTATTCCTGCTCGCCGGCAACCCCGTTGCCACCCATGTCGGGTAGCAGGTCGCGTCCTTGCTTGAGCAGCTGCCTGAGCAGCGTCTGGGGTGTTTTCATCATGATGGCGAATCATACTGATCCCCCACCCCAGCAACAACCGCCAATGTCACATTGACGAAGGAATCAGCTGACCGGTTCAGCTGTCATGCCCCGGATTGCGCCGCTGCAGGCGCCGCAGCAAGCCCGGCCAGACCAGTGCACCACCCAGCCCCTTTGTCACGGCTGCCGCCTGCGCCTGGATACCGTCCACAATCGGCTGCGGCACCGGCACCAGCTCGCCACCACCGGCCTGTGCACGCACCTGCACCATGCAGCTGGCCTCAAACAGGTACATCGACAGGAAAGCATCCGCCACCGTTGCGCCCACTGTCAGCAATCCGTGATTACGCAGCATGAGGAAGTTGTTGTTGCCAAGGTCATGCACCAGCCGCGGCTTTTCCGCCTCGTTCAGCGCCACGCCCTCATAGTCGTGATACCCGAGTGAAGACAGCACGAACAGGGACTGCTGCGACAGCGGCAGCAAACCGTTCTTCTGGGCCGACACCGCAACACCATTGATGGAATGCGTATGCATCACGCACAGGGCATCTTCTCGCGCCGCATGCACGGCACTGTGAATGGTGAAGCCGGCCGGATTGACCATGTAGGGCGAGTCACCCACCTTGTTGCCCTGCAGGTCGATCTTGACCAGCGACGAGGCCGTGATTTCCTCGAACAGGAAACCGTAGGGATTGATCAGGAAATGGTGGTCAGGCCCGGGCAAGCGCACGGAAATATGGGTGAACACAAGATCGTCCCAGCCAAACAGCGCCACCAGCCGGTACGCCGCCGCCAGATTGACGCGGGCATCCCACTCTTCTGCCGACATGTCGTTGCGTGATGCTGCTGAAGTCATGGCTGATCCTGTTGTTGTCATTACGCGGACAGCAACAGTACCACCCGGACCAGCGACCGCAACTCCCCGCAACACCCACGTAACAACCACGTAAAAATCCCGCAAACACCGGCATGCAGAAAGGGGCCCGAAGGCCCCTTTCTGTGTTACGCGACTGCCGTAAAAAGATCAGTCGTTGTAGGCACGCTCGCCATGGGAGGTCACGTCAAGGCCGATACGCTCGTCCTCTTCCGCCACACGCATGCCGATGGTGAGGTCAACCAGCTTGAAGGCAACCAGGGAGACCACGCCGGACCAGACGATGGTGGTCACCACACTGATGGCCTGCACCTTGACCTGAGCCAGCATGTCGTAGGCACCTGGCGCATTGGCCACGTAATCCCACCAGCTCAAGCCACCCAGTTCCGGCGAGGCAAACACGCCGGTCAGCAGGGCACCCAGGATACCGCCCACGCCGTGCACACCGAACACGTCGAGCGCGTCATCGGCACCGAGCAGCTTCTTGAGGCCATGCACGCCCCAGAGGCAGATGACACCAGCGAGCAGGCCGATGGCCAGTGCACCGCCCAGACCAACGAAGCCGCAAGCCGGGGTAATCGCAACCAGACCTGCCACGGCACCGGAGGCGGCACCCAGCATGGACGGCTTGCCCTTCAGTACCCACTCGGCCAGCATCCAGCTCAGTGCGGCAGCAGCAGTGGCCAGCCAGGTGTTGGCGAATGCCAGACCCGCGATGCCATTGGCTTCCAGTGCAGAGCCGGCGTTGAAACCGAACCAGCCGAACCACAGCAGGCAGGCACCGATCATGGTCATGGTCAGGCTGTGCGGAGCCATTGCTTCCTTGCCATAACCGATACGCTTGCCCACCACATAGGCACCCACCAGACCGGCAACAGCGGCGTTGATGTGCACCACGGTACCACCGGCAAAGTCGAGCGCACCCTTCTGGAACAGCCAGCCGGCAGTTGCAGTCGCAGCAGCGCCCGCCTCAGCCGTGGTGTACGCATCAGGACCGGCCCAGTACCACACCATGTGAGCCATCGGCAGGTAGGAGAAGGTGAACCACAGCACCGAGAACACCAGCACGCCAGCAAACTTGGCACGCTCGGCAAAGGCACCCACGATCAGGCCGCAGGTGATCGCCGCGAAGGCGCCCTGGAAGACCACGTAGATGACTTCACTGATGGGGGTAGCCTTGCTCCAGGTCGCTGCCAGCGTGGTGTCATTCACCCCTTTCAGGAACACCTTCGACAGCGAGCCGAAGAAGGCATTGCCTTCGGTGAAGGCCACGCTGTAGCCGTAGATCATCCAGAGCACGGTGATCAGACAGAACACCGTGAACACCTGCATGAGCACCGACAGCATGTTCTTCTTGCGGACCAGGCCGCCGTAGAACAGTGCCAGACCGGGAATGGACATCAGGATCACAAACGCTGCACACATCATCAGGAAGGCATTATCGCCCTTGTTGTAGGTGGGCGCAGGCGCAGCCTCGGCTTCTGCCGGCGCCGCTTCAGCCACTACGGGAGCGGCGTCGGTTGCAGGGGCAGCAGCCTCTGGTGCGGCAACCACTTCCGCCGCAACTGCTGCTGCCGGTGCCGCCTCTTCTTCAGCAAATGCAGGGGCAGCAAAAACCAGCGCACCGCCCAGCATCATGGACATCAATACTTTTTTCACGGGAATTCCTCCGCGTTGAACGCAAGAAAATTACTTCAGATCGCCTCGACACCGGTTTCGCCGGTACGGATACGAATGGCCTGTTCAAGCGGCGTCACGAAAATCTTGCCGTCGCCAATTTTCCCGGTCATTGCAGCCTTCGAAATTGCTTCAATCACCTGGTCCAGCAAGTCATCACTGGTGGCAATGTCGATTTTCACTTTTGGCAGAAAATCAACGACGTATTCGGCACCACGGTACAATTCCGTATGGCCTTTCTGCCGACCGAATCCCTTCACTTCTGTCACAGTGACACCCTGCACACCAATCTCGGAGAGTGCTTCACGCACATCATCGAGCTTGAAGGGTTTGATGATGGCGGTAACCATTTTCATCATGCGTACTCCTGTTCTTGGGTTGCCGTGCACACCTGTCGTGTGCACGGCATAAGGGACTTAGAAGCTCTTGCTGGCAGTCAGCACAAAGGTACCTTCGCCATCAGGAACGATGGTGTCGTCCAGATCCGAACCCATGTAGGCGAGCTCGAACGTCACATCCTTGAGCGCCTTGCTCACGCCAACCTTGTAGTCGATGTAGGAATCCTCATCGAGGGCCAGGCCAGAGCCGTAGAACTCGTCATCCAGCAGGTTGAGGCCAACGTGGGCAGACAGACCGAAACCGGAGACTTCGGTACCGTAATCAGCAAAGGCATACAGCGATTTGCCGGTTTCACCGAAAAACTCGTCGGCATAGGCCAGACCCAGCTTGGCACCGGAGAAGCTCACCGAACCGTAGAACTCAACGAAGTCATACTGGCCGGCACCGCCTTCTGCAGAAGTGGAGTGCGGGTAGCCGTAGTAGAGAACACCAACGTCGTAACCGACTTCGCCCACCTTGCCGGCATAACCGATCGAGGGATCCAGTTCGAGGCCGCTGGCAAACGAAATGCTGGAGCCCCAGACAGTGGCGTACAGGCCGGACTCATGGCTCACGGACAGCGAACCCTGCAATGCCGGGGCACCCGAAGTCTGGGAAATACCGCGATAGAGATAATCCGTGGTCATTGCAACGCTGCCAGCAGTGGTGAACGCTTCATCAGCGGCGTTGGCAGAAGCGGCAACGAACAGCATGCCGGCGGAGAGAACAGCAGCAGAGATCTTGGTCAGTTTCATGTGCACAACTCCAGATATAGGACTTTGGTTGCCTGAAAAGATTTGAGGCTTTCAACATCGCGCTTCTCAGCACTTGCCAGACTCATTGCAGAAGCCGTGCCAATTCTCCTGAGAGCCTGAATTCACTGGGCCGGACGCCACCGCGGAAGCGTTTGCACCATTTAGGCTCCCCGTCACGGTGCAGACAAACGGTAAACACCCCAAATTGGCGCACAACAAGGGTGCATGCGCAGGAACGAGGCTCCGTACCCGCTCATTGGTGCTAGAATCGCCAACCATTAATCCGTTCAGGAGTGAATCGAGATGGCACTGGAGCAGATCGTCAATCGCGTCAGCGAGCAGCTTTCCCAGGTTCTGCCACCCGGCGTGCGTCAGCTGCGTGGCGACATCGAGGAAAACATCAAGGCCGTCCTGCGCGAAGCACTCGCCCGTATGGAACTGGTCACGCGTGAAGAGTTTGATGTGCAGGCCGCCCTGCTGACCCGTACCCGCAGCCGGCTGGAAGCCGTCGAGCGCGAAATGAAGTCACTCGAGCACCGTGTTGCCGCACTGGAAAACCGCACGGACCAGTCCTGATTCACCGCCAGCCAACCCAGGCCCTGCAAGGAATGCAGGGCGTCATGTTCAGGGAGAACAAGCGATGTCACTCGCCCGCGTGCGTACGCGCGCCCAGCTGGGCCTCGATGCCCCGCCCGTTACCGTTGAAGTCCACCTCAGCCCCGGCCTGCCCGGGCTCGCCATTGTCGGCCTGCCCGAGGCCGCCGTGCGTGAAAGCAAGGACCGGGTGCGCTCCGCACTGATCAACTCCGGCTTCGAATTTCCGCAGCGGCGCATCACCATCAATCTGGCACCAGCCGACCTGCCCAAGTTTGGCGGGCGCTTTGACTTGCCGATTGCACTGGGCATTCTGGCCGCCAATGGCCAGTTGCCTCCCGGGGTACTCGACCGCGCCGAATTCATGGGCGAGCTTGCCCTATCCGGCGAGCTGCGCGCCATCAACGGGGTGCTGCCTGCCAGTCTGGCAGCCCGTGATGCGGGGCACGCCCTGTTCGTTCCGGCGGCCAATGCCCTGGAGGCGGCACGCCCCCAGGGCGCCGAAGTCTATGCCGGCGACCATCTGCTGGCGGTTTATGCCCACCTCAACGGCCAGCAGCGGCTGGCACTGGAGCAGCCCGCACCAGCACGGTGCAACACCCTGACAAGCGGCCCTGACATGGCCGATGTGAAAGGCCAGCATCAGGCCCGCCGGGCACTGGAGATTGCCGCCGCCGGGGGACACTCACTGCTCATGCTGGGTCCGCCCGGTACCGGCAAGACACTGCTGGCGTCCCGCCTGCCCGGCCTGCTGCCTGCCCTTGGGGAGCAGCAGTCACTGGAAGTTGCGGCCATCCGCTCCTTGCTGGGGCATGCCGATGATCCGGACCGGCAGCCGCCGTTCCGGGCACCGCATCACACCGCCTCTGGCGTGGCACTGGTCGGTGGCGGCTCCAACCCGCGCCCGGGCGAGATCACCCTGGCCCACCACGGCGTGCTGTTCCTTGATGAGCTGCCCGAGTTTGACCGCAAGGTGCTGGAAGTCCTGCGCGAACCGCTGGAATCCGGACATGTGGTGATTTCCCGCGCCGCCAACCAGGTCCGCTTTCCTGCCCGCTTCCAGCTCATCGCCGCGATGAACCCCTGCCCCTGCGGCTATCTGGGTGACGGTACGGCACGCTGCCGTTGCACCGGCGACCAGGTGGCCCGCTACCGCAGCCGCCTGTCCGGCCCCCTGCTGGACCGTATCGACCTGCATGTCGAAGTCCCCGCGCTGCCGGCGGAGGTGCTGCACCGCGGCACTGCCGGTGAAAGCACCGCCACGGTAAAGCCACGGGTACTGGCGGCACGTGAGCGCCAGCAGGCACGCCAGGGCCACCTGAACCAGGAACTGAGCCCCTCCATGGTGAGCGAGCATGCGGCCCTCTCCCGCGAGGATGCCGACACCCTGGAGCTGGCCATGAAGCGGCTGCGCCTCTCCGCCCGTGCCTATCATCGCGTCCTGCGTGTTTCCCGCACCATTGCCGATCTGGAGGGCGAAGCCAGGATACTGTCACCGCACCTGCACGAGGCACTGGCCTACCGTGTACTGGACCGGATGCCGGGATAGAAACGGGCAAACCACACCTGGAACCTGACAAAAAACTGCGCCAGATCAAACATCGGCCTGTCACCATGGCAGGCCGGTGCCGTCTATTGATTTATATCAATACCATCCGTGCGGGCTCCCCTACGATTGGCCCATGTTGTGTTGATGCCTGTTGCAGCGACGCTGCGACAGCGCAACCGGCCAGTTATCTTTTCAATCAAGGGGAATTACCCATGCGTATCAAATCAGCCGCTCTGGTTGCCAGTATTCTTGCCGCCACCGCCGGTCAGGCCATGGCCTATGAAGCAGGCGATGTTGTTCTGCGTGCCGGCATTGCCACTGTCAGTCCTGATGTCACCGACAACACCGCTGTTGGTGTGCTGGATGTGGACGACAATACCCAACTGGGCCTGACTGGCACCTACTTCTTCTCTCCTTCTTTCGGTATTGAGCTGCTGGCTGCCACACCGTTCGAACACGACATCACTGCTGCTGGCACCAAGATCGGTTCGACCAAGCACCTGCCACCAACCATTTCCGCCCAGTGGTACCCGCAGGTTGGCGCAAAGTTTCACCCTTACGTTGGCGCCGGCCTGAACTACACCATGTTCTTTGAAGACGACATTCCCGGTGCCGATCTTGAGCTGAGCGACTCCGTTGGCCTGGCTCTCGAAGTTGGTGTTGATTTCGATATCACCGACAAGCTGGTGCTGAATGCGTCCGTGTGGCAGATCGACATCAACACCGATGTCAGCGTGAACGGCACCGACATTGGCGAGCTGGAGATTGATCCATTTGCCTACATGATTGGTGTCGGCTACAAGTTCTGATCACTTAACCCTGATCATCGCTCCATAAAAAAAGCCGGCGCATGCCGGCTTTTTTATTCCAGATTTTTTTACAGACAGGCATCACCTGATGCCATACGCTGCCAGTGCACGGGGAGCGCTCTCACGCACGCGTTGCACAACACTGCTCCACAACAGCTGCTGTGCCTCGACATTCCCATCCATTTCACCCGTCCGTATTTTTTCCGCAAGCGCGCGATTCAGCGCAGCAAGATCGCCATCCTGCTGCAGCAACTCCTGCAATGCCTCATGCTCGACATCCTCTGCCGCGTCGCCACTGCGCAACTGCTGCTCGGCAATGCTCATGGCATTGGCAATCATCAATGCTTCATAGGCACGATCTTTCGGCAGCAATGGCAGAAGCTCCTTGCGCAGCACGTCACGCGCAATCGCCAGCAATGCAGCGCCATCCGGTTGCTCACGCATGTTTGCACCCCGTCATGTTGAGAATTTCCAGCTCCAGCTCCGGCACGATGTGCGCCGTCAGCGCCAGCTCCAGTGATGACTCCTGGCCGGAGACATGGCGCTCGCCCTGCTGCAGCGCAATGATGACCCAGCGCACATGCGCATAGACCTCCCAGAAAAACACGGCAGCACGGTCAAGCGGCTTGCCACTGACTGCTTCATAACCCCGGTACAGGGCATCACGCGAGCCGATACCACCGGCCTCGTTTTCCAGCTTCCCAAACCGCCAGCAACGCGCACAAAACCAGCCAATGTCCTCCAGCGGATCGGACCAGGCCGCAAACTCCCAGTCGAGTACTGCCGTCAGGCCATGCTCATCAACCATATAATTTCCGGTACGCCAGTCACGGTGTGCCAGCACCAGTTTTTCCGTGACGGGTGCATTTTTCTCCAGCCAGCGAATCCCCCACTCCAGCGCCGGAAACGCCGTGTGGTGGCCATCCAGAAAAAGCCTGAACTCATGTACACCCTGCAGGGCAGGAGAACGCTCCGGCAGCTTCAGAAACGCCAGATCGGCACGTGGTGGCCGAATGGCATGCAGCCTTGCCATTTCCGCACCGATGCGTTGTACCAGTTGCTCGCGATCACCGCCCAGCGTCATGTCCTTGACCAGGCGGAAGCCGGCCGCGGTCCCCGCCGCCTTGCGCATGACAAAAAAATCACGACCGAACACCGAGCTGTCGCCCAGCCACAGCGGTTCCGGCACCGTCACGCCGGCAGCAAACGCCGCCTTCAGCAGGGCAAACTCTTCGCCACGCGAATGCGACACTGCCACACCGGATGGTGCATCACTGCGCAATACACATTCCAGTACCCCGGCCTGTGCTCCGCCCTGCAGGCTTACGCGCAACAACCAGTTTTCCTGAATGGCACCACCTGACAACAGGCGCGCTTCATCAATACAGGCCGATACTGCGCCCGTCTTTCCTGCCAGGAATTTTTCAACCGCCTGCCGTTGTTCACTCTGCATCAGGATTTTCCACTCACACTTCCGGTAGCGACTGCCCTGAACACCAGGACAGTCTGCTCATGACTCACGATCCGCTCAGATGCCCCAGCGGAAAAAATCCTGGCCATCATCCAGATAGGCACGCGACAATACCATCTTGTGAATTTCACTGGCGCCATCGACCAGCCGCGCCTGCCGCGCATAGCGATAGATCCACTCGACAATCGTGTCTTTTGAATAGCCGCGCGCACCCAGCAACTGGATCGCGGTATCGGCCGCCTTGTGCAGGGCATCTGCCACATGAATCTTGGCGATGGAAATATCGGTCCGGGCAAAATCACCCTGATCCAGTTTCCACGCCGCATTCATGGTGAGCAGGCGGCCGATGTGAATATCCTTGGCGGCATCGCCCAGCATCCACTGCACACCCTCGTGCTGCGCCAGTGTCTCGCCAAAACTCATGCGCTGTGACACATAGCCACCCGCTTCTTCCAGGCAGCGCTTGCTCAGCCCCAGCCAGCGCATGCAATGCGTAAGACGTGCAGTACCCAGACGAATCTGTGTGACCTTGAGACCATCGCCCACATTCAGCAAGCGGCATTCATCCGGAATTTCCAGACCATCAAACACGATTTCGCAATGACCACCATGTTCTTCCGGCCCCATGATGGGAATGCGGCGCTCGATGCGCCAGCCAGGCTGACTGGCATCAAACAGGAAAGCCGTAAGGCCCTTGCGCTCGTCATCGGATGTGCGTGCGATCAGGATGAAATGTTGCGCACCCTCGGCGCCGGTGATGAACCACTTGCGGCCGGTGATGATCCATTTGTCACCCTTCTTTTCTGCTTTCGTGTAGGTGAGCGATGGATCAGAGCCACAACCCTTTGGCTCCGTCATGGCAAAGGCAGAGCGCACCTTGCCGTCAATAATCGGCTGCAGCCAGCGCTGTTTGAGCGCCTCCGTCTTCAGCACCTTTTCCAGCAGGATCATGTTGCCGTCATCCGGTGGTGCCGCATTGAACATCACCGGTCCGAACGGCGAACGTGCCGCCTCTTCATAACAGGCGGCCATGCCAACCACACCAATGCCCTGGCCACCACGCTCCTTCGGCATCTGGAATGCCCACAGGCCTTCGGCTTTTGCCAGTGCCCGCACCTGTGCCACCACATCCTCACGAATGTTTTCATGCTCATCAAACGCCGCTGGCTGTGCTTCCAGTGGCAGCACGTGCTTTTCGACAAAGGCGCGCACGCGCAGACGGTAATCCTCGATTTCCGGCGACAGGGAAAAATCCATCAGTGACTCCAGCAATGATTGAAAACTTCTGAAAACCCGGCGAGATGCCACAGGTCATCCGTTAACGCTGCCTCCGGGAAGCAGCGCCGTTTTTAAAGGGTTGAACAGAGATGTCCGCCATCCACTTCGATGACCGAGCCGGTCATGTAACGACCGGCCTCCGACGCGAGCAGCAGCAGCGGGCCGTCCAGATCCGTGCGGTCGCCCAGACGGCGCATGGGAATGCGCGCAATCATTTTCAGTCCCGGCTCGGTATCGAAATAGCCGGCATTGATTTCCGTCTCGATGTAGCCCGGTGCAATCGCATTGACGCGGATGCCGTAACGGGCCAGTTCCAGCGCCATGGCCTTGGTAAGGTGGATCACCCCGGCCTTGGAGGCGCAATAGGGTGCCAGCACGGCCGCCACGCGAAAGCCGAGGATGGATGCGATATTGATGATGTTGCCCGGCTGCTTTACCGCCACCAGCCGCTTCGCCATTTCACGGGCCACCAGATAGGGGCCCTTGAGGTTGGTGTCGACCACGAAATCCCACTCTTCCTCCTCCAGATTGAGAAAGAAGCTGTTGCCGGACACCCCGGCATTGTTGACCAGGATGTCGATGACACCGCCGCTCTGCGCCTCGGCTGCGGCCAGCGCCTCGCAGACGGACGCTGCACTGGTGACATCCATGGCCACGCAATGTGCCTTGAGGCCGGCCGCCTGCAGGCGCTCGACCTCGGCCTGGATACGGTCGGTGCGGCGAGCCGCCAGCACCACCTCGGCACCGGCCCTGGCCAGGGTCTCGGCAAAGTGCTGGCCCAGACCACTGGAGGCGCCAGTCACAAGGGCACGGCGCCCATCCAGACGAAAGGAGGGAAGGGACATGAAATTCTCCACTGCAGGCATCGGAATACTGTCGCGACCAGCCGGTCGCGACCCGCAGAGAGCTTAAGGGAGGGCGGCAGAAATTGCCATGCCCGCACAGGACAGGCGGGTTGACCGCCAGAGACTGCCCGCCGGCTCAGGCGCCGGCCAGACGGCGGATGACCGGCACCAGCTCATCAAAGCCGGTAATTTCGGCGTCGGCTGGCGGCAGGTCTGGCCAGACCTGATCGGTGAAATTCACCCAGACCGTACGCATGCCCACACCGGCAGCGGCAGCAATGTCCTGCTCGGGATGATCGCCAACATGAATGGCTTGTGTCGGCGTCACACCGGAGGCCGCCAACGCCGCCAGATAGATGCGCGGGTCCGGCTTGGCGGCACCGACACTGGCGGCCGAAAAGTGGCCACTGAAGAGATGCCCCAGGCCAACACGCTGAATGTCGGCGTTCCCGTTGCTGAGCGCGCAAAGCCGGAAATCCCTGCCGAGCACTGTCAGCGCCTCCAGCGCCCCGGGGAAATATTCCACGGTGTTGCGCCCGGCATAAAACACGTCGAAGGCGTTACGTGCGGCTTCTTCTGCCTCCGGGGCCGCATAGCCGCCCTCAACAAAAGCCCGGCGCAGCACTTCCGTGCGCAATGCGGTGAGGTCATGTGCAATGTCATGCCGCTCCGTCACGACGGCATGGCGCAACCGCGAGAACTCGCGGAAATCAAAGCGCGCCACAAACCCGGGGTGCTCGGCACGAATCCAGTCGCGCATGGTTTTTTCTGCGCGGGCCACAATCGGCTCCACATCCCATAGCGTATTGTCGAGATCAAAGGTGATGAGCCTGATATCTTTTTTACTTGCCATGCCTGGTGTCTTTCACTTGTCATCGTTCTTGCGTGAACGCGGATGTGCCTTGTCGTAAACCGTTGCAAGATGCTGGTAATCGAGATGCGTGTATATCTGCGTAGTGCTGATGTCGGCGTGGCCCAGCAATTCCTGGACAGCGCGCAAATCCTGCGACGACTCCAGCAGATGCGAGGCGAACGAGTGACGCAGCATGTGCGGATGCACGTGTTGCGGCAGACCGGCACGTCTTGCCTGATGGGCAAGGCGCAACTGGATGGCCCGCTCGCCAAAGCGCGCTCCCTTTGGCGTAATGAAAATCAGGTCACCGCTTTTATCCGTGCGCCACTGCTCCCGCAACACCAGCCAGTCCTGCAGCGCTGCACGCGCCTTGCGCCCGACCGGCACACGGCGTGTCTTGTTGCCCTTGCCGGTCACCGTGATGTGGCCACTCGACAGATCCAGCGTTGCCAGCATCGCGTTCGACAGCTCGGACAAACGCAAGCCCGACGAGTAAAACAGTTCCATCATCGCGCGATCGCGCCACCACAGCGACCTTTCCGGCTCGTCTTCAGGCGCCGGCGCATCCAGCAACTGCTGCACCAGATCGACATCAAGCACGCGCGGCAATTCGCGCTTGTGTGTCTTCAGGCGCAGGCTGCGTGCCGGATTGAATGCTGCCTCGCCCCGCTCTGCCAGCCAGTCATAAAAACTGCGCAGGCAGGAGAGCAGGCGTTGCTGGCTGCGGATTTCCAGCCCCTGTTCGCTGACGCGGGCAATGAACTCTTCGAGAAGGAACTGGTCAAGGCTGCGCCACTCGTTCAGGCCGCTGCCCTCAATGAAGGCTGCCACCTTGAGCAGGTCGCGACGATAGGCAAGCACGGTATTGGCGGAGAGGCCGCGCTGACTGGAGAGCACGGCGAGAAAATCCTCGATGCGTGTCCCCAGCGCGCTGGTCATGCAGGTGCTCAGGCAGACTGCCGCGCCGCATCCGCACCCAGCAGGGGGAGCAGCACACGCGCCAGCACGTCGCCGACAAAGGAAATGAACAACGTATCCATCGAGCTCTTGAAGTGTTCGGCACTGGATGAACCAATCGCCAGCAGGCCCAGCGGACGTTCGTGCTGAACAGGCACCACTGCACAGGACTTCACCAGCTCGCCTTCGTGCCCGAAGAGAAACTGCAGCTCGTCCTTGCGCAGCTGACCGGACACTGCATGACGCCCCTTGGCCAGCGAGGGAATCTTTTCCTGCGCCGCCTGCAGCGGAATGGACTGTGCGGCACCGGTGGCACCACTCACATCAAACAGCAGGAAGCTCACATGTTCGGAACCGAAACGCTGGCGCAATTCACGCTCCAGCACCACGGCCAGTTGCGCCACCGTGCGGGTTTCCAGCAATGCCAGAATCAGGCCGCGCATTTTCTCGAACAGCATGTCGTTCTCGCGCGCCACATCAAGCAGCCGCGTCAGACGCTCACGCAACTCGATGTTGCGCTCACGCAGCACCACCACCTGGCGCTCGACCAGCGACACCGCCTTGCCGGTTTCGTGCGGAATCGTGATGTCGGCCAGCAGGGCCTCGTGATCGACAAAAAAATCCTTGTGCGCCCGAAGATAGGCGGCCACCTGTGCTGCGTCAGGCAATTCACTGCTCATCGCTTGTCCTTCTTCTTGTTATGCCTGCTGCCACCCTGGTGTTCTGCAGGGGCCGCATCCGGCAACCGCATCACACCCTCATACACACGAGCGGTCGGGCCGATCATGATCACCGGCTCGGTGCCGCCGTTCCAGCAGATCTCCAGCTCACCGCCCGGCAGCGCCACGTTCACCGGCGACGCCAGCAGGCCCAGACGGATACCGGCCACCGCTGCCGCACAGGCACCCGTGCCGCATGCCAGCGTCTCGCCCGTACCACGCTCGAATACGCGCAGCCGGATGTGATGCCGGTCCACTACCTGCATGAACCCGACATTCACCCGCTCGGGAAAGCGCGCATGCGATTCGAGTGCCGGCCCCAGCGTTGCCACCGGGGCCGTATCGACATTTGCCACCTGCACTACCGCGTGCGGATTGCCCATGCTCACGGTCGACAGTTCCACCGACTGGCCATTGACGCTGACCGGATAGACCAGCGCCTCACTGTCTGCCACAAACGGAATCTGGCCCGGCGCGAACCTTGGCGCGCCCATGTTGACCGTCACCCAGCCCAGGTCATCGATACGAAGCTCAATGACACCACTGGCCGTTTCCACGCGCAAGACATCCTTGCGGGTCAGCCGGCGCTCGCGCACAAACCGCGCAAAGCAGCGCGCGCCATTGCCGCACTGCGACACTTCCGACCCATCGGCATTGAAGATGCGATAACAGAAATCGACATCGGGACGACCCGGCGGCTCAACAATGAGCAGCTGGTCAAACCCCACGCCGAAATGACGATCGGCAAGCTGGCGGATCAGTTCCGGCGTCAGCCGCACCCGCTGGCTGACCAGATCGATCACCATGAAATCGTTGCCGAGGCCGTGCATCTTGGTGAATTCCAGACGCATTGCGGACTCCCAATCCATTAAGCAGGCCCGGCCGCCCCCGCCCCCGGAAGAGAGAAGAGAGAGGGACGCGCACAAAAAAGCCCGCACTTGCGGGCTATTCTGCCGGTTTAAGGGGGGCTAGGCCACCCCGCAAACACGCTCCCTTCAGGGCAGCAGCGACTCCAGCGCAAACAGCTCGGCCACCGTCTCGCGGCGACGCACCACAAAGGCCTGGTCACCATCCACCATCACCTCGGCCGCACGGCCGCGGGTGTTGTAGTTGGAGCTCATGACAAAGCCGTAGGCGCCTGCCGACTTCACCGCCAGCACATCGCCCGCCATGATCTTGAGGGCACGGTCCTTGCCCAGAAAATCGCCGGTCTCGCAGACCGGACCGACCACGTCATAGCTGCGCTCGGGGGTGTCGTCATGACGGGGAGTCACGGCCACGATGTCCATCCAGGCCCCGTAGAGCGAGGGCCGGATCAGGTCGTTCATGGCGGCATCAATGATGGCAAAGCTCTTGTGCTCGGTCGGCTTGAGAAACTCCACCGTCGTCAGCAGCACCCCGGCATTGGCGGCAATGGCGCGGCCCGGCTCCATGAACACCTTGAGACGGCGCCCCTCCAGCAGGGGCAGCAGGGCCTGCGCGTAGTCACGCGGCTCCGGCGGCGTCTCCTCGCGGTAACGCACGCCCAGACCACCGCCGATATCCAGATGCTCGATGACGATGCCACGGGCTGCCAGCGTATCGATCATGGCCAGCACGCGCTTGAGGGCATCCACAAACGGCGCCACCGAGGTGAGCTGGGAGCCGATATGACAGTCGATGCCGACGATGCGCAGGCCGGGCTGGCGGCTGGCGCGCAGGTAGACATCCACGGCCGCATCGATGTCGATACCGAACTTGTTTTCCTTGAGGCCGGTGGAAATATAGGGGTGCGTCTGCGCATCCACATCCGGGTTCACGCGCAGCGAGACCGGCGCCAGCTTGCCCATGCGCACCGCCACCGCATTGATGCGGTCCAGCTCGGCCTCGGACTCGACATTGAAGCAGGCAATACCCACCTCCAGCGCCCGGGCGATTTCCGCCTCCTGCTTGCCAAGCCCCGAGAACACCACCTTGCCCGGCTCGCCACCGGCGGCCAGCACACGCTCCAGCTCACCACCCGAGACGATGTCAAAGCCCGAGCCCAGCCGTGCCAGCACGTTCAGTACCGCGAGGTTGGAGTTGGCCTTCACGGCATAGCAGACCTGATGGGGAATGCCCGCAAAGGCATCATCAAAGGCGCGGAAATGACGCTCCAGCGTCGCCCGGGAATAAACATAGGTGGGCGTGCCGAAGCGTTCGGCAACCACGCTCAGGGGCAAGTCTTCGGCACACAGCGTGCCGTCACGGTAGGCAAAATGATCCATGGAATACTCGAAGGTTCAGGGCCGGGGGGCTGTCGCGGACTCGGTTTTTTCTTTTTTCACGGTTGCTTCCTGCCCGGTCGCGTCCTGCCCGGTCGTTGCGGGCACCGGCACCGTCACAGGTGCGGCCCCGGGGGTTGCCACGGGAGCAGCCGCCGGCGCCACCGGGGTTGCCGGCAGGAACAGCGGGCCTTTCTGGCCACAGGCCGCCAGCAGGCAGGCAAGGGAAAGCAGCAACAGGCGCGACATGGCAGGGTCCGGCAGAAGGTCAGTGGCGATTATACGGTGGTCCCTGCCTTACGGCGACCGCTTGTGCAGGGTGCGGCCACAGCCCGCCATCGCTATCATGCAGGCTCATCCCCGCATGACCGGACCAGACACCCCATGAACGATACCGACTTCAACACCGCCGTCGATGCCATCCTGCTCACCATCGAGGATGCCATTGAAGACCTGGACATCGACATCGACCTGGAAAGCGCCGGCGGCATCCTGACCCTGACCTTTGAAAACGGCAGCAAGGTCATCATCAACCGCCAGGGCCCCACGAAGGAAATCTGGGTGGCGGCCCGCTCCGGCGGTTTTCACTGCGGCCATCGTGACGGTGAATGGGTGTGCAACACCACGAAGGAAACCCTGCCGGCCCTGCTCTCCCGCGTGTGCAGCGAGCAGGCGGGCGAAGCCATCACCCTCACGCTTTGATGCGCGATGCGTGACAGCAATAAAAAACGGGCCCGCAGGCCCGTTTTTTATTGCACCGGAAAATCAGAAACTGTAGTTCAGCGCCAGCGCAACCTGATCGACATCAAAGTCACCACTGCTGCTGCCCACATCCGTAATCATCAGGCGCTCATAGGTTGCCCGCAACCCCAGCTGGTCACTCACCTGATAGGCCAGTCCGGCACCCACACCCAGATGCATGCCGGAGTCATCCAGCGAGAAACCGGCATTATCTTCATACGAAACATTCAGATAATTGGTCGACACCTTGCCGAAGGCAGAGAACTGCGCCGTGAACGGAACATACGCCAGCACCGACAACTGGATACCATCGTGATCCAGTGTCTGCGTGAACGGGCCCGTCTCCACCGTGTTCTCGACATTGGACAGGTACACAGCTTCCAGCGCCAGATTCTCGTTGAACTGGAAACCACCACCAATAACGACGCGTTGCACTTCATCGTCAGTCACCGAGCCCGGATTTTCCAGATCAGAAAGATCCGTCTTGCCTGCGGCGCCACCCAGGGTGAAATAAGGGCCCTGCTGTGCCAGCGCCAGTGCCGGCATTACCAGCACCATCGCCACTACCAGTTTTTTCAACATGATCATCCATCTCCAGGTCAGAAAAGAGCTGCCACCGGCACTTGTTGCCCGCCGCTCGCCAACATGACCAGCATAGCAAGGCGACCACGGGCCCGAACGTTGTTTTTTGTTTGCCGCTGCACCCGCAGGCTCAGACCAGCTGCTCCGCATACAGGTCGTACTCGTCGGCATCGGTAATGCGCACGTTCACGAATTCACCGGCCTTGAGCAACGAGGCGCCTTCGCCCTCGATAAACACATTGCCATCGATTTCCGGGGCATCGGCCATGGAGCGCGCCACGGCAATACCGTTTTCCGTATCAATCTCGTCGATCAGCACCGTCATCTCGCGGCCAATCTTTTTCTGCAGGCGTGCTGCCGAAATTTCGGCGGCCAGCTGCATGAAACGCTCATAGCGTTCCTGCTGGATGGCCTCCGGCACCGGGTCCGCCAGCTCGTTGGCTTTGGCACCTTCCACCGGCGAATACGGGAAGCAACCGACGCGATCGAGATCCGCTTCTTTCAGCCAGTCGAGCAGCTCCTGGAATTCTGCTTCGGTCTCACCCGGAAAGCCGACAATGAAAGTGGAGCGAATGGTGAGTTCCGGACAGATCTCGCGCCATTTCTTGATGCGGGCCAATGTATTTTCGGCATGCGCCGGACGCTTCATGCGCGCCAGTACCGTGGGGCTACCGTGCTGAAAGGGAATATCGAGATAGGGCAGGATCTTGCCTTGCGCCATCAGCGGAATGATGTCGTCCACATGCGGGTACGGGTACACATAATGCAGACGCACCCACACACCAAGCTCGCCCAGCGCCTCGCACATTTCCATCATGCGCGTCTTCAGCGGGCGCCCGCCCCAGAAATCCAGCTTGTATTTCAGGTCGACGCCATACGCACTGGTGTCCTGTGAAATCACCAGGAGTTCCTTCACACCGGCCTTCGCCAGGTTTTCGGCTTCGGTCATCACCGAGCCAATCGGGCGCGAGGCCAGATCGCCACGCATGGAGGGAATGATGCAGAACGTGCAGCGGTGATTGCAGCCTTCGGAAATCTTCAGGTAGGCATAATGTTTTGGTGTGAGGCGAATGCCCTGCGGCGGCACCAGATCCATGAACGGATCATGTTTGGGCGGCACAAATTCGTGCACCGCACTCATCACTTCTTCATACGCATGCGGGCCGGTGACCTTGAGCACCGACGGGTGCGCGTCACGAATTTCCTGCTCACGCTTGCCCAGACAGCCAGTGACGATGACCTTGCCGTTTTCGGCCAGCGCCTCGCCAATCGCATCCAGCGACTCCTGCACCGCAGAATCAATAAAGCCGCAGGTGTTCACCACCACGACGTCGGCATCCTCGTACGAGGCCGATACCTCGTAGCCCTCGGTGCGAAGCTGGGTGAGGATGCGCTCGGAATCGACCAGCGCCTTGGGACAACCGAGGCTGACGAAACCGACCTTGGGGGCAGAACGGGACATGTACGGAAACTCCGGGGGCTGGGGCGGGAAAGCCGCCTGTGCAAAAAGCGCGCAATTGTACTGCCGACAGGCCGGGGCAGCCACCGGAACCGGTGCACCAGCACGAACCCGTCATTTGCACCAAAATGGGACTACAATCAATTATTGCACCAAAAACGAACCGTGCGCATGGTAGAAGCCCGGGCGTGGATGGTGTCGCAGCACGACAAGGGCGGGCTGCCGGTGCCATTCCTGCCAGCTGGTGCGGTTCTTGCTTAAGCCCTTGCATAGTACGCCAACCGGCCACGGCCGGACCGGCCCACCCCATATGACGGCAGATCTACATGTCCGACACCAGCTTTGCCAAACGTCTCCTCGACAACCTGAGCACAGCGGTGCTCCATGTCGACGAGCACCTGATTGTCCGCTACCTGAATCCGGCGGCCGAGGCACTGCTGGCCGCCAGTCGCACCCGCGCCGTCAGCAATCCGGTCAGCGAATATCTGGTCGAGGTGGGCGACACCCCCATCAGCCTCACGCTGCGCCTTGCCCTGGCCAGCCTGCACCCGCTTACCAAGCGTGAAGCGCACCTTCGTGTCGGCCTGCAGGACATCGTCGTCGACTACACGGTTGCCCCGCTCATGACGCCGGGGGAACCCGTCACCCTGCTGATCGAACTGCAGCCCATGGACCGCATGTTGCGCATTGCGCGTGAAGAGTCCCAGATTGCCAATCGTCAGGCCACGCGTGCCCTGATCCGTGGCATGGCCCACGAAATCAAGAACCCGCTGGGCGGCATTCGTGGCGCCGCACAGCTGCTGGCCAAGGCGCCGGAGGGCAGCGATCCGGGCGAGTACACCAGCATCATCATCGAGGAAGCCGATCGCCTGCGTAACCTGGCGGACCGCCTGCTTGGCCCGCGCGCCCTGCCGCGCATGCGGCTCGTCAACATCCACGAGTGCCTGGAGCGTGTGCGCACCCTCATTCTGGCGGAGGCCGACGGACAGGTGCAGATCAAGCTTGATTACGATCCGTCACTGCCGGAACTGAAAGCCGACCCGGACCAGCTGATCCAGGCCCTGCTCAACATTACCGGCAACGCCCTGCAGGCACTCATGGAGAACACCGGCGAGCAGGACACGCCCACCATCACCCTGCGCACACGCCCGCTGCGCCAGTTCACGATTGGCTCGGTGCGGCACCGCCTGGTGCTGCGCGTGGACATCATCGACAACGGCCCCGGCATTCCCGAGGCCCTGCTCGAAACCATTTTCTATCCCATGATCAGCGGCCGCGCCAACGGCACCGGACTGGGCCTGTCGATTGCACAGGACATCGTGCACCAGTACCACGGCCTGATCGAGTGCGAGTCACGCCCCGGCCACACACAGTTCAGCATTCTGCTGCCGATGAACCTTGACCGCGACATGCCCACAACGCCATGACCGCCACACGCATCTGCTTTACGGAGAGCTCCAAATGAAAGCCGACAAGGTATGGATCATTGATGATGACCGCTCCATTCGCTGGGTACTGGAACGGGCGCTGGCACAGGAAGGCATGACCTCGACGGTATTCGACAACGGCAATGCCGTGCTGACGCGTCTTGCACGCGAACAGCCCGATGCCATCATCAGCGACATCCGCATGCCCGGCATCGACGGCATTGCCTTGCTGAGCAAGATCCGCGAATCACACCCCGACCTGCCCGTCATCATCATGACGGCGCATTCGGACCTTGATTCCGCCGTGTCGTCCTACCAGAGCGGTGCGTTTGAATACCTGCCCAAGCCGTTTGATGTCGACGATGCCATTGCACTGGTCAAGCGCGCTGTTGCCCATCATCACGAGCAGCGTCAGGATGCCGCACCGGCGATTGCCGTTCCCAGCACCGACATCATCGGCGAATCGCCGGCGATGCAGGAAGTCTTCCGCGCCATCGGCCGTCTCTCGCACTCCAACATCACCGTGCTTATCAACGGCGAAAGCGGCACCGGCAAGGAGCTGGTCGCACATGCACTGCACCGTCACTCGCCGCGCAGCAGCGAACCGTTCATTGCACTGAACATGGCCGCCATTCCGAAAGACCTGATGGAGTCCGAGCTGTTCGGCCATGAAAAAGGAGCCTTTACCGGCGCCGGCTCCCTGCGTCAGGGCCGCTTCGAGCAGGCCAACGACGGCACACTGTTCCTGGATGAAATCGGTGACATGCCGCTCGACACCCAGACTCGCCTGCTGCGCGTGCTGGCCGACGGGGAATTCTACCGCGTCGGCGGACACACGCCGGTCAAGGTGGATGTGCGCATCATCGCCGCCACGCACCAGAACCTGGAAAAGCTGGTCGCCGACGGCAAGTTCCGTGAAGATCTTTTTCACCGCCTGAACGTGATTCGTGTGCACATTCCGCGCCTGCGTGACCGGCGCGAAGACATCCCGATGCTGGCCGCCTATTTCCTTGCGCGTGCCGCCAAGGAAATGAGTGTCGAACCGAAAACCTTGCGCCCGGAAACCGCTGAACTGCTGCAGCAGTTGCCATGGCCCGGCAATGTGCGTCAGCTGGAAAACACCTGTCGCTGGCTGACCGTCATGGCCTCGGGCCGTGAAATCCTGATTGGTGATCTGCCGCCCGAACTGATGCAGCGCAATGACAACGACCAGTTCTCGCATGCACAGGACTGGGAGCAGGGACTGGCCAACTGGGCACGCAAGGCCCTCACTGCCGGCGAAACCCCGCTGCTGGATACGGCACTGCCGGCATTTGAAAAAGTGATGATTACGGTCGCGCTCAATTTCACTGGCGGACGCCGTCGTGATGCCTCGAAACTGCTGGGCTGGGGACGCAACACCCTGACGCGCAAAATACAGGAACTCAAACTGACGTTTGCCGATGACGATGAGGGTGATGAAGGGGAATGAAACGGCACTGGCCAGCGGCGGTAGCTGGCCAGTCAGTAAAAAGCGTCAGTCACCCTGACGCTTTTTACCATTCTGGTCACCGCGTTCATCGCCGTTGCGCGATTCTTTCTTTTCTTTCTTGTCACGCTTCTCGCCACGCGGTGGCGGCCCGCCACCATCGGCCCGTTCTTCATGCTGGCGACGGCGCAATGCCTGCCGTTCTTCCGGACTCATCTGCTGCCATTTGTCGCGCATGGCACGCCGCTCTTCTTCCGGCATTTCACGCCACTTGTTGTAGCGCTTCTTCACTTCGGCCTGTTCTTCCGGAGACAGTTTCTGGAAGCGCTCATAGCGCTCCATGAGCTCTTCCCGTTTTTCCGGGGGCAACGACTGCCAGCGCTGGATGCGCTCGCGCTCCTGTGCCGACATGTCCTGGGCATCCCGGCCGCCGGGCGGCCCCTTGTCAGCCAGCACCAGCGGACTGCCCAGCACCAGCACTCCCAAAGCACAGCCACGGATGACGGCTGCCCATGTGCGCTTGTCACGACGCCGTACTGCATTCATCTCAACCACCATTCGTCTCCTCCCCCAGTGCCAGCAACAAATCCATGTCTTCCAGCAACTGCGGGTCCACAGACGGCATTGCCGCCAGATTCACTACCGACACCGACGATGACGCCGGTGTACGCATATTGGGCAGGACCACCACCACCGCCACGCTGGCTGCCAGGGCAAAGCCTCCCGCCAGCAACCATGTCTGCGTCCAGCGCCTGTGGCCGGCGCCCGACAGGGCCTGGGCACGCGTGGCCGCCAGGGCTGCATCGAGCATGGGATCATGCCGTTCGGCGGCACGATTGAGCGTCTCGCGCAGGGTACTGGCGAGCACCTGGTCTTCCGCCGTCATCGGCTGCGATTCGCGTTTCATTCCGTTTCCTCCAGTCGGGCCCGCAATGCATGCATGGCTCGCGACAGATGTGTCTTCACGCTGCCCTCGGAGCAGTCCATGGCCTCTGCGGTGGCTGCCGTATCCAGACCTTCCCAGATACGCAGCATGAAAGCCTGCTGCTGGCGCAGCGGCAGGTCGCCCAGCACCGCCAGCACGGTATCCATGTCGCGCGCGCGCTCCAGCAGCAGGGCCGGGTCGGAGCTTTTCAGCTCGGGCACATCGGCCCAGGGATCGGCGTCGTCGTCATCCGACGGCGAGCTCAGCCAGCCAAACCAGCGCCCTCGCCGGGTCCGGGTGCGGTGCCAGTCCATGATGCGGCTTTGCAGGATGGTCTGGAACAACGGCCCCCATTCGGCAGCCGGCCGGTCTCGGTAACGAGCCGTCAGCGCCAGCATGCTGTCCTGCACGATATCCAGCGCCGCCTCGCGGTCACGCGTGGAGATCTCGGCCATGATCTGGGCACGCCGGCCGACACTGCGCAAAAAGGCATCCAGACTCAGAGGGGCGGCAGACATGGTTTCGGGTTCACGACCGGGCAAAGGCTTACCATACGCAAGCGCAACGGCCGGAACAACCTGCTCCACCCTTTCTGTCCCTGCCCGCATGGACACATCCTTCTGTTTGGTCATGTCAGGGTTAACGCGCCAGCCCTGCATCCGTTGACAGTGAATGCAGTACAATTCGCGCATGATCCATATCGTCCTGTTCCAGCCGGAAATTCCCGGCAATACCGGCAACATCATCAGGCTGTGCGCCAACACCGGTGCGCGCCTGCATCTTGTCCGTCCGCTGGGGTTTGAGCTGGAGGACAGCAAGCTGAAACGGGCCGGGCTCGACTATCACGAATGGGCCGAACTGCAGGTGCATGATTCACTGGCGATGGCACTCGCCACCCTGCCAGGTTGCCGCGTCTTTGCCATGACGACCAAGGGCAGTCAGCCCTTTCACACGCTGCAGGTGCAACACAACGACGTGTTTGTGTTCGGCCCGGAAACGCGCGGCCTGCCGGCGGATGTGCTGGAGGACTTCACGCCGGAGCGCCGCCTGCGCCTGCCCATGCGCCCGGACAGCCGCAGCCTCAACCTGTCCAACAGCGCCGCCGTGGTGGTGTACGAAGCCTGGCGCCAGCTTGGCTTTGACGGCGGCAGCTGAGCAACGGCGACGCGCGCTGACCGCAAGGGACTTACGGTCTTGGCGCGGCGCTGCCGAGGAACTCGTTCTGCAGCCGCTGCCATGCCGGTGATTCACGCTCCCGGGCAATGGCCTCCCACAACCGCTCGCCCTCGGCGCTGCGCACCGCCATGAACGGCAGGGAATAAACCAGGAAAAAGTCCTTCTGGGCAATCGGTAACGGCAACATTTCCAGGACCGCGCCCAGTTCGGCGCTTTTGCGCAGCAAATGCATACCCTCTTCCGACTTGAGCACGGCAGCGTCCAGCTCCTTGTCCCTGAGCGCCAACAGGATGTCTGCGGGGCCATAGCGGCTCTGGTCCACTTGCGTCAGGCCCACTTCGCGCAGGCGTCGCGTAATGGCAAAGGAGCCACTGGGAACGCCGACCGGCCCCGACACTTTCAGCGTGTTGCCGTCCCACTGCGCCGTTCCTGACTTGCGCTGAAACAGGTGATAGCCGCTATGCATCAGGCGACGCTCGCCATCAGGCTTGCCGTCGCGCATGGGAAAGCGGGCAAAGGCCTGGCGCTCGGGAATGAAACTGGAATTGAAGGCGCCGTCCATGCGCCCGTCGGACAGGCGCAGCAGGCAATGGCCCCAGCGCATGTAATGAAACTGCACGGGAGTGCCGCTGCGGGCTGACGCCCGCTCGATGAGCAACTGGTTCAGTCCGGGACGATCAACCAGCACCCAGGGATAATCGCCCTGGTTGCTGGCGCACAGGCGCAGTGGTGCCGGCGCGGCGTGCGCCATTGATGCCACCGCCAGCGCACACCACATGAGACACCAACGGCATCCGTGCATGAACACTCCCTGACGATGGCGCCCGCAGGAACCGCGAACACCCCATCGTCACTCATGCCGCCAACAATAAAGGCGGATTGCAGACCACTGCAACCCGCCCCTTTGTCACACCGACTGTGTCGCCAGACTTACACCACTCCCACGCCACCCAGCTTCTTGCTGCGGCGCTTGGCGCCCATTTCCAGCAGGCGCTGGTAAGACGTTGGCAGGATGCGCTGCATCATGTCGATTGCCACGGCATCCGGCCCGATCAGCAGGCGGCGGCTGTTCTTCATGATGGCACCGACCACGGCTGCGGCGGCTTTTTCCGGCGTGGTGATGAAGGCCTTTTCGAAGTCACGCGTGGACTTCTCGTCCACCAGACCCTTGGTCTCGGTGACGCGGGCATTGCGGGCGATATTGGTCTTGATGCCACCCGGGTGCACACAGGTCACGCCAATGTTGAGGCCGGCAATTTCCATTTCTTCACGCAGGGCCTCGGTGAAACCCTTCACGGCAAACTTGGCGGCGTTGTAGGCGGACTGTGTCGGCACGGCGATCAGGCCAAACACGCTGGACACGTTGACGATGGCGCCTTCGCCGGCGGTCTTGATGTGCGGCAGGAAGGCCTTGGTGCCATACACCACGCCCCAGAAATTGATGCCCATCAGCCATTCGAAATCGTCGTACTGCATGTCTTCAACGGTTGCGCCCAGCGCTACGCCGGCATTGTTGAAGATGATGTTGACGAGGCCGTGCTCGCGCACGACATCATCCGCCCAGGCATACATCTGCTCACGGCTGGCCACGTCGACGCGCTTGGAGGTGACTTTCACGCCATGCGTGCGGCACTGCTCGACGGTTTCTGCCAGACCCTTCTCGTTCACGTCGGACAGGGCGAGGTGGCAGCCCTTGCTGGCCATGAGGATGGCAGTGGCACGACCGATACCGGAACCCGCACCCGTGATGGCGGCAACCTTGTCTTTCAGCGTCTTCATGATTCGTTTCCTGAGGCATTGGAGAGGAACAGGGCCGGAGGGGCTGGTCTTGTGACCGGGCATCCCATCTGGCAACATGGGTTGTCACATTACGAGCCGCCCCCTGACCTGTCAACCACTGCCGGGGCCACTTTCCGTCATTTCAGGCCAAGTAGCAGGGAGCACGACCCGACATGAGCAGCCACACATGAACCAGCCGATGGAAGCCACACGATGAGCGAACCAGCCACCCGCCGCTACCGGGGCGCCAGTGCAGAACAGCGCCAGCATGAGCGTCGCGCCAAACTGCTGGACGCCGGACTGAAAGTGTACGGCGACATCGGTTACCACGCGGCGACAGTGCGCGGCATCTGTCACGAGGCCGGCCTCACCGAACGCTATTTCTACGAGTCATTTGCCAACAGCGAGGACCTGCTCTGCGCGGTGTACGAGCAGGTGATTGCCAGCCAGCGCGAGCGCATGGTGGCCGCCATTGCGGCGGCGGTACCGGATCACGCCGCCATGATACGTGCAGGCCTGACGGCCTTTCTGGCATTCGTGCAGGAAAGTCCTGCCAGTGCGCGGGTGCAGTTTCTGGAAGTACTGGGCGTGAGTCCGCGTGTCGACCAGCTTTATCGCCGCGCCATCGAAACATTTGCGCAACTGTTACGCGGACTGAGCGAGGGCAACAGCACGCTGGCGCGCAACGTCGACATGGATACGCTGTCGGTGGGTCTGGTGGGTGCCATGGTCGGCATTGGTTCGCGCTGGATGCTGTCAGGTTTTGCGCAACCACTGGAGGATGTTGTCACCACCTCGCACATCATTTTTTCCGGCGTGATGGAACAGTTGCAGCGCGCCTGAAATCAGCCGGCGTTACCCGGCGGGTTTCACATGCCGTCAGCGGGGAATGCTCACGTAATTCATGCGCCGCTGAATGATGCGGGTCTTGCGCAGCAAGCGGCGATCACTGCGGTTCTTGTCGTAATAGCGCGGATTCGGCACCATCGCGGCGAGCTTGGCCGCCTCTCCCGCCGACAGGTTTTTGGCTGACTTCTTGTAGTAATGGCGGGCCGCTGCTTCCGCCCCGAATACGCCATCACCCCACTCGATCACATTCAGGTAAATCTCGAAAATTCGGCGCTTGCTCATGATGTTCTCCATCATGAGCGTGATCATGGCCTCTTCCGCCTTGCGCCATGGCGTGCGCTTGCCGGAAAGAAAAAGATTCTTGGCCAGCTGCTGGGAAATGGTGGAGCCCCCCGCCACTATCTTTCCCTTCTTCAGGTTTTTTTCCCACGCATCCTGCATGCCTTCCCAGTCAAAACCTTCGTGCTGCAGGAATTTTGCATCCTCGGACGCAATGACGGCACGCTTGAGGTTTCTTGATATTTTTGCATACGGCACCCATTTGTGATGCAGCTCGGCATCGGGGTCCTTGTCCTGCAGGACATCCAGGCGCGCTTCCATGAAGGCCGACGTGGACGGATTATGTTGCACCCACCAGAGGACATGCCCCACCAGCCAGAGCTGATAACACAGCACCAGCCCGACAACGACGAGCACAAGACGCCAGAAAAAATGACGGGTAAGGACCATGGCAGGAACACGCAGGAGGAAAGGCGCGTATTGAAACGGTTTTCCGGCAGGGAAGAAACACTCCGGCGCCGATTGCACGCCGAAAGGTTAGCGCGCCGGCAGGGGAATGCGGTCGGTTTCGCCCGGCACGTCCGGGAAGCGGCCCTCGGCCCAGTCACAGCGCGCCTGCTCGATCAGGGCCGGATCACTGGATACCAGGTTCCACCACATGTGCCGGGGCGCATCGAGCGGCGCGCCACCCAGCAGCATCAGGCGGGCATCGGCATCGGCCTCGATGCACACCGGCTGCCCCGGCTGCAGCACCGCAAGCCGGTCCAGAGGCAACACTTCTTTGCCAATGCGGACAATGCCCGCGACCGGGTATATCGCGCGCTCTTCATGCTCGACCGACAGCATGAAACTCGCACCGGCCTGCACCTGCAGGTCGGCGTAGAACAGGGGCGACAGTGCATGCACGGGACTGCGCAAACCAAACGCCTCGCCTGCAATCAGCAACAGTGTATTGCCGCGTCCGTCGAGCCGGGGCAGGCTGTCCGCCGGGCAATGCTGAAAGGCCGGATCACACTGCTCATGTTCACGCGGCAAGGCCACCCAGAACTGCAGGCCGTTCGCCTGCGAACCCTTTTCGCGATGCGTCGCGGGGGTGCGCTCGGAGTGCACGATGCCGCGCCCGGCCGTCATCCAGTTCACATCGCCCGGCAGGATTTCCTGCACCGTGCCGAGTGAATCGCGGTGCATGAGGGCGCCCTCGAACAGGTAGGTCACCGTGGCCAGACCGATATGCGGATGTGGCCGTACATCCACCCCTTCGCCCGGCGCAAAGACTGCCGGCCCCATGTGATCAAAGAAAATGAACGGCCCGACGGCACGGCAACTGGCTGCGGGCAACAGGCGCCGCACCGTGAAACCGCCCAGATCCCGCGTGTGCGGCGACAGCAAATGTCGAACAACAGAGCTCATGGCAAGGTCTCCCGGTAATGCATCCAGTCTGGATCACCCGTGCGCCTTGCGCCAGCCGGAACCGGCGCCTTGCACTGGGCGCACTGCACTGGCAGCGGCATCAGTGCGGGGCATCGTCCGGTGACGACTCCAGGGTTTCCCTGAGTGCGATCTGCAGGCGTGAATGCCAGCGCACGAAATAGCCCCAGAGGGCGATGGCCAGCGCAATCACCAGCGTCAGCACCAGCACCAGCAGGTGCCATGGCGGCAGGATGCTGGAACTCAACGCTGCCACCAGCAGCAACATGATGATCAGCGAGCCTACCGGCAGCAGCGTGGCAAACAGCTTGCGCACCGGCGCGGTGTATTTGCCAGCCACCTCGGGACTCACACTCATTTCGGCCAGCAGCATGCCCAGTGCCTCCAGCTTGCGGTAGGCCGCCACCAGAAAGGGCAGGGCCGCCAGCAAAGTACTCGCCCAGAATGCCGTGATCTGCCAGGTCGGCTGCAATGCATCAAACCAGCCGCGCAGCGTCGTGTTTTCCCATGCCCAGGCCGACACCAGAAAAATCGCCGCCACCGCACAGAAATTGAGAAACACATGAATCAGGATGCGCCGGATGATCGCCTTGAGGATCGCCTTGCCCTCATCATCCGGACGAATGCTCTGCATCCATTCGGTATAGGCATTCAGGTCATCTTTCAGACGCTGCGGCAGCACGCGTCCCAGTCCCGTCACCACGCCGTCTGAACTGCGGATCAGGTAAGGCGTCAACAACGTGGTCAGCGCCGACACCGCCACGGCAATCGGGTAGAGAAAATCACTGGTCACCTTCAAGCTGAGGCCCAGGCTTGCGATGATGAAAGAAAATTCGCCGATCTGTGCCAGCCCCATGCCGGTCTTCATCGAGGTCCGCGCATCGTGCCCGGTGGCAAACGTACCGGCCGCACAACTGATCACCTTGAAGAACACCACCGCCACCGTGATCACGGCAATCGGCAAGGCGTATTCCACAATCACGACCGGGTCCACCAGCATGCCGATGGCGACAAAGAAAACCGCACTGAACATGTCGCGTAACGGCTCGATCAGACGCTCGATCAGTTTCACCTCACGCGCTTCGGCCATGATGGCACCAATCACAAATGCCCCCAGCGCCATGCTGTAACCCAGCTTGGTCACCAGCAGGCAAAAGCCGAAGAAAATGCCGAGCACCGCCACCAGCAATGTTTCCCTGCTCTTGAAGCGGGCGATGTAGGAGAGCAGACGGGGCACGATGAGCAGGCCCAGCAACAGGGCCACCACCAGGAAGATGCCGAGCTTGCCCAGTGTTGCCGTGACATTGCCGACCGCCAGACTGCCGGTAAGCGCAATACCGGAGAGCAGGGCCATGATGGCAATCGCCAGGATGTCCTCGACGATGAGAATGCCGAACATGAGCTGCGTGAACTTCTCGCGCTTCATGCCCAGATCGCCCACCGCCTTGATGATGATGGTGGACGAGGACATGGCCAGCATGGAGCCCAGGAAAAGGGAGTCCATGGTGCTCCAGTCAAAGGCGCGCCCGATCTCGTAACCCACCCAGAGCATGAGCAGGATTTCGGTGGTGGCCGCCACAAAAGCGGTGGAGCCAACCTTCTGCAGCTTTTTCAGGTTGAACTCCAGCCCCAGCGCAAACAGCAGGAAGATCATGCCGAGTTCGGCCAGCACCTCGACCGTGTGCTTGTCGCCAATCAGGATATTGGGCGGTGTGTGCGGGCCCAGGATGATGCCGGCCAGGATATAGCCCAGCACCACCGGCTGCCTGAGGCGGTGAAAGATGACGGTGATGACCCCGGCCACCAGCATGATGATGGCCAGATCCTGCAGAAAGGTGGCGTGCTCCAATGAAGTCTCCCGGTCCGGCAAGGCGTGGCGTGACCGCCCATAAATAGCCTTTTTATATCAAAGACATTTCTATAATCAATTTAACCTATGTAAAAACCTTGACCATACTTTCCTCACAGACAGGAACCCTGCAGGAAGTACGCCATGAGCTCCGCCCTTCTCACGCTGCGCAAGCACATCCACGGTCCGACCGGGATGCGTCGCCTGATCGGCGCCGGCATCACGGCCTCCGGCCTCGTCATTCTCATTATCAACGGGTTGCAGGCCATTGGCGCCAGCCCGGCCCTGAGCGCGGCACTCATGGCAACGCTCGGCACCGCCATTGCCACCGGCGTGGGCGCCCTGCCCGTGATGGTGATGGGCCAGGTCACGGCCCGCACCAATGCCATGATGCTTGGTTTTGGTGCGGGGGTAATGCTGGCTGCCACGGCATTCTCCCTCATCGTCCCCGGCGTGGCCGCCGCCCGTGGCATCTGGGGCGGTACCGTCCTCCCGGTCATGGCCATCGGCCTGTCGGTACTGGCGGGCGGCATCGGCCTCATGCTGATGGACCGCTTGTTACCGCACAGCCATTTCACCAGTGGCCCCGTGGTGACGCACACGGGTGCGGCGGCCCTCGCCCGGCGCGTGCGCGGCCTCTGGATGTTCGTGATTGCCATCGCCCTGCACAACCTGCCCGAAGGTCTGGCCGTGGGCGTGAGCTATGGCTCCAATCCGGCAACGGCGCTGCCGGTGGCTGTCGGCATCGGCATCCAGAACATTCCGGAAGGTCTGGTGGTGGCACTGGCGCTGGTCAGTCTGGGTTACCGCACGGGTCAGGCCACACTGGTCGCTTTTGCCACCGGCCTGATCGAACCGATCGGCGGCCTGCTCGGTGCCGGCCTGGTGGTGAGTTCACCGATGTGGCTGCCGCTCGGCCTCGGCATGGCGGCAGGTGCCATGCTCTACGCCGTCAGTCATGAAGTGATCCCGGAGTCGCACCGTGACGGTCATGAATCATCCGCCACCAGTGGTCTACTCTTTGGGTTCGTGGTGATGATGGCACTGGATATCGGCCTGGGCTGACGCCCCCTGAACAACTGACCCCGTCATTGGTATCGCAAATACAAGGAGACACATCATGAGCAAGAAGAAAACCAGCGTACCGGCCATGGATATCGGCATGACCGATGCGCAGCGCAAGGACATTGCCAAGGGGCTTTGTCACCTGCTCGCCGACACCTACACGCTCTATCTGAAAACGCACAATTTTCACTGGAACGTGACCGGCCCGATGTTCAATGCACTGCACCTGATGTTCGAGGCGCAGTACAACGAGCTTGCGCTTGCCGTCGACCTGATCGCCGAACGCATTCGCGCGCTCGGCTTTCCTGCACCTGGCAGCTACCGCGAGTTTCTCAAGCTGTCGACCATTCCCGAAGCCACAGGCAGTCCCACGGCAGAAGAAATGATCCGGCAGCTGGTCGAAGGCCAGGAATCCATCGTGCGCACCGCCCGCTCAATCTTTCCGATAGTGGATGACGCGCATGACGAACCGACGGCCGACCTGCTCACACAACGCATGCAGGTGCACGAAAAAACGGCATGGATGCTGCGCAGCCTGCTGGGCTGAGTGACTGGCAAGAAAAACTGCGGCTGCGGTAAAGCCATACGCCGCAGCTGTCAGACCGCACTTGTCATCCGCACACTCATGGAGAGACCACATGGCACTACCGCACGCCAGATCCGGCGACATCATTACCCTTGCCCCGCACACGGCGCATCGTTCGGAAACCCTGATCCGTGACGATCACATGGAGGTCGTGCAAATGGTGCTGGAGGCCGGCAAGCACCTGAAGGAACACATGGCCTCCGGCGCCATGATCATGCAGGTCCTCAAGGGCGCCGTTGACGTCGAGGCGCACGGCAACAGGCAACGCATGGAGCCCGGCCACCTGATGTTCCTGCGCGACAGCGAACCGCACGGCGTGCTTGCACACGAAGATACGGTATTGTTGCTGTCCATCTTCCTGCACCGAAAATAAACGCCAATGAAAAGTGCGAACCTCTGGACCGCAGAGCGCATTCATCGTGCCACCGTGTTCATTCTGGTCGGCATCATGGCCGTGGAGCTGGTCTTCACCTTGCGCCAGCAACAATGGCTGACGGCCTTTCTGGTCGTGATGATCATGTCCGTGGCCATCAGCCCGGTCGTTTTTCATCACCGGCTGCGCGTCACCTTTCCGCCCGAATTCCACATACTGGCCATCATGTTCATTTTCGCCTCGCTGTTCATGGGCGAGGTCTGGCAGTTTTATGCGCGGGTCTGGTGGTGGGATATTGCACTGCATGGCACATCGGGCCTGCTGCTCGGCATCTTCGGCTTTCTGCTGGTGTACGCACTGAATGAAGACCGTCACATCAACATGCACATGCGCCCGCACTTTGTGGCTTTTTTTGCCTTTCTCTTTGCGGTTGCCGTGGGCACCCTGTGGGAAATATTTGAATTCGGCATGGATCGCGCCCTTGGCATGAACATGCAGAAGGCGATGTGGCAAGACCCTTCCGGCCTCACCGACACCATGTGGGACCTGATTGTGGATGCGGTCGGCGCCTGCATCATCAGCCTGCTGGGCTGGCGACACCTGAAAAGTCCGAAAGAGTCATTCCTGGAAGCGTGGATACGGAAATTTGTCGAAAGCAATCCGGGGCTGTTCCGCTCGTGAGCAACACAACAGACGGCATAACAACCGGCAGCCTGCTTACGCGATGCCGACCCCCATGGCATCGGCCACGCTGCGGAAGAGATTCTTGTAGTCATCGTTGGCAATGACCTTGCCGGACTGGCTTGTCACCTCAAACTGGCTGCTGTAATGCCGGAACACCGTCAAGGCACGCCCCAGCAGCATGTCAATGTCACGAAACCCCAGCAGCAGCGCCTCTTCATCCCGCTTCGGACTCACCCCCACCTTGGTCCCGATCTTTGAAAATCCCTTGGCCCTGGTGGCAATCAGCTTTCTGACCAGAACATCACTGACCGCACACAATTTCATGTCCTCGTTAAGCAAGGCACCATCCAGCGGCTTGCTGCCTTTTACCAGACACTCGACCAGCGGACCTGCACCCGCGACACCGCCCTTGCGGCCAAACTGCTTCTCGTCTTCCTTGATGGCAGCCAGCAGCATGCCGATGCTCATGGAAAACCGCTCGGCCACGTAAACCCGGGAAAGGTGATAAAGGCAGGAATTGAGGTGCGCCCTCATCGTCAGCCGCCAGAATGCCGGTGATTGCGCCATGATGGCCGGATTGTCCTTTTGCTGCTTCTGCAACTCGCGCCAGAGCTTGTAGTGGACATGCGCATCAATGATGTCCTGTGCCAATGCGCTAAGCCGACGAGAGAACTCCTTGGCGTCCATGGCTGGATTCATAAAAAAACTTCTTGATCTACGGGCAACAGGTCAGGGGGACGAAAAGCCCCCTGCAAGAAAACAGCCTTACCATCCGGCACCACCGGATAATCGCCTGACCGCATGGGCATGAGTCATCCTGAGCAGATTAGCAGACAATGCGCGGCCTGCTCATGCCAGCCACGCAGGCCGGACGACCACTCGGCGCCATGCCATCGCACCTTGTGTTGTCCCACTTCGTCAGCGGTAGCTCAGCAAGGGCCCGGCGAGGGCAGGCTTGTTGTGGACATCCATGTCGCCCTTGCCAATCAGTTCCCCCGACTTGTCACACCAACTGATGCGGTTAGCGACGGGAGCCTTCACGACCGGCGACAGACTTTTCTCGTTGCGCGCCTTCACCTCTGCCTCAAACTGCTTGCGCTGAGCCGGAGTGATGGCCTTTGCCAGGGCCTGCTCATAGCGTGCCAGTACGGAAGTATTGCGCTGCCGCCACACCTGGGTAGCACCACTGTAGCGTTTGAACGATGTCGGCAGTGTCTGGGTGCAGATACGTTCCGTTTGCAGTACCAGATCCTCGAATCCCATGACCCCGAACACGGCACCCGCCAGTGCAGGATCAGTAACCGTCGGCGCAGCTTGCGGCTTTGGCTGCGCTGCGCTGCTGGCCTGTTTGGCCACAGTCCGCGACGCTTCCGGCGGTACTGCCACGGCAGCAGGCGCTGCAACGGCAGGCTGCTTGCGCTCAAACCCGCCCTCAATAACGCGGACATCAGCGGCGGTATCGGCCGGGGGCTTGTCGGAAAACACCACCTTGCCATCCGGACCGACAACCTTGTAGATCGTCTGCGCCTGCGTCGTGACGACAGGAAAAAGCAGTAACAGTGAAAATGAAAGTGCACGCAAACCCATTTTTTTCATCCCCGGGAAACAAACGGCACGGCCCCCTTGGCCACTGCCACGGATATATCACTCCAGGCCTCCCGATGTCACATGTGCGAGGCCCGGCTGCCCCCGCAGAACCAATGGGCGGCAGGCTAGGGGCGATGGAAGGTGCGTGCTAAGATCGGTCCATATCCGGATCAGGAGTAGCGTCATCATGGAACGACCTCACGCCACACCATGGCAAAAAAACCTAGTGCCGGCCCTTTCCGTCATGATTGCCAGCCTGTTACCGGCCTCGGCCTGGGCCATGGCCGGCATGGAAGAGGCTATCGCCGACGTTGCGGTCTGGGTTGTCATTCTGGTCGTCCCTGTGGGCGCGCTGTATCTCTTCTGGAAAGTCCACGTACTGCCGGAAGTCTTCGCCGAAAAAAACAATCATCCGCAAAAGCATGCCATCCAGGTGCTGTGCCTGCTCTCGCTGGCTTTCGGTGGCTTGCTGTGGCCAATCGCCTGGCTGTGGGCATTCACCAAGCCTACCGCCTACAAGGCGGCTTATGGCACCGACAAGCACGATGACTATTTTCTTGATCCGGACGGCCATCATGCAGACAAACCCATGGATCTGGCGATTGTGGACGACGAGATGATGCTGCTCGAAGAAAAAATGGACGGCCTTAAAAAGAAACGCGAGCTGATCATGTCAAAACTGCCGCAGCCTGCAGCAAAAACCGAAGAAGAGGTGGGCGGCCATGCTTGAACTCATTCTTGGCGGATACGCCTTTCTGGTCTGGCTGCTGTGCATCAAGCTGAAAGTCATTCCCTGGAACATCCAGACCCAGGTTGGCGCGGTTGCCGGTGCAATCGGACTGGCCGCAACACTCATTTTCACCATCAACGTCGTGGCACCCTCATCCAGTGATGTCCGTGTCATCAACTATGTTGTTGAGGTTGTGCCGCGTGTGCAAGGCACCGTCACCCGCGTTGCGGTTGAGGGCAACCAGCTGGTCAAAAAGGGCGAAGTGCTGCTGGAAATTGACAACACGCCCTACCGTCTGAAGGTCAGGGAACTCGAAGCCAAACTGGCCGATGCCACCGGCACGGCGAAAACCCTGTGGCAGGACCTGGACAGTGCGCAATCCAGCACACGCGCACAACAGGCACATCTTGACCTGATGAAGAAGCGACTGGGCGAGTCGCAGGCACTGGCCAACGCTGGCGCTGGCAACCAGTTTGATGTGGAAAACTTTGCCACGGAAGTACAGAAAGCCGAAGCAGCTGTCGCCAGCGCACGGACCGCCGAGAGCAAGGCACAAACACGGATTGATGCCGTGGTAGGTGCCGACATTGCTGCCGTTGCCCAGATCAAGGCGCAGCTTGAACAAGCAAAATACGACCTGGCCTCAACCGTGATTCGTGCACCATCCGACGGCTATGCCGTGAATGTCTCTGTTCGTCCCGGCAACTTCCTGGTGGCCATGCCCTTCCGCCCCGCGATGAGCTTTGTGGAGCATGAGCAACGCATCCTGGCATTTCTGGAGCAAAACGAGCTGCGCTATGTAAAGCCCGGCAACAAGGCCGAAATCGCCTTCAAGAGCCTGCCCGGCGCCATTGTGCATGCCAAGGTGGACTCGATTGTCTGGGCCAGCAGCCAGGGCCAGCTAATGCAGGGCGGTGCCGTGCCGAATGCGCCGTTCGAAACGGTGCATGCCCCGCTGGCACAGAAATATGCGGTAAAACTGACCCTTGATCACGTACCGGGTGAGGCCGCGCTGTTCGTTCCCATGGGCGCGCGTGGTGGCGCAGCACTGTATACCGACAAGGTGGCTCCGCTGCACCTGTTGCGCATGGTGATGATCCGCCTGCAGTCCAAGCTGAACTACCTCGTGCTGAAGCTGCATTGATGATGAATACAAACCCGCCACTCAAATTGCGTAATGCATGGCGCGGGTGTGTCGGCCTGACAGTGCTGTACGCACTGACCGGCTGTATCACACCGACGCCGCCTGACCAGCAGACACTGACCAGACAGGCGCTGGCAGAAGTCACGCTGCCAGCCACCTGGACGTTTGCCAGGACAGCGGGCGAATTTGATGCCGCTGCACTGGGCTTCAGCCTGCCGGCCGAACTGGAAGCACTGATTCGCGAAGCCCAGGCCAACAATCCCGATCTGCGCATTGCCGCCCAGCGCGTTGCGCAGTCGCGCAGCGCCGCCAAGGCTGCAGGCGCATCGTTGTTGCCAACAGTCGCCATTGGCGGACAGATCAACGAATCCGTTGTACCCAGCTCCACCCTCAAACTGAATGGCGCGGGGCTGATTGCCAACTGGGAAATCGATATCTGGGCCAAAACACGCAGTGCCAAGGCTGCCAGTCTGGAGATGACGCAGTCCGCCGAACTGGACCGCCTGTATGCACGGCAATCCATTGCTGCCGCCGTTGTCAAAGCCTGGCTGACCGCCGCCGAAGCCGGGCGCCAGACACAGCTGATGAAAGACATGGTGGCGCTGGCAGAAAAGCAGCTGGCACTGATCGAGTTTGGCCAGAAAGTGGGTCGCAATACGCAGCAGGATGTCGTGATCAACCAGATCACGCTGAAAAGCTACCAGAACCAGCTGATGCAGAGCGAACAGGCACTCAACAGCAGCCGGCGTGCCCTGGAAGTCCTCGTCGGCCGCTACCCGGCAGCCGAGGTGGCGGTCGCCAGCAGCCTGCCGGACGAACCCGCGCCCCTTCCCGCCGGTCTGCCATCCGAACTGGCGGAGCGCCGTCCCGACCTGAAGGCCGCCGAAAGCCGCTTTCGTGCCGCTTTCTATAATGTGGCGGTTGCCAGGAAAGCCCGGCTGCCATCAATCTCCCTGCAAGCCGGCATTGGTTATGTCGACGAGAGCCTGCTGGCCCTGAAAGAAAGCCTGGACAACCCGGTATCCGGTGCGACCGGCAGCCTGCTGCTGCCGCTGTTTACCAACGGCGGCATTACATCGCAGATCGAGATCCGCACATCGCAACAGGAAGAAGCTGCGGTGGCTTATGCCAGGACCATGCTGAATGCCCTCAACGAAATTGAAGGCAGCCTCTATGCAGACCAGGTACTGGCTGAACGGTACAAGTTGCTGAATGCGCAGCTGGCCGACCAGCAAAAACTGGTCGATCTGCAGCAGGCACAACTGAAAATCGGCAAGGGGGATCGCTACCAGTTGCAACAACAGCAACTGGCGCTGACCTCCAGTGAAGTGAGCCTGTTGCGCATACGCAATGAGCGGCTGATACAGCGCGTGAACCTGCATCTGGCCCTGGGTGGCGTCTACCCGGGCACCGCGGAACCAGCACCGACAAACGAAGCAGCAGCGGAAGCGCCGCCAGCCGGTTAGGCCGGGACCTCAACGTCACGCCGCCGGACGGCGTGACGTTGATGCTTCATTACTGACCCTGCGAATAAATCAGTCGTGGCGATGCCCAGTCTGCATGACAGCGAGCCTTGCCCGTTGCCTTGTAATAGCAGCTCTTGTTAACGCCCGAGTCATAACTTCCGGATTTCTGTGTGCGCACCTTGTCGCGAAACATGTCGCCAGGTGGAATCATGTCCCCCTTGTCGATGCATGTCTTGCCATAGCAGTAAGTCACTGCCGTATTCGCACCAACGTGACAATCCGAATGAGCCTTGCAGCCCAGCGACGCCGCCCTGCATTGATACGTGTGGACGCCATGGGCGTTTGGCTCGGTCATTTCCATCGCCTGCATGACAAAACCGTCCGTCGTCAGGCTTTCAGGACAACCAACGGCAAGCCAGCCATCATAGGCCGCCTCCAGCGTGATGGCCCGCTGTACATTATTGCAAGCATCCGATCCCGGCCCGTCAACACTGCACTGATGCTGATAAACGGCATGAAATATCAGGAAAATCGGCTTGTACCCAAAGCGGATGGCCTCATTGCCCTGATCAGAGTCCCGCAGGAAAAGATCAAGATTTTCCTTGCTGGTCTTATCCATCAGTGCATTACGCGCCTCCTTGGAACTACCAAGAATTATTCTTTGCGAGTCCGCCTTTACGGCCAGTGATTTTTCCTTCTCTGCCTGCGAGTAGGCCGCACATGAATTGACAGACCAGCCATCACTTTTCTTGACGCCCTCAACAGTGGCACACGCCTTTATTTGCAGTGTTTTTTCCGCATCCTTGGCGGTAGACGTATTGCTCTCCCATTGCTGGAAGCGACTGCCAATCAATTGCTGCAGCATTATATGCGAGCCTGTTTGCTTCAGCAGGTTCACATATGGCGCCCAGCTCGCGGCCTTGCTTACATTACCGGCATCAATCAGGGGTAATGCCATGAATCGCTTGAGCACGTCAGGCTCAATATTGTTCTCCGTCAGGCAGGACTCATCATCGCGAAAATTGATGGCATGCGAAACATCCTGAATATCCATGTGCGTACTCTGGAAGGTTGTAGTCGTCGTCGACTCCTCTCCCGACATCGCCATGATGCTACCCTTCATGGAAAGGGCCGCAGTCGTCACATTACCGTCCAGTGTGCTCTCCCGCATCATCTGTCTGGTCAGGGACTGCATCGAGTCCGAGCTCTTGAATCCCTTCTCCGCATAGTCGATGTCACCATGAACATCGGCACACTCTCCCAGCCTCCGTTTCATGAAAATAACTTTGCCACCCGTATTGATGGACTGCGCATTCTGCGTTGGCAGGAAAAAAGCGTTACCCAGCCCCGGGCAAAGCCCGTTAGGGCAGGCCGGACTGGCCTCACCTTCCCGGAGCGAAACAGCATCCAGCCGTTCATCACCCCAGGCAAGATCGAGCAAGGATGTCCTTGTTGTTGATTCCATTGCTGCGCCGGTGCTCTGGGCATACGCCGAATTCATGAGAAAGACACAAGCCGCAAGCGCAAAACCACGTTTGATTAACCCAGCGAGTAATTGCATAAAATCCTTTTTGAAGTCGTCCATTTGAATGCGGCAAGCCCGCCGCCCATGCATCCTGCACAAGAAAAGTGCAGCCTGCCGCCGGGCAGTATACCTGTCAGGGCCGGCAAACCATGGACCACTTCAGTCGAAGTCCTACCGCCCCTCCCGCAACTCCGCCCGCGCCTGCCGCACCACGCTCGCACCCGCCGTCAGCGCCAGCAGCCCCATCACCAGCGCCACCACCAGATCAGGCCACGGCATACCACTGACCATCACGGCAAGCGCCGCCATGAACACCGCGATATTGCTGATGGCATCGTTGCGGCTGCACAGCCACACTGAACGCATGTTGGCATCGCCCTCGCGCCAGGCGTACAGCATCCAGGCCACACCCACGTTCACGGCAAAGGCAAGTACGGCCGTCGCGCCCATGGTGAAGGGCTCTGGCGTAGCGCCGTCCACAAAGCCCCAACCGGCACGCGCCAGTACAAACACGCCAAAGGAAAACATGGCGATGCCTTTGGCCATGGCCGCGCCTGCCCGCCAGACCAGCCCCATCGAAAGCACCACCAGGCTGATGCCGTAATTGACCGCATCGCCGAAGAAATCAATCGAGTCGGCCAGCAGCGCGACCGAGCCGGACCACCAGCTGGCCGCCAGCTCCACCCCGAACATCAGCGCATTCAGCACCAGCGCAATGATCAACACGCGCCGGTAGCGATCAGTCGGCGGTACACCGGGAGTGCAGTGGTCGGAGCAGCAGTCGTCAGACATAAGGGTTCCCGGTACTCGTGGTTCGGACATGGCGTCATGATGCTCCCCCATCATGCCACTGACGCCCGTTTTCAGGCAGGCCGTCTGGCAGAGCACGCCTGCCATACCGGATAGTTGCCGCCTTGCTGGACAGCCTTCCACCCACCACATACGATGGACGATCCCGTGTCATTCAACACCATCCCACCAGAGCCGGAGCGAAGCATGTCGGAGCAGGCAACAGACAGCAAACCCCGCGTCCTGATGGTCGATGACTCAAAAGTGATACGCATGGCGGCAAACAAGATCCTGGGCAAGGATTTTGACGTTGTGGTGGCCG
This sequence comes from Moraxellaceae bacterium, assembly GCA_030646295.1. Lineage (GTDB taxonomy): Bacteria > Pseudomonadota > Gammaproteobacteria > Pseudomonadales > Moraxellaceae > UBA2031. Next base: position 146,016 of record JAUSND010000008.1, read on the forward strand.
GCGACGGCGAGGAAGGCTGGAAAATGCTGCTGGCCGACCACAGCATCCATGTTGTCTTTACCGACCTCATGATGCCTGTGCTCGATGGCCTCGGCCTGCTCGAACGCATACGTGCCTCGGACGACCCCGGCATTCAGAACCTGCCGGTGATCATGGTGACCGGTGCCGACAATTCTGACGAACTGCGCGAAGAAGCCCTGAAGAAAGGGGCAACCGACTTCCTGCAAAAACCGTTCAACTCGATTGACCTGCAGGCCCGTGCCCGGGCGCACTGCAATTATCAGCGCGAATCACTGGCCCTGAAGAAACAGATCACGGTAGATGCCCTGACCGGCTTCAACAACCAGCCGTCGTTCATCGAGCAGCTCACCAAGGATCTGGCCTTTGCCAATCGCCATCGCCAGTCGGTAGCCATCGTGATTGCCGACATCCCCGACTTCAAGTCGTTCTTCATGCAGCATGGCAAGCCGGCGGCAGATGCCGCCCTCAGTCATGCGGCCCGTCTGGTGCGCGAGTGCATCCGTACCGAAGACACGGCAAGCCGCTACAGTTTTTCCACGCTGGCCCTGAGCCTGCCATCCACGCCTACCGAAGGCGCCATGAAGCTGCTGGAAAAACTGCAGCAGGCACTGAAAAACACCCCTCTCGAAGTCAACGGCCGGACCCTGCAGGTAAAGTGGCGCTTCAGTGTGCATCTGCCGGACATCACACCCGCCACGGATGCCCAGACCGAAGTCCAGGCCGCCATCGCCAAGCTCGGCCTGGCCGCCGTCGTGGCCGCCCATGGCACCGGCAAACCTTCGCCCGTCTCCATCGACAAGGCGCTCGCCATGATTGCCCGTGGCCAGAGCGAGCAGATTGCCGCCCACCTGCCGCGCCTGCTGCAGGAAATCATTCCGCTGCTGCAACAGGCCAGCGCAGAGCAGCGCTGGAACCTGATGAAGCAGGTCGACTAGTCCGCGTACGAAAAACTCGCTTTCAAACAGTACACCCGGGAAAATCACGACTTCCCTCTGCCGCCGGTATGTCATGTCCACCTCTTCTGCCCGTAGCGGCTATTTTTATGCCGCTGCCTGTGTCCTCATCTGGTCCGGCTTTGTGCTACTCAGCCGCGTCGCCGGCAAGACAGCGCTGAACGGCTTTGATCTGACGGCCCTGCGCTTTGGCACCGCCGCCATCCTGCTGTTTCCGGCCTGGCTGTTCTGGAAGCGGGTGCCACTGTTCAACCGGCGCATGCTGATGCTGGTGGCGACAGGGGGCATCGGCTATTCGGTGGTGGTCTACAGCAGCTTCCGGTTTGCCCCGGCGGCGCATGGTGCCGTACTGCTGTCCGGCATACTGCCGTTCTTTGTTGCCGTGCTGGCATGGCGACTGCTCGATACGCCACTGAGTCCCAACCTGCGCAAGGCATTGCTGCTGATTGCACTGGGTGTGGGTGGCCTCGCCGCACACAGCCTGCACGACCTGGGCAGCAGCTGGCCGGGCGACCTGCTGATGCTGACGGCGTCGTTCCTGTGGGGCCTCTACACCGTGCTGGTAAAGAAGTGGGGCTATGCGCCCTGGGAAACCACGCTTGGCGTGGCATTGCTGGCAGCACTGATCTACCTGCCGGTATATGCCCTGCTGCTGCCCAAGGGCATTACCCTGGTGCCGCTCTCCGCCATTGTCACGCAGGCCTTCTATCAGGGCGTGCTGGTGGTGATTGTGGCGATGCTGCTTTACATGCAGGCGCTGGCGCGGCTGGGCCCCACGCAACTGGGCGCGGCCATGGCCACGGTGCCGGCAGTGGCCGGGATTGGCGCCACCCTCGTGCTGGGCGAACCCTTCTCGGCCTGGCTGGTGGCCGGCGTGGTACTGACCAGCCTTGGTGCATGGATGGGCTCGCGATAAGAAAAAGCAATCGAAAGTCGCCGAATTATTGATTAGTCAATCTCCCGGGAACGGACTACGTTTAATGGGCACCGCGAGCAATCGCCACCCCATGAAGGAGTCTTTCCCATGAGCAAGAAGCTGACCGCCGCCAATGGCGCCCCCGTTCCCGACAACCAGAACACCATGACCGCCGGCCCGCGTGGGCCGGCCCTGCTGCAGGACTGGTGGCTGCTCGAAAAGCTCGCCCATTTCGACCGCGAACGCATTCCCGAACGCGTGGTGCACGCCAAGGGCTCGGGCGCCTTCGGCACGCTCACCGTCACCCATGACATCTCGAAATATTCGAAGGCAAAAATCTTCGCCAGGGTCGGCAACCAGGCCGAAACGTTTTTGCGCTTCTCCACCGTGGCCGGTGAACGCGGCGCTGCCGATGCCGAGCGCGATGTGCGCGGCTTTGCCCTCAAGATCTACACCGAGGAAGGCAACTGGGACATCGTCGGCAACAACACCCCGGTGTTCTTTATCCGTGATCCGCTCAAGTTTCCGGATTTCATTCACACGCAAAAGCGCGATCCGAAAACCAATCTGCGCAGCAATGTCGCCGCATGGGATTTCTGGTCACGGCACCCGGAATCACTGCACCAGGTGACGATCCTCATGTCGGATCGCGGCATTCCGCAAAACCTGCGCCAGATGCACGGCTTTGGCAGCCATACCTACAGCTTCATCAACGCGAAAAACGAACGCGTGTGGGTGAAATTCCACTTCAAGTCCATGCAGGGCATTGCTACCTGGACCGATGCCGAGGCCGCCACGGTGGTGGCGAGTGATCGCGAATCGTCACAGCGCGATCTTTACAACAACATCGAGAACGGCAATTTTCCGAAGTGGCGTTTCTGCATCCAGGTGATGACGGAACAGCAGGCAGCGGCATCTCCCTACAATCCGTTTGACCTGACCAAGGTGTGGCCGCACGGTGACCATCCATTGATTGATGTCGGCGTGCTGGAACTCAACCGCAATCCGGAAAACTATTTCAGTGATGTCGAGCAGGCAGCATTCACGCCAGCCAATCTGGTGCCCGGCATCAGTTTCTCGCCGGACAAGATGTTGCAGGGGCGTTTGTTCAGCTACGGCGATACACACCGCTATCGCCTTGGCATCAATCACCACCAGATTCCGGTGAATGCCCCACGCTGCCCGTTTGCCAGCATGCATCGCGATGGTGCCGGTCGTGTTGATGGCAACATGGGCGCCGCCGTGAACTACCAGCCCAACCGTTTTGGCGAATTTGCCGAAAGCCCGGAGGCTGCCGAACCGCCAATGGACATTAATGGCGTGGCCGACCGTTTTGATCACCGCGTCGATGTGGACTACTACAGCCAGCCCGGCGCCCTGTTCCGCCTGATGAGCAGTGACCAGCAGCAGCAATTGTTCGGCAACATTGCCCGCCACATCCATGGCGTACCGGATGAAATCATTGCCGTTCAGCTGGCACACTTCCGCAAGGCAGATCCAGCTTATGCCGCAGGTGTGGCGGCGGCACTGAAAGCCATGGGCTGATATTTACTGCCCACTCCTCAACAAGGCCGGCATTGATTGCCGGCCTTTTCATTGCGACCCGGACCAGCGGTCAACTATTTTCCTGTCCCGCTGCATCCAGCATGGGAACTCCCTCGTACTAACTGATGCACAAGGAAAATCCCTGCATACGTCAGCACTCAGGAGAACTTCATGAACATCCCCATTTCCGGCGCCCGCATGGCGCCACTTGCACTGGCCCTGCTGATGGCAGGCCTTGGCACGGTTGCCGAGGCGTCCAGCCATCGTGAAGCGCCATTCATTACCCGTCATCCCAAGGTGGATGCCGCCGACTTCTACATGTTTCGCAGTTACGAGAGCGGTCGCAGCGGCTTTGTCACGCTGATTGCCAATTACCTTCCGCTTCAGGATGCCTACGGTGGCCCGAACTACTTTGCCCTGGACCCGGATGCCCTCTACGAGATTCACATCGACAACAATGGTGATGCCGTAGAAGACCTTACCTATCAGTTCCGCTTCAAACAGACCCTTGAGGATCTCAAGGTATCGGTCGGCGGCATGATGATTTCCGTGCCCCTGCTTAATATCGGCAGCATCACGGCCGGCAACAACAGTGCACTGAATGTAAAGGAAACCTTTACGGTCACCCAGGTGAAAGGCCCGCGACGCGGCAAGGGCATGCGTCAGACGCTGACCAAGGCCGGCAGCAGCCAGTCGGTGTTTGAAAAACCGGTCGACAACATCGGCACCAAGTCACTGCCTGACTACGCGACATATGCCAACCAGCACATCCACTCCATCAGCATCCCGGGCTGCGCCACACAGGGACGCGTGTTTGTGGGACAGCGCAAGGATTCCTTTGCGGTGAATCTGGGTGAGACCTTCGATCTGGTGAACATCACCGCGCCTGCCACCGAGTTTGATGCCGGTGCGGAAGACAAGGGACTGGATACGCTGCAAGACAAGAATGTCACTACGCTGGCACTGGAACTGCCCATCAGCTGCGTGACCAATGGCAGCGAAACCGTGATTGGCGCGTGGACAAGCGCCAGCCTGCGTCAGGGCCGCCTGCTCAACCCGGCACCGGGCAGCAACATCTCGACCGCATCGAAGGAAGGCGGCGCGTGGACACAGGTATCGCGTCTTGGCATGCCACTGGTCAATGAGGTGGTGATCGGCCTCAAGGACAAGGACAGGTTCAATGCCAGCCAGCCAAAGAAGGACGGCCAGTTCGCGAGCTATGTGACCAACCCGACCCTGCCGGCCTTGCTGGAAATCCTGTTCGGTGGTGCCGGCGTGCAGGCGCCCACCAATTTTCCGCGCAATGATCTGGTGACGGCGTTCCTGACCGGTGTGCCCGGCCTGAACCAGCCCGCCACTGTCACGCCAGCGGAAATGCTGCGCCTCAATACCACGACCACCGCCGTGGTGGCCGCCAACCAGAATCGTCTGGGCGTGATTGGTGGCGATAGCGCCGGCTTCCCCAACGGTCGTCGTCCCGGGGATGACGTCGTCGACATCGCCTTGCGCGTGGTGATGGGCAAGCTGTGCACACTGAACCTGGGCTGCGCACCTGCGGATGCCCCTTCCGGCGGCATTCATTTCACTGATGGCGCCCTGCAAACGTCCAGCCAGTTCAATGAACAGTTCCCGTACCTCAAGACCCCGCTGCCGGGCGCCAGCCACTGAGGATGCCATCATGAAAACAATCAAATGGCTTGTCGCCGCCATGCTCATGACAGGGCTGGCCGCCTGCAATGATGATGACAATCCTGCGCCGGCACAAAGCAGCTTCACGGCCACGGTATCTGCGGTTGTCGATCAGCCGCCGGCCGTGTCCGAGGTCGCCAAACCTGTCAGCCTGACTGCTGTCATGGTCGACTCGTCCGAAACGGCCGAACCGGTTGCAGTGAGTTTCTGACAGGAGCCGTTGTCATGCGCATGTGTCTGGTTTTCCTGCTCGCCGTCATGCTGCCCGGCGTGGCCGCACCCACACCTCGTATTCCCGCCAGTGCGGAGGAGGTGCTGGAAGTGCTGCCGGCCAGGCGCCTGCCACTGCCGACGGTGTCGGCAAGCGGGCCGGAAGATCAGGCACGTGCCATCGTCGACATTCTTGCGTTGCTGCAACTGGCGCAACGTGAGGGTGATCCCCGCTATCTCGGCCATGCCGAGGCCCGTCTTGACCGGTTATCACCAACCACCGAAACCCGCGTGCTGCGGGCTCGCCTGCAGCAAGCCAATCACCTTTTTCCGCAGGCACTGGTCAATTTGCATCAGGTGCTGCAAAGCGATCCGGCCCACACCGAAGCCTTGTTACTGCAAGCATCCATTTATCAGGTACGCGGCGAATATGAACTGGCGCAACAGAGCTGCCAGCGCGTACAGCAACTGGAGACATTGCTGCTGGCGCTTGCCTGTCGTGCACAGGTTGATGGCCTGAGCGGTAAAGCCGAACAGGCACTGGCCCAGTTACAAAAACTGTCGGCACTGGACAAGGGACTCAGCCCGGACCAGCGCACATGGATTCATCTGGCACTGGGCGATCTGGCCTTGCGCATGGGCCGCCAGCAGGTTGCCGGCGCGGCGTATCGCAAGGTGATGCAGAACAGTCCCGACGCCCTGGCTGCGTATGCTGACTGGCTACTGGCAAATAACCGCTCCGCTGACGTAGTCCCCCTGCTGCGTGACCACACCCGGCATGATGGCCTGCTGCTGCGCCTGACGCTGGCCGAACATCGCCTGGGCTTGCCAGGCGCCCAAGCACACATACAGGAATTACAGTCGCGTTTTTCTGCATTGCTGGCGCGTGGCGAAACCGTGCACTTGCGCGAAGAAGCACTGTTCACATTGCACCTGCTTGGCAATACCAGCCGGGCACTCCTGCTGGCACGCAAAAACTGGCAACAACAGCGGGAACCTGCCGACCTTCTGATTTACAAAATGGCGGCAACATCCAGAAAGAGCACTGCCGATCTCGCGCTGATCCGGAAGTGGCTGCAGTCGAGTCGGCTGCAGGATGTCCGGCTGGTAATGGCGAGCACCGCCAGATGAAAATAATTCATTGCCTTTTATTGCTGCTGACGATTGCTCCAGCCCTCACCCTGGCACACAAGGCCAGTGACAGTTATCTTTCACTGGCGATTGATGCCAGTGGCAACATATCCGGGCGCTGGGATATTGGCCTGCGCGATCTCGATGTGATCCTGCCCATTGATGCCAACGAAGATCGCCGCATCACCTGGGGAGAAATACGCCAGGCTGACATCGCCATCAATACCCTTCTGCAAGATGCGCTACGCCTGCGTACCGGTTCAACGGCCTGCCTGCTTGGCAGCGACAGCACGGCAATGGCCATTGACCAGCATGTTGATGGCCGCTATCTCGTCATTACCCTGCAAGGGAATTGCCCGGGTTCGGGTGATCTTCACATTGATTACCGATTGCTGAATGGCATTGATGCCGCCCATCGCGGCATTGCCCGTATCAGCATCAACGACACTGAACATGCGCTGCTGCTCACACCCGGCCAGGAAGCCCGCATTGCCGATGACACCCGGTTCACCCACTGGATAGGGCATGCGAAAGAAGGCATGCATCATATTGCCACCGGCTATGATCACCTGCTTTTTTTAGTATCCTTACTGCTTCCTGTCGCGCTCGTCCGTCCCGGAACAGTAAATACTCGCAGCGCATGGCGTGACACACTTGTTCTGGTCACTGCGTTCACGATAGCTCACTCGCTCACCCTCGGACTGGCAACATTTGACCTGATCCGGTTGCCCGGCCGGCTGGTCGAGTCGGCCATTGCGGCCTCTGTCCTGATTGCGGCACTGCACAACCTCTGCACACACCGCCCCCACACCCGCTGGGTAATGGCGCTGATATTCGGGCTGGTTCACGGCCTTGGTTTTGCGGCGATGCTGGGCGAACTGCCCACCGCCACCAGCGAACGCCTGCTGGCACTGGCGGGCTTCAATCTGGGTGTTGAAGCCGGGCAACTGCTGGCCGTTGTCATTTTTCTGCCGTTCACAATTGCACTCGCCAGACGACACCAGCTCGGCTATCGTCGATGGGGCGTACAAGGCGGCTCACTGGCGATTGCTGCAATTGCCTTTCTGTGGCTCTGCCAGCGTCTGTTTGAATGGCAACTCATTCCGGGGTGAACTTATGGCCGAAGAACTGGCCACACTGATTTATCAAACGGCACTGGGCAATCAGCGTGCATTTGACCAGCTTTACCGTCAAACGTCGCCGCAACTGTTTGGTGTTGCCATCGCACTTTTGCGGCGTCGCGATGTTGCGGAGGACGTGCTGCAAGAAGCCTATGTGAAAATATGGCACTCATCAGGCAGTTATCAGCCTGAGCGCGGCAGCGCGAACACCTGGCTGGGCACCATCGTGCGGCGTTGCGCGATTGACCGTCTGCGTCGCCGTCGCGCCGAAGGTGAATCCCTTCCCGACGAAGCCTGGGATGCCATTGAAGATGACGGGCCTGGCCCGCTGCAAAACCTGATGGCGGATTCTGATGCCCGCCGGCTGGGCAACTGCCTGGATGTTCTGGATGAGCGTCAGCGCGAATCAGTGTCACTCGCGTTCTTTCACGGACTGACCCACAGCGAACTGGCCGAGCATCTGGCAACACCACTCGGCACGGTAAAAGCCTGGATACGGCGTGGACTCGACAAGTTGCGCAGCTGTCTGGGGGAGGCCTCCGCATGAATTACCATCATCCCGAACTGCAACAGAAACTGGCGGGCGAATATGTGCTGGGCACGCTGCACGGTGGTGCCCGCAGGCGCTTTGAACAATTGCTGGTATCCGATCGTGCGCTGCAGCAACAGGTACTGATCTGGGAACGTCGACTTTCACCGTGGCTGTACGCGGTGTCGCCCGAGATCGTGCCCGAGCGGGTATGGGTTCGCATCCAGGAACGACTGGGCCAGCGCCCCGCCACTGCCACGAATGCCGATACGAGGGCCTCCGGGTTCTGGCGCTGGCTGGGCTTTGGCAGCACAGCCGTCGCGGCTGCACTGGCCGCCATTCTGGTGCTGCGCCCGGCGGCAACACCGCCGGTTCCGATAGCAAGCACTGATCTTGCCGTGCTGAGCACGGACAAGGCCGAGCCGGTCTGGATTGTGCGCCAGAAGGGTAACGACGTGCTGGAGCTTTCCGGGCTGAGCCAGGTCACGGTGCCTGGTGACCGCGACCTGGAGCTATGGTCCATTCCTGATGGCGGCGCACCGTTGTCGTTGGGCGTCATCAGGCGCACCAGCGCCACCCATGCCGAACTCCGGCTGAGCACGACAGCCCGACAGCGCCTTGCTTCCGGCGCCTTGCTGGCCATCAGCCTGGAGCCGGTGGGCGGCTCACCGACCGGCGCGCCGACCGGACCGGTCCTGTTCACCGGCAAACTGCATGGCTGAGCATCCGTGCGCATGAAAAAGGCCGGCAATTATTGCCGGCCTTTTTTTGACACCCGCCAGATACGGGAGATACGAAACGGGTATGCCGCAGCAACACTCAGGCGATCTTGCGCAGCCCCATGGACAGACCCTGCTTGAGCACCTGACGCACCACCGTGCCCACGACAGGCAACGGCGATTCAAACGTGATGCTCCACTGCACGCGCGAGCCACCGGCGGTTTTGGTGAACGTCAGACGGCCATGATGATTCTTGAGGGGGCCACCGCCACGGGTGATCTCATAATCAATGGACTGGTTCTGCACCACACCCACCACGGTTTCTTCCACGGCCAGCGGGGCAAAGCCCATGCTGCGCACGGAGCCAACGCCATTCACATCGCCCTGGCCATCACGCACGCGCTTGACCGGAATCCCGAATACCCTGGTCAGGTTGTTGTGGTCCGCCAGATAGGCAAACACTTCTTCCACCGGCTTGCGGAATTCCTGCACAACATCAATGCGCTGCTGGGACATGATTCTTCTCACTGCAAAATTGGACAGGCCCGGATGCTAGCGGGGACAACCGGCAGTGACAAGGCGCCAACAGGCCATTCATCACACCGTTCAGGCAATCTTCACGACTGACTTGCAGTCACTTTTTCCGCCGTCTCACGGCTGCTGTGACGAGCCCCCGGAATCACCATGACGGCCACCACCACCAGCAAAGCGGGTAGCCCCGGCAACCGTTTCACCGGACTGCAGTGTTGATGCACCATGGGCAAACTCCTGCTGCAGTGCCGCCGCCTCATCCATCCCCCACTGCTCAATGGCACTTCGGCGATCACCCCGCATGCAGGCCTGTGGAAACGTGGCTATCTGCAAGGCAAGTTTCTCCGCCTCCACCAGCAGGTCGGCTTTCGGGACCAGCCGGTTGGCCAGCCCGATCTGCAGGGCCTCGGCGGCATCCACCGGGCGCCCGGTGAGAATCAGGTCCATGGCCCGGCTCATGCCGATGGCGCGCGGCAACCGCACCGTGCCTCCGTCAATCAGGGGCACGCCGAAGCGGCGACAGAACACACCGAACACGGCGGACGCATCCGCCACGCGCAGATCGCACCATAGCGCCAGCTCCAGCCCGCCCGCCACGCAATAGCCGGACACGGCAGCTATCACGGGCTTGGTCAGCTGCAGGCGGGTCGGCCCCATGGGGCCGTCACCGTCGGGCGCGACGCGATTGGCCCTGGCCGGCTCACCGGCCACTGCCTTGAGATCGGCACCGGCACAGAAGTGATCGCCCGCCCCCGTGAGAATGGCCACCTGCAGCGATGCATCCGCCTCGAAGGTGCGGAAGGCATCTGCCAGCGCTGCGGCCGTGGGGCCATCAACCGCGTTACGGGCCTCCGGACGGTTGATCGTGACCACCAGCAGGGGCGGACGGCGCTCAAGGAGGACAGTCGTCATGGTGAAGTTACTCCATACATCATCAATTGACATGATTGGTAATATTACATTAAATATCAATTATTGATTAATAGCGTATAGAAAGTCAGGCATCATGAAACCCAATCCCCGCTCGCTCATCCTGAACCTGCTGCTGGCAACCGAAGGCGACCCGCTGTCCGCCCGTGACGCCATCAGCAGCTGCGCCCTGTTCGGCATTCGCGAGAACAGTGTGCGCGTGACGCTGGTGCGACTGGCCAGCGCCGGCCTGATCGAAGCCGCCGGACGTGGCGCCTACCGCCTCGGGCCCAATGCCACCGGTCTGGCGGCCGAGGTGGCCACCTGGCGCACGGCCGAGCAGCAGGTGTGCGCGTGGAATGGTGACTGGATTGTAGTCCCGGTCGGCGCACTCGGCCGCAGCGACCGCGTCGCCCTGCGCGCCCGCGACCGCGCGCTGGCCCTGCTCGGTCTGCGTGAACTGGAACGCGGGTTGTTCGTGCGCCCGGACAATTTGCTAGGCGGCGTGACTGCCGTGCGTGAACGCCTGTACAAGCTGGGACTGGAACAGGATGCCGCCGTTTTTGTGGCGCGCGACCTTGATGCCGGACGTGAACAACGGGCGCGCACGCTCTGGGATGGCGAACAACTGTCGCGCCGCTACTGCGACATGCAGGCCCGGCTTGAAGAGTGGCTGGCACACGCCGGCGAACTGGAACCGGATGTGGCCGCGCGCGAATCCTTTCTGCTGGGCAATGAAGCCATCCGCCAGCTGGTGTTTGATCCCCTTCTGCCAGCACCGCTGGTCGACACCGAAGCCCGCCGTGCCTTTACCGAGACCGTGCACAGGTTTGATCGTGCCGGGCACGTCATCTGGCAACAGCTGCGCCTGCTGAGCGCAAGCAACAAACCGGCCGCGCACCTCACCACGCATTGATCACGATTTTTTTGCAGGGACATGACATGAACCAGGCCATCACCCTCCCGGACTCGGCAACTCCCGTCGAGCTGCCTGCCGAAACCCGTCGCAAAATCACCGACATTTTTACGCGGGAAGAAATAAGAATGCTCACCGAGCGATCCGACCTCGCAGGCTTTGTCGGCATCGGTTTTACCTGGGGTGTCATTTTTTTAACGCTGGCCATGCTGGCGTGGGCGGCACAACAATCATTGCCGGTGGCAGTCCTGCTGTTCGTGCCTGGTGTCATCATTCTTGGCGGGCGTCATCTCGCCCTCGCCATCCTGATGCACGAAGCCTCGCACGGCACCCTGTTCCGGACAAAATGGCTGAACGACACGTTCGCCGACTGGGTCTGTGCAAAACCCATCTGGAATGACGTTCAGAAATACAAGGTGCATCATTTTGCCCACCACAGCAAAACCGGGCAGCAAGGTGACACGGATCTTTCACTGGTGGCCGGTCTGCCCTGCACCCGCGCCTCGCTATGGCGCAAGTTTGCCCGTGACCTGTCCGGCTACACTGGACTGAAATTTCTTCTCGGCCGCACCCTCATGGATGCCGGCGTCATCCAGTGGACGGTGTCCAACGACATCCAAAAATTGCCACAGGAAGGACGGCGCTGGCACGACTACCTGCGTGACCTGGTCAGCAACGGCTGGCGTACCGCGCTTGTGCACGCCGTGCTGTTCGGCATGGCATGGGCCAGTGGCCATGCATGGCTCTATGGCGTCTTCGTACTCACTTACATCACGCCATTTCCGCTGATCCTGCGCATTCGCTCCATGGCCGAACATGCCTGCACCGAGCAGAGCACCGACATGTTCCGCAACACCCGTTCCACCCGCGCCGGCCTGCTGGCGCGCATGACGGTGGCACCGCACCGCGTGAACTACCATATAGAACACCACGTCATGGCCTCCGTACCCTTCCGCAAACTGCCACTCATGCACAGGATGCTACGTGAACGCGGCGCCGTACCACCGGCACCCGGCTATCTGGATGTACTGCGTATCGTTTCCACACCGTCGACCGCCACCGCGACGACACGCTGAACAGGACACCGTCATGAATGCATCACCGCAGGATTCACCAGACAGTCGCTACATGGCCGACACCCATGAGGTCATCAACGTGTCGAGCGAGCTGCAGGACTTCAACCTGTACCGGCAGGATCACGCATTGCGTGATGCCGTACAGCGCGAAGGCGCCGGCTGGGCCGATGAACAGCTCAGCACCTTTGGCGAACATGCCGGCACGGCCGGCTATCTGGAACTGGGGCATCTCGCCAACAAGTTCACGCCGGAGTTCGACACGCACGACCGCTTTGGCAACCGCATCGACCTGGTGAAATACCATCCCGCCTATCACCACCTCATGCAGACCGCGATCGAGAACGGCATTCACTCGTCACCATGGGTAGACCCGAAAGCAGGTGCGCATGTGGCACGTGCCGCGATGTTCTACATGCAGTCACAGGTGGAAGCCGGCCATGGCTGCCCCGTCACCATGACCTTTGCTGCGGTCCCCTCGCTTCGCACCACACCGGAGCTGGCCAGGATATGGGAACCGAAAATCACCGCGCGCGTTTACGATCCGCGCAATGTACCGATGGAGCAAAAGGCCGGCATCACCATCGGCATGGGCATGACCGAAAAGCAGGGCGGCTCGGATGTTCGCGCCAACACCACCAGAGCATTCCCGGTCGGCAGTGGTGGCCCGGCGCAGCCCTATGAACTGGTGGGCCACAAGTTTTTCCTCTCGGCACCCATGTGCGATGCCTTTCTGGTGCTGGCACAGGCACCGGGCGGCCTCTCCTGTTTTCTCGTGCCGCGCTGGCGCCCGGATGGCACAAAAAATCCCCTGCAGGTGATCCGCCTGAAGAAAAAAATGGGCAACCAGTCCAACGCGTCCAGTGAAATCGAGCTGCGCGGCGCACTTGGCTGGCTGGTTGGGGACGAAGGCCGTGGCGTGCGCACCATCATTGAAATGGTCAGCATGACGCGCTTTGACTGCATGATCGGTTCCAGCGGCGGCCTGCGCATGGCTGCCGCGCAAGCACTTCATCACTGCTCGGTGCGCTCGGCCTTCGGCAACGTGCTGAACCGGCAACCGCTGATGCAGAACGTGCTGGCGGATCTCGCACTGGAAAGTGAAGCCGCCACCACCCTGACCATGCGTATCGGACGTGCACTCGACAACCGGCATGACGAACACGAAGACCTGCTGGTACGACTTGGCACAGCCGTGGGTAAGTACTGGATTTGCAAACGCGTCCCGCATCACGCTTATGAAGCGATGGAATGCATCGGTGGCAGTGGCGTGATGGAAGACAGCATTTTCCCGCGCCTGTACCGCGAGGCACCGATCAACGCCATCTGGGAAGGCAGTGGCAATGTGCAATGCCTGGATGTGTTGCGCGCCATGCAGAAAACACCGGCGGTGGTGGATGCGTTTCTTGCCGAAGTCGGCAAGGCCCGGGGTGGTAATGCTGCGCTCGACCAGCATGTGACCGCGCTGAAGAACGAGTTCCGTGATTTCACCGACATGGAGTTCCGTGCCCGCGACATTGTTGACCGCATGGCACTGGCGCTGCAGGCCGCCCTGCTGGTACAACACGCACCGACCTATGTCGCCGACCCGTTCTGCACTTCACGCCTTACCCTGGTCGGACACCACAACTATGGCACGCTGGCCCGTGGCAGCAATTGCGAAGCCATCATTGCCCGAGCCACGCCACAGATGAAAAACTGATCCGGCGCCACTCCAGCCAAAGGGACGTCGCCGGCACATGCATGCACTATAATGGAAGGATGCGAACCGGAAGCAGGAGTCCTGCCATGACGACAGCCAACAAACCGCCAATCGCCGAAAACAGTCTGGCCATGGTGGGCCATTGTTGTGGCGCGCGCTTTCCCATACTGGAGACGCTGGAGGAAGGCATTGATTTCACCCCCAGCAGCGCAGCAAGGGCGGACATGGAAAAACTGAAGGCGGCGGCCGTGCCACCAACATCAGCCGACACGAAACCTGGCTGACGAAACCTGCGCCCCGCCACCTGAACACCCCGCCAATAAAAAAAGCCGCCCTCAAGGGCGGCTTTTTCATGACGCAAAATTACCGTTATGCCCAGGACAGCTTCAGCACACCCAGCAGCTCGGCACGATCAGCTTCTTTCGGATTGAAAATGATCGATCCGTCATTGATGGCCAGATCAGCAATCTGTTCCAGCTGGTCTTCACGCACCTTGCCGGTTTCCAGCAGCGTGCGGGGCAGCTTACAGCGCTCATACAGCGCATCACGCATCTGCCTGATGACTTCAATAGCCTTGTCCGCACGCTGGGCTTTTGGTGTGGCTGCGTATACGTCAGCACCTGCCAGCGGCAGCAGCAGCTCGCCAATGCGGTCGCCGTTCACTTCCTTGTTGTATTCCAGCACGTAAGGCAGGAACAGGCTCATGCACAGACCATGCGGCAGGTGGCACACGGCACCCACGGAATGTCCCAGCGAATGCACCATGCCGACCATCGCGTTAGAGAATGCAATGCCTGCCATGGTAGAAGCCTGAGCCAGTTCCAGACGGCCATCGGCATCGGCAGGATTGTCCATCACCTTGAGCAGGTTCTCGCTGATCTTGCGCACCGCACCCGTGGCGTAGGCATCGCTGATCGGGTTGGCACCCAGGCAGGTAAATGCCTCCACCGCATGTGTCATCGCATCCATGGCGGTCATGGCCGTGATGTGTGGCGGCAGCGTCAACGTCATGCGCGGGTCAAGCACTGCCGCTGTCGGCATCAGGAAGTAGGAAGTGAAGGGAATCTTCACGCCCTTGTCCTTGTCGGAGATCACCGCCACCATGGTGGTTTCCGAACCGGTACCGGCGGTGGTTGGCACCACAAACAGCGGCTTCAGCGGACGCTTGAGGTTGTGTGCGCCGGAAAAACGCAGCAGGTCGTCGCCACCTTCCGACACCAGAATGTTCACGGCCTTGCTGGTATCGATAACCGAACCACCACCCACGGCAATGATCGCATCGCAATTGTGATGACGGTAGACAGCCGCCGCTTCACGCACGGTCTGCAGGCTGCTGTCCGGCGGCACATCATCAAACACGGCCTGGATTTCTGCTTCGGCACCATCAAATGCGGCATGAATATGATTGAGCAAACCAACGGCCACCACACCCTTGTCCGTAATTACCAGCGGGCGCTTTGCCTGCAGGGTGTGCAGCTCGAACGGCATGTGTTCCAGTGCCTTGTGACCGGCAATCACTTTTACCGGGCAAAAAAACTCGTAATAGGCATTTGCCATTTCTTCACTCTCCCTTCAGGAAATTGGTAGCAACACGGCTGTAAATGCGTGCGGCCAGATTCATTTTTTCGCCCATGCCGATGGCCGGGTAGCGCTTGACAGCACGCTGTGCCACCAGCTTTGGCAGGATCAGCACTTCCATGCGGGAAAGGCAGCGCACCATGCGGATGGCATGCGACACTTCACCATCCACATAAATGCGGTCATTGGCAAACGCACGGGCAGTGCCCTCCTGGAAAGACAGCACCAGAAACGCATGGGACATGTGCTTGAAACGCACGCACAGATCCGGCTTGCCGGTGAAATCCTTGAGCAGGCGCAGCGTACCGTCGGCCTGCACCTCGGTCGTGAAGGCCGGGCCGCTCGGAATCACCATCATCTGGAAGGTATAACCGGCCGGAAACGTAGCAATTTCCCGGCGCACTTCTTCATCGGCATGACTGGTGGACACAAGACCACGCCCCACCACCCCCATCATCAGCCCGACATAAAATTTCTCTGCCCCGGGCAACACCTTGTCGACATTCTTCATCGGTTTTCTTCTGTGTCTGTTTTATCGGTAAATTCCGGAACACGCCTCACTCATTGTGATAACGGGTGACGCGCTCCACTTCATTTTTCGACCCCAGCACCACGGGCACGCGCTGATGCAGTTTTTGCGGCTCCAGCGCCATGATGCGCTCACGCCCCGTCGTGGAGGCGCCACCGGCCTGCTCGATCAGCATGGACATGGGATTGGCTTCATACAGCAGGCGCAGCTTGCCGCCCTGCTCGCGGGTCTTGCTGTCGACCGGGTACATGAAAACACCACCACGCGTGAGGATGCGGTGCACATCGGCCACCATGGAAGCTACCCAGCGCATGTTGAAATCCTTTTCGCGAGGGCCAGTGCTGCCCATCAGCAACTCTTCGATATAGCGCTGTACCGGCGACTCCCAGAAGCGCTGGTTGGACATGTTGATGGCAAACTCTTTGGTGTCTTCCGGAATTCGCATCTGGCGCTGCGTGAGAATGAACTCGCCGAGTTCACGATCCAGCGTAAAGCAGTCCACGCCCTGGCCAAACGTCAGCACCATCTGGGTGGAAGGACCGTACACGGCATACCCGGCACACACCTGCGCCGTGCCCGGTTGCAGGAAATCCGTCACCGTCACTTCATTGTCATCAGCTTTTTTCAGCACAGAAAAAATCGTGCCGACAGAAATATTCACATCAATGTTGCTGGAGCCATCGAGCGGATCAAACAGCAGCAGATAATCACCCTGCGGATATTCGGTCGGAATGAGATAGATCTCGTCCATTTCTTCCGACGCCATGGCCGCCAGCGTGCCGTTGGCCTGCTTGGTGCGAATCAGGATGTCGTTGGAAATCACATCCAGTTTTTTCTGCGCCTCGCCCTGGATGTTTTCACTGCCGGCACCGCCCAGCACGCCGGCCAGCTCGCCCTTGCCGATGGCCACGCCGATGGCCTTGCAGGCACTGGCCACGCTTTCCACGATAAGACGCAAATCCGGCGTGATGGCGGGGTTGTTGCGCTGCTGTTCGACCAGATAGCGACTGAGGGTAATACCGGACATGCAGAACTCCGACAGGATTCAGGAGGTATGAAGGAGGCGGATTATGCCGTGGAAGCGGTCCGGGACCAAACCCGACCGCTCAGGCACGGCGCTGGCCGGACCGGACGGTCTCCCGGTACTGGCGCGGGGTCTCCCGGGTCCAGCTCTTGAAGGCGCGGGTAAAGTTGGCCGGATCGCGGTAACCAAGACGGCCGGCAATCTGCTCGACACTCAGCCGGCCCTCGGCCAGCAGCAGGCAGGCCTCGTCCCGGCGGATAGTCGCCACCATCTCCGAGTAGGTCACACCGTGCTCGGCCAGCTTGCGCTTGAGGGTGCGCGACGACATGCAGCAGCGGCCGGCCACCACATCCAGATCCGGCATGTTGGCCAGGTCCTCGCCCAGCAGGGCACGCACGCGCGTCACCAGTGGCTGGCTGGAGAGTGCCGCCAGCTCGCGCTCGCACTGCTCACGCGCCTGTTCCGACGCGGTGGCATCGGCCATCAGCAAGGGGCGGTCCAGCAGGGCCGCCGGAAACCGCAACTGGTGCAGCGGCATGTTGTAGCGGATGGGGCACGGCAGCAGGCTGGCACAACGGGCGTAATAGCCCGGCTCGGGGTAGTTGATGCAAACCTCGGCATCCATGCTGCTCTCGCCGGTGATGTAGGCCCCGGCATGGCACAGTCCCACCAGCAGGCTTTCGAACGGAAAGGCAAAGGGCGCCACCACATCCACCGTGCTGTCCACCTGTACGACCGCCGTGTCGCCATCAATGAAGGAACTGAAGCGCAGGGCACCGCTACGGGTAGTGAAATACTTTTCGACCAGCTGGATGGCCTCGCCCAGTGTGGCGCTGGTCATCACGGCATAACCGAGGAAACCGTGGGCCGACAGCTTCAGATGCAGGCCGAAGTGATAGCCCAGGGCCGGCTCGCCCGTCAGGCGCAGGGCGCGATCGACAATCTGGTTGAACTCCAGCGGCGACAGGCGCACATCACTGCCCGGCAGCGGGTGCCGGTCCAGCGCGGTACCGGCCATCAGCTCTTCCGGTGCCACATGCCAGCGCGTGCACAGCTCTACCAGCAGGCGTGCATAGCTGATCGGAATGGCTGGCTGATGAAGCTCAAGTGTGGACATTATTATGGCCTTTAAAGACGAATATTGGCCTGATCTGACCTAGCAGAGGCCCGGCAAGGCTGGCAATACTTACATCACTCAATGACACATTCAACAAGGTGACAGAATGTGTTGTTTTCCCGCTGACCGGTCAATCCTAGCCGCAAGTGGCCTCCGGGTCACGATGCCAAAAAAAAGACCGACAGCCACAACCGGAGAGATGAGATGACAGCCCAAGCCAGGATCAAGGCCAGCTTCCCCGTCCGCCGCATGGATTTCGGCTTTACTGATGTGCCCAGGTACTGGTTTGCCAATGACCCGTTCCTGACCCACTTCCTGAGCAGCCTGTCCTCCCTCTTCCCGGAAGGCGAGTTTTTCTTCGTGACCAGCATGCGCAATGTGCGTGAGCTGATCGAAGACCCGGTCATGCAGAAGGAAATCAGCGCCTTCATCGGCCAGGAAGCCATGCACTCCAAGGAGCACAAGGCATTCAACGACTATGCCACCGAGCATGGCATTGATGTGGACTTCTTCCATCGCCGCGTTGGCAAGCTGCTCAAGTTCGGCCACAAGATCCTCAGCCACAAGCAGCAGCTGGCCGTGACCTGCGCCCTCGAACACTTCACCGCCACCATCGCCGCCCAGTTGATGAAGCGCGAAGACTGGAACGGTCAGATGAACGACCCGGTCATGCGCAAGATGTGGCTGTGGCATGCCGTGGAAGAGTCCGAGCACAAGTCCGTGTGCTACGACACCTACCAGAAGCTGTACAAGGATTACCCGACCCGCGCCATTGCCATGGTGATCGCCTGGTCCATCCTGGCCGTGGTACTGGCCGACCAGCAGGTACGCCTGATGGCAAAGGACGGCCAGCTGTTCAACGGCAAGTCCTGGGCCAAGGGCATGTGGAGCCTGTTCGGCTACAAGGGCTTCATCAGCGAGCTGGCCCTGCCGCTGCTCGACTACTTCCGCCCCGGCTTCCACCCGGAAGACCACTACAGCGACGACCTTGAGCAGAAGTACAAGGCACTGCTGAAGTTCGAAGGCTGATCCCTCCTGCCACTTGTCATGGGCCAGCAACCGCAAGGCGGTCTGGCCCATGATGACAGCAAATTGGCACCGTACGGCCTAACCTCCCGCCCTGTTCCGCAGGAATACTCTGGTCATTACGTGACCGGGAGTCCCTTCGCCATGAATGCCAAGACCAATGTGAAGCGCATCAACAACAGCGACATCCAGCCACGGCGCATGGATTTTCAGTTTGATGACAGCATTCCAACGTACTGGTTTGCCGGCGACCAGTTCAAATCCATCCTGCTGACCTCGCTCTCCTGCACCTTCCCGGAGGGTGAGCGCTTCTTTGTGCGCTCGGTGCGCCACTACCAGCCCGGCATCACCAACCCTGCGTTGCGCGAGGAAGTGAAAGGCTTTATCGGTCAGGAGGCGCATCACGGCAACGAGCATGAGCACTTCAATGCGCTCATGCAGAAGAAGGGACTGCCCACGCGGAAAGTGGAAGAGTTTGTACTGAACGGCCTCAAGTGGCAGGGCAAGAAACTGTCACCGGCACGCCAGCTGGCCAAGACCTGCGCACTGGAACATTTTACCGCCATGCTCGCCGAAACCATTCTGGAAAACCCGGAATACTTTGAAGGCATGGATGAGCGCCTGCTGCCACTGTGGCTGTGGCATGCCGTGGAAGAAAGCGAACACAAGGCCGTCGCCTTTGACGTGTATCAGGACCAGGTCAACAACTACTGGGTGCGCACCAGCGAAATGGCCGCCACCACTGTCGAGTTTGTCGGCTTCCAGATTTTTCATTACTTCCAGCTGCGCGCCGCCATGAACGACAAGACCGACTGGAAGTCGATTGCCGGCGGCATGAAATGGCTGATGGGCAAGAACGGCTTTCTGCGCAAACTGGGCCCGGCCTATCTTTCGTACTACAAGCGCGACTTTCATCCCAACCAGCGCGACAGTCGCGCCCTGCGTGATGCAGGACTGCAGAAACTGGCCACCATGCTGAAGCGTCCGGAACTGCTGGAGGCAGGCGTATGACGGCCCGCCAGCAACATCCGGATGCCGGCATCACCGTCCGCCGCATGGATTTTGAATTCAGCAACGTGCCGCGCTACTGGGCCGACAAGGACCCGCATTTCACCCATCTGCTCAATGCCCTGTCGGCGACGTTTCCTGAGGGCGAGCGTTTCTTCGTGCACAGCGTGCGTCACTTCCAGGATCGCATTACCGATCCGGTGCTCCGGCAACAGGTGAGCGCATTCATCGGCCAGGAAGCCATGCACGCAAAGGAGCACAGTCACTACAACGAATATGCCCGCAAGCACGGCATTGATCTTGGATTTATCGAAAACTTTGCGCGCCAGCGCATGGCCTTCATCAAGGGCAAGATGTCGCCCGAACGCCAGCTGGCCATCACCTGTGCACTGGAGCATTTCACCGCCATTCTCGCCGAGCAGATGCTGACCGAGCCGGACATCTTCGAAAATTTTGATCCGTCGATGATGAAGCTGTGGCTGTGGCATGCCGTGGAAGAAAGCGAACACAAGGGCGTCGCCTTTGATGTCTATCAGGACATTGTTGGCGACTACCGCCTGCGCATCCGCGCCATGGCCGTCACCACCTTCTTCTTCATCATGCACACCACCTGGTTCC
Organism: Moraxellaceae bacterium; assembly: GCA_030646295.1. Lineage (GTDB taxonomy): Bacteria > Pseudomonadota > Gammaproteobacteria > Pseudomonadales > Moraxellaceae > UBA2031. The sequence goes on from JAUSND010000008.1 coordinate 166,882, forward strand.
AGGCCCGTCTGCTGAAGGCCGACGGCAAACTGTTTGATGTGCGCATGTGGCTGAAGGGACTGGACCGGATGTGGGGCCGCAAGGGCCACTTCCGCAAGCTGATTCCGTCCTACCTGCAGTATTTCCGCCCCGACTTCCATCCCTGGCAGCACGACAATCGTGCCGTACTGGAAAAGTGGAAGCGGGAACTGAACCTGGACGACGCGGCGGTTGGCAAGAAGACTGTGGCCGTTGCTGCCGTCGTGGAGCCGGTACCTGCCCCCGCGCCGGCAACCCCCGCCAGGGCAGCCCGCCCGCGTCAGCCAGCCGCCGCCAAGCCGGCCAAGGCCAGGACCGTTACCAAGGCCATCCCGGCGCCCAAGGCCGTGAAACTGAAATCACTGGACAAGCCGACCGCCAAAGCCGCAACCGGCAGCAAGGCCGGCGCCAGGCCCCGCAAGACCCAAGGAGGTGCGGAGCCCGTGCCAACCTGATTCAAGCGCCGGACACACGGCGACATGCTTCACCCTCTTGGCCCCGGCAGGTTCCGTTCCCTCCGGGGTCATTTTTTTGGGCAATCCGTCCATCCGTGCTGCTGTTCAGGTCCGAAATCGCTAGAATCGCTCCCCCGAAAAGCAAACGCCCCCGTCGTTGCGGTCGGACGACGAGGGCGCTGGCATAACCGTGCGAATGGCCAGAAGCCACGGGGGCGTGCACGGCGAATACCAGTGTAGACCGCCTTTCTGCTTTTTGCGCTGCGACCGATTGTCGCGGCCTCCGTTACCCCGTGCCCTGCCGTCATCCTGGAAGCCCCGAGCCGTGAACGATCTCAATCCCCGCCAGCGCGAAGCCGTCCGCCACATCAGCGGCCCCCTGCTCGTGCTCGCCGGCGCCGGCTCCGGCAAGACCTCGGTGATCACGAAGAAGATTGCCTACCTGATCCAGGAATGCGGCATCTCCGCTTCGAAGATTGTCGCCGTGACCTTCACCAACAAGGCCGCCCGCGAAATGAAGGAGCGTGCCGGCAAGCTGGTGCAGGGCGCCGAAGCCCGTGGCCTCACCGTGTCCACCTTCCACAACCTCGGCCTCAACATCCTGCGCCGCGAGATGGAACACTTCGGCCTCAAGAAAGGCTTTTCCATTTTTGATGCCGATGACTCCAAGGCGCTCATTGGCGAACTGCTGCACCGCGAAAACGCCAGCGACAAGATTGACCTCATCCGCAACCTGATCTCGCAATTCAAGAACCAGCTGACCAGCCCGGAAGAAGCCGTCAACACCGCCGAGAACGATGGCGAACTGCTCGCAGCAAAAATCTACGAGGTCTACAACCGCCACCTGCGCGCCTACAACGCGGTGGACTTTGACGACCTCATCCTGCTGCCCACCATCGGTTTTCGCGACAACCAGGAGTTGCGCGAACGCTGGCAGAACCGTGTGCACTATTTGCTGGTGGATGAATACCAGGACACCAACTCGGCGCAGTACCTGCTGGTGAAACTGCTGGTCGGTTCACGCGGTGCACTCACCGCCGTGGGCGATGATGACCAGTCCATTTATGCCTGGCGCGGTGCCCGCCCGGAAAACCTGGTCGAGCTGACCAAGGATTTCCCCAGCATTACCGTGGTGAAACTGGAGCAGAACTACCGCTCCACCGGCCGCATCCTGAAAGCCGCCAACGCCGTCATCGCCAACAACCCGCATGCGTTTGAAAAAAAGCTGTGGAGCCAGCTCGGCATGGGCGACCCCATCCGCATCCTCACCTGCGCCAACGAAGATGGCGAGGCCGAGCGTGTCGCCACCGACATCCTCAACCACAAGATGATGCACCGCACCGAATTCCGCGACTTTGCCGTGCTCTATCGCGGCAATTTCCAGTCACGCATTCTGGAAACCAAACTGCGCGAGTTCCAGATTCCCTACAAGGTCTCCGGCGGCCAGTCGTTTTTCTCGCGCGCCGAGATCAAGGACGTGATGGGCTATCTGCGCCTCATCATCAATCCCGATGACGACAATGCCTTCCTGCGTGTGGTGAATACCCCAAAGCGCGAGATTGGCCCCTCCACCCTGGAAAAACTCGGCAGCTACTCGCAGCAGCGCGGCAGCTCGATGTTTGCAGCCTGCGATGAAATGGGCCTGGGCCTGCACCTTAACGACCGGCAGCTGGGCCATCTGCAGGACTTTCATCAGTGGATGATGGAAACCGCCGAGAAAGTGGTCGAGGGCGACAGCCTCAACGCCATTCGCCAGATGCTGATCGACATCGGTTACGACGATCACCTGCGCGACACCTCCGGTACGCCGGCAGCCGCCGAAAAGCGCATCGAGAACGTGCAGACATTTCTCGCCAGCATCCAGCGCATGGCCGACAAGCAGGATGACGAAGACGACAAGAACATCGAGACCGTCATTCGCAAACTGGTGCTGATGGACCTGCTCGAACAGCAGGCCGAGGAAGACGATTCTGACCGCGTGCAACTGATGACCCTGCATGCCGCCAAGGGACTGGAGTTTCCGCACACCTACATCATGGGACTGGAAGAAGAACTGCTGCCGCACCGCAACAGCATCCAGGCCGAAACCATCGAGGAAGAACGCCGCCTGATGTATGTGGGCATCACCCGTGCGCGCAAGACACTGACGCTTACGCTGGCGCAAAAACGCAAATCCGGTGGCGAAAACCTGCCAACCACCCCCAGCCGTTTCCTGGATGAATTGCCCAGCGACGACATTGAATGGGAAGGCAAAACCAGCAATCGCACACCGGAAGAAAAAAAGGCGCTGGGGCATGCCCACCTTGCCGGCCTGAAGGACCTGTTCAAATGAGCCACGACAGTCCCTGCCTCATGTGCGGGGCCTGCTGCTCTTCTTTCCGTGTGAGCTTTTACTGGGCCGAGGCCGATGACAGCCCCGGCGGCACCGTCCCGACCGAACTCACCAACTCCCTGCCCCCCAGCCGTCGCTGCATGAAAGGCACGGACACCTACGCACCACGCTGCATTGCGCTGCAGGGCACCGTGGGAGAAGGCGTAAGTTGCAGCATCTACGCGCACCGGCCCAGCCCCTGCCACGAGGTACAGGTGGGTGATGACCAGTGCCAGCGGGCACGGGCAAAACATGGCCTGCCGCCACTGCCAGCATGACCGCGCAGAAACGCCAGCAGCACAGCGCCGCAAATCACAGGCAATAAAAAAGGGAGCCGAAGCTCCCTTTTCTGACACACCAGAAATTACTTGGCCTTGCCGACCATGTAATCCACGGCTGCCTTGATCTCGTCATCCGAGCAGGTCATGCACATGCCCTTGGGTGGCATGGCACGGATACCTGCCAGTGCATGCTTGTACAGCGTGGGCTTGCCCTGGGAAATACGCGAACCCCATGCCCCCTTGTCGCCCACCTTCGGCGCACCGGCAGCGCCGGTACCGTGGCAGCCGGCACAGCTGGCGTTGTACACGGCATCGCCGGAACGGGCCGCACCACCGGCAGCAGGAGCAGCCGCAACGGCAGCAACCGGCGCACCTTCGCACTCCTTGCCTTCCACGCAGACGCGGCCCACCGCCGTAATACGCTCAATGGTGGAGCGCTCGGAGTAGACAGAGCGGTCACCCAGAGCATGGGGAGAGACATCCTTGGTGGTCTTGGCCGCCAGGGCAGAACCAGCGACAGAAAGCCCGAGCACAGCAAGCAGCAGGGAGATCTTCTTCACGATAACCTCATCAGAATTCGGCAGGCGGGAGATACACCCGCCCAAAGACGGGCGCAGTATAACCGTAAACGTGGTGTGCCAAAAGCAGTGACTCGCCTGATAACGCCAGCGGCCGCATCCGGGCCGGTGGCCGGCATCCGTTGGCTGCTCCGGCAGGGCTAGCCATCATGGCGCACCCCATGGAACAGCCCGGCAATCAGGTCGGACTGCGTCACCATGCCGCAGAGCTTCTTGTCGGCATTAATGATGGGAATATGGTGCATGCCCTGGTCCGACAGCATCTCGATCAGCGCCACGATGTGCATGTCCTCACGCGCCAGCAGCACCCCTTTTGTCATGATCTGGCCCACCACCTCGGCCTTGTCGGCATGGATCTTCCCGCTGGGCCGCAGGAATTCACGCAGGCGCGCGCGCAGGTTGGCCCGGCTGTTGAGCTGGGCCGCCTTCAGGAAGTCGATCAGGGTAATGATGCCGATCACCCGCCGGAAGCGGTCCAGCACCGGCAGGGCGTTGACCTTGTGCGTATAGAGCAGGCGCCAGGCCTCATCCAGCGGGGTGCCGTACTCCACACTGACAATGTCGGTGGACATGATGTCGCGGCAGCAGACCTCGCCCAGGCGACGCTCGGCCGCGCTCATCTGGGCACCACGCAGAATGGCCTCCAGCTCCCCGGACGAGACGTCCACCATCACCCCCATGTTGCGCATGCTGGACTGGATGTCGTCCTGGGTCAGCCCCATGCGTTCGAGCGGGCTGGCATCGGCACTCTTGTGCACGTTCCCTGTCTGGCGCGGCATGGGATAGCGATGACCGGGCAGCACATTGTTGATGAGCAGTGCCAGCAGCAGCATGACGGCCAGATTGATGCCCAGCGGCTCCAGCAGGAACAGGAAGCCGAGGTCATGCACCTGCGTACCGCCCAGCACCACAAACAGGGTAATGGCACCGCCCGGCGGGTGCAGGCAACGCAGGCTGAGCATGGCCCCCATGGACAGCCCCACCGCAACACCGGCGGCCAGCCACGGATCTGCTATCCAGCGGGCACAGAGAATGCCGACCGTGGCCGACAGCAAATGCCCGCCGACAAAGGGCCATGGCTGCGCCAGCAGGCTGCCGGGCAGACCCAGCAGCAACACGGCCGACGCCCCCATGGAAATGGCCATGAGTGGCACGCCCAGGCCGTCAAGAAAGAAACTGCTGATCCAGCCGGTCAGCAGGATGCTGATCCCCGTTGCCACCGAGATACGCACCTTCTCGCGCCAGGCAATGGTCTGGCGTTCGGGAACAAAGGCAAGCAGCCACTCCCTGACGGTCATGGGGACCTCTCCGTAATCAAGCGGGAAATGCCCCGCGCTGGTGCAGTACTGTAAATGATTCCTCACCCCAACTGTGAAACCCGGGCGCACCAACCCACCCGCCCGGGGCCGGATCAGCACCTTCCGGCGGTCGCCATTAGCCTGACCGGCGATATGTGTCACACTTATTGTGAGTTTTTCTGTCTGCTGATTTGCTTGGGAAATCAACGTGAAGCGACTTGTTCTTGCCTTGTTTGTCATGACCCTCGCCCCGCTGGGCCAGGCCACCATGGTGCTGGATCGCTCCATCCTGACCTTCGCCGCCGGGAAGGCACCGCGCGAGGATGTCACCATCAACAATCCCGACCCCGAGCCGCTGTTTGTCGAGATCGAGGTGCTGGAGGTGCGCAACCCCGGTACCGACAAGGAAGAGCGCATTGTCGTGCGCAATCCCGAGGAGATCGGCCTGATTGCCACCCCGAAGCGCCTGGTCGTGCCGTCGGGCTCCAGCCGCGTCATGCGTCTGGTCAATCTGGCCGGCCATGGCAAGACCGAACGCGTCTACCGCGTGAACGTCAAACCGGTCGCAGCGCCCGAGGAAGAAGGTGAAGAAAAACCGAAAGGCATGCTGGTCAAGGTGCTCGTGGCCTACCAGCTGCTCATTTTTGTAGCGCCCGAGAAAAACGACTTGCTGGTGGAGGGGCGCCGCGAAGGCACCACGCTTTACCTGCATAACAAGGGCAATGTGAACACCTATTTCTACAGCGGCGAGCAATGTGCCGAAGGCGAAGCCAAGGAAAAATGCGCCTCGGTTCAGGGCTTTCGCCTTTATCCGGGCAACGAACGGGTGGTCACCCTGCCGAGGGATCAGGCAATCGAGTTCAGGACAGAGTCTTCTGGCCTGCACACCAACAGACGATTTGACTGATCACGCAAAAGGCCTGGCAGATGAAGAAACCGTGGTTGGTGGCCTGTGCCCTGTTTGCAGTCATGGCGACAGCCATGGCCGCAGACACCACACCCGCCAAACCACTTTCTGTCGCACCGCCCACCATTACACCGGAAGAAAAAGCAAAAGCCGAAGCTTCCCGGGCACTGGCAAAAATACGGGCGAATGATGCGCGCAAGCGCCTGCAGGCAAAGCGGCAAAAAGAAATCGATCGCAAGGCACGTGCAAACAACCGGGCGGCCGCGCAAGCCGCCGCTGCTGCTGTTGCCACACCGGCCAATGTGCCGGTACCCGTTAATGCTCCTCCAGCCAAACCAGCGGCCACACGAGCCATCGCCGCCGCAACAGGCAAGCCTGCTGCCAAAAAAGCAGGCACTGCAACCGCCGCCGCAAAAACAGCAACGACAGTGGCAATGGCCAGCCCGGCACTTGCGGTAGCACGACCGCCGTCAGCCCCGGACAGCACGCCCGTCACGCGTTCCCCGCGCAAGGCAATTCCAAAAGGCTTTGAAGAATGGTTTGCGCCACAAAAAACCGCCGTCGACCTGTATTACGGTGGCCGCTACCTGATGACCACGCTGGTCGAATACACCCTTGACCACATCACCTTTCTTAATCCTCCGGAAATTGCCGCGCACATGCCCGGCATCCGTTCTGCCACCGAGTTCAGCATACTGCTGGCGGACGCCCAGCCCACCAACTCCAACAAGGTCTGCGTACGACCCAGCCAGCCGCTGTGCGGACGACTGGAGCCTGCAACCGTTGGTGTGATCTTTGATGAGACCCGGTTTCGGGCCGACCTGTTTGCACACCCGTCATTGCTGCTGGAAATCCAGAAAGCCGGCAAGCAATACCTGCCCGAACCCGCTCATGCAGAAAAAACCCTGGTACAGAATCTTGGCGTTCTTTATTCCGGCAGCAGCGAAGGCACAGACCGCTTCAGCCTGTTCGGCCGCACACGCGTAGGGGAAGGCCGTCATCATGCTTTTGCCAACTGGGTCAGCACCGATGAAAATGCGCTGGGCATTGACGAGCTTGGCTACACGCATGACATGAAGGACACGCAGGTCACGGGTGGCCTGTTTGAACCTGTTGTCGATGCACTGCGCGCCGTCTCCAGACAACCCATCATCGGTGTCAGCTACGCCCGCTCGCTGATCACACGTACCGACATGGAAAGTGTGCTGGCCAGCCCGATAGAATTATTCCTTCCCACGCGCGGTCGTGTGGATATTTTTCGTGACGGCCGCCTGATCAGCACCGGCTTTCATGAAGCCGGCAACCAGAGCATTGATACCAGTCGCCTGCCTGCGGGGGCCTACAACATCGACATCGTGATCACCGATGTCGCCGGGACCACGCGCACCATCCAGCAGTTGTTCATCAAGTCGACACTGATGGCACCACCGGGAGAACCCTTGTGGTTTGTAGATGCCGGACAGGTCATGCAGCGCAATACCGGCAACGGATTTCCGGACGATTACGGCACCATGCAACTGCGTGGCGGTTATCGCTGGCGCGAGAAAGACTGGCTTGGCTTTGGTACCGCAGCGGCCCTTACCGAAAATGAAAGTCTGGTCGAACTTTCCAGTGGATTACTGTTTGACTGGCTGGAAGGCAGTGGCGAGATTTATGGCAGCAGTGCCGGCGGCTTTGGCTTTGGTTTACGCGGACTGACACGGCACAAGCAGCTGGTCGTGAGTGCCAGCATCCAGCACACCAAACAGGATGACCCCGGAGCACCTGGTGAGTACCGCCTGCTGCCCAATGACCAGACGCTGGACTCGCTGAACATCTCGCACCCGCTCTGGCGGGGCCTGCTGACAGGCAGCCTCATTCATCGCGAGGATACTGCGGGCTACACCTCCGAGCGCACCACTCTTGGCTACACCGTCACACTGCCATTGCGTGCCACACAGTCCCTGCTGGTGCAGGCAGAAGTCGGCAAGGATGCCGGCAATGCCATCGCCATGCTCACCCTGCAATGGCGCAACACGCATGGCAAATGGTATGACACTGCCCAGCTGCAGAGCAGCAAGAACGACGCCTCCGGTAACGGTGATGGCGTCACAGCCAGTGCCGGCACCACCTGGCGTGACGGCAACAGTTTTGTTGATGATGTGGAAATGAGTGCCAACGCCGAGACAGGCGACCAGCGACAAAGCCTGACCTTTGAGGCACAACACCTGTCGCAGTTTGGGCGCGGCAAACTGGGCCTGGCCGTCACCAGCATGGATGGCGCCAACCAGTCGATCAGCTCGCTGGGTTATGACACCAATATTGTTGTGGGTGAGCACGGCAAAACCGTTTTTGGCGGCGGCCCCAACATGAACGAATCCGCCGTGCTGATTGATCTGGGCAACACCACCGACGCCTTGCTGGAAGTGAGTGCGGACGGCCAGCCACAATTCATTGCCAGGGGCGGTCGCATGGCGGCCCTGACCTTGCCGCCGTACCACCAGTACCGTATCCAGCTCAAGGATACGGGCCTTGCCCTGACGCAGTTTGACAACCAGGCACGCGAAGTCAGCCTGTACCCGGGGCATGTCGTGAATCTGGACTGGAAAATACAATCGGTGCAGGTGCTGCTCGGACGCATCATCACGGCCGACGGCCAGCCGGTGAAAAACGCCCGCATTGATGGCGCAGAAGGTCCTGCATTTACGGATGAAGAAGGGTATTTGCAGACAGAGATCAACAGCAACTCGACCGAGCTGAAGGTGCGTGTTGCCGGGAACACCTGCACGATAATCCTGCCGACCACCGCGACAAAAGACAGCGTGATTCGTGCCGGCGACATGCTGTGCACCATGACCGGGGCTACGCAGACCCCGCCCGCCCCGGAAACTACTGCACCTCCACCATGACGGTCAGCACACCACTGTGCACACCCGCCGTAGAGGCCGCGCCCATGTTGGCTGCTGTGGCCGACACGCCAATGGTTGCATTGTTGGCACCACCACCAGCGCAGTCAGGATCAAGTATGTAGGCACCAGAGCGGGCCGACAGCAGCACCCCCGGCGACAGCGTCACTGCCCCGGCACCATCATTCCAGGTCACGGCAACCGGCACCTGACTGGCACCATTGACCAGTACAAACGCACCCGCCGCACCCTGCCCGGTAACGCGCACGCCATAAGGCCCGGCGAAATTGCGGAAGACACACAGGCTGTCGCTGCCCGCCAATGGATTGATGCCATCAAACGTGCCCAGATTGATGGGGTCCAGCTGACTGATGCGCACCACGCCGTTGATGGTGAGCGACAGGTTCACCGTTACGCGAATCCTCGGGCGCCCCTGCCCGGAGCTTTCAACCCATGCCATGAACACTGCCGTGTAATTGCCCGGTGGCGCCACCAGCAAGGATGCCTCCGGCATGGAGATGATCAAGCGCGCATTGGCGCTTGCCGGAGGGCATCCCGAGGCCAGGCCGGTAAAGATGTCACCGGAGGGTGCCCCGGGAGAAAGCGTGTGTACCGCGCTGCCGGCCAGATCACGCCAGACTGCCGTGAACGGAATCTGGTTGGCACCACTGGTCATGACAAAGGTAGCCGGCGAGGTGGTTGTCACCTGATAGGGAACCGGTGTATTGCCTGACTGATTGGGCTCCTGTGTGGAGAGGACACAGAAGTCGTGCGAGTAAACAATATCCCCACCAGCCCAGTTCAATGGCGCGGCGATTGTGGTCGGCCCACTGATGCCGATACGAGCAAATGCATCACTCCAGCAAAGAACCAGAGTGAGGATCATGAGTGAACGCCAGACCATGCCGCCAGGATTCATTTACTTCCGCAATCGCCAGAAAACAAAAAGGGTGGTCAAGCTCTCGCTTGCCACCCTTTTTAACACAGTCTGAAATTACAGGGGAGAAACCAGAACCGTGAGGGTGTCCTGATAATCACCAGCTTCGGAGGTATTCATGCCTGCGAAAGGCACCGTCACCTGCAGCTTCTGGTCTGCCGCTACACAAGCAGCAAGGGTGTTGGAGTCTGCCACATACGAAGCCGACGGCGTGCCATATGCCAGGGTGTCATACGGATTTGCACCTGTACGCCAGGCAACAGAGTAAGGAATCGTGGTGGCCAGTGCGAGCGGCGTACCTGCCAGTGCAAAGGAACCATTGGCCGAAGTCACGGTCACATTGTAGTTACCAGCAAGGTTGCGGCTGACGCAGGCTTCCGATGTACCAACCACATCGACACTGTCAGCGGCGTATGTGCCCAGCGGGATGTTGGCCACCTGGCTGATGCGGATTGCGCCATTGATAGTCAGGGTAACGATGGAATCAAGGCTGGAGGTCGGGCCGGCGGTGCCGCCAGGACCAGCCATCGACACGCCAGAGAACGCCATGCTTGCGGCGGCCAGTGCTACTGCCAGAATCTTCTTGCTCATATTCAGTCACCTTCAGTTTTGTCTGGCCACTCACCGGCCGTGTGTGTTGTCCGGACACGGGAGCGACACTGTCGGCTCGGGCAATCCGATTCATCCATGGGCTCACGCTATAAAACCGGGGATTTGTGAACAAGCGCACAGTGCCGGACGTAGCGATTAGAGGGACGAAAGGCAAACGACCGTTTTTAAAACAATGCTGACCAACCATTCACGCCCCATACAGCACCGCTCATCACGGACGGCCACTTTTACAGCATGTCCGTGAACAGAAAGCCGACACCGATGCGACGGTTCTTGTAGTTGTAATCAATCATGCTCTCGCCATACCCCTCGAAATACTGGGTGTAGCCCCGCAGCCGCCCCCACAACGGAAAGCTCACGCCCACCTCGTATGCCCCGTTGCCCTCGTCAAAATTGCGGCGAAACAGACCGCTGAACTCCAGCTGTTGCCAACGGTAAGCCCCCGTCAGTTCGAAGTGACCCATGTAGTCATCAATGTCGGGGTTGTCGTCGCCTGCCGGGGGCAGGGGTGTCGCCGGGTCGCCGTCGTCCACCTTGGCGTCCTCCGGCAAGCGGTACCAGGGCTGCAAGGCCACACCCCAGTTTTCTTCCGCGTAGGCCAGCGACACATAGGTGCGGTTCCAGCTGCGGCTGAGCAATTGCGTGCGCCCGTTGGACTCGTGCTCAAGGCCGACACGGCCAAGCCAGGCTCCCGTCTTGCTGCTGAACGGCAACGGCGCCTCGTAGAAGAACTCCGGGCGATAGTTGGTTTCACGGAACGGCGAGGAAATATCCTTGTTGTAGAGCTGCCAGAACGACTTCATGGTGAAGCCGAAATAGATGCCGTCATTGGCCGTGAGCAGATCCGTGAAAGACAGCGGAAACTTGAGGCTGATCTGCAGCTTCACCTCCTCCTCGCTGATCACCTCCTGCTCGCCCGGCCCCTGATAGGGTGCCTGGTTGGGGTCGGAATTGTATGTGTAGGGCAGGATGTAATTCTGCCGCAGCGGTAGCAACGTCCGGGCATTGGCCTCCAGGTTACGCGAGGCCTCCACACGGTTTGGCAACAGCTGGTCGGCGGCCTGCGCAGCCGTCTGGCACTGATCGCGAATCGCCTCGACTGGCGTGCCTTCCGCCGCACTCTTCACGGCCTGTGTAATGCAGTCGTTCGCCACCGCATGAGCGGTCAGGGGCAAAAGCAGCGCCTCAAGGGCAAGTGCGAGCAACATCCTGCGCAGGGTCATGCTCACTGGAGAGTCCTCATGGATGAAGGGTTGCAACGGATGCGGGGAGTGAAGCAGATCAACGCCCCCTGCGCACGCTGGCCGGGCCGGGCGGGCTGCATTGCCGTCGCGCCAGCAGGGCATTTTGCATGGACTGCCCCCGGAACACTCGGTATCATGCCGCCTCCCGGGGACGCTCGTCTCCCGGCTCAAGCAATGCGCCAGTAGCTCAGCTGGATAGAGTACTGCCCTCCGAAGGCAGGGGTCGTGGGTTCGAATCCCGCCTGGCGCACCATATTTGTTGTTGCTGTTACTTCCCCTGCTGCTGCCCAAGGCATGCCGACCACCACTTTTGCCCGCCATCACCTGCCATCATCCGCTCCCAGACACGGACAGGCGCAGATACCGGGGCTGCGCTTTGGCGCAGGGCGACTGGCTGGTTATTGATCCGTTACGGCCGATAACCCGCTCTGGATCAGAAGAGAGCCCATCCCACGCTCCGGGAGATGCACAGGGGCGTCGACTACGTTGGTGCAAATATTGTAGTGTCCCTGAAAATGAAGTTTCACTTGGTCGTTCATGGCCCTAATACGCCCGAGTTAGACACCAAAAGTGACGCCTAATCCGCAGCATCGCTTCTGATTATCAATGGGTTAGAAGACGATCAACCGGATTAGGTATCAAATTACTGAAATGGATTAGACGTCATTTTTGAAGTCTAGTTAACGTTAGGGTTTCCGTTGGGCTTACTGGTTTTTAAGTGTTTCAAGCAAGGGAATTGCATCAGCTTGTGGCTTCGGTCACTGCCTTCACGCTTCGATTTATGTTGTGATTCCCTTTGCCTTAATTAAGGTTGCTCCTGGCC
>JAUSND010000020.1 GCA_030646295.1 Moraxellaceae bacterium
CGTCGACGGCTGGCAGGGCGACGCAGCGCGCGACACGCGCACCCTGTCAGGCGGCGAAAGCTTTCTGGTCAGCCTGGCCCTGGCGCTGTCGCTGTCGGACCTGGTGAGCAACAAGACCTCCATCGACTCGCTGTTTCTGGACGAAGGCTTTGGCACGCTGGACGGCGACACCCTGGACATTGCCCTGAGCGCGCTAGACACCCTGAACGCCAGCGGCAAGATGATCGGCGTCATCAGCCACGTCGAAAGCCTGAAGGAACGCATTCCGGCGCAGATCCGGGTTGAGAAGGGCGGCGGCGTGGGGCATTCGCGGCTGGTGGTGTAGCGGCAGGGCGCGGGCGCGAGTCCAAGGGATGGGTTGCCGCCGGATGCGGTGCAGCAACTGTGGGATCGGTATTTGTCACGAATTCAAGTGTCAAATTGACCGCTATCGCTCGTGGAATATGAGTAAGCAGCTATTTAATATGTAGCAATGTTGATCCGGTTGAGGTGTTGTAAGTCGCATTGCGGCGTTATTCACCGCACAAATTGCGGTGAATAAGCGCCATAATCGCCGCATGCGCCCCCATCGCCCCGCCCGCAACCCCCGCTACATCTGGCAGTTGCCTGATTGGCCCAACCTCACCTATGACGCCGCGGCGCTTTCCGCGCCCCTGGCCCAAGTGCACCGTGCACAGGGCATGCTCGTGGGGCGCATGGCAGAGCTGGGCATGACCCTGCGCGAGCAAGCCACCTTGCAGGTGCTCACGCAAGAAGTCATCAAAACCAGCGAGATAGAAGGCGAGCGCCTCAGCCTGGACGCTGTGCGCTCGTCCATCGCCCGCAGGCTGGGGTTGGACATTGGCGCCCTGGCACCGAGCGACCGGCATGTGGACGGCGTGGTGGATGTGGTGCTGGACGCCACCCGCAACTTTGACCAGCCGTTGACTGCAGAGCGCCTGTTTGGCTGGCACGCGGCGCTGTTTCCCACCGGCTACAGCGGGCGCGTACGCATCACCGTGGCGGCGTGGCGCACGGATGCCAGCGGCCCGATGGAAGTGGTGTCTGGCCCTGTGGGGCGGGAGAAAGTGCACTTCACCGCACCGCCTGCCAGCACATTGCCTGCGCAAACCGATGGGTTCTTGAAGTGGTTCGAGGCCGCCCCCGTGGGTGACGCCCTCGTCAAAGCCGGCCTGGCCCATCTGTGGCTGGTCACCCTGCACCCATTTGACGACGGCAATGGCCGCATCAGCCGCGCCGTGGGCGACATGGCGCTGGCCCGCGCCGAAGGAACCAGTCAACGTTTCTACAGCTTCAGTGCCCAGATACAGCGCGAGCGCAAAGACTATTACGACCAACTGGAGGCCACGCAAAAAGGCCCGCTGGACGTGACGCCCTGGCTCGGCTGGTTCCTGGGCTGCCTGCTGCGCGCCGTGCAAGGCGCAGACGCCACGTTGGTCGGCGTGCTGGACAAAGCCCAGTTCTGGCAACGCTGGGCCGGCACGCCCATGAACGCGCGGCAAACCCAGGTGCTGAACCGCGTGCTGGACGGCTTTGAAGGCAAGCTCAGCAACGCCAGGTGGGCCGCGCTGGGCAAGTGTTCTGCCGACACGGCGCTTCGCGACATCAACGACCTGCTGGCGCGTGGTGTGCTGCGCAAGCTGGAGGGCGGTGGGCGTAGCACAGGGTATGAGCTGTGCGATATGTAGCACGAAGGTGCTACAATTTTCTCTCCACCAGGAGACCACCGCATGTCGACCACCACCATCCGAATTGATGAAGACCTGAAAGCACGCATCGCCGCTGCCGCCCAGCGTGCCGGCAAAACTGCCCACGCTTTCATCCTGGACGCGATCGCGCAAACTGTGGAGCAAGTGGAACTGGACAACGCCTTCCACACCCTGGCCGACCAGCGCTGGGCCAACATTCAAGCCAGCGGCAAAACAGTGCCCTGGGATGACGCCAAAGCCTACCTCGCCGCGCGGGCACATGGCGAGCCCGCGCGCAAACCCGCCGCACGCAAATTGGCCAAGTGAACTAGCGCATGACGCGCATCGAACTGGCCCCGGAGGTC
>JAUSND010000021.1 GCA_030646295.1 Moraxellaceae bacterium
CTCAGGTGGCGCGCATTCGCGGCGAGGAGTTCGCCGTCTTTCTGCCCGGCGCCGGCCGCGAGCAGGCGAAGCGCTGGTGCGAACGCTTCGAGTCGGTGGTCGTGGAGCACAACAAGTGGGTCAGAAACCGCCTTCCGCAGATTTCGGTGACGACCGGCGCCGCCGTCTACCCGCTCGACGGCGCGCGGGCGTCGCAGCTTTTCGAAGCTGCCGACCGGCGGTTGCTCGAGGCGAAGTCGAAGCTCGTGCGCCCGCCGCACGAGGTCAGCGTGTCGACGATCGCCGGCGCCGACAAGCTGCTGCGGCCGGCCGCAGCAGAACCCGAGCGGCGGTTCGGCGGTTTCGTCGGCGCGACGCAGCTGCTGGGCGTGCGCTGGACGTTCGCGGCGGCGGTGTTCGGCGCCTACGCGCTGTCTTCGGGGGAGGCCCTGCGCTACCCGCTGGCACTTGCCTCGGTCGCGTTCTACTGCCTGGCGCTCGGCGTCGCCGGGTTCGCGATGCGCGGCACGCGGCACGACCGCACGCTGGCCGCCGTCTCCGACGCCTCCTCGATTCTGCTGATCGTGCCCGTCTTCTGGACGAGCGGCGGCTGGCAGAGTCCGCTGCAGCTGGTCGTCATGTTCCCGGTCGTGTACTACGCGCAGTTCCTGCGGGGGCGCCGGGCCACCTCGAGAGTCGCCGCGGTGATCAGCATGTACACGTTCGCCTACTGGACCAGCGGACCGCTCGGCTTCGCCGAGACTCCGGTCAGCCCGGCCGGTCAGACGATTTACGCCACGATTCTCGCCGCGTTGCTGGTGCTGACCGTGATCGTGCAGTCGAGCCGCCGCGTGACCGACGACGCGTTCCGGCGGATCAAGGCCTCGGCGACGCGTGATCCGCTGACGGGCCTGAAGAACATCCATGCCTTTCGCGAAGATCTGCAGGCGATGATCGCGGCGGCGTCGTACCGGCCCGCGGGCACCGATCGCCCCGCGCCTGCCGGAGTCGCCGGGCTGCGTTCACTGCCGGCCTTGACGATCGCCGACATCGACGACTTCCGCGGCATCAACAACCGCAGCGGCCACCAGGCCGGCGACGCCGTGCTGGTGGCCGTCGCCGAGCGGCGGGGCAAGGCCGTTGGCGACATGGCGACCGCTTACCACGTCGAATGCGACGAGTTCGCCGTGCTCTACAAGGTCGACGACCGGCAGCAGGCCGACGAGTTGACGTCCGCCGTCGGCGGAGCGGTCACCCGCAATCCCGACCTGCCGCCCCGGCTGGCCGAACCGATCCGTTTCAGCTTCGGCACCGCCATCTGGCAGCCCGGCTCCACGGCCGCGACGCTGGTCGACGACGCCGCGCATGAGCTGACGAAGATGCGGTCGGCCAACGGCGTCGAGACCTCGCGCGGCGGCGCGGTGCTGTTGTGAACAACGTCCGTTCACCGGCGGACCCCGCCAGACCTTTCAGTATTCTGAATCAGAACATCACTCATTTGAGCGATGTTCGGGACACAGAGATGCGGGATGGATTCTGAAACGCCGACCTTGAACGGACTTGAATCGGCCGACGCGGACGGCTCGACCGACGATGCTGCGCTCGCGCCGTACCGCAACTGGGCGCTGCAGCACAACGTGATCTCGATGCTCGGCGGCGACACCGCCTGGCGGCTGCATCCCGACCCCGCCGCCGGCCGGGAGCAGGCGGGAGAGCTGATCCGCGGCAACGGCGCGCTGCTCAAACAACTCGAGCCTGACCTCGACTACCGCTCGCGCGTCCGCTCGATGGCTGCGCTGTGGGTGACCGCGGTGATCCTCGAGGCGATCAACCACTTCACCCCGATCGGGATCATGGCGTCCGACGCGAACTATTACGCGATAACCGGACTGGCGCTTTTCGCGCTCGCCGTCACCGTGCTCGTCTTTCCGCGGCTCGCCTTCCGCAACTTCATCGTCCTGGGCCAAATCACGCTGAGCTTCGCCTACGCGCTGATCGCCATCAAGTGCGCCGGTACCGGCGGAGCATCGAGCCCGTACGCCGTGCTGTGGGTGTTCGTGATCACCTACGTCGCGTACTTCGTGGCCCGCTCGCGGGCGATTCCCAACATCATGGCGATCACGGCGATGATGCTCGCGCCGCTGGCCTACGACGAGTCGGTGACGACCGAGGCCGGCGTGTACCTGGCGGTGCTCGTCGCGGCATGCCTTGTGCTCGCGTACACGGTCGTGGCCGGCCGCGACCTCTCGCGCCGTGCCGAGCGCGCCGTGCGCTATCTGGCGATGGCCGATCCGTTGACCGGGGTCGCGAACCTACGGTCGTTCGAATCGGCGGCCGACGACCTGATGCAGTCGGGCGAGCAGCAGTTCGCGCTGGTGTTGGCGGACGTCAACGGTCTGAAGGGTGCCAACGTGGCGTTCGGTTACGAGATCGGCGACGACCTGTTGCGCCGGCTGGCGGGACTGTTGTGCCATGCCTGCGACGAACGCGACCAGGTGGCTCGGGTTCGCGGTGATGAGTTCGCCGTTCTGCTGCCCGGCGCCGGCGAGGCCGAGGCAGCCCGCTGGCTCGAGCGCTTCGAGGCGCTGGCGGCGCGCCACAACGAATGGGTACGCAACCGCTTTCCGCGGATCGAGGTGGCGACCGGCGTCGCGCTCTACCCGAGCGAGGGAACGCGCATCACACAGCTCTCCGAAGTGGCCGATCGCCGGATACGCGAAGCGAAGTCGGCGGTCGTGCGTCCCCCTTACGAGGTCGACGTGACTGCCGCTCCGGGGGCCAAGCATCTGCTGCAACCGGCCGCGAGCGTCTTCGACCCGCGGCGCCGTCAGCTGCGAAGGGCGCCGCTCAATTCGGCCGTTCGATGGTTGCTGACCGGACTCGCCCTGATCGCCTACAGCGTCGCGACCGACGTGCCCGTCGAGAGCGAATCGGCGGTGCTGGCGGTCGCCGCCGCCAGCATTTTGCTCGGACTGGGCGGCCTCGCGGCGCAGACGGGATTGTCGCCGCGGCCGTACTTGCGGATTTCAGACGTTTGCACGCTACTCCTGATCGCTCCGATCATCTGGACCACCGGCGGCTGGCAGACGCCGTTGATGCCGGCGATGATCTTCCCCGTGGCGTTTTACGCGCAGTTCATGGCCGGTTGGCAGGCGTATGGCCGCGTGCTGGCGGCGGTCACGCTGTTCTCCGCGGCGTTCTGGCTGAGCGATTTCGTGGGGGCGGCCGAGGGCATGCCCGATGCGCCGGCGCGCACGTTGTTCATGGCGCTGCTGACGGCGTTCGCGCTGATCACTCTGATCCTCCAGCACAGCCGCCGGGCTACCGACATTGCGATCGAGACGATTCGCGATGCGGCGTCCTTCGATCCGCTGACCGGCGCCTTCAACGTCCACGCCTTCCGGGCCGATCTCGAGTTGATGGTCGAGACGGTGGCGTACGAGCCGCCGGCGACCTCTCGCGGCGTGCCGGGCGGCGTGCGCGGGCACCGGTCGCTGCCGGCGCTGATCGTCGCCGACGTCGACGACTTCCGCGTCGTCAACAAGCGGTCGGGCCATCTGGTCGGCGACGCCGTGCTGAAGTCGGTGACGGAGCGCCTGCGCAAGACGATCGGCGACAACGGCGCCGTCTACCGGATCGACTCCGACGAGTTCGCCGTGCTGCTCAAGGTCGACGCCGTCGAGGACGCGGCCGTGGTCGCTCGCCGCCTGCGGCAGGCGCTCGAACGCCGGACGCCGCTGAACGCCGCGCCGCTGGATTCGGTGTCGGTCAGCTTCGGCCACTCGGTCTGGCGCAACGGCTTGACGCCGGTCGACCTGGTCGACGAGGCCAAGGCCGGACTGTCGAGGGAACAGGCGGTGCGTGGCGCGGGTGAGGGCCGGCGGGGTGGGGCGACTTTGTTGTGAGCGGGAATGAAAAGCCCCCGGCCGCATTTGCGAACCAGGGGCCTTTCCAGAACGGTCCGGGCGGACCGATGCAAGCGCGGACGCTTACATCATGTCCATACCGCCCATGCCGCCACCCGGCATCGCCATAGCGTCCTTGTCAGGCAGCTCGGCGACGATCGCCTCGGTGGTGAGGATGTTCTTGCCGATCGACGCGGCGTTCTGCAGCGTCGAGCGCGTGACCATCGCGGGGTCGATGATGCCGGCCTTGACCAGGTCGACGATCTCGCCGGTCGCGGCGTTGAGACCCTCGCCGGGCTTGGCATTGCGCACGTCGTTCACGACGACGGAGCTCTCGAGCCCGGCGTTGTGAGCGATCTGGCGCAGCGGCTCTTCGATCGCGCGGACGATGATCTGCGCGCCCGTGCGCTCGTCGATGTCTTCGATCGCGTCGAAGTTGATCGACTCCTGAGCCTCGAGCAGCGCGACGCCGCCGCCGGCGACGATGCCCTCTTCAAGCGCGGCGCGAGTGGCCTGCAGCGCGTCTTCGACGCGGTGCTTCTTCTCCTTGACCTCGGTCTCGGTTGCGGCGCCGACCTTGACGACCGCGACACCGCCGGCCAGCTTGGCCAGGCGCTCCTGCAGCTTCTCACGGTCGAAGTCGCTGTCGGTGTTCTCGATCTCGCTCTTGATCTGGCTGACGCGGCCCTTGATCGCCTCGCCGTCGCCGGCTCCGTCGATGATCGTGGTGTTGTCCTTGCCGATGACCACGCGGCGGGCGTGGCCGAGCTGGCTGACCTCGGTGTTCTCGAGCTTCAGGCCGAGCTCTTCGCTGATGACCTCGCCGCCGGTGAGGATCGCGATGTCCTCGAGCATGCGCTTGCGGCGGTCGCCGAAGCCAGGGGCCTTGACGGCCACACCGGTGAAGGTGCCGCGCAACTTGTTGACGACGAACGTCGCCAGCGCCTCACCCTCGACGTCTTCGGCGATGATCAGCAACGGCTTGCCGCTCTGCATCACTGCTTCAAGCAGCGGGAGCACTTCGCGGACTGCGCCGATCTTGGCGTTGGCGATGAGGATGTACGGGTCCTCGAGCACTGCTTCCATGCGGTCCTGGTCGGTGACCATGTACGGGGAGACGTAGCCCTTGTCGAACTGCATTCCCTCGGTGAACTCGAGCT
>JAUSND010000023.1 GCA_030646295.1 Moraxellaceae bacterium
GTTAGGGCTTTGTATGAGTAAAATAAAAAATCCTCAAGAAAAAAAGAGGCAGAGTTATTCTAATGACTGTCGGAATACCTATGGTGAAAATAATAAAGGTAGTAGAAAAAGTATTCGTAAAAATAAACAACTAAACTCTCAAGTTGAGCGTTCAGCCGTGAAAAAGTTAAATAATCTTCAGCGTTATCCTTTAGATGATGATTTTTCAACTGAAATAGAGAGTCAAGTTGTAAGTGATGCCAAAAAAAGTAGATTACGTGGTTTTAAAAAATATCCAGATCAGCCATTAGTGAATCACATTAAGACTCAATTACGCAAAAGAAATGAGCGGTTTGGGCGTAGGGCAGACATTTGAAACAATATTTTAGTCATACAAAACAAATGTTGGCTTGTTATTATTGATTTTGTTGCAAGGTTGTAATAGTGTCAAATAGCCACCCTAACTTCGGCTTCAACTGCGACAAGTACCCAGCCGATTATTGTGTTATTTTTTATGGTTCTGAGGTAATCTCAGTTTTTAATTTTGTTGTGGGTACTTGCGCGTTAAGCGGGTAGTTAGGCTTTTGGTTGCATGAAGCCAGCAATGTGGCGAAGTCTGGCCATTGATGCTTCAACTGTCTTCGCGTCTGTCGGCGCTGCTTCCTTTATTGGCCCGGCATTGCGCGTTTTGCAAAGCACAGATTTAACAGGCTTCGCGAGCCACAACTTGGTGGCATGGCCAATTCCAATCT
This sequence comes from Moraxellaceae bacterium, assembly GCA_030646295.1. GTDB lineage: Bacteria > Pseudomonadota > Gammaproteobacteria > Pseudomonadales > Moraxellaceae > UBA2031. The sequence continues at coordinate 732 of JAUSND010000023.1, forward strand.
GGCTGTCTGCCCTTCGGCAGCCTGCTCACCAAGGTGCGGCGCCAAAGTGCCACACGCCATCGCCTTGTGGCTGGCCGTCCTGCGGCGGCCAGTGCACTGTGGTGCCGTGGCAAGCCACCGCACTTGGTATCCCGCAGTCATGGCCAAAGGCCATCACTGCCTGGCGTTTTCCAAAATCACGTTGAAGCTTCAAGCCATCTCAGGCCGTTGCATGGCAACAAATTGGCGTCACAATGGTCGCAGTCAATTCAGGGGCGGCTATGCGTTATGCAATCAAATTCGCGGTACGGGCAAGTGGACTCAAGCCCCCTTCCACTTCGCGCCCCAGCCTAACTTTTCGGTCAAGCCGACACCTACAAGCTCCGCTTGTAGGTTCCCTGCGTGCTTCGCACTCCGGTGCGGCTTACCTCGGGCGTTAGGCATTATGAATACGAATCTCGCAAGTCTGATTGAACTTATTTGAAAGCTGTCAAAACCGCTGTAGAGTTAATTCATTGCTCAGGAATTACGTTGCCAAAAACAAATACTGAGTGGGTTTGTACAGATACATGCCATATAACTGAACTAAATGGCGGAATTGGTTATTTCAAGCATGGCTTTGGTTGTGCAGTACGTCTTAACTCTGGAGTCGTAGATTTTGACTTTGGTACAAATGGTGAGATTAGTGGTTTCGAGGTATCGAGGCTATGGGCTTATGCGAAAAGCTCTCAAAATACTTACGGCTTCAAAAATGAAAATGATTTAAAAAATGAGTTTAATCAAGCAATTGAAAATGAAGAAATTAAGTACTCTGGCCATATTCTTTATTATTATTCCACTATGAGTTAGTCACATTTTCCGTACTTTGGTGGTAAATTTATAACAAGAGCTAGGACTTTTGACTTCTATTTTATTTGAATTAACTGTAATTAATTTCTATTGTCATGTTGGTCTGCCTAACTTCACGTCAAGTGCGACAAGCACCCAGCCGATTATTGTTCACTTTTTGATGGTTCTGAGGTACTCTCAATTTTTGATTTTCTTGTGGGTGCTTGCGCCTTACGAGGGTAGTTAGACATTTTTACAGGGAAATATGATGAAAGGATATGTGTGGGTATTGCTGTTAGCAATGACGAGTATGGAATGTGTTGCTGGTTGGAATGAAGGATTTAAAGCTTATGACGCAAAGGACTATAAAACAGCATTAAATGAGCTTTTACCTTTAGCGAATGACGGTAATGCTGACGCGCAGGTCGCACTAGGGAATATGTATAACGACGATGAAGGTGTACTCCAAAATTATAGCCAAGCAGTCCATTGGTATCGTAAAGCCGCAGCTCAAGGCGATGCGTTCGCGCAGTACGCACTAGGGGTTATGTATGATAACGGGCAAGGTGTTGCACAAGACTATAGCCAAGCAGTCGATTGGTATCAAAAGGCCGCAGATCAAGGCCATGCGGGCGCGCAGTCAAGTCTAGGTTCAATGTATTTCAACGGGCGCGGTGTTGCACAAGACTATAGCCAAGCAGTCGATTTGTATCAAAAGGCCGTAGCTCAAGGCAATCCGTTCGCGCAGTTCTCACTAGGGCTTATGTATGACCTCGGGCGCGGTGTTGCACAAGACTATAGCCAAGCAGTCGATTTGTATCAAAAGGCCGCAGCTCAAGGCAATCCGTTCGCAGCTCAAGGCAATGCGTTCGCGCAGTACGCACTAGGGCTTATGTATGACCTCGGGAAAGGTGTTACACAAGACGATAGTCAAGCAGCTTATTGGTATCGAAAAGCCGCAGCTCAAGGCAATGCGGGCGCGCAGTTCGCACTCGGGAATATATATTACGACGGGAAAGGTGTTGCACAAGACTATAGCCAAGCAGTCGATTGGTATCAAAAGGCCGCAGCTCAAGGCAATCAGTTAGCACAGGTCGCACTAGGGAATATGTATTACGACGGGAAAGGTGTTGCACAACACTATAGCCAAGCAGTCGATTTGTATCAAAAGGCCGCAGCTCAAGGCCATGCGATCGCGCTAGGTAATCTAGGGGTTATGTATTACAAAGGGCAAGGTGTTGCACAAGACTTTGTCTTAGCCCATATTTTTTTAAACCTAACTGCCAGCAAGGGGGAAAAAAATGCAAAAAATGCAGCGGATTTGCGCGATAGCGTTGCTCAAAAACTTACATCGGCACAACTAAATAAGGCTCAAGAAATAGCCAGCAAATGGGTAATAGGCCAACCATTACCCACTATCACAAAAACTTATCCACGCTCATCAAAAAAAGAAAAATAACCAAGCTTGGCTATTTGTCGCGTTTGAAAACACACGGTAAAGGGTTTGTGCTAAAGTTAGGCGGTAATTCGCTCTCTGCACTGTCTAACTTGCGCTTCAACTGCGACAAGTACCCAGCCGATTATTGTGTTATTTTTTATGGTTCTGAGGTAATCTCAGTTTTTAATTTTGTTGTGGGTACTTGCGCGTTAAGCGGGTAGTTAGGCAATGGTTAAGGTTATATAATGAGCGACCTCACAAATACGGAAAAAAGAGAGCTTGAAAAGCTATTTGGTATGTCGAGTGGTTATGTTCTTGGTTTTACAAACAGAGAGTTTGATGAGTTCGTAATTGATAGCACTGGGTTGAGTATTCTTGAAGAAAAATATAACGAAGGCTCTGGTTCTAAAGCTAATCGCTTAAGAACATTTTGGTTAAAAGAAAAAAATCATATTGTTGCTAAGTTGATGACCGATTTAATGCAATGCATTTCTTTAGAGGAAAAAGATGAAACATTCACTGCTCTTTATAATAAATGTGTAAAAATTATATCAAGAATATATAGTGATGGCTTGATAGTGGATATGCAGTCTTTGATTCCTAATAGTCCAGAGCGTGAGTTTTCTGTTTTAGCTAGGGCAGTTCGTGAATCAATTGAAAGAAATGAACCAGAAAGTGGACTAGATAGATTACATACATTTACAGTTAAATATTTTAGAACTTTGTGTACAAAATATGGCATAACATCTGACAAAGATAAGCCATTACATAGCCTAGTTGGTGAATATATTAAGTCACTAAAGGCAAGTGGTTGTATTGAGTCGGAAATGGCAGAGAGAATACTAAAGTCTAGTATTTCAACATTAGAGTATTTTAATAAAGTTAGAAATGACCAAAGTCTGGCGCACGATAATAAAATGCTTAATTATGAAGAAAGTTTACTTATATATAATCATGTAGCGTCTTCAATTAAGTTCATAGAAGCTATTGAACGTCATAGAAAATCTGCCTAACTTGCGCGTCAAGTGCGACAAGCACCCAGCCGATTATTGTGTTATTTTTGAATTCAGTGATTACTGAGTTTTTGTTTATTTTGCTGTGGGTGCTTGCGCCTTACGCGAGTAGTTAGGTAAATTGCAAAGCGTGTCAATTTACCAAAACACTGTCGGTTTTCTTGTGCATCTTGCTATCGTTATTTACAACAGCAAAATTTTAGGCGAGTTTTTACCGTTTTGCGCTTGCGTTCTTTGTCTGGTGAAGGTTTCTTTCATCGCAAAAGTTGTCCATATGTTGCGTTCTTTGACTTTCCAAAGTAAGCACATCGCAAGCCGCCAATCGGTAGCATCGTTATTTCGCAGGTTTTGGCTGTAGTTATCGCGAGTGTTGGGAGCATCGCAAACCCTAATGTTTTGGCTTCTTTCATCGCAAAACGGTTTTAGAACAGGTTCTAACGCAACGGGTGAAAAAGTAAAATGGGGCAGGGCTTCAATCGCCTGCCGCTGGCCTGACTTTTGTTTCGTCAAAAGTCAGCAAAACCAGCGTGGTGCAAAACTCGCCATCCATGGCTCAAACAGTTGCACCACATCATCCCTGTTCACAGCCGCAGGTTTTTTGTGTCAGTGTGGTTCGCTTTACCTAACTTCACGTCAAGTGCGACAAGCACCCAGCCGAAAATTGTTCACTTTTTGATGTTTCTGAGGTACTCTCAATTTTTGATTTTCTTGTGGGTGCTTGCGCCTTACGAGGGTAGTTAGATTTTCGTATGAAGAAAATACATAAAAAATATAGTATCAAGGAAGTAGATGAATACTTATTCAAAAATGGCGTATCGCTATCCCAATACGAAATTGAATCCACGTCAGATGCAGAACTTATTTGTTATATTGGTGTAGATGGAAGAAGGTTCGATTTGTTGATTAACGATGAAGATTTAGTGAATGCAATCAGAGATAGACTTTTCTCCTTAGATGTAAAAATCGTTAAAAAACTCTAGCTAGATGAGTAAATGACATGGTCTCAATCACGTTAAATATACCATTTGATATGTCATCTGAAAGTTGGGAAAAATTATCTGATGTCTACCGTTCGATGTCAGGTTGGCAAGGCTATGTTATTGATGGTTGCCCTGTATGGTGTTCATTGATTGAAAACAAAAGGAATATCTCCGCATCGGTTGAACCATCAGGTCTATTGATTGAGGGAGATTTTTCTGAGTCGGAGTTCAATCACTGGATTACTGTCTTCATGGACAGCGCATCTCTCGCATTAGGTTTTCAAGTCAAAGATGCTGAGAGTTGACTCTTACTCTTATGGTTGTAGCATTGTACAATCTAACTTCAGCGTTAAGTGCGACAAGCACCCAGCCAATTATTGTGTTATTTTTGATGGTTCTGAGGTAGTCTCAGTTTTTAATTTTGTTGTGGGTGCTTGCGCCTTACGCGGGTAGTTGGGCGGCATTCTAGCCATCGCAAATTCGCCAAGTGTTATTTTCATTAGCCAAGGTTAATCTGAGTTTTTACCGTTCGGGCATTGCGTTCTTTGGCTGACAAATTGGCGCAGGTGCTGCTAAAGTTTGTCGGTAGCATCGTTAGTTCGCAGGGTTTGGTTTCTGTCATCGCAAAACGGTTCGGGAGCTGCGTGCTAACGCCATTACCTGTTAGCGTCTGGCAGTGCGGGGCGTTTTGCATCCGCCTGCCGCGGGCCTCACTTTTGTTTAGGCAAAAGTAAGCAAAACCAGCGGCGCGCAGAACTCGCCATCCATGGCTCGAACAACTGCGCACCAGCGTCCCTGCCGCTACAAAAATTTGTTTTTTAAGGTTCAGTTGCCCAACTTTTGCGTCAAGTGCGACAAGCACCCAGCCAATTATTGTGTTATTTTTGAATTCAGTGATTACTGAGTTTTTGTTTATTTTGTTGTGGGTGCTTGCGCCTTACGCGGGTAGTTAGGTTTTTAGAGGCGGATAAATTCATACAATGAATTCATATTTAGTTACTGAAAAGCCAACAATATATGCAGACATGAATATTTATCGGTATTTAGCGTGTGGTGATATATCAATTATTGACCCTGAACGGTTTATATGGGTTTATTCTCATGTTCACCTGAATGAGGTGCATCGCTCTGGAAATACAGATGCTCTTAAAGGTATGAAATTACTTCGAGCTGTAGAATTAAGTGATGTGCTGAATGAAAAGTTTGAATCGGTGAGTAATATCACGCTTAGAAATTATATTGATCCCTACACCAGATATGAGCAACATCTTGAAGCAATATTGGGTTATGAGGATTCTGCCGATTATATGGTAGAGCATATCATTCGTTTATTTGGTGCTGATAATTTTCAGGAGCTTAGTAAAACGCCTGAAAAAATGCGCGCAGAAATTGAGCGTATAACCAGTAGTATTGATGGTGATAAACGAGAGCAACTATTAAAAAAAGCCACGTCAGTCTCTAATGAAATGAAAGAATCGATTGAAAAACACTTAAAAGATCGAAAGTCTATTGATAAAACACGAAGTGCTTTTGGTATTACGAGTGAAAATCGTAAAATTTTCGAGAAGGCAGGGTCTCCAATTGATGAAATTTGGGACTTAATATCATCGTCAATACCAAACGTTACTAAAGATCAATTTTTTGGGTTTGAGCTTATTCAAGAGATTGAGGGAATTCAGCATACTCAATATAGCAGTATTTCAGGTGCTCATATGGTGTTAAATTTGCTCGGTATAGACCCTGACAACGGTTTATCTAGGCGTGATAAAATTAAAAATATAATGTCAGATGGTCATCATGCAGGCATGGCTTCATATTGTAACGCGTTGATCTCTGCTGATAGAGCATTTGTTAATAAGGCAAGATGTATTTACACATACCTAAACAATATTACTTGTGCTTTGCATTTTGTATATCATCAAGGTTATGTACTAAACCTTGAAACAGAAAAAACATAGAGGTTTTCTCCTAGGGTTTGGCAAAAAGTGGCATACAACCTAACTTGCGCATCAACTGCGACAAGTACCCAGCCAATTATTGTGTTATTTTTAATGGTTCTGAGGTAATCTCAGTTTTTAATATTGTTGTGGGTACTTGCGCGTTATGCGGGTAGTTAGAACTGCTAATAACAAGAATTGACGAAATAGAACAATTGTCAAAATATAGCATATTTGCTATTATTCAAATATGACTTACACTATTCATTATTACAGTTCCAGCGTTCAAGCCGAATTGTTTGCTTTGCCTGAAACATTGCAAGGTAAGTATGTGCGGCTTGCTGAACGTATGGAGATTTTCGGGGCTAATTTAGGTGCACCGCATACCAAAGCCTTTGGCGACGGACTTTTTGAGCTGAGGCTCAAGGGGGCGGAAGGTATAGCACGAGTCTTTTATTGTACTTTGGTAGGGCAAAAAATTGTGATGCTGCACAGTTTTATCAAAAAGACTCAAAAAACACCACATTCTGAATTAGCGATAGCCCTACAACGCATGAAGGAGGTAAAGCAAAATGCTTAGTCATGCCGAACTTAAAGCTAAAATGTTGTCCAATCCTGTAGTTAAAGCAGAGTACGACCGTTTAGCACCAGAAATGGCATTATTGGATGAGTTTCTTCGCGCCCGTATGGATGCTGGTTTAACTCAAGCACAAGTTGCGGAGCGTATGAATACACAACCGCCTGTTGTGTCTCGTCTTGAAGGCTCATTAATGTCGGGAAAACACTCTCCTAGTTTAGCAACTTTACGGAAATATGCTGAAGCTGTAGGCTGTAAACTAGAAATCCATTTAACGCCACAAGCTTAGTTTTCATCGCTAGGCATTTCTAACTTCAGCGTCAAGTGCGACAAGCACCCAGCCAATTACGGGGCATTTTTTGAATTCAGTGATTACTTAGTTTTTGTTTATTTTGCTCTTGGGTGCTTGCGCCTTACGCGGGTAGTTAGGTAAATTGCAAAGCGTGTCAATTTACCAAAACACTGTCGGTTTTCACTCAATCTTGCTATCGCTATTTACAGCAGCAAAATTTTAGGCGAGTTTTTACCGTTTTGCGCTTGCGTTCTTTGTCTTGTGAAGGTTTCTTTCATCGCAAAAGTGTTTCATGCGTTGCGTTCTTTGACTTTCCAAAGTTAGCACATCGCAAATAGCCAATCGGAAGCATCGTTAGTTCGCAGGTTTTGGCTCTTGTTATCGCTAATGTTGGGAGCATCGCTATTTCGGTAGTTTTGGTAACTTTCATCGCAAAACGGTTTTGGCACAGGTTCTAACGCAACAGGTGAAAAGTTAAAGTGGAGTAGGGCATCAATCGCCTGCCGCTGGCCTGACTTTTGTTTCGTCAAAAGTCAGCAAAACCAGCGTGGTGCAAAACTCGCCATCCATGGCTCAAACAGTTGCACCACATCATCCCTGTTCACAGCCGCAGGTTTTTTGTGGCAGTTTGGGTCGCTTTACCTAACTTTTCGCTCAACTACGATAACAACCCAGCCAATTATTGTGTTATTTTTGATGTTCTTGGCAACCTTGCACATGTCTATTTTGTTGTAGGTTGTTACGTGTTAGCTTTGTAGTTAGAATTTTTTGTTTCTTATAACGAATGATGATAAATATGTGAAATATTACTGTTATCATTTTTTCTTTATAGTTGGGTTTTTCACTTTTGTTTGCAACTACCATTACATGATTG
>JAUSND010000001.1 GCA_030646295.1 Moraxellaceae bacterium
CTGACCAGCGCAACGCTCCACGCAGGCTGTGGTTGCGGCTCATTGCCGCTCCCCCACCGCCAATCGCTCTTCCCAGAAACGCTCCAACTCGCCGAGGAACTCCTCTTTCGAGCCAGCGTTCTCGATGACGACGTCAGCCAATGTCTCGCGGCGTATGTCCGAGGCTTGGACAGCGAGCCTGCGCCGCACGTCGTCCTCAGCACGACCGGCTGCCACGGCGCGCTCGACGCGGATTTCGGCAGGCGCGGCGATTGCGAGCACCACGTCAGCAATCTCGGCGAAGACCGGTGCCTCCACGATGAGCGGGACCTCGAGCACCACAACGGACGGCGGGTCGGGCAGCAGCCGCATGTTGGCGATGGACGGCCCGATTTCGCGCGCGATCGCAGGATGGACGATGGCGTTGAGAGCGCGTGTGCTCTTGAGCGAGCGGAAAGCGACATCCGCCAGAGCGCTCCGGTCTAGGCTGCCGTCGGGCGCCAAGATGTCGGGTCCGAACTCCTCGGCGACATGGGCCAAGGTCGGGGAACCCTTCTCCAGAAGGGTCTCGGCCACGCGATCGGTATCGATGGCGATGGCGCCCTTGGAGCGCAGGAACTCACCCGCGGTGCTCTTGCCGGCGCCGATTCCCCCGGTGACTACGACTACTCGCATGTCATATCCGTATCACGGCTGCGGCTCAAAGCCCACCCCTATCGCCGAAGTCCCCAGAAAAGAACGGAGCCGGGAGAGCCAAACGCGCCTCCCGGCTCCGGTTCACACTGTAATGCGAGCTACTTGGCGGCCTCTTCGTCGGCAGCCTCGGGCTCGGCCTCAGCGGCAGGCTCCTCAGCGGGAGCTTCCTCCGCGACGGGCTCCTCGGCGGCAGGCTCCTCGGCGACCTCAGCCTCGGGCTCAGCGGCCTCCTCGGCGGCGGGCTCGGCGGCGGCCTCAGCGGGAGCCTCCTCGGCGACAGCTTCCTCAGCGGCCTCAGCGGCAGCCTCGGGCTCGGTGGCATCCTCGGCGGGGGCGTCTGCGGCCTCGACCTCGGCGACGGCCTCGGTGGCCTCAGCGGCGCCCTCTGCGGTCTCGGCGACGGCCTCGGCGCCCTCAGCGGACTCCTCGCCCTCGTCCTCGTCGGAGCCACCGGCGATCTCGATGGTGATGCCGAGCGTCTCGGCGGCCGAGCGCATCGACAGCGAGATGCGGCGACGCTCCAGGTCGACATCCATGACCTTGACGTGAACCTTGCTGCCGACAGCGGTGACCTGGTCCGGCGTCTCGACGTGGCCCTTGGCCATCTCGGAGATGTGGACGAGGCCCTCGACGCCGTCACCCAGCTCGACGAAGACGCCGAACGGAACGAGCTTGGTCACGGTGCCCTCGATGATAGCGCCGACCGGGAAGTCCTTGACGAGCGCCTTCCACGGATCCTCGGTGGTCTGCTTCAGGCCCAGCGAGATGCGCTCGCGGTTCAAGTCGACATCGAGCACCTGGACGTTGACCGGGTCGCCGACCTTGACGACCTCGGAGGGGTGATTGACGTGGCTCCACGACAGCTCGGAGATGTGCACGAGTCCGTCGATTCCGCCGAGGTCGACGAACGCGCCGAAGTCGACGATCGAGGAAACGCTACCCGGCAGGATCATGCCCTTCTGCAGCTTGCCGAGAATCTCGGCGCGCTCGGTCTTGCGGCCCTCTTCGAGGACGACGCGACGCGAAAGGACGACGTTATTGCGGTTACGGTCCATCTCGATGACGCGAGCCTCGAGGCGGGTGCCGGTGTAGGCTGCGAGATCCTTGACGCGACGGAGATCGACGAGCGATGCGGGCAAGAAGCCGCGCAGGCCGATGTCGAGGATGAGACCACCCTTGACGACCTCGATGACCTCGCCTTCGACGTTCTCGCCGTCGTTGAACTTGCCCTCGATCGTCGCCCACGCACGCTCGTACTCGGCGCGCTTCTTGGACAGGATCAGGCGGCCGTCCTTGTCCTCCTTCTGGAGAACCAGGGCCTCGATGGCATCGCCCATGGAGACGATGTCGGCGGGATTGGCGTCTTTGCGAATGGAAAGCTCGCGCGCCGGGATGACACCCTCGGACTTGTAGCCGATGTCGAGCAGAACCTCATCGCGCTCAACCTTGACGACGGTACCACTGACGAGATCTCCCTCGTCAAAGTCGGTCATCGTACCGTCGATGAGAGCATGCATCTCCTCGTCGGTGTACTCACACTGCTCGATGACCGTGCCGAACTCCTGCACATCACTCATAAATCTGGACCCCATTTCATTCTCGGGGCCCCGAGGTCATGCGTCCGTCGCCTACAGGTTGGGTCGTCTCGGGTATGTTCCGTCGTCGCCTACAGGTAGCCGTACATGTCTCCGGGGGCCAACAGGACACGGCGCCCAGACACCTGTCTGGACAGCCGACTGAGAAGTGTACAACACCCAAGCACGAGCGCCAACTTGACCGCGTGAGCGACCCGCGCGCGCAGCCGCTACTTCACCCTCACGTTCTTGACCGCGCTCTTGGAGCTCCCGTACGTGGTCACGCCGACCACGCCACCCGAGTACTTCGCCACGAAGCGCCATTTGCCCTTCTTCGTCGGCTTGAAGCTGTAGGAGAACTTGCCGTTCTTGACGTAGACCTTCACAGAACCGGCACTCTTCCACTTCTTGCCGACCAGGCGCGTCTTGACGATCGTGACCCTGCCGGTCGCCGAGGACGGTGAGACCGTGCCGGTCAGCTTGAGGGTCTTCTTGACTCTCACGCTGGAGGGGCCGGAGAGCCGGGTCCAAGTGGGCCGCGTGACGGAGTTGACGGCGAAGACCGCGCTGAGGGTGTGGTTCGACGTCACATTGGCGAACGTGACGGAGGAACTCGCGCCGATCGAGGCGCCGTCCTTGAGCACGTCGGCGAGGTGATAGCCGGCATCAGCGGTGATCGCGAACGTCTTGTCCGAGCCGTACTCCACGGCCTGGGACCCCGCCGGCGTGATCGTCCCGTGAGCGCCCTGGGTCACGGTGATCGTGTGGGTGTCGCCGACCAAGAACACGTAGGCCGCGACGGTGCCGATGAGGGGGCTGCTCTGTGCACCCGTGTTGACCGAGTCACCCATCTGGGAATCCGCGGCGAAGGCGTAGAGGATGTGGACCCCCGGGCTGAGCGCCGGTGTGGCGCCGGTGTAGGTGTCCCCGGCGCCGGGCGCGGCCCCGAGCCAGGGTCCCGTCATCGTGTCGGCCTGGTAGTAGACGCCCGTGGGAGGCGGTGCGATCGGGGAGAACGTGCTTGTCGCATCGAAGGTGAAGACCGGCGTGGGGCTCAAGGTCCGGTTCTGGGGCAGCGGCGTGATCGAGACGGTGAGAGGTATCGGCTGCTCGAGTTGTTCGTCGATGACGGTCACGTTGTCGCTGCGGTAGTTGGCCACGTAGACCTTGTTCGTCACAGGGTTGACGGCCACTGCGTTGGGATAGTCCCCCACGCCGACCGTGGTGGTGGTGTTGGTGTCGCCGTCGATGACGGTCACGTTGTTGCCGAAGAAGTTGGCCACGTAGACCCTGTTCGTCACAGGGTTGACGGCCAGTGCGTAGGGATGGTCCCCCGCGCCGACCGTGGCGGTGGAGTTGGTGGCGCCATCGATGACGGTCACGTTGCCGCTCTCGTAGTTGGCCACGTAGACGTTGTTCGTCACCGAGTTGACGGCCACGGCCCAGGGATGCGCCCCGGCGCCGACCGTGGTGGCGGAGTTGGTGGCGCCATCGATGACGGTCACGTTGTCGCTGTTGTAGTTGGCCACGTAGACCTTGTTCGTCACCGGGTTGACGGCCACGTCGAAGGGTTGTTCGCCCCCGGCGACGACTGTGGTGGTGGCGTTGGTGGTGCCGTCGATGACGGTCACGGCGCCATAGTAGTTGGCCACGTAGACCTTGTTCGTCACCGGGTTGACGGCCACTGCGTAGGGCTGGTTCCCGGCGCAGACCGTGGTCGCGGTGTTGGTGGCGCCGTCGATGACGGTGACGTTCTTGCCAAGCTCGTTGGCTACATAGACCTTATTGGTCACCGGGTTGACGGCCACGGCGCGGGGACACGCCCCGACCGTGACCGTGGCCACGGAGCTGGTGGCGCCGTCGATGACAGTCACGTTGCCGCTCACGTAGTTGGCGACGTAGACCTTGTTAGTCACCGGGTTGACGGCCACTGCG
>JAUSND010000018.1 GCA_030646295.1 Moraxellaceae bacterium
CATGCGCGCGCCCGACGCCGTGAAGAACTCGGACCTGGCCTGGAAGGAAGGCGATTTTGCTGCGGGCGGCTGGCTCGAAGTGGACAGGAGCACGCTGCAGCACCGCCGCTACCCCAACGTGTTTGGCCTGGGTGACATCAACGGCACGCTGCGCGGCAAGACGGCAGCCACCGTCAAGAAAAGCGCGCCCATCGTGGCGCAGCATGTGGTGGATGTGATGGCCGGCCGCGCGCCAAGCCAGGTGTTTGACGGCTACACCGCATGCCCGCTGACCGTTCGGGAAGGCGCGGCGATGCTGATCGAGTTTGACTACGACGGCAGGCTCACGCCGTCGCTGCCCCTGGTGGATCCGCTACAGGACAGCTACCTGGCCTGGCTCATGGAGGTCCGCATGCTCAAGCCGGCGTATCTGGCGGTGCTCAAGGGCCGGGTATGACAAACACTGAACACATGGCAAACAAGACACACAAGGAGAAGCACTATGCATGAAATCTGGCTGGCCCTCAATATTGCCTATGAGCTGGCGCTGTCCGCGCTGCCGCTGGTGGCGGTGGTCTTGGGCTCGTGGCTGGCGCTGATGTGGGCGGCTCGGGGCGGGCTCAGCGCCAGCCACATTCCGCTGGCGCTGGGCGTGGGCATGCTGGCGGCAGTGGTGGCTGTTTTGGCTGTGCCGCCGCTCACCGGCGCGTCGCTGGCCGACATGGGGTATGGGCTCGACTGGGCCAGCCTGGCGGCCGTGGCGCTTGGATGGGGCGCGGTGGTGGCGCTGCTGGCTTGGCCGGTGGTTTGCCTGCTGCGGCAACCGGGCCCACCGCCTGTGCCTGCTTACCGGGTGCAGCGGCGCACTAGGTCAGCAAGGCCGCCAGTTGCTGCAGGGCATGCTGGACCGTGGCCGCGCGCACGGCCGCCCGGTCGCCGGCAAAGCGGCGTATTTCACTGACCACGCCGGCGGGCGTGCCCCAGCCAAACCAGACCGTGCCCACGGGTTTGGCGTCGCTGCCACCGCTGGGGCCGGCCACGCCGGTCACGGCCACCGCCACGTGGGCATGGGCGTGGGCCAGCGCGCCCTCCACCATGGCCCGTACCACTTCTTCGCTGACGGCGCCGTGGCGCGCGATCAGCGCGGCATCTACGCCCAGCATCTCCGTCTTGGCGTCGTTCGAGTAGGTCACGAAGCCGCGATCAAACCAGGCGCTGGAGCCCGCCAGGTCGGTGCAGGCGGCTGAAATCAGGCCGCCGGTGCAGCTTTCGGCGGCTGTCAGCAGCCATTGTTTTTTTTGAAGCGCATCGGCTATTTGCCCAACCAATTCGGGCGTTGACCGCTGGTTTTCTGAAGACATTGCCGGCGTCAAAAAAAGCGCCACAAGGCAATCACCAGCAAGCTGCAGGCGGCCGCCACCAGGTCGTCAAACATGATGCCGAAGCCGCCGCGCCAGCCAAACCCCTTGAAGGTCTTGTCGGCCCAGGCCACCGGGCCGGGTTTGGCGGCATCAAAAAACCGGAACAGCGCAAATGCCGCCAGCTGCCCCGGCAAGCCGGCCGGCATCCCCAGCCACAGCACCAGCCAGAACGCCACCACCTCGTCCCAGACGATGCTGCCCGGGTCGGCCACGCGCATGTTGCGGGCCGTGACGGTGCAGGCCCACCAGCCCACCAGCACGGAGGCCGCGATCAGCGCGCCCATGCCGGCCGGCGACAGCCAGCGCTGCAGCACCAGAAACGACAGCCAGGCCCACAGCGTGCCCGCAGTACCGGGCGCCAGCGGGCTCAGGCCCGAGCCAAAGCCCAGGGCCACGAAATGCGCGGGGTGGGCCAGCATAAAGCGGGCGCTGGGCCGGCGCGGGGCGGCGGAGGGCGTCTCGGGTAATAACAGGGCGTCGGTCATGGGCGGTCTGGGGGGCGAAGGAGTGGGGTCAACGATGATTTTGGCACACCGTCTGACTGACAATACCGTGAAACCGGGTGGCAGGTTTCACGGGCGCTGGCCCGTACGGCGGCTCACCTTTCAAGCGATCAAAAATAAGGACACGGAGTTAAATCATGACGGACGATTCCAGATGCTGCGGCACAGGCACTTGCCTGATCAACGCGGACGGCGATTGCTGGTGTGGCCAGCGGTGGGACGGCGAAAAAATGTGCGCGCCGGCGCTGGACCACGCGCCAGCACCGAAACCGGCAGAGGACGCGCTGGCCCCTCAAGAAGTGCAATAGGGCGGGGCGGTCAGGCGAAGTGGTCAAACGAGGCAAAGCTGCGGGGCAGCGCGTTGCCCTGGCCATCGGTCAGCCGCAGGCCGGCTTCGGCCTCTGTGCGGCCAATCCGCGTGACGGGGGTGTGGGCCTGGCGCGCGGCGGCCTGCACCGCCTCACGCGCTGACGCGGGGGCCGTGAAGGCGAGTTCGTAGTCGTCGCCGCCGGCCAGCACGTAGCCGAGCCGGTTTTTTAAGGAAATAAGGCCTGCAGCGCAATCAGGACGGGTGCAAGCTGCTATTAAATTAATAGCAATAGAGGTGTCGATGGTGGCGCCCACGCCGGAGGCCGTCAGGACGTGCTGCAGGTCGCCGAGCAGGCCGTCGCTCACGTCAATCGCCGCGCTGGCCACGCCGCGCAGCGCCTGGCCCAGCGCCACGCGCGGTGTCGGTTGCTCCAGCCGTTGCCGGGCCTCGGCCAGCACGTCGGCGGGCAAGGCCAGCGTGCCGCGCAAGGCCTCCAGCGCCAGCCGGGCGTCGCCCAGCGTGCCGCTCACGTACACGTCGTCCCCGGCGCGGGCGCCCGAGCGCAGCAGGGCCTGGCTGCGACCCTTCACCACGGGCACTTCGCCAAACACCGTGATGCAGATGTTCAGCGGGCCCTGCGTGGTGTCGCCGCCCACCAGTTCGCAGCCGTGGGCATCGGCCAGCGCCAGCAGGCCGCGCGAAAAAGGCGCCAGCCAGGCCTCGTCGGCACGCGGCAAGGCCAGCGCCAGCGTGAAGGCCAGCGGCGTGGCACCGCAGGCGGCCAGGTCGCTGAGGTTGACGGCCAGCGCCTTGTGGCCGAGGGTAAAGGGGTCCACGTCCGGGAAAAAGTGCCGGCCTTCAACCAGCATGTCGCAGGAAATGGCCAGCTGGGTGCCAGGGGCGGGCTGCAGCAGCGCGCAGTCGTCGCCCACGCCCAGCACGGCCTTCGTCGTGGGGCGCGTGAAATAGCGCGCGATCAGGTCAAATTCACCCATGGGGCGAGCTTAGTGGCTGACGCGGCGGCTCAGCGCTGCTGGGCGTGGGTCACGCCGCCGCGAAAACGCTCGGCCGCCTGCCGGATGACTTCGGCCAGCAGGCGTTCCTCGCCCTGCTTTTCGCGCAGCCAGCGGGCGTCGTTGTCGTTGTTGACCACGCTGCTGCGCAGCAGGTTCAGGGAGGCGCTGGCGCCGACGCTGATCGCGTGGCGGTCGATCTGGCTCATGGTCATGAGGATGTGCTCGCGCAGCGGCATGTGGCTGCCGGTGGCCGGGTCGACATAGACCGCGTCCAGGCCGAAGCGGCAGGCCTGAAAGCGGTTGTAGGTGTAGACCAGGTAGTCGTCCTCGGTCGGCATGAAGGGCTGGTCGTTCATGAACCAGGAAGCCAGCGACTGCACGTAGCCAGACAGCGCGGCGGCGCGCTCTATGGTCAGCGGCGTGTCGAACACGCGGATTTC
>JAUSND010000019.1 GCA_030646295.1 Moraxellaceae bacterium
TGGCAAAGGCAAAATTTGAACGTAACAAGCCGCACGTAAACGTCGGCACGATCGGTCACGTTGACCATGGCAAGACCACGCTGACAGCAGCTATTGCTACTGTCTGCGCCAAGATCTATGGCGGCGAAGCCAAGGGTTACGACCAGATCGACTCCTCCCCGGAAGAAAAGGCACGCGGCATCACCATTAACACCGCGCATGTCGAATACGACAGCCCGATCCGTCACTATGCCCACGTGGACTGCCCTGGTCACGCTGACTATGTGAAGAACATGATCACCGGTGCAGCCCAGATGGACGGCGCTATCCTGGTTTGCTCCGCTGCTGACGGCCCCATGCCGCAGACCCGTGAGCACATCCTGCTGTCCCGTCAGGTGGGCGTGCCTTACATCGTCGTGTTCCTGAACAAGTGCGACATGGTTGACGATGAAGAGCTGCTGGAACTGGTTGAAATGGAAGTTCGCGAACTTCTGAACCAGTACAAGTTCCCGGGCGACGACACCCCGATCATTCGTGGTTCTGCCCTGCAGGCCCTGAATGGCGAAGACACACCGTATGGCGTGCCTTCCGTGATGAAGCTGGTCGAGACCCTGGACAGCTACATTCCTGAGCCAGTCCGTGCCATCGACAAGCCGTTCCTGATGCCGATTGAAGACGTGTTCTCCATCTCCGGTCGTGGCACCGTGGTGACAGGCAAGGTTGAGCGCGGCATCGTCAAGGTTGGTGAAGAAGTGGAAATCGTGGGTCTGAAAGACACCGTGAAGACCACATGCACCGGCGTGGAAATGTTCCGCAAGCTGCTTGACGAAGGTCGTGCTGGCGAAAACTGTGGCGTGCTGCTGCGTGGCACCAAGCGTGAAGACGTGCAGCGTGGCCAGGTGCTGGCCAAGCCCGGTTCCATCAAGCCGCACACCCAGTTTGAATCTGAAGTGTACGTGCTGTCGAAGGAAGAAGGCGGTCGTCACACTCCGTTCTTCAAGGGCTACCGTCCCCAGTTCTACTTCCGTACGACTGACGTGACTGGCTCCATCGAGCTGCCGGAAGGCGTCGAGATGGTGATGCCAGGCGACAACATCAAGATGGTGGTGACCTTGATTGCCCCGATCGCGATGGAAGACGGCCTGCGCTTCGCTATTCGCGAAGGTGGTCGTACCGTTGGCGCCGGCGTGGTAGCAAAAATCATCGCTTGATGAAAAAAACCACCCCCAAATGTAGTTTGGGGGTGGTTTTCACTTGCCGGGCCCGATAAAGCACGGTATAGTTCGCGCCCTTCTGAAGGCATACGTGCTTTTCAGTAGAGTGATACAGCCGGGGCAACGTTCCCGGACCGGTTTCTGAAACCTTCCGCCTTGATCCTGTATTGGGGTGTGGAGGGTTTTGCTTCACTTATTTTTGGAGTTGCCGGCATGGCTAACCAGAGAATCCGCATTCGCCTGAAGGCGTTCGATCATCGTCTGATCGATCAGTCTGCTGTCGAGATCGTCGAGACTGCCAAGCGCACAGGCGCCCAGGTATGTGGTCCGATCCCGATGCCGACTCGCATTGAGCGTTTTGACGTGCTGACATCGCCGCACGTAAACAAGGATGCGCGTGATCAATACGAAATTCGTACCCACAAGCGTCTGGTTGATATTGTGCAGCCGACGGATAAGACCGTGGATGCGCTGATGAAGCTGGATCTCGCAGCTGGTGTGGATGTCCAGATCAGCTTGGGCTGATCTGCATCTGACAGGTTTCCTCTTAAGAATTTGAGCAAAGAGGTTTGAAGATGGCTATTGGATTAGTCGGTCGCAAGTGCGGCATGACCCGAGTGTTCACTGCGGCGGGTGTTTCCGTTCCGGTGACCGTTATTGAGGTCGATCCGAACCGCATTACCCAGATCAAGTCTGTGGACACTGATGGCTACCAGGCTGTACAGATCACCACGGGTGAGCGCCGTGCCTCGCGCGTGACCAAGGCTCAGGCCGGTCACTTCGCCAAGGCAAGTGTGGCTGCGGGTCGTGGTGTGTGGGAATTCCGTGTTGCCGGTGAAGAAGCTGCGGCACTGGCTGTGGGTGGCACGATTGGTGTTGACGTGTTTGCTGCGGGCCAGGTTGTTGATGTTACTGGTACCTCCAAGGGCAAGGGTTTCCAGGGTGCTGTAAAGCGCTGGAATTTCCGTACTCAGGATGCCACGCACGGTAACTCCGTGTCGCATCGTGTGCATGGCTCCACGGGTCAGAACCAGAGTCCTGGCAAGGTGTTCAAGGGCAAGAAAATGGCCGGCCACATGGGTGACGAGCGCGTTACCGTGCAGGGGCTGGAAGTGGTCTCTGTGGATGCCGAGCGTGGCGTGCTGCTGGTGAAGGGCGCGGTACCGGGTGCCACAGGCAATGACGTCATTGTGCGTCCGACCGTGAAGGCCTGAGGGGGATAATCAGTGAATCTGAAGACTGTTTCCGGAGCAGCTGTCGAGCTCTCCGAAGTTGCCTTCGGCAAGGAATTCAACGAGGCGCTGGTGCATCAGGTGGTTAATGCCTACCTGGCCGGCGCTCGTCAGGGTACCAGAGCCCAGAAGTCTCGTGGTGAAGTGAGTGGCGGTGGCAAGAAGCCATGGCGCCAGAAAGGTACGGGCCGTGCCCGTGCCGGCTCGATTCGTAGCCCGATCTGGCGTGGCGGTGGCAAGGCTCACGCAGCTGTGCCGCAGAACTGGGATCAGAAGGTCAACCGCAAGATGTACCGCGGCGCCCTTCGTTGCATCCTGTCCGAACTTATTCGTCAGGACCGTTTGGTGCTGGTTGAGGAGATTTCGGTTTCTGCTCCGCGCACCAAAGAATTGCTCGCCAAGTTGAGTGATATGGGGCTGACCAATGCCCTTATCGTGACTGATGCGGTCGATGAAAATCTGTATCTGGCTGCTCGCAACTTGCCGCATGTCGAAGTTATGGACACGGCAGCTCTCGATCCTGTCAGCCTGATTGGCTTTGACAAGGTTGTGATGTCTGTGCCAGCTGCCAAGAAGCTTGAGGTGGAATTGGGATGAACCAGGAACGCATTTATCAGGTCCTGCTCGGGCCCCACGTTTCGGAAAAGGCTACTCTGGTAGCTGAAGCGAATCGTCAGTTCGTGTTCAAGGTCCGTCTCGATGCCAACAAGCTCGAGATCAAGAAGGCCGTAGAAAAGCTGTTCAATGTCCAGGTTGCTTTCGTGAATACCACGGTGGTGAAGGGCAAGAACAAGCGCTTTGGTCGTAGCCTCGGTCGTCGTTCCGACTTCAAAAAGGCCTATGTGGCCCTGAAGGACGGTTTCGACCTCGATTTCACTGGCGCGGCTGAGTAAGGCTGGGAGACAAGTCATGCCTATCGTGAAGTGCAAACCGACCTCGCCTGGTCGCCGTTTTGTCGAAAAGGTTGTCCATCCGCATCTGTTCAAGGGTCGTCCGCTGGCTTCGCTGGTGGAATCCAAGAAAAAGACCGGTGGTCGTAACAATAATGGCCACATCACCATGCGTCACATTGGTGGTGGTCACAAGCAGCTGTATCGCGTGATTGACTTCAAGCGCAACAAGGATGGCATTCCTGCTGTTGTTGAGCGTATTGAGTACGATCCTAACCGTACCGCCCATATTGCTCTTCTGAAGTACGCTGATGGCGAACGCCGTTATGTGATCGCTCTCAAGAACATGAGTGTTGGCGATACCGTGCAGTCTGGTGATGATGCACCGATCAAGAACGGCAATGTGCTGCCGCTGCGCAACATGCCTCTTGGCGCCACTCTGTGCTGCCTCGAGCTGAAGGCTGGCAAGGGTGCTCAGGTTGCTCGCTCTGCTGGTGCCTCTGCGCAGTTGCTTGGTCGTGATGGTGCATATGCCATTGTTCGCCTGCGTTCGGGCGAGATGCGCAAGATTCATGTTGATTGCCGTGCGACCTTCGGTGAAGTGTCAAACAGCGAAAACAACTTGCGCAGCCTCGGCAAGGCCGGTGCTCAGCGCTGGCGTGGTGTTCGCCCGACCGTTCGCGGTATGGCAATGAACCCTGTTGATCACCCGCATGGTGGTGGTGAAGGCCGTAACAAGGGCATGCACCCGGTATCGCCATGGGGCACGCCGTCCAAGGGCTACAAGACCCGCAGCAACAAGCGGACTACCAACATGATTGTGCGCGATCGCCGCAAGTAATCGGTTGAGGGAGATTAAAAGTGCCTCGTTCTCTGAAAAAAGGCCCGTTCGTAGATAACCACCTGTGGGTCAAGGTGGAAGCGGCGGTCTCTGCCAACTCGAAGAAGCCGATCAAGACCTGGTCGCGCCGTTCAATGATTCTGCCGGAGATGGTGGGTCTCACCATCGCTGTGCATAACGGCAAGCAGCATGTGCCAGTGTTCGTTTCTGAACATATGGTTGGACACAAGCTTGGCGAGTTCGCGCCGACCCGCACGTATCGCGGTCATGGCGTTGACAAGAAAGCCAAACGGTAAGGGGTAAGAGATGGAAGCTATCGCAAAACTCCGCGGCGCGCCGATCTCGGCCCAAAAGGTCCGACTGGTCGCTGACCAGGTTCGTGGCCTGCCGGTTGACAAGGCGCTGAATACGCTCGCGTTTAGTAACAAGAAGGCAGCATCCTTCGTGAAGAAAGTGCTCGAGTCGGCAATTGCGAATGCCGAGCATAACGAAGGTGCTGACGTGGATGAGCTCAAGGTCTCCACGATCTGCGTCGATGAAGGTATGTCGCTGAAGCGCATCATGCCGCGTGCCAAAGGCCGCGCTGATCGCATCACCAAGCGTACTTGCCACATCACCGTGAAAGTATCGGAAAAGAAGTGAGGCCAAATTAAATGGGTCAGAAAGTTCATCCGGTCGGCATCCGCCTCGGTATCGTAAAAAAGCATAACTCCAACTGGTACGCCAGCCCGAAGAATTATGCTGATTTC
The DNA here is from genome assembly GCA_030646295.1 of Moraxellaceae bacterium. Classification (GTDB taxonomy): domain Bacteria; phylum Pseudomonadota; class Gammaproteobacteria; order Pseudomonadales; family Moraxellaceae; genus UBA2031. The sequence goes on from JAUSND010000019.1 coordinate 4,906, forward strand.
CTGATTACAGACCTCAAGGTTCGTGATCATCTTTATAGCAAGCTGAAGAATGCATCGGTTAGCCGCATTCTGATCGAGCGTCCTTCTGAGAACGCCCGTATCACGATTTCCACGGCTCGCCCTGGCATCGTGATTGGCAAGAAGGGTGAGGACGTCGAGCGTCTGCGCCGTGAAATCGCCCGTCTGATGAAGACGCCGGTTCAGATCAACATCGATGAAATCCGCAAGCCGGACCTCGATGCGCGTCTGGTGGCTGAGGGCATTGCCTCGCAGCTCGAGCGTCGTGTGATGTTTCGTCGTGCCATGAAGCGCGCCGTACAGAACACCATGCGTGCCGGTGCCAAGGGTATCAAGGTGGAAGTGTCTGGTCGTCTGGGTGGTGCTGAAATTGCCCGCACGGAGTGGTATCGAGAAGGTCGTGTGCCTCTGCATACTCTGCGCGCAGATATTGACTACTCCATCATGCGTGCTGAAACAACCTATGGTTGCATCGGCGTGAAGGTCTGGATCTTCAAGGGTGAGATTCTGGGCGGCATGGAACAGGCTAATCAGCCAGCTCCGGTGGAAGAAGCCGTGGCACGTCCGGCGCGCAAGCGCGGCGGCAAGAGCCAGGAAGCGAGGGGTTAAGAGATGTTACAGCCTAAGCGCACCAAGTTCCGCAAGGTCCACAAGGGCCGCAACCGTGGTCTGGCGCTGCGCGGCAGCACAGTTGACTTCGGTAGCATTGGTCTGAAGTCAGTTGAGCGTGGCCGTTTGACAGCCCGTCAGATTGAAGCAGCCCGTCGTGCCATTACACGTCGTGTAAAGCGCGGTGGAAAAATCTGGATTCGTGTGTTTCCGGATAAGCCCATTACTCAGAAGCCTCTTGAAGTGCGTATGGGTAAGGGTAAGGGTAATGTCGAGTACTGGGTGGCCGAAATCCAGCCGGGCAAGATTCTCTATGAAATTGAAGGCGTGTCCGAAGAGATGGCGCGTGAGGCATTTGCTCTCGCTGCTGCCAAGCTCCCGGTCAAGACGACCATCGTGACTCGTACGGTGATGTGATGAAAGCGACTGAATTACGTCAGAAAAGTGTAGAAGAGCTCGGCAAGGAGCTCGATGCGCTGCAGCGTCAGCAGTTCACCCTGCGTATGGCCAAAGCTACCGGTCAGCTGGCCAAGAATCACCAGGTGGATGTGGTCCGCAAGGATATCGCCCGCATCAAGACTCTACTGACCGAGAAGCAGGGTAACTGATCATGACCGAACAGAAGCTGAAGCGCACGCTGACCGGCAAGGTAGTCAGCAACAAGATGGACAAGTCCATCACCGTGCTGATTGAGCGCCGTGTCAAGCACCCGGTGTACGGCAAGTACATCACGCGGTCGACCAAGCTCCATGCTCACGACGAGAATAACGTGTGCAAGGAAGGCGATGTAGTAACGATCGCGGAGTGCCGTCCGATCTCCAAGACCAAGGCGTGGGCTGTGGTTGAGGTAGTGGAAACCGCCGCCAGCTGATTGCTGGTTGCGGTAGGGTCACTCTTACGTTAGAATTTGCGCCCTTTTTCTGGGCGCCTATGGGTTTGGAGAAGAGCAATGATTCAGACCGAAACGATGCTCGATGTTGCAGATAACAGCGGTGCACGCCGCGTCCAGTGTATCAAGGTGCTGGGCGGCTCCCATCGTCGTTATGCGACAGTCGGTGACATCATCAAGGTCGCCGTGAAGGAAGCAATTCCTCGCGGCAAGGTAAAGAAAGGCGACGTGATGAATGCCGTTGTTGTGCGTACGCGCAAGGGTATTCGCCGTCCTGACGGTTCACTCATCCGTTTTGATGACAACGCCGCCGTGATTCTCAACAACCAGAAGGCTCCGATCGGCACCCGTATTTTCGGGCCGGTGACGCGTGAACTGCGTACTGAGCAGTTCATGAAGATCATCTCGCTGGCGCCTGAAGTGCTCTAAGGTACGATGTCATGGCAAAACTGAAGCGTGATGACGAAGTCATCGTGATTACTGGCAAGGATAAGGGCAAGCGCGGCAAGATCGTGCGCATGCTGGACGAGCGTGTCGTCGTTGCCGGTATCAATATGGTCAAGAAGCATGTCAAGGCCAATCCGGCTCGTGGTACCCAGGGTGGTATCGTGGAGCAGGAAGCCTCGCTGCATATCTCTAATGTGGCCCTCTTCAATGCGGCAACGCAGAAGGCGGATCGCATCGGCTACAAGCTCCTGGAAGACGGCAAGAAAGTGCGCGTCTACAAATCCAGTAGCGAAGTAGTAGACGTGAAATAAGAAGGTTGGTTGAGATGGCCAGACTGAGAAGTGTTTACAAGAACGAGATCGCAGCCAAGCTGAAAGAAGAGCTCGGTCTCGAGAATGTGATGCAGGTTCCCCGCATCACGAAGATTACTCTGAATATGGGAGTGGGCGGCGCCAGCCAGGATAAGAAGCTTATCGATGGTGCCGTGGCCGATATGCAGCTGATTTCTGGCCAGAAACCCATTATTACGCTTGCACGCAAGTCTATTGCCGGCTTCAAGATTCGTGAAGGCTGGCCGATTGGCTGCAAGGTCACCCTGCGCGGTGACATGATGTACGAATTCCTGGATCGTCTGATTGCCATCACGATTCCTCGTATTCGTGATTTCCGCGGCTTCAGTGCCAAGGCCTTTGATGGTCGCGGAAACTACTCGATGGGTCTCAAGGAACAGATCGTGTTTCCTGAAATCGAGTATGACAAGATTGACAAGCTGCGTGGCATGGATATCACCATCACCACCACCGCAGCGGATGATGACCAGGGTCGCGCACTGCTGCGTGCCTTTGGCTTCCCTTTCAAGTGAGAGCGTGACCCATGGCCAAGCAGAGCATGATCAATCGCGAAGAAAAGCGCACCAAGACCGTGGCCAAGTATGCCAAGGTTCGCGCTGAGCTGAAGGCGATCATCAAGAACCCGAACGCCAGTGATGAAGATCGCTGGGCGGCCACCCTGAAGCTGCAGTCTCTGCCGCGTGATGCAAGCCCGGTTCGTCAGCGTAATCGCTGCGGCCTGACTGGTCGTCCTCACGGCTTTTTCCGCAAGTTTGGTCTGAGTCGTATTAAGTTGCGTGAAGCCGTGATGCGTGGCGATGTGCCAGGCGTCGTCAAGGCCAGCTGGTAATCAGGAGTAAGTTTTAATGAGCATGCAAGATACTGTCGCCGACATGCTGACGCGTATTCGTAATGCGCAACGGGCGAACAAGTCTGCGGTTTCCATGCCCGCATCCAAGCTCAAGCTGGCAATTGCCAAGCTGCTGATGGATGAAGGGTACATTGCGTCTGCTGATGTAGATGGCGAGAAGAAGCCGACTCTCAGCATCAGCCTGAAGTATTATGAAGGCAAGCCGGTAATCGAAGAGATCCGCCGTGTCAGCCGCCCTGGTCTGCGTATTTACAAGGGCAAGGATGATCTGCCTCGCGTCAAGCAGGGTCTGGGTATCCTGATTGTCTCCACCAGCAAGGGCATCATGACTGATCGCGCCGCTCGCTCTGCGGGTTTGGGCGGTGAAGTCATCGCGCTTGTGGCGTAAGGGGGAATAACGATGTCTCGCGTAGCTAAGGCTCCAGTCACCCTGCCAAAAGGCGTGGAAGTGACAATTAATGGCCAGCTGATCGAAGTGAAGGGTGCCAAGGGCTCCTTGGGTCACACTTTGAATGGGCTGGTTGATGTAAAGAATGACAATGGTGTGCTTTCTTTCAGCCCGCGTGAAACCTCGCAGGCTGGCTGGATGCAGACCGGTACTGCACGTGCAGTGGTCAATAATCTGGTAATCGGTGTGTCGGCTGGTTTTGAGCGCAAGCTGCAGCTGATTGGTGTGGGCTACAAGGCGCAGGCAAAGGGCAAGGTTCTCAGCTTGGCGCTTGGCTACTCGCACCCGATCGAATACGCACTGCCGGAAGGTGTTACTGCGGAAACGCCGACGCCGACTGAAATCATCCTGAAGTCCAGCAACAAGCAGTTGCTGGGTCAGGTCGCCGCCAACGTACGTGGTTACCGTCCGCCGGAACCGTACAAGGGCAAGGGTGTTCGTTACGCGGATGAGACTGTCCTGCGTAAGGAAGCCAAGAAGAAATAAGGGTTGATATCATGAACGAAAAGAAAGAAGCCCGCCTGCGCCGTTCGCGCAGCACGCGCCTCAAAATCCGTCAGCTTGGCGCTGTTCGTCTGTGTGTCAACCGTACGCCACGCCACATTTACGCCCAGGTGATTGCTGCCGATGGCGCTACTGTTCTGGCTCAGGCTTCGACACTTGATGCAGCCCTTCGCGAAGGCGCAACAGGTAATGTTGATGCTGCCAAGAAGGTTGGTGCTCTGGTGGCTGAGCGCGCAAAGGCTGCTGGTGTAACGGCTGTTGCCTTCGATCGCTCCGGCTTCAAGTATCACGGCCGTATCAAGGCTCTGGCTGACGCGGCACGCGAAGCCGGTCTGGAATTCTAAGGGTTAGTATCATGGCAAAGCTTGAGCAGCAGCAGAATGAAGGCTTCGTGGAGAAGCTGGTTCAGGTGAACCGCGTCGCCAAGGTTGTGAAGGGTGGTCGTATTTTCTCCTTCACCGCGCTGACCGTGGTTGGTGACGGCAAGGGTCGTGTCGGTTTTGGTCGTGGCAAGGCGCGTGAAGTGCCTGCTGCCATCCAGAAGGCACTTGAAGCAGCACGTCGTAACATGATCCAGGTGGACCTTAACGGCACCACTCTGCAGCATCCTGTGACTGGCCAGCATGGCGCCTCGCGCGTTTATATGCAGCCTGCTTCCGAAGGTACCGGCGTTATTGCTGGTGGCGCCATGCGCGCAGTGCTGGAAGTGGCTGGTGTGCACAACGTGCTCGCCAAGTGCTATGGCTCCACCAATGCCAATAACGTCGTACATGCTACTTTCAAGGGTCTGGCTAACATGACCTCTGCTGAGCATGTGGCGGCCAAGCGTGGCAAGACGGTTGAAGAGATTCTGGGGTAAGCAAATGAGCAAGACCATCAAGGTTACCCAGGTGCGCTCTGGCGCGCACAAGCTGAAGAATCACAAGCTCTGCCTGCAGGGTCTGGGCCTGCGCCGTATCGGTCATACCGTTGAAGTGCTGGATACGCCTTCGAACCGCGGCATGATCAACAAGGTTTACTACCTCGTGAAGGTGGAGGGTTAATCATGCATCTTAACGAACTCAGCCCGGCTCCTGGCTCCAAGAAAGAAGCTCGTCGTCACGGTCGTGGTATCGGCTCTGGCCTCGGCAAGACAGGTGGTTCCGGTGTAAAGGGTCAGTCTTCCCGTGGCAAGGGTAAGGTACGCCCTGGCTTCGAAGGCGGCCAGATGCCTCTGTATCGCCGTCTGCCAAAGTTTGGCTTTACCAATCTTGCAGCGCTGAAGGTTGCCGAAGTGCGCCTGTCCGAGATCGCCTATGTTGAGGGTGACGTTGTCAGCCTTGAGTCGCTGAAAGCGGCAAATGTGGTGCGTAAGGACATGACCTCTGCTCGCGTCATTCTGTCGGGCGACGTGTCGCGCGCACTGACCGTTAAGGGTCTCAAGGTCACCAAGGGTGCCCGTGCTGCCATTGAAGCTGCCGGCGGCAAGGTCGAGGAATAATCGCTCATGGCGAACCCTCCCCGTAGCCAACAAGCTCGCGAGATGATGCAGTCTCCGGGCATGCAGCAGGGTCTCACCGAGCTCTGGCGCCGGATCGGTTTCCTGATCATGGCGTTGGTGGTGTTTCGCCTTGGTGCGCATATTCCGGTGCCGGGTATTAACCCGGAACGCCTCGCGCAACTGTTCGAGCAGAACAAGGACACGATCCTTAGCCTGTTCAACATGTTCTCGGGTGGCGCGCTGGAGCGCATGTCGATTCTGGCGCTTGGCATCATGCCGTATATTTCGGCTTCCATCATCATGCAGTTGATGGCGACGGTTTATCCGCCGCTGGAGGCGCTGAAGAAGGAAGGGGAGTCTGGTCGTCGCAAGATCAACCAGTACACCCGTTACGCAACTGTTGTGCTTGGCTTTGTACAGGCAGTTGGCATGTGCGTCGGTCTGGTTAGCCAGGGCATCACGCTGGGAGCAGGGGTTTCCTTCTTTGTGCCTGCTGTGACCAGTCTGGTTGCTGGTACCATGTTCCTGATGTGGCTTGGTGAGCAGATTACCGAGCGTGGCGTTGGTAATGGTATATCGATGCTGATTTTTGCGGGCATCGTTGCCGGGATGCCAAGTGCGATTGGTGTGTCGCTGGAGTCTGCCCGTCAGGGTGAGATCAGCGCGCTGGCGTTGATTGTCTTGCTGGGTCTGGCTATTGCCGTGGTTGCAGCGGTCGTGTTCATGGAGCGCGGTCAGCGACGAATTACGGTTAATTATGCTCAGCGTCAGCAGGGACGCCGTCTCTATGCAGCACAGCAGAGTCATCTGCCACTGAAGATTAATATGGCGGGCGTAATCCCGGCGATCTTCGCGAGTTCATTGCTCCTGTTTCCGGCATCGTTGGGGCAGTGGTTCGGGCAGTCAGCTAACCCGAACATGATGCAGCGAGTTTTGCAGGATATATCCCTGACGCTCTCTCCGGGGCAGCCGCTGTACATGGCACTGTTTGCGGTATTGATTATTTTCTTCTGCTACTTCTATACGGCGCTGATGTTCAGCCCCAAGGATATGGCAGAGAACCTTAAGAAGTCGTCTGCTTTCATTCCGGGCATCCGCCCTGGTGATCAGACGGCACGTTACCTGGATACCGTGATGGGGCGGCTGACCCTGATTGGTGCCTTGTACATGACGGCTGTGTGCTTGCTACCCATGATTCTTCAGGTGGCATTCCATGTACCGTTTTATCTGGGCGGCACTTCGCTGCTCATTGTGGTGGTCGTGGTCATGGATTTCATGGCCCAGGTGCAATCGCATCTGATGTCTCACCAGTATGAGGCCCTCATGAAGAAGGCCAATCTGAAAGGTTATGGTCCTGGCGGTCTTATCCGCTGAGGCCGGTTTATCGAAAAGGGTGGTGAAACATGAAAGTTCAGGCTTCCGTCAAGAAGATCTGTGCTAACTGCAAGATTGTTCGTCGCAATGGCAGCATCCGTGTGATCTGCAGTGCGGAACCCCGTCACAAGCAGCGCCAGGGCTGATTCCTGGCTGGTGTTGCAATTAGTCTGTCCTGCGAGTAGACTCTCGCGCCTTTCGCGGACAGACTTTTTTGTAGTGCCTCGCGAAGGTTTATAAGTGGAGTGAAGGTGAATGGCTCGTATAGCCGGCGTTAACATCCCTGACAACAAGCACGCGGTGATCTCGCTGACCTACATCTATGGTATCGGCCGGACCACGTCTTCCCAGATCCTGTCTGCCGTCGGTGTAGCGCCGACGACCAAGATCAAGGATCTGAGCGATGTCCAGCTTGATCAGGTTCGTGCAGAAGTGGCAAAGGTCGCAACCGAAGGTGATCTGCGTCGCGAAGTATCAATGAATATCAAGCGCCTGATGGACCTTGGTTGCTACCGTGGCTTGCGCCACCGTCGCGGCCTGCCGGTTCACGGACAGCGCACCAAGACCAATGCACGTACCCGTAAGGGTCCGCGCAAGGCCATCAAGAAATAACCGGACTCGGACGCTGAGACATGGCTAAAGATACGACACGCGCCCGCAAAAAGGTGACCCGACAGGTCTCCGAAGGGATTGCGCACATTCATGCTTCCTTCAATAACACGATCGTGACGATCACCGACCGTCAGGGCAATGCCCTGTCGTGGGCGACGTCTGGCGGTCAGGGCTTCCGCGGCTCGCGTAAGTCCACTCCGTTTGCTGCCCAGGTTGCCGCGGAAGTGGCAGGCAAAGCTGCTCAGGACTACGGTCTGAAGAATCTTGACGTTCTCGTCAAGGGTCCAGGTCCTGGCCGTGAGTCTGCTGTGCGCGCCCTGAATGCAGTCGGCTACAAGATCAACAGCATTACCGATATCACGCCGATTCCGCATAACGGCTGCCGTCCGTCCAAGAAGCGTCGCGTGTAAGAGGAACCTGAATAATGGCACGTTACATTGGTCCCAAGTGCAAGCTTGCACGTCGCGAAGGTACTGACCTGTTTCTGAAGAGCGGTGTTCGCGCTCTTGACAGCAAGTGCAAAGCTGACACCCCTCCTGGCCAGCATGGCGCCTCCCGTAAGGGTCGCCTGTCTGACTATGGCACTCAGCTGCGTGAAAAAATGAAGGTGCGCCGTATGTATGGCGTGCTGGAGCGTCAGTTCAGCAACTATTACAAGGAAGCTGCGCGCCTGAAGGGCGCAACAGGTGAAAACCTGCTGCAGCTGCTGGAAGGTCGTCTGGATAACGTCGTTTATCGTATGGGTTTTGGTGCTACTCGCTCCGAAGCTCGTCAGCTGGTTAGTCATCGCGCCATCCTGCTGAACGGCAAGCGTGTTAACATCCCGTCCATGCAGGTTTCTGCTGGTGACGTGGTGACTGTTCATGAGAAGTCCCGCAACCAGTTGCGTGTGAAGAGTGCTCTCGAGCTGTCTGCTCAGCGTGGCGTTCCGTCATGGCTTGAAGTGGATGCCAGCAAGATGGAAGGTACGTTCAAGGCTTCGCCAGAACGTTCTGATCTGTCTTCCGAGATCAATGAAAATCTGATCGTCGAGTTGTACTCCAAGTAAGGAACCGCCTGAGGTCACTCCATGTCACAAGCTGTCAACGATTTTCTGACGCCGAGCAAGATTGCGGTACAGGCTATCAGTACCACTCACGCCAAGGTGACGCTGGAGCCGCTCGAGCGCGGTTTTGGTCACACTCTGGGTAATGCACTGCGTCGTATCTTGCTGTCGTCCATGCCTGGTGCCGCTGTTGTTGAAGTTGAAATTGACGGCGTCGAACACGAATACAGTGCCATTGAAGGTGTTCAGGAAGACGTTATCGAAATCCTTCTTAACCTGAAGGGCCTTGCTATTCGCCTTCATGAGCAGCACGAGGCGTTTCTGAGTCTCGACAAGAAGGGTCCTTGCGCGGTGACTGCAGCTGATCTGGGCCTGCCGCACAATGTTGATATCGTCAACAAGGGTCATGTGATTGCCAATCTTGGTGCCAACGGGCATCTGAAGATGAAGCTGAAGGTGGCCTCCGGTCGCGGCTATGAGCCTGCAGACTCGCGTTATGCGGACGAAGATACCCGTCCAATTGGCCGTCTGCAGCTTGATGCTTCGTTCAGCCCGGTGCGCAAGGTTGCTTATGTTGTTGAGGCTGCCCGTGTTGAGCAGCGCACTAACCTTGACAAGCTTGTGATCGATCTGGAAACGAATGGTACAATCGATCCGGAAGAAGCGATTCGTCGCTCTGCCACAATTCTCCAGCAGCAGATTGCGGTGTTTGTGGACTTGCAGAAGCCGGATACAGGTGTGAAGGCTCCCGAGGCTGATGGTGCAGTGGTTGATCCACTGCTCCTGCGCCCGGTGGACGATCTGGAACTGACAGTTCGTTCGGCCAACTGCCTGAAGGCTGAAAATATTTACTACATCGGCGATCTGGTGCAGCGTACGGAAGTAGAGCTGCTGAAGACGCCGAACCTGGGCAAGAAGTCGCTCACCGAGATCAAAGATGTGCTGGCCTCCCGTGGCCTGTCGCTCGGTATGCGTCTGGAAAACTGGCCTCCGGCCAGCCTGCGCAACGACGATCGTCTGAATTACCGCAGCCGTTAATCCGGTTGCCGATTTTTAGGAAGTTGAGCCATGCGTCATCGTAATAGTGGTGTGAAACTGGGCCGCAACAGCAGCCATCGTAAGGCCATGTTCCAGAATATGGCTATTTCGCTGCTCGAGCACGAACTCATCCGTACCACCCTGCCAAAGGCAAAGGAGCTGCGCCGCGTGGCGGAGCCTCTGATTACGCTGGCCAAGGTGGATTCTGTCGCCAATCGTCGTCTGGCGTTTGCCCGTACACGTAATCCGGCAATCGTGGGCAAGCTGTTCACGGTTCTGGGGCCTCGTTACAAGGAGCGTCAGGGTGGTTACCTGCGCATCCTGAAGGCCGGCTTCCGTCCTGGTGATGCTGCGCCGATGGCGTATGTTGAACTGGTTGACCGCGAAATTGGCGCCAAGGCTGCCGCAGCAGAGTAATTGCTGCGTAAGTGCTGTCTGCAAAAAGCCGGGCTATGCCCGGCTTTTTGTTTTGCCTTTTCACTGACAGAGGCAACTCATTGCATGAGTAGCTGTCGGTAGCGTTCGAACAGGCATATGGTTGCTGCGGCGGCCACGTTCAATGACTCAATTCCATCTGCCATAGGAATGTGAATGCGCATGTCTGCCTGTGCATCGAGTCCGGCTGAAATTCCCTTTCCTTCTGTCCCCAGTGCCAGCACAAGATTGCCGCGCAGGTCGGTCGCATAAAGTGACGTGGCCTGATCAAGTGTTGTGATGCAAAGCTTGCCGTCGAAGCGCTCAAGTGCCTGTGCCGGATCAATACGCTCAATCAGCGTCAGGTGAAAGTGAGCGCCCATGGCTGCCCTGAGCACCTTGGGTGACCAGATATCGGCGCAGCCTGGGGTCAGCCAGATCTGGTTTGCGCCGGCTGCGGCGGCGCTGCGCAGGATGGTGCCGACGTTGCCGGGATCCTGGATGTTTTCCAGTAGCAGGCAAAGGCCATTCGTTGCTGGTGCTGTTACCTCTGGAATGTTCATCAGGGCCATCAGGCCGCTGCTGCTGGGGGACTGCTCAATCACCTGAAACAACTCGGCATCAAGCATGATTGTGGTTGTGCCTTCTGTTGTCAGCAGTGCAGCGATCTCTGGCTTCGCTTCATGGTTTTCGCAAACGAGAAGCTTCTCGAGGGAAAGTCCCGCATCAATAGCCGCCTTGATCAGGTGTGTGCCGATCAGGATGGTCTGCTGGTTTTTCAGTCGGTCACGACGGTTGTCGGCGATCTTGATCAGCAGCTTTATCAGGGGATTCTGACGGGAGCGGATGACTTCCATGATCAGTAGCCGCGCACCAGTAATGGCTTGAGGAAGCGTCCGGTATGCGAGGCCTTGTTTGCTGCGACCTCTTCGGGTGTCCCGGTTGCGATGATCTCGCCACCTCCGTCGCCACCTTCCGGACCCATGTCGATCAGCCAGTCGGCAGTTTTGATGACATCAAGATTATGCTCGATGACTACGACAGTATTGCCGTGATCACGGAGCCTGTGCAGTACCGTGAGGAGCTGCTGGATGTCGTGGAAGTGAAGGCCGGTAGTTGGCTCATCAAGAATATAAAGTGTCTGGCCTGTGTCGCGCTTGGACAGCTCGCGTGCAAGTTTGACGCGCTGTGCCTCTCCTCCGGACAGTGTCGTGGCCGCCTGACCGAGTGTGATATAGGACAGGCCAACATCAATCAGCGTCTGCAGTTTGCGTGCAAGTGCCGGGATGGCATCAAAATACTGGCGCGCATCCTCAACAGTCATGCCCAGTACTTCCGTGATGTTTTTGCCCTTGTAGCGGATGTCGAGGGTTTCCCGGTTGTAACGCTTGCCCTTGCAGACATCGCAGGGAACGTAGATGTCGGGAAGGAAGTGCATTTCAACCTTGATGACGCCGTCACCCTGGCAGGATTCGCAACGTCCGCCTTTCACATTGAAGGAGAATCGGCCGGGGCCATAGCCGCGGGAACGGGCCTCCTGGGTGCCGGCAAACAGTTCGCGTATCGGCGTGAAGATGCCGGTATAGGTGGCCGGGTTGGAGCGCGGGGTGCGACCAATAGGGCTTTGGTCAATATCGACAACCTTGTCCAGGTGTTCAAGTCCGTCAATGCTGTCGTGCTCTTCCTCGTCAAGGGTGGTGGCACCATTCAATGTCTTGGCGGTGACGGGATAGAGCGTGCCGTTGACGAGGGTGGATTTGCCGGAGCCTGAAACGCCTGTGACGCAAGTCATGAGGCCCAGCGGAAATTCGGCAGTGACATTTTTAAGATTGTTACCGCGTGCACCCTTTATGGTGAGCAGTCTTTTCCGGTTTACGGGAGTTCGTTTCTTCGGGATCTCGATTTTCTTCCGTCCCGACAGGTAATCGCCTGTCAGCGAATTTTCATTTTCAATAATGTCGTTGAATGTTCCGCGTGCCACAATCCGGCCGCCATGCACGCCAGCGCCAGGGCCGATATCCACGACATAGTCGGCGGCACGGATGGCATCCTCGTCGTGCTCGACGACAAGCACGGTATTGCCGAGATCGCGCAGACGCACCAGTGTGGACAAAAGTCGTTCGTTGTCACGCTGGTGCAGGCCGATGCTGGGTTCATCAAGAACATACATGACGCCGACGAGGCCTGCGCCGATCTGTGATGCCAGACGGATGCGCTGGGCTTCGCCACCGGACAGGGTTTCGGCTGAGCGATCAAGCGACAGGTAGTCGAGTCCGACATTGACGAGGAACTGCAGTCGTTCGCGGATTTCCTTGAGGATCTTGTCGGCAATTTCACCGCGCTTGCCGGGAAGACTCAGCGTGCCGAAATAATCACAGGATTTCTGGATGGGCAGCTTGACGATGTCTGGCAGAGCCTTGTCTTCGATAAAGACATTGCGTGCCTCCCGCTTGAGGCGGGAGCCATTGCAGTCAGCGCAGACAGTGTGATTCAGGTAGTTCGCCAGTTCTTCGCGGACGTTGGCGGATTCGGTTTCGCGATAACGGCGTTCCATGTTGGGGAGCACGCCTTCAAACGTGTGCTCGCGGACAACGCGTTTGCCGCGATCGTTATAATAATAAAAGGCGATTTCTTCCTTGCCGGAGCCATTCAGGATGGCGTTCTGGACTTTCTTGGGCAGCTTTTTCCAGGGGGTATCAACATCGAACAGGTAATGGGCGGCCAGTGCTTCGAGCAGGCTGAAATAATAAATATTGCGTTTGTCCCAGCCGCGAATGGCTCCCTCGGATAACGAAAGGTCCTTGTCGCTGATCAGCCGGTCGGCATCAAAATACTGTTTGACGCCAAGTCCGTCGCACGTTGGGCAGGCGCCAGCGGGATTGTTGAAGGAAAACAGGCGTGGCTCAAGTTCAGTCAGGGAGTAGCCGCAGACTGTGCAGGCATAGCGCGCCGAGAAAATCTGGTCGGGGCGGGGCTTGCCCTTGGCATCAGGTTCCATGAAGGCGACGAGGGCAATGCCGTTGGCGTGGCGCAAGGCGGTCTCGAAGGATTCGGCCAGGCGCAGGGCAATATCAGGGCGCACCTTGATGCGGTCGACCACGACTTCGATGGTGTGTTTTTTCAGTTTGTCGAGCGTGGGGGCTTCATCGAGATCAACCACGATGCCGTCGATGCGGGCGCGCACAAAGCCGTCTGCCTTGAGTTGCTCGAATACATGGAGGTGCTCACCCTTGCGCTCCTGGATGACGGGAGCAAGCAGCATGAGGGCGGTACCCTCGGGCATTGCCATGACCTGGTCAACCATCTGCGAAACGGTCTGTGCCTCAAGGGCGACATGGTGGTCAGGGCAGCGCGGAATGCCAGCGCGGGCATAGAGCAGGCGCAGGTAATCGTAGATTTCCGTGATGGTGCCAACGGTGGAGCGCGGGTTATGCGAGGTCGATTTCTGTTCGATGGAGATGGCAGGCGACAGGCCTTCGATGTGATCGACATCGGGCTTTTCCATCAGCGACAGGAACTGACGGGCGTAGGCCGACAGGGACTCCACATAGCGCCGCTGGCCCTCGGCGTAGAGGGTGTCGAAGGCCAGCGAGGATTTGCCGGAGCCTGACAGGCCGGTGATCACCACGAACTTGTCGCGCGGGAGATCAAGGTCAATGTTCTTGAGGTTGTGGGTGCGGGCGCCGCGAATCTGGATCTTGTCCATGGGGAGTGACTGGCCGGGGAAATCGAACAGACGAGTATACGTGAAAGGAGGGGGGCTTCGCAGTCGACAAGAAGGGGGTTTGGACGGCCTGTGCCATCCCGGAGGCAGCAAGAGGCTGCTACAATCGCGGGCTTCCTGATGCGGCAGCTGCCGCCTGATACCGGATTCCTGATGAGTAGCATGAACGCCGGCGAACGCCGTGCCGTCTTTACCCTTGCCAGCCTTTTTTCCCTGCGCATGATCGGCTTGTTCATGATCATGCCGGTGTTTGCCTTGTATGGCCGTGAGCTGGCAGGTGCGACGCCGGTACTGATCGGTCTTGCCATTGGTGTTTACGGTCTGGCGCAGGCGCTTCTGCAGATTCCGCTTGGGCTGCTGGCGGATCGCATGGACCGCAAGCGGCTGATCCTGATGGGGCTGGTGCTGTTTGCTGCTGGCGGGGTGATTGCGGCGGTATCGGATCATATCTATGGCGTGATTCTGGGCCGGGCGGTGCAGGGTGCTGGCGCGATCTCCGGTGTGGTCATGGCATTGCTGGCGGATCTGACGCGTGAGGAGCAGCGGACGAAGGCGATGGCGGCCATTGGTGCCAGCATCGGCGTGTCCTTTGGTCTGGCGTTTGTGCTGGGGCCCTGGCTGGCGGGCATGTTTGGCCTGCATGGCCTGTTCTGGTCGACGGTGCTGCTGGGGCTGGCCGGAATGGCGGTATGCCTGTGGCTGGTTCCTCGCCCGCTGAATCATGTTGCACATACCCCGGCCAGTTATGGCCAGCAATTGCGCGAGTCACTTGCGCATGGCGAGTTGCTGCGCCTGAATGCAGGGATATTCACGCTGCACGCGGTGATGACGGCTTGCTTTACCGTATTGCCTGTCCTGTTGCTGCAGAATGGCGGATTGCCGGCTGCGCATCACGGCTGGGTCTATTTGCCGGTGCTGTTCGGCTCCTTCATCGCCATTGTGCCGGCCATCATCATGGCTGAGCGCAAACGCAAAATGCGTCAGGTCTTTTTGCTGGCAATTGCCGTGCTGGCGGCTGGTCTGGCACTGCTGTCCGGGTTTCATGGCGGGCTGTGGAGCCTGGTCACGGGGCTGCTGGTGTTTTTTGTTGGCTTCAACCTGCTGGAGGCATTGTTGCCGTCATTGGTCAGCAAGCTGTGCCCTCCCGGCGGCAAGGGGACGGCGATGGGTATTTACTCCAGCAGCCAGTTTCTGGGCGCGTTTGTCGGTGGCGTAATGGGCGGGTTTCTGCAGGCCTATTATGGCGTGACCGTACTGTTTGCTGTGCTGGCGTTGCTGGTGGTGCTGTGGTGGATGCTGGCGGTATGGATGGCAGAGCCGCTGGCGCTGGCGAGTGTGATGCTGCGCTTTGGGGCCATGACGCCACTGAAGCTTGATGAGCTGGCGGCCGGCTTGCGTGGTGTGGCCGGGGTGGCGGAAGTTGTGGTGCTGCCGGCCGATGCGGTGGCCTACCTGCGGGTTGATCCGGCGGTGTTTGATCCCGCCAGCCTGTCCGGGCTGCCTGTCACTGTGGCGACGTGACCCTGGCAAATATCCTACACGCGTTGGGGTGGTCTGCCCGGTGGCGGATGATTGCGGCATCGGGTAAAGTTTCGGGCTCCTATTCGCCACCGCCCCAGCGGCGATGGCAACAACATACGTAACGAGAGGTTGAGAACATCATGCGTGGAGTAAACAAGGTCATTCTGGTGGGAAATCTTGGCAAAGATCCGGAAGTGCGTTATTTGCCGTCTGGTGGTGCAGTGGCCAATGTGACCATTGCGACCAGCGAGGCCTGGCGCGACAAGACATCCGGACAGATGCAGGAGCAGACGGAATGGCACCGTGTGGTGTTCTACGGCAAGCTCGCAGAAATTGCCGGTGAGTACCTGAAGAAGGGCTCCAAGGTGTACGTGGAAGGCTCCCTGCACACCCGCAAGTGGCAGGACAAGCAGACCGGTCAGGACAAGTACTCGACCGAGATCAAGGCCAATACCATGCAGATGCTGGACAGCCGTCAGGGCGGTGGTCAGCAGGGCGGCGGATTTGGTGGTGGTCAGCAGGGTGGCGGCTTTGATGCCGGCAATGATTTTGCCGGTGGTGGCAGCTTCCCGTCCTATGAGGACTTTGATCAGGGTGCTGCACCCGCGCCATCCCGTGCTCCACAGCAGCAACGTCCGCAAGCCGCCCCGCAGGGTGCGCCTGCGCGTGCTGCAGAAGACTTTGATGACGACATTCCGTTCTGAGCCTGAGTGCTCGTGCGGATAAAAAAGCCCGGCAATGCCGGGCTTTTTTATGGTCAGTCGCCAGCTGTCCGCCTCTGGTGCAGCGTTAGCCATGCCCCTGCGCCACAGATTCCCATCACGACGGCCAGTGGCAGCGCACTGCCGTCATGCCACAGGCTCATGCTGGCCCCGGCGGCGGTGGCCAGCACAAACTGCAATGCGCCCATGAGTGCAGAGGCAGTGCCCGCCTTGCGGCCCTGATTGGCCAGGGCGGCAGCACTGGCATTGGGTGAAATGAAACCGAGGCTGCTGATAAACACGAACAGACCGGTCAGTAGCAGGGGCAGGGTCAACATGTTGATGGCCGCCAGTATGGCAAGACTGATGCCTGCGACTGCCACCGTGCTTACGCCCATGCGCAACAGCACCATCATGTCGACACGACGCAGCAGGCGTGCGTTGAGCTGCGAGGCGGCAATCAGGCCGAATGCATTGCTGCCGAAAATCCATCCGTAGTGCTGTGGCGGAATGTGGTGCAGTTGCATCAGGACATGGGGCGAGCCGGCGATATAGGCAAACATGCCGGTGAAGGCGAGGCTGCTGGTGAGCGTGTAGCGCATGAAGGCCTTGTCACGGAAAACGTGCGCGTAATCCCGCAGGACCTTGCCAAGAGCCATGGGGTGTACGTGCTGTACGGAATGGCTTTCCCGCAGCAGGCGCCAGACAGCAAGCAGACACAGGGAAGCAAAGCCGGCCAGTACGACAAAAATGGTCTGCCACCCTGCATGGCTGACAATGACGCCGCCGATCAGCGGGGCCAGGATGGGGGCAAGCCCCATGACCAGCATGAGGAGCGAAAAGGCGCGGGCGGCTTCTTGTGGTGTGCAGCGGTCACGCACCACGGCGCGTGAAATCACCATCCCGGCGCAGCCGCCGAGGCCCTGTACAAAGCGCCAGCCAGTCAGTGCGGAGATGTCGGTGCTGAGGGCGGCGCCAATGGAGGCAAGCACGAACAGGCTGAGGCCGAAATAAAGCGGAGGCTTGCGGCCGAAGCGGTCGCTGACCGGGCCGTAGAACAGCTGTCCCAGCGCAAGGCCTGTAAAGAAGCTGGCCAGCGTGAGTTCAACGCGTCCAGTGGCCTTGAGTTCGGTGGCAATCGCCGGGAAGGCCGGCAGGTACATGTCAATGGACAGCGGACCGACAGCGGTCAGTGCGCCCATGAGGATGATCCAGCCAGGCAGATGGCGTTGGGTGGTCATGTTGATATCCGGCTTGTTGCAGTGGTGCTGCTGTGGCTGGTGATTGTCGCATACCCGCGAGGATTAGCTGGCAATTGTACCCGGATGGTCCAAGCTGATGGTGATGGGCAGGCATGCGGTGATCACGTGATGGCAACAACAATACCGGTACGTATCGAGAAAGACTCCATGGGGGCTGTTGAGGTTCCGGCAGATCGTCTCTGGGGCGCACAGACGCAACGTTCCCTGCATTTTTTCCCTATCGGAGTGGGCCGCTTTCGCTGGGAGCGGCCAGTGATTCGTGCATTCGGGATTGTGAAAAAATGTGCGGCGCTGGCGAATGGCGAGCTGAATGAGCTGTCAGCGGAAAAGGTGCGGCTGATTGTGGCGGCAGCACAGGAAGTGATAGATGGACATTGGGATGATGAGTTTCCTCTCGTGGTGTTTCAGACCGGCTCTGGTACGCAGAGCAATATGAATGCGAACGAGGTCATTGCCAATCGTGCGATCCAGCTGGCAGGCGGAGAGCCTGGCTCAAAAAATCCGGTACACCCGAATGATGATGTGAACCATTGCCAGTCATCGAATGATGTTTTTCCTGCCGTCATGCATGTGGCGACTGCGTCGATGGTGACGGATGCACTGATTCCGTCGGTACGCGGTCTGCGCGATACGCTGGCGGGAAAATCCCGTGAGTATTCTGATGTGGTGATGGTGGGGCGTACGCATTTGCAGGATGCCACGCCGGTGACTCTTGGTCAGGTCATGTCAGGTTGGGTGGCACAGCTGGATTTGTGTCTGTCGGGCATCCATCGTGTATTGCCGGATGTGTGTGAGCTTGCCACAGGGGGTACGGCCGTTGGCACGGGGCTTAATGCTCACCCGCAGTTTGGTGAAAAAATTGCAGCGCAGATATCGCACTGCACGGGCCACCTTTTTGTATCGGCACCCAACAAGTTTGCGGCGCTGTCGGCTCATGATGGCATGGTGAATGTGAGTGCGGCGTTACGCACGCTGGCGGGCGCATTGATGAAGATTGCAAATGATGTGCGCTGGTATGCGAGTGGGCCACGGGCTGGTATCGGCGAGATCACCATTCCGGAAAACGAGCCAGGTTCGTCCATCATGCCGGGGAAAATAAACCCGACCCAGTGTGAGGCGCTCAGCATGGTGGCGGTACAGGTGTTCGGTAATGACCATGCAGTGGCATTTGCCGGTTCGCAGGGAAATTTCCAGCTCAATGTGTACAAGCCGGTGATGCTGCATAACGTACTTGAATCGGTCCGCTTGCTGAGTGATGCCTGCCGTGCGTTTGATGAGCACTGTGCCAGGGGAATTGCGCCGGCTAACGGGCGTATTCGTGAGCATCTGGATAATTCCCTGATGCTGGTGACGGCGCTAAATCCGCATATCGGATATGAAAAGTCTGCTGAAATTGCGCTCAGGGCTCACCGTGATGGCTGCAGCCTGAGGGCGGCGGCGCTTGCGCTTGGCTATGTCAGTGAGTCTGATTTCGCTGCCTGGGTGCGTCCGGAGGACATGCTGGGATGGGATGCCGCTCGGCCTTGAGCACAAACCCCTGGCGGCCCGCGCCAAGGCCGGTTATCAGGGCCAGCAGGGTAATGATTGCAAACAACCCGCCCGCTGCATTCCAGCTGTGGGTGAGCTCGTGAACCAGGCCCAGCAGCAGGGGGCCGAGCGAGGCCACCGCATAACCGATGCCCTGTGCCATACCCGACAGCCGTGCCGCCGTGGCGGCGTCCGCAGAGCGCAGCACGATCAGGCTGAGTGCCATGCTGAAGGTGCCGCCTTGTCCCAGTCCCAGAATGACGGCCCAGAGCATGAGCGATTCTGTCCGGGCGTAGAGGCAGCCAAACAGTCCTGCCAGCGTGAGTGCGAGCACCACTGTGATCATGGGGCGCTGGTCGCGCTGGTGCGTGGCCAGCCACGGCGCGCCGAGGGCAGTCAGCAACTGCACCATGATCGAGGTGGACACGATCAGGCCGGAGGCGACGGCACTCACTCCCCTGTCCTGGAGAATGACGGCGAGCCAACCGAAAACACAGTAGGCCAGCGATGACTGCAGGCCCATGTACAGGGTGACCTGCCAGGCCAGCCGGTCGCGCCAGAGGGGCAGCCCCTTTGTGATGGGGCCGCCATGTACATGTGAGCGGCGCAGTTGGGGGCGCCATGCAATGGCGGCGACAAGGGCGGGCAGGGACCAGAAGGCCAGTGCAAGGTTCCAGCTGCCCGTGATCTGCATCAGCGGCACTGTCGCGCCAGCCGCAAGAGCGGCACCGAAGCACAGGGCCATGGTGTAGACACCGGTCATGATGTCGGCCTTGTCCGGGAATTCGCGCTTGACGATGCCCGGCAGCAGGACGCCAATAATGCCGATGCAGGCACCGTTGAGCAGCGTTCCGGCAAACATGCCGGTCTGGCCGGACAATGCACGTAGTACTACGCCGCCGCCCAGCAGCAACAGCACCCACAGGATCACCCGCTCCGTGCCAAAGCGCTGGGCGAGGCGTGGTGCCAGCGGTGCAAACAGGCCAAGGCAGAGCACGGGCAGGGTGGTCAGCAGGCCGGCACTGGTGTTGCTCAGCTCAAGCGATGCCTGCACCTGACGCAGGACCGGGGCCAGGCTTGATAGCGCCGGCCGCAGGTTGATGGCGACCAGCACCAGTGCAAGCAGCAGCCACAGTGCTTCGCACCCCCTGCCCGGGGCGGGGGGTTCCTGCGGCTCGGCGTCAATGAGGAGTTCATCGGCCAGGCCCGGGAGGTCGTGTTTGGCTTGCATGGCGATACTTTGCCCGTCGGACTGTTTGAAATGAAGCTTTTTACGGATTGCCTGGCCCGGCTGGCTGACTTAGAGTGCGGGCCGCATTGTCATGCGCGCGTTTGTGCATGAGTCACTGGTGGGAAAATACCATGAAGATTGATCTTGAAGCCCTGACCATTGCAGAGCTTGAGGGACTGATTGAGCAGGCTCGTGAGCTGATTGATCGCAAGCAGAAGGATGCTGTTGTCACAGCCAAGGCAGAAATCGAGAAGATTGCGGCTGATGTGGGCATGAGCGTTGAGGAGTTGCTGGGGCTGCAGGCCGGCAAGGCCGCCAGAAAGGCACCCAAGGACAAGAAGCCGGTGCCGGTGAAGTACCGTAACCCGAAGGATCATACCCAGACATGGTCCGGTCGAGGCAAGAGCCCGCGCTGGCTGCAGGAAATCCTGAACAATGGCGGCCGTCTGGAAAACTTTCTGATCAAGTGATGCCGCAGCCATAAAAAAGCCGCGAATGATCGCGGCTTTTTTATGCGTTACTGCCGGCTCAGAAGCGGTAGCTGAGCGAGGTCATGTAGCGGGTGTCGTCCGACTCGATGTCACTTGGCGCTGCGGAGTCATGCTCAAACTTGACGCCGATCTTGAAATCAAGATGCTGGGCCAGTGCGACCACGACGGCAGGCTCGGCCGTCACCAGATGATCCGAGCTGTCATTCAGGCTGGGCTGGTACAGCAGGTTGAATATTACGCGGGACTGCTGGTTGAGCTGGCGTTTGTAGCTCACGTAGGTATTCAGACGCCAGTAATCGTCATCGGCACCGGCCTGCTCTTCCCACTCGTGCAGGATGCCAATGCCGGCGTGCACGGCCCGCTCGTTTTCAGTCTGCGCCAGCGTGAAGCGGACGCCCGCGCCCAGCTGGGTACGGCTGTCCAGCGCCCGGAAGTTGTCGATCAGGTGGTCAACAAAGGCTTCTGCTGCCAGCCCGCGCTGGAATTCGTCACGGTAATGCGCATGCAACCATGTGTTGTCTTCAATTTCCGTGTCCTCCGCTTTGCTGCGGCTGTGCTCGGCCACGACAAACATGCCGGTGTCGCGTGCCTGGTAGTGCAGGCGGCCGCCCACTGTATAGTCGCCACGCTCGGTATTGCCGCTGCGGCCATCAATGGCGGCACTGAGTCCGCCACTGCCGCCGGCGACGGGGGCGTTGATCTGGTCACTTTCAATGCTTTCGAAGGCGGTGGCGGAAAGGGGGAATGCCAAGGCGAGGGCGAGGGCAGGACGGAAAATTGAGGCGGTCATGTGGTCTCCCGGATGGTGGTAGCGAGTCACGCTCGCCTTTTGATAACGGGCGCATTATAAAGAACCCTTTGCCACCTGGCGGTGGTATTGCGTAACAGGATACGCCCGTCGTTGCATGGTGGCGGGCGAGTGGTCATTTTCTCAGGAGCGGTTGTTCATGTCTGAGCCCCGTCATGGCGGAAACAATTACCCGGGGCTGACGTCTTTCATGTTGCTGGGCATGGGCTTGTTGTTGCTGTTCCTGCTGGTACGTGCCCCGGCCAGCCTGATGCAGCGTGCGGTGCCTGCGGCATCAGGCCTTGCCGTATCTGGCTGGGGGGGCACGGTGTGGAATGGCCAGATGGCCTGGGCCCAGGCCGATGCCAGCGGGTTGCTGGCCTGGCGGCTGAGGCCGTTGTCGCTCCTGCGCGGGCGCGCCAGTGCAGATGTCACGGCCCAGGGTAGCGTGCCGCTGACGGGAAGGGTTGAGCTGGGCTGGCATCGCATGGCGCTGGAGCAGATCCAGGGTGAGGTGCCGGTGGCAATGTTTCAGCCGGTGCTGCCTGAGGGCTGGTCCTTGCCGGGAGTGTTGCGTGCCGAAGGGCTTGATCTGGCGCGTGCCGGCTTGACGTCTGGCGCCTGGACTGCGGCAGCAGGCCATCTCGACTGGGCGGGCGGGAGCATGCAGTTCAGTCTCGACGGGCAGTCACAGCAGGCAACCTTGCCTCCTGTCAGGATCACGCTGCGACTGGAGGGGGATTCGCTGGTACTCGCGCTTGCCGAAGCATCGAGCGGGCTTGCGCTGGCGCAGGTGCAGATCAATCCCCAGGGGCAGGCAGAAACCCAGGCGCGTGAACGCTTGTTGCGTTACAACCCCTCCTATCGGAGTGGCGGTACTGATCCGGATGCGGTGGTGGTGACCTCGCAGCCGGCCCCCTGAGTGTCGGGGCCCGATCCGTGCCTCAAATGTCATCTGCCGGACGCCTGGCTGTGGCATTATCGCAGGTTGGTAAAGGTGTTGCTGGACGCAGCGAATAAAGAACGGGTGCCTGAGCATCCGCAGACCAACGGGGACTGGTGTTGATCTTACTGGAATCAGAGGGTGGAGCCGAACGCTGGCTGAAAGCTGGCGGGGCTTTGCTGTGCCTGCTGGCGGTTGTCTGGATGGCGTGGGTAATGGCGGGGCTGGCCTGGCTGGTGAGCGGCCACGACTCATCCGCATTGCGCATGCCGCCTGAGGAGTCGCGCCGGGTGGTTGTGCCGGCAGCCGACATCAGTCTGCTGGCCTCATACAACCTGTTTGGCCAGTCGGCACTGGTGCAGGCGACCGGGGCCGCTGAAAACGCCCCGGATACAAGTCTGCAATTGCGGCTGACCGGCGTGTTTGTCAGTGTTGACCCCATGCGCTCCAGCGCCATCGTGGCGGATAGCAGCGGGCAGGCCGGCAAGCTTTACCGGGTGGAAGAGACCTTGCCCGGAGGGGCAACGCTGGAGTCGGTGTTTGAGGATCGTATCCTGCTTCGGCGTACGACGGGCTCCGAGATTCTGCGCTTTGAGAAGACCTCTTTGCTGGATGGAAAGCCGGCGGTACGCTCCGGCAGTTTGTCATCCGGTGTGCCGCAGGGTGCTGGCACCGGCACAGGACCGGCGGTTGCCCCCGATGTACGCCAGATGCTGGCAGATGCGGCAGCTGCAATGACCGACTCGCCTGTGGAGTTTTTGCGGGAAATGGGGTTGCGGCGCAATGGTCGTGGTTACGAGGTGAGCGCGGACGCGCCAGAGAATCTGAGGAATACAGTCGGTCTGAAACCTGGAGACCGGCTGCTGAGTGTTAATGGACGCCAGCTTGGGGATGCGGAAGCAGATCGCGCCTTGCTGGATGAACTGAAAAGCGGGGGAACAGCGCGCGTGGAAATCCAGCGCGGTGGCCAGATCGTCACAGTAGAACGGAAGTTCTGAAGAAGATAATAAAATATGAAGCGCGCTGTTCTTAAACCTCTCGCGGTTGCGAGTTTACTACTGGCGATGAGTGCGCCGGTGCATGCTGCCCGAACCTGGAAGGTCAATCTCAAGGATGCCGACATCACTGCGCTGGTGACGGAAGTGGCAGAAATCACCGGCAAGAATTTTGTCGTCGATCCTCGCGTGAAAGGCACGATTACCGTTATTTCCAGCAAGGCACTGACGGCGCCGGAAGTGTACGAGCTGTTTCTGGGCGTGCTCGGCGTGAACGGCTTTGCGGCAGTGCAGAACGGCAACACCATCAAGCTGGTGCCTGATGCCAATGCCAAGCAGTTTGCTGTACAGGTCGATGAAAAGAATGCCGTGCACGGCGAAGAGCTGGTAACGCGCGTCATCATGCTCGATAACAGCAGCGCAGTGGAGCTGGTGCCGGTTTTGCGGCCAATGATGCCGCAGTTTGCGCATCTGGCGGCGATTCAGGGTGCCAATGCACTGGTGATTTCTGATCGTGCCAATAACATCGAAGTGCTGAGCTCCATTATTCGTCAGCTGGATGCGACGGATGGTGATGAGGTGGAGGTAATTCCACTCAAGGAAGCACGGGTTGATGATGTGCTGAGCATGCTCGAAAGCCTGGTCAGTGTTGCTGGTGCAGGTGGCGGCAAGGACACCAAGATGATCAGTCGTGTTCGTGTTGTGGCTGATCCGCGCTCCAATCGCCTGATGCTCAAGGGTGATGAGCGTTCGCGCAAGCGCTTGCGCGAGCTGATTGCAACGCTGGATACAGCGGGTGCCGAGCGACTGAGTGGCGTGCAGGTTTTTCGTCTGAAGCATGCGGTGGCCAAGCAGGTGGCTGAAGTGCTGAAGGGGTTGATCGGGACTGATGGTGCTCGTTCTGCGGCGGCAACTGATGCAAAGTCCGCTGTTTCAGCGGTATCTGCAGGCGGCATCAACCTGATTGCCGATGACTCGCTGAATGCCCTGGTTGTGCGTACTGATCCGGCCCTGATGAAAGAGGTTGCACGTGTTATTGATCAGCTGGACCAGCGCCGCTCGCAGGTCCTGATCCAGGCCGCCATCGTGGAGGTGTCGGGGGATGATGCTGCGCAGCTCGGGGTGCAGTGGGCAGCGGGTGATCCCACCAAGGGTGTAGGTCTCATCAACTTCTCCAATGCCGGGGCCAGTATTGCCAGTCTTGCCACCGCGGTGGCTGCAGATGATCCGTCACTGGCCACGATCAGTAATGGAGCTACGGTCGGCATCGGCAAGGAAAAGATAAATGCCAATGGCGACAGGTCTTTCTATGGCGCACTGATCCAGGCGCTCTCGACGGTGAGTAATGCCAATCTGCTGTCCACCCCAAGCATCATGACGCTGGATAATCAGGAAGCGAAGATTGTGGTTGGCCAGAACGTGCCGTTCATTACTGGGTCCAGTACAAGTACCGGTGCCGGCACGTCAAATCCGTTTACAACGATTGAGCGTCAGGACGTTGGTATCACGCTGAAGGTCATTCCTCATATTGGTGAGGGTGGGACGGTGCGTCTGGAAGTTGAGCAGGAGGTGTCGTCAGTGGTGCCAAGTGCTGAAGGTATCGAGTCGGCCGACCTTATTACCAACAAGCGCTCGATCAAGACGACGATTCTTGCCGATGATGCGCAAACCATCGTGCTTGGTGGTTTGATCCAGGATGATGTGGTCCGTACGGAAAGCAAGGTGCCTCTGCTCGGCGACATACCTGTCATAGGCTATCTGTTCCGGGCCACCAGTAATTCCAAGACCAAGCGCAATTTGCTGGTATTTTTACGGCCGACACTATTGAAGGACTCAGCCGCTGCAGCGGAGTTGAGTCAGCATCACTACGACAATATTCGTACGCTGCAGCTCAATGTGACGTCAAATGGAAAGGTTTCCCGTCTCCCGGAAAATATCGAGGCGGTGTATCAGGGTTACAAGCCACGCAAGACTGACGCGCAACCGGCGCCGGCTGCCCAGCCTGTAACCCAGTAAAGACAAACGGAAGGTCCCCATCATGTTCAAGCTTCAATTCGTGGATAACCGGCAGCCGGCCATGTGGCTGGTCGATCAGCGTCTGACCATTGGTCGTGACAAAAACAACGGTCTGGTTATTGATGATGAAGGGCTGAGCGTATTCCACGCCGAGTTGCGGCAGGACGATGGCAAGCTCTTTGTCTGGGATTGTGGCAGTGTGAACGGAACTTTTCTCAACGGTGAGAAGGTTGCGCAGAAAGCCGAGGTGAAAGCCGGTGATGTCATCCGCTTTCATCTGGTCGAGATACTGATTAGCGATCCATCCAAGGGGCCGGCACCGGTATTGCCGGTGGTGAAGCGTGATGTGGAAAAGCCGGCATTGCCGCAGTGGCAGTTAAAGGCAATGAGCGGAGCCATTTCCGGAAAGATGTTCCTGATTGACGGAACAACGGTGCTTGGGCGTGACCCTGGCTGTGACATCATCATCACGGGGCCTCACGTGTCTCGTCGGCATGCAGAAATTTCGATTCGCAGCGGACAGTTGTGGATGAAGGATCTTGGTTCATCGAACGGCTCGTTCCTGAACGGAAAGCGCTCCGAGGAGTCGATGCTCAAGCACGGGGACGAGGTCAAGTTTGATGCAGTGATTTTCAAGGTGGTCGGGCCGTCAGAGCCGGTGGACTCTGTTGATGAGGCGGACATGACCCAGTTCCGGCCGGCCATTGCGGCCAAGCCGGCAGCGCCTGCTCCGACGCCTGTGGCCAAGCCTGCAGTACCGGTTGCGCCAGCGCCGGTGGCAAAGGTGGAGCCGGCCACGCCTGCCGTCGCCAAGCCCGCAGCACCAAAGCCTGCTGCTCCTGCGCCGGTGCCATCAGCGCCAGCCTCCAGTGGTGGCCCCGGGTTGGGACCTTTGGTGCTGGTGGTGCTGGTGGTGCTGGCCGCGCTGGCCCTGTTCTTTATTCTGGCCTGATTGTCCGGCCAATAAAAAAGGAGCCCCACCGGCTCCTTTTTTATTGCTGTGCTCTTGTGTGGGTCAGGTGGCTACGCCGGTACGCAGTGTGCGGAGCAGGGATTCCCTGAGCGCCGTATTCACGCCCAGTTCCTTCATTGTCCAGTAGTGCCCGCCAATTGCGCGATTGACCAGCATGGTATCGGCCGAAGGCTGGAATGCATCCCAGTACTTAAGGTTCTTGCGCGCGCGCGCCACGATTTCCTCATGCATCCTCGATCCGCCAAAGTCATAGGGCTGCTCCGAGAATGCCTTGAGGATGATGCTGGTCCATGGCGCGTAAAAGTCAGCATCAATATAGGGCGCATTTTCCGTGTTGCGCACGCCCATTTCGACAAGTGCTTTCTCCAGTGCGTGATAGTCGCCTGCCAGACTGGCATTGGTTGTCTTGCGGAATGACTCGACAATTTCCGGTTTTATTTTCTTGATGCAGCCATAGTCGTAAATGATCATTGATCCATCGGGGCGGAAAGCAAAGTTTCCCGGATGTGGGTCACAGTGAACGGCATTCAGTTCAAAGATCTGGGCGCCAATGGCGTTGAACAGCCTATGACCAAGCTCGTTTATTTTTTCCTGTGAGTACAGCGGTGCGGTTACCTTGCTGATGTGGTCGCCGGGTTCATATGCCATGGTCAGCACGCGCTTGCTGGTATAGTTATCGAAGACGCGGGGCACGATTATTTTCGGGTCGCTGGCATGAAATGCGGCAAACAAACGGACATTCTCCGCTTCCTGGACGTAGTCAAGCTCGTCATGCAGGCTGCGCCGTATCTCGCCAAAGACTTCATCCAGCATGGCTTTGTCGACGCGCAGAACGCCGGCCAGCTTGAGTGCCATGCGCAAGTGCTTGAGGTCGGATTCGACGCAGGCATCAACGCCAGGATATTGAACCTTTACCACGACGTCATCGCCTTCCAGTGTGCGGGCGCGGTGCACCTGGCCAATCGAGGCGGCGGCAAACGGTTTGCTGTCGATCTCGGCAAATATTTCTGATGGTTTTTTGCCAAGCTCGCGCATGATTTGCTGCTCGATCACCCCGAAGGGCATTGGCGGTGATTCCTGTTGCAGCTTGACCAGGGCATCAGCAATTTCTTTTGGAAAGACATCCTTGAATTGCGATGCAATCTGGCCAACCTTCATTACGGCGCCTTTCATCTCGCCCAGGGTATTGGCGATCTGCTCTCCCACCTGCATGAAGAGTTGTTCGCGTTCGCGTGTGCGCTCTTCTTCCGTGAGTGTGCCGATCATTCCCTTGACGCGGTTCCTGGCAAAATTGCCGGCGATGGAGGCGGACATGCCTGCCAGTTTCATGAAGCGTTTGCCGGGGGTGGTGGCGCCGAATTTCTTGTTATCGCTGGACATGGTTGTCTCTGTCTTGTGCTGTCATGGCGGGCAGCTCATCTCCCGAGTTTCAACCTGTTGCCAATGCAGGGCAAGTCCTGCAGGACCGGAGGTGCAATGCGCGGATGGCGTTATGACATTTGGTTATGTCTGGTGCTTGCGAATAAAAAAGCCCGGCAGTTGCCGGGCAGGATGACAGGAGTGTCTGGTTATCCGGATTAGCGCTGCTCACCGTCCAGGCTGAGGCGGCCGGCGCCGAAGACGGTGAAGGCGAGCAGGCCACCGGCCATGGCCAGATTCTTCATGAACATGATCTGCTGCATCTGGTCGGCGGCACCGTGAAACATGAAGGCTGACACGATGCTGAAGATGGCAAGGGCCAGCGCCGCCAGGCGAGCCTGAAAGCCGAGCACGAGTGCAATGCCACCACCTATTTCCAGCAGAATGACCAAGGGCAGCAGCTCCCCGGGAAGCCCGACGGAGGCCATGTAACCCTGTGTCCCGGCATAGCCGGCGCCAAGCTTGCTCAGTCCGGCGCCAATGAATATCCAGGCCATCAGGACGCGTGCCACGATGATCAGTGCCGCATTGAGTGCCGGGGTGGAAACGATGCCGATGACGTGACGATTGATGTTGCGAAAGAATTCCATGAGTTTCTCCTGGGTATTGATCAGGTTCGGTGTGGTAGTTGGTCAGAGGACCCGGGCAAAATCATCAAAGCCGGGACGGGGGCTGCGCGGGAACAGTTTGCTGGCGTCGCCGTAGCCAATGTTCACGAGGAAGTTCGACTTGATGGCGGTGCCGGCAAAAAACTCCGCATCCACCCCTTGTGCGTCAAAGCCGGACATGGCACCGGTGTCCAGGCCGAGTGCGCGGGCTGCCATGATCAGGTAGGCGCCCTGCAGTGAGCTGTTGCGCATGGCGGTGGTGTTGATCAGATCATCATTGCCGACAAACCATGAACGGGCATCTGCATGTGGAAAAAATGTCGGGAGTTGCTCGTAGAAGGCATGGTCCGCCCCGACAATGACGGTGACAGGTGCCGCCATGGTTTTGTCCACGTTGCCTGGTGCCAGAAACGGCTTCAGGCGTGCCTTTGCTTCCGGGCTTTGTACAAAGACAAGTCGTACTGGCTGGGAGTTGGCCGCTGTCGGACCCATCACGGTGAGTTCATGGAGCTGACGGATCTGTTCCGGGGAAACCGGCTTGTCGAGCCAGCCATTGTGCGTGCGCGCGTCAGTAAAAAGTTGCTTGAGGGCGGCATCATTCAGGGGGGTATTCATGGTTGTCTCCGTTATGGGTTCTTCGTTCGGTTACCGGGATGGATAAAAGTTTCAGGGCAAATCAAACAACAGGAATTCGGCGTCGCTCAGGGCGGTGAGTGTCAGGGAGGCTTCCTGACGGATGGCTGCACCATCACCGCTTTGCAGCAAGCTGCCATTGACATGGAGCTGGCCGTCAATCACTTGTACCCAGCCGTTGCCGCCGGTGAACGTGTGGTGGTCAGTAGCAGCGGCTGACAAACGGCCATGCCAGATGCGGGCATCCTGACGGATCACGAGCGATCCATTTTCACCGTCCGGTGACACCACCAGTTGCAGGCCGCTGGCCTCGGCAAAGCGTTTTTGCTGATAGCCGGGCTCGCTGTTCTGCGTATCCGGATACAGCCATATCTGCAGAAGTTCCAGGGGCTGGTTGTCACGGTTGTACTCGCTGTGGGTGACCCCGGTGCCGGCGCTCATCAACTGGAACTCGCCGGCAGGCAGCCTCTGCTCGTTGCCCATGCTGTCGCGGTGGCTGACGGCTCCGCGCAGGGCATAGGTCAGGATTTCCATGTTGTCGTGCGGATGCGCCGGGAAGCCGGTGTGTGGTGCAACAATGTCCTGGTTGATCACGCGCAGCGCAGAGACGCCCATGAAGCGCGGGTCGTGGTAGGACGAAAAGGAAAAGGTGTGCCGGGAATCCAGCCAGCCAAGGCGGGCGTGGCCGCGATCTTCGCTTTTGCGGATGGTGATCATGGGGCATCTCCTGGCTTGGGCCTGATATGGCCATCTCGATGTGGTGAAGAGTAGTATTGTTCGCTCTTGATGATTAGTCTGTTGTTTATGGAATGACTGTTCTTCTTTTGGGGACAATGTTTGAGGAATAATGGGGTGGCCATGGATCTCAATGATGTAGTGGTGTTCGAACGGGTAGTGACGGAGGGCAGTTTGACCGCCGCTGCCGCAAGGCTGGGCCAGCCCAAGTCATCGGTCAGCCGTTCGCTGGCGAGACTGGAGGGGGATCTGGGGGTGCGCCTGTTACACCGAACCACCCGCAAGCTGCACCTGACGGAGGCGGGCCAGGTGTTCTTTGATCGCGCCCGCCGTGTGCTGGCGGAGTTGCGTGACGCCGAGCTGGCCGTGACGCAATTGCAGGAAAGCCCGCGCGGTAATCTGCGCATCACCATGCCGGTAGAGTTCGGCATGCGCTTCATGGGACGGGTGGTGGCAGAGTTCATGCAGCGGCACCCGGACGTGACGATCGAGACCGAGTTGTCCGGGCGCGTGGTTGATATGGTGGCCGAGGGGTTTGATCTGGCTTTCCGTATTGGCGAGTTCCGCGACTCTTCGCTGGTGGCGCGTCGTCTGGGTAATCTCAATGGGCGGTTTTATGCGAGCCCGGCGTATCTGGGCCGGTTTGGTACGCCGAAAAAGCCGGAGGACCTGATGGCGCATGACGTCATCCTGTTCATGCAGGCGAAAGAAAACACCGTGCAGCTGTTTCACCGGGGCAAGGGTGGGGAGCAGACTGCCGCCTGCAAGTTGACGCTGCATGGCCGCCTGACGGTCAATAACATCAGCATGGCCTGTGATGCAGCCGTGACGGGTATCGGGATTGCCTTGATGCCGGGCTTCCTGAGTGCCGAGGCGGTGGCGGCAGGGCAGTTGTTGCCGGTGCTGCCGGACCATCTGGTGTGTCACGGCGGGCTGTATGCGATGTATCCCAGTCGCGAGCACATGCCATCCGCGCTACGCGCTTTTCTCGATTTTGTCAGTGAGCGGATCAAGGAGCACCCGTGGTTCGAATAATTTCGTATTTGCGTGCATTGACGTCGGCAGACCGTACACCACACGCCAATCGGCATCTGGGGCGCTTGCTGGCATTTGTGGCGGGCTCATCAAATGCGGGTGGCTTTCTGGCCGTGCAGGAGTACACCTCGCACATGACGGGTATTGTCTCGGAGATGGCTGACAATATTGCGCTAGGAAATTTCATGATGGCACTGGCAGGCGTGACGGCTCTGCTGGTGTTTGTGGCGGGTGCGGCGCTGTCGGCGTATCTGGTCAACTGGGCGCGTGCCTATCATCTGCATGGCATCTATGCCCTGCCGCTGATGGTTGAAGCAATCCTGCTGTTGGTGTTCGGTTTGCTGGGAGCGAGCATCGAGGCCCAGATGACTTTTTTTGTGCCTGTCACTGTTCTTCTGCTCTGCTTCATGATGGGATTGCAAAACGCCATCATCACCAAGATTTCGCGTGCCGAAATCCGTACGACACACGTGACAGGACTGGTGACCGATATCGGTATTGGGCTGGGGCGCCTTGTGCATGCATGGCAGATGCCTTCCGAGCATCCGGCTGAGGAGCTGAAGGCGGTGCGTCGTCGCCTGGGCCTGCATGTGTCATTGGTGTTGCTGTTTTTTGTTGGTGGAGTACTGGGGGCGTTGGGCTACAAGCATGTCGGCTTTTTGGCGTCGGTGCCGTTGGCGGGCTTGCTGTTGCTCATATCCGTGGTGCCAGTGGCGGATGATCTGAAAGAAAGTGTTGGTCGCCGAAGATGAGGTTTTTCTTGTTGATTTGCAGAGTCCGTTATCTGGTTGTGTTGTTGATGGTGTGGTCATGCCCCGTGATGGCGGCGCCAGTTTTTTCGGCGGCAGTGGGTGGTGATGTGCGCTGGTTTGACTGGCGCGAGTACCGGGATGGCGAGCAACTGTTGTCCGAGACGGGGCCGCAGTTGTTTGGTGTCGCGCGTCTGGGCATCACATCAGGCCATTGGCGAGCCAGTGTCGAGTCACAGCTGGGCGGTGGTGCATCGCAATATGACGGGCAGCTGCAAACGGGTGAGCCCTATGCAACCGATGCAATCGAACAGGCGGTTGATACTGACTGGCGCATGGCCTGGGTCGACGGGAAAGTGGAATTGTCGGTAGGGGTATTGCAAAGGGACTGGCGCCGGTTCATCGAGGGGTCATCCGCCGGGTCATCGGCAGAGGAGCGTTATCGCTGGCGTTTGCTGGTGTGGGGCGTGGGGGCGCAGGTTGCGGAAACGCAAGGATGGACCTGTTCCCTTTCTGCCCGTATTGGTACACCGTTTGACAGCACGGAAAAGGTTTATCTGGGGGGTGGCTATGATGATGCGGCGCTGGAGCCTGGCGACGGCCTTTACTGGCGCGTTGCTGTTCCATTGAAAAGCCGCAGTCTGCCACGGTTGTCACTGGAGCCGTATTTCCAGCAGCAAACGCTGAAGCAAAGCGACGTGGTGCCGCTGACCCAGAATGGGGTGCCGACGGGCATCGGACTCTTTCAGCCCGAGTCCGTGCGTCGTGAGCTGGGGTTGACCCTGCTCTGGCAGTTAATGCCGTGACCCATGAAAAAGCCCGCTGTTGCGGGCTTTTTCATGGGTCACTCGTTCATCACTTGACGGGAAACAGGGCCATCGGGTTTGGCAGCATGTCGGCCACCTGCGCGATGCCTGTGGCCAGATCATGATGATTGTTGGCGGTCAGGGTGATGTGGCCCAGCTTGCGGCCTTCTCGCTCGCTTTTTCCGTACAGGTGCAGATGGGCATCGGGTAATTGCAGGATGTCTTCTGTGGTCGGGTGCAGGCCGATGATGTTGATCATGGCCGTAGGGCGATCACAGGTCGTGGCGCCTAGCGGCAGTCCGGCAACCGCACGAACATGGTTTTCAAACTGTGAACAGCGCGAGCCCTCAATGGTCCAGTGCCCGGAGTTGTGCACGCGTGGTGCGGTCTCGTTGGCAAACAGGCCGTTGCGGGTTTCGAATGTTTCCAGTGTGATGGCGCCGACGTGATCCAGTTCGTGCAGGATGGCGGAAATATAGCGTTCGGCCGTGAGCTGGGTGTCGCTGTCGACAAACTGTGCCGGTGCAATCGAGTGCGAGAGAATGCCGCGATGATGTGTGTTTTCCGTGAGCGGGTAACACACGGTTTTACCATCACGACCACGCACGGCAATGATGGACAGCTCGCGCTTGAAATGAATGAATTCTTCGGCAATCAGCGGTGCCTGCGCGCCAAGCTGTGCCCATGCCTCGCTGATCTGTTCTTCGGTTTTCAGCAGGAACTGGCCCTTGCCGTCATAGCCCATGGTGACGGTCTTGATGACGAGCGGAAGGCCCAGCGCGGCGGCAGCCTGTCGCAGGTCGGATTCGCTGCGAATCTCGGCAAAGCGCGCTGACGGTATTTTCAGGCTGGAAAAAAGCTTTTTCTCGTTGATCCGGTTCTGTGACACGGCGAGTGATTTTACGCCTGGATATACGGGCTTCTGTGCGGCGATACGCTCAACCCATGCCACCGGAATGTTTTCGAATTCGTAGGTGAATACATCGGCGCTGGCGATGAAGGCATCGAGGCTTGCTTCGGAGTTGTCTGCATCACCAAAACGGGGGCCGAGTGCTGCCGACGGGCAATCAGGGTTGCTGTCGAAAAAAGAAAACGCCAGATCCAGCGGGTAGCCGGCAAGTGCCATCATGCGGCCAAGCTGGCCGCCACCAAGAATGCCGATGCGCAGACGACTCACGCTGTCACTCCGGGCACGGGATTGGCCAGCACCTTTTCGGTTTGCGCTTCACGGAACTGTTCGATCACCGACAGGAACTCGGGGTGCTTGCCCACCAGGATCTGGGTGGCCAGCAGGGCGGCATTGATGGCGCCTGCCTTGCCGATGGCCAGGGTGCCAACAGGTACGCCACCGGGCATCTGCACGATGGAGAGCAGGGAGTCGAGGCCGTTCAGCGCCTGCGACTGTACCGGCACACCCAGCACCGGCAGGGATGTCTTGGCGGCACACATGCCCGGCAGATGGGCTGCGCCGCCAGCGCCGGCAATGATCACTTCGATGCCACGGGCACGGGCGTTCTCGGCATAACTGAACAGTTTGTCCGGGGTGCGATGCGCAGAAACCACCTCGGCTTCAAAGGGCACACCAAGGGCGGTAAGGGTATCCGCGGCGTGCTGCATCGTGGCCCAGTCGGACTGGGAGCCCATGATGATGCCGACAAGTGCGCTCATGATTGATCTCGCTTGAGTGATCCCGGATGACCGTCGGGAAAAACGCGCTATTGTCCGGCTCTCGCGCCTGCTGTCAAACCCGGCTGTCTCCCGGGCGGGCTCCCCGGGTGATCCGGCCCCTTTACGGGTGGCCGGGGCTCGGGTAGGGTGCCGCGTGACTGATTCGTCACGGAGTATTTCATGTCAGCCGCCAGCCCTGATCGCCGCGCCATCGCCTCCGGGCGGATTCTTGCCCATCCCCTGCATGCCGCCAGCGGCCTGGCCATCGTGAGTTCGACTGGCGGCCGTAGCGAGATCACCTTTGAGGTGAACGACTTCACGGCCAATGTCATTGATACCCTGCACGGCGGCATTCTCTATGCCATGGTCGATGTCGCGGCCTTCATGGCGTTGCTGTCGGTGATTCCAGAGGGCATGCACGGGGTGACGGCCGACATACAGGTCAGCGTGCTGCGCGCCGCAAAAAAGGGCGATACGGTGCACGTGCGCGGGCGGGTGGATCGTGTGGGCCGTACCCTGGCCAATATGCGGGCAGAGGCGTTTGTGCCGGGGCCTGACGGGGAGCGTCTGATCGGTACGGGGACCGTCGTGAAAAGCCTGATCGCGGCGCCGTATTAGGTCTGCTGCCTGATCAGGATGTCGATGATGGCGGCCGCCATGCCGATGGCCACGGTGACGCCGACCAGAAATGCAATGAAGCGCCAGACCGGTTTCCAGCTCTCTGGCATGGGTTCGCGGGGCAGGTCGGACATGGGATTCAGCTCCTGAACATGAAGTAGACGGCGCCGACCATGCACAGGGCGGCCCAGACATAATCCAGCTTGAACGGCTCCTTCATGTAAAACACCACAAAGGGCACAAACACCGACAGGGTGATGACTTCCTGCAGGATTTTCAGCTGGCCGATGCTCATGCTGGTGTGACCGATACGGTTGGCCGGCACCATGAGCAGGTATTCAAAAAAAGCGATGCCCCAGCTGAACAGGACCGCATAGATGAGCGGACGATGATTCATGTGCTTGAGGTGGGAGTACCAGGCGAAGGTCATGAAAACATTCGAGACCAGCAGCAGGGCAATCGTCTGCAACGGTACGGGCAGCGCATTCACGATGGGATTCCCCGGCGACGTATGGTCAGGATTGTCGCGGGGTGTGGTCATGTGATCAAGCAGGCAATTGCTGCTGGCGCTTTGCCGTGCTTGCTTGCCACAATACCGGCTTTGCCGGGCAAGGTATGTGGCAACCGTATGTGCTGTTGATGGCGGCGTGAGGAGCAGATGTGATGAAAGCCCTGTGGACCCTGTTCTGGCAGATATGCCAGTTGCGCCGGGGCCCGGAAGATGTGCCGTACTCTGTGCAGTTGCTGGTCTTGCTCGCCGTACTGGATGTTGCCCTGGGGATTGGCGGGCAGTTGCTGGCGGCCCCCGACCGGCTGCGCATTGCCGTTGCCCTGACGTTGCTGGCAGTGGTCATGGATGCGGCCGTGTTTTGGGGCCTGTTGTGGTTCAAGCGTCTGCAGTCGCGCTGGGTGCAGGGCCTGACCACGATTTTCGGTATTGATCTGTTGCTGGGGCTGGTGGCATTGCCACTGACCCTGCTCAGCCATGTTGTCGAGCCAAAGTCAGTCATGATCGGGCTGGTGGTGGTTGCGCAGATGTTGCTGGTGGGCTGGAACATCGGCCTGCGCGGCTTTGTGTTTCACCGGGCGCTCAATATCGGGCTTCTGCTGGGCAACATGCTGTCGCTGGCGTTGTTCATGCTCAATATTTTCATCAGCATCCAGCTGTTTCCGGAGCTGGTACCCGTCAAGGGATGATCAGGGGTTTTCATGCATATTCACATTCTCGGCATTTGCGGCACTTTCATGGGCTCGCTGGCCGTGCTTGCCAAGGAACTGGGCTATCGCGTCACCGGCTCTGATGCCAATGTCTATCCACCCATGAGCACACAGCTGGAAGCCCAGGGCATTGCGCTGACGCAGGGGTATGACCCGGCCCAGCTCACCCCGCGCCCCGATCTGGTGGTGGTCGGCAATGCCATGTCGCGCGGCAATCCCTGTGTCGAGCATGTGCTGAACGAAGGCATTCCCTATACCTCCGGCCCCGCCTGGCTGGCGCAGCATGTGCTGCAGGGCAGGCATGTCATCGGTGTAGCCGGTACCCACGGCAAGACCACCACCACCACCATGGTGGCGTGGGTACTGGAGCAGGCCGGCCTCAATCCCGGCTTCCTCATTGGCGGCGTGCCCAACGGGTTTGCCGCCAGCGCGCGTCTGGGCGGCGGCAAATATTTTGTGGTGGAGGCCGATGAATACGATTCGGCTTTTTTCGACAAGCGTTCCAAGTTCATTCACTACGCGCCTACGACTGCCATCCTGAATAATCTGGAATTTGATCACGCCGATATTTTCGAGAATCTCGACGCCATCAAGAAGCAGTTTCATCATCTGGTACGCACCGTGCCGGGCAAGGGACGGCTGATTGTGCCGGCGGATGATGCCAATCTGGCCGATGTGCTGGCGAAAGGCGCCTGGACGCCGGTGGAAAGATTCTCGGTGGATGCCGTGACGGATGATGCGGCCTGGCGGGCAGAAAGCCTGAGCGAGGATGGCTCGGCGTTTGCGGTATTTCGTGATGGCGTGAAGCAGGGCGAAGTGCACTGGACCATGACGGGGCGTCACAGCGTCAACAACGGCATGGTTGCCATCATGGCGGCAGAACATTGCGGCGTGAGTGTTGCCGATGCCTGCGCGGCCTTGTCGACGTTTCCCGGCGTGAAGCGCCGCATGGAAGTGGTGGGTGAGGTAAGGGGCATCACCGTCTATGACGACTTTGCCCATCACCCGACGGCCATCGCCACCACGCTGCAAGGCTTGCGTAAAAAGGTAGGCAGCGCACGCATCATTGCCGTGATCGAGCCGCGCTCCAACACGATGCGGCTTGGCGCGCACAAGGACAATCTGGCACCGTCGGTGACGGCGGCTGATCAGGTGATCTGGTACCAGCCTGCCGGTCTGGACTGGGACCTGTCTCCGGTCATTGCGGCCAGTGCCGTGCCGTCAGTCGTGCTGGATTCGATCGAGGGCATCATTGAAAAAATCGTGCGGGAGGCGCAGCCGGGTGACCAGGTGCTGATCATGAGCAATGGCGGCTTTGGCGGCATTCACCGCAAACTGGTGCAGGCCCTGCAAGGCTGAAGTACCGGCCTGACGGCATGCATGAAAAAGCCCGGATACCTGCGCAAGCGTATCCGGGCTTTTTGTTGGCGGGCGCCGCTTACTCGGCGCCTTCCGGCTTGTGCAGCTTGACCGGTTCGCGTGTTTTCTTGCGCATGCGGATGTTCAGCATTTCCACACCCAGCGAGAACGCCATCGCGAAATACACATAGCCTCTGGAAATGTGCTGGCCAAGGCCTTCGGCCACCAGCAGCGTGCCGACCAGCATCAGGAAGGACAGGGCCAGAATCTTGATCGACGGGTGTGCATCGACAAAGTCACCAATGGCCTTGGCGGCAAACATCATGACGCCCACGGAGATCATGATGGCAATGACCATCACCGGTACATCCTTGGCCAGGCCCACGGCAGTAATGACCGAGTCCAGCGAGAACACAATGTCGATCAGGGCAATTTGCAGCACGATGCTGAAGAAGGCAGCGGAGCCGGCATTGGGGGAGGGCTGGCCATCTTCACCGGAGCCTTCCAGGCTGTCGAAGATTTCCATGGCGCTCTTCCACAGCAGGAACAGGCCGCCACCGATCAGGATCATGGCGCGACCACTCACGGACATCCCCATCACCTCAAGGAACGGCTTGGTCAGGCTCATGACCCAGGCCAGTGACAGCAGCAGCATGATGCGGGTGATCATGGCAAAGCCGAGGCCAAACAGGCGGGTGCGATGGCGCTGCTCGGGCGGCATGCGGTTGACCAGGATGGTCAGGAAAATGATGTTGTCGATGCCGAGAACGATTTCGAGCAGGGTCAGGGTGGCCAGTGCCATCCAGGCCTGCGGATCGGCGATCCATTCAAACATGGGTGCTACTCCGGGGGGTTGGGAACGCGCGCAATCTAGGTGAGTGCGCGGGAATTGTCCATTCAACCTGCGTTACCGTTGTCGGTTTCCTCGGGTAGACTGCCTTTTTACGGTGCAATGAGTCCTGGCCTGACATGACCCCTGATCTTTCTTCCTGGCAAAAAAGCCATGACTTCCATGCCAATCTGGAGGCAGCCGAGGCCAGTACCCGGCGCGTGCTGTGGCTGACCGGCATCATGATGGTGGTCGAGATTGTGGCGGGCACGGTGACCGGCTCCATGGCGCTGCTGGCCGATGGCTGGCACATGGGTACGCATCTGGCGGCGTTCCTGATTGCGGCGCTGGCCTATGCCCTGATGCGCCGGCACAAGGATGACCTGCGTTTCTCCTTCGGCACCGGCAAGATCGCCGTGCTGGGCGGCTTTGTCAGTGCCCTGGCGCTGGGGGCGGTAGCGCTGGCCATGATTGTGGAGTCAGTGGCGCGGCTGGCCTCCCCGGGTGACGTGCATTATGGCGAGGCACTGCTGGTGGCCATTGTCGGTCTGGCGGTCAATTTGCTGTCAGCCAAGTGGTTGCATGACGCCGGACATGACCATTCCCATCCTCACGACCACGACCACGACCACGACCACGACCACGACCACGACCACGACCACGACCACGACCACGACCACGACCACGACCACGACCACGGGCCCCGGCACGACATCAACCTGCGCGCCGCCTATGTGCATGTGCTGGCGGATGCGCTGACCTCGGTATTTGCCATCGTGGCGCTGCTGGCGGGGCTTTATCTGGGCTGGCGCTGGCTGGACCCGCTGATGGGAATTGTGGGGGCGGCCATCATCCTGCACTGGGCGCAGGGCTTGCTGCGCGATGCGACGGCGCAACTGGTGGATCGTCTGCCCAGCGACGAGCTGCCGCTGTTCATCCGGCAGGCGCTGGAGTCAGAGCCTGCAACCTGGGTGACCGATCTGCATATCGTGCGGGTGGGCAGCCGCTCCTATGCCGCGGTCATTTCCGTGTTTGCCGATAACCCGCAGCCGCCGGAGCACTACAAGCAGTTGCTGGTCTCGCGGCAGGAGCTGGTGCATGTGTCGGTCGAGATTCATCGGCACTAGCCGCCGCGTTTGGTTGCGCAGTACTGATCAATAAAAAAGCCGGCGAATCGCCGGCTTTTTTATTCGCCACACCCGATTATTCGAAATGGCAGATGTAATCCAGCATTTCCAGGGTTTCGATATCGAACGATGAATTGCCGGGCACCTTGAAGGATTCGCCGCCCTTGTATTCCGTCCATTCGGTCGCGCCCTGCAGGCGGATGCGGCAGCGGCCTGCGTTCAGTTCCATGATTTCCGGGGCGCCGGTATTGAAGGTGAGCGAGGACGGAAAAATCACGCCGACCGACTTGCGGGTGCCGTCGGCAAACAGCACGTTGTGGCTGACACACTTGCCGTCAAAGTAGACGTTGGCTTTCTTGACGACGCTGACATTGTCGAACTGGCTCATGAGGGCTCCAGGGGTATCGGTATTCAGGGCTGAAGGGTGTTGCCGGTGCAGCAGGCAATCAGGACGCGCGGATTCTAGGCGTTAGCCTGTGTACTGCAAAGGGCATCCATCCGGCCCGCCATCAAATTGTCATGGCGGCCTGACAGTCTGAGGACATGAACAGCCAGAGCTTGCCGTGGCCATGCTGAGCGCCTTCCGCCGCCCTGCATACCTCGAACATCTGCCGGTGATCCGTCCCGAGGCATTGCGAACGGGCGATCTGGTGCTCTTTTCCGGCAGGACACTGTCCGCCCGTCTGGTCCAGGCATGGACGGGCAGTTACTGGTCCCATGTCGGGATAGTGATGCGTATTCCCGAATATGGTCCGGAGCCCTTGCTCTGGGAGACAACCCGGGCCAGTTGCGTGGCAGACATCCGGCATGGCCGGCGCGATGACGGGATGCAGCTGGTGCCACTGGCCGACAAGCTGGCCAGCTATCCCGGCGAGGCAGCAGTGCGGCACCTGATCGGTGTGGAAAACGGGCATCGCCGGTATCAGCGCATGCGGCCGCTGATGCATGAGTGGGGAGCGCTGCCGTACTGGAATTTTGTCTCCAAGCAGCTGCGCACCCTGGTGCGCGGACGTGATGCCGCCCCGTTCCGGCAAGGGGGCTTCTGCAGCGAGTTTGTCGCCGAGGTTTACAAGCATTTGCAGTTGCTGCCGGCGGACAAACGCTCGATTGATTATGTGCCGCGCGACTTCAGCCCCGAGAGCAGTCTGTCGCTTCTGCGCGGGCGTTTGTCGCCTGCCTGTCTGTTGCTGCCATGACTGCCCATGTCTGGTGCGGCGTTTTCCGGAAAACTTCACAAATATTCTGGAAAAATATTTTCAGCAGCAGAAGTTATGCGTTATGTTCGGAGCAACCTGATGACGTGTGGCAGAAGCCACGGGGAGGGTAAGCACGACATGATCTGATACGGATCTCGTTGCCGTTCCCGGGCCGCGCTCGCGCGATTCCTTCCCTTACGTTGTTCAGGTGCAGACATGGAAGACAATAAAGACAATTCCCTCCAGCGCAAGATTGCCTACGTACTTGATACCAACGTCCTCATCCATAATCCCGATTCCGTCCTGAACTTTGAAGAACATCGCGTCATCATCCCGATGACCGTGCTGGAGGAGCTCGACAAGCTCAAGTCCGGCAAGGCGTCAGTCTCGGCCGAGTGTCGTGCCGCCATACGCCTGATTGATGCCATTCTTGGCAACGCAGCACCCGAGCAGATCCGGCAGGGCGTGCCCATCTGGCGCGACATTACACGCACCCATCTCGGTACGCTGTCCGTACTGATGGATACGCAGGATGGTCCCGGCAAGGATTACCTGTCGAACGAACTCAACGACAACAAGATCATCAACCAGCTGGTAACCCTGCAGGCAGCGGACATTTCCACCAAGATCGTGCTGGTGACCAAGGACATCAACATGCGCCTGAAGGCGCGCGCGTGTGGGCTGTCGGCAGAGGATTATCACAACGATCAGCTGGTCTCGGACATCAAGCAGCTGGCACGCGGTTATCACGAAGTCAGCGGCTCGTTCTGGGACCGGGTCAAGTCGGTGGATACGGTGCAGGGCATGGGCGAGACACTGCATCATGTGCCACGCGACTGCATTGATGATGCGCTCTACATCAACCAGTTCATCGTTGATGAAGAGGGGTTTGTCGGGCGTGTACGCGAGATTGAGCGGGACAGTGTGGTGCTGGTGGACTTGCCGCGCGAATCCCTCATGAACCAGCAGGCATGGGGGCTGGCGCCGCGCAATATCCATCAGGCCCTGGCGCTCAACCTGCTGATGGACCCGAATGTGCATCTGGTGTCGCTGACCGGACCTGCTGGCTCGGGGAAAACGATTCTGGCGCTGGCGGCGGCCATTGAAATGACGATTGTTGAACGCCGCTTCAACAAGATCATCGCCACGCGCTCCACACCGCCGCTGGCGGAAGAGCATGGCTTTTTGCCGGGGACCGAAGAAGAAAAAATGGACCCGTGGCTGGGCGCCATCAGTGACAATATCGAGGCGTTGCATCTCAATGATGCCAGCCCCTCAGGCTCCATCGAGTATGTCAAAGAAAAAGCGAACATCCAGTTCAAGGCGCTTAACTACATTCGTGGCCGCAGCTTCCAGCGTTCGCTGATTCTGATCGATGAGTGCCAGAACCTGACGCCGCACCAGATGAAGGCCATCATCACGCGTGCCGGTGAAGGTTCGAAGGTGGTTTGCCTGGGGAACCTGGCGCAGATCGATACGCCGTATCTGAGCCCGACCAGCTCCGGCCTTACCTACATGAGCGAGCGCTTCAAGGGTTTCCGTCATGGAGGCCATCTGCAGTTGCACGGCGTGCCGCGCTCGATCCTGGCAGAGTATGCCGAGTCTAATCTGTAGCCGGGGGTTGTAGCTGGCAGCCGGCAACAGCAAAACAGGGTGGCGATGGCTTGAGACTGCCGCGCCGCCCTGCTAGCGTTCGCGCACACTTTCTTGCGCAGGACTGCCATGCTGCCCCTGTCTCCTGAACAACTTGCCTATATCGAACGTCGTCGTCGCCAGATTGCGTACTGGCCCTGGATGGCAGCCCTGCTGGTGCTGGTGCTGGCCGGGATTTACGTCTGGCTCTGGCTGCAGTTTCCCTGGTTCCTTGACCCACAGGCGTTGTTGCAGGGCTTGCGCAACGGTTCGATCGATACCAACGAACTGGCAACACTGGCGACGTTGGGCAATCTGGCCTTCACCGGTGGTGGCTTGCTGATTCTGGTGATCATTCTGGTGACCAGTGTGGCCCTGTGGAACGAGCACCGGCTGATCCGCTACCTCGATCAGTTGTGTCCGCCGCAGTTGCCGGGTGGTGTGGCCGAGGCAAGCGGGTCGCAGGCGGAGGCCGGGCCTGATACTGCGGACAGTGACCGTGGCTGACTTCAAGGATCATTTTTCGGCGCTGGCGGCGGACTACGCCAGCTTCCGTCCCCGTTATCCCGCCCGTCTGTTTGCGGATCTCGCGGCGATCTGCCCGGGGCAGGTCATGGCCTGGGACTGTGCCACCGGTAATGGCCAGGCGGCTGAGGGTCTGGCCGCCCATTTCAGTGTCGTTGTCGCGACCGATGCCAGTGCTGCCCAGATTGCAGCAGCCCGCGGCCCGGCCAATGTCCGTTTTGCGGTGGCCCCGGCAGAGGCCAGTGGCTTGCCCGACGCCTCGGTGGACCTGGTGCTGGTGGCGCAGGCCGCGCACTGGTTTGACCTGCCGGCCTTCTATGCCGAGGTTGCCCGTGTGCTGCGGCCGGGCGGTGTGCTGGCCTTGCTGACCTACAGTGGTGTGCGCATCAATCCACTGCTGGACCCGTTGCTGCGCGAATTTCATCAGGTGACGGTCGGGCCGTTCTGGCCGCCGGAGCGCGCCCATGTTGAAAACGACTACCGGACGCTGCCCTTTCCCTGGCCGGAGATCGCCTTTCCGGCACAGGAAATGACGGCCGAGTGGACGCTGGACCAGCTGATGGGCTACCTGGGGACCTGGTCGGCCACCGCACGTTACCGCGAGCAGTGCGGGGTGGATCCTCTGCCGGCCCTGCGCTCACGGCTTCTGCCCCTGTGGGGCAGTCCCGGGCAGGCGCTGACCGTGCGCTGGCCCTTGCCCCTGAGAGTCGGCCGCCGGCCGTGAATTGCTGCAGGTTCTGCAGAGATCAATCTTGATTGACCCCGCCTTTGCCTTTACCCTTCGCGCTGTCAGTGCCAGGGCGCCCCGCAAGAGCGGTCGCAGCAACCTGACCCGGGTTGAAGAGCCTCTCGAAACTGTCATGCAGACATCGCCTTCGTGTGTCAGTTTCCAGGGGCTCTTTTCATTCGATTGTCTTGATGGGTTATTGCCATGCGCCTTGCTGACTACTGTACTGATGCCGAGTGGAAGAAGATCCGCGACGTTGCCGACACCAAGGAAACGCCGTTTCTGGTGGTGGATCTTGAGATCATCAAACAGAAATATGAAGAGCTGACCGGCTGCTTCCCGATTGCCAAGGTGCACTATGCACTGAAGGCCAACCCGGGTGAGCCTGTGGTTGAACTGTTGCGTGATCTCGGCTCCTGTTTCGACATTGCCTCGATTTTCGAGCTGAACCGCGTGCTGGACACCGGGGTGTCTCCGGATCGTGTTTCCTATGGCAACACCATCAAGAAGGCTGCGCACATCAAGTACGCCTACGAGAAGGGCATTCGCCTTTTTGCCACCGATTCCAAGGCTGACCTGCAGTCCATTGCCGACAATGCACCGGGCTCCAAGGTGTTTGTGCGCATTCTGGTGGAAGGTGGCGAAACCGCCGAGTGGCCGCTGTCGCGCAAATTCGGTTGCCATCCCGACATGGCCATTGATCTGCTGGTCATGGCCAAGCAGCTGGGTCTGATTCCCTACGGCATTTCCTTTCATGTCGGCTCGCAGCAGAAAGATATCGCAGTCTGGGATGCGGCCCTGTCGAAAGTGA
The DNA here is from genome assembly GCA_030646295.1 of Moraxellaceae bacterium. Classification (GTDB taxonomy): domain Bacteria; phylum Pseudomonadota; class Gammaproteobacteria; order Pseudomonadales; family Moraxellaceae; genus UBA2031. Next base: position 48,850 of record JAUSND010000019.1, read on the forward strand.
AATACATGTTCGACTGGATGAAGCTCGAAGAAGACATCGAACTCAAGATGATCAACATGGGTGGCGGCTTTCCGGCCAACTACATTTCGGAAGTGAATCCGATCAATGTGTATGCCGAGGAAATCCTGCGCTACCTGCACGATGACTACGGCGACAACCTGCCGGAAATCATTCTGGAGCCGGGCCGTTCGCTGGTTGGCGAATCCGGTGTGCTGGTGTCGGAAGTCGTGCTGATCTCGCGCAAGTCGCGTACCGACCTCAATCGCTGGGTATACCTGGATGTGGGTCTGTTCCAGGGCCTCATGGAAACCATGGGCGAGTCGATCAAGTACCCGATCTACATGGAAAAGCTGGAAGGCAATCCGCCGACGGGCACCGTTGTGATCGCTGGTCCGACCTGCGACTCCACCGACATCATGTACGAGAACTCGAATTACCAGTTGCCGCTCAATCTGGCCGTGGGCGATCGCCTGTACTGGATGACAACGGGCGCATATACCAACTCCTACAGTTCGGTGGAGTTCAACGGTTTTCCGCCGCTGAAGACGTATTACGTGAAGTAATTTGTCACGCTCACGCGCGCATAAAAAAACCGGCGGAAACGCCGGTTTTTTTATGCCTGTCTGGCGACAGTCATCATGCGGTCAGTCATCCTGTTTTTTTGCTGCCGCCAGCGCATCGCTTTCAAACAGACTCTCAAGTTCATCCATGGACTGCCGGGTGGTTTCTATCAGGCGGGCCTCGTCCTGATAAATCGCATGCTGGCGCTTGATTAGCGCTTCGTCATATTCCTGAAAGCGGGCAACACCCTGGGCGGCTTTCTCCTCCGGCATGCCAAGCCCGGTGAGAACCTTTTCTGCCAGGGACAGGCTGGAGAGATAGGTCTCGCGATTGATGACTTTCACGCCAACGTCCATGAGGCGGTAGGCATGGGCACGATCACGGGCGCGTGCATAGATCGCGATATGGGGAAAGTGATGGTGTACCGACTGGGCGGTGCGGACCGAGTCCTCAATATTGTCTATGGCCAGTACAAATATCTTTGCCTTGCCGGTGCCGGCCGAACGCAGCAGTTCGATGTTGGCCGGGTTGCCGTAATACACCCGGTTGCCAAAGCGCCGCACAAAATCGACTTGCCGGACGTCGGCCTCGAGTGCGGTGAACGGGATGTGATGCATGCGCAGCACACGCGCCACGATCTGCCCGAAGCGGCCGAATCCCGCGATGATGACCTGGCTGTCATGTTCGGGGACCTCGTCAAAACTGCGGGTTTCGCCGGGCCGCAGGCGCGGCTCGATGAATTTTTCCAGCAGCATGAACGCCAGTGGGGTCAGTGCCATGGTGAGCGTGACCACAAGGATCAGCCGCTCGGCCATGTCGACAGCCAGCAAATTGCCTGCCACTGCCGCAGTGAACAGCACAAACGCAAACTCTCCCCCCTGTGCCAGTGACACACCCAGATGCACATTGCAGTGCAGGTCGGCGCCACTGATGCGGCCGATAAGCGCCAGCAGCAGGAACTTGGCCAGCATCAGCAGCAGGGCAAGGCCCAGAATGGAGGCCGGTTCGTCAATCAGTAACTGAATGTCGGCGGTCATGCCGACGGCAATAAAGAACAGGCCCAGCAGCAAACCCTTGAAGGGTTGCAGGTTGGCCTCCAGTTCGTGGCGGTATTCGCTGTCGGCCAGCAGTACCCCGGCGGCAAACGCGCCCATGGCCATCGAGATGCCGAGCAGCTCGGTGAGGATGGCCGCCCCGATGACAATGAAGAGCGCAGCCGCCGTAAACATTTCACGCGCCCCGGCCCCGGCGATAAAGCGGAATGCCGGGCGGACCAGGGTGCGACTGGAGACCACAAAAACGGCGGCAACCAGCAGCAGTTTGCCAAGATCGGTCCAGCCAATGTCGGGGTTCTGGCCGGCCAGCAAGGGAATGGCGGCCAGCAATGGCACCACGGCCAGATCCTGGAAGAGCAGGATGGCAAAGGCCTTGCGTCCGTATTGCGAGGTGAGCTGGTTTTTCTCGCTGAGCAGTTGCAGCACAAATGCGGTGGACGACATGGCCAGTCCAAAGCCGACAATAAAGCTGACCGGGGTGCTGGCTCCCCACCAGATTCCGGCGCCCATGAACAGCAGTCCGGTGAGCAATACCTGTAGCCCACCCAGCCCAAACACGGAGTGACGCAAGACCCAGAGTCGGGAGGGCTCCAGTTCAAGACCGATCAGGAACAGCAGCATGACCACGCCGAACTCGGCAAATTCCAGTACGTGGTGCGTGTCGCTGATCATGCCCATGGCATGGGGACCGAGCACGATGCCGGTGGCGAGATAGCCGATGACCGAGGCCAGCCCGAAACGCTTCAGCAAGGGCACCATGAGCAGGGCGGCGCCAAGAAATATCACGGTGGTTTGCAGCAGTTTCATGCACGTTCCTGTGGCGGGTGTTTGCAGACGGTTGCATCGTTCCGGCAAAGGATTGATAGTCACATCCCTGTTTGCCAAGGGAGCATGAGCATGGCCCGTCTTTATGATGATAATTCACTCTCGATCGGAAATACGCCTCTTGTACGGCTTAATCGTGTTGCGGGCAGCAATGCCCGGGTTTACGCCAAGATCGAGGGCCGTAATCCAGCCTATTCTGTGAAGTGCCGCATTGGCGCTGCCATGGTGCAGGATGCCGAACAGCGTGGCGTACTCAAGCCCGGCATGACGATTGTCGAGCCTACTTCCGGTAATACCGGGATTGCCCTGGCGTTTGTGGCGGCCGCCAAAGGCTACGCCATTACCCTGACCATGCCGGCCTCGATGTCGCTGGAGCGGCGCAAGGTGCTGAAGGCGCTGGGGGCAACCCTGGTGCTGACCGATCCGGCCAGGGGCATGAAGGGCGCCATTGAAAAGGCAGAGGAAATTGTTGCCAGCGATCCGGCGCGTCATTTCCTGCCGCAACAGTTCGAAAATCCGGCCAATCCCGCCATTCACGAGGCAACGACCGGTCCCGAAATCTGGAATGACACCGACGGCGGTGTTGATGTGTTCGTGGCGGGGGTTGGTACCGGCGGCACGCTGACCGGAGTCTCGCGCTACATCAAGAAAACGCAGGGCAAGGCCATCCAGACCATTGCGGTCGAGCCGATAGCCTCGCCCCTGATCACGCAGTCACTGAAAGGCGAGACGCTGGCCCCGACCCCGCACAAGATCCAGGGGATTGGCGCCAACTTTGTGCCGAAGAATCTGGACCTGTCGCTGGTGGATGCGGTGGAGACGGTCAGCAACGAGGATGCCATTGAGTTTGCGCGGCGCCTGATGCGTGAAGAAGGCATCCTTGCTGGCATTTCCTGCGGAGCGGCGGCTTGTGCCGCAGCCCGGGTGGCAGCCCGCCCCGAAAATGCGGGCAAGCTTATTGTAGTGGTGCTGCCGGACTCCGGTGAGCGTTATCTCTCAACGGCCCTGTTTGACGGGCTCTTTACCGAGCAGGAACTGGTGCAGTGACGGTTGCCTACTGGTGTGTGCTGGCCGCCATTCTCCTGCCCTATGTCTGGACCGGTGTGGCCAAGTTTGGCTCCCGGTATCGGCCGCGCGACAATCATGCGCCGCGCGAGTTTCTGGAGAATCTGGAGGGGCCAGCCAAAAGGGCGCATTGGGCCCAGCTCAATACCTTCGAATCCATTCCGGGCTTCATGGCGGCGGTCATCATTGCTCATCTGGCTGCGGCGCCGCAGGTGGCGATCGACGCCATCGCCGTGACCTATATCGGCCTGCGCCTGCTGTACGGGGTTTTCTACATAAACGACAAGGCCGCCATGCGCTCTCTGGTATGGGCCGGTGGTGTCGCCTGCATTGTGGCCCTGTTTGTCGTTTCGGCCTGAGCGGGCACTGGGCAACTCCCTGCGGGGCGCTATAATGCGCCCCGTCTTTTCCTCCCTATCCGAGAGCCAGCCATGAGCTACAAGAATGTCCCGATCGGCAAGGATGTGCCGAACGATATCTACGTGATCATCGAAATCCCGGCCAATGCCGCGCCCATCAAGTACGAAATCGACAAGGACTCCGATGCACTGTTTGTGGACCGTTTCATCGGAACCGGCATGTCCTACCCGGTCAACTATGGCTACATCCCGCATACCCTGTCCGAAGATGGCGACCCCCTGGATGTGCTGGTGGTGACCCCGTTCCCGGTCGAGCCGGGTTGTGTCATCCGTGCCCGCGTGGTTGGCAAGCTGAACATGGAAGACGAAGCCGGTATCGACACCAAGCTCATTGCCGTGCCGCACGACAAGCTCACGCCGCTCTACAAGAACGTGAAGGAATACACGGATCTGCCCGAGCTGCTGCTGGCGCAGATCAAGCACTTTTTCGAGAACTACAAGGCACTTGAGCCGGGCAAGTGGGTCAAGCTCACGGGCTGGGAAGGCGCTGAGGCTGCCAAGGCGGATATCCTCAAGGCGATTGAAGCCGCCAAGTAAGACTGTCCTGATGCTCTCCATGAGGCCCGCAATTGCGGGCCTCATGCGTTTCAGGGGGCGTTTTGCGGCGCGGCTACACTTTGTCGGACAGTGATGTATTTGCGATCAATATTGTCCGGTTGTCTGACTATTTTGATGTGGTGATTCCTTGCCGTTTCTATAATTCACCCTGTTGGTCCGAGCCTCCGCTTTCCGGACCGAAAAGAACGGGTTTGAATTTTCAAGGAGTAAGTCATGGGTGAATTGAAGCAGGTTTCCGAGCAGCAGCAGGGTCTGGTCGAGCGCGTAAAGAGCCTCGGCGAGCAGGTGTATCTGGCCAACCTCGGTCTGGTTGCCAAGGCTGAAGAAGAAGGCAAGAAGCAGTATGAGCGTCTGATTGCCGTGGGCACTGAAGCCCGTGCCGAAAAGGCTGCCGAGACCCCGAAGCCCCTTCTGGTGGTGGCTGGTCTGGTGCAGGTGCTGATTGATGAAGCCGACAAGCTGACTGCCGAACACATCAAGCAGCAGGTTGAGTCCGTGAAGCTGAAGCTGACGGGCCTCAAGGTCGTGGAAGAAAGCCAGAAGCTGTTTGGCGAGCTGGTTGCTGCCGGCGAGAAGCGCAAGGCAGCCTGAATCTGGCTGTAGCAGTAGAAGTTGATGGTGCTGAACTGTTTTAACGTTTTGGTGTTGTGGTAACCCTCTTGGGGATGGCGTCCTTTTTAGCCATCCCCTTTTTTTTGCCTGCGCTTTTCCTTAGCGGAACTGCTTCAGGTAGTCATTGAAGGCCTGTGTGGCCTTGTCGTTCTTGCCCGGTATTGCAAGTCCGCGCTGTACGGCGGGACGCTCCCCGATGGCGGACAACCAGCGCTCAACTGCCGGCAAGCCCTCCAGGCCGACCCCTGCCCATTTATGGATTCTGACCCAGGGGTAGGTGGCCATGTCGGCAATCGAGTAGTCGCCAGCCAGGTAGTCGGTCCGGCTCAGTTGTGTCTCCAGTACTTCGTAGAGGCGGCGCGTCTCGTTCTGGTAGCGCTCGATGGCGAAGGGGATCTTTTCCGGGGCATAACGGAAAAACACGTGTGCCTGTCCCTGCATGGGGCCAAGGCCCCCCATCTGGAACAGCAGCCACTGCAGTGTGCGTGACCGGGCCTTTCCTTCGGTTGGCAGGAACCGGCCTGTTTTCTCGGCAAGGTAGATCATGATGGCGCCGGACTCGAATACCGGGAAGTCGCCATTGTCATGGTCCACGATGGCGGGGATGCGCCCGTTGGGGTTGATGGCCAGGTACCAGTCGGCTTTTTGCTCGAGTGCCAGCAGGTTGACCGGGTGCACCCGGTAGGGCAGGCCAAGCTCTTCCAGCAGGATCGAGATCTTGTGCCCGTTGGGCGTGGCGGCAGTAAACAGCGTGATCATGTCGGCATGTCTCTGGCTTCTGGTCGGGGACGGTACCTGCAGGCCCCCGGGTTGGCGAGGGACGGCAGGCCTTGTCGACGGGCGGTCTCCCGTCTCCACAAAAAGATACGTATTGTGGCATTCAGGAATGCCCTATTTTGCCGGTATTGAGTTTAGAATGATCCGGTATGTATGTGTGCATTGCCCAATAAAGAGGCGTTCCCGGTTGGTCCGGATGGGCGCCCGATAATACTTAAACAAAAAAATCGATCACAACATAAACAGGGAGTGATCATGAATCGTCTTTTTGACCGTCATCGCCTGATCCGGGTTCTGGCCTGCATTGCCATGCTGTCGCCGGTCGTTGCCGGGGCGCAGACCATCTGTGTCTGGGACCCGATGGGAGCCCAGGGCGATGGCTACAACACAATGAAAGACTATGTGATTGCTGCCAAGGGGTGGGGGGCAAACGTCAACATCACGCTCAGGCCATACACGGACGAGCGTGTGGCCACGGAAGACTTCAAGGCAGGCCAGTGCGACGCGGCGCTGATCACGGGCCTGCGTGCCCGCCAGTTCAACCAGTTTGTGGGCTCCATCGACTCGGTTGGCTCGATTCCCAGCTACACGCACATGCGTGATGTGGTGGATCTGCTGGCTAATCCGAAGCTTGCACCCAACATGATCAGCGGTCCTTACGAAATAGCCGGCGCGGTGCCGATCGGTGCGGGATATTTCTTTGTGAATGACCGCAGCATCAATACTCTGGCCAAGGCTGCCGGCAAAAAAATTGCCGTGTTTGACTGGGACAAGTCCCAGGCTGAAATGGTGAAGATGGTGGGGGCCCAGCCGGTATCGGCAGATATCACCACGTTCGGTGGCAAGTTCAACAATAACCAGGTCGACATCATTGTTGCGCCCATCTTTGCCTACAAGCCGATGGAACTCTACAAGGGGCTTGGTACCAAGGGCGGTATTGCACGCTTTCCGGTCATCCAGATCACCTTCCAGCTGGTGCTGAAGAAGGACAAGTTTCCCGCCGGGTTTGGCCAGAAAAGCCGTGAATATATTGCCAATCAGGTGCCGCGCTTCTTTGGTCTGATCCGCAATACCGAGCGTGAGGTTGATCCGAAATTCTGGATGCATGTGCCGCTGGCGGATCGCGGCGGTTATGACAAGATCATGCGCGAGCTGCGTATTCATCTCACCAAGGCCGGCTTTTACGACAAGCGCATGATGACGCTGCTCAAGCGTATTCGTTGCAAGCGCGAGCCTGATGCAGCCGAGTGCACACTCTCGGACGAATAAATCCTGAATGACCTGCGCCAGCCCCTGTTTGTGTCAGGAGGCTGGCGCAGGTTTGTTTGTGCCTGCCATTTTTTGAATGGCGATAGCATGGTGTGGAGTCTTTAATGTCGTTTTCCTTTGTTCACAAGACCTCGATGGCCGCCGCGCTGGCGGCGCTTTTTTCGGTAACGCCAGTCGTGGCGGCATCACAAAAGATATGTGTCTATGACCCGGTCGGAACGCAGGGTGAAGCCTTCAACATGATGAAGGATTTCAAGCTGACGGCCGCGAAGTGGGGCGCCGATCTGGAGCTGAAGGCCTATACCGACGAGCGCGTGGCGGCTGAGGATTTCAAGGCGGGCCAGTGTGACGGTGCCATCATGACCGGTTTGCGCGGGCGCCAGTTCAACCAGTTCACCGGCAGCATCGACTCGGTGGGCTCGTTGCCGACCTACAAGCACATGCGGACTGTGGTCGAATTGCTGGCGTCGCCAAAGTCGGCCAACCTGATGATCAATGGTCCTTATGAAGTGGCGGGTATCGTGCCGCTGGGCGCGGCATACGTATTTGTGAATGACCGCGCCATCAACTCGATTGAAAAGGCGGCCGGCAAGAAAATTGCGGTGCTGGAGTGGGACAAGTCACAGGCTCGCATGGTGCAGCAGCTGGGTGCACAGCCGGTGGCGTCGGACATCACCAATTTTGCCGGCAAGTTCAATAATGGCCAGGTGGACATCATTGCGGCACCGGCCGTGGCTTACAAGCCGCTGGAGCTGTACAAGGGGCTGGGTACCAAGGGCGCGGTCTACCGTTTTCCACTGGTACAGATCACTGCCAACCTGGTCATTCGGCATGACAGGTTTCCGGCCGGGTTCGGTCAGAAGTGCCGTGAATATATTGCGACGCAGCTTGATCGTGCATTCGACATGATCAAGAAGTCGGAGGCAGACATCGAGCAGAAGTTCTGGCTGGATATTTCCGAGCCGGACAAGGTGAATTACACCAAGCTGATGCGGGAAGCACGCCTTCAGCTGACACGCGAAGGTGTTTATGACAAGCGCACCATGTCGCTGCTGAAGCGGGTTCGCTGCAAGCATGAGCCCGGTGCTGCGGAGTGTGTGCTGAAAGACGAATAACAACGCAGGATTGTCAGGGCAGGGAATAGCCAGCAGTGAATGATTGAGGTTGTGATGGCGAAGTGTTTGCGTCTGTTTCTGCGGGTTGTGCTGGTTGCTGTCGCTCTGGGTGCTGTGCCTGCGCAGGCGCAGACGGCCTGTATTTTTGACATCATGGGTGCCCAGGGTGATGTGTATGCCATGGCCCGGGATTATGCCCTTGAGGTCAGGCGCATGGGCATCAGCCTGAAGCTCAAGCCCTATACGAATGAACGTGTGGCGCTGGAGGATTTCAAGGCGGGCCAGTGTGACGCGGTCATGATGACCAATCTGCGCGGGCGTCAGCTCAACAAGTTTGTGGGGAGTCTGGATTCTCTGGGTGGGGTGCCCTCTTATGAGGAATTGCGCGCCGTCATCGGCTTGCTGATGAGCCCGAAGTCGGCCGCCCGCATGGTGAACGGTCCTTATGAAGTGGTGTCGATCGTCCCTCTTGGTGCGGTCTATCCGGTGGTGAATGATCGCCGCATCAATACGCTGGCGAAGGCGGCGGGCAAGCGTATTGCGGCCTTCGACTGGGACCAGACCCAGTCCATCCTGATCAAGCAGATTGGTGCGCGCCCGGTCTCGGCGGACATCAGCAACTTTGCCGGCAAGTTCAATAATGGCCAGGTGGACATCATTTCTGTGCCGGCCATGGCGGTGCGCCCGCTGGAGTTGTACAAGGGCATGGGGACCAAGGGTGCAATCGTCAATCTGCCGTTCATGAACATCAACAGCATCATGGTGATTCGCCATGACCGCTTCAATCCGGGGGATGGCCAGAAGCTGCGCGATTATTCAAAGTCGATGCTGGACCCGGCCTTTGCGCTGATCAAGCGCAGTGAAGAGGAGATTCCGGCGCATTACTGGTCTCAGGTTCCCGGCTACGAGGTTGAGGGTTATATGGACATGATGCGGGAGTCGCGCATCCGGTTGGCGCAGGACGGGCATTATGACCAGGACATGCTGCGCTTTCTGAAGCGGGTGCGCTGCCGCTACAAACCGGCAGAAGCTGAATGCATGCAGGATGATGAGTAGACACTGCCAGTGAACGCTCTCAAAAAGACCCGGTTATATGGCCGGGTCTTTTTGTTTCCGGAGGTGCTAAGCCGGCTGAGGAGTGGTTTCGGGACAAACATGGGCTTCCGTTGACCCTTGTCAATGCGTTCTGCCGTGCCGGCAACTAGCCTTTGCCCATGAATACCATTCCTCCTTTTGATGCAGACCTGCTGCGCCGGTATGACCGGCCGGGTCCGCGCTATACCTCGTATCCGACGGCTCCCCAGTTCGGTCCTGCCTTTGCGGACGCCGAGTTTGTGGAGGTGGCGCGGCAAAGCAACAGCGATCCGATTCCGCGCCAGCTGTCGCTGTATGTGCATGTGCCCTTCTGCTTCAGCCCCTGTTTTTATTGTGGCTGCAATCGTGTCATTACCCGTGATGAAACACGCGCCGGGCTCTATCTGAGTCGGCTGGTCAGGGAAATTTCCCTGGTATCGCCGTTGTTTGATCGTGATCGTGACGTTACCCAGTTGCACCTTGGTGGCGGCACTCCCAGCTTTCTCGGAACGACGCACCTGCAGGAGCTGGTTGATAGTCTGGGTCGCCATTTTCATTTCAGCAGTGCGCCGGATCGTGACTTCTCGATTGAACTTGATCCGCGCTGTGTGAATGCAGGTGATGTGCACGCACTGGCGGCAATGGGCTTCAACCGGGCCAGTCTGGGGGTGCAGGATTTTGATCCTGCCGTGCAGGTGGCCGTGAACCGTGTGCAGTCAGTGGAAGAGACGCAGGCGGTAGTGGACGCCTGTCGTGCGTCCGGGTTCCGCTCCATCAACATTGACCTGATTTATGGCTTGCCGCTGCAGACGCGGGAAGGTTTTGGTCGCACGCTGGACACGGTGATTGCGATGCGGCCTGACCGGCTTGCAGTGTACAGCTATGCGCACATGCCGCACATGTTCAAGCCGCAGAAGCAGATCAATGCGGATGACCTGCCCAGTGCCGAAGACAAGCTTGGCTTGCTGCAACTGGCCATCGAGAAGCTGTCGGTAGCGGGTTATCGCTATATCGGCATGGATCATTTTGCCTTGCCGGAAGACGAGCTTTCGCGGGCACAGGAGCAGGGCAGCCTGCACCGTAATTTCATGGGGTATACCACGCATGCCGAGAGTGACCTGATCGGTTTCGGGGTTAGTGCCATCAGTCATGTGGGCAACAGCTACAGCCAGAATCCGCGGGATTTGCCGAGCTGGGAAGCTGCTGTCGAGTCAGGGCGGCGACCTGTATGGCGCGGCATGGTCATGGACCGTGATGATGTCCTGCGTGCCGATCTTATCCAGCAACTGATGTGTCAGGGTGTGATTGATATTCGTGCTATCGAGCATCGTCATGGCATCAGCTTTAACGATTATTTCCGTGATGATCTCGAGAGGCTTACGCCGTTGGCACAGGATGGTCTGGTGGATGTGTCTGCGCAGCGGATCGTGGCGACTGATCGCGGCCGCTTGCTGCTGCGTATTGTGGCATCCTGCTTTGACCGTTATCTGCATCGGGAGGAAGCCGTCGAACTGGTACGGTTTTCACGGGTGATCTGAACCGTTAGCGCACAATGAAAAAGCCGGGCATTGCCCGGCTTTTTCATTGTGCGCTAACGGTGAAATGGCGCAGGCCATTCTTGATCATGGTCAAGGCTGGTGGCTGGTGATCGTAAGACTGTATCAGTCAGTGCTCAATCGATGTGCGATCACTATCGAGCACAGATCAGCAGCACTCCCGCCCTGGCGGCGAGTGCCCCGGTTGTTGACCCCGGCGGAGACCTGTCATGACAGCAGGTGGTGTACTGGTGGAGGGTGGCAAGGCGGTAACCCCGGAGGCCCTGTTGCCGGATGAGGTGAGCGCCTTGCTGGCGGCAGTGTCCGCTTTTGTGGTGCAGGAAGTGGAGGCAAGTCCGCTGCGGCCTGAGCAGATCCCGTCAAAGGGATACTTCGTCGGGCTGACGACTGCGGCCGAGAATGCCGGGTTGCTGGACAGCAGTCACGAGGGTTACGGGCTGTGGTGCGAGGTGGCCCGTGGCATGCCGCCGCAGTTCACGTTGCCGGCATTGGGGCGTCTGGCTGCTGGCAGTCCGGCGCTGGCGTGGCATCTGCACAGTCTTGCGCTGGGGCGTCTGGCACAGCAGATGACGGGCTTGCCGCTGTGGCAGGATGCCGTCTTCAGTCTGGATGGTACGGCGGGCATCGGACGTTCGGGATTGGGTCGCCTGCTGGCGGCGCGCCCCCTGCATGGGCGTGACCGTGAGATGTTGGCGGACACGTTTGGTGCCCGGGCCCGACCGGCACTGGTGGCGCCGCAGGTAACCCGTCTGGTCGCCCTTGGCTGGCGGCAGGATGGCATGCATCTGGTGCAGTACGACCTTGCCCGGACGGATGGTGAGCGTGACCCCTGGCCGCATGGGCTGGAGGGCTGCGAATCGGTGGTGTGGCAGCCGGCTGGCACAGATGGTGTGTCGGCGCTGCTGTTGCCGGGGCAACTGGCTACCCTGATGGTGGCGCAGCAACTGGCGCAGGTGGCGCTGGCGCGTGGTGCGATCGTGCCGGCGGCGCAGAAGGCGCATGACTATGCCGCGCTGCGCGTACAGGGTGGCCATACCATCGAGCAGCATGACAGCGTGGCGCTATTGCTGGCGGATCTCGACACGGCGCTTGCCACGGTTGATGCCTTGCTGCGTGATGCGGCCATGGCAGAGCTGGATGTGGCACAGGCGGTGGCCTTGCGCCGCGAGGCCATGCCGCTGCTGTCCCGGGCGATCAATGCCGTCATGCAGGTTCATGGCGGCATCGGCTACATGCGAGATACCGGCGTTGAGCATGTCCTGCGTGCGGTGAACTGCTGGCGGCTGCTTGGGGGTTCCCCGAAAGAGCTGGGGCTGGTGGCGGCAGGCCTGGCCAGTGACCATGCCGGATTGCCGGAGGCCGAAGCCGGCGAGCGCGACCATCTGCCGGGCTATCTGGCCGCCAGCCATTCCCTTTCTCCGTTTGCGGCCCTGCGCCGGACGCCCTTTCTGAAGGCGATTTCTTCTTACTCCCCCGGTGATCCCTGGGAGCTGGATACCCGTCATCTGCCCGCCGCGCTGGGCCGCATGCGGCGCCGGGTCAGGGCCTTTGCCGAACAGGAATGCCGGCCACTGGCGGCACGGATTGATCGTGAGCAACGAGAAGCGCATGGCGACTTGCCCGAGGTACGGGAGCTTCTCGGCAGGGCCGGCAAGGCAGGTCTGCTGACTGATCTGCTGCCGGCCCCGCTGGGAAGTGTGCCGCTGCTGCAATACCGGCACTCGCTGGCCTGGCAGCAGGCGATCCGGGTGGAAGAGCTGGCCCGGGTGGATGGCGGGCTGATGCTGTTGCTGTCGGCGCCAGCCCTGGGTCTGGCGCCGGTGATCCTTTCGGGTGATCTCAACATCATGCGGCGCGTGGTGCTGCCGGCATTCCGGGCGACCCAGGCGGGGGATCCGCAGCTGTTTGCCTTTGCCATTACCGAGCCGGCGGCGGGTTCTGATGCAGAGGAGGGTCATGGTGCCCTGCATCAGCGTGCCGGGGTGCGGGCGCATCGCGGTAACGGCGGCTGGCGCTTGAGCGGACGCAAGATATTCATCAGTGGTGGTGACATTGCCCGTTACGTTGCCGTGTTTGCGGCGCTGGAGGGCGAGGGTTACCAGAGCTGGACCTGTTTTCTGGTGGATGCCCGCAGCCCGGGATTCCGCGTGGCGCGCACGGAAATGAAGATGGGCATGCGTTCGTCCGGGGCGGCCGAGCTGGAGTTTGATGAATGCTTTGTACCCGACAACATGGTGGTGGGCGGCCTGCGGAATGGCTGGGGGCTGGCGCGTGCCACGCTCAACCTGTCGCGCTTGCCGGTGGCAGCCATGGCGGTCGGTTTTGCCCAGCAGGCCGTGGATATCGCAACTGAATATGCCTGTCGCGAGACGCTGGCCGGCCGGCCATTGCTGCACTACCAGCATGTGCAGTCGACTCTGGCTGATCTGCAGGCAGAGACCGGTGCCATTCGCGCGCTGGTCTGGCGCCATGCGCAGGGCTGGACGCCCCGTCAGGATGGTGCGGCGCTCTGCAAGTTTCAGGCAACGGATCGTGCCCAGGTCGTCATCGAGGCGGCCATGGACCTGCTGGGCAGCAGTGCCGTGCGGCATGACAGCGGCATCGAACGCACCTTTCGCGACAACCGCCTGACCCGCATTTTTGAAGGTACCAACCAGATCAACCGGCTGGCCGTGATCGAGGATCAGCAGGCCAGTCTGCTGGCCCGCATTGCGCGCAGTGTCTCTCTTAACGTTTCAGGAGCAGGACGATGAACATGATGATGACCGGTGCCCGAGTGGCGCACGATGACCCGTTCTTTCAGGTGCCGCGACGCGCGATTGACACCAGTGAAGGTGTGGTGGAGCTGCCGATCATGTATTACGACACCTCGGCGGTGTTTGCATTTTTTCTTGCCGGGCAGGAGCGTGTGGAGCAGGTGCTGGCGGGGACGGGGCTGGTGCCGGCACTGACGGTGGGTAACCGTGCGCTGGTGGCGTTGGCCTGTTTTGAGTATCGCGATACCAGTGTGGGGGTCTACAACGAGGTGGGCCTGTCGGTGGCGGTAACACGCCCAGGCGAGACGCAGCGCTTCGGGGGTTGGGGCGAGTTGCTGGCAACCTTGCAGCAGCCCGAGCAGCGCCATGTCGCCTTCCACATTCTGGATCTGCCGGTCACCACGGCGGCTGCCAATGCCGCCGGACGTGAAATATGGGGCTTTCCCAAGTTTGTGACGGACATTCCCTTTCGCCTGGACGGGCGCGAGTTGGCATGTCAGGTGATGGTGCCCGGATCAGCGGTGCCGGTGATGACCCTTGCCGGCACCATGGGGGGCTCGGTTCCTGCCGGCCCGCTCAGCCTGGCCCTGTTGTCCAGCCGGGAGGGGCATCTCTGCCGGTCTACCGTCAATGCGCGCGGTGCGACACGGCTGGCATTGCCCGGCTCTGTGCGGCTTGTCGTGAATGACGGTGATCACGCCATGGGTGGGCGACTGCGGGCGCTGGGGCTGGAAAATGCCGCACCACTGGCGCTGATGTGGACACATGCGTTCCAGTCACGCCTGAATGAAGGAGTTGATCTGGATTAGGTGCCAACACAGCGATCGGGTCTGGCCGGTTGCCGGTCACCCAACAAAAAGCCCGGATCAGGCAAGTGCCGGATCCGGGCTTTTTGATGCGCTTGGGAGCGCAGAATTGGTGGCTACACCGGGACTTGAACCTGGGACATCAGCATTATGAATGCTGCGCTCTAACCAACTGAGCTATGTAGCCGTCTCTAAAAGAGGCGCGCATTTTGGCCAGCGCTACCGGCCTTGTCAAGAGGTGGAGAGCCATCTGTAGCCATGCCGGGGACGCCGGATCGACGTGGCCGGCCGCTTGCACCAATCCGCCAAAACAGCCAGCATCGCCGGCGTTTCCGGGGCCCGAGCGGGGTCCTGACAGATTCGGCCTTGCCAGAGACCCTCATGAACGATACTGCCTGTCTGCCTGCCTGTTCCGTTCTGCTGCTGTCCGGGGGGCGTGGCAGCCGCATGGGGGGGCAGGACAAGGGACTGATCGAGTGGCAGGGCCGCCCCATGATCGCCTGGCTGCACGATCTGGTGCGCCCCCTTACCGACGACCTGATCATCTCCTGTAACCGCAATGGCGAGCGTTATGCGGGCTTTGCAGACTGCTTGGTGCAGGACGATGACCATGAGTTTCAGGGGCCGCTGGCGGGCATTCGTGCCGGGCTGGCGGCTGCACGGCATTCCTGCCTGCTGGTGCTGCCCTGTGATGCGCCATTGCTGGACGAGGCATTGCTGGTGTCGTTGCTGCGGATGGCGGGTAGCGATCCGGCTCATCCGGTGATGGTGCAAAGAGGTCTGCAATGGGAGCCCCTGTTCTGCTGCATTCCACGTGCCTGCGCCCCGGCCATTGAGGCTGCATGGGCGACGGGCGAGCGCAGTCCGCGCCGGCTCTTGCTGTCACTGGGGGTGGTGCCGCTGCCTTGCGAGGAGGATGACCCGCGACTGGCCAACCTGAATACGCCGGCCTTGCTGGCGTCGACACCGCTTCGGCCTGGCTGAAGGCTTTGCAGGCGCCAGTACGCTGACGTCAGATTCTGGCATCATCGGCAAGGCGGGCTTCGCGCACCAGTATCAGTTCACCATTGCGACGCAGTTCAAGTCGCACATCCAGTTGTTCGCCTTTCCGCAGGCTCTGCCTGACTTCGCTGCTGCAATGATCCTGCCGTTCGTGCAGGCGCACGGATTGTTGTTGCCGGCTGCGTGATGTGCCATGCGGGCCGTGCTTGACCACCTCAAGTGTCATCTCGAGTGTCTGGGGCTCTGTCGCCCGGATGCAGGGTGTGATGATGACGGCACCGGTAATGTGCCGGATGCGCAATTCGGCGTCTGGCATGACGGGGGCTGCCGGCGTGCTGGCGTGTGCCAGACAGGGGGGAGGAATAAAAATGAATACCGGCATGCATAACAGCCATGCCGGTATCAGTAATTGCCGGGCCGAACATCGTGATGCCCGGATGGACATCACGATGCGGCTTGCACAATCAGTTCTGGACAACAGTTGCCATGTTGCCAGTGCCGGACTGCGACACGGTGGCAGCGTTGAAGGCACCCGTCTGCTGGACATTGGCCGAGTTGTAGTAGCCGGTCTGCTGAACGTCGGCGTAGTTGCCGGTGCCATTCTGGTTGACGACAGCCAGATTGCCTTCGCCATACCAGTACTGGTTGATGTTGGCGATGTTGTTGTTGCCGGCCTGATCAATGTCGGTGCTGTTGCCATAGCCTTCGCTGTTTGCAGAGGCCTGGTTGTAGTCACCGGACTGGTCGACGTCGGCGTTGTTGTTCCAGCCGTACTGCCAGACATTGGCATAGTTCTGTGTGCCGGTCTGGGTGGTGGTGGCCACGTTGTCATAACCGGTCTGCGACACGTTGGCATAGCCATCGTGCGAGCCAATCTGGTCGACGTTGGCAAAGTTGCGGTCGTAGGACTGGCTGATGTAGGCCTCATTGCTCAGGTTGCGCTGGGTGATGATGCCGTTGTTGTCGTAGCCGTACTGGCTGATGCTGGCAACGGTGCCTTCGCCCGGGCCGTAGTTGTAGCTGTTGGTGTTCTGGTCAATCAGTGCGCTGTTGCCGCCACCGTTCTGGTACAGGCTGGCCACGGCACCGTCAGAAACGATCTGCAGCACGGTGCCGCTGTTGGCGGTGCCGTATTGGGCAGAATTGACCGAGCCATAATCAGACCAGTACTGGTCGATATGCACTGCATTGGCATCGCCGCCCTGGTAGGCAGAGGCATAAGCGCCATCAGCATTGTCCTGCAGCACGGTTGCGCTGTTGTCATTGCCATACTGGTCAACATCAGCGGTGGCCGAAGTGTTGTAGGTGTGCTGTGTCACGAAGGCGCTGTTGCTGTTGCCAACCTGGTTGACGTCAGCCACCGAGCCGTTGGCATAGTCATACTGGGTAATGGTGGCGCTGTTGTATTCGCCTTCCTGGTAAGTGTTGGCCAGGTTGTTGCTGGTGCCCTGCTGGGTGGTACTGGCGCTGTTGTAGTTGCCCGTCTGGGTCTGTGCGGCAGTGTTGGCTACGGCACCGTTGTTCTGGGTGATGGCGGCGGCATTGCCGGTGCCAGACTGGTTCTGGGTGGCGATGTTGCTGTCAGCGAAGGTGGTGCCGGCGGCTGTCATCATGACGGCAACGGCGATCAGTTTTTTCTGGAACATGGCGGTCTCTCCTTGAGTGCACGGGTGGTGGTACTGCATCAGTTGGTCTGGCCAAGCTGGACATGAGTCCCGCTGCCGGACTGGTAAATGGCGCCGTACAAGCCGGTGCCAGATTGGGTGATGACGGCCTGGTTGCCGCTGCCCGTCTGGGCAATGAATGCCTGGTTGTTCCAGCCGCTCTGGATGATGGCGGCAATGTTTTCCAGACCGGCCTGCGTGATTTGTGCCTGGTGACCGGCACCTTGCTGCACGATCAGTGCGTGATTGGCCATGCCGGTTTGCATGATGTGTGCGTCAAGCGCATCACCCTGCTGAAAAACCGCTGCACTCTGTGATGCATCCTGCAGGCTGGCCTCGAACACCTGTTCCGGCAATTCATCAGGAAGATTGAGCTCGTCAAAAGGCGACAGGTCACCTGCGTGCAGGCTTGCTGCGAGCAAGAGTGCAGGTGCAACCCACATCATTCGCATGGCCATGTCGTGACGACCTTCAGGCTGGATGAGCGGCGATGGTCGTCTTGGCAGCGGGCAAAGGAAATAAGAAATTAGAATGGTTTTTACTGAAAACCGGTCCGACTCATGCAAACAGGGCTGTCACATGCCAATGATCGGGTATTCACCCAGATAACTTTTGAGGATGCCGTCGGCGCGTCTGGACTCGGGGCTGACGGACCACAGCTTCTGGTCGACGCCCTGCGCAATCATGTGAATGACGGCGGACTCCATCGCGGACAGCAGGCAAAGCTGCGCCGGTTCGTTGGTGGTGTAGCCGGCATCGGCTTCCAGCAGTTTCTTGAATTCAATAAACCGGAATACCCCGGCCTGAACTTCGCGGGACAACAGGGATTTGGTGGTCAGTACGCTGACCAGCACGCGTCCGCTGCGGATATCAATGGCACGCAGATTGACGGTGACCTGGTCAACCCGGTACTGCTCGGATGACGAGATGCCCAGATAGCGCACGCCGATGCCGCCGGTCCTGACATCGGAGTCATAGGCGACCACGCCACCTTCCAGCAGGATGGAGGCGGAGAGCAGGGGCGCTATGCCGTCATCACCATCGGCCGCTTTCTTGCCGCCTGCTTTTGCTGTGGCGGAACGAATGATCTTGCGCTCCGTCAGCAGGTTCTGCAGGCCCTCGCGTTCCAGTACCGAGAACCAGCCGGACTCCTGCAGTACGTTGGTCAGCATGGCGGCACCGCCCTGTGTGACGGCAGTCGAGAACGAGCTGGACGGCGCTGCCTTGTACTGGCCGGTCTGGTCCCGGAAACCGTAAACAACGATTGGAATGTGGCCGCGCGGCTCGGGCAGAAGCTTCAGGTCGCGGTAGGTGGAGGTGCGCGGCGTCAGCGTGACGTTTTCGTGCGGGGCTGCCAATGCGTCACGGGTTTTCTGGAATACCGAGCAGCCGGGTGTTGCCAGCAGCGTAAGGGCCAGCAGGGCGATGGCTGACAGTGACCTGAATGTCGCCGGTGTTTTACGGGTTGCTGACAAGACCGCTGACCTCCACGACGGATACGCTACCTGTGGCGCGGTCAGTGACCGAAATGAGCAGTCCGCCAGCGCCATCATCGGCAATGTCGATGATGAAGTCGGTTGTCTCCATGTGGCCTTCGCCACCGCCACCTACGTCGGACAGCAGCTCGCCCAGCAGGCGCGATTCGAGTGAACTCATGAAGCGTTCAATGGCACTTTGGCGCTGTCCGGTACTGCTGCGGGCGGAGGGGTCCTTGGTGTCGTTCTGTGCCTGCGCATTGCTGAGCAGATAGCTGCCGTTCAGTGGATTGCCACCGAATGCCGGATTGACCGGGGTGTAGACCAGTGGCGAGGCGTGCGTTGTGCTGGCAGCCAGTGCGCACAACAAGGCAATGTTTTTTCCAATGTGTGATCTTTTTTTCATTCCAGTTCATCCGGTGCCAGTTCGATGGCTTCAATCATTTTGCGCAAGCGGTTCTGGGCCAGGCGCTGTTCCATTGTTTCCTCGACCTGTGCGGCAATTTCTCGCACATTCATGCGCCCGGGTGTAATGAACAGGGTTTGCAGCGTGTTCTGGCCCTCGGAAATAATGATCATGCTGCCCCAGCGTGCGGAGGGACGTTCAGTGATGGTGAACGTGGTTGCAGGGCTGGTGTCTGCGTCGAGGCGTTGCACGGAAAATTCACGGGCGAACTCGTGACCGATCAGCGTGATGGTGTTGTCAATGATCATGCCGCTGTCGATGGCTTCAAGACCTCCGCTGTCAATGTCGCTTGCCATTGCGATTGACGGAAGCAGCAGCAGGATTGCCGGTTTCATGCCTCCACTTTCCTGAGGTTTGCTTTTACCCAGTTGCTGGCCTGGGTGCGATTACGCACGCTGATTTTACGGAAGATGTTGTAGATGTGCGTCTTGACGGTGTGCTCGCTGATCGACAGGGAAAAAGCAATCTGCGCATTGGTTGAGGCCATGTCGATGTGCCACAGGATCTGGCGTTCCCTGTCGGTAAGTTCGGGCAGGTTCTGCGTCAGTATCGGAGGCACCATCGTGTTGCGCTGGCGTTCCAGCCAATCGTCAAGGATGCGGCGGGGAAACCAGTTCTCTCCTGTCAGCATCAGGGAGATGCCCTTGATCAGGTGGTCATTGTTGCATTCGTCGGGAAAAATTCCCTTTACCATCGGCCAGCTCACCAGTTGCTCGTAGCCGCTGCGCGCCGGGACACCGTACAGGGCAATGGATTGCACGGTATCGCCGCTATAAAGACCTGAAAGAAAGTGTTGTGCACTGGCAAGTGACACATGTCTGCAGTCAATGATGACAATCTGGCAGTTACCGGGGATGTCTGTCTGCACATGGGTCAGGGTATAGCCATGTCGTGAAAGGACATCTGCCATATGCGGCGGTGAACCATCGGGGCCTGCAAGCCACCCGATGGACGGGAGGGCGGGGCCGGAACTGGTTGGCCGGGGTGAAAGGTGCTTTTCCATGGCGAGGGCCTGAATCCTTTTCAGTCGCTTCCTTTGCGTGCGGGATTGTAGTTGCGTCAGCAGCCGCAAAACAATATCGAAACAGGATTACCTTTAAATGAAACCTTTTAAGGCGGTTTTCATTTGTTTTGATACGAAATTAGTATTAGATGCAGGCGTAATTTGACGGTCTTTTATTTTGGCTGAGGCGATTGAACAGCAAAGGGCTGCGTAAGCCAGCAGTTTCTGGATACATGATCGGCCCTGTTTGTATGCATATCCGGCCATTCTGTTTTTTGGGACAGGCAGGGGATGGTCGGCCTGGTTCATTTTTGCCGGAGGGCCGTAGCCTGTGATGTGGCCGGCAGTGTTCCGGGTGGATGCGTCGGGGGGTGTGTCGGTGGTTGTGCCGAGGCGTATGCCGGTGATACATGCCGCGTGTCTCGTGACGCGGGGTTGTCAGGTACGGACAGTCGGGCCTTGCGGCACGGCAGAAAGCCGGCTCCCGCTGGTGTGAGGCCTGAAACTGAAATATGGTTGTCAAAAGTCACGCAGGAAAACAGGGGAAAGTGTTGTGTTGACGCATCTTGATGCAAACGGGCATGCCACCATGGTGGATGTGACCGAGAAGTCCGTGACGACGCGCGAGGCAATCGCCGAGGCACGTGTGCGCATGTTACCGGAGACCCTGCGGATGATTCAGGCCGGTGGGCATCCGAAGGGTGACGTGTTTGCGGTCGCCCGCATTGCCGGCATCATGGCGGCGAAGAAAACACATGAACTGATTCCGCTCTGTCACCCCTTGCTGTTGACCAGTGTCAAGGTGGAGTTGATGGCCGAAGGCGATGATGTGGTGCACATCGTGTCGCGCTGCAAACTGGCGGGGCAGACCGGCGTGGAAATGGAGGCGCTGACCGCCGCCAGCGTTGCCGCCCTGACGATTTACGACATGTGCAAGGCCGTGGACAAGGGCATGACGATTGAGTCAGTACGCCTGCTGGAAAAAACCGGCGGTAAAAGCGGTCATTACCACTACGAAAAGGTTTCTTCATGATCCGGGTGCAGACCGCGACCTTTGATGCTGGCGTCGAGCTGAATGCCCTGCATGCCGCCAATCAGGGCGTGGGGGCGGTGGTGGGCTTTGTCGGTTATGTGCGCGACTACAACGACGGTGCCGAGGTGGCAGGCATGTTTCTGGAGCACTATCCGGGCATGACGGAAAGTGCGCTTGGCAAGATCGTGGAAGAAGCAGGGCAGCGCTGGCCCTTGCTGAATGCAACTGTCATTCATCGCGTGGGCGAGCTGGCACCGGGTGAACCGATTGTGTTTGTCGGCATTGCCAGTGCGCACCGGCAGGCTGCCTTTGATGCCTGCAGTTTCATCATGGATTATCTGAAAACACGCGCGCCGTTCTGGAAGCGCGAAGCAACGCCGCAGGGCGAGCGCTGGGTGGATGAGCGCGAGGGTGATCACTCGGCGGCCGCGCGCTGGAAGCATGATCCGTCCTGACGTGTTCCTGCATGTCGGGTATCAGGTGTTTGTGTTGCTTGCGTGGTTCTCCTCCAGCATTGCACGGATTTCATCAAACAGCAGGTCTGCATCCTCCGGACGACAATCCGCGCCATAACGTTTTCTCAAGCCGTAGTCATTCAGCGTCAGATGAATATCCGCCGTGACGCCCTGCTGTGACAGACAGCTTTTGGTGCAATGCAGCGGGCAGCCATCCAGTGCGATGATGCGCCGGCCGGACTGTGCCTTTTTCACCAGGGCCGGAACATTTCCGCCGACGCCGGCAATACAGCTCATCTCCGCCAGCTTGGCACGGTCCAGTCGCAATGCCAGCGTGTTGGCCAACTGGGCCACATTGGAGCAGCCGGAGCAGGAATACACCAGTGGGGGCAGGGAAGTGCTCATGGATGTGTACCGTGTTGCTGTGCCATTGCGGGGGTGCCGCCCAGCCTGTTAGCCCAGGCGTGAAGCAGGGTATAGTTCTGGTTCACGTGCTGGAGCCGGTAACGGACATCGGGGCCGTCCAGCAGCAGTGCTGCGAACATTGGCGAGGGTTCCGGATGACGCATGGCGATATACCTTTGAACGGGATGCGCTGATGGTGTTCCTCCCGTTTTCTTTCGCACTTGACGCGCATCAATTCTGGCCTATCCCTTCGGGAGTAGCGCAGGCGTCCACAAGGGGTATTTATCTGGCTGGCAGGTAGTGGCAGTGTGGTCGGCATGAAGAAGGGTTAGTTGCCCCCGGACATTGCCCCACAGATTGCACCGCCGGTGGCAGCAAGACAGGAGAAGTTTTCATGAGCAGTGCCGTTCGCGAGTTTGTTCCATTGAGAATTGCCGTACTGACGGTTAGCGATACCCGTGGTTTTGCCGAGGATTCTTCGGGGCAGTTGCTGGTTGACAGTTTGACGGAGGCTGGCCATGTGCTGGCTGATCGTGCGCTGGTGCGCGATGACATCTACCAGATTCGTGGTGTGGTTTCGCAATGGATTGCGGATGCAAATGTGCAGGTGGTGCTGATTACCGGCGGCACGGGCTTCACCACGCGCGACAGCACACCGGAAGCCGTCCTGCCGCTGTTTGACAAGGAAGTGCACGGGTTTGGCGAGTTGTTCCGGCAGATTTCCTACGAAGAGATTGGCACCTCCACCATGCAAAGCCGTGCGCTTGCAGGCCTGGCCAATTTCACGCTGGTGTGCTGTGTGCCGGGATCGACCAATGCCTGCCGTACGGCGTGGACGCGCATGATTGCCAGTCAGCTGGATGCACGCCAGCGCCCGTGCAATTTTGTCGGTCTGTTGCAGCAGAAAAAAGTGGAGCCGGCCGGCGTGCGGCGGCTGGACAATTGCGGCACGCGTGAGGGCTCGCCTGAGGGGGCCGCATGAGCGCCGGTTGTGGTTGCGAGCGCGGTAATCTGGCAACGCTGGATGAAGTGCTCGGACACCTGCGCAAAGAGGCGCTGAGCCTGCCGGGTGTGGATGCGATTCGCCTGCCGCTGCGGCAGGCGCGGGGAATGGTGCTGGTCGAGTCGGTCAGCTCCACTATTCAGGTGCCGCCGGCAGACAACAGCGCGATGGATGGGTATGCCTTGCGCGCAGCAGATGCCGCACAGGGTGCCGTGCTGGAAGTGAGCCAGCGCATTCCGGCAGGTGCGGCACCGCAACCGCTGACGCCAGGCACTTGCGCACGCATCTTTACCGGGGCTGAAATTCCGCCCGGTGCAGATGCGGTAGTGATGCAGGAAGACACCGAAACATTGCCCGACAACCGTGTCCGGTTACCAGCCGCCAAGGCGGGTGAAAATTTGCGCCGCGCGGGTCAGGACATTGCGGTGGGGACGCAGCTGTTTGCGGCAGGGCGGCGTTTGCAGGCAGCGGATATCGGGTTGCTGGCATCCATTGGCGTGGCTAGCGTGCTGGTGGCACGACGACTGCGGGTGGCGGTGCTGTCGAGCGGTGATGAGCTGGTGCAGCCGGGGGAGCCGCTGGCTGCCGGTCAGCTCTACAACAGTAATCAGTACACCATTGTCAGTACGCTCGAAGAAATGGGATTTGACGTTCATGACGCCGGCACGTTGCCGGATGATCTGGTGGCGACGCGGTTGCGCCTGACCGAGCTGGCCACGACGGCCGATGTGATTGTCAGCAGTGGTGGCGTCTCTGTCGGGGAAGAGGATCACCTCAAGGCGGCGGTCGAGGCCGAGGGCCGGCTGGTGCTCTGGAAGCTTGGGATCAAGCCGGGCAAGCCGCTGGCATTTGGTTATGTAAACGAGACCCCTTTTATCGGCCTGCCGGGTAATCCGGTGGCGGTCTGGGTGACCTTGCTGGTGGCGGCCCTGCCGTGGCTGCGCTGGCGCCAGGGTGAGAGCTATGTGCCGCCGGTGCCGAATCCGGTGCCATGTGCATTCACGCGCAAGGCGGGCAAGCGGCGTGAGTATCTGCGTGTGCAACGACAACAGGTGCCGGAGGGTGTGCGACTGGTGGCTTATCCCAACCAGAGTTCCGGCGTGCTGAGTTCCGTGTGCTGGTCGGATGGTCTGGCCTGGCAAGAGCCCGGGCAATCGGTGGCGGAAGGAGAGGCATTGCCTTTCATCAGCTATGCCGACTGGCTGGCCTGATGGCTGCTGTATTTCTCCGGGACATTTGCTGTGGGTAGGGTTATGCAAATCAGGGGTCTGCTCGATAACAACAAGTTGTGGTCAACCCGCATGCAGGCGCGTGACCCCGGCTTTTTCAAGCGTCTGGCGGCACAACAACAGCCGGAGTTTCTCTGGATCGGTTGCTCTGACAGTCGTGTGCCGGCCAATGATATTGTCGGACTGATGCCCGGCGAACTGTTTGTGCATCGCAATGTTGCCAACATGGTGGTCGCCACGGACATGAATTTCCTGTCGGTGCTGCAGTACGCGGTGGATGTGCTGAAAGTGAAACAGGTGATTGTCTGCGGTCATCATGGTTGTGGCGGCGTGCGTGCGGCGCTCGGGCACCAGGAGCTGGGTCTGATTGATAACTGGCTGCGTGCCATCAAGGCACTTTATCACCAGAACATGGCCTTGCTGGAAGAGCTGGAGGGTGAAGAACGGGTCAACATGCTGTGCGAGCTGAATGTGAAGCGGCAGGTGCGCAATGTCTGTCATACCACGATTGTGCAGAACGCCTGGATGCGCGGGCAGGAACTTGCCGTACATGGCTGGATTTACGGCCTGGAAGACGGACTGATCAAGGATCTGGAAACCAGCATTGATAATCCGCAGCAACTGGATGAGACCTTTCTGTACGACTCGGGGCTGTGGCCAGGCGAATAGCCGGTATTTGCGCAGATCGGGTCAGCCCTTCATGTGCGCGAGCGCCCATACGGCGGCTTCGACCCGTGAGCGCAGGCCGAGTTTGTGCAAAAGATTTTTTACATGCACTTTCACTGTGCCTTCAGTAATGCCGAGTTTCTGTGCAATCACCTTGTTGCTGCTACCGGTGGCAATGCTTTTCAGTACCTGGCGCTCGCGGTCGGTCAGCTCGAACTCGGCGGTGGAAGCCGGCGCACGCAGGGCCTGTGCGAGAACGCGCGTCAGGGCCGGGCTCACCACAATCACGCCATTCAGCGCATCCCGTATCTGCACGATGAGCAGGTCAGGGTCCATGTCCTTGAGCAGATAGCCATCTGCGCCATGTCGCATGGCGTCGCGGACTTCATTTTCTGCATCTGACACAGTAAAAATAAGTATCGTGCCGCGATAGCCGTTCTGGCGCAGGCGCTTGAGCGTTTCTATGCCGTTCAGTTGCGGCATGTTGTTGTCGAGCAGGATCAGGTCCGGCTGCAGTTCAGGCACGCACACCAATGCTTCTTCGCCGTTGCTGGCCTCACCGATTACGTTGAAGTCATCCTGCAGTTCCAGCAGCTGACGCATGCCCCGTCGCATCAGGGGATGGTCGTCAACAAGAAGGATGGAGTGTTTTACCGATTCGCTCATGAAATGTTTTCTCCGGCGTGACTGACCAGAAACTCCGGGCGGAACTGCAGGACAACCCGGGTGCCTCGTGGCGAGCGTGGTTCGATACGGATGTTGCCGTGCAGGCTGCGTGTGCGCTCTTCCATTATGCCAAGGCCGTGATGCTGGCGCGTATCAAAATCGGAAGAGATGCCGCAACCATCGTCCTCGATGTGCAGTTCGATCTGCTCGCCATGCTGAAGCAGGTGCACGTTAACCTGCTGGGCATGGGCGTGCCTTGCGCAGTTGGACAGGGCTTCACGGGCAATCTGCAGCAAGTGGATTTGTTCGCTGGCAGAAAGGTTTACCGCCAGTGGTTCGGATTGCAGCAGTACCTGGAAGCCGCCGCGCTCGGAGAATTCTCTTACCGTGTCATCCAGCGCCTGATCCAGCCCGCCATCATGTATTTTCAGGCGGAACGTGGTGAGCAGCTCGCGCAGCTGGCGGTAGGCATTATTAAGCCCCTCGCGAAGTTCGTCACTGACGGAGAGCAGTTTTTCGGCACTTTCGCCGCGTTGTATCAGGGTATGCAGGCGCGTTACCTGCAGCTTCATGTAGGTCAGTGCCTGGGCCAGTGAGTCGTGCAGTTCGCGGGCAATGATGGTGCGCTCATCCAGCAGCAACAGCCGGTGATCCTGCTCGCGCTGGCGCTCCAGTGACAGTGCCGTGCCGACCAGATCGGCCAGTGCCTGGATCATGCCGGCTTCCCAGCCTGCGGCAGGGCGACCATCAGTGAAGTGAGCCCGCAATTCGCCCAGCTGGTTTCCCTGGTTACTGACCGGAAAGCTTTCGAGGTTGTGCTGGTGCAGACGCTCGCAGCCGGCACAGTCGTTGCGCGAACAGATTTCCCTGGACTCGCTGCCATGCAGTGCCAGCCGTGGCTCGGCGGGCTTCTCCGGATTGTTGCTGAGGCACAGCGTCAGGCGCAGGCCGGGCAGCAGCGTCTGGAAGCGGTCAATCAGCTGGTCAAGCTGTTCGGCGCTGGCCTGACTGGTCGCCAGGTTGCGGCTGCTGTTGTAGAGCAGTTCCAGGGTGTCGTTGGCGCGGGCGAGGCTCTCGGTTTTTTGTGCTACCCGGCTTTCTAGCGTGCGATGCGACTCCTCGATGGCATCAGCCATGGAATTGAAGCTGAGCGCCATCTGTCCCAGTTCGTCTTCGGAACGATAACTGACGCGTGCCGAGAGGTCACCGGAACGGAAGCGCTCCGCCACACTGCCCAGCTCTTCCAGTGGAGCAATAACGCTGTTCTGCAGTTCGTACATGCCGATGACCAGGATGATCATGGTAATGAACAGTGCGGTGCCCTGAATACCCTGCTGCCATATCTGCTTGCGCTCGCTATGGTGTTGCAGCTGCAGGACAAACTGGTCCAGCTGCATGACGAAGCCGTCAGCGCGGCTGAGAAACGACGAATAATTGCCGGTGTGCAGTGCAGGCTTGAGCTCTGATTGCCAGCGGGACTTCAGGCTTTCGTATGCCTGGTTGAGTTTGGCGTCCTGATTGCCCTCCAGAACACGAGTGAGCTCGTTGCTGTAGAGCCGGCGTTCCAGTTCGTCACCCAGCGCGTTGATGCGCTCTGGTGCAACGCGAGCCTCCATCGCCCAGCTGGTCTGGTAGGTCTTCATGCGCAGGGAGCCGGCAGTGTTGATGGCCGATGCATCGTCCTCGCTGAACCAGGCAATCAATCCGGCACTCAATGAGCTGGCGAGTGCGAGGATGGCGATAAGGATAACGGCAAGGCCGGCGCGTGCCGGCAGCGAGCTGCGCATCCATTGCCCGAGTTTCATGGTGCCAACCTCATGACTACCCCCAAATAGTTGGGTAAGGGGGTAAGCATAATCCCCAACCGGACGCTTTTATCAACGCATTGTTATTTAAGGAGAAAAAATAATCAGCCGCTACTCCTTTGGAGGTAGTGGCAAGGATTTTGTGACTGACCAGGGTCGGTATCTTTTGATACAGGTCAAGGTTCAATGCCGGTATTCGCCTAGTGTTCGCTCAATGGTATTTGATGAGGAGCCGGAAATGACAAGTCACAAGGTTCAACAGGGGCTGGTGCTGGGGATGAGTACCCTGGCATTCACCGTCTGTTTCATGGTCTGGATGATGTTCGCCATCCTCGGGGTGCCCATCAAGGATTTGCTGCAACTGAACGAGACCCAGTTCGGCCTGCTGGTGGCGACACCGGTACTGACCGGTTCGCTGATCCGCTTGCCGCTTGGCATGCTGACCGACAAGTTTGGCGGCCGCATCGTGTTCTTTGTTCTGATGCTGGTGTGTGTGCTGCCCATCTACTTTATCAGCCACGCCACCCTGTACTGGCATTTCCTGGTGCTCGGCCTGTTCGTGGGCATGGCGGGTGGATCTTTCTCGGTCGGCATCGCCTATGTGGCCAAGTGGTTCGACAAGAAGAACCAGGGCTTTGCCATGGGCATCTTCGGCGCCGGTAATGCCGGTGCTGCCGTCACCAAGTTTGTGGCTCCCGCCATTATTGCTGCATCAAGCTGGCAGATGGTGCCCAAGGTTTACTCGGCCATCATGTTCATTACGGCGGTGCTGTTCTGGTTTTTCACCAGCGAGGAGAAAAGCCATCGCGTATCGACATCCGTGACGATGGCGCAGCAGTTGCAGGCACTCAGGGATCCGGCCGTGTGGCGTTACTGCCAGTACTATTCGATCGTGTTTGGCGGCTATGTCGCACTGTCGCTGTGGATGACCAAGTACTACGTCAATGAATACGGTTTCAGTCTGCAGACAGCGGCATTCCTGGCGGCTGCGTTTTCCTTGCCGGGTGGCGTGCTGCGCGCCATCGGTGGCTGGATGTCTGACAAGTGGGGCGCACAGTCAGTGACATGGTGGGTGATGTGGGTCAGCTGGATCTGCCTGTTCATCCTGTCCTATCCGCAGACCGATTTCACCATTGCCACGGTTACCGGTCCGCAGACATTCCACATCGGCCTCAATGCCTACGTCTTTACTGCACTGCTGTTCGTCATGGGTGTGGCGTTTGCCTTCGGCAAGGCATCGGTCTTCAAGTACATCTCGGACGAGTATCCGGAAAACATGGGTGTGGTGTCCGGCATTGTCGGTCTTGCCGGCGGCCTTGGCGGCTTCGTGCTGCCCATCATGTTTGGCGCCCTGGTGGATATTACCGGCATTCGTTCATCGGCATTCATGCTGCTGTATGGCGTGGTGTGGGTATCCCTCATCTGGATGTACCTGAGTGAGGTCAGAAAAATTCCGATGATGGGCAAGGGCTCGGCGAGTCCCCTGTCTTCATCCAGTAACTGATTTATTTACGGAGAAATACCATGTCAGCACAATCAGGCAAGACCGGGTCGGGAACTCCTGCAAAGCAGGGTCCGGTGATCCAGGATTGGCGCCCGGAAGACAGCGCATTCTGGGAGTCGACCGGCAAGAAAATTGCGGCACGCAATCTCTGGATATCAATTCCGAATCTGCTTCTGGCATTCTCGGTGTGGATGGTCTGGTCAATGGTGACGGTGAAACTGAACGATATCGGCTTCAATTTCACCAAGGATCAGCTGTTCATGCTGACTGCACTGCCACCACTGGCAGGGGCAACCTTGCGTATTTTCTACTCGTTCATGATTCCGATTGTCGGTGGCCGGCGCTGGACGGCCATTACCACGGCATCGCTGATCATTCCGGCAGTGTGGATGGGGTTTGCCGTACAGAATCCTGAAACGTCCTACGGCACTTTCGTGCTGATTGCGTTGCTGTGCGGTTTCGGTGGCGGCAACTTCAGTTCGTCCATGTCGAATATCTCGTTCTTTTATCCGAAGGCACAGCAGGGTACGGCTCTTGGCCTGAATGCCGGGCTGGGTAATCTGGGTGTATCGGTCATGCAGTTCCTGGTGCCGCTGGTCATTACCATGGGTGTTTTCGGTGCCATGGGTGGCGAGCCGCAGACACTGATGAAAGATGGTGTCGAGCAGAAAGTCTGGATGCAGAATGCCGGCTTTGTCTGGGTACCGTTCCTGGTCGTGTGCCTGCTGGCAGCATGGTTCGGCATGAATGACCTCGCCACGGCGCGCAGTTCGTTCAAGGATCAGTCCGTGATTTTTGGCCAGAAGCATACCTGGCTGATGTGCTGGCTTTACATTGGCACCTTCGGTTCCTTCATCGGTTTTTCTGCCGGTTTTGCCATGCTGATGAAGACACAGTTCCCTGGCATTGACCCGATGAAGTTTGCGTTCCTCGGCCCGCTGGTTGGTGCCGTGATTCGTCCGGTGGGTGGCTGGCTCTCCGACAAGATTGGTGGCGCCAAGGTGACGTTCTGGAACTTCATCGTGATGGCGGCAGCTGTTTTCGGGGTGCTGAACTTCCTGCCCAACAATGGCGGGGCAGGTAACTTCTGGGGCTTCTTTGCGATGTTCATGGTGCTTTTTGTCACCACCGGCATTGGCAACGGCTCTACCTTCCGCATGATTCCCGTCATCTTCCGAACCCAGAATGATCGCGCCAATGCCGGCAAAGGCAAGGATGCACTGGACGCTTCCGTCAGGAAGTCGCAGATGGAATCGGCGGCCGTGCTCGGCTTCTCCGGGGCCATCGGTGCTTACGGCGGGTTCTTCATTCCCAAGTCGTTTGGTACCTCCATGGCGCTGA
The DNA here is from genome assembly GCA_030646295.1 of Moraxellaceae bacterium. Lineage (GTDB taxonomy): Bacteria > Pseudomonadota > Gammaproteobacteria > Pseudomonadales > Moraxellaceae > UBA2031. Next base: position 79,015 of record JAUSND010000019.1, read on the forward strand.
CAGGCGGTCCCCAGGCTGCGCTTTACGTGTTCATCGCATTTTACGTGAGCTGCATCTTTGTCACCTGGTGGTGGTATGCCCGCAAGAATGCCGAGATGCCCTGCTGATTCCCGATATTTGAACTAAGGTTTTGCGACAGGACGGGGTTAGCTCCCCGTCCCAGCCAAAGAGGAAAGAACGATGAGCCATCTGCTTGATCAATTGCGCTTCTTCAAACGGAAGCAGGGCGAGTTTGCCGACGGTCACGGTGAAACCCGCAATGAATCCCGTGACTGGGAAAATGTCTACCGTGCCCGCTGGCAATACGACAAGATTGTGCGGTCCACTCATGGGGTGAACTGCACGGGTTCATGCTCGTGGAAGATTTATGTCAAAAACGGGTTGATCACCTGGGAAACCCAGCAGACCGATTACCCGCGTACCCGTCCGGATCTGCCCAATCACGAACCGCGCGGCTGCCCGCGTGGCGCCAGCTACAGCTGGTATATCTATAGCGCCAATCGCCTGAAGTATCCGAAGGTGCGCAAGCCGCTGCTCAAGCTGTGGCGTGAAGCGCGTGCCCGCATGTCGCCGGTGGAGGCATGGAAAAGCATTGTGGAAGACAAGGCCAAGGCCGAGTCCTACAAGAGCAAGCGTGGTCTTGGCGGCTTTGTGCGGTCGAGCTGGGATGAAGTCAACGAAATCATCGCCGCCGCCAACGTCTACACGGTCAAGCAGTATGGTCCGGACCGCGTCATCGGCTTCTCGCCGATTCCTGCCATGTCCATGGTCAGCTACGCTGCGGGTTCGCGTTACCTGTCCATGATTGGTGGTGTGTGCCTGAGCTTCTACGACTGGTATTGCGATTTGCCGCCGGCATCACCGATGGTGTGGGGCGAGCAGACCGACGTGCCGGAATCGGCCGACTGGTACAACTCCAACTACATCATTGCCTGGGGCTCCAATGTGCCGCAGACGCGTACCCCTGACGCACACTTCTTCACGGAAGTCCGCTACAAGGGTGCCAAGACCGTTTCGATTACGCCGGACTATTCCGAAGTCGCCAAGCTTACCGATCTCTGGCTGAACCCGACGCAGGGTACTGATGCTGCGCTCGCCCAGGCCTTCAATCATGTGATCTTCAAGGAGTTCCATCTCGATAATCCGAGTGCGTACTTCACCGATTACGTGCGTCGCTACTCTGACTTCCCGATGCTGGTGCTGCTGGAAGAAAAAGGCGAGGGTTATCAGCCGACCCGTTTCCTGCGCGCCTCCGATCTCGCCGACAACCTTGGCCAGGGCAACAATCCCGAGTGGAAGACCATCGCACTGGACAGCAAGTCGGGCCAGCTTGTGTCGCCGCTTGGCTCCATCGGCTATCGCTGGGGCGAATCGGGCAAGTGGAATATCGAAGCCCGCGAGGGTGGTGAAGGTCGTGAAACCGAGTTGCAACTTTCGCTGATCGATGGTCCTGAAAATGCCGTTGAAGTGGCCTTCCCCTATTTTGGCGGCCAGCTGCACGATCACTTCCAGCATGTTGAAGGTGAGGAAATCCAGTACCGTCGCGTGCCGAGCCGCGCCCTGACGCTGGCGGATGGTCGCAAGGTACATGTGGCTACCGTGTACGATCTCCATGCCGCCGGTCTGGCGATTGATCGCGGCCTCGGCGGCAAGAATGTTGCCAAAGACTACAACGATGCCACCGTACCGGGCACACCCGCCTGGCAGGAAAAGATCACCGGTGTCAGCCGTGAAAAGGCGATTCGTGTAGCGCGTGAGTTTGCCGACAACGCCGACAAGACACGCGGCAAGTCCATGATCATCGTCGGTGCGGCGATGAATCACTGGTACCACATGGACATGAATTACCGTGGCCTCATCAACATGTTGATGATGTGTGGTTGCGTGGGACAGTCCGGTGGTGGCTGGGCGCATTATGTTGGCCAGGAAAAGCTGCGTCCGCAGTGTGGCTGGCTGCCGCTGGCCTTCGGCCTGGACTGGAGCCGTCCGCCACGCCAGATGAACGGCACCAGCTTCTTCTACAACCACTCCTCGCAGTGGCGTCACGAGAAGATGAGCGTGCACGAGATTCTCTCGCCGCTCGCCGACAAGGAAAAATTCCCCGAGCACATGCTCGACTACAACATTCGTGCCGAACGCGCCGGCTGGTTGCCAAGTGCACCGCAGCTCAATCGCAATCCACTGCAAATCTGCCGTGAAGCCGCCGAAAAAGGCATGTCACCCAAGGATTATGTGGTGCAGTCTCTGAAGGATGGTTCGATCAAGTTTGCCTGCGAACAGCCGGACAATCCTGCCAACTTCCCGCGCAACATGTTCATCTGGCGTTCCAACCTGCTCGGTTCCTCCGGCAAGGGTCATGAGTACATGCTCAAGTACCTGCTCGGCACGCCGCGTCATGGCGTGATGAACGAGGACTGCGGCAAGCGCGGCGGCCTGATACCCAAGGAAGCCGAATGGGTCGACGAGGGTGCCATCGGCAAGCTGGATCTGGTGACCACGCTCGACTTCCGCATGTCATCGACCTGTGTGTACTCGGACATCGTGTTGCCGACGGCCACCTGGTACGAAAAGGACGACATGAATACGTCCGACATGCACCCCTTCATTCACCCGCTCTCGGCGGCGATTGACCCGGCGTGGGAATCCCGTTCCGACTGGGATATCTACAAGGGCATTGCCAAGAAATTCTCGGAAATCTCCAACGGAGTGCTGGGCGTCGAGCAGGATCTGGTGACGGTGCCGTTGCTGCATGACAGCGTCGGCGAACTGGCCCAGCCCTTCGGTGGCACCGACTGGAAGAGTGACGGTGTTGATCCGGTACCGGGAAAGAATGCGCCGAACATGGTGGTGGTGGAGCGCGACTACCCGAACATCTACAAGAAGTTCACCTCGCTCGGTCCATTGCTGGAAAAAAATGGCAATGGTGGCAAGGGCATCAACTGGAATACCGAGGATGAAGTGAAGTTCCTCGGCCAGCTGAATCATCAGGTGCTGGAGCCGGGCGTCAGCGAAGGCCGTCCGCGTATCGAGTCAGCCATTGATGCGGCCGAAGTGATTCTCTCGCTGGCACCGGAAACCAACGGCCATGTCGCCGTGAAGGCCTGGGAAGCGCTGTCCAAGTTCACTGGTCGTGATCACTCGCATCTGGCGGTTGGCAAGGAGCACGAGTCGATCCGGTTCCGTGACATCCAGGCGCAGCCGCGCAAGATCATTTCCAGCCCTACCTGGTCAGGTCTGGAAGACGAGCATGTCAGCTACAACGCCGGCTACACCAATGTGCACGAGATGATTCCGTGGCGCACCATCACCGGCCGTCAGCAGTTTTATCAGGATCATCCCTGGATGCAGGCGTTTGGCGAGCAGCTGATGAGCTACCGTCCGCCGATCAATACCCGCACGACTGAATACGTGAAGGGCAAGAAGAGCAACGGCAATACCGAGATCGTGCTGAACTGGATCACGCCGCACCAGAAGTGGGGTATCCACAGCACCTATTCCGACAACCTGATCATGCTGACGCTGAGCCGTGGCGGACCCATTGTGTGGATGTCCGAAGTGGATGCGAAGAAGGCCGGTATCGAGGATAACGACTGGATCGAGTGCTTCAACGCCAACGGTGCACTGGTGGCCCGTGCGGTGGTGTCGCAACGTGTGAAAGAGGGCATGGTGATGATGTATCACGCCCAGGAACGCATCGTGAACATGCCGGGCAGCGAAATGACCGGCACCCGCGGCGGCCATCACAACTCGGTAACGCGTGTGGTGATGAAGCCGACACACATGATTGGCGGTTATGCCCAGCAAGCATGGGGATTCAACTACTACGGTACGGTGGGGTGTAACCGCGACGAGTTTGTCGTGGTGCGCAAAATGAAGAAGGTTGACTGGCTTGACGGGTCCGATACGGACGCGTTGCCACAGCCCCTGCCGCAGAATATTGATTAAGGAGTGACGCCATGAAGATTCGTTCACAAGTAGGCATGGTTCTGAATCTGGACAAGTGCATCGGCTGTCACACCTGTTCGATTACCTGCAAGAATGTCTGGACCAGCCGTGAAGGCATGGAATACGCGTGGTTCAATAACGTGGAAACCAAGCCCGGCATCGGCTACCCGAAAGAGTGGGAAAACCAGGACAAGTGGAAGGGCGGCTGGGTGCGCAATGCGGATGGCTCCATCAATCCGCGTATCGGTGGCAAGTTCCGTGTGTTGGCAAATATTTTCGCCAACCCGGACCTGCCGGAAATCGATGACTACTACGAGCCCTTTGATTTCGATTACCAGCATTTGCATACCGCTCCGGAAGTGGCGCATCAGCCGACTGCGCGTCCGCGCTCGGCAATTACCGGCAAGCGCATGGAAAAAATCGAATGGGGCCCGAACTGGGAAGAAATTCTCGGTACCGAGTTTGCCAAGCGCCGCAAGGACAAGAACTTCGACAAGGTGCAGGCTGATATTTATGGCGAGTATGAAAATACTTTCATGATGTATCTGCCGCGCCTGTGCGAGCACTGCCTGAATCCGGCGTGTGCGGCGGCTTGCCCGAGCGGTGCCATTTACAAGCGTGAAGAAGACGGCATCGTTCTCATCGACCAGGAAAAGTGCCGCGGCTGGCGCATGTGCATCAGCGGCTGCCCGTACAAGAAGATCTATTACAACTGGAAGAGTGGAAAGTCGGAAAAGTGCATTTTCTGCTACCCGCGTATCGAAGCCGGCATGCCGACCGTGTGCTCGGAAACCTGTGTCGGTCGCATCCGCTATCTGGGTGTGCTGCTGTATGACGCCGACCGTATTCATGAAGTGGCCAGCACGCCCAGTGAGCAGGATCTGTATCCAATGCAGCTGAGCATGTTCCTGGACCCGAATGATCCCAAGGTCATTGCCCAGGCGCGCAAGGACGGTATTCCGGATTCCGTGATTACCGCTGCCCAGCAGTCGCCGGTGTACAAGATGGCGGTGGACTGGAAGCTGGCCCTGCCACTGCACCCGGAATACCGCACGCTGCCGATGGTCTGGTATGTGCCGCCACTGTCACCCATCCAGAATGCGGCAGAAGCCGGCAAGGTGGGCATGAACGGCATCCTGCCGGATGTCGACAGCCTGCGTATTCCGCTGCGTTATCTCGCCAACCTGCTGACTGCCGGTGACGAGAAGCCGGTCAAGCTGGCCCTCAAGCGCCTGCTGGCGATGCGTTCCTACAAGCGTGCCCAGAACGTGGATGGCCGCGAAGACCTGACGGCACTGAACGATGTCGGTCTGACCAAGGCGCAGGCAGAAGAGATGTACCGTTATCTGGCCATCGCCAATTACGAGGACCGTTTTGTCATCCCGACGGCGCATCGTGAAGAAGCCATGAGCGAAGCGTTTGCCGAGCGTAACGGTTGCGGCTTCACCTTTGGCAGTGGTTGCAACGGCTCGTCCGAGGTCAACATGTTTGGTGGCAAGAAAGCCACACGACGTGATGTGCTGAAAACCGTTCAGCTCTGGGAGGAGTGATCATGCAGATTCTCAAGGTGATTTCCCTGTTGCTGGATTATCCGGATGAGGCCTTGCAGGCCGGCAAGGCAGAACTCGCGGCGGCCATTGCGGCCGCCCGCGAAATCTCGCCGGTGCAGCGCGAGGCGCTGCAGACCCTGCTGGATCGTCTGGCAGATAACGATCTGCTGGATGTGCAGGAGGCGTACACCGAGCTGTTCGAGCGCGGCCGCTCCCTGTCACTGCTGCTGTTCGAGCATGTGCATGGTGAGTCGCGTGATCGCGGTCAGGCCATGGTTGACCTGATGGCACAGTATGAAGAAGCCGGCTTTGCCATCGGTGTGAAGGAGCTGCCGGATTACATCCCTCTGTATCTGGAGTATCTCGCCAGTCGTGAGGACATCGAGGCGCGCGAAGGCCTGTCCGATGTGCAGCACCTGCTGGCGCTGCTGGCGGCCCGCATGGATGAACGCGAGTGCGATTACGCGGCGTGCTTCCGTGCCCTGCTGCAGATTGCCGGTGCCGAGCCACAGGATGCCGTCGCCGGTGTGCGCGAGCAGGTGTCAGCGGAAACGCGTGACGACAGTCTCGAGGCACTCGATGCCGAGTGGGAAGAAGAAACCATCACTTTCCTCAATGGCGACCAGAACAGCAGCTGTGGCACCTCCGCAGGCGGCAAGGGCAAGGCCCGTGAAGACGTAGCGGTGCCGGTGCACTGGGTGGATTTCAAGCAATCGGCTGCGCCGGCAGGCAAGGCCTAGGAGACTGATCATGTCGAATCTTAATTTCATGCTGTTCGGGGTTTACCCCTATGTGGCGCTCGCCATCTGCCTGATTGGCAGCTGGGCGCGTTTTGACCTGTCCCAGTACACCTGGAAAACCGGCTCCAGCCAGATGCTCAGCAACAAGGGCATGCGGGTGGCGAGCAACATGTTCCATGTCGGCATCCTGTTCATTCTGGCCGGTCACTTTGTCGGTCTGCTGACACCGCATGCGGTGTATCACCATGTCATCAGCACCGAGAACAAGCAGTTGCTGGCCATGGTGTCGGGTGGCGTCTTCGGGGTGATCTGCCTTGTCGGTCTGCTCATGCTGATCGTGCGCCGCATGACGGACCCTAGGGTGCGGGCCAGTTCCAGTGCGTCGGACATCCTGATCCTCTGGGTGTTGCTGGCACAGCTGTGCCTGGGGCTGCTGACGATCGTGGCTTCCACGCAACATCTGGACGGGTCGGTCATGGTCATGCTCGGTAACTGGGCACAGCATCTGGTGATCCTGCAACCCACCGTTGCCGCCGAGTCGATTGCGCCGGTCGGCCTGGTGTACAAGCTGCATGTGTTCCTCGGGCTGACCCTGTTTGTGCTGTTCCCCTTTACCCGTCTGGTGCACATGGTCAGTGCCCCGGTATGGTATCTGGGCCGCCGTTACCAGATCGTGCGCCAGAAGGCCTGATTGCGGACCGTGTCTGCAGGAGATACCCATGAGCAGTTCTGCATCAATCATCGCCACCAGTGAGCAGGAATGGCCGCATATCCGTGTGAACGGGGTTGCGCTGGAGCAGGAAGCCATTGCCCTTGAAATGCAGTATCACCCGGCCGACAGCCGGCAAGAGGCCGTCTTTCTGGCCGCACAGGCGCTGGTGATCCGCCGGCTACTGCAGCAACGGATTGCCGAGCTGGGGATCAAGGTTGCACCAGTTGCGGGCGAAACGGATGAGGAGGCGGAAATTCGCACCCTTATCGAGCAGGAAATTGACCTGCCCCAGACTGATGCGGCGAGCGTGAAACATTTTTTTGAGAGCAATCCTGAGCGTTTCATGTCGCCGCCACTGGTGGCTGCCCGTCACATCCTGCTGGCGGCGGCGCCCGATGATCTGGTCGAGCGCAGTGAGCAGCGTGAGGCGGCCGAAGCCCTGATTGTCAGGTTGCAGCAGGGTGAAGACTTTGCGGCACTGGCCACGGCACACTCTGCATGCCCCTCCAGGGCCCAAGGCGGGGCGTTGGGGCAGATCAGCAAGGGTCAGACGGTGCCGGAGTTTGAACGCCAGCTACTGCGTCTGCCGCTCGGTCTGGCCTTGCAGCCCATCGAGTCACGCTACGGCTTTCACGTCGTGCAGGTGGATTTGCGGGTGGAAGGAGAGGCGCTGCCGTTTGCCGTGGTAGAGAATCGTATCCGTGCCGAACTCGGGCAACGGGTCTGGCACAAGGCAGTGGTACAGTATTTGCAAACGCTGGTCGGTGCTGCTCGTATTGAGGGCATCGAACTGCAAGGGGCCACCTCGCCCCTTCTGCAGTAGGCGGAAACCGTTTCTCACAAGGAAAGCACCGTCATGAGCAACGCCGTGTTACTGGATGGGCAGGGTCGTCGGGTAGATTACCTGCGCCTGTCCGTGACAGATCGCTGCGATTTCCGCTGTGTGTACTGCATGGCGGAAGACATGACTTTTTTGCCCCGCGATCAGGTGTTGTCACTCGAGGAAATCCATCGGGTGGCGCGCCTGTTTGTTGGTCTGGGTGTCAGGAAAATCCGGTTGACCGGTGGCGAACCCCTTGTCCGCAAAGGCATTGTTGACCTGTGCGAGCGCATAGCGGCCTTGCCTGGCCTGGATGAGCTGGTCATGACCAGCAATGGCTCACAACTGGGCAAGCTGGCCCGCCCGCTGGCGGAGGCTGGCGTCAAGCGCCTGAATATCTCCCTCGACAGCCTGAATCCCCTCAAGTTTCGCACCATTACCCGTACCGGCGACCTGAACCAGGTGCTGGCCGGGATTGAGGCCGCCCGTGCTGCCGGCTTTGAGCGTATCAAGCTCAACAGCGTCATCATGAAGGGCCGCAATGATGACGAGGTCAATGCGCTGGTGGACTTTGCCATTGCGCGTGCAATCGACATCAGCTTTATCGAGGAAATGCCGCTTGGCCATGTCGGTCGTTCCCGCGGCGAAGCATTCTTTTCCAGCGACGAAGTACGCGCGCAGATTGCGCAACGCCACGCTCTGGGTGATAGCGAAGAAAGCAGTGGTGGTCCTGCACGCTATGTGCGCCTGCTCCAGCACCCGCATACCCGCATCGGCTTTATTTCTCCCCACAGCCATAATTTCTGCAGTACCTGCAATCGTGTACGCCTGACCGCAGAAGGCCGGTTGCTGCTGTGCCTCGGTCATGAAAATTCGCTGGATATGCGCAGTCTGCTGCGTCGCCATCCCGACAGTGATGCACCGCTGCTGGATGCCATTCAGGCTGGTCTGCAGCACAAGCCGGCCCGCCACGAGTTTTCACAGCAGGGCGAGGTTCAGGTTGTGCGCTTCATGAATGCCAGCGGCGGCTGAATTATCCTTCAGCACTGTGCGGTTTCATTTTCTGAAAATATATCGTCACGGGCAGTCAGCGCTTGATCATCGTCATGGCGGCAGCATGCTGCTGTCCATGATCGTAGCGGTATCAAAATAATTAAAATGACAGCCATCGTGCAGGGGGTGAAATCATGAGGGGAGTTCCACATCCGTTGTGGTTGAAAAAAAACGATGGGCAACGGTTCGGTTTTGAACCGGTGAGGATACAGCGGGAGATTGAGGCGGCGGGTGAGGTGACGGGTGAATTCGGCGCAAGGATTGCCGAGGTTCTGGCCAATGCCGTGCTGGTGCAGCTGCCACAGACTGACTGTGTCAGGGCGGATCAGGTGCGCGAATGCATCGAGGTTGTCCTGATGGAGTCAGGGTATTTCCGTTCGGCCCGTACCTGCATCGTGTATCACGAGGTGTATGCCAGTCATGAGCATGACAAGGGCATTAATCCTGCTGTCATGTCGATGCATCGGTATCTGACGGCACATCTGGCCGTGTGAGATGTGTTCGTTGCATTCCTGATGCAACGGTGCCAGGAGTGTGCGGCGGTAGCGCGTCAGTTCTCACCGATGGTGAATACGGGTATGCCACCCTGTCTGGCCGGTGTTTCAGCGGCCGTGCTGCGGGCAATGACGTTGTCGTGGGATGCATGCTGGCCGGCTTCATTGAACTCGGCCAGCAATCGTCCAATGCTCGGAATATGGATGCTGCGGCCATTGATCTCTATCAGTCCTGCCGTACGCAGTCGTGCCATGATGCGCGACAGGGTTTCGGGCTGCATGGAAAGCCGCGCCGCCACCAGGCGTTTGGGAAGCTGAAGGTCAATGTCGGCCGTCTCGGCTGACCGGTTTTCAAGATTTTGTATCAGGAACAGTGCAAAGCGTTGCGTGGCGTTTTGCAGGGTCAGCGTTTCCAGTTCACCCAGACGCTGATGCAGGCGCACGCTCATGTGCCCCAGCAGGTGCAGGCAGCTTTTCGGATTTTCTTCCAGTAATTGCAGCATCAGGCGATTGGGAAAGCTGATCAGGTGCACGGGCTCCAGTGTTTCGGCACAGACCGGATAGACCGACTTCTGTGTGAACATCACGGCCTCGGCAAATGTTTGCCCGGGGTGAATGATTTCGACGACCTTTTCCTGTCCGTCCGCAGAGATGCGGAAGAGTTTGACGCGACCTTTCAGCACCAGAAAAAATCGGTCAGCCTCCTGGCCCTGACGAATGAGCAGGGTGGTGCTGTCGTGACTGGACTCCAGCGTGGCAGCCAGCAGTCGCTCTTGCGCTGCCGGCTCCAGATGATGGATCAACGGATGTTGCAGTATCAGTCGTCGTAGTTCGGGAGACTGAATCATGGTGCCATCGCTCCGCAGCAGAAACGGCTGCCGCCTGGTGATTTGATGCCGGGCGATGCACCGCAATACACATGTTCGCAGCATGTGTATCCGTATCAGTCCTGCAGCGCTTGCCTCATGCGTATCAGCACAGGCAACAATACGCTCACCTCATCCTGTAATGAATACCACTTTCGAGAGAGGCGACGTGTCAGTTACGTAGCCAGTTCACCCGTACATGTGCCTCGCTGTCACTGTACTGGTATTCCGTATGCCCCTTGTAGGCGGCAGCCAGCGCATGACCAATACGCGTGGCCAGATGCATGCCCGTGGTGGTGACAACAAGGCCGTCAGGACTGCTGTTGCACTGCATGATGCGTTCCAGCGCGTGCTCGTTTTTTTCCCGGGCCTCCGTGTTGCGGACAAGGCTCAGGATTTCATCCTGATGGGGGCCGATGAAGTCACCTGTTAGCGTCACGGTGCCTGCCGGTGCCTGGTCGGCAATGCGATGGCAGGCCGGACATGTCACCTCGTCGATATGGCCGTTGGCGGGAATGGCTTGCCAGCTCCAGCGGCCAGCCTGACAGGACGCACCGCATTCCGGGCATTTGGCCGGACCGCTCTGCCGCTGTTTGAGATAGGGGTCATGCAATTCGGTCTGGGGCAGTTTCTCCTGGCGACGATCACGAAATTTGTCCATGGCTGGCGTCCTGTTGGGCTTCAAGAGCAAAGGGAGTGCCATCTGGCACCCCATCACAACACCAGTATAGGAGCCATACGAAAGCCTGTAGCTCCGGCCGTTGATTTGTATCAACTTCAGGGCTGATGACTCTCGTCTATGGTTACTGAAGGCGCCAGTCGCAAGGGTCTGGTGGGTGTGTCGAGGGGGTCTTATGAGTCACAGGCTGCCACTGCGGGATCGGGTTGAGGCGGGTCGGCTGCTTGCCGCGGCCCTCATGCCATTGCAAGGCCAGCCGGATGTGCTGGTACTGGCCCTGCCGAGAGGTGGCTTGCCAGTGGCCGCGGAAATTGCACGGGCACTCCACGCGCGACTGGATCTGCTGCTGGTCAGAAAGCTGGGTGTGCCGGGAAACGAGGAGCTGGCGATGGGTGCGATTGCCAGCGGGGGAGTGCAGGTACTGAATGACCATGTCGTGCAGTATCTGGATGTTCCCCGCCATGCCATCGAGGAAGTCGCACGGCGGGAAAGGGTCGAGTTGCAGCGCCGGGATCACCTGTATCGCGGCTTGCGCCCGGTGCCGGTCTTGCGTGGGCAGCGCGTGATCATTGTTGATGACGGATTGGCGACAGGCGCCACGATGCGTGCTGCGATACAGGCCGTTCGCCAGCAGATGCCGTCTGAAATAATCATCGCCATTCCGGTTGGGGCCCAGGAGAGCGTCGCGACGGTGGCCAGGCTGGTGGACAAGGTTGTCTGCCTGTTTACGCCGGAGCCATTCTCATCCATCGGGCAATGGTATGAGGAGTTTGGTCAGGTTTCTGATGAGGAGGTGCAGGCGCTGCTGCGGCAAGCGTGGGCACAGGAACCGGGAAAGGCAGGTCATCGTGGTGCATGAAAATTTCATGATACGGCCGGTGACCTTCATGTTTGCAGATGTGCAGCTGCATGGTGAGCTTTCTGTGCCTGAGCACCCGGAAGGCCTCGTGGTATTTGTGCACGGCAGTGGCAGTAGCCGTTTCAGTCCGCGCAACCAGGGTGTGGCTCGCTATTTCAATGAGCGTGGTCTGGCGACCCTGTTGTTTGATTTGCTGGGTGTGGATGAACAGCGCATTGACGATGTTACGCGTGAGTTCCGTTTTGATATTCCCCGGCTGACGCAGCGACTGGTGCGTGTGATTGATTCCTTGCAACGCGACAGGGATGTTGCTGCTCTGGGTACGGGATTGTTTGGCGCCAGCACTGGTGCTGCCGCTGCCCTGATGGCAGCGGCAATACGGCCCGATGTGGTTCGTGCAGTGGTGTCACGTGGTGGACGGGTTGATCTTGCAGCTGGCGCGCTGCCGAAGGTACGTTCGCCGGTTCTGATGATTGTCGGGAGCGACGATCATGAGGTGCTGGCCCTTAATCGCAACAGTGGCCGGCACCTGGGAGGTGAGCAGCACGTTGCCGTCGTGCAGGGCGCGCCCCATCTTTTTGATGAGCCCGGCACACTGGAGGAAGTGGCCCGGCTTTCTGCAGACTGGTTCCTGCAGCGTTTGCCATGCCGCAGTTCCCCTGCATGACGGGGTTTCAGTTGTGACGGCGCCAGACATCGACACGGAAGTCCGCTTCGTAGGGCGGTACATTGCATTCAATGACGTCACTGGCAGCAACCTGCAGCCGTATACCCGTGATGTCTGCATGCACCGGCTGTGTGCCGACGCAGCGATCGACCAGCACGGCCGTGCGTACCTCCTGCGCGCCAATACGTGCCAGCCAGGCGCAGGTGCGCAGCAATGAATGCCCCTGATACAGCACATCATCCACAACCAGTAGCGTGGTGTTTTTCAGGTCAAGTCCGGCTAGCGCGGGATTTTCTTCCAGTGCGGTGTCGGCATGAAGCAGTTCAAGGTTGTCCGCATAGCGTTTGACCTTGAGCGGGTAAAGCGGAATGCCGGTATTCCCGCGCAGCACGGACAGGCGCGACTGCAGCATTCTGGCCAGCGGTTCGCCACGGCGTAAAATGCCGATCAGTGCGAGCGGTTTGTCTGCATGCAAGAGTGCAGTAGCCCGATGTGCCATTTCATCCAGCACGGCTTCCAGTTCGGTTGCCGAGTAAAGGCAAAAGCGCTGCCCGTTGTCTGCCGTCATGACGTTTCACTGCCAGAAGGGGATTTCTCCCAAGGCTAGCAGATCCCTGATGAAAGTCAGGCGTGTGATCTGGCGGCATATCGGTCAGGGGGATGGGGCTGGATTTGATGTAATACAGAAAAGCCACGCTTTTGCGTGGCTTTTCCGGGCTTGCATCGGGTGTTGCTGCTGTTTAAACGTTGAAGCGGAAGTGCATTACGTCGCCGTCCTTGACGATGTACTCCTTGCCTTCCAGACGCCATTTGCCGGCTTCCTTGGCCCCGGCTTCACCGTTGTACTTCACGAAGTCTTCATAGGCGATGACTTCGGCACGGATAAAGCCTTTTTCAAAGTCGGTGTGAATGACACCGGCAGCCTGCGGGGCGGTGGCACCGACCTTGATGGTCCAGGCGCGCACTTCTTTCACGCCAGCGGTGAAGTAAGTCTGCAGACCCAGCAGCTGGTAGCCGGCACGTATCACGCGATTGAGGCCCGGTTCTTCCATGCCCAGGGTTTCGAGGAATTCCACCTTGTCAGCTTCGTCCAGTTCGGCAATTTCGGACTCGATCTTGTTGCAGATCGGCACCACAAGTGCGTTTTCTGATTCGGCATACTTCACCACGGCATCCAGGTGCGGATTGTTGTCAAAGCCGTCTTCCGAGACGTTGGCGATGTACATCACCGGCTTGGTGGTGATGAGGCAGAGCGGGCGGAGTATGGCCAGTTCGTCGGCGTTCAGGTTCATGGTGCGCACGCGCAGGCCTTCGGTGAGCGTCGGCAGCACTTTTTCCATCACCACTTTCAGGGCCTGGGCTTCCTTGTCGCCACCCTTGGCCTGTTTTTCCACGCGCTTGAGGGCTTTTTCAACCGTATCAAGATCGGCCAGTGCCAGTTCCATGTTGATGATCTCGATGTCATCGACCGGATTGATGCGGTTGGATACGTGAATGACATTGTCATCCTCGAAGCAGCGCACGACGTGGGCGATGGCATCGGTTTCACGGATATTGGCCAGAAACTGGTTGCCCAGACCTTCACCCTTGGAGGCCCCGGCGACAAGGCCGGCAATGTCCACGAACTCGATGGTGGCAGGCTGGATGCGCTGCGGCTTCACGATGGCCGACAGGGCGTCCTGACGGGGATCGGGCACGGGCACAATGCCGGTATTGGGCTCAATGGTGCAGAACGGAAAGTTTTCCGCCGCGATACCGGCCTTGGTCAGTGCATTGAACAGGGTGGATTTGCCAACGTTGGGAAGCCCGACGATACCGCAATTGATAGCCATTTTTTTGCCTCGCAGGTCAGGGCGCGATTACCGCTCCCCAACGAAAAAACCTAACGAAAAAACCTGGAAAATGCGTTCCTGAAAAAGTCAGGCCTTGAAACCGTTCAGCTTGTTCATTACTGCCGCCAGTTTGCCGGCGACAAGGTCATCACTCAGTGCTTCGGCGGCATCCAGTGCAGCCTCGATCTTTTCCTGTTCCGTGGCGGGTGCCTTGCCCAGCACATAGTTCGATACCTGTTTGGCATCGCCGGGGTGGCCAATACCGACACGCAGGCGGTGAAAGCCGTTCTGGTTGGCCAGTGCGGGAATGATGTCGCGCAACCCGTTGTGACCGCCATGGCCGCCGCCGGTTTTCAGGCGGATGGTGCCAGGGGGCAGGTCGAGTTCGTCATGCGCCACGAGAATCTCGTCCGGAAGAATCTTGAAGAAGGTGGCCAGTGCGCCAACCGACTGTCCGGAGCGGTTCATGAAGGTGGTGGGGATCAGCAGGCGCAGATCCTGTCCGTTTACCGTGCCACGTCCGCTGATGCCGAAATATTTCGGTTCGGGACTCAGGCGGATGCCGTATTTGTCGGCAAGCCGCTCCACAAACCACTGACCGGCATTGTGCCGGGTGGCCGCGTATTCGGGGCCCGGATTTCCAAGGCCGACGATCAGGCGAAGTGTGGTCATGGTGTGCTGCTGTCTTGGTGCGTCATCTGAATAAAAAAACGGGGCCCAGAGGCCCCGCTTTTGTCGTGCATCGGGCCGCGATTACGCGTCGGCCGTGCTCTTGTGCACGTTTGCGATCGGCTGATCGTAATCGTGACCAAGGGCCAGTGACGGAATTTCCACACCGGCTGGCAGGACGATGCTGGACAGATGCAGGGTGGTACCCACATGCACATCCTTCATGTCCACAGCGATGTATTCCGGCAGGTTGGCTGGCAGACAGGCGATTTCCACTTCGTTGGCCATGATGGCCAGCGCGCCGCCTTCGGTCTTCACGCCAACACAGGTGTCCTGGTTCAGATAGTGCAGGGGCACCTTCATCACCAGCTTGTGGGTGGCGTCAACACGCAGGAAGTCAGCGTGCATCGGGGTGTTCTTGGCCGGGTGACGCTGCAGGGACTTGATAACGGCCTGCTGTGGCTTGCCATCGATGTTGATGGTCAGCACGTGCGAGTAGAAGGCTTCGTTTTCCAGGGCCTTGACCAGTTCCCTCAGCTCGAGAGTGATGGACTGTGCAGCTTCCTTGCCACCGTAGATCACGGCGGGGAGTTTGGCTTCCAGACGACGCAGGCGGCGGCTCGCACCTTTCCCTTCGTCTGTCCGGGCCTGGGCATTCAGAGTAAAGCTAACGGCGGACATGTGATGTCTCCAGTTATGCCGTCATCACCCTGCGACCAGGTGTTGACGGGGTTCAAATCCGGGCGGGATTGCCCGGCAGTACATCGGCGGATGCGCAGGTGCTTACAGCACCTCGAACATCGCGCTGATGGATTCTTCGTTATTGATGCGACGCACGGTCTCGGCCAGCATCGCGGACAGCGATACCTGACGGATGCGACCGGTGGCGAGCGCTTCTTCGGTGAGCGGAATGGTATCGGTCACCACCAGCTCGTCGAGCACGGAATTCTTGATGTTGGCAATCGCCGGACCGGACAGCACGGCGTGCGTGCAATAAGCCAGTACGCGACGGGCGCCGTGTTCTTTCAGGGCGGCAGCCGCCTTGCACAGGGTGCCGGCAGTATCGACCATGTCATCCACGATGACGCAGTCACGGCCCTTTACTTCACCGATGATGTGCATCACCTGCGATTCGTTGGCCTTGGGACGGCGCTTGTCGATGATGGCCAGGTCGGCTTCGTCCAGCTGCTTGGCAACCGCACGTGCACGCACCACGCCGCCCACATCCGGCGACACCACCATCAGGTTGTCGTAACCCTGTTTCTGGATGTCGGCCAGCAGCACGGGCGAGGCATAGATGTTGTCGACCGGAATGTCGAAGAAACCCTGAATCTGGTCGGCATGCAGGTCGACGGTCAGCACGCGGTCCACGCCCACGGTCGTCAGCATGTCGGCAACGATCTTGGCGGTAATCGGCACACGTGCCGAACGGACACGACGGTCCTGACGGGCATAACCGAAATACGGAATCACCGCAGTGATGCGACCCGCCGAGGCGCGGCGCAGGGCGTCGGCCATGACAATCATTTCCATCAGGTTGTCATTGGTGGGATTGCACGTGGACTGCAGGACAAAAACGTCCTTGCCACGCACGTTGTCGTTGATCTCGATCTGGATTTCGCCATCAGAGAAGCGGCCCACGTGCGCATCGCCCAGCGGCGTGTGCAGGTGAGTGGCGACCTTGCGGGCCAGTTCGGGATTGGCGTTGCCGGTAAACAGGACCAGATTGGGCATGACTGTGCTTTCGGCTGACTGGAAAAATGGCAGGGGCGGCTGGATTCGAACCAACGCATGGCGGGATCAAAACCCGCTGCCTTACCGCTTGGCGACGCCCCTAGGATTCTTGTTTCAGTGCGGCCAGCGCGACATGGGCAGGAGACTGGTTGCAGCCACGACTCACAAAGCCCGGAATGGGGCTGGTGGCCAGCAGGTGCTCCGCCGTTGCGCGATCCGGGCAGGCAATAAAGCAGCAGGCGCCGGTCCCCGTCATGCGGGCGGTACCATGCTGAGCCAGCCAGTTCAGGGCCGCATCTACTTCAGGAGAGAGCTGGCGCACGATGTTTTCACAGTCGTTGCGAACGCTCCGGGCAAGCCCCCCCCCGAGAAAGGCGGCTACTGTAATGGCGGGGGTATGACGTGTCAATTGCGGGTGGCGGAAGACATCGGCGGTACTGACATGCGCATCCGGGGTCAGCACCAGGTACCAGGGCTCCGGAATGTCGACCGGCGTCAGGCTTTCGCCGACGCCTTCGGCCCAGGCCGCCTGTCCGCGCACAAAGACCGGGACGTCGGCACCCAGGCTCAGGCCAAGCCGGGCCAGCTCATCCAGTGGCAGGCGCAGGGCCCAGAGGTGGTTGAGTCCCAGCAGGGCAGTGGCGGCATCCGACGAGCCGCCGCCAATGCCGCCGCCCATGGGCAGGCGCTTCTCCAGCAGGATGTCGGCACCAGCCGTGCAGCCGGTATGGGCTTGGAGCAGGCGGGCGGCCCGCACGATCAGGTTGGTCCCGGCCGGCACCCCGGGTAGTTCGGGGGACAGATGAATGTCGCCGTCCGTGCGGGTGCGGAAGTGCAGGGTGTCGGCCTGCTCAAGGAACTGGAAGACGGTCTGCAACAGGTGATAGCCATCCGCCCGGCGACCGGTGATGTGCAGGAACAGGTTGAGCTTGGCCGGGGCGGGCAGGGTCAGGTGTTTCATGGGGCGGTTTCGGTACGGATGTCGGTGCGCGTGTCGGGCGTGTGGTCAGCCTCGCCGGGCTGCCACTTCGAAACCAACACCGTCAGGCGGGTGTCGGGGCCGGTAATCATGATCTTCCGGGGCAGGGCCGGGTAGGTCTCATCCCATGCCGGAAAGGTCGCGATCCAGCCATCCTCGGCAATCTGCAGGACCTTGCCGTTGCTGTCGCGATCCACCTGTGCTGTGGCTGTGGCCGGCTGGGCTTTCAGCCAGTGGGACAGGTAGGAGATGGGAGCGCTGTAGCCGGTGACGGCTTCCAGCAGTATCTCTGGCGAGCTGGCCTTGATCTCGCCCAGGTCGCCATTGCGCAGGGTGACACCATCAGGGCTGCCGCTGAGTTCGGTGTGGCCTGCGCCAAGTGGTCCTGACAGCGATAGGGTGTAGAGGTCCCTGTCCTGATGCCAGGTGAAATAGAGATTGCCACCGCGATCCGCTACGCGCAGCCCCATCTTGCCCTCGGCCAGCCATCGCGTCATGTGGGCGGTATCGGTGATCACGGGGGCAGGGGGGTGCAGCGCACAGCCGGAAAGCAGGCCGGCCAGTATCAGCAACAGAAAGAAGTGATGCCGCATCAGGGATCAAGCCGCATGCGTGTGCGGGGAATATAGTCGCTGTCAGGATGCTGGCGCAGGGACTCGTTCCAGAGCTTGCGTGCCTCTTCGCGCTGGCCGCGCTCCCAGAGCACTTCGCCAAGATGGGCGGCAATTTCATCGTCCGGATAAAGCTGGTAGGCACGGCGCAGATCAGCCAGCGCACCTTCCGTGTCGCCGCGCTTGAACTTGACCCAGCCAATGCTGTCCAGAATGGCGGGGTCATCGGGTTTGAGTGCCTGCGCCCGACGGATATAGGCTTCTGCCTCGTCAATACGGCCAGTCCGGTCCAGCAGGGTGTAGCCAAGCGCGTTCAGGGCGCTGGCATTGTCCGGCTCCATGCGCAGCACTTCCCGCACATCGGCCTCGAACTGCTCCAGCTGGTTCTGGCGCTCTGCGACCAGCGCGCGGCTCAGCAGCAACTGGGTGTCACCCGGTGTCAGTTGCAGGGCTTCATCGAGCAGGGCGCGTGCGCTGACGAAATCCTTGCGGTTACTGAGCAGCTCAGCCTCCAGCTGGTACAGCGAAATGCGCAAATCGGGGAAGCGTGTACGGGCCTCGGCAAAGTGGCGGCGTGACTCTTCCGGCTGGTTCTGGCTGAGCAACAGGTGGCTGATCTCTGCCATGGCCGGAAGATAGTGCTGCCCGGGCGGGACGTTCTCGTAAGCCGCAATCGCTTCATCTGCCTTGCCCTGGCGGTGCGCCAGCTTGCCCAGATAGAAATAGGCCTCGTCACTGTGCTCTTCGCTATCCGTCAGGATTTCGAGTTCGCTTTGTGCCAGCGCATCGTTCCGGTTTTCAAAGGCGATCAGGGCCAGTCCAAGGCGCAGGCGGTCATCGGCAGGGTGTTTGTCGACCAGGGTGCCAAACTCGCGCTCGGCACCCTTCATGTCCCGTACGCGGACCAGTGTGTGGGCGTAGTTAAGGCGCAGGCTCTGGCTTTCCGGTTGCGCTTTTACAGCGCCAGCCAGCAATCGCGAGGCTTCGGCATTGCGCCCAAGGTCGGCCAGCAGCTTGGCTTCAAGCAGGGTGGCTTGCGGGCTTTGCGGACGCAGCTGGCGCGCTTTGCGGGCGTTCTCAAGTGCAGGCTCCAGGGTGCCGTTCTGGCTTTGTACCAAGGCTCTGGCAAAGAAGATGTGCGGACTGTTCTGGTGGTGTTGCCCGACACCATCCAGTGCCTTCAGCAGGCTGTCGCGCGCGGCCGGGCTGGCCGGGACGGCGGACAGGAACATCTGTTCCAGATCAGCTTCGGGTTGCAGGGCCAGCAACCGGTCCAGGGCAGGCATGAACTGGTCGAATTTCTGCTGGCGCAGGCAACTGAGCACCAGCAGATACCATGCGTCCGGATTGCCCGGCTCCACCTCCGTCCAGATCCGGGAGAGTTCCAGACTTTGCGGCTGGTTCAGCAACTGGGCAATGGTACTGGCGCGGGCGACAATGCCGGGGTCGCGCGTGGCTACTGCCTGCTGGACATAACCGGCCAGGGTAATGTCGGCGCGCTGACGGTGCCCGGCAAACTCGGCCAGCAGGATGCTTTCCAGTGTTTTGGGCGGAAAGGGTGTGTAGACAGGCTCTGCTGCCGTGGTGTCCTCGACCGGAGGGATCGGCGCAGTTGACGGCTGCGGGGCATGGCTGGCACAGCCGGCCAAGGCCAGCAGGCAAAGAAAGGGGAAGAGTGGGCGCAAGGGCATGGTCGCAATCACAAGGCAGGAATGCCGTAAGCGCCCATCTTGGCAAAAAAGCGGCAGGGCGGCCATATGCCCTCTGTAAATCATGAGGGAGGGGAGGGGTAAGCGCTGGCCGGGTTTGTCTTTGCGGCGTCTATCCCTCAAAATCCGCCTCCCGTCCCCGCCTCCCGCTACATTATAGGGGGGCTCTGTTTCCTTTATACAGGTTGACCATGGGGCTGCTTGCGCTCGGCATCAATCACAAGACGGCGTCACTTGAGCTGCGGGAGAAGGTCGCCTTCACGCCGGAGCGGCTGGAGGCTGCCCTGCGTGAAGCATGTGCCAATGCGGGTGTGCAGGAGCTGGCGATTCTCTCGACCTGTAATCGCACCGAGTTCTATGGCCAGGTCCCGGAGAATGGCGGTGATGCGCTCCTGTCCTGGCTTAGCCAGTACCAGCAACTGCCCCTGAGCGATATTTCAGCCAGTCTCTACAAGCACGAAGGTGAGGCGGCAGTAAGGCACATGATGCGTGTGGCCGCTGGCCTGGACTCCATGGTGCTGGGCGAGCCGCAGATTCTCGGGCAGGTGAAGACCGCCTACGGGCAGGCCGCCGCTGCCGGCACTCTCGGGCCCGAGCTGGAACGTCTTTTTCAAAGCACGTTTGCCACCGCCAAGCAGGTCAGGACGGATACGGCCATTGGAGCCAATCCGGTGTCGGTTGGTTATGCCGCCGTCATGCTGGCCCGGCAGATTTTTTCCGAACTGCGTGACTCCGAGGCCCTGCTGATCGGTGCTGGTGAAATGATCGAGCTGGTCGGCAAGCATCTGTTCGAGCAGGGCGTTACAAAAATCACTGTCGCCAACCGGACCCTGGCACGTGGTCAGGCACTGGCCCAGCAGTTTGGTGCCCGCGCCATTACGCTCGAAGATATTCCGGATGCGCTGGTGCATGCGGACATCGTGATTTCCTCGACAGCGGCGCCGTTGCCCATTCTGGGCAAGGGCATGGTGGAGCGTGCGCTGAAAAAGCGCCGGCACAAGCCGATTTTCATGGTGGATATTGCTGTGCCACGCGATATCGAGCCGGAAGTTGCCGACTTGCAGGATGTCTATCTGTATACGGTGGATGACTTGCATTCGGTGATTGATGACAACATGCGCTCGCGCCAGGAAGCCGCGCGTGAAGCAGAAATAATTGTCACGACATGTGCACAGCAATTCATGCATCACAAGCGTGAGCAGGGAGCCCTGTCGACAATGACGGCCTATCGGCAGCAGGCAGATGCAGTGCGTGAGCAGGAGCTGGCCAAGGCCATGAGCGCGCTGAAAAAGGGCGACGATCCTGCAGTGGTGCTGGAGCGCCTGAGCCGGCAGCTGATGAACAAGATGCTGCATGCGCCAACGATTGCCATGAAAAAGGCCGCAGCCGCCGGCGAACAGGACAAGCTGGACTGGGCGTCAGATTTGCTGGGGGTCAGACCCGCCCGGCATGACGGCAAGGACGATCCTGCATGAAGGCGTCTTTGCGTCACAAACTTGAGTTGCTGGTAGAGCGGGCAGAAGAAGTGAGCGCCCTGTTGGCGGACGGCAGCGTTGCCGCCAATGGCGAGCGCTTCCGTAACCTCTCCAGGGAGCATGCCGAACTCACGCCCGTGGTGGAGGCCTGGTCGGCATTCCGGCAGGCGGAAGCGGATCAGGCGGAAGCGCGTGTCCTGCTCAAGGATCCTGACTTTCGTGAAATGGCGGAAGAAGAGCTGAAATCCGGCGCCGCCCGGCAGGAAAGCCTGCAGGCCGAGCTGGAGCAGCTGATGCTGCCGCGCGACCCGAACGACAGTTGCAATATCTATCTCGAAGTTCGCGCCGGTACGGGTGGCGATGAAGCAGCGATTTTTGCCGGCGACCTGTTTCGCATGTACACGCGGTTTGCAGAAAAACAGCGCTGGCGCATCGAGATCGTATCGGCCAGTCCTGGCGAGCACGGTGGTTACAAGGAAGTGATTGCGCGCGTCGAGGGCGACAACGTTTACGCGCGACTGAAATTTGAATCCGGTGTGCATCGTGTGCAACGTGTACCCGCCACCGAATCACAGGGCCGCATCCACACCTCGGCCTGTACCGTCGCCATCCTGCCGGAAGCGCCGGAAGTCGAGGGCGTGGAAATCCGCAAGGAAGACATCCGGGTGGATACTTTCCGCTCCAGTGGTGCCGGCGGCCAGCATGTGAATACAACCGACTCGGCCATCCGCATTGTGCACCTGCCTACCGGCATTGTGGTCGAGTGTCAGGACGAGCGCTCGCAGCACAAGAACAAGGCGCGTGCCATGAGTCTGCTGTCGGCAAAAATACTCGCGGCACGACAGGCGACTGCGCATGCAGAGCAGGCATCCATGCGGCGTGACCTTGTCGGTTCTGGCGACCGCTCCGAACGCATTCGCACCTACAATTTTCCGCAAGGTCGCCTGACGGATCATCGCATCAACCTGACCCTGTATTCGCTGGATCGCGTGATTGAAGGGGATATTGATGAAGTGCTGGATGCACTGGCGCGTGAGTATCAGGCCGATCAGCTGGCGGCACTGGCGGACAGCGAGGCGTAGGTCATGAGGCTGCACGATGTGTTGCGCGATGCCACACAGCGTCTGCAGGCGGCGGGCTCCGAAAGTGCGCGTCGTGATACCGAGTTGCTGATGCTGGTGGTGCTTGGCAAAAGTGCCATGTGGTTGTACAGCCATGATGACCAGAGTTTTTTGCCGGAGCAGGCATTACGGTTTGAGGCCTTGCTGCAGCGTCGCGAGCAGGGTGAGCCGGTAGCACATTTGCTGGGTGAGCGCGGCTTCTGGACACTGGACCTGCGCGTCAATGCGCATACGCTGATCCCGCGTCCGGAAACGGAAATGCTGGTGGAGTTTGCGCTGGAAAAGCTGCCGGCAGATGCGGTCGGCGCGGTACTGGATCTGGGGACGGGCAGCGGCGCCATTGCCCTGGCGGTCAAGAGTGAGCGGTCTGCCTGCACGGTTACGGCGGTGGATGCGTCGCCGGATGCGCTGCTGGTTGCGCGCGAGAATGCCTTGCGTCTGGGCCTTGCAGTCGAGTTTCTGCAGGGCAGCTGGTTTGCGCCGCTACGGCAGCGCCGCTTTCAATTGATATTGTCCAATCCCCCCTACATTCGTGCGGATGATGCGCATCTGTCACAAGGGGATGTGCGCTTCGAGCCGCGATCGGCGCTGGTGTCAGGCGTCGACGGCCTTGATGATATCCGTCAGCTGGTGTCTTTGGCGCCGGCACATCTTTTGTCCGGGGGATGGCTGGCACTTGAGCATGGTCATGACCAGTCGCTGCAGGTTCGTGCCATCATGCAGGCGGCAGGCTTTCAGGACGTGGCGTCACGTACCGATCTCAATGGTCATGAGCGCATTACCTTCGGTCGTTATTTTTTAGTGGGGCAGGCACATGTTGAGTGATGACGAGCTGCTGCGTTATGCACGGCAGATCATGTTGCCGGCATTTGATATTGCCGCGCAGGAAAAACTCAAGGCTGCCCGGGTGCTGGTTGTGGGCATGGGGGGCATTGGCTGCCCGCTCAGCCTGTATCTGGCAGCCGCCGGTGTGGGCGAGTTGCTGCTGGCCGATTTTGATGTCATCGAGGCCAGTAACCTGCAGCGCCAACTGCTCTATACCGAAGCAGATCTGGGGAACCTCAAGGCCGAGGTGGCGGTGGCCAGGCTTGCGGTGGTGAACCCGTTTGTACGCTGCGAAGCGGTTACGGTCGCGCTGGATGCCGATACGCTGCCGGCCCTGCTGTCACGGGTTGATCTGGTGGTGGATGGCTGTGACAACTTTGGCACGCGTGATGCTGTAAATGTGGCGTGCGTGGCGGCAGGCGTGCCACTGGTGAGTGCTGCCGCCATCGGCTTTGGCGCCCAGCTTGCCGTATTTGATGTCCGCCAGCCGGCATCGCCGTGTTACCGCTGCCTGTACCCAGAGATGGACGAGGCGGCAGCAACGTGTGCAGAGGCCGGCATACTGGCGCCAGTCGTTGGTGTGGTGGGAGCGCTGGCCGCTACGGAAGCACTGAAAATCCTTTCCGGAGTGGGCGAGCCGCTGGTCGGCAAGCTCTGGCTCTGGGAGGCCATGGCAGGGATGATGCGCACCCTTTCAGTGCGCCGTGACGCGGGCTGCGCTGTCTGCAGCCTCAGGGATAGATGAGAGGACTTCTGCATGAGCAACCGTTACGCAAATCTGGGTAATGCCTTCAAGGGCCTGCTTCGCATCAGCCAGACCGGGCTGGTGCTGGCACAGGCCGGTATATCGTGGGCCATGGGTGATCGTCCGCCCACGCCAAGACTGCTGCGCCAGACGTTTGAAAAACTGGGTGCGACATACATCAAGCTGGGTCAGTTTATTGCCAGCTCGCCCTCGCTGTTTCCCGAAGCTTATGTCACCGAGTTCCAGCACTGTCTCGACAAGACATCGTCCCTCCCGTTCAGTGTGATGCAGGATGTACTGCAGCGTGAATTGCAACGCCCGCTGCAAGAGGTCTTTTCGCATATTGATGAGGTGCCACTGGCGTCGGCCTCAATTGCCCAGGTGCATGCGGCCACACTGGTGACGGGTGAGCCGGTGGTGATCAAGATCCAGAAGCCGGGGGTGGAAAACATCCTGCTGACTGATCTCAATTTCCTGTATTTTGCGGCGCGCATCGTGGAAGTGGCGTTTCCGAAAATCAAGTTCGCTTCGTTGTCCGCGATTGTTTCGGAAATCCAGGCCTGCATGATGGAAGAGGTCGACTTCTACAAGGAGGCGCGCAATATCGGCGAGTTCAATGCCTTTCTTGAGCGTACCGGCAATCAGGCGGCAATTGCACCAAAGGTGTATGAGCACGCGTCCAGTTTGCGCGTACTGACAATGGAGCGCTTCTACGGTGTGCCGCTCACTGATCTCGACACCATTCGCAAGTATTCGAAAGATCCTGCCGGCACACTGATTCTCGCCATGAATACCTGGTTTGCCAGTCTCATGTTCTGTGAAAGCTTTCATGCCGATCTGCATGCCGGCAACCTGATGGTTCTGACCGATGGTCGTATCGGGTTTATCGACTTTGGTATTGTCGGTCGTATTGATCCTGATACTTGGGGTGCGACCACCGATTTTGTCGAATCACTGACGGATGGAAACTTCGCCAAGATGGCTGCCAGCATGGCAAAAATTGGCATGACAAAGCGTGCCGTTGATACCGGTAAACTGGCAAAGGATCTGGAGGAGATTTACGGCGCCTTCACTACGGTTGATCCCGAGCATGTGCTGAACGGCGCGGTCAATGATGGTGAAATCAATCGCATCATGCTGGATATCGTGGCAGTGGGCGAGCGCCACGGCATCCGCTTCCCTCGCGCCTTTGCGCTGTTGCTGAAGCAGATTCTCTACTTTGACCGTTACGTGAAAATTCTTGCGCCAGACATGAACATGTTTGCAGATGACCGCATTGCGTTCATGGGCGACGGCATGAATCCGCTGCAGTTGCACTGATTTTTCCCGCAATAAAAAAGCCCGCATCACTGCGGGCTTTTTTATGAATGCGGGCGAGATCAGCCTGCCAGCTTCTTCTTCAGTATCTCGTTGACCTGACCCGGGTTGGCCTTGCCCTTCGAGCGCTTCATTACTTCACCGACAAAGAAACCGAATAGCTTGTCCTTGCCGCTGCGGTAGGCGGCAACGTTATCCGGATTGGCTGCAATCACCTCATCAATCAGGGCTTCAATGGCGCCGGAATCGGATTCCTGCTTGAGGCCATTTTTCTCGATGATTTCATCGGCGCTGGCGCCTTCGCCATCCATCAGTGCCTGGAATACCTGCTTGGCAATCTTGCCGGAGATGGTGTTGTCATTGATGCGGTTGATCAGGCCACCCAGTTGTGCGGGTGTGATCGGGCTGTCGCCGATGTCTTTTTCTGTGCGGTTAAGTGCGGCCAGTACGTCACCCATGATCCAGTTCGAGGCCGGTTTGGCAGCGCCATTGGCAGCCGTCACGGTAGCCTCGAAAAATTCGGCGAGTTCGCGGCTGGAGACCAGTACGCCGGCATCGTATTCGGGCAGGCCGTACTGGCTGACGAAGCGCTCGCGACGGGCGGCCGGCAGCTCGGGCAGGCTGGCACGAATCTCCGCGATCAATGCCTCATCCAGTACGATTGGCAGCAGATCGGGATCGGGGAAGTAGCGATAGTCGTTTGCTTCTTCCTTGCTGCGCATGGCGCGGGTGCGATTGGTGTTCGGGTCGTAGAGAACCGTGGACTGTTCGATCTTGCGGCCGGACTCGATTTCGTCAATCTGCCATTCGATTTCGCTGTTGATGGCTTTCTCGATGAACTTGAACGAATTGACGTTCTTGATCTCGCGGCGCGTACCCAGCTTTTCTGTGCCTTTCTGGCGGATCGACACGTTGCAGTCGCAGCGCATCGAGCCTTCGGCCATGTTGCCGTCGGAAATATCGAGATAGCGGATCAGGGCATGAATCGCCTTGGCATAGGCGACAGCCTCCTTGGCAGAGCGCATTTCCGGTTCGGACACGATTTCCAGTAGCGGCGTACCGGCACGATTGAGGTCAATGCCGGTCATGCCATGAAAATCTTCGTGCAGTGATTTGCCCGCGTCCTCTTCCAGATGCGCACGCGTAATGTTGACGCGTTTGGTCTGGCCGTCATCAAGCTGGATATCGATATGGCCCTTGCCAACAATGGGCAGGTCCATTTGCGAAATCTGGTAGCCCTTGGGCAGATCCGGATAGAAGTAGTTCTTGCGTGCAAACACGTTCTTGCGACCGAGTTCGGCATCAATGCCAAGGCCGAACTTGATGGCATTGCGCACGGCGGCCTTGTTCAGCACCGGCAATACGCCCGGCATGCCGAGATCAATCAGGCTTGCCTGTGTGTTTGGCTCGGCACCGAAGGTGGTGCTGGAGCCGGAAAATATTTTCGACTTTGTGTTGAGCTGGACGTGGATTTCCAGACCGATGACAACTTCCCAGGACATTTCCGTCATCCTCACTCAAACGCGGCCGGCATGCGACGATGCCAGTCGGTGACCTGCTGATAGCGATGTGCCACGTTGAGCAGTTTCGCTTCGCTCCAGTAATTGCCCACCAGCTGCAGGCCAACCGGCAGGTTCTTTTCGAAACCGGCGGGCAGGCTCATGCCGGGCAGGCCGGCAAGATTGGTGGCAATCGTATAAATGTCGGAGAGATACATCGCAATCGGATCGGACTGTTTTTCGCCAAGGCCGAATGCCACGGACGGCGACGTCGGTCCGGCGATAACGTCACATTGCTCGAAGGCACGGGCAAAATCATTCTTGATCAGTCGGCGCACTTTCTGTGCCTGCACATAATAGGCGTCGTAATAGCCGGCAGAGAGTGCATAGGTGCCAACCATGATGCGGCGTTTCACTTCGGCACCAAAACCTTCTGCTCGCGAACGCTTGTAGAGATCGGTGAGATCGGCCGGATTGTCACAGCGATGGCCAAAGCGCACACCGTCAAAGCGGGAGAGGTTGGATGAACATTCCGCTGGCGCAATCACGTAGTAGGCAGGTACCGCCAGATCGGATGTGGGCAGATCAATGTCCACGACGGTGGCGCCGAGTTTTTTCAGCTCGGCAATGGCCTGCTCGATGACGGCAGCAACACCGGCATCCAGGCCTTCACCGAAATACTGTTTCGGCAGGCCGATACGCAGCCCCTGCAGCGAGTCGTTCAGGTTGGCGGTGTAATCCGGCACCGGATGGTTGATGCAGGTGGAGTCGCGCGAGTCGTGGCCAGCCATGACATTCATGAGCAGGGCGGCGTCTTCGGCAGTCTGCGTCATGGGGCCGGCCTGATCCAGGCTGGAGGCGAAGGCAATCATGCCCCAGCGGGACACGCGGCCGTAAGTGGGCTTGAGGCCGGTCAGGTTGCACAGGGCAGCCGGCTGGCGAATGGAGCCGCCGGTATCGGTGCCGGTCGCGGCCGGTGCCAGACGTGCCGCCACGGCAGCAGCAGAGCCGCCGGAGGAGCCGCCGGGTACCTTTGTGGTGTCCCAGGGGTTTTTTACCGGGCCATAGAAGCTGGTTTCGTTGGACGAGCCCATGGCGAACTCGTCCATGTTGGTCTTGCCCAGCATCACCAGCCCGGCGCTCAGGCTGCGTTCGATGACGGCCGCGTTATAGGGCGAGATGAAGCTGTCGAGCATCTTCGAGGCACAGGTGGTTTTGACGCCCTCGGTGCAAAAAATGTCCTTTTGCGCCATCGGCACCCCGGTCAGCAGGCCGGCCTTGCCGGCGGCACGGGCGGCATCCGCCGCAGCGGCCTGGGCCAGTGCCTGCTCGTCACACACGGTGATGAAGCTGTTCAGCAGGCCATCATGCTGGCGGATACGGTTCAGGAAGTGCCGGGTCAGCTCGACGCTGGAAAATTCCTTGGCGGCGAGGCCGGTGGCCAGTTCGGCCAGGGTCTTGTGATGCATGACGGTTACTCGATGAGTGTTCTCTGCAATAAATACACTGGGCAATGAGTGGCTTACTCAATGACTTTGGGTACCAGATAGCAGCCCGCCTCGGTGGCAGGTGCAATGGCCTGGTACTGCTCGCGATGGTCGGTTTCGGTCACCGTGTCCTCGCGCAGCGGCTGGGTGGCATCCAGCGGATGGGCCATGGGTTCGACCCCGGCGGTGTCAGCGGCTTGCAGGTGGTCGACAAGCCCAAGGATGTCATTGAGACGGGCAGTGACCTGGCCTTCTTCTTCGGTGGTCAATGCCAGGCGGGCGAGGTGGGCGATCTTCGCGACCTCGGTGGCGGTCAGGGCCATGGGAAAACTCGTGGAAATTTGTTGAAAACGCGTAAGAGCGCGCAACTTAGCACAGTTCTCGTCTTGTCCAAAGAACCTCCTTTGTTTAGAGTTAGCGCCATTTTCCGGGACTTGTGTCCATCGCCCAACGCCAGGCCCAACGCCAGCGTGCGGACAGGGTGTGATGCAGGCTTCCCAAGGACATCCGGGTCGTCCCGAATGACGGGTCCGGTTCTCGCACGCAAGCGACTCAATATCAGGTTCCCAGCTCCATGCTACCTATTCTCAAAAGCTTCCTCGGTCTGTTCTCCTCTGATCTTTCCATTGAT
Organism: Moraxellaceae bacterium; assembly: GCA_030646295.1. Lineage (GTDB taxonomy): Bacteria > Pseudomonadota > Gammaproteobacteria > Pseudomonadales > Moraxellaceae > UBA2031. Next base: position 108,034 of record JAUSND010000019.1, read on the forward strand.
CTGGGGACCGCCAATACACTGATTTATGCCCCCGAGCGCGGCATTGTGCTGAACGAGCCCTCGGTAGTGGCCATTCGCCAGAGCGGTGCCACCAAGACCGTGGCCGCCGTTGGCGTGGACGCCAAGCGCATGCTGGGCCGTACGCCGGGCAACATTTCTGCCATTCGTCCCCTCAAGGACGGCGTGATTGCCGACTTTGAAGTGACCGAGAAAATGCTGCAGTTCTTCATCAAGAAGGTGCACGAGAAGGGCTCCGGCAGCCTGTTCCCGCCACGTCCGCGTGTGCTGGTCTGTGTGCCCTGCAAGTCCACGCTGGTTGAGCGTCGTGCCATCAAGGAGTCCGTGCTTGGTGCCGGTGCCCGCGAAGTGCGCCTGATCGAGGAGCCCATGGCAGCGGCCATCGGCGCCGGTCTGCCGGTCGAACAGGCCTGTGGCTCCATGGTGGTGGACATTGGTGGTGGTACGACCGAGATCGCCGTTATTTCCCTGTCCGGCTGCGTGTACTCCGACTCGGTCCGCATCGGCGGCGACCTGTTCGACGACTGCATCGTGTCCTATGTGCGTCGTCAGCATGGCTGCCTGATCGGTGAGTCCACTGCCGAACGTATCAAGCAGGAAATCGGTACGGCCTTCCCGGGTGGCGAGCTGCGCGAGATTGAAGTGCGTGGTCGTAACCTGGCCGAAGGGGTGCCGCGTTCCTTCACCCTGAATTCTGATGAAATCCTCGGCGCCCTCGAAGACCCGCTGACCGGTATCGTTACCGCAGTGAAGAGCGCGCTGGAGCAAACTCCGGCCGAACTCTCTGCCGACATCGCCGAGCGTGGCATGGTGCTCACCGGTGGTGGTGCACTGCTGCGTGATCTCGACAAGCTGCTCAGCAAGGAAACCGGCCTGCCGGTGATCGTCGCCGAAGACCCGCTGACCTGCGTGGCGCGTGGTGGTGGTCGTGCACTGGAGTTTATGGATAACCCCGCCTACGACATGCTGTTTGTGGATTAACCGGACTCGCTGAACGGGTGACCCGGGGTGATGATCTCCCCACTCTGCTGTTTCGCGCGGTTTTGCCTTGCATCTCCCGTCCTGATCAATGCCTTCGGTCAGGGAGGGTGGCAAGGAAATGAATGAGCCGGCAGTGCCGGCTTTTTTGTTAGCACTGTTTCAGTATCAGCACTGTTGCACTAAACGGACTCAAGGAGAGCCATCATCGAAACCACGCTTTTCAGCAAAACCTCTAACGGCGGCTATAGCCTGCTGTTTGCGGCCTTGTTGGCAGCGGGCCTGATGTTTGTTGATGTGCGCTTTCATTTTGTCACCGAGCCGGTGCGCTTCCAGATCAACGGGCTGCTCTCGCCGGTTTACAGCATGATGAGCTGGCCGGGACGCTTGTCCAATGTGACGACCGAGGTCGCGCTGGATGAAACCGAACTGCGTGCGGAAAACTCCTACCTGAAAAGCCAGTTGCTGGTGCTGTCCGGACGCCTGCAGAAATTCTCCGAGCTGGCAGCAGAAAATGCCCGCCTGCGTGGCCTGATTGATTCCACGCTGGTGGTTGATGGACGTGTCCTGATTGCCGAGATCATCGGTGTGGATGCCGATCCGTTCCGGCACATCATCCTGGTCAACAAGGGGCTGGATGCCGGTGCCTATGTGGGGCAACCCATTCTGGATGCCCGCGGCCTGATGGGGCAGATCATCGAGGTGGGGCCTACCACCTCACGTGCGATGCTGATTGCTGATCGTGAGCACGCGGTTCCGGTACGCATTGCGCGTAACGGTGTGCGTGCGATTGTGGCGGGCACTGGCGAGATAGATCAGTTGCGCCTGCAGTATGTGCCCGAGTCGGCTGATGTGAAGGTAGGTGACCAGTTGCTGAGCTCCGGGCTGGGCATGCGTTATCCGGCCGGCTATCCGGTCGGTGTGGTGACACGGGTGGGCAAGAGTGGCACCGGCGAATTTGCTGAAATTGATGCAAAGCCATCGGCAGAGCTTGATCGCAGTCGTCATGTGCTGTTGCTCTTCAATCGTCCGCTGCGGGTCGAGAATGCCGCTGCTGACGCAACGGGAGCACAATAATGTCTCGTCGTCCCAGTACACTGGTGGCACTGCCGCTGAGTTTTTTCATTGCTTTCCTGCTGGTGGCGCTGCCCTTGCCACAGGCCATCAGCTACTGGCGGCCCGAACTGGTCATGATGGTGCTGGTGTTCTGGGTGCTGAATGAGCCAGGCAAGGTCGGTGTGTGGACGGCGTTCACCCTGGGGCTGCTGCTGGATGTGCTGATGGCTACCACCTTTGGCGTGCATCCGCTAATGCTGGCCGTGATCGCATATCTCACCCGGCTTTCGTATCGCTGGGTAACCGTTTTCTCGCTCTGGCAAACCGGTGGGCTGGTGTTTGCACTGGTGCTGGCGGGTTTGATCGTCAAGCGCATTTTGCTGGGTATTCTGGGCGAAGGAACAGACTCGCTTCTGTACTGGGCTCCTGCATTGACCAGTGCGCTGGTGTGGCCCACCGTCATGTTTACCCTTCGCCGCTTCACGCGTTGATCGTCCGGCTGACCGGCTTCAATACCTTCCTTTGATCTGATTGTTCTTCTCCGCGCGTTTTTCCCGGTGTCCGGTTATATTGGGGGCTTGTCCTGTCCTGTGAACCTCGCCATGTATCCGCCCCCCCTGTTTCTGGCTTCCACATCCCCTCGTCGTCGTGAGTTGCTGGAGCAGGTCGGGCTGCAGTTTTCGGTGCTGCGGGTGGATGTTGACGAGTCGGTGCGCGACGGCGAGCGTCCCGCGGATTATGTGTTGCGTCTGGCGTACGAGAAGGCGCAGGCCGGGTTGGCGCAGCTGACCACTGGCGTCGTGATTGCGGCGGATACGTCGGTGGTGGTGGATGATGTCGTGCTGGGCAAGCCGGCATCAGAGGCAGAGGCTGTGGAGATGTGGTTGCGGCTCTCGGGGCGTACCCATCAGGTATTGACGGGTGTAGCTGTCGGTGATGGTCGTCATGTCGATACGGTAATGGTGTCCACGCGCGTACATTTCCGGCCGATCAGCCGCGAAGAAATGCATGCCTACTGGCTGACGGGCGAGCCGCGTGACAAGGCGGGTGCTTATGCCATTCAGGGGCGCGGTGCGATTTTTGTGGATGCAATCGAGGGCGGCTACAGTAATGTTGTCGGCCTGCCGCTGACGGAGACAGCATCGTTGCTGGCGCGCTTCGGCATACGGGTTCTGGGGTAATCAAGCATATGTCTGAAGAAATCCTGATTAACGTGACGCCGATGGAGTGCCGGGTGGCGCTGGTCGAGAACGGCATTGTGCAGGAACTGTTTGTCGAGCGTACGGCGCGACGCGGACTGGTCGGCAACATCTACAAGGGTCGGGTGGTTCGTGTGTTGCCCGGCATGCAGGCGGCATTTGTAGAACTCGGTTTGTCACGGACCGCCTTTATTCATGCCAACGACATTGTCTGGCCAAAGGCCGATGGCGAGCGCACACCAGTAATTTCCGAGCTGCTGCATGAGGGACAGAATGTCATCGTGCAGGTCATGAAAGACATGATGGGCAGCAAGGGTGCACGGCTGACCACAGACCTGTCGATTCCCTCGCGTTATCTGGTCTACATGCCGAAAGGCGAGCATGTGGGGGTGTCGCAACGCATTGAAGACGAGACAGAGCGTGATCGTCTGAAAAACCTTATCCGCCAGCTCAAGGCCGAAAGCCCCGACACGGAGAGTGGCGGGTTCATTGTGCGTACCGTTGCAGAAGGTGTGAGCGAGCATGAGCTGCGCCGTGACATGCAGTTTCTTGTCAAGCTCTGGCGCTGGATACAGGAGCGTTGTGCAAGTGCAGGATCGGCATCGCTGATCTATGAAGAGTTGCCGCTTTTCCTGCGGACTTTACGTGATCTGGTAAATGCCGATGTTGAAAAGATACTGATCGATTCGCGTGAAACCCATGCCAAGGTCAACGAATTCGTGCATGAGTTCATGCCACAGATGCATGAGCGTCTTGAGCATTATCCGGGCGAGCGTCCCCTGTTTGATCTTTACAATATTGAGGATGACCTGCAGAAGGCGTTGCAGCGCAAGGTCATGCTGAAGTCGGGCGGTTATCTGATCATCGACCAGACCGAGGCGATGACTACAGTGGACGTGAATACCGGTTCATTCGTCGGTACGCGCAATCTGGAAGATACGGTTTTCAAGACCAATCTTGAAGCAACGCATGTCATTGCCAGGCAGCTCAGGCTACGCAATCTTGGTGGCATCATCATCATCGACTTCATCGACATGGAGGAGCTTGAGCACCGGCAGCAGGTGTTGCGCAGCTTTGAGCGGATGCTGGTGCGTGATCATGCCAAGACCAAGATTACCCAGGTGTCGGAGCTTGGTCTGGTAGAGATGACCCGCAAGCGCACGCGCGAGTCACTCGAACATCTCCTGTGTGAAACCTGTCCGGCATGCCAGGGCCGGGGCACGGTGAAGACGGCGGAAACCGTTTGCTACGAGATTTTTCGTGAAATCCTGCGTGAGGCGCGCGCGTATGATGCTGCGCATGGTTACCGTGTGGTGGCCAACCAGAAGGTGATTGATCGCTTGCTGGGTGAAGAGTCTGCAGCGGTGGCGGATCTGGAGTTGTTCATCGGCAAACCGATCCGCTTCTCGGTAGAGGCGCTTTATACCCAGGAGCAGTTTGATATCGTGCTGCTCTGACGGGTACCCGGAGTGAGCATGCGTTGCAACAATCATGCGACAGGCTTTTTCCGGGGTCGCGCTATCATTCCTTATTGTCCCGATCTTGATGGAATTTCCCTGTGGCCCTGAACTGGCACACCATGCGACATGCTGCCCTGTGGGGCTGGCACCAGCTGCTTACCCTGGCGCTGGTCCTGCTGGTGCTGGTGGCCATTGTGGTGGGGCTTGGTCGTCAGTTTGCCCCGGTGACCAGCCGCTATCATGCGGAAATCGAGGCAAAACTGACGCAGGTGATCGGTCTGCCGGTTCGTATCGAGCGGGTGACGGGCAGCTGGCAGGGAGTGACACCCTTTTTTCTGGTGGAGGGGCTGCGCCTGCAGAACCCGGCTGCGCCGGCGTCAACGTTGCTGCTGATTCCCCGTCTGGAGTTGCGTCCCTCGCTCTGGCAAAGCCTTGTTTCGCTGGAGCCGCGCATTGATGTGCGCGTTCGTGGTCTTGATCTCCACTTTGACCAGTTGCCTGACGGGCAGTTGCGGCTGCGGGAGATGGCATCACTGGCCCGGACGGATCCTGCGGCCGCAAAACGTGCGGTACAGGCCGCCCTGAGGCAGCCCTTGCTGGCGATCGAGGACAGCCGGCTTGAGCTTGCCCTGCAGGGGTATCCCGTTCTTCACTTCAATCGCATCAATCTGGTCAATCGCAATGATGGCCGTAGCCATCGCCTGGCGGGCGATGTGCTGCTGGAGGGCATGACACATCCGGCGGCCATCAACATGAGTCTGCAGGGTGAGCCGACCGAGTGGCACAAAGGGGCGCTGGTGGCTTGGCTAAGCCTCCCGGCCATGCAGCTTGATGCCTGGTTGCCACGTGCGGATGTGGCTGGCATCGGCCTGCAGCAGGTAACCGGTGGCGGCGAGTTCTGGCTGAATTTTAGCCGTGGGCGGCTGGTGGCATTGCGGGCGCGGCCACGGTTGAGTCAGGTGGTGTTCCGCAGCCGTCATGGCAATCATGTTCTTAATTCCGTACGTGGCGAGCTTGCCTGGGCCCTTGCAGACAAGGGGTGGACGCTGTCGGCGCAGCATCTGGCGGCACGGGTGGACAACATTGCCTGGCCGGCGTCCGCCGTGGCGATTGCGGGCAAGTCCGGTGAGCTGACGGTGGCTGTGGCGGGTCTGGATGTGGCCCCGGCAGCCCTGCTGGCCAACCGTTTGCCCTTGCCGGCAAGCCTTGCCGACTGGATGCGTGAAGCGACCCCGGTGGGCCGGATTCCTGCATTGATGGTGTCGTTGTCCTCCGATGCAGAAGGGCAATGGTCTCCGCGCCTGATCAGTACCCGTTTCGAACGTATTGGCCTGCATGCCACGAGCCGCTTTCCCGGTGGCAGCAACCTGACCGGCTGGGCGCGCTGGACGCCGGAGCAGACACTGCTGTCGCTGGATACAAAAGCCGGTGGGCTGGACCTGAGGCAGGTTTTTCGCGAGCCGGTCGCGCTGGACTATCTGCAGGGGGTGGTCCGCATGCGGGCCAGTCCGGAGCGCTGGCGTCTGGAAAGCGACCGGCTGCTGGTGAAAAACCCCGATGCGACAGGTCAGGCTGTGTTGCGTGTAGATATTCCCCGTGCCGATCCTCATGCCGCCGAGCTGTCCTTGATGGCCCGGCTGACCAATGCCCGTGTGGCCAGCACCTGGCGTTACGTGCCGTGGCCCCCTGCGGGTGACAAGGCAATTGACTGGTTACGGCGAGCGCTGGTGGCAGGTACGGTGACGCGGGGAGACTTCCTGTTCGACGGACCGGTGTCGCACCGGGACGGGCAGCCTCCGATGCGGCAGCTGATGCGTTTCGAGGTGAGTGGGGCCACGCTGGATTACCTGCCGGGATGGCCTGCACTGCAAAAGCTTGATGGTGTGGTAACCATCGATGGGCGGGGCCTGAAGGTCGAGGGGCAGCAGGCCAGCCTGCTTGATGCAACCGTGGCTCATGCGCTGCGGGCGGATATTCCGGACCTGCGGCATCCCCGTCTGGCGGTGAGCGGCGATCTCCAGTCGTCCGGGCCGGATCTTGTCCGGCTGTTCAGGGAGAGTCCTTTGCGTGGGTATACGGGGTCGCTTTCGGAGATCCTGCAGATCAAGGGTGCCCTGCACGGACAACTGATGCTTGATATCCCTCTGGCCTCGCAGACGCATACGGCGGATGTCAGCGTAAAGGCCATGCTGGACGAAAACCAGCTGGTCCTGCCCGGGCAGTCCTTGCGGGTCGATGGTTTGCGAGGGGAGGTGCGCTATAGCACCAAAGGCGGACTGACAGCAGGTGCCCTCAGCGGACGTATGCTGGGCGCACCGGTCACGGCAAGAATCGGCAGCGCAGTCCGCAAGGGCGCGTTGCAGCAGGTGCAGGTGGATGTCGACGGGCGCGTCGGCGTGACCGCCCTGCAGGAATGGCTGGGTGGCCCGCTCTGGCAGGCGCTCAGTGGTGAGGCACCCTATCAGGCGCGTATCAGAATTCCTGCGGGCAAGCAGCCCGCCCAGTTACAGGTGACCTCGTCGCTGGCCGGCATGAGCATTCTTCTGCCGGCGCCGTTGGGCAAGGGAGCGACACCTCTTCCCTTCCGTCTCCAGTCTTCGCTGGGTGGTGTGGAGCAGATGGCACGTCTGCAACTGGGGCGTCAGTTGAGTGGGGGGCTGGTTTGGCGTGACGGTGTATTCAATGCAGCCCTGCTCAGGCTAGACAGCAATGATGTTGGCTGGCCATCCGCTCCCGGCATCGAGATTGAAGGCAGGGTTCCCAGACTGTCCCTGGCGGACTGGCAGCCATGGCTCGATCGCCTGCAGAAAAGCACGTCCATGACTGCGGCCAGTGCCAGATTGCCCGAGCTGACACGGCTTGAGGTCGAGGCGCGCGAGATGGAGGCCAATGGCTGGCGTCTTGGCAACGCCCGGTTGGCCGTGAAAAGGGAGGCTGCCGCATGGCGCGTCGGACTGACCAATGAGGATCTGGCCGGCACAGTGCTGTGGCCGGATGCGGAAGGCAAGGAGTGCGAACTGGCGATCACGCGGTTGCACTGGCCCTTGCCGGGTATGCCGGACACAGTCGCAGCTGTTTCCGGCAATGCAGCGTTGCCTTCCACCAGGCCGGTCAGTGTGAGTATCGACGGGTTGCGCATGCGCCAGTATCCGGGGTTTGGCCAGATGTCCGGAGCGGTCCGGCTGTCGCCCAGCCCTTATGGTGTGCGCATGGATGAATTGAAGGTCAGGACAGCAGTTGCTGCTTTTGACGGGCGCCTCGACTGGCAGTGGCGCGGCGGTGACAGCACACGCCTGCGCGGGGTGGCGACGAGCCAGGATGTGGCCGGCTTGCTCAAGGCCTTGCGCTTTGCCCCCACGCTGGACAGTCCGAAGGCGCGGGCAGAGGTGGATCTGTCATGGCCTTCCTCGCCACAGTCCATTGCCCTGAAAGGACTGGATGGCACGCTTGCCGTGCGTATTGAAAGCGGCCGCCTGCTTAACGTGAATGCGGCCACCAGCGCCAGTCGCGTCTTCGGGCTGGTTGATATTGAAAACATTCGTCGCCGTCTCCGTGGCGATTTCTCTGATGTGCTGCTCAAAGGGCTCTCCTTTGATGCAGTCACGCTGAATGGCAGCCTGCAGTCGGGGCAAATGCCGCGTGCGGTGTTCGATCTCAAGGGGCCGTCACTTTCTGCTCATGGCGAGGGACAGCTGGATCTGGCCGGGCAAAAAATGGATCAGCTGTTTACGGTGAATGTGCCGGTATCCAGTGCCGTACCGCTGGCTGCCGTGGTGGTGGCAGGGCCTCTTGTCGGTGGCGCGGTCGCTGCAGCCGAACTGGCCCTGAAGCGGCAGATCGAGAAAGCCACTGTCATGCATTATCGTATTTCGGGAGACTGGAGTACCCCGCTGGTGGAGAAGGTGGGCGCTAAATCCCGTCCTGCAATTCCTCCACAGGCATCAGGAGCGCAACCGTGAGTCATGTCCTGATTGCGGCCATACAGCTCTGCTCTGGGCCTGAGCTGACGACCAATCTTGATGCTGCGGAGCGGCAGTTGCGGGCGGCAGCCGCTGCCGGCGCACGTCTGGCGGTATTGCCGGAAAATTTTGCCGTGTTTGATGCGGCGCAGTATCGCCAGGTTGCCCGGCAACTCCCCTTGATACTGGCGCGCCTTGCCGCTCTCGCACGTGAGCTGGACCTGTGGATTGTGGCCGGTACCCTGCCGGCGGCCAGTCGTCCGGATGGTGTGCCGGTGCCGGACGGGCGGGTCAGGACTGCCTGCCATGTCATCAGCGCCGCCGGCGAATGCGTGGCACGTTACGACAAGCTTCACCTGTTTGATGTGGATGTGCCGGATTCGCAGGGAGCCTACCGCGAGTCGACAACCTTCGAGCCTGGCGATGAGGTGGTGTGCGTGGAGACACCCTTCGGCCACATAGGGCTCACGATTTGCTATGACCTGCGCTTTCCCGAGCTGTTCCGGGCACTGGTGGACAAGGGTGCCGGGCTGGTCACTGTCCCGGCGGCGTTTACCGCCGTCACGGGGGAGGCGCACTGGCAGGTGCTCTTGCGGGCCCGGGCCATCGAGAACCAGGTCATGGTGGTTGGTGCCGGGCAGGGCGGCTGGCATAACCCGTCGCGCCAGACGTGGGGGCATACGCAGATCATTGATGCCTGGGGGCGGGTGCTGGCGGAGCAGGTGACCGATGGGGCGGGTTTTGTATTGGCCCGCTGGGACCGCGACGAACAGGTCAGCCTGCAAAACCGCATGCCTGTACGAAAGCATCGACTAATTCGCTGACAACCGGGCCGCTTTCAGCTAAATAGGACAGTGACAGGAACAAGACGCCGCTTCAGGCCGGTCCTGCTGTCTCCCGAGGAAGTCCCATGAGCGATCGTATGTCGGACCATCTGAGTCTGATTCCCATCTTTTCCGGTCTGAATGCCCAGGAGCTACAGACCATTGAAAAGTACATGTTCTTCAACAAGATCGAGCCCGGCGAGTTCGTCTTCAAGGAGGGCGAGAAGGGTGACTATGTCTGCTTTGTTGCCTCGGGTGCGCTCGACGTCATCAAGTTCAACCAGAATGCCCAGCCGGTTGTCATCACCACACTGGCCAAGGGTGGCTCCATTGGCGAGATGGCGCTGATTGACAAGCTGACCCGCTCTGCCAGCATTCGCGCCTGCACCTCGTCCAGCCTGATTGTGCTCACGCGCAAGGGCTTCGAGATGATCCTCAAGCTGCACCCGGAAATCGGCATCAAGATCCTCAAGGGCGTTGCCTCCCTGCTCTCGATCAATTTGCGCAAGACCTCCGACAAGCTGGCCGAGTTCATGCCACCCTTGGCATAAGCCGGCAAGCTGCCTGATGCTATTGGCGGGCAGCCGCAAACGACATCACAAGAACAACAAAAACAATGAAAAAACTTCCTCGCGACACAGACAACGACTATACCCGCGACATGGCGGCCGCACGTCGCGCTGTGGTTTCCGATGAAACCGGTGCGGCACTTGCCCATACCGGCAGCTTTTCATTTGATCCTGCGGTATTGCCGGGAAATATCGAATCCTTTGCCGGCGTTGCCCAGATTCCCATGGGCTTTGCCGGCCCGCTACTTGTTAATGGCGAGCATGCGACGGGCGAGTTTTACGTGCCGATGGCGACAACCGAAGGCACCCTCCTGGCTAGTTACAACCGTGGCATGCGACTCACGCGCGAAGCAGGTGGCGTCATTGCCACCGTGATTGATGACAGCATGCAGCGCGCCCCGGTGTTTGTTTTTGAGAATGCCCGCCATGCACGTGACTTTGGTGTCTGGGTGGACGCAAACCTGCCGGCCATTCGTGTGGCAGCAGAATCCACCACGCGATCGGGAAAGCTGCGGCATATCGAACAATACAGCATGGGAAAAATGCGCTGGCTGCGTTTCTGCTACACCACGGGCGATGCCGCCGGCCAGAACATGGTGTCCAAGGCAACGCGCGAAGCCTGCATGTGGGTTCTGGCGCAGAAGCCGGCCGGGCTTGAGCATTTCTCGCTGGCTGCCAACTTTGATACCGACAAGAAGCACTCCCACGTGAACGCCCTGCATACGCGCGGCAAGCGTGTGGTGGCCGAAATCACCCTGCCGGCCGCATTGATCCGTGATGTCATGCATACCTCCGGCGAGGCGCTCTTCCGGCAGCGCCAGCTGTCCAACATGGGCGCGCTGATGGCGGGCTCCGTGAACAACGGCGCACATTTTGCCAATGGCATTACCGCCATGTTCATTGCCTGTGGCCAGGATGTGGCAAACGTGGCCGAATCGTCAGCCGGGTTTGTGCATGGCGAACTCAGGCCCAATGGCGACTATTATTTTTCGGCAACCATTCCTGCCCTCATTGTGGCGTCCTATGGCGGCGGCACGGGTCTGCCTACGCAACGCGAGTGTCTTGAAGTGATGGGCTGCTATGGCGATGGCAAGGCCCGGAAACTTGCCGAGATTGTCGCCGCCACCGTGCTGTGCGGGGAGTTGTCGCTTTCCTCCGCCATCGTGGCGGACCAGTGGGTGTCCAGTCACGACAAGCTTGGGCGTAATCGCAAGTGAGATGCACATGACCGATAATCTGCCATTACGACAGCGGCTGGCTGACAAGCTCTGGAATACCCTGTTTGGCGGCGGTGATTCGGCCATGTTGCCACCGTGGAGTTTGCGTCAGGGTGACAAGGATTTGCACAAGGTGCGCGAGAGCGAATTGGCTGCTGTTGCCACCATGCTGGCCGAGCTTGATGATCTGCATGCCGGACGCAAGCGCTTCAATAGCCAGGGTGAGATTGTTGACCGGCCCGATGACGAATACATCTCGACGATTCGTTTCAGCTCCGTGATCGAGCAGGCTCCGGATGACCCCCTCGACATCCTGCGTGTACCCAGTACCGCCAAGGCATTGCGCGATGTCCGCCTGGGTGCCGATATCCAGGCCTTGCGCCGTACGTTGAATGTCAGACGTATCGGTTTGCGTGCCGACTTGCTGGCCGAGACGATTGATCTGCAGAGCATGTCCGAGCGTCCCGTGGATGCGGACTGGTTGTTGCGCTGGCAGGAGTCGGCAGCACGTGCCGTGGCCGAGGACTTCCAGAATCTGTGGGCGCGTGTTCTGGTGAACGAGGTGCGACAGCCGGGCACACATAGCCTGCGGACCCTTGCATTTCTTGCCACGCTCTCACGCAGTGATGTAGAGGCACTGATGCTGGCGGCACGTCTGGATTTTGGCGGTTTCATCTGTCGCGATGCCCCCGGTTATTTCAATGCAGACATTCATGAGCCACTGTTCGTGCAGTTGCGCGACATGGGTCTGATGGGGGACGAGAGCAAGGGCATGGTCACCCTCAGGTCCGTGTCACGCGAAGGTTTTCGTGCCGTCATGCGCTGTCAGAACAAGGCGCTGTTTATTCGCGGTGATGGCTTGCAGTTGACCATGCCGGTGCATCCGTTCAGCCACCTTGGGCGTGAAGTGGTCGGCCTGGTGCCGGCAATGGCAGATACCGCCTACCTGTTTGCGGTGGGAAATGGTCTCAAGAAGCGCGATTTCCAGATCGAGATCGGAGACTGGTTCGGACAGGAAGGTGGCAGTGGCCTGTTCAGCGAGCAAATGAAGATCTGATTGCGGCCACTGCGTCAGTCAACGAGTGCAGCGATTTCGCGCAGATAGGTCAGCAGTTTCCGGCGGGCCGGCAGTTCCGGTTCGGCGACTGTCTCACCATCCGCTACCGGTGCGGCAGGAGGCATTTCTGCCAGTGTCTGCTGCTCCTTGAGTGCGGCCCGCACATGCTGGCGCAGCGTGTGTCGTTCGGCGGCAGGATAGCGACGCACGGCATCATTGATCGCGGGATCGCCCTGTGTCAGCAGGCGCTCGGCCAGCATGTCCATCTGCTTGTTCAGCATGGGGTTGGCGAGCGGATTCAGTACGCCCAGAATGGCATCCTCGTTTTCGTCACGCATCAGCTTGCCAATATACTGCTTGTGACGACGCACGGCCTCGTGTGCCTTCAGGCGCTTCAATTCTTCCAGCGCCACAAACAGCGTTTCCGAGATGGGCATCTTTTTCAGGCGTGCCGTACTCAGGGCACCCAGACGCTCGCCGAGTGCCTGCAGCCGCTCCATGGCTTTCTTCTGCTCGGTCTTGCTGAGACCAGCATCTTCAAAGTCATCAATTTCGTTATGCACGGAATGCAGGGAGTGGCGACGGGACATGGGAGCCTCCAGTGGAAGGAGCCCATGATAGCAGAGGCATCCCGCTACTGCTGCGTTGCATGCGCGATGGCGCCCGACCCCCACAAGGTGAAGCCCCCATCCACCGGCAGTACCACGCCAGTGATGTAGCTTGCGTCATCCGAGCAAAGCCAGAGCGCTGCCCGGCTGATGTCCTCTTTGGTGCCGAAGCGCTTCAGTGGCACGCTACTGGTCCAGGCCTTTTCCGAGGCCTCGGTGGGCGCCAGCCGTGCCATGCCCTCGGTGCCGCTGATGGGGCCTGGTGCGATCGAGTTGACCCGCACCCCGGCAGGTCCCCACTCGATGGCCAGTGTCCGGGTGATCTGGTCCACTCCGGCCTTCGCGGCACAGACATGTATCTGCATGGGGGTGGGCAGCCAGCTCTGGCCAGCCGTGATGTTGATGACGGCCGCGCCCGGTTTGCGCAGGTGCTCCCAACTGGCACGCATGACGTTGAACGTGCCGAGCAGGTCGATATCCACTACGCTCTTGAATGCGTTTGCCGACAGGTTGATGGCTGGCGCCATGAAGTTGCCGGCCGCGCCGGAAATGACCACATCAATCGGTCCCCACTGCGCAGCAGTGTCTGCCAGCGCGGCAGCAACGGCATCGTAATCACGGACATCGGCACTGAAGCCCAGGACGTCAGGGGTCAGGGTGCGCAGGTGCATGATGGCAGCTTCAACCTTGTCCGCCTTGCGACTCAGTACTGCCACTCTGGCGCCTGCACGGGCAAAAGCCTCGGCAATTCCCAGATTGATGCCGCTGGTACCGCCGGCCACAAAAACGACCTTGCCCTGGTAGCTCATTGATGCTCTCCCGCCAGTAAGGGCAGTCGCATGACTGCCTTTTGCAGGAGATTATTCCTTCAGGCATGGGTGGGTGGCGATGACCGGGTACGACAGCTTTATGACCCTGGCGCGCAGGCGTTTTTGGGCAGGGTGAGGGGCGCAGGCTGTGTCAGAGGGGGGATGCGCAGCGCCGGGAGAGTCTATTCGGCTTCGTCGAAACGGTTGTTGACCAGCGCCACCACGGCCGCATGTGCAGCGGCCTCATCGCTGCCATCGATCACCAGCCGCAAGGTGCTGCCCTTGCCTGCACCCAGCATGAGCAGTGCCATGATGCTCTTGGCATCAATCAGGCGCTCGCCGCGTCCAAGCCGGATGCTCGACTGGAACTGGGCTGTCACGCTGACCAGTTTGGCGGCGGCACGGGCATGCAGGCCAAGCTTGTTGATGATTTCGATGTCCGTCTCGATCATTGTTCCTGGGTCCGGTTGGTCGCGGGGGCACGGTCATCCTGTGCAGGCAGGTCGCGATGCCGCACCTGTACATGCGGAAACTCTTCACGAAAACGGGCGGACATGCGCTCCACCATGTAAACCGAGCGATGCTGGCCGCCCGTACAACCAATGGCTACCGTGACGTAGCTGCGGTCATTTTCACGAAACTCTGGCAGCCACTTTAGCAGGAAGCCGGCGATGTCCATATACAGGCTTTCGACGAGGGCATCACCGTTCAGGAATTCACGCACTCCCTTGTCCCGCCCGGTTTTGGCACGCAGGCTGGCATGCCAGTGGGGATTGGGCAGGCAGCGCACATCAAATACCAGGTCGGCATCCAGCGGTACGCCCTGCTTGAAGGCAAAGGATTCAAACAGCACGGTCAGGCCGGTATCGGCATGGCCCTCCAGGCGGTGACGCAACTGCTCACGCAGCTCGTGCACATTCAGTGAGCTGGTATCAATACGAAGGGTGGCGGCGCTGCTGACGGGGTCCAGCAGGTTTTTCTCAAGCTCGATGGCCTCCTGCAGCGAACAGGACTTCGAGCTCAATGGATGGCGACGGCGAGTGGCACTGAAGCGTGCCAGCAAGACATCGTCACGGGCATCCAGATAAATGGTCACGGTGCTGCCGGAGGTGACATCACGCTGTGTCATCTCGTCAAGAACGTTGCGGAAAGACTCAAGATCTCCGGGGACATTGCGGGCATCAACGCCGATTGCCAGATGCGTTACCGCGCCACCCGAACGATTTTTCAGGGTATCCGCCAGTTCGGGCAGCAGGGTCAGTGGCAGGTTGTCCACGCAGTAGTAGCCCATGTCCTCAAGGACATGAAGCGCGGTGGTTTTGCCGGAGCCGGAGCGGCCACTGACGATGACAAGCTGCATGATCGATTTCCCTGTTCGGCTGTTATGGTCGCCACTGTCATGACGACTTGCAACCTCAACACCGTCACACATTGGTAAAAAGGCATAAAAAACCCGGGCAATGACCCGGGTTCCGATGGCCGTATGGTGGCCGGTGCCCGTCACTCAGTGGCGGCGCTGGGTTTTCTCCTTGTGCTTCAGTATCTGTCGGTCGAGCTTGTCAGTGAGCAGATCAATCGCGGCATACATGTCTTCGGATTCGGCATTGGCGAACAGGTCGGCACCGGCAATATGAATGGTGGCTTCCGCCTTCTGGACCAGTTTGTCGATGCTCAGGATGACTTTCATGCTGGTGATGTGGTCAAAGTGGCGCTCGACCTTTTCCAGCTTCGATTGCACGTAGTCCTTGAGGGCTGCGGTGAGTTCGACGTGATGACCGCTGATTACCATTTGCATAGACCTTTCCTCTCTTGGGTAGACAGGCGGCACCGGTGTGGTGCCGGGCGGGGCTTTTGCATCAGGCCCTGGGGCGGGCAGTCGGACCGGTGGCGCAGATGCGCTCCGGGCTGCCTTCCGGGCTGCTGCATAGTTCCCCTGGAACAGGCCCCGTTGAGGGGCCGTGAATACGGTTGCTGGGGTGCAGGATTAACGGGTCTTGACTCTCCCGTTTGCAGGCATTTCATCCATCTCATGACTTCACCATAGCACAGCCTGAGGTGAACCTTGCAAGTCTGCGGATGGCAACTTTGTAATCGGATGGTAATGCGTGTTTTTTGTGCAGTTTTGCCGGAATACCGCGGAAATCCGCAGGATTCTGCGTGTAATCGCTACAGCTCGCACGGAGCCGACGGGAGTATCCCGTGATGGACGGACGGTTTATCTGCCGGAGAGTTGTTGCAGGTCAATCCGGAGGCGGTACGGCGGGTATCGTGGCGTCAGAGTCAGAGTAGCTGCTTGCGCTCGTTTGACGGGGGGATGTTCAGCGATTCGCGGTATTTGGCGATGGTGCGTCGCGCCACCTCGATGCCCTGCTCCAGCAGGAGGTCGGCAATCTTGTTGTCCGAGAGGGGCTTTTTGGGGCTTTCCTGGCTGACCAGCTTCTTGATCATGGCGCGGATGGCCGTGCTGGAGGCTTCGCCGCCGGCAGTGGTGCCAACATGGCTGGAAAAAAAGAATTTCAGTTCGAATACACCGCGCGGGGTGTGCATGAACTTCTGGGTTGTCACGCGTGAAATGGTTGATTCATGCATCCCTACTTCGTCGGCAACGTCGCGCAGTACCAGTGGCTTCATGGCCTCCGGACCATGCTCGAGAAAGCCGCGCTGGTGCTCGACAATGCAGGTGGCAACCTTGAGCAGGGTTTCGTTGCGGCTCAGCAGGCTCTTGATGAACCAGCGGGCTTCCTGCAGGTTGTCGCGCAGGTAGGTGTTGTCGGCGCTGGAGTCGGCGCGTCGCACCAGGGAGGCGTAGTTGGCATTCACCCGCAGTTTCGGTGCGGTTTCCGGATTCAGCTCGACGGTCCAGCGCTGATGCAGTCGCCGTACAATGATGTCGGGTGTCACATACTCGGTTTCACTGGTGTGGCTGATGCGCCCACCCGGATTCGGGTTGAGCGACTGGATCAGGCTGATGGCGGTCTTGAGCCCGTCTTCGGAGAGCTTGAGCTTGCGCATCAGGCTGGTGAAGTCGCGGCTGGCGAGCAGCTCCAGATGGTCGCGCACAACCCTGATCGCATCCTCGCGGGTGACGAGGGTTTCCGGCAACTGGCGCAGCTGGATCAGCAGGCATTCACGCAGGTCACGGGCGGCCACGCCGGGTGGATCAAACTGCTGGATGCGGTGCAGGACCGCTTCCACTTCGTCCATTTCCACGGCATCGGGATCGTCGGGATCGGTCACGGCGGAAAGGATGTCGTCGAGAGGAACTGTCAGATAGCCGCGCTCATCAATCGCATCCAGGATCACATGCCCGATGGCACGGTCCAGGTCTGAAAACGGGGTCAGATTAAGCTGCCAGGCCAGGTGGTCTGCCAGTGTCTCCGGCGCGGCATTGCGCGACTCGAACGGGTTTTCGTCATCGTCGGTGCTGCCGGCCGGGGTGTTACCGCCGCTGCTGAAGACGTCTTCCCACAGGGAGTCTACCGGCAGGTCGTCCGGCATGGATTCGTTGAGGTTGATATCAAGAGCGGAAGGCTCGTCATTACCATCGGCCGGGTCAGCGGACTCCCGCGCCAGCAGGGCTTCTGCCGCCGCGTAATCAATCGGGGTGTCATCAATCGGTTCTGCCGGTTCGCCGTCGTCATCAGCGCTTTCCAGCATGGGATTGGCGTCGAGGGCTTCCTGGATTTCCTGCTGCAACTCCAGCGTCGACAACTGCAGCAGGCGGATGGCCTGTTGCAGCTGCGGCGTCATGGCCAGATGCTGGCCGATCTGTAATTGCAGTGTGGGCTTCATGGATGCAGCGACTCCCCTGCCGGATCAGGGAGAATCCGGCAATGAGCGGTAATTATAACGCAGTCGCGAGTGCAGCCCTAGCAAGAAGTGGGCCTAAAGTGTGCGGATGGCGGCATTTACAGGCTGAACTGATCGCCCAGGTAGACCTTGCGCACCATTTCATTGGCCAGAATGTCGTCGGCAGACCCCTCTGCAATGACGGCACCGGCACTGACAATGTAGGCTTTCTCACAGATATCCAGCGTTTCGCGCACGTTGTGGTCGGTGATCAGCACGCCAATGCCGCGTTCCTTGAGGTGGGTGATGATGCTCTTGATGTCTGCCACGGAAATCGGGTCCACCCCGGCAAACGGTTCATCCAGCAGGATGAAATGGGGCTCGGTTGCCAGCGCCCGCGCAATCTCGGCACGACGACGCTCGCCACCGGACAGGCTCATGCCCAGGTTCTTGCGGATATGGGTGATGTGAAACTCGTTCAGCAGTGATTCCAGCTTGGCCTGACGGGCGGCCTTGTCGAGGTCGGTGCGGGTTTCCAGAATGGCCATGATGTTCTGCTCCACCGACAGCTTGCGGAAGATCGACGCTTCCTGCGGCAGGTAGCCGATACCCTTGCGGGCACGGCCATGCATGGGCAGGTGCGAAATGTCCTCGGCATCAATCCGGATATGGCCGGCATCCATCGGTACCAGTCCGACAATCATGTAAAAACTCGTTGTCTTGCCGGCCCCGTTAGGGCCAAGCAGGCCGACAATCTGCGCACTCTCCACCGAAAGCGAGACGCTTTTGACAACCTGACGGCCCTTGTAGGCCTTGGCCAGGCCGTTGACCACTAATGTCGTCATGGTCGGGCATCCTTGCGTGGCGCACGCGGTTGCGGTGGCAGGACCAGTTGTACGCGGTTGCTGGCATCGCCCTTGGCGTCGACTTGCTGGCGGGCGATGGCGTAGGTGATGGTGGCGCCCTGGAAGCTGGCACCGTCCTGACGCAACCGGGCCTGACCGTTAAGCGTGATGACTTCGTTTTTCAGGTCGTAATCAATGCGTGTGGCCTCGGCCGAGACCAGTCCTTTTTTCGGGTCAACCTGTTGCTGGTAGCGGGCCGGTTTGCCGCGCGCTGATGTTTTGGTGACATTGCCTTGCTTGTCGACATTGATGACCAGCTCATCGGAGCGAAGCTCGAGCGTGCCCTGACGAATCACGACAGACCCCCGGTATGTGGCAATTCCGGTTTTTTCGTCAAAATGGGCATTGTCGGCGGCGACCTGCAATGGCTGGTCGCGATCGGTTGGCAGGCCGAAGGCGGTTGATGCAATGCACAGACCAAGGACGGTCAGGTATTTAATGGCGTGCGGGAGCATAGGTTCCTGTGACGTTCTGGTTGATTTCCACGGTGCTGGTGCGGAGGCTGGCCTGCAGGGTCTGGCCGGAAATTTCACCTTGCGGACTGACAAGGTGGATGCCGCTGGTGCTTTGCAGGCGTTCCTCGTCCGGCCAGCTGGTCAGTGAGGGCGTGGTAAAGCTTAGCGGAACTGCCTCGGGATCACGTCGCTCGGCGATGACGCCGCCATCCAGACGGATCTCCTTGCTGCCCTGCAGGCTGACGCCCCGTGCCGCCCGGAGCCGCCATGCTTCGCGGCCATCGACATAGAGCTGCATGACAGGATTGTCGATTTCTGCCTGGTCATCGGGGGAGCTGAAGTGGCGCAGGGAGGGCGCCTCCAGACGGCGCGACAACTTACCGTCCTTGCCGCTTTCCATGAACAGGATATTGCCTGCCTCATAGTCCGGGCGTCGTGTTTCTTCGGAGGCTGTCCGCAATGGCTGGGGACGACCCAGTCCCCAGTAATAGCCGACACCGCCCAGAACGAGCAGTACACCGGCTACGCTGAGAATGTTGCGGGCATCCATCCGGGTCAGTGCTCCAGATACGGCGCCAGCGCCGCGTCATAATTGTGTTGTGCCTTGAGCAGCAGGTCGCACACTTCCCGCACGGCGCCACGACCACCCTGCAGGCGAGTCACGTAGTCGGCGTGTGTGTGCAGTTCGCTGTGGGCATTGGCCACGGCCACGCCCAGTCCGGCGGCGCGGATGGCGGGCAGGTCTGGCCAGTCATCCCCCACATAGGCCATGTTTTCCAGCGCAATGCCGAGTTCTGCCGATAGTTCCCGCAGTGCCACCAGCTTGTCTTCACGGCCTTGCAGCAGGTGGGCAATGCCGAGGTTCTTGGCGCGGCGCTCGACCAGCTTCGTGTTGCGGCCGGTAATGATGGCGCAGATGACGCCCGACTGCTGCAGCATCTTGATGCCGTGACCGTCCTGGGTATCGAAGGTTTTCAGTTCCTGGCCATCTTCGGCAAAGTAAAGGCGCCCATCGGTGAGGACGCCATCCACATCCAGTGCCAGCAAGCGTATCTGTGCCGCCTTCTGCATCACGGTATCCATGGTTACATCACCCCTGCGCGCAACAGGTCATGCATGTTCAGTGCACCGACCGGGCGTTGTCCGGCATCAACCACAATAACGCCATTGATCTGTTTTTCCTGCATAACGGCCAGTGCTTCGGCAGCCAGCAAATTGGCAGTGACGGTGGTGCAGCCGGTGCTCATGACATCACGAATGGCGGTCTGGTGAATGTCGATCCTGCGATCAAGATTGCGACGCAGGTCGCCATCAGTGTAAAGCCCGGCCAGCGAGCCATCCGCTTTTTTCACGGCGGTCATGCCGAGGCCCTTCTTGGTGATTTCCATCAGGGCATCAACGATCAGGGTGTCCTCGCTCACCACCGGCACCTGCTCGTCCTTGTGCATGACATCCTGCACGCGCAGCAGCAGTTTGCGGCCCAGCGAGCCACCCGGGTGCGACAGGGCAAAGTCCTCGGCGGTAAAGCCGCGGGCTTCCAGCAGGGCCACTGCCAGTGCGTCACCCAGGACCAGTGTGGCCGTGGTGGAGGAGGTGGGGGCCAGCCCCAGGGGGCAGGCCTCTGGCGACTTGCCGATTTCCAGGCTGACATCGGCAGCCTGCGACAGCGTGGAATGACTGTTGTTGGTGATGCTGATCAGTTTGGCATGCATGCGCTTGATGAGCGGCACGATGGCCAGGATCTCGTTGGTTTCCCCGGAGTTGGAGATGGCAATGACCACATCCTGTGGCGTGATCATGCCCAGGTCGCCATGGCTGGCTTCGCCCGGGTGCACAAAAAAGGCAGGTGTGCCGGTCGATGCCAGGGTGGCGGCAATCTTGTTGCCGATATGGCCGGACTTGCCCATGCCGCTCACCACGACACGGCCCTTGCAGGCGAGCAGGATGTTACAGGCGTTCTGGAAGCGGGCATCAATATGTGGCAGCAGGTTGTCGAGCGCAGTCTGCTCGACATTGATCACACGCTGGCCGGCGCGGATAAAGTCGAAATCGGCCATGTCGGGAAATGCTCCTTGGTCAAGGGCGGGATTATCCCCCACTCAGCCCTGCCAACGCTACCGCCGGAGTGTGAGCGCGGGTTACCGAGCCGCAACTCATCAGGCGCGCCCAACAGTGATATAGTGCGCCCACTTTGATACGGACTGACGCCCTCATGACGGACGCCGCCCCCGACAATCTGGTCGAAATTCGCAATCTGGTCTTTTCCCGTGGTGACCGGCGCATCTTTGATGGCGTCGACATCAATGTTGCCCGCGGCAAGGTGACGGCCATCATGGGGCCCTCCGGTTGCGGCAAGACCACCATGCTGCGCTTCATCGGTGGCCAGTTGCGCCCCGATCAGGGCGAAGTGCGGGTGAACGGCCGCAATGTCCCGGACATGAGCCGTGAGCAGTTGTTCCGCGCACGCGCCTCCATGGGCATGCTGTTCCAGTCGGGGGCCCTCTTTACCGACCTGTCCGTCTACGAAAATGTGGCATTTCCGCTGCGTGCCCATACCCGCCTGTCCGAGCCCCTGATGCGCGAGCTGGTGCTGATGAAGCTGGAGTCGGTTGGCCTGCGTGGTGCGGAAGACCTCATGCCGGCCGAGTTGTCGGGTGGCATGAACCGGCGGGCGGCACTGGCGCGTGCCATTGCCCTGGATCCCGAACTCATCATGTACGACGAACCCTTTGCCGGGCAGGATCCGATTGTCATGGGGGTGCTGGTCACTCTTATCCGCACCCTGCGCGAGGCGCTGGGGCTGACCTCGATCATCGTCTCCCACGATATCCACGAAACCCTGTCAATTGCCGACTACATCTATGTGCTGGCGGGGGGCAAGGTGATCGGCCAGGGCACCCCGGCCGAACTGCAGGCATCCGATTCGGAGTTCCTGCAGCAGTTCCTGCACGGGCAGCCGGATGGCCCGGTGCGTTTCCGCTATCCTGCGCCCGGTTTTGCCGAAGAGCTGGCGGCGTTGCGTCCGCAAGGGGAGCGTTCCTGATGCAGCAGATCCAGCGTCTGGGGGCGACGGCCCTTGAGGTTGTGCAAAAGATAGGGGCTGCAGGTGTTTTCCTGTATCAGGCACTGGTCGCCATGCCCAATCTCCGTACCGGTTTCCCCTTGCTGGTGAAGCAGCTGTATGCCGTGGGTGTGCTGTCGCTGATCATCATCATGGTGTCCGGTCTCTTCATTGGCATGGTGCTGGGCCTGCAGGGCTATAACATCCTGATTGATTACGGCAGTGAACAGGCACTGGGCACCATGGTTGCACTGACGCTGGTGCGCGAGCTGGGACCGGTGGTGACGGCGTTGCTGTTTGCCGGTCGTGCCGGTTCGGCCCTCACCGCCGAAATCGGCTTGATGAAGGCGACCGAGCAGCTCTCCAGCATGGAAATGATCGGGGTTGACCCCTTGCGCCGCATTGTCGCGCCACGTTTCTGGGCCGGTTTTTACTCCATGCCGGTGCTGGCCCTGATCTTTTCAGCCGTCGGCATCCTGGGCGGCCTGCTGGTGGGCGTGGAGTGGCTGGGGATCTATGAAGGCTCCTACTGGTCGAATATGCAGAACTCCGTGGAGTTCTACGATGATGTCGTCAACGGCATCATCAAGAGCGTGGTGTTTGGCGGGGCAGTGACCTGGATTGCAGTATTCCAGGGCTATGACTGCGAACCCACCAGTGAAGGGATTTCCCGCGCCACCACGCGCACCGTGGTGTATGGCTCGCTGGCGGTGCTGGGCCTGGATTTCATGCTCACCGCTGTCATGTTCGGAGGATTCTGATGCGTACACGTACTATCGAGATGGCGGTCGGCCTGTTTCTGGTGGCCGGTTTTGCTGCGCTGTTCTTCCTCGCCATTCGCGTCAGCGGCCTGACCGAAGAGGCTGGCAAGCCCAGCTACCAGCTGACGGCCCGTTTCCAGAATGCCGGCGGCCTCGGGGTGCGGGCCAAGGTCACACTGGCCGGCGTGGTGATCGGGCGGGTCAGCAGGATCGAGCTCGACCCCAAGACCCTGCAGGCCAAGGTCACCATGGATATTGTCAACGAGGTCAAGAGCATTGATACCGATGCCGTGGCGTCCATCCTGACGGCCGGCATGATTGGTGAAAAGTACATCGGTATCGTGCCGGGCGCCGATGACACATATCTCAAGAACGGTGACGAAATCGAACAGACGCAGTCCTCCCTTGTGCTTGAAGATCTGATTGGCAAGTTCCTGTCCAGCAAGGCCAATGAACCGGCAACCCCGGCCCCGGCTGCTGACGACAGTTTCTGAGACAAGTGAACCGGAGAACGTGATGACCTTTTGGCAACGACTGACTGCGACGCTGTTGCTGGCACTGCCCTTGGTGGCGCATGCCGCCGGCGGCAATCCGCAGGTTGTGGTGCAGGACGCGACCAATGCCCTGCTGGGCCGTATTACCAAGGAAAAGGAAGTGCTCAGGAAAGACCCTGATGCACTGTATCGCCTTGTGGACGAGAACATCACGCCATATGTGGATGTGGATGGCATTGCCCGCAGTGTCATGGGGCAGTACTTCCGTCAGGCCACACCGGCCCAGCAAAAAGAGTTTGCCCGTGTCTTCAAGCAGTCGCTGGTGCGCACCTATGCCAAGGGACTGACGTCCTATGAAAACCAGAAGATTGTCTTCAAGCCCTACAAGGCAGGCCCGGATCCGCAGAAAGCCCAGGTCAATGTTGATGTGCATGGCAGCAGCGGGCAGATATACCCGGTGACTTTCCAGATGCAGGTGGACAAGGCCGGTGAGTGGAAGGTGCGCAACCTTATCCTGAACGGCATCAATCTGGGACTGACCTTCCGCAACCAGTTCGGCTCGGCAGTCGAGGCAAATCGCGGTAGTCTGGACAAGGCGATTGCGGGCTGGACGCCAGACACCAAGGCGATGGAAGGCTCCTCGGCAGAGGCCGGCAAGCCCAACAAGACGGCAAAGCAATGAGCGGTATGCTGGCCCGTGATGGTAACTGTCTCAGGTTGAGCGGAGCCATTACCTATGACAATGCCGATGCCGTGTGTGCCGAGGGCATTGCCGTGATGGAGCAGGCGGCGACAGCAGTTGTCGTTGATCTGACCGGCCTGACCTCGGCCAGCAGCCTGACTGTGGCAGTATTGTTGCGCTGGGCACGAACGGCGGCAGTACGCGGGCATCAGTTGCAGCTGGCGAACGTGCCTGAGCGTTGCCGGGCGATTGCCAGGGTCAGCGGGCTGGCCGATGCCTTGCCTGAGGTCTGATTTTTTTGTTTTTCGAGAGTGAAGTATGACGGCCGATGAGATCAAGGCGCTGCTTGAAGCGGGTATTCCGGATGCGGAAATTCACGTGGAAGGTGAGGGCAGCAAGTACACAGTCACAGTGGTGACGGATCGTTTCGAGGGAATGCGCCCGGTCGCCAAGCAGCAACTGGTTTATGGTCCGTTGAATCCGCACATTGCGACCGGCGAAATTCACGCAGTAAGCATGCGCACCCTGACCAGGGAAGAGTGGCGGAAGATCAAGCTGTTTTCCTGATGCATCACCGGATGTGGACGAAGTCCGCGTCTGGCAAAACCTGTGTGACTTCGTGTCCGACCCAATGTCGGACCTTTTCGTTTCTGGGAAACGTATTTTTTAACGTATTTATTGACGCATTTATTGAGAGCCCTGATGGACAAGTTGCTGATAACCGGTGGTGTTCGACTTGATGGCGAGGTGAAGATTTCCGGTGCCAAGAATGCCGCGCTGCCCCTGCTGGCTGCCACATTGCTGGCCGAAACACCGGTCACGCTGACCAATGTGCCGCAGCTCAAGGACATCACCACACTCATCCAGATCCTGGCCCATATGGGTGTGACCGTCGAGATTGGCGAGCAGTGCCAGGTGCAGGTGAATGCCAATACCCTGAATACCGCCGTGGCGCCTTATGAGCTGGTGCGCACCATGCGTGCCTCCATTTTTGTGCTGGGTCCGTTACTCGCCCGTTTCGGTGAGGCATCCGTTTCATTGCCTGGCGGTTGTGCCATTGGCTCGCGTCCGGTGGACCAGCATCTGAAGGGGCTGATTGCCCTGGGTGCCGACATTCACGTCGAAAACGGTTACGTGCATGGCAAGGTGAATGGTCGCCTCAAGGGCGCCCGTTTCGTGTTTGACATGGTTACGGTTGGTGGTACCGAAAACCTGCTGATGGCTGCTACCCTGGCAGAGGGTACTACCGTCATCGAGAATGCGGCGCGTGAGCCGGAAATCGTCAATCTTGCCGGCCTGCTCACCGCCATGGGCGCAAAGATCGAAGGCGCTGGCACAGACACCATCACCGTGCACGGCGTGGAGTCGCTCAAGGGTTGTACCTATCGTGTCATCGCCGACCGCATTGAAACCGGCTCCTACCTTGCCGCAGCAGCCGTGACCGGCGGACGCGTCAGAACGCTGGAGACCGAGCCGGGCTTGCTGGATGCCGTGCTGCTCAAGTTCCAGGAGGCTGGCGCCAAAATCACCACCGGCCCGGACTGGATCGAGCTTGACATGGAAGGCCGCCGCCCGAAGGCAGTGAATTTCCGTACCGCGCCACACCCCGGCTTCCCGACCGACATGCAGGCCCAGTTCATGACGGTGAATGTGCTGGCGGAAGGGACGGGTTCGATTATCGAAACCATTTTTGAAAACCGCTTCATGCATGTGCCGGAACTCAATCGTCTTGGTGCAAAGATTGCGGTTGATGGCCATACGGCGATTGTGACGGGTGTGGAAACGCTGCAGGCGGCGCCGGTGATGGCGACCGACTTGCGCGCGTCGATGTCATTGGTGATTGCGGCGCTGGCTGCCGACGGCGATACGCTGGTAGACCGCATTTATCACATTGACCGTGGTTATGAGCGCATTGAAGAGAAGCTGCAGGGGCTCGGCGCAAAAATACGCCGTGTCTCCGGCCGGGGTGAAGCATGAGTGGAATCATTATTGCGCTGTCGAAAGGCCGCATACTCAATGACACCTTGCCGCTGCTGCGCGAAGCCGGCATCGACATGCTTGATGATCCGGAAAAGTCCCGCAAGCTGATTTTCCCGACCACGCACCCGGCGGTACGCATCGTTATCGTACGCGCCACCGATGTGCCGACCTATGTGGAGAATGGCGCGGCAGATATCGGTGTCGCTGGCAAGGATGTGCTGATGGAGCATGGTGCCAACGGTGTGTATGAGCCACTCGATCTGCGTATCGCGCTCTGCCGCCTGATGGTTGCCGGACCGGTCAATGCGCCGGCAGTGAATGGTCGTCTGCGCGTTGCCACAAAATTCGTCAATGTGACGCAGCGTTACTATGCCGAGAAAGGTGAGCAGGTCGAGTTGATCAAGCTCTATGGTTCCATGGAGCTGGCGCCGCTGATGGGGCTGGCTGACCGTATTGTTGATGTCGTCGATACCGGCAAGACACTGAAGGAAAACGGCCTTGAGCCGACCGAGCTGATTGCACACGTCAGTTCACGCCTGATCGTGAACAAGGCGGCCATGAAAATGAAACATGCACTGATCCAGCCCGTGATTGACCAGCTGGAGGCGGCAGTAGCCCGCCGCGAACAGGCTACAGCCTGAATTGACCGGAGTCTGATGTGAGCGAACTCATTCCTCGTCTGGATACTGCGGCTGCCGGTTTTGAGCGCCGACTGGAGTCCCTGCTCGCCTGGGAAGGGGTGAGTGATGCCGGCGTGCAGGATGCAGTGACGACTATCGTCAATCGTGTGCGCAGCGAGGGCGACCGCGCCCTGCTGGAGTTCACCAATCGTTTTGATGGCCTCAATGCCGCGGATGCAGTGCATCTGGAAATTCCGCAGAAGCGCCTGCAGCAGGCACTGGATGGCTTGCCGGCGGAGCAGCGCGAGGCACTCACCACGGCACGTGATCGTGTGCGTGCCTATCACGAAAAGCAGAAGCAGGATTCCTGGCAATACACCGAGGCCGATGGCACTGTACTGGGCCAGAAAATCACGCCGCTGGATCGAGTCGGTATCTATGTACCGGGCGGCAAGGCCTCCTATCCGTCGTCGGTGCTGATGAATGCCATGCCGGCAAAAGTGGCCGGTGTGCGTGAAATCATCATGGTGGTGCCGACGCCGCGTGGCGAAGTGAACGAGCTTGTGTTTGCGGCGGCCTGTCTGGCCGGCGTTGATCGCGTGTTCACCATCGGTGGTGCGCAGGCCGTGGCGGCGCTGGCCTACGGTACCGCTACCGTGCCGCGCGTCGACAAGATTGTCGGGCCTGGCAATATTTATGTGGCCACCGCCAAGCGCATGGTATTCGGACAGGTGGGTATCGACATGATTGCCGGCCCTTCGGAAATCCTTGTCTATTGCGACGGCAAGACCAGTCCTGACTGGATTGCGATGGACCTGTTCTCGCAAGCAGAACATGACGAGCAGGCACAGGCCATCCTCTTGTCCGAAGACGAGGCATTCCTTGATGCTGTCGCTGCCAGTATCGAGCGCTTGTTGCCGACGCTGGCGCGTCAGGATATTGCCCGCATATCGCTGGCTAATCGTGGCGCCCTGATCAGGGTGCAGGATCAGGACGAGGCGCTGTCACTGATCAATCGCATTGCTCCCGAACATCTGGAGCTGTCCGTGGAAAATCCGGAGGCGCTGTTGCCGCACATCCGGCATGCCGGTGCCATTTTCATGGGGCGGTTTACGCCAGAGGCGCTGGGTGATTATTGCGCGGGGCCGAATCACGTACTGCCAACGTCCGGCACGGCGCGTTTTTCTTCGCCACTGGGTGTCTACGACTTCCAGAAGCGTACCAGCCTGATCGGCTGTTCTGCGGCGGGTGCCTCTGTGCTGGGCAAGGTGGCCTCGGTGCTGGCACGTGGCGAAAGCCTGGAAGCGCATGCCCGTTCAGCCGAGTACCGCATTATCAAGTAATCCCTGCGGGAGCGGAGGCAGTCATGAACCGGGTGCAAAAAGGTTTGTGATTGCCACCGCTCCGGCAACCTGCCACGGAATATTTCATGAGCAAGTTCTGGAGTGCCTTCGTCAACGATCTGGTGCCTTATGTGCCAGGCGAGCAGCCGAAGATTGCCAATCTCGTCAAGCTCAATACCAACGAGAATCCCTACGGACCGTCACCCAAAGCCGTTGCTGCCATGCAGGCAGCACTGAATGACGACTTGCGCCTGTATCCCGATCCCAATGCCGATGTGCTCAAGCAGGCGATAGCGGATTACTACGGCGTCGGGAAGTCGTATGTGTTTGTCGGCAACGGGTCGGACGAAGTGCTGGCGCATGTGTTTCATGGCCTGTTGAAACATGACCTGCCCATCCTCTTTCCGGATATCAGCTACAGCTTTTATCCGGTCTATTGCGGCCTGTATGGTGTGCCATTCAGGCAGGTCATGCTTAATGCCAACTACGAGATTGATCTGGATGATTATGCACAGCCCAATGGCGGCATCATTTTCCCCAATCCGAATGCACCTACCGGCATATTGACCCCCTTGTCTGCCATTGAGTCCCTGCTGCAACGCAACACCGACTCGGTCGTGGTGGTGGATGAAGCCTATGTCGATTTTGGTGGCGAGACGGCCATCACGCTTGTCAGGAAGTATCCCCAACTGCTGGTGACACAGACGCTGTCCAAGTCGAGATCACTGGCAGGCCTGCGTGTCGGTCTGGCGGTCGGGCATCCCGATCTGATCGAGGCACTGGAGCGCATCAAGAACAGCTTCAACTCCTATCCGCTGGGGCGTATGGCGATTGTCGGCGCGGCAGCTGCATTCGATGACCAGGAATATTTCCGCCAGACCTGCCAGGCTGTGATCGAGTGCCGCGAGAAACTGGTGGGCGAGCTAGCCGCGCTCGGCTTCGAAGTCTTGCCGTCGGCGGCCAATTTCATTTTCGCCCGTCACCCTGAGCGTGAGGGCAGTGCGCTGGCAGCACTGTTGCGCGAGCGTGCCGTGATCGTGCGGCATTTCCGGTCGCCCCGTATCGAGCAGTTCCTGCGCATCACCATTGGCGCCCCGGAGCAGAACGATGCGTTGATACGGGCGCTGAAAGAAGTGCTTTGATAACGAGTGAAAAGGCACCTGACGGTGCCTTTTTCATGGCCGGCCGGTTTACTCCCGGGCGGGGCCTGTTTCAGCGGGGCGCTCGCCAATCCTGATTTTCAGCTCCACCTCGCGGTTGTCGCGCATGACGACGGTGCGCAGATCGGTGCCGGGCTTGAAGGCGGCAATGCGGTTGATCGCCGTCTGCGCATCATTCACGGCTTCACCATTGATCGACACCATGATGTCGCCCGGCTCCATGCCCCCTTTCTGCGCAGGCCCACCGCGCACGATGCCAGCCACTGCCACTCCCTTGTTCACCCGGCTGCCAATCTGCTCGGCTAGCGTCGCATCAAGTGTGCGTACCTCGATTCCCAGCCAGCCGCGCACAACCTTGCCATCCTTGATTATGGCCTGCATGACCGTCTTCGCCAGACTGGCCGGGATGGCAAAGCCGATGCCCTGATTGCCGCCGCTGCGTGAATAAATGGCCGAGTTCACGCCGATGAGGTTGCCTGCAACATCAATGAGGGCGCCGCCCGAGTTGCCGGGATTGATGGCGGCATCCGTCTGGATGAAGTCCTCGAACGTGTTGATGCCAAGTCCCTGACGCCCCATGGCAGACACGATGCCCTGGGTGACGGTCTGGCCCACACCGAACGGATTGCCGATGGCCAGCACCACGTCCCCCACCTGCATGGGCGATTCACGAAACGGCAGTACCGGCAGCTTGTCGAGGCTTATCTTGAGTACGGCAAGATCAGTTCCCGGATCGGTGCCAACCACTTTCGCCGTGGTTTCACGTCCATCCTTCAGGGCAACCCGGATTTCATCGGCCTCCGCCACCACATGATTGTTGGTCAGTACATAGCCCTCGGGACTCACAATGACGCCCGAGCCCAGGCTCGACTCCATGCGTTCGTCGGGCAGGCCATCCCCGAAGAAGCGACGGAAAAACGGATCCTGCAACAGCGGGTGAAGCTGTCGCCGGATTTTCTGTGTGGTGAAAATATTGACGACGGCAGGGGCGGCAACCTGTACCGCTGCGGCATAGGAAACCGGTCCACTGATAGCTCCACCCGTTGCGCCGGGCGCAATGACGGCCGCGCGCTCTGCAGGCAGGGATGGTGATACCCCGGGAATGACGGCGGGGTTGTACAGGGTCCACAGCCAGACCAGCGCGCCGGCCAGCAGTACCCAGGGCAGTAGAGTCTTGATGCGCATGCGGGGGTTCCCTTGTGTGTGTTACCCGGGAGATTATGGGGGCCTGACTTTCGTTCTCAAGACCGGGTTTTGTATGACTTTTTTGCGTGATGTACTCGCTTTGCTGGATCGTACGCTGGAGCCGGGTCGCTTCAATGACTATTGCCCGAATGGCCTGCAGGTGGAGGGACGCAAGACATTGCGCCGGATTGTTACCGGGGTCACTGCGTCGCAGGCACTGATCGATGCCGCCGTGGAACGTGATGCCGATGCCATCCTTGTTCATCACGGTTATTTCTGGAAGGGAGAAGATGCACGAATCACCGGCATGAAGCGCGCCCGCCTGAAAACGCTGCTGGACCACGATCTGTCATTGCTGGCCTACCACCTGCCGCTGGATGCCCATCCCCAGTTTGGCAACAACGCACAGTTGGCCCGGGTGCTGGGGCTGACGATTGACGGCCCTCTGGAGCCGGGCAATCCGCGCAGCATCGGCAATACGGCAGTTCTGTCGGCCCCCCTGTCACCGACTGAATTTGCATTACATATTGCCGAGCGGCTGGGGCGCGTGCCCCAGTTGATTCCTGGTGGTCCGGCAGAGATCCGCCGTGTCGGCTTCTGCACCGGTGGGGCACAGGGCTACATTGATCAGGCAATTGCACTGGGTCTCGATGCCTATCTGAGTGGCGAAATTTCCGAGCCAACCGTGCATGCAGCGAGAGAGGGTGGCATTCACTATTTCGCCTGTGGTCACCACGCCACTGAGCGTTATGGCGTCAAGGCGCTGGGGGAGTTCCTGCAACAGGAAACGGGCATTGATGTGCAGTTTGTGGATATCGACAATCCTGCCTGACCACGCGTTGCAACTTCATAGCATCGTGCAATCGTAAATGCTCATGAATTCAATTGGTCAGGCTTGGCGGCCTGCCGGCATGATGATCGGCATACCCGGGAAACTCCCGGAGGAGAGATCATCATGCAGACCCTGTTTCTTGCCATTTTTTCCCGCGCTGTCAGCATTGCAGAGGCCCAGGCGATGACTGATCCCGTCAAGGCCGGCAATCCGGATGCATGTGCAAAGGCGCGTTACTACGAGTGGCCGTGTGCCTGACGGTGGTCGTGCGGGCAAAAAAAAGCCCGCAATCTGGCGGGCTTTTTAACGAAAGCAGTCACTCAGTCACGAAAGCCGAAATCTTCATCCAGCGTGCCCTTGTCACTGGGCTTCTTGGTGGCGTAGTCCCGTGGCGGCTCCACGCTGGACAGGTAGGAGTCATCATTGAGCAGCGCGGCATGGCCCAGACCATTGCGCGGCGCATCCAGGCTGATGAAGGCGTTGGCCGGATTGCTGCTGCCATGACGCTTGCTGTCCGAGCACAGCGACTGTGCGCCCTGCTGAACGTGCTGGTGCAGTTCACGAAAGCTGGTGGTCAGGGCATTGGTCAGTTGTGCCGAGGTGGCAAAGTGCTGTGTGACCGAGTCCTGATAGTGGTCATACTTGCCTTGGAGGTCCGTCAGGTGCGCTTCCAGTTCGCGCACTCGTGTATCGGGGTTGCGCGACTTGGCCAGCAGCCAGCCTCCCAGTCCGCCCAGTGCAAACACAATCAGATATACCAGCCAGCCCATGCGATTCTCCCTGTGCTGTTACCCTGTCACGTGACAGGGCATTTCAACGCTTGCCGCTAGTCTATAGCATTGTTCCGCCCCGCCAAGACGCCTTGAGGATTTTTCGTCATGCAGCCCGGTTCAGATAGCCCAGTAATGATTCCCGGTCCTGTGGGCCTGTTGCAGGGAGTCTGGTCCCCGGCCGAGGCGGCGGCGGATCACGCTGCCATCATTTGCCATCCTCACCCCCTGCACGGGGGCACCATGAACAACAAGGTGGTCACGACTCTGGCCCGGGTATTCCGGGATACCGGGCTGCCGGTGCTGCGCTTCAACTTCAGGGGGACGGGTGCCAGCGAGGGTCTGCATGACCAGGGCCGGGGCGAGATTGATGATCTGCTGGCCGTGCTGGCATGGCTGCGGGGGCAGCATGGCATTCGCCGTGTCAGCCTTGCAGGCTTTTCCTTTGGCGCCTGGGTTGCGACCGCCGTCACGGCGCGCTGGCCGCACGATCTGGCCCTGGAGCGACTGGTCCTGGTGGCTCCCCCTGTGCATTACGACGGCTTCGATCGCCTGCATCCGCCACCAAACACCCTTGTTCTGGTTGGCGACATGGACGAGGTGGTTGACCCGGAGGCCATGCAGGCCTGGGCCCTTTCCCGTCAGCCACCCTGCGATCTGAAGGTTTTTCAGGGCGCCAGCCACTTCTTTCATGGCCGTTTGACCGACCTCAAGGCAGAATTGGCCGCTCGTCTGGCGCCCTGACTTTATTTGTAGTGTCCGGATACTGTTCAGTCATTTTAGAGTTGCGCGTACCCTGCAAGCGGGTAAACTGCCGCTCCTGACTGGTGAGTCTCGTAATTTTTTCATAGAACCCTGTCATGCCTCAGCTCAGATACCAGCAAGACCTTGCCCGTCCCGATTTTCGTCATGACGAGGCCCAGGCTAACGCCATTCGCCATCTTCAGCGCGTCAAGGATGAGCTGACGGCCCGATACGAGTCTGCGAAAGCGGCTAAGGGGCTGGGGCGCTTGCTGCAGAAGCAGCCGAAGCAGCCGGTACAGGGGCTGTACATGTGGGGTGGGGTGGGGCGCGGCAAGACCTATCTGATGGACCTGTTTTTTGAGTCACTGCCCTTCAAGCGCAAGATGCGTATCCATTTTCACCGCTTCATGCAGCGAGTGCACAAGGAGCTGAATGCGTTGAGGGGGACGCAGGATCCGCTGGAGATAGTGGCGGACAAGCTGCGTAGCGAGGCGGTGGTGATCTGCTTCGACGAGTTTTTCGTTACGGATATCACGGACGCCATGTTGCTGGGCGGCCTGTTTGAAAAATTGTTTGCACGTGGTGTCACGCTGGTCGCGACCAGCAATATCGTGCCGGATCGCCTGTATGAAAACGGCTTGCAGCGCGAGCGCTTCCTGCCGGCGATTGCCATGCTCAAGCAGCATTGCGATGTGCTGACGGTGGACTCGGGCGTGGACTATCGCTTGCGTGTGCTGGAAAAGGCAGAGCTTTACCATTGCCCGCTGGATGCGGCGGCGGAAACCAGTCTGCAGAAAAGCTTTGGCGAGCTGACGACGGGGCTGCATGTGGAGAGTCATCCGATCGTCATCAATGACCGGCATATCAACGTAATTGCCTGTACCGATGATGTGTTGTGGGTCTCGTTTGCCGAGATGTGCATTGCTCCACGCTCGGCATCTGATTGTATTGAGCTGGCGCGGGAATATCACACGGTGCTGCTGGCCCGGGTGCCCGTGATGACGGAAAAGCTGGATGATGCAGCTCGCCGCTTCATTAATCTGGTTGATGAATTCTATGATCGCTGCGTGAAGCTGATTATTTCCGCAGATGCACCGATTCACGAGCTGTATCAGGGAAAAAAGCTGGCGTTCGAGTTTCAGCGCACACAATCGCGATTGCTGGAAATGCAGTCGCATGAATATCTGGAGCGTGAGCATCGTCCCTGACCGGGTATGCCATGCAACGGCGATATCAACTGAGAAAACGGTAAACAACTGGAGAGTACGACATGATCCCGCGCAGTATTTTCAATTCAGACCACGAGGCTTTCCGTGACATGGTGGTGAAGTTTCTTGAAAAAGAGGCGGTGCCGTTTCACGCGCAGTGGGAAGAGAACGGCCAGATAGATCGTGCGCTCTGGAACAAGGCAGGGGAGCAGGGCTTGCTGTGCCCTTGTCTGCCGGAGGAGTTTGGTGGCGTTGGTGCGGACTACCTGTACTCGGCTATCGTGATGGAAGAAATTTCCCGTCTTGGACTGACCGGCATCGGTTTTGGGCTGCATACGGATATTGTGGCGCCGTACATTGAGCACTACGGCAGTGAGGCAATGAAGCAGAAGTACCTGCCAAAAATGATCACGGGTGAAATGGTGGGTGCCATCGCCATGACCGAGCCAGGTGCCGGATCGGACTTGCAGGGTGTGCGTACTACCGCTGTGCGTGATGGTGATCACTATGTCATCAATGGCTCCAAGACATTCATCACCAACGGCCAGCATGCCGAAATCGTGATTGTTGTGGCCAAGACAGACCCGAGTGCAGGTGCCAAGGGTACTTCCCTCATCATTGTCGAGGCAGGAACGCCCGGCTTCACCAAGGGACGCAACCTGCACAAGGTCGGCATGAAGGCGCAGGATACTTCAGAGCTGTTCTTTCAGGACGTGCGGGTGCCGGTGGGCAACTGCATCGGTCAGGAAGGCATGGGCTTCATCTACCTGATGCAGGAGCTGCCGCAGGAACGCCTCGGCATTGCCGTAAACGGTATTGCCATGGCCGAGGGTGCGCTCAAGCTCACCATTGACTACGTGAAGGAGCGCAAGGCCTTCGGCAAGCATATTGCCGACTTCCAGAACACCCAGTTCAAGCTGGCGGAGCTGCATTCCAGGGTGATGCAGGGCCGGGTTTTCGTGGATCGTTGCCTCGAACTGCACCTGGACAAGAAGCTGGATGTGCCTACGGCTGCTGCCGCCAAGTACATGATTACCGACCTGCAGTGTGAAGTGATTGACGAGTGCGTGCAGTTGCATGGCGGCTATGGCTACATGTGGGAGTACCCGATTGCCCGCATGTGGGCGGATGCCCGTGTCCAGCGCATCTACGGGGGCACCAACGAGATCATGAAGACCATCATTTCCCGGGCTGTACTGGCCTGATGGTGTCTGTCAGGTGCCTGTTTCCGGGGCGTCTGGCAGCAACTTGTCCGGGAGTGGCCTCCGCTCCCGGTTTTTTCCCGAAAGGGCAGTTGTCAAAGCGGGCGCACTTGGGTAAGATTCGCGTCCTCTTTGGCGGGACCCTTGTTTTCAGGGGATTTCGCCAGCAGCCCTTATGTTACAGGCGTTAATGCAATGAAGACTTTCAGTGCCAAGCCGGAAACGGTGAAGCGTGACTGGTTTGTGGTCGATGCCAATGGCAAGACCTTGGGTCGTCTGGCGACAGAGCTTGCTCGTCGTCTGCGCGGCAAGCACAAGCCGGAATACACCCCGCACGTTGATACCGGTGATTACATCGTTGTCGTGAATGCCGACAAGATTGCTGTTACCGGCAACAAGGCTCAGGCCAAGCAGTATTACCACCACACCGGTTATCCGGGTGGCCTGAAAAGCATCAGCTTTGCAAAGCTGATCGTGGCCAAGCCAGAAAAGCCGATCGAGATTGCCGTGAAAGGCATGCTGCCCAAGGGTCCCCTGGGTCGTGCCATGCTCGCCAAGCTCAAGGTATATGCTGGTGCCGAGCATCCCCATGCTGCCCAGCAGCCTCAAGAACTGAAGATTTGAGTCGGAAGCCATGACTGCACAAGCCAACTACGGTACTGGTCGTCGCAAGACGGCAACCGCCCGCGTGTTTATGAGCGCTGGCACCGGCAAGATCACGGTTAACGATCGCACGCTGGAAACATATTTCGGTCGCGAAACGGCACGCATGATTGTGCGTCAGCCGCTTGAGCTGGTCGAAATGCTGGAAAAGTTTGACCTCAAGATCACTGTCGCTGGCGGCGGTATCGGTGGTCAGGCCGGCGCGATCCGTCACGGTATTACCCGTGCCCTGATCGAATTCAGCGAAGACCTCAAGTCCCCGCTGCGCAAGGCTGGTTTTGTGACCCGCGATGCACGTGAAGTTGAGCGTAAGAAGGTTGGTCTGCGCAAGGCACGTAAGCGTCCGCAGTACTCCAAGCGTTAATACCTTTTCAGGTATCAGTCTGCCGGCTACTCTCGGGTATCCGGCAGATGGTCCGAATGTTGGGGAATCGTCTAACGGTAGGACTACGGTCTCTGACACCGTCTGTCAAGGTTCGAATCCTTGTTCCCCAGCCAATGGCGAAAAAATGCCTCCGGGTTTCCCGGAGGCATTTTTTTTGGGAAAAATTCATGCGAGTTGTGGCCTGGTTTTGCATGTATTTTCCCTGTAAG
Source organism: Moraxellaceae bacterium (assembly GCA_030646295.1). Taxonomy (GTDB): domain Bacteria; phylum Pseudomonadota; class Gammaproteobacteria; order Pseudomonadales; family Moraxellaceae; genus UBA2031. The sequence continues at coordinate 144,236 of JAUSND010000019.1, forward strand.
TGATTGGTTCTCTCCTTGTAAGTTCTGAGGACTTTCCAGTATCATCCGCAGGTTATTTTTTCGAGGTTCGATCACGTAAATACAGGTGATCGAACGTCCGCGTACTTCATTTGGAGCGTACTTTGATGAGTACAGACGGCGTGAATGTCGGTCGTCGGCGATTGCTGATTGGCCTCACCAGTGCGGTGGGAGCGGTGGGCGTTGCCGGAGTGGCCGTTCCGTTTGTTAAATCCTGGAGCCCGAGTGCCAAGGCCAAGGCTGCAGGCGCACCTGTGACAGCTGACATTGGTCAGCTTGAGCCGGGCCAGAAGGTGGTGATTGAGTGGCGTGGCAAGCCGGTATGGGTCGTGCGTCGCACGCCAGCCATGCTTGAAGGCCTGAAGAGCGTTGAGGGTGATCTGCTCGATCCGGCCTCTGACGATGTCAATCAGCAGCCGGACTATGCCCGTAATGCGCACCGCTCAATCAATCCTGAGTTTGCCATTCTCACGGGTATCTGTACCCATCTGGGTTGCTCGCCACTGTATGAGCCTGAAGTTGGCATGATTCAGGGCGCGCACGTGACCAACTGGCAGGGTGGTTTTTTCTGCCCTTGCCATGGTTCCAAGTTCGATCTGGCCGGTCGTGTCTACAAGGGCGTGCCTGCACCCAAGAATCTCGAAGTGCCGCCGCATTCCTATGATGCCGCCACGGTCGTGACTATCGGTGTCGACAAGGGAGCCGCATGATGAGCAATCTTTTCAAAAGTGTGATGGGCTGGGTGGATGCGCGCTTTCCCGCGACAGAAACCTACGAATATCACATGTCGAAGTACTACGCCCCGAAGAACTTCAACTTCTGGTACTTCTTCGGCGTGCTGTCCATGCTGGTGCTGGTCAACCAGCTGGCCACCGGTATCTGGCTGACCATGTTCTATACGCCGGATGCCAATACCGCGTATGACGCGGTTGCCGGCTACATCATGTATGACGTCGAGTACGGCTGGCTGCTGCGTTACATGCACTCCACCGGTGCGTCGGCATTCTTCGTGGTGGTCTACCTGCACATGTTCCGTGGCCTGCTCTACGGCTCCTACCGCAAGCCGCGTGAGCTGCTGTGGATTTTCGGCATGCTGATTTACCTCTGCCTGATGGCTGAAGGCTTCTTCGGTTATGTGCTGCCATGGGGCAACATGTCCTACTGGGGCGCACAGGTGATCGTGAACCTCGCCGGTGCTGTGCCGTTTGTTGGTGGTGCGCTGGTTGAGTGGGTGCGTGGTGACTACCTGATTTCAGGCGCCACACTGAACCGCTTCTTTGCCCTGCATGTGGTTGCCATTCCGCTGGTGTTGGTCGCCCTGGTGTTCATGCACCTGGTGGCACTGCATCACGTAGGCTCCAACAATCCTGATGGTATCGAGATCAAGAAGAACAAGGGCCCGGATGGCAAGCCGCTGGACGGCATCCCGTTCCACCCCTATTACACCGTGCATGACCTGGTCGGCATCGTGGTCTTCCTGATGGTGTTCTGCACCGTGATCTTCTTCTTCCCGGATGGCGGCGGCTATTTCCTCGAGCGTCCGAACTTCGAAGCGGCCAACCCGCTGAAGACGCCAGCACACATTGCCCCGGTGTGGTACTACACGCCCTTCTACGCAATGTTGCGTGCCATGCCCTCGATCGCCGGTTCGGCTTTCCCTGGCGTGGTCGTGATGGGTGGTGCCATTGCCATCATGTTCGTGCTGCCATGGCTGGATCGCAGCCCGGTGAAGTCCATTCGCTACAAGGGCTGGATGAGCAAGGTGTGGCTGGGTATTTTTGTTGTCAGCTTCGTGATTCTTGGTTATCTGGGTGTGGTGCCTTCAAGCGGCACAACGTTCGGTATTCCGAATACACCGCTGGCACAGATACTGACTGCCCTGTACTTCCTGTACTTCCTGCTTATGCCTGTCTATACATCGATCGAAAAATGCAAACCGGTGCCTGAGCGTCTGACCGGGGGGAGCCACTGATGAAAAAGCTGATTGCTTTCGTCCTTCTCGCCCTGTCTCCGCTGGTGGCACAGGCCTCGGCCGGTGGTGAGTGCGGAGAGCTCAAGCATTGCCTGCATGCGCCTGTGAATGCACAGGACAAGGTATCCCTGCAGAGCGGTGCCAAGCTGTTCCTGAGCTACTGTGCCGGTTGCCACAGTGCCAAGTACATCCGTTATGACCGCATGGCCAACGATTTGAAGATTGATCCGAAGCTGGTTGCCGAGTACATGATGTTCACCACCGACAAGGTGGGTGAAACGATTGATCCGAAAACCCCGCCGAAGGACCAGGCCAAGTGGTTCGGTGCACCACCACCAGACCTGAGCGTGGAGACACGTCTGCGCTCGCCTGACTGGGTTTACTCCTATCTGCTGTCGTTCTATCCGGATGATGCCCGTCCTTATGGTGTGAACAACAAGGTCTTCAAGGATGTGGCTATGCCGCATGTGCTTGCCGATCTTGAGCAGGATCTCAAGCCCGAAGAGTTCAAGCAGTCCGTTGGAGACCTCGTGAACTTCATGGCGTACATGGCCGACCCGGTAAAGGTCGAGCGTGAACGTATCGGCGTCTGGGTACTGTTTTTCCTGTTTGTGTTGCTGATCCCGGTCTGGTTCCTGAACAAGGAATACTGGAAGGACGTCAAGTAAGACATCGAGCGCCCGGGCATGCCCGGGCGTTTCGTCTGGACCTGCCCTGGCAGGTACCGAGGGCGCGAGTTTTCGCTGCCCTTTTTGTGTTTTGAGCCTGACGAAATCGTCAAGGCTCCTCGTTAGACTGGAGTGCAAGCATGGGTGTGGTTACCCGCCGTTCCTCGATGACTTTTTATTCGGATGGATCCGATCATTACAGCCATCGTGTGCGCATTGTCCTCGCCGAGAAAGGCGTGTCTGTGGATGTCGTGAATGTCACGTCCTCCAACAAGCCGGAAGATCTTGCCGATCTTAACCCCTACAACAGCCTTCCTACCCTGGTGGATCGTGAGCTTTCGCTCTATGAAACCAAGATCATGATGGAGTATCTGGACGAGCGCTTCCCGCACCCGCCATTGCTGCCGGTGTATCCGGTTGCGCGTGCCCAGAATCGTCTGCTTGCCTACCGCATCGAGCGCGACTGGTGCCCGCATGTGGACCTGCTTCTGGGTAACAAGGGCAAGGATACGGCAGCAACGGCCAAGGCTCGCAAGGAGCTCCGTGACAGCCTTATCACCATTGCCCCGATTTTTTCGGAAAAGCCGTTTTTCATGAGCGACGAGTTCACTCTTGTTGACTGCATCGCGGCGCCGATTTTTTGGCGTCTGCCGCTGATGGAAATCGAACTGCCGGAAAAGCAGTGCAAGTTCATGCTCAAGTACATGGATCGCCTGTTTGCACGTGAGGCATTCCTGGCTAGTCTTTCTGATATCGAGCGCGACATGCGTAATGCCTGATTACGTCTGGCGTTGCTGTTAAAAAAGGGATGGCATGCCATCCCTTTTTTCATGTGAAGCAGGTTCTTCTGTAGGGAGAAATGGGCGTGACACCCAGCAGACCTTATCTGGTACGGGCTATCTACGAATGGCTCAATGACAATGAGCTGACGCCGCATGTGCTGGTCGATGTGGCCAGGCCTGGCGTACAGGTGCCGGTGGCCTATGTTCAGGATGGCCGCATTGTTCTGAACATTGCTCCCGGGGCCGTGCGTGACCTGCTCATCCACAATGATGCCCTGAGTTTCTCGGCCCGTTTTGGTGGAGTGCCTATGCAGATACACGCGCCCATGGCGGCGGTATTGGCAATATATGCACGGGAAAACGGACAGGGCATGTTCTTTGATGAAGACGAGAATTTTCCGCCGGACGATGGTGGTGACGAGCCACCTGAGCCGGAGAAGCCGGTACGCCCGACATTGAGGGTGGTGAAGTAGCCCATGAAAAAGCCCGCTTTCGCGGGCTTTTTCATGGGTGCAAGTTTAGCTGCTCTTTGCCGCTGAACTTGCAGGCTGGGTGTCAGGCAGGTAGTCCAGCATTTTGATGATTTTCTGCACGCCACCCACCTGACTGATGATCAGGACCGCCTTGTCGGCTTCGGCCGCTGTCAGCTTGCCCATCAGGTAAACGGTACCACCGACCGTAAAGACCTTGGTGCGAGAAGAGGGGAAGCCTTTTTCCAGTGTGAGCGCGGTACGGATGCGGGTTGAAATGAGGCCGTCATTGGTGCGCTCGCCATAGTAGCTTGCCTCTGCAATGATCAGCTCGTTATGCACCTGTTTGACTTCGGCAATCCTGCGCACAACCTCTTCGGCCTTCTGTTTCAGTTCTTCGTTCTGGACCTGTCCGGCCAGCAATACGCTGTTGTAAAAGCTGATGACATTGACATTGGCCTCGCGGAAGCGCGCATCGGACTTGATGATGTTGACCTCGGCCGTTGTCTCGATGTTGCTGTCATCAAGGCTCATGCTGAATGTGCGCTCGCCGGGAGACAGCCCGATAGGCTCGGGACCGGTGGCGCTGGCAATCAGGCTGCTACAGCCTGACACCATCATCGCGAGAGAAAGTGCAGCAATAATCCTATACATCATTTGCTCCGAAGAATTCGCGATCAATAAGATCGCAACAGCAATTAAGCACAAACAACTGGGCCTCATGAACGCGGGCAAAGCTGTTGCCAGGCAGGCGCAGGTGAATGTCATCCGGTCGCATGTTGCGACCAAGCTCGCCACCCTCTTCGCCGGTGAGGGCCAGTACCTTGCCGCCAACAGATTGCATCACTCGGGCCGCTTGCACCACGTTGGCCGCATTGCCGCTTGCGCTGAGTGCCAGCAGCAGGTCGCCTGGACGGGCAAGGGCCTGCAGTGGTCGGGCAAATACATCCTGAAAGCTGACATCGGCAGCAATGGCCGTCAGTACGGCGCTGTCCTGGCCGAGCATGATGACCGGAAATGCGGGTCGTTCACGCTCGTAGCGGTTGGCCAGTTTGCTGGCGAAGCTCAGGGCATTGGCGGCCGAGGCGCCGTTGCCACAACAGAAAATGCGCTGATCCTGCATGAGGCTGTCAACCATGAGCTGCGCCAGCGTGACAACGTCAGTGATTCGGGTTTCAGCAATTGCCGTCAGTGTCTGCAGGCTGTCGCCAGTAAGGGTGAGTATCCGGTTCTGCATGAGCGGGTTCAGGTGGTAAAGGCATCAGGTAGCCAGTCGATCTGCCAGCTGTGCTGAAGACGCTGGAGCGTGACGACGTCAAAGCGGCAGTCGTGATTGTAGAACTGCGGATGATGGTGGAGAAAAGCCCTTGCGCATGCAATTACTTTTTGTTGCTTGGCGTAAGTGATGCTGCCAGCCGCACCGCCAAAGGCCTCGTGCCGACGCATGCGGACTTCGACAAAAAGCAGCCGGTTCTGATGCGTCATGACGAGGTCAATTTCTCCGCGCCGGCTACGGTAGTTGGCGCAGACAAACTGGCAGCCATGCTGTTCGAGGTGACGGCGCGCAGATAGTTCTGCCTCAGCGCCGGCTTGCTGCCGGTCGGGGAGGCTCGGGGGTGAACAGGGTGGTTGCCATTCCATGGCGTATCTCCGCACAGCTGGGAAGACGGACAAGCTGGCCCTTTTCATCAAGATGGAGCAGGCCGGTACGTAACGGGAGTGCGCTGCCGCGCTGCAGGGCTGCAATGGAGTGCAGCACGTTCCAGGCATCTGCACCAAGGGCATAAAGCCGGTCATGACTGGCCGCCGGACGTGGCTGAGCCGCGTACAATGCGGCTTGCTCGGGGCGCTCGCCTTCCAGCAGCCAGGGCAGCCCACAAAATGCCACGCCCTCCATGTCCTGCTGTGTGGCGTCGTCGGCACCTGGGTCCCAGGCGGCAGAAAGGGTGAACAGGGGGAGGGTGTTATTGTAATAGGTCAGCGCCGGCTGCACCTGGCTGGCAATAGCCGGGCTGGCCAGAAAGAAGCCGTCACTGTTTCCGGCAGCGTCCTTCAGTATTTTGACTGATGCCGCCACACCGCCTTTTTGTGTGGCATCAAGGACATGCCTGGGTGCCCTGGTGAGGTCGAACGCTAGCCATGCTGCGTCGAACAGCTGGAGAAAGCGCGTGGCGCCCGTGTCGGATGCCAGAAACAGCAGATGCGGACGTCGTATGCCACGCTTGTGCATCCACAAGGCCAGCGTGGCAATTTCATCTTCGGGGGCGAGTGCCATCTGGAGCAGGTTGGTCTGGTCGCCTTCGGCACGGTTCAGGGCAATCACGGGAACGGGCGGGCTGCCGGCGTTCAGCAGTGCCTGTACCTGTTCACGCTCCAGCGGACCAATGATGGCATCGGCACCATTCGCGACGGCTTCGGCAACCAGTGCAGGGGCAGATACATCACTGCTGTCATAAAAACGCAGCCGAGGGCTATCGGTGCGGGTCTGGCTGTCCTGATAATACGCAGCCAGCAGACCGTCACGAATGGTCTGGGCAACCTGGGTCAGCCGTCCCTTTTGAGGCAGCAGGATGGCAACCTCATCAACAGGCGCGGCGTGGGCAGGGATTGTCAGTCCGGCTGTCAGGGCGATCAGCAGGCCGATGCACCGGCCAATAGTGGAATACATGGGGCACACAGGGGCAATCATGCAAAAGAAGGGCGTACTGTATGTGGTGGCGACGCCTATTGGCAATCTGGACGACTGGAGTCCGCGTGCTGTTGCCACGCTGAAGGCGGTGTCGGTGGTGGCGGCGGAAGATACACGGCACTCCGGGAGGCTGTTGCAGCATTTCAATATTCCGACGCGGCTGGTGGCTGTGCATGACCATAACGAAGCCGGTCGGGTGCAGGGTTTGCTGGACCAGCTGGGGCGTGGTGATGACATTGCCCTCATCTCCGATGCCGGCACGCCGCTAATCAGTGATCCCGGCTACCGGCTGGTGGCGGCGGCACAGTCGGCTGGCCTGCGAGTGGTTCCTGTGCCTGGTGCCTGTGCCGCAATTGCGGCACTGTCGGCGGCAGGTTTGCCTTCTGACCGCTTCATTTTTGAGGGCTTCCTGCCGGCAAAGACGGCAGGCCGTCGTGAGCGCCTGCGGCAACTCGCGGGGGAGACCCGCACATTGATGTTCTATGAGGCGCCGCATCGCATTGTGGAGTGCCTGCAGGACATGGTGGCGGTGCTGGGGGCTGAAAGGCGCATTGTGCTGGCGCGTGAGCTGACCAAGACATTCGAAACCGTACGTCAGTACTCACTTACTGAGATGCTGGCGTGGGTAAGCACTGATCCGGATCAGCAGCGTGGTGAAATCGTGCTGGTGCTGGAGGGGTTGCCAGATGCCGTGGGTGAGCAGGACTGGCAAGAGGCGGACCGTGTGCTTGGCATCCTGCTGGAGGAGCTACCTGTAAAGCAGGCCGCAGCATTGGCGGCCAGCATTACCGGGCTCAAGAAAAATGCGCTGTATGAGCGCGCGCTCGGTCTGAAGGGCTGATTTCAGTCTGTCTTGTCCTTGTGTCCGGGCGGACTCCTGCGTAATCTCCGCGCCGGAGTCGGCCGGACGGTCGCTGCTGCCGCAAGGCAGGGGAGGAAAGTCCGGGCTCCACAGGGCAGAGTGCCAGGTAACGCCTGGGCGGCGCGAGCCGACGGAAAGTGCAACAGAGAGCAAACCGCCGAACGGTGTCGCAAGACATGCGTGGCAAGGGTGAAACGGTGCGGTAAGAGCGCACCACGAGTCTGGTAACAGACCGGTACGGCAAACCCCACTCGGAGCAAGACCAAATAGGGTTCCATTTGCGCGGCCCGCGCAGGAACCGGGTAGGTTGCTTGAGCCCACTGGTGACGGTGGGCCTAGAGGAATGATCGTTCTCGACAGAACCCGGCTTACAGGCCGACTCCACTTTTTTCATTTGTGGCAGGTTTCCCTGCCACCACCCTTGCCGGCGCAATGCCGGCGGCACGCTGGCCTTTGGCAATGCGCGGGTTAAAGCCTCTTGTTTCGAGTAAAGAAAACGAAATAACTAAAAATTCTTAAGAATAAATGGCGTCATATTCGGCTTTAAGACGCGTTTGCAAGCCATTGTTTTTAAAGGCGTTGATCTTTGCTGTTATTCCGCACAGTAGTTTGTAACCCATTGATTATTAATGGTTTTATTGCCTCTTATAACGCCCCGGTCCTTCCTTGACGCTAAAGCCAATCGATCTCTATAGTTCGCTGCAAGTGGTGAAAAGTGCAGTTTTGTGGCGAATTCTGGAAGAAAACTCCAAGCGAGTGGATGACGCATCGTGTTCAGAGGTTACGACGAGCTCAATATGGACGCCAAGGGGCGCATCGGTTTACCGACGCGCTACCACGAGCGTGTGCTCGCTGCGTGCCAGGGCAAGTTCGTTGTCACTGTCGATCTCACGGAAAACTGCCTGGCACTCTACCCCCTGCACGAGTGGGAAACCATCGAGGCAGGCCTTGGCAAGTTGCCGGTGTCCAACCCCAATTCGCAGAAGATCAAGCGCCGGCTGATCGGTTATGCAACCGAAGTCAGTCTGGATGCTACGGGTCGCCTGCTCCTCAGCCCCGAGTTACGCGCCTTTGCCGGTCTTGAGAAGGCCATTGTGCTGACCGGCCAAGGCAAGAAGTGTGAAATATGGGACAAGCAGGCCTGGGACAAGCTCCAGGCTGAAACCGGTGTCGCAGATTTCTCTGCGCCGGAGCTTGCCGCCGCCCTCGATAGTCTGGCCTTGTAATCATGACCGCCTTCGTCCACCAGACCGTCCTCCTTGATGAGGCGGTAGTGTCGGTATTGGGAGCGCGTGATGGCGTCTATGTTGATGCTACGTTTGGTCGCGGAGGCCACACGCGGCATTTGCTGGCGCAGCTTGATGCAGATGCCCGGGTAATCGGATTTGACAAGGATCCCCAGGCGATTGCTGCGGGGCAGTTGCTGGCGGCTGAAGACGCCCGTTTTTCGATTGTTCATGAGTCCTTCGCCGACATTCTTGATGTCATGACGGCAATGGGGCTGGCTGGCAGCGTGAATGGCGTGCTGGCAGATCTTGGTGTGTCATCGCCACAGCTGGATGATGCCGAGCGTGGTTTCAGCTTTATGAATGATGGTCCGCTCGACATGCGTATGGATGTGACGCGTGGTCAAAGTGCAGCGGAATGGATTGCCGGTGTGGATGAAACAGAACTGGCACGAGTGTTGTTTGAGTTTGGCGAGGAACGGCATTCCCGTCGCATTGCGCGCGCGATCGTGAGGGTGCGTGCCGAAAATCCCATTACGCGCACAAAGCAGCTTGCTGATATTGTGGCCGAGGCGCATCCCGCCTGGGAAAAACACAAGCATCCGGCGACCCGCGCCTTTCAGGCTATCCGTATTTTCATCAATAACGAACTCGGCGATATCGAACGCTTCCTGCGCGATGCCTTGCGGGTGCTGAAGCCGCAGGGCCGTCTGGCTGTCATCAGCTTTCATTCGCTTGAGGATCGTCTGGTCAAACAGTATTTCCAGAAAGAAGCCAAGGGTGACGATTTTCCGCCAGGGCTGCCCATTACTGTCGATATGCTGAAGCCACGGCTGAAAATTATCGGCAAGGCGATTGATCCTTCGGTTGAAGAGGTCAGCGCCAATCCCCGCTCACGCAGCGCACGTCTGCGCGTCGCCGAGAAAATTGCGGAGGCTGCATGATGTTGCAGGCACTTCGTGATTTGACCGGGAAGCTGCCAGTACGCAATCAGGGAGCGTTTCTGGTTGGGATTGTTGTGGTGACACTGGTCAGTTCTGCCATTGCAGTGACATTCAGTGTGCACAAGTCACGTCAGTACCTGTATGAGCTGCAAAAGCTGCAGGCAGAGCGTGATCATCTGGAAACCGAGTGGGGGCAGCTGCTGCTGGAGCAACATGCATGGGGTGCCTACGGCCGCATTGGTCGCCTGGCAACAGAGCAACTCCAGATGCGCAATCCTGCGCCGACCGAAATCATCATGGTGCGGCAATGAACGGCGCAAAGGGGCTGACATTCGCCGGGCGTCATGCCGTCGTGGTCGTGATCATGGCTATCTGCTTTGGCGGTCTGGCGACGCGCGCGGTTTACCTGCATGTGATTGACCAGGAGTTTCTGCAGCGTCAGGGCGATGCGCGCATGCTGCGTGAAGAGCCGATTGCAGCACATCGTGGCATTCTCAAGGATCGTAATGGCCTGCCGCTGGCAGTCAGTACGCCAGTGGTGTCGATCTGGGTGAATCCGAAAGAAGCAATTGCCCAGCGTCTCAATGCTCGCGCACTCGCGGTGGCGCTTGATCTGGAGCCGTCTGCAGTTGCCCGACGCATCAAGGAAAATGGCAAGCGTGAATTTCTGTACGTGAAGCGGCATTTGTCGCCTGAAGCCGCCGAGGCAGTTCTGGCAAATGAGCTGCCTGGCGTCTATGGCATGACGGAGTACCGTCGTTTCTATCCGGAAGGCGAGGTGGCTTCGCACATCATCGGTTTTACCAATCTTGATGATGCGGGCCAGGAAGGTCTGGAGCTGGCGCTGGAAGAAAGGTTGCGCGGAGTGCCTGGCAAAAAGCGGGTTTTGCGTGACCAGAAGGGGCGCAAGGTCAAGGATGTGGCGCTGATTCGGGCGGCCCGTCCGGGGCAGGATGTGTACCTGAGCTTTGATGCGCGTACGCAGTATCTGGCGTATCGGGAGCTTGCGACAGCCATTGCACAACACGGTGCAAAAGCCGGCACTGCGGTTGCCCTGGATGTGGAGACGGGTGAAGTGCTGGCGATGGTGAACCAGCCCTCATTCAATCCCAATAACCGTACACGGCTCAAGCCGGATGAATTGCGCAATCGTGCTGTCACTGACATGTTCGAACCCGGTTCGACCATGAAGCCTTTTACGGTGGCGGTTGCAATGGAGAGCGGGAAATATTCGCCACGCAGCCTGTTCAATACCAATCCAGGCACCTATCGCGTTCATAACAAGCTGGTCAGTGATCACCAGAATTATGGCGTGATTGATCTCGGTACCATCATCACCAAGTCCAGCAATGTTGGCACGACACAGATTGCGCTGTCGTTGCCACGTGAAGCATTGCCGACATTCCTTGGGCGCTTTGGCTTTGGCAAGAATACCGGCTCAGGCTTTCCGGGTGAGAGTGCTGGCCGTCTGCAGCCACCTGAGCGCTGGCGTCCGGTGGAAATTGCCACCATGTCATACGGGTATGGCTTGACGACGACTGCACTGCAGCTGGCACACGGTTACGCAACGCTGGCCAGTGGTGGCATAGCGCGGCCCGTAAGCTTCACCAGGGTTGATGGGCCTGTTAAAGGCGTGCGCATTATCGACAAGTCTGTTGTCGATAAACTGATTCCAATGATGGAGTCGGTTGTCACCCAGGATGGTACGGCGCTGAAAGCAGCGGTGCCTGGTTACCGCATTGCGGGCAAGACCGGTACGGCACACAAGGCTGTAGGTGGCACGTATGCCGCTGACGAATACATGTCCACTTTCGTGGGAATGGCTCCTGCAAGCCGGCCGAAGGTGGTACTTGCCGTTGTGATCGATAGCCCAAGTAATGGTCAGTATTACGGTGGTCTGGTTGCTGCACCGGTGTTCTCGCGCATCATGGCCGAGACGCTTCGCCTGATGAATATCGAGCCGGATCGCAGTGCCGAGCATCTCGCGCAGCAAGGACGTTTGCCTGTTTCTCCAGCAGTAGTGGTATCGGAGGACGGCGTATGAAGACGTTGCAGATACTCTGGCCTGATGTTGCAGAAGATCACGCCACGATTGTTGTTTCCGCGCTCGCGCTGGATAGCCGGCTGGTCAGGCCTGGCATGGCGTTTGTGGCCCTGAAGGGGCATGCCCGTGATGCACGTGAATTCATTCCAGCCGTAATTGCTGCCGGAGCAGCAGCAGTGTTTGCCGAGCGGGATGACCAGTGGCCCGAGTCACGGATTATCGAAGGTATACCGGTCATTGTGGTGGATGCACTTGATCAGGTGGTTGGGCACATTGCTGCACGATTTCATGACGAGCCATCACAGCACATGAATGTGTTGGCGGTGACTGGCACCAATGGAAAAACCAGTGTGGCCAATCTTCTGGCTGGGGCGCTGACGCGTCTCGGTGATAAAACAGCAGTATTGGGAACGATTGGCAACGGCATCTTTGGTGCGCTGGAGAAATCGACACACACCACGCTGGATGCCTTGCATCTGCAGGCAATGCTGGCCGGTTTTCATGTTGATGGTGCCAAGGCTGTCGCGATGGAAGCCAGCTCCCATGGTCTGGTGCAGGGGCGTTTGAACGGCACCAGAATTGATGTTGCATTGTTCACCAATCTGACACGTGACCATCTGGATTATCACGGCGACATGACCGGGTATGCATCAGCCAAGGAAATTCTTTTCCGCTGGCCCGGTCTGCAGGCAGCGGTACTCAATGTGGACGATAAGGCGGGTGAGCGATATGCGTCTGTGCTGGCAAGTGACGTTCGCTGCTTGCGTTATAGCCAGTCCCCGGATACGCGTGCGGACATCCGTGCGTTGCGAATCACGCCATCCTTGAAGGGTTTGTCGATGTTGATTGCTGTCCCGGATGGCGAGTTTGCGCTGGAGGTTCCGTTGTTGGGGCGCTTCAACGTCAGCAATATTCTTGCGGTGGTCGGTGGCCTGCTGGCGCTTGGTGTGCCGACTGCCGATATCGCGACTGCATTGCGCGCTGCCTTGCCGGTGCCGGGTCGCATGGAAAGCGTGATGGGGGCCCATCCTACGGTAGTCGTGGATTATGCCCACACACCGGATGCCCTGGAAAAGGCCTTGCAGACTCTGCGTGAGCATGTGTCCGGACGCTTGATCTGTGTCTTTGGTTGCGGTGGTGATCGCGACATCGGCAAGCGTGCCGAGATGGGTCTGGTTGCCTCTCGCCTTGCCGATGACGTCATCCTGACTACGGACAATCCTCGCTCCGAATCACCCGAAACCATTATTGCAGACATCCGTAGCGGTGCAGGCGAGTTCCCGGTCGTGATTGAAATTGACCGCCATCTTGCCATCCAGAAGGCCATTCACTCTGCGAGTGTCGATGACATTGTGCTTGTGGCTGGCAAGGGGCACGAGGATTACCAGGAGGTTGCCGGCGTGCGACACCCCTTCAGTGACATGCAGGAAGTCAGGGTTGCCCTGGCCTCGTGGGAGGCTGCATGAAACTTTCACAAATGGCACAGATTCTGGATGGTGAACTGGTGGGTCTGGATGCCGGTATCACCTCGTTCTCGACTGATACCCGTGCGCTGGTCGAGGGCGACATGTTCATTGCGCTCTCTGGCCCGAATTTTGATGCCAATAATTTCATTGCCCGTGCTGCTGAGGCTGGTGCCTCGGCAGCCCTTGTCAGTCGTGTTGATCCGGCTGCCGGCATTCCCCAGGTGCTGGTGGCGGATACATTTGTGGCGCTTGGAAAGCTGGGGCAGGCATGGCGCGAACAGTTTTCCCTGACTCGGGTTGCCATCACCGGAAGTGCTGGCAAAACCACTACCAAGGAAATGATGGCCAGCATTTTTGAAGGCATAGGCCCGACGCTGGCAACACTGGGTAACAAGAATAATGAAATCGGTGTTCCGCTCACCTTGCTGCGCCTGAGTAGTGCACACCAGTTTGGCGTGTTCGAGCTGGGTGCTAATCATCGTGGCGAAATCGCCTATACAAGTGGGCTGGTTGCACCGCATGCCGCCGTTATCACAAATGTCGGTGTTGCTCATCTTGAGGGCTTTGGTTCGCGTGAGGGTATTGCAGAAGCAAAAGGCGAAATTTACGGCGGGCTGACAGAAGCCGGTGTTGCTGTCATCAATCATGATGACGAGTTTGCTTCGTACTGGCGTGAACTGGCTGCTGACCGGAAGCAAATCGAGTTTTCGATGAATGCGCCTATGACTGTTCATGCCAGTGACGTTTGCATCGGCGCCAATCGTGCCTATGCCTTCACTCTTCATCTTGGTGCTGATGCTGCAACTGTGCAGCTGCAATTGCTGGGGCGTCATAATGTCACCAATGCGCTGGCTGCTGCAGCACTTGCTCATGCCTGCCATGTGCCACTGACTGCAATTGTGCGAGGGCTCGAAAATACCCGTCCTGTTGCTGGTCGACTGGTGCAGAAGTCCGGTGGCAAAAATTGTGTGGTGATTGACGATACCTACAACGCGAATCCTGCTTCGGTCAAGGCTGCGATTGATGTACTGGCAGATTTGCCTGGTCGTCGTGTGCTGGTGCTGGGGGATATGGGGGAGTTGGGCGAGGCCACTGAATCTGGCCATAAAGAAGTCGGGGAGTACGCAAGAATGAAAAAAATAGATGCGCTCTACACGGTTGGACAGTACAGCGGCTTCACCGCCAGCGGTTTTGGTGCGGATGCACGGGCATTCCAGGAAAAGCAGTTGCTCATTGAGGAGCTGGAGAAGGAGCTGGAGGGAGTTGTAACCCTGCTCGTAAAAGGTTCGCGTTCGGCCCGCATGGAGCAGGTTGTCGACGCGTTGACGGACAAGAAGGAGTCCTGATCGATGCTGCTTTGGCTGGCAGAATTTCTGGCGCAGTACCACAAAGGCTTTCTGGTCTTTCAGTACCTTACGCTGCGCGCAATGCTCGGTGTTGCAACCGCTCTGGGGCTGTCCCTGTGGTGGGGGCCATGGATGATCGAGCGCCTGCGTGCCATGAAGTTCGGGCAGGCCATTCGCACAGACGGGCCCCAGTCCCATCTGGCAAAAACAGGTACGCCCACCATGGGTGGCGTGCTTATTCTGGTGGCCATCGGTGTCAGCACCCTGCTGTGGGCCAACCTGAAGAATCCCTATGTCTGGGTCGTAATGGCCGTCATGGTTGTTTTTGGTGCTGTCGGCTGGGTAGATGATTACCGCAAGGTGGTAGAAAAAAATCCGCGTGGCTTGCCTGGTCGCTGGAAATATTTGTGGCAGTCGGTTGCTGGTATTGGTGCAGCGGTTTTCCTTTATCACTATGCGCGCACACCTGTTGAAACCAGTCTTATTGTTCCGCTGTTCAAGAGCGTGGTTATTCCGCTTGGAATTTTTTACATGGTGCTGACCTACTTCGTGATTGTTGGTACCAGTAATGCCGTCAATCTCACGGATGGCCTGGATGGTCTCGCCATCATGCCAACGGTCATGGTGGCTGGTGCGCTGGCCGTGTTTGCCTACCTGACAGGCAATATCAAGTTTGCTACGTACCTGCACATTCCCTATGTCGCCGGCTCAGGTGAGCTGGTGGTGATCTGCGGCTCAATCATCGGTGCCGGTCTTGGCTTTCTCTGGTTTAACGCGTACCCCGCACAGGTATTCATGGGTGATGTCGGCGCTCTGGCTCTGGGTGCCGTGCTGGGTGTGATGGCCGTGATCGTGCGCCAGGAAATTGTGCTGTTCATCATGGGGGGGGTGTTCGTGATGGAAACAGTGTCGGTGATGTTGCAGGTTGCTTCATTCAAACTGACCGGGCGCCGTATCTTTCGCATGGCGCCGATTCATCATCATTACGAACTCAAGGGCTGGCCGGAAACCAAGGTGGTGGTCCGGTTCTGGATCATCAGTTTCATGCTGGTGCTGGTTGGTCTTTCCACGTTGAAGTTGCGGTGAAATGGCAATGACGCAATTGAACGGGCGCAATGAATTGAAGGTAGTGGTCGGTCTAGGTAAGACGGGTCTCTCCTGCGTGCGCTTTCTGAAAAGCCGGGGGTATCCGGTTGCAGTCAATGACACGCGCGAAAATCCGCCGGGTCTGGCTGAGTTGCGTGCCGAGTTTCCGGATGTAGAGATCAGTCTGGGCGGACTTGATGCCGGTTTATTGCGGCGTGCCAGCGAGATTGTGGCCAGCCCCGGTATTTCCGTGAATGAGCCGGAGCTGGTCGCTGCCAGTCAAGAATCTGGTGTGCCGATAGCGGGTGACATCGAGCTTTTTTGTCGTGAGGTGAAGGCACCTGTCATCGCCATTACTGGCGCCAATGCCAAAAGCACAGTCACCACACTGGTTGGCATGATGGCCAGGAACGCCGGCATCAACGTTGGTGTGGGCGGCAATATCGGTTTGCCGGTGCTCGACATGCTGAGGTTGCAGGGTGAGCAGCAGATGTATGTGCTGGAGCTGTCCAGCTTTCAGCTGGAAACCACGCACTCGCTGCAAGCTGCTGTCGCCGTTGTACTGAATATCAGTGAAGACCACATGGATCGTTATGACTCCATGCAGGCTTATTGCAATGCCAAATACCGGATTTTCAGCAACTGCCGTCACTGTGTAATCAATCGTGATGATGTACTGACATCGCCGGATATCACTGCCAGCCTGCCAACGAGCAGCTTTGGTCTGGACGCGCCGGCAGCTGATCAGTTTGGTGTGATCATCAGTGCTGGCGAGAAGTATCTGGCGCAGGGTGCCGGGTTGCTGATGCCGGTACGCGAAATGAAAATTCGTGGTGATCACAATGTAGCCAATGCTTTGGCATGTCTGGCGCTGGGCCAGGCGGCAGGGTTGCCGATGCCTGCCATGCTGGAGACGCTGCGCACATTTCCGGGTCTCCCTCATCGCTGTGAACTGGTCAGCGAGAAGGATGGTATTGCCTGGTACAACGACTCCAAAGGCACGAATGTTGGCGCCACACTGGCAGCCATCAACGGCCTTGGCGCTGCGATTGACGGCAAGCTGATCCTGATTGCCGGTGGTGTGGGCAAGGGGCAGGACTTCACGCCGCTGTCGACGCCGCTGGCCCAGTTTGCACGGGCACTGGTGCTGATTGGCGAAGATGGGCCAAGGATCGGTATAGCTGTTGTGGACACAGTTCCGAAGGTGAGCGCAGTCAGCCTGATTGATGCGGTTGAAAAGTCACGTGCGCTGGCGCAATCGGGCGATGCCGTGTTGTTGTCACCTGCCTGTGCAAGTTTTGACATGTTCAAGCATTACGAAGATCGCGGTGAGCAGTTCGTTGCCGCCGTTCATTCCGTGTGTGGAGGCTGACGTGAAAGTGATGCCGATGCCAGCAACAATGCCTGACCTGATGCGCGGTGTGACATCGCGGCATTTGCTCATGCTGTCTGCGGGCATTCTCTGCTGCATCGGTCTCATCATGGTGGCATCGGCCTCCATGGTGACTGGTGAGGCCAAGTTCGGCAGCACATTTCATTTTCTGTCACGTCATTTGTTCTGGTTGATGGTTGCTTTTGGCTCCGGTGTTGTGACGGTGCATGTCTTTTCCGTGGCATGGTTCCAGAAGAACGCATTCTGGCTACTGGGCCTGGCAGGCTTGCTACTGGTTTTGGTTCTGGTTCCCGGTATCGGGCACCGGGTGAATGGCAGCACGCGATGGATTTCACTGCCGGGCGTGACGCTGCAGCCGTCGGAAATCGCCAAGTTTGCGATTGTGCTTTACATGGCGTCGTATCTCGTCCGGCGTCAGGAGATTGTGCGCAACAGCTGGCGTGGCTTCATCAATCCCATGCTGGTGGTCGGGATTGGTGTTGTGCTCTTGCTCATGGAGCCGGATTTCGGTGCCAGCGTTGTCATGGTGTCTGCTGCCATGGCCATGCTGTTTCTTGCCGGTACACCGATGCTGACGTTTGCATCGATCTTCAGTCTTGTTGCAGCCATGGCGGTGATGCTGGTGATTTTCGAGCCTTACCGGCTCAAGCGTCTCACCTCATTCATGGACCCCTGGGCCGATCAGTTCAACTCGGGTTACCAGCTCTCACAAAGCCTGATTGCTTTTGGTCGTGGTGACTGGTTTGGCGTAGGTCTGGGCCGGAGCATCCAGAAGCTTTCCTATCTGCCGGAGGCGCATACTGATTTTGTATTTGCCATTTATGCAGAGGAATTTGGTCTGGTTGGTGTGTTCATTCTGATTGCACTGTTCTGGGTGCTGATTCGCTCAATCATGCGTATCGGCCAGCAGGCAGAGCTCGCTGGACAACTGTATGGCGCTTATGTGGCTTACGGTGTTGCCGTATTGGTCGGCATGCAGACGCTGTTCAATGTTGGCGTCAACATGGGGCTTTTCCCGACCAAGGGGCTGACGTTGCCACTGGTCAGTTATGGTGGATCGAGTCTGGTGATGGTCTTTGTGATGCTGGCGGTGGTGTTACGGATTGATTCCGAAACCAAAGCGGCCGGGGTTGTGGCTGGCAGGGGGGCAAAAGCATGAGCGCTCCCGTTAAAAGTGTGGTTGTCATGGCTGGTGGCACGGGCGGTCATGTATTTCCTGCGCTGGCAGTTGCCGAAGCGTTGCGTGAAAAAGGCGTGCGTATCCACTGGCTGGGTACTCGCGCAGGTATCGAGGCAGAGTTGGTGCCGGCACGGCAGTTTGATATCACGTATCTGGATGTCAGTGGCGTGCGTGGTCAGGGTATTGCACGACTGTTGCTGGCCCCGTTCAAGATTATTCGTGCCGTATTGGCGGCCATTCGCACCTTGCGTGCGGTCCAGGCAGATTGTGTGATCGGCCTTGGCGGTTATGTCACGGGCCCTGGTGGTGTGGCGGCGCGCTTACTCGGCAAGCCATTGCTGATTCATGAACAGAATGCCGTGGCAGGGTTTACCAACCGCCAGCTGTCCCGCGTGGCTACCCGCGTGCTTGAGGCATTTCCCGGCGCTTTTTCCGCCTCGCCAAAAGTGACCTGTGTCGGTAATCCGGTTCGAGCAGAAATTGCCGGATTGCCACAGCCGGATGAACGCTTCGCCGGGCGCACTGGCGCCCTGCGTGTACTTGTCATGGGCGGCAGTCAGGGCGCGGTGGCGCTTAACGAGCTGGTGCCGGAAGCATTGTCGATAGTGGCGAAGCAGGTTGCACTGGACATCCGGCATCAGGCGGGCAAGCGCAATATTGAAAAGGCAACTGCACGTTATCAGGACGTGGGCGTGCAGGCGGATATCCTGCCGTTCATTCATGACATGGCCGCCATGTACGCATGGGCCGATCTTGTGATTTGTCGCTCGGGCGCGCTGACGGTGTCCGAGATTGCCGCGGTTGGTGTCGGGTCTGTGCTTATTCCTTATCCGTTTGCAGTTGATGATCACCAGACAGCCAACGGCCGTTACCTGAGTGAAGCCGGTGCGGCATTGCTCTTCCGGCAGCAGGAGCTGACGGCAGAAAAGCTGGCTGAAGCACTGCTGCCACTGATGAACAGGACTGCCTTGCTTGGCATGGCCCGCGCAGCCCGGTTGAAAGCCCAACCAGAATCAACGGACACGGTCGTTGCGGCCTGTCTCAGAGGTGGAAAATGAACAAGCCAGCCAGCCGTTCGAGGCTGATTGAAATCCCGGAAATGCGTCGTATCCGTCGCCTGCACTTCATCGGTATTGGTGGCGCAGGCATGTGCGGTATTGCCGAGGTCTTGCTGAATCAGGGTTACAAGATCAGCGGCTCTGACATCAAGGCAGGCAAGACAACTGCACATTTGCAGTCTTTGGGCGCCCAGGTGTTTATTGGTCATCGCGCCGAGAATATTGAGGGTGCGGACGTAATTGTTGTTTCGACGGCAATTGATATGGAGAACCCGGAGATTGCCGCAGCTCGCGAGGCACGCCTGCCTGTCGTGCGTCGTGCAGAAATGCTCGGTGAATTGATGCGTTACCGCCATGGCATTGCCATTGCCGGTACGCATGGCAAGACCACAACAACCAGCCTTGTTGCCTCCATTCTGGGGGAGGATGGTCGTGACCCTACGTTCGTGATCGGCGGTCTGCTTAACAGTGCAGGCACCAATGCGCGTCTGGGAGCCAGTCGTTATTTCGTGGCCGAAGCAGACGAAAGTGATGCGTCTTTCCTGCATCTGCAGCCGATGGCTGCGGTGGTGACCAATATTGATGCCGACCATATGGATACCTATGGCGGTTCGTTTGACAAGCTGAAGCAGACCTTCGTCGAATTCCTGCACAACCTGCCGTTTTATGGCCTGGCCGTACTGTGCGGGGATGACCCTGTGATCCACGAAATCATGCCGGATGTTGCGCGCCCGATAATCACGTATGGCCTGCAGGAAGGTAATGATGTGCGTGCTGTCGATATTCGCCAGGACGGTTTGCGCACGCATTTCACTGTGCTTCGTGCCGGACATGAACCGTTGCCGATCACCCTGAATCTTCCGGGAATGCACAACGTGCAGAATTCGCTGGCGGCTATCGCAATTGCGACTGACGAGAAGGCGTCTGATGAGGCAATTGTCCGTGCTCTTGCCGGTTTCGAGGGGGTTGGTCGCCGCTTTCAGCAGTACGGTGATTTCCCGCTGGAGGATGGAAGTGTCTGTCTGGTCGATGACTATGGCCACCATCCGCGTGAAGTGGATGCCACCATCAAGGCGGCGCGCCAGAGTTTCCCGGGTCGACGTCTTGTCATGATGTTCCAGCCGCATCGTTACACACGTACACGCGACTGTTTCGAGGACTTTGTGCACGTGTTGTCTACGGTTGATGCATTGCTGTTGCTGGATGTTTATAGCGCAGGTGAAAAGCCGATTGCCGGAGCGGATGGTCGTGCCCTGGCGCGCAGCATAAGGACGCGTGGACTGGTTGATCCGGTCTTTGTGGAGAGTGCCGCAGAACTTGGGGAATTGATGCGACATGTCCTGCGTCCTGGCGATGTGCTGCTGACACAAGGGGCAGGCACGGTTGGTGCAGTAGCTCTGGAACTGGCCCAGCACGGCCTTTATCTGCAGGGTTGAATGAAAATGACGACTGTTGGGGAAAGCGGAAAGACGATGAATGCGCCAGTTGATGTACGTCGTTTCGGTCATGTTGCCGTGCTGTTTGGCGGTACATCGGCGGAGCGTCCTATCTCCCTGATCAGTGGCAGGGAGGTGCTCGATGCCCTTCAGGCCGCAGGTGTTGATGCGGATGCATTTGATCCGGCCGAGCGGAGTGTTGCCGATCTCGCCAAATATGATCGTGCCTTCATCGTGCTGCATGGTCGTGGCGGTGAGGATGGCTCCATGCAGGGCGTGCTCGAATTGCTGAATGTGCCTTACACCGGCAGTGGCGTACTGGCCTCTGCACTCGGTATGGACAAGGCGCGCACCAAGCTGGTCTGGCTGGGCGCAGGCTTGCCGACACCATCCTATCGCCGCCTGCATGCCGGCATGGATTTTGACAAGGTTGTGGCTGATCTGGGGTTGCCACTCATGATCAAGCCTGCCCATGAAGGCTCCAGCATCGGCATGTGCAAGGTCATGAAGGCAGATGAGCTGCCACAGGGTTATGCAACAGCGGCTGCATATGACAGCGAAGTGATTGCCGAGCGCTGGATTACGGGAAGTGAATACACCGTGGTCATCCTGGGGGATCGGGCCCTGCCGGTGATCCGCCTGAAGACGGATCGGAATTTTTATGATTTCGAGGCCAAGTACCAGTCGCATGACACCCAGTACCTTTGTCCTTGTGGTCTTTCCGGGGAAAAGGAAAAAGAGTTGCAGGCACTGGCGGTAGAGGCATTCCGCACGGTAGGTGCTCATGGTTGGGGGCGCATTGACGCCATGATGGATGAAGAGGGCCGGTTCTGGCTGCTGGAGGTCAATACCGTTCCGGGCATGACGGATCACTCGCTGGTACCGATGGCTGCCCGGGCCGATGGCATGGACTTTCAGGCGCTGGTGCTGTCAATCCTTGCCCAGACGCTGGAGGGTGCAAGCGCATGATGCAGGCATCTCGCCGCACTGTTGCCACAGAAGCCTCCATTGCCTTGCCTGGATGGGGTGCCGTGTTGCGCCCTGCATCAACACTGTTGTTGTTGCTGGCGGCGGGTGTTTTTGTTTTTGGTCTGGTGCGGACGGCCCAGCAGTGGCTGCTGCGGACCCCGATTGCTTCTGTTCAGGTGGATGGGGCGCTGCATCATGTCGACAAGCGCGCGATTGCCGAGCGCCTGGCGCCGGTGGTGGCCGGTAATTATTTTTCGGTGGATCTGGTCGCCATCCACGATGTTGTGTCGGCCTCCGAGTGGGTGGATGAGGTTCGTGTCAGTCGCCGCTGGCCTGATGGCGTGCGCGTACATATTCGCGAAAAGCAGCCGGTAGCTCGCTGGGGGCAGCAAGGTTTGATCAGCTCGCGCGGTGAGCTGTTTGCGCCATCCGTGGCCGAGGGAGTGAATGGCTTGCCGGTGTTGTTCGGGCCGGCCAGCAAGTCGGTGCATGTCATGGAGCAGTATCGTGCCATGAACACGATTCTGCGCAGCCTTGGTATGACCATTGTCGAGCTTGAGCTGACGGAGCGCATGAGCTGGTTTTTGCGACTGGATAACGGCATACGGCTGGTGATTGATCAGGTGGATACCATCGAGAAATTGCAGCGTTTTGCCTATTTGTATGAGCGTCAGCTGAAGCCGGACGCCGGAAATATTGCCAGTATCGATTTACGGTACCGAAATGGCGTTGCAGTGGGCTGGAAAGTGCAAAAAAACATGAAAAACATTACGCCGAGTGTGTAATTTTTTACGCAGAAATTTTATGATTCGGGATGGCATTCTTTAAACGGAATGCCCCCGCTGAGTGGGTAAGGAAGAGATGGCAAGCGCAACGAACAATCCGATGATCGTAGGGATCGATGTCGGCACCGCCAAGGTGGTGGCGCTGGTCGGCCAGATCAACGCCGAAGGCGAACTGGAAATTGTCGGCGTCGGCATGAAACCCTCTCGCGGGATGAAAAAGGGCGTGGTCGTCAACATAGATCAGACTGTCCAGTCCATTCAGGGGGCGGTGGCCGAAGCAGAGCTCATGGCCGACTGCCGCATCCACTCTGCCTACATCGGCATTGCCGGTTCCCATATCGGTGGGCGCAATTCCCAGGCCGTGGTTGCCATTCGCGAGGGTGAGGTTCAGCAGGGCGATATCGAACGTGTGATCGATGCAGCCAAGTCCGGCCCCATTCCGACAGATCAGCGCATCCTGCATATCCTGCCGCAGGAATTCCAGGTGGATGACCAGGGCGATGTCCGTGACCCGCTCGGCATGTCCGGTGTTCGCCTTGAGGGCCATGTGCATCTGGTGACCTGTTCCGCCAATGCCATGCAGAACCTTGAGAAGTGTGTGCGCAGCTGCGGCATCGAGATTGACGAGGTTGTGCTGGATCAGCTCGCCTGCAGCAATGCGGTCCTTACCGAGGATGAAAAAGAGCATGGCGTCTGCCTGGTTGATATTGGCGGTGGCACCACCGATGTGGCCATTTTCAGCAAGGGTGCGATTCGCCACACGGCCGTTATCCCGATTGCGGGTGACCAGGTCACCAATGACATTGCCATGGCATTGCACACGCCAACCCAGGATGCAGATGACATCAAGATCAAATACGCCTGTGCGGTGGCCCAGCAGGTCAATCCGGAAGACAGCATCAATGTTCCGGGTATGGGTGATCGTCCGGCCCGCCGCATGTCGCGGCAGACCCTCGCAGCGGTAGTCGAGCCGCGCTATGACGAACTTTTTACGCTGGTCATGAGCGAAATTGATCGCAGCGGTTTCATGGGCAAGCTGTCGGCGGGCATCGTACTGACCGGTGGCTCAGCCAAGATCGAAGAAGCAACGGCACTGGCCGAGTCGATTTTCCATATGCCCGTGCGCATCGGCATGCCGCAGTCGCTGAAAGTTGGCGGCATGGGTGAAGTATTGCGGAACCCGATTTACTCAACGGGCGTTGGCCTGTTGATGTACGGAAGAAAGAAGTATCTGGACAGGAATATTGGTCAGGAGCCGGCACGAAGGTCGGCGCTTGATGCAGGCGAGTTCGTTCAGAAGCTCCGAGGCTGGCTGGCACGGAATTTCTGAAGGAGTACCGGGTAAGCGGAATACCTGGCAAAAGCAACAAGAAGCAGCAAGACAAATTTTGGGCAAAGGAGAGTGAGATGAACATTTTTGAGTTGGCCGACAGTGCTCCCCAGCATGGCCGCGCAGTAATCAAGGTGGTGGGTGTGGGTGGTGGTGGCAGCAATGCTGTCCAGCACATGGTCGCCAGTGATGTGCATGGTGTGGACTTTGTCTGTGCCAATACCGACATGCAGCATCTGTCCAAGATGTCTGCCAAGACCCTGCTGCACATGGGTGCCGGCGTTACCCGTGGTCTGGGTGCAGGTGCCAATCCTGAAGTGGGTCGTCAGGCGGCGGTCGAAGACCGTGATCGCATCCGTGAAGTGCTCGCTGGCGCCGACATGGTGTTCATTGCGGCAGGCATGGGTGGTGGCACCGGTACTGGTGGTGCACCGGTCGTGGCTGAAGTCGCAAAGGAAATGGGCATTCTCACGGTTGGTGTGGTCACCAAGCCGTTCCTGTTCGAAGGCAAGCGTCGCATGGACGTGGCCGAGGCAGGCATCGAAAACCTGTCCCAGTATGTTGACTCCCTGATCACCATTCCCAATCACCGCCTGCAGGCAGTGCTGGGCAAGGTCTCCATGATCGAGGCCTTCCGTGCAGCCAACAATGTGCTGAAGAATGCCGTGCAGGGTATCGCCGACATGATCCAGCAGCCCGGTGAAATCAACGTCGACTTTGCTGACGTGCGCACCGTGATGTCCGAACAGGGACTGGCCCTGATGGGTACCGGTTCTGCCAAGGGTGAAGATCGTGCCCGGCTGGCCACTGAAATGGCCATCCACAGTCCGCTGCTGGATGATGTCCGTCTGGATGGTGCTCGTGGTGTGCTGGTGTCGATTGCTGCCGGTCCCGAACTGGGCATTGATGAGTACACCACGGTCGGTGACCTGGTGGCCCAGTTTGCCTCGCCGGAAGCCACGGTGGTGATCGGTACCATCCTTGATCCGGATCTGGGCGAAGAGCTTCGCGTGACGGTTGTTGCCACTGGCCTGCCCAAGGCTGCCCGCAATGCCGCTACCGCTCCCATGCGTCTGGTTCCTGGCCAGCCTGCGCCGGTTCCGGCCAGCCAGCCAGCCCCTGTTGCAGCCACTGGTACCAGCCATGCCGTTGGCGGCAGCAGCTATGACTACGATACCCCGGCCTATCTGCGTAACCAGAAAGTGGCTAATGGCGGGACCGCACCGCGCTCAACGGATGCCAACCTGCTGAATATCCCTGCTTTCCTGCGTCGCCAGGCGGACTAAACCCCGTCGCCAGCCTTGCGCCGGACTGATCGGCCCACTCTCCCGATCAGTCCGGCCTTCTTCCCGATGGCCTGTTTTGCGGCGGCTGCCGTGTCTGCTACCATCGCCGCTCCTGAATCCTGAAATAATTTGTCACATGTTGCGACAGCGCACTGTAAAGAACACCATTCGCGCCAGCGGCGTGGGCCTTCACTCGGGCGAGAAGATTTTTCTCACGCTCATGGCGGCCCCGGTCGATACTGGCATTGTCTTTGTGCGCACGGATATCGACCCACCGGTTGAGTTGCCCGCCAAGGCCTTGCTGGTGAAGGATACCTCCATGGCAACCAGCCTGGTGCAAGGTGATGTGCGCTTGTCCACCGTTGAGCATCTGATGTCTGCCCTGTCCGGCCTGGGCATTGATAACGCCCGTATAGAAGTCACCGCCGGTGAAATTCCCATCATGGATGGCAGTGCCGGCCCCTTCGTGTTCCTGATCCAGGCCGCGGGAGTCGTGGAGCAGGATGCACCCAAGCGGTTTGCCCGTATCAAGCGCCGTGTCGAGGTCCGGGACGGTGACAAGATTGCTGCTTTCGAGCCTTACAACGGCTTCAAGCTCTGTTTCACCATCGACTTCGATCACCCGGCGTTTCATGATGATCACAAGTACGCCGAAGTCGACTTCTCCACGACGTCCTATGTAAAGGAAGTCAGTCGGGCCCGCACTTTCGGGTTCATGCGCGATATCGAATACCTGCGCTCAAAGAACCTGGCCCTGGGTGGCAGCATGGAAAATGCCATTGTGGTGGGGGATGATGGCGTCATGAATGCCGAAGGCCTGCGCTACGAGGACGAGTTTGTCCGGCACAAGATGCTGGATGCGATTGGCGACCTGTACCTGCTGGGCTACGGCATCATCGGCGAGTATCAGGGGTACAAGTCCGGACATGGCCTTAATAACCAGTTGCTGCGGGCACTTCTTGATCAGCCGGATGCCTGGGAAATTGTGACATTTGGTGACGAAAGTCTGGCCCCGATTTCCTATATCAAGGCATCATCGAAATAAAGTCTTTTTAAATCAATTGGTTGTGCGTTTAACGAGGCTTTAGCCCCGGGATGGTCCGTTCGTCCGGGCATGGGTTGCCAGAAGGCGGATGGCTTCGCTAACCTCCCCATTGCCCAGGGATTCGGCCAGCTCATTGAGCAATGCGCCTGTCTCCGGGCTCAGGCGTCTGAGAGGGGTTGCCGGTTTTTCACTGGTGGTGCGTTCTGGGCTTGTGGTCACAACCTTGATGCGTACCAGTCCGCAAAACTCGTCATGCTGACGTAAACGTGGCAGATGGATGCGACTAAGATAGCGTAACTGTCCGGCCGCAGCGCTATTGGCGGTGGCCAGTGTCAGGGTGCCCTCATGGTAGGAGGCGACCTTGACGACCTGATTCAACTGGGTATCAAGGTAGAGGCCCAGAATCTCGTTCAGTCGTGCAAGATCCCGCGCGACATGAACAAACCCGGCCAGTGAGTCCTGACGCAGGACCTCTTCAAGTCTGACGGTTTTTTTCAGGCGTTTGGCCATAAATTCCTGTCCGGTGTACCGGACCTACTGCTGCAAGACCGGGCCATCAGTATAGCCGGGCTTTGGAATGAAGCAGGACGAGGTGCTATGAATATTATTCTGCTAAGCCGCAAGAAAGGGCGACCTGTCACGGTGCAATTGCCTCCGCGCATGCTGGGCGTGGCGATAGCCGGTTTTGCCCTGCTGTTTGTTGTTCTGGGGGCGGCCAGCTTTCATCTGGTCTCGCGGTATGTGCTCAAGCCTGCAGTTACCGTTGTGCAGGCGGGGAACGAAGAAGACCAGATGCGTGCACTGAACATTCGCATGGCCGAGATGCAGGCCCGCCTGATTCGACTCGATGCGCTGGGCGAGTATCTGGCCGAGTCTGCCGACGTAAAAAGTGACGAGTTTGATTTCACGCAAAAGCCGCCCATGGGTGGTCCGCTGACTGGCGAGCTGACGGTGTTGCAGGACCAGACCGCGCTTGAAGTGCGCCTGGATGAGCTGGCTGAAGAAATTGACTACAAGGAAATCCAGCTTGATGCGCTGGGCAGCCTGTTGAGTGGTCGCCGCAAGGCCCCCGCCGGTTATCTGGCCAACATGCCGGTGCGCAAGGGCTATACCACGTCACGCTACGGTTACCGTACCGATCCGTTCACCGGGCGGACAGCATTTCATGCCGGCATTGATTTTGCCGGTCCTGAGGGTACGGATGTGTTTGCTGTTGCTCCCGGGATCGTGACCTTTGCGGGAGCCAAAAGCGGTTACGGCAATGTCGTTGAGATCAATCATGGCGATGGCATGAGTACCCGGTATGCACATGCCCGCAATCTGGTGGTCAAGGTGGGCGACATGGTCAGCAAGGATCAGCTGATTGCCTACATGGGATCGACGGGAAGGTCTTCAGGGCCGCACCTGCACTATGAGGTGATGCGCAATGGCACCCAGGTCGATCCGGCAACCTACATTGCACATGTTGCCCAGCGCTAGGCGAACTGCCTGAGTGTCTGCCCAAGGCCCGAGCCGGAATGCTCGGGCCTTGTTGTTTCCGGGTTATGAAGACTAAACACGACGACTACACGACCTGATCAGGGGGCGGTGTTGCTGGGGGTCCATTCAGGGGTAGAATGGCGGGCCTGAAATTCGGGCTGCGGGCTTGGTTTTGCTGATCCGGGCCCCATCTCAAGCGGATGCCCCGGCATTGCGTCCGCGCGCCACGGCCTTAAAGCGGGTGTGGTGGCGTAAAGCGCCGGTCAAATTCATCATCAAGAGTGGCAGTTATGTTGGGATTGGGACGCCTCGTCAGCGGAATTTTTGGCACCAAGAACGAGCGCGAGCTCAAGCGCATGCGGGCAGTGGTTGCCGAGGTCAATTCTCATGAAGAGCGCTGCAAGGCTCTTTCGGACAGTGAGCTTGCCGGCCGTACCGCCGAATTCAAGGAACGCTACCAGAAGGGCGAGTCACTCGATCAGCTGCTGCCGGAGGCGTTTGCAGTGTGTCGCGAGGCATCACGTCGCGTACTCGGCATGCGCCATTATGATGTTCAGCTTATTGGCGGCATGACCCTGCATGAAGGGCGCATTGCAGAAATGCGTACTGGCGAGGGCAAGACACTGACCGCCACATTGCCGGCATACCTGAACGCTCTTTCCGGAAGCGGCGTGCATGTCGTGACCGTGAATGATTATCTTGCTGCACGTGATGCCGACTGGAATCGTCCGGTGTTCGAGTTCCTCGGGCTCAAGGTCGGTGTGATCCGTTCCATGCAGCCATCGGCAGAAAAACGTGCTGCCTATGAGGCGGATATCACGTACGGCACCAACAACGAATTCGGTTTTGATTACCTGCGCGACAATATGGCGTTTCGTCTGGAAGACAAGTTCCAGCGTGGGCTGTCGTTTGCACTGATCGACGAAGTCGACTCCATCCTCATTGACGAAGCCCGTACCCCGCTGATCATTTCCGGCGCCAGCGAAGACTCTTCCCGCCTGTATGAACAGGTGAATACCCTGATCCCCAAGCTCATCAAGCAGGCGGAAGAAGGCAAGGCAGATGGTGGTCATTTCTGGGTGGATGAAAAGCATCGCCAGATTGAACTCACCGAGGCCGGTCACGAGTTTGTGGAAGAGCTGCTGGCAAAGATCGGTCTTCTGGCCGAGGGCGACAGCCTCTACTCGGCGGCCAATCTAGGCCTGCTGCATCATGTCCATGCAGCACTGAAAGCCCATGTGCTGTTCCAGCGTGATGTGCACTACATCGTGCAGGACAACGATGTGGTCATTGTGGATGAGCACACCGGCAGAACCATGCCGGGTCG
Organism: Moraxellaceae bacterium; assembly: GCA_030646295.1. GTDB lineage: Bacteria > Pseudomonadota > Gammaproteobacteria > Pseudomonadales > Moraxellaceae > UBA2031. The sequence continues at coordinate 173,097 of JAUSND010000019.1, forward strand.
TCGCTGGTCCGATGGTCTGCATCAGGCAGTTGAAGCGAAAGAACGCGTTGCCATCCAGAGCGAGAACCAGACACTCGCGACGACCACGTTCCAGAACTATTTCCGTCTCTACCGGAAATTGTCCGGCATGACCGGTACGGCGGATACCGAAGCCGCCGAGTTCCGCCAGATTTATGGTCTGGATGTGGTGGTGATTCCCACGCACAAGCCGATGGTTCGCAAGGATCTCGATGATCTCGTCTATCTTTCGCGCGAAGAAAAGTTCGAAGCCATCATGGTCGAGATCAAGGCGCTGAAAGAAAAGAACGCCCCGGTGCTGGTCGGTACGGCCACCATCGAGTCCAGCGAATATCTGTCCATGCTGATGCAGAAGGCAAATATTCCGCATCGCGTGCTGAATGCCAAGTTCCATGCCCAGGAAGCAGAAATCATTGCCCAGGCCGGTCGTCCCGGTACGGTCACCATTGCAACCAATATGGCCGGTCGCGGTACGGACATCCTGCTGGGCGGTAACTGGAAAGCCGAACTTGCCAAGATAGAAAACCCCACGCAGGAACAGGCAGATGCACTCCGGGCCGAGTGGCAGAAGAGTCATGATGCTGTCATTGCTGCGGGTGGCTTGCATATCATCGGCTCCGAGCGTCATGAGTCGCGTCGTATCGATAACCAGTTGCGTGGCCGCTCCGGTCGTCAGGGCGATCCGGGTGTCACCCGTTTCTATCTGTCGCTGGAAGATGACCTGATGCGTATCTTCGCCTCTGATCGCGTCAAGAACATGATGCGCTCACTGGGGATGCAGAAGGGCGAGGCCATCGAGCATCGCTGGGTCACACGTTCGATTGAAGGCGCGCAGCGCAAGGTGGAATCGCGCAACTTTGATATCCGCAAGAACCTGCTCAAATACGATGATGTGGCCAATGACCAGCGTCGTGCCATTTATTCGCAGCGTGACTCCATTCTGGCTGCCGAGAGCATTGCCGAGAATGTTGATCTCATTCATCAGGATGTGATCAACACGGTGATCAGCGAATTCATTCCGCCGCAGAGCGTGGATCACCAGTGGGATATTGCAGGCCTGGAAAAGGCCATGAGCATGGACTTTGGTGCCGATCTTACCGTTCAGGCATGGCTGGATGCCGACGACAGCCTGCATGAAGACGGATTGCGTGAGCGTATCGTCAAGGAAGTGCTTGCTGCTTATAAAGGCAAGCGTGAGCGCATTGGCAATGAAGTGGCACAGTCGCTGGAAAAGCAGTTGATGCTGCAGATCCTTGATCGCCACTGGAAGGATCATCTGGCTGCGATGGACTACCTGCGTCAGGGCATTCATCTGCGTGGCTATGCCCAGAAAAATCCGGAGCAGGAATACAAGCGCGAAGCCTTCCAGTTGTTCGAGCAGTTGCTGGGTGCTGTAAAGCTGGAGTTTGTGCAGACGCTGGCGCGTGTTCAGGTGCAGTCCGAAGAGGAAGTGGCCGCGATGGAGGCGCAGCGTCTGGCGGAAGCCGAGTCCATGGCACTGCAGTTCCAGCATGCCGACGCTGATGCCGTGATTGCCGAGGAACAGGCAGAACTGCACCAGATTGCCATGGGCGAGATGCCGCTGGCGGCCGAGCCGTTCGTGCGCGATGGTGGCAAGGTCGGTCGTAATGACCCATGCCCTTGTGGCTCTGGCAAGAAGTACAAGCACTGCCATGGCACAGTGGCCTGAGTCCGGGCAGTCAAATCACTGAGAATGCGCCGGCCTTTATTGCCGGCGCATTTTTTTGAGTGCGGGCCGTTGCCATTTGTTGCAGGCCAGCCAATCATTCTCTTTTGATTCATTTCTCCCGCAACTGGAGCCCATCATGCCCGTAGGCAATCTCGACATGCCGGTAATGCACCCGGTCAATGGCATTCGTATCGGTATTACGGAGGCCGCCATCCGGTACAAGAACCGGCGCGATCTCACCGTGTTCGAGATTGCCGAAGGGGCAACCGTGAGTGCCGTGTTCACACAGAACAGCTACTGTGCGGCCCCGGTATTGTTGTGCCGTGAGCACCTGGCGAAAGCAGCTCCGCGCTATCTGGTCATCAATACCGGTAATGCCAATGCTGGAACCGGTACTGTCGGCATGGACAATGCCCGTGCCTCCTGTGCTGCACTGTCTGCATTGACCGGTGTGTCGCCTGACGCAATTCTGCCGTTTTCCACGGGGGTGATCGGCGAGCACCTGCCGGTGGATCGCCTGTCGGCAGCATTGCCCTCGGCGCTTGGAAAACTGACGGCGGATGCCTGGGCCGACGCGGCAACAGGCATCATGACAACGGACACGCGCCCCAAGGGCGCCAGTGAGCAACTGGTGATTGATGGTGTGACGGTGACCATTACCGGCATCTCCAAGGGGGCGGGCATGATCCGTCCCAATATGGCGACCATGCTTGGTTATGTCGCAACAGACGCCGCCATTGCCCAGCCAGTGCTGGACACCTTGCTCAAGGGCGCGGTCAACCAGAGCTTCAATCGCATCACGATTGATGGTGACACCTCGACCAATGATTCCTGCGTGCTGATTGCGACGGGTGCTGCTGGCAATGCCCCTGTCGCCGCCACGTCCGGTGCAGTATTCGATGCGTTGCGTGACGCCATCAACCGTGTGTTCGCACGCCTTGCACAACTGATCGTGCGTGATGGTGAAGGCGCGACCAAGTTCATGACGGTGCAGGTGGAAGAGGGTGCGAGCACAGAGGAGTGCTGTGATGTGGCCTACAGCATTGCGCATTCACCGCTGGTGAAAACAGCATTTTTTGCTTCTGACCCCAACTGGGGACGTATTGTTGCCGCGATTGGCAATGCCGGTCTTGCCGGTCTGGATGTCAGCAGGGTGCGCGTTTACCTGAATCAGGTTTGCATCGTGGATAACGGCGGTCGTGCACCCGCCTATACCGAAGAGCAGGGCTCGGCCGTGATGAAGGAAGAGGAAATCCTGATTCGTGTTTGTCTGGGTCGGGGTGAAGCGCGTGACACGGTATACACCTGTGACTTCTCGTACGATTACGTGAAGATCAACGCGGATTACCGTTCGTAATCCTGTTGGCTAGAGCCTGCGCCCCAATGAACGGTTTGCTGTGATGATGAAGCGCATTCTGGTGGTGGCGGCGGTCATTCGTCGCGAGGGCCGCATCCTGATTGCTGAACGCGCAGCGCACCTGCATCAGGGTGGCTTGTGGGAATTTCCCGGCGGCAAGGTCGAACCGGGTGAGTCGGTTGAGGTGGCGCTGGTGCGTGAGCTTCAGGAAGAGCTGGGCATCACGGCCCGCTCCTTCGCGCCGCTGATCCGGATTGCCCATGATTATCCCGACAAGTCTGTCTGTCTGGATGTATGGGATGTCACGGCATTTGAGGGCGAGCCTGTCGGGCAGGAAGGGCAGCCGATCTGCTGGGTCGCGCCGGATGAGTTGTCCGGGTTTGCATTTCCTGCCGCCAATCATGCCATCGTGACGGCGGCCCGCTTGCCGGACCGCTACCTGATGACGCCGGATGATCTGACGCCTGCGTTGCGTCGGGACTGGCTTGCTGCACGACTTGCATGCGGTGCCAGACTGGTCGTGTTCCGTGCGCCATCGTTGTCACTGCAGGCCTACCGCACCGAGGCGGCCGGGTTGCTGCGGCAATGTCATGCCGCCGGTGCCCGCCTCATGCTGCATGGTGATCCTGCCGTGCTGGTGGGGATTGCAGCGGATGGGCTGCATTTACCGGCGCGCTATCTCTCCCTCCTGGAAAAGCGCCCCGTGCCTTCTGATGTTTTCCTGGCCGTTTCCACGCATGGCAGGGACGAACTGGTGCAGGCAGAAAGGCTGGGTGCGGATTTTGTCACCCTGAGCCCGGTGGCTGAGACGGCCAGTCATCCTGATGCTGCACCGCTGGGATGGGGGCAATTTGCCGAGCTGGTTGAATGTGCGACCGTCCCGGTGTTTGCGCTGGGTGGCATGCGTGATGGTGATGCCGTGCTTGCCAGGAAGTGTGGCGCGCAGGGTGTGGCCGGGATTCGGGGACTGTTCGCCGGCTGACTTACTCGTCGTCCTGTGGTGGCAGGGGATCGCCGGGGATGCGGTGCGATTCGGTTGCCCAGGCACCCAGGTCAATCAGCTTGCAGCGCTCGCTGCAAAAGGGACGTGCAGGATTGTCGGTGGCCCAGCGCGCGGGCTGACCGCAGCGCGGGCATGGCAAGGTGCTGACTGCCGGACTTGCTGAGTCTGTCCTGCCTGATTCAGGCTTGTTCACGTGCCATCTCCAGATACTGTGCGTGCAGCGCTTCAATCGCTGCATAAAGATGCTCAGGCTGCCCATCGTTAATGATGACATCGTCGGCCAGTTCCCGGCGTTTTTCCCGGCTCATTTGCACAGCCATGATGGCGTCAATCTGCTCGGTACTGACGCCATCACGGCTGGCGGCGCGAGTGCGCTGCAATGCCTCGGGCACATCAATCAGTACGGTGCGCCTGGCAAAGCGATGCTGGCTGCTTTCAAACAACAGGGGTGAAACGAGGATGGTGTAGGGCGAGGTGCTGACGGCCAGTTGGCGGGCAATTTCTTCGCCAATGCGTGGGTGTGTGATGCGCTCCAGCTCCTTGCGTGCGGCCGGGTCGGCAAACACGATTTCACGCAGGCGGGCACGATTGAGTGAACCATCGGCCTGAAGCATGTCCTTGCCGAAGTGGCTGGCAATTTCCTGCAGCGCGGGCTTGCCTGGCTCCACAATGATGCGGGAGGCAAGATCGGCATCAACAATCGTGATGCCAAGGCGGGCAAAGTGATCTGTCGCCATGGTCTTGCCACTGCCGATGCCGCCGGTCAGACCGATTACCAGCATGGTTACCCCAGATACCAGTGCAGCAGGGGCTGACCCCAGAGCAGGGCAACAAAGCCGGCGATGGCAATGTAAGGGCCGAAGGCAAAAGGTGCGCTTTCCTTGCGAATGGCCAGATAGGCCACGCCAATCACTGCACCGACAACAGAGGAGAGTAATAAAACCAGGGGAACCATGGTCCAGCCCAGCCAGGCACCGAGTGCCGCCAGCAACTTGAAGTCACCAAAGCCCATGCCTTCCTTGCCGGTGACCAGCTTGAACAGCCAGTACACGGACCAGAGCACCAGATAACCTGCCATTGCACCAATGACGGCCTGCTGCAGCGGAACAAACACGCCACTCATGTTGACCAGCAGCCCCGCCCAGAGCAGTGGCAGCGTGATGTCGTCCGGCAGCAGCTGGGTGTCGAAATCAATCATGGTCAGGCTGATGAGCGCCCACGTCATGGGCAGGGCCACCAGTGTTTTGACGGTCGGGCCAAGCATCATGAAAACGAGCAGTGAGAGCAGGGCGGTGGCCAGCTCCACCAGCGGATAGCGCGGGCTTATCGGGCTTTTGCAGGAAGAGCAGCGTCCTTTCAGTACCAGCCAGCTGACCAGCGGGATGTTTTCCAGGGCTGTGATCTGGTGCCCACACGTCGGGCAGCGTGAGCGCGGCACCATCAGGTTGAATTTTTCGGGTGGTGCCGCAATCGTCTCGGCGCCATCAGCAAGCAGCTCTGTTGCTTCCTGCCGCCATTGCCGCTCCATCATCAGGGGCAGGCGATGGATGACGACATTAAGGAAGCTGCCCACACAGAGGCCGACCAGAAAAACATAACCCCCTGCAAGCAGGGGGTTTTGTGCAAGCAAATCAAGCATCAGACCACGGAACCCAGCTGGAAGATTGGCAGGTACATGGCAATAATGAGGCCGCCAACCAATACGCCAAGTACGGCCATGATCAGGGGTTCCATCATGGCGGTGAGGCCATCAACGGCATTATCCACTTCCTGCTCGAAGTGAGTGGCCACCTTTTCCAGCATGTCATCCAGTGCACCGGACTCTTCCCCGATGGACACCATCTGCAGGGCCATGGAGGGGAAAATGCCAGCCTGGCGCATGGAGAAGCCTAACTGCTGGCCGGTTGCCACATCATCACGGATGCGCAGGATGGCATTGCGGTACACCACATTGCCGGACGCGCCGGCACAGGATACGAGAGCATCAATCAGGGGCACGCCGGCGGCAAACGTGGTGGACAGCGTGCGAGCAAAGCGGGCTACTGTCGACTTGTAGGTCAGGTCGCCGACAATGGGCAGTTTGAGCATTACACGATCAAGCCAGTTCCGGAAGGCTTCGCTGCGCTTTTTGGCCTCGGCAAAACCCACGAAAAAGCCGCCAGCAATGATAAGGAAAAAGAACCAGTTCTTTTGCAGCCCTTCGGAGAGCCCGATCACAAACAGGGTAAAGGCGGGCAACTCAGCCCCGAAGCCTTCAAACAGGTCCTGGAAGACGGGAACTACCTTCATCAGCAGGATGACGGTCACGATGGCCGCCACCACCACCACGGTGGCCGGATATTTCATGGCCTTCTTGATCTTCATCTTGAGCAGTTCGCTTTTTTCCTTGTACTGCGCCACGCGGTCGAGCATGGTTTCCAGCGCACCGGCCTGCTCGCCCGAGTGAACCAGACTGCAAAACAGCTCATCAAAAATCAGCGGGTATTTGCGCAGGGACTGGGCAAAGCTGTTGCCGCCCTCTACCTCTGTTTTGATCCCCAGAACCACTTCCTTCATGGCGGGGTTATCCAGACCGTCAGCCACAATCTCGAAGGACTGTACCAGCGGTACACCAGCTTTCATCATGGTGGCCAGCTGGCGCGTGAAAATGGCCACGTCCATGGGCGAGATTTTTTTCTTGCGCAGGCCGCCCAGCAAGTCGCCTCGCTTCTTGTAGACCTTGCTTGCATTGATGCCCTGCTTGCGCAACTGGGCCTTGGCAAGCGCCATGTTCTTGCCGTTGACTTCGCCCTGCACCTTCTGGCCGCGCCGGTCGGTGCCTTCGTACACAAAGGTGAGAATCTGTTCTGCTGTCTTGGCCGCCATGTTGATTTTCTTCTTGTCCGTTAAACAGATAGTCCGTTATTTGCTGCCACTATTCACTGGTGATGCGATTGATTTCCTGCAGGCTGGAGACGCCCTGCATGACCTTCACCAGACCGGAGCGGCGCAGGTCCGGGTAACCCTCGGCGCGCGCCTGATCGGCAATGGCGATGGAATTGCCTTCTTCCATGATGATGCGGGCAATTGCCGGCGACACCTTCATTACTTCATATACCCCAACTCGGCCCTTGTAGCCATCCCGGCACTGATCACAACCGACCGGCTCGTAGATGGTGAAGCCGGTGGCCAGATCGGCCTCGGTAAAGCCCATTTCCAGCAGGCTGGGCTTGGGGATGTCAACGGCGCGCTTGCAGTGGCTGCAAAGGCGTCGGCCCAGACGCTGGGCAATCACCAGATTGACCGATGTGGCAATGTTAAACGAAGGCACACCCATGTTCCGCAAACGGGTTAGCGTTTCTGGGGCGGAGTTGGTGTGCAGGGTGGATAACACCATGTGACCTGTCTGGGCGGCTTTTACCGCAATTTCAGCGGTTTCCAGGTCTCGGATTTCCCCCACCATGATGATGTCGGGATCCTGACGCAGGAATGCTTTCAGTGCGGCGGCGAAGGTCAACCCCACCTTGACGTTGACGTTGACCTGATTGATGCCTTCCAGATTGATTTCCACGGGGTCTTCCGCAGTGGAAATATTGGTTTCTTCCGTGTTCAGGATGTTCAGGCCGGTATAGAGCGACACGGTCTTGCCCGAGCCGGTAGGGCCGGTAATCAGCAGCATGCCCTGCGGTTTTTCCAGGGCCGCCATGAACAGGGCCTTCTGGTCCGGCTCGTAGCCCAGCGCATCAATGCCCAGCATGGCGCTGGAGGGGTCGAGGATACGCAAGCACAGCTTTTCGCCGAACAGGGTGGGCAGTGAGTTGACGCGAAAGTCGATGGCGCGACTTTTGGATATCTTGAGCTTGATACGGCCATCCTGGGGGACACGTCGCTCGGAGATGTCCATTTGCGACATGACCTTGAGGCGCGCTGCCATCTTGTTGGCCATGGCAATGGGGGGCTTGGCCACCTCGCGGAGAACGCCATCCGTGCGGTAGCGGATGCGGTAGGACTTTTCATAAGGTTCGAAGTGCAAGTCGGAAGCGCCAACCTTGATGGCGTCCAGCAGCATCTTGTTGATGTAGCGGACGATCGGGGCATCATCTTCGGCGTTGCCGGACGAGTCATCGCCTGCAGGCTGCTCGTCACCTCCGGAGATGTCGATATCATCCAGATCGGCGTCCAGCCCCTGCATGGAGGAGTTGCTCTTGCCTTCGAGAATTCTTTCGATCAGCTTCTGGAGCTTGTCGTCTTCAACGACTACCGTTTCGACGTTGCAACCGGTGTTGAAGCGGAATGCATCGACGGCATCGATTCGCGTAGGGTCGCTGATGGCCAGAAACAGGCGGTTGCCACGTTTGAAAATGGGGACGGCATTGAACTGGCGAATCAGTTTTTCGTTCAGCTGTGCCTGGGGGATGGACTCAGGGTCCAGGCAGTCCAGATCCAGCAGCGGATCGCCAAACTCGGCGGCTACAACGGTTGCCAGAATGGACGGCTTGACGACCTTGTTCAGGGCCAGATAGCTGATAAAGGGGGTTTGTTCTTTCTGGGCGCCCTGCCAGGCTTGTGCAGCAGCTGCCTCGGTAAGGATTCCCTGCTGAATCAGCTGACGGGCAAGACCGCCGAGATTGGGAGTTGCAGTGGCCGACATGTCCTGAATTCTCGTTATATGACGTATGTGCCTGATGATAGAGACTTTATGCGAGACGAGGGGCAGGGTCTAGTCCCTAATTACCATGTCGTGCAGGAAGATGATACCCAAAAAAAAGCCGCCCCGGAGGGCGGCTTTTTTTACGCTAGCTCAGAGTGTATTACTTGCACTCGGAAGGAGCATAACGGGCCAGCAGGGTACCTGCAACATAAGGCAAGCCACGACTGCTGGCGGTGCTGAAGGCTGCCGAAGCACAAGCCCAGTCAATGTTACCGGTCAGGCCGGAAACCAGGGCGGCGCCACCAATCGACGGGGTCAGAACGATGGTCTGACCAGCGGCCTGTGGCAGGTTTACGCCATCAAAGGTGATCTGGATTTGACCGTTGGTGCCGTCAATAAGCATGCCGGAGATGTACTTGGTCGGCACAAAGTTGGCGTTCCAGTCGGTTGCGGCTGCACCGAGGCCAGTGATGTCACCGGAGAAGTAAGCTTCGGATACGGAGGTCTTGGCAGAAGAAGCCAGCACCAGACCTTCAGTTACCTTAGAGCGGACAGTGTAGTCCTGGTAAGCAGGGATGGCCACGGCGGCCAGAATGCCGATGATTGCCACAACGATCATCAGTTCGATCAGGGTAAAGCCCTTTTGCATCGTCTTCATGAAGTCTCTCCTCAGAGTCTTTTTTGCTTTTATCAAGCGGATACCAACCTCAAGGCGGAAGCGCTACGAGGTGTTGTGAGGATTAATGCAGAAGACGTGCCAACTTGTCTAGTTCTATTTGGCGTAGTGAAAACCAATGTTTTTTGCGGGATGATTCACATCTTTCGTCGTGCTGAGTGCGGCGAGCCTGTATTGGTGGTGACAAAAATTGTCAGATTATGTCCTTGTTTGGTTCGCATGATGATTCATGTGGCATTGATAGGGATGTTGGCTAATGCAGTTGCGCCTGCCAATCTCTGTCCGTAGAATTCGCCCCCTGTTGTCGCGGGGAGCGTTCGTTTCCTGTCCTGTGCCGGTGTAGCTCAGTTGGTAGAGCAGCGCATTCGTAATGCGAAGGTCGTAGGTTCGACTCCTATCTCCGGCACCATCTTCCAGATTATCGTTTACGGTTCCCATTTTTGGTATTGCCGCCGAATCTCCGGCTTTCCTTGTGCAGTCAGCCCCTGATTCCAGAAGCGTGGCATCAGATGCCCTCCATATGTCTGCCTGAACTCCTGTTGCTGTTCTGTCAGGTGTGGCATGTCTCTGGCCATGACCATCAGCAGCAGGGTGGCAGCGAGGGCGCCACCGGCGCGCCATGCAGTCTGCTCCATGGGTGATGCCTGGGCGGGGGGCACTTCTGGTGTATGCAGGGCCAGTAGCCAGCCTGCCAGAAGGCAAAGCCAGAGCTGGCTATAGGGCATCACGATAATGCCATCGACCATGGACTGGACCAGTCCTGCCAGCAGGCATCCGGCGAGGCATAGGTACAGGATGCCGGCCGGAGTGGTCTGTGTGGATTGACTGCGCAGGCTCTTCCATATGCCTGTGGTGGCCTGCCAGAGCAGCCAGCTCAGGCCGAGCGCCGAAGGAATGCCCCATTCGGACATCCATTGCAGCAGCGCCTGATGCGGATGGACTGCATTGCCGTTATTGGTAGTAGCGAAGTGCATGGGACCGGCACCCAGCCAGGGGTCTGCTTTTATCATTTGCCATGCCTGCAGCCAGAGACTGTCGCGCAGGCTCATTGAGGTGGTCATGCGGCTGCCGGGATGATTGCCAATTTCCAGGTTGAGCCAGCCGGGAATGATGTTGAACAGCAGCCAGAAAATTCCCAGGCCTGACAATGCGCCCAGTAATTGCCATTTTGCCCAGCGGCGTCCGGTGCTACTGGTGAGTGCCAGCAGCAACATTGCGGTTGCCATGGCCAGCCATGTTCCCCGTGTGCCGGAGGCAATGGCCAGCATCCACCATGATGCCAGCAGGAAAAAGGCGGGAATCCGGATGCGCTGCCGGAGGTGGGCATGAAGCATTGGCAATGCAAGGAGGGGTAGCGTGAGGGTGATGAACTGGCCGTAAAAGCGCAGGTTGGCAAAGCCGTCCATCAATCGCCAGAGATCAATCGTGTTGTCACCCCTGGCAAGGCTCAGGAGGTATGCAGTGCAGAACTGGAACAGTTTCAGGCTGCAGATCAGGGTGGTGCCAAGCACAAGTACGCTATCCAGGCCTGAGCCGTTGGTCCGGCGCAGGTGTCCGGTGGCCAGGATGAGGATCAGGCAGCCGGCCATCAGGGCCACTTCCGTCAGTCCCCAGACCGGCTGGCTGGAGAGTGCTGAAGAAAGCAGTCCGCCCAGTGTTACTGCTGAAAGAACACGTCGGCTCAGTCGGTCGAATGGCAAAGGTGCCCGGCTTGCCAGCAGATACACGGCAGCAGCGGTACACAGGAGGATTTCCCCGGCTCTTTGCCAGTCATGCCAGGACATGCCGGCAGGTCTAAGTGTAATGAGCAGCCAAAGACCATAGAAAAGAAACCCGGTCAGCCAGACTGCCAGCCGTGAGCCTGATGCGATGCTCATGACGGGCGATCCAGCCGGCCACTCCGGTACAGCCTAGAGTGCCTGGATGCGTTGCTGCTGCTCTGCCAGCTGGGCGCGAGCCTGTTTTGCGGCATCAAGTTTTTCCTGTTCCTTGGCAATCACCTCGGCCGGGGCCTTGGCAGTAAAGGCCTCGTTGCCGAGTTTGGCGCTGACGCGGGCCACTTCCTGATCCAGCTTGCTGATTTCCTTGGCCAGTCGCGTGACCTCGGCCTGCACATCCACGAGTCCCTTGAGCGGAACCAGAATCGCCATCTCGCCGACCAGCGCAGTGGCGGCCAGTGGCGCCTCCAGACCTGCGGGCTGCCACTGCAGGGAATCCAGGCGTGCCAGTGACTTGAGAAAGTCCTCGAAGCGGGCCGAGCGCTCGCGGTCTTCGCTGCTGCCGCGGTCAAGCAGTGCCGTGATCGCACGGCCCGGGCTCACGCCCAGTTCGCCACGGATATTGCGCAAGCCGGCAATGACACCCTTGATCCAGGCAACATCGGCTTCGGCTGCAACATCCACGCGACCGAGATCAGGGGTGGGGTATTTTTCCAGCATCAGGCTGGCACCGGTCTTGCCGACCAGCACCTTCACCTTCTGCCAGATTTCCTCGGTAATAAACGGCATCACCGGATGGGTCAGGCGCAGGATGGCGTCGAGAACGCGCACGAGGGTACGACGGGTGCCGCGCTTGGCATCCTCACTGGCATAGTCGCCGGTGAGCACGGGTTTGGTCAGTTCCAGATACCAGTCGCAGTATTCGTTCCAGACAAATTCGTACAGCGCCTGTGTGGCCAGATCGAAGCGATAATTGTCCAGCGCCTCGATAATGTCTTTTTCGGTTTGCTGCAGGCGCGAAATGATCCAGCGATCAACCACTGACAGCTCCACTGCGTCGCCGTTGAGTCCGACATCCTGACCTTCACAATTGCCAAGCACATAGCGGCTGGCATTCCACAACTTGTTGCAGAAGTTGCGATAGCCTTCGACACGGTTCATGTCGAACTTGATGTCACGGCCGGTAGTGGCCAGCGCAGCAAAGGTGAAGCGCAGGGCATCGGTGCCGAAGGACTTGATGCCGTCCGGGAATTCCTTGCGCGTGGCTTTTTCGATCTTGGGCGCATCCTGCGGCTTCATGAGGCCGGTGGTGCGCTTGGCGACCAGGGTTTCCAGATCAACACCATCGATAAGGTCGAGCGGGTCGAGCACATTGCCCTTGGACTTCGACATTTTCTGGCCTTCGGCATCGCGGACCAGTCCGTGCACATACACGGTCTTGAACGGGACTTCGGGGCGGCCGGTTTCGTCGCGCACGAAATGCATGGTCATCATGATCATGCGCGCGACCCAGAAGAAAATGATGTCGAAGCCGGTGACCAGTACATCAGTCGGGTGGAATGTTTTCAGCTCGGGCGTGTTCTCTGGCCATCCCAGCGTGGAGAAGGTCCACAGGCCGGAGGAGAACCAGGTATCGAGCACATCCTCGTCCTGACGCAGCTCGATCTCGGCGCCCAGCTTGTTGTTGCTGCGCACTTCGGCTTCGTTGCGCCCGACATACACCTTGCCATTGTTGTCGTACCAGGCAGGGATACGGTGGCCCCACCAAAGCTGACGGGATATGCACCAGTCCTGGATGTCGCGCATCCACGCGAAGTACATGTTCTGGTACTGCTCGGGCACAAACCTGATGCGGCCGTCCTCAACGGCACGAATGGCGGGCTGTGCGAGCTGCTGGGTTTTTACGTACCACTGGTCAGTGAGCCAGGGTTCGATCACCACATTGCTGCGGTCGCCACGCGGCACCTTGAGGGTGTGTGGGTCAATCTTTTCCAGCCAGCCTTCGGTCTCGGCCTGCGCCACGATTTTCTTGCGCGCCACAATACGGTCAAGCCCGGCATAGTCGGCAGGCGCAGCCGTGCCCGGTGCAACTTCGTTGGCGTAGCTCAGGACATCAAATTCAGTTTTTACATGTGCGTTGCGATCAAAAATGTTGATCAGCGGCAGGTTGTGGCGCTTGCCTACTTCATAGTCGTTGAAGTCGTGTGCCGGCGTGATTTTCACGCAGCCGGTGCCGAATTCCTTGTCGACATAGGCATCGGCAATTACCGGAATCAGGCGGCCGGTCACGGGCAGTCGCACTTTCTTGCCGAGCAGGTGCTGGTAGCGTTCATCATCCGGGCTGACGGCGACGGCGGTGTCACCCAGCATGGTTTCCGGGCGGGTGGTGGCGACCACAAGATGGCCGCTGCCATCCTCAAGCGGATAGCGGAAGTGCCACATCGAGCCTTTTTCTTCTTCGCTCAGCACTTCAAGGTCGGAAATGGCCGTGTGCAGTTTCGGGTCCCAGTTCACCAGGCGCTTGCCGCGGTAGATAAGGCCGTCTTCATGCAGGCGCACGAAGGCTTCCTTCACTGCATTGGAGAGGCCGTCATCCATGGTGAAACGTTCGCGCGACCAGTCCACGGAGGAGCCAAGGCGGCGGATCTGGCGGGTGATGGTGCCACCGGACTGTTCCTTCCATTCCCAGACCTTTTCCAGGAACTTGTCGCGGCCCAGGTCGTGGCGGGTGATGCCGTCGGCGGCCAACTGGCGTTCCACCACCATTTGTGTGGCAATGCCGGCGTGGTCGGTGCCTGGCTGCCACAACGTGTTATGGCCCTTCATGCGGTGATAGCGGATGAGGGTGTCCATGATGGTGTTGTTGAAGCCGTGCCCCATGTGCAGCGAGCCGGTGACATTGGGCGGCGGGATCATGATGCAGTAGGGGGCACCTTCGCCGGAGGGCCTGAAATAACCGGCTTTCTCCCAGGTGTCGTACCACTGGCGCTCGATGTCGGCGGGATTGAAGGTGGGTTCCATGCTCATGAGGGGGCCTTGCGCAAACGTGACGGGCAAACCGTGGAGTATATCGGGGGAGGGGGCCGGACGGGAGTCTTTCGTTGGGGCCTGATCTGGCGTTGCTGGCAGTTACTTTTTCAAATGCTCGGCAATCAGCCTGTCCATTTCGCCGCGCAGCCTGACACGCAATTCGCCCTTGATCAGTTCCATGTGCGAATCAATCAGCGTCTCGATCACCGGGCCAAGGCGCAGGCGGAGCTCACGCTCCAGATCGACCTGTTCATGACTGACTGGCGCCGGCGGCTTTTGCATCAGCTCCTGCAACTGGGTGCGCGTCTGGCTCTGGCTGTGCTGAAGGCGGTCACGCACGCTTTGTGGCAGGAAGGGGTTTTCCGGTTGGCCGGGGGTGCTTTCAGTCGCCCCGAAAAGGTTGGCCTGTTGGGGTTTTGCCGGTTTGCCGGGGGCCTGGGGTGTATTCCGCTTTGGCGGGGCGGGTGGTGGTGTTGCCGCTACGCCAGCCAGCAAGGGCAGGTCCTCCTCTTCCAGCAGCATATAGATGGAGCGTATTTCGGCAATCAGTTCCCGGCGCAGGGCACGGGATGATCGTCGCCAGCGAGTGTCGAAATCAGGACCAAGATCAGGGAGCAGTCGGTTGGCAGCTGCCATGAAGGCCTCAGATGTTGTGGGATTGCACAGGGTAGCCCTGCTGCTTGTATTGCCGCCAGTGCGCACGTGCCGCTTCACGCATCGGCTCGTCACCTCCCACGATTTCAATAATGCGGCGGAACCGGGTGGGGTTTGCAGGTGCATCGGCATGCAGGTTGATCAGGACATCGCGGGCTTCGGCAGGGATTTGCAACCAGCCAATACGCACGGGTGGCGGCGGCGTTGGGCCATCGCCTACCAGATGGTGGGGAATGAAGCTTTCGGCGCGAAATGTCCAGAGCAGCTCGTCCAGCTGCTCGGCTTCAGCCTGATTCCGGGCATGCACATAAATGGTGTGCTTCTGCTGGAATGCCTTGTCGATGATCCGGCAGGCCGTATGCAGGCGCTTGCCGGGATCGGTATCGGTCAGGGCGTAGAAGGTGATTTCCATGTTTGCCTGTATGCGCCTGTCAGATTGTGCGGTTTTTCAGATACTGCATCAGCAGCGGGACCGGCCGGCCGGTAGAGCCTTTCTGGGCGCCGGAGTGCCAGGCGGTGCCGGCAATGTCCAGGTGTGCCCAGGTGTAGTCCCTGGTGAAGCGGGCGAGGAAACAGGCCGCGGTGATGGCGCCGGCATTCGGGGCGTTGCCGATGTTGGCAATGTCGGCAAATGGCGAGTCGATCATGTCCTGATAGTCCGGCAATACCGGCATGCGCCAGGCGCGGTCGCCACTTTGCAGGCCCGCTTCCAGCAGGGCATTGGCCAGATCATCGACCGGCGAGAACAGGCCTGACACCACCTTGCCCAGCGCCACAACGCAGGCACCTGTCAGTGTGGCGATGTCGATCACGACAGCCGGTTTGAAACGACTGACATAGGTCAGTGCATCACAGAGCACCAGACGGCCTTCGGCGTCGGTATTGAGGATTTCCACGGTCTGGCCGGACATGGTGGTGACAATGTCGCCGGGGCGGGTGGCGCGACCGGATGGCATGTTCTCTGCACAGGCCATTACGCCAACCACGTTGATGGGCAGGCCGGACTCGACCAGTGCCGTCATGACGCCCAGTACGCTGGCGGCACCGCACATGTCGTATTTCATTTCATCCATGCCGGCACCCGGCTTGAGCGAGATGCCACCGGTATCAAAGGTGATGCCCTTGCCTACCAGTACAACCGGGGCCGCATTTTTCTTGCCGCCTTTGTATTCCATGACGATCAGTTTGCCTTCCTGGTCCGAGCCCTGGCTGACGGCCATGAAGGCGCCCATGCCGAGCTTCTTCATCTCGGACTCGCCGAGGACTTCAACTTTCAGAGACTTTTCATTGTTCTTGCCCAGTGCCCTGGCCTGCTCGGCAACATAGCTCGGGTGGCAAATGTTCGGTGGCAGATTGCCCAGTGTGCGTGCCGTGTTGATACCGTTGGCAAGTGCCTCTCCCCATGCCACGGCCTTCTTGCCGGCAGTGAGCTGCGTCTTGTCGTCAATGGCCAGGGTCAGGTGGCTCAGGCCCTTGTTGCCGTTTTTCTTGCTTTTGAATTCATCAAACCGGTAGCCCGCCTCGGCGCTGGCACGCGTGATGTCAGCCAGCCGGTCATTCAGGGTTGTATTGGCAACTGGCAGCTCGGCCAGAAAGCTTGCCGCTTTTTTGGGGCCATTGGCCAAGGCCTTTACGGCAGTCGTTGCTGCCCGTTGCAGGCCGCGGCTATCCAGGTCTTTCATGTCGCCGGTGCCCACCACCAGTACGCCCTCTGCGGCAATGCCGTGCAGGCCGAGCAGCAACTGGCTTTGTCCGGGTTTGCCTTCAAAGCCGGCGGTCTTGAGGGTGCGGGTGAGCTGGCCATCAGTCGCTGTATCCAGTGCACGGGCGGCAGCAGACAGCTCGGAGCCGGACTGGGCAACGATGACAACACCGGTTTTTTCCGTGGCTGGAGCAGACAGCTTGAGCGTGAATTCCATCATGACCTCGCAAGACAAACAGGGGGGATTGGCCGATAATCATGTGGCGGCCGGTCCAGCAGGCGAGTTTACCGCCAGGGATTGCTGCAATGCCAATACAACCCGGTTACCCATTCAACAAGTCTGAACGCCTGTGATCATTCGACGCTATCTGTCCTTGCAAGTCCTGGGCGCCACCGCATCGGTCGCGCTGGTGCTGACGGTCATCCTGATGAGCGGGCGCGTCATCAAGTATTTCGGCATGGCGGCGGATGGCCGCATGGATGTCAAGCTGCTGACCGCTGTCCTGCTTTATCGCCTGCCCGGGTTTCTTGAGCTGATTGTGCCGCTGGGCATGTTCATTGCCATTCTTCTGGTGTTTGGGCGCCTGTATCTGGACAACGAAATGGCGGTCCTCTCGGCAAGTGGTGTTAGCCGCGCGCAGATCGTCGGGCATCTGGCCTTGCCGGTTCTCATCATCATGATGCTGGTTGCGGCCACCAGTTTGTATGTGACCCCCCGGGGCAATGCAGAGTCCGAGCGACTGTTTGCAGAGCAGGCCGAGCGCAATACCTTTGATCTGGTCAAGCCTGGGCGCTTTCAGCGCATTGGAGACCGCATGCTTTATGTGGCAGATCTTTCCAAAGACAAGCGCCAGCTGCTGGACGTAAGGCTGTTTGAAGAGAAGGCCGTACCTGATGGTCCTGCGCGCCAGATTCTGACGCAGGCGGAGAGTGGTCGGCGTGAGGCTGATGCAGCGACCGGTGATGTGTATCTGGTGCTTGAAAACGGTGTGCGCCATGATGTGGCGGCAGGCGATCCGGTGCGTCGCGAGGTCCGCTTTGAGCATTACCGGGTGCTGTTGCCGCAGCCTGATGCAGTGGAAACGCTGACCAGGACTCGCAGTTTCACTACGTTGGCGGTCCGGGCCCAGCGCGACAATAATCCGCAGGCACGAGGTGAGTGGATATGGCGCTTGTCCATGCCGGTGCTGGTTCCCGTCGTGGCATTGCTTGCGCTATCACTCTCCCGTGTCAATCCGCGCCAGGGGCGCTATCTCAAGCTGTTGCCCGCCATTCTGCTTTATCTCAGTTATGTCGTCGGCATCGCTGCCGTGCGTAATTCAGTTGAAAAAGGCAAGTTGCTTGAGGGGGTGGTGTGGGTTGTGCATGCCGGCTACCTGCTGCTGGCGCTGGGCCTGCTCAATGCAGAAAACCTGCAGTTGATCTGGAAGCGCTGGCGTTCGCGTGAGGTGGCGGCATGACAACCCTGTCGCGTTATGTCTCGTGGAACGTCTTTGCCGCAATGATGATCGTGCTGCTGTTGCTGCTTGGTCTGGATGTGGTTTTCTCCTTTATTGCCGAGCTGGAGGATCTGGCTGGCAACTACCGGGCAGTTCAGGCGCTGGTGTATGTCTTGCTGACTGCTCCCCGTCGTGCCTATGACCTGTTGCCGATTGCGGCATTGGTGGGAGGCATTGCGGGCCTGGGCATGATGGCCAATCACTCCGAGCTGACAGTCATGCGTGCTGCAGGTGTCAGTATCCGGCGCATTGTCTGGTGGGTATTGAAGCCTGCGCTGTTGCTGGTTGTGGCGGGTGCCTTGCTGGGGCAGTACGTCGTCCCCCAAACCGAGAAACTGGCGGAGTCACGCAGGGCGCAGGCACTGGGCCAGAAGCTGGCAGACGGTTCATTCCAGTCATACTGGCACCGGGAGGGCGACACCATCATGCGGGTTGCCCGTGTGGAGTCGACGGGCGAGTTGCGCTATCTCACCTTTTTCCGTTTCGATGCGGATGGCCGGTTGCTGAGCGGTGCACGTGCAGACGAGGCGCGTCATGACGGGGCCGGGTGGCAGTTGAGCGGCCTTGTTGAAACCCGCCTTGACCGGCAGGGCAACACAACGGTGGTGTCGCGGCCGACCGAGCGTTGGGACAGTCAGCTTACGCCAGAGTATTTGCGGCTGGTGACACTTAATCCCGAGTATCTGTCGCTTGGCAACCTCTATGAATATGCCGGCTATCTGAAAAGGCAGGGGCTGGATGCAGAGGCGTATTTCCTGGAGTTCTGGAAAAAGGCACTGGCACCTTTTGCAACGATATCCATGGTGCTGATCGCCTGCTCCTTCATTTTCGGCCCCTTGCGTTCAGTGACCATGGGCCTGCGCATTCTTGCCGGCGTCCTCGCGGGGCTGCTGTTCCGTTACGGGCAGGACTTCCTGGGGTATGCCAGCCTTGTCTATGATTTCTCGCCTTTACTGGCGGCGGGGTTGCCCATTGCGGTCTGCTTGCTACTGGGCGGCGTGGCCATTGCCAGGGTGAAGTAGCCCTGGATGCCGGGTGCCGGCTTTTTCTTGTGATAACAAGCACTTCAGCGTTACAGTTCGGGCAGCGTGTTCATTTAGTGCTCACAGGTAGGCTGTTTTGATCAGATGGATTTCGGCGGCAGCAACGGATGTCGGCAACAAGCGCAGGATCAATGAGGATGCCCTTCTGGAGCGTCCCGATGCGGGCATCTGGGTGGTGGCGGACGGCATGGGCGGTCATGCGGCAGGTGATGTCGCCAGTCATGCGGTCGTGCACCCGCTGACAGTGATGGAGCGGCCGGAGGCAATGGCTGATTTTGTCGATGCCGTTGAAGATGCATTCATGAATGTAAACCTGCAACTGCGTGACTATGCCACGCAGGAGCTGGGTGGCAGGACGGTCGGCAGCACGGTGGTATCCCTTCTTCTCTCGCCGCATACCGGCGTTTGCCTCTGGGCGGGAGACTCCCGCCTGTACCGTTTGCGACAGGGACAATTGAGTCGTATTTCCCGTGACCATTCTGCCGTCCAGGAAATGGTGGAGTCGGGAGCCATTTCCCAGGAAGAAGCAGACCGCCATCCCAAGTCGAACGTCATTACGCGTGCTGTGGGTGGCAGTGAGCGCTTGCTGGTCGATGCAGCAGTATTTGCGCCCGAGGCAGATGATACCTATCTCTTGTGCAGTGACGGCCTCTACAACGAGGTTGCCGATGACTGTATCCGTCGCAAGCTCGCGTTGCCGCCGGAGGAAGCCGTTCGGCATCTGGTTGATGAGGCCTTGCACAATGGCGGACGGGACAATGTCACGGTGGTAGTCGTGCGATTGCTGGAGGCAGAGTGATGGCAGAGTATCTGGTGGAAAATGCCCGCTTGCGCCAGCTGTCGCGGCAGTATTCGGAGGAGCGGCTGTCGTTTGATGACTATCGCGTGGCCCGCCGTGCCATTCTGGATGCACTCGAGGCCGGGCAGGTCGAGGCTGGTGGCGCCGAAGCCATGTCGTCATCCATGACGCATGCGGTTACGCATTCCGGCAGTGCCCGCTTGCCGGATGACTCTGTTGTATTTTATAAAACCATGCCTCCGCATGTTCCGGAGCCCGTGTCCACGGAAGAAAGCTCTGCTGTCTGGGATGACAACACTCAGGTTCTCGCACTGGTACTGGTCCTGTCGCTATTGATAGCACTGGGCGCACTGGTCTACGTTTTCATCCTCTGACAGGCTTTTCCGGAGCATCATGACTGATTCCCATGCCACTCAATCTGTGCCCGGGAAGTTGCTCGCGCCCCTTCATCACACGCGTACACTTCTTGAGCGGCTGGTCCGGAACCGGCGATCGGTTGCGCGTGATCTTGGCCTGGTTGCCCGCAATGCCCGTTCCCTGCCCTGGATCATTTTTCCCTTGCGCTCGGATGAGGAGGCTCGTCCCGAGTTCGATCCCGACAGCTACCAGAGTCGGTGGGAGTACCTGAGCGTTGTCGGCCAGGTACTGTTGCCGGTGCAGCGCGAGTCTGCGTCCGAGGGGACCCGCGTGGTGTTACCGCCAAACTATGTCTGGCCGCCTGCGGGCAAGAATTCCAAGTGGTTTTTCCTTAATGGCATTTGTACGGCGCCCCCCATGGCACTGCTTGAGGCAGAGGAGCTGGCCAAGGCGTTTTATCGTCCCATTCACCTGATCCACACACCGACGTATGGTGCGGTATGGGATTTGTGGGATGCCATCACGGCACGCACCTTGCGCAAGGACGGCAAGCTGGCACGGCCCGCCTTCAATATAGTGAAAAATGCCCTGCTGACACACGAGCACGTGGTACTGCTCAGCTACTCACAGGGCACCATCATCTCCAGCTACATCGTCCGCAAGATACTGAAGGACCCGGTGCTGCGCGAACATGCGCACAAGCTTGAAATTTACTGTCTGGCGGGCGTCGCGGACAGCATGCATATTGATTACCAGTTGACGGCTGAGCATGGCCATCCGGTTCCGTATGTCGAGCACTTTGCCAATGGTCAGGATTTTTTTGCGCGTATCGGCGTGCTTTCTCACTATTACGCCACCTCTGGCCCGGTATTCGTATTACCGGAGAAAAAAGGCCATATGCTGACGGATCATTATATTCCCGGCATTCGTCGTGGCGATTACTGTCAGGGCCGTTCACGGTTGAACAAATATGTTGGCGGACTTGAGCCGACCGACAAGGATTACATTGCCTTTGATCGCAGGGGCTGATGCATCATTGCCTGACTGAAACCCCGCAAATGCGGGGTTTTTTCATGGAGCTGTCATACAACGGATCTAGTCTTCATCCCACAGAACATTTTCCGTGATCGAGATGGCATGCCGGCACCGGCAGTGCCCGCTGTCATTGCCGTAATGGCGTTGTGGGGACAAGATGCAGGCCAATTCTGATATTCGTGCACTCGCACGCACCATTCCTCCCTTCGCTCCGGGAGACACCATCAGTGCAGTGGCCGAGCGCTTCCTGAGCGAGGATCTTCAGCAGGTCCTCTCTGTTCCGGTGGTGGATGAGGCCGGGTATGTCCTCGGCACCATCAGTCGCTACCAGCTGAATGATATTTTCATGACGAAGTTCGGTCGTGACCTGTATGGCTCGCGCCCGGTGGCCCAGTTCATGAGCCAGAAATGCCTGCGTGTCGAGGTGAGCGCACCAGTGGCCGAGGCAGCCCAGCATGTAACGACCACCATGCGCATTCCGCTGTCTGAAGATTTTGTGGTGTGTGATGGCGGACGCTATGTCGGGGTCGGGGCGGTGCTGAGCCTGCTGGCGGCCATGGAAACCCAAGTCAGGAAAGGTGCAGACCAGTTGTCACAGGCCTATCGGCAGCTGCAGTCTTCGCAGGCACAGCTGGTGCAATCGGAAAAAATGGCCTCGCTGGGCCAGATGGTGGCTGGTGTGGCGCATGAGATCAACACGCCACTGGGTTACGTGAAAAACAATGTCGAGGTCATGCGGGAATTTGGCGAACAGCTGCGTGAGCTGGTGCAGTCCTGTAGCGGCCTTGTTGATGCATTGCTTGATCCGCATGGTTCCGATGTCGAGGTGGCAAAGAAACTGGCGGAGATTGAGGATTTGCGCAGCATGGTGGACCCGGAGCTCCTGTTCTCTGACATGCAGACACTTTTCGGTGATACCAATTTCGGGCTGGAGCAGATCAGTGCACTGGTGCTTGGCCTGAAGGACTTCAGTCGTCTTGATCAGTCATTCACGGACAATGTGTCGCTGAATGACTGTGTCGACAGTGCCTTGCTAATTGCCAGGAATGCCATCAAGAACAAGGTTGAAGTCATCCGGCAACTGGGTGATGTTCCTGCAATTTCCTGCATGCCCTCGCAGATCAATCAGGTGTTGCTGAATCTGGTGACCAATGCGGCACAGGCCATTGAAGGGACGGGGAAGGTGCTCATCAGGACCTGGGCTGATGTCGAGCGTGTCTATGTCTCGGTGCAGGACAATGGCAAGGGTATTTCTGCAGAAAACCTCAAGAAAATATTTGACCCCTTCTTCACGACCAAACCGGTTGGGGAGGGCACCGGTCTGGGCTTGTCCATCTGCTGGAAAATCATCGAGCAGCACGGCGGAGTCATCCGTGTTGCCTCCGAGCCTGGTCGTGGCACCCGTTTTGTGATCGTCCTGCCGCGCCAGACACAAATCGTGGAGATGGCAGCGGTCGCTGCCATCTCATCCTGAGGAGCACGACATGAATATCAAGCCAAGGATTCTGCTGGTGGATGACGAGGAGCGCATCCTGCGCTCGCTGGGGCTTCTGCTGCGCATGCAGTATCAGGTGTTTGCCACGAGTGACGGCTACGAGGCGCTGGAGATACTCAAGCGGGAAAAGATTCATGTACTGATTTCGGATCAGCGCATGCCCATCATGACGGGCAGTGAGCTGTTGCGTCATGCACGCGACATTGCGCCCGATACCATTCGTATCCTGCTGACCGGCTATGCCGATGCCGATGCGGCACTGGAGTCGGTCAACGAGGGTGAAATTTTTCGCTATATCACCAAGCCATGGGGCCCGAAGGAGTTGCGCGATACGGTTGCGCAGGCGGCAGAAATCGGTGTGCGTCTTGAGTGTGCCGATGCCAGGCCGGCCGCCCCGGTTGTACAGGCGTCGGACCGGTTGGTGTGCCTGGTTCTGGATCGGGACGAGTCTACCTGGCAGGCTGTACAGGAGGCCCTTGGTGCACGCCATGAAGTCATCTGGCGGCAGTCCATACAGGGCGCCCTGCAAGTGCTGGCCACAAAACCGGTAGCCATCATGGTGACAGAACTGAGTCTGGGGGATGAGGACCTGTCGGCGATGATCAAGACCCTCAAGCAGGAGCGCCCGGAGATGCTCACGGTCATCCTGACCTGTTTCAAGGATACATCGCGACTGGTCGACCTGATCAATCAGGCCCAGGTGTTTCGCTATCTGCCCAAGCCGGTGCGCAAGGGGCTACTCAACAAAAGCCTGGAATCGACCATTGCCCGTTATCTGTCGATAACGGCAAGTCCGCTGCAGCTGACCACGCAAGTCGTGGAGAAAACCCGTGATGAGGCTGAGCAGCAGGTGTCAGAAAAGATTTCCGGTTATCTGGCCCGGCTGCGCGGCAAGACGATTTTTGCCGGTAGCAGCACCGCCTGAGCCACGCCCTGTGCTAGTCCTTTTTCTCGGCAAACCAGCCGAGAAACGGGCGTTTCTTGTCTTTTGCTTCGGGGGGCAGGCGCAACACGACGGTACGTGACAGCTGGTCATGCCAGGCCAGCCCGCGGCCATTCCAGAGCATCCATGCATAGTTACCGAAAAACCCCAGCGTCATGCTGAGCAGGACAGCCGTTGGGCGGCCTGTTGCCAGTTGGCCGAACAGGCCGAAAACAAGCGGGAGCATGCAGGCGCTGGCGCAACGGGTGATGGCATCACTCCAGCGCAACAGGTTGCCGTCGGCACGGACCACCTTGAGCCGCCATGTCTGCATCCCCAGTGTCTGGCCGGCACGTGTCCAGAAATAGCCGTAAAACAGCCAGGTGATCACTACCATGGCAGGGAACAGTACAAACTGGCGAAATGCCTCTGGTGTCACGGTCAGCTGGTGCTGCTGGGCTGCCTGGTCAGGCGTGGCCAGTGGCACCAGCAGTGCACTGGTGATCATCCAGAGCGCCAGCAGGAGCAAGCCGTCATAAATGATGCAATACAGGCGCACCAGAATGCCGGCCAGTTCTGGCCTGGTCTCTGTGGCGGTTGCCGGGGCGACTGGAGATTTTGGGGTCTTGCGGGATTTCTTCGGCATAAGCCATGCCCTGGACTGCATCGCGGGGACGCTTTGGCCTTCCGGTGGTGCCGAGAGTCGGAATCGAACCGACACGCCCTCACGGGCAACGGATTTTGAGTCCGCCGCGTCTACCAGTTCCGCCATCCCGGCCGGAAGGAACGGCGATTATACGGACCGACCGGAATCCTGCAATGGTGGCGTTGCATCCTTTATACTGCGCGACCCGGTTTTTACTCAGTCCTTGTCCCGCCCATGAAACGCAGCGATTTCCATTTTGACCTGCCCGATGCCCTGATCGCCCGATACCCGGCGGTGCAGCGCACCGGCTCGCGCCTGTTGCAGGTTGATGGCCCGGCAGGCCGCTGGCACCACGGCCTGTTTACCGATATCGAAGCCTTGCTCAAACCCGGCGATCTGCTGGTGATGAACGATACCCGCGTGATTCCGGCCCGCCTGTTCGGCCAGAAGGACTCCGGGGGCAAGGTCGAGGTGCTGGTGGAGCGTATCGTGGGCACGTATGTGGCACTGGTTCACCTGCGTGCCAGCAAGTCACCAAAGGCGGGAGCCCTGCTGCATTTCCCGGGCAACGTGCAGGTGCTCATGGAAGACCGTGAGGAGGACCTGTTCCGCCTGCGCTTCCCGGTGCCGGTACTCGACTACCTGCACCAGCATGGTGAAGTACCCTTGCCGCCGTATTTCCAGCGCGCGCCCGAGGCAAGTGACAGCGAGCGCTACCAGACGGTCTACGCCCATCCCGAAAAGGCCGCCTCGGTGGCAGCCCCTACGGCCGGTCTGCATTTTGATGAAGCCATGCTGGCGCGGCTGGAACAGAACGGTATCCGTCGCGCTTGTGTCACGCTGCACGTCGGTGCCGGCACATTCCGGCCGGTGCGTGCCGATGATATTCGCGATCACCAGATGCACAGTGAGTGGTTGTGTGTGCCAGAGGAAACAGCCGCACTGGTGCGCGAGACGAAGGCGCGGGGTGGACGCGTGGTCGCTGTCGGAACGACCAGTGTGCGTTCGCTGGAGTCCGCTGCCAATAACGCTCCTGCCGGCGAGTTGATTGCTGCGTTTGAAGGTGAAACAGCGATTTTCATTCATCCCGGCTACGAGTGGCGGGTGGTTGATGTGCTGCTGACCAATTTCCATTTGCCCGAGTCCACCCTGCTCATGCTGGTCTGTGCCTTTGCGGGCCATGACACGGTGATGGCGGCGTATCGCGAGGCTGTGGCACAGCACTACCGTTTTTTCAGTTATGGCGATGCGATGTTCCTGACGCGGCGCTCGTGAGTATGTGAAGACAATACGATGACAATGAATTTCAAGCTGATCACTACCGATGGTCGTGCGCGCCGTGGCGAACTCGACTTTCCCCGTGGCAAGGTGCAAACCCCGGCGTTCATGCCGGTGGGCACGTATGGCACGGTAAAAGCCATGCTGCCGCGTGATATTCACGAGATAGGTGCCGAGATCATTCTCGGCAATACCTTTCATCTCTGGTTGCGTCCCGGCACGGATATCGTCAAGCGTCATGGCGATCTGCACGACTTTATTGACTGGGAAAAACCCATCCTCACCGATTCCGGTGGGTTTCAGGTGTTCTCGCTGGGCAAGCTGCGCAAGATTTCCGAGGAAGGCGTGAAGTTTTCCTCGCCGATTGATGGCAGCAAGGTATTCCTGAGCCCGGAAATTTCCATGCAGGTGCAGACTGATCTTGGCTCCGACATCGTCATGATTTTTGACGAGTGCACGCCGTATCCGGCGACCGAAAAAGAAGCGCGCGTCTCGATGGAGTTGTCGATGCGCTGGGCCAGACGCTCAAAGACGGAGTTCGAACGACTGGAAAACACCAATGCCCTGTTTGGTATTGTGCAGGGGGGCATGTACGAGCCGCTGCGCGAAGAGTCGCTGGCGGGGCTGACCGACATCGGCTTTCACGGCTATGCCATTGGCGGCCTGTCGGTGGGCGAGCCCAAGGAAGACATGCTGCGCATCCTGGATCACCTGCCGCAGAAGATGCCGGCCGACAAGCCGCGTTACCTGATGGGCGTGGGCAAGCCCGAGGATATCGTGGAGGCGGTGCGTCGCGGTATCGACATGTTCGACTGCGTGATGCCCACCCGCAATGCCCGCAATGGCCACCTTTTCACCAGCACCGGTGTCGTGCGCATCCGTAACAGCCAGTACAAGTCGGATACCGGTGCGCTGGACCCGGCCTGCGACTGCTATACCTGCCGCAACTTTTCCCGGGCCTACCTGTACCACCTGGACAAGTGCGGCGAAATGCTCAGCGCCCAGCTCAATACCATTCATAACCTGCGCTATTACCAGACCCTCATGGCCGGTTTGCGCGGGGCTATTGAACAAGGTACATTGCAGCGCTTTGTTGATGCCTTCTACGCCGCGCGTGGATTGCCAACCCCTTCAATCTAAAGGGGTTTTGTCGCTGTTTTGTAACATTTCTGCGGGCTGGTCCGGATGGGCCACCGCGACGGATTTCAACCTCTGGAGACACCCATGAGCTTCTTCATTTCCGAAGCCTATGCCAACACTGCACCTGCTGCCGGTCCCTCGATGTGGGGCCAGCTGATCATGCTGGGCGGTTTTGCCCTGATTTTCTATTTCCTGCTGCTGCGCCCGCAGATGAAGCGCCAGAAGGAGCACAAGTCGCTCGTGGAAGGTCTGCAGAAGGGTGACGAGATTGTGTTTGCCGGCGGTCTTATCGGCCGCATCAACAAGCTCGAAGATGACTTTGCCGTGGTAGAGCTGGCGCAGGGCGTGGATATCAAGATCCAGAAGTCCTCCGTGCTGGCCACGCTGCCCAAGGGCACCCTGAAGAACATCTGAATAATCACAACGACGGCCCGCACAGACGGGCCGTCATTTTGCATCGCTCGAGGTCCAGCATGCGTTTTCCCCTGTGGAAGTATGGCCTGATCATCCTGGTCACTGTCGCCAGCCTGATCTACTCACTGCCCAATCTCTATCCTGACGAGCCGGCCATCCAGATTTCCGGCGCCAGCGCCTCCGTGCCGGCTGATCAGGCGGTAATGGAGCGGGCAACCACGGCGCTCAATGTTGCCGGGATTGCCTTCCATGATGCCGAAGTGCAGGAAAAAGGCATTCTGGTACGTGTTGATACGGCTGAAACACAGTTGAAAGCGCAGGATGCGGTTCGTCGTGCGCTGGGCGACAGCTACGTGGTGGCGCTCAATCTGGCACAGACCACCCCTGACTGGCTGAAGGCGCTGGGCGCCGGCCCGATGAAGCTGGGCCTCGATCTTCGCGGCGGTGTGCACTTCATGCTGGAAGTGGACATGGCCAAGGCGCTGGAGCAGCGTCAGGAGTCCTACGTTACCGATATCAAGGCCAAGTTCCGTGAAAAGAAACTGGCCTATCGTGCAGTGGCAGAGCGCGAGCAGGGCTTTGAACTCAAGTTTGCCTCGGCGGATGACCGGCTCAAGGCGGTGGATTATGTGAAGCTGGAGTTTCCCGAGTTTACCCAGGTACAGCGTGAGGCCGATGGTGCCTTTCTGGTGGACCTGACGTTCCGGCCGGAAAAGCTGCGCGAGATCACGGACTATGCGGTTAACCAGAACCTGACCACGATTCGCAACCGCGTCAACGAACTGGGCGTGGCCGAGTCCGTGGTGCAGCGTCAGGGTGCCAGCCGTATCGTGGTTGAGCTGCCAGGCGTACAGGACACAGCCGAGGCCAAGCGTATTCTGGGCCGTACCGCCAGCCTGGAGTTCCGCTTTGTTGACTGGGACCACAACGGCGAGGCGGTGAGCGGCGTTGCCCCGCCAGGCACCGAGCTGATTCCGTTCAAGAGCGGTGCGGATGCACCGGTGTTGCTGCAGAAGCGCAAGATCGTGACCGGGGAGCGCGTCGTCAATGCCCAGTCCGGCTTTGACGAGTTCTCCAACCCGCAGGTCAATATTTCGCTGGATTCCCGTGGCGGCAAGCTCATGGCTGATGCCACACGCGACAATGTCGGCAAGCTGATGGCTGTCGTGTTCGTCGAGTCCAAGCAGAAAACACGCGTGGTCACCAATGCCGAAGGCAAGCAGGTGGAAATGCGTGAAACGTTTGTGGAAAAGAACGTCATCAATCGCGCCACCATCCAGTCCATGCTGGGGTCACAGTTCCGTATCACCGGGCTGGATTCGCCGGCTGAAGCGGCCGAACTGGCATTGCTGCTGCGTGCCGGTGCGCTTGCTGCACCAATGTACTTCGTGGAAGAACGGACCGTTGGCCCAAGCCTGGGCCAGGAAAATATCGACAAGGGTGTGTTGTCCACCCAGGTCGGTTTTGCCATGGTGGCCATTTTCATGGTGCTCTTCTACAAGGGCTTTGGCCTGATTGCCAATTTTGCCCTGTTCCTGAACGTTGCCATCCTGATGGCAGTGATGGGGGCCATGGGCGCGGCGCTGTCCTTGCCCGGCATTGCCGGTATTGTGTTGACGGTGGGTATGGCGGTGGACGCCAACGTGCTGATCTATGAACGTATTCGAGAAGAGCTGGCACGGGGAATGACGCCGCAGGCATCGATCATGGCAGGTTATGACCGGGCCTTCGTGACGATTCTCGACTCCAACCTGACCACCCTTATCGTGGCCGTCATCCTGTTCGCCGTGGGCAGCGGACCGGTCAAGGGTTTTGCCGTGACCCTGTCAATCGGGATCCTGTCTTCCATGTTCACGGCCATTACCGTGACACGTGCCATTGTTAACCTGGTTTACGGCGGAAACCGCCGTGTCACCAAACTGAGCATCTGAGAGCGCCATCATGTCCGAACAACGCATTATCCGCTTCATGCGCATTCGCACGCCGATGGCGATTCTTTCGCTGCTCGTCGTGATTGCCGGTCTGGTTGCCATGGTGACCAAGGGCCTGAATCTTGGCCTGGATTTTACCGGGGGAACCACGGCCGAAATCAATTACGTACAGCCTGTTGATCAGGAGGCTGTACGTCTTGCCCTTGAAAAAAACGGCTTTGCTGATGTAGTTGTGCAGCATGTGGGCAGCGCAACAGATGTCATCCTGCGTATGCCGCCGCAAAAAGGCCACGAAACCAATATGAGTGCCGATATTCTCGCGGCAGCCAACTTTGATCCGGCCAATCCTGCCACGATCAAGCAGGTTGAAAGTGTCGGCTCGCAGGTGGGTGGCGAGATGTACCAGAACTCGCTGCTGGCCATCGGGTTGTCGCTGTTCCTGATGATGATTTACGTGGCGTTCCGTTTCCGTATGAAGTTTGCGGTAGGGGCCGTTGTTTCGCTGCTGCATGACGTGCTTTTTACGGTAGGGGCATTCGCCATTTTCGGCTTTCCCTTTGACCTGACCGTGCTGGCGGCCGTGCTGGCGCTGATCGGTTACTCCCTGAACGACACGATCGTGATTTTTGACCGTATCCGTGAAAACTTCCGCAAGCTGCGCAAGGCGGACCCGATCGAGATCGTGAACATTTCCCTGACCGAAACCCTGCGCCGTACGATCATGACCGTGATGACGGTGCTGGTGGTGGTGGTGGCGCTGCTGTGGCTGGGCGGACCTGCACTGAAGTGGTTCTCGGTTGCAATGCTGATCGGTCTGTTTGCCGGTACCTATTCGTCCATCTATATCGCGACCAACTATGCCCTGATGATGGGTCTGGACAAGGACGACTTCGTCGTTCAGCCCAAGGTAGTCGAAGAAGGGGAAGAGTTGCTGTAAGCCGTAACTGGCATGAAAAAGCCGGACGTGTTCCGGCTTTTTCATGGAAGGCTTTTATTTGTTAATGATAAGCATTATCATTAACAAATAATTCCGGAGCAGATCATGTCCCCAGATTCATCAGATCCAGCCATCCCGTCCTTGCAACCGGCACAGCCAGTGACGCTGGATTCCACGGTGCTTTTTGCCCGGGGAAAGGAGGTTCGCATTCGTCATGCGGGGGAGGAGTACCGGTTGCGGCTGACCAGTAACAACAAGCTGATACTGACCAAGTAGCCAAGTAGATAGTACTCAGTGCGCGGTGCTATCTTCGTCCTTCAGACGGCCATTTTCTGCAATACGCTGATTTATATACCATTCCTCTGGTGCTTCACTTGCGCCCAGTAGCTGGAAAAAAGCTAACAGCTCCTTTTCCACATTCTTCTCGATAGTCTTCAGTGCGGTGGCTACCTGCATGACGGGGACCTCGCATGACCAGTTAGTCTACATTTTTAACAGTAGACAGTTTGTATCTGTCGGGCAAGGCCGTTCATCCGGCGGACAGGGCCTCCTGATCGTTGCGGGGGCAACTGGACAGCTTGGCGATCAGTGCTGGCAGCATGAGCGGTTTGGACAGGTAGTCATCCATGCCGGCGGCGATGCATGCCGTACGGTGTTCGGGCAGGGCGTGTGCAGTAAGGGCGACGATCCACACTGGCTGATAATGCAGGTGTCTTTCCAGCGCCCTGATGGCCCGGGTGGTGTCATAGCCATCCATTAGCGGCATTTCACAATCCATCAGGACCAGATCAAGCTGATTGTGGATGTCCCGGACAATATCCAGCGCTTCAATGCCACTGCTGGCCATGCGGGGATGAATGCCAAGCTTGCGCAGCAGTCCGGAAATGATCATCTGGTTGATGGGGTTGTCTTCGACCACCAGCACGCGCAGTTCGCTAAAGGCAGGAAGGGCTGCCGGCGCCAGATCTGCACTGGCAATCGTGCCCAGGGCGAGTTCTGCTGCAATCGAGAAACGGAAGGTTGATCCTGCCCCCGGGGTGCTGACCGCAGAGATGGTGCCGCCCATCAGCGTGACCAGTTGCTTGCTGATGGTAAGGCCAAGTCCGGTTCCGCCGTATTCACGGGCAGTGGAGGAGTCTGCTTGCGTGAACCAGTCAAAAAGGCTGTCGATTTTTTCCGGATCTATGCCGATTCCGGTGTCGCTTATCTCAAACTCCAGTCCTGTTTTTCCATCAGGCAGGGCTCCTGTGTTGCGTACGTGAAGTTGCACGGATCCTTGTGCCGTAAACTTGATGGAGTTGCTGAGCAGATTGAGGATGACCTGACGCAAGCGGTTCTGGTCGCCTCGCAAACAGGCAGGAACGTCGGGATCAACAGAGCATTGCAGTGATAGCGATTTTTCCTGTGCACTCAGGCTGAATACCTGTATGCATTCATCCAGAAGTCCCTGCAGGTCAAAGTCGGCATATTCGAGCGTGATCTTGCCTGCCGTTATTTTTGAGTAATCCAGAATGTCGTTGATGACATGCAGGAGAGCGTGGCCGGACTTGTGCAGGGTGTCGACGTAGTTCTTCTGTGTGTTGTCGAGAGGCGTGTCCTGCAGCAACTGGGTGATGCCAAGCAGGGCATTCATCGGCGTGCGAATCTCATGGCTCATCTTGGCCAGGAACTCTGTCTTTGCCGCATTCTCTGCCTCAGCCAGCAAAATGGTTTTTTGCTGGATGTTCTGTTCCTGCTTGAGCGTATTGAGCCGGTTGGCCAGTGCGAGGGACAGCAGGACTTGCTGCAGGATAAACCCCATTTCCATGCCGTTCAGCGTTATCAGGAACGGCAGCCAGGGGGTAAGCCCCAGACTGTGGAGCGATAGTGCCATCCCCAGCAACAGCAACATGCTCCACGCAAAAAGGAACAGGCGTGCTTCACGCATGCCTTCATGCCAGCGTAGCAGGGCGTTGCCCGATATGATGCTGATAACGATGATGGCGACGACTGGCTGAAGCTGGTAGCCAATTGCCAGTGGCAGAAAGAATTGTGCAAGCATGATTGTGCCGCTGGTAATGGCGGCGAACTTCAGTGCCATATCCGGCAGACGATGACGGCTGGGGCCAAGAAAATCCCTGGCAAACAAGGGACCTGCCGCCAGCATCATGAAAATGAAGAGAAGCTGGGCATGACCATTCCACTCGGGTTGATCGGGCCACAGACGAAACCCCATGCCCTCAAAGCAGAGCAGGTATGAAAAAGCTGCTGTGGCATACAGCACATAAAAGCGGTAGACCTTTTCGCGGACAGCCAGCCAGAGAAAGAGGTGATAAACCAGAATGCCGAATGCAATGCCAAAGCCGGCACCATGCAGCCATTCTTCCAGTTCATGCTCGCCAATGAAGGTCTGCAGGGATGAGAGTTGCAGCGGGAGATTGAATGAGCTGCTACTGGACACGCGCAGAAAGTAGTCCTGTGTGGCTCCGGCCGGCAACGTTAGCGGAATGGTAAAGGCGCGCGTTGCGAGTGGTCGCATCCGGAAAGGGTTTTCATCGCCAAGCAGCAGGTAGCTGTTGGTACTGGCGCCGGGCACATGCAGTTCGATGTGGTCCAGAACCGGATTGTTGATGCGCAACAGCAGGGACTGCATGATCCCTGACCGGTTGCTGATCCTGAAGTGGAACCAGCAGGCGCCACTCTGGCGACCAAAGGATATGGTCGAGTGAGGAAGTGCATGTAGTGTCTGTTGCCGGATGTCAGACAGGGTCAGCCTGCCATCCGTCTCGCAAGAGTAGCTGACAAAAGGCTCCAGCCTGGTGAGGCTGATGGGGCCGGTCAGTTCAAGCGCAGGAGGGGGTGAAGACGTCCCTGCGTGTGCCACCACTGACATGATGACCAGTATCAGGTGGAGACAGGCATGCTGGAGGTGGCGCAGACGTCCTGTCAGGCAAGGGAGCATGACGATGTTCATTCCGTATGGGATTACCTGTGAGCATAACAGGCAATCCCTTTGCGGCAGACTCCCGGGGTGACGGGTGGCTTACTTGCGGAGACTGTCGTTAAGGTGGGGTGCCAGCGTGGTCAGCAGCGCCTTGAGCAGCTTTGGATTGCCGGCAATCACATTGCCGGAGTTCAGGTACTGGTGGCCACCGGTGAAGTCACTGACCAGGCCGCCGGCTTCACGCACCAGAAGGTCGCCGGCCGCGATATCCCAGGGCTGCAGGCCGAACTCGAAGAAGCCATCAAGGCGACCGGCAGCAACATAGGCGAGGTCCAGGGAGGCGGCACCGGCACGGCGCATGCCGGCGGTGTGCTGTGCCACGTCCTTGAACATGCCCAGATAGTTGTCCATGTGCGGTTGCTGGTCCGGGCGGAAGGGAAAGCCGGTACCGATCAGGCCGCCTTCCAGCGTCTTGCGGGCGGTCACGCGCAGGCGGCGACCGTTCATGGCCGCACCACGGCCGCGGCTGGCCGTGAACTCTTCACGTTTCATCGGGTCAAGCACGACACCGTGCTCGGTTACGCCCTTGTACTGCACGGCAATCGAGACGGCGAACTGGGGAAAGCCGTGAATGAAGTTGGTGGTGCCATCGAGCGGGTCGATGATCCACAGCCAGTCAGCCCCTTCCTTGCGGCCCTCGATCAGACCGGTTTCTTCACCGAGGAAGCCGTGATCAGGGTAGGTTTTCTGCAGGACATGGAGAATCGCCTTTTCGGCAGCCCGGTCGACCTTGGTGACATAGTCATTGAGTCCCTTGGACTCGACATCGACCAGATCCACTTTTTCGGCAGACTGGGAAATGATTTCACCGGCGGCACGGGCGGCGCGCAGCGCCATGTTCAGCATGGGTTGCATGAGGGGACGACTCTTTAAAGAACGGGGGCGGCGCATTGTAGCCGTATTCGCCGGGCGGGGGGAGGACTCGCAAGGAAAAGTCTGCCGGATGGTCATGCCCGCATGTTTTGTCCGGAGAAAGACAGGCCGGCATTTGTTACCATGCCTGCCCGTTTTAGCGCCTGGGCCGGCCTCCTTCATGTACAGCAATATACGGATTGTCCTCGTCAACACCACCCTGTCGGCTAACATCGGAGCCGCTGCCCGCGCCATGAAGACGATGGGGCTGAGTGACCTGTGTCTGGTTGAGCCCAAGCTGTTTCCCAGCGCGGAAGCAACGGCCCTGGCATCCGGGGCCTCGGATCTGCTGGCATCGGCACGCGTAGTGGCTACGATGGAGGAAGCAGTGGCCGACTGCACGCTGGTGATCGGGACCAGTGCGCGTAGCCGCACCATCACCTGGCCCATGATGGACGCCCGCCAGGCGGGTGAGGCCTCACGGCTGGAGTCCGAGACCAGCAAGGTGGCGATTGTGTTCGGGCGCGAGGATCGGGGCCTGACCAATGAAGAGTTGCAGCGCTGCAACTACCACGTCTGCATTCCCACCGATGATGTCTACGGGGTGCTCAATGTGGCGGCAGCAGTCCAGGTGATTGCCTATGAAATCCGCATGGCCCATCTTCTTCAGGCTGACGAGTCTGTAGCGGTGCCGGAGGAAAACCGCATGCCGGTACAGTTTATCCGCTGGGACAAGCCACTGGTGCCGCATGGTGACATGGAGCAGTTCTATGCGCATTTCGAACAGATGCTGGTCGATACCGGCTTTCTGGAGCAGGACAATCCCCGGCAGCTGCCGGCCCGGGCGCGGCGCCTTTTCGGGCGTATCCGTCTGGATCGTATCGAATACAATATGTGGCGCGGCATCTTTACGCGCCTGCAGGAAATGGCGACAGAATTGAAGAAGGCGAAATCCTGATGTTCGAACGGCTCCGTGAAGACATTGCCTCCGTGTTCAACCGTGATCCGGCGGCCCGCAACACGATGGAAGTGCTGATCAACTATCCCGGCATCCATGCCATGATTTTCCATCGCATGGCGCATGCCCTGTGGCTGGCCAACTGGAAGGGGCTGGCGCGCTGGCTGTCGTCTGTCTCACGCTTTCTGACCGGCATCGAGATACATCCGGGCGCACGCATCGGGCGGCGTTTTTTCATTGATCATGGCATGGGTGTCGTGATTGGCGAGACGGCTGAAATCGGCGATGACGTCACCCTCTATCATGGCGTCACCCTGGGGGGGACCAGCTGGGACAAGGGCAAACGTCACCCGACGCTGGGCAATGGAGTGGTAGTGGGGGCGGGTGCCAAGGTCATCGGCCCCATCCTCATTGCAGAGGGAGCCAAGATCGGCTCCAACGCGGTGGTCACCAAGCCGGTGCCGGCCGGTGCCACAGCGGTTGGCAACCCCGCCCGCATTATCCATCCGCAGGAAGACTCGGCGGAAAAGGCGCGTCGTGATTTTGCCGAGCGCATAGGCTTTCAGGCCTACGGGGCCAGTCCGGACCTGCCAGACCCGGTGGTGACGGCCATCCGCCAGTTGCTCGACCATCTTCAGGCCTCTGACAAGCGCATGGACCGTATGTGCGAGGCCCTCCGGCGCATGGGGTCCGATTTTTGTGACCAGCGCCCGGATGCGCTGCGTGCTGAGGATCTTGAGGCCCTGCAGGATGATGACGGCCCTGTGGAAAAGTAGTTCCTGAGGCTGGCTTCAGGGGGCGCGAGTCTCTACAATATCCGACGATTTTAGTGGGCTAAATAGTTGACTGATTTAGTAGGAATTGTCAGACTGAAGCCATCAAACTGAACCCTCAGCGGGGATGAGAGTCATGCGCCTGACCACCAAGGGACGTTATGCCGTGACGGCAATGCTGGATCTGGCCCTGAATGCACAGCAGGGGCCGGTCAGTCTGGCAGACATTTCAGAGCGCCAGTCCATCTCGGTGTCTTACCTGGAGCAGCTGTTTGCCAAGTTGCGCAAGGGTGGGCTGGTTGCCAGCATGCGCGGCCCCGGTGGCGGTTACCAGTTGGCCCGTGGCAGTCACGAGATCTATGTGGCGGAAATCATCGACGCAGTGGATGAGCGGGTGGATGCCACGCGCTGTGGCGGTCAGGGCGATTGCCAGCAGGGCGTCACCTGCCTGACGCATGAACTGTGGAGTGATCTCAGCAATCAGCTGCATGCCTTCCTTGAGTCCATCAACCTGCAGGAACTGGTGGATCGCCGCGAGGTCCGTGTAGTGGCGCTGCGTCAGAGTCAGCTGCAGCGCACCCGGCAGGAAAATGCAGGCATCACGACAACGAATTGAATGTGGCTTGGTATATCCCAGCCAAGAGCCAGGTGAAGCAAATGAAACGACCGATCTATCTGGATTATTCCGCCACAACGCCGGCTGATCCGCGCGTTGCCGAAAAAATGATGGCGTGCCTGACGCCGGAAGGTAATTTCGGTAATCCGGCCTCGCGCTCGCATGTGTATGGCTGGCATGCCGAAGAGGCCGTGGAAACGGCTCGTCGCCAGGTGGCAGATCTGGTCAATGCCGATCCGCGCGAGATTGTCTGGACGTCTGGCGCCACCGAGTCTGATAACCTGGCCATCAAGGGCGCAGCCCATTTCTATCAGGGCAAGGGCAAGCACATTGTCACCTCGAAGATCGAGCACAAGGCAGTTCTGGATACCTGCCGCCAGCTGGAGCGCGAAGGCTTCGAAGTGACCTATCTCGATCCGGAACAAGGCTCTGGCCTGATTCGTCCGGAGGCTGTGGCCGCGGCCCTGCGCGATGACACGATCCTGGTCTCGCTCATGCACGTGAACAATGAAATCGGCACGATTACCGATATTGCAGCGATTGGCGAGATCACCCGTGCCCGCGGCATCCTGTTTCATGTCGACGCTGCCCAGAGCACCGGCAAGGTTGATATTGATCTGGAAAATACCAAGGTCGACCTGATGAGTTTCTCTGCCCACAAGACCTATGGCCCCAAGGGCATTGGTGCGCTCTACGTGCAGCGCAAGCCGCGTGTGCGTCTGGAAGCGCAGATGCATGGTGGTGGGCATGAGCGCGGTTTCCGCTCCGGCACGCTGGCCACGCACCAGATTGTTGGCATGGGTGAGGCCTTCCGCATTGCGAAGGAAGAAATGCATGTCGAGAACGAGCGTCTGCTGGCGTTGCGTGACCGTCTGTGGAAGGGGCTCGAAGGTCTTGAGCAGGTATTCGTGAATGGCGATTTTGATGCCCGTGTGCCGCACAACCTTAATGTCAGCTTTAACTTTGTCGAGGGCGAGTCGCTGATCATGGCGCTCAAGGATCTGGCGGTATCGTCAGGTTCTGCCTGTACCTCGGCCAGTCTCGAGCCGTCCTATGTCCTGCGTGCCCTTGGCCTGAACGATGAAATGGCGCACAGCTCCATACGCTTCAGCATCGGCCGCTTTACGACCGAGGCGGATATTGATCATGTGATCGGCCACGCCAGCCAGGCAGTCAATCGTCTGCGCGAGCTGTCCCCGCTGTGGGACATGTACAAGGACGGCGTTGATCTGAATACCGTGGAGTGGGTGGCGCACTGACGCGTCCCTGCCTTACGTCACGAATTCCGGAGGTGAGTGGAAATGGCTTACAGCGAAAAGGTTATTGATCACTACGAGAATCCCCGCAATGTGGGCAAGCTCGACAAGAATGATGCGAGCGTCGGTACCGGCATGGTCGGTGCGCCAGCCTGTGGTGACGTCATGCAGCTGCAGATCAAGGTCAGTGATGACGGCATCATTCAGGATGCGCGCTTCAAGACCTATGGCTGTGGCTCGGCCATTGCCTCCAGTTCACTCGTTACCGAGTGGGTGAAGGGCAAGTCACTGGACGAGGCCATGGGCATCAGGAATACCCAGATTGCCGAAGAACTGGCGTTGCCTCCAGTGAAGATTCACTGCTCCGTGCTGGCAGAGGATGCCATCAAGGCCGCCGTTGCCGACTACCGCAAGAAGCACGAGGTCTGACATGGCCATTACCCTTTCCGAGGCAGCCGCACAGCATGTCAGCGACTTCCTGGCCAATCGAGGCAAGGGCATGGGCATCCGGGTCGGTGTGAAAACGTCCGGGTGCTCCGGTCTGGCGTATGTGCTGGAGTTTGTCGATGACGTGGAGCCAGAGGATCAGGTGTTTACGTCGCATGGCGTTAATGTGATTGTTGATCCGAAGAGCCTGGCGTATCTGGATGGCACCGAGATGGATTTCGTGAAGGAAGGCCTCAATGAGGGCTTCAAGTTCACGAATCCCAACCAGAAAGGCGAGTGCGGCTGCGGCGAATCCTTCACCGTGTAAGTACTGCGCTGAGCAGTTGATTGCCTGATGTAGACTTCGTGTCTCAGCCGCCTCCGCGTCTTGCGGCCCACACTGACCATGTTTCATCAGGGCCGGTGTTGGCGGGAAAACCGTATTTGAGTCGCCGAGAGCACTGTGTCCTCCATCACTGACTACTTCCTCCTGTTTGATATCCCTCGCAGCTACGATATTGATCTCGTGGCACTGCAGCCGCGCTATCGTGAATTGCAGCGCCAGTTTCATCCTGACCGCTTTGCCGCCGAGGCGGCCGATGTGCAGCGTGTGGCAGTGCAGCGGGCGGCGGATATCAACGCAGGCTTCACGGTGCTGAAGGATCCCGTGCAGCGCGCGCGGCATTTGCTGGAGCTGGAAGGGCATCCGTTGAATATTGAATCGACAACGGTGTCCGATACTGACTTCCTGACGGCACAGATGGAGTTGCGTGAGCAACTGGAAGAAGCGGAGACGCAGGAGCAAATGGCGGCGTTGCGCGTCGAGGCAGAGGACTGGCTGGATAATCTGGGTCGCGAGTTTGCAATCGATCAGCGGGAGGCTGACTGGGCCGAGGCAGCAGATACGGTTCGCAAGATGCAGTTCATGAGCCGGTTTATCGAAGAAGTCCGGCAGCAGGAAGCCCGGCTTGAAGATGATGACTATGACGAGGATCTCGACTGATGGCGCTGCTTCAGATAGCTGAACCGGGTCAAAGCACGGCCCCTCACCAGCGTCGCCTGGCGGTCGGTATTGATCTGGGGACCACCAACTCGCTGGTGGCCACCGTGCAGAGCGGCAAAGCCAGAACCATTCCGGATGCCGACGGCCGTCATTTGCTCCCTTCGGTGGTGCGTTATTTCCAGGACGGTGAACGTCGCGTTGGTCATGAGGCCAAGTCGGCAGCGTCCAGCGACCCCCTCAATACGATTGCTTCCGTCAAGCGGCTGATGGGCCGTGGTCTGGCAGATGTGAAACGTCTGGCCGGCGAGTTGCCTTACCGGTTTGCCGGTGGCGACACGGGCATGCCGTATCTGCTGACGGCAGCGGGTCACAAAAGTCCGGTGCAGGTTTCGGCCGATATCCTCTCCGTCCTGAAGGCGCGCGCCGAGGCGGTGCTTGGCGGGGATCTGACGGGCGCGGTGATTACCGTGCCGGCCTATTTTGATGACGCACAGCGACAGGCCACCAAGGATGCTGCGCAACTGGCGGGGCTCAAGTTGCTGCGTCTGCTGAATGAGCCGACCGCAGCAGCAGTCGCCTATGGCCTCGACAAGGGGGCGGAGGGCGTTCACGCCATTTATGACCTCGGCGGCGGCACGTTTGATATTTCCGTCTTGCGCTTGCACAAGGGTGTGTTCGAGGTGCTTGCCACGGGTGGGGACTCTGCGCTGGGCGGAGATGACTTCGACCATGCCATTGCCCGCTGGGTGCTTGAGCAGGCGGGCGAGACGCATCCTGATGTCGGCATGTTGCGCGGATTGCTTGACTCGGCCTGTGCCGCCAAGGAACTCCTGACGGATGCCACGACAGCAACGATCTTGTTTGCCGGCAAGACATTTGAGCTGGATCGTGTCCGGTTTGATGCGCTGGTGCAGCCAATGGTCGAGCGCACGCTCAAGGCATGCCGCAGGGCCCTGCGTGATGCCGGGGTTGCAACCTCCGATGTGCAGGAAGTGGTCATGGTTGGTGGTTCCACCCGTGTACCCCAGGTGCGTGTCGCTGTTGGTGAGTTTTTCGGGCGCGCGCCACTGACCGATATTGATCCAGACAAGGTAGTGGCTGTGGGCGCAGCCATCCAGGCCGATGTGCTGGCAGGCAACAAGCCGGAAACCGACATGTTACTGCTGGATGTAATCCCGCTCTCACTGGGTCTGGAAACCATGGGCGGCCTGGTAGAGAAAATCATTCCGCGCAACACCACATTACCGGTCACGCGGGCCCAGGAATTCACCACCTTCAAGGATGGCCAGACCGCCATCGGCATACATGTCCTGCAGGGCGAGCGTGAGCTGGTAAGTGACTGTCGTTCGCTGGCCCGCTTTGAGTTGCGCGGCATTCCGCCCATGGTGGCTGGTGCTGCGCGCATCCGTATCACCTTTCAGGTGGATGCTGACGGCCTGCTCAATGTGGGTGCGGAAGAAACCACCTCGGGGGTGAAAAGCGAGATCATGGTCAAGCCCTCTTATGGACTGGCCGATGATGAAATTGCCCGCATGCTGAAGGAGTCTTTCCAGCAGGCGGAATCAGACAAGGCGGCACGTGCCCTGGCTGAAGAGAAAGTGGAGGGCGAGCGTCTTCTGTTGGCGCTGGAGGCTGCGCTGGCAGAAGACGGCGATGCCCTGCTTGATGCCGATGAGCACGAGCAGATTGATGCAGCCATGCAGGAGTTGCGTGAAGCCATGGCTGCAGCGGATGTGATGCCGATTCGTGCCTGCGTGAAAGCACTGAATGCGGCCAGTGAGCCTTATGCGGCGCGGCGCATGAATGCCGGTGTGCAGCAGGCACTTGCCGGCCGGCGTCTGGATGAAATTGCAGGAGAGTAAGACCCATGCCACAAATCGTGTTCTTGCCGCATCACGACATTTGCCCTGAGGGCGCCGTGATCGAGGCTGAAAAAGGTGAGTCCATCTGTGCGGCCGCCTTGCGCCATGGCATCAAGATCGAGCATGCCTGTGAAATGTCCTGCGCCTGCACGACCTGTCATGTGGTGGTGCGGGAGGGGGTGGATTCGCTGAACGAGATGGATGATCTCGAGGCGGACATGCTGGACAAGGCCTGGGGTCTGGAGCCGGATTCGCGCCTGTCATGTCAGGCCCTGGTTGATGATGAGGATCTTGTGGTCGAGATACCCAGGTATACGATCAATCACGCATCCGAGAAGCATTGAGCAAGTCCTGGGCGAGTGCTTTGCCTTGAGCACCATGGCTGGTTGAATGGCCAGTAGTACCCGGCAGGTATCTGCCCCGATGACTGGATCTGGCGGCCGCCAGTTGCTTGGATTATTTGTGGAAATAGGCTAGATACTGTTGGTGGGAAGTAAGCCAATACAAAAGGGGATTGTTATGAAAGCTGTTGCTGGCCTTGTTTTTGCTGCGTTGCTTGGTGCAACCACGGTTGCTCATGCGGATTTCTACGTCGGTGGTGGTGTTTATTCCACCTCGATTGATGCCGATCTCGGTGGCGGCAGTAGCCTGGAAGAAGAGGATGTTGCCCCGGCGATATTCCTGGGCTGGCGCCCGATCGAGTTTTTGGGTGTGGAGGCCGGATATTACGACTTTGGCAACTTTGAAAGCGCGGGCTCCAGTCTTGAAGGTACCGCCTTTACCCTGGCCGGTCTTCTTTCGGTGGAGCTGGGTCCGGTCGGTGTCTATGCCAAGGGCGGTGTTGCCAATAACGAGTTCGAGTTTTCCAGCGCAGGCACAAGCACCAGTGACAGCAGCACCGATCCGTTCGGGGGGCTTGGCCTCACGGTAGACGTGATGGATCGTCTCTATGTCTATGCCGAATATCTGCGTTTTGCTGCTGACGATGCGGATGTCGATGTTGCCGGTGTCGGGCTGCGCTGGAACTTCTAAGCTGCCGTCACTTCAGTCTGCGGGAGGGCAACAACCCCTCCCGCATTCACCCTGTCAGACTCTCAAGGAGTTGTGAACGATGACCATGAAATGGACTGATTCCCGGGACATTGCCATTGAGCTGGCGGAAGCGCACCCCGATATCGATCCCAAGGCCATCCGCTTCACGGATCTCATGCAGTGGGTGCTGGATCTGCCGGATTTTGAGGACGACCCCAAGCATTGTGGCGAAAAGATTCTCGAGGCCATCCAGCTGGCATGGATGGATGAGCTTTGAGGCCATCCTCTGCAGGTGCCACACAAGCGACTGGCTTGATGTGACTGCCTGGTCGCAATGGCTTTGTCGGCCAACCCGGGTATAATCGCGCGTCTGTTTCCAGGCATCGTTCCGGTGTCTGTATAACCCCTTGAATTTATTAACAAGTTTCGGAGAGTTTCATGGCCGTTGAACGTACCCTGTCCATCATCAAGCCGGATGCTGTTGCCAAGAACGTGATTGGCGAGATCTATGCCCGCTTTGAAAAGGCCGGCCTCAAGATTGTGGCGGCCAAGATGAAGCACCTGAGCAAGCATGAAGCCGAAGGCTTTTATGCCGAGCACAGCGAGCGTGGTTTCTTCAATGATCTGGTGGCGTTCATGACCTCCGGTCCGGTTGTTGTGTCTGTGCTGGAAGGCGAAAATGCAGTGCTGGCCCACCGTGACATCTTGGGTGCCACCAACCCGAAAGATGCAGCGCCCGGCACCATCCGTGCGGACTTCGCTGTCAGCATTGATGAAAATGCAGGCCACGGCTCCGACAGCACCACGTCGGCTGCCCGTGAAATTGCCTATTTCTTCAGCAGCACCGAGATTTGCGCGCGCACTCGCTAAGTAGGGCGAACGGCACAAGGCAGAAGAAAACTGCCGTGTGAAACAGCCGGACACTGCCTGTTTACGCCAGTAAACACCGCTTGTCCGGCTGTTTGCGCCTTGTTCCCCGGTCGCCGGATGTGCATCTCCGGATGTGGTAAGGTCCCGCTCTGTCACGGGAGCTGAACGTTAAAGCCGCTGGCCAGCGGCGCCCTCTGGCAAACAAAGGCCAACAGTAGGCGCCCTGCGTCTTCGACATAATTGGTGTAGCAACCGGTCGATAATCATGAATACAGAAGTCATGCCCTCCATTTCTTCCTCCAAAGCCAATCTGCTCGGTATGACCCGTGAGCAGATGGAAGACTTTTTCCTTGGTATTGGCGAAAAAAAGTTTCGTGCCCAGCAGGTGCTCAAGTGGATTCACCAGATCGGGGTGGATGACTTCGGGCAGATGACCAATGTTTCCAAGGCATTGCGCCAGAAGCTGGCCGGCATTGCCGAGATCCGTGGCCCTGAGGTGGTGCATCGCGAGTACTCCGCCGATGGCACCCGAAAGTGGGTCATGAAGGTTGGCAACAACTCCATGATTGAAGCGGTGCTGATTCCGGATGGTGATCGCAAGACGCTGTGTGTTTCATCACAGGTGGGCTGCTCTCTGGATTGCAGTTTCTGTTCAACCGGCAAGCAGGGCTTTCAGCGTGACCTCACCACAGCCGAGATCATTGGTCAGGTCTGGATTGCCAACCGGTCCTACTTTGAAGGCGAGCCGATTCGCGAGAATCGCGAGCGTGCCATCACCAATGTGGTGATGATGGGCATGGGCGAGCCGTTGCTGAATTTTGACAGTGTCGTGCCGGCCATGCGCCTGATGCTGGAGGATTGTGCCTATGGCCTGTCCAAGCGTCGCGTCACATTGTCCACATCCGGCGTGGTTCCGATGCTGGATCGTCTTGGTGAGGAAATTGATGTTGCGCTGGCGGTGTCACTGCATGCGCCGAATGATGCCCTGCGTGATGAGCTGGTGCCGATCAATCGCAAGTATCCGCTCAGCGAGTTGCTGGCTGCCTGTCGGCGCTATCTGGGACGATTCCAGAGCGAAGAGGGTGGGCGTCGCAAGATCACCATGGAGTATGTGATGCTTGCCGGTGTCAATGACACGCCGGCACATGCCCGCGAGTTGGTGAAGTTGCTCAAGGATACGCCGAGCAAGCTCAATCTCATCCCGTTCAATCCGTTTCCTCATGCGCCCTATGCGCGATCAAAGCGCGAGGATATTCTGGCTTTCCAGAAAATCCTCGCGGACGCTGGTTACATTTGCACGATCCGTTCCACCCGTGGCGATGATATTGACGCTGCGTGTGGCCAATTGGTTGGACAGGTACAGGACCGTACCCGCCGAGCCGAGCGCTGGCAGTCCCGACAGGATGGTTCGCGTGAAATTTTCAGGAGTGCAACATGATTTTCCGTGGCCTGCTTGTAAGCCTGTTTTTGTTTTTGAGTGCCTGCTCCGTGCAGGAGTTTCCGAATGACCCCAAGATTGATGTTGTAGCGG
This sequence comes from Moraxellaceae bacterium, assembly GCA_030646295.1. Taxonomy (GTDB): domain Bacteria; phylum Pseudomonadota; class Gammaproteobacteria; order Pseudomonadales; family Moraxellaceae; genus UBA2031. Next base: position 217,233 of record JAUSND010000019.1, read on the forward strand.
GAGCCAAGGACAGGGTTGCCATTGCGGCAGAGTATTTGCAGAAGGGCGAAAATGAACGTGCCCAGATCCATCTCAAGAAAGCGCTGGAACTGGATCCCAAGTCGGCTGAGGCGCATAACCTCATGGCAATACTTCTGGATCGCGAGAGTGACCTGAAGGCTGCGGACAAGCACTACCGCAAGGCAATCAGCCTGCAGGAAAATTTTTCCAAGGCGCACCATAACTATGGCATTTTCCTGTTCAGGCAGGAGCGTTACAAGGATGCTGCGGTGAATTTCGAGAAGGCGGCCGGAGACATCGGTTACACGCTGCGGGCCCAGTCATTCGAGGGGCTGGGTCGTACGGCACTGAAGCTGGGCGATACAGAACGTGCCGAACGTGCCTTCCAGCGAGCGTTGCGAATCGATTCCAGTATGGCGGGTGCCAATCTGGAAATGGCCGATATCAATTTCCAGCGGCAAAACATGCCGGCGGCACAGGCGTACTACAAGCGGTATTTGAAGCTGACCCCGGACCAGTCACAAACGGCCCGCAGCCTCTGGCTGGGAATCCGTATTGAGCGGCAACTGGGTGATCATAATGCTCTGGCCAGCTATGAGCTGGCGTTGCAACGCCTCTATCCGGGAAGCCCGGAGCACAAGGCTTATCAAGCGACACTGAAGTCGGGGCGCTGAAAGGAGTGCATTTGTGAGTGAAGACATCTCGCCCGACGTAAGTCGCGAAGCTGGCGATTATCTTTCCTTCAAGCCGGGTCAGCGCCTGAAGAAGGCGCGTGAGCTGCGCGGACTCAGTCTGGATCAGGTGGTGGCAGAGTTGCGTCTGTCACGGCGCATCATTGAGGGAATGGAGGCGGATGATTACCCCTCCCTGCCGGAGCCTGCGTTTGTGCGCGGGTACATGCGCCGCTATGCCCAGCTCGTCAAGCTGTCACCGGATGATATTGCGGCGCGGTTTGATGAAAGCTACTCCGCAGATACGGCAACTCCGGAGCCGGATGTTCGTCCGCGCAACCCGATCCAGATACTGGGGGACCTTGCGCGTCCCCGCCTGCGTGTCGGACGCCTGCTGTCCTGGGCATCACTGGCGGTGATCGCCCTGCTGTTTGTGGGTTTTTTCTGGGCACGTCAGGACAGTTCGATTCCTGCTGCTTCAGAGGAAAAGGCTGGGCCGACAGTGTCGGAGGCAGTGCCCGTAACCGTTGCTCCGGCATTGCCTGTGACGCCGGATGCTGTTGCGACAGTGGCAGTGGATGAGGTTTTGCCATCTCCTTCGGGGCCTTCCGAGTTGCCCCTTCCGGTGGGCGTGGGTGCGTCACCTGTTGCTTCGACGGCAGCGGTGACGCCCGCAGCGGGGCCGGATGTGCTTGGGTTGGTTGTTACCGCAGATAGCTGGGTCAGTGTGCGTGATGCAAAAGGGCGGGTATTGATGAGTGCGGTTGCCAGGACGGGTGAAACGCTGACTCTGGCTGGTGTTGCGCCTTTTGCGGTGAACGTTGGTAATGCACCTGGCATAGCACTCAGTCTTAATGGCAGGGCAGTTGACCTGAAGCCGCATACCCGTGGCGTGGTTGCCACACTTACCGTGGCTCGCTGAGGTTATCCAGGATGCATGTTTCGCCCATCAAGCGCCGTGTGACCCGAAAAGTTCGTGTTGGCAACATATTTGTTGGCGGGGACTCACCCATAACGGTGCAGACCATGACCAACACGGATACCTGTGATGTGGCGGCCACGGTTGCCCAGATCCAGCGTTGTGTGGCGGTGGGTGCAGATATAGTGCGTGTGTCGGTGCCGTCGATGGATGCTGCCGAGGCGTTCGGAAGGATTCGCCAGCAAGTACCAGGCGTGCCCCTCGTTGCCGATATTCATTTTGATCATCGTATTGCCCTGGCAGTAGCGGAGCGTGGTGCAGACTGCCTTCGCATCAATCCAGGCAATATCGGCTCTGAAGACAAGATTCGCGAGGTGGTGGATTGTGCCCGCGACAAGGGCCTGTCCATCCGCATTGGTGTCAATGCAGGCTCTCTGGAAAAAGACATCCAGAAAAAGTATGGCGAGCCTACCGGTGAGGCATTGCTGGAGTCGGCAATGCGGCATGTCGATATTCTGGATCGCCTGAATTTTCATGAGTTCAAGGTCAGTGTAAAGGCGTCTAATGTTTTCCTGACGCTTGATGCCTATCGTTTGCTGTCGGCCCAGATCGATAACCCCCTGCACCTTGGTGTGACCGAGGCTGGCGTGTTTCGTTCGGGTACCGTCAAGTCTGCAATTGCCCTGGGTGGCTTGCTGCTGGATGGTATTGGCGACACGCTGCGTATTTCGCTTGCAGCAGAGCCGGAAGAGGAAGTACGTGTCGGCTTCGATATTCTCAAGTCGCTCGGCATTCGTTCGAACGGGATCAACTTCATTGCCTGTCCCAGCTGTTCGCGCCAGGAGTTCGATGTCATTCGCGTCATGAATGCACTGGAAGCCCGCCTGGAAGACGTGCGTGTGCCCATGGATGTGTCTGTCATCGGCTGCAAGGTAAATGGCCCCGGTGAAGCCAAGGAGGCAGATATCGGTGTGGTGGGTGCTGCCCCCAACAGTCTGGTCTACCGTCACGGCGAAAAGAGTCATCTCATTCCAACCAGTAATCTGGTGGATGAGATCGAAAAAATGGTGCGTGAACGTGTCCGGCAGCATGAAGCTGATGCAGCGGCAAAGAAGAGTGAGGATGCTGCGCGTGGCGTCTTTGCGCGCGGCGAGTAAGGAATAATGAGTCAGAAAATCACTGCTATACGTGGCTTTAACGACATCCTGCCGGTTGAAACACCGCGCTGGGCTGAAGTGGAGGCTGTTCTGCGCGACCTGATGCGTGCCTATGGTTATCACGAGATCCGCTTGCCGATTGTGGAGAGCACGCCGCTGTTTGCGCGCGCCATTGGTGAAGTGACGGATATTGTCGAGAAGGAAATGTATTCCTTCGAGGATCGCGGCAACGAGTCGCTGACCCTGCGTCCGGAGGGTACGGCATGTTGTGTGCGGGCCTGTCTTGAGCACGGGCTTACCTATAACCAGACGCAGCGCCTCTGGTATGCGGGTCCGATGTTTCGCTACGAGCGTCCGCAGAAAGGCCGCTATCGCCAGTTTCACCAGTTTGGCGTGGAAACCTTTGGCTTCAACGGACCGGATATTGATGCCGAGCTGATCCTGCTGACCGCCCGCTTGTGGAAGGCGCTGGGTGTGGATGGTGTGGTCAGGCTTGAGCTTAACTCGCTGGGCGAGTTGCACGAGCGTGCCCGCTTCCGTGCGGCACTAGTGGAGTATCTTGAGCAGCATCATGCGGTGCTGGATGAGGATTCCCGGCGGCGCCTGGGGAGCAACCCGTTGCGCATTCTTGACAGCAAGGATCCTGCAACGCAGAAGATTCTCGAAGGAGCCCCGCAGTTGCCGGAGTTCCTTGAGGAAGACTCCCGGCAACATTTTTCCAGTCTCTGTGCCGTGCTTGATGCTGCGGGCATCCGGTATGTAGTGAATCCGGCACTGGTGCGGGGTCTCGACTACTACAACAAGACCGTGTTCGAGTGGACGACGACAGAGCTGGGTGCACAGGGCACTGTTTGTGCAGGCGGTCGTTACGATGGCCTTGTCGAGCAGCTCGGTGGCCAGAAAACGCCAGCGGTTGGTTTTGCCATCGGGCTGGAGCGGCTGTTGCTGCTGCAGGCTGCCGTGCAGGGTGAGTCGGTGACTTCGGATGCAGATGTGTTTATTGCGGCAGTGGGTGAGGGTACCGCGGCGGCGGGACTGTTGCTGGCTGAAGCATTGCGTGATGCCCTGCCTGATTTGCGTGTGCTGGTGAATTGTGGCGGTGGAAGCTTCAAGTCGCAGTTCAAGCGCGCAGACAAGTCAGGTGCGCGCTTTGCCCTTGTACTGGGTGAGGATGAGGTAAAAAACGGCACGATCAGTCTGAAATGGCTGCGTGAAGAACATGAACAGCAGACGTTGGCCCAGGCTGATGTGGCTGCCTTCATGAAAGAACACCATACGCTTTGAGACCGTCCGGCCCGGCCGGCAAAAAGGAGACCCCGCGTGAGTCAGCACGATGAAGAACAAATAGAAAGCCTGAAGCGCTTCTGGCAAGACTATGGCACCCCGATTCTGGTTGGTGTTGCCATTGTGGTATCGGCGTTTGCCGGCTGGCGCTATTGGCAGACAGAAAAGATGGCGACGTCCACCAAGGCCTCGACTGTATTCCAGGACATGCTCGGCGCAGCGCAGCGTAGCCAGCTGAATCCGGATGACAAGGCGGCAGCGACCGATGTGCAGCGTCTGGCCAAGACTTTGAAGGATGACTACGCCAACACACCGTATGGCATCAATGCAGCGTTGCTGCAGGCCCGTCACGCCAGCGACAAGGGTGACAACAAGGATGCCGAAAAGCAGTTGCGCTGGGTGCTGGAACAAAAGCCGTCGGAAGGTGTAAGGATTCTGGCGACGACTCGTCTGGCGCGCATACTGGCAGCAGAAAAGCAGTATGACACTGCGATTGCGCTGTTGCTGAAGGAAAGCGATCCCGGGTTTGCTCCCACGATCGAGGAGCTGAAGGGTGACATCTATCAGGCGCAAGGCAAGGTTGAGGATGCACGCAAGGCATATCAGGCAGCCGTTGCTGCACTGGAAGAGCGTGATGAGCGTCGCCCGTTGCTTGAGCTGAAAATGACGGATGTGGGTCTTGCACCCCCGGCACCGGAAAATGATGAGCCGGCATCCGTCGAGGTGCCTGCTTCGTGATGACCTTTGCCCGCGCACGGCTGTTTGCGCTGCCCTTGCTGGCAATGCTGGCTGCTTGCAGCAGTAGCCCTTCTGCGCCAGAGCCGGGGCCAATGCCGAACCTGCCTTCGGAGCGCGTGCGTCTTGAGCGTGTCTGGAAGATGCAGGTTGGTGCTGGTGTCGGGGAATTGGGCCGGCTGCGACCTGCCGTCAGTGGCGAGGTGGTTGCAGCAGCCAGTCATGATGGTGTGCTGCTGGCGTTGAACGCCGAGAGCGGAAAACTGCTGTGGCGCAAGAAAACCATGCTGCCCTTGTCGGCGGGCCCTGCTCTTGGTTATGGCATGGTGGTGGCTGGTACCGGCAAGGGTGATGTCGTTGCCTTTGATGCAGGCACTGGCGAGCAGCGCTGGAAAGTGCCAATGGGTGCGGCGGTACAGTCCGTTCCTGCCATTGGTGCTGATCGCGTCATCGTGTTGTCTGCGGATGGCGTGGTGCATGCCCTGGACCGGGTGACGGGTGAGCAGCGCTGGACCTACTCCACGCTGGTTCCTCCTCTCAGTCTGAGGGGCGGTGCAGGGCCGTTGATCATTGGTTCCCATGTGCTCGTCCCGACTGCTGCAGGCAAGTTGATCAGTCTTGATGCCGACACCGGTATTGTGGAGTGGGATGTCCGGGTTGTTTCGAATACGGGCCGTTCCGAGCTGGAGCGCATGGTTGATATCCAGGGCGAGCTGCTGCTTGACGGCGACAGCAATGTCTACGCTACCGGATTCCAGTCGCAGTTGGCGGCGCTGAATGTCCAGGAAGGACGCAAGCGCTGGCAGTTCGAGGTTTCCAGTGTGCACAGTCTTGCGGCTGGCATTGGTAACATCTACGTAGTAGATACGGGCAGTACGGTGATTGCGCTTGATCATGAGAGCGGCAAGCCGGTGTGGAAGCAGCCGGATCTGGCCTGGCGCAACCTGGTGAATCCCGTGGTGCTGGGGCCGGTGCTGGTGACAGGGGATGCGGAGGGTTATGCACATATCCTCTCGCAAAGTGACGGCAGTGTTGTTGGCCGTAAACGCTTGCACCGGGATCACATTGTCAGCCTGTCCGTGCAGGGTGAGCTGATGTATGCATGGTCTTCTGCGGGTGCATTGAGTGCCTGGAAGATCAAGGCACCCTGACGCCTTGCTGTTTTTTTGTTTTCTGTCATTCCCGCTGCGGCGGGAATGACCATTTATGACCTTGAGATTTTCATCATGAAACCCGTGATCGCGCTGGTGGGCCGCCCTAATGTGGGCAAGTCCACCCTGTTTAACCAGCTCACGAAAAGTCGCGACGCGCTTGTTGCCGATTTGCCCGGGCTTACGCGCGACCGCAAATACGGGGATGCCCGTGTCGAGGACAAGTCGTTCATCGTTATTGATACGGGCGGGATTGGTGAAGGCGAGAAAGGCATTGACGCCTACATGGCGGAACAGTCCCGGCTGGCCATCCATGAAGCCGATATCGTGCTGTTTCTCGTTGATGCCCGTGCCGGCCTGACACCGGCTGATCAGGAGATTGCGGCCGAGCTGCGTACCCTGGGCAAGCGGGTGCATCTGGTCGTCAACAAGATTGATGGTGTGCACGAGGAAGCGGCGCTGGCTGATTTCTATCGGCTTGGCATGGGCGAGCTGTTCGGGATTGCCGCCAGCCATGGTCGTGGTATCAGCAACATGATCGCTGCCGTACTGGTCGATTTCCCTACTGATGAGGAGTCGGCAGCGGAGCAGCCTGATCGGGGCATCAAGATTGCCATTGTCGGTCGCCCCAATGTCGGCAAGTCCACGCTGGTCAACCGGCTTCTGGGTGAAGAGCGGGTAGTGGTGTTTGACATGCCAGGCACTACGCGCGACTCGATCTATATTCCCTATGAGCGACGTGGCAAGCAGTTCACGCTGATTGATACGGCGGGTGTGCGCCGTCGTGGTCGTATTGATGAGACCGTCGAAAAGTTCTCCGTGATCAAGACGCTGCAGGCCATCAAGGATGCCCATGTGGTTGTCCTTGTACTGGATGCGCGTGAAGGCATTGTGGATCAGGATCTGCATTTGCTTGGTTTTGTCTTGCAGAGCGGGCGGGCACTGGTTCTGGCCATCAACAAGTGGGATGGCATGTCGGACTACGAGCGCAAGCTGGTCAAGGACGGGATTGACCGACGCCTCGACTTTGTTCCCTGGGCGCGAATCCACCTGATCTCGGCCATGCACGGAACAGGCGTCGGCGATTTGTATCCGTCCATCGAAAAGGCCCATGCCTCGGCCACCATCAAAGTCGCTACCAACAGGCTTACGCAGATTCTTCAGGATGCCGTGGAGACACATCAGCCGCCGCTGGTATCTGGTCGACGCATAAAATTGCGCTATGCTCACATGGGTGGGCAGAACCCTCCGCTTATCGTGATTCATGGCAATCAGACTGCGGCGGTGCCTAATGCCTATAAGCGTTACCTGGAGAACATTTATCGCAAGGTGTTGAAGGTAGAAGGCACGCCGATTGCCATCGAGTTCAAGACTGGCGATAACCCCTTCAAGGACAAGAAGAACGAACTGACACCCGTCCAGATTGAGAAGAAGCGGCGCATGGTGCAGGTTCACAAGAAAGAACAGAAGAAGAGACGCTAGCCCGGTCAGCCTTGACGGGGCAGGCAATTGAAGAACATTTGATGCGCATGGATGTGCTGATTACAGGGGGATGTTCATGCGTTACCGCATACTGTCCGCCGCCGCATTCCTGCTTTGCGGCTCGGTGGTCATGGCTGAAGACAAGCTTGCACTTCCTTTTGCTGATGCAGACGACCTTCCTACGGTGTTGTCTGCGACAAGACTTAACCAGTCCCTGTTCGATGCGCCTGCCGCCGTAACCGTTATTGATCGACAAATGATCGAGCAAAGCGGCGTACGCGAAATTCCGGAAATATTGCGGATGGTGCCTGGCATGGTCGTGGGCTACGAAAGTGGCTCGGAGGCCTTTGTCAGTTACCACGGAACATCTGCTGATCTGGCCCGGCGTATGCAAGTGCTGGTGGATGGGCGCTCCATTTACCAGCCGCTGCTTGCCTCGGTGGACTGGATCGGACTTCCCGTTGAGCTGGCTGATATCGAACGTATCGAAGTCATTCGCGGTCCCAATGCAGCCTCCTATGGCGTCAACAGTTTCTTTGCCGTCGTTAACATCATTACCCGGCACCCTGCAGATGTGGCCGGTAGCAGCATTACCCTGCGCAGTGGTGAGAACGGTATCGAGGATTACCATGCCCGCGTGGCGCAGCGTGACGGTAACGTAGATTGGCGTTTGTCGATTGCCGGTCGTTCAGATGACGGCTTTGTTGATAACAACAGGGAAAATGATACTGACTTTACCGACAGCAAGAGTGTTGATTCGGTATATGGTCAGGGTGTCTGGGCTGTGGATGCCAACAATAGTCTGGAGTTCGGTTTTGGCCGGTCGGCAATGGAGAGCCAGCAGCAATACCGTGCGGAGTTTTTCCTTGAGCCGCCTGTGACAGAGCGGGACAACCGTTTTGTCAGTCTGGCCTGGGATAGCAGCCTGAGTGATACGCATCAGTTGAGGGTGCAGGCCAATTACTCCCAGTTTTCCCGCAAGGAGCCGTGGGTCACCGGCTTGCCGCCGGTTGTCTTTCATCCGGCTCTGGGTGAGCTCTATGCACAGAACAGGTCCTGTGCGACAGGGGCTCTCGATAATGACTTTTCGAGTTGTCAGGCTGCGGACTTGCCACTGCTGATCAGTCTGGGGGCGGTCGTGGCGGATCCGGATTATACAACCGAGCGGGTTTTCACTTCGGGTAATTACGGCAAGGAGGCCCGTACCGAGATTGATCTGCAGGATACATGGGTGTTTTCTCCAGCCTTGCGCTCGGTATTTGGCTTCAGTTACGACAATGCAGAGGTTGACTCCACTACATATCTTGACGGCAAGGAGGGAAATGTTGTCTGGGGCCTGTTTGCCCATGCCGAGTGGCAGCTGGCATCACGGTGGTTGCTTAATGTTGGCGGGAGTCAGGAGTTTGACAAGGATGCCGGTGACTACTTCTCTCCACGTGCGGCATTGAACTGGCAGTTTACGGATAGCCAGGTACTTCGTGTGGTGTACTCCGAGGCGGTGCGCACGCCTGATATTCTGGAAACCAGTGCAGACTGGAGTTACGAGTCGGAAGACCTGCTGGATCCTGCCTCGGGTTTTGGTGGTACGTTCTTTCAGACGGGGCAGTCCACGGGCGCACCGACAGAAACCATTGAATCGAGCGAGCTCGGTTATTACGCCCGGTTTGACCAGATAAAGCTGAGTGCCGATATCCGTCTTTTTTATGACCGGATGGAGCTGGCCGAGCATAATCTTGAAATCGAGGGATTTGAAATACGGCCAGTTGAGCCCTTCGAAATGCGTGGTGCTGAAGTGGCACTGGACTGGCGGCCTGCCCCAAGCCAGCGTCTTCAGCTGAACTATGCTCATCTGGACATGACCGGCGATCTGAGTAATGACAATACCAACTTTGTACCCAAGCATTCGGGTAGTCTTGGCTGGTGGCAGGATTACCAGAACGGCTGGCAGTTGGGGACCACGTATTATTTCTACAACAACCTGCGTAACAGCAATCTTACCGCCAACAGCTTTTTCTTTGACCGGCTGGATACCCGCCTTGCCCGCAAGCTGCTTGTACATGGCAGCCAGCAGCTTGAGCTTGCTGCAGTCCTGCAGTACCGGATCAAGAATGAGCCGGAGCTCCGCGAGGAGAACATGGCGAAGCAGCATGTGGGTTGGGTTAGCCTGGATTGGCGTTATTGAGGTTCAGGTTTCCGGGATAGGGCTGTCAGGGACGGGACATGCAGCGACAGGCAACAGGGATGGCAATGCAACAGCGTGGTCGCCTGCTGGCGATTGCGCTGTTTGCCGTCTTGTTGCTGACGGGCAGCCTGGCACAGGCCCTGACCATTCGTGTGACAGGTGCCAGTGGCAGTGGTGGCGACGCTTTTGTTTCGGCACTTTCGCGTGAGCTTGGCACCGCGCATCGTGTTGTCGTGGCGGAGGATGGCCCGACACCAGCACTTGTCGTGGCCCTGCATGAAGGTGCCCTGCAGGAGTCGCGCCGATCGGGCGTTCCGTTGCTGGCTGTATTGCCGGAGTCAGGCAGTGCCGATCTGCTGACCGCTGAAGGAGCCTTGTACTGGGCGCCCTCATGGACGGATCAACTGCGTCTTGCACATCGTATCTTTCCCTCGCTGCGCCGTGTTGGCGTTCTTCTGGATAATGAGAGGGACCTCCCGCGCGCCCGCGCGTTGCGTGAACAGGCACGGCACCTGAATCTGGAGGTGCTGATCAGGGAGGCTGATCCCGAGCGGCTGGTGCGGCATGTGGCCGAGCTGGCGAGTGTCAGTGATGTCATTATCGCGCCTGCCGACAGTCAGCTTTTCACCCGGAATAACCTCAAGCCGGTTCTCCTCGCGGCCTATCGCCAGAACCGCGTTTTCATAGGCCCAACCCCCGCCGTGGTGCGGGCCGGTGCGCTGGCCTCCCTTTATGTCACACCAGAAACTCTTGCTGCCGAGGTTGCAGGCCGTATCAGGCGTTGGCAACAGGATGGCAACTGGGGCGTGGCCTCCCGGATTTCCCGGTTTGATGTCATTACCAATCCGCAAGTGGCGCGCTCGCTTGGCCTGAAATTGCCAGACACCGAGCAGCTGACGAAGCAGTTGCGTGCAGAGGACAGTATTTCATGGCCTTGATGAGAGACTGGAGCCTTCGCCGTCGTGTGTTTTTTCTTGGACTGGCTCCTGCCCTGTTCATGATGGTGCTGTTGCTGGGTTATTTCCTGCAGGCACGACTGAGTGATGCGGAGCGCGAGCTGTCCGGAAGCGGGCAGCTCATGGCACGGCAGCTGGCCGCCAGTGCTGACTATGCCGTGATTTCCGGAAACGTGGACAGTTTGAGTGGGCAGATTGATGCCTTGCTGCAGCAGCCTGGTGTGGTTCGTGTGCGGGTGTTTGCTTCTGATGGAGGCCTTTTGCTGGAGAAGCATTCCCGCCGCTTCCATCCCGGTTTTTCAATGCGCCGCTATACGGCATCCATTGAGTCGGTTGCGTTGGCAGGAGAGGTTGAGGACTGGCTGGCACCACTTGAGGGAACCGCGCCACGCGTGCTGGGGCGAGTGGAAATAAGTTTCAGCAATGACATGGCTCTCGCGCGTGAGCGCGAGATTCTGTTTACTGGCCTGATTCTGGGCGGATTGGCGCTTGCGGCCACCTTCATGCTGGCCAATGCGGTGGCCATGCGTGTACGCCGGCCGCTTGAGGCTGTGGTTGCCATGGTTGAGCGGCTGGAGGCGCGTGACTTCTCTGCGCGGGTCAACGTTGATACCGGAGGCGAAATCGGCAAGCTGGGCATGCATCTGAATGCGCTTGCCCATGCACTGGATGAGGCCCGCAATATGCAGACACGCTACACCCAGGATCTGGTCAATGCCCGGGCCATGGCGGATCGTGCCAATCGTGCCAAGAGTGAGTTTCTTGCCATGATGAGCCATGAGTTGCGCACGCCACTCAATGGTGTGTCCGGCATGTTGCAATTACTGGAGTCTACATCGCTGGATGGTGAGCAGAAGGAGTATGTCCATCATGCAGCGCAGGCGGGTACAGACCTTCTGCGGATGGTTGATGACATTCTTGATTTCTCACGGCTTGAGCAGGGCAAGCTGCATTTCGAGCAGCGCCCCTTTGATCCTGCCGACGTGTTTGCGCAACTGGTGTCAGAGTTTCAGGGAGAGGCAGACCGGCGAGGGTTGCAGCTGGTTCTGGAGGAGGAGCACCTGCCGGCAGGCCGGTTGTTGCTGGGTGATCCTTTGCGGCTGCGCCAGATCATTACCCGCTTGCTGGATAATGCGCTCAAGTTCACGCCGGCAGGCCGTATTGCCTTGCATGTTCGTTATGCCGACCGGCCAGGCCAGCAAACACTGTTGACCTGCGAAGTATGTGATACAGGTATCGGGATAGCGCCCGAGCGGCTCGCCCAGGTTTTTGAGCCCTTCACTCAGGGCGAAAGCTCCTCCAGTCGCCGTTATGGCGGTACAGGCATGGGGCTGTCGATTTCGCGGCGGCTCACCGAACTCATGCATGGAAATTTGCGTGTTGATAGCGAGCAGGGTGTTGGCTCCTGCTTTGTTTTTGAAGTGTTACTGCCCTGGCAGGATGACGTAACCTCTCCTGCCTCTCCTGCCTCTTCTGGCGCACTCCGTGCCGGTATTCGTATTCTGGTGGTTGAGGATAATCCTGCCAATCAGCTGGTGGCAGAGGGCATGCTCCGGAGCCTGGGGTGTCAGGTAGTGGTGGCCGCCGATGGGCAAAGCGCGTTGCGATGTCTGGAGCAGGACGCCAGGTCATACAGCCTGGTGTTCATGGATTGTGTCTTGCCGGACATGACAGGCTTCGAAGTTACACGGCGCTGGCGAGGTATGGAGCCAGGGGGGCGCCTGCCGATCATTGCCCTGACAGCCCATTCCCGTGAAACGGTTATTGCCGAGGCCGGGACGGCAGGTATGGATGGCGTGCTGACCAAGCCCTTCCGCCGTCAGGAGCTGGAGATGGTGTTACTGGCCTGGGTCCACCAGGAGTGACGGATGCGCTGTTAAGGGCTGTGAGCCCTTGCACCAGCCTGATATGCTTGCGCAACGGTACGCAGGTACTGACAACGCACATCACAATAACAAGCAGTGCCTTCTCATGATCGATGCCTTGTTTGCTTTCTGGGCCCAGCTTCGCGACATGCCCACCTTCTGGGGCTTTGTCACCATTCCTGTCGTTGCTGCCGTGGTGACCTGGGCGCATGTCTGGGTTGCCATGAAGATGGTGTTTTATCCCCTTGAGTTTGTCGGTGTCTGGAAGCCCTGGCTGGGCTGGCAGGGCATTGTGCCGCGCAAGGCGGGCAAGATGGCCGGCATTGTGGTTGATAACACGCTGTCCAAGCTGGGTTCCCTGTCCGAGATTTTTCGTGAAATGGAGCCTGAGCGTATTGCCAGGCACCTGAGCGAGGGCATCGTTGACCGCATGGAAGAAATGGTTGACGAGATCATGCACGAGAAAAATCGTGTGTTCTGGGAAAACCTTCCCATCAGTTTCAAGAAGCGGGTGTATGCGCGGGTTCGCCGTCAGATACCGCAGATGATGGACTCGCTGGTTAACGATCTTGGCGAAAACATCGAGGACCTGATTGACCTGCGTGCGATGGTTATTCGCCAGATGGAAAACGACAAGGCCTTTGTCGTTCGGGTGTTTCTGGATGTTGGCGATCGTGAAGTTGCGTTTGTGGTCAATTCAAGTTTCTGGATAGGACTTGCACTGGGCTTTGTACAGATGATCTTGTGGTATTTCTATCCGTCGAACTGGGGATTGCCGATTTACGGTGCGGTGCTTGGTTATGCCACCAACTGGATTGCGCTGACCATGGTGTTCCGGCCACTTAACCCCATCAAGATCGGCCCCTGGCGATTGCAGGGATTGTTCCTCAAGCGGCAGCCGGAAATTGCCGAGAAATTTGCCGAGCTGTCTGCCCAGGAAATGGTTTCGCTCAAGCATCTGGTGAATGAAATGCTGACCGGTACCTATGCTGACCGTACACGTGCACTTATTCGCCGGCATATTGCTCCCATGCTGGAGGGTGGCGTGGTGCGTACCGCCATTCAGCTGGCCGTTGGCCCTGCCGGCTATGCATCCCTCAAGCGTACCATTGTGGAAAAGGCCGCTGCGCTTTCCCTGCAGCCATTGGCCAATCCCCAGTTCAACAAGGATCGCGCCAAGGTGATCGCCTCGATTTTCTCGACTCGCATGAAAGCCATGAGCGCAAAGGAGTTTCAGGACCTCTTGCGGCCTGCCTTCCAGGAGGATGAGTGGATTGTGATTGTCATGGGGGGCGTGATGGGTTTTGTGGCAGGCTGGTTGCAGCTTGTCATGGGCTTTACGCACTGACACGCCGCTCTCAGAGCTGGTCAGCTGGCAGGCATTCAATGTGCCAGTTGACGGGCTCCTGTGTCATGACTGCCGCAGCAAGGACATGATCCTCCCGTATCTCCTGCCGCAATGCCATGTCCGCACTGTCTCCGGTTCGCTGTGGATGCTTTCCCGACAAATCGAACGCCATGCTGGCCATGTGATTGGCCAGTCCTTTGCCCATGGCCTTGACGGCCGCTTCCTTGAGCGTCCACAGACGCAGAAAGGCCTGTGGGCCTGCTTTCGCTTCCTGCTGTGCCAGCCAGTTTTGTTCGCCAGCTGAAAAGTACCGGTTGGCAATTTTTTGCCATGCCATTTTGCGCGGCCCTTCAATGTCGATGCCACATCCGGCTTCCGACAGCATGGCTGCAACAAGACCGGAACCGTGACTGAGGCTGATGTGCCAGCCATGTACTCCGGCAAGGGCAAGACGGCCGCTGACGGTGCGCTCCAGCATTGGCGTGGCATGTGGCGGCAGGCTGCTTGCCAGCAGGCGTTGCAGCAACAGTCTTGATTGGGCAAAGGAACGGATACGGGAAGGGTCGCGGAAGTGTTTCAGCTCGGACAGGTCGGCGGCGCTCAGTCCGGACAGGAAGCGCTCCAGCGGCAGGGCGGGATCGTCCCGCAGCCAGAGAATATGGGCCTGGATCATGGTGTTGCCGGCAACAGCAGCAGGGGATCAATACGGGCGTCATTCAGGCTGACGGTCCAGTGCAGGTGAGGGCCTGTTGCCCGGCCGGTCTTGCCGACCTTGCCGATAATGTCGCCCTGACGGATGCTCTGGCCCTTTGTTACCGTGATCTCGCTCAGGTGGCACAGCATGGATATCAGGCCGTTGCCGTGATCAATCATGACAGTGCGACCGTTAAAGAAGTAGTCACCTGTCATTGCAATCATGCCATTCGCTGGCGCATGAACGGGCTCCCCATGCGGTGCGGCAATGTCCAGGCCTGCGTGCGGGGCACGCGGCTCGTCATTGAAAAAGCGCTTGAGGCCAAAGGGGCTGCTGTAAGCGCCAGCCACGGGGATGACAAACGATGGCCAGGCCGATGCGGTTGTTTGATAGGCCCGATAAACGGCTTGTTGTTCCTGGGCCTCGCGGGCAAAGCGGGCAAGATTCTCTTCTGAGGGATTTACATGCTCCTGCGTGGGCAGGGTGATGCGTTGCTCCGGATAGTTTTTCTCGGCAACGTCAATCACAAGCACTGGCGTGTTTGTTGGTGCGCTTGTTTTCAGCTGCAGTGCCCCTGCACCGGTTGTCAGTGGAATGCCGACAATCGCGACACGATCACCATTGCCGTCTTGCGTTATCCATACCGGTCTTTCATTCAGCGTTATGCTTGTATTTTCTGGGAAATTTTTTGGCAGGCGCACCAGTGCAATGCCTCCCGGCACTCTCGCTTCCTGTGGCAGTGGCCACGCAAGCGTGGAGAAACACATAAGCAGCATGGATAATGCGGTGAGTTTCATTCCTTGCACTCCGTGACGGTGGCGATGAGCTGGCCATGCGCAACGCGCGCAGTGATTGTCTCGCCAATGCGGACTTGCCGGCTGTCCCGGATGACGCCGTTTTCGTTTTCGATAATGGCATATCCGCGTGCCAGGATGGCAAGCGGGCTGGCCAGCTGGGTCCGTTCGGCCAGATGCGAAAGGTGCTGGCGTTGCGTGAGCAGTTGTTGCTGGAGTGCGCGCTGCAGGCGCAGTTGTAGTCCTGCAAGCTGTGCATTCATTGCAGGAATTCTTTCCCCGGGATGCCTGGATCGCAAGCGCGACACAAGATATTGCAGGTGTTGCTGGTGTTGGCGCAGGCGTTGTGCATGGGCACGCTGTAGACGCAACTCCAGTTCGTCCAGCTTTTGCGAGAGATCCCGCAGGCGCTGTCCGGGGTGGCGAAGCCGGATGCGGAGATGCGATAGCTGCTGTTGCAGGCGCGACAGGTGTGTGCGCAATGCGCGTGTGAGCAGCACCTCAAATCCGCCAAGCGTGGCGAGCAGCTCTTCCCCGTCCGGGCTCAGCAGTTCGGCAGCAGCCGAGGGCGTGGGGGCACGCACATCGGCGACAAAATCGGCGATGGTGAAATCGGTTTCGTGACCGACGCCGCTTACTACCGGCAGGCGACTGCCCGCAATGGCACGTGCAACGGTTTCTTCATTGAATGCCCAGAGGTCCTCAAGCGAGCCCCCCCCGCGTGCCAGCAGGATTGCATCGAATCCCGCCTCGCGGTTGGCCAGCGCTATTGCACGTACGATGGCGGGCGCGGCTTCGGTGCCCTGTACCGGCACCGGAATCACGGTGACGGGCAGTCCGGGAAAGCGTCGCTCCAGTACCGAGATGATGTCGCGAATCGCCGCCCCGGTAGGAGAGGTAATCACGGCAAGGTGGCGCACGGTCTCGGGCAGCGGGCGCTTGCGCTCCTGCTCAAACAGTCCTTCCTGCTGCAGGCGCAGACGCAACTGGTCAAACGCGCGGCGCAGTGCGCCAAGCCCGGCCTCTTCCATCTGCTCGACAATCAGTTGGTAATCGCCACGGGGCGCATAGAGGCTCAGGCGAGCCTTGACCACAACATGCTGGCCGTTTCTGGGCGCAAAATTCAGCAGCCGGTTGTTGCCGCGAAACATGGCTGCACGGATTTGTGCACCGGCATCCTTCAGTGTGAAATACAGGTGGCCAGATGACGGCTGTGACAGATTGGAGATTTCGCCCTCCACCCAGAGATTGGGAAAGCTGTTCTCGAGCAGGTCACGTACATGCTCGTTGAGCAGGGTGACTGACAGGATCTGGCGAGAGGTGGTCATGCGGGCAGCTTCCGGTTCGGGCATGTGTGGTGTCCGCATGATTCTAATGTGAATGCATATGGCATCGACACTGGTTCTGCGCGCCGGTCTGTTTATACTTGTTGCCCCGTTATGAATGGCAAGAGGTCAAGGGAATGAACCGGGTTGTATCTGTGGTGTTGCTGGTCGCGGCAGTGGCAGGAAGTAGTGGCTGGTATTATCGCGCAACCATCAAGGCATGGCTGAATCCGCCCCCCTCGGCGGATCACCCTGATGCCACACCGGATGTGCTCTATTCGTGGGTTGACAAGGATGGTGTCACGCACTTCTCGGAGAAGCCCGGCAAGGGGGAGCGTCTGGAGTTTGATGGAGGCCGTATCACACCGGTGGATGTAGTCGAAGCGCCGGTGTTGCCACCACCCGAGCCTGCGCGGGATGGGGCTGAGGCGTCTACCGGAAACGTCATTCTGGACATGCGCGCCGAGATGGAGCGCAATGCCCAGATCATGAATGAGGTAAAGGCGGCCAGGAGTGGATTGTAGCGCTGGTCGGCTTGTGGCTGCCGCTGGTAGTGGCAGTGGTCTGCATGGATGCCGGGCATGCTAGGTTTTTAGCGGTAGACCTGTTGTAACAAGGCTTCTGTCCGGAGGGAGTGACATGAGTCAGAAATGGTTGGTACCGATGGTTTTAGCCGGGCTGCTGGCGGGTGCCGGCTGGCACTTTCGTGAGCCGCTGAAGGCTCGCCTGGATACCCTTATGCAGAAGGCCTCTGTGCAGGATGTGGTGTCGGGAGAGGGAGGGAATGCTTCTGCGGAAGCAGGCGGCAAGGAAACGGTCTATCACTGGGTGGATGAAAACGGGGTTTCCCACTTTGATCAGCAGCCCCATGATGGCAGTCAGGCAGTGGTAATCGACCAGAGCCGTATCCAGTCGCTGGATAGCCTGGATGCTCCTGAAGTGGATGATGCCGGTAATCCCGTGGTCAGCCAGCCCCCGGCAGAGGGCAGGACGGGGCCTGCGGGCACCATTCCCCGGTTTCAGGAAAAGCTGCAGCATGCGGAAGACCGGTCTGAGCAGGCCCGGCAGGAATACATTCCCTGATTATCGGTTGACCGCCCATCTCTCTGGTCCGTTCGGTTCCCCCCGACCGGACCTTTGCTCTATAATCCCGCCCTTGCTTTTGCCCCCTTGTCTGGTGCCCCCCATGCTCGAGATCGTTCAGGAAGCGCTCACATTTGATGATGTCCTCCTGCTGCCGGCCTATTCCGAGGTCCTGCCCAAGGACGTCAGCCTGAAAACCCGCCTCACTCGTGGTATCTCCCTGAATATCCCGCTGGTCTCTGCGGCGATGGATACCGTGACCGAGTCCCGCATGGCGATTGCCATTGCCCAGGAAGGCGGTATCGGCATCCTGCACAAGAACATGGATATTGCCGGGCAGGCAGCCCAGGTTCGCCGGGTCAAGAAGTACGAAGCCGGCATGGTGAAGGACCCGATCACGGTCGGTCCCGGCACCACGGTGGGCGATCTCATCGAGCTGACCAAGGCCAACCGCATCTCCGGGGTACCAGTGGTCGTGGGCAATGACCTGGTGGGTATCGTCACCGGTCGCGACGTGCGTTTCGAGACGCGGCTGGACCAGCCGGTGTCCAATATCATGACGCCCAAAGAGCGTCTGGTGACGGTCAAGGAAGGTGAGTCCCATGAGCGTATCAAGGAGCTGCTGCACGAGCACCGCATCGAGAAGGTGCTGGTGGTGGATGATGACTACCAGCTCAAGGGGCTGATCACCGTCAATGACTTCCGCAAGGCCGAGCTCTATCCCAGTGCCTGCAAGGATGACCAGGGTCGTCTGCGTGTTGGCGCCGCAGTGGGTACCGGTGCGGAAACCGAAGCCCGTGCCGAAGCCCTGATCGATGCCGGTGTTGATGTGCTGGTGGTGGATACCGCGCATGGTCACAGCCGTGGTGTGATCGATCGTGTGGCATGGATCAAGAAGAACTACCCGAATATGCAGGTCATCGGTGGCAACATCGCCACCGGCGATGCCGCGCTGGCCCTGCTGGACGCCGGTGCCGATGCCGTCAAGGTAGGTATCGGTCCCGGTTCCATCTGCACCACCCGTATCGTGGCCGGTATCGGTGTGCCGCAGATCTCGGCGATTGATCTTGTCGCCCGTGCCCTCAAGAACCAGATTCCCCTGATTGCCGATGGCGGTATCCGCTTCTCCGGCGACATGGCCAAGGCCATTGCTGCCGGTGCCCACGTCATCATGGTGGGGTCGATGCTGGCGGGTACCGAAGAGGCACCGGGTGAGGTCGAACTGTTCCAGGGTCGTTATTACAAGGCCTACCGCGGCATGGGCTCGCTGGGCGCCATGGCCCAGCGTGGCGGTGGATCGGCTGACCGCTATTTCCAGGATGCCGCGGCTGGTGTGGAAAAGCTGGTGCCGGAGGGCATCGAGGGCCGCGTGCCCTACAAGGGCCCCATGAGCGGCATCGTGCATCAGATGATGGGTGGCCTGCGTTCCTCCATGGGCTATACCGGCTCTGCCGATATCGAGGCCATGCGCATCAATCCGAAGTTCGTGAAAATCACCTCGGCCGGCATGAAGGAATCGCACGTGCATGATGTGACGATCACCAAGGAATCGCCGAACTACCGCATCGGCTGATCATGATCGAACTGTTCCGTCACTACTGGTGGGTGTCGGTGCTGATTGCAGCAGGGATTGTGGTGGTTACGCACTCCCTGCTGGTGAAACTGATTGTCGACAGCGAGAAAAAAGACGCGTCTGACGACAGCAAGAAACTGTGAAAACAAGCGACGGGGCATACGCCCCGTTCGTGCTTTCTGGAAGCCTGAGATGAGCCAACACGATATTCATGCCCACCGCATCCTGATCCTGGATTTCGGTTCCCAGTACACGCAGCTGATTGCCCGCCGTGTGCGTGAGCTTGGTGTGTATTGCGAGCTGCGCGCTTTTGACATGACCGACGCGGAAATCCGCGCGTTCAATCCGAAAGGCATCATTCTGTCAGGTGGTCCGGAGTCCGTGACGGAGGCCGGTTCGCCACGTGCCCCCGAGTGCGTGTTCACGCTGGGGGTGCCGGTGTTCGGTACCTGCTACGGCATGCAGACCATGGCCCAGCAACTGGGTGGCAAGGTCGAGGCATCCGATGTGCGCGAGTTCGGCTATGCCGAAGTGCAGCGTGAGGCGCCCAGCCGATTCTTCGAGGGTATCGAGGATCGTGTCGACAATGATGGCAAGGCGCTGCTGGATGTCTGGATGAGCCATGGCGACAAGGTCACCGTGCTTCCGCAGGGCTTTGCCGTGACAGCCTCAACACCCAGCTGCCCTATCGCGGCCATGAGCGATGAGAGCAAGCATTTCTACGGTGTGCAGTTCCATCCGGAGGTGACCCATACCCACCAGGGCGGGCGCATGCTGGAGCGTTTCATTCGCGACATCTGTGGCTGTGATGCGTTATGGACGCCGGCCAACATCGTCGCCGACTCCATCGAGCGCATCCGTGCCCAGGTCGGCGACGATCAGGTGCTGCTCGGCCTGTCCGGTGGTGTTGATTCTTCCGTGGTTGCCGCTCTTCTGCACAAGGCCATCGGTGCCAAACTGACCTGTGTGTTTGTGGACAACGGGTTGTTGCGCAAGAACGAAGGCGATCAGGTCATGGCCATGTTTGCGAAAAACATGGGCGTGCGCGTGATACGCGTGGATGCTGCCGACGAGTTTCTCGGCAAGCTGGCCGGGGTGTCCGATCCGGAGGCCAAGCGCAAGATCATCGGCAATACCTTCATCGAGCTGTTCGATCGCGAGTCCGCCAAGCTGGCGGCCGGTGGTGTGAACTGGCTGGCGCAGGGCACCATTTATCCGGACGTGATCGAGTCCGCTGCCAGCAAGACCGGCAAGGCGCATGTGATCAAGTCGCACCACAATGTCGGCGGCCTGCCGGACGACATGAAGATGAAACTGGTCGAGCCGCTGCGCGAACTGTTCAAGGATGAAGTGCGCAAGATCGGTCTCGAACTCGGACTGCCCTATGACATGGTTTACCGTCATCCGTTCCCGGGGCCGGGACTGGGTGTGCGCATCCTGGGCGAAGTGAAAAAGGAATACGCCGACATCCTGCGCGAAGCCGACGCCATTTTCCTGGACGAGCTGCACAAGGCCGACTGGTATCACCAGACTTCGCAGGCGTTTGCCGTGTTCCTGCCGGTAAAGTCTGTTGGCGTGGTCGGCGATGGCCGCCGCTACCAGTGGGTGATTTCCCTGCGCGCCGTGCAGACCATCGATTTCATGACCGCACACTGGGCGCACCTGCCGTATGAGTTGCTGGGCAAGGTGAGCAACCGCATCATCAACGAGATTGAGGGTGTGTCGCGCGTTGTCTATGACGTGTCCGGCAAGCCTCCTGCCACTATCGAATGGGAGTAAGGCCCTTCGGGCGCGCAGTTAGCCACTGCCCTGCGGTTGCTCTGATCGTGCGGCACTGGTTGATGCGCTCTCGCCCGGGTTGACCCGCTTGCCTGTCTTGAGAGGGCGAGGGCATGGCTGGTGTTGCTGTGAGTAGTGCTGCGCTATTGCAGGGATGACACGGCTCTTCATTCTTGTCTGTGCTCGCCTTTTCTGTATATCTTGCGCAGACCCAATCCTGTCCGGTGATACAGAGTTGTCATGAGTGCCCAGGAAAAAATCCGTAATGCCGAAGAGGCGGTGCTCGAGCTGACGCTGTTTTTTGTGCGTCACTCGCTGCCACTGTGGCCGGCGCGCCTGTCGCCGGTCTTGCAGCATCTGCGTGCGGGCAATGGTCCGGCGGCACTGGAGGCATGGGGTACCCTGGCGCTGATGGGCGAGTACGGCCTCATGCAGACGCGACTGACGTATGACGCCGGTTACCGTGCCGAGGACATGGCTGCAGAGCAGCAGCACTTCGAGCGGTTGCTGCAGCAGGCTCTGGATACCATCAACAACCTGCGTTTTTATCTTCGCTCTGGCGTCAACAAGCCGCTGGTCGAGATATACCCTGATGTGCCGCTATGAGTACCGCTTTCTCTGAACAGGATCAGGTCTTCATGCAGCGGGCGCTGCAACTGGCGCTGGCCGGAGAGGCACTGGGCGAGGTACCTGTGGGGGCGGTGCTGGTGCAGGATGGCGTGATCATTGGTGAGGGCTTCAATGCACCAATCACCCGCCATGACCCGACCGCGCATGCCGAAGTGGTGGCACTGCGTGCTGCGGCCGAACGTGTCGGCAACTACCGGCTTGAAAAAACCACGCTGTACGTAACGCTGGAGCCGTGCACCATGTGCGTGGGCGCGCTGGTGCATGCACGGGTGGCACGGGTAGTGTTTGCGGCCGCCGAACCCAAGGCCGGTTCGCTGGTGAGTGCACGTCGCCAGCTGGAGAGTGGCTACTACAATCATGTGTTTCTGTTTGAGGGCGGGCTGCTGGCAGACGAGGCCGGTACCATGCTCTCCGATTTTTTCCGGCGGCGCCGTCTGGCACAAAAAGCCGCCACTCCACGTGGGGAATGAGCAATGACTGATCGTGTGCGTACCGAGATCCGTGATGACGTGGCCTACGTCACCATGACCCGGTCTGACAAATACAATGCGCTCGACTGGGACATGTTGTGCGCCCTGGTGGATGCGGCGGAACGAATCGGCAAGGACAAGTCCGTTCGTGCGGTGATCCTGCAAGGTGAAGGCAAGGCATTCTGCAGTGGCCTGGATTTCCCGTCATTCACGAAACAGCCGGCACGCATGGTGCGCGGTTTTCTCAAGTATGGCGTCAAGACCACCAACCTGTTCCAGGAAGTGGCCTGGTGCTGGCGACGTTTGCCGGTGCCGGTGATTGCCGTCATTCATGGCTATTGCTACGGCGGCGGTGTACAGATCGCGCTCGGTGCAGATTTCCGCTATACCACTGCCGAGTGCGAGTTCTCCATTCTGGAGGCCAAGTGGGGGCTGGTGCCCGACATGACCGGCACCGTCACCCTGCGCGAGCTGCTGCCCATGGATCAGGCCAAACTGCTCACCATGACCGGCCGCATGTTCAGTGGTGCCGAGGCGCGCGAACTGAATCTGGTGACCGGCGTCAGTGCCGATCCGCTGGCAGAGGCCGAAAAACTGGTGGCCGAGATCAAGACCCGTTCACCGGATGCCGTGGCCGCGACCAAGCAGCTTTTTCATGAGACCTGGGTGGCCGGCGTGCGTCGCGCGTTCTCGAAGGAGTCACGCATCCAGCTGGGCTTGCTGATGGGCAAGAACCAGAAAATAGCAGTGCAGTCGAACTTCAGAAAGGAAACGCCCAGCTTCCTGCCCCGCAAGTAAACGTCAGCTCTTTTTCATGTGCTGGGCCAGAAACCGGTCCAGCGCATTGGCAAAGGCCATGCGGTCCTGCTGGCTGAACGTTGCCGGGCCGCCCACCTGCACGCCGCTGGAGCGCAGTTCCTCCATGAAGTTGCGCATGGTCAGTCGCTGCCGGATGTTGTCTGACGTATAAAACGTGCCACGCGGATTCAGCGCATAGGCGCCTTTTTCGACAACCTTGGCGGCGAGCGGAATATCAGCCGTGATGGCGAGATCCCCCGGCTGTATCAACTCCACAATGCGGTCATCGGCCACATCAAATCCGGCAGGTACCTGTATGGACTTCATCCATGCCACGCGAGGCACCGGGATGAACTGGTTGGCCACCAGTGTGCAGACAATCCCGCGCCGTTCGGCTGCACGAAAGAGGATGTCCTTGATGACATTCGGGCAGGCATCGGCATCCACCCAGAGTTGCAGTTGGCGAGCCTCTGTCATGCCGGGGCCATCTCCTTTGGATTGCGGACAAAAAAATCCCCGGCGCCCCGGGGAATGAGAGAGTAAGGGTAACAGTTGGCAGGATCAGCGCGTGATGTCGCGTTCGTTCTGGTTCCATGCCACACGGGTATCGCTGTTCATGGTGGTAGCCAGCAGTAGCGTGTCGTAGTAACGGCGAACCTGCTGTACGTATACCAGCGCCTGACCAACAGGAATGCGACGTCCGTTCTTGCGCGCGTCGGAGGCCATCTGGCGCAGATGACGGCTTACCGTCAGCCACTTGTCGGCATCTTCCCCGTTGACGAGGGCATTCTTGCGTGCACGATCAATATGGGCCGGCCCCATGTTGTAGGCCGCCAGTGCCATCCAGGTACGGTCCGGCTCACGAACAGTGTCGGGCAGGCGCTCGGTGATCTGGCGGTAATAGGCGGCGCCACCTTCAATGCTCTGGCGGGCATTGTTGCGGTCGGCCACTCCCATGTCCGAGGCGGTTCCCTGCGTCAGCATCATCATGCCCTGCACACCGGTCGGGGAGATGGCATTGGGCTGCCAGCGTGATTCCTGATAGGCGATCGCCGCCAGCAGGCGCCAGTCCATGCTGTTGGCATCCGCATTCTTCCTGAAGATGTCTTCGTAGCGCGGCAGTTTCTGGTTCATGTCGCGCTGGAAGCTTTTCACGGAGTAGGGGTCAAAGGTATCGCCCTGACTGTAAAAGGCGACCAGACGATCCAGGGTGCCGTCGGCCTGCTTGCGCGCCAGAAAGGCCTGGGCGGCCTTGAACAGGCTCTGGTCACGGGTCTTGACGAGTGCCCAGCCCAGCTCACTGTTGTCCTGCAGGTTGAGGGAAACGCCAAGATTGGGGAAAAGGGCGCGGCGTGCATCAAACTCACTGGAGTTCAGGGCCACATAATCAAGATCACCGGTCACGACCTGGTCCAGCAGCAGCAGGGGATCGGTATCCTCAAATTCGATAATGGTCAGGTCCGGGCGCCAGCGCGTCATGGCCTTGAGGCGGACGGACTCGGTAGAGCCGGCAATGACACCGATGCGGGCATTGCCAAGATCATCAAAACGGGAGGGCAGCGGGCGGTCCAGTCGCTGGATAAGCTGCTCACTGACGGCCATGTAAGGCTCGGCGACACGCAGACGCTTCAGGCGCGGGTCATCCGTGGCCAGCCCGGTAATGGCGATGTCGGCATGGTTATGGCGAATGGCATCAAGTACGCTGCCGGCATCGGGCTCGTTCTCAAGTACGAGCTTCACGCCAAGCTCTTCGGCAAACAGCTGCGCCAGCTCGTACTGGAAGCCACGGGCACCGTCAGGCGTATTCTGGAACGTCGTCGGGCCGCTGGTTCCGGCCAGGGTGAGTACGCCACGCTGCTGCACATGCTGCAGGGCAGTGGTGGCCGGCTTCAGATGAAAAATGGTGAAGAGAAGGGCACTGAAAAACACACCGCGTGCCATAATTTTCAGGCTTTGCGCGGGGTGTGGCAGTCTGGTTCGTAGCGCCTGGAAGCCGCTAGACATCCTTAGTACCTCGTTCGGTTTACCGTTAATGCCAGTTGCATGCACACGCTGCATTGCACCCGTCGTCGCGTTTACCCTAGGGGGTGTTTCGGTAGCCAGTGGGCTCACCAAAGCGCGTTGCCGAACCTGCCAACAGCAGGGTCTCAACGCGAGGTCGGGCGAAATCTATCGACCACTTCACATTATGTCTAGACCTTGACAGCACAATCTGCCCGGGATTGTCCGACAGTTTTGTGATGATCTGACCGGTTGCCCACCCTGCCGGGTGTCCTGAAACCCCCGATTCCAGTATGATTGCGGCCTGCTCCAAGCCCCTTTTACCGTTTGTCGTCTGACCCACCATTCAGCGGCCAACGAGAGAGACAACCCCTATTTCGCCGTTTTCCGAGAGACCGACATGCTCATCCTGCCTGGTTCCCTGGCGCTTTCCGCTTTTCGACAGAACCGACTGCTGCGCGACCTGAAGGCCCTGTTGCCCCGGGTGACCTCCGTTCATGCCCGGTTCATGCACCTGGTGGATGGCCAGCCGGATGCCGAGGGGCATCGTCGACTGGAAGAGCTGCTGCATTACGGTGAGGGTTTTGCCGCCCGGGATGCGGGAGAGCTTTTTCTGGTAGTGCCGCGTCCCGGTACCATTTCGCCCTGGTCATCAAAGGCGACTGATATTGCACACAATTGTGGTGTTGGCGGCGTGCATCGTATTGAGCGTGCAACAGCCTTCTATATAGAAGGAGGCCCTTTCTCGCTGGAAGAGCGCAGCCTGCTGTCAGCAAAGCTGCATGACCGCATGACACAGGCCGTGCTGGCCGGGCTCGATGAAGCCTCCGTGCTGTTTCGTGCAGAGGAGCCCCGTCCACTGTCTTTTGTGGATATTCTCGCGGGCGGTCGTGCTGCCCTCGAAGCGGCCAATCGTGAAAAGGGCTTTGCGCTGTCTGATGACGAGATTGATTACCTCGTCGAGAACTTCATTGCACTCAAGCGCAATCCTACGGACGTCGAGCTGATGATGTTCGCGCAGGCGAACTCGGAACATTGCCGTCACAAGATTTTCAATGCGGACTGGACCATCGACGGCGAGCAGCAGGATCGCTCGCTGTTCCAGATGATCAAGAACACCTATGCCTGTGCGCCGGACAACATCCTGTCGGCGTACAAGGACAATGCCGCCGTCATTACCGGGCACCATGCAGCACGCTTCTATCCGGACGCGGGCTCGCACC
Source organism: Moraxellaceae bacterium (assembly GCA_030646295.1). Classification (GTDB taxonomy): domain Bacteria; phylum Pseudomonadota; class Gammaproteobacteria; order Pseudomonadales; family Moraxellaceae; genus UBA2031. The sequence goes on from JAUSND010000019.1 coordinate 243,353, forward strand.
AGTACCGCTTCAGTGATGAAGACGTGCATATCCTGATGAAGGTGGAAACGCACAATCACCCGACAGCGATCTCGCCCTTTCCTGGCGCATCAACCGGCTCTGGTGGCGAAATCCGTGATGAGGGTGCAACCGGCCGTGGTGGCAAGCCCAAGGCCGGCCTGACCGGCTTCTCTGTTTCCAATCTGAAGATTCCCGGCTTTGTACAGCCGTGGGAGCAGGATTACGGCAAACCCAACCGTATCGTGACCGCCCTCGACATCATGATCGAAGGACCGCTCGGTGGTGCCGCCTTCAATAACGAGTTCGGCCGCCCGGCGCTCTGTGGTTATTTCCGCAGCTTTGAAATGAGCGTGAACGGCCTGAGTGGCCCGGAAGTGCGCGGCTATCACAAGCCGATCATGATTGCCGGGGGTTACGGCAACATTCGTGGTGACCATGTGCAGAAAAACCCGATCCAGCCCGGCGACCAGCTGATTGTGCTGGGCGGCCCGGCCCTGCTGATCGGTCTGGGTGGTGGTGCAGCATCCTCGGTGGCCAGTGGTACCAGTGCAGAAAGCCTCGACTTTGCCTCGGTGCAGCGTGACAACCCTGAAATGGAGCGCCGCTGCCAGGAAGTTCTCGATGTGTGCTGGGCCATGGGTGACAACAACCCCATCGTTTCCGTGCATGACGTTGGCGCGGGTGGCCTCTCCAATGCCATGCCGGAACTGGTGCACGAGCATGATCTTGGCGCTGCGCTGAACCTGCGCGCCATTCCCAATCTCGAACCGGGCCTGCGTCCGGTGGAAATCTGGTGCAACGAAGCGCAGGAGCGTTATGTGCTGGCGGTATCGCCGGCGCGTCTTGCCGAGTTTGAAGCCATTTGCGCGCGTGAGCGTTGCCCGTTTGCGGTGCTGGGCGAAGCGACGGCTGTGCAGCAGCTGACCGTGGCCGATCCTCATTTCGGTAATCATCCAGTCGACATGCCCATGCAGGTCTTGCTTGGCAAGGCGCCCCGCATGCTGCGCACTGTCGAGCGCAAGACGCTGGAGCAGCCGGCGCTTGATCTCTCCGGCATTGATATAAAGGACGCGGCACTGCGCGTACTGCGCTTGCCGTCGGTGGCCAGCAAATCGTTCCTTATCACGATCGGTGACCGCTCCATTACCGGGCTTGTTGCGCGGGAGCAGATGGTGGGCCCATGGCAGGTGCCGGTGGCAGACTGTGCGGTGACGGCGACTGGCTTCAATACCTATACCGGCGAGTCGATGTCCATGGGTGAGCGAACCCCGTTGGCACTGATTGATGCGGCCGCCAGCGCGCGCATGGCGGTGGGTGAAGCACTGACCAATATCGCTGCATCGCAAATCAGCAAGATTGCGGACATCAAACTATCGGCCAACTGGATGGCTGCTGCCGGTCATGGCAAGGAAGACGAAAACCTGTTTGATGCGGTAAAGGCTGTCGGCATGGAAATCTGCCCTCAGCTGGGTATCGCCATTCCGGTGGGCAAGGACTCCCTGTCCATGCGTACCGTGTGGGATGACGGTGCGGAAAAGAAGGCAGTGACGGCACCGCTGTCACTGGTGATCACGGCATTTGCGCCGGTAACCGATGTGCGCAAGACGCTGACACCCCAACTGCTTACCGACAAGGGTGACACGGTACTGCTGCTGGTTGATCTGGGGGCTGGACGTAACCGTCTCGGCGGCTCGGCACTGGCGCAGGTTTACAGCCAGATCGGCAATCAGGCACCGGATGTGGATGATGCAGATCTGCTCAAGGCGTTCTTTGTGACGGTGCAGACACTCAATGCCAATGGTCGCCTGCTTGCCTATCACGATCGCAGTGACGGTGGTCTTTTTGCGGCAGTGACGGAAATGGCATTTGCCGGTCGCACCGGGGTGTCGCTGGATATCACTGGTGATTTGCTGCCTGCCCTGTTCAATGAAGAGCTGGGGGCGGTTTTGCAAGTCACTGCTGCCGATGCTGCGATCGTGCTGGAAACATTCTCTGTTGCGGGAGTGCCGGCAAAGAAGATTGGCACGCTGAACTCCAGTGATGCAGTGCAGATCCGTCATGATGGTGCCATGGTTTTTGATGCCGCCCGTGCCGGTCTGCAGCGCATTTGGACGGAGACCAGTTATCGCATTCAGGCCATGCGTGACAATGCCGATTGTGCGCAGCAGGAGTTTGATCGCCTGCTGGAAACCGGTGATACCGGCTTGCAGGTTGCACTCACGTATGATGTGAATGAAAACATTGCCGCCCCGTTCATCAGCACTGGGGTACGTCCGAAAATCGCCGTCCTGCGCGAACAGGGCGTTAATGGCCAGATCGAAATGGCAGCGGCGTTTGACCGTGCCGGCTTCAATGCCGTGGATGTGCACATGAGTGACATCATCAACGGACGCGTCAGCCTGAAGGACTTCAAGGGGCTGGTTACCTGCGGCGGCTTTTCCTACGGGGATGTGCTTGGTGCTGGTGGGGGCTGGGCGCGTTCGGCGCTTTTCAATCCGCGCGCAAGAGACGAGTTTGCGGCGTTCTTCGCCCGTCTGGATACCTTCTCGCTCGGTGTGTGTAATGGCTGCCAGATGCTGTCGCAGCTGAAGGATCTTATTCCCGGTGCCGATGCCTGGCCGCGTTTTGTGCGCAATACCAGCGAGCAGTTCGAAGCTCGTACCGTCATGGTGGAAGTCAAGCAGTCCCCTTCCGTGTTGCTGGCCGGAATGGCCGGGTCACGCATGCCTATTGCCGTGGCTCATGGAGAGGGCCGTATCAGTGATGCGGCTGAACGCATGGCGGCATTGGCGGGTAGCGGGCTGGTGGCGGTGGGGTATGTGGATAATCAGGGCCGCCCGGCAGAAATATACCCGCTTAATCCGAATGGATCTCTCCTTGGCATTACCGGCGTGACCAGTGCCGATGGTCGAGCCACCATCATGATGCCGCATCCGGAGCGTGTGTTCCGCGCCGTCCAGCACAGCTGGTATCCGGATGAGTGGAAGGAAGACGGCTCCTGGATGCGCCTGTTCCGGAATGCCCGCGTTTTTGTCGGCTGACGTCCAGGTGGGCCAAGGGTTGTAGAGCGGGGGCGCAAATGTACAAGATCACATTCTATGTTCCCGAGACGCATCTTGATGACGTGAAGGCTGCGCTGTTTGCGGCAGGAGCGGGGCGTGTCGGTGCTTACGACAGCTGCGCCTGGCAGGTGAAGGGGCAGGGACAGTTCCGGCCGCTCGCCGGCAGCAACCCCTTTATCGGGCATCAGGGTGTGGTCGAGCAGGTTGATGAATACAGGGTTGAGCTGGTCTGCGATGAGGCGTGCGTGCAGGATGCACTCGCCGCGCTCAAACGGACTCATCCGTATGAAGAGCCGGCTTATGATGTCGTGCGCCTGCTTGATTTGTGACAGCGGCATGCTATTGCGGTATCGTGACGCCGGAACTGCTGTACGGCTTGATGGGATGTAAGGGATGGCTGAACGTACCGATGCGCACATAATGCTGCGCCTGATTTATCAGGCAATGCTTAATGCCGGCCTTCCGGCCGAGGCAGTGCTGGCAAAGGCTGGTGTTGCCCTGCAGCGTCTGGATGATCCTTCCGCGCGCACACCGAATGCGGCCCAGACCATGTTCTGGCAGGCTGCCGAAGATGTCGCCCGTGATCCGCATGTCGGATTGCATCTGGGGGCGCATCTCCCGCTTTATCGTGGACAGGTTCTTGAATATCTTTTTACCTCCAGCCCCAGTTTTGGTGATGGCCTCAAGCGCGCCATGGCCTTTCATCGATTGTTGAGTGATGTGGTCGCGGGTCAGTTGGTGGTGGATGACCGGCATTGCTACCTTGTTGGCATGGCGGGCCCCAGGGCCAACCGGCATTTTGCCGAGTGCCTTGCTGCCGGCATGATCCAGTTTTTCCGTTTTGTCACGGATAACCAGTTTCAGCCTCTGGGTGTGCACTTCGAGCATTCGGAGGGGGCACCCAAGGAAGAGTACGAGCGTATTTACGGTTGCCCGGCAACACTTGGGTGTGCGGAGTACCGCCTCTACTTTAATCGGGAAGTGCTTGGGCACCGGATATGGCAGGCTGAACCGCGCCTGTTGCGTCTGCATGAGCAGCTCGCCAACGAGCAGCTCGCCGAGCTTGAGCGGCATGATCTGGTGGCAGAGGTGAAGCGTGCCATTGGTGAAATGCTGGAGAGCGGCGATACCAGTCTTGAGGCTGTTGCCAGACGCCTTGGGCTGCCGCCCCGTCGCCTGCGCAGCCAGCTGGCCGAGGCCAATACCAGTTTTAACCAGATTCTGGCGGACTACCGTTCACGCCTGTCACGCCGTCTGCTGGCAAAGACCGATGAGCCTATCGAGCAGATTGTCTATCTCACCGGCTTTTCCGAGCCAAGTACGTTCTACCGGGCCTTCAAGCGCTGGACCAACGAAACGCCGGTCGAGTACAGAAAGCGCAAGCGTGAGCAGGCAGCCAGGCGCTGATCAGCGCCCACCCGTGTCGCCGGCAGCATCGGCCCCGTTCCGTGGGGGCCAGAAAAAACTCCCCGGCTTTTGCATGAATCGTCCCGCGATCATCCCGGCCAGCGGCCACCACTGGGTATAGCGTACCCGTCGCGATTTCAATGCGACCATCATTGCCAGTGAAAAGCTCACCAACAGATTGGTCATGCCGATGGCGGCTACGCCAAGCAGGCTGATGGCTATCGTGTACAGCGGCAGCTGGTGGTCTGATCCGACCAGTGCAAATGAGAAATAGGCTGACGAGAACGTGATGTGCCGGATATCCAGCGGGAGTCCGAGAATGAAGCCTATCGTTCCCATGCTGCCAAGCATCAGGCCAAAATAGAAGTTGCCGGCCAGTGCCCCAAGATTAATGCCAATGTAAGAACTGAAGCGGTCAAGACGTTCCTGTCCCAGTATTCGTTGCAGGAACCTGTGCTGCTGAAGTCGCTCGGGAATACGGTTGTACAGGCACTTGTTGTCGTAGTAGCCGGAAATCAGTCCAGACAGAAACAGGCATACGCCAGCAATGGCGGCATGAAAAATTGCCAGGCTTGCGACCGGATTGAGCTCATGAATCAGGTGTGCAGATTTTTCTGCATTGGTCAGGTGCTCTCCCGTGGCAAGCCACCATAGCCATGCGATGGCGTAGGCGGTGGGAATGGAGAGTGAGACATTGCCAATGATGGCAATGAACTGTGTGCGGAATACATTCACGCAAAGATCGGCAAGGCTGTCGAGCTTCTGCTCTTTTTGCGCCTCGCTGATGCTGGCGGCAATGCGCGAAGCGGTCATCGCTGGCTGCTTGGTAGCGATGGTGAAGTGCAGCGCATGAACCAGCATGAAGCCAAGTGAGTAGTTCATGCTGTAGATGAAGGCGGCGCCCAGTGGTGCGAGTGCAAGTTTGCCCGCCAGAACCTTGATCATGGCCATGAAGCCGACAATCAGGCCAGCCCCCATGCCCGAACGCAGCATGCCGAAGTAGCCCTGACGACTGGTTGTGACATAGTGCTCGCCGGTGTTCCCGGCATGCTCTGTTATCTGCAGCGCAAGTAATTCAGTGTGGGTTGAAAACAGGTCGCGCAGACTGAACTTCCGGTTGTCTGCAGTGACGAGCTCCTTGAACAGTTGCACGATGATCAGGTTGCGGGACTCGCCAGAGCTTTCCAGAAGGCACAACAATCTTTCTGTGCGTGTCAGCATCTGGCTGATGCGTACCAGCAGTTGGGTGAGGCTGATGCTTATGCCGGTGCCGCGAGCATGCCTCCGGACTTTCTGCAGGATATCCCGGCATTGCGCGATCAGCACCAGGGCCTGTTTTTCATCACTGCGTTCACTGCGCTGACCAGTCAGGAATTCGTGATATTCATTTACGTAATCACTTATTTCGTCATTCAGGCCAAGAAACGGCGAGCCATACTGTTCAATGGCAGGATGGATGCGTGTCAGCTGGTTCTCCAGCCCAAGGCCCGTCAGGCGGTGCGACAGTGTGGTCAGCGCCTCGAGGATTTCGAGTACGGGTTTTTGCACGATCGTGTTGTCGTGCAGTTCATCAAAGTGAAGCGCAGACAGCAGTCGGGTCCATGGCTGGTCGTCCAGGCCGGCAATCCACTCCCAGTCATCACGGCGATGAAAGAGCAGGCTGAATATGTCCTTGAGATAGGCGTCATTAATGGCGGGCGGCAGCATTTTCCAGGCAAGCCGTTGCCTGGCCTCGGCCATGAAGTCGGTGCCGGGGAAAATGCCGGTATCGGCATAAAGGTGCGACTGTTTGCGTGCAGCAATAATGCGAAGCAGGTAGCTGCGCAGTCCTGCGCGCAGGGGCTGGTGTTGCTCCAGCAGATAGCACAATGCCAGCAGGTTGTTGCTGGCCTGCTCCAGGTTCCCGCTTTGCGCAGGACGGATTTCTTCAACCAGTGATGCCAGCAGGGTGACGTCAGCATCATCATTGGTAGCGATGCGGGTGAGCAGGGCTTCCATTGGTGATTTCCTTGAGTCGGGATGTGCGTGAGTATTACCCGGCAGGCATTTCAGCTTCCATGGTAATAACGTGACAGCATGTGTTCGCAGACGGACGAATGCCGTGTGCGATGCATGGCATGAAGGGGTGTGTGCAGGCGTTTGAAACAGACTTGAACTGGTCGGGGTGAGAGGATTCGAACCTCCGGCCTCTACGTCCCGAACGTAGCGCTCCACCAGGCTGAGCTACACCCCGATACCGACTCGCGCCGTTGCGGCGGCGAGGCGCGCATTGTATATAAGCCGGTGCTTCCTGAAAAGCACTGACCGGACAAAATCCCTCAGCTGTTACGCGCCAGTGCCAGACGTGTCAGGTCTTCCAGAGCCTTGCGGTAGGGTGATGCAGGGACATCGGCCAGTGCGGCGAGAGCCAGATCAGACTCCTCTTTTGCCCGCGCCATGGTGTAGTCCAGTGCGCCGGAGCTGCGGACCAGTTCGAGAATCTGTTCAAGATGCTCCAGTCCACCGGTACGGATGGCTTCGCGAATCAGCTCTGCATCAGTTGGTTCTGCCAGCTTCATGGCCTGGATCAGGGGCAGGGTCGGTTTGCCCTCGGCAAGATCGTCACCGACATTCTTGCCCATCACATCAGCGGAGCTGGTGTAGTCCAGTACATCGTCAATGATCTGGAAGGCCGCGCCCAGATGGCGGGCATAAGCAGCAAAGGCAGGCTGCAGGGCAGTATTGCCCAGGCTGGCGCCGGACTCGGCGGCACATTCAAACAGCTTGGCAGTCTTGCCGTAGATGACTTCCATGTAACGTGCTTCAGTCGTGGCCGGATCGCGCTGGTTGATCAGCTGCAGGACCTCGCCCTCCGCAATGACGCAGGTGCCGTGGGCCATGATGTCCATGACCGTGATGTTGCGCAGGGAGACAACCAGCTGAAAGGCCTTGGAAATCAGGTAGTCGCCCACCAGGACGGCAGTCGGGTTGTCCCAGCGGGCATTGGCCGTGGCGCGGCCACGACGAAGTCCGGAGTCATCCACGACATCGTCATGCAGCAGGGTGGCGGTATGCAGGAGTTCGATGATACCGGCAACCCGGATGTGATCGTCACCCTCGCGGTGGCCGCAGGCACGGGCGGCCAGCAGGCACACCAGCGGGCGCAGGCGCTTGCCGCCACCCTGCACAATATACTGGCCGACCTCGTTAACCAGGGGAACCTGAGAGCGCAGGCTGTCTGCGATAAAGGTATCTACGGCTGCGAAATCCTCGCCGACAACGGCGACTATGCTCTTGAAATCCATGCAGTTCACAGGCTCTGGCCTGCCCTGGGCAGGCAATGGTTCGGGTGGTGGGTCCCTCTGTCCGCAGACCGGCACCGAATGGCGGCGAATGCTAGCAGTCTCGGGGCTTTGGGGCCACTGGCAGCGGGTTGTAAGGCACAAGATATCCCCCTCGTCCCTTGATAAGGAAATGCGGCTTGCGGCCGGGAGGGGTTTTCCGTAGAATTGCGCGCCTTGCGAATTCCTTTTCCGGGTCGGCTTTCAACTGGGCTGTCTGCCTCTGGCAACAGACCGGCCGTATCTGGCACAAATCCTGATGGAGTTGTTTATGTACGCGGTTATCAAGAGCGGTGGCAAGCAGCATCGCGTGATTCAGGGCGAGACACTTAAGGTCGAGCTGCTGAAGCATGAAGTGGGTCAGACGATTACGTTTGATGACGTCCTGATGGTTGTTGATGGCGAGACCATCAAGATCGGTGCGCCGATTGTTGAAGGTGCCAAGGTGCTGGCTGAAGTGATCAGCCATGGCCGTCACGACAAGATCCGTATCGTCAAGTTCCGTCGTCGTAAGCATTATCGCAAGCAGGCCGGTCACCGCCAGTATTACACTGAGCTGAAGATCACCGGTATCAGCCTCTAATTCGCAGGAGTAATCGAACATGGCACATAAAAAGGCTGGTGGTTCCACCCGCAACGGTCGTGACTCAGAAGCCAAACGCCTTGGCGTAAAGGTGTATGGCAGCCAGCAGATCCAGGCCGGCGCCATCATCATTCGTCAGCGTGGCACCCAGTATCACGCCGGTGAAAATGTCGGCATGGGCCGTGATCACACCCTGTTTGCCAAGGCAGACGGCGTGGTCCGGTTTGTAAAGAAGGGCCCGTTCGCTCGCCAGTACGTTGTGGTTGATACCGCCGTCTGAGCGTCGTGAATGCAAAAAGCCCCGCATGGTCGGGGCTTTTTTGTTTTCAGGCTAAACTGTTTTTATTGAAGTGGCGTCTCATCAGATGGGGTGCCGGAGGCGGAAACAATCATGCGTTTTGTCGATGAAGCCCTGATCAAGATCGAGGCGGGAGCCGGCGGCAATGGCTGCATGAGTTTCCGTCGCGAGAAATTCATTCCCTTCGGTGGCCCGGATGGCGGCGATGGCGGCCATGGCGGCAGCATCTGGATCGAGGCTGATCCCAATGCCAACACGCTGGTCGATTACCGCTATACCCGCCAGTTCAAGGCGCAGCGTGGCCAGTACGGCATGGGCTCCAACTGCACGGGCAAGAGCGGTGATGATGTGGTGCTGCGGGTACCGGTTGGCACCACCATCCTTGATGAAGCCACCGATGAAGTGCTGGCTGATCTGGTTGAGCCCTATGAGCGTGTCATGGTGGCTCGTGGTGGTCGCGGCGGCATGGGCAACATCAACTTCAAGAGCTCCACCAATCGCTCGCCACGCAAGACCACTGCGGGCCAGGAAGGCGAGGTGCGCCAGTTGCGCCTGGAGTTGAAGGTGTTGGCTGATGTCGGTCTGCTTGGCCTGCCCAATGCCGGCAAGTCCACCTTCATTCGTGCCGTGTCTGCGGCCAAGCCGAAAGTGGCTGATTACCCCTTCACCACGCTGGTGCCCAATCTGGGTGTGGTCGATGTTGATCGTCACCGCTCCTTTGTCATGGCGGACATTCCTGGCCTGATCGAAGGTGCGTCGGAGGGTGCTGGTCTGGGCATTCGCTTCCTCAAGCATCTGGCGCGTACCCGCTTCCTGCTGCATCTGGTTGATGTGGCGCCCTATGACAACACCGATCCGGTCGAGAGTGTGCAGGCCATTGCCGGCGAGCTGGAGAAGTACTCGCCCACGCTGGCATCGTTGCCGCGCTGGCTGGTCCTGAACAAGATTGATCTGGTGCCGGCTGATCTGGTGGATGACCTGTGCAATGACATCATCAAGCAGCTGGGCTGGACCGGTCCGGTGTTCCGCACCTCCGGCCTCACCGGCGAGAACGCCAAGACGGTCTGCTACCGCCTGATGGAAGCGATTGAAGAGCAGCGCGAGCTGGAAGCTGAAAATCCCGAGCTGGCAGAGAAAGAGGCGCAGAAACGTCGTCGGCTGGAAGACGAGGGGCGCCGCAAGATTCTTGAGCTGGCAGAAAAGCGCAAGGCGGCACGCCGTGCGGCACAGGAAGCCGGTCAGGAGCTGGATGATGATGACTGGAACGAAGACGATTACGACGTCGAGTACGAATACCGTCCCTGAGTCTTGCTGACGGGGCCGGTACTTGTGCGGCAGCGGCATTTGTTGCGGCTGCCGTCTTTCCGCTGGTTTGTATTCTCGCCTACACTCGCACTCTCAATTTCCTGATGTGATTTCTCCATGAGCAACCATCGCCATCGCCTTGCCCAGGGTCAACGCTGGGTCGTGAAAATCGGTTCGGCCTTGCTGACTGCTGATGGTCAGGGTCTGGATCAGGTTGCCATGAAGGCATGGGTGCAACAGATGGTCGAGTTGCAGCGTGCCGGTGTGGATCTGGTGCTGGTGTCGTCCGGGGCTGTGGCGGAGGGCATGGTGCGGATGGGGCTCAAGTCGCGTCCCGACTCCGTGCATGAGCTGCAGGCTTGTGCGGCCATTGGCCAGATGGGTCTGGTGCAGGCATATGAGTGGTTCTTTCGCGAACATGGCGTAAAGACGGCGCAGGTTTTGCTGACCCATGACGATCTGGCGGATCGTCAGCGCTATCTCAATGCCAGCAGTACATTGCGTACGCTGATCGAGTGGCAGGTGCTGCCTGTCATCAATGAGAACGACACGGTTGCCACGGATGAAATCCGTTTCGGTGACAACGATACGCTGGGTGCGCTGGTGGCCAATCTGGTCGAGGCCGACATGCTGATCATCCTGACGGATCAGGAAGGCATGTTTGACCGCGATCCGCGTCATGATCCCGATGCCGTGTTGTTGCCGGAGGTGCAGGCCATGGACGAGCGTCTGCTGGCCATGGCTGGTGGTGGTGGCAGCCTTGGGCGTGGCGGCATGCTGACCAAGGTGCGTGCGGCCCGCCTGGCGGCACGTTCGGGCTGTGCCACCGTGATTGCCAGTGGTCGTGGTGAAAACATTCTGGTGCGCCTGCGGGCCGGAGAAGTGCTCGGGACCTTGCTGTTGCCGGAGCAGGATACGCTGGCAGCACGCAAGCAATGGCTGGCGGCCCATCTGCAGCATGCCGGTCGCCTGGTGATTGATGCCGGCGCCATTCGTGCCCTGCGTGAGGGTGGCAAGAGCCTGTTGCCGGTGGGTGTGAAAAAAGTGGAGGGCAACTTCACGCGTGGTGAGGTGGTGGCCTGCGTAGATGCGGATGGCGTGCAAATTGCCGTCGGTGTCGTCAACTACAGTGCTGCTGAAGCGCAGCGTATCGCCGGCCAGTCATCGGACAAGATCGAGAGGTTGCTGGGCTATGTGGATGCCGCCGAGCTGATGCATCGCGATAATCTGGTCGTTCTCTGAGTCATTCTTTCTGTTTCAGGCCGGGGCTCGCATGAAACGTATATTGCCCCCGGCAGTTCTGACGGCGCTGATTGCGCTCTACCTGATCTGGGGTTCCACCTATCTGGCCATGCGGCTGGTTGTCGAAGGCATGCCGCCCCTGCTCTCGGCCGGTATCCGCTACAGCATTGCCGGCACTCTCTTTTTTGTTTTCCTGAAGCTCCGTGGTGCTGTCTGGCCCAGCCTGCGGCAGTGGCGTGATGCCGGTATGGTGGGCGTCCTGCTGCTGCTCGGGGGGAATGGTGCCGTAGCGCTGGCTCTGGAGCAGGGTATCAGCTCGGGCATGGCGGCGCTGGTGGTGGCGATTGCCCCGCTGTTTGCCCTGATTTTTGCCACCATGTGGGGGCAGGCGGTGCAGGGGCGTGACTGGCTTGGTATTGCCCTGGGGGTGGCAGGGATCATGCTGCTCAATGCCGGCAGTGTGCTCTCGGCCAGTCCCGCCGGTATGGTATTGCTGGTGATGGCGGCTCTGATCTGGGCTTTTGGCTCCATGTGGGGCAAGCGGCTGCAGCAGCCCCCGGCGTTCATGGCAAGCGCCGTGCAGATGCTGGTTGGCGGTGCGGTGCTGATGCTGGCGGGAACCTTGCGGGGGGAGGCCATCACGACCATGCCGTCGGCCCAGTCGCTCTGGGCGCTGGCCTACCTGATCTTCTTTGGCTCGATCCTTGGTTTTTCCTCGTATGTCTATCTGCTGGCCACGGTACGGCCGGCACTGGCGACCAGTTATGCCTATGTCAATCCGGTGGTGGCCGTGGCGCTGGGGGTGTGGCTGGGGGGCGAGCAGGTGGACGCCATGGAGCTGGCAGGCATGACCGTCATTCTGGCTGGCGTGGTCATGGTTTGCTGGCCTTCGGAAAAGGCGCCGGGCGTCTGAGTTACGGCAGAAAACGAGCAGGCATAAAAAAACCGGCCAGAAGGCCGGTTTTTTCAGGAATGCAGTGGATCAGGCAAGAGCCTTGATCTGCGCATTCAGGCGGCTCTTGTGACGAGCGGCCTTGTTCTTGTGAATGATGCCTTTGTCGGCCATACGGTCAATCACCGGCACGGCGGTTGTGTAGGCGGTCTGGGCATTGGCCTTGTCGCCAGTGGCAATCGCATTCACGACTTTCTTGATGTAAGTGCGAACCATGGAGCGCAGGCTGGCGTTGTGGGCGCGTGCCTTGTCGTTCTGGCGAGCACGCTTCTTGGCTTGTGCAGAGTTGGCCACGTTGGCTCTCCTGAAGTAAAAGGCTGTCGAAACAGTCGAAAAATGTCTTCCGGAAAAATATCCGAAATAAGGCGCGCAATTCTGCCGATGGGATGGAGGGAAGTCAACCCGCGAATGGCATGGACTCAGGCCTTTGTCTGCCCCAGAGCGACTTCCAGGGGGGTCAGGGGGCGCCACTCGCCCGGTGACAGGGCCAAATCCAGCTCAATTCCGGCGACCGCCTCGCGATGCAGGCACTCTACATGATTGCCAATGGCGGCAAACATGCGTTTTACCTGGTGGTAGCGGCCCTCCTGCAGCCACACCAGGGCTTCGCAGGGCCCCAGTTTTTGCAGGCGCGCCGGCAGTGTGGGCTGGTCTTCCTCGCCGCGCAGGCGCAAGCCGTTGGCAAACTGTGCTTCTGCGTCATCGGGTATGGGGCGCGCGGTCTGCACGCGGTAACGCTTTTCATGCCGTCCCGGCGCTTTCACCCGATGTGACCACTGGCCATCGTCCGTGATCAGTACCAGGCCGGTGGTGTCGATATCCAGGCGTCCGGCAATGTGCAGGCCATCGGGGTCTTCGTCACGCAACAGGTCAAGCACGGTGCGGTGCTCGCCATCTTCGGTGGCAGAAACCACGCCCGCCGGCTTGTTGAGCATGAAGTAGCGCGGGCCGCGCAGTGTCAGCAGGGTGCCATCCAGCGTGACGGCATCTTCGTGGCCCAGCGCGAGGCCGGCATCCTTCACGGGTTGGCCGTTCACCCGCAGCCGGCCCGCCCGCAGCAGGAGGCGAACTTCGCTGCGGGAGTGTGGTGTGGTGTGGGATACAAACTTGTCGAGACGCATGGTGCGCATTGTACTGTCTGTGTATGCCTGAGGGGTAAATACTGCACGAATGGCGGCGCAGGCAGTTCCGCAGGGGCGGTGCCTTCGCTACCATCGCGCCCTTGATGGTCCACCTTGCCGCCTCTTGCCCGGAATGCCCATGTCCACGCCCGTTGCGCCCACTCCTGCTGCCCCGAAAAAGAAAGGCCACGGCCTTTGGCGCTCCACGCTGGTGGTGAGTGCCATGACCATGCTCTCGCGCATTGCCGGGCTGGTGCGGGATATTGTGTTCCTGAATGCCTTTGGGGCCGACAAGCTGATGGACGCCTTTCTGGTGGCGTTCAAGATTCCCAACTTCATGCGCCGTCTGTTTGCCGAGGGGGCCTTTGCGCAGGCTTTTGTGCCGGTGCTCACCGAGTACAAGACCACCAGGGAGCAGGCCGACGTCAAGGCGCTGGTGGACCGGGTGGCGGGTTCATTGACCGTTATTCTGGGTGGCTTGAGCTTCTTTGCAGTGATTGCCTCGCCCGCCATCATCTTTGTGTTTGCTCCGGGTTTCCGCACGGATGCCTTCAAGTTTGATCTGGCGGCCGACATGTTGCGGCTGACGTTTCCGTATCTGTTGCTGATCTCGCTCACTGCGTTTGCCGGCGGCATTCTCAATACCTATGGCCGCTTTGCCGTGTCGTCCTTTACGCCGGTGCTGCTCAACATCACCCTGATTGCCTGTGCCTTGTTTCTGGCGCCGTTGCTGGAGCAGCCCATCATGGCGCTGGCCTGGGGCGTGATGTTTGCCGGCTTGCTGCAGCTGGCGTTCCAGATTCCCGCCCTGATGAACCTGCACCTGTTGCCGCGGCCCAAAGTGGACTTCAAGGATGAGGGGGTGAAGCGGGTGATGGGCCTGATGCTGCCTGCCCTGTTCGGGGTGTCCGTCAGCCAGATCAACTTGCTCCTCGACACGATTCTGGCCTCCTTTCTGATTGAAGGCTCCGTGTCGTGGCTGTATACCGCCGAGCGCCTGACTGAGCTGCCACTGGGGCTGATTGGAATTGCAGTGGCAACCGTGATCCTGCCGTCCCTGTCGGCCAAGCATGCAGCGAAAGCGGATGATGAGTTTCGTGCCATGGTGGACTGGGCATTGCGTGTCATCGTGCTGGTGGGGCTGCCCGCGTCTCTGGCGATGGGGGTGCTGGCCGAGCCGCTGATTGCGGCACTGTTCCATCATGGCAAGTTTGATGCGCAGGACGTGGCCATGTCGGCGGGCGCTCTCAAGGCGCTGTCCGGCGGCATTCTCGCCTTCATGATGATCAAGGTGTTCGCACCGGGCTATTACTCGCGTCAGGATGTTCGCACGCCGGTGAAGATCGGCATCATCGCCATGGTGGCCAACATGGTCTTCAACCTGATCCTGGTCTGGGATCTCAAGCATGTGGGCCTGTCGCTGGCCAGCACCCTGTCGGCCTTCCTGAATGCCGGCCTGCTGTACTGGGGATTGCACAAGCGGGGGGTTTACCGGCTGGAAGCGCACTGGTGGAAGCTGGGTGCCCGCTATGTGGCGGCCAATGTCGTCATGGTGGGGGTGCTGGTGGCGCTGACGCCGGCCACCTCATGGTGGCTGACCCATGGCAGCCTGATCAAGGCCGAGGCCATCCTGGGTATCTGTGCGGCGGGCGCCGGGGCATATTTTGTCGCCCTGTATGCCTTTGGCTTCCGCATACGGGAAATCCGCCATCACTGACGCCGGCCCGGTCTTTCTTTATACTGCCGGGCTGTCCTGAACCAGCTTGAACCCCATGGAACTCATTCGCGGCCTGCATAACCTTCGTCCCCGCCACCGTAACTCTGTGGTGACGATAGGCAATTTTGACGGGGTGCACCGGGGGCATCAGGTCATCCTGTCCCAGTTGCAGGCAGCGGGGCAGGCGCTCGGTGTGCCAGACACAGTGATGATTTTCGAGCCGCAGCCGCAGGAGTTTTTTCAGGGCGCGCAGGCGCCGGCGCGACTGATGCACTGGCGCGACAAGATCGATGCGCTGGCCGGATGCGGTGTGGCGCGTGTGCTGTGTGTGCGTTTTGATGAAAAATTCCGCGCCCTGACCGCACGTGGTTTTGTGCAAGAACTGCTGGTGGACGGGCTTGGGTGCCGGCATCTGGTGATAGGTGACGACTTCCGCTTTGGTTGTGACCGCTCGGGTGATTTTTCAGTGTTGCAGGCTGCGGGCAACGAATTCGGTTTTGCCGTCAGCAGTACGTCCACAATCATGGTGGAGAATGATCGCGTGAGCAGTACCCGTGTACGCATCGCCATTCGTGCCGGAGATTTTCGTCTCGCCGAAACCCTGCTGGGTTTCCCGTACGGTGTGAGCGGCCGGGTATCGCATGGCGACAAGATTGGTCGCACGCTGGGCGTGCCCACGGCCAATATTCCGTCACGCCGGCTGGTATCGCCGCTCAGCGGGATTTATGCCGTAACGGTGGAGGGCGCAGCGGACGTGCCGGTGTTTGGAGTGACCAGTGTGGGGCGGCGGCCAACAGTGCATGGTCAGGATGAGCGCATCGAAACCCACCTGCTCGATTTTGATGGCGATATTTATGGACGCCGCATCAAGGTGGTTTTTCACCGGAAACTGCGGGAAGAGCTGAAGTTCAACTCGCTCGATGAATTAAAGACGGCAATGGCGAAAGACATTGCCGACAGTCGCGAATTTTTTGGAATTTGACCTCGTGCTTTCTCTCCGGAGAGGGCCAACCCAGAAGCAATGACATGACAACAGACTACAAGCCGACGCTTAACCTTCCTGAAACCGGTTTTGCCATGAAGGCGAGCCTGTCCACGCGTGAGCCTGCCATGGTGGCTGCATGGCAGGAAAAGAAGCTTTACGAGAAGATTCGCGAAGCTCGTCGCGGTGCGCAAAAGTTCATCCTGCATGACGGCCCTCCTTATGCCAATGGCGATATTCACATCGGCCATGCCGTTAACAAGATACTGAAGGATATCATCGTCAAGTCGAAGACATTGTCAGGCTTTGATGCGCCATATGTGCCGGGCTGGGACTGTCATGGCCTGCCCATCGAGCTGAATGTCGAGAAAAAAGTCGGCAAGCCGGGTGAAAAGGTTTCTGCTAAGGAGTTTCGCCAGCACTGCCGTGACTATGCGCAGTCGCAGGTGGAAAAGCAGCGCACCGATTTCATGCGTCTTGGCGTATTGGGCGACTGGTTCAATCCCTACCTCACCATGAACTACACGCAGGAAGCCGACATCATTCGGGTGCTTGGCCAGATTGCGAAAAACGGCCATCTGCACAAGGGCCTGAAGCCGGTGCACTGGTGCATGGATTGCGGTTCGGCGCTGGCCGAGGCAGAGGTCGAGTATTACGACAAGGCCTCGCATGCCGTGGATGTCGGTTTTCCGGTCAAGGATCTGGCGGATCTGGCAAAGCGTGCCGGTCTGGCCTCGATTGATCTTCCGGTGGATGTGGTGATCTGGACCACAACGCCGTGGACCCTGCCGGCCAACCAGGCGGTGAGTTTGCACCCCGAATTCGAGTACGCCATTGTTGCTGCCACGATTGCGGGTGAGCGCCGTGCAATTATTGTTGCGGATGCACTGGTGGAAAGTGCAGTGGCACGTTATGAAGCGGAAAATGCCGAGACGCTGGCCAAGGTGACGGGGGCGGCACTGGAACATCTGGTGCTGCAGCATCCCTTCTATGAGCGCGAAGTGCCTGTGATTGTTGGCGAGCATGTCACGGCAGACTCCGGTACGGGTGCGGTGCACACGGCGCCGGGGCACGGTCAGGACGACTTTGTGATTGGTCGTAAATACAATCTTCTCGTGGATAACCCGGTCGACAGCCAGGGCGTGTTTCTGCCGTCCACTCCGATGTTTGCGGGAATGCACGTGAACAAGGCAAACGAGCCGATCATCGAGGCGCTGAAAGAAACGTCACGCGCGAATCGCTCACTGCTGCTTGCCCACAAGAAAATCCAGCACAGCTATCCGCATTGCTGGCGCCACAAGACCCCGATCATTTTTCGCGCCACGCCGCAGTGGTTCATCAGCATGGTGCAGGCCGGTCTGCGCGACATGGCCATGCAGGCCATTCCGGCGGTGCAGTGGGTGCCGGACTGGGGGCAGGCCCGTATCGAGGGCATGATTGCCGGTCGCCCGGACTGGTGCGTGTCGCGCCAGCGCACCTGGGGCGTGCCGATCACCCTGTTTGTGCACAAGGAAACAGGAGAGCTGCACCCGCAGACGGCCGAGCTGATCGAGCAGGTGGCACTCAGGGTGGAACAGGCCGGGATTGATGCCTGGTTTGATCTGCCTGCCAGTGAGTTGCTTGGTGATGATGCGAAAAACTACGACAAGGTTACCGATACACTGGATGTCTGGTTTGACTCCGGCGTGACGCATACAGCTGTGTTGAAACGTTTTGAGGGACTGCAGTTTCCGGCGGATCTTTATCTGGAAGGCTCTGACCAGCACCGTGGCTGGTTCCAGTCGTCGTTGCTGGCGTCACTTGCAGCCAATGGTGCCGCACCCTACAAGTCAGTGCTGACGCACGGCTTTACCGTGGATGGACAGGGTCGCAAGATGTCCAAGTCGGTGGGGAATGTGGTGGCGCCGCAGAAGGTGATGCAGACCCTGGGTGCCGACATCATCCGTCTCTGGGTGGCGGCCACGGATTATCGTGGCGAAATGTCGGTGAGCGATGAAATTCTCAATCGCATGTCGGATACCTATCGCCGTATCCGCAACACCCTGCGCTTCCTGCTTTCCAATCTCAACGGTTTTGATCCGGTGCAGCATCTGGTGAAGACCGAAGACATGTTGGCGCTGGATCGCTGGGTGGTGGATCGTGCCGCCCTGCTGCAGGATGAAATAAAAACGTCCTACGATAATTTCCAGTTCCACCAGATCTATCACCGTCTGCATAACTTCTGCGTGGCCGAGCTGGGTGGTTTCTATCTCGACATCATCAAGGACCGTCAGTACACGACGCAGCCGGACTCGCTGGCGCGGCGCTCGGCGCAGACTGCATTGTTCCATATTGCAGAAGCTTTCACGCGCTGGATGTCGCCGGTGCTGAGCTTTACGGCCGAAGAAATCTGGACGGTGTTGCCGGGACAGCGTTCCGAGTCCGTGTTCCTCGAATCATGGTATGAAGGATTGGCCCAGCTGCCGGAAAACAGCAGCGACGTCACGCTCACCCGCGGTTACTGGGATGATGTGATGGCGGTGAAGTCTGCCGTTAACAAGGAAATCGAGGAGGCCCGTAACCGCAAGGAAGTTGGCGCCGGGCTCTCTGCGGAAGTGGACCTGTATGTGTCGCCTGAGCGTCAGCAGGCCCTGGCCGCCATGGGTGACGAGTTGCGTTTTGTGCTGATTACTTCGGCGGTGCGTCTGCAACCGCTAGCTGAGCAGGGTGTGCTGACGGAGCTTGAAGGTCTGCGTGTGAAAATTTCGGCATCGGCACATCAGAAGTGTGCGCGCTGCTGGCATTACCGGCCCGATGTGGGCGCCAATGCCGCGCACCCGGATATTTGTGAACGCTGTGCGGACAACCTGCCGGAAGGCAAGGGTGAAGTTCGCCGTTTTGCCTGAGAAAACTGAAGTGAGTCATTTGTGAACGAACAGGTACGCAGGAACTTTGCCTGGCTTTGGCTGGCGGTGCTGGTGATCGTGCTGGAT
This sequence comes from Moraxellaceae bacterium, assembly GCA_030646295.1. Classification (GTDB taxonomy): domain Bacteria; phylum Pseudomonadota; class Gammaproteobacteria; order Pseudomonadales; family Moraxellaceae; genus UBA2031. The sequence continues at coordinate 262,314 of JAUSND010000019.1, forward strand.
CAGGCGACAAAGATGTATTTCTCGGCAACGATGCAGTTGGGGGAATCCGTCTCCCTGTTGCCGGTGTTCAGCTGGACGCTGGCCCATAATTACGGTGCCGCCTTCAGCTTTCTGCATGACGCCGGAGGCTGGCAACGCTGGTTTTTTGCCGGCATTGCGCTGGTGGTGAGTGGTGGCATCCTGTTCTGGCTGAAAACCCTGCCGGCCAATGCACGTTTCCTTGCGTGTGCGCTGGTACTGGTGCTGGGCGGTGCGCTCGGCAACCTGTATGACCGCATGATGCTCGGTTATGTGGTGGACTTCATTCATGTGCACTACGGCACCTGGCATTTCCCCGCCTTCAATATTGCTGACTGCGGTATCAGTGTGGGTGCAGCCATGCTGATTTTTGACTCCCTTTTTCTTGAAAAGAAGCGTGAGGCTGCCAATGGCTGAAATGATTGGTCACGGCAAGAAAGTCACCCTGCATTTCTCGATTGCGCTGGCCGATGGCCAGCTGATTGATACAACGCGTGAGCGTGCGGAGCCTGCCGAGTTCATCGTGGGGGATGGCAGTCTGCTCCCCGGGTTTGAAAAAGCGGTTTTTGGTTTACGCGCGGGTGATCGACGCTCGGTATTCATTGACGCGGCGCATGGCTTTGGCGACTGGAACCCGGACAACCAGCAGGTGTTCACCCGTGTCCAGTTCAGTCATCTGACACTGGAGGAGGGCATGATCATCTCCTTTGCCGACAAGTCGGGCGAGTTGCCAGGCGTGGTCAAGGCCTTTGACGATGACACTGTCACGGTGGACTTCAATCATCCGCTGGCGGGTCGTGACCTGGTATTCGAAGTGGATATCATTCGTGTCATGGATGCCGATGCCAGTCCGGTCAGCCTTGGGCAACGGGTATAGCAAGAGGGCCTCATCATGCAGATCAAACTCGCCAACCCCCGTGGCTTCTGTGCCGGGGTTGACCGTGCCATCGAGATCGTCAATCGCGCGCTGGAGGTCTTTGGGCCTCCTATCTATGTCCGGCATGAGGTCGTCCACAACAAGTTCGTGGTGGACGACTTGCGCAACCGTGGCGCTGTGTTTGTCGAAGAGCTGCATCAGGTGCCGGATGATGGCGTGGTGATCTTTTCGGCGCATGGGGTATCAAAGGCTGTCCAGGACGAGGCGGCCCGTCGCGGCCTCAAGGTGTTCGATGCAACCTGCCCGCTGGTGACCAAGGTGCATATGGAGGTCATGCGTTATGCCCGGACGGGCACCGAGGCCATCCTGATTGGCCACGAGGGACATCCCGAGGTCGAGGGCACCATGGGGCAGTACGACCGTCGTCAGGGCGGTGATATCTATCTGGTGGAGGACGAGGCGGACGTAGCTGCCCTTCAGGTGCGCAATCCGGAGCAACTGGCCTTTGTTACCCAGACCACGTTGTCCGTGGATGATACTTCCCGTGTGATTGATGCGTTGCGGGCGAAGTTTCCGGCCATTCAGGGGCCGCGCAAGGACGATATCTGCTACGCCACCCAGAACCGTCAGGATGCCGTGAAGCAGTTGGCGGCGGAGGCAAAGGTGGTGCTGGTGGTGGGCTCTCCCAACTCGTCCAACTCCAATCGCCTGCGCGAGCTGGCCGAACGCATGGGGTCGCGCGCGTATCTTGTTGATAATGCTGGCCAAATGCAGAAGGAGTGGTTTGACGGTGTTACAGTAGTGGGCTTGACGGCGGGCGCCTCAGCCCCTGAAATCCTCATCCAGCAAGTAGTGGATCGCCTGCGCGAGTGGGGTGGAACGGCACCTGAGGAGCTGGTCGGGCGTCCGGAGCATGTTGTGTTCTCCATGCCGAAGGAACTGCGGATACCCGTTCAACCTGTGTGAGCGGTTTTGACTGAAGAATCGGGCCATCGAGCTCAATAATAATGATAAAAGGCGGGTCTTTAAGGCTCGCTGGCGATTGGAAATCGTCCATCGGCAAGGAGCGCCGTTTGTCTTCAAACAACGCTAAGTCTCTGAAATATGAACCGGTTCACGCTTGGTGAACAGGTGTTTCCGTCTGTTCCCCGTATTCAGCCGGCCATCTTTTGGCGGTTGAGAGTGGACGGGCGTAACACTAAGGTTCACCCATCAGAGAAGGGTTTCACTTTGGTCACTTTTGGACAGGATATGTCAGTGCACAGAAACAAGGGCTTCACGCTGATCGAATCATTGATGGTGATTCTTGTGATGGCGATCGTGGCGGCATTGGCGGTACCGGGACTCCAGCAGGCTCAGGCCAATGCCCGTGCCCGTGCGGCAGCCGGGGATCTTGTGACGGCCTTGCTGGAAGCCAGGAACCAGGCGGCTGGCAAACAGCGTCCTGTAAGCCTCACTTCCCTGGGGGGCTGGCAGAACGGGTGGGTCATGGCCTTTGAGGTGCCGTTGCCGGGGGTGCCCAATCTGGCGGCCCATCGCGGCGTGGCGGGCTCGGTGACCATTGTGGATGATCCGGCAGTGGCTGGTTTTGTGTTTCAGCCAAACGGACTGGTAGGGACTACTGCGGGGGTGCCCATCAATACTGTCGAGTTTGTGGTTTGTGATGACGGCGTAACTACCGAAAGGGGAAATACCGTCTGGCTATCACGAACAGGACGTACCGGGTTGACTCGCCATGCAGACGCCAGCGTCTGCAACCCATGAGGATGGACATGATGGGAAGTAAACAGTTTCAGCAAGGTGCCGGTTTGACGGAGGTCATGGTGGCACTGCTGCTTTTGTCGATTGGCGTAATGGGCTTTGTCGGGCTGCAGGTGAGGGCATCGACGACAGGGGGAGATGCATTTTCCCGCACCCAGGCCATGGCAATTGCACAGGATCTTGCGCAGCGTGTTCGCCTCAACTCCAGGCAGATGGCGTTCTACACAACGGCAGCCAACTGGCGTGATGGTGGTGACATTTCTGCTTGTGAAACGGCCGATTGCACGCCAGCACAGGTGGCTCAGTATGACATGGATAACGTAGTCAATTCGGCAGCTACCCTGCTCTCCAATGGCCAGGTTCGCATGCAGCAGTGCACGGGCAGCCTGGCGAACTGTATTTATGTCAGCTGGGACGATACCACTCCAACGGTTGGTGGGGGTGACACTGATTGCGTCACCAACGATGGGGTTTACCGCAATGGCGCTGCGTGCGTGATGATGGAGGCCTATCAATGAAACGCTTCAGTCATAGCCGCGGTTTTACCATGATCGAGCTGATGATTTCGCTTGTGCTGGGGCTTCTGGTTGCCGCCGCCGCCACCCAGTTGCTGCTGACCAATGCCACGAGCTTCAGCCAGCAGCGTGGTATCAGTGATGTGCAGGACAATGGGCGCTTTGCGCTTGACTTCATCAATCGGGATGTTCGTGCTGCGGGAATGCGGCCTGACGGTGCCTTTATCAATCCCTTTCTTGCGGTGGTGGTGGATGCGGCAGAAATGCCAGGTGCATCGGCTGACTGGTTGACCGCCAATGGCGTGTCTGCAACAGGCCTGGGCAGTAGCGATCAGTTGCTTATTCAGCGTTTGACCCTGGAAGACACCGTTGACTGTGAGGGTAATGCGGTGACGGCAGGAAACTATGTTGTGTCCCGTTATTTCCTGAGGGCAGATGTGGGCACGAACGCAGAATCAGCCCTGGCGTGTGATGGCGGCTGGCACGATCAATCCGCTCTTAGCAATGTTGGCGATGCGGGTGTGGTGTTGCTGGGTGCAGTCGAAAACATGCAGGTGTTGCTCGGGACGGGTCTTGCGGGCTATCCCATGCGTTACCTTCGGCCGGATGAGTATGCCCTCCTCGCCGCGCCACGTCCTCCTGTGCTGGTGGTCAGGCTGGGGGTAATGGTTTCTTCGGTGGATCGCTCCGGTCCGCAGATGGGTGATGCACCAGACCTGAATGTTCTGGATCAACTGGTGGATGATGTTCCGGGTGATGGACGTATCCGCCGGGTATTTGTGACCTCGATTGCCTTGCGCAACGAGCTTTGAGGAATGCCGGCGTGAAGATGAGAAAACAGCGAGGTGCAGCCATCCTGGTTGTGATGCTGATCCTTCTGGTGATCACGGTGCTTGGCATCACTGCCGTAAGGATGGGCCTTACCAGTCTGACCATTGCAACAAACAGCCAGGTCAGTGCCGTGGTTTTCCAGTCGGCTGATGCGGGGCTGGTTTCTTTTGAGCAGCGAGTCAGTGCGGGTCTTTATGAGGCAGGCCAGGCGACGGGTGTGATTGGTCCTGCTCTTAATGCGCCAGGCTCCGAGGTGATTTATTGCGTAACCAAGGGGGACCGTCTTCGTCTTGGTGGTTGTCAGGCAGATGTGGCTGCTGATTTTACCAGTGCCCGTGATGTAGCCATCAACCAGGTTTCAGTCGAAGTGCCGGCCAATGCAGATGGCGAGCCGATGAAGGCGCTGGTACTTGGGACTGACGCGGATCGTGCCGGTATCCCTACCTATCGGTTGAGGGTGCACTCGACGGCGGTTATTCCTGTTTATGGATCGGCTGATTCAGATGACCTTAACACGTGTCTGGCTATGCCGAATGATGAAAGTGCTGTGACTGTAACTGACTGCCTGACTGACGCCGGTGCTGTATTCACGACGATGGTTCAGGAATACAACTATGGCTTTAACGAATGAACCGGCCCTGACGGGCTTGCATGAGGAAAAGATCATGAAGCGTCTGATCAACAGCGTTCGCCAGTCAGCCCTTGCTCGCAAGGTGATGGTCGGTGCGGCGACATCGTTATATCTGGGGTTGGCCATCGTGCCGGCCGCTCAGGCAAGTGACACAGAGGTGTATGCGCGCAAGGTGGCTGTTGATACCGAGCTCGCGCCCACGCTGATGATGATGCTGGATACTTCCGGTTCCATGGATTACTGCCTGGATGGTGCAAACAGCGGCTGTACCGCCGCCAATCCGATGCGCCTGACGGCCATGCGCAACGCCCTGCAGAAAATCCTGTTCGGTAGTGCGGCCGATAACGTCAAGGCAGTGCCAGGATTTGTCCGCATGGGGTACTCGCGCTACAACACTGATGCAAATTTTGGTGGCTGGGTAAAGTATCCGGCACGCCCGCTGGATGCATTTGTGGATATCAATCCGGACGGCGAGGTAGGCAGTGTCGTGACAGCCAGTGCGGCTGACGCGGAGCAGGTTTCCGGCTCGCTCACGCTGGTCAGTCCCGAGCTTGATCTGGGGCTGGGCTCTGTCGGGATGCATTTTTCCAGGCTGAATGTGCCGAAGGGTGCCACCATCAACGAGGCTTATATCGAGTTTACGGCCAACCGTGATTCCCCGGCATCACCGGCCAGCTGGGAAATCAGTGCTCAGGACATTGATACGGCGCCAATGTTTGCTGTGGGCGCCAATGATATCGACTCTCGTACGTATTCTCCTGTGATCGCCACAGAGTCCGTCATTGACAAGTGGGTACAGGACCAGGTTTACGAGGTGAATGTAGCCGAGGCACTCAAGTATCTGGTCAACAAGTCTGACTGGTGCGGTGGTAATGATGCCGTATTGCGTCTGATGCGGGTAGCCGGCTCGGCCGAAGACCGTTACGCCTACTCCTACGATGCCAATCCGGCCAAGGCGCCGCGACTGGTGGTGAACTACACCATTGATCCGAAGGCAACGGACAGCTGCATTGTTGCGCCATTTCTTGCAACAGCCCAGATCACTGATGGCCGGAATGACATTGAGTGGGCCGAGGGAGACACCGGCAACAAGGCGGTGCGTAACAGCTCGGCCCTTGAGTTTGCCTTTGTCAGCGCCAGCAAGCGTAACCATGTAGCCATGCGCTTTACCGGCTTCACGGGCAACAGTATCAACAAGGATGCCATTATTGACGAGGCAACCATCACGGCAGTTGGCTATCAGAACAGGACGGGTGTTCCGGTTTTGCAGGTGGCGGCGTTTGATTCGGACAATCTGCCGGCATTCAGCTGTCCGACTGTCACCACGTGCGCGGTACCCACGACCGGTTATGCGGGTAACCAGACCTGGTCACTGCCCGGCAACAGGGTGTATGCGGGTGCTGCACACTCGGTGCCGGTGACAAGTCAGGTGCAGTATCTGGTCAATCTGGCAGGTTGGGCGCCAGGCAATGCCATGGGCTTCATGATGCGGTCGAATGTGACTGCCAGTTCCAACAATGGCGCCTTTCTTTCCTTTGAGGGCGCATCCACGTCGTCACGGCCGTACCTGACGGTCAAGGGACGTCAGCGGTTTACCGACCTTAGCAAGCTCAAGACGGTGCGTGATGAAATCTGGGAAGAGCTGGCTTCGCTTAACGTAGATGGCGGTACGCCACTGGGTGCTGCCTATGTGGAAACCATGCGCTACATGCTGGGTCAGCCGGTGTATGCCCCGCTCGTCGATCCGCGCACAACCACGGATGCGACGATGACAACCTACAAGTCGCCGGTCAAGGCCAGCAGCCAGTGTGCCGGTAACTACGTGTTTGCCCTGACGGACGGTGAGCCCAACAACCTGGCACAGGTGGGTAACAACACCAAGGGAATCACCGGCGTGACCTGTCCTGCCAGTTACGGTACCTATGTTTATGGTAACGCCATGCAGGAAAACTGGCGCTGCATGCTGGCCGCAGCCGAGTGGGGCCTGAAGCCGACCAACCAGATTAATACGCGTATCCGTACCAACACCGTGCTGTTTGGTGAAGATGATGCCAACACGGTGGGTAACATGCGTCAGGTTGCCAAGTTCGGCGGCGGTACCTTCTACAAGGCCGGTGATGAAAAGGCGCTGGTGGATGCACTGACGGATACCATCAACTCCCTGCTGGATGTCAGCGGTACGATTACGGCCCCTGGCGTGGCTGTGAACCAGTTGAACCGTCTCAATAATCTCGACCAGCTGTTCTATGCGGTGTTCGATCCGGATGTCCAGAAGGCTTTCTGGCCGGGCAACGTCAAACGGTATCGTCTGGATATTGCGGCCGAGGATGTGTTTGACGTGAATGGCGCTCAGGCCGTGGACTCTGCCACCAGCTTCTTCAAGAGCACGGCACAGAGCTGGTGGAGCCCCGGTGTTGATGGTGACAAGGCCCGACTGGGTGGCGCCGCCAGCGTGCTGCCGGATCCGGCAACCCGCAAAATGTTTACCTACACAGGCAGCGTGCCGTCGACCGGTGCCGCGCTGACGGCGGTGGATCTTGGTAATACAGGGTTTGTTTCTGCAGGCAAGACACTTACGGGGATAACGGACAACGCCATCTTTGCCAACCTCATCAACTGGTACAAGGGCTATCAAATCGCCAGCCTCACGGAGGGTCTGGTGGCAGTCGACTCTACTTCCCTGCGCCGTCAGGAAATCGGGGGAGCACTGCACTCACGCCCTGTGCTGGTGAACTACGGGTTCAGCGGTACCGCCGAAGCGGCTGCCCTTGATCCGGACCTGCAGGATAACGTGCTTATCTTCAGTACTCTCGAAGGTACCCTGCATGCGGTGGATGCCAAGACGGGCGACGAGCACTTCTCCTTCATTCCCGGAGAGAAGCTCGCCCTGTTGCCCAAGCTGTTTGCCAATCCGGTGCAGGAAAACCCGGAGTTCGGCATGGATCTGACCTGGTCCGTGTTGCGCAAGGATGCCAATAACGATGGCACGCCAGAGAAAATCTATGTCTATGGCGGCATGCGCATGGGTGGTAACAATTATTACGCACTGGATGTGACCAATCGTAGTGCCCCTTCGCTGCTGTTTGCTATTGAAGGTGGTTCGGGCGATTTCAGCAACCTCGGGCAGACATGGTCACAGCCGGTAGTGGCGGCCATGCGCATCAGCGGGGTTGTGAAGCGTGTGCTGGTATTCGGTGGTGGCTATGATCCGCAGCACGAAACCGAAAATACCGTCTTCTCCAGCGATGGCATGGGTAGCTCGATTTACATCGTGGATGCTGAAACCGGCAAGCTCATACAGTCGGTAGACTCGTCGGATAATGGTGACATGAAGTTCGCCATCCCAGCTCAGCCCAAGACGCTGGATGTGAACAGTGATGGTCTTGTTGATCATATCTATGCAGGTGATATGGCCGGCCAGGTGTTCCGTGTCGATCTTGATAACCGGCTAAGTGCTTCTGACCTTGTTGTGCGAGTGAAGACTGTGGCCAAGGTTGGGCAGACCGATTCCGGTGGTGGCAGTGTGAGCTCGCAACGGCGTTTCTTTGAGCCGCCTACCGTGGCGCTGTTCAAGGACTCGACCAACAAGATCTTTGCTGCAGTGGCCATGGGCTCTGGCTATCGCAGCCATCCCCTGAACGAGGCAACGACCGATCACTTCTTTACGTTCTTTGATTATGACGTGCCTCGTCCGGATATCCTGACGACCACCAAGCTGCAGGATACTATCGGAATGTCGGACCTTGCCGAGGTCAAGCCTGATGCAACGGTTACCGTGGATATTGCGGGCAAGAAGGGCTGGTATCTGGCCTTCCCTGATACGGGTGAAAAGGTGATTACCAGCGGCCTGATTTTCCAGAATACACTGATCTTCTCCAGCTATGTGCCAAGCGTTGAAGGCGGAGATGTGTGCTCGCCCGTGATCGGACGTACCAAGCTGTACCGTGCCTCGCTGGCGGATGGTCTGCCTACGGGCTTCACGGTCAAGGACAACTCCGTGTTCGGTCTTGGTGGCGATCCGCAGTTGGTGATCCTTGAAGGTGATGACAAAAACCTGTGTGACCTGAACGGAGATGGCGACTGCTCTGACCCTGGCGAGGATGAAGATTGTGACAAGAATGGTGATGGTGTATGTGATGAGAAGGATAATATTGATCCGAATGAAGATGAAGGGAAGTGCTCGGATATAGCCATTGTCACCGGTACGGATGTTGAGGAGTTTGAAGGGTGTGTTCGTGCATCACTGAAACGCACACGCTGGACTGAGAAGTTCCGGCAGAAATAAGCAGTGAACGAGAAAAACGGCACATGGGTGCCGTTTTTCTCTGACGGTCTACTGAGTGGAGAGGGTTGATGTCTGACGACAAGTGCAAGCAAAAAGGCTTTACACTGGTTGAGTTGATGGTAGTGATTGCAATCATTGCCACCCTGGCTGCGATTGCAATACCCGGCTATCGGGACTACGTGGTACGCAGTAATCGTGCCGACCTGCAAGCGAGACTGTTGCAGCTGGCCAGTGATCTGGAGCGATACAAGTCCCAGCAGATCAGCTACCGGGGCGTTACCCTGGCAATGATCAATGGCAGTGCCAACTATCCGGCAAGCGGTACGGTGCAGTACACCCTTGTACTTAACCTTTTGCCATCGGATGCCGTCGCAACAGGCTGGACGCTGGTGGCAACGCCGGCAGCCGGTGGTGTGCAGGTGGGTGATGGCGCACTGTCTATTGATAATCAGGGCCGCCGATGCTGGAATCCTGCTAACGATGCAAACTGTGATCTTGATGATCCCTTGCAAAACTGGCGAACAACCGCCAATTGAAAAACGCCGCGTATGCGGCGTTTTTTTATCCTCCGGGGCAGCGCAGTGTATTGCCGCTGGAGTCTTCATGCATGCCATCGCCATCACGGTCAGTTGAAAACCGGACGCGTCCGCCACGATTGATTATCACTTGCCGTGCATAGTGGGCATCTCTGCTGCCGGGGCAGTAGATAAAGCCTCCGTTGCTGGCCGATGTGCGCCCCATCCGGTCAAAGCGGACGTGGGTTTTTGAGCCGAAACCACGCCATGCAATCACTGAAGTTGGTGATACCGTCGGATAAAACCCGAGTATTTCTGCAGTGGTTGCAGGCGACTCATGGCCATGCACATCCGAAAACACCAATACACCACTCTGCCATTGGCCATCACACTCAGTGGCATTCCTGCTGCCACATACCGCGACGGGAATCTGCGTGGAAATTGCGGTATTTCGTGCCAGATACAGGCTATTGGCCAGCATGGCAATAACGGATCGTGCCTCCATGCGTAATTGCAGGCCTGACCACATGCCTGCAGCCATGAAGGCGAGCAGGCAGGTAATCAGGATCGCAAACAGGAGTTCAATCAGCGTGAAGCCGGGTGTTTTTTTCATGAGACCTTCCCTGGTGATCATGAGTGGTATAAAGCGGGCGGCAGATATAGCGCCATTCCTTGATGATCGACAAGAGGGGAATTTCTGTTGTTGATGTAGGATATTTGCCTGTGGCTCTGGGGAGGAGTTGGTCTTGTCGGATGTAGTGATTGTAGGTGCAGGTGTCATGGGGCTGATGACGGCGCGTATGCTGGCCTTGTCAGGCTGTCGCGTTACTGTGCTGGAGCGTGGCGAGCCGGGGCGGGAGGCGTCATGGGCGGGTGGCGGCATTGTGTCACCGCTGTATCCGTGGCGATATCCGGCCGCAGTTACTGCCCTGGCGCAGCAGGCCAGGCAGGCCTACCCGGTGCTTGTGCAGGAGTTGCTGGACGAAACCGGCATTGATGCAGAGCTGGTTGCCTGCGGCATGTTGATGCTGGATGCCGATGATGCGCGTGATGCATTGGCATGGGCGGACGCACAGAAAGAGTTGGTACTGCGCTATGACAGCAGCAGCTTGCGGCAGAGGATGCCGTGGCTGTCTTCTCACTGGCATGAAGGCTTGCTGATGCCGGGTATTGCCCATGTGCGTAACCCCCGGCTTCTGCAGGCCTTGCAGGCATCCTTGCGCCGGCTGAAGGTCGATGTAATTACCCAGGCAGAGGTTGTCAGTGCATCTGGTACAGGATCGACACTGGGCAGCCTGACAACGTCAGATGGACGCAAGTTTTCTGCCGATCACTTTGTGGTGTGTGGTGGTGCCTGGAGTCGGGGGCTGCTGGAGTTGCTGGAGATGGCCTCGCCGCCATCAGTACGTCCCGTACGAGGTCAGATGCTGTTGTACCGGCTACCACCAGGAACGTTGCCATGCATGGTGATGGCCGACGGGCGCTATGTCATCCAGCGCCGTGACGGGCATGTGTTGTGCGGTTCGACGCTTGAAGAAACAGGCTTTGACAAGGGGATTACCGATGCGGCCAGGGAAAGCCTGATGGCCTCGGCTGCGCGCTTGCTGCCGGCCCTGGCTAATGAGCAGCCGGTAGCACAATGGGCCGGACTGCGTCCGGGCAGCCCGAACGGCATTCCCTTCATCGGGCGCGTGCCGGAAAAGGACAATCTGTGGGTGAACGCCGGGCACTACAGGAATGGACTGGTACTGGCCCCCGCATCAGCCTGTCTGCTGACAAACCTGCTGCGGGGGGAACAGCCTTCGCTTGATCCGCTGCCGTATCAGTGTTTGTAAGCGGATGCGCGTGTTTTGCTGATGACGAGGAGGTTTTACTCCTCGTCATCATCATCAAGTCCCATTTTTTTCAGGCGATAACGCAGCGAGCGGAATGTCATGCCAAGCTTGCGGGCTGCCGCAGTACGGTTCCAGCGCGTATCTTCCAGTGCCTTCAGAATGGCTGTTTTTTCGATCTCGAACAGATAGTCTTCCAGTGATCCGCCATGGTTGTCGGTGGCGGCTGCCTGCACCGGTGTGACAGTGCCGCTGACGGGGGCTGAAGTCGTCTGCATGGTGTGTGCGGGCAGTTGCAAGTGCTCCGGCAGAATGACATTGCCATCACATAGCGTCAGTGCCCGCTCCAGAATGTTCTGCAATTCGCGTACGTTGCCGGGAAAGACGTAGTGACGAAGTGCCTCGCGTGTTGCGTCCCCCAGTGCTGGTTCTGCAACGCACCAGTCCTTGCTCAGTTTTTTGAGAAAGTTCTGTGCCAGATAGAGAATGTCATCGCCGCGCTCGCGTAATGGTGGCACTTTTACCTGAATCACGTTGATACGGTAAAAAAGATCCTGCCGGAATCGCCCGGCATCGACCTCGGTGGCGAGGTCCTTGTGGGTGGCACTCACGATACGGACATTGACGGGCATTTCTTTGGAGTGACCAACCGGACGAATGGATTTTTCCTGGATGGCACGCAGCAGCTTGACCTGCATGGCCAGCGGAAGGTCGGCAACTTCATCCAGAAAAAGTGTGCCGTCATGGGCCGCCTGAAAAAGTCCCTGCTTGTCTTCTGATGCGCCGGTGAAGCTGCCCTTCTTGTGCCCGAAAAACTCGCTTTCCATCAGCTCCGAGGGAATGGCACCACAGTTGACAGGAACAAAAGGATTGTCTGCCCGGGGACCAAGTTCGTGGATGAGCCGTGCGACAAGCTCCTTGCCTGTGCCGGACTCCCCACTGATGTAGACCGGCGCCTGACTGCGTGAAAGCTTGTGGATTTTTTCACGCAGCTCCTGCATGGCGGCAGAGCGGCCAAGCAGTCGGCTGTCTTCGGGATGAATGATTTCATCCGGGCGCAGCTTGAGTGCGGTATTGACCATGTCACGCAAACGGGCCAGCTCAACAGGCTTGGATACAAAATCAAAGGCGCCTGCCTTGAGCGATGCCACGGCTGCCTCCATGCTGCCGTAAGCAGTAATGACGGCTACCGGCAGGTTTGGGTAATCGCGCTGGATGGTCTGGACCAGGGTGATGCCGCTGCCATCAGGCAGGTTCATGTCGGTGAGGCAGAGCTGGAACTTTTCCTTGCGCAGCAGGGCTTTTGCCGACTCGAGGGAGTCAGCGGTACGTGCATCAATGTTCATGCGGGAAAGGGTGATTTCCAGCAGCTCACGAATATCGGGTTCATCATCAACGATCAGTGCCAGCGGATTGCTCATGGTCAACTCGGTTCAGCTCAATCGGTCAGGGTGGGCGAATGTAATGCGGAAGCAGGCGCCGGGGTTGCCCGGAATGTAGTCAAGGCGCGCCTGATTGGCTTCGCAAATTTCGCGAGACAGGTAAAGCCCCAGTCCGGTGCCAGTGGGCTCGGTGGTATAGAAGGGCTCGAACAGATGCTCAAGGTGGGTGGCAGAAACTCCAGGGCCGTCATCAATAATGTCCAGATAGGGCTGGTCGTTTATTTCCTGGTGGCCGGCAACGATCCTGATATGCGCTACATCATCCGGACGTGTGCTGTAGCGCAGCCCGTTCATGACCAGATTGCTGACAACCTGATACAGCTGTTGCGGGTCAAAGCGGACCTCGATGTCGGTATCAGGCAGATCCATGTCGATGCGTACCTGATCTGAAGTGCTTTCAAGATATTCGGTGCGGAACCGATGGAGCCACTCCGGCAATCCCAGGGTTTCGGGGTAGGAGGGCTGCCGGCGGGAAACGCTCAGTACGTTTTCCACGATGGCGTTCATGCGGCGGCAGTGTTGCTCGATGATTTCCAGCAGACGCTTGTCACCGCCGTCAATATGCTCCGATTCGGCAAGCAGCTGTGTGGCATGGCTGATGGCGCCCAGGGGGTTGCGGACTTCATGGGCAATGCTGGCAGTAAGCCGGCCCAGCGAGGCGAGCTTGAGCTGCTGGGCGCGCTGGGTGAGCTGGGTGGTGTCTTCGATAAAGATCAGCACGATGCCGCTTTGCGGGTCTTCCGGGTTAAGCCGGGCAAAGCGCGCACTGATCTCGGTGCTTTCCAGTGTGTTCCTGAAAGGCAGGGCGCGCAGCAGCGGGTTGCGTCGCCAGGCATGGTAGTTGGCCTCGAGGGTAATGGAGACGTCGGTCAGCACTGTGCCTGGGTTGAGGGGCTCTGCAAGTCCGAGCAGCTCACGGGTGGCATCGTTGCTGAGCAGGATGTGGCGGTTGCGGTTGACCACAATAATGCCGGTGCGCATGCGGCGAATGATCTGGTCGTTGAGGCGTTGCAAGGCCTGGATATCTTCAGCGCGCTGCGCGGCTAGGGCTTCTCCCTGCCGGGTGCGGTGAGCGATCAGTTGGCTGAACAGCGCCACGGCGAAAAAGCTCAGGCCAAGGATCGACGTTTGTGCCAGTGCATCGGCGGCCAGCCCATTGCTCTGGCTGAGCGCAAAATAGAACTGTTCGTAAAGGATCGCGATGGCGGCAACAGCCGCAATAAATGCGCCCATACGACCGCTCAGCAGGATGTTGCCGGCGGCGACAGCCACCATGAACAGCAGGGTGAGCTGGGTATTGATGCCACCGCTGCCATGTACCATGAGCGACAGCGCCACAATGTCGACCAGCAGCAGCATCAGGGACTGGGTGGGGATCTGGTTGCGTTGCCAGCGCAGGAAAATCACGGTCGAGGTAGCCGCAGCCAGATAGCCGATGGCGGTAATCAGGAACAGGGTAGGGTTGTTTGCCCCGAGTATGGGGGCCGCAGGATTGAGGGTGAAAAGCCCTAGCAGCAACACGGCCAGAAACAGGCGGTAGTAGCTGTACACCTGCAGCAGGCGCCAGTCGGCTCCCTGAGGGTCAGACGATCTCATGCTTTAGTGGCGCTCACGAAAGAAGGCGTCACGATGTGCTTCGCAGCAGAAATACTCGCCCTTTGACTGCGTGCTCTCGCCCTCCGGGACATGTACCTGGCAATGGGCACAGCGACGCATGGCCTGTTCCGGCGGTGTGGCAGGCGAAGCGGAGGGCGGCTCGTTGTTGCCCGCCTTGCTGACCAGAAGCTTCTGGATGAACCGGTAGATGAACCAGATCACCAGACCAATGACGACAAGTCGCAGAATGCCACCCATGATGCGTTCCCTGTAGGAAGGATGAAGGCTAGTCTAGGGGAAGGCGTGCGCACTTGGCCATGGTTAACTGTATTGCCAGTTGCATTGGTGACGGTATGTTGTTCCTGGCTAACTGCGCGCAGGGGTATGGCCGTACGGTGCTGCTCTTGCCTATCATTCACCTGCTTTGTCGTTGTTCCCGCCTTCCGGAGTTTCTGCATGTCTGCCCTGCCTTTACGTATTGCCCTTGCCCAGTCCGATTTTCTGGTAGGAGACATTCCCGGCAATATCGCTCGTGTGAAGGCATTGGCGCTACAGGCAAGGGATGAGCAACACGCTGATCTGGTGGTGTTTCCGGAGCTTTGCCTGATCGGCTATCCGCCTGAGGATTTGCTGCTGCGTGACAGCGTGGGCTTGCGGGTTGACGCGGCGCTGGCGCAACTGGCCGAGGTTACGGGGATTGATGTGGTGGTGGGCTACCCGCGCAAGCTGGATGGCCGGCTTTACAACATGGCGGGTGTGTTCCGGGATGGCATCTGCGTTGCCGAGTACGCCAAGCACGAGTTGCCCAACTATCAGGTGTTTGACGAGAAGCGTTACTTCTCGACCGGCAGCGATGCCTGTGTATTTGACTGCAGGGGGCACCGCATCGGCTTGTCGATCTGTGAGGATATCTGGCACCCGGCACCTTCGCTGGCAGCCAGGGATGCCGGTGCCGAACTGTTGCTTAACCTCAATGCGTCTCCCTTTCATCGCGGCAAGCAGACCGAGCGCGAGGCTGCCGTGCGCGAACGCGTGAGCGAAACCGGGTTGCCCGTGATTTACCTGAATACCGTGGGTGGGCAGGACGAGCTGGTATTCGACGGCGGCTCTTTTTTGATGGATGCACAGGGCTCGGTGGTGTCTTCGTTGCCCAGGTTTGCGGATGCCCTGCATACGGTCAGCTGGGATGGTGCGGTCTTCGGCGACGTGACGGCTGCAGCAGAAGAGTTCTCACTGGAGGCGGAGGTATACCAGGCGCTGGTGCTGGGAGTTCGGGACTATGTGCAGAAAAGCGGCTTTCGCGGAGTGGTGCTGGGGCTGTCGGGCGGGATTGATTCGGCCCTGACGCTGGCAATTGCGGTTGATGCCATCGGTGCCGACAGGGTACAGGCCGTGATGATGCCGTACCGCTATACCGCGCAGATGAGCCTGGATGATGCCGAGGCAGAGGCCAGTACACTGGGTGTGGCGTACTCGGTGTTGCCGATCGAGCCGATGGTGGCGGCCTTCTCGGCATCGCTCGACGGCGAGTTTGCCGGTTGGCCTAAGGACAAGACCGAGGAAAACCTGCAGGCTCGCTCGCGTGGTGTATTGCTTATGGCGATTTCCAACAAGAAGGGTTTGCTGGTGTTGACCACTGGCAACAAGTCGGAAGTGGCGGTGGGTTATTGCACTCTCTACGGTGATATGGCCGGTGGTTTTGATGTGCTGAAGGATGTTCCGAAGACGCTGGTGTTCAGGCTGAGCGAGTATCGCAATACGCTGACGCCGGAGCATCCGCCGATTCCGCAGAGGGTGATTGACCGGCCGCCATCAGCAGAGCTGGCACCGGACCAGAAGGACGAGGATTCCCTGCCGCCCTATCCGGTCCTGGACGAGGTCCTGCGCCGTTACATTGAAGAGGACGAAAGTGCAGACACCATCATTCAGGCAGGGTTTGAGCCTGAAATGGTGCTGCGGGTCATCCGGCTGGTGGATCTGAATGAGTACAAGCGCCGCCAGGCAGCCATTGGCCCACGCATCACGCGGCGCGGGTTTGGCAAGGATCGCCGCTATCCGGTTGTGAACGGCTGGAAGGCGGGGAACTGAGGGGGTTTCCGATGGACGGTGACGGCTGTACTTGTCTGACAATTTCGCTGCCTACATCCCTTTAATGCGGGTTTGATGGCGAAAACTGTCGGACAATCCATGGTGAATTCCGAGTAAATACTCTAACTATTTGATTTTAAAGGGTTTTTGTGACTGCATGGCCGCTCGGCGCGGTAGAGATAATGCTTCTATGCTGATTACACTGTATCTGTCTGCAGGTCGGAGCCCTCTTGGGGAGGGTGGCCGTGGAGTACTGCAGGTACAGGACCATCAGGGAGTGTGTCATGCATTATTTTCTTACCGGTGCGACCGGTTTCATTGGCAAGTTTCTCACTGAGCGTCTGCTGAACCGGGGGGGCCATGTTCATGTACTGGTGCGCCCTGGTAGCGAGCTCAAGTTCACTGCACTGAAAAGCCGTTTCCCGCATCAGGCAGACCGCCTGCATGCAGTCACTGGCGATCTCTCCATGGTGGGTCTGGGGCTGGACGAGGCCTTTGTCGCGAAAATGGCCGGTAACATCGACCACTTTTTCCACCTCGCCGCCATTTACGACATTGATGCGCCGGAAGCCGATCAGGTGAAGGCGAATGTCGAAGGTACCCGCCATGCCCTGCAGGCTGCCGAGCAGCTCAAGGCCGGTTGCTTCAACTATGCCAGTTCGATTGCGGTGGCCGGTCTGTTCAACGGCATTTTCCGTGAAGACATGTTCGAGGAAGCAGAAAAGCTGGTGAATCCGTATCTGCGTACCAAGCATGATGCGGAAAAAGTGGTGCGTAACGAAGCCAGGGTTCCCTATCGTATCTATCGTCCGGGCATGGTCGTGGGTCACTCGAAGACCGGCGAGATCGACAAGATTGATGGTCCATATTTCTTCTTCCGCCTGATCAAGACCTTGCGTGACGCATTGCCGCGCTGGATGCCGATGCTGGGTGTTGAGGGCGGTCGCCTGAATATTGTGCCGGTGGATTATGTGGCTGGTGCGATGGATGTGCTGGCGCACAAGCCTGGTCTGGATGGTCGCTGCTTCCATCTCACCGACCCCAAGCCGCACAAGGTTGGCGAGGTAATGAATATCTTTGCCCGGGCGGCATCTGCACCGGAATTTGCGATGCGCATTGATGCACGCATGCTGGGTTTCATTCCGTCTGCCATTACCGGTGGGATTGGCAAGTTGCCACCTGTGCAGCGTATCAAGAAGCAGTTCCTGAATGATTTCCAGATTCCGGAAGCGGCGGTGGGATTTATCAACTACCCGACCAAATTCGATTGCCGTGAAACACTGAAGGAGTTGCAGGGCACGGGTGTGTCCTGCCCACGTCTGGACCAGTATGCGGGTGCGGTCTGGGATTACTGGGCACGCAATCTGGATTCGGATCTGTTCATTGACCGCACGCTGGCGGGCAATGTGAAAGGCAAGGTGATCCTGATCACCGGTGCGTCCAGTGGTATCGGCAAGGCGACAGCATTGCGTCTGGCGGACACGGAAGCAACCATTTTGCTGGTAGCCCGTACCCGTGAAAAGCTGGAAGAAACCCTGGTCGAGGTTGAGGCCAAGGGCGCGCGTGCGTTCATTCACACCTGTGATGTTTCCAATCTTGAAGACTGCGACCGTCTGGTGAAGGAAGTGCTGGAGCAGCATGGCCGCGTGGATGTGCTGGTCAACAATGCCGGCCGTTCGATTCGTCGCGGGGTTGCCTCGGCGTATGACCGCTTCCATGACTATGAACGCACCATGCAGCTCAATTATTTTGGCGCACTGCGACTGATCATGGGGTTGCTGCCTTCGATGACCGCCAACCGTCGCGGCCTGATCATCAATATTTCCTCGATCGGTGTGCTGACCAATGCGCCGCGCTTCTCGGCCTATGTTGCGTCAAAGTCAGCGCTGGATGCGTTCTCACGTTGTGCGGCCGCAGAGTTCTCGGACCAGAATGTGCGCTTTACCACGATCAACATGCCACTGGTGCGCACGCCGATGATTGCACCGACCAAGATGTACGATTACGCGCCAGCCATTCAGCCGGAAGAAGCGGCAGACATGATCTGTGATGCGATGATCCGTCGTCCGAAGCGCATTGCGACACGCCTGGGTATTTTTGCGCAGATTCTCTACGACCTTGCGCCCAAGACCACCGAGATCATCATGAATACCGGATTCAAGATGTTCCCGGAATCGGACGCAGCCAAGGGCAAGAATGCCGAGGCGGCTCCGGCACCTGCACCATCATCCGAGCAGGTGGCCTTCCAGTACATCATGCGGGGGATTTACTGGTAAGCGGGTAGCGAAACGGGTTTCTCCTTTCGGGCGCCTTCTGGCGCCCTTTTTTTATCTGCACGAAGCACGTCTGCTGCGTCAGACGCGTCGCCACATCAGGCGGGCATCATCACCATAACTGGCGAGTGTGCTGCCGAGCGTTGCCGGCGTTTGCATGATGTGAAAACCCTGTCGTTGCCAGAAGCCGGTGGAGGACTGCACGGCAACCAGGTTCACTTCGGCAATGCGCGCATGCCGTGCCTGCTGTAGGACGGTGTTGATCAGCCGTCGCGCGAGTCCGCCACTGCGCGCCTGCGGGCCGAGGGCAAGGTCGTGAATATAGAGGTGTGTGCTGTGCCGTGGCAGGCGTGGCAGGGGCGTATCCCATGGCGGTGGTGCTGTGGCGGGCCAGGGATGGGCGAGCAGGTAGGCGCAGAGCTGTCCGTGTTGTTCGGCACCCCAGCACCATTGCGGTGCCTGTTGCAGGCGATCCGCAATGGCGACGGAAGACTCTGCCAGCTCGGGGTAGGCGGCTTCCTGAATTTTCAGGACCGCGTGCAGGTCATCGTCATGTAGCCGGCGCAGGGAAAAAGCCATGGCGGTTGCCAGTGCTCAGTTCGTTGCGTCTGCCTTGCCCAGCAGGCCGAAGGTCATGATGTTAAGCCAGCTGCGGTCTTCATTGTGGGCGCCGATATCAACGGTGAGCTGCCCCAGCTTGTCGATGCTCTTGTGCTCGGGGTAGTTGCTGCGCAGCAGGGCCAGTTGCTGCTCTGCCAGATCCTTGATGCCGAGCTTGCCGTAAGCCCATACCTGCAACGCCAGTGCGTCAGGTACAGCGGGCGTGCCCGGATAGTTTTCAATGATCCAGCGTGTGCGGTTGAGGCAGGAGACGTAGGCCTTGCGCTTGGCATAGAAGCGGGCCGCATGCAGCTCCTGGGTCGCCATCTGGTTGCGGATATGGATCATGCGGGCGCGGGCGTCCGGTACATACTGGCTGTCGGGAAAGCGGCGCAGCAGCTCGCTGAACTCCTGAAACGCCTCGCGGGATGACGCCAGGTCACGGGCAGCCGTATTGATCGGCATGATGCGGAGAAAGACATCGCGGTCGCCTTCGTAGGCAGCCAGGCCTTTCATGTAGATGGCGTAGTCCACCTGGGCATGACCCGGGTGCAGACGGATGAATCGGTCAGCTGCGGCCGAGGCGCCGGCATGGTCGGCGTGGCGGAACTTGGCGTAGATCAGCTCCAGCTGGGCCTGCTCGGTATAACGACCGACCGGGAAATGGGACTCCAGTGCCTCCAGATGATCCGTGGCTGCCATGAAGTTGCCGGACTTCATGCTCTTCTGTGCGGCTTCGTAATACTCCTTTTCCGCCATCTGGCCCTTTTTTGGGTTGGATGAGCAGGCGGCCAGGAGCGCCAGGGTCAGGATGGTGGTGAAGCGCAGCAAACGGGACATTGCAGTATTTCCGATGACGTCGGGACAGGAAGGGCTGCCCCGGACTAGAATGCAGGCCGCATTTAACCACATTAGCGTCCGCGCCCACATCGCATGTCTGTAACCGTCAGTTTAAACGCATCTGTCCCCCTTGAGCTTGCCGGCGCCCGTCTGGATCAGGCCGCGGCCCAGCTTTTCCCCGAGTATTCCCGCGAGCGCCTCAAGGACTGGATCAAGGATGGGCGTCTGACCGTGGAAGGCAAGTCGGGCAAGCCGAAGGACAAGGTGGCTGGTGGTGAGGCGCTGGTGCTGCTGGCCGAGCTGGAGTCCGAGACCGAGGCGCTGCCGCAGGATATTCCGCTGAACATCCTGTTTGAGGATGACGATTTGCTGGTGCTGGACAAGCCGGCGGGACTGGTTGTGCATCCGGGTGCGGGTAATCCGGATGGCACGCTGATGAATGCGCTCCTGTTCCATTGCCCGGATCTGCGCCTGCTGCCGCGCGCCGGTATTGTGCATCGCATCGACAAGGACACTTCCGGCCTGCTGGTGGTGGCCAAGACGCTGCCGGCCCATACGGCCCTGACGGCGCAGTTGGCGGACAAGTCCGTGTACCGCGAGTACGAGGCCGTGGTCTGCGGCGTGATGACGGGCGGCGGCACCATTGATGCACCGATTGACCGGCATCCCACGGATCGCACCCGCATGGCCGTGGTGAGTCGCCGTGACGAAGAGGATGAGCGTGGCCGTAATGCGGTGACGCATTACCGTGTGATTGCACGGTTCCGGGGGCATACGCATGTAAAGGTGCAGCTGGAGACCGGGCGTACGCACCAGATCCGTGTGCACATGTCCCATATTGGCCACCCGCTGGTTGGTGATCCTGTCTATGGCGGCCGGCCACGGCTGCCCAAGGGCGGCAGTCAGGAAATGATTCGTGCCGTGCAACGGTTTCCGCGGCAGGCCCTGCATGCGCGCCGGCTGGGACTGGTGCATCCGGGCACTGCGGTCCAGATGAGCTGGGAATCACCGCTGCCGGAAGACATGACGGCGTTGCTCGTCATTCTGGCCGAGGATGCCAAAAACTGACGGATTGTGATCCCGTCAGTGATTACCTGTTTTTTGCGTTGAGACACCCATACCTGCGCGCCTAGAATCCCTGCATGAGTGCCGGTGCCTGCCGGCTTATCCAAGGATGACGTCCATGCGTTTGCGCGCCTTTCTGCTGGCTTTCTGTGCCTTTCCTGTCTCCTCCCTGTTTGCAGCGGTGCCTGTGGCACCTGCCGTTATCCAGTTCAGCCCGCAAGGCGAGCTGGAGTCTGTGCGGCAGGTGACGGCCCGCTTCACCTCCGACATGGTGCGGCTGGGGGATCCCCGCGTTAAGAACCCCTTCACGATTGATTGTGTGGCCAAGGGCAAAGGGCGCTGGGTTGATACGCGAAACTGGGCTTATGACTTTGACCGGGATGTGCCGCGGGGACACTCCTGCACTTTCACCCTGGTCAGGGACCAGCGGGATGTGACAGGCCATGTGCTGGCAGGCAAGACGGCGTTTTCGTTCAGCACGAGTCCGCTGGCAGAAGCGCTTCCGGCGACAGGAGGATTGCTGAAGCTGGATTTCTTTGTGCCGCAGGGTGAAACGTACCCGGTACGACAGGTGCAGACGCGCTTCTCCGAGCCCATGATTCGCCTGGGTCAACCGCGTTACAGCAATCCGTTCACCATCAGTTGTCCGTTGCCAGGGAAGGGGCGCTGGGTGGATACGCGTAACTGGGTGTATGACTTTGCACAGGATCTGCCTTCCGGTATCGCTTGCGAATTCCGTCTGGTGAAGGATTTGCGTGGCGTTTCCGGCAAGACCGTGTCGAGCTATCCGCTTTATCGTTTCAATACGGGTGGTCCTGCCGTCATGGCTTCGCGACCGTACGATGGTCAGGACGATATTGACGAAAACCAGACTTTCCTGCTGCAGTTTGATGGCGAAAATGACGTCAAAAGCCTGCCACTCAACAGTTACTGTCTGGTGGAGGGGATCAGGGAAAAAGTTCCGCTGCGGTTTTACACGGTGGAGCAGGCGCGCACGTTTGTTGCGCAGCTGCCAGAGGAATACAGGCAGTGGTGGAACCAGAGTGGCCGGCAGAAAGAGCGTCGCGCCGTGCAGTGTGGCCGGCAGCTACCGCCCGATGCCAAGGTCAAACTGGTATTTGCCAAAGGGCTGGCGTCAAGGGCTGGTGTCCAGCGCAGTGCGGATCAGGCACTGACATTCAAGGTTCGTCCCGCATTCACCGCCAGCTTCACCTGTACCCGTGAAAGCGCACGTCAGGCCTGTGCGCCGATGACGGACATGCGTCTGGAATTCACGGACATCGTGAGTGCCGAACGTCTCAAGGCAATTCGTCTGGAGGGTGGTGGACGCACCTGGATGCCGGTGCCAAATGCAGGTGACGGGGAAGACTATTACGGCGAGGGTGGTACGGGGCCGGATGATTTTGTCCCGGGCACTGTTGCGACATTCCGGGGGCCTTTCCCGGCAGAGGCATCTTTTACGCTGAAGCTGTCACCGGATTTCCGTGACGAGTCCGGACGTGTGCTCACCAATGCGGCACGCTTTCCGTTGGCCGTGAAAACGGCTGCGTATCCTCCACTGGCAAAATTTGCTGCCAACTTCGGCGTGATCGAGAAAACGGCAGGCGCGGTACCGTTGACCGTGCGTAATCTTGAAGCCGGTGGTGTGCAGGGACAGGCGCGCCTGCTGACCCTGAAGTTGCCGGACAGTGATGTCGATCTGTTGAAGTGGCTGCAGCGTTTCCGCAAGCATCAGGATGACCAGAGCTGTTATCAGTGCACGCGCCGCGATGAGCAGGGCCGTCGCCTCGACCCGGATCCCCGTTCGTTCTCTCTACTGGCAAAGGAGTCTGCCGCAAAGGCGCAGGCCTTGCCGCGCACTCAGGCTGCAAAGGAGTTTGAGGTGCTGGGTCTGCCGGTGCCGCAGACGGGCGTGTATGTGCATGAAGTGGAAAGCCGCTGGCTGGGCACGTCGCTCATGGAGACGCCAGCCCCCATGTATGTATCGGCCATGAGCGTTGTCACCAACCTCGGTGTGCATCTGCGCAGTGGCAAGGAAAATGCCCTGGTATGGGTGACGGCGCTGGATACCGCCAAACCTGTGGCCAATGCGGATGTGGCCCTTTACGAGTGCAAGGGGCGCACCGTGGTGTGGCGCGGCCGCACCGATGCGCAGGGCATTGCCCGTATCAGTAATCCACCGGATTTTTCTGCATGGGGCGAGTGCATGAGCAGTCATGCCGTGATTGTTCGCTCCGGTCAGGATCGCGGGATTGTGCTGCCCGGCTGGGATGAGGGTATCCAGTCGTGGCGTTTCAATCTGCCGGGCTGGCGTGCCAGTGGCGAGCTGGTGGCACACAGCATTCTCGATCGCACCCTGTTCCGTGCCGGTGAAACCCTGCATGCGCGTCATGTTGTGCGCGAGCTGGCGCTTGGCGGCCTGAATGCTCCACGTTCACCGCGCTACAGTAAGCTCGTGATAGAGCATGAAGGCTCCGGCCAGCAGTACGAGTTGCCACTCGCCATTGATGCCGGTGGCAATGGTGACACGACCTGGGCTATTCCAAAGGCGGCAAAGCTGGGGCGCTATGTGCTGCGTCTTGAAACGAAGAATGACAGCTACGTGCTGGCGAATTTCCGTGTCGAGGAGTTCCGCCTGCCGGTCCTGAAGCCGCGTCTGCAATTGCCGGGTGGTCCGCTGGTCCTGCCGCCGGTAGTGCCTGTCGATATGCAGCTCAGTTACCTCAATGGCGGCGGCTACCCGAATGCGCCTGTCACCTTGCGTGGGCGGGTGCGTACTGCCGGATACAACTTTACGGATTTTGATGATTATTCGTTTGGGGACTATGCCTCTTATGACGAAGAAGGCGAGTCTGATGCGTATGAAGAAATTGCGCTGGAAGAAAAGACACTGACACTGGATGCCAATGGTGGCTTGCGTGTTGATAGTGTTGCTTTGCCTGCGGTAAGCCGCATCAGTCAGCTGGCGATCGAAATGGAGTTTCGCGATCCGAGTGGTGAAAACCAGACGGTGTCTGCGACTACAACGCTATGGCCTGCTGCGGTTCTGCCCGGCATCAGGCTTCCGTCCTGGATCACGCTGGATGGAAAGAGCCCGCAGCCTGTTGATGTGGTTACGCTGGGCCCGGATGGCAAGCCGCGAGGCAGGGTGCCGGTCACCGTGACCGCAGAACTGCATGTGCAGCAGACGCATCGTCGTCGTACTGTTGGGGGCTTCTACAGTTATGACTCGGTGACCAAAAAGGAACCGCTGCCGGTGAGCTGTGGTCATCAGACCGATGCCTCCGGCCGCCTGCGTTGCTCGGTAATGCCTGGTGTGTCAGGGAATCTTGTGCTGCGTGTGACATCACGTGATGAAACCGGTCGTGAGATGTCTGCCAGTACATCAACCTGGGTCAGCAATGGTGAGCGCTGGTGGTTTGGTCAGGATAATGATGACCGTATTGATCTGTTGCCAGAGAAGAAAGAGTACCAGACGGGTGAAACCATGCGTTTCCAGGTGCGCATGCCATTCCCGGAGGCTACGGCGCTGGTCAGTGTGGAACGAGACGGGGTGATCGAGACCCGGGTACAGGTGCTGGACTCGAAAAATCCGGTCATCACGCTGCCGGTGAAAGCGGAATACGCGCCGAATGTTTTTGTCTCGGCCCTGCTGGTGCGTGGTCGTAATGCCGAGGTGGCGCCGACGGCACTGGTTGATCTTGGCAAGCCCGCATTCAAGCTGGGTATAGCCAACGTGAAGGTGAACTGGTCGAGCATGCGCCTTGGGGTGGCTGTTGCGCCTGACAGGTTGCGCTATCGCCCCCGCGAGCAGGCCAACGTCAGTGTGCAGGTGACGCCGCCAGCAGGACAGGCATTACCTGCTGATACCGAAGTCACGATTGCGGCAGTAGACGAGGCACTGCTTGAACTGGCAGGTAATGACACCTTTGATGTGTTGACGCCGATGATGGTGGAACGAGGCTATGGCATGAATACGTCCACCTCGCAGTTGCAGGTGGTGGGCAAGCGTCATTATGGCCGTAAGGCATTGCCGCCAGGTGGTGGTGGCGGCCGTGGTGCCAATACGCGTGAGCTGTTCGATACGCTGGTGTACTGGCAGGCCCGCGCAAAAGTTGATGCCAATGGCCGTGCGGTGTTCACCGTGCCGCTGAATGATTCCCTGACCGGTTTCAGGCTGGTGGCATCCGCGGTCAGCCGTGACCGTTTTGGTCATGGCGAGTCACGCATGGAGAGCTTTCAGGATCTGCAGATGATCAGCGGATTGCCGCTGACAGTGCGTCAGGGCGACAAACTCGATCCCGGCTTTACCTTGCGCAATGCCACCGACAAGGCCATGTCGGTGCAGTTTGTTGCTGCCGTGGACGAGATGGGCACGCTGGTCGACAAGGCAGTTTCCATTCCGGCCGGGCAATCCGTGCTGGTCACGGTGCCATTCACTGTGCCGCGCAATATTACCGGGTTGCACTGGACGGTGCGGGCCGAAGGCAAGTCTGCGGGCGATGCGCTCAAGCTGACGCAGAAAGTGCTGGACCCGGTGCCGGAGCGGGTCTGGCAAGCAACCATGCTGCAACTGACGACGCCGACCGATATTCCCGTGCAAAAGCCGGCAGATGCACTCAGTGGTGGTGGTCTTGTGGTGTCCGGGCAGGCAAGGCTGGCAGACAGTCTGGATACGGTGCGCGAGTATTTCCGCAACTATCCGTACAGCTGCCTCGAACAGAAAACATCAAAAGCGGCAGGCCTGCAGGATCGGGCACGCTGGGACGAGTTGATGGATTTGCTCCCCACGTATCTGGATGACAACGGCCTTGCCGGCTTTTATCCGAATACGAGCGGTTACCCGTTCCTGACGGCGCATATCCTGCGGGTCAGTCGCGCCTTGAACTGGCCGATTCCGGAGGCTTCCCGCGAGAAAATGCTCACCGGACTGGTGAACTATACAGAAGGCAGGATTCCCTTCGAGGACTGGCGTCTGCGCGAGCTGGATGATGCGCATCGTCGCCTCGAGGTGCTGTCGATTCTGGCAGCCTCCGGCAGGTTGAAAGCATCGCATCTGGATGCACTGAAAATTGATCCGCCGCGCTGGACCACATCCATGCTGGTGAACTGGTTCGAGGTGCTGCGGCACGGCAAGAACATCCCGCGACAGGCAGAGCGTCTTGCCCAGGCAGAAAGTCTCCTGCGTTCACGGCTCACTCTGCAGGGATCAGCGTTGCTGTTGTCCGAGGGCGACTTCAACTGGTGGTGGCTCTATGACAATGATGCTGCCGTGGTCTCGCGTCTCATGCTGGCAACCATGGACCTGCCCGCATGGCGCGAGGATCAGCCACGCCTGATTCGTGGTCTGCTGATGCGGCAGCGTGAAGGTCACTGGGCAACGACGGTTGCCAATATGTGGGGTGGTTTTGCACTGAAGCGATTCAGTGACACCTTCGAGCGCGAGGTGGTCAGTGGCACTACCCGGGCACAGCTTGGTGCGCAGTCGGTTGACTTGTCCTGGGCACAAAAAGAGCCGGCGCCCGTGCGTCTGGAGTGGCCGGCCGCGCCTGCCACACTCAAACTCAGTCAGCAGGGCAGCGGCGCGCCGTGGATTACGGTGCAGTCGCGTGCACGCATTCCGCTCAAGGCTCCCTATGGCACCGGCTTTACGGTCAGCAAGTTGGTTGAGCCGCTGCAGCAGAAAGTGAAGGGCAAGTGGAGTGTTGGCGATGTGGTGCGAATCACCCTCACCATGAATGCCCAGAGTGATATCGGCTGGGTAGCGGTGGATGATCCGATTCCATCCGGCGCCACCCTGCTGGGTCGTGCGCTTGGCCGGGACAGCAATCTGGCGGCTGAACGTGATGGCGGTGACTGGACCTGGGCGACCTATGCCGAGTTTGGTGCGGATGCCTACCGTGCCTATTACGAGCGAATCTACAAGGGCGAGTGGCATGCAAGCTATACCTTGCGCCTTAACCAGTCCGGTGATTTTGTCTTGCCGCCGACCCGGGTCGAGGCCATGTATGCACCGGAAATGTTTGGCATGACGCCTAATGCTGCGTGGGTGGTTGTGCCTTGATCGACGTGTCGGGTTGTCATGTGGGGCGATTGGGTCGTGCCATTGCCGGGATGCTCTGCCTGTGTGCGGTAGTGCTGGATGCACAGGCGGGTGTTCCCGGGTTTGCAGACATTCGCTCGGGATACAAATCCTCTTACGCCGAACTGCATGATCGTGATGGAAAGTTCCTGCATGCCCGTCGTGTGGATCTCACGTCCAATCGCCTGCGATGGGTGCCGCTGGCCGATATCTCGCCTGCACTGTCCGAAGCGGTAGTCTTCGCCGAGGACAGGGAGTTCTGGCAACACAGTGGTGTGGACTGGAGTGCGACGGCACTGGCAGCCATGAAAATGGTGACCGGTGATAGTACACGTGGCGCCTCGACGATCACCATGCAGTTGGCCGGCTTGCTGGACAAGGAGCTGGCCTGGCGCAGTGGTGGCCGTTCACTTTCGCAAAAGTGGAGCCAGATGCAGGCGGCCAGGGATATCGAGCGTAGCTGGTCAAAGCCGGAAATTATCGAGGCCTATCTCAATCTCGTCAGCTTTCGTGGCGATTTGCAGGGGATTGCTGCGACGTCACGGGCATTGTTCGGCAAGCAACCGGCGGGGCTTACGCGTAACGAAGGCCTGTTGCTGGCTTCCTTGCTTCCCTCGCCTCAGGCCGCTCCCGGTCGTGTTGCTACCCGTGCATGTGTGCTCATCAATGCCGGCTTCATGGATGCAGATTGTCAGGTGGTAAAAGATCTGGCGATGACGGCATTGACCCGTCGGCTTTCGCCCTATCCGGAAAATACAGCACTGGAGTCTCTGGCTAACAGTTTGCTGAAAGTACCGGCGCAGAATGTGGTTTCAACCCTGTCCACCGGGGTGCAGAAAAAAGCCGAAGAGGTTCTGCGTAACCAGCTGTTTGAACTGAAGAGCAGCCACGTCAATGCCGGTGCAGTGCTGGTGCTCGATAACGCTACTGGTGCTGTCATTGCCTATGTTGCTAATGCCGGCTTGCTGGAGAGCGCCCGTTTTGTCGATGCCATACAGGCATCGCGTCAGGCAGGCTCTACACTCAAGCCGTTCCTGTACGAGATGGCCCTTGAGCAGAAATACCTGACTGCTGCCTCTGTTCTTGAAGATACGCCGGTGAGTTTTCCCACGCCCAGTGGGCTGTATGTGCCGCAAAACTATGAAAAGGATTTCAAGGGGCCGGTGAGTGCGCGAGTGGCGCTGGCAGGCTCACTGAACGTCCCCGCTGTTCGTGTCCTGAATCTGGTTGGTGTCGAGAATGCATGGGCGCGCTTGCGTGCACTCGGCCTTACGCTGCCCGAGTCGCCGGATTTCTATGGCCATTCACTGGCGCTGGGTGGTGCCGATGTCACGCTATGGGCGCTGGCCAATGCCTATCGCACGCTCGCACGAGGCGGCAGCAGTACGCCGCCGACTTTTTCTCCAGGTCGTGTCGGCGAGGTCGTTCGAGTAATGGATCATGAGGCGGCTTTCATTACGGCGGACATTCTGGCGGATCGCAGTGCCCGCGCCATTACGTTCGGGCTGGAAAGCCCGCTCGCCACACCGTTCTGGACGGCAGTGAAAACCGGGACCAGCAAGGACATGCGCGACAACTGGTGCATCGGCTTTTCCACCCGTTATACGGTCGCAGTGTGGGTGGGCAACCTCGATGGCAGCCCCATGCAGGATGTATCGGGTATCACCGGAGCTGCACCCGTATGGGCCGCAGTGATGAAACAGCTTGAGGGAGGGCAGGTGCGCCCGGATGGTAGTGCTCCGGTTGCTCCGCTCACGCTGGTGCGCCAGAAAGTCCGCTTTCGTGGTCTCAGGGAGCCGGCCCGCGAGGAGTGGTTTATCCGGGGCACGGAGCTTGAGTCTGTCGACTATGTCCAGCAAGCAGTGACACGCATCGAATATCCCGTTACTGGCACCATCATCGCAGTTGATCCGGACATTCCCTGGTCCCGCCAGCAGTTGCGCCTGCGTGCCGAAACCGGCGTGGACGGCCTGTCATGGTGGCTTGATGGCTTGCGGCTTGGACCAGCGAAGGATCATGACTGGTCACCAATGCCCGGCAGCCATCGTCTGGAGCTTCGTGATGCCAGGGGACTGGTACATGATGCGGTGAGCTTTACGGTACGCGGTCGCATGGTAACGGCACCGGCCAACTAGTCTTGCCGGCTTCAATGCCAACCGGCTTTCCGCTACCCTCATGTCACATTCAGGAAAGGAAGAACACACATGACGACGACACGTCGTTTCGATCTGGTGCTGTTTGGCGCCACGGGTTTTACGGGAGGACTGGTCGCCGATTATCTGGCCGGCATCTCAAGGGAAGAATCTTTCACCTGGGCACTTGCCGGGCGCAGCAACAGCAAGCTGCTGGCCGTGCGTGACCGACTGGCGGCTGCAGGTGTGAGCCTGCCCGAAGTGCTTGTTGCCGACGTCAATGATGCCACCTCCATTCGTGAACTCGCCGCTTCCGCTACCACGGTCATTACGACCGTTGGCCCTTACTGGCTGTATGGTGAGCCGCTGGTGCGCGCCTGTGCCGAAGCCGGCACACATTATGTGGATCTGACGGGTGAACCACAGTTCGTTCATGCCATGCGGGAAAAGTATGATGCGCTGGCCAGAAAAACGGGTGCACGTATCGTTACCAGTTGTGGCTTTGAAAGTATTCCGCCAGACATCACGGTACTGTTTGCTCTCAATGAATTGAAAAAACGCATCGGTGAAGCGGCCTTTCAGGCATCAGACATTGTCGTGAAGGGCGGGGTGAATGCCGGCGGTACGATTTCCGGCGGCACCTGGCACTCTGCAGTAGAAGCCATGTCGAGTGCACGCGAGTGGATGACAAAGCGTCCCCATCAGCCGCGTGATCATGTGCATGCGGTCAAGACACCTGTGTATCATGATCGGCACTTCGGGCTTTGGGCACTCAACATGCCCACCATCGATCCGGAAGTGGTGCGTCACTCGGCCCGTGTCCGTGGTGATTATGGCCACGGTTTTGCTTACGGGCATTTCATGATGATGAAGAATCCGCTGGGTCTGGCGGCGGTTGCTGCCGGTGTGGGTGGCATCTTCACGCTGGCCCAGTTCAAGGTCACCAAAAACTGGCTGCTGAAGCAACGCCTGCCCGGTGAAGGACCAACCGAAGCACAGCGTGCCAAGGGCTGGTTTCACATGAATGTGGTTGCACAGGGTGGCGGCGAAACCGTGTTGTGTCGCATGGCCGGAGGCGATCCTGGCTATGGTGATACGGCCAAGATGCTGGCCGAGGCGGGGCTGTGCCTGGCGCTGGACAAAACCTTGCCGGAACACACCGGTGTCATTACGCCCGCCAGTGCCATGGGCGAGGCACTGATGCCCCGACTGGCGCGTGCCGGTCTGACGCTCGGGCTGATCTGAGGGGCGAGCTGCATGACAGACAACCTGCCGCTTTTACTGCCGGACTGGCCTGCGCCTGACAACGTTCATGCAGTGATCACCACGCGTGCCGGTGGTGTCAGCAAGGCACCATGGAACAGCCTCAACCTTGGCTCCCATGTGGGTGATGCGGCGGCTGATGTGGTGGAAAACCGGCATCGGCTATTGCAGGCACTGCAGACCATCGCACCGTGTGACACGCCCCAGTGGCTTAACCAGGTGCATGGTGTTGCGGTCATTCAGGCAGCATCCGATGCCAACGCACGCATATCGCTGGTGCCGGAGGCCGATGCGGTGACAACAGTCGCCGCAGGACTGCCTTGTGTGGTGATGACAGCCGACTGCCTGCCGGTTTTCTTTTGTGATCGTGATGGGAAACGAGTGGCCGTTGCACATGCCGGGTGGCGAGGTTTGTGTGACGGGGTACTTGAGGCAACACTGCAGCAGTTCCCGGAGTCGGCCCAGGTGATGGTCTGGCTGGGACCGGCAATTGGCCCTGAAAAATTTGAAGTGGGTGATGAGGTGCGTCAGGCCTTTGTGGCGCAAGATGCAGAAGCAGACAAGGCATTTGTGCCCAGTCCGCAGGCAGGGCGCTGGCTGGCGGATATTTACCTGCTTGCCCGGCAGCGGTTGCTGAAAAGCGGGGTGACGGCCATTTATGGCGGGGGGTTGTGTACCGTCAGTGATCCGGCCCGCTTTTTTTCCTACCGGCGTGATGGCCAGACAGGACGCATGGCCAGCGTCATCTGGCGTACCGCCTAGCCTAGCCCCGGTAAGGTCAGGTCAGGCCAGTCGCCCCTGACCAAACTCCGGGTTCTCATCCCTGTCCGTTTCAGCATTCGCGGCTTCGGCCGCCTGCACGGCCAGCAGCAGGGCACGGTGATCAGTGGCGCTCTGTCCTGCATGCAGATAGCGCTTGGTGGTGGATAGCAGCTTTTCCATTTTCTGCATCCGGTAATTCAGGCTTAACAGCGCTTTGGCAACATGATCAGGGTCCTTGCCGCTCTCCCGCATGGTGATGGCGAAGGCAATTGCCTGTTGCAGCTCTGACTCGGTCGGCTTTCCCATGATGCCATTCTCCCGGCATGTTCAATAACTTCAGGTGTACAGGCTTGTAGCGGTGTCATAAGCACCCTGCACAGCTATTATCGGCAGCCCTGACCTACGGAGCACTACCATGGCTCGTCTTGCCATCGTTTATCACTCGGGCTATGGCCATACTGCCAGAGTTGCGGAGCATGTGCGTCTGGGGGCGACGAGTGTCGACGGAGTTTCCGCCAGTCTCATGGCGGTTGACCAGATTGACTGGCAGACACTGAACGATGCCGATGCCATTATCCTGGGGGCTCCAACCTATATGGGGAGCGCCTCTGCACCCTTCAAGACATTCATGGACCAGACCTCGCGGCAGTGGCTTGGCCAGGAGTGGAAAGACAAACTGGCGGCAGGCTTTACCAATTCGGGCGGTCTCTCCGGCGATAAACTCAGCGTTCTTTTCCAGTTGCAGTTGTTTTCAGCCCAGCACGGCATGCTCTGGGTTCCGTTTCCCCTGATGCCAACCGGCACCGGCCCCGATGACCTGAACCGCATGGGCTCGCATCTCGGTCTGATGACGCAGTCCGATAATGCCCCGGCAGAAATCACGCCGCCTGCCGGGGATATCCGCACTGCGGAGCTCTTCGGCATTCATGTGGCCGAACGTGCCTTGCGCTGGCTTGCGGGCCGTTCCCGGACATAAGCAGGCATAATCCCCGCATCTCTTGATGTCAGTCAGTGTTTTACGGGTGCCTCCCTTGAATTGCAGCAGATGCCCCCTATACATAAGGGCAAGTCGTTTTATTGCCTTTCGAGGGACACCATGCGTTTTGATCGTCTGACCGCCAAGCTTCAGGAAGCCGTATCTGATGCCCAGTCACTTGCAGTGGGCAAGGATAACTCCGCCATTGAGCCAGGCCATGTATTGGCTGCCCTGCTCGACCAGCAGGGTGGCAGTGTGCGTCCGCTGCTCGCACAGGCTGGCGCGGACACCACCGTGCTTGGTCGTGAGCTCTCAGCCCATCTGGATAATTTGCCGCGCCTGAAAAGCCCCACTGGCGAGGTCGCAGTAGGGCAGGAACTTAACCGGGTGTTCAATCTGGCCGACAAGCTCGCCCAGCAGCGCGGCGATCAGTTCATTGCCAGCGAGCTCATGCTGCTCGCATTTTTTGATGCCAACGCCGATGTGGCCAAGGTGCTGCAGAAGGCCGGTGTGCAGAAGGCCCGGCTCACTCAGGTGATTGATCAGGTTCGTGGGGGAGAAACCGTGAAGGATGCCAATGCCGAAGACAATCGTCAGGCGCTGTCGAAATACACCATTGACCTGACCGAGCGTGCTGCCAGCGGCAAGCTGGATCCTGTCATTGGTCGTGATGATGAAATCCGTCGAACAATTCAGGTGTTGTCGCGTCGTACCAAGAACAATCCCGTGTTGATTGGTGAACCCGGCGTCGGCAAGACCGCCATTGTCGAAGGGTTGGCCCAGCGTATCGTCAACGGTGAGGTCCCCGAAGGTCTGCGCAACAAACAGGTGCTCTCGCTCGACATGGGTGCCCTCATCGCTGGTGCAAAATTCCGTGGAGAATTCGAGGAGCGCCTCAAGGCGGTTCTCAACGAGCTCGCCAAGCAGGAAGGCAACATCATCCTGTTCATTGACGAGCTGCACACCATGGTGGGCGCCGGCAAGGCCGATGGCGCCATGGATGCCGGCAACATGCTCAAGCCCGCACTGGCGCGCGGTGAGTTGCATTGTGTTGGCGCAACCACCCTGAATGAGTACCGTCAATACATCGAGAAAGATGCCGCACTGGAGCGCCGCTTCCAGAAAGTGCTGGTTGATGAGCCAAGTGTGGAGGACACAATTGCGATCCTGCGTGGCCTCAAGGAGCGCTACGAGGTTCACCATGGTGTCGACATTACCGATCCCGCCATTATTGCAGCGGCACGCCTGTCGCATCGTTACATTACCGACCGCAAGCTGCCCGACAAGGCCATTGACCTGATCGATGAAGCCGCTTCGCGCATCCGCATGGAAATGGATTCCAAGCCTGAGGAAATGGATCGCCTGGATCGCAAGCTCATCCAGCTCAAGATGGAACGGGAGGCAATCAAGAAGGAAGAAGACGCCGCCAGCAAGCAGCGCTTTGCCAAGCTTGAGGAAGACATCCAGAAGCTCAGCAAGGAATACGCGGATCTCGAAGAAATCTGGAAGGCAGAAAAAGCATCGCTCAAAGGTGCCCAGCAAGTAAAAGAAGAACTTGAAAAGGCCCGTATTGATTTCGAGGCAGCCCGCCGTGCCAATGACCTCGAAAAAATGTCGCGCCTTCAGTACGCCACGATTCCCGAGCTGGAAAAGCAGCTGACGGCCGCACAGTCGGAGGAGCCCACCGAGCATACCCTGTTGCGCAATCGTGTTACCGATGAAGAAATTGCCGAAGTGATCTCCAAGGCAACCGGCATTCCGGTGAACAAGATGCTTGAAGGGGAGCGCGACAAGCTGCTGCGCATGGAAGATGCGCTGCATCGACGTGTCATCGGGCAGCATGAGGCTGTCGTTGCGGTCGCCAATGCGGTTCGTCGCTCGCGTGCCGGTTTGTCCGATCCCAATCGGCCAAATGGTTCCTTCCTGTTCCTCGGCCCGACCGGTGTTGGCAAGACCGAGCTGACCAAGGCGCTGGCGAATTTCCTGTTCGATTCCGATGACGCCATGGTGCGCATCGACATGTCGGAATTCATGGAAAAGCATTCCGTGTCCCGCCTGATTGGTGCGCCTCCCGGCTATGTCGGCTACGAGGAGGGAGGCTATCTGACCGAGGCCGTGCGTCGTCGCCCCTATGCCGTCATCCTGCTGGATGAGGTTGAAAAGGCGCACCCCGATGTTTTCAACATCCTGTTGCAGGTACTGGAAGATGGTCGCCTGACCGATGGCCAGGGCCGCACGGTGGACTTCCGCAATACCGTAATCGTGATGACGTCAAATCTCGGCTCCGACATCATCCAGAGCATGACAAAGGAAGAGCAGTATGACGAAATGAAGGTGGCGGTCATGGAGGTTGTTGGCCACCATTTCAGGCCTGAACTCATTAATCGTATTGATGAGGTCGTGGTCTTCCATTCACTGGCCGAGTCCCAGATTCGCGGTATCGCCGAAATCCAGATTGATCGCCTGCGTGGTCGTCTGGCCGAGCGCGATCTCAAGCTGGAAATCTCGGATGCCGCGCTGCTGCGACTGGTTGCTGCCGGTTATGATCCTGTTTATGGTGCACGTCCGCTCAAGCGAGCCATTCAGACCTTGCTTGAGAACCCGTTGGCCCAGCAGTTGCTGGCGGGTGACTTTGTGCACGGGGACATCATCGTCATTGACGAAGAGCACGGCCAGTTCAGCTTCCAGAAGAAACGCCTGCACTGACCTTTTGACCGGTAAGGCACCCGGTAGCCAGCCGGGCGCCTTACCGGTCGGCCTGCGGCCGTGATCCTGTGCGCATAAGACAATCGTCGTGGCCTGTCAGGTCATGCCCTGTCATGTGATGGCTGTTATGATAGCCGCCATGATTATTCCGAGCCCATCTGCATGCGTTGGTTCCTGACCGGCCCCCACCCCCTGAGCGACCTGCTCCGCAACCTCTGGGCCGCTTGCCATTTGCTGGTGTTCCGGCGCAGTGCCTTGCGCTGGCTGGTGCCGACCCCATTCAATTTCCTGATTCTGCTGTTGCTCAGTCTGGCGGTCAGCTTCACGTTTGACCTCCTTAGCGAGGGTTGGCCGGGCCAGTGGTCACCAGCAGGCGTGGCTGTTTACCTGTTGCCCGGGTTCGGTTTGCTGGTCTTCGGACAGGTGCTGGCAACCAGGCATGGCTTGTGGCGGCTCGGGCTGGCGCCGGCCAGTGTCTGGCTGGCGGCCGACAGCCTGCTGGGGATTGTGCAGTGCGTGCTGCTGTATGCCGGTCAGCATGAGTGGTTGCCGCCGCACATCAGTACCCATGTCCCGGTAATTTATACGCTGCTCTATGTGTGGCCCGTCTTTGCGCTTGTCATGGTGTTTACGCGAGCCCTTGCATGGCCACGCTGGGAAAGCAGTATGGCCTTCGTCATCCTGATGACTCTTTTTGCTGTCTGGATTCTCGCCTTCAGTGACGAGCGCCTCTGGTATGCCGAGGTGCCAGAGGAGCCGGCGCCTGCCTCCCCGCGCGTTATCGAGGAGGCAGCGCTTTACGCTCAGCCGGAGTTGTTGCAGCGAGCCCTCTCTGCCGTTGCACCTCAGCGCCCTGGTTACACGGACTGGTACTTTCTGGGTGTGGCAGGCGCTTCATACCAAAGCGTCTTTCGTACTGAGGCAGAAAGTGTACGAGCGCTTTTCGATACCAGATTTGCAACCTCCGGCCGGTCCCTCGTTCTGCTCAACAGTGATGACACCGTCTATAGCCAGCCCATCGCAACGCGTACCAGCATCAGCCGTGCCCTTGCCGCCTTTGCGAGCAGGATGGACCGTGAAGAGGATGTGCTCTTTCTTTTTCTGACGTCTCATGGCAGTGAGTCGCACGAGATCGAGCTCAGTTACTGGCCTCTCCAGTTGGCGCCTGTAACGCCCTCCTGGTTACGTCGTGTGCTTGATGAAAGTGGCATACGCCGACGTGTGATTGTGCTGTCTGCCTGCTATTCAGGTGGTTTCATCAAGGAGCTGCAGTCACCGGATACCCTGCTTATTGCCGCCGCCGCTGCCGACAAGCCGTCTTTCGGCTGTACCGATGATGCAGATTTTACATATTTCGGGCGGGCCTTTTTTGACGAGGCCATGCGGCGAGAACATGGCCTTCGGGCTGCCTATGATCAGGCCATGATGGTGTTGAGTGAGCGGGAGGAGGAGCAGGGCTATGGCCGCTCCAATCCCCAATGGGTTATTGGTGAAAGGCTTGCCGATGAGCTGTCATCTCTTGAGGGCAGCCTGTTCCCTCCAGCGCCGTGATGTTTTCTTTGCCATAAAAAAACCGCCTGAGGGCGGTTTTTTTATGGCAAAGAAAACAAGTCAGTTGCAATACGCCTTGATCTGTCGGCGCGTGTCATCCATGCGCTTGTTTTTCTCTTCATCGGTCAGGTATCGTTTTTCGCCCTTGTCGTCGGGTTCGCTAACGCGCCCGCTATTCTCCAGGGTAGCCAGATTGGCCTGAAGCTTCTTGCAGCGCTCAGCATATTCAGATTTGTCAGTTTTGGCTGTGCTGGCCGGTGTTTTTTTCTTCTCGGCATCCGTCAGTGATTTTGTTGCTGCTTCTCTCTGCTTTTGCAGATTCTCTACGGCAGCTTCTGCGCCAGACGGCGTACGGGTCTGTACCTTGACCTCGGTCGCACCCTTGGCTGTTTCAGGGGGAGGGCTTTCAGAGTAATGGGTTACTCCCTGCTCATCGGTCCATTTGTAAAACTGGGCTGCCATCACGGGAGTGGCAAGCAGCACGCCAAGCAAGGCGGCAGTAGTCAGTTTTTTCATCCCGGTAAGTACCTGATCCAGAAAACGATGGTTGCACTATAACCACAACCCCGGTCCCTTGATAAGTATCTTTGTGCAAAGCCTTGAACTACTTGACATTTGGGGGTTAGACCTAAAAAATTGCGGGCTCCCGATGGTGGGAGTTTGCCGTGCAGTCACCCTCTGACCGGCAGACGCCGGGGCGCATGCCCTGCCCGGACCGTGCCAAACGCCGTGTCCGTCCCCGCCTGCAAGATCATAGCCCGTAAAAGGGGTGTGCTCAGGAACCCCGAACCCGGGGAGTCCGACAGGCCTGGCAAGACCCTCCGTTGTTGGTCAAATCCTCGTGCTAGAATGCGCGCCCCTGCTGCACATCCGGTGCTGGTGGTGCGCCTTGCGCTTTATTCAAGGGTGATTCTGTGGAACTTCTTTCTGGCGGTGAAATGCTCATCCGCGCCCTCGCCGACGAAGGCGTGGACTATGTTTTCGGTTATCCCGGTGGTGCCGTCCTGCACATTTACGACGCCATGTTTCAGCAGGACAAGGTCAAACACATCCTGGTTCGTCATGAGCAGGCTGCCGGCCATGCCGCTGACGGCTACTCCCGTGCGACCGGCAAGACCGGCGTCGTGCTGGTTACGTCCGGCCCTGGTGCCACCAATACGGTGACCGCCATTGCCACGGCCTACATGGACTCCATCCCGCTGGTGGTGCTGTCCGGCCAGGTGCCATCTGCCCTGATCGGCGAAGACGCCTTTCAGGAAACCGACATGGTTGGTGTGTCCCGCCCCATCGTCAAGCACAGCTTCCAGGTGCGCAAGGCCGAAGACATTCCGGCCATGGTGAAGAAGGCCTTCTATATTGCTGCCAGCGGCCGCCCGGGCCCGGTCGTGATCGACATCCCGAAGGACTGCACCAACCCCAACGAAAAGTTCCCGTACGAGTACCCGCACAAGGTCAAGTTGCGCTCCTACAACCCGCCAGGCCGTGGCCATGCAGGCCAGATCAAGAAGGCCGTGGATGAGCTGGTTGCGGCCAAGCGTCCCATGATCTATGCCGGTGGTGGCGTGGTGCAGGGCAATGCGTCGGCTCTGCTGACTGAGCTGGCCCGTCACCTGAACTACCCTGTGACCAATACCCTGATGGGGCTGGGTGCGTATCCTGGCTCCGATCGTCAGTTCGTGGGCATGCTCGGCATGCATGGCACCTATGAAGCCAACATGGCCATGCACCACAGCGACCTGATTCTTGCCGTTGGCGCACGCTTCGATGATCGTGTCACCAACAACACACGCAAGTTCTGCCCGAATGCCCGCATCATCCATATCGACATTGATCCGGCCTCCATTTCCAAGACCATCACGGCAGACATCCCCATCGTGGGGGCAGTCGAGCCGGTGCTCAACGAAATGCTCACCCTGGTGAAGCAGGCCGACAAGCCCGACGCCAAGGCCATCGAGGCCTGGTGGCAGCAGATTGATGACTGGCGCAAGGTGCACGGCCTGCGCTACGAGGCCGCCAAGCCGGGTGAGATGAAGCCACAGCAAGTGGTGGAAATGCTTTACAAGGTTACCGACGGCAAGGCCATCGTCACCTCCGACGTGGGTCAGCACCAGATGTTTGCTGCGCTCTACTACAAGTACGACCGTCCGCGGCAGTGGATCAATTCCGGTGGTCTTGGCACCATGGGCTTTGGCCTGCCGGCCGCCATGGGCGCCCTGTTTGCCTTTCCGGAAGAGACCGTGGTCTGCGTGACCGGCGAAGCCTCCATCCAGATGAATATCCAGGAGCTGTCCACCTGCCTGCAGTATGGCCTGCCGGTGAAGATCCTGAATCTCAACAACGGTTCACTGGGGATGGTGAAGCAGTGGCAGGACATGATGTATGACGGCCGCCACTCGCACTCCTACATGGATTCGCTGCCTGACTTCGTGAAGCTCGCTGAAGCCTACGGTCATGTCGGCATGAAGATCACCGATCCGGCCCAGCTGGAAAGCAAGATGCGCGAAGCCTTTGCCATGAAGGATCGTCTTGTTTTCATTGATGTCGTGGTTGATCCGGCCGAACACGTGTATCCCATGCTCATTGCCGGCGGTTCGCTGCGCGACATGAAGCTGTCCAAGACGGAGCGTACCTGATCATGCGTCGTATCATTTCTGTTCTCATGGAAAACGAGCCTGGTGCACTGTCACGTCTGGTCGGCCTGTTTTCCCAGCGCGGTTACAACATCGAGTCACTGACCGTGGCCCCAACCGATGATGCCACCCTGTCGCGTCTTACGCTCACCACCACGGGTGACGAGCACAAGATCGAGCAGGTGACCAAGCAGCTCAACAAGCTGATTGAAGTGGTCAAGGTCGTGGACCTCACCGAGGGTGCCCATATCGAGCGTGAGCTGTTGCTGGTCAAGGTCAAGGCAACCGGCGCCGCTCGTGCCGAGCTGAAGCGCACGGCCGATATTTTTCGCGGCCAGATTGTGGACGTCACCCCCACGGTCTATACCATCCAGCTCGCCGGCACCAGTGACAAGCTTGATGCGTTCATCGAGGCATTGGCCGAAACAGCAATTCTCGAAGTGGTGCGTACCGGTGTCTGCGGTATCGCACGTGGCGAAAAGGTTCTGAGCATTTAATCCCTTCCCCGGACATTTCCCCCTCTTCCAGGGAAGAGGGCAGGGGTGAGGGGAATCCATCGAAAGCGTTCTGCCACAAGCGGAACTGAAAAAAGAGGAAGCACCATGCACGTTTATTACGACAAAGACGCCGACCTTTCCATCATCCGCAGCAAGAAGGTCGCCATCATCGGCTACGGCTCCCAGGGCCATGCTCACGCCTGCAACCTGAAGGACTCCGGTGTCGATGTTGTCGTTGGCTTGCGTCCCGGCTCTGCGACGGTTGCCAAGGCCCAGGCTCACGGCCTGACCGTTACGGACGTCCCTGCTGCCGTCAAGTCGGCCGACGTAGTGATGATCCTGACGCCGGACGAGTTCCAGGCCAAGCTGTACAAGGAAGAGATCGAGCCCAACCTCAAGCAGGGCGCTACCCTCGCTTTCGCCCACGGTTTCGCCATTCACTACAACCAGGTCGTGCCGCGCAAGGATCTGGACGTCATCATGATTGCCCCCAAGGCCCCGGGTCACACCGTGCGCTCCGAGTTCGTGAAGGGCGGTGGCATTCCTGACCTGATCGCCATTTTCCAGGATGTTTCCGGCAAGGCCAAAGACCTGGCACTGTCTTACGCTTCCGGTGTTGGTGGTGGTCGCTCCGGCATCATCGAAACCACGTTCAAGGATGAAACCGAGACCGATCTGTTCGGCGAACAGGCCGTGCTGTGCGGTGGTGCGGTTGAGCTGGTCAAGGCCGGTTTCGAGACGCTGGTGGAAGCAGGCTATGCTCCCGAGATGGCTTACTTCGAGTGCCTGCACGAACTCAAGCTGATCGTTGATCTCATGTACGAAGGCGGCATCGCCAACATGAACTACTCGATCTCCAACAATGCTGAGTACGGCGAGTACGTCACCGGCCCTGAAGTGATCAACGCCGAATCCCGTGCTGCCATGCGCAATGCCCTCAAGCGCATCCAGAACGGCGAGTACGCCAAGATGTTCATCGCCGAAGGTGCCCACAACTACCCGTCCATGACGGCGGCCCGTCGCAACAATGCAGCTCACCCGATCGAGCAGGTTGGCGAGCGTCTGCGTGCAATGATGCCGTGGATTGCGGCCAACAAGATCGTCGATAAGACCAAAAACTGATTCCGCCAGCATCCGCCCGGCAACGGGTGGATCAGGGTCAGGTAAAAAGCGCGGCTTGGCCGCGCTTTTTTTATGCCATGCTGTAACAGGATGGCAGTCACCCAACTCCAATGGTCAAGAGGAGCGGGTGTGATTATCATTCCCCTCCCGCCATGCCATGAGTCAAGGCTATGTCCACGCCACACAACGATCAAGATGACCACGACGGCCTCACTTTCGAGGTGGTTGAGGAAGAGCACGACGAAGGCGGCAAGAAGGTCCGCAACAAGGGCATCTATCTGCTGCCCAACCTGATCACGACCGCCGCCCTGTTTTCCGGCTTCTACGCCATCATTGCAGCCATGAATGGCCGTTTCGAAGCAGCAGCCATCGCAATTTTTGTCGCCGCCCTGTTTGATGGCATGGATGGCCGTGTTGCCCGCATGACCAACACCCAGAGCCCGTTTGGTGCCGAATATGACTCGCTCTCGGACATGGTCTCCTTCGGGATAGCGCCGGCACTGGTCGTGTTTACCTGGAGTCTGCAGTCGCTGGGCAAGATCGGCTGGATCTGCGCCTTCATCTACGCCGTGGCGGCAGCCTTTCGTCTCGCCCGCTTCAATGTGCAGCTCGAGGTGGCAGACAAGCGCTACTTCACCGGCCTGGCCAGTCCGCTGGCTGCCGCCATCATCGCCAGCATGGTGTGGGCAGGCTTTGACAACCGCATCGCCGGGCGGGAGCAGGAGCTTGCGATCGCGATTGCAGTCATTACCGTGCTCTCGGCTTTCCTGATGGTCAGCAACTTCCGCTATTACAGCTTCAAGGAGCTGGACCGCTCCCGTGTCCCGTTTGCTGTCATGTTGCCCGTCGTGCTGGTGTTCGGCATTGTTAACTACGACTTGCCGATTGGCTTGTTGACCGTATCACTTGTCTACGCAGTGTCCGGCCCTGTTTCTACGGTCTGGAGCCGGCGAAAGACTCCGGGGGAGCCTCAAGCCAGAGGCTGAGGTAGTCCGCCACAAAGAGGATTGCATGATGCTGATACATAAACGTTCTGCCAGTGAGCCCCTCTCCAGTGAGCTCACCTCCGAAACGGTGTATCAGCAGCGGCGTGACTTGTTGAAAGCCGCAGGCCTTTTCGGGGCTGCGGCTTTTTTTTCGCCAGTGTTGCAGGCAGCTCCAGTTGCTTATTCCCCTGCCGCAGATCGAGGCAATGTACCCCGGTATTTGCGTGACAAGTTGAGGGCGCGCAAGGCGGGCATTAACCCGACAGGAGAGCCACTGACGCCGTTTGATGTGGTCTCGACCTACAACAACTTCTACGAGTTCGGTCTCGACAAGTCTGATCCAGCCGCCAATGCCCAGGCGATGCGGCTCGAGCCTTGGTCCGTTCGCATTGATGGCGAATGCCGAAAGCCCGGCACCTATACCCTTGAGGATATCCTCAAGCCACATCCGCTTGAGGATCGCATCTATCGTTTCCGGTGCGTCGAAGCCTGGTCCATGGTTGTGCCATGGCAGGGTTTCTCGCTGGCCGACCTTGTTCGCCGGTTTGAGCCAACATCCAAAGCACGTTTCATCGAGTTCACGACCTTGCAGGACCCACAGCAGATGCCTGGCCAGCGAACCCGCAACCTGCGCTGGCCCTACGTGGAAGGCTTGCGCATGGATGAGGCCATGCACCCTTTGGCCCTGATGGCTGTTGGTGTGTATGGACGCTCATTACCCCCGCAAAACGGTGCGCCGCTCCGACTGATCGTTCCCTGGAAGTACGGATTCAAGAGTATCAAGTCAATTGTGCGAATCCGCTTTACCGAGACCGCACCACAAACAACCTGGGCCACCATGGCGCCAGAAGAATACGGCTTCTTTGCCAACGTGAATCCTGCAGTAGACCATCCGCGCTGGACCCAGGCTCGGGAGCGGCGACTGCCCGCAACATTGTTCAACCCGAACTGGCGCGACACCTTGCCATTCAACGGCTATGCCAGTGAAGTGGCCGGCCTGTACCGGGGCCTCAACCTTAAGCGTTACTTCTAGGCAGCATGTGGTTGTAATGAAGACTGAAAAGCCAGACGGGCATGCGCATACAAGGTGGCTGGTGTTTTTGGCCATGCTCATGCCTGCGTTGTGGCTGCTGTATCTGGCGCTCACAAACCAGTTGGGTCCAGACCCAGCCAAGGAGCTCGTGGATCAGACCGGTTTGTGGGCCTTTCGCAGCCTTCTGCTGAGTCTTTGCATGACGCCGCTACGGATTATCACCAGGCGTTCCTTCTGGATACGGCATCGCCGTATGCTGGGGTTGTTCGCATTGTTCTATGCCGTATCCCATGCGATGGTCTACGTGTTCCTGTTGTTCGGAGCACGTTGGGGCGAGTTGGCCACCGAGCTGACCAGGCGGCCTTATATAATGATTGGCAGCCTGGCGTTGCTGCTGTTGCTTGCTCTTGGTGTGACCTCTACAAGAGGGTGGCAGCGACGGCTGCGCCATAACTGGGTGAGACTGCATCGCCTGGTGTATGTGGCCTCATTATTGGTGTTGCTGCACTTCAGTTGGGTTAACAAGCTGGGGCTTGCCAGCATCTGGCCCTATGCACTGGCGCTGTTTTTGCTGCTGGGAGTGCGTGTTTGGTGGAATTTCAGGCAGTCAGAACGAAAATCGTGAAATAACGTTGACACCCTCCGCCAGCTCCCTATAATGCGCCCCACACCGACGCGCTGGTACGGACTGGAATTAAAAACTTCAGGAAAATCAGCGGGTTGTGAGTGTCTTGTAAAAGTTGGATTGTTGGTGACGACGAAATAATTTGAACAAGATGCTTGACAC
>JAUSND010000013.1 GCA_030646295.1 Moraxellaceae bacterium
GTAGAAGGATATGCTGAATTAAAAGAAGCCATCTGCAGAAAATTTAAAAGAGACAATGATTTAGAGTACAAACCATCTCAAATTGTAGTTTCAACAGGAGCAAAACAATCCTTATACAACATTGCACAAGTAATGCTAAACGATGGTGACGAGGTAATTTTACCGGCACCTTACTGGGTTTCGTATTTCGAAATTGTAAAATTATCCGGTGGAGTTCCTGTAGAAGTTCCTACATCTGTAGATACTGATTTCAAAATCACACCAGAACAATTAGAAGCGGCCATCACGCCAAAAACAAAAATGATGTGGTTCAGTTCTCCTTGTAATCCAAGTGGAT
This sequence comes from Moraxellaceae bacterium, assembly GCA_030646295.1. GTDB lineage: Bacteria > Pseudomonadota > Gammaproteobacteria > Pseudomonadales > Moraxellaceae > UBA2031. Next base: position 338 of record JAUSND010000013.1, read on the forward strand.
CTGTTTATAATAGAGAAGAATTAACGGCTCTTGCAAAAGTGTTAGAAAAATACCCACACGTATACGTTGTAGCTGACGAAATCTACGAGCACATCAATTTCTCAGGGACTTTTTGCAGCATCGCATCTATCCCAGGAATGTTAGAAAGAACAATTACTGTAAATGGAGGTGCTAAAGCTTTCGCCATGACAGGATGGAGAATTGGATACATTGGCGCACCAGAATTCATCGCCAAAGCGTGTACAAAAATTCAAGGTCAAGTAACTTCAGGAGCAAATTCAATCGCACAACGCGCTACCATTACTGCTGTAGATGCTGATCCATCTGTATTGAAACACATGGTTGACGCTTTCCACAGCCGTAGAGATTTAGTGGTAGGATTATTAAAAGAAATTCCAGGAGTAAAAATCAACGTTCCCGAAGGAGCTTTTTACGTATTCCCAGACGTTTCCTCTTTCTTCGGAAAAACATTGAAAGGAACCGAAATCAAAAACGCAATGGATTTATCAATGTACCTTTTGGCCGAAGCTAACGTAGCAACGGTAACAGGTGACGCTTTTGGAAATCCTGATTGTATCCGTTTCTCATACGCAACCAGCGACGAGATCTTGAAAGAAGCACTAAAAAGAATCAAAGATGCTTTGGCTCTATAATCAAAATTTATAAAATCGAAAGTTGGAAAGTCAAAAATCCAACTTACAATACCATCAAAGCCTCAAGATATTCTTGGGGTTTTGTTGTTTTTGGGCGTGACCACAAGGGTCGGGCTTTCCGCTGCAATCTTTATATTTTTAAAGAAAAAATATAAAGGATTTCCGCTGCATTCCCTCACGCAAACCCTGCCAAAATACTATTTATTCTAATCCAATACGGAATGTTCGTGAGCTGTCCTTACACTTCTTAATATATTTAGAAAAACAATGAAATTTCTGATAATTTAAATATTTAATTTTATACTTTTAGGAAAATAACATTAGTATCATTTTGCTACACAAAGCTCCCTGATTTTAGATGGATTGGAGCAACTTTGCGTCTGGCACAAACAATTTCTCAGCAATTTAAATCAAGACCATGCACAAAGAACATTATGAATTTATTATTGGCAAAACGAAAGAGACTCCGTATTGGAGATATATGGATTTCTGGAAATTTCTAAAATTGATAAACACTTCACAAATATTTTTTCCGAATGTGGAAATGCTAGGAGACCAACATGAAGGCAGAATACCCGAAAAATATTTAAAATGATGGTTGAGAATGATGAAAAACAAGGAGTCAAAAATAATGCTGCACAAAATTATAAAGGCCTTACAGAAAATTTGAGAAAAAAAACTCTTATAGTTTCATGGAATGCTAATAGGACAGAATCATTTGCAATGTGGAAGATGTATGCTAAAGAAAAATTAGGTATTGCGATAAAAACAAATTTTGAAAGACTAAAAAAATCTTTTGAAGATTGCGAAGAAGATATTTATATTGGTGAAGTTCGCTATTATGATGATGAGAAACCTTCATACCGAACAGGAAATACATTTTATACGTATATGACTAAACACAATTACTACGAATTTGAAACAGAAGTAAGATGTATAACTGAAGTTGCTCATGACGATGATTCATTATTCAAAAATATAAATGTTGACTTAAACGAACTGATTGAAGAAATTTACATATCTCCATTTGCAAACGAAACTGGACTTGTTGAAATTATTGAATTTTTAAAGCAGAAAAACAATTTGAGTTTTAAAATTTCAATTTCTGGAGTTAATGACAAGTGGATCTAAATTACTGCTAATAGCCTTTTCATAACACTTACTTATTCATTTTAAAAAACAAATAATAATTTTAAAGAAGTTATTTCCTAACAAAAATGCAGTTTCATAAATCTGATAACATAGAATTTTTTTTCTCGCCCATAAAGAACAGCGACAAAACAAATAACAAAATTAATATCAATAATCAAAACCCAAAGTTACCCATGCTCACCGCCATCAACCCAAAGTTACCCATGCGCAACAAAACGATTACAAGGGATTTCTATGTGAACCAATTAGGATTTCAGGAATTAGGTAGCGCGGATTTTGACGGGTATTTGATGGTTCA
>JAUSND010000014.1 GCA_030646295.1 Moraxellaceae bacterium
CATCGGGGACTGGACTGGTATCTGGCCGCGCTCGGCTTTTTGCTGCTGGCGCTGCTGGCGGTCATCCTGATGCACCTGTTCCCCGTCCAGCGCAACGCCCTGCGCCAGTTTCACCTGCACGCCAATCTGCTTGGCTTTGTCGGACTTACCGCCTTGGGCACCTTGCAAGTGCTGTTGCCCACCTGCATGGGACAGCCCGATCCGGATGCGGTGCTCCGTCTGCGGCGAGACCTGAAATGGGCGGCAACCGGCGCACTGCTGATCGCAGTCGGAACGGCCTTGAGTCTGCCCGGACAAGGCTTGATGGCGGGGCCGGCGCTTGCCCTGCTGGGAGCCGTGGTTTACTGCGGCGTGATTCTGCGCATGCTGCACGCATGGCGATCCAGATTTGGCCAAGCCCTGGCTCAAGTGCATGGAGCAGCACCCTCCCTGGCATCAGCGGCACTGGGCCTGCTCGGTCTGTTGGTATTAGGCGTCGCGCACGGTTTCGGCTGGCTTCCGGCGCGCCCCGCAGTCGCGGGTTTTGTTATTGCTTTCCTTCTGCCGCTGGTCAGCGGGGCTGCCGCCCATCTGTTGCCAACCTGGCTGAGGCCGGGCGCACAAAGCCCATGGCATCAGGCCTTGCGCGCCCGACTCTGTCGCTGGGGCGGAGTACGCGGCATGGCGTTGCTGCTGGTTGGCCTGTTGATCACCGTATTTGCATGATCGGTAACCTGTGACCGGGAACCGAAAAATCCCCGGTAATGAATTTCGTCATTGTCATACTGGCAAATTCGGCCTATATTGCTCAATTGCAGGAACGATTAAAAAAATGGCATAGTGATTTACCCCAACAACAGGAGACCTAGGAGAACGTCATGGCCCGCAAGAAGAAACTAGATTTCAGCGAGATCGCAACTGATCGCAAGAAGGAAAACCTCAATCAGAAGGATTTCTGGGCGAGATACGGCGTCACCCAGTCGGGCGGTTCCCGATATGAGTCGGGACGCAATATTCCCAAGCCGTTGGCAATTCTGCTATGGCTGCACCGTTCGGGAAAAGTCAGCGACAAGGATCTCCACGACGCCGTGAAGTAATGGCGACGTTTGGTGCCGACCGCGTTGCGGCGGCCGACTTGACTTGACTTGATCGACCGGCAGTACCGGTAGAGCAGGAACGTAGCGCGATGGCAGCAGGTTCGGTCGGCGGAAATTGCAGGATTCCGTTGGCTCCTGCGATAATTCGCGCCAAAAAAAACGGCTTCCATCGCTGGAAGCCGTATAAATATTGGTGGGTTGTGAGTGGCTCGAACACTCGACCTACGGATTAAGAGGCCAAGACTGTAAGCCTTTCGCCTCAATGGCTTGGGTTGATTCCGTTTCTACAAATCGCCTCCGGCGATGCCCCGCAAACCCGCGCCGTTACGTGGGATGTTTTCGGATTGTAGCAGGCGCAGGAGCGTTATCCACGGACGCCCCGAAGCGCCCCATGGCTGGCGTAGGGGCGTCGGTGGGTAACGCGGGG
>JAUSND010000026.1 GCA_030646295.1 Moraxellaceae bacterium
CTGGACGTACGGCTTCGATGCCCTCAGCGGTCAGGCGCGCATTGATTTCGACACCGTGGTTCCCGTCGATCTCAGCGGCAGTTACGACCAATATACCTACGGTGGCACATTCGTCACGAATGGAACCCATCCCATTCTGGAAGGAATATCCAGTTTTGCTACCGGGACCTACACCCAGTATCCGACCAGCGCAACACCTCTGGATGCCGGTGCCACATTGATTGGAACCGTCGGCGGACAGGTAGCTGCGGCCGCCGCCGAGGTCGGCGGAGGTCGTACCGTCTATCTGGGGCCGATTTATGCCGGTTATTATTCCGGCTGGAATACCGTTGCACTGCGCAGCGGCGACGCCGATCGGCTGCTGGAACAGGCGGTTTCCTGGGCTCTGACCGACCGCGATAGCTACAGTTTTGTCGCCAACCTGGGAGATCCCCTGTTCATCGAGACCCGCACGCCGGGCGATGCCACCGGCGAACCGGGCAACGATCTGGATGTCGCGGTCACTCTCTATGCGCCGGACGGCAGTCAGGTTGATCCCGCCGATTACACGGAAAGCTCTCCTGACGGTCGCAACGTCTACATCGAATATACGGCTGCCCAGAGCGGCTTCTATCGCGTCAACCTCCGTGCAGAGAATCAGACGCGTGGCGCCTACGTGCTGAAGGTGTCAGGCAGTACTGCAAACATCGACCATACGCCGCCAACGGTAGTCAGCAACAGTCCCGCCGAAGGCGACGTCATGGCGCCAGGTCCACTTACATTCACCGCCACGTTAAGCGAGGAACTGGCGCCCACCGGTTTGGGCATGGACGATGTGGTGCTGACCAATACAGATACGGGTGCAACGGTCCCACTGGCGACGAACGGCCTCAAGGGCGAGTACTGGAACCTTGGCTACAGTCTGAGCAGCCTCTCGCAGGTCGACTTCAACAGTATTCCCACGTCGACGCGGACCGACGCCCAGGTGAATTTCGGTGATGGCGACGGTATGGGCGGCTTGGGGCTCTACGACTATTACGCCGCCCGCTGGACCGGCTCCATCCGTATCGATACGGCTGGCGATCACACCTTCTATACCAGCAGCGATGACGGCAGCCGCCTCTATATCGATGGCAATCTGGTCGTGGAGAACAACTACGTTCAAGGTACGACCGAGCGTTCCGGGGTAGTCAATCTGGGCACCGGTTATCACGACATACGTATCGAATTTTTTGAAAATGGCGGCGGGGCTTACATCGGTGCGTCGTGGACTCCGCCCGGGGGCGCAAAGGAACTCATCCCGGCGAGCGTTTTGTACAACCAGTACGGCAGCGACCTCAGTCTGTTCAACTATGACGCCGCTACCCATTCGCTGACAGTCAACTACAACAGCAATCTGGCCGAGGGCAATTACAGTCTGGCTCTGGTCGCGGATGCCGACGGCTTCCGTGATGCACAGGGCAATCTTCTGGATGGCAATGGCGATGGCTTTGGCGGCGACAATTTCGTGGTCAATTTCCGCATCGACGCAGTGGGTGCCACGGCGCTCCAGCCGCTTGAGGCCATAGATCCTGCCGGTTCGATGATTTTCGATCCCCCTGCCGGCGGGAGCCTGTTTGGCACCGGGGATCAGGACGACTACACCATCACTCTGGACGCCGGTCAGAAAGCCAGCGTGCGTGTGACCCCGGATGTTGCCGGCCTGCAGGTTCAGGTGCAGTTGATCGGGCCGGATGGCACCACGGTGCTCGGCAGCGCAAGCGCCTTGGCCGGTGAAACAGCGCTGCTGCAGAACGTCGATATCGCCGCTGCGGGCAGCTACACAGTGCGCGTCAGCAGCCTGGATGGCGCTGGCGCCTACGAAACCCAGTTGCTGCTCAACGCGCAACTCGAAAACGAAGCCTGGAGTGGGGTAAGCAACAGCGCTCAGGTTGACGCAGAAAACATTGATGGCTCCGCCATCGATTTGGCCGGAGCTGCCGATCGCATGGCTGTGGTGGGCGACGTGTCGGGTGGCAATGACTGGTATCAATTTACCCTGGCGGCTGGGCAGTCCGCGAGTCTTGCGGCGACGCGTACGGACGTGCCCTCGGGCAGCGGCCTTACGCTCCGCCTGTATGACTCGGCGGGTAACAACTTGGCCAGCGGCATTCCCGATGCCGGCAATGTCGACCAGTCGATCAGCAACTTCGTCGCCCCTGCGGCGGGGACCTATTACGTTCGTATTTCGTCGGCCAGCGCGCTGCCTTACAGCTTGGTGGTGACCCGTTCGGCCCATTTCGGACTGGAATTGCCGGCGGCACAGGACATCTCCAGCACCGGCCAGGTGCTCGGGGCGATTTCCAATGACGGCTATGGCAGTAGCGGATTGATTCGAGTGGCGGTACTACAGGGCGGCTACAACGGTTCGGTCGACGATTGGCTGAACGACAGCGGTCTGTTCAATTTCAATGCGGCTTTGGTGAGCGCGTCGGCCATCGATACGGTGGCCGAGCTGGACAACTACGATGTCGTGGTGATTGGCGACCAGGCGACACATGCTTCGCTTGCCACCGTCGCGCCCGCCCTGCGGCAATGGGTCGAGGCAGGCGGAGGCGTGGTCGGAACCGGCTGGCTGACCTATGCCGCCGGTTCGGCGACCGGAACACCGGTGGCGGATATCGATGCCATCATTCCGGTCGACACATCTAGCTACTACGCCTACCAGTCGAATCCACTGATCGACATCAACACCGCGGTTCACCCGGTAACCATAGGTGTTGCAGATTTTTATCCGGGTACCTATTCCAACGACACTGCAAGTGCCGATGCATGGGGCACCGTGCTGGCCAGCGCCAATGGCCGGGCCAGCGTTGTGGTGGGACAGGCCGGTAACGGCCGCAGCGTCTATCTGAGCCCGATCTACAATGACTCTTCTGCTGCGCTCGGTAGCGGCCCCGCCGATCGCTTGTTCGAACAGGCCGTGGCCTGGGCGGCGGGCGACCACAGCGACAGCTATACATTCCACGCCACCGCGGGCCAGGAGCTGACCATTACCACGACCACCCCCGGCGATGGCGCCGGGGAGCCGGTGAATCTGCTGGATGCGCGCATTGAGGTATATGACGAAACCGGCGCACTGGTGGCCAGCGACGACAATGGTGCCGCCGATGGCCGCAACGCCAGTCTGATCTTCACGCCGGCCAGTTCCGGCTTGTACGAAGTCCGTGTGATCGCGGCAGGCTCTGGCCTTGCCGCACAAGGCGATTATGTCTTGCGTGTTGTCGGCGCCAACGCCGACCTGGCCCTCAACGCCGCGCCGGAAGTTGTCGCTGATTCGGCAAACGGCGTGAATTATCTGGCGCCGCCGACCACCCTGACGCTTACCTTCTCCGAAGCCCTGCTGGCCACCAGCGTGATAGCTTCCGATCTGGTACTGGACAATGGCGCCAGCGCGACGGACGTGACCTTCATCGACGGGCGCACCCTGCAATTTGCCCTGACCGCCACCGATACCGATGGCGCTTACCACTACAGTCTCGCCGCGGGCGCGGTGACCGATCTCCAGGGACGCAGCAACATCGTTCATGACGGTTTGTTTACCGTCGACCACAGCGGCCCGCAGGTGGTGGCCGAAAGCGCCGACGGCAACGCGCCATTCAATACCATCGATCTGACCTTCGACGAAACGCTGAACGCGGCCACGGTCAGCACGGCCGACATCGCCAGCTTTAGCGGGCCGACCGGGAACGACTTGCTCGGCGCCATCTCCGGCGTCAGCGTGGTTGGCGGCAACACTGTGCGGGTGACCTTCAGCAACCAGTACGCGGAAGGCGATTACACCCTGGTGCTAAGCCCGACCCTGACCGATGCGGTCGGCAACGCCATGAATCAGGATGGCGATATCAACAACGGTGAAGCTGGCGAAGACGGCTATACGGCCGTGGTGCATGTCAATTCCGTGGATCTCGTCGCGCCCGTTGTTACGGCGCCGGTCAGCGCACTCTTCGGCCAGCAGATCACCGTGAACTGGGTTGGCCACAACTCTCTGTCCGCACCGGCCACGGCGAACTGGTATGACTATGTCGTGCTGTCCAGCGACGCGATTCTGGACGGTGGCGACAACTACATCGCTTACGACTATCCGGGGGCTCAGCCATTGGCAGGCCACTCCGACTACAACGGCAGCGCGACCTTCAGCCTTCCGCTAAACCAGACCCTGGTCGACGGAACCTATTACCTGTTTGTTCACTCCGACCAAGGCAATTCCCAGGCGGAAGCCGACAATAACAACAATATCAGCACCGCCTTGCCCATCCAGCTCAGCTTCGGCAATCGTCCCGATCTCGTGGTGAGCAACCTTGATGTCGTCGCCACTCCACAAATGGAATCGGGCGCCAGCGTTACGGTTTCGTGGAATACCGAGAACGCCGGCAACGGCGTGATGGACGGCCATTTCTACGACCGCGTGAATGTCTTTAACGTCACCACCGGCACCAACCTGGGAGACTGGGACTACTGGTACGACGGGCGCGCCACGGCCAACAACATCGCCGCCGGCGCCTCCATTGCGCGCCAGGCAACGATTTCCCTGTCCGATGGCCCCAGCGCCGTGGGCGAGTTGCGCTTCACCGTCACTACCGACGTTTACGGCTACGTCTTCGAGCGCACGACATCCGGGGTAAACGGCGAGAACAATAACGCATCCAACGTTGTCCGCACTTCGACCCTGGCCTCCTATGCCGACCTGCGCGTGGAGAACCTTGCGGTAACGCCGACCGATCCGGAAACCGGGTCGACGATCCATATCGCATGGACAGACGCCAACCACGGCACCAACGCCACCGAATCCAACTTCTACGACCGCGTGCGCGTGGTCAATACCAGCACCGGAACCACGCTGCTGGATACCTGGCAGCATTACAGCGGCGCGGCCATCGCGGCGGGGGGCAACCTGGAACGCGCCTATGACTTCCGCATTCCTGATGGCCCCACGGGTGTCGGCGTGCTGCAAGTCAGCATCTATTCAGACGTGGGCGGCAATATTTACGAGTATCTGGTCGGTACCTCAGCCGAGGCCAACAACGAGGCGTCTACAACGGTTACATCCACATTGGCCATGTACGCCGACCTGGAGGTCGCCAACCTGGCCATCAGCCCGTCTGCTCCCCAATCCGGCGAAGAAGTGACCATCAACTGGAACGACCTCAACAACGGCAACCTAGCCAGCGGGGCGTACAGCAATCTGGTATCCGTGTGGAACAACAGCACGAGCCAGTGGATGGCCTACACGTCTGTTGCGGCGGGTTCCGTCGCGGCGGGCGGCAGTGCCGCGCGCAGCTTCACGTTCAACCTGCCGGACGGCAATGCCGGCGTCGGCAACCTCACCTTCCGCGTTACCAACGACTGGGGCAACCAGGTCTTCGAATACAACGCCGGCGGCACCGGCGAAAGCAACAACGACGACCACAGCCTGGATGCCGCTTCGAGCATCGCTCCCTATCCCGATCTGGTGGTACAGGATCTGGCGGTGAATGGCGGCCTGCTTTCCGGCGGCGTCATGCATATCACCTGGAATGACGTGAACGCCGGCAACGCTTCGGCCGACTCATCCTGGTACGACCTCGTGCAGGTGGTCAATACCCGCACCGGCCAGACCCTGCTGTCCACCACCCTGTATCACAACGCCGGCGACGAAGGCGGCGTGGGCGCGAGCCTTGAGTTGGCGCGGTCCTACGACTTCACCCTGCCCGACGGCTCCGCCGGTGTGGGCGATCTGCAAATCACCGTCACCAGCGACTGGCATAACCATCAGTACGAATACAACGCCGCCGGCACCGGCAACAGCAACAATGCAGCGACAATCAGCGCCAGTTCCAGCATTGGCGCCTATGCCGACCTGCAAGTGCAGAATCTGACGCTTACCCCGTCCAGTGGCCTTCAATCCGGCGGTGTGCTGCATATCGAGTGGGACGACACCAACAGCGGCAACGCGGCGGCGAACGCCAACTGGTATGACCGCATTGTCGTGGTCAATACCAGTACCGGCGCCACCCTGCTGGATACTAATGTCTACCACAGCGCCGGAGAGGAGGGCGCGCTCGGAGCAGGTGCCAGCCTTTCCCGTGACTATGACTTCCTGTTGCCCAACGGTGACGCCGGTGTCGGCGATTTGCAGGTTACGGTCACCACCGACGCTTACGGCTATCAGTACGAGCACAATGGCAATGGCATTGATCCGAGCACGGCCGAGAGCAACAACAGTGCAACGGCCGCGACGAGTTCCACCATCGCGCCCTATGCCGACCTGCAAGTGCAGGATCTGGTGGCCACCCCATCCAGCCTGCATAGCGGCGAGGTGCTGCACATCTCGTGGAACGACACGAACACCGGCAATCTGGCGGCGGGCTCCAGTTGGTACGATCGCATTGTCGTGCGCAACACCACCACCGGTATCAACCTGCTCGACACCGTCATCCACCACAACGCGGTAACGGAAGGCAGCCTGGCGCTCGGTGCAAGCCTGGCGCGGGCCTACAATTTCACCCTGCCCAACGGCGATGCCGGCGTCGGCGACTTGCAAGTCACGGTCACAGCCGACGTCTACAACTATCAGTACGAGTACAACGCAGGTGGAACAGCGGAGAGCAACAACGCCGCAAGCACAGCCGCGACGGCCACCATTGCACCTTATGCCGATCTGCAGGTGCAGAACCTCGTGGCCAGCCCGGCCAGCCTGCTGACCGGCCAGACGCTCCACATCACCTGGGACGACGCCAACACCGGCAACCTGGCCACGAGCACGAACTGGTATGACCACATCGTTGTGGTCAATGCCACCACGGGTGCTACCGTCCTCAACACGACGGTCTATCACAATCATTCCGCACAAGGCCCGGTTGGCGCCGGATCGAGCTTGGCACGAAGCTACGATTTCTCGCTGCCCAACGGTGATGCGGCTGTCGGCGAGTACGTCGTGACCGTCACTGCCGACGTCTATGGTTATCAGTACGAGTACAACAGTGCCGGCACCGCGGAGACCAACAACAGCGCGGCTAGCGCCAGTGTGAACGTCACGCTGTCGCCCTATGCCGACCTGCAGGTGCAGAACCTGTCCGTGACGCCCGACCTTCAATCCGGAGACGCGGTTACGATCTCGTGGGAAGACGCCAATACCGGCAATGCAGCGGCCCTGGGATCCTTCTACGACTACATCCGGGTGTTCAACAACAGTACCGGGCAGTGGCTCTACAGCGCCACCCAGTACCACAATGTCGCCACGGAAGGCGCCATCGGCGCCGGTTCCGCCCTGACCCGGACGGCGAGCTTTACGCTGCCCAACGGCGTGGCCGGTGTCGGCGACCTGACCTTCACCGTTACCACCGACTGGTACAACCAGCAATACGAATACAACGCCTCGGGCACCGGCGAGAGCAACAATGAAGCCGTCGCCGCCGAGGCTTCGACCATTGCCGATTACGCGGACCTGGGCGTGCGCAATCTGGCGGTCGTCGGCAGCCTTCAGTCGGGTGGCAGCGTCACCCTGAACTGGGAGGTGCTCAACAGCGGTTCCGCCGCGACCGCGAATTCCTTCCACGAGCGCGTGCTGGTCGTGAATCAGGATACCGGCGCCACGCTGGTGAATACCTGGGTCCAGTACAACCAGGCCACCGACGGCGGCATCGGCGCGGGCGAATTCCGCAGCCGGTCCCACGCCTTCAGCCTGCCGGAAGGTCTGAACGGCGCAGGCAACCTGTTGATCACGGTCACCGCCGACATCGGCAATGCGCTGCACGAGTACAACGCCGGTGGCAGCGGCGAGACCAACAACAGCGCCGACCTCGGCGTGGTGTCCGCCCTGGCGCCCTATCCGAATCTGACGCTGACCGACATCGTCGCGCCGACCAATGCGCTCGCCGGGCGCACGATGGCGCTTTCCTGGACCGCTACCAATACCGGCGACGGCGCAGTCGCCGGAAACTGGTACGACCAGGTCTTCCTTTCATCCGACGGCGTCGTGGGCGGCGATATCTATCTCGGCACTTTCTACTATGCCGGCAACAGCCTGAATCCGGGCGATGCGGTGACCCGGACCGAGACCGTGACCCTGCCGGCCACCCTGAGCGGCAGCTACCGCTTCGTGGTGCGCACGGATGCGAGCAATGCCGTGTTCGAGCTGAACAATGACGACAACGTGGCGGTCGACGCCGACGCCGTTGACGTCGGCGCGGCGCTCAACCTGAGCATCACGCCGGCCAACGTCGGCGAGGCCGGCGGAACGGCCACCGGCACCATTACCCGGGCGGGCGATACCGGCGCTGCGCTGGAGGTCACCCTGTCCAGCGATATCGGCGGGCTGAGCGTTCCGGCCAGCGTCACCATTGCCGCCGGGCAGGCTTCGACCAATTTCGCCATCGCGGCAATCAACAACGGGCTGGATGACGGCAATCGGACGGTGACGTTGACAGCCAGTGCTGCGGGCCTTGCCGATGGCGCGGACACCCTGGGCATCATCGATGACGACCAGGCCGCGTTGGGCATGAGCTCGCTGACCTCGGTGGAAGAGAACTACGGGGCGGTGCTGGTGACCATTACCCGCAACACCGACACCAGCGGACCGTTGACTGTCAACCTGACGAATGACCAGCCGGGGCGGATGACCGTGCCGGCCAGCGTGACTTTCGCCGCGGGCGAATCCAGTGCCACTTTCGAAGTCACGCCGGTCAACAACACCATCGCCGAGGGCAATCGTACGGTTCGTGTGTCCGCCTCAGCTGCCGGTCACAACGGCGCGTCGCTGCAATACCTGGTAATCGACGATGACGTGCCGAACATCACCTTGAGCCTGGCCAGCCAGATCATTTCGGAAGGGGGCGGCTCTACGGCAACCTGGGGAACGATCACGCGCTCCGACGTCACCGACAGTGCGGTAATCATCGCACTGCATGGCGACCCTGCGCGTGCGCGCGTTCCCACCTACCTGACGATCGGTGCGGGCGAGGCTTCGGTCTCCTTCGCCATTGCCGCAGTGGATAACGCCCTCGCAGATGGTGACCACACGGTCAATATCCTGGCTGAAGTCGCGGACATGTTTACCTTCATCTCGCTGCCCGATACGCGTGTCTCCCGTAGCCTGCTGATCACCGACAACGATGGTCCGACGCTGAGCCTGTCGGTCAATAGCAGCATCCTGCAAGAAGTCGGCGCTGGTGCCACGGCGACCGTGACGCGAAACACGGCGCCCAGCGGCGATCTGGTTGTGGTTCTGAGTTCCAGCGATGCGAGTGAGGCGACGGTTCCTGCAACGGTGACCATCCCGGACGGGCAAAGCTCGGTCACGTTTGCGATCAGTCCGGTCAGTGACGGCATACAGGATGGAACGCAAAACGTCACGGTGGTTGCAGGCGCAGATGGTTTCAACAGCGCCAGCACCACCCTCCAGGTTACCGATCGCGAACTCGCCAACCTTGTTGTCACTGCCATAACTTTGCCGGAAAGCGCCTGGACCCAGAGTCTCATCAATGTCGACTGGACCGTCGCCAATACCGGGCTTGGCCTTGCCAGCGGCACATGGACCGATACCGTGTTCATTTCAGTGGACAACATGCTGTCCGCCGACGATACCCAGATTGGCGTCTTCGGCAACGTCGACGCGTTGGACGTGGGCGAGTCCTACAGCAATTCCGTCTCGGTGCAGCTTGGAAACAGGGTCGGTCCCCTTTACGCCTTCGTCGTCACGGACGGTGGCGGTGCGGTCATGGAACTGGTGGAAGGAGACAACTTCGATGGCAGCGACCAGCCGGTCGTGGTCGCCGCCTCCTATATTGCTTACGTGAACACCGAATTCGAGATGGGAGCAAATCCCGGCAGCATCTCGATGCATGGCTTTGCCCAGGACCTGACTGCCAGCACCTATGCCGGCAAGGCTTTCGCGCCAGTGACCATCCAGGTCATCACCGGGAATACGACGCGGACGATTACGACCATTTCCAACAGTATGGGCAATTTCACGGCGAATTTCGTGCCCTTGCCCGGTGAAGCGGGTCACTACATCATCAATGCCGGACACCCGAACGTATTCGAGCGGGCCGAACAGGACAATTTCGATATCCTGGGCATGTCTGCGACCGGCACCATCGCGGCGAGTCTCATTCCCGGCCAGAGCACCAGCGGTACGGTCACGCTCAACAACCGCAGTCCGGTCGATCTGACCAGCCTCTCAGTGGTGGCGCCGAGCCTGCCGCCAGGTCTGAGTCTCCAGACATCCCTTGAATCCAGCGTGCTGGATGGCAACGATAGCGTGGTGCTGCATTACACGCTGACGGCCGATGCCGCCATGGGCGCACTTAACGGCAGTGCAACGGTCCAGGTGACCAGCGCCGAAGGCGTGTCGGTGAATGTCCCGCTGACGATTTCGGTTACGCCGCTGCGGGCCAATCTGGTGGCCAATCCTGGCTATGTTCGCTCCGGCATGCTGCGCGGCGAGCAGACGCTGGTGTCCTTCGAGGTTACCAACACCGGCGGTGCCGACACTGGCGCCCTGCGAGTTGAACTCCCCAATCTGGAGTGGCTCTCCCTGGCCAGTCTGTCCAGCTTGCCCAGTCTGGCGCCTGGTGAGAGGGCTACCGTCACGCTGCGCCTGACTCCCAGCGAAACCCTTGAGCTGCTTCGCTACGATGGCAACATCATCGTGGCCGGAACAAATACCCACGTCAGCGTTCCCTTCCAGTTCCGCGCGGTTTCGGAAGCATCCGGCAGCGTGCAGGTCACCGTCACCGACGAGTACACCTACTTTGCCGAGGGCGCGCCCAACCTTGCCGGGGCAACCGTCACCCTGACCGATCCCTACACCTATGAAGTCATTGCGCAGGCCGTAACCGATGCGTCGGGCGTGGTCCGCTTTGATGGCGTGCCGGAAGGGCCCTACGCGCTGGACGTTTCCGCAGCGAGCCACGACCGCTATCGCAGTTCGGTAGTGGTAACCCCGGGCGGGGAAATCGAAGCCAGCGTGTTCCTGCATCGCCAGGTGGTTTCCTACAACTGGACCGTGGTTCCGACGGAGGTGGAAGACCGCTATCGCATCACGCTCGAAACCACCTTCGAGACCGAGGTGCCGATGCCGGTCGTCACGGTCGACGAACCGTTTGTCATGCCGTTGGTGATACGCGGCCATACCACGCAGTTCAACATCACCCTGCGCAATCACGGCCTGATCAACGCCGAGCAGGTACAGATCCGGGTGCCGATCGACGACACCTACATCATCGAGCCCTTGGTCGATTTCATCGATATTCTTCCGGCGAAGAGTGAAGTGACCATTCCGGTGACCATCCGCTTCCGCGAACCGGGAGAGGAGCTCGCCACGGCGGGCGACCTCCAACCCTCCGGTCCGGCCGGGGCGATTCTGAAGTGCCTTGGCATCGATACCCTCTACACCTACAAGTGCGTCAATAACCAGTGGGTCTCCGTGCCCATCAGCCTCGCGCCGGTCGGCTGCCTGGAAGATATTGGTGGCGCCGGCAGTGCCGCGGCGGAACTGCTCAGCGACCCGTCCAACGCCAATCTCTTCAATGCGGGATGCGATGTGCTTGGCATGGCCCTGGAATGTTCGGGCCTGATCGAGAATGATTGCCTCAAGGCCCTCATTACCACGGCGTGCTCGGCCGGTGCCGGGGCCGTGGCGGGGGCGGCGGCCGGCGGCATCGGGGCGATTCCCGGCGCGATTGGCGGCGCACTGGGCAACTGGGATGACATTCTGGAATGTCTGTGCAGCCTTGACCTCGGTCTTGGCGGCGGCAGCAGCGGTCCCGGCGGCGGCGGCGGCGG
>JAUSND010000005.1 GCA_030646295.1 Moraxellaceae bacterium
AAATACATCCATGAGCAATTCTGTGAACGCCGATCCGGCGGAACTGGCCAAATTTTCCGACCTGGCCCATCGTTGGTGGGACCCCGACAGCGAATTCCGGCCGCTGCACCAGATCAACCCATTGCGGCTGGCGTGGATTGACGGGCTGGCGCCGCTGGCGGGCCAGCAAGTGCTGGACGTGGGTTGTGGCGGCGGCATTCTTGCAGATGCCATGGCCCGCAAAGGTGCGGACGTGACGGGTATCGACCTGGCAACCAAGGCTTTAAAAGTCGCGCAGTTGCACGCCCTGGAAGCGCAAACCCCCCGTGTCCAGTACCGCGAAATCAGCGCGGAAGAGCTCGCGGGCGAGTCACCCGGCCGGTTTGACGTGGTGACCTGCATGGAGATGCTGGAGCACGTGCCGGACCCCTCGTCTGTCGTTCGGGCCTGTGCGGCCCTGGTCAAGCCAGGTGGCTGGGTGTTCTTTTCCACGATCAACCGCAATCCCAAGTCATTCCTGTTTGCGATTGTGGGCGCCGAATACGTGCTCAACATGCTGCCACGCGGTACGCACGAGTATGCCAAGCTGATCCGTCCGAGCGAGCTGGCCGGCTACTGCCGCCAGGCGGGCCTGGACCTGCAGGCGACCCGCGGCATGGAGTACAACCCGCTGACCCGCCGTTACTGGCTGTCGGCCGACACCAGCGTGAACTACCTGCACGCGACACGCAAGCTGTGATGTTCAGGGACATTGAAGCGGTCCTGTTCGACCTGGACGGCACCTTGATCGACAGCGCGCCCGATCTGGGCGCTGCTGCGGACAAGATGCGTACCGACCGGGGCCTGGAATCCCTCGCCGACGACCTGTACAGGCCCATGGCCGGTGCGGGTGCGCGCGGCATGCTGGGTGTGGCATTTGGCATGACTGCGGACCACCCGGATTACAACGCCATGCGCGAGGAATTCTTTGCCAACTACGAACGACGCATGACGCAGCTGACCTATGTGTTTGACGGCGTGACGGAGCTCATCGTGCAGCTGTGCGAGCGCGGGTTGCCTTGGGGTGTAGTGACCAACAAGTCCATGCGCTTCGCGGCGCCGCTGACGCGCAGCATGCCCCTGTTTGCCACAGCCCGCACCGTGGTCGGGGGTGACAGCACACCGCACGCCAAACCGCATCCGGCGCCGCTGCTGGAGGCGGCCCGCCAATTGGGCGTTGCACCGCAGCGATGTGTGTATGTGGGTGACGACGAACGTGACGTAGTGGCGGGCCTGGCCGCAGGCATGGGCACGGTGGCAGCCGCCTATGGCTACCTCGGCCACAACGCAGATACCCGCCAATGGGGTGCCCACGCACACATTCAGACGCCCAAGGAACTTCTTTTGCTCTTGCAATAGGCCACATGCGCCTAAAATAGGGATCTTGGGGCTGCACTGGTTTCGACGTGGGTTCGGACGCGTGGCAGGGCATGTCGAGCTGAATGCGCTCGTAAAACAGATTCAAACAAACTAACTGCAAACGACGAACGTTTCGCACTCGCCGCTTAATTGCCGGTGAGCTTTGCAACAGCAGGCCTGTGGGCTGGGCAAGGGTTGTTTAGCGCAAGCTGAACAGTCCAGGCTGCAAAGATAATTTCATGGGCTGGTCTTGCGCCGGGTGACTTGGTGCAGGACGAGAAAATAGGTTACTGGCGTCCTGTTTAGCGTGCCGCTGCGCGATTCAGGAAGCGAGATTCAAATCAGACGGCTACACATGTAGAACTGTACGAAGAAGGCTTGCGGACGCGGGTTCAATTCCCGCCAGCTCCACCAATACCCTTTGCAAAGAGTCACTCTTTGCATTTGAAAACCCCCGCCGGGCTGCGCGCCTGGCGGGGGCTTTCGCTTGTGCCCGGGCGGGCACATTCAATCCTTTTCGTCGATGCGCAGGCGCGCGATTTCGGCGTGCACTGTGTCGGCGCTGGCCGAATCCTGCGGATTCACCATGTTGCCAGCCGCGGCACCACCCAGCGCGCCGGCAACAGCACCCAGCGTGGCACCTGCCACCACACCTACGGGGCCCGCCACCAGGACGCCGATGGTGGCGCCAGTAGCAGCACCGGCTACCACACCGCCGCCCATCAGTACCGATTTGGCCTCGCGTTCGGCGTCCTCGGGTCCCAGTGCGGTCTGGGCCGCGGGGTCCGGGTCCTGCGACGGGATGCCGTGGCCGGGGCGGGCCTGCTCGGCAAGATCCTGGTCGGCGGGCTCGGTGGGGGTTGGCGGGATGGTGGATGGGTTCATGTGCCTCTCCTGATTGGGCGCCGGGGCGCGATGTTGCCCCTTGACCGACTGTCGATGTCTCGCACGGATGACGCCATCAGACACGACCCCGAGGCACTCGACGGGATGTCCTACAACCTGGTGCGCCAATGAGCAGCCGCTCCTACACTTGCAGCTTCGCGCCTGATGGATATCAGGCAGGCAATCCATTCCAACCGGAAATACCGCGCCGGGTTCTGGCCGGCGTTGTCACG
>JAUSND010000011.1 GCA_030646295.1 Moraxellaceae bacterium
CGCTTTGCCGAACGCACGGAAAGCAGCTTCGTCACGGCCATCCGGCGCACCGGGGTGCGCTCGGCGCTGACCGTGCTGATCAGTACGGCGGTGATGGGCACCATCATTTTCGTGCTGTGGATAGGCGCGCGCCAGGTCCATGAAGGCATCCTGACCGGCGGGCAACTGGCGTCCTTCGTGCTGTACGCGGCGCTGGTGGCGGGCGGCGTCGGCACCATGGCGGAGGTGTGGGGCGACGTCATGCGTGCCGCCGGGGCGACGGAACGGCTGCTGGAACTGCTGCACGCCGAACCGGCGATCCGGGAAGTCCCGCGGCCCGAGACGCCGGTCCATCCGGCGCAGGCGCGGATCAGTTTCGAGCAGGTGGTTTTCAGCTATCCGGCGCGCCCGCAAATACGGGCACTGGACACCATCAACCTGGAGATTGCCCCGGGCGAAAGCGTCGCCCTGGTCGGGCCCTCGGGCGCGGGAAAGACCAGCCTGTTCCAGTTGCTGCTGCGTTATTACGAAGTTTCGGGCGGCAGCATTCGCCTCAATGGACAGGATATCCGGCAACTCAGCTTGCACGACCTGCGCGGCGGCATAGCCATCGTGCCGCAGGATCCGGTGATCTTTTCCGCCAATGCCATGGAAAACATACGTTACGGCCGCGCCACGGCGAGCGACGAAGAAGTGATCCAGGCGGCACGGGCGGCATTGGTCGAGGAGTTCATCGAGCGCCTGCCGGACGGCTACCGGACTTTCCTCGGCGAACGCGGTACGCGCTTGTCAGGCGGCCAGCGGCAGCGCATTGCCATCGCGCGGGCGATCCTGAAGGGCGCTCCCATGCTTCTGCTCGACGAAGCCACCAGCGCGCTCGACGCCGAATCCGAAATACTGGTTCAAAAGGGTTTGAATGCCGCCATGAAGGGCCGCACGACCCTGATCATCGCCCATCGGTTGGCTACCGTGCAGATGGTCGATCGGATCGTGGTGATGGAGCACGGGCGCATAGTCGAGACGGGCACCCCGGAGGATCTGCGCAGCCAAGGCGGGCTGTATGCGCGTCTGGCTGCCCTTCAGCTCGACCTTTAATGTTGAAGCACGTTTTCCCGCTGGCACTATTAGTTTACATAATGCAAATTATGCGCGTCGTAGGGTAGGTAAAACTACCGCTCCCGGGGCTATCCGGCGGCACCGACCTTTTGCAAATACTTGATGGTATCGGAATGGTCCATTTTCCTTGCATGACCAAGCGCGGTAACACCGTCCGCATCCTTAAGATCCTTGTTGGCTTTGGCCTCGACAAGCAACTGAACCAATTCGATCTTTCCCTGCTTTACGGCGAGCATCAGTGAAGTTTGGCCATTCGGCGCGCGTGCATCGACGCTAGCGCCCTTGGCAATCAGCAATGCGGCTATCTCTTTGCTGCCGCTGATCATCGAATAATGCAAAGGCGCCCACCCTGGCGGATTTGGATCGGCACCGTTTTCGAGCAGCAGCTTTGCCGCATCAAGCGAGGGTTTGAGCGACGCCAGGAGCAAAGCCGTGTCGCCGTGCTGGTTGCGTCGATTGACGTTGGCGCGATTCGCGAGCAAGGATTTCAATAAGGGTACGTTGCCATTACGGGCTGCAATCATCAGCAGCGTCGTCCCCGACGGATCGGTCGAATTTACGTCCATCCCGCGTTGCACCAGGTTCATTACCGTGGCCGTGTCATCCTTATTCGCGGCAATGAGGATATCTTCGTAAGCTCCGGCGTGTGCAAGCGCTGCAGTTAACAATAAACATAGTGATATCAATATGTTACGCATTAGCTTTCGCTCCGAAAAGGCGGAAAAAGTTGTTGGTGGTCGCTTCAGCCAAGGCCTCCAGGCCAATGCCTTTCAATTTAGCCACTTCTTCGGCGACATGGCGTACCAGGGCGGGATGGTTCAGTTTGCCGCGATGCGGCACGGGGGCCAGATATGGGGCATCGGTTTCAACGAGTATCCGGTCGAGCGGAACGAAGCTCGCCACCTCCTTGATTTGCAGCGCATTCTTGAACGTGACAATGCCCGAAATGGAGATGTGGAAACCAAGCGCAAGCGCTGCTTCGGCCACGGCCATGGTCTCGGTAAAACAGTGAAATACGCCGCCAACCTCGCCCGCTCCTTCTTCTTCGAGAATTCGCAAGGTATCTGCCGCCGCCTCGCGAGTGTGAATAATCAAAGGCTTACGGGCTTTCCGCGCAGCACGGATGTGGGTGCGAAAGCGGTTACGCTGCCATTCCAGATCGCCTTCGAGTCGATAGTAATCCAGCCCGGTTTCACCAATCGCGACTACTTTCGGGTGTTCGGCAAGGCGAATCAGTGTGTCTTCATCCGCTTCCTGTCCATCCTGGGTGTCCGGGTGAACGCCGACGGCCGCGCACAAGTTGGGAAACCGTTCGGCCAGGGCCAGCACGGCCGGAAAACGCTCCAGTGTGACGCCCGCGACCAGCGCCCACCCGACCCCGTTGATTTTCATCGCAGCCAGAAGTTCATCTTCCCGGCCCAGAAAATCAGGAAAATCAAGATGGCAGTGCGAATCGACCAGGAGCGCGTTCATGATGCAACAGGACGCAGGGCGCGCAGGTAATGGGCCGCCATGCTTTCTAGAAAAAGCAATTGATTCAATGGATGG
>JAUSND010000027.1 GCA_030646295.1 Moraxellaceae bacterium
GAAGCCAGCTTGGCCATACGGTCTTCAAACGTTGCCGAGAACAGCAGGGTCTGGCGATCAGGCGGGCAGGCTGCAGCAATCTGCTCCACGTCATCGATAAAGCCCATGTCCAGCATGCGGTCGGCTTCGTCCAGCACCAGCAGTTCAAGGCGGTCAAATACAATGCGGCCACGGCTCATGTGGTCCAGCAGGCGACCCGGAGTGGCGACCATGATGTCGTAAGGGCGCGACAGCAGACGGTTCTGGGCAGGGAAGGGCATGCCGCCCAGTACGCTGACGGTGCGCATGTCTTTCAGGCCGCTACCGTATTTCTGGGCAGCAGCAGTGACCTGCTGGGCCAGTTCGCGTGTTGGTGTCAGAACGAGCACACGGGGGCCGCGACCGACCTTGCGGGGGTCATCGGCAATCTTGGACAGCGCCGGCAGCATGAAGGCAGCGGTCTTGCCGGTACCGGTCTGGGCGGAAACGATCAGATCCTTTCCTTCCATTGCCGGAGGAATGGCCTGGGACTGGACGGCAGTAGGTTCGGTGTAGCCGGCAGCTTCAAGCGCGCGGGATACGGATTCGTGCAGGTTAAGCGAAGAAAAAGACAAAGAAATACTCCGGGGCGTAATTGGCCCTGATGGATTCAAACAAATGCAAGCCGGAATCAGGGGCGATGGGCCCCGGGGGACGGCTGGCGCGGAATCGTCGCCAACCGAAATTCACTGCACGAGGGCAGGAGACAAGGTCAGGAACGATGAGAAAGTTCCTGAGCCTTTGAGAACTGGCTTCCTGGAGCTTTCAGCAGGGTCAACAAGGCATCAATGCCGTTGTCCTGCGCCCGGTACAATCCGGGCAAGCAGAGGGCCTTCAATATCTGGCCATGCAATCTCTTTTACAAGAATCTCTTCAAAAGAGTGGTGGGCGGTACTGGGATTGAACCAGCGACCCTTGCCGTGTGAAGGCAATGCTCTCCCGCTGAGCTAACCGCCCGTCGCGTTGTGTGCAACGAGGTGGCGTATCTTACTGATTTGTGGCGAATTGGCAAGCCCTGAGCGCTACCTTTCGGGGGTGGCTAGCGTCACAAAGGCCCGGAAACCGGGCATTTCGCGGCGAGAGCCACCTTGTTACAGGCTGGGCCCAGGCTGGCGTGATCAGCGTTTGACGTTGCTGGAGAAGAAACTCATCAGCTCGGCGCGCTGGATTTCACGTGCCTCCGTATCGCGACGGTGCTTGTATTCCACCGTGCCGGCATCCAGTCCCTTTTCACCCACCACGATGCGATGGGGAATGCCGATCAGCTCGACATCGGAGAACTTCACGCCGGGGCGCTCGTTGCGGTCATCAAAGTAGACATCATACCCGGCAGCCGTCAGCTCGTTGTAAAGCTTTGTGCTTTCTTCCTGGATGCGCTGCGACTTGACCCAGTTCATGGGGATCAGCGCGATATGGAAGGGAGCAATGGCGTCCGGCCAGATAATGCCCTTCTCGTCATTGTTCTGTTCGATGGCGGATGCCACCACGCGGGTGACGCCGATGCCGTAGCAGCCCATGGTCACGACCAGTGGCTTGCCGTCTTCGCCCAGTACCTTGCACTGCAATGCTTCGGAGTATTTCTGGCCGAGCTGGAAGATATGACCGACTTCGATGCCGCGCTTGATGATGATATGGCCCTTGCCATCCGGTGACGGGTCACCTTCCACCACATTGCGGATATCGGCAACGAGTGACGGTTCGGGCAGGTCGCGACCAAAATTCACGCCGCGCAGGTGGAAGCCTTCCTTGTTGGCGCCACAGACAAAATCACTCATGGCGGCCACGGTACGATCGGCAATCACGCGGACCTTGTCGCTGACATTCACCGGGCCGATGAAACCCGGCTTGCAGGCGAGGAACTCGACGATTTCGCCTTCGGAGGCCAGGCGGAAATCCTTGAGCCCTTCCAGCTTGCCGGCCTTGATCTCGTTCAGGTCGTGATCGCCGCGCAGCAGGAACAGGGTGAAGTGCTTCTCCACCGGCGCCTTTGCATCGGCCTGGGTTTCCGCTACGACGGCAACGGCTTTCACCATGCGCGTGACATCAATGCCGAGCAGGGTTGCGACATCGGCGCAGGCAGTCTGCGTCGGGGTGCTGACTTCGGTCATGTGCCCGTTGGCGGCAGCGCGCGCCGTGGCCGGTGCCAGGGCCTCGGCCATTTCAACGTTGGCGGCGTAGTCACTGGTATCGGAGAAGGCGATGTCGTCTTCGCCTGAGCTGGCCAGGACATGGAATTCGTGCGAGCCGGTGCCGCCAATGGAGCCGGTGTCGGCCTGCACGGGGCGGAAGTCGAGGCCAAGGCGGGTGAAGATGCGGCAGTAGGTGTTGTACATCACGTCGTAGGTTTCCTGCAGCGAGGCCTGATCGACGTGGAAGGAGTAGGCATCCTTCATGATGAATTCACGCGAGCGCATGACGCCAAAACGCGGGCGGATTTCGTCACGGAACTTGGTCTGGATCTGGTAGAGGTTCATTGGCAACTGCTTGTAGCTCTGCAGCTCGTTGCGGGCCAGGTCGGTAATGACTTCCTCGTGGGTGGGGCCGAGCACGAAGGGGCGATCATGGCGATCCTTGAAGCGCAGCAGTTCGGGGCCGTATTGCACATAGCGGCCGGACTCTTCCCACAGCTCGGCGGGCTGGGTGACCGGCATCAGCACTTCCTGGGCATCGGCGCGGTTCATTTCCTCGCGGACAATGGCTTCCACCTTGCGCAGCACCCGGTTGCCCAGCGGCAGCCAGTTGTAGAGGCCGGTAGCGACCTTGCGCACCATGCCGGCACGCAGCATGAGCTGATGGGAGATGACTTCGGCATCGGCGGGGGTTTCGCGCAGGGTGGCAAGCAACAGGCGGCTGACGCGCATGGGAGTTCCTGATCAGGCAGAGAGTGGAGAGGGCAGAATTGTACGGTAAGGAGGCGGTGACAGGCCATGCCACGGGAGGGGGATTATGGAAGGAAGTGCGGTGCAGGTGACTCGGCAGGGGTGCCCTGCCCGGGGTACACTTGCGGCGTGCACCTGCCCAGACGGGTGCCCTGGCAAGGATTCATTCCGCATGACGCTTACTCCCTCCGACCTGACAGCCATTATCCGGCAGGGTGTTCCTGCATCGGAAGGCAGCGGATTTCTTGTGGAGACGGTAGAGGCGGGTGGCGTGCTTTGCCGCTTGCCGTTCAATCCGCAACAGATTCGTCCGGGCGGTACACTGTCCGGGCCGACCATGATGACGCTGGCCGATGCCGCCATGTATGCCGCCGTGATGGCGCAGCTGGGGCGGCTTGAGATGGCGGTTACCCAGAGCTTCAACATCAACTTTCTCAGCCGTCCGGCACCGGCAGATCTGCTGGCGCGAGCAGAAATACTGAAGCTGGGGCGCCGTACTGTTGTACTGGATGTAAAGATTTTCTCCGAGGGCAGCCCTGTTGTGGTTGCCCATGCCACTGGAACGTATTCCCTGCCGCCTGCCGGCCGGGAATGATTTTTATCAGGACGTTGCGATGGCGACTGCAAAACCACTGGCACTGAGCCAGCTCTACAAGGCCTGCAAGGCCTCCGATTTTCCTTTCCGTACCACGAAGGACTGTAAGCCCTTCAATGATTTTCTTGGCCAGGAGCGGGCCAAGGAGGCGGTGGCCATGGCCGTCGCCCTGCCGCATGACGGCTACAACATTTTTGCCGTGGGCACGAGTGGCCTGGGCAAGCGCACCATGATCAAACGTCTGCTGACCGAAGTGGCGGGCAAGCGTTCCGCGCCGTCAGACTGGTGCTATGTCAATAATTTTGCCGAGCCACGCTATCCGATTGCGCTGCAGTTTCCGGCCGGCATGGGCCCGGAAATCAAGCGCGACATGGCCAAGCTGTGGCGTGACATGTCGATGGCCGTGGTGTCGGCTTTTGACAGCGAGCAGTATTTCGAGCGGATGGAAACCCTGAAGGGCGAGCTGACGCGCGCCCAGCAGGAAGCATTGAGCAGCCTGGCCGGTGAAGGTGAAAAGAAAGGTGTGAAGCTGGTGCTGCGCACGCCGGGCGGGTATGGCTTTTCGCCCATGAACGACCAGGGCGAAGTGATGAGCGTGGATGCGTTCAACCAGCTGGCCAAGAAGGAGCAGGAGCGGCTCAAGCGCGTGATGGGTGACATGGAAACCCGTCTGCGCAAAGTGGCGCGTGGCTTGAATCAGGCGGAAGAACAGAATCGCGACAAGGTGCGTCAGCTTAATGATGAAGTGACGTCACGGGCGATTACGCCGCACCTGGACAAGGTGCGCAGCAAGTACAAGGCGCATCCGAAGTTTCTGGAATATATCGCGGCCTATGACAAGGATGTGATCGACAACGTTGATCTCATCCTGAACACGCAGGAGGCCCAGCAGGATGTGGTGGCAACCGTCAGCACCGAGAACGTGAATTCGATTCCGTCGCGTTATCAGGTCAATGTGGTGGTCACCAATGATCCGACGTTGGGTGCGCCGGTGGTGTTCGAGGATCTGCCGACACACTACAACCTGATGGGGCATGTGGAGCAGGTGACCTACATGGGTACGGTTGCCACGGACTTCACCCTGATTCGCGCTGGTGCCTTGCACCGGGCCAATGGTGGCTACCTGATGCTGGAGGCCGAACAGGTACTGGAGCAGCCCTATGCCTGGCAGGGCCTGAAGCGTGCCTTGCGCTCCAAGTCACTCAAGCTGTCATCGCTGGAACAGATGCTCACCCTGACCGGCACCATTTCACTGGAGCCGGATGGCATTCCTTTCAATCTGAAAGTGGTGTTGCTGGGTGATCGTGAAACGTTTTATCTGTTGCAGCAGTTTGATCCCGAGCTTGGCGAGTTCTTCAAGATGCGTGCCGATTTCGAGAATGTGATGCCGCGTACGGTGGCGAGCGAGCTCAAGTACGCGCACTTCCTGGCGGATTTTGTGCAAAAGGAAGAGCTGCTGCCGCTAGACAAGGGCGCGGTGATGCGACTGGTGGAGGAGGCGTCACGTGATGCCGAAGACCAGGAGAAGCTTTCGCTGCATGCGGCCAGTGTGGGTGACCTGTTGCGGGAGGCCAATTACTGGGCGCAACAGGACAAGGCGAAGCTGATTCGCAATACCCATATCCAGGCAGCGCTGGATGGACAGGATCGTCGTCATGAGCGCTTGCGTAACCTGTACATGGAAGAAATTGCCAAGGGCACCCAGTTGTTCACGGGTGAGGGTGAAATGGTCGGTCAGGTAAATGGCCTGACGGTGGTGCAATATGCCGATGCCGAGTTTGGCATGCCGTCACGCATCTCCGTGACCGCGCATTTTGGTCATGGCGAAATTACTGACATCGAGCGCGAGATCGATCTTGGCGGGGCAATCCACTCCAAGGGCGTGCTGATCCTCTCCAGCTATCTCAAGACCCTGTTCGGCGCTGAACGTGCGCTGCGCTTTGCTGCCAATATCGCTTTTGAGCAGTCTTATGGTGGTGTGGATGGCGACAGTGCCTCTCTGGGTGAGTTGTGCGGGTTGTTGTCGGCCATTGCGAAACTACCGGTGCGTCAGCACATTGCCATTACCGGTTCCATGAACCAGTTTGGTGAAGTGCAGCCGATTGGTGGCGTGAATGAAAAGATCGAGGGTTTTTATGCGGCATGCCGCCTGAAGAACCTGAAGGGTCCGCAGGCCGTGATCATTCCGGTGCAGAATGTCCGTCATCTCATGCTGCGTGAAGAAGTGTTGGCTGCCGTGAAATCAAAGCAGTTTGTGATTTATGCGGTGTCACGCGTGGAGGAGGCCGTTGAGCTGCTGATGGGCATGCCGGCAGGCAAGGCTGACAAGGATGGCATGTTTCCCGAGAACTCCGTGTTCGGCAAGGTGGCTGCCCGCATGGCGGTCTGGCACCAGGCAGAAAAGGATGATGAAGAGGATGATGAAAAGGGCACGGATAGCAAGGTGATCGTGCCACTTGCACAGAAACAGGCACGGGCCACGCGCCGTCGCTGAGTGCATGCGTCCAGTAAAAAAGCGGCCAATACGGCCGCTTTTTTATTGTGTCGAGTTATCTGATCAATGATCAGGGAAGCGTGAACTGGAGTACGCCGAAGTAGCGGCTGTTACCCACATCCGTGCGATCAAAGGCATGGGTGGTGTGGCCTTCACTGTCGCGTGCCACCACCTGCATGTAGTAGGTGCCCGCTGCCGGCGCGGTCGTGGTTGCGATGGTGGTCGACAGGCCTGTCTTGCTGAAGATCACCGAGCCGGCAGTAAAGGCCGGGTCGGTGGCTACCTTGACGGTGTAGGTCACCGGGTTTTTCTGCAGGTCGAACGATGCATCCCACTCAAGCACCAGCTTGCCACTTGTGGTGTCGATGGCGGCTGCCTGCCAGTAAGGCATCGGGTTTTGCAGGCGGCTGATGAAGCGGTCGTAGTTGGTTTGCACCGTGGTGGTCAGGCGCTGGTATTCATCGGCCCATTGCTGCGCATCGGTAAGAGGTGACGCCGAGTAAGTGGGCAGGTCTTGCAGGTCCGGTGCACTGGTGATCAGTGTTTCCACCAGGGTTTTGTAGCTGTCGATGCGGCTCTGGACCTGTGCGGCCAGCAGGTACTGGTCACGGACCTCCTTCACGGCGGCCTTGAGCAGCGCAAGATTGCCGGGCTCCTGCATGAAGCGACGGTGCAGGGGGCTGCCCCACCAGTTGGCGAGGCCCAGCTGCCAGTCGTCATACAGGTCGCCTTCGGCAAGCTCGTTGGGCTGGTCTTCAAAGCCGAGTGAGCCGTCGTAATCCCATGGCAGGAAATAGAAGCGGTTGCCACCCGCTGGCTGGTACAGCGCAAAGTTCTGGGTGAGGGTGTCATGGTTGCCGAACAGGATGCTGGTAGCGAGCCATGTCAGGTAGTTGTTGCGGTTGAAGTAGCTGTCAAACGTGGTGTTGAAGTCGACGCTGTCATCATTGAGTGCCGTGACCATGGCACGCAGTGCCGTGTGATCACCGGATGTGTTTTCAACTTCAAGCACGCTTTCGAATTCAGAGCCGGATACTGTTGGGTCCACATCCAGGCGGGTATCGGACTCGAAGTAAAACTCGTTGGCCTTGTAGATGTTGGATGTTGCCGCGTAGCCACGGTTGAGCAGGTATTCCTTGCCCATTTTTTCAACATGCGTGAACAGGCCAAGATCGGAATCTGCCGAGCCGTCATTGTAGGTGATGTGCGAAAACTGGGTGCGCAGGCTGTTGATGTGGGGAATGTCGCGCATCAGGTCGAAGGCGAGCTTGTTGCGCACGCGCGCCAGGTCATAGGGGTGCTTGTTGAACTGCAGGGTGATTTCGTCATTGCGCCAGCAAGGGTAAGTGGTGCTGGCGCTGCAGGGAGAGGTGCTATCCAGTTTGACTCGATAGGATTTCTGGTCGGCCAGGCGGGTACTGCTGCCGCGCATGCGCATTTTGGCATTTGCTGTAGCAACAACAGGATAGCCATCTGCCTGAAAGTTGACCTTGATTTCCGGAACGCAAATATCGGTATCGTCAACATCACGGTTCACATCAGCCAGGGTGATGGTGATCGGGTAGGTCAGTGTGTTGTCAAAGGGCTGGCATACATCGTCACCGGTGAGGGTGTCGGTAACGTAGTAGCCTTTTGATGGGTTCGGAGCGGTAATCCTGGTGAGAATGTAAGTGATTTTTACATTGACCACAGAGGGATCAGTGACTGGTGTAGTGGCATTCGGATAAGTGTAGTGGCTGTCCGGATCTGTTACGTCGCTGGCGCTTGGTTCAAACGGCACCACTGGCTCGACAGGATCAACCGGTGGTGTTGTGCCACCGTCACTGCCGCCGCCGCAACCGTTAAGCAGCAGGGCGGTGCCAAGAAGTGCTGCTGTAGTCAGGTGCCAGTGTTTCATTCCGTTTGATCCCCGTGGTGCATGTTCATGGTGGTGTCGATGTGGAGAATGATCTCCAGCAGTTTGCCCGACTCAAGATTGAGCCTGGCCAGTTCGTGTTCGGCCAGTGGATGAATATGGCAATTTCCCGGCAGCGTGCGACCGGCATCCATCAGTGCCTGTGTGCGTGGCACAAACACCCATTGCAGCCATTCATGAAAGCGCAGGGTGTCATACATGAAGGGCATGACAGAACTCATGGCCTCTGCGCTGGGCGGCATGCCGGACCACAGGCCCAGAGCACGCATTTCTTCTTCCAGCTCGCGCATGAGCTGGTACATATGCTGATTGCTCATGTTGTGATTATCACACCTTTACAGGCCATGCTCATTGAGGTGAAGCAGGAATTCGTCGGGGCTTTTCTCGCCAACCAGTCTTGCTGAGACAATTTCTTGTCCGTCGGGGCCAAAGAACAGCATGGCGGGTGGACCAAAGAGCGTGAAGCGCTTGAGCAGTTCGCGATCATCCCGGTTGTTGGCGGTAATGTCTGCCTGGATCAGATGAAGCTTGCCCAGTCTCTCGGCAATGCGTGCCTCGCGGAACACCTGGCGCTCCATGACCTTGCAGCTGACACACCAGTCTGCATAGAAGTCCAGCATGACGGCCTGTCCCCGGGCGCTGGCTGCAGCGATTTCCCTGTCTACATCCGCAGTATTGCGTACAGGCACGAACGGGGTGGGTTGGGCGCTGGCGGTGCGGCTGTCAAAGCGGGCCAGTGGTTTGAGCGGATCATCTCCGCCACTGGCTGCACCGATCATCAGGGCAGCCCCGTAGAAGAGGGCTGCGATTGACATGCCCCGGATGGTGAGGCCAAGACCGTTGCGATTGTGGCCGATGCGCCACAGCCACAGGCCGGCGGCGGCTGTGATGACGGCATAGATGGCCAGGGCGACGGGTGCGGGCAACAGACGGGTGATCAGTTCCCCGGCGACAAACAGCAGGGCAAACCCGAAGAAGGTTTTGACTTCCTCCATCCAGGCGCCCGTCTTTGGCAGCAGTCGCCCTTCGGTTGCTCCCAGAATCAGCAGGGGGACCCCCATGCCCAGTGCGAGCAGGAACAGGGCGCTGGCGCCGTAGACGGCATCGCCGGTGCTGGAGATGTGCAGCAGGATGCCGGCGAGAGGGGCTGACACGCAGGGTGAGACCACCAGTGCGGAAAATACGCCCATGAGCCAGCTGCCAAAGAGTGCGCCGCCGCGTTGGCGCCGGCTGAGCGCATCAACATGTGCATGCAGGGCCTGTGGCAGGCGAAGCTCGAAAAGGCCGAACAGGCTGAGTGCCAGTGCCACAAAGAAGGCGGCAAAAAGCCCGATGATGACGGGGTGCTGGAACCAGAGTGGCAGATTGGCTTGTGCCCCGAGCAGCCCGACCAGGGCGCCGGTCAGGGCATAGGTAGTGGCGACACCGGTGACATAGGACAGTGCCAGCAGGAATCCGCGCAGGCTGGAGCTGGTGTGCTGGCGGGCGATGATGCCGGCCAGAATGGGCAGCATGGGGAGCACACACGGTGTAAAGGCCAGCAGCAGGCCGGCACCCAGCATCAGCCAGAGACTGGTCCGGACACTGGCTTCTTGCGGAGTGACTGAGGGGATGGGTGAAGCAGCAGGAGTGATGGGGGGGGGCGCGCGTGAATCGGCGACTTTCCCATACCTGAGCTCGCTATTCTGTGGTGGATAGCACAGTCCTGCATCCGCACATCCCTGCCAAACAACCTTTAGTCGACCGTGACCTTGAAGTCGAATGTTAACAAACACACTCTCATGAAAGACGCGGACGCGGCCAAAACTTGGATCGTCCTTCCACTCACCCTCAAGTGAAAACACCGGTTCTTCTGCTTTCAACGAGCCATCAAGGGGTTCAAAGCGGAAGCGGTCCTTGTAGAGGTAGTGCCCGGGTGCGACCAGAAACTCAAGGCGCAGGCCGTCGGGCTCTTCGCTATCGACAAGGCGAAAGGCTTCTTCGGCCGGCAGGAAGGTCTGGCTGTTTCCTGGCAGAAGCTTTTTAAGCTCGGCCTGTGCTGATGCAGAAAGCACAAGCATCAGCAGGCAGAGAAGGGCGCGGAGGGAGGGGGGCATGGCCAGACGTCACTCAGTATACTGAGCGGTGATTGTCCCGCGAGGCAGGGGCTGGCTACAAGAACCGGGGTTGTCGCTTTTTGTGAACCGGGGAGGCACAGACACGGTCTGGTATCTACACTGCGTAAGAGCAAGACAGTTACAAAACACGGATACGGTCGTCCTGGAGCTGAGGGTAAGGGTAGTCAGGGACGAGTCGGATACAAAAAATGAAAGTCCGGAGGTAACTCATGGTGTTGAAAAGACTTGCTGGGGCATGCTGCGCGATCCTGCTGATGACCGGTAGTGTGTTCTCGTGGGCAGCGGCTGATGCCAGGCTGACAGTCCGTGAACTTTATGATTGCGCCATTCATCAGCACGAGATGCTGACGGCATATCACCTGTATGCCTCGGACCCCAAGGATCGCACGCTGAATGCTGATTTTCAGGCGACCCGTCAGCTATCGACCAGTTGTGCGGTGCGTGCCGGGGATGCCCTGGCGGCAGCGGGTCTTGCCGCGCAAGCCGCCGAAGTCCGGTTACTGAAAGACAATTTGGCCCAGAGTGCCCAGTACAATTCAGACAGTATTGCCAAGTCAGGGGTACCTGAAAATGCAGTTGTGGCCGAGATGGTGATGCATGAGCTGAAACTCGTGGCGACGCTAACGCAGTCAGCCAAGGATTTGCAGGTTTCTGCCAAGCTCAAGGAAGTCGCCGAGGCACGGCAGGCCCGCGAGTTGGCTATCCTGATCATGTATGCGGATGCACGCTATGTTGAGCGTACGACGGAGGTTTATCACCGGGATGACAGCGCCGAGCCCACTATTGACCAGCTGGGAATCAATTTTTACAACGGCCTTTCCAAGTTGCGTGCCAGCAAACGTTTGACTGCTGAGCAGAAAAAGCTGCTGGATAATGTGAATACCCGTTACCGCTTCATTAATGGCTCTTTGAGCAACTACAACAAGGATACTGTGCCTTTTACGGTTAACCGGCATGCCCGTTCGATGGTGACGTTACTGAATCAGGTTGCAAATGGCCTTGATGGCATAAAATAATCGTCATGGTTCATGCGGAAAAGCCGGTTTGAAAGCCGGCTTTTTCATGCCCCGGTTTTGATCAGTCTGAAAAAGGCAATGGAGAAAACACATGCAAATGAATGCAGCACGAATAGTTGGCGGGATTGTTGCGCTATTGCTGGCAGTCTGGATTTTCAATCCGTTTGTCATCATCGGCCCGGGTGAGCGCGGGGTGGTGATGAACTTCGGTGCGGTGCAGAAGGACATCATGGGGGAGGGGCTGCATCTGCGTATTCCGATCATGCAGCGGGTGGTGGTCATGGATGTGAAGGTGCAAAAAGGGGAGGGGCAGGGCGATGCGGCCTCCAAGGATCTGCAGCAGGTAACCACCAACGTCGCCATCAATTACCATCTGGACCCGATGCGGGTTGGCGAGACCTTTCAGACGGTGGGTACGCTGGCTGCAGTGGGTGACCGCATCATCCTGCCGGCGGTACAGGAGTCGGTGAAAGCGGCGACGGCGTTGTATACGGCCGAGGAGCTGGTGTCCCGGCGTCAGGAAGTGCGTGACATGATCCGTAACCTGTTGCGCGAGCGGCTGGCGCACCACGGGGTGATTGTTGACGAGTTTTCTATCGTCAATTTTGCGTTCTCGCAGGAGTTCAGCAATGCCATTGAGGCCAAAACCACGGCGGAGCAGCTCAAGCTGAAAGCCGAGCGTGATCTGGACCGTATCCGCATCGAAGCCGAGCAGAAGATCAGCAGTGCCAAGGCGGAGGCCGAAGCGTTGCGCCTGCAGAAGGAAATTGTGACCGAGAACCTGATCAAGCTGCGCGAGATCGAGATGCAGCAGAAGGCAATCGACAAATGGGATGGCCGGCTGCCTCAGGTCACCGGGGGTGCCATGCCCTTCATCGACATAAAGCCTGACGTACGTTGATGGCATGTGCACAGCCGTTGTTCATCGAGTCAGGATGGTGCCGCGCTGTGGAATCGCTGTTGTGTCGTAATCACTGAAAGCAAAAGGGGCCTTCGGGCCCCTTTCTTGTTTCGCGGCAATCGCGGATGTTCTCCTTATCCGCCTGTCATGTTCATGAAGCGTACGATCTGCGGCGGCTCATCCAGCACAAAGTGGTGGCGCTCGGGCTTTTGCGGCAGGGTTGCCTGAATGGCTTCCTGCAGTTGCTGGAGATTACCGGGATGTGCGCGCAGGATTGTGCGCAGGTCAGCTCCGTGCCCGTTGCCCAGGCAGAGCAGCAGGCGGCCGCTGGCAGTCACCCTGACGCGGTTGCAACTGCCGCAGAAGTTATTGCTGTGCGGCGAGATCACACCGATGCGTATGCCGCTGTCTGCCATGCGGTAATAGCGTGCTGGTCCGCCGGTGTTGTCGGTACTTGGTAACAGGGCATGCCTCTGCCCGATGGTTTCCAGTATCTCGGCACTGGGGACAAAACTTCTGGCGCGATCATGCTCGTCGATGACTCCCAGTGGCATTTCTTCGATAAAGGCAAGGTCCAGCTGCTCATGGCGGGCGAAACTCACCAGGTCAATGACTTCGTCATCGTTGCGTCCGCGCAGGATCACGCTGTTCAGTTTTATGCGGCGGAAGCCGGCCTCTCTGGCTGCGGCGATACCGGCCAGCACGTCCTCAAGCCGGCCTGTACGCGTCAGCTCGCGGAACCGCTCAGGGCGAAGGCTGTCGAGGCTGATGTTGATACGGTCAAGGCCGGCCACTTTCAACGGATGGGCGAACTGTGCGAGACGCGCACCGTTGGTGGTGAGGGTCAGCTCATCCAGGCCGGGCAGCGTTGACAGGCGTGCAACCAGATCAACGAGACCGGTGCGCACCAGAGGCTCGCCACCGGTGAGCCGGATCTTGCGTATGCCCAGTGCAACAAAAGCTTCTGCGACAGTGGCGAGTTCCTCAAGCGACAGCACTTCGCTGCGAGGCAGGAACTGCATGTCCTCTGCCATGCAGTAGACGCAGCGGAAGTCGCAACGGTCGGTCACGGACAGGCGCAGATAGGTGATCTGTCGTCCCATGCCATCGATCAGGGCCATGCGGTTGTGCTCCGGGTGCGCTCAGGCGCCGTTGCGATCCAGTTGTGCGAGTTTGCCCTTCACGCCTGCCCACTCGGCATGGTCGTCAGGAGCTGGTTTCCTTGCGACGATGCGTGTCCAGTCCGGGTGCTGTGACAGCTCGGCATTGAGCGCAATGAAGCCGTGCTGGTCCGTCGGTACCTCATCCTCGGCGCGGATGGCATCAACGGGACACTCCGGCTCGCAGAGCGCGCAGTCGATGCATTCCTCGGGATTGATGACGAGAAAATTGGGGCCTTCGTAGAAGCAGTCGACAGGGCAGACCTCTACACAGTCAGTGTGCTTGCAGCGGATGCACTCTTCCATCACGACGAAGGTCATGCCGGGATCTCCTGCGCCATGTCAGTGCGCTTGCGAATGTGGACGGGAACGTACTTGTGGTAGGGCGTGCGTGAGAGCGGGTCGCAGTGTGCACGGTCGGTCAGGCGATTGATTTCGGGGCCGATGGGTGCGCTGTCACGGATGCGCTGGCCATAGCCATGCGGCAGGCTGACCATGCCGCGACGCATGCCGTCATCAAATTCCACGACGACGTCGACTTCACCGCGCGCCGATGCGCAAATGGCGCCATCACCTTCGCCGAGATCAAGTGCAGCGGCATCCTCGGGATGAATGCGCAGGGCACCATGCGGATCGACCTTGCGCCAGGCCGGAACGCGGTAGATCTGGTTGGCGTTGTAACTGCGGCGTTCACCGGCGGCGAGAATGAAAGGATGGTCCTGGCCCGGCAGGATTTCACCGGACAGTGCCTCCCATTCCGCAAACATCTCCGGGATGGCCAGGTGCACGCGGCGGTCCTCGGTTTTCAGCAGGCTCCAGACGTCTTCAAAGTTGTTGACGCTGATAAGCGTGCCCTCGCGTTTGTCGAGGATGGCACGGAACAGTGCCACCCCCTGGGTAAGACGGTTGCCGACATGGCCGGCGCGGCGCACGGCTTCGCCATGCTGATTGGCAAACCGGATGCACAGAGGCAGCAGCGGCGCACCTGCTGCCATGCCAGCAGGCAGGGTGGGGCCCAGGGTGCGGTAGAGGATGGAGGGAGCATACGCGGCCAGCTTCTTGTTACGTAGAAGCATGGCTGCGAATGCGGCCAGGTAACCGGCATGTGCAGTGGCTGCCGGCTCGTGGCGCGCGATGCGGGATAACAGCGGGAATCGCCTGGGCAGTACCCCCATCTTCTCCAGCAAGCGGGTGTAGAGTTCAGGCTCCGGCAGCGAATCCCCCTGTGGTGTGAACAGCGGATGGCGCAAGTGAAAGAAGTTGGCCGGGAATTCCAGGTTGAAGCCGGTGGCCTCGCACTTCTCGAACTGTGACGCGGCGGGCAACACGTAATGCGCCATGCGAGCGGTCTCGGTCATGGCCACGTCGACCACGACCATCAGTTCCAGTGAAGCAAAGGCCTCGCCGAGAGCTGTGGTGTCCGGCCAGGTCAGAATGGGGTTGCAGCTGTCGGTGAATACGGCGCGAATACGGCGCTCACCAGCCTTGAGGATTTCGTCCGGCAGGATGTTGGGCGGAAAGATGCCGGAGATAGGGAACATGTCGTGGTAAGCGGTGCGCTTGATGCGGGGCTTGCGTTCGTCGGTGTCGCTGAGGATGGGCAGTAATGACGTGTGCAGGTTGTTGCCGCCCTGTTTTGCGAAATTCCCGGTGACCAGATAGAGCAGCTTTTCCAGATAACCGTTGAGCGTGGTGTGCAGTGTGTGCTGGATGCCAAGGTCGATGCGCACGCAGCCGCGTTTGGCCTGCGCGAAGCCACGCGCCACGCGTTCGACATCGGCCAGCGGCACATCGGCGCGGTCGACGTAGTCTTCAATGGGGATGGTGCGCAGATGCTGCTCGATGGCCTCGAAGCCGGTGCAGTGCCGCGCCAGGAACGCGCGGTCATGTAGGTTCTCGCGCACGA
Source organism: Moraxellaceae bacterium (assembly GCA_030646295.1). Taxonomy (GTDB): domain Bacteria; phylum Pseudomonadota; class Gammaproteobacteria; order Pseudomonadales; family Moraxellaceae; genus UBA2031. The sequence goes on from JAUSND010000027.1 coordinate 15,002, forward strand.
TAATGGCGAGGATGGCGCTCATCAGAAAGGCATCGGTGCCCGGGCGTACCTGCAGGTGGATGTCCGCCTGTTTGGCGGTTTCGGTGCGGCGCGGATCGATCACCACCAGAGTACGTCCGCTGTCTTTCCTGAGTTCGCGCAGGGTATCGCGTGCGTTCGGAATGCCGTGTGACTGGAACGGATTGCAGCCGATGAACAGCAGGTAATCGGCGTGCTCCACGTCCTCGGTGGTGTGGCAGATCTGGCTGCCGAAGAGGCGGCCGTTGAGCCAGAAGTCCCCGGTCTTTTCCTGTCCCAGCGAGTTGTAGTTGTTGCGGCTGCGCATGGCGGCACGCAGTTGGCCGCCGCCATAGGCACCCCCCAGATGGTTGCCCTGGCCACCGCCACCAAGGAAGGCAAAAGCATCGCCGCCATGCTGGTCGCGGATGCTAATCAGGCGGCGCGCGATGTCGTCGAGTGCTTCGTCCCAGCTGACTGCCACAAAGCTGCCGTCGGGCTGGCGCTTCAAGGGGTGAGTCAGGCGATCGGCATGCTGCTGGTAATGTTCGAGGCGGGCGGCCTTCTGGCAGATGTAGCCTTTGGAAACAGGATGATCCTCGTCACCGCGAATACGGATGAAGTTGCCGTTGTCGATCTCGACTGTCAGCCCGCAGTTGCGCGAGCAGAGGATACAGGCGGTTTTTTCCGTGGTCATGGCAGCGCTCCTTGCAGGATTCATGTTGAGGCCTCGGGACGCAGGATCAGGCAGGTGGTGGTGCCATGGGCAATGAGCTTGCCGCTCTGGTTGCGAATCGTGCCCTCGGCCACGCCCATGCGCCTGGACAGGTGCACGACGCGAGCCTCGGCAATGACCTCTTCATCCATGGGCAAGGGCGCGAGCATCTTTACGGCAAGGTCAACCGTGCCGTAGCCGATACCCGCCTCCAGTTCGCTGAAAACAGCATTGCCGAGTACAGAGTCCAGCACGGTGGCAAAAAAGCCGCCATGCACGCCACCCGCCGGATTCAAATGGCGCTTGTCCGCCTTTGCCGTGAATTTCACGAAGCCTTTGCCAATCTCGATCACCTGCATCGGCATGGTCTCGGCGATGGAGGGCATGGGCAGCTTGCCGGCAAGGATGGCTTGCAGGACTTCGAGGCCGGTCATGGAGGTGGGGGTCATCGGAAACTCCTGGTGTGCAGATGATCTGAACAACGTTCACTTTCTGGATGCAGAGTAAGTTCCAAAAAAGAACTCGTCAAGTCGCCGGAATGTCGATAAAATGACCAGACGGTTTTCCGGAGAACATCATGAAGTGGCAAAACGTAGGGGAGATGCCCTGCTCGATAGCGCGCAGCCTGTCCATTCTGGGCGATCGCTGGACGCTGCTCATCCTGCGTAATGCCTTTCTGGCCATGCGCCGCTTCGATGACTTCCAGGCCAGTCTCGGCGTTACCCGCCATGTCCTGGCTGATCGGCTTAAACGTCTGGTCGAAGCCGGAGTGCTGAGAAAAGAGCCGTATCAGGACAATCCTCCCCGGTACGAATACCGCCTGACCGAGAGGGGGCGCGAGCTGTACCCCGTGCTGCTCGCGCTCACGACCTGGGGCGACAAATGGCTTGATGAAGGAAAGGGGGCTCCTCTGGAGTATGTCCACCAGTCCTGCGGCCACAAGTTCACCCCGGTGACTGTCTGTTCGGAGTGCCGCGAGCCGGTGTTGCCTCGCGACGTCACGCCGGTGGCGGGTCCGGGTCTGGCTGCCGCTTCCGCAGAGATGTAGTGTCGCGGACTGGCTCTGCCGGGTGATCGTGCTCCTGCCGGTTCATGGTCGGTACAGCAGGCGTGGCCATTCGGTCACAGAAAACGTTAACAAATGCCGTCCGGATGCATACACTTGGGCACCCTGTGCACCCCCCGCTCGCCTGCCTGACAGGTCTGCCGGGCCCCACAGTGCGCCGCGGCGGCCGGCTGCCCCGTTCCCCAGGGGGTCATCGGCCGGCTGCCACGTTCCTATCCATAACGGAGATCACACAATGATTTATTCGGGATCTGCCATCAGCGTCTCGCTGCTGAGCGATGGCATCGCTGAACTGAAGTTCGATCTCGCCAACGAATCCGTCAACAAGTTTGACCGCACCACGCTCGGTGAGCTGGCTGCGGCAACTGACGCGATCAAGGCGGACAAGAATGTGAAGGGCGTGATTGTCACGTCCGGCAAGGGCGTGTTCATCGTCGGCGCCGACATCACCGAATTCGGTGCACTGTTCTCCGGTGGCGAAGAGCAGATCGCCCAGTGGGTAGTAGATGCCAACAAGGTGTTTGCCGCATTCGAAGACCTGCCTGTTCCGACAGTGGCGGCCATTAACGGCTTTGCCCTTGGTGGCGGTTTTGAAATGACCCTGGCTTGCGATTACCGCGTCATGTCGACTGTGGCCAAGGTCGGTCTGCCGGAAACCAAGCTGGGCATCATGCCGGGTTTTGGTGGCACGGTGCGTCTGCCCCGTGTGATTGGTATCGACAATGCCGTTGAGTGGATTGCTGCCGGTGCCGAAAAGCGTCCCGAGCAGGCCCTGAAGGATGGTGCCGTTGATTCCGTGGTGACCCCCGAGCTGCTGCAGGACGGTGCCATTGCACTGGTGAAGCAGGCGATTGCCGGCAAGCTGGACTGGAAGGCCCGTCGTGAAGAGAAGCTGGTGCCGGTCAAGCTGAACAACATGGAACAGATGATGGCGTTCAACACTGCCAATGCAGTGGTGGCTGGCCAGGCTGGTCCGAACTACCCGGCTCCGAAGCTGGCTGTGCAGAACATGCAGGCCCAGGCCAACTCCTCGCGTGATGAAGCCATTGCCACCGAAGCCAGGTTCTTTGCCAAGGCCGCCGTGACACCACAGGCCAATGCGCTGGTGGGTCTGTTCCTGGCTGACCAGGCCGTGAAGAAGGCTGCCAAGAAGCACGAGAAGGGCAGTGCCAAAGACATCAACATGGCTGCCGTGCTCGGCGCCGGCATCATGGGTGGCGGTATCGCCTACCAGACTGCCAGCAAAGGCACACCGATCATCATGAAGGACATCGCTTCCAAGGCGCTGGACCTGGGCATGGGTGAAGCCACCAAGCTGCTGTCCAAGCAGGTTGAACGTGGTCGTCTGACCCCGGCCAAGATGGGCGAGACACTGTCCCGCATCCGTCCGACGCTGAACTACGGTGACTTCAAGGAAGTCGACATCATCATCGAAGCCGTGGTGGAAAATCCCAAGGTCAAGGCAGCCGTGCTGTCCGAAGTGGAAGGCATGGTGAAGGAGGACACGATTCTTGCGTCCAACACTTCCACCATCTCCATTTCCTTCCTGGCTGAATCGCTGAAGCGTCCGGAAAACTTTGTCGGCATGCATTTCTTCAACCCGGTGCACATGATGCCCCTCGTTGAAGTGATCCGTGGCAAGAAGTCGTCCGAAGCTGCTGTTGCCGCCACGGTGAAGCTGGCCGGCAAGATGGGCAAGACTGCCATTGTCGTGAACGATTGCCCGGGCTTCTTCGTGAACCGTGTGTTGTTCCCGTACTTCGGTGGCTTCGACATGCTGGTGCGTGATGGCGCCGACTTCCAGGCCGTCGACAAGGTCATGGAAAAGTTTGGCTGGCCCATGGGCCCAGCTTACCTGCTCGACGTGGTGGGTATCGACACCGGCGTGCATGCTGCCAAGGTGATGGCAGACGGGTTCCCCGAGCGCATGAAGCCTGACTACAAGTCCGGCACCGAAATCATGTTCGAGAACAATCGCTTTGGCCAGAAGAACGGCAAGGGCTATTACGTTTACGAGCAGGACAAGAAGGGCAAGCCGAAGAAGGTTGTCGACCAGACCACCTACGATCTGCTCAAGCCGATTGTGGCTGACCGCAAGGAATTCGACGCTGACGAAATCATCGCGCGCTGCATGATTCCGCTGGTCAATGAAGTGGCTCGCTGCCTGGAAGAAAACATCGTTGCCTCGCCGGCGGAAGCCGACATGGCCCTGATCATGGGTATCGGTTTCCCTCCGTTCCGTGGCGGCGCTTGCCGTTATGTGGACCAGATGGGCGCCGCCACTTATGTGGCCCTGTGTGAGAAGTTTGCTCACCTCGGCAAGGCCTATGAAGCACCGCAGCTGCTGAAAGACATGGCAGCCGGCAACAAGAAATTCTTCGGCTAAGGCCCTGAACGAGATTGGAGAGTTAAAAAATGAGTCTCAATCCGCGTGATGTAGTGATTGTGGATGGCGTGCGTAGCGCCATGGGCCGTTCCAAGGCTGGCATGTTCCGTAATGTGCGTGCTGACAGCCTGTCGGCCGAGCTGGTGAAGGCGCTGTTCAAGCGCAACCCGAATGCAAATCCGGAAGAAGTGGAAGACGTGATCTGGGGTTGCGTGAACCAGACCATGGAACAGGGCATGAACATCTCCCGTAACATCGCGATGCTGGCAGAACTGCCGCGCACGGTGCCGGGCCAGACGGTGAACCGTCTTTGCGGTTCCTCGATGCAGGCACTGCACACGGCTGCTGCCCAGATCATGACCGGTCAGGGTGATGTGTTCGTGATCGGTGGTGTGGAGCACATGGGCCACGTCGGCATGATGCACGGCATCGACCTGAACCCGGCTGCCTCCAAGTACTACGCCAAGGCCTCCAACATGATGGGCCTGACGGCTGAAATGCTGGGCATGATGAACGGCATTTCCCGCGAAATGCAGGACCAGTTCGGCCTGACCTCGCACAAGAAGGCCTGGGCTGCCACGCTGGCAGGCCGCTTCAAGAATGAAATCATCGGCATCGAAGGTCATGATGCCAACGGTTTCCGCGTGCTCTGCGAAATCGACGAAGTGATCCGTCAGGATGCCTCGCTGGAACAGTTCGCTGCACTGAAGCCTGCCTTCAATCCGAAGGGCGGCACAGTCACTGCCGGTACGTCCTCTGCACTGTCTGATGGCGCCTCTGCCATGCTGATCATGAGTGCCGAACGTGCCCAGGCCCTTGGCCTGAAGCCGCGCGCCAAGATCCGCTCCATGGCTGTGGCCGGTTGCGAAGCCGCCATCATGGGCTGGGGTCCGGTGCCGGCAACGCAGAAGGCGCTGAAGCGTGCCGGTCTGTCCATCGACGACATCCAGACCATCGAGCTGAACGAAGCTTTTGCTGCACAGGGTCTTTCGGTGCTCAAGGGCCTCAACATCCTCGACAAGGCCGAAGAGCGTGTCAACCACAACGGTGGTGCCATCGCCCTGGGTCACCCGCTGGGCTGCTCCGGTGCCCGTATCACCACCACGCTGCTGAACGTGATGGAACAGAAGGACACCGAACTCGGTCTCGCCACGATGTGTATCGGCCTTGGCCAGGGCATCGCGACCGTTATCGAACGTCTCAAGTAATCCGCGCTTTCTCCCTATCCCGGAGAAGACGGACCAGTGAAAACCGCGGCCACAAGTCGCGGTTTTTTTATGCCTGCGATTTCGTTACCCATTGTTTTAACGGGAATTATCCAATTTTTCTGACGACTGTATACACTGTGTTTGCCTTTTGCTGGCAGAGTGCCTAGCATGGCATTGACCTGATGGTCACTTTTGTTGCGACAACAAGAAAAAAGCGGGATACCTTCATGACAGCCGTTATCTGCAACACCGGCACTGCACGCATTCCTGGCGAGTTTCACTACTGGAAAAACCTGCCGACCCCCCGTATCCAGCGTGCCCGCAAGGTCTTCAGGCGCATGTTCGGTTTTGATCCCGATCTGCCGGAGCAGGTCATCAATACCTATGCGGCGTCCTATTACGAAGCTGATCCGGTGGCGGAGGCTTTCGTGGATGATGCCTACATCAATGGCAATCCTGCGCAGGGCAGGGCCATGCTGGATCTGGCCCTGGAAAAGGGGATTGATGCGGTAGTGGATGCACCGGAGTCCATGAAGCGGTTGTTTGCAGAGCGCGACAAGGCCCCGGTGTGGCTGGACATGGACATGGTGCGGCACGGGGCAAAAGTGTTCCGCCGCTTCGGGCCGGAGTTGTTCAATTTTTTCGGCGCCATCACGCTGGAGGGCTATACCAACAATTCTGTGGTGAAGCCGTTGATCCTGACGGGGGCCTATGCCGGTGACGGGACCAAAGGGCGCTTTCTGGAAACGGCGGCGTTCTGGGTGGATATTTCAGAACCAGGTGGGCTGGAGCCTGCCGGTGATGGCTGGAAGACCACTATGCGCGTGCGCGTCATGCATGTGTTTGTGCGCCGTCGCCTGATGTCGCATCCGGAATGGAAAATGGATGAGTGGGGTGTGCCCATCAGTCAGGCGGATGCGCTGGTGACGTTGATGGCGGGGTGCATTGCCCCGGGGTATTTCTTGCGTGTGGCCGGGTTCAGGACGTCGCGGGATGACATTCTGGCGATGATGCATTTCTGGCGTTACGTTGGGCATCTGATGGGCGTACAGCCGCCCTGGTATCCTGAAACGGTAGAGGACGGACTGAAGTTTTCGTTCATGGCATTTGCCAGTGGTGCCGGCAAGGCGGGCGATGATGGTGTGATGCTGTGCCGCTCCTTCAGTGAGGCGTTCAGGCCTCTGGAGAGGCCAGATGCTTCGCTGCTGGAGCGGATACAGGCGGGGGTGGATCACCGGATTCATCAGGGTTTTGTGAATTTCTTTGTCTCGAAAACCACACGCAAGCGCTCGGGAATTCCATCGGCAGGTTTATGGCGGTTTTATCCCCTGGCCAGTGCTCCGCTGGTGTTTGGTGCAGAAACGCTGCGTCAGCACTTTCCGAAAGTGGATGACATGCTGGATACCGTGACGCGTTATCGCCGGCGTAAATGGCTGGAGCGTCACATGGAGAAGCGCAAGGCCGAATACACGGCGGTTTCGCAGTTTACCCGGTAAGGCCAATCACGCCCGCCCTTACAGCGTGCCCTTACAGCTTGTCCAGAATACTGGTTTTCAGGAAGCTGTTGATCTGGCTGGATCTGACCGGCAGGGTTTCGGGATAACTGTCGGCATCAGACGTGATCAGGATGATCAGGCCCTTGTCCTTGAAAATCTGCATGAACTGTCCGGCATGCCCACGCGCAGTCAGGGCATCATCGCCGGTCATCACGCCAGTCTTGGTCCACCACTGCATGCCGTAATACAGATCAAGCGGGGCCGCCGCTGCGGGTTCGCCCATGGCGTCAAAGGTGGCAATCAGCCCGGGGCCCTGCGCCGATGTTGTCTGGGTCAGCCATTCTTTGGAAATCAGTTGCTCGGTATCCCATCGGCCGTCATACAGCATCAGCATGCCCAGCTTGGCCAGATCACGACTGCGGATGTTGAGCAGTCCGCCGCCATACGTGATGGGGTCTGGCAGGTTGGGCCAGTCAGTGTCAGCCGCTATGCCGAGGTGAGAGAACAGGTTGTCCGCTGCATACTGGTTGAGCGAATGACCAGTGATGCCGGTGAAGAAGGTCGAGATCAGGTAACTGTCATAGGTGCTGTAGTTCCAGACGGTTCCGGGATTGTAGGCAAGAGGCTGCTGCAGGATGGAGCAAGCCAGAAAGTGACTGTCAGGCGGCGCGGGGCACGCCGGCGCCATGCCGTAATAGGCGCGCAGCAGTGGATCTTTCATTGCGCTGAAGCTCATCAGCCAGGCAGGCTCGTTCCAGGCCAGGCCGGAACGCATCTGCAGGACATTGCGCAGGGTGATGGTCTTGCGCATGTCGTCCGCGGGCAGCGTGCTCATGATGGCGGGCGGGAAGATGTCCCCGGTGGTGAGATCAAGGACATTGCTGGCGGCAAGCCCGTCGGGAACACGGAGATCGCCCAGCGTCCATGCACGTCCAAGCGTCATGGACGTCACGCTTTTGGTAACGGACCACACATGATTTTTTCTGTCGGCATCACTGGTGACATTCGGGGTGCTGTTGTAGCTCTCGTGCAGCAGCCAGCCATCCTTGATGACCAGAAGGCTGGTGTGATACGGGAGCGCAACTGCCGCGTCTGCTGCCAGGGTATCAAACGCGCCTGCCGGGAAGCCGTGCGCGGCCTCGTCGGCTGTTTGCCAGGCGGTGGTGGGCCAGTAGTCAGGAGCAGCGGGTGAGGGCTGTTCGGTTTCTGGTGGCTCTGGTAGCAGCCATTGGGCATCGTTCTCGCAGCCAGTCAGTCCCAGGAAGGAGACCAGCAGTAAACCGGGAACGTACTTCTTGAAGGCAGAGCGAAGGAGCATCAGGCAGCCTGCTTTTATTGTTGTTATCGGGGCAGTCGCCGCATTATTGGGGGAGAGGGAAGTCAGGGCAATGCCACCGGTCAGCGCCCGGTGGCTGATGGGTCACCCTGACCGGACGACGTATCGCGGCTGTTGGGACTACCGCTTGCCATGCCGCTCCGGAACCACTGCCTTGCTGGGCTGGCCCGGGTTGCCGTGCGCATGACCCTCTCTTCCGGTCAGAGATTCTCGTAGCGGTTCATGTCGAGTATGCCTGCTTCGAGAGGTTCAGTTTCCTCGATGTAACGCGTGTAGTCGTGAAAGTATGTCCAGAAATCCGGATGCGTGCGACGAATGCCCCAGCGCACGATCACGCTGTCCATGTCTGCGGAGGATTTTACCTGGGCAAGAGCGGCTGCAAATTTTCCAATGTCGTTTGCTGAGACATTGAAGGCGAAATTCGGGTAGCTGGCCAGTATGCCGGGATAGATGGTGAGTGTGTCTTTCCGGGGCTGGTAACGCCAGTCTTCACCCATCATGTAGGCTACATTGCTGTGTGCCTTGTTGCGCAACATGGTGTAGATCTCGCGCTTACCGTCTGTGTGGTAAACGCGGATGAAGCTTGCCTCTGGCAGGAAGGTGATGACGGGGAGTTCACTGGCCGGGCGCGAGGCCAGTTGGCTGAGCGCCTGATCAGCCGTGCGCATGTAGTCTGCAACGTGTTTGCGGGCACAGTTGTTTTTCTGGCAGCGATTGATCGGATCGGGCCTGGCATTAAGGTGCCTGAATTTTTTCAGCAGCTTTTGCAGCAGCTCTGTTTTGGGTGCCGTGCTGTGATAGGAAATGTCAGTCGGATGCCGGGTGTCTATTTCCGGGTAGGTAATCAGCTGCTTGAGCTTGCCGCTGCCCTGGTACCAGTCATCCATGAGCGCTTGTCGCGAGTCAGGGGGCAGCAGCCGCAGGAAATTGGTTTCGGCGCCATGACGGATCAGGTCAAAGTACATGCGGGTCTGGGCCTGATGCGCGACATTTCCGAATACATTGAAGTTGACCACCAGCTCGTAATAGGTGCGTTCAAACAGGGGGTAGTCCTGCAACCACACTGTTTGAGGCAGGTCGCCATACCAGCCCTGGCGTACAGAGGCACTGTCGAAGTGCCGGGTGATGGTCAGCAGTGCATTCCTGTTGTAGCCGTCGCCCTGCCAGATGTCCTTGAGTCCGGGCCCATCAGGCCATGCGTTTGCGTATCCTTCGGCACGGATTTTAATGTAGTCGTTGCGGCGTGAACGGTGCTTGAACCATTCCGGCCCCAGTGCCATCAGACTGTCATTCTGGCCGGGCATGGCCAGCAGTGGATCAACGCGGCGTCTGTAGTCGGGGTCTGTCACATAGAGGTCGTGGTCCGGCGACTGATAGATCGTCCAGAAGTGATCGCGAATGACATCCGTTGCAATCTGGCCACGACAAACCGGTCCGCGTATGAATGTGCGGGTGAAATACTCGGCATTGTCGAGCATGAACTGGTAGCGCGCGCGAGGAGGGATTGCAGAGAACGTGATGAAGGGGTTGGCACGTTCGCTTTCGCCATAACCCGGTAGCGTCTGAACCTGCCATGGCTGGCTGAAAAAAAGCGACTGGATGTCTGCAAGCCGTTCGGGACTCAGGCCAAAGGTAATGTGCGTCTTGTGCACGATGACGCCCTGAACGGGGCGCAGCCGGTAGTAGACCTGCCCCTGTGTTGCGTCATTGGCCTGTGCCGTCGCCATGACGAGAATGGGCCGGCCCGGTGCGGTACTGGAGCGGACCAACTCAAAGAACTGGCTGTCCTTGATGTTCTCAAAATGGATGTGGGCGATAAAAAGGTGCTCATACAACCACCGTGCCAGCAGTTGTTCACGCTTGCCGGCCTGATTGAAGAAGTTTTCCCAGCGGCGAATTTCAGTCTCTTCAGCGCTGGTGGGTACGCGCAGGATATCGTCCATCTGTGCGCCTTCAGCCAGCCATTGCTGCACCGTGGCATATTCACGGTCTGTCAGACCGGTGACGCCCAGTGGCATGCCTTCCTGCGCATGCTTTTTTTCATACGAGGGAAATTCTTCCGCAGTCGGACACTGGTTTTCACGGTAAATGCCGATAGGAAGGTCGTCCGGTAAACGTGCATTGGGTGTGAGGTTGGTCTTGCGTCCCAGCGCGAGCATGCTACCAAGCAAGGTGGCCGGTACATTTGCACTGGTGGCTGGCGTGTCGCTGGCAATCACCGGATGAAAGCCCTGCAGTCGCCAGCTGGCGGGATCCTGCGCATCAATGAACAGTCGCGTGGGTGCACTGGCCTCGGTACGCGTGCCGTCATACACCTTTTTCTTGCTGCCACCGCGTTGCAGTCCGGTGCCACTGCCCAGATTCAGCTGGCAGGGTGCGTCATAGCATGCATGACATGCCACGCACTTCCGGTTGAACAATGGCTGAATCTGTGTGCGCCAGGAAACCGCTGCAGCAGGTGGTTGTGCCGGCAGTATGCCTGGCAACAGAAGCAACAGCAGGATGAAGGTGACTGAGCCAGGCCATGAGCGCATGCAGTGTGTCCGGAGGAGGGTCCGGTGCCAGTCTATCAGTGTCTGGGTGGGCCTGACATTTCGGCAAACGGGCGGACATGAAAAGGCCCCGGCACACAGGGGTGTGTACCGGGGCCAGACTGGCCGTATCAGAGGGCGATCTGTGTACCCAGTTCCACCACGCGGTTTGTGGGAATCTGGAAGAAGTCGGTAGCGGCACCGGCGTTGCGTGACATGGCCACAAACAGCTTTTGCCGCCACGATGCCATGCCCGGCGCAACGCCACGAATGATGCGCTCACGGGACAGGAAGAAGCTGGTGTCCATCATGTCGAAATCAAGACCCTTCGAGTTGCACTGGGCTAGCAGGGCGGGCACATCCGGTTGTTCCTTGAAGCCGTAGTAACCGGTGATCAGGTAAAAATTGTGCGCCACTTCCGTGACCAGAAAGCGGTCGTCTTCGGCCACAAAGGGAATGTCACGGGTGACCAGTGTCAGCAGGACATTGCGTTCATGCAGGATCTTGTTGTGCTTCATGTTGTGCAGCATGGCATGGGGCACGTACTGGTGACTGCCTGTCATGAAAACGGCGGTACCGGGTACCGTCTGCACGGCACCTGCTGCACCGATGGAGTTCACAAAAAGATTCAGCGGCATGGTCTCGTGGGCCAGGCGATCGAACAGCAACTGGCGGCCACGCTTCCAGGTAAACATGAGTGTCATCATGACGATGCCGATGAGCAGCGGTACCCAGCCGCCCTGAACAATCTTGAGTGACGTGGCACCGAAAAAGGCGAAATCAATGATCAGGAACGGAATGCCAATCAGCAGCACGGCAAAGGGATTCCATTTCCAGAGTTTGTAGGCGACCACCATGGCCAGGATGGTGTCGCAGATCATCGTCATGGTGACGGCAATTCCGTAGGCCGACGCCAGGTTGCTGGAGGTGCGGAAGGTGAGTACCAACAGGATGATGGCGGCCAGCAGGCTCCAGTTGACGGATGGAATGTAGATCTGGCCGATTTCCTTGGTGGAGGTGTGCTGGATTTCAAAGCGGGGCAGATAGCCCAGTTGCACGGCCTGACGTGCCACAGAGAACACGCCGGAAATAACCGACTGCGAGGCAATCACGGTGGCCAGTGTAGACAGGGCAATCAGGGGATAGAGTGCCCATTTTGGCGCGAGCAGGTAGAACGGGTTTTCGACGGCAGTGGGGTCGGCCAGCAGCAGCGCACCCTGGCCGCAGTAGTTGAGGACGAGGGCCGGAAATACCAGAAAGAACCATGCACGGTAGATGGCAGGCCGGCCGAAATGACCCATGTCGGCGTAGAGGGCTTCGCCGCCAGTTACCGTCAGTACCACGGCACCCAGGGTGATGAAGGCGATTGCCTGGTGCTCCATCACGAACTGCAGGCCCCATAGCGGGTTGATCAGGTTGAGTACGTCCGGATGGCGGCTGATGTTGATGATGCCGAGCGTTGCCAGCGTGATGAACCAGATCAGCATGACAGGGCCGAAAAAGGCGCCAACGGAGCCTGTGCCATGGCGCTGGATCATGAACAGGCTGATCAGCACGCCAATGGTGATGGGCAGCACAAAGGGATCAAGCACGGGGGCGGCAATCTTGAGGCCTTCGACGGCAGACAGCACGGAAATGGCGGGGGTGATGATGCCATCGCCAAAAAAGAGTGCGGCGCCAAACAGGCCTATCGCGACCAGCATCATGCGTTGCTTGGGACTTTTGTGCGGGGTGCGCAGTGTCAGGGCCAGCAATGACAGGATGCCGCCTTCACCGTTGTTGTCGGCGCGCATGATGAAGGCAATGTACTTGAGCGAGACCACCGTGATCAGCGACCAGAAGATCAGGGACAGGATGCCGACCACATTTTCAAAGGTGATGGGGATGCCGTGCCCGGCATGGAAGCATTCCTTGAGGGCGTAAAGCGGGCTGGTACCAATGTCGCCAAAGACGACGCCCAGTGCCCCCAGCGTCAGGGCGACGGCCGGGGTGCGCCCGTGCCCTTGTTGAGCCGACTGCTGCATGAAGTCGCTTTCTCCTGAGTGCCGCCCTGCAATGACAACAGTTCTCCCGGACTCCAGACGGAGGAGCACAGCCTCTGGTGGGGGGAATTGAAGGTATCGCGGGCGTCTTGAGCGGTTGATCAGTGCGGTTGGGCGCATCTTACACCCGGCCCTGTTCCGGCAACACCCCGGATGGTTCGACAAAAGCCTTGTTCCCGGCTTTGCCTTTCTGCTGCACTCGTATATGATTGCGCGCCTCGCGACAGGCAGCTGTTGTCGGGACTGGTGAGGTGGCCGAGTGGTTGAAGGCGCACGCCTGGAAAGCGTGTGTACGTTAATAGCGTACCGAGGGTTCGAATCCCTCTCTCACCGCCAGATAAAAAACGGCCCGCTCATGCGGGCCGTTTGCTTTTGGGCGGAAGGTCAGGTGTTCAAGTGACGGGCTCAAATGACATCCTCAGATGACGCCCTGTGCCAGCATGGCATCCGCCACCTTCACAAAGCCGGCAATGTTGGCGCCGGCCACGTAATCAATGTTTTCCCCCTTTTTGCCGTGACGCAGACAGGACTGGTGAATGCCGGCCATGATGGTGTGCAGGCGAATGTCGACCTCGCTGGCCGTCCATTGCTGCCGTGTGGAGTTCTGGATCATCTCGAATCCGCTGCAGGCGACGCCACCGGCATTGGAGGCCTTGCCTGGCGCATAGAGAATGCCGGCCTTCTGGAAGGCGTGAACGGCGGCCAGGGTTGAGGGCATGTTGGCCCCTTCGGCGACACAGAAGCAGCCGTTTTCCACCAGCTGCCGGGCATCCTCCTCATCCAGTTCATTCTGTGTGGCGCAAGGCAGGGCAATGTCGCAGGCGTGCTGCCATGGTCTTTTACCTTCATGAAAGTCCAGCCCGAACACCTCTGCCAGTTCACTCAGACGCCCGCGTCGTTCGTTCTTGAGGTGCATCACGGCCTGCCATTGCTGGCCGGTAAAACCTGAGGGATTGTGCAAGGTCCCGCCAGAGTCGGAGAAGGTAACCACCTTGCCGCCCAGCTCCATCATCTTCTGTGCTGCATATTGGGCAACGTTGCCGGAGCCGGAAATTGCCACGCGCAGGCCCTCCGGTTTTCGCTCCCGTGTTTTCAGCATTTCCTGCACAAAATAGACAAGCCCGTAGCCGGTGGCCTCCGGGCGCATCAGGCTGCCGCCAAAGCTGGGCCGCTTGCCGGTGAAGGTTCCGGTCACTTCGTTGGCCAGCTTGCGGTACATGCCATACATGTAGCCGACTTCACGGCTGCCTACGCCAAGGTCCCCGGCCGGCACGTCCAGATCGGGGCCGATGTGGCGGTAAAGCTCGGTCATCAATGCCTGACAGAAACGCATGACCTCATTGTCACTGCGGCCCTTGGGATCAAAGTCGGAGCCGCCCTTGCCGCCACCCATGGGCAGCGTGGTCAGTGCATTCTTGAAGGTTTGCTCAAAGGCGAGGAACTTGAGGACGCTCAGGTTTACCGAGGGGTGAAAGCGCATGCCACCCTTGTAGGGGCCGATGGCGCTGTTCATCTGTACGCGGTAGCCACGATTCACCTGTACCGTGCCGCTGTCATCCACCCAGGCAATACGGAACTGAATGACGCGTTCCGGCTCCAGCAGACGCTCCAGCAGGCCTTGTTTCAGATACGCAGGATTTGCCTGCAGGAACGGCCACAGGCTTTCCAGCACCTCTTCCACCGCCTGATGAAACTCGGGCTGGTCGGGGTCGCGCTGGCGGATGCGATCCATCAAGGGGGTAAACGAGCTATCCATTGTTTTCTGCCTTGCATGAAAGTGGATCAGGCTGACGGAGGACGTGCAGCACGTGCGGTCTGTTTAATAGCATACCAAGCAACCGGCGGCATGCCTCATCTGGCTGCATTAGGCCTTGCCACTCTGGCGGCTGCTCGGCAGACTCCGGTCATTGCGTTTGTCATGCGCTTGTCATGAGGTTGGCATGTCCACCACGGGTTCTACAGTCTTGCCGGAGATTCGCACGGTTACCGCGCAGTTTTTTCTGCCGCTGCTGCATGCCGTGGAAAAGACTGCCGGAGGTCGCGCACAGCTTCTGGAAATGGCGGGGCTGACAGAGGACGATGTGCAGGATTCGGAGCGGCTGCTGTCGTTTGACAGCCTGGTCAGGGCCTGGCAGTTTGCGATGACGCTTTGCAAGGACCCTTTGCTGCCGTTGCGTCTGGGCGAGCGTACCCATCCGGCGGACTTCGGCATTCTTGGTACGCTGGCGCAGAGTGCGGCTACGCTGGGTGAGGCGCTGGAGCTGGGCGTGCGCTATGAACGCATCGTTAACCAGAGCTTTGTTTCCTCGCTGTTTTTGCAGGACGGACACCTTTGCAACCGTCTGGAAATGCCGCCATTGCCTGTTGAGCAGCTGCGGCCGGTCGTCGAGTTCGACTTCTCTGCACAGGTGAGTTTCGGTCATTTCCTCATGCGCGAATCCCGCCAGGGTACGCTGGGTCCTGTACAGGTTTTTTTCCGCCATCAGGCCGCAGGGCCGGTACGCTTTTATCAGGATTATTTTGGCTGCCCGGTGCACTTCGGGGCGGATCATAACCAGATCATCCTGCCAATGGACGTGCTCTCGCTGCGACTGCCGTCTGCCGACCCGTCATTGTTGCAACGTCTGCGTGAATATGTGGATGAGCGACTGGCGCGCGATCCCCGGCCGGTTTCGCCACTGGTGCAGAAAATCGAGAAGCTGGTGATCCCGCGACTGGCCTATGGCCTGCCAGAGCTGAAGGATGTTGCGGTGCAACTGGGCGTGAGTGTCAGTACCCTGAAGCGGCGCCTGAGCGAACAGGACACCCACTATCAGGGTATCTGCGACAGCTTGCGGCATCGTCTGGCCTTGCAGTACGTCAGCGAGCCGGACCGCTCCATGGTGGATATTGCCTTTCTGCTCGGCTTTTCCGAGTTGAGCACGTTTTACCGCGCGTTCAAGCGCTGGACAGGGATTACGCCACAGCAGCACCGGCGTCTGGTCACGCCATCCGTTTGAATGCCGCCGGCAGTGCGCTCAGCCAGAACGCATCAGAACGCAATGATGGGCTTTGCGCCGGCGCTTTCTGCCCCTATACTGCGCGCCCACCCTGCAATCGGGTGGTCGTTGTGGCAACCCTGCCGGTTCCCCCGCAACGCTAAACGGCAAACCCCGCCAGGTCCGGAAGGAAGCAACGGTAGTCGTGATGCGTGTGCCGGGGTCGGGCTGGCAGGGGGGCCTCCCTAATTCCTTCGTACCATCCAGACAAACCCTCTGCCATTCTGTTACCCGTTGCGGTACCGGCCGTATTCCTGTGTCCGTTTTTCATCCCGTGTTTGCTGCGACAGATTGCCGCAGGACATTCCCTTGCCCGACAGGCCCGTTACCATAGGCAATGGCGTGCAGGACGGGTATCGGGTTTGCTTGCCTTTTAAATGAAAATGATTATCATTTAGATGAACTAACAGGGTGTTTCCATGTCAGCATCGGCCATCTACTCACTGACGTCTCACGGGGCTTTCAAAGCCGTGCGTCACAGTGTGGCCGTTGCGGTGATTGCCGTGCATGCAGTCGTGGTGGTTTCTTTGTGGCAGCAGGCGCCGGCGCCTGCTCCGGTCATGGCGGCGCCGGTGATGGTGTCCTTTGTATCTGCCCCGGTAGCGGAGCCCCTGCCGCAGCCCCCGGTGGTGGTGGCACCGGAAACACCTGTGAGGGTGCTGGCCACGGAGCGTGCGTCGCAGGCGTCAGCGAATGCCCCTGTCGTTACTCCTGCCATTCCCCCCGTACCTGCCGACGTGGTTCCAGCGGATGCAGCGCCGGCCGCTGATGTGGCGGTCCGTGCAGAGGCGGTGGCACCGCCCGTGGCACAGACGCCGCCAAGTTTTGGTGCGGCTTATCTGAACAATCCCAAACCGGTGTACCCCATGGTGTCACGCCGGCTGGCGGAGAAAGGTGTTACCCGGTTGCGCGTGCTGGTGAGTACGGAAGGCAGGCCGCAACAGGTTGATATTGAGCGCTCCAGTGGTTCGGCACGTCTCGACCGGGCGGCGCAGGCAACGGTTCGCGACTGGAAGTTTGTTCCTGCCCGCGAAGGTGAAAAAGCAGTGGCAGGCTGGGTGATTGTTCCCATTAACTGGAATCTGGAAAACTGACATGAACGAAGCAACCGGCATCAGCCATTTCATTGCGCAATCCGATCTGGTCGGTAAAGGGCTTTTTGTGATGCTGCTCCTGATGTCGGTAGTGTCCTGGTATTACATCATTACCAAAAGCATTACGCAGGTGCTGACCAGAAAGCGCAGCCAGCGTTTCATGGATTTTTTCTGGAATGCGACGTCGCTGGAGGCCGTGCAGCACGAAATCTCAACGCATGGTGCAACAGATCCGTTCTCGCATCTGGCCAGTCATGCATTGTTTGCCCGTGACCATCATGCCCGTGTCGGTGTTGCCAAGCTGGAAGAGGCGGGCACGGTTGCCGATTTCCTGACGCGCACCATGCGCAAGGTCATTGATGAAGAAACCACACAGCTTGAAAGCGGCCTGACCGTGCTGGCGTCGGTGGGCGCAACGGCCCCGTTTGTGGGGTTGTTCGGTACGGTGTGGGGGGTGTATCACGCGCTGATTGCGATTGGCGCCAGTGGTATGGCATCGCTCGACAAGATTGCCGGCCCGGTGGGCGAGGCACTGATCATGACGGGCATGGGACTTGCCGTCGCCATTCCTGCCGTACTGGGATATAACGCACTGGTGCGCAGCAATCGCGTACTGCTCGGCCGTCTGGATGCATTTGCCTATGACCTGTTTGCCTTCCTGACCACCGGCCAGCAGATCATTACCACGAACAAGCCGGCCAGTGTCACGCCACTCAAGCCTGTGCGTCCCGGCAACGATGTAACGGGTAACTGACATGGCTTTCGGTGGATTCAACCAGCAACAGAATCAGGCACCCCTGGCAGAGATCAACATGGTGCCGCTCATTGATGTGATGCTGGTGCTGCTGGTGATTTTCATGGTGACCGCACCATTGCTGACGCATGCGGTAAAGGTGGACTTGCCCAGTGCTGCCTCCAGTCCGGTCACGCCAGCCGAAAAAATCGATCTTTCGATTGATGGCAGTGGCCAGCTGTTCTGGAACGCCACGCCGATGAGCAAGACGGACATCATTGTGCGTCTTCAGGAGACGGGGCTGAGTGCGCCCGAGACGGAAATTCATCTGCGCGTGGACAAGAATACGCGCTATGAAGTCATTGCAGAAATAATGGCGGCGTCTGCCAGTGCAGGATTGGGGAAAATAGGGTTTGTCACCACGCCGGAAAAATAGGCTGTCGTGGCTCACGTTGCTTGTACATGAAAAAGCCCCGGACAGTCCGGGGCTTTTTGTTTTTTCCGTTGCAGGAATTAATCAGCGATGCAATTCACCGGCGGCTTCGGGTTGATAGCAGAGGCTGGCGACTTCCAGCGTCAATGGCCTGCCTTCCGGGCCTGGCCATTCGATGGTCTGGCCGACACGCAGTCCTAGCAGTGCCATGCCGACGGGGGCCATGATGGAAATGCGGCCGGCCGACAGGTCCGCCTGATCCGGATACACCAGTGTCAGTTCGTGCAGGGTGCTGTCTTCACGGACATGACAGGTGAGGCGGCTGTTCATGGTGACAACATCCGCCGGCATTTCCCCGGGTTCACGCATGTCGGCGCGATCAATTTCTGCCTGCAAGGCAGTGGCAGCGGGACTCCCCGCCAGCTCATGTGTTTCCAGCAGGCGCTCCAGTCGCGCCACATCAAGTGAACTCATGATGACGGGGGGCAGGGACGACATGTGCAACTCCTCACTGCAGCTGGCTGCAGTGTCCTAAAAGGTGAATCAGGGTGAAAAAGAAAAAACCCTGCAGGGCAGGGTTTGTTTTTTGAGCATAACAGGGGCGGGAGTTGAATGGCCAGTTTCAGGTGGCGAGGTTGCCAATGATCGCGGCGAGCAGGGGGGCTGACGCCAGGTTCATGACGAGGCCGGCACGAATCATGACTTTCTGGGGAATACGGCCGGTGCCGTAAACGAGGGCATTCGGTGGTGTTCCCACCGGCAGCATGAAGGAGCAACTGGCGGCCAGTCCGGTCAGCACCGCCATCGTGACCGGGTTCAGTCCGGTGACAGAGGCCATCGACATCATCAGTGGCACCAGCAGTGCCGCACAGGCGGTATTGCTGACCAGCTCGGACAGGAAAATCACGAAGAGTGCGACCAGCAGGTACAACAACCAGGGATTGTTGCCCGGGACCCACGCCAGCAGGCCGTTGGCCATCCACGAGCTGGCGCCGGAGCTTTGCATCAGTACCGAGAGGGTAATGCCACCACCAAACAGCAGCAGTACGCCCCAGTTGCTCTGTTTCTCGATGTCTTCCCAGTTGAGTACCCGGGTCAGCCCCAGCAGGGCAATGGCCAGTAGTGCTACCCAGGTATCAAAGTCACCCCGAATGCCGATGTACGAGGAGATCGTGCTGCCAAATACCCAGCCTGTCACGGTGAGCAGGAAAATGGCGACGGTGAGCGTTGCCTGACGTCCTGCCGGAAACGGCATCAGTGTGGTGGCGACGGCGGGCAGGTTTTGTTCTGGGCGAATGGTCAGCCACAGAATCACCAGTGACACCGGCATGATGACGAGGTAAGCCGGCATGCCGACGCGGAGCCACTCCTGGAATCCCCAGCCCAGTGCGGCGGCGGTGATGGCATTCGGAGGGCTGCCTACCAGGGTGGCGATACCGCCAATATTGGCGCCCCAGGCAAGCCCCAGCAGAACGAGAATGGCGTAGCGCGGGTACCGGTCTTTCATCGGGCTCAGCAGTCCCAGAGCCACCGGCAGCATCATGACGGCCGTTGCCGTGTTGCTGATCCACATGGAGATCAGTGAGGTGGCCAGTATCAGCAGGAAGGCAGCGGTGAGCGCATTGCCGCGCGCCAGTGCCATCACGCGGCTGGCCAGCCAGCGATCGATGCCGTACTTGCTCATGGCGGCGGCCAGCGCAAAGCCGCCGAGAAAAAGAAAGATGGTTGGATGGGCAAAGCCGCTCAGTGAATTTTTTACATCACCGAGTCCCAGTGCCACGGCCACAAGGGGAATGAGCAGTGCCGTGAAGGTCAGCGGAATGGCCTCGGTCAGCCAGAGCACGCCGGCCAGCGCAAACAGTGCCATGCCCGCTTGCGTGGCAGAGTTATCAGGCCCGGAGGCGGCCAGGATGGCAACGATAATGGCCAGTGCGATTGCCCATGGTTTCATCTGGAGAATCCCGTGTTCATTTGTGGCTGGTGTTGCGGAAGGCGGCGGGCGTGTGGCCATCCCAGCGCTGGAAAGCGTGGATAAAAGAGGCGGACTCGGCGTAGCCAAGCTGCAGTGCAATGGCTTCGATCGACTGTGTGCTTTCGCGCAGCAATTGCTGCGCCTTCCGGTAACGCACCTGATCGAGCAGTTCGCGAAACGAGGTGTTCTCTTCGCTCAGGCGGCGGCGGAACGTACGTTCGGCAATATCAAAGGCCGAGGCCACTTCGGCGGCACTGGGAAAATGGCGGCTGAAGAAATCCAGATGGGACAGCACCTTGCCGGACAGCAACGCGGTATCCGTGCGCTGTGCGACCAGCTGCTGGTCACACTGGGATTTGTACATGGCATGTGCGGTCGGGTCGGCGGTGGGAAAGCGGATCTGCAGGGCAGTGTTGCTGATCCAGAAGCGTATCTCCGGCCGCTTGCCAAATATCACCGGGCAGTTGAAGTGTGTTTCGTAGGCATCAGCGTCGACCGGACGCTCATAGGGGATCTCGATGCGCAGCGCGTGCATGTCGACACCGAGCGCAAGCTGCATGTCGCGCACCAGCTTGTAGGTGCCGGAGAGCTCGCCATCCACCCGAAAGCGGTAGGCCCTGGGGGGCAGGGCAACGGGCGTCAGTACCAGCGCACTGGACTCTTCTCCGGGCTCAAAGCTCAGGTGGCCGAACAGGTAGGTCAGTTGCTGGTAGCGGATACCCGTTTGCAGTGCCTCGTAGGCATTGGCACAGGTCATCAGCAGCATGGTGAGGGGGCCGTAGCCGGCAAATCCGAAGAAGGTGCCGGTTTTCAGGCCGGCCAGCGGGTCTCTAAGGTTTTCGGCAATCTCCACATAAATCTTGAGCTCCAGCGCCCGGTCAATCCGGGCGGTCGGGTCAACCTTTTCGAGATCAATCCCGTAGCGGGCCAGCACCGGGGAGATGTCTTCGCCCAGCTCGCGCAAGCCGCGCAAGGTATAGAGCATGCCTAGGATGGAGCGTGTGGACATGGCCGGGAGTCACTCCTGCTTTCTTGCGCTGGATCAAGGTTGGCCGAAAATATCAATTTCTGGTGAGAAACTACCATATCCCGCATACGGAGTAAGGGCTAGATTGCACCCATCGCGCAATGTTTTGCGCCAGAACAACAACATGAGGTGCCGCATGACCAGCAAAGCCCCGATTCATTCAAAGGTGCAGGAAGTTGATGTTGCCATTCTTGGTGCCGGTTTCGGCGGCCTCTGCATGGCGATCAAGTTGCGTGAAGCCGGAAACGACAACTTCGTGATCCTGGAAAAGGGCAGTGATGTTGGTGGTACCTGGTACTTCAACAGCTATCCCGGTGCTGCCTGTGATGTGCAGTCGCACATGTACTCCTTTTCGTTTGCCGGTAAGGCCGACTGGACCAAGCGTTACGCCCCCCAGCACGAAATTCACCAGTACATTCTTGATACCACCGAGAAGTTCGGCATCCGCCCGTTTGTGCGCTTCAACCAGGAAGTGTGCGGGGCGCACTTTGATGAAACCACTGCGCGCTGGACCGTCAATACCAGGTCCGGGGATACGGTGATCTGCAAGCACTTCGTGCTGGCGTCGGGCCCGTTGCATGTGCCCTCCATCCCGAAAATCCGCGGTCTCGAAAACTTCAAGGGCAAGGTATTCCACTCTGCCGAGTGGGATCACGATTACGACCTGACCGGCAAGAATGTGGTGTCGATCGGAACGGGTGGCAGTGCCATCCAGTATGTGCCGGAAATTGCACCACAGGTGAAGCAGCTGTACGTGTTCCAGCGTACTCCGGCCTGGGTGATTCCGCGTGACGAGCGTGGCTATCTCGGCATTGAAAAGAGCCTGTTTGCAAAGTTACCGGCGCTGCGCAAGTTGCACCGTGCCCGTCTGTACTGGACTAACGAATCACGTCTGTGGCCCATCCTGAATCCGGCGATTGCCAAGTCGCTGCAGAAGCTGGCCCAGCTGTTCATCAGGGTTCAGGTGAAGGACAAGGAGATTGCGAAGAAGCTGACGCCGGATTACACCATCGGTTGCAAGCGTATCCTGATTTCCAACAAGTACTTCCCTACCTTCAACCGTCCGAACGTGGAGCTGGTGACCGACAGCATCCAGGAGCTGCGCGAGCACTCCATCGTGACAAAGGATGGTGTGGAGCGTCCGGTGGACTGCATCATTCTGGGCACCGGTTTTGTGGTGGACCCGCGCGTCTACATGAAGAACTTCCCGGTGGAAGGTCGTGACGGTCACGTGCTGAATGAAGACTGGAAGAACCTTGCACAGTCCTACCTTGGCACCACCACTACCGGTTACCCGAACATGTACCAGCTGGTGGGCCCGAACGTGGGGCTGGGCCACAACTCCATCATCTTCATGATCGAAGCCCAGGTGGACTACATCATGAGCTGCCTGAAGATCCTCAAGGACAAGGGGGCCGACTACATTGACGTGAAGAAGGATGCCCAGGACCGTTTCAACGTCAAGGTGCAGGACGGCTTCAAAAACACGGTGTGGACAACGGGCTGTTCCAGCTGGTACCAGAGCGCTGAAGGTGGCAATTTTGCCCTGTGGCCATTCTCCACCTGGCGGTTCTGGCTGGAAACACGCAAGGTGCAAACCGGTGACTACGAGTTCGGTTTTGCCAAGGCGCCATTGTTGCCAAAGGCAAAAGCGAAGAAGGAAAAGGCAGCCGTCTGACCTGATCCTCCAGATTAAAGCTGCTGAATAAAAAATGGCGCGAATTTCGCGCCATTTTTTATTGGATCACTGTTTTTTAATCAGGAGTTTTCTGCCAAATACTGCAGTGTAAAGGCATGATCGGAGCGGAAGGATTTTTCAATCTGCTGGATGACCATGTGTTCAATTTTTCCGCCCAGCAGGGGAATGTTGACCTTTACATCAAACTCCAGCGCCATCGTGCTGTGATTGCTGTCGGCCTGTCTGAGTGTTCCGCTTGCCCGTACGTGAATAGGCAGGCCGTGCGGGATGATTTCCAGTACAAAGTCGGCATGCTCCGGCGTGATGCGGTTCCAGCTGGACACATAGCGCAGGGCCTGTTCGGGGTGCAGGAACCTCTGTACCAGCGCCGGTATCTTGTCGGGGGGGATGCTCAGGGTGCGTGTCATGTCCAGACTGATCCGGGTGCCGCTGACATCAAACTGGTGAACCTCATAGGCGCTGATGCCCAGTGCCCGGTATTTCTTGTGCGGGTATTCCGGATCACCAAAGACCTGCCACAGTTTTTCCACGCTGGCGGGATAGTCTTGCTGGAAGCTGGCTTTCATGAGGATGTCAGATTGTCCCGTGAGTCGTTTTTCAGTTATGCAGAATAACCCGGCTTGTTGTTGGGGCGGCTGCTTGCTCCGTGTAATCAGCTGCCGCTTTCGCCAGAGCGGATGACTGTCGGGTACGTTCTTTCGGTGACGTACTACAAATCTAGAGCGCTTCGACTTTCTGTTCGCCGCAGCGCTCGCACTTGTACACCGTGACCAGTTTTCCCTTCTGCACGTCAAACTGCTTGTCCTGCCATATCGTCCATTTGTGAAAGCCATGCTGGCACATGCCTTTTGGTTTGGCAGCCGGCCTTCGGAATGGCACTACATCACCCATGAGTGTTGCTCACACAGCAGCCGATGCGGGCTGCGGGCTGGCAAGGATTCTTTTCACGGCCTTGTCCAGATTGCCAACCGCCTGATCAATGTTTTGCAGCTTGTCGAGACCGAACAGGCCAACACGGAACGTTTTGTAGTCGGTAGGCTCGTCACACATCAGCGGGACGCCGGCAGCGGTTTGCAGGCCAAGCTCAATGAATTTACGGCCGGTATGCACCAGATCATCATCGGTGTAGCTGACGACGACACCTGGTGCTTCAAAGCCAGGTGCGGCGACGCTGCGGAAACCGTTTTCGCCCAGCAGCGCACGGACGCGCCGTCCCAGTTCAAACTGCCTTTCACGCAGCAGGGCAAACCCGGCGGCTTCGGTTTCCTTCATGGCATCACGGAATGCGGCGAGGGCCCCGGTGGGCAGTGTGGCGTGATAGGCGTGGCCGCCATTTTCATAGGCCTGCATTATCTGCAGCCACTTTTTGAGATCAGCGGCAAAGCTGCTGCTTGTCGTTGCGTTGACCTGTGCAAGTGCGGCAGCGCTCAGCATGACCAATGCGCAGCAGGGTGATGCACTCCAGCCTTTTTGCGGGGCACTGATCAGTACGTCAATGCCGCATGACTGCATGTCAACCCAGATGGCGCCTGAGGCCACGCAGTCGAGCACAAACAGTCCGCCAACAGCGTGCACGGCATCTGCCACGGCGCGCAGGTAGTCGTCCGGCAGAATGATGCCGGATGCCGTTTCCACGTGCGGGGCAAAGACCAGTGCGGGTTTTTCGGCATGAATGGCCGCGACCACTTCGTCAATCGGCGCTGGTGCAAAAGCCGCTTGCCTGCCTGCGCTGACGGGACGTGCCTTCATGACGAAGGTGTCAGAGGGAATCTGGCCCATGTCGAAAATCTGCGTCCAGCGGTAACTGAACCAGCCATTGCGCAACACCATGCATTTCCGGCCGGTGGCCAGTTGGCGGGCCACCGCCTCCATGCCAAAGCTGCCCCCGCCGGGAACAACGGCAACAGCCTCCGCGTTATAAACCTGCTTCAGCGTGCCGGAGATATCCCGCATGACCTGCTGGAATTCTTTCGACATGTGATTGAGTGCGCGGTCGGTAAACACAACCGAATATTCGAGCAGGCCTTCGGGATCGACAGCAGGGTATTGGGTGGACATGAACGGGTTCCTGAAATGACAGCATGAGGCCTGCGCTGTGGCGGCTTCACTTGTTGTTTGCCTGCATCATGCCGTCACTTGGCCAGAAACATCAAGGCAGGGGTTATGCCCGGTCAAATCCGATCCTGTGCATGAAACTGGCCATTTCCTTCAGGTATTTGCCCTGGTCCAGATGGATCAGGTGATTGCCGGGGAACCAGTGCAGGTTGGGGCGGTCCCAGTGATCCCACAGCAGGCGCGAATGCTTGGGCGGAGCAAAGCGGTCGCCGGCACCGGCCACGATCATCAGCCGTTCCTTCGGAAGGCGTGGGGGATACGTCAGCGGGCAGCTTGCGGCCATGACATGGCGGGCCTCGCGGATATCCATGCCGGCCAGGCGCAGGCCGGTCTTGATGAACTCACTGGCCGGGCTCCATTCCAGAATCAGGTCCAGAATGCTGGCCAGGGGTACATTGGGAATCGCAAAAGCCAGACGGTCTTCGACGGCGGCCAGCAATGACGTGGTAAAGCCGCCCAGCGAGATGCCGGTGACACCGATCTGCGGTGCGCCCAGATCCTCCAGATAATCCATGTACAGGCGGAAATCATGCACGGCATGGGCAATCGTTTCATTGATGTGCGAGAAGCCGTGCGAGAAGTAGCCATGGCCGGAGAACGGCGACAGTGCCTCCTGGCGTCGGCCATGAAAGGGCAGGGTGTAGAGCAGGACGTCATAACCCTGCTCGTAAAACCAGGGCATGGCCAGAAAACGGCTGTTGATCCAGTACGGGTCGGCCACAAAGCCGTGGATCAGGCAGATGGTCGGGCGTGCCGGGCCGTCATGACGCCAGTGCTCGGCCCAGGCGATGCGGTTGCGGCGGTGTCGGGCATATTGCTCGCGCATGGCCGGGTTGACGGCCTGAAAGGGGCTTTCGAATGACAGCACCTCCACCCGGCCTTCTTTCGGCTTGTGCGCCAGATGGCCTGCCGGATGATGGCGTACGCTGACCTTCTGCCGGGAGCGCGTGAAGAAGCGGGTGGTGTCATGGCTGTCGGCCATGTCCTTGTAAAAGCCGAACCGGGCACGGTCGGCCTGAAAGCGGCCGGGCCAGAGTGTGGTCGGCAGGGCCATGCCAAGGGCGAAGGCGGCGAGGGCAGTGCGCATGCCCAGATCCACTACCGCGGTGCCGTCCACCATGGCCTGTGATTTCAGGTCCAGATAAAAGTCGTCAGGAAACTTGTGAAAGGCCGGGTCCAGATTGTTCCACCAGGGCTGCTCGGGCATCAGCCGGCGGGAATGGCCATAGGTTTCATTGGCCACGCGGGAGACATACTGCGCAATCTGTTCCATGGAGCTTCTTCTGACTGGTTGGTCGCAAGAAGATACGGGGCGCCTGTGCTTGTGGGCAAGCGCTTGTCCGGTCGGTTGGCGGCTTTTTGTGCAAGTGCATCGGCTTTTGACGGTTTTGTCGGCAGCCAGTGCCCTGAATGACGATTACGCATGGATAATTGGCGACAGGTTGCCTAGCATAGACCCCCTTTGAGAGTGCTCCCTTCAGGGGAGGGCCAGAGGCTGTTCCCGCAACAACGGGCAAGGATTGGTGGCATGAGTTATCAGGTTCTGGCGCGCAAATACCGTCCCAAAAGCTTTCGCGAGCTGATCGGGCAGGAGCATGTCGCGCGTGCGCTCATCAATGCGCTGGATCAGGACCGCCTGCACCATGCCTACCTGTTCACCGGCACCCGTGGCGTGGGCAAGACCACCATCGCCCGCATCCTGGCCAAGTGCCTGAATTGTGAAACCGGCGTCAGTTCCGAGCCCTGCGGTGTCTGCTCCACCTGCCGCGAGATTGATGAAGGCCGTTTCGTTGACCTGATCGAGGTTGATGCCGCCTCGCGCACCAAGGTCGAGGACACACGCGAGCTGCTCGACAATGTGCAGTACGCACCGACACGCGGCCGCTACAAGGTTTACCTGATTGACGAAGTGCACATGCTGTCCGGGCACTCCTTCAATGCCTTGCTGAAAACGCTGGAAGAGCCGCCTCCCCATGTGAAGTTCCTGCTGGCGACGACCGATCCGCAAAAACTGCCCGTCACCATCCTGTCACGCTGCCTGCAGTTTTCGCTCAAGGCCATGTCGCCCGAGCGCGTGGTCGAGCATCTTTCTGTTGTGCTGCAGAAAGAAATGGTGGAGTTCGAGGAGAGTGCACTCTGGGAGCTGGGGCGTGCCGCCAACGGCTCCATGCGTGATGCGTTGTCACTGACCGATCAGGCGATTGCCTTTGGCAACGGCCGGCTGGGTACGGCTGATGTACGCAGCATGCTGGGTTCGATTGACCGTGATCTCGTTTTCCGTGTGCTGGATGCGGTGAATTCCGGTGATGCTGCCGTGGTGCTGGAGGTATGTGCACAACTGGCGGAGCAGAGCGTCGATTTTTCCGGCGCCCTGGCCGAACTTGTTTCTACCCTGCATCGCATTGCGCTTGGCCAGATGCTGCCTGCTGCCGTGGATAATTCCCTCGGTGATGCCGATCGCGTGCTGGCGCTGGCGCAAGCCATGACAGCCGAAGACACGCAGCTCTATTACCAGATTGCCCTGCATGGCCGTCGTGACATGCCATGGGCGGCCGATGCCCGTTCCGGTTTTGAAATGACCCTCATGCGCATGCTGGCGTTCCGCCCCGTGCCCGTGTCACCCGAGGCAGTGCAGGGCGGTGCGCGTACCGCCATGCCAGGCCGCCCGGCGGCACCGGGCACCAGGCCAGGCGGCTCCGGTGGTGGCGTGCAGGCCATGCAGTCAGCGCCCGTGCGCGCATCGGCTGCCGTGGCCATGGCACAGCCGCAACAACAGCACCAGCCGGTGTCCCGCCCTGTGGCGGGTCCTGCCGCCGCTGTCGCCCGTGCCGAAGCGCCGGCATCCAATGTCATCCCGCTCAAGCCGGCCCCTTATCAGGCGCCCCAACAGGTAACCCAGCAGGCACCACAACCGGTACCGCAGGAAGTTGCCGCTGTTGCTCCGGCCGTTGCTGCGGTACCGCAAGCAAGAGAGCCGGCTTTTTCCTGTAGCGGCAATCCGCAGGATTACTGCACCCCGGAAAGCTGGGAGCAGTGGGTGCGTCACAGCGGGCTTGCCGGTGGCGGACTCAATCTGGCCCGTCATGCGGCCATGATGGTGCTGGCGGATGGTGCCTGTGAATTCCAGCTTGCTGCCAAGCACGACATCCTGGCCAGCGGCCAGTCGTTCGGCCAGATCGAGGAGTGCTTTCGCCGGCACTTTCCCGGCGTCCAGTTGCGCATGGCCAAAAAAGACCCTGTCTACGCAACACCAATGCAGGTGATTGCTGCCCGCAAGCAGGCTCGCCTGCAAGCCGCCACGGCAACCCTGCAGGCTGATCCGTTTGTGCAGACACTCATGAATGACTTCCAGGCAGAAATCCTGCCGGATTCGATTAACCCTATTGATTAAAGAGAGACTATCGCCATGAACATGCAGCAACTGATGCAACAGGCCCAGCGCATGCAGGAACAGATGCAGAAGCAGATGGCAAAAGCGCAGGAAGAGCTGGCCAATTCCGAAATCCAGGGCGAGTCCGGCGCCGGTCTTGTGAAAGTCACGATGACGGGACGTCATGACGTGAAGCGTGTCGAAATTGACGACAGCTTGCTGAAAGAAGACAAGGAAATGCTGGAAGACTTGATTGCAGCAGCGGTCAACGATGCCGTGCGCAAGGTCGAGGCCTTCAGCCAGAGCAAGATGGGTGCCGTGACTCAGGGACTCAATCTGCCAGCAGGCATGAAGCTGCCTTTCTGACAGGGTTGCCTACAGAGAATAAAAATAATGCGGAAAATTATTCTGACGTTCGCTTTCATGTGCCTGGCAGCGCCGGTGCTGGCCAGTCCCTTCAGGGAGGTTGGTCGTGATGGCCGCTACGTGGAGTATCAGGGGGAGTTGACCCTGAGCGGCCGCTTCGAGCGTTTGCAGGACTCCATCACGCTGGACTGGCGTGGTGACCGTGTCTGCTTTTTTCCGGATGCCACAGGGCTGAAGCAGTTGCCCCGGGCTTTTGCCACCAACAAGCCTGCCATGTTCTGTTTTGCCAATACCCGTTCCAGCATTACGGCCCTTGGTCTGCCACCACAGCCCCCTGCGGGTGCCTGCGGCATGACGGGTACGGCAACGGTAGGCATTTCGCGGTATGTCGTCGAAAGCGGCATGGGTGAAACCTATGATCTGGCGACACTGGTCAAGGCAGAAAATGTCTCGCCCCTGAAGTCGGTGGCGTGCCCCTGATGTTCCTGAGTCCTCTTGTTACCGAGCTGGTAGAAGCCTTGCGTGTGTTGCCGGGCGTTGGTCCGAAGTCGGCACAGCGCATGGCATTGCACTTGCTTGAGCGGCAGCGTGCAGGAGGTCTCAAGCTGGCCGAAGTGCTGACACGTGCCATGGAGCAGGTGCGCGAGTGTCGCGAGTGCCAGAGCCTGACCGAACAGGACGTTTGTCATCTTTGCACCAGTACCTCGCGTGACCGTTCCATCCTCTGTGTGGTCGAAACCCCGGTGGATGTACTGGCGGTGGAAAGCGCGGGTTCCTTTCGCGGTTTGTACTTTGTCCTCAAGGGCCATCTCTCGCCGCTGGACGGCATTGGTCCCAGGGAGCTGGGTATTCCAAAACTGCTGGAGCGCGTGCGACAGGGTGAGGTACGTGAGCTGATTCTTGCCACCAATCCCACGGTGGAAGGTGAAGCCACCGCCCACTACATCCGTGAAGCCCTGCGTGATACCGGCATTGTGGTCAGCCGCATTGCGCATGGCGTGCCCATGGGCGGTGAACTGGAGTTTGTGGACGGCAATACACTGGCCCATGCCCTGGCCGGGCGCAAAGCCCTGGGTTGAGTCAATAAGCCCCCCATCGGTCAGTCCGGACAAAACAGGCGGCTTTACGGGCCATTCCCTCCGGTTGTGCTCTGCGGTCTTTGACAAGTCCTCCCTGAACGGATAAGAACTGTCCGGTCATCAAGAATCCCTCGGTGAGGGATTTTTTTTGGCCTTTTGGTGATGCCTGTGCTGCCGGACGTGCGGCCTGGGTCACTGCAGTCGCCGGCCGTGCCGGCACCGGTTCGTGCGCGTTTCTGCACATGGGTGGACGGGTGTCGCAGGCAGGTGTTATCCGGCGTGCTGTCTCGGCTTGGTTGCCGTGAGACCGGCAGCATGTCGCTATCTCCGAGGGTATGTCATGAGCTATAGCGAGTATTTCAACGAAACCCACAGCCAGGTACGCGACAGCGTGCGCAAGATGGTGCAGGAACACATCCTGCCGCATATCGACGAGTGGGAAGAGGCGGGTACCTTCCCGCGCGAGCTGTATAACGAGGCGGGCCGTACCGGCTTTTTTGGTATCGGGTATCCCGAGGCGCTGGGAGGCATTGCCGAAGGCGATGTCTTCATGAAGATTGCTGCCACCGAGGAGTTGATGCGCTGCGGCTCCGGTGGTCTTGTCGCCAGCCTCGGTTCGCTGGACATCGGCCTGCCACCCATTGTGAAGTGGGGCAGCGATGAGCTTAAGGAGCGCATCGTTCCCTCCGTACTCAGCGGTGAAAAGATTGCGGCGCTGGCGATTACCGAGCCCAATGGCGGCTCGGATGTAGCCAACCTGAAAACGCGTGCCGTCAGCGATGGTGATTTCTATCGCGTGACCGGCTCCAAGACGTTCATTACCTCGGGCATTCGGGCGGACTATTACACCGTGGCCGTGCGCACCGGCGGTGACGGCTATGGCGGCATCAGCCTGCTGCTGATGGAAAAGGGCATGCCCGGCTTCACCACCGGCAAGCCCCTGAAGAAACACGGCTGGTGGGCCAGTGATACCGCCGAGCTGTTCTTTGATGACGTGAAGGTGCCGAAGAGCAACCTTATCGGCAGCGAGAATGCCGGTTTCTTCGTCATCATGACCAACTTCCAGATGGAGCGTCTTAACCTGGCGGTGATGGCCAACATGACCTCGCAGATGGCACTGGAAGAAGCCCTGCGTTATGCCCATGAGCGCAGTGCCTTCGGCAAGCCGCTGGCCAAGATGCAGGTGATCCGGCACAAGCTGGCCGACATGGCCACCCAGGTCGAGGCCAGCCGCGAGTTCACCTACCGCGTGGCGGCCCGTATCCAGGCCGGTATCCCGTCAGTGAAGGAAGTGTCCATGGCCAAGAACTTTGCGACCAAGGTCAGTGACTTCACCACGCACGAGGCCGTGCAGATCTTTGGCGGCATGGGCTTCATGCGTGAAACCCTGGTCGAACGCCTGTCCCGCGACAACCGCATCCTGTCCATCGGTGGCGGCACCTACGAAATCATGAACGAAGTGATTGCCAAGCAACTGGGACTGTAGCAAGGTCACGTCTGCCTGCCCGCGGGGTGGGCAGACGCTTTCCGGATCATACAGAGACCATCTTGCAGCCCGTTCATATCACTGACAACGCCGCTCTCGCAGAAGTGGCGCACGCGCTCGCCAAGCGCGACAGTATCGCCCTCGACACCGAATTCATGCGGGTGGATACCTTCTACCCCATCCTTGGCCTCATCCAGATCGGCGATGGCCAGCACGAGTACCTGATTGATCCCCTCAAGGTGACGGACCTGTCGCCGCTGACGCCGATCCTGACCAGTGAATTCCCGCGCAAGGTGCTGCATGCCTGTTCGGAGGACATTGAGGTGTTAAGCCGCATGGCCGGCGCCCGGCCGCAGGGCATTCTCGATACCCAGATTGCCACGGCTTTCCTGGGGCAGGGCCTGCAGGTGGGTTACCAGAAAGCGCTGCAGGAAAACCTTGGCGTGGACATTCCCAAGGACGAATCCCGTTCGGACTGGCTGGCCCGTCCCCTCAGCCCCGGGCAGATTGCCTATGCGGCACTGGACGTGAAGTACCTGCCGCCACTCTATACCCATGTTCATGAGGGTCTGCGCTCACGCGGCATGCTGCCGTATTTCGAGAGCGATTGCCGCCTCATGCTGGATGAACTGGATTACATCCCCGATCCGGCCCTGATGTACCGTGATGTCAGCAATGCCTGGCGCCTGCGTCCGCAGGAGCTGGCCGTACTGCAGGAGATCCTGGTCTGGCGCGAGCAGCAGGCGCGTGCACGTGATCTGCCGCGTGGCTTCCTGATCAAGAACAGCAGCCTGTTCGAACTGGCCCGCAAGCAGCCGTCCAGCCTGCAGGCACTGTCGGTGATTGAAGATGTGACACCGAAAATCCTGCGCAAGGAAGGCGAATCCATTCTTGCCGTGATACATGCGGCCCGTACGCGCACCCAGGATACCTGGCCGAAACCTCTGCCGACACCGTTGCCACGCGAAGCCCGCGACCTGTTTGAAGACCTGCGCAAGGCGGCCACGGTTGTGGCCGGCAGCACCGGCGTGCCCATCGAGGTGCTGCTGCGCAAGAAGCACATCGAGGCGCTGGTGCTGGGGCGTGTCGACATGGGGCAAGAGGCTCCGCTCCCCCGGGCATTTCATGGCTGGCGTGGCGAGCAATTGTTGCCGGTGCTGGAACCGGTGCTCGCGAAAGCGGAACATACGCTCATGGCTTGGGGCGCAGAGCGGCGGCGTGCCGTTGAGTCACCGTCTGGCTGAGTGTTTTTGCGCTATTGCCCCAATCCTTTCCGAGAGTGTGTGCATGTCCCTCCTGCTACTGGCTGTCTACAAGAGCAGCAAGAAAGATGAAATGTTTCTGTATGTGCCCAAGACGGACGGGCTGAAAAAGGTGCCCGAGGCCCTTATGCAGATTTTCGGTACGCCGGTGCATGTGATGGACATGCCGCTGAAGTCGGGGCGTGATCTTGCCCGGGTGAGTGGCGACAAGTTGCGTGCAGAAATTGCCGAAAAAGGTTTTTACCTGCAGATGCCGCCACAGAAAGAGGATTACCTGCTGGATCTGTATAATCCCGATGACAGTAAATACCGGGATATTCCCGGTTGAGCGGGATGCCGGACAAGTACGGGCAAGTAAATGGGTACTGCAATGAAACGTGAACGCTTCTGGGAGCGGTATCCGCTGGCAGAACTGAATGCGGAAGAGTGGGAAGCCGTGTGTGATGGCTGTGGCCGTTGCTGCCTGCACAAGCTGGAATACGAAGACACCAGCGAGCTGGATTTCACGCGCATTGCCTGCAAGCTGCTCGACCTGTCGACGGCACAGTGCAGCGACTATGCCGGGCGTCGCAAGCATGTGCCCGATTGTGTGCAGCTGACACCGCAGAATATCAACGAGATCGACTGGTTGCCGGGGACCTGTGCGTACCGGCGACTGAACGAGGGCAGGGGCTTGCCGCGCTGGCACCCGCTGCTGACGGGCAAGGCCGATTCCGTGATCAAGGCCAATATTTCGGTGATCGGTCGGGTGCTGCCGGAAACGGCAGTGGACGAAGAGGATTATCAGGAGCACGTGATCCGCTGGATACGGCGGAGCTGAGGAGAGCAAAATGGCCTACGCCCTTTCCTGGGTTGTCTATGTGCTGATGGCAGTACTGATCATGTTCGCTTTCGAGCGTTACGTGAGCACATGGTTTTCACGGCAGCCGCGCATTTTCATTCGTGCCCTGCTGGCGATTGTGCTGTTCACCCCGGGTTTTGTGTCCGCCGATACGGTGTACCTGGTGCCTGCCTGCGTCGGCATTCTTTTCAATATCCTGGCCAAGTCCGGCGAGGGTCTGCTCAAGGCCAGCCTGCCCATGCTGCTGGTGTCGTCCGTGGTGTTTGGTGTGCTGTTCTTTCTGGAGAGCCGTCGCCCGGCGGATGAGCTGCAAGCGGATGACGGGGTTGCCGAATAAGGGCGTGCGATGTTCCTGATGGTCCGGCAGATACTGTGTCCGTGATCAGTCAGTAATGTCGTCTGCAGTCACGGGTTGTGTCAGCGCGGGCCAGCCCATGTTGAGTCCCTTCAGTTT
This sequence comes from Moraxellaceae bacterium, assembly GCA_030646295.1. Lineage (GTDB taxonomy): Bacteria > Pseudomonadota > Gammaproteobacteria > Pseudomonadales > Moraxellaceae > UBA2031. Next base: position 48,748 of record JAUSND010000027.1, read on the forward strand.
TTCAACCAGCACCGACAGCATCACAAAGTCCCGGTACCATTTCTGGTCTGCCTGCACCACATGCCAGGGGGCGACAGACTGGTGGGTGGCCGTGATAACCCGGCTCCAGTCATTCATGTACACATCAAAGTGTTTGCGCGACTCCAGATCAGCCAGTGAGAGCTTCCAGTGCTTTTGCGGGTCTTGCAGGCGCACAAGCAGTCGTTCTTTTTGCGTCTCCCGGCTGATATGCAGGAAAAACTTGCACACCAGTGTGCCGTTGGCGACCAGATGCCGTTCGAATTCACGGATGCTCAGGCAGCGCTCCATCTGGGTGGCCCGGTCACAAAAGCCCATCACACGGTCTGTTACCGCCGATTCATAGTGGCTGCGGTTGAAGATGCCGATCAGGCCGCGCGAGGGCACACGGCGGTGACTGCGCCACAGAAAGTCCTGTGCCAGCTCGGTCGTGGTAGGGGCCTTGAAAGAGTGGATGTCGAGGCCCATCGGGTTCACTTCCCGGAACACCTGCTTGATGCTGCTGTCCTTGCCGCTGGTATCCAGCCCCTGCAGGATGACCAGCAGGGAATGCTGGCGATTGGCATAAAGCAGTTCCTGCAGGTTGGCCAGCTGGGTCGCCATGGCCTCGGAGGCTTGCCGCGCGGCGGACTTGTCCATGTCAGCCGGTGCGCTCGTGGCGAGAAGGGACAGGTCCAGATTGGCAGGAATATCAGGCGGTATATAAGGCATGAAGTGGTTTTCCCGGGCATTCGGCGTATGTGGCAGGCCTGTGGCACTGTGAAACGGCCATCCCTCTGAATATACTCCGACTCATTGGTTTCACCAGTAACCCCTCCGGGCGCGAGCTCCATCCGCCCCTGATCCGCGACGAGGTTCTTCATGCAGTTCCAGGGTACCGATGCCTACGTGGCAACCGACGATCTCAAGATGGCCGTGAATGCTGCGATTGCGCTGCAGAAGCCGTTGCTCATCAAGGGCGAGCCAGGCACCGGCAAGACCATGCTGGCCGAGCAGGTGGCCGCGTCACTGGGCCTCCGGCTCATCCAGTGGCACATCAAGTCCACCACCAAGGCCCAGCAGGGCCTGTACGAGTACGACGCCGTCTCGCGTCTGCGCGATTCGCAGCTGGGTGATGACCGTGTGCACGACATCGGCAACTACATCAAGAAGGGCAAGCTCTGGGAGGCCTTTACGGCAGATGAGCGCGTGGTGTTGCTGATTGATGAAGTCGACAAGGCAGATATCGAGTTTCCCAACGACCTGCTCACCGAAATCGACAAGATGGAATTCTTTGTCTACGAGACGGGCGAAGTGATCAAGGCAAAGCAACGCCCCATCGTCATCATCACCTCGAACAATGAAAAGGATTTGCCCGACGCCTTTCTGCGCCGCTGCTTCTTCCACTACATCACGTTCCCGGATGCAGAGACCATGAAGCGCATTGTGGATGTGCACTACCCGGGCCTGAAGGGGTCACTGGTGACGGAAGCCATGGAGATTTTCTTTGATGTGCGCAAGGTGCCTGGTCTGAAAAAGCGTCCGTCCACGTCCGAACTGATCGACTGGCTCAAGCTGCTGCTGTCGGATGACATTCCGGAAGACATCCTGCGCAACCGGGATACCCGCAAGGCCATTCCGCCGCTGCATGGGGCGTTGCTCAAGAACGAGCAGGATGTGCACTTGCTGGAACGTCTTGCCTTCATGTCGCGCCGGGACAGCTGAGTGTGCGGCGCCTGAGCACTTCAGGCGTCACACGGGACAAACCGTATGCTCGTAAATTTTTTCTTCACGCTGCGCGAATTCCGTGTTCCCACCACGATTCGTGAATTCCTCGACCTGCTGCACGGGCTGGAGCAGGGAGTTGTCTATGCCAACATCGACGACTTCTACCTGTTTGCGCGCACGGCACTGGTCAAGGACGAGCGTCACTTCGACAAGTTCGACAAGGCCTTTGCCAAATACTTTGAAGGTATCGACTCAATTGATCCGGACCTGCTCAGCAAGGCCATTCCCGAAGACTGGCTGCGCAAGGAAGTCGAAAAGCATCTGACGCCGGAAGAAATGGCCGAGTTGCAGAAAATGGGCTCGCTCGAAAAGCTGATGGAAGAATTCCAGAAACGGCTGGAAGAGCAGCACAAGCGCCATCAGGGTGGCAATCGCATGGTGGGTACTGGCGGGACCTCGCCGTTCGGGGCCTATGGTGCCAATCCGGAAGGCATCCGGCTGGCCGGGCAGTCGCGCAACAAGACGGCAGTGAAAGTGTGGGAGAAGCGCGAGTTCCGCAACCTTGATGATTCGGTCGAGCTGGGTATTCGCAACATCAAGGTGGCCCTGCGCCGCCTGCGCAAGTTTGCGCGCACCGGTGTGGCCGAAGAACTGGATATCAACGACACCATCCGCTCCACGGCACACAAGGCCGGCCTGCTCGACATCAAGATGGTGCCCGAGCGCAAGAATCAGGTAAAAGTCCTGCTGTTTTTTGATGTCGGCGGATCAATGGACCCGCATGTCAGGATTTGCGAGGAACTGTTCTCGGCAGCGCGTTCCGAATTCAAGCACATGGAGTACTTCTACTTTCACAACTTCATTTACGAAGGGGTGTGGCAGGACAATTTCCGGCGCTGGAGCGAGCGCATGCCGGTCTGGGACATCATTCACAAGTACGGCCCCGATTACCGCGTGATTTTTGTTGGTGATGCCAGCATGAGTCCGTATGAGGTAATGGCTGTAGGTGGCTCGGTCGAGCATTTCAATGAAGAGCCGGGTGCCGTGTGGATGAAGCGGCTGACCAATCACTTCCAGAAAGTGATCTGGCTGAATCCCGAGCCGGAGCGCCTCTGGAACGGTACCCAGTCCATTGTGATGGCAAGGGATCTGGTCGAGCAGCGCATGCACCCGCTCACCCTCAAGGGAATAGAAGCAGGCATGAAATATCTCAGTAAATGAGGGCTGGCACATAAGGGCTGGCAAGCAAGTAAAAGTGCATCCATGAAAAAGCCGGCAAATATGCCGGCTTTTTGTTCACGCCATTTTTAATGCAGCAGTGCTTAACCGAGATGACGCTTGAGCCAGCTGAGCATGTCGGTGACCACTTCATCGCGATTGGTTTCATGCAGGATGTCGTGCCGGGCGTCCGGGTACAGGCGCAGGGTGACATCACGCAGTCCGGCGTTTTTCATGGCCAGCGCCAGCTTCTCGACACCCTTGCCCATGTGGCCGACCGGGTCCTTGTCACCGGCAAACAGGTACACCGGCAGATCGCTGCGCATGCGCTGGATGCTGGTGGGTCGATAAAGGTTCGACAGTCCCTTCAGGAAGTTGCGCCAGTAGCCGTTGCTCAGCTGGAAGCCGCACATCGGATCTGCAATGTAGCTGTCCACAAAAGACGGCTCGCGCGTGATCCAGTCAAATGCGGTACGCGGGTTGCGTATCGTCTTGTTGAAGGCGCCAAAGGAGAGGGCATGAATCAGCGGACTGCGGCCATTCACACCCATGCGCCAGATTTCAAAGCCGGCCATCCAGCTGGCAGCGGTGGTAAACCACGGCGCCTCGAAGTTGCTTCCTTCCAGCAGCAGGGCATTAAGCTGGTCCGGGTAGTGCTGGGCAAAATCCTGGGCAATGAACGAGCCCATGCTGTGGGCCAGTACAATCACCGGCAAGTTGGGGTAGCGGCGATGCAGGTCGGCATTGACGATGGCCATGTCATGGCACACGCCGGCCCAGTGCTGCAGGCGGCTGCTGTTGCCCAGATCGGCCAGTGATACCGATTTTCCATGGCAGCGGTGGTCATGGGCCATTACGCTCAGGCCTGCCGCATTCAGTGTCAGGGCAACATCTTCATAACAGCCACTGTGTTCGGACATGCCGTGTACGATATGCACTACGCCGCGGGGCGCCTCTATCGGCCAGTGCCGGCAGGGGATACGGTGACCGTCACTGGCCACCAGCCACTCAAGCTGGGGAACAAGTGGTTGGGGCGCATGGGCGTGGCTCATCGCAATATTGTTCATTATTCTTGGCCTTTCGTTCTGCTTGTCAGATTACTACTTTTCAGGGGAGCCATCCCGGCATGACTGCTGCTGTCTGTTATCGAATCGGTTCCAGCCGACCCGAATCCCATCTTTTCGAGGTTGAGCTGCATATCGTCAACCCGACACCCGACGGACAGCGCCTGACGCTGCCGAACTGGATTCCCGGTAGTTACATGATCCGGGATTTCTCCCGGCATGTCGGGGCCATTGTCGGCACCGATTCGGACGGCAAGACGGTAGCCGTGCGCAAGCTGGGCAAGTCGGAGTGGCAGTGCGATCCGGTGTCCGGTCCGCTTACCCTGCGCTACGACGTCTATGCCTGGGATCTTTCCGTGCGTGGCGCCCATCTCGACCAGACCCATGGCTTCTTCAATGGCACCTCCGTGTTTCTGGCGGTGGATGGCCAGGAGGGCGTGCCGCATGAGGTCAGCATAGAACAACCTGCCGGCGTGGCAGGGGACTGGCGGGTGGCAACCAGCCTGCCACGGCTGGGCGCGGCCCCGCTGGGTTTTGGCTCCTATCACGCTGAAAACTATGATGCCCTGATTGATCACCCGGTCGAGATGGGCACGTTTACCCATGCTGCCTTTACGGCCTGCGGTGTGGAGCACGAGGTGGTCATTACGGGCCGCCACCGGGCCGACATGCCGCGGCTGCTGCGGGATCTGGAGCAGATATGCAGTACACAGATCCGTTTTTTCGGTGAGCCGGCACCGTTTTCACGGTATGTGTTTCTGGTCACGGTGGTGGGCAGCGGCTATGGCGGCCTGGAGCACCGGGCTTCGACGGCGTTGCTGTGTTCCCGTGATGACCTGCCCCAGCCGGGCGAGCCTGAGGCCAATCCCGGTGAGCGCTACAAGACCTTCCTCGGACTTTGCAGTCATGAATATTTCCACAGCTGGAACGTCAAGCGGATTAAACCTGCTGTTTTCATGCCTTATGATCTGCGCGCCGAAACCCATACGTCACTGCTGTGGGCGTTCGAGGGCATCACGTCCTACTATGATGACCTGATGCTGGCGCGCGCCGGCCTGGTGTCCAGCCAGGGCTATCTGGAGTTGCTGGCCCAGCAGATTACCCGGCACTTGCGCACCCCAGGCCGTTTTCGCCAGAGCGTGAGCGAGTCCAGTCTGGATGCCTGGAGCAAGTACTACAGGCAGGACGAAAACTCGCCCAATGCCATTGTCAGTTACTACGTCAAAGGCGCACTGATTGCCCTGTGCCTGGATCTGCTTCTGCGTGGCAGGAGTGGTGACCGGGTCTCGCTGGATACCCTCATGCTGCGCCTCTGGCGTGAACATGGGCAGACGGGTATCGGGCTGCAGGACGATGATATTCCGCGCATTGCCGCAGAGTTGTGCGGGGATTCGCTGGAAGATTTCTGGCAGCAGGCCCTGCACGGCACGACAGAGTTGCCCTTGCAGGAGTTGCTGGCTGCACGTGGTGTGCAGTGGACGCTGCGCTCTGCAGAAAATGCCGCGGATACCGGCGGCAAACCGGTGGCGGAAAGTGCGGCAAAACCGTCACTGGGCATCAAGGTGCAGAATGCCGATGGCGGTGCCCAGTTGCAGCTTGTGTTTGCGGGTGGTGCGGCGCAGCAGTCCGGGCTTTCTGCCGGTGATGTGATCGTGGCGCTGGATGGGTTGCGCGTGAATGGCGCCACCATTGAAAAAATGATTGCCGCACGGCGGCCGGGCGATGTGCTGGACGTACATGCCTTCCGTCGTGATGAACTGATGCAGTTCAGGGTGACTGTGGGGCAGGCGCCTCACGATACCTGTGTGCTGCAATTGCCTGATGACAGCAATGCCCGTCATCAGGTGGAAGGCTGGATTCTGGGGCGCTGATCTGGCGTCTGGTGTCCGTTGACAAGCGACATGCCAATAACAATGCAGGAGCAATGTAATGCAAGCTGATTTCTGGAAGGACAAGTACCCGTCTGAAGTGCCTTTCACGGTTGATGTGGAAGCCTATGACTCCGTGCTTGATGTGTTTCATGAGTCCTGCAAGAAATTTGCCGACAAGCCCGCGTTCAGCAACATGGGACGCACCCTGAGTTATCGTGAGCTTGACCAGTATTCCGCTGCATTTGCTGCCTATCTGCAGAACAACACCGATCTCAAGCCGGGTGACCGTATTGCCGTGCAGATGCCTAACCTGCTGCAATACCCGGTGGCCGTGTTCGGCGCCATGCGTGCCGGCCTGATTGTCGTCAACACCAATCCGCTTTACACCGCACGTGAAATGACACACCAGTTCAATGACTCTGGTGCGAAGGCACTGGTGGCACTGGCCAATTTCGGCAATCTGGTGCAGGAAGTGGTGCCGCACACCGGTATCAAACACGTGATCATTACCGAAGTGGGCGACATGCTGCCCGGCTTCAAGCGCCTGCTCACCAATTTTGTGGTGCGCAAGGTCAAGAAGATGGTGCCGGCGTTCAATATTCCGGGTGCCATCCGCTTCACCGATGTACTGTCGCACGGCAAGCGCAGCAAGCTGGCTGAGGCGACGCCGCACCGTTCCGATATCGCCGTGCTGCAATACACGGGCGGCACCACCGGTGTTGCCAAGGGCGCCATGCTGACCCACGGCAATCTGGTCGCCAATCTGCTGCAGATGAAGGCTGTGCTCACCAATTTCGAGATGGGCAAAGAGGTCATGATTGCCCCACTGCCGCTCTACCACATCTTTGCGTTTACCGTGTGCTGCCTGGGCATGATGGAAATGGGCGGCCATGCAATTCTCATCACCAACCCGCGCGACATGCCGGGCTTCGTGAAAGAACTGGCCAAGTGGAAGTTCACCTCGTTTGCCGGCCTGAACACGCTGTTTGTTGCCCTGATGAACAACGAAGATTTCCGCAGGCTTGATTTCTCTGCCCTCAAGACCACTGCTGCAGGCGGCATGGCCATGCAGCACCATGCGGCGGAAGAGTGGGAACGCATCACGGGCTGCCGCGTGTCTGAAGGCTTTGGCATGACCGAAACCTCGCCGGTGGTCACCATGAACCCGCCAGGCTATTCCCAGATTGGCACCATTGGCATGCCGGTGCCCAATACCACCGTGAAAACGGTCGACGACAACGGCAACGAAACGCCGATTGGCGAGCCGGGTGAATTGTGTGTGCAGGGCCCGCAGGTCATGAAGGGCTACTGGCAGCGCCCTGAGTCCACTGCCGAGACCATTGATGCGGACGGCTGGCTGAAGACCGGTGATATCGCCCTGATCCAGCCGGACGGCTATGTCCGCATTGTGGACCGCAAAAAGGACATGATCCTGGTGTCCGGCTTTAACGTATACCCGAACGAGATCGAGGAAGTGGCGGTAGGTCACGAGGGTGTGCTGGAAAGTGCTGCGGTGGGTGTACCGGATGACAAGTCCGGCGAGGCGGTAAAGCTGTTCGTCGTCAAGAAAGACCCTGATCTGACGGTTGAGTCACTGATGGCGCACATGCGTGCCAACCTCACGGGCTACAAGGTACCGCGCCACATCGTGTTTCGTGACGATCTGCCCAAGACCCCGGTCGGCAAGATCCTGCGCCGCGAGCTGCGCGACAAGTAAGTCGCCATCAGTAATGAAAAAGCCCCGTTTCGGGGCTTTTTCATTACTGTCTCATGGCCTGGCTGACAAGCAGGGCCCGGGGATCGTGGCCACGACTGTCGCTTGTGCTAGAGTCAACAATAATGCTTCCAGGGTCAGTGATCATGTCTCTTGCTGTGTCCTCCGAACTTGACCAGCGCCTGTTCTGGCGACTGATCGAAATCAGTACCGCCCTTTCCGGTGAACGTAATACGTCTCGCCTGTTCGAGCGCATTCTGGATGCGGCCCAGGACATCACTCATGCGGATGGCGGCACGCTTTACCTGATCAAGGAAAAGGAAGAGGGCCGTCCCGTTCTAGAGTTCGAGATCCTGCGTACCAACTCGCTGATGCTGCGGCTGGGGGGGACCTCCGGCAACCCCATCGAGATTGCCCCCTTGCACCTCTATCATGAGGACGGCACCCCCAATCACAACAACATTGCCACACACACGGCCCTCACCCGTGAACTGGTGAATATCGAGGATGCCTATTTTGCCGAGAATCTCGATTTCTCCGGCACCAAGGCATTCGATGCCCGTTCGGGTTATCGCTCCAAGTCATTCCTGACAGTACCGCTGTGCAATCACGCCGACGAGATCATTGGCGTGCTGCAGCTGGTGAATGCGAAAAACCCGGACACCGGCGAGACCGTCGAGTTTCCGAAAAACCTGGAGCCCATCGTGGTGGCACTGGCCTCCAGTGCAGCCATTGCCCTGGATAACCAGATCCTGTTGCAGGACCACAAGGACCTGCTCGATGCGTTTATCAAGGTGATTGCCCAGGCGATTGACGCCAAGTCGGCGCATACGTCTGCGCATTGCCAGCGTGTACCCGTGCTGACCGAGCTGATTGCGCAGGCCGCTTGCGAGACTTATGAGGGCCCGCTGGCAGAGTTCGATCTTGATGAAAGCGAGTGGTACGAACTTCGTGTTGCGTCCTGGATGCATGACTGTGGCAAGCTGGCGACACCGAATTCCCTGCTGGACAAGGCGACCAAGCTGCACCTCATGCTGGATGGTATTGATGCTGTCAAAACCCGCTTTGCTGCAGCAATGGTGACACTGGAGCTGTCATTCCTGCGCCAGATGCAGGCGCAGCCGGAGCGGGTGGGTGCGCTGCAGGAGATTCTGGAAGAAGAGCTGGCTGCGCTGCGGGATGATTGCCTGTTCATTGAAAAAGCCAATGTGGGTGGCGAGTTCATGAAGCCGGAGGATCAGGCGCGGGTGAAACGTATTGCCGCGCACAAGTGGCGCGATCATCTGGGCATGGAAAAACACGTCCTGACGGAAGAGGAAGTGAAGTTCCTTTGCATCGAGCGAGGCACGCTGTCATTCGAGGAGAGACAGAAAATCAATGACCACATGACGGTCACCATCCAGATGCTGGAGTCCCTGCCGTTTCCGAAAAACCTCAAGCGGGTGCCGGAATATGCGGGTGGCCATCATGAAAAAATGGATGGTACCGGGTTTCCGCGCGGCCTCAAGCGTGAACAGATGTCGTGGCCTGCACGCATGATGGCAATTGCCGATATTTTCGAGGCACTCACCGCCAGCGAACGCCCCTACAAGGCACCGATGAAGATATCGCAGGCACTGGGTATCCTGCAGAAAATGCAGCAGCAGAATCATATTGATCCTGATCTGTTCAGGCTGTTTGTGAGTTCGCGTGTGTGGGAAAAATATGCACGCATTTATCTGCGGCCGGATCAGCTGGATATCACCGATGCTTCGGCGTACCTGACCTGATGACGTTTGGCATGATGTTTGTTGGGCAGGGAGTCATGACGCTATCTGGCCGGCATAAAGCCCGGTGATTTTTTCCCGCAGCCAGAGATTGGCCGGATCGTTGTCACGGCTTTCATGCCAGTACAGGTACACATCCAGTGGCGGCAGTGGCACGGGCAGTTCCAGCAGCCGGTTTTCCAGTCCCGTATTCGCCAGCGTGGCATAACCTGCCGGCATGGTGAGCAGATAGTCCGACGCACCTACGACACGGCACGCCGCAAAATAATGCTGGCAACGCAGCACAATGGCGCGCTCGTGACCCAGCCGTGCCAGTTCCTGATCCTCAAAGCCGGGGCCGCGCCGGCGGGATGACACCAGTATGTGTCCCGCCTGCAGATAAGCCGCCAGATCAATCCGGCCCCGTTTCACGGCGGGGTGATCCTTGCGCGCTACAACCACCAGGCGGTCCTCGGCCAGTTTCAGGCGGCGAATGTCCGGTGCCAGAGGCAGCAGTACATCCATGGCCACATCCAGCTGGCCATCAATCAGGTCGTTTTCCAGTTCGCGCCGGTCGGTGCGCACGCTGGCCAGCCGCACGCCGGGTGCATCCTCACGCAAGCGGTTGAGCAGGCCGGGCAGGGCGGTGGACTCGAAAATGTCGCGCATGCCCAGACGGAATTCCTGCTGCGAGCGTGCGGCATCAAAGCGTGCACCTTCCTGGATGCCTTCTGCAATCAGCCCCAATGCTGCGTGCAGCGGGGCAATCAGGCGCTGTGTGCGTGGTGTGGGCACCATGCGGTTGCCCTGACGCAGGAAGAGGGGGTCATCCAGCGCTTCACGAAGGCGGGCAAGGGCATGGCTCAGGGCCGGCTGGCTCAGGTTCAGGCGGCGGGCCGCCCGGGTCAGGCTGCCCTCGGCATGAATGGCCTCCAGTACCACCAGCAGGTTAAGGTCCAGTCGTCGTATGTCCATCCTGCAGCATCCGTTCGCGGGCATGACGAATCATGCATTAAATGAATATGTTGTCATGCAATCTATTGATTAGACGAATTGTAGTTCAGCGACTAGGCTTGATCCACTTTCCTTCCAGTGACTCACGGAGCACGCCATGGATTTTGCCTATTCCCCCCGTTGCCAGGACTACCTGGCCCGCCTGCGCCAGTTCATGACCGATGAAGTGAACCCGGCAGAAAAGGCGTGGCTGGAGGCGTTGCACAAGGCGCCGTGGGAGCAGCCGGCCGTGATGGAAGAACTCAAGGCCAAGGCGAAAGCGGCCGGCCTGTGGAACCTGTTCCTGCCGGAAGGCGGCTGGTGGGGGCCGGGCCTTTCCAATCTGGATTACGCACCGCTGGCCGAGGAAATGGGCCGCAACCTGTTTTCTGCCGAGGTGTTCAACTGCAATGCACCGGATACCGGCAATTCGGAAGTGCTGGTGAAGTACGGCAGCGAAGAGCAAAAGGAGCAGTGGCTGAAGCCGCTGCTCAATGGCGAGATCCGTTCGGCCTTCTGCATGACCGAACCGGCCGTGGCCTCCAGTGACGCCACCAACATGGCCGCCACCGCTATCGTTGAAGGTGACGAGATTGTGCTGAATGGCCGCAAGTGGTGGAGCTCCGGCATTGGCCACCCCAACTGCAAGTTCGTGATCTTCATGGGCCTTACCAATACCGATCCGGATGCCCCCAAACATGCGCGTCATTCCATGGTGCTGGTACCCATGGGCACGCCCGGCCTCAAGATCGAGCGCATGCTGCCCGTGTACGGCAAGCTGGACGAGCCGTTTGGTCATGGTGAGGTCACGTTCACCAATGTGCGTGTGCCAGTGAAGAACTTCATCGCCGGCCCGGGCCGTGGTTTCGAGGTAGCACAGGGACGTCTTGGCCCGGGTCGTATCCATCACTGCATGCGTGCCATCGGTGCGGCCGAGCGCGCCCTCGAACTGATGTGCCAGCGCTCCATCAGTCGTGTTGCCTTCGGCAAGCCGCTGGCCCTGCTGGGCGGCAATGGTGACGTGATTGCCAATGCCCGCATGAGCATCGAACAGGCCCGTCTGCTCACGCTCAAGGCTGCGTGGATGATGGACAAGGTGGGCAACAAGGCCGCCATGAGTGAGATTTCGCAGATCAAGGTGGTGGCCCCCTCCATGGCGCTGCAGATCATTGACGATGCCATCCAGATGCATGGTGGCATGGGGGTCTCGGATGATTTGCCGTTGACCAACCTGTTCTCGTATTGTCGGTCACTGCGTCTGGCGGATGGCCCGGATGAAGTGCACCGTCGCCTTATCGCCAAGCTGGAACTCAAGCCCTACATGACTGGTGCCCGTTGATGGCAGGCAGAACAAAAAGGACAAAGGCATGACACTGATTGATGAAGCCCGTCGTGTTCGCGAAGGCGAAGAGCTTGATGTGGCGGTGGTGGATAATTATCTCAAGGCACAATTGCCGGATCTGCAGGGCTCTCCGGAAGTGCGCCAGTTTCCGGGCGGTGCATCCAACCTGACATATCTGATCGCCTACGAAAATCGCGATCTCATCCTGCGTCGCCCGCCGTTTGGCAAAAAGGCCAAAGGGGCGCACGACATGGTGCGGGAGGCGCGCATCATGCAGGCACTCAAGCCTGTGTATCCCTATGTGCCCGATGTACTCGCCGTGTGTCAGGACCCGGCCATCATGGCGTGTGATTTCTACGTGATGCAGCGCCTGGTCGGTGTGATTCCGCGTCAGGATTTTCCGGAAGAACTTCTGCTGATGCCGGACAAGACACGCGCATTGTGCCAGAGCGTGGTCGACAAGCTGATCGAGCTGCACAAGGTGGATGTCAAGGCTGCAGGTCTTGAATCACTGGGCAAGGGCGAGGGGTATGTGGCCCGCCAGATCAGTGGCTGGTCCGAACGCTTCCGCAATGCACGCACACCGGATGTCGGCGACTTTGAAGGCGTGATGGCCTGGCTGGAGGCAAACAAACCTGCCGGAGAAGTTGCCATCACGCTTATTCATAACGACTACCGTTTTGACAACGTGGTGCTTGATCCGGAAACGCTGCAGGTGATCGGCGTGCTGGACTGGGAAATGGCCACACTGGGTGATCCGTTGATGGACCTTGGTAACACACTGGCCTACTGGGTACAGGGTGATGACGATCCTGTATTCCAGATGATGCGCCGCCAGCCCACCAATGCCGCCGGCATGATGTCGCGTGATGAAGTGATTTCCTATTACGGAGAGAAGACCGGCTGGAAGGTTGATAATTTTGATTTCTATCTGGTGTACGGATTGTTCCGCCTTGCCGGTATTGCGCAACAGATCTGGTATCGCTATTACAACAAGCAGACCACCAATCCGGCGTTCTCGCAGTTTGGCACCATGGTGAATTATCTGGAAAAACGCTGCCAGACACTCATCGCCGCATCGACACTCTGACATGGCCAGTCTTTATCTGATTCGCCATGGCCAGGCATCGTTTGGCGCAGAGAATTACGACTCGTTGTCAGAACTCGGCAAGGATCAGTGCCACCGTCTGGGTGTATGGTGGCGTGAGCGTGGTCATGCCCCGGCCCGTGTGCTGGTCGGGCCCATGTTGCGCCATCGCCAGAGTGCAGAGGCATTCATGGCGGGCTATGAGCAGTCGCTGGCAATGGTGAACCTGGACGGGCTGGCCGAGTTTGATCACGAAAACGTGCTCGAAGTGTACCGCCCCGATTTTGCCGACAAGTCCGTGATGGCCAACTTCCTGGCCATCACGCCCAGTCCGAGGCAGGCCTTTCACAGGATATTCACCGAGGCCGTAAGCCGCTGGCACGATGGCCGCTTTGATGGCGAATACAATGAGTCATGGCCACATTTCAAGGCACGTGTGCTGGCATCGTTTGACCAGCTTCGCAGTACGGGTGGTGATGCGCTGGTATTTACCTCGGGAGGAGTGGTGAGCGTGATGGTGCAGAAAGTGCTGTCACTGACTGATGCCAATTCCTTCGCCATCAACGCGACCATTCACAACAGCAGTGTTACCCGCATGCTCTACCGTGCGGATGAAACCTCGCTGCATTCCTTTAACAGCACGGCGCATCTGGATATCCATAATGACGCTCATCTGCTGACATACCGTTAAACGTTCCCGGAGAACAATGATGACCACTATTTTTGACCTGACCGGCAAGATTGCGCTGGTGACCGGCGCCAGTCGTGGTATTGGTGCCAGCATTGCCCGCCTGCTTGCCGGGCAGGGTGCCCATGTCATTCTCTCCAGCCGCAAGGCAGATGCCTGTGAAAGCGTGGCCACGGAAATCCGCAACGCCGGTGGCAAGGCCGAAGTGATGGCCTGTCATATTGGCGAGATGGAGCAGATCGAACAGATTTTTTCAGCCATTCGCGAAAAGCATGGCCGCCTGGACATTCTGGTGAACAACGCCGCAACCAATCCACATTTCGGCCCCATTCATGAAACTGATCTCACCGCCTTTCAGAAAACCGTGGATGTGAATATCCGTGGTTATTTCTTCATGTCGGCACGTGCCGTCAAACTGATGGGTGAAACCGGTGGTGGCAGCATTGTGAATGTGGCCTCGGTGAACGGCGTGATTCCCGGTGCTTTCCAGGGCATTTATTCCATCACCAAGGCAGCCGTGATTTCCATGACCAAGGCCTTTGCCAAGGAAGCCGCCGCATCCAATATTCGCGTGAATGCACTGCTGCCGGGCGCCACCGAGACAAAATTTGCGTCGGCGCTCACACAGAATCCGGCCATTCTCAATGAACTGCTCAAGCACGTCCCCATGAACCGCGTGGCGCAACCGGATGAAATGGCCGGTGCCGTGCTGTTTCTGGTGTCGCCGGCCGGCAGCTACACTACCGGTGCCTGCCTCAATGTCGATGGCGGCTACCTGCTCGTCTGACGGAGAACTGCCATGCTGGTTGCTAACATTCTGGTAGTCGTTGTTGCGCTGCTGCATCTCTGGTTCATGGTGCTGGAGATGTTCCTCTGGACAAAGCCCCTGGGCCGCAAGACATTCGGTCTGACCGAGGCCTTTGCACAGGAAAGCCGTTCACTGGCCGCCAATCAGGGGCTGTACAACGGCTTTCTGGTGGCAGGTTTGCTGTGGGGTGTATTGCTGGGGGTGCAAGGCTTTCCGCAAAAAGTATTTTTTCTCGGCTGCGTGATCGTGGCCGGTATTTATGGTGCGGCCACGGCCAGCAAGAAAATCCTCTGGGTACAGGCCCTGCCGGGCGCAGTTGCGCTGGCGGCGGTCTGGCTGACTCACTCCTGAATAGACGCTGATACAACAAGGATCGCCTGATGAAAGCTGTTCTTTGCAAGCAACACGGTTTGCCTGAAACGCTGGTTGTTGAAGAAGTGCCTGATCTGGTGCCCGGTCCCAGACAGGTTGTCATCAGTGTCAGCGCCTGTGGTGTGAATTTTCCCGATACGCTCATCATCCAGAATCTTTACCAGTTCAAGCCGGCATTGCCATTCTCCCCGGGGGGCGAACTTTCCGGTGTGGTGAAGTTGGTGGGCGAGGGCGTCAGGCATCTGCAGCCGGGGCAGCCGGTACTGGCTTTTACCGGCTGGGGCGGTTATGCCGAAGAAGTCTGTGCCGATGCCAAAAGCGTGATTCCGCTGCCACCGGGGCTGGACATGAATGTGGCGGCCGCTTTCATGATGACCTACGGCACCTCGTACCATGCACTCAAGGACCGTGCGCAACTGCAGGCAGGTGAAACCCTGCTGGTGCTTGGTGCGGCCGGGGGTGTTGGTCTTGCTGCCATCGAGCTTGGCAAGAAAATGGGTGCACGCGTGATTGCTGCCGCCTCAACTGCGGACAAGCTTGATGTGTGCAAACAGCATGGAGCGGATGATGTCATCAATTACGAAACCGAGGACCTGCGCGAGCGTGTGAAGGTGCTCACCGATGGCAAGGGTGCGGACGTGATCTATGATCCGGTCGGGGGCAAGTATGCCGAACCGGCCCTGCGCAGCATTGCCTGGAAGGGCCGCTATCTGGTGGTGGGTTTTGCTACCGGCGATATTCCGAAGATCCCGCTTAATCTGGCCCTGTTGAAAGGCTGTGCCATCATGGGTGTATTCTGGGGTGATTTTGCCGTGCGTGAACCACAAACCAACATGGCCAATGGCATGCAGTTGTTCCAGTGGCTGATGACGGGCGAACTCAAGCCGCATATTTCGGCCACTTACCCGCTGGAAAAGGCTGCAGAGGCCTTGCGCTCACTGATGGAGCGCAAGGTTAGCGGAAAAGTCGTGCTGGTGACGGGGAAATAATCGCTGGCATTTTTGCGGCACTCCTGTCGTTTTTATCCGGCTCTTTCCGTTAGCATTGGTCGTATTGTCTCAATGGAAATGAGCCGTGAAACACACCATCATAAAAACAGTCATTGTCCTCGCATTCATGATCGGCCTTGTCTCGGCCTGGTGGTTTTCCACGCCGTCCCTGAATGCCGTGGCCTGGCAGCCTGGTGCGGCGCCGGCTTTCACGGGCGTGCTGTCACCCAACACCGATCTGCAAAATGCCGGATTGCTGGGCAAGGGCCTCGTCCATGGCCCCGAAGACATCGCGTTTGATGCGCAGGGACGCCTGCATGCAGGCTTGCACGACGGACGTGTCATTCGTCTGGAGGGTGACAAGGTCATTACCCTTGCCAACACCGGAGGCCGTCCCCTTGGCATGCAGTTTGATGCCAGTGGCAACCTGATTGTTTGTGATGCCTGGAAGGGGCTGCTGCAACTCTCGCCCGATGGCCAGATCACCACACTGGTCAGCGAAGTGATGGGCGTGCCGCTCACATTTACCGATGATCTGGATATTGCGGCAGACGGCAAAATCTACTTTACCGATGCCAGTACCAGATATCGCCAGCCCGATTACATACTGGATCTGCTCGAAGGCCATCCTTATGGCCGCCTCTATGTGTACGACCCGGCCACCAGAACAGCACGGCTGGTGCTTGATGGCCTCTACTTCGCCAACGGCGTTGCGCTGTCGAAAAACCAGGATGCCGTGTTTGTCGCCGAAACCTACCGCTATCGCATCCGCAAGGTGTGGATCAGCGGTGAGCGGGCAGGGCAGAACGAGATCATTGCCGACAACCTGCCGGGCCTGCCCGACAACATCAACAGCGACCGCAACGGCACCATCTGGCTGGCCATGCCGTCGCCCCGCAAGGCCATTGCCGATGTTTCCGCCCGGCATCCGTGGATACGTGAACTCATGGTGCGATTGCCGCGCGCCTTCTGGCCCAAACCCGATCGTTACGGGCTGGCCGTGGCCATCGACGAAAACGGAAATGTCCTCAAAAGCCTGCACGACCCCACTGGCGATCACCTGCGCATGATCACGTCGGTCATGCCGTATCAGGGCCGGCTCTATTTCGGCTCGCTGGAAAACGACCGTATCGGCCGGCTTTAGCTCACGGGCCGGTATATGGCTGACGGCAGTGAACTCTCCGGTACTTCATTCCGGTCTCAAAATACGCTAGGGTGACCCCTCAGTCTGCACAATGAAAATAATGAATTGAAGGATATCGAGATGAGTTCGTCTGCCTCCCATCCCACCCTTGTTCATGCCTTCCTGCACTGGGCTCAAACCACGCCCGACAAGGTCTACATGACCCAGCCCAGCAACGGGCAGGTTGAAGAATTTACCTGGGCCCAGTGTGCCGATCAGGTTCGCCGCGTGGCCACCTATCTGGACAGCCTGGGCTTGCCCAAGGGCTCGTCCATCGGGCTGCTCGGCCGCAACAGTGCTCACTGGATACTGGCCGACCTGGCCATCTGGTTGTCCGGCCATGTCACTGTGCCGCTGTACCCCACGCTCAATGGCGAGACCGCCGAATACATTCTGGAGCATTCGGAGTGCCGCCTGCTCATCATCGGCAAGATGGATGGCAAGGCGGATGGCTGGCGTGATATTGCCCCCGTCATTCCGGCAGACATGCCCCTGATAGGGCTGCCGATGTGCCCGCGCAAGGACATCATGCAGTGGGACGACATTGTTGCCCGTGTCGAGCCGCGCAATGATCTGCCGCTGCCCAATCCGGATTCGCTCGCCACCATCGTTTATACCTCTGGCAGTACCGGTCAGCCCAAGGGCGTGATGCACAGCTTTGGCACGATGGTGTCGGTGGCCGGCAGCCTGCGTGACACCTATCACGTGACCAACGAAGAACGCATGTTGTCCTATTTGCCACTGGCGCATGTGGCCGAGCGTGCCGTGCTGGAAACCTCGTCACTGTATTTCGGTTTCAGCGTGTTTTTCTCCGAAGGTCTGGAGACGTTCCAGAAAGACCTGCAGCGGGCCCAGCCCACCATTTTCTTCTCGGTGCCGCGCTTGTGGACCAAGTTCTACCTGGGTGTGAATGAAAAACTGCCGCTTGAGAAGCAGAAGAAGCTTTTCCGCATTCCCATTCTCTCCGGCATCATCAAGCGCAAGATCGTCAAACAGCTTGGTCTCGACAAATGTCGTCTGGCCATCACGGCTTCGGCCCCGCTGCCGCCCAACATCATCCAGTGGTACCGCGATCTCGGTCTGGATCTGCTGGATGTGTATGGCATGACCGAGAACTTTGGCTATTCACACGGTTCGCGCCCTGGTGAAGTGCGTGTGGGTTATGTCGGGCACTGTAATCCCGGTGTCATTTGCCGTATTGCGGCAAATGGAGAGGTGGAAGTAAAGAGTCCGGGCCAGATGATGGGCTACTACAAGAACCCGGAAAAAACGGCCGAAGACATGACCGAAGACGGCTACCTGAAAACCGGTGACCGTGGCGAGGTTGACGAGCAGGGACGTCTCAAGATCACGGGCCGCGTGAAAGAGCTGTTCAAGACCTCAAAGGGTAAGTACGTGGCGCCGGTGCCCATCGAGCAGAAGCTCAACCGTCATCCCAAGGTGGAAGTGATCTGCGTGACCGGTCCCAGCCAGCCGCAGCCGTTTGCATTGCTCATGCTCTCGCTCGATGCAATGGCCGAGCTGGAGGATGCACGCCTTGATCGCGAGCAGCTCACCAGCGACTTCAATGATCTGCTGAAGGAAGTGAATGCCAGCCTGGAAGATCACGAACGTCTGGATTATGTCGTGGTGGTGAAGGACCAGTGGACCATGGAAAACGGGTTCCTCACGCCAACCATGAAGATCAAGCGCAACATCATTGAAGACCGCTACCTGCCCAATGCCGATCACTGGGTCAAGCAGCGTCAGACCGTGATCTGGGAATAACCTGCACCATCAGGCCAGCGCCTGCAAGGCCGCCAGCGCGCCCATGGGCAGACTGACTGCCTGTGGGCCGTTGACCGCTGGCTCGCGCGGATTGATGCGAATCAGCGGTGCGTGCAGTGTCTCCCCGAAATGTCGCACGCCAGGAATGGCCGTGCCGGCACCCAGTTCAATCACTACGGGTTGCAGCGCCGGCCATTGCCGGTATCTGGCCAGTTGCAAATCACGCCGATGCGGCAGCCACTCCCAGTCATCAAACATCAGGATGTTCGGCCGCGCCATGCCACCACAGTCAGGGCAGGCGGGGAGTGACGCCAGCCATTCACAGGCCTGGGCATCTATGTACGTGCGCAGGCCGGCAGCAGGCCGGATGTGGTCATTGCAGGGCGCCAGACACTGCAGGTGATGAATACTGCCATGGCACTCAATCACACGACTCTCCGAAAACCCCGCTTTCTGGAAGTGACCGTCGACATTACTGGTGTACACAAATGCACCGTGCAGTTTTTTATCCGCCCATTTTTTCAGCAAGCCAAAGCCGGCATGCGGTGCCGTGTCGCGATAAAGTTGCAGGCGATGCCCGTAAAATCCCCAGGCCAGTCGTGGCCTGACGTTAAAGGATTCGGGGTTGGCAATGTCATTGAAGCGCAGCTTGCGCTTGCCAAGGGCAGGGTAACTGCCCCAGAAACCCGCGGGACCACGAAAGTCCGGAAGACCGGAGTCCACCCCCATGCCAGCCCCTGCCGTGATGATGAGGCTGTCCGCAGCCGCAATCCATGCGGCCGCTGTTGTCAGGCTGTCGTGATGATCAGACATGATCAGGCATCCTTCACGTGGATCAGGCAAGACAAGGTACCGGACACCGGCAGGACCCTCGAGGAGAGGCAGATCCCTGCCGGGCCGGCAAATGGAGTATGCATTTTGTTTGCGACAAGAGGTGTCGGCTATCCGGTGTTGTCAGATGCCGCTCAACATCCGGGGCGGTAACTGTCAGCACCGGATGAGCCGGGAAAGAATTTCCTGATTATCCGGGGCACGTTCAAAGAGGCGAGTCTTGCCAGCAACATCCTGATGCGTCTGTACTGCATGATCCCGCGCAGTGGACATGTTGGCATTATCTACTCCCCCAGTGCCCCATCCTTTTGGAGGGGGGTGCACTTTCCGGCAAATTTACTACGCTCTTTAAACCACCACTAAAACGACCGGTCTGTATGAAATGTGAGCGGATACGGTGCTGCCATGGACAGGGTAGCAGGGGGTTCTGCCAGCCATGGTTCCGCCATTTGCAAATGTCCGGACAGATGCATATTCATTCATTTGTGTGAACGGACAGTCATTTTTCTGGTGCAATGTTGACGGACTGCCGCATGAAAACTGCAGGCATCTGCATGTTTGCGAAAAACGTGAGCAGCAGTACGCATTTTTCACATTAATCGATGCAACACCCGCCAGAAGAGCGGGATGGGTGTGCTACAGATTGAGTACTCTTTATGCAGTCCTGATCGGTTACTTAATTTTTTTCATACATATTGAAATATGGGTGGGTAGTGCTGGTAGTCTCTGTTCTCGCAGAAATTATTGTGCAGCGTGATGAGGCGGCAGCTGTTTTGTCAGAAATGACCTGCGCTTGATGTGGGTATGAGCGCAAGGCATCAAGCTGACTTCACGCAGGGGGGCGATGCTGTATCCCGTGCACGATGCAGTGGCGCCATGAATCAGGAGAAAATTGTCATCGACAATCAATCATTGAACACGCACATGGCTAATGATTCTGATGCAGCACGGCCAAGTTTCCGGCACGAGATTATCGGCCATGCCATCACAGCCATTGTGCTGGCCCTGTCGCTGGTACTGCTGGGCAGCGGTCTGCGTGATTTTGTGGACAAGCGCGACAAGCTCGAGCGTGAGGCAACCCTGATTGCCGACATCATCGGCGACAATGCCTCTGCCGCAGTGGCATTTGATGACGCCAGGAATGCCCGTGAGATTCTCGCCTCGGCCAGGCGGGCTGGTTACATCAAGGCCGCTGTCATCAGAAGCAGTAACGGCGAAGTGCTGGCGCGGCTTGGTGACAGGAGTTGGCAGCCTGCAGTGGTGCCGGCGACTACTGAAAAAGGTTTTCTGGGCAATACCGAGATTGTTCGGCCCATCCGGCTGGATGGCGAAAAAATAGGCGAAGTATGTCTGCGTGTCAGCTATGGTGCTGCGCGTGACGCCTTTCTGGAGGATGTGCTGCTGTCCTTTCTGGCCCTGTGTCTGGCCGGTGTGATCGTGTTCGGTCTGCTCTATCGCACCTTGCGCCCCCTCACGCAGCGCCTGTCGATGATCAGTTCCACCATGGCCAGCATTACGGCCAATGATGATTACCAGCTACGCCTGCCGGAAGCGGATACCCGCGAAGTGGAGGAGATAGCCGTGCTCTCCTCATCACTCAATACCATGCTGGGCGAAATCCAGCGTCACAGTACCAACCTCAAGTCCGAGCTGGAACAACGTCGACTGACCGAGACCGAGCTGCGCAAACTGTCCAAGGCCGTGGAAAACTCGGCGGCCGGCATTTTTGTGACCGATCCGGATGGCTGGATTGAGTACGCCAATCGCAAATACCTGCAAATGAATGGTCACGCCGACAAGGAGATCATGGGCTTCCCCAGCCCCCTCATCCAGTCGGACATGATTGCCAGCAGCCCCCACGGCGATGCCTGGGAAACCCTGCGCAGCGGCCGTGAATGGCAGGGCGAGATTCGCACCAGACACCAAGGTGGTGAAATATTCTGGGGCATGCTCTCGCTGGCAGTGATTCATGACGACCAAGGCAGGATTGCGCATATCGTTGGCAATCTGGAGGACATTTCCGAGCAGAAGAAGGCCGAGGAAACCATCAATCGTCTGGCATTTTTTGATCCGCTGACCACGTTGCCCAATCGTCGAAGTTTTGCCGAGCAACTGCCGGAGATCCTTGCACACGCCGGGCGCAAGGATGAAATCGTCGCCGTGTTCTATCTGGATCTCGATCACTTCAAGGAAGTGAATGACACGCTGGGCCATGGCATGGGTGACAGCCTGCTGCAGACCGCTGCCAAACGCCTGCAGAGTGTGCTGCGCGAATACGATGTGGTCGCCCGACTGGGTGGCGATGAGTTTGCGCTGGTCATTCCGCATCTGCGTGAGCAGGCCGATGCCGAGGCCGTGGCACGCAAGGTCATCGAGCACATGACGACGCCGTTCAGTCTGGACAAGCACGAGCTGTCGGTAACCGCCAGTGTGGGCATTGCCTTCTATCCCGAGCATGGTCGCGAGGCAAATGAGCTGCTCAAGAAGGCGGATATTGCGCTGTATAGGGCCAAGGCACTCGGCCGCAACAATTTTCAGGTGTTTTCCGTGGGACTGGAGGAAGTTGGTCTGGCAAGACTGGAGCTGGAGGCTCAAATCCGTCTGGCGCTGGAGTCCCGCTCCTTCTTCCTGGAGTACCAGCCCAAGCTTTGCCTCAAGACCGGCCGCTTGTGCGGGGCCGAAGCGCTCATCCGCTGGAATCACCCCACCCTTGGCCGCCTTTCCCCGGACAAGTTCATTCCGCGGGCAGAAGAAAGTCGCCTCATCATTCCGCTCGGGCACTGGATTATTGACGAGGTGGCACGGCAGCAGTCAGCCTGGCGTGCAGAGGGCATGGTGCCAGTGCCGGTCGCGCTTAACCTGTCCACCATGCAGTTCCGCAATGACGACCTGCCGGAGTATTTCGGTGCGGCCCTGATCCGCCATTCACTGGATGCAGGCCTGCTTGAGCTGGAAATTACCGAAAGCCTGCTCATGGATAATCCGGAGCGCATCAGCCGGCAACTGGTGGAGCTGGACGCTATGGGCTTTGGTATTGCGATTGATGATTTCGGTACCGGCTATTCATCACTCAGTTACCTGAAGACACTGCCAGTAGATGTGCTGAAAATTGATCGAAGCTTTGTGCATGATCTTGATAACGCGGATGACAAGGTGATTACGCAAGCCATTATTGCGCTGGCCAAGAGTCTTGATCTGGAAGTGGTGGCCGAGGGCGCCGAAACCCGTGAACAGGTGAACATGTTGCGCAGTCTGGGCTGTGACGTGATACAGGGGTATATCTACAGTCGACCACTGCCTGCTGACGAATTCGGGCGCTTCTTGCGTGCCTCGTTGCTGGGAGCATCGGAACTGGTGGAGCTGGTGTGACGTCAGCGGGTGAGGCTGCTGTTGCATGACCCCATTACGGTCTTCAGAAAATCCCTTGCTTCTGCAAATACCTCTCGCGTTATTTCTCCCCGTACAATCCCGTGCTGATGAAAGCAGACCTCGTGGTAACGCTTGTTGATGCCACCAAGGCGATGGTAAATCTCGCGCCCGCCACGCACATCCACCTTGGGGTCACCGTCGGCATGCATCACCAGTGACGGAATCCTGATGGTCGGCAGCCCGTTGCGTATGCTGCGCATCAGCCGCTTGATCTGCACAATGCTGCTGACCGGGCAGCGCAGGTAATTGATGTGCGGATTGTCGGCGTGGTTTCTCACAAAGGTCTTCCGGTATTTGCCCAGTCCCAGCAGCTGCAACAACCTGTTGCCGTAATGAACCGGTTCGGCAAAGTGGGCAGTGAACGCCTTGAACCTGAGCGGGGCGCTGATGCTGATGACGGCGGAAAATGCTTCCGGATGGCGGATAACACTCTCCAGTGCGACAGCACCGCCTGTGGAGAATCCGGCAATCACGATGTGTTGGCAGCAGCATTCCAGAATGTGCCGGCCCTGCTCAACCGATGCCATCCAGTCTTCGGCACGGCGGTTGGCCAGATCAATGGCAGAGGTGCCATGTCCCGCCATGCGTGGTGCATACACGGTATAGCCCTGTGCGTGCAGATACTCGCCCCATTCCCGTACCTCTTCCGGCGCTGCCATCAAACCGTGAACCAGCAACACGCCACACGCAGAACTGCCCGGCAGGAAAAACGGCTTACCGATGGCGGCGGGCCTGGAATCTTCGGGCAGGAAGTGTTGCTGATAATCGCGGTCAAAGCGGGACTCTTCTGCCAGCAGACGATTGATCAGTTCCGTCGTGTAAGTGATCGGCATTACGCGGCAGACGCGGCGGCAAAAGCGTTGTAGATCATGGCGTAATGGCAGCCGGCACCAATCAGCACCATGACATGAAACAGCTCATGAAAACTGAATACGCCCGGCAACATCAACGGTTTCCTGGCGGCATAGAACACAGCGCCCAGGGTAAACGCGGCGCCGCCACAAAAAAGCAGGGCTTGCTGCGTTACCGTCATGGCGGTCAGCACTTGTTGCATGGGCAGTACCAGCAGCCAGCCCATGGTCAGATAGATCAGGGCAAATAAAACACGCGGTGCCCGTGGAAAGAAAACCTGTGTGAGCACGCCAAAGCCTACCAATCCCCACTGAATGGCAATCATCGGAACACGCCATTGCTCGTTCATGAACAGGTAGCAGACTGGCGTGTACGAGCCGGCAATCATCACGAAAATGGCAAAGCGGTCCATGCGCCGCCAGAACGACACCTCGTTTTCCTGCTGCTTGAAGGCGTGATACAGCGAGCTGGCCAGAAACAGGAAGATCGTGGATAGCCCGTATACCACTGCAGGAATGATCAGTGAGGCGGAGTCAGCCGCACGCATGACCAGAAAGACGGTACCCACGGCTGCGGCGGCGATGCCGGCCAGATGGGAATAGAAGTTGAAGGCTTCCTGTGATCGCACCATGAGCTTTTCCGCCCCTCCGGATAATAGGGAAAGGCAGTATTGGGCGTGCATTCAGCCGGGTGTGTCCTTGATGCCGGTCATGGCCAACGGCCGGGTTTCATTGTGCCGGCAGGAGGCCGCATTACATGGGGACATGTCCGATCAGGGCACGACCAAGCCCCAGTAGCAAGCCGATGAATGAACCCACCACCACACCGTTCACCCGGATCATGTGCAGATCGCCACCCACTTCGGTTTCGATCTTGGCAATCATTTCGCTGGTGTCCCAGTCGTGAATCTGCTGGCTGACATACAGGATGATGGCATCGGCATAGTCCGTGGCAAACACCACGGCGGCGTCCTCGATTTCCTTGTTGAGGGCATCACGAACGCGTTTGTTGGTCTGCAGGTGAGTACCCAGACGCAGCAGGATTTCCTTGGCGTTGGTGGCCAGCCCCGAGTTGTCACTTTCCAGGTCGCGCTTGATGGCATCGCGCAGAATGGTAATGGTGCCGGTCACAAAGCTGACGACAGATGCGCTGTCTGCCAGTGCATTCTTGGTGGCATTAAGTTTTTTTGAGGCCCGTGAGTTTTTCTTGCGCAGGGATTTCATCAGTTCGTTCGCAAAATCCTCCAGCCCCACGCGCCAGGGGTGGTTGCGGTCTTCCAGCAGGTTTTCCACCTTGCTCATGAAGGTGTTGATCACTTTCTGCTGTACATCAATGCCAATCCAGCTGGCACCGCGTGCTAGCCCGCCCACGCCCAGTTCTTCAAAAACCTTGCGGGCCACTTCGTAGGCTTTTTCCGGATTTTCCTTGATCCAGCTGTCTGCTGCATCGAGTGCGCGTTGCAGGGCCTCGTGATGAAAATCGTTTTCCAGTACGGCACGCAACATTTCGCTCGCCATGCGGTGCATGGACGTGCTCTTGACCCATTCCACCGCGTTTTGCTGGATGAATGCCTCGATTTCCTTGCTCTCGAAGACCTGTAGCAGGCGCGGGCCAACCCGTTGCATGAAGGCGGCTATCTGCCCGGCATTCTCCTCTTGTGCCAGCCAGAGACCGATCTTCAGGCTGACATCGGTTTCCTGAATGGACTTGCGCACAATTAGTGGCGCCAGAAAGTTTTCCTGCACAAAGCGGCCCATGGACTGGGCAATGCGCGCCTTGTTGCGCGGAATGATTTCCGTGTGTTGCTGCAGCAGGGCAGGTAATGGCAAGCGGCCAAACGGATTACGAAACAGCACCGTGACGGCATACCAGTCTGCCAGCCCACCCACTACACCTGCCTCGGCCCCGAGTGCCAGAATCTCGATGAGCCATGCGTATTCCGGCAGCAGGCGTGCCATGACCAGAAACACCACCCACAGCACGGCAGCGCTGACCAGCGCAATCATGGCAAGCCGGCGGCTGCGCTCAAGGGAGGGCGGGGGCAAAGCGGTGGTGCTCTCGTGCATGTGGTATCCGGTGCTGGTTTTGAGTGGACGCATCCGCGTGCAGGGGGAACGCTATCAGGACAGGAAGAGTGCCAGAGATGAGGGGGTGCAGAAAACAAAAAAGCCCGGCATCAGCCGGGCTTTTTTGTTGGATTCCACAAGTTCGTTGGAGCTAATGGAACCAGAATATGGCTCCCCGACCTGGACTCGAACCAGGGACCTAAGGATTAACAGTCCTGCGCTCTACCAACTGAGCTATCGGGGAATTACTTGAGGCCGCGAATAATAGGGGCTTGAACGTGGGTGGTCAAGCATCTGCTGCGGCTTTTTTCGTTTAAAAAGCAAAGCCGCCATTTCGGCGGCTTTGCTTGGCTTTTCAATGACTTGAGTGACTGTTTTTTGAGCAGTCCAAGGGTCGTTGATTAGCCTGCCATCAACCTTCAATGGCCTTCTTGATGCGGGCCAGCGCGTCTTCCAGCACCTTCGGCGAGGTGGCGTAGGAAATGCGCATGTGGCCGTCCAGACCGAAGGCAGAGCCCGGCACCACGGCAACGCCGACAGTGTTGAGCAGCAGCTCGGAGAACTCCAGATCGTTCTTCAGGCCCAGCTTTTTGATGGCACCTTCCACATTGGCGAAGGCATAGAACGCGCCGTCGGCCGGGGAGCAGGACACACCTTCGATGGTGTTCAGCGTGCTCACCACGTAATCGTGGCGTTCCTTGAAGGCCTTGATCATGGGCAGCAACACATCCTGCGGGCCGTTCAGCGCGGCTTCCGCCGCCACCTGCGAGATCGAGGTGGGGTTGGAGGTGGACTGGCTCTGCACATTCTTCATGGCATTGATCAGCTTCACCGGGCCGGCGGCATAACCGATGCGCCAGCCGGTCATGGCATAGGCCTTGGACACACCGTTCAGCACGATGGTGCGGTCGTACAGGTCCGGGGCCACGGTCACGATGTTCTCGAACTTCTCGGTGGTCCAGATGATGTGCTCGTACATGTCATCGGTGGCGACGAGCACGTGCGGGTGCTTGCGCAGCACCTCGGCCAGCGCCAGCAGCTCGGCCTTGCTGTACACCATGCCGGTCGGGTTGGACGGGCTGTTCAGCACCAGCAGACGGGTCTTTGGTGTGATGGCCGCCTCCAGCTGGGCAGCAGTGATCTTGTAGCCCTGGCTCTGCGGGCACTCGATGCACACCGGAGTAGCGTCGGCAATCAGCACCATGTCCGGGTACGACACCCAGTACGGCGCCGGGATGATGACTTCGTCACCCTTGTTCAGCAGGGCCAGCGAGAGATTGAAAAAGCTTTGCTTGCCACCGCAGGAGACCAGGATCTGGTTGGCGGCGTAGTCCAGGTTCTGGTCACGCTTGAACTTGGCAATGATGGCTTTCTTCAGGCCTGCGGTGCCGTCGACGGCGGTGTACTTGGTAAAGCCGGCCTCGATGGCCTTGATGGCGGCCTGCTTGATGTGCTCAGGCGTATCGAAGTCGGGTTCACCAGCGCCCAGGCCAATAATGTCCTTGCCGGCAGCCTTGAGTTCGGCAGCCTTGTTGGTTACGGCCAGGGTGGGAGAGGGCTTGATGCTCAGTACGCGATCAGACAGGCGAATGTCCACGGCAGAACCTCGTGTTGGACGGGTGATGAGAAAGTGGGGCGGATGATACCGGAAGCCGGCCCGGGCTTGAACCGGCCGGCCGGGCTTTTTAAGGACGGATTGATGCAGGGCAGATCAAATGAAAACCGGCACAGGACGGGTGTCATGTGCCGGTTTTGGGGGCGTCTAGCCAGCTCGCAACGCCGCTGAAGCAAGCACAGCAGCTTTCAACCGCACTTGCTGTCGCCACAGTTCAGGCAGGTCAGGCAACCGTCCATGACAATCATGGCCTTGGTGTTGCACTTGACGCAGAGCTTGGAGCCTTCGGGGAACTGGCCGTTGTCAGCCGGTTCAACGGCATTGGCCTTGCCCAGCTTGCTTTCGTATTCGGCACGCTTCTCGGCAATCAGCTTCTGCTGGTGTTCGTCCAGGCCTTCATCCTTGATCATGCCGATACGCTTGAGGTGCGTCTCGATCACGTCACCAATCTCGCTCACCAGCGACGGACAGAACTTGCCGCCCTTCTTGAAGTAACCACCACGCGGGTCGAACACGCTGTGCAGTTCTTCCACCAGGAACGATACGTCACCGCCCTTGCGGAACACGGCAGAGATAATCAACGTCACTGCCACAATCCACTGATAGTGGTCCATGTTCTTCGAGTTGATGAACATCTCGAAGGGGCGACGCACCTCATGCGAGGTGCCTTCGTTCAGCACCATGTCGTTGATGGTCACGTACAGGGCGTGCTCGGACAGCGGGGTCTTGATCTTGTAGGTGGAGCCGACCAGTGACTCGGGACGCTTCACCTGCTCGTGCATGTGCACTATCTGCTCGGCCGGCTTGGTTTCGGCAGTGGTCGTCACAGCCTTGCTGTCTTCTTCCTTGCTGGCCAGCGCGTAGCTGACAATTTTCTTTTCGATCTTGATGCTCATGATGTGGTGCTCTTTATGTCCGTGTTCGAAAGGGGCCGGGGGCAGTCTGATCCGTGCCGGGATCAGAACTTGCCGTAATAGCCTTCCTTCATCGCGTCATACAGGTTGGCGGCGCTGTGGATCTCGCCGTCGTATTCGATTTCATCGTTGCCCTTGGCTTCGACCACGCTGCCGTCTTCCAGTGTGAAGCGGTAGGTGGTGTTTTCCAGATCCTTTTCCTTCACCAGCACGCCCTGGAAGGCCTCCGGGTTGAAGCGGAACGTGGTGCAGCCCTTGAGGCCCTGCTCATAGGCGTACATGTAGATATCCTTGAAGTCTTCATAAGGATAATCGGTCGGTACGTTGGCAGTCTTGGAGATGGACGAATCAATCCAGCGCTGCGAGGCAGCCTGTACGTCCACATGTTCCTTCGGGGAAATGTCTTCGGCTGTAATGAAGTACTCCGGCAGCTTTTCTTCTTCCACCTGCGAGTAAGGCATGGCCTTCGGGTTGATCAGCTCGCGATAGGCCAGCAACTCGTAGGAAAACACATCCACTTTTTCCTTGGACTTCTTGCCTTCGCGAATCACGTTGCGCGAATAATGGTGCGCAAAGCTCGGCTCGATACCGTTGCTGGCATTGTTGGCCAGGCTCAGCGAGATGGTGCCGGTCGGGGCGATGGAGCTGTGGTGCGTGAAACGCGCACCGATCTCGGCCAGTGCTTCCACCAGCTCCGGTGCTACCCCGGCAATCTTCTGCATGTAGCGGCTGTACTTCGCGTGCAGCACCTTGCCCTTCACCTTGTCGCCAACCTTGAAACCATCCACGGCCATTTCCGGGCGCTGCGCCAGCATGGCGGCCGTGACCTCGAACTCCTCGTTCATGATCGGGGCCGGGCCTTTTTCCTTGGCCAGGTCCAGCGCTGCTTCCCAGCCGACCACGGACATTTCGCGAGTGACGCGCTCGGTGAATTCCAGCGATTCGGGTGAACCGTATTTCATGCGCATCATGGTGATGACCGAGCCCAGGCCCAGAAAGCCCATGCCGTGACGGCGCTTGTTCAGGATTTCTGCAACCTGTTGCGGCAGTGGCAAGCCGTTGATGTCGACCACGTTGTCGAGCATGCGGGTGAACACGGCAACCACTTCGCGGTATTCGTCCCAGTCAAAGCGGGCCTTGTCGGTGAACGGGTCACGCACAAAACGGGTGAGGTTCACCGAGCCGAGCAGGCAGGCGCCATACGGCGGCAGCGGCTGCTCGCCACAGGGGTTGGTGGCGCGGATGTTTTCGCAGAACCAGTTGTTGTTCATCTCGTTGACCTTGTCGATCAGGATGAAGCCCGGCTCGGCAAAGTCATAGGTGGAGGCCATGATCATGTCCCACAGGCGACGTGCCGGAATCGTCTTGTAGACGCGGCAGGCCGTCTTGCCTTCGGGGCTGACGTGGTAGTTGTTCGGCATGGGCCAGTCGCGCCAGATCACGCTGTGGCTGTCACGCAGATCGACGTTGTCGGTCTGGATTTCCTTGGTGGTCAGCGGGAAGGCAAGCTGCCAGTCGCCGTTGTCACGCACCGCTTCCATGAAGTCACGGGTGATCAGCAGCGACAGGTTGAACTGGCGCAGGCGGCCGGATTCGCGCTTGGCGCGGATGAACTCCATCACGTCCGGGTGGCCGACATCAAACGTCGCCATCTGGGCACCGCGACGGCCACCGGCCGACGACACGGTGAAGCACATCTTGTCGTAGATATCCATGAACGACAGCGGACCCGAGGTATAGGCGCCGGCACCGCTCACATAGGCACCCTTGGGGCGCAGCGTAGAGAACTCGTAGCCAATACCGCAGCCGGCCTTCAGGGTGAGACCTGCTTCGTGAACCTTTTCCAGGATGTCATCCATGGAGTCACGGATGGTGCCGGACACGGTGCAGTTGATGGTGGAGGTGGCGGGCTTGTGCTCCAGTGCACCGGCATTGGAGGTGATACGGCCGGCAGGAATGGCGCCATGCTGCAGGGCCCACAGGAATCGCTTGTTCCACAGGGCGCGCGCCTCGGGCGTGGCTTCCACTTCGGACAGGGCCTTGGCGACACGCTCGTAGGTGCCGTCCAGGGACGCATCCACGGGGCTACCGTCCTTGGCTTTCAGGCGGTACTTCTTGTCCCAGATATCGATGGAGGCGGGCTGGAAGGGAATCTCGCGATTGTCCTTGCTGGCAACAACGTGCAGTTGTACGGGTTCCATGAGCATTCTCTGTTTTTATCTGTTGGATCAATGGTGTAGCAGGGCAAAAGCAGCCGCTATCCAGCGGCTTGGGGCTGCCAAGGCTTGAAACACTACATATTGTGTTGATGGGGCAAAGATTAGGAGCAGGGACGGCCCCTGTCAACCGTGCATGATTTATGGGGTGTAAGGATAAATCCATTAAAATCAGCAATATAAAAAATGCAAAGCGGTTTTTATGAAAAATTTGCAGATTCCGTCGCAGTCGGGGAAGTAAAAGGTCTAACACTAGATGTTGTGGTTGTTTTTGGTGCAAATCGGTGCTTTATGCCCTGTTTCTGGCTGCGAGAAGACGGTGTGTTGTCCCGGCTTGTCGCAGCCAGGCCGTCAGTTGCTGCGTCCGGGGAAGTACAGCTTGCCCATGATGGGGACCAGCAGGGGCTCGCAGCCGGCCTCACGGATTTCGCGGAGCAGTCCGGGCAGATCCACCGTCGGGATCAGGTCCGGCTCGGCATGCAGCGGTGTCATCATCGTGTCCCAGTGGCAGGGAATGATCCAGCGCGGCTTGAGCAGTGCCACGACATCCTTCACGTAGTCGGGCCGGTATTTGCGGCCGATGGCACACAGGCAGACGATGTCGGCCTGCTGGCCCTGCAGCTCCTCGTTGATGAAGTCGGCACTGTCGATATGTACGATGCGCAGGCTGCCGGTATCCACCACCCAGTTCAGCACCAGACCATGCTTCAGTTCGGTCATGCGTGGCGGCCAGGCGGGCGGCTTGCTGATGTCGCCGGGAAAGGGAATGCGGCCAAACACCTTGCCGTGCCGTGAGGGCAGGCCGCGAATGGACCACGGGCCACTGGCGATATCTTCACGGCCATCGGTGGCACGCAGCTGGGCCTCGGGCACCCCGGCCGCACGGCCCACCATGATGGCCGAGCGCGAACCGATCATGCGGGCCCCGGTCTGCTTGCACAGGTCCGGCGCATCCAGGATGTGGTCATAGTGGGCGTGGCCGACCAGCACATCATCCGCCTCGGGAATAGTGGCCCGGATCAGTCCGGTATCCGGTTGCAGCGGCGAGAGCAGGGCGGCTGGCCCCGGTCGTGACACGTAGGGATCCAGCACCACCGTGCGGCCCGGCCCCTTGAGGATGAAGCCGGCGGTACCCAGATAGGTGATCTGCAGGCTGTCGGTATCCCCACCACCACCGGGCAGTGTTTCTGGCCCTGTTGCATACAGCGTGGTGTCGGGCTGCTGCAGTCCGATCAGTTTTTTCCACAGTGCCATGATTGTCTGCGCCTGGTTGTCATGTCGGTCCAGCTTACCGCAGCCAGCATGTACATGGCATGACGGCAGAGGTCCGGTAGCGGCAACATTCGTTCCTGCAAATGCAGTTGGGTGTAAACTGGGCGGTCCCCAACGAGGTATGCCATGAGCGACAACACTTTCCGGCTTGAATCAAAGTTCGCCCCTGCGGGTGACCAGCCCGAGGCGATCCGCCTCATGTGTGAAGGCCTGGAGGATGGCCTGTCGCATCAGACCCTGCTGGGGGTGACCGGCTCCGGCAAGACCTTCTCGATTGCCAACGTCATCATGAAGGAGCAGCGCCCGACCATTATACTGGCGCCCAACAAAACGCTGGCAGCCCAGCTCTATGGCGAGTTCAAGGAATTCTTTCCGCACAACGCCGTTGAGTATTTTGTTTCCTACTACGACTATTACCAGCCTGAAGCCTACGTGCCGTCCTCCGATACCTTTATCGAGAAGGACTCCTCCATCAACGAGCACATCGAGCAGATGCGCCTGTCGGCCACCAAGGCGCTGCTGGAACGTCGTGACACCATTATCGTGGCCACCGTTTCCGCGATTTACGGTCTTGGTGATCCCGACGCCTACATGAAAATGCTGATGCATGTGTCGCGCGGCGATCGCATGGACCAGCGCGCTTTGCTGCGTCGCCTCGCAGAAATGCAGTACACCCGCAACGATGTTGAGTTCTTCCGTGGCACCTACCGTGTACGCGGCGATGTGATTGATGTGTTTCCTGCCGAATCCGAGCGCGATGCGGTGCGCATCGAGCTGTTTGATGAAGAAGTGGAGAACATCTGCTGGTTTGATCCACTCACGGGCGAAGTGCTGAAGAAGGTGCCCCGTGTCACGGTTTATCCGAAAAGCCATTACGTGACGCCGCAGGAGCGCATTCATGCCGCTATCGAGGCGATCAAGGAAGAGTTGCCGCCACGCCTTACCTTCTTTCACGACAACGACAAGCTGATCGAAGAGCAGCGCCTGCGCGAGCGTGTGCGTTTTGATATCGAAATGCTGCAGCAGCTAGGTTATTGCAGCGGCATCGAAAACTATTCCCGCCATCTTTCCGGCCGCCAGCCCGGCGAGCCGCCGCCCACCCTGTTTGATTACGTGCCAACCGACGCCATTCTGGTGGTGGACGAATCGCACGTGACCATTCCGCAACTGGGTGCCATGTACAAGGGGGACCGTGCGCGCAAGGAAAACCTGGTGAATTACGGGTTCCGTTTGCCGAGTGCACTCGATAATCGTCCGATGATGTTTGATGAGTTCGAGAGCATTTCGCCGCAAACCATTTTTGTGTCGGCAACGCCAGGGCCGTACGAAAAGGAAAAGTCAGGCCAGATCGTTGAGCAGGTGGTGCGCCCGACCGGCCTGGTCGATCCGGAAATAGAAGTGCGTCCGGCGACGACTCAGGTGGATGACCTGCTGTCGGAAATCGGCAAGCGAGTGGCGGTTGAAGAACGTGTGCTGGTGACTACGCTCACCAAGCGCATGGCCGAAGACCTTACCGATTACCTGTCCGATCACGGCGTGAAAGTGCGTTACCTGCACTCGGATATCGACACGGTCGAGCGTGTGGAAATCATCCGTGACTTCCGCCTGGGTACATTTGATGTGCTGATTGGCATCAACCTGCTGCGTGAAGGCCTCGACATGCCGGAAGTGTCGCTGGTGGCAATTCTGGATGCGGACAAGGAGGGCTTCCTGCGCTCGGATCGTTCACTTATCCAGACCATTGGCCGTGCGGCCCGTAACCTGAACGGCAGGGCCATCCTCTATGCAGACCGCATGACTGGCTCCATGGAGCGTGCCATTGGTGAAACGGACCGTCGCCGGGCCAAACAGGTGGCGTTCAATCTGGCCCATGGCATTACGCCCAGGGGGGTCACCAAGTCCATCACCGACATCATGGAAGGGGCCTATGGCCCGGCGTCCTCTGCCCGTGGCAAGGGCAGGAAGGTGGCAGAGAAGAAGGGGGCGTATGACCTCTCCCTGCTCGATCCGAAAGCCGTGACGGCCCGGATCAAGCAACTGGAGGCCGACATGATGGCCAAGGCCCGCAATCTGGAATTTGAGGAAGCAGCCCGGATTCGTGACGAGATTCATCAGCTTCGGGAGCGGGCGTTTGTGGCCTGAGCAATCAGAGAAATCTGGCACAAAAGTACCAGCTTGATGTTCCTGAAAAGTGCACGTGCATGATCGCTGTCAAGACCTGTGCACCGCAGTTGTTCACAAAGAGTGGCTACTTACCGTGGAACGTGAGAGGAACCATCTTTAATCAGGCTGACATTTCGTTGACTTTGATAACTTGTTGAATTTTAAGCACTTATCTAATTGTTCAAATTTTGTTCAAATTGTTGAAAGCAGCCTGTCACATGGGTTCCGCTCCCAATCCTTCAACTTCTCCACTACTTTATCCACAGGTTTTGTGGATAAGAAACCGCCACCTGGTGCGTGGAAGAGGAGTCCGTCCGATAACCTGCCAGAGCACTGCATCAGGCCGGTTTTGGTGTGGCAAACAGTTCGCCAGCTTCGTGCAGGGCCCGTGATGGCACATCGGTTATCAGGCCGTCGATACCCAGTCTTGCCAGCTCGTGCATGCGGGCTACGTCATTGACGGTCCAGGTGGCGACCTGCAGTCCTGCCTCATGTGCCGCCTGCAGCAGGGGGAGATCACACCGGGCCTGATGCGGACCCATGGCAAGACACCCCAGCCCCAGCGCCGCCTCGACCGGATTGCCGGCAAAGTCCTGTTCAAAGAGGAAGCCCCGGGGGATTTCCGGCGCGGCGTCGCGGATCAGGTGCAGGTAACGTGGATTGAAAGAGGTGGTAAAGGCGCGCTCGCCAAAGCCGAACTCCCGCCACAGTGCCGGGAACTTTGCTGCCACGGTCTGGCAGTCCGCCTCGGTTGCGGCCTTGACCTCAAACTGGATGTGCTCAAAGTCGTGCAGCACGGCCATTACCTCACGCAAGGTGGGTATGCCTTCAATCTCCGGCCAGTCCGGGAACGATTTGCGGGTGGCATTGATGCGGGCCAGGTCCGAGCTGTGGGTCAGGCGCACCTCGCCGTATGCCAGGGTGGTGCGCTCCAGCGAGTTGTCGTGAATGATGACCAGTTCGCCATCTGCACTGACCTGGATATCAAGCTCGACCGCACGTACCCCCAACTGGCGCAGGTAACGAAAGCCGCTCAATGTGTTTTCCGGTGCCTCGCCGCGGGCACCACGATGTCCGATCAACCGCATGTTGGCTCCTGCACTCGTCTGGTGGGTACACCGTGGTGCTTGTTGTGGCTGTTTTGCATACCTTGGGATGGGGCAGTCTGCGGTGCAAATGATAAAGCCGGCACGGGGCCGGCTTTATCATTAAATGGTGCCCGGCTTATTTAAGGATGACGCGACCGGTTGCCGGGTCAAACGAAAAGCCGGGTGCAGCCTTCAGTGCATCCTCGGTCGTGCGCTTGGGCGCTGGTGCGGCTTCAGGAGCCGGTGTTGCAGCAGGTGCAGGAGCTGCCTGCGGTGTGGCGGCTTCAGGTGCCGGCTCAACGGGTTTCCGGAGTGCTTCGGCGGCAGCAGCTTCCTCTGCAGCACGTGCCTTGGCGGCGTCAGCGTCGGCGCGAGCCTTGGCTGCATCACGTTCGGCCTTGCGACGTGCCTGCTCCGCACTGTCTGCCTGCGTGGGGGTAACCGGCGTTGCCGCAGGAGTGGCAGGTTTTTGCACGGCAGCAGGGGCCGGTGCTACCGGAGCTGGTGCCTTGACGGGAGCGGGTGCGGGCGCGCGCACCGGGGTGGCCGGACGTGGCGCTGGGCGCTGGCCGGTCACGGTCATGCTGTGCAGGACCTTGTTGCGCTCGAATACCACGACAAAGCCATCATAGGTCCAGCGCGTGATGGGCGGGGTGCCAACCGCTCCGGTCTTGCTGAGCGGACTGCCGAATTCCTGTTCTACCTGACTCATGCTCGCACCCTGTCCGGGCAGCGAGGCCGCATTCAGCTGAACGCTGCAGGCCAGCAGCAGGGCGCAGGTGGCTATCTTGGCGCGCATCATTCTTGCAATCCCTTCGTGCTGTTATTCGAATTTTTAACGATGCTAGTGACTTGACTCCCAATATTCAAGAAGCAGCCCAGTAGCACCTTCCCTGTCTATATTTCGTCCGGATTCTGGAACTCTTCCACCACTTCGTTGTTCCGGGCCTTGCGCTGTACATCACGGGCCAGGATCTGGCGGTCATGATGGCGAATGTTCACAAAGGCAACGCCGGTGCGGAACCCTTCCAGGTCTTCATCCTCGCAAAAAACCACGCGACCGATGGCGGCAATATGGTAGTTCGATGCCTGGCTACTGATGGCAAGGTGCAGGTAAATGCCGGGTATCACCGGCTCTGCCGCATGAAAGGACAAGCCGCTGGGCGACAGGTTTACCCCCTGTGGCACAGGTGACAGCATCCGGCCAAGGCTGTCGCCAATGGCTTGGGCAATGATGTCGATCTTGAGGTTAAGCGCCTGCATCAGGCCCGCCACGCGCGGGTTCTCGCGAGCGAGGGCATCCATCTGGTTGCGCTGGACACTGTCAATTTGCGTCAGTTCATCCCGAAGGGTGAAGTGCTGGGGCAGATCAAAGCGGGTGTCGTAGGGGTCGGCTTCTATTTCCCTGGGGCTGATGCGCTGGTAGATCACGGCCAGCGTCGAGTTGACCCGGGGTTCGCGGCGCCGTTCGGCAGCGCTTTTTTGCTCATTGGTCATTCAGGATCTGCTCCTGTACAAAAAATACGCAAATCGGCCCGGGTACATGTCCGGTCCATTGTCAGTGTGGTTTAATGCGCCGCATGTTCAAGCCCATACCGCTTTTTATCGGCCTTCGCTACACGCGAGCCAAGCGCCGAAACCATTTCATTTCCTTTATCTCCCTGACGTCCATTCTCGGACTGATGCTGGGAGTGGCAGTACTCATCACGGTACTGTCCGTCATGAACGGCTTTGATCGCGAGCTTAAAGGCCGCATTCTAGGCATGGTGCCACACGCCACGCTCAATTCCTATGAGCCGGTTCTCAACTGGAAGAAGGTGGCCGAAATTGCCCACCGCAACCCGCAAGTAGAGGCCGCTGCACCGTTCAATCAGCTGCAGGGCATGCTGACATCCGCCGGCATGGTCAGTGGTGCCCTGGTGACCGGGATTGATCCGGAGGCCGAGAAAAAGGTCTCCATCATCCAGAATCACCTTGAATACGGTCGTCTTGAGGATCTGCGGGATGGTGAGTTTGGCATCATTCTCGGGGCCGGCCTGGCCGCCAATATCGGGGTGACGGTGGGCGACAAGGTCACCCTGGTCATGCCCGAGGCGTCGCTATCGCCCGCTGGCGTCATTCCCCGTTTCAAGCGGTTCACCGTGGTTGGCATCTTCAAGGTGGGTGCCGACATCGACAGCATGATTGCCTATGTGCATCTGCATGATGCCGGACGACTGCTCCGCATTGGCGAGCGTGTGCAGGGTGTGCGGCTCAAGCTGCATGACCTGTTTGCGTCACAGGAAGTGAGTGCATCCGTGTTGCGTGACCTGCCGGGGTTTTTCTACGCGACGGACTGGACGCAGACCCACGGCAACCTCTTCAATGCCATCAAGATGGAAAAAGCGATGATGGCCATCCTGCTGCTGTTCATTGTGGCGGTGGCGGCATTCAATATTGTTTCAAGTCTGGTCATGGTGGTGACGGACAAGAAGGCTGACATTGCCATCCTGCGCACACTCGGCGCGAGTCCGGGCACCATCATGAAGATATTCATGGTGCAGGGGACCGTGGTGGGCGTGGTCGGTACATTCAGCGGTGTGGCGCTGGGCGTGCTGTTGTCCCTCACGATCAGCGACATCGCCTCGGCCATTGAGAAGCTGTTCAACCTTCACCTGTTTGATGCCTATTTCGTGAATTATTTGCCTTCCCAGCTGAATCTGTCGGATGTGTTGTGGGTGAGTGCCATTGCGTTTGTACTCAGCTTTGCCGCCACGCTCTATCCCGCCCGCAAGGCAGCCAGGGTGCAACCGGCGGAGGCATTGCGCTATGAGTGAGCTGGTGCTGGAGACCCGTGCGCTGGTGAAGCGCTTTGAAGAAGGTCCGCAGGTGCTGGAAATCCTGCATGGCATCGACATGCAGGTGGCGCGCGGCGAGTTTGTCGCCATTGTCGGCAGCTCCGGCTCCGGCAAGACGACATTGCTGCATTTGCTGGGCGGCCTTGATACACCAACTTCCGGTGAAGTACGCATTTGTGGTGAGGACTTCAGCAAGTGTGATGAAGTCAAACGCGGCTGGTTGCGTAACCGGCATATCGGCTTTGTGTACCAGTTTCATCACCTGCTGCCCGAATTCACTGCGCTGGAAAATGTCTGCATGCCGTTGCTGCTGCGGGATGGCAGCATAGCCGAGGCAGAAAAAACGGCAAAAGAACTGCTGGAGCGCGTAGGTCTTGGTGCCCGCCTGCAACACAAGCCATCCGAACTGTCGGGTGGTGAGCGTCAGCGTGTGGCGCTGGCGCGTGCACTGGTGACCAGGCCCGCAGTGGTGCTGGCCGATGAGCCTACCGGTAACCTGGACAATGAAACGTCACAGGAAGTGCAGGGGCTGCTTGAGGAGCTGAATCACGAGCTGGGCATCGGCTTTGTGATAGTGACCCATGACACCACGCTGGCTTCGCGGGCGACGCGCCTGTTGCGGATGGATCGTGGCCGGCTGGCCGAAACGAACGCCTGATCAGATGTGAGGCGTGTTGCGCTGCAACTGGCGTTTTTTCCAGGTGGACACTACGTGCCAGCGCCAGTAGATGCGCATCAGCACATAACCGGTGCAGCCAAAAAGAAAGCCGGTAACCAGCGTTCCCAGTAGCAGCGGTTCGATATGCCGACTGATCATCTGTTCGGCGACCGGTGCATTGCCGGAAAAAATCCCGCCCACGACGTCACCCAGATACCCCACCAACTGGTGTATTTCGCTTCCGCTTGGCATTGGGATGCCCAGCAGCAGGCTGCCGACAAAATAAGATACGTAAATCAGCGGGATCATTGTCAGGGGGTTGCTGACCCATACCAGTACGACAGTCATCGGTAAATTGACACGAAACAGGATGGCCGCCGCCGCAGCAGGCAGCATTTGCAAGGGCATTGGCAGCAGTGCACACCAAAGGCCCCAGAAGGCGGCGCCGGCAGCCGATCGCTTGTTGAGGTGCCACAGGCTCGGATCTGCCAGCCGCTTGCCCAGAAAGCGCAGGCTGCGGTGATGGATGATCCTGTCCGGGTGTGGCAGGTAGCGGCGAATCAGACGTTTCGGCATGCGCAGGATGGCCTTGCGGTGGAGCCGCCATCTTTCACATTCGACAGCCCCGGGTCAATTCTGTGTTTGTCCGGCGCTTTCGTGTAAAAGCACATACTTTCCCGATCACATGGATGTGTGTCATGGGGCCAGTTGTCTCGAGTGCCGTCTCCGGCCTGCTCGTCCTCCCGCTATTACCCGTGTTGCCCCCGTTCTGGTGGAGTCTTCTGCCGGCTTGTTGCTGCCTGCTGGCCTGGTGGCGTTGGCAGCGTACCTGGCTGGTGTATCCGGTTCCCGGGCTTTGTTCTTTTGCACTGGCCGTGGCGATGGCCGGGCAGATGTTGGCTGCCGAAGTGCCAACCTCCCTCGAGAAAACGGTGCTGGTGGCGGAGGGCGCCATCGCCGGTCTGCCCGAGCCGGACCGTTTCGGGGGCTGGCAGCTGCGTTTCCGGCCAGCAAGGGTGCAAGGCAGCGACTGGCGTCCCCAGGGGCTCTGGCAACTGAGTCTGCGCGATGCCGGCATGCCGTTGCCCGGCTCCCTGTGCGAGTTGTCGGTCCGGCTCAAGCGTCCTCACGGCAATGCCAATCCGGGTGGCTTTGATTACGAAGCATGGCTGCTGTCGGAGGGTGTCACGGCAACAGGCTCGGCGAAAACAGTACGCTGTAAGGCCGATACAGGTTTTTCCCTGGATCGCTACCGGTTGTCACTGCGGCAGCATTTCCAGCAGAAGTTTTCCGCGCACCCGGAGGCCGGTGTCGTGCTCGCACTGATTACCGGGGACAGGGCACTGGTCTCACGTGATGACTGGGAGCGCTATGCCGCAACGGGCGTCATTCATCTGATGGCCATTTCGGGGATGCACATAACGTTGCTGGCCGTGGTGGCTGCCTGGCTGTCCTGGCGCGCGTTACGACTGGTGCCGGGGCTTGGCTTGCTGGTGCCGTTGCACAAACCGGCGTTGCTGATGGGGCTGGGTGTGGCACTGGCCTACAGTCTGGTGGCGGGATTTTCAGTGCCGACACAGCGCACACTGGTGATGCTGGCGGTTGTCGGACTGGCACAGTGGTGGCAGCGTCGTCTGCCAGCACTGCATGTTCTGGGCCTGGCCATGTTTGCCGTGTTGCTGTGGTGGCCACTTGCCGTGCATGCCGCCGGCTTCTGGTTGTCTTTTGGCGCAGTAGCCCTGCTGATGCTGGTCGGGCAGACCCAGGCGCATTTGCCGGCCTGGCATCAGGGCGTCAGGCTGCAGCTGTCACTCTCCCTTCTGCTGTTGCCCGCCACGGTCTGGTTTTTTGAGCGTGCCAGCTGGGTATCGCCCTTTGCCAACCTGCTGGCGGTGCCTGTCGTTACGTTTCTGGTGGTGCCTTTGGGGTTGATGGGGCTGCTGCTCTGGGCCGTCCTGCCGGGAGTGGCCGACATGGCATGGTTGCTGGCCATACGGCTGATGTCTGTGCTGGATGCATTGCTGGACCAGTTCCAGTCATGGCCAGGGGCCAGCATCGACTGGAGCCTGCCGGGCCGCAGCGGATTCGTGTGGGCTTTGCTCGCCACCCTCTGTCTTTTCCAGCCGGTACAGCCGCGCTTGAGATGGCTGACACCGTTTTTCCTGCTACCGGTTTTTTTCATGTACCGGCCGCCTTTTCCCGGGGCATTGCGAGTGACGGTGATGGATGTGGGGCAGGGGCTTGCCGTGCTGCTGGAGACCGGTAATTACCGACTTCTGTATGACACGGGCGCTGCCTTTGGTGAGCTGGATGCCGGACGAAGCGTGATACTGCCGGCGTTGCGTCAGCAAGGCGTCCGCTCCCTGAACCGGTTGCTGCTCAGTCATGACGATCTGGATCATACCGGTGGTGCGGCATCCGTACTGGCCGGCATGCCGGTCGGGGATGTACTGGGGGCATGGCCGGCAAGTCTTGCCGGTTACCGGGGAACTCGGCATGAAGCCTGTCTTGCCGGGCAGCAGTGGCAGGTGGAGGGCTGGACCTTTGCAATCCTGTCGCCACGCCTTCTGCTGGAGCACGGGGTCTCGGACAACAACCGCTCCTGTGTGCTGCGGGTGTCGAAGGGACATGCCGCTGTGCTGCTACCCGGGGACCTGGAGATACCGGGTGAATACGCACTGCTGGACGAAAAGGCAGGGATAAGGGCCGATGTGCTCATTCTCGGACACCACGGGGCACGTCAGGCGACGTCAGCGGAGTGGCTTGCCAGCGTCTCGCCACAGATTGCCATTGCCTCGGCCGGCTATCTCAACCAGTTCGGCCACCCGGCCAGCGCCGTACAGGAGCGACTGGCGGCGGCCGGAATTCCTTTGCTCAATACGGCGGATGACGGGGCCGTGACACTGGATGTCCGCGCCACCGGGGAGGTGAGCTGGCAAGGATACCGGGGGCATGCTGGCCGCTATTGGTGGTGAATCTGCCGGTTGTCGCAAGGGTATGAGCTTTCAGCATTTTTTTGCGAAACAGAGCGCGCTTGCCGTGCTTGGCGGGGGCGGTGAATACCGGTTAAAGTAGGGTCCGATTTTATTCCGGTTTCCGATCTTTCCGGTTCAAGGAGTGCAACACCGTGTGGGAGTTGATCAAAGCGGGTGGCTTGCTGATGCTGCCGATTGTTGTGGCATCAATGCTGGCCGTTGCCATCGTCCTTGAGCGTGCCTGGACACTGCGTTCCAGCCGGGTTGCCCCCCCTGACCTGCTGGCTCGCGTCTGGCAGTGGATCCGCAATAACGAGCTTGATGCTGCCAAGCTGAAGCAGTTGCGTGCCGACTCTCCCCTGGGTGAAATCCTTGCCGCCGGCCTGCTCAACAGCAAGCATGGCCGCGACATCATGAAGGAAAGCATCGAGGAATCTGCCTCGCATGTCATTCATGACATGGAGAAGTATCTCAGCATTCTCGGCACCATTGCGGTCATTTCGCCCTTGCTGGGCTTGCTGGGTACCGTAGTGGGCATTATCGAAGCCTTCATGGCGGTAACATCCACCGGCCTGAACGATCCCTCCATGCTGGCTGGCGGCATCTCGAAAGCCCTGATCACAACCGCTGGCGGTATCGTCGTGGCAATTCCTGCCATGGTCATGCATCGCTGGTTCACCCGTCATATCCAGGATGTCACGGTTGAGATGGAGCAGCAGGCCATCAAGCTGGTGGATATCGTGCATGGTGATCGTGAAGTCGACTTCCAGGAGCGCACACCGGCGGCCAAGCCAGCCAAGGCACCGTCCGCCAAGGGGAATGTGGCGTGAAATTCCGTCGTCCCACCGAGGACACACTGGAACTCAATCTCACGCCACTGATTGATTGCCTGCTGTTCCTGATAGTCTTTTTTCTGCTGTCGACGACGTTCACCAAGTCCAGCAAACTGCAGATTGCCTTGCCGGAAGCAAAGGGCGAAGCGGCTGCATCAGTGCCGGCCAACAGCATCGAGGTATCGGTCAGTACTGGCGGTGAATATGCGGTCAATGGTCAGGTGCTGGCCAGCAAGCAGGCAACCAGTCTGCGCTCTGCCATTGAAAAGGCCAGTGAAGGCAATCATGAGTTGCCCTTCATGATTTCGGCTGACGGCACAGCGCCACATCAGTCGGTGGTCACGGTCATGGATGTGGCTGGCCAGATGGGCTTCCAGAACCTCAGTATCAGTACCCGGCAGCCCGAACAGAAATAACCGGGCTCTTTCCCGGCTCGTCCTGATCGGGCTTCTCCCGGTCAGGTTGCCGGCTTTTCCGATGGTCATCTCTCATGAGTACACCGATTCCCGAAACGACGATGACCGGTACGCAGGCCTACCGGCGTCTGCTGAAGTACACAGCCCGCTTCTGGTTGTTTTTTGTCATCGGCACACTCGGCTTCCTGTTTAATGGCCTTACCGAGGCTGCCAGCGCCAAGCTTATCCAGTACATCATTGATGCCATCACTCACCAGAACCAGGAGCACATGAACTGGTTTCCCGTACTGGTGATTGGTGTTGTTTTCATGCGCGGTGTCGGATCGTTTATCGGTAACTATTTCCTGTCGCTGGTGTCGCGCAGCATTGTCTATGAAATGCGCCGCGAGCTTTTTGACAAGCTGCTGGTTTTGCCAGCGGTTTATTATCATCTCAATTCTCCCGGCCATATTGCTGCCAAGATCATTTTCAATGTTGAGCAGGTTACCGGTGCCGCGACGGATGCGCTCAAGACCATCGTGCGTGAAGGTTTCATTGTCATCACGTTGCTGGGCTACCTGTTCTACCTGAACTGGCGCCTGTCACTTTCCCTGCTCATTATTGGTCCGATGGCCGGCCTTCTCGTGAGGGTGGCCAGCAAACGTTTCCGCAAGCTTTCCAGCAAAATCCAGAATGCCATGGGTGATGTGAATCACGTGGTCAGTGAAACCATCACGGCCTTCCAGGTGGTGAAGACCTATGGCGGTGAGGAGTACGAACGCCAGCGCTTTGATCGTGCGTCAAAGGAAAACCTGAAGCAGGGCATGAAGATGGTGGTGACCAGTGCCATCAGTTCACCGCTGGTGCAGTTGCTGCTGGCCACTGCCATGGGCGGGGTCATATGGGTGGCTCTGCAGCCTGCATTGATGCAGGGGATTACGGCGGGTCAGTTTGTGTCCTATATCGTGGCCGCCGGCATGCTGCAAAAACCGGTGCGTGCGCTCACCGATGTCAACGAGAAAATCCAGCGTGGTATTGCCGCTTCTGCATCGGTGTTCGAGCTGCTCGACATGCCCCCCGAGACGGATAACGGTACGGTTGAAGTGGAGCGTCTGCGGGGTGAAATCGAGTTCCGCCATGTCGGATTCTCCTATCAGGAAGGCAAGCCGGTATTGCAGGACATCAATCTGCGTGTGTTGCCCGGCCAGACCGTGGCGCTGGTTGGCCGTTCCGGTTCCGGCAAGAGCACCCTGGTCAATCTGCTGCCGCGTTTCTACGATGCGGGCCACGGCGAGGTGCTGATTGACGGGCGGCCCATTCAGGAATATCGCCTGTCCGGCTTGCGCAAGCAGATTGCCACGGTCGGCCAGAAGGTGGTGCTGTTTGATGACTCCATTGAACACAACATTGCCTATGGCGCCTTCCGTCATCGCTCGCGCAGCGAGGTCGAGCAGGCAGCACGTACCGCCTATGCCCATGAGTTCATTGAAAAGTTGCCTGAAGGCTACGACACCCGCGTCGGTCAGGATGGCGTCCAGCTTTCCGGTGGCCAGCGGCAACGTATCGCCATTGCACGTGCCCTGGTAAAGAATGCCCCCATCCTGGTTCTGGATGAGGCAACCAGCGCGCTGGACAATGAATCGGAGTACTACATTCAGGCCGCCCTCGACGAAGTCATGAAGGGCCGTACCACGCTGGTGATCGCACACCGTCTTTCCACCATCGAGAAT
Source organism: Moraxellaceae bacterium (assembly GCA_030646295.1). Classification (GTDB taxonomy): domain Bacteria; phylum Pseudomonadota; class Gammaproteobacteria; order Pseudomonadales; family Moraxellaceae; genus UBA2031. The sequence goes on from JAUSND010000027.1 coordinate 93,188, forward strand.
GCTGACCTGATTGTGGTGATGGATCAGGGGACTATCGTGGAGTCTGGCACGCATGCCGAATTGCTGGCTAAAGATGGCGTGTATGCCCAGTTGCACAGCCGCAACTTTGCAGAGGATGACGTGGTAACGCCGGGGGCGGTGTGAGCCAGTCACTGGTCACCGCCTGGTATCGTGGCCATCCCCTGCTGTGGCTGTTGTGGCCATTCAGTGTCTTGTATGCGTTGGTCACGGGCTTGCGCCGGTTGTTGTACCGGCACAAGTGGCTGACATCACAGCGCTTCCGGTTGCCGGTCATTGTCGTGGGTAATATCACGGTGGGTGGCACGGGCAAGACCCCATTGACGCTGGCGCTGATCAGTTTTTTGCGCGAGCAGGGGTATCGTCCTGCGGTGGTAAGCCGGGGATATGGTGGCCATGCGGAGTACCCGTACCGGTTGAATGAGCAAAGCACACCTGCAGAGTCCGGCGATGAGCCGCTGGCCATATTCAGGCGTACCGGTGTGCCGGTGGTAGTGGACCCGGTGCGGACGAGGGCCGTGTCATGGCTGCAGCAACATACGGACTGCAATGTGGTGTTGTGTGACGATGGCCTGCAGCATTATGCGCTGGCGCGGGATATTGAGATTGCCGTGATTGATGGTGGTCGCGGACTGGGTAATCACCTCTTGTTGCCGGCAGGCCCCTTGCGTGAGCCGGTGTCGCGTCTTGCGTCGGTGGATCTTGTCGTGGTGAATGGTGAGGGCACGCAGTGGCCGGGTGCCAGTGTCATGCAGTTGCAGCCACAGCCGTGGAAATCGTTGCATTCCGGCGCATCTGCAATGCCTCCGGTATCCGGTGCCAGGGTGCATGCAGTTGCCGGCATCGGCAATCCGCAACGTTTTTTTGCGCAATTGCAGGCGCAGGGATTTGATGTCGTGCCGCATGCCTTTGCAGACCATCATGCGTACAGTGCGCGTGACTTTGGGTTTGCCGAGGCACTGCCGGTGGTAATGACAGAAAAGGATGCCGTGAAGTGTGCGGGTTTCGCGGCAGAAAACTGGTGGTATGTACCGGTGCAGGCAGTATTGCCTCCAGTGTTTCTGGATGGCCTGTTACAGCGCTTGCGCCAAGTGGAGAAAGACCATGCTTGACAAGAAACTGCTCGCCATCCTGGTATGCCCCTTGTGCAAGAGCTCCTTGCGTTATGACCTGGAGCGTCAGGAGCTGATTTGCCGGGCCGATGGCCTTGCCTTTCCTGTGCGTGACGGCATTCCGGTCATGCTGGAAGAGGAAGCACGTCGCCTTACTGTCGATGAACGACTGGGCTGAAACAGGGTTGAGGAAAGCATCATGGGATTCAAGGTAGTCATTCCTGCGCGTTTCGGTTCCAGCCGCTTGCCCGGCAAGCCCTTGCTGGATATTGCCGGGCGTCCGATGGTGGCGCATGTTGTGGAGCGGGCCTGCCAGAGCGGTGCCGAAGAAGTGCTGATTGCCACGGATGATGAACGCATTGCCGCGGCGGTGCAGGGCATGGGCGCAGAGGTCGTGATGACATCAGCGAATCATCCGTCCGGTACGGATCGCCTGCAGGAAGTCGCACAAAAGAAGGGTTGGTCAGACGACACCATCATCGTCAATGTGCAGGGTGACGAGCCGCTTATCCCGCCGGCAGTCATCAATCAGGTCGCCCGCAACATCGAGGTGTCTTCTGCCGCCGGTATCGCCACGCTGGCCGAAACACTGACCAGTGTCGAGCAGTTGTTCAATCCGAATATCGTCAAGCTTGTCCGCGACGTGAATGATTTTGCGCTGTATTTCAGTCGCGCCCCCATGCCATGGGCACGTGATGCCTTTGCCAAAGACAAGACCGTATTGCCGGCCCTTGATGTGTATTTTCGTCACCTGGGTATTTATGCCTACCGTGTCGGTTTTCTGCATGCCTATGTCGGTTGGCCACCTGCAGTGATTGAGCAGGTGGAAGCACTTGAACAACTGCGCGCCTTGTATAACGGGGTGAAAATTCATGTTGGTGTGGCAGAGGTAGAGATTCCGCAGGGCGTGGATACGGCCGAGGATCTGGAACGTATTCGCGCACTTTTTGCCTGAGCCAGACCGGATATTGTCATGACTGAACCTGTTCGACTGCTTTTTGTCTGTCTTGGCAATATCTGCCGTTCGCCCACGGTAGAGGGTGTCTTTTCCTCTCAGGCCGACAAGTCGGGCTGGCGCAGCATGTTCGAGATTGATTCGGCGGGCATGGCCGGCTCGCATGTCGGTGAATCACCTGATCGGCGCGCACAGCGCCACGCCCGTGACCGGGGTTATGATATTTCCGCATTGCGCGCCCGCCAGGTCGGCCCGCAGGACTTCGAGCATTACGATCATATTCTGGCAATGGACAACATGGTGCTGGCGGCACTGCAGCGCATGCAGAAGTTCAGTCGCCAGCCCAAAGCCGAACTGGCCCTGTTCCTTGATTTTCTTGACGGTCACGAAGGACAGGATGTTCCTGATCCCTATTACAGTGATGCTGCAGTTTTTGAAACGGTGCTCGATATGGCAGAAGCAGGCAGTCTTTCCCTCATGCGTCATCTGCTGAAAAAGCAGGGCGTATTCGGTTGTGGCTGCTGAACATGTTGCTTGTCGAGAATCATCCCCTTGATGCACTCAATACGTTCGGCATTGCCGCCAGCGCCCGTTTTTATGTCGAGGCTGAAACAGAAGAGGAGTGCAGGGCGGTATTGCAGTCCGAGCTGGCCGAGCGCTATCCGGTTGTCATTCTCGGTGGTGGCAGCAATGTGATTTTTGCCGGCGATCTGGATGCGCTGGTGATACGCCCCTGTCTGCGTGGCATCAGGCTTCTGGAAGAGCAGGGTGATACAGTCATCATCGAAGCCATGGCCGGTGAAGTCTGGCATGAATTTGTACGTCATTGTCTTCAGCACGGCTGGTACGGTCTCGAAAACCTGTCGCTGATTCCGGGATCGGTCGGGGCGGCCCCCATACAGAATATTGGCGCTTATGGCGTTGAAATCACCGATGTTTTTCACTCCCTGACGGCAATCAATATCGAAACAGGCGAAGCCTGTGAGTTTGCCCATGAAGACTGTCATTTTGCATACCGCGACAGTGTGTTCAAGCAGGAAGCCCGTGACTGTTTCCTGATTACCCGGGTACGCTTTCGCTTGTCGCGTCAGCCATCCTTGTACATGGCCTATGGTGATATCCGGAATGAACTGGCCGTTGAGGGGATTGCCGATCCTACGCCCCTGCAGTTGAGCAATGCGATTATTGCCATCCGCCAGCGCAAATTGCCCAATCCCGCTGTGCTGGGTAATGCTGGCAGCTTTTTCAAGAACCCGGTGATACCGCATGCACAATTTGATGCAGTGAAAGCGGCTTTTCCGGATGTTGTAGCGTATCCGCAGGAGCAGGGAGTCAAGCTTGCCGCCGGCTGGCTGATCGAGCAGGCAGGCTGGAAAGGTCGTGCACTTGGCCCTGTCGGGGCTTATGAAAAACAGGCGCTGGTACTGGTTAATCTGGGCGGAGCCTGTGGGGCGGATGTACTCAGGGTGGCCCGTGCCATCCAGTCGGATGTGAACAAGCGCTTTGGTGTTGATCTTGAAATGGAACCTCGCGTTTACGGTAACGAACCGGCTGATTAAAACAATAATTCAAACATGAGGGGTTGCTTATGCGTCAGTTGATTGCAGCATGTGCACTGGGGGCATCACTTGTTTTTTCCTTGCCTGTCATTGCCGCAGACAAGTCGGTTTTTGAAGATATTTCCCTGGGGCAGGAAGCGATTGCCGGTCTCACCCGGCACGAGTCCACCATTGACGGCGCCCGGATTTTTTATCTGGACAACGACAGGAAAGACGCAAAGCGCACCATTCTCATGGTTCACGGGTTTGGCGACAGCGGTTTGAGCTGGACACAGTTTGCCCGGCTCTTTCGTGACAATGATTACCGTATTGTCATTCCCGATCTTCCCGGCTTCGGGCGTAGCGATAAAACCCCGGGCAGGGATTACAGTTATGAGGCCCAGGCAAAGCGGCTTTTTGCACTGATGCAATCAATAGGTGTACCAAAGTTCCATGTTGTTGGTAATTCAATGGGCGGCGGCGTTGCCGCAGAGCTGGCGGTGCAGCAACCTGTGGCCATTCAGAGTCTGACACTGATGGATGCCGCTGGTATTCATTACCGCCCCACCGAACTGGATCGTACCCTGCTGTCCGGGCGCAATATCCTGGTGATGAAAAAGCCAGCAGACTTTGATGCCATGATTACGTTTGCATCAGCGCAACGCCCGGCCATGCCCCGACCTGTGCTGGACTACCTGTCTGAGCGGGCCGTGCAGGACAGTGCGCTGCATGAGCGTATTTTCCAGGACGTCCTTTTTGAAGACATCAATTTCCTGTTGCCGAAACTTGATGCCATCAAGGCGCCAACACTGGTGCTGTGGGGAGAAAAGGACCGGGTCCTGCATCCGGATAATGCGAAGGTTTTCAGCAAGTACATCAAGGGTAGCCAGGTAGTCATTCTGCCCGGCGTTGGTCACATTCCGATGGCGGAAGTACCTTATGAAAGTGCTGCCGAGGTCGTGAAATTTATTGGCGCGTTGCCGTGATGCCCACGGGTTCACGACGCTGATTGTCCGGTAGTAAAAAATGCAGGCAACAAAAAGGGCGGTCATCAGACCGCCCTTTTTGTTTGCAGCAACCGATGGATCAGCTGGCTGTGTTTTCCGGCGTGTTGCCGGATTCACTGACAACCTCTGCACTGGTCACCGAGGTATCGGCAGCTTCGGCAGGGCTGGCTGTTTCATCTGGCTGGGCCTGGGCTGTCTCAGGTTCTGCCGGGGCAGCAGTTGCAACGACCGGGGCCTCAACGGGCGCAGCAGCAACAGTCTCAGCAACCTGCTCAGCCTGCTCAACAACAGGTGCAGCTACTTGAGTGCCTGCAGCACGCTGGGCAGCCAGTTCGCGCTCACGCCGGCGACGCTCGCGAGGATCATTGGCAGCGCGACCTGGTGCGCGTGGAACGTGGACTTCCTGCTCCGGCAGACCACCGGGTGTGCCAGGTTCTTCTGAGCCTGTTGCAGAAAGGGAGATGGTTGCCTGTGGTGCAGATGTTGTGGCAACCACTGCAATCACTGTTTCCTGCATGGCAGCGGGTATCTCTGTCACAGCGGGAGCGGCATCATCACGTGTTGCCGGGGATTCGGTAGTTACAGCTTCAACAACTGCGACAGCCGTTTCGACAGCCACAGGTACTGCAACGACCGGGGTACCTTCCGGTGTCAGCAGTCCTTCCTCAATCAGCACCTGCTGATCGCGCTCACGCGGTGGGCGCTGGCGACGATTGCTCGGGTGACGGCCACGACGTGGACGACGCTCGCCACCTTCAACGGCAGCGCCGGCCTCCGGTGCTGCATCGACGATGACTGCATCAACAACTACGCCTTCAGCAGCAACAACCGGGGCGGCAGCTTCTTCACGGCGCTGACGCGGTTCGCGCTCAGGACGCGGACCACGATCGCCACGTGGCTCTCTGGGTTCACGAGGTTCGCGCGGCTCACGTGTTGGACGTGCTTCAGCACCTTCCGGGCGTCCTTCGATTTCGACACGACGACCTTCAATGGTGGTTCGACGGTTTTCACCGCCCTGGCCACGACCTTCGCCACGATTGTTCTCGCGTGGCTCTCTTGGTTCCCTCTGCTCTTTCGGTTCACGAGGCTCGCGTTCCGGACGTGGCTCGCGGGCTTCACGCGGTTCACGTGCTTCGCGGGGCTCGCGTTGTTCACGATTGCCTTCGCCACGGTTACGGCCGCCCTGACGGTTTCCGTCACGGCGCTCGTTGCCTCGGCCATTGCGCTGGCGATTGGCGTTACCTTCAGGCTTCTTCGGGGCTTCCTGAACAACTGGTTCCGGTGCCTTTTCGGTGATGCCGAACAGGTTGGCCAGCCAGGCAAAGAAACCCTGCTGGCTTGGCTCTGTTGCTGCCGGGGCAGTAGCCAGCGGCTTCTGTTCCACAGCCTTTGGTGACGGTGCCGGTGCCTGGGTTTGCGGCTGAATCATCTTCACAGCCGCTTCCTGACGACGCGGCTCAGGATCAACGGACTTCAGGACGTCTTCATTGGCTGGCGGCAGGATGCGCTCCACCAGCTTGTAGGTCGGTACATCCTCCTGGCCTTCCTCAATCTGGTCATCGCGCAGACGAGTGACTTCATAGTGAGGTGTTTCCAGGTGCTCGTTCGGCAGAATGACAATGCGGACACCGCTGCGGCTTTCAATCGTCGCCAGTGCTGCACGCTTTTCATTGAGCAGGAAGGTGGCCACGGAGATTGGCACCTGTGCGTTAATCTGCGCACTGCGTTCCTTCAGCACTTCTTCTTCAATGACGCGCATGATGGACAGGGACAGCGAGCGCACATCGCGGATGACGCCGGTGCCGTTGCAACGAGGGCAGACCAGGCCGGTGGTTTCTTCCAGAGACGGGCGCAGGCGCTGGCGTGACAGTTCCAGCAGGCCGAACTTGGAGATGCGACCGATCTGGATGCGGGCGCGGTCCATGCTCAGGGCATCGCGCAGGCGATCTTCCACCTGGCGCTGGTGCTTGACCGGGGTCATGTCGATGAAGTCGATAACGATCAGGCCGCCGATATCACGCAGACGCAGTTGACGACCGATTTCATCGGCAGCCTCCAGGTTGGTGTTCAGTGCAGTTTCCTCAATGTCACTGCCCTTGGTAGAGCGCGAGGAGTTGATGTCGATGGACACCAGTGCTTCGGTCGGATCAATCACGATGGAGCCGCCCGAGGGAAGCTTCACTTCACGCTGGTAGGCGGTCTCGATCTGGCTCTCGATCTGGTAGCGGTTGAACAACGGCACCGAATCCTTGTAGAGCTTGATCTTGGTCTGGTAGTGCGGCATCACCTGCTGCACGAAGTTCATGGCTTCGTTATAGGCAGGCTCGCTGTCGATCAGGACTTCGTTGATGTCCTGACGCAGGTAGTCACGCACGGCACGGATGATGACATTGCTTTCCTGATAGATCAGGAAAGGAGCCGGACGGTCACTGGCGGTCTTGATGGACGACCACAGTGTCATCAGGTAATCCAGATCCCATTGCAGCTCTTCTGCACTGCGGCCAAGGCCGGCAGTACGCACAATGGCACCCATGTCCTGGGGAATGTTGATCGCGTTCAGGGCATCTTTCAGCTCCTGACGCTCTTCACCCTCGATACGGCGCGAGATGCCACCGGCACGCGGATTGTTCGGCATCAGCACCAGGTAGCGACCGGCCAGCGAGATGAAGGTGGAAAGGGCTGCGCCCTTGTTGCCACGTTCTTCCTTCTCGACCTGGACGATGATTTCCTGGCCTTCCTTGATGGCGTCACGAATCGTGATGCGACCACCAGCTTCCTTCGGGGACTTGTTGAAGTATTCGCGGGAGATTTCTTTCAGCGGCAGAAAGCCGTGACGGTCAGAACCGTAATCAACAAAGGCGGCTTCAAGGCTGGGCTCGATGCGTGTGACCTTGCCCTTGTAGATGCTGGCTTTTTTCTGTTCGCGGGCGGTGTGTTCGAGATCGAAATCGTAAAGACGTTGTCCGTCCACCATCGCAACGCGTTTTTCTTCGGCGTGCGTGGCATTGATAAGCATGCGTTTCATGGTCTACCCAATGGGTTCCGGCACTCTGGGCAGGAACGCCAACGGTAGTGGGCGACGGTGGTAACGGAACTGCGGCCTCCTGTTGGGAAGTGCTGCAGCGCGGATTCCGCTTGCCGGGCATGCCGGCATGATTCAGCAGAAACCTGCGTTCGTACACACAGTGCCGGCAATCACGGGCTTGTGGCCCGGAACGGGGCTGTTGGCCCGGCCGGCGGGGAAACACCTTGATGTCTCCCGGAATTCATTCGTTACCCGCTATCGACAGCGTCCCACTTGCCTGGTGCAAATGGTTTTAACAGGCGGATGTCCGCCACTCATGAGGTGACACCTGAACTGACCGGGCCGGCAGTGCCGGAAGGCGGGCGGGACAAGTGGCCTCGTTGTTGCTGCGTTTGCCTGGACGGGGGAGGTGCATGGTTTGCAGCCTGGCCACGTCAATAAATGGCGCGGGGGCTGGCGGGGTGCGGTCCCTGCCGTCATGGCTGTCACTGGCAGGCGTGGAACGGGGCCGGGCGGCTGCATTACGCCTCACGCGCATCACACCTGGGCACATGGGCCGGGGAACGATGGCGGGCAAGAATCTGCAGCTGCTCGCGACACTGGTTCAGGGCTTCCTGTACAATGGAGACCCTTTTGGCTGGCGGGCAAACTGTAATATGCCCGGAAGCCTTCGACCCGATTCTGCAAGCGACCAGCTACTATAGCAGCAGCATTCGCCTGTGGCCAAGAACAATCGGGCCCAGCTCCTTGATAGATAAGTGAATTTCCATGTCTTCCCACGAAGCAGCGGCGGCCGCCGCCCGGTTCCTCACCGTTCCGGAAGATTCTGCCGGCCAGCGCATCGACAATTTCCTGATCACCCAGCTCAAGGGAGCCCCGCGCACGCTGGTTTATCGCATCCTGCGCACCGGTGAAGTCCGGGTGAACAAGGGGCGTATCAAGCCGGATTACCGGGTGGCAGCAGGTGACATCATTCGTGTGCCGCCCCTGCGTCTGGCCGAGGCAGCCGCGCCGGTTCAGCCGGGTGCCGGCATCAGTCGTGACCTCAAAAGCCGCATCATTTACGAACAGGATGGCCTGCTTGTCATCAACAAGCCTGCCGGGCTGGCCGTGCATGGTGGCAGTGGCGTGGCCTGGGGCGTGATCGAGGCGCTGCGCGTGGTATTGCCGGAAAAGCCTTTTCTGGAGTTGGTGCACCGCCTTGACCGGGATACCTCCGGCCTGCTCATGGTGGCCGAGAAACGCAGCGTGCTGCGCGACCTGCATGACCAGCTGCGCGAGGGTCGGGTCCAGAAGGTGTACGTGGCGCTGTTGTCCGGTCGCCTCAAGGGGGCGGAGCACACCGTTAATGCTCCCCTGCTCAAGACCAATCTGCCCAATGGCGAGCGCATTGTCCGGGTGGCGCGTGATGGCAAGGAGGCGCTGACCGAGTTCAAGGTGCTGGATAGGATTGGTAATACCACATTGGTGGAGGCTAGGCCAAAGACAGGGCGCACCCACCAGATCCGCGTTCATGCCCAGTACCTGGGCCATGCACTGGTTGGCGACGAGAAGTACGGCAACGACGACGTCAACAAGGCCATGAAGGCCTATGGATCGACGCGCCTCTTCCTGCATGCTCGCGACCTCAATTTAAAGCTTGCTGGTATGACCAAATCGCTGAGACTGACTTGTCCTCTGGAGCCAGACCTCGAGGCGGTGCTGGAGAATCTGCGTCGTGGCTAAGCTGATCATTTTTGATTGGGATGGCACACTGATGGATTCCGAGCGCCAGATCGTGCATTGCATGCAGATGGCGGCGCACGACCTTGAGCTGGTCGTACCAACTTATGAGGCTGTTCGTCACATCATTGGCCTTGGCTTGCCTGAGGCTATTGAGCGTCTTTTCCCCCGGCATGATGCCGCAATCCGTGAGGCCATTCGCCAAGGTTATGCCAGGCACTTTGTGGCGGGGTCGGCCGGCAGCAGTGATCTTTTTCCAGGTGCGACGGAGTTGTTGCACGAGCTGCGTGGCAGAGGCTTCCTGCTGGCGGTGGCCACCGGCAAAAGCCGGATCGGTCTCGACAGGGTGCTGATAAAAACAGGTCTTACCACTGCGTTTGATCTCAGTCGCACGGCGGATGAAACCGTCTCCAAGCCGGATCCCCGGATGCTGTACGAAATCCTTGCGGAAACCCGTCTGCGGCCCAAGGATGCCATCATGATTGGTGATACCACTTTTGATATGGAGATGGCCAAGCGCGCAGGCATGCCGCGTATCGGTATTGCACATGGGGTTCATGAGACCAGGGCGCTGCGTGCATTCGGGCCTCTTGATATTGTTGATGACCTGTTTGCCTTGGCAGAGCACTTGCGTTCGCTATAACCTCACCAATTCTTTGCGGGCGATACTGTCTGCGTCTGGAGTAGATAATGGCTGATAACCCCTGGGGAACGACTCCGCCGTCGGCAGGACCGAAAGGACGGGAGTGGGAGCTGCTGGAAAAAGTGGTAATGGCATCAGTGGACGAGCAGCGTCGTGCCCGTCGCTGGAGCATTTTGTTCCGGGTGCTGACATTCGCCTACCTGACCGTGCTGCTCTGGCTGGTATTTGATGGCGACTCGGTCGAAACCGCCGCCATTGCCGGCAAGCACACCGCGGTGGTGAGTGTTCAGGGCGAGATTTCCGATGATTCGCCGGCCAATGCTGCCATGATCATTGAGGGGCTTCGGGCAGCATTTGAGTCGCCGCACAGCCAGGCTGTCGTGCTCGAAATCAACAGCCCGGGTGGAAGCCCGGTGCAGTCGGCCTATGTATATGAAGAAATCCGGCGTCTTCGCGGTATCCACAAGAGCAAGAAGGTATACGCCGTCATTACCGACATGGGTGCCAGTGGCGCCTACTATATAGCGGCAGCGGCGGACCAGATTTACGTTGCACCAGGCAGTCTGGTGGGGTCCATTGGCGTGATCATGCAGGGCTTTGGTGTTGAAGGGTTGATGCAGAAGCTGGGTATCGAGGACCGAACCCTGACGGCTGGTGAGAACAAGGCGCTCATGAGCCCGTTTGCACCAGTCAGGCCGGAAGACAAGGCTCATATCAAGATGATGCTGGATGCCATTCACCAGCAGTTTGTGGCTGCCGTGAAGCAGGGGCGCGGTCAGCGCCTCAAGGAAAGTCCCGATATCTTCAGTGGCCTTTTCTGGACGGGGCAACAGGCAGTCGAGCTGGGGCTTGCCGATGGTTTTGGCTCGGTCGACTCGGTCGCCCGGACCGTGGTCGGTGCCGAAAAGCTGGTGGACTACTCGGTATCAGAAAATCCGCTGGACAGCCTGCTTGGCCGCTTTGGTGCAAGTGTTGGTGCTGCTGTGGCTGCAAGGGTTGCTCCGGCGCAGGGTCCACAATTGCGCTGATTGGTTTGACCAAAAAGCTTTGCTGCGGCTTATATAGGCTGTACAAAAAACGGGGAGGCCATTGGTCTCCCGTTTTTTTGCGTGGTGCTCAGGGCAGTACCACTCCCTCCGCCAGCAGGAAGTCAACCAGCGCCATCAGTGGCAGACCGATGAGGCTGTTGGGGTCTCGCCCGTTAAAGCGCTGGAACAGCGTGATTCCCAACGCCTCGGCCTTGAAGCTGCCGGCACAGCCATAGGGCTGGTCCGCCAGCAGGTAGCGTTCAATCTGTTCCGGACCGAGATGGCGAAAGCTGACCTCGAATGGTTCTGCGGTTACTTGGTACTGTCCTGTACGGGTATTGAGCAGGCAGAGCCCGGTGTGGAAAGTCACGGTTTGGCCAGACAGTCGCTCAAGCTGGACCCGGGCGCGCTCATGACTGCCAGGCTTGCTCAATGTTTCGTCGCCCAGGGTCAGTACCTGGTCAGAGCCGATGATCAGGCTGTCCGGATGCGTCCCTGCCAGCGCCAGCGCCTTGGCCAGGCTCAGCCGGGTCACCAGGGTTTCGGCATTCTCACCGGGAAGGGCGGCTTCGTCGATGTCCGGACTGGCGATATCAAACGGCAGTCCCAGCTTTTCCAGCAGGGTACGTCGAGCCGGCGAGGATGATGCCAGCAGGATGCTCGGGTTATGCGGTGGCATGGCGGTCTCGGGAGCCCCTAAACCCGGGAGAATACAATGGTTTTTCTTTTGACAGCCACAGGTCGAATCCGTATTATCGCGCGCCTATGTTAGCCGGGTCCCTGCCGCATCTCATTGATGCCCAGAAATGGGCGGACCGCGAAGGCGAGATCGATCAGGTCTTTCCGCTCGCGGCGTTCCCCCGCGTGCGGGAGGGAGTGGTCAGTGATACCGGTGAGATCAAGGTGCATTGCAAGGTCTCGCGTGATGCGCAAGGACTGATGAAACTCGACGCAGAGCTTGGTGCGACGGTGCAGCTGGCCTGCCAGCGCTGCCTTGAGCCGGTGACCTGCACAGAGCAGTCAAGTGCGTCCCTTTTTCTTCTGCGCAGCGAAGAGGATGCTGATCAGCTGTCAGACGAGGCCGATTTTCTGGTGCTCGATGAAGAGGGTCGGCTGGACTTGCTGGAGGCGCTGGAAGACGAGTTGATTCTCTCGTTGCCGCTGGTGCCAGTGCACGAAAGTTGTGAAGCGCTGCAGATTGAAGCGACAACAGAAGATGACGTCGCGGAAGAGCCTGCTCGCGAAAACCCGTTTCAGGTGTTGGCCGGTTTGAAAGGCCACCCCGAAGAGAAATGATTTTAAACTGTTAATTTTAGTTCCGGAGTCCTGTCATGGCCGTTCAACAAAACCGCAAAAGCCGTTCCGCACGTGACATGCGTCGTGCGCACGATGCCCTGACCGGCCCGACCCTGTCGGTCGATCAGGAAACCGGTGAAACGCATCTGCGTCACCACGTGACCAAAGACGGCGTGTACCGTGGTCGTCAGCTGTTCCCGAGCAAAGACGAAGAATAATCGTCGATGACCGGCATCGCGCTAGCTGTCGATGCAATGGGCGGGGACTTCGGTCCCCGCGTCACGGTTCCCGCCGCCCTGGCGGTGCTTCGTGAAACGCCTTCCCTCTGGCTGACGTTTGTTGGCGATGAGTCCCTGATCAATCCCCTTCTGGCCCGTCTGTCATCAGGCGAGCGCTCCCGTGTGTCCGTCGTTCATACCACCGAGGTGGTTACCATGGATGACAAGGTTGCCGTCGCCCTCCGCCAGAAGAAGCAGTCCTCCATGCGGCTTGCCATCAATCTGGTGCACGACAAGTCTGTTGATGCCTGTGTCTCAGCCGGTAATACCGGCGCCCTGATGGCAATCAGCCGTTTCGTACTCAAAACCCATGCCGATATTGATCGTCCTGCCATCATGGCAGCACTGCCCACCATGACCGGGCATGTGCACATGCTGGATCTGGGTGCCAATGTTGATTCCGGTCCTGCCCATCTTCTGCAGTTTGCCCAGATGGGCTCTGTCGTTGCGGAAGTGCTGGACGGTATCGAGCGTCCGCGAGTCGGGTTGCTCAACATCGGGGAAGAGGAAATCAAGGGTAACGACCTCATCAGGCAGACGGATGAGTTGCTGAAGCAGTCCGGTCTGAATTACATCGGTTATGTCGAAGGCGATGGTGTCTTCAAGGGGCATGCCGATGTGGTGGTTTGTGACGGCTTTGTCGGCAATATCGCACTCAAGTCCTCCGAGGGCGTGGCCAAGATGATGGCCGGCATGATCAAGGCCGAGATCGGGCGCAGCTGGCTCAGCAAGCTGGTGGGAGCACTGGCCTTTCCAATCTGGAAGGGGCTCAGGCAGCAGATGGATCCGGGCCGTTACAATGGTGCCAGCCTGGTCGGGCTGACCGGTATTGTCATCAAGAGCCATGGCAGTGCCGACGAGGCATCCTTTGCACAGGCAGTGCGTGTGTCGATAAAGGAAGTCGAGAAAAACGTGCCAGGCCTGATTCATGCCCGCATGTCTGCTCCTGTGAGTGTGCCGCCAGCGGCGGTCTGATCTCCTGTCCTGTCTGAAAAGACTGCTTGCAACTTCGTGCTGGCAAGCCCTTCACCAATTGGTCATTCTTCTGCGCGGCTGCCGTATCGGGCAACCACGATTTCAAACAAGGGGTTTTTGCATGTCCGGACTTGCCTTCGTCTTTCCAGGTCAGGGGTCGCAATCAGTTGGCATGCTGGCCGATCTGGCTGCTGCACATCCTGTTGTACGGTCAACGTTTGACGAGGCCTCTGCTGCACTGGGCCTGGATCTCTGGACGCTTTCGCAGAATGGTCCCGAGGCGGACCTCAATCGCACCGAAAACACCCAGCCAGTGTTGCTGACGGCGGGTGTCGCCGTGTTTCGTGCCTGGCTCGCCGCGGGTGGTCGTGCCCCGGATTATCTGGCAGGCCATTCGCTGGGCGAATACACCGCGCTGGTAGCGGGTGGTGCCATCTCCCTCGCTGACGGCGTGCGTCTGGTTGCTGAGCGTGGCCGTCTGATGCAGGTGGCGGTGCCGGCAGGTGAGGGCGCAATGGCCGCCATTCTGGGGCTGGACGATGATGTTGTCCGGCAGTGTTGTGCCGATGCATCGGCCGCCGGTGTGGTGGAAGCCGTGAACTTCAATGCGCCCGGGCAGGTCGTGATTGCCGGCAGCGTGGCTGCTGTCGCTGTTGCCATCGAAAAGCTCAAGGCAGCAGGCGCCAAGCGAGCCTTGCCTTTGCCGGTATCGGTGCCATCACACTGCGCACTCATGAAGCCAGCAGCAGAAAAGCTGGAAGGTACGCTGGCGGCCATTGCATTTAACACGCCTGCCATACCGGTGGTGCAGAATGTGTCCGCCCGCATTGAGGCCGATGTGCCGGCGATGCGTGCGGCACTTATCCAGCAGCTGTATCGCCCTGTCCTCTGGGTGCAGTGCATGGAAACGCTGGCGGGTCTGGGCGTAGTGCGCGCGCTGGAGTGCGGTCCGGGCAAGGTGCTGTGCGGCCTTAACAAACGTATCGTGAAGGAAATGGAATGTGCTGCACTGGAGTCCGCAGAAGGTTTTGCGGCGGCTCTGGCGGTTTGAGGCGTCCGGGCAGCGTGCTGCCGGATGATCCGGGTTCACAAGAAGAAGGAAAACAGGATGTCGATTACAGGAAAGATTGCCCTGGTAACGGGTGCCAGCCGCGGGATTGGCAAGGCCATCGCGCTTGAGCTGGCTCGTCGTGGTGCTGTGGTGGTCGGGACTGCCACCACCGAGGCAGGTGCCGAGGCCATCACGGCGTATCTGAAGGAGGCGGGTAACAGTGGTCGGGGTTTTGCCCTGAATGTCGCTGATCCCGCCTCTATTGAAGCGTGCATGGCGGCCGTGAGCGCTGACGTGGGCGCCCCCGTTATTCTCGTCAACAATGCCGGCATCACGCGTGACAACCTCATGCTGCGCATGAAGGATGATGAGTGGGATAGCGTCATCAATACCAACCTGAATGCCATCTATCGCATGAGCAAGGCCTGTCTGAAGGCCATGACCAAAGAGCGCTGGGGTCGTATCATCAGCATCAGTTCGGTGGTGGGTTCCAGTGGTAATCCGGGTCAGGCCAACTATGCGGCCGCCAAGGCTGGCCTGGAGGGCTTCTCCCGGGCACTGGCCCGCGAGATCGGTTCGCGTAATATTACGGTCAATGCCGTGGCACCGGGTTTCATTGCCACGGACATGACCCATGTCCTGCCGGAAGAGCAAAAAGAGAAGCTTCTGGCCTCGATTCCGGCTGGCCGATTGGGTCAACCAGAGGAAATTGCAGCTGCCGTAGGCTTTCTTGCCTCGGCGGAAGCGAGCTACATTACTGGCGTCACGCTCCATGTGAATGGCGGTATGTATATGGAATAACAGGAGTTTTTCCTGTTTTTATGGTTGCAACAAACCCTTACCCTTTGCAGAAAAAGCCGGCTTGCCACCCTACGGGGGGTTCAATACACTAGCCTCCGTTCCTGCAAGGGATACTGTCCAACGAGGAGAAAAACGTGAGCACTATCGAAGAACGCGTCAAGAAGATTGTCGCCGAACAGCTGGGTGTGAAGCTGGAAGACGTTACCAGCGAAGCATCCTTTGTGGATGATCTGGGCGCTGATTCGCTCGACACTGTCGAGCTGGTGATGGCTCTGGAAGAGGAATTCGAACTCGAGATCCCTGACGAAGAAGCTGAGAAGATCAGCACCGTGCAGAACGCGATCGATTACATCAACAATAACAACAAGTAATTTTTGTTGGTATTGTCAAAAAGCCGCAGCACTGCATCGGTAGTCTGCGGCTTTTTTGTATCTGGCATCCGCTATTGCCGAGCACATCAATGGCTTGGTGATGGCGGGTGTGTCTGTTGGGTTTGATGTGGTTGTTAAACCGGTGATCAGCAGGGTAACAGCCAGCAGGGCAGGAGCAGTCATGTCACGTCGTCGTGTCGTAGTCACAGGTCTGGGTATGCTGACCGGTTTGGGTAATACCGTGGAATCCACGTGGGCCGGTATTGTCGCCGGCAAGAGCGGGATTTCCCTGATTGATCATTTCGATACCACGAATTACTCCACCCGGTTTGCCGGGCTTGTGCGCGGGCTGGATGTTGAAGCCTATATGCCGGCGAAGGAAGCTCGCCGCATGGATGAGTTCATCCAGTACGGCATTATTGCGGGTGTCCAGGCAATGGCAGACTCCGGTCTGGAAGTGACGCCGGAAAATGCACCACGCATCGGTGTTTCCATTGGCTCCGGTATTGGTGGACTGAGCTCGATCGAGCGCAGCAAGGAAACGCTGATGGCTGATGGTCCCCGCAAGATTTCGCCGTTCTTTGTGCCGGGCTCCATTATCAACATGGCGGCTGGCATGCTGGCCATCCGCCTGGGCCTCAAGGGGCCCAATATCGCTGTGTCTACTGCATGCACGAGTGGTACGCACTGCATTGGCCTGGCGGCCCGCATGATTGCGTACGGTGATGCCGACATGATGCTGGCTGGTGGGGCCGAAAAGGCATCCAGCCCGCTGGGCATGGCCGGTTTTTCTGCTGCCCGTGCACTCTCTACTCGCAATGACGATCCTCAGGCAGCCAGTCGCCCCTGGGACCGTGATCGCGATGGTTTTGTTCTGGGTGATGGTGCTGGTGTGCTGATGCTGGAAGAGTACGAGCATGCAATGGCACGTGGTGCACGCATTTATGCCGAAGTGGTTGGTTTTGGCATGAGTGATGACGCCTATCACATGACCGCACCCAGCGAGAATGGCGAAGGTGCGGCGGCAGCCATGCGCAATGCGCTGCGTGATGCCGGTCTGCCAGCCGATGCAGTCGATTACGTGAATGCTCACGGTACCTCGACCGAAGCCGGTGATGTGGCTGAGTCACAGGCCATACAGTCTGTATTTGGTGAACATGCACAAAAGCTGGCTGTAAGCTCGACCAAGTCCATGGTCGGGCATCTGCTGGGTGCTGCCGGTGCCGTGGAGGCGATTTTTTCTGTGCTGGCAATTACCAACAATATAGCGCCACCAACGATCAATCTCGATAATCCGGCTGAAGGCTGCACTCTGGATTATGTGCCGAACACGGCGCGCCCCATGAAGATTGATGTGGCTCTGTCCAACTCGTTCGGTTTTGGCGGGACCAATGGCTCGCTGATTTTCCGGCGGGTGTGAATGATTCGCCGTGTCTGGGTTAATGGCATCACCCTGGAGCAGGGTGATGCTGCCGCACTGAGCGTGGCGGACCGGGGCCTTGCCTACGGCGACGGCCTCTTCGAGACGATCCGGATTTCAGGCGGCCGCCCGCTGCTGTTTGATGCGCACATGGCACGGCTGGGCAGCAGTGCTGCGGCACTCGGCATTGCGTTTGATGCGGATGCTGCTGCAACGGCATTTGCCGGCTTTCTGGTTGGCAGTGACGAGGCGGTTGCCAAGATCATCCTGACGCGTGGCAATAGTGGCCGCGGTTATTTGCCCGATCCGGATGCCCCATCCACGCTGATATTTTCCCTTCATCCTGAAATGTCCTGGCCTCCCGAGCACGCCGCGCAGGGCATTGTCGCGACAGTTTGCCAGCAGCCTCTGGGCATCAGTCCCTTGCTGGCGGGCCACAAGCACCTCAATCGTCTGGAGCAGGTATTGCTGCGCCGTGAACTCGCTACCCATGAGGGAGCCAGTGAGGCACTGGTGCTGGATGTCGGTGGGCATATTGTCGAGGGAGTATTCAGCAACGTGTTCTGGGTGCAGGATGGTGTGCTGCATAGCCCGCGCCTGGACCGTGCCGGCGTGCGTGGTGTGATGCGCCAGACCGTGCAGGCTGAGGCGTTGCGCGCAGGCATCCCGTTTGAGGAAGGTGAATACCGTCTGGAGCAGGTTCTGGCGGCGGACGAAATTTTCTTTTGCAACAGCCTTTACGGCATCTGGCCGGTCCGGCAATTGGCCGCCATTGAGCGGATGCCCGGCCCAATCACCCGTCGACTTCAACGCTACTGGGATGAGATGCTAGGCGGATCATGACACGCTCATCTTCGCCCCGGCGTCGCTGGCCTTGGGCCCTGGCGCTTTTTCTCCTGACCTTTCTGCCCACGCTCTGGATTTACCAGGGCCTGTTTTCGCGTCTTCCATTGCCGGTTGATGGCTACCGGCTGGAGATCGCGCGCGGTGCCTCGTATTCATCGGTGATCGATACCCTGGCCAGTGACGGGATACTGCCGGATCGCTGGCTGGCACGGGCCTGGTTGCGTCTGCAGCCCGGGGACAAGACGTTGCGAGCGGGTGTTGTGCAGCTACAGTCTCCACAGAACACGGTATCGCTGTTGCGGTTGCTGGGGGAGGGCAAGCTGGTCATTGATTCACGGCTGACGGTGATTGAGGGAACTACCTACCGGGATCTGCGTCGCCTGCTTGCAGAACACAAGAACATCATGGCCACGGCCATACGGGATGATGCGGCATTGCTGGCAATGCTGGGATCGACCGAACCAAGTCCGGAGGGCATGTTTGCTCCTGATACCTATGACATCGCCGTGGGTGATACGGATATCGGTATTCTTGAGAAGCTTTATGCGCGCCAGCAAAAAATCCTGGCCAGTGAGTGGGCGTCACGTGCAGCCGGATTGCCCTACGCAACACCTTATGAGGCGCTGATCATGGCGTCGATTGTTGAAAAGGAAACCGGCATGGCAGAAGAGCGCCCCCGTATTGCCGGCGTGTTTGTGCGCAGGTTGCAAAGGAACATGCGTCTGCAAACCGATCCGACCGTGATTTATGGCATGGGTCCCGGATTTGATGGCAACCTCAAACGTGCCGATCTGATGCGCGTGACACCCTATAACACCTATCGGGTGAACGGCTTGCCACCGACGCCGATTGCCTTGCCCGGGCGTGCGGCCATTCATGCAGCACTGCATCCTGCGGAAGGTGACGAGATCTATTTTGTTGCACGTGGTGACGGATCGCACGAGTTCACTTCTACGCTGGAAGAACACAATCGTGCCGTTCAGCGCTATCAGTTGCAGCGTCAGTCAGAATATCGTTCTGCACCGGAATCCTGAGCATGAGTGTCAATCGTTTCATTACCCTGGAGGGTGGCGAAGGCGCAGGCAAGAGTACCTGTCTCGCATTTGTCCGCGATTTTTTTGTGCGCCGAGGTCTTGCACTGGTGGTCACCCGTGAGCCCGGGGGGACCCCGCTGGCCGAAGAAATACGTGCGTTGCTGCTGGCTCGTCGCGACGAAGTCATGGCGCCGGATGCCGAGCTGCTGCTCATGTTCGCGGCGCGTGCCCAGCATATGGCGCAAGTGATTCAGCCGTCGCTGGCCCGGGGTGAGTTTGTTCTGTGTGATCGCTTCACGGATGCGACGTATGCCTATCAGGGATACGGGCGGCATCTTTCGCTGCAGACGATTGCTGCGCTGGAACAACTGGTACAGGGCACATTGCGTCCCGGCTTGACGCTTTTGCTGGACTTGCCTGTCCATGAAGGGTTGGCGCGGGTCGAGGCGCGGGCGGAGAAGGATCGCTTCGAGTCGGAGCAGGAGTCCTTCTTTGAGCGTGTGCGTGCCGGCTATCGTGCCCGTGCACAGGCGGAGCCACGGCGCTTTCGTGTGATTGATGCAGGTCGGCCGCTGGAGCATGTGCAGGCGAGTATTGCCCGGGCGCTGGAAGACTGGCTGCAGGAGCAGGGCCTGTGAGTGAGGCAGAGGTTCGCGTTCCTTACCCTTTTCGTGCCTATGCCTGGCAACAGTCACTCTGGCAGTCGCTGGAGGAGTTGCTGGTGCAGCAGCGCTTGCCGCATGCGCTGCTGCTGAGTGGGGCAGACGGCCTTGGCAAGGAGCGCTTTGCGAGGGCATTTGCTGCCCGTCTGTTGTGTCATCAGCCGCGTGACGGCGTGGCCTGTGGCCAGTGCAAGAGTTGCAGCCTGCTCGCGGCAGGTACGCATCCGGATCTGATGTGGCTGACCACACTGACCGATGAAAAAACCGGAAAGACGGCCAAGGCCATCCGGGTGGACCAGGTTCGCGAGCTGGTAGGGTTCGCAGAAAAA
Organism: Moraxellaceae bacterium; assembly: GCA_030646295.1. GTDB lineage: Bacteria > Pseudomonadota > Gammaproteobacteria > Pseudomonadales > Moraxellaceae > UBA2031. Next base: position 113,299 of record JAUSND010000027.1, read on the forward strand.
TCGGCACAGATGGGAGGGTGGCGAGTGGTGGTGTTATCGCCTGCACACCTGCTCAATGTTCAGGCCGCCAATGCCTTGCTGAAAACCCTGGAGGAGCCCGGGCGGGATACGGCACTGATGCTGCTGACATCGCAGCCACTCAGTCTGGCACCAACCTTGCGCAGTCGTTGCCAGCAACGACCGTTGCCGATACCGACCGAAGCCGATGCCCTGGCCTGGCTGGTGCCCCAGGTGGGTGATGAACAAAAGGCTCGCCTCTTGCTCGCCCTGTCCCGGGGGGCGCCACTGGCGGCGCTGGCATTGCGGGAGGCAGAGTGGTTTTCGCAGCGGGAGGCCTTGCTCAAGGACCTCATGCAGCTGACGCAACAGCGGCAGACAGCACTGGCGACGGCTCAGCGCTGGCATTCACTGGGCGCCGAATCCCTGCTGGTGGCCTTGCTCAGCCTGCTGGATGATCTGGTGGTTGCAGCCAGTGGTGCAGCAACAGTTGTCAAACACAGGGATCTCGCGCCTATAATCGAGCGCATGTCGGCACATTTCCAGCCGGCCGACCTGTTGCGCTTCCGTCAGGGTCTGGCAGACAGGCAACGCCTGTTGGCGGGCAATGTACAGGGCAATGCATTAATTGATGCCACCTTTTCAGATTGGGTAGCGCTGACCTCGCGCTGAGATCACAACAAGAACGCTTTTCAGGAAGTCTGCCTATGAACATGCCTCGTGCTGGCGGCATCATCAATCAAAGTTTCAAGGACAAGCAGGCGCTGTATTCCTGCTACATGCCGTTTGTGAAAGGTGGTGGTCTTTTCCTGCCGATCACTCGCCAGTGCAAGCTGGGTGAGGAAGTGTTTGTGCTGCTCACGCTGATGGATGATCCGGAGCGTATTCCGGTAACCGGCAAGGTCATCTGGATCAATCCACGCCATCAGGGCACACGTGCCGCTGGTGTGGGTATCCAGTTGTCGGGCGAGGAGGGTGACAAGGCCCGTCGCAAGATCGAGACCTTTCTCGCCGGAGCGTTGCAGGCAGACCGCCCGACCAATACGATGTGATCAGGTTCTGTTATTCCGAAGGCCGGCGATTGCCGGCCTTGTTATTTGACCGTAAGAAGCTTCAGGGTTTTCTCAATGTATATCGACTCACACTGCCATCTCGACCGTCTTGATTTTGCCAAACTGAAGACTGACCTGGATGGTGCTCTGGCAGCAGCCCGTGCCCGTGGAGTCGGACACTTTCTCTGTATCGGTGTTGATCTGGAAACCTTGCCCGATGTGCTGGCGGTGGCAGAGGCGTATGACGATGTGTCGGCATCTGTAGGTGTGCATCCGCTGCATCTGGATTCACTGGAGCCGGAAATCGAGCAACTGATACAGCTGGCGGCACACCCCAAGGTGGTCGCTATTGGGGAAACCGGTCTTGATTATCACTATGAGCAGGAAAATCCCGCCGATCAGCAGCGCCGGTTTCGCAAGCATATCGAGGCCTCGCGCCGTACCGGAAAACCATTGGTGGTGCATACACGGGCGGCACGTGCCGACACCATTGCCATTCTCAGGGAGGAAGGCGCGACGTCGGGTGTCATGCATTGCTTCACGGAAGACTGGGAGATGGCGAAGGCAGCCATTGATCTTGGCTTCTACATTTCCTTTTCAGGCATTGTGAGCTTTGCCAATGCTGTGGAGTTGCGTGAGGTGGCGCAAAAGGTGCCGCTGGATCGCATGCTCATCGAGACAGACTCGCCGTGGCTGGCGCCTGTTCCTTACCGGGGCAAGACCAACCAGCCTGCCTATGTGGTTGATGTGGCGAATGTGCTGGGCGAGCTTCGTGGTATGGCGGCAGAGGAGATTGGCGAACGGACGACAGAAAATTTCCGGCGTCTGTTCGGGGTTGGCTGAGCGCAAAAAAAGCCCGGCTCCTGGGGGGGAAACCGGGCCAATACCAATCTCTGGCAATTACGGATTCATCCTGCCGGGCAGTGGCCGGCATGGAATCAGTATTGGTCACTTTCAGGGATTCGCCAGTGCGGCAGGCTCATTGCTCAGACTTCTTTCACATAAGATGCCGCCGAAGGCACGGTTAGGGTTCTTTTTTGGCAAGACTGACTGGTCATCGAGTTGTCCGGGTGCCTATACTGTGCTCATGTCTTGTCGAGAGACTTTGAAGTCAGGACAATGCGCGTTTTTAAAGGCTCCTTTTGAGCCAGAACGGATTTTGAGAGGGACGGCAACATGAGTGACTTGGCCAAGGCCACCCAGAAGGCACGGGAATTCCGGCAGCGTGAGCAGTCGATTCTGGATTGTGCACTCCAGCTTTTCATCGAACAGGGTGAAGACAGGGTGACGGTCGAGATGATTGCGGACAAGGTCGGGATCGGCAAAGGCACGATCTACAAGCATTTCGAGACCAAGAACGAAATCTATCTCCTGCTCATGATCCGCTATGAGGAAGAGCTGGCGGATCTGTTTCGCCGGGTTGATGCACTGGCCGACAAGGAAGCCCTGATGCGCGAGTATTTCCGCTTCCGCGTACAGGATCCGGACAAGTACCTGCTGTTTGACCGTCTTGAGTCCAAGCTGACGGCCGACAAGGCCGTGCCGCAGCTGCTGGACAAGCTGCATGCGATTCGTGCCTCGAACTTTGACAAGCTCACCAGTATCGTGAAGGCCCGCATCGATGAGCAGAAGCTGGCCGATGTGCCCCCGGAATACCATATCTGTGCCGCCTGGGCGCTGGCCCATGGTGCCTCGGCCCTGTGCAAGTCGGAGTTCTACCAGAAGTTCATCAAGGATCCGGATGACTTCTTTGACTTCCTGATGAGTGCGGGTGTTCGCATGGGTAACCGTACCCGGCACAAGAAATAGGCTTCCAGCCAGTCTGTGCAGCAAAGGCCGCTGCTCCGGAAGGGGTAGCGGCCTTTGTCATTGGCAGTTCTGACGACAGTTGTCCATGTCTTGCGTCACTTGACCTAGCTGGGGTCAGCCTTCAAAATGCGTGGCCTTTTCGGGTCAGGGTTCCATTTCCTGCCCACTTTACCTCCCACATTGAACAACCAAGCCGAGGATTCCATGAAGGCTCTTGTTGCTGTCAAACGCGTTGTTGATTACAACGTGAAAGTTCGCGTCAAGGCGGACAAGACCGGTGTTGAGCTTGCCAACGTCAAGATGGCCATGAACCCGTTCTGCGAAATCGCTGTTGAAGAAGCGGTGCGTCTCAAGGAAAAGGGTATCGTGACCGAAATCGTGGTTGTGACTGTTGGCCCGACGGCCGCCCAGGAACAGCTGCGTACTGCGATGGCGCTTGGCGCTGATCGCGGCATCCTCGTTGAAACCGCTGAAGAAGTGCAGCCGCTGGCCATCGCCAAGATCCTCAAGGGTATCTGCGATCAGGAACAGCCCCAGCTGATCATTCTCGGCAAGCAGGCCATTGATGGCGACAATAACCAGACTGGCCAGATGCTGGCTGCTCTTGCTGGTTACGCCCAGGGTACCTTTGCTTCTGTGGTTAAGATTGAAGGTGGCAAGGCCCAGGTTACCCGTGAAATCGACGGTGGCCTGCAGACTGTCGAACTGAGCCTGCCAGCCGTGGTCACCACTGACCTGCGCCTGAACGAGCCACGTTATGCCTCCCTGCCAAACATCATGAAGGCCAAGAAGAAGCCACTGGATACCAAGTCTCCGGCTGACTATGGCGTGAATGCTGCTCCGACCGTGAAGACCCTGAAGGTTGATCCGCCTGCAGACCGCAAGGCCGGTATCAAGGTCAAGACCGTGGAAGAGCTGGTTGACAAGCTGAAGAACGAAGCGAAGGTGATCTGAACATGAGCATTCTCGTATACGCCGAACACGACAACGTCTCCATCAAGGGCGCCACGCTCAATACCGTTACCGCTGCCAAGGCTATCGGTGGCGACATCCATGTGCTGGTTGCCGGCCAAGGTTGCCAGGCTGCTGCCGAAGCTGCTGCCAGGATTGATGGCGTGAGCAAGGTGCTGGTTGCCGACAACGCCGCCTATGGTCATCAGCTGGCTGAAAACATCAGCGCGCTGGTTGCCGAACTCGGCAAGGGCTACAGCCACATCCTGGCACCTGCTACCACCAACGGTAAGAACTTCCTGCCGCGTGTGGCTGCCCTGCTGGACGTGAACCAGATCTCCGAAATCTCCAAGGTGGTCTCTGCCGACACTTTCGAACGTCCGATCTACGCTGGCAACGCCATCGCTACCGTGCAGTCCACGGATGCGATCAAGGTGCTGACAGTGCGCCCGACCGGTTTTGACGCTGCTGCTGCCACTGGTGGCTCGGCTGCTGTCGAGGCGGTGTCTGTGGCTGCCGATGCTGGCAAGTCGACGTTTGTGGGTGAAGAGCTGGCCAAGTCTGACCGTCCGGAACTCGCTGGTGCCAAGATTGTGGTGTCCGGTGGCCGCGGCATGGGCAACGGCGACAACTTCAGCATCCTGTACAGCCTCGCTGACAAGCTGGGTGCTGCTGTAGGCGCTTCCCGCGCTGCTGTGGACGCAGGCTTTGTGCCGAACGACATGCAGGTCGGTCAGACCGGCAAGGTCGTTGCACCGCAGCTGTACGTGGCCGTCGGTATCTCCGGTGCCATCCAGCATCTGGCAGGCATGAAGGATTCCAAGGTGATCGTGGCCATCAACAAGGATGAAGAAGCGCCAATCTTCTCCGTGGCTGACTACGGCATCGTGGGCGATCTCTTCGACATCGTGCCGCAGCTGGAAAAGCTGATCTGATTGCCTGAGCAATCCTGATCAAGCAAAAAGCCCCGCTCATGCGGGGCTTTTTGCTTTGTACCCGTCCCTGCTAAAAAATAGAGTATTTGCTCCAATTTCTCTTGGCAGCCGCCCGGAATTCCGTACACTAGCCTGCATCGTGACTGAAAGGTCGAGGAAACTGGCTGTGGGGATGATCTGATGACGGAATCACGCAAGCAGGTGGCAGGCGAGGTAGCGGCGGCAATTGCACCCCTGTCCCGGCGCCGCTTTCTCAAGGTGGCACTCTGGACCACCGCAGGGGTAACGGCCCTGGCGGCAGGCGGTTTTGCCATTTTGCGACGTTCACCGCGAGACGGACTCGAGGCTCCTGACAATCTGTCGCACCTGGACGCATCCCGCTATCAGCTTTTCGTTCGGCTGGCAGAAATACTGCTGCCGGTGACGGGAACGGCACTGCTGCCAGTGGAAAAGGTGCCGGTTGTGGCCAATGTGGATGCGATTCTCGGTGCCCTGCATCCTGATGTGCGCAAGCAGCTGTTCATGGGGCTGTCCCTCTTTGATAACGCCGCTGTCGCTGGGCACTGGAAGCGTTTTGTGGATCTTTCTGACGCGGATGCTCTGGCCTATGTCTCTGACTGGCTGAACTCGGATGTCATGCCCAAGCGGGCGATCGGCTTTGTGGTTACCAAGCTTACCCATACCGGCTACTGGATGGATGGGCGGACTTGGCCGGCAATCGAGTTTGATGGCGCCGTGACGAAAAAATGGGGAATTCCCTCCCGGGGCAATCAGCCGGCACCGGTCTGACTCATCACCTGGATTCATGCATGACCATTTGAGCGGTCATGTCCTGTAAAGAATAGCTGGAGCACAACATGGCAGAAATGATTGCCACAACGCATGGTCTTGCCGTGACGCAGGCAAAGGATGTTTCGCAGGCCAGTATCGAACTGGTGGCGGATGTCGTGGTGGTGGGTTCGGGAGCCGGTGGTGCCGTGGCTGCCTATGAGCTGGCACGTGCCGGGAAATCAGTGATCGTTCTGGAGTCCGGGCCCTATGTCCCGTCAGCGGAGTTCACGGAGGATTTTGCCAGGGCCATGAACCAGTTGTATCAGGACAAGGGTACACAGGCCAACAGTGATGGCGATTTGCTGGTGCTGCAAGGTCGGTGTGTGGGTGGCTCTACCGTGGTTAACGGGTGTGTTTCATTCCGTACGCCGGACTACATTCTGGAAGACTGGCAGAAGCAGTATGGCCTCGCCAATCTCACACCAGAGGCACTGGAGCCTTATTTCAGCAAGGTTGAAGCCAACCTGGGCATTCACTCCAACGAAGAACATGAGATCAACCGGAACTCCAGTGTGATTCGTGAGGGCTGCAAGAAGCTCGGTATTTCCTGGAAGCCGTTCAAGCGGAATATTCGCGAGTGTGCACTGACAGGACATTGCCTTTCCGGATGTGCCAGTGATCGCAAGCAGTCAATGCTGGTGACCTATCTGCCCTGGGCGGTATCGCATGGGGCAAGGATTTATTCCGATACGCATGTCACCCGTGTCCTGGCAGAAAATGGTCGGGTGAGTGGTGTGATGGCAGAGATCATTGATCCGGCTACCGGCCAGAAAAAATCGGAGCTTCGGGTAAAGGCCCGCGTTGTGGTGACTGCGGCGGGGGCTGTTCAAACGCCATTGTTGTTACAGCGATCGCAGCTGGCAAACTCCTCCGGACAGGTCGGGAAGAATTTTGCCTGTCACCCGTCATTGATGGTGGTTGCCGAATATCCTGATGATGTTCATGCTTGGCGTGGTGCATTGCTCGGTGTCTATGTCGATGAGTGGGCGCATCCCTCGAAGGGTGGATTCATTCTTGAGGCCGGTGGCGCAGGCCCGGTGGAGTTGTCGGCGGTAACGCAGCCCGGTATTGGCAAGCCATTCATGGATTACATGACCGACCTGAAAAAACTGGCGGGCCTGGTAACGCTGATTCACGATCATAACGTCGGTGAAATTACGCTGGATAACGAGAACAAGAAGATTAGCTACCAGATTTCCAGTGCTGATTTTCCCGCAATGAAAGCATCAATCAAGGCAGCCGCAAGGGTTCATTTTGCGGGTGGTGCAAAAAAGGTTTATGTACCGACGGTGCAGCATCGCGTGATTGAATCGGTTGAGGATATTGACGCAGTGGTGGATGCAATCGAGCATGAATTGCAGACGTTCAGAATGGTGTCCTACCATCCTCAGGGCACCTGCCGCATGGGGGCTGATGCGAGCAAGTCCGTGGTGAATCCCTATGGCGAGACGCATGACGTGAAGGGGCTGTTCATCACGGATGCCAGCCTGTTTCCGACCTCGATCATCGTTAATCCGCAGGTCACCGTGTACACGCTGTCGAGTTATATTTCGGACCAGATTGTGAAGAATCAGGAAAAGTACTTTGCCTGACTCCGCTTTGGGAACAATAAAAAACCGGCATTTTTGCCGGTTTTTTATTGGAAAAACAGAGCGTATCAGTAGCCGAAGGAGTCGCGGATAAGACCGACAAACACGCCTTCGATCACCAGGTCTTCTGGTGCAATCAGCATGGGCTGGTAGCTTGGATTGGCCGGCACCAGTTTCATGTGCGAGCCTTCGGAGTCGAGGTACTTCACTGTCACTTCATTGTCCATGCGTGCCACAACAATCTGGCCCTTGCGCGCAATATTCGTTTTGTAGACCGCGATGAGATCGCCTTCAAGGATGCCGGCATCCTTCATGGAGTCGCCCTTTACCCGCAGCAGGTAGGTGGGGCGCTTGGCGAACAGACCCTTGGGTACGGGCAGGGCTTCGTCGTGATTCTCGATGGCTTCGATGGGCAGGCCGGCAGCGACCGAACCGATCACCGGGATCAGGTCGGGGTCCTGCTCATCCAGTAACTGGATACCGCGTGACAGTTCCGGGTGCAGTTTGATGTGACCTTTCTGCTCCAGGGCGCGCAGGTGATCGGCGGCGGCATTCTTGGACTTGAAGCCAAACCGCAGTGCCACTTCGGCACGGGTTGGTGCCATGCCGGTGTGCTCGATATTTTCACGAATAAAGTCGAGAATTTCTGCCTGGCGGGTGGTCAAACCTTCCATTGCCTTGCTCCTCATGCCGGGGATACCGGAGTAATGATCAGACACTAGCAGGATACTGTTCTTTTGAACAGCCCTGTCTTTTTCGGCAGTATGGTATTGCTGTGGGGGCTGACGAGTGGCGCTAGAATGGTGTTTTTCACGGGAAGACAGGTATGCACATCGGGGCGCTGGCCATTTATCCGCTCAAGTCGGGGCGGCAGGTTCCGTTGGGGCGTATGTTGCTTGACCGCTTTGGTCCTGCCGGGGACAGGCGCTGGATGCTGGTGGATGCCAGTGGTCGTTTTGTCACCCAGCGTACGCATCCCCGCCTGTGCCTGATTTCGGCCACCATTGTGGATGGCGGGCTTCTTCTGCAGGCGCCAGGGCGGTCGGACGTGCAGGTAATGCCGGTGGCGCAGCCAGACCAGATTCAGGTGACGGTCTGGGAGGATGAGGTTGCGGCGCTGGCCGTCAGTCCGGTGGCTGATGCCTGGTGTTCCGTTTTTCTGGATATGCCGGTGCGACTGGTGTGGATGCCGGAGAGCACGCACCGTACGGTCAGTCCTGCTCATGCCGGAGCGGGGCACTCGACCGGGTTTTCAGACGGGTTTCCGGTTCTTCTGGTTACGCAGTCATCCCTTGATCATCTCAATGCCAGGTTACCGTCTCCAGTGGACTGGCGGCGGTTCCGGCCAAATATCGTGATTGCCGGGGATGTTCCGCCGCATGCCGAGGATGGCTGGAAAAAGCTGCAGGTGGGTGAGGTTGAGCTGACGGTGGTCAAGCCCTGTTCCCGCTGTGTCATTCCGTCCATTGATCCTGATACGGCTGACAAGAACAGTCAGATTCTGACGACCCTGCGGGCCTATCGTGCCGGGCCGGATGGAAAAACATATTTCGGACAGAATGTGATTGTCACCAGGCGGCCTGATCGTGCCTGTCTGAGTCTTGGTGACCCGGTGCGGATTCTTGCGTAGAGGTCGTTTCTTGCGTGTTTGGCCGGAGTTCCGGTGAAATGTGTGACGGGTGCGTCATTCCGGAAATGCCAAGTGGTTCCGCTGGAGCTACTGGCTTGAGTCTTGCAATTGCTTTAACTTAGACGCCGGCCCGGCTTCAGCTTCATGAGCACATGCTCATGCGGACAGCCTGTGTTTTAGCCATGGATAGACCGTGACCGCGGAGCGGTCAGAGCATTGATCATGACAACAAGCATTCAATATTACTTTACCTTTGATGACGGTCTTGAACTCAAGTTCAACGTTGACCTTGACCGTGTGTTTGACCCGAAACGGATTCCAGCCGATGCCCCCGAGTGGACGCAACTGGGTAACAACCAGTGCAGCAACTGTCCCCTGAGCAAGGCTGAGTACAGTCATTGCCCGGCTGCCATTGATCTGGACAAGATGGCACGGGACTTCCAGAAACTGCCGGCACATACCAAGGCCAATGTGCGTGTGGTCACGCCCGAGCGCGAGTATGTGAAGCGGGTGGGTTTGGAGGAGGGTGTGCGTGCCCTCATGGGGCTCATCATGGCAACGAGCTCCTGCCCGATCTTCGGCGAACTCAAGCCGAATGCACGCAATCATCTGCCATTTGCCAGTCGTGAAGAGTTCATCCTGCGGTCTGCCTCGATGTACCTGATGCGCCAGTATTTCGTGATGCGCGAGGGCGGGATGCCGGACTGGGAACTCAAGGGACTGGTCCGGACCAACGAGCAACTGCAGCTGGTCAACCATGCCTTCTGGCAGCGGACCGTGGGTGCCTTCCAGAACGACTCGAACTCCAAGGCCCTGCTCAGCTTCTTCACCATGTCGTCCAGCGTCTCGGCTTCCCTCGATGCGCAGCTGGGCAAGATCAAGCCATTGTTCTTCCCTAACGGCAGTACACAAGAGGAAGCTGCCACCTCGTGACAGCCTTCCTGATTGCGCTGCTGGTGGTGGTGGCGTTTGTCTGGGGGCAGATGCTGGTGCTGCGTCCCAGCCAACGCGACCAGCGCCTGATGCTGCTCCGTGCCGAGGCCCGCAAGCTGGGCCTGCATGCCCGTTTGTTGCCGCCGCCTGACTGGTATCGGGGAGAGAAGCCACCGGGTGGTCTGCTGGCGTGCTATTCCCTGTTGACGGGGGATGAGGACAAGGGGCTGCCCTATTTTCGTGTGGACCGCCTGAGTGATGGCGACTGGATGATCCGTGCCGGTGATCCGGCCACCCTCAAGGCGCTTGCCCTGCCTGCCCAGGCGGAGCACTGGGTTTCGGTGGAGGCCAGGGCCAACACCCTGAGTGTCTGGTGGCTGGAGCGCGGAGAGCCTGCGGATCTGCCAATCCTGCGTGAAACGCTCCTGAAACTGCAGAAAATCCTCTCCTGATCCTGCTCTAATTTCTGGTCAGCTGGCGAGCTTCGCTTGACCGGGATGCAATCCCCTCTTATATATGCCGCTCTCCGGTATTGCTGCCGGCCCCTAACATTCCCTACGGATAGCCGATTTCATGGGCAAATCGCTCGTCATCGTCGAGTCGCCGGCCAAGGCCAAGACCATCAACAAGTACCTGGGCAAGGATTTCATCGTGAAATCCAGCGTGGGTCATGTCCGCGACCTGCCTGTCAGTGGCTCCGGCAAGCCGGTAGACCCTGCCGAGCGGGCCAAGGCTGCCGCTGCTACGCGCAAGCTCTCGCCCGAGGCCAAGGCCTTGCAGAAGGAGAGCAAGGGCAAGTCGGCTCTTGTGGCCCGCATGGGGGTAGACCCGGAGCATGACTGGACGGCGCACTACCAGATTCTTCCCGGCAAGGAGAAGGTGGTTGATGAGCTGAAGAAGCTGGCGAAGGATGCCGACACCATTTATCTGGCCACTGACTTGGACCGCGAGGGGGAGGCGATTGCCTGGCACCTGCGGGAAGTCATTGGTGGTGATGATCAGCGCTTTCGTCGAGTCGTATTCAACGAAATCACCAAGAATGCGATTACAGAGGCGTTCAAGAAGCCAGGCATTCTCAATATTGACCGCGTGAATGCACAACAGGCGCGCCGCTTTCTTGACCGTGTGGTTGGCTACATGGTGTCGCCGCTGCTCTGGGAAAAAATTGCACGAGGCCTGTCGGCCGGTCGCGTGCAATCGGTAGCCGTGCGGTTGGTGGTGGAGCGCGAGCGCGAGATACGTGCGTTTATTCCGGAAGAGTTCTGGGAAATTCATGCCGACACGCAAACTGCCAAGAAGGCGGCGTTGCGACTTGAAGTGACCCGGCATAAAGACAGTGCCTTCCGCCCGAAGAACAAGGCGGAGGCTGATGCAGCACTGAAGTCACTGCAGGGCGCCAGCTATGTTGTTGCCAAGCGCGATGACAAGCCGACCCGGACACGCCCGAATGCCCCGTTCATTACATCCACACTGCAACAGGCCGCCAGTACCCGTCTTGGTTTTTCCGTAAAGAAAACCATGACACTGGCACAGCGCCTGTATGAAGCCGGCCACATCACCTACATGCGTACGGACTCGACCAATCTGAGTCAGGATGCGGTCGCTGCAGCGCGCGGTTTTATCGAGGACCAGTACGGCAAGAAATACCTGCCGGAAAATCCGAACGTCTATTCCAGCAAGGAAGGTGCACAGGAAGCCCACGAAGCCATTCGTCCTTCTGATGTGACAGCCATGCCGGGCAGCCTGGCGGCGCTGGAACGTGATGCCGAGCGTTTGTATGAACTGATCTGGCGTCAGTTTGTTGCATGCCAGATGCCCGATGCCGAATATCTCTCCACCAGCATGAGCGTGTCAGCAGCGGATTTCGAGCTGCGTACGCGCGGCCGCATTCTGAAGTTTGACGGTTTTACCAAGGTCATGGTGCCGGCACAGAAAGACAAGGAGGATCTGGTGCTGCCGGATGTGGCCGTCGGCGAGGCCCTGTCACTGGTGAAGCTGGACCCGAGCCAGCATTTCACCAAGCCGCCGGCACGTTTCAGTGAAGCCACGCTGGTGCGTGAACTGGAAAAGCGCGGTATCGGTCGTCCCTCCACGTATGCCGCCATCATTTCCACGGTGCAGGAGCGTGGTTATGTGAAGCTGGAAAATCGCCGGCTGTATGCCGAGAAGATGGGCGATATTGTTACGGATCGCCTGACCGAGAACTTCGATAACCTGATGGACTATGCCTTTACTGCCGAGCTGGAACAGGAGCTCGACAAGGTGGCCGAGGGCCAGCTCGACTGGAAGAAGGTTCTCAACGATTTCTACAAGGACTTCAAGAAGAAGCTTGAGCATGCCGGGCAGGATGACGGCATGCGTCGCAATCAGCCGGTGACCACTGACATTCCCTGCCTGCTGTGCGGTCGTCCGATGCAGATTCGTACCGCCAGTACAGGTGTGTTCCTGGGTTGCTCCGGGTATGGATTGCCACCCAAGGAACGCTGCAAGGGTACGGTCAATCTGGTACCGGGTGGCGAAGTGGTTGCGCTGGACGAGAATGATGACGAAAGCGAATCCCGGCAGTTGCTGGCGCGGCATCGCTGCCCGAAGTGCAGCACGGCCATGGACAGCTATCTGATCGACGAAGGCCGCAAGCTGCATGTGTGCGGTAATAATCCTGATTGCGACGGCTTCGAGATCGAGCAGGGCAGTTACCGGATCAAGGGCTATGAAGGTCCGCTGATCGAATGTGACAAGTGCGGTTCCGACATGCAGCTGAAGACCGGGCGCTTCGGTAAATATTTCGGCTGCACGAACTCGACTTGCGGCAATACACGCAAGCTGTTGCGCAGTGGTGAGGCGGCTCCGCCAAAGGCTGACCCGATTCCCATGCCACACCTCAAGTGTGAGAAGTCGGATGATTTCTTCCTGTTGCGTGATGGTGCGGCCGGCCTGTTCCTGGCGGCCAGCCAGTTTCCCAAGCATCGCGAGACCCGTGCGCCGATGATTGAGGAGCTGCAAAGTGTTGCCGACAAGCTGGATGAAAAGCACCGCTACCTGCTGAAGGCACCGGCACAGGATCCGGAGGGCAACAAGAGTGTGTTGCGTTTCAGTCGCAAGACGAAGGAGCAGTATGTCGTCACCGAAAAGGACGGCAAGCCGACCGGCTGGCAGGCTTTCTACAGTGATGGCAAATGGACAGTGAGTCCTGCCAAGGGCAAGTAACCTGATGTCCCTGGGTGAGTTGCAGGGGTAACTGCAAGCCTGTGCATAGCGCTGGCAGGCTTGAATCATTCGTGAACGCCGCCGTCAAATGGTGGCGTGGTATTTTCTGGAATATCGATGTCTGCTGCTGCTTTTCTTGAAATTGTGGAAACCGATGACGGTGATGTGATCCTGCGCCGGGCAGATTCGACTCCCGGGCATTCCGAGCCGCTGGTGGCGATCCGGTTTTCACCCGAGGCCCGGGCGATGCTTGGCGATCACCTTGGTGACATTGCCAGAAGCATGATTGGTGCGGGCGTACAGATGGCGGGCCAGTTGCAGGCAGGCAATGCCGGGCTGCAGGACGACGACACGCCTCATCTTTTGCACTGATCACTACGGCTTTTCCCGCAGTTCGCAGAGCGGGCCTGCCACTGCTAGACTCCGGTAAAAGACACCGGAGTCACGCATGTTTGACAGGAAAATGCCGGAAGCCTGGCGTGTGCTGCGCATTCAGTCCGAACTGGTTGACGGAATCGAGCATCTCACCAAGATCGCCCATGCGGCGATTGTCTTTGGCAGTGCCCGTCTGGGCCCTGAATCTCCCTATTACCATCAGGCGGAGGAGCTGGGGCGTCTGCTCTCCAGTGCCGGTTTGCCTGTCATCAGTGGTGGTGGTCCGGGGATCATGGAGGGGGTCAACAAGGGCGCCATCGGCAACGGTGCCTTGTCGATCGGCCTCAACATCAATCTTCCGCGTGAGCAGGAAGCCAATCCCTATCAGGACATCAGCCTGTATTTTCGCTACTTCTTTGTGCGCAAGTTCATGTTCATGAAGCATGCCGTGGCGTTTGCCATCTTTCCGGGTGGTTATGGCACGCTGGACGAGCTGTTCGAGGCGCTGACCCTTATCCAGACGGAAAAAACCGAGCCGTTCCCTGTGGTGCTGATCGGGCGTACGTACTGGCAGGGTATGGTCGACTGGCTAAAAAATACGATGCTGGTGGAGGGCTGCATTTCCACTGATGACCTTGCGCTGTTCTCGGTCGTTGATTCGGTGGATGAGGCGGCGCATATCATCATTGCCCATTACCGCAAGCATTATGCGGCGGACAAGGACGGTTGATGAATCATCTGCATGTTTCGATTGCCGACCAGATGCTGACCTTGCTGTGTGACGACCAGCCGGTTGCGCATTACCTGGTATCGACCGCCCTGAAAGGGCCGGGTGAGTGCAGTGGCAGTGAGCAGACGCCCAGGGGGCGGCACATCGTCCGTGCAAAAATAGGTGGCGGAATGCCTGTTGGTGCAGTGTTCCGTGGTCGGCGTCCTACCGGTGAAGTATGGACGCCGGAGCTGCATGTCCTGCATGGTGGTCGTGACTGGATCCTGAGCCGTATCCTCTGGTTGTCCGGCACCGAGCCTGGGTATAACCGTCTGGGAAACTGCGACACCATGCGCCGCTATATCTATATCCATGGCACGCCGGATACGGAGCCCATGGGGGTGCCTTTGTCGCATGGCTGCATCCGCATGCGTAATGCCGACATCATTGACCTGTTTGACCGTGTACCGGTGTATACCCCGGTGCAGATTGACTAGAGGGGTTTTCAGGCAGGCACCGGTTCCCCTGGAGGCTTTTGCAGTGCCGGCAGGTGTGACGGCTGACACCCGGCAGGCTTTCGGGGGATGTGGGCTGGCATGAACTGCCTGAAAAATAAGCAATTGAAAACTATATGAAAAAAAACTGTATTTATCCTTTGACAGTGAATCGCAAACCCCTATAATGCGCCCCACGTTGAATGGCTGAGGGTGCTTAGCTCAGCTGGGAGAGCAGCTCCCTTACAAGGAGCGGGTCGGCGGTTCGATCCCGTCAGCACCCACCACAACGTATAGACCAAGCAGCGGTAGTTCAGTCGGTTAGAATACCGGCCTGTCACGCCGGGGGTCGCGGGTTCGAGTCCCGTCCGCTGCGCCATACAAAACAAACGCGCTGTCCGAAAGGGCAGCGCGTTTTGTTTTTTCAGGCTTTAATTTTCAGGTATGAGCTTCTGGCAGCGAGGTATGACTTGTCGACTGGTCGGTTTTCCGGTCAACTTGAGCGACTTGTTCTGCCCGTGTCTAAGTGCCTTGAAGAGCACAAGGAAGAAGGTTGATGCCTGATCTACGCAATGCCGAACGCCAGATTCTTTCGATGACCGTGCAGCTCATTGCACGAGGGGTCAATCGGCGCTCCTGCCGGATGAAGGATATCAGTCCTGGTGGTGCACTGCTGGAGCTGCCTGAGGCGGCTGACAGTGGAGATCGGTTGCTGAAGCGGGGTGACGTGGTCCTGCTTCGCATGTTTCTCGGGCAGGGGCAGGAGGCGCGCGAGCATGAGTTGCGAGCCCGTATTGCGCATGTGGATGCCCGGTTTCTCGGGATCAGTTTTTTTAATCCTGATGATGAAACGCTGGCCGTACTGTTGAGGGCAGCCGAGCGCTCCCCCGGGAAGGGTAGTGGAGGGCTGGATGCGACAGCCCGGGCGCTGATGGAGCAACTGGGTCAGGTGGTGACCGGATTTTGTCGTATCCGGCTTGCCGATTTTTTCAAGGCGGCTGAGGACGGACTTTTCCTGGCCTCCGATCATGCGCGTAGCAATACAGACCAGCGCATGTTCTTTGATGCCGTCACACTGCTGCGCAAGCAGCAGGCGGCGGTACGCTCCCGCTTCCTGGTTGCATTGCAGGAGTCGTTTTCCGACCCCGATGCTTCAACTCCGCGTACCAAGGCCCGCCCCGATGTTTCCGGCCTTGCGCTGGTCGACAAGGACCGGTTTGAGGAGTGGCTGATCGTCAAGGTCATTTCGAGCCGGGTTGAGGTCAGCTGCAGCAGTCAGCTGTTTGCCTTGCAGGTGCGTCTGGATGAGCTTGCCCGGGTTGGGGAGGGGCAGCATCAGCCCAACCTGTTTGCCCCGGCCCCTGTCTGTGAAGCGTTTCAGGATGCGATCAGTCTGCTGCGTCCATCCATGGAAATCGAGAAGGTTTACTACAAGGCATTCGAGGATACCGTTCTTGCGGGCTTTGACCGGCTTTATGACGGACTGAATGAAACGCTGGTGAAAAATGGCGTACTGACGGAGCTTGACCTGTCGCGCTATGTGCAGCGGCATGGCGAGGATCTTGAGGGTGCATCTTCGTCTGGATTGATTCCAGGCGCGTCCTCCGTTGGTGTGCCGGCACAACAGGCAGCTTCCGGTGTTACCGGGTACCCTGACGGTGCGTTTGACGATAAGTCTGACGGGGCTGCTGGCGAACCGTATGCCACCACAAACCGTATCAGCCAGGCCGATGGCACCGGCATGGCCATGACGCCGCCAGCGTCCATTCGCACACAGGCGCCACGTAGCGCCGCAGAGTTTCTGGAGCGCTCTTCCCAGAGTCCTGCCGTAGAGCGCTTTGAGTCTTCCCAGCGTGATGCCAAGGCGGCTGTCAGTGCACTCAAGCGTCTTTTTGAAATGCAGAATGTGAAGCGGGATATTGATTTTTCCCGGCCTTCAGGTGCAGTGGGTGCGGGTGAGGGCGGTTCTGTTGCAGTTGCCTCCGCGCCCTCGGTCTATTTTGAACTGCAGGATGTGCAGCAGAATTTCGGCCCGCTCAAATCGGCCGGCGGCGAGTGGAAGGCGGTGCTGGAGCGAATTGCTGCCGACAAGGGCAGCGCGTTGGCAGGAACGGTACTGTCCATCATCCAGATGTCTGAAGGTCTCCTGAAAACACTGTCGCAAAACCAGATTATCGGTGATCAGGCCAAGGGCTGGTTCCGGAAACTGGAGTTGCCGCTGCTGCATTCGCTGATGAATGATGATGATCTCTTTCAGCGCGATGATCATCCGGCCCGTCAGGTCCTGAACCGGCTTGCCCGTCTGGGTTTTCGTGATCATCCCCTGACGCGTGAGCAAGAGCAGGGCATCGACCAGATGGTTGACGAGATTGCCGGCCAGTTTGATACGAACCCTGAGGTATTCGACAAGGCGCTGGGTGTACTTGAACCGATGGTCAAGCGCCAGGAGGTTTCTTACCAGCGCAATCTGGAGCGTGTGCGACAGCTGGCTGAGGGCGAGCACCGTCTGGAAAGTGCCAGGCAGCGTGTGCAGCTGATACTGGATGATCGTCTGGCTGGCAGAAAGGTGCCACAGCCGGTGCTGACACTCATTGAGGCTGGCTGGCGTGATTTGCTGATCAAGACCCATCTTCGCCAGGGGGAAGAAAGCAAGTCATGGCTTGAGTATACGGGCGTGCTTGATGAGTTGATCGCGATTGGTGCTGACGTTCATCGTGCGTTTGATTTGCGTGCGTTGCTCAGGCTGATCAAGGTGGGCCTGCAGGAGCTGGGTGATACCGGTGGGCGTCAGCAGCAGCAAGCGATCACCGAACTCAAGCAGCTGTTGTCGGGGCCGCAGCGATTGCTGGGGGATGTGGCCTGGACACAGGTGCCTGCCGTAAAGCCTCGTGAAGAGGCGGACGCAGCTGAGGAGCGTTGGCTGGAGAAGTGGATTGATCGTGCGCGCCGGCTGCAACTGGGTGACTGGATCGAGCTGCGGCATCGTGGTGACGAGCGTGATCGCATGCGCCTTGCCTGGCGGGCTGCAAATGATGCGCGCTATGTCTTTGTGAATCATCAGGGTATCAAGGTTAATGATTTTACCCAGCGTGAGCTTGCTGCACTGATGCACACAGGGAATGCCCTTATTTTTGAAGGCGATGATGTGCCGGTGGTGGATGATGCGCTGGAGCGGGTGGTTCACCAGCTTTATGATCAGCTGGCATGGCAGGCCATGCATGATGAACTGACGGGTCTCGTGAACCGGGCGGAGTTCACCCGGCAATTGCAGCGGGTGGTTGATGATGCCAAACGCAAGCGCTCACGCCATGTTGTCGGGTATATCAATCTGGATCAGTTCAAACTCATCAATAGCACTTCCGGATTTGCAGCCGGAGACCAGTTGCTCAAGGATGTGGCGCATCTGTTTAACAAGGCGCTGAAGGCAAAAACGATTGTGGCCCGGCTGAATGCCGATGAGTTTGGTGTGCTGCTGGAAGATTGTGATCTTGGCAATGCCCAGCAACTGGTGAGTTTGCGTCTGGGTGAGCTGTCGGTGATGAAGTTCAGCTGGAATAACCAGGATTACAAGCTCACGGCCAGTGCCGGTCTGGTTGATATTACCTATACCAGTGAAAATGATGCCAACATACTGCGTGCAGCAGAGGAAGCGTGTGCACAGGCAAAAGCTGCTGGTGGTAATCGTATCCAGGTTTATCAGCCTGATTCGGAAGAGTTGACTCGTCGCGATAATGTCATGGTCTGGGTCGCCAAGCTCAATCAGGCTCTGGAGCAGGAGCGGCTGACGCTTCGCTGTCAGAGAATCCAGGCGGTCAATCCGGAGCGCTTCCGTGATGAGCTGCCACATTATGAAATCCTGATAGGCATGAGGGATGACGGGGGTGAGGACTTGCCGCCGAGCGAATTTGTGCAGGCGGCAGAACGCTATAACCGAATGCTGGCTGTGGATCGCTGGGTGGTGGACAGCGCCTTGCACTGGCTGAAGGATAATCCCGAGAAGTTTGCCCGTATCGGCATGGTTTCCATCAATCTTTCTGGTCACTCCCTGTCTGATGCCCAGATGATGAGTTACCTGTTTGACCGTTTGCTTGAATATGGTCTGCCACCTGAAAAAATATGCTTTGAGATTACGGAGACAACGGCGATCAGTAATCTTCCTGATGCTGTTGATTTCATGCGTGAGATGAGAAAGGCGGGTTGCCGTTTTGCGCTGGATGACTTTGGTGCAGGGCATGCGACGTACAACTATCTCAAGCATCTGCCGCTTGATTTTGTGAAAATTGATGGTTCCTTCGTCAAGGATATTGCCACTGACGAGAATGACTTTGCCATGGTGCGCTCGATTAATGATCTTGCGCATTACATGGGGATACAGACGATTGCCGAGTACGTTGAAGACGAGGCCATTCTGGCGCGGCTTTCTGAAATCGGTGTGGATTATGCCCAGGGCTATGGCATTGAGCGGCCGCGCTGGCTGGACAGTCTCTGACAGGCCAACTGACGCCCATGAAAAATGCCCCTTTTACGGGGCATTTTTCATGGGGGCCAAGAGGGTTACCTGGTGGCGGCTTTCTGTGCGGCTGCCTGCTTTTCCAGGGCTTTCTGATACGCCTGTGTTTCAATTGCCTCGACCGTGATCCTGATATCCAGATCATCACTGACGACAGGGGTGTACTTGCCCATGTTGAAATCTGAACGCCTGATGGTGGCGGTAGCCTCAAAGCCGGCTGCGGCGGCATTGTCATAAAACGGGTGCGGGCCGATGGTGTTTGCCCGGGCTTGCAGTTTTACCGGTTTGGTAATGCCGTTGACCGTCAGGTTGCCCAGCAGGGTGAATGTGCGTTTCTGGCGCTGTATGTCACGAATGCCAGTGCTCTTGAACGTGACGACTGGATGCTCTGCTGTCTTGAAGTAGTCACCCGAGTTGATCAGGTGGTCGTTAAGCAGGGGCACAAAACTGTCTACGGATTTCACCGGCATGGTGACCTCTACCGAGGACTTTTCCGGCTGGTCATGATTGCCGGTAATGGTGCCGCTGATGTCGCGGAATATGGCGCCCGGGTTGGAGAAGCCGACATGGCTCCAGCTGAAGTACACCTGGGTGTGTGTCGGGTCAACGGTATAGGTCACTACCTTCTCGGCCATGGCGGCCAGGCTGACGCTGGCGAGTGTGCTGGCAATGAACAGGTCACGGATGAGTTTCATGAGGCCTCCTGGCGGTTGTCTGTGTCAACAGGATGCTGGCACAGCCCTTGCGGCAAGCGCAGGGTGGTTTTGTTCCCGGATTGTTAATGGTTGCTTTGTCAGCTCACAGAATAGCTGCCCTGTGGATACTTTCACGGGTGATGTGAGCGTTTTGGTCAGGGGATGCTGTCATTGTGACCCTTGGCTCACTCTGTAACCATCATGCTCCTGCCGGCAGGAGCCCGTTCCATACTCCTGCCGCCTGCCACCATGCCGTTGTCTTTGCGGGTTTCATGGTTCGATATGCCGGGAGAATGATGATGAGTGATGCCCTGTTTGACCTGTCCCTGACAGAAGACCAGCGCATGACCCGTGAATCGCTGAAGCGGTTTGCCGGGGATGTGCTGCGGACGCAGGGGCGGCCTGCAGATGATGCGGGTATGACGCCAGCGGACTTTTATGCCCGTACCCAGGATCTGGGCTTGACCCTGATGCCCATCCCTGAGGATTTTGGCGGTGCCGGTGCGCCACGTTCACCGGTATCGAATGTGCTGGCACTGGAGGACATGGCCTGGGGCGACATGTCGCTGGCACTGGGCACGATCACACCGCTGTCGGTGGTCAACCTGTTGCTGGATCAGGGCTCGGCTGCCCAGCAGGAACACTACCTTGCCCGGTTGGCCAGTGAATCCTTTGTCCCGGCCACCATTGCCCTGATGGAGCCGCGTGCACGCTTTGATGCGACCGATATCCGCACTACCGCACGCCGCGATGGCGACAGTTATGTGCTGGATGGCGAAAAGTCGATGGTGATTCTGGGAGCCAGTGCCGAGTTCATTGTCGTGGTAGCGACAGTGACAGGTGAGGGCGCGGCGGCCTTCATTGTAGAAAGGGGGGCCGAGGGCCTGCAGGTATCGCCGGAGGCGCTGATGGGGCTGCGTGCGGTCGAGGTAAGCCGCATCGTTCTTGCGGGTGTTCGTGTACCCGCATCGGCCCGAGTGGGCGAGGCAGAAAAGCAGTTTGATATTGAGCGTCTGGTGGATCTGGGTCGTATCGGGGCCTGTGCACTGGCGGTCGGCACCTGTCAGGCAGTGCTCGATTATGTCGTGCCCTATGTGAATGACCGAGTGGCCTTTGGCGAGCCGATTTCGCATCGCCAGTCCGTGGCCTTCATGGTGGCCAATATTGCCATTGAACTTGATGCCATGCGCTTGCTGACCTTGCGTGCCGCTTCGCGTGCCGAACAGGGGCTGCCATTCCACAAGGAAGCCTATCTGGCGCGTGTGCTGTGTGCGGAGAAGGCCATGGAAATCGGCACCAACGGTATCCAGTTGCTGGGCGGTGCCGGCTTCCTGCGAGAACATCCCTGCGAGCTTTTCTATCGCAATCTGCGTGCCATTGGCGTCCTTGAAGGCGCGGCACTGGTCTGAGGTCAGGAGAACAACATGATCAATCTCGAAATCCCGGGCAAGTTGCAGAATGTGCAGAACATGGCCCGCATGCTGGCCGTTCAGGTTTTTCGTCCCATTACCCGCAAGTACGACAAGGCCGAGCATGCAAAGCCGGTCGAGCTGTATCCGATCGCAGAAATGCTGCGTAGCCAGATGCGTGGTGGTGAAAAGAAAACGGGTGGCGAGCCATCCACGGCGACGACCATGGCCACAAAGAACGGCCAGAACATGATGGCGGTACTCGGTACTGCGGAAATGTCATGGGGTGATGTTGCCATGGGCGTGGCAACGCCGGGCATCGGTCTGGGCAATGCCGCCATATCGGCGGTAGGAACCCCGGAGCAGCAGGAGCAGTACGGCAAGCTCTGGTGTGCCATGGCCATCACCGAACCGGGCGCCGGTTCGGATACGGCCAACCTCTCGACGCATGCGCGGCTGGATGGCGAGGAGTGGGTGCTCAATGGTGAAAAGATTTATGTGACCGCCGGCAACTTCTGCGATGCCGTGGTGGTGTGGGCCACGCTGGACAAGTCGCTGGGCAAGCGCGCCATCAAGTCCTTCATCGTGCCCAAGGGCACACCGGGCATGGAGGTGGTGCGTCTGGAGCCGAAGATGGGCTTCCGTGTCTCTGATACGGCTGCCATCACCTTTACCGATTGCCGCATTCCCAAGGCCAATGTGCTGGGCTCGCCGGAAATCGCCGAGGATGCGAGAAAGGCACTGGGTGGTGCCATGCAGACCTTCGACAATACGCGTCCGATGGTGGCGGCCATGTCGCTTGGTGTGGCCCGCGCAGCGCTGGATCTGCTGCTGGAGATGCTGGCGAAGGAAGATTTTGTGCCGGGCTATGACAAGAGCCTGTGGAACGCCAGTGCCCTGGAAGCGGAAATCTATCGCATGGAGGCGGATTACGAGGCTGCACGCCTGCTGGCCCTGAAGGCGGCCTGGATGGCAGACAACAAGTTGCCGAACTCCAAGGAAGCATCCATGTCCAAGGCCAAGGCCGGGCGCATGGGTAATTACGTCACGCTGCGCTGTGTGGAGCTGTGCTCGACACTGGGTTACAGCGAAGAGTATCTGCTGGAGAAGTTTGCCCGTGACTCGAAGATTCTCGATATCTTTGAAGGCACACAGCAGATCCAGCAGCTGATCGTGGCACGGCAGGTGCTGGGGTTGTCGTCGTCGCAGCTGAAGTAAGTTGTTATTGCTGCAATAAAAAAGCCGGCTATATGCCGGCTTTTTTATTCGTGATCAAAGCGCGGAACGGTCGCGCTGTTCCCACCACGTGCGTGCCATGGCCAGTGCTTCTTCCTGCGTACCGGCTTTCTGCAGGCTGCGCAGGGCCAGGGCGAGGGTGCCAATCACGGCCATCTCGCCGTATTCGTGGGATTTGTTGCCACGCCACACCGCCAGAAAGTCCTCCAGCACAAATTCTTCTTCCGGGGCATGACGGCTCTGGAACAGCATCGGCCATTCTTCTTCGGTCAGTTCGCCATTCACGATGCGCTTGGCCAGGCAACTGCCGTCCGGATTGCGCTCGATCTCGCCGCCTTCGCCCTTGATGACACAGCTGTTGCGATAGCCGAGCAGGTTGGCGGCGGCCTGATGCGACTCGCGGTAGGCCGGATGAAAGATGGCCTGCAGCACGCAGGGGGCGTCCAGCGGATTGAGCAGGCGCGACAGGGTATGCACCGGTGAGCGCAGGCCCATGACATTGCGCAGGTCAATCATGTCGCCCATTGGCGGGCACAACTGCTGCAGGGACAGATAGGCAAAGCCGGTGTTCTGCATGGCCGTGCGTACGTTGCTCCAGTCATGGCAGATCGCCATGTTGAGGGTGGGCAGCAGGCTTTCGGTGTACAGGCGGTTGAGGGTGTGGCCGCTGGCACCGTGCATGAACACCCGCACACCATTGGCCACCAGCAGCTTCACGGCAAACAGGAACCAGGGATAGTGCTTGCGCTTGCCGGCATAGGAGGACCAGTCGAGGTCCACCGCAATATCGCGTGGGGCCTGCATGTAATCGCGGGCGGCGGCAACAAAGCCGGCCAGCTCCTCGGGACTTTCTTCTTTTACCCGCAGCAGCATCAGGAAGGCACCCAGCTGCACATCAAGGACTTCGCCACGCAGGATCATGCCCATGGCGGTCCGGGCCTCCTCGAAGGAGAGCGAGCGTGAGCTGGTCTTGCCCTTGCCGAGAATGCGGACGTATTGCGCAAACGGGTGCTCGGCGTCGCGGTAGATGTTTTTCATGACCATGGGGGCAGTCTCACGATGTCACGGTTCAGATGCAGTTGGCGGGTTTTGGCAAGCCGGCAATTCTGGCAATTGTCTTGGCAGGCGTGCCTGGAAACAACTGCATGACATAAATGCTGGTGGCTTTGTCCGGGCCGAGTTGCTGTGCCAGATATTTCATGAGCGGACGTGTGGCTGGTGACAGCTCATACTGTGCATAGAATTGGCGGATGGCATGCAGGATTTCCCAGTGGGCGGGCGTCAGTGCAATACCATCATGGGCGGCGATTTCAGTCGCGAGGCTTTCTGTCCACGTGGTGTGATCACGCAGATAGCCTTCGCTGTCGAAATCATCGCCGGCGCTCATGCAGCACTCCAGTTCAGCGACTTGTCGTAGCGCACGCACAGATCGACATAGCCGGCATGGTCGATCAACTGGATGGAGTCGGGCCAAAGGGATTGCAGGCCACGGGCTATCACATCCGGCTTGAGCGCATACAGGGGGGCCGTCAGGCCGGTTGCCGGTTGCACGCCGGCATAGACACCATCACCCGTCAGCAGGATGCCGTCATCAGGCCCCAGCAGCCGGCGCAGGCTGCTGAATGTTTCTGCTGATTGCGGAGAGCAGCTCACGATGTGCAGGGTGCTCATTCATTTCCTCCGGGGAAGTCTTGCGATCTGGTGCATCGCATCAGAAGCGCAGTACGGAATGCTGTGTCGCCACCAGTTCACGCAGGGCATCTGCTTCCAGCACCGTCACTGGCAGGCCGAGTTGTTCGTGTTCAAGGCCGCGCTCACGCAGGGAGTCGGCATCGGCATAGATGTGCTCGATATCGTACAGCGGCAGGGCGCCGAGCTGGGCGATCAGCGTTTTGCGCTCCAGTGCCTGTCCCTGCTGTTCCGGCAGCAGTTGCCAGACGCCATCCCCCTGGAACAGCAGGCTGACGGTTTGCCCGAAGGCGGCGCACACAAGGGCGGCATCGAGTGTTTCCGAGGGAGACTCGCTGCCGTAGGGCGCCTTGTGCTGGATAAAGAGGATTTTTTTCATGGTGTGGGCCTCTTCATGACACAAAGCTCACGACACGATCCGCCGTGACCAGTGACTCGGCCAGTTGGCCCAGCCCGCTGATGATGAAGCCGGGGGCCAGGTTTGCCACGGGCTTTTCAAAACGGCGGGCATTGTCGGCGTCGATCACGCCGCGCTTGAGCGCGGCGGCCACACAGATCACCAGCTCGGTGCCACTACTGGACAGGGCGAACCAGCGTGCGGCCAGATTGGCTTCATCCTGTGGCGGAGTATTGAGCAGGTTGCCGTGCAGTACGCCGTCTCCGTAGAAGAAAACGCGTTCGATCACGTGGCCACGGGCGCGTGCCGCTTCACAAAAGTGCAGGGCATGCCAGGCTTGTTCGTGCAGTGGAGGCGCAGTAACGAGGAGAGCGAAGTTCATGGCGGCGCGCACAGGGAAATGGTGGAAGCGGCATCCGTTTCCAGATGGATTATGGTAATCCAATGCCAACCGACATGTATATGAAGGTCAAGGCCCGGCACGGGGTTCAGCGGCCAGCTACCGGACCCAGTCGGCCATTCTTGACGTCGTCATAGGCCTGCAGGATTTCGTCGTAGCTGTTCATGACGAAGGGGCCGTGACCGTTGATCGGCTCGTCAATGCGCTCCCCTGTCAGCACGAGCAGCCGGCTGTTATCGAGTGCACGGACCATGACGTCTGCACCCTGTTGTGACAGGACGGCCAGGCCTTGCGCTTCCAGTGGTTCATCCTGATCAAATTGCAGGCGACCCGAGAGCAGGTACACCAGGGCCGTGTCCCCGTCCCCGGTGCTGAATGTCGCTGCATGTCCCGCATGCAGGCAGACATCGAGCACATTCATGCGGGTGTGCGTGCGTGCCGGGCCGGAACCCCCCTCGAACTGGCCGGCAATCACCCGGACAGTACCTGTCGCATCGGGCAGCCCGACTGACGGGATTTGTGTACGGGTGAGGCTCTGGTAGCCCGGCGGTCCCATCTTGTCGGCCGCCGGCAGGTTGATCCAGAGCTGGACCATTTCGAAGCGGCCACCCCGTTGTGTGAAGTCGTCGCTGAAGAGTTCCCTATGGACAATGCCTGCTGCTGCGGTCATCCACTGCACGTCCCCAGCGCGGATGATGCCGCCACCACCGGTGGAGTCCCGGTGCTCGATCTCGCCTTCGTAAACAATCGTGACGGTTTCAAAGCCGCGGTGAGGATGCTCATTGACGCCCTTGCTGCGCGTGGAGGGGATGAGTCGTCCTGGTCCGATATGGTCCAGCAGCAGGAAGGGTGTAATGGTGCTGCCAAGGTCGTGATAGGAAAAAACCGATAGCACGGGAGAAAAATCACCGACGGCAAAGTGCGTGTCGTTACGTTGCACGAAAGCGAGACTTTTCATTTTTTTCCTTCGCGTGTGGCGCCATCAATAATGGCTACCATAAGGCTGATACGCCCCGGGCACTAGCCTTTCGGTGTGAGACGCATTGTTGCCAGGAATGGTATTGCCTGAAACAGTATAAAACCATTGGTTCAGGCTTATGCAAATGCATAAGACAAGTTATGTCTTGCTGACGATAGGGATGGCATTGTTGATATCGTGCAATAACTCCTGGAAAGCCGGATGGATCGTTTAATAACCTGAAATTATTGATGAGGGCTGATCGTTTAAGGAAGCGGGTGGCTATCCCGATTTATTATTTTGGGGTCACAAAAGGCATACAGACCCGTGAAGTTTCTGCTGCATTCTCGACGAGTGCCAAGTACAGGCCGTACCACGAGGGAAAGGGGGACTGCTGAGGCAGGTCGTGATCAGTGTTCGTGAGTGCATCACCCGATGTGATGACTCGCGAAGCCGTCAGGCTGCCAGCAATAACCGGATCAGGCTGCCGTGATCCATGCCCCAAGCTCTCTACCATTCTGCAAGGACGACACAGGATTGTGTCTCGCATTCCCAACCGACCATTTGCCAGCGTTTTTTTGAAGTACTGACAAACCCGAGTCGAAAGATCTCTTCCCGATAAAGGCAAACCTCAAGTGATTGAGGGACGCAAAGCCACGGGTCTCAGCCTGACTGAGACGGCCGGACTGCCGAATGAAGAGAGTGACCCAGCTACCTTGTGAGCGGGGGGGATCTTTCAAGTTTATCTGAGAGATTCCTATGACCCGTTATGGCTTTTCACTGTCCCGCACCATCCTTGCCCGTACGTTTGCCACCGCGTTTGGTCTTGCCGCCGCGGCAGGCACTGCTCATGCTGGTGCTCCCGACCTCGTCTGGGCAGAGGGCACGGTTCAGGTCCAGTTTGAGGATGGTTTCAACGGCAGCAAGGTTCATCATTACCTCGATACCGCCAAGGGGCGTTACACGTTGACGTTTGCAGGCAAGGCTCCACGCTCCCTGGCGAGGAGTGGTGGCCGGGTGCGCGTCACGGGGCGCCAGACTGGTGCCATCCTTGCGCTGGATGGCAGCGGCAGCGTCACCTCTGTCAGTCCATCCCCGCTACCGAACACACTGGGTGACCGCAAGGTTGCCATGTTGCTGGTGAATTTCACGGACAACAGCACGCAGCCTTATACCCGTGCGGAGGCCGATGCGGTGCTGAGCCAGAGCAGTGGCTTCATGCATGAGGGCTCCAGCCAGCAGACGTTGCTCAGTGGCAACAGCTACGGATGGCTGAACCTGCCGATAGCCCAGACCTGTGATACCACTGCAATCAGCACTTACGCCAACCAGGCGGCGGCGGGTGCCGGCATCGACCTGTCGGGATACCAGCATGTGGTGTATGTCTTTCCGCGTAATGCGGCGTGCATGTGGTCAGGACAGGGCACGGTGGGCGGGACGAACAACAAGATATGGATCAACGGCCGCATGGAGCTGAAGACGCTGACGCACGAGCTTGGTCATAACTTCGGCCTCTACCATTCGCATGCACTGGAGTGCGACAGCACGGTCCTGGGCTCGGCGTGTGTGACCTATGACTACGGTGATACCGTGGACGACATGGGCAACACCAATGCGGCCCATTTCAACGCATTCCAGAAGGAGCGCCTGGGGTGGCTGAACAGTGGCACCATGCCGCCCATTACCACCGTCTCGGCAAGTGGCAGCTATGCGATCCAGCCATATGCAGCCGGCAGCGGGGTCAAGGCACTGAAAGTCCTGAAAAGCACGGACCCGGTGACGGGCGCCAGGACTTGGTATTACCTGGAGTTTCGCCAGGCGACCGGTTTTGATGCGGTACTGGGTACCATGACGGGCAGCAATGTCACCAGCGGGCTTGTGGTCCACACCGGCGCAGACAACGACATCAACAGCAGCTTCCTGCTGGATCTCACGCCCAACAGCTCGTCTTATAGTGACTGGAATGATCCTGCTCTCGTGCTTGGTCAGAGTTACAGCGACGATGTTGCCGGCGTCACCATTACACCGACCGCTATCGGCAGCAGTGGCGCAACCGTTTACGTGACCCTGGCGTCGGGCAGTTCGGGCTCTTCTTCAGGCAGTACCGGTAGCTCTGGCACGGTGACCAGCCTGACGGTGGCAGCGACGACGGACAAGACCAGCTATCGTGTCGGCCAGTCCGTGCTGGTAAGTGCCAAAGTCAGTGCGGGCAGCACCGTCACCAGCGGTGCCAGTGTGGTCTTTACCATCGCCGGCCCTGATGGCGCCAGCATCCTGCTGAGTGGCAAAACTGACAGCAAGGGTGTTGCCAGCAGCAGCTATGCCCTCAGTCGCAAGGCAGTGAAGGGGACCTATCAGGTCAAGGTGCAGGCCAGCAACACCACGCTCTCCGGTTCAGCTACCACCAGTTTCAGTGTCAAGTGATACAACCGGGGCGGAGAAGTCTCCGCCCCGGTGTTTCTGCTCCACTGTGGTTGTTGGTCAGGACTAGGGTGTGCGTTGCAGTATCAGCTCATCATTTCCGGTTTCGGTCTTCATGACGAGACGCATGACATCTCCTTCGTATGTGCCACGGAACTCGGTGAGCAGCGGTTGTCCGCTCGCCGGGACATGGTTGAGGGTGATCATGTTGATCTGGTTATTGATGCGGGAACCTGACTGGATGATGCCGTCACCCACCGGAAAATGAACGGTCCCGCTGAGTTGGCCGCCTTGCTCTGCCATGCTGAAACGAAGATCACTCTGCTGGTTGCCCAGATTGATGCTCACCGTCCAGTTGCCGGTGACCGGACGTGCAATCAGGGCAGGCAAACGGCGTGATCCCTGGGTGTCGCTAACCAGACCGGAGCTGACAGCCAGGTCGCCAGGATAATCCTCCGTGGCGAGGGACGAGTGTCCGATCCACCACACCATCAGGATTACCCCGGCAAAGCCGGCTGCCAGGAGCCAGTTGATCAGCGGTTGGCTCCTGACATTCATGGGCATTAACCTCCTCTCACTGTGTCAGGGTGTTGCCGGACAGAGTCCGCATTGTGCTTCTGCCGGTATGGCAGAGACCGTCGGCAGACTCAGGATGGCCGGCGGTGTACCCACCGCTCCCACCTGGTCCCTGAACTGCACCGGGGAGATCTCCGGTTGTGTCAACGAACCGACATCAGCATCTGACGGGAAGTAGTTGGCCGTACCGTAGCTCTGGTAATTGGCACAGGCACCTGCCGCCATGGTTCCGATGCTGAACTCCTTGCGCGGCGATACCGTACAAGGCGTCTGGCCTGCAGGGATGCTCACCCCGTGGGTTTCACAGACCTTCACATTGTTCAGTGCGACGTCACTGGTGTTGCAGACACTGCCGCCGTAATTCACTTTCAGCACCAGCTGGCTGTTCTGCTGGACCAGATCCACATCACATGCCTTGGTCACTGTCATGCCTGTGTTCACCTGCAGTTGTGGGCAGGTGGCGCCAGCACTGTCGGAGACTGATCCGGTGCCGGTTGACGCTGTGGCAGTGATCGTGTCCGAAGGACCGTTGGAGCTTGAGGTGATGGTGGCGCGGTAGCAGACGGCAGCACCGACGGCGAGCGGAGCAGATGCAGTCGATGTCGCTGTGGGTTGTCCGTTGGCATCACAGGTGAAGAATCCCAGTGAGTTGGCATCCAGTGGCGGATTATCCGAAAGAGAGAGCGATTGCAGGGCCCCGCCGCCATCATTCAGCACCTTGCCCGTGATGCTGTAACGGATGCTGCTGCCCAGCAGTTGCGGACTTGCGCAGGTCTTGGTGACAGAGACGCTGCAGACAGGGAACGAGTGGATGATGAAGTTCTTGAGGGCCGCAGTGGATGTCGATGAAGAGCGACTGGTTGCCATGAAGCTGGCAAAGCAGGCATCGCCGCCGATCACCTTCGACAGGTTGATGCCGCCTTCAAAGAACTGGCCGGCGTTTACCGAGCCATTCCATGGAAGACTGATGCCACCAGGATTGGTAGCGCCGCAAATGGAGTCCGCAGGAGCACCGCCAGCGGCTGTATTGCAATACACGCCGGGGGTTGTGGTCGCTGCAGTGCCAATTGACCCCTTGTCGATCAGGGCGCCGTTCAGCCATTCGAACACCTTCACTGTAGTGATGGCCCCGCCGTTGGTGTACTCGAAAGCCACCAGGGTGTCGCCGTTTGCATGTGTGGCCGGTTGCCCGGTCACCGGATTGATGAAGCGCTTGCGAGTGTCATCCCGCTCCACGGGATTCTTGAAAAACCAGAAGCCCAGGCTTGCGGTACCATTGAAAGAGACGCGATCGGCACCGAAGTACACCACGAGGTCTCCGTCACTGGCACCGGAAACAGTAATGGTGGGGCTGTCGACACTGTACGCGGCGGCATAGGCATGGAGCATGTCGTCTTTGGGAGGGGAAGACCCAAGGTCATAACGCCATGCGCTGATGTCATCAATGTCTTTGGAGCCGTTACGGAAAACGGCGGGACTGGAGTCGCTCACGATGCCGGTAGAGCGAGTGGTATGGGCGGTTGATGGGGTGACGAAGAAGCTTTCCCAGTCGTCTGTTCCTGCGGACTGGTCAAGTGCATTGGCGTCCAGTTCGAAGATGCCGGTGTCGACTGCCAGGGCTGGAGCCGGTACCAGAAAGGTCAGGGTGCTTATCGTCAGGATGGCCAGTATTCTGCTGATTTGAAAGTTGCTCATGATGATCTCCTTCCGCGATTGTGCATGAACAGGGGTGTTCATGAAGCCGGGGGTGCAGGGGAGGGACTCGGAGACCAGTCACTCAGAGACCAGATGGCTCAGGGAATGGATTTCGGTGAGCAGGTGATGCAGAGAGTCGCTGATGCAAGGAGTATCCAGCGAGCGATTAAAGTCTAGGAGCGACTTACGGATTTTCAAATAAAAATTATTAAATTTTTAATGTTTCCCCGTTTTGTTTTTACATGGAATCAAATGATTTAAGCGTTTGCTTTTTTGGGGTGATTTGAAATTTAGGCAGGTCTGGAATTGGCTCCTGTATTCAGGCAGGGCAGGCAGAGGCTCATCAGGTGATTGCATGGCCTTGTCATGGTCGGCCTTACGGATTTTCGGCAGTTTTTTTGGGGGAGGGATCGGGTTTGGGCGCTTCCGGGGCTGGTCAGGGGCGCCGGGGCTGACTCACAGGGGCTTGCGTGGTATGGTTTTCACGAGAAAGGCCGGGCTTCAGAAGAAGGCCAGATCGTGTGCGTGTGGTTGTGCTTGTGGTTTTCAGGGGCTGGTTTTCCGGGAATAAAATGAATAAAACAGACGTAATCCGGCAGCAGTCCGGGGCTGGTGTGCAGGTACTCAGCCCGAAGTTCCTCCTTTCCATATATGGAATTATTCCCGTTATTCTCCTTTTCATGCTGGGTGATTACCTGCTGTTTGACCTGGGCATAAGTAAAAGCCTTCCTTCCGATCCCGAAAGCACTGGCTGGCTGAACATGTTGTTCATGCTTCCCCATGTGATTGCCAGTGTTTTCACCTTCATGGACAGGGAGTATATCGCTGCCTATTCGACACGACTCGCGGTGTCGTCCTCGGCAATTGCCGGGTTGATCTTCATTGTGCCGCTTGCCATGGGAGTTGCGGCGACTGTGCTTGTTCTGGCGCTGTATACGGCATATCACCAGATTGCACAGCAGACAGGTATCGCGTCGATGATTGCCAGGAACAAGTCTGCCATGCACATGACCTGGAAGTGGATGGGCTTTGTTATCCTGGCGATGGTGTTTTTTCTCGCGCTGCTTGCGGACAATCCGTACATCCAGGCCTTTGCCATACAGAATCCCGTATTCCGGATGGTGTCAGCGGTCTTTGTTCTTGCGTTTGTGGTTGTTGGCGTTATTACGGCTCGTCAGAGCAAGACCCGTATCGGCGTGGCATTTGTTGGCGTCAATACGCTGATGCTGATATTTCACTGCCTGTTATTCATCTTCGGCTTTAATTTTTTCATGATTCTGATTCCAAGAATCGTGCATGACGTTACCGCATTTGCGTTTTATGTTTCCCACAACAAAAACCGCAATCAGGGAGTTCAGCATAACGTTATGGCGAGGCTGTTCAGCAAGATACCGCTACCAGAGTACATTGTGACGCCTGCCGCTGCCTTGCTGGCCTCGGTTGCCATGACAACCTTTTTGCCTCAGGGCATTTTGCTGTTTTCGCTGCTGTTTCTGGCCTTCTTCCATTACTACTGGGAAGGCGTCATGTGGAAAAACGGATCGCCACACCGGAAAAACATTTATGTGTGATGGTGCCGTAGCCGCAGGCTGATGCGTCTGCCGAAGGTTTGATATACGCGGGATGTGCCGGACGGCGGAGGGAAGTCTGGGAATAAATGGCGGAAGCGGTGTCCTTTTCCGTATAACTCAAGGAGATCCACGGCCGTACACTCGTGATTGCAAGTGCATGAAAATAAATGATTTGATCGTCCACCGGCATCCATTGAAATTCACGTCAATCCAGTGTTTTATGTGGGGTAAGATGTGGGTTAGATAAAATGGGATGAGTTTAGGATGCCAAAAAAGGCGATTGAGCTTTCCGCCCTTGCAGTGTCGAAACTGAAGGAGGAGGGGCGTTATGCGGTTGGTGGAGTTGATGGTCTTCAATTGAACATCATTGGCCAGTCCCGTGTATGGATCCTTCGAGTCGTTGTTGGTTATCGGACCAATGCATCAGGCAAGTCCGTTGCACATCGCCGCGATATTGGATTGGGATCATATCCTGCGGTTTCTCTCGCTGAGGCCAGAGAGGCTGCGCGTGAATACAGAAAAAAGATCCGTAGTGGCATAGATCCGGTACAAGATCGGCAGACTGTCAAAGCCAAGATCCAGCTAGAGGCTGCCAAGTCCAAAACCTTCAAAGAGTGTGCAGAAGCCTATATCCAGGCCAATCGTGCAGGCTGGAAAAACGAGAAGCATATTCAGCAATGGGAGAATACGCTGGCAACGTATGCCTACCCGCAAATTGGCGGCCTTCCTGTTTCTGAAATTGATACGGGAATGGTGCTGGGGGTCTTGCAGCAGCAGGTGACCGTGGCTGGTAAGCCTCTTCCTTTATGGCTGGGACGAACCGAGACGGCTAGTCGGCTTCGGGGGCGCCTTGAGTCCATCCTTGATTGGGCTGCCTTCAGAAAGTTTCGATCGGGGGAAAACCCCGCGCGTTGGAAGGGTCATCTGGAACACGAGTTGCCGGCCAAGAACAAGGTGCAGCGAGTGGAGCACCACGCTGCCCTGCCATATTCGCAGATTCCAGTATTCATGAGGGAGTTGCAGCAGCGACCAGGCATATCGTCCCGTGCATTAGAGTTTGCCATTCTCACCGCCGCCCGATCTGGTGAGGTGCGCGGTGCGACCTGGTCGGAAATTGATCTCGCCAATGCACTCTGGACAGTGCCGGCCACCCGTATGAAAGCAGGTAAGGAGCACCGTGTTCCTTTGTCTCCGGAGGCGCTTGACCTACTGAGGTCTCTGCCTAGGGAGGAGGGTAACGAGTACGTCTTCATTGGTGCTCGTGGGGCGATGCTGTCGGATATGTCGCTAACGGCGGTTCTTCGGCGCATGGGACATGGAGGGCTCACACAGCATGGCTTCCGCTCCACGTTCCGTGATTGGGCTGGAGAAACAACAAACTACCCCAGAGAGGTCTGTGAGCATGCTCTGGCGCATCGGTTGGCGGATGGAGTCGAGGCGGCCTATCAGCGTGGTGATCTTTTGAAGAAGCGCTCACAACTAATGAACGATTGGGCTCGGTATTGTCGTGGACCGGATCACGACTAAGGGGCTTATTCTGTTGATTGAAGTGGCAATACATATGCCTTGGCATGTGTAGCCTAGAACCTGGTGGTTCTAATGATATTGCCATTGGCCGATGCTCAGTGCTTCATTCTGCAGTTCATAGGCACTCAGCATAGTCGTGAGTACAAGCAGGTGCAGAATTGCATCAACGTGATAATCCAATTGCATGACACTTGCTCCGTCAATTGCATTCGACTTGAGCACTCGGCGGGTCTTTGAATCGCCCCGTGAGTTCTGTGCCACCCCGCATGAGGACTAGCTGTCCGGGGCTACTCAAAAGCCCACCAGTCTTAAATCACTGTAAGCGCGGGAGGGGTAGTCATGCACTGATGAGAGCAATTCTCATCTGCCACGGGGCGTGCTAAGCTCCCAGCACCTTTTGGTTGCCAGACTACCATGCCCCATTTCACGCGAACCCAACGTCGTCGCTGGTCACTGCCTCTGGTAGTGGTCCTGCTGCTTCATTGGACATTCGGGATGTGTGAGGCCATGGCCGATGTCCTCTGCTTCGAGCCGAACGGCAAAGTGGTGCTGGAAGTTGTAGGCGAGCCCTGTGCCAGCGCCAACTTAGAACAAGCCTCCGGCACGCACTGTATGGACCTCAAGGCCGACAGTCATGAGTCACATGATTCGGTTCCGGCCAATCCACTAGCTCACGCTGACCTGCAGCCACTGGCCTTCCTCCCGGCACTGCTCTATCTGCTGGAGGTGCCGCAAGAGCTGAGCCTTGCTCAGCCAGTCGCCACCGGACCGCCGATTTCCACCAGCGCGCCAGCACTTCGTCGTACTACCGTTCTGCTCATTTGATCAATCCATGCCGTTGACCAGTGTGGTGGGCTCTTGCCTGCCGATTTGTCTTGCGTGGAGAGCGTCATGTCTTGTCGTTTTATTAAGAAACTCCTGCTGCTCGGCCTCATGTTGGCCGGCAGTGCACAGGCCGCTGAGGAACTGACCTTAAGCGATGCCCTGAACAAAGCCTTACAACAAAATCCCACTCTACTGGCCGCCGGCCAGCAAGCCGAAGCGGCGCGTGGCCGTCAGCAACAGGCTGGCGTCCTGCCCAACCCCGAGGTTGGCGTGCTGCTGGAGGACTTCAGTGGCGACACTGGCCTGAGTGCCGGGGACGCCACCACCACCATGGAGCTGAGTCAGCGCCTGGAGCTTGGCGGTAAACGCTCTAGTCGTGTCGCCATCGCCCGCAACGGTACCCGTGAGGCTGAGCTGGCCGCACGGGTGCGACGGCTGGAGGTCATCCGCAATACCCGGATTGCCTTCCATACCCTGCAGGTCGCTCAGGAGCGAGTGCGGCTGGCTCGTGAGGCCGAGGCCCTTGCACGGGAAGTCCATCAGGCCGTTCAGGCGCGGATCGAGGCCGGCAAGGTATCGCCCATCGAGGGTGCTCGCACGCAGGTGGCCCTGAATGCCGCTGAGCGTCGTGCGCGATTGGCCGAACGCGAGGTCGTGCAGGCCCGGACCCGGCTATCGGTCTTATGGGGCGGTGAGTCAGCGACCGGTGACATCGCAGCTTTGTCACCGCTACCCGTCGCCTTGGCGCTTCCCCCGGAGGACACGAGTAATAGCCCCGAACTGAACCGGCTGACACTGGAAGTTGAGCGTGCCCGTGCCGGCGTCCAGGCCAGTCGGGCCGGTACCGTACCGGATATCACGTTACGCGTGGGCACGAAGCGGGAGGCAGTGACCCAAGATCAGAGCCTCCTGGCTGGGGTGTCGCTGCCCTTGCCTCTCTTCAATCGCAATCAGGGTGAGCGTCTTGCCGCGCATGCGGAGCTCAATGCAGCTGAGGCCAACCTGGCGGCCGAAAAGCTGCAGGTGGACGCGGAGATCATTAGCCAGCGGCAACAGCTGGAAGCCGCCTATGCCGAAGCCAGGGCATTGCAGGACGGCGTACTGGGGACTGCCGAACAGGCATTTACCGCGACCCAGGAAGGCTACCGCGCCGGCAAATTCGGGCTGCTGGAGCTGCTCGACACACAGCGCGCCCTGATCGATGCGCGCAACGCCTATCTCGACTCCCTCCTTTCCTATTTTCAGTCACAGGGCGCACTGGATCGCCTGTTGGGCCGTGACGTTACCGTTTCCGGGGATGCACCATGAAGATACTTGCTTACTGGCGTTACTTTGCCGCAGCCCTTGCCGGTGCGGTGCTCGTGATATTGACGCAATGGTTCTGGCCACACACTGAGTCAGCCTCATCGCCTGAAGCTGCGCATGCCCATGAAGAGCACGCGGAAGAAGCGGGCCATGAGCACAAGGAAGGCGAGACGGAAAAAGCAGGAGACGCTCACGAACACGGAGAAGGTGAAGAGGGGCATGGCGGCGAAGCGCATGCTGTAAAGCTCACCGAGGCGCAGCTCAAGGCCAGCGGCATTACCCTGCAAACCGCCTCACAGGCCCCTTTGGCCGCTGTACTGCGCTTACCGGGACAGCTAGTGCTGAATGCCGACCGCGAAGCCCGAGTGTTGTCGCCCATTACCGGCATGGTGCGCGAGGTCCGTGCGCAAACCGGTGAACGAGTCAATGCCGGTGCCGTGCTGGCGGTGATCGAAAGCCAGGAGCTGGCCGAGGCCAATGCCAACTATCTCGCAGCGCGCGAGCGACGTGCGCTGGCCGAGTCCACGTTTACCCGCGAGGAAACACTCTGGCAAAAAAAAATCAGTGCCGAGCAGGACTACCTTCAGGCAAGAAAGGATCTGGCGGAAGCCCGTATTGAAGAGCGTAGCACGCTGCAGAAGTTGCTCGCGCTGGGTGTCAGTGAGGGAGATGCTAAATCCCTCAAGGGCAACAGTGCCTTGGCTCGTTATTCTCTGCGTGCCCCCATTGCCGGCAGTGTCCTGGAGCGCACCCTCACGGTGGGAGAGGCCGTTAGTGATGACAAGCCCCTGTTCCGACTGGCGGATCTTTCGTCGCTCTGGATTGATCTGTCAGTACCTGTCAGCGAATTGGCCGCTATCAAACGTGGACAGCGCGTGGTGGTGAAAGACAAAACGGGGGTAGTCAGCGGTGAGGGCAAGGTGCTCTTTGTGCAACCGGAACTTTCCGCAGAAAGCCGCACGGGGTCGGTGCGCGTCGCGCTCGACAACGCCCAAGGTCAGTGGCGCCCCGGCATGTTTGTCACCACGGAGCTTGTTACCGGCCAGCAAAGTCAGGTGCTGAGCATCCCTGAGGGCGCACTGCAAACGCTGGAAGGCAAAACTGTAGTGTTCGTGGCCGATGCCGATGGCCTGGAGCCACGCGAAATAACCTTGGGTCGTCGCTCGGCAGGTCGCGTCGAAGTGCTGGCAGGCCTCAAGACTGGAGAGCGCTTTGCCGCCACCGGCAGTTTTGTGCTCAAGGCCGAGCTTCAGAAAGGTGAGGCCGAACATGAACATTAAGTTCCGTATGCAGATTGCGGAGGTGTCTCATGCTTGAGCGCCTTCTGGGGTTTTCCCTTAAGCACCGTTATCTCATCGTCATGCTGGTGGCACTGGCCGCCGCTTGGGGCATTTACTCCCTGAAGCAGTTACCCATCGATGCAGTGCCGGACATCACCAACAATCAGGTTCAGATCAACACCGAGTTACCCGGCCTCTCCCCCGAGGACATGGAAAAACAGGTGACGTTTCCCATCGAGAGCGCACTGGCGGGCGTGCCGGGACTGGAATCCACGCGCTCACTCACCCGTAACGGGTTCTCGCAGGTCACCGCGATTTTCCGGGATGACGTGGACATCTACTTTGCCCGCAATCAGGTCACGGAGCGCCTGAGCGAGGTGAAAGAAACCTTGCCGGCGGGCGCCGCTCCGCGCATGGGCGCGATCTCGACGGGTTTGGGCGAGGTCTATATGTGGGCCGTGCGCTTTGCCCATCCGGGTGGCAAAGGTGCAACGATCAAGGATGGCGAGCCGGGCTGGCAAGCCGATGGCAGCTACCTGACACCAGAGGGCGAGGTGCTCCGCACCGAGGTCGCGCAACTGGCGTATCTGCGCACCGTACAGGACTGGATCATCCGGCCGCAGATCAAGGGCCTGCCGGGCGTGGCCGGTGTCGATGCCATTGGCGGCTTCGAGAAGCAGTACCACGTGCAGCCCGATCCCCTGAAGCTGCGTGCCTATGGCCTTGGCATCAACGACCTGGCCGAAGCCCTGGAGCGTGCTAACCAGAGCCGGGGCGCGGGCTTTATCGAACAGCGTGGCGAGGCTTATCTCGTGCGTGCCGATGGCCGCCTGAAGTCCGTGCAGGATATTGCGTCGGCCGTCGTGGTCACCCGTAACGGCACCCCCGTCTATGTGCGCGATATTGCGCAGGTCGATATAGGGGAAGAGTTGCGCACAGGTTCTGCCACTGAGAATGGCCATGAGGTTGTCGTCGGTACGGCGCTCATGCGCATCGGCGAGAACTCGCGTACGGTCGCAATTGGCGTCGATGAAAAGATGAGTGAAGTGCGGCGCAGCCTGCCACCCGATATCGAGGCGCAGACGGTACTGAACCGCAGCAAGCTGGTGAATGCCACGGTCGCCACCGTGGTGAAAAACCTCAGCGAAGGCGCGGTGCTCGTAGTCATCGTGCTGTTTGTTCTGCTGGGGAATATCCGTGCTGCGCTGATCACGGCGGCAGTGATTCCGCTCACCGTACTGCTGATGAGCACCGGCATGGTCAAAGCCGGTATCAGCGGCAACCTGATGAGTCTGGGCGCGCTGGATTTCGGCCTCATCGTGGATGGTGCGGTCATCATCGTCGAGAACTGCCTGAGCCGTCTGGCCCTACGCCAGCAGCACCTGGGCCGGCCGCTGGATCTGGGCGAGCGTCTCTCCGAAGTTCTGCATGCCAGCCGGGAAATGGTGCAGCCTTCGGTCTTTGGCCAAGCCATCATCATCACCGTGTATCTGCCCCTTCTCGCGCTGGAAGGAGTGGAGGGCAAAATGTTCCACCCCATGGCAGCCACCGTGATCATGGCGCTGGTGGCGGCGTTTGTGCTCTCGCTTACGCTGGTGCCGGCGTTGGCGGGCATCCTCTTCAAGGGCTCGGTGGTTGAACATGACAGCAAGATCATCAGCAAAAGCCGCGAGATCTACGCGCCGCTATTGCGCAAGGCGCTGACGAAGCAAGTCGCCGTTATCGGTGGTGCTGTTGGTTTGTTCCTGCTCAGCCTGTTGATCTTCACCCGTCTGGGGCAGGAGTTCATTCCGACGCTGGATGAAAAGGACATCGCCATGCATGCCATGCGTATTCCCAGCACAGGCATCAAACAGTCCACGGAGATGCAGCAACGGGTCGAGCAGGCCGTGAGTCAGCTACCGGAGGTGGCTTACATTTTCGGCAAGACCGGTACGGCGGAGATGGCGGCAGACCCGATGCCGCCCAGCGTGTCGGATACCTTCATTATTTTCAAACCGCGTGAAGAGTGGCCGGACCCTGACCTACCCAAGGCCGAGCTGATCGAAAAAATCCAGAAGCAGGCGGCTCTGGTGCCAGGCAACAACTACGAGTTCACCCAGCCCATCCAGATGCGCTTTAACGAGCTGCTCTCCGGCGTGCGTGGCGATGTCGCCATCAAACTCTTTGGGGATGACTTCGGCACGCTGCAAACCACGGCCAACCAGATTGCATCCGCATTGCGCAGCATCAACGGCGCGAGTGAGGTCAAAGTGGAGCAGGTGGAAGGACAGGCACTGCTGGATGTTGTCTTTGATCGAGACGCGCTGTCCCGCTATGGCATTTCCATGTCCATGGCACAGGAAACCGTCGCCACCGCCATTGGTGGGCAGGAGGCTGG
This sequence comes from Moraxellaceae bacterium, assembly GCA_030646295.1. Taxonomy (GTDB): domain Bacteria; phylum Pseudomonadota; class Gammaproteobacteria; order Pseudomonadales; family Moraxellaceae; genus UBA2031. The sequence continues at coordinate 152,685 of JAUSND010000027.1, forward strand.
CGAGATTTTCGAGGGCGACCGTCGATTCAGTGTTGTGGTAAGGCTGCCCGAAGCACTGCGAACGGACCTGGACAGCCTGCGGGCTCTACCCATTGCCTTACCCGGTGAGCAGGGCTTTGTGACGCTGGGCGCCGTGGCGCAACTCGACATCAAGGAGGGCTTGAACCAGATCAGTCGAGAGGACGGCAAACGCCGTGTGGTGGTGCAAGCCAACGTGCGCGGGCGAGATTTGGGCTCATTCGTCGAAGAGGCCCAGCAGCAGATCATCACCAACGTAAAGCTGCCGGCCGGTTATTGGCTGACCTGGGGCGGACAATACGAGAATCTGCAGCAGGCCAAACAGCGGTTATTGCTCGTGGTGCCTGGCTGTTTTGCGCTGATCTTCCTGCTGCTTTTTTCAGCCCTGGGCTCAGCCCGTCAGGCGTGGATTGTGTTCAGTGCCGTCCCGCTCGGGCTAACAGGCGGCATCATTGCCCTGTGGCTACGTGGCATGCCGTTCTCCATCACTGCGGCCGTTGGCTTTATCGCACTCTCGGGTGTGGCTGTGCTGAACGGGCTTGTGATGGTGAGCCGCATCAACCAACTGCGTGATAACGGGATGGCCATGGAGCAGGCGGTCATTGAGGGTTCGCTGTCGCGTCTGCGGCCGGTGCTGATGACGGCATTGGTAGCTTCGCTTGGTTTTGTGCCCATGGCGCTGGCAATGGGCACAGGTGCCGAGGTGCAGAAGCCGCTGGCCACGGTTGTCATCGGCGGACTCATCACGAGCACTTTCCTCACGTTGTTGGTATTGCCGGCCCTGTATCGACGTTTTTCCACGCCGGATGAATCTGATGACCTTCCTGAAGGAGGCAAACCCCATGGCCAATGACCAGAAATGCGGCGCTTGCTGCAAAGAGGAATCGCCGGTGCCGACGCCGACATCCGCACACAGTGGGACGCTATTGGTGTTCAGCATCAGCAACATGGATTGCCCGACGGAAGAGAAGCTGATTCGCAAGCATCTGGAGGGAAGGAGCGACATCGAAGCCCTACAGTTCAACTTGATGGAGCGCAAGCTCACGGTGACAACAGCTCTAAGTGTGTCTGCCGTGCAGTCAGCCCTGCGGGAAATCGGCATGCAGGCGGTGCCCGCCACCATTGAAGGGGGGCTCGTAACGGTGGGCGAGCCGCCGGAGGGGCGCTCCCGGATAACCTGGTGGCGTGTGGGTTTTGCCGGGGTGCTTGCCCTTCTGGCCGAGGGGTTGGTATTTGCCGGCATGGCAGAGTCGGCATGGCCAGTCGTTGCACTCGCTCTGCTAGCGATTGCCCTGGGTGGTGTGGATACCTTGCGCAAAGGCTGGTTCGCACTCAAGACCTTCACGCTGAACATCAACTTCCTGATGTCGATTGCCGTAGCGGGCGCCATTGTGATCGGTCAGTGGCCGGAAGCCGCGATGGTGACAGTGCTCTTTGCCGTCGCCGAGTTGATCGAGTCCTACTCGCTTGAAAAAGCGCGCGGAGCCATCCAGAAACTGATGGCCATGGCACCGGAAACGGCCCGACTGCAAACGAGCGCCGGGCAATGGCAGGTGGTGGAGGCCCGCACGGTCTCGACGGGACAGATCGTGCAAGTACTACCAGGCGAGCGAGTGCCACTGGATGGTGAGGTGGTGGCCGGTCGCAGTACGGTGAACCAGGCGCCCATTACGGGCGAAAGCCTGCCAGTGGAAAAGCTGGTCGGGGATGCCGTGTTCGCCGGCACGATCAACGAGCATGGCGTCATTGAGGTGAAGGTCAGCGCGGACTACTCGCATACCACGCTGGCTAAAATCATCGAGACTGTGCAGGAAGCACAGGCACAGCGGGCGCCCACCCAGCGCTTTGTGGACGAGTTTGCCCGTTATTACACCCCCGCCGTGGTGGTTATGGCTTTGTTCGTTGTGCTCGTGCCGTCGGTGTTCATGGGACTTCCCTTTGAGACCTGGCTGTATCGGGGTCTGGTGTTGCTGGTGATTGCCTGTCCTTGCGCCCTGGTGATCTCTACGCCGGTGACAGTGGTCAGCGCCCTCGCGGCGGCGGCGCAGCAGGGCATCCTCGTCAAGGGCGGGGTGTACCTGGAGGGAGGGCACAAGCTGACGCTGGTGGCGCTCGACAAGACCGGCACCCTGACCGAGGGTCGGCCCGTCGTCACGGATGTAATGCCCTTGAACCACCGCCCACTGCCCGAGCTCTTGCAACTGGCGATGAGCCTGGATGCCCACTCGACACACCCAGTGGCTGCCGCAATTGTCGCGCATGCAACTGGGCTGGGCGTTTCGCCTTCGGCGGTAACGGAATTCGAGTCCCTGACAGGACGGGGAGTCACTGGTGTCATTGACGGCCAGCGCTATTACCTCGGCAATCACCGCCTGATCGAGGAGCTCGTGGTGTGCAGCCCGGCAGTCGAGGAGCGGCTGTTTCGCCTGGAGGCTGAAGGCAAGACAGCGGTAGTTCTGGCAACCACGACCGAGCCGCTGGCGGTGCTGGCCGTGGCGGATGCCATTCGGGAGTCCAGTGTGCAGGCGGTCCGGGAGCTGAATGCCATGGGCATCAGGACCTTGATGCTGAGCGGAGACAACCAGCAGACTGCAGCCACGATTGCTGCACAGGTCGGCATCACCGATGCGCGCGGCAACCTGCTGCCCGAGGACAAGCTGAAAATTGTGGCCGAACTGCAGGCCGCTGGTGAGGTTGTGGGCATGGTGGGTGATGGCGTCAACGATGCGCCAGCACTGGCCAAGTCCTTCATCGGCTTCGCCATGGGCGCGGCAGGCACCGATACTGCGCTGGAGACGGCCGATGTGGCCTTGATGAAAGACGATCTGCGCAAGCTGCCGGCCTTCATTTCCCTGAGCCGCCAGGCGTCGCGCGTGCTCTGGCAGAACATCTCTGTGGCACTCGGCATCAAGGCGGTGTTTTTCGGGTTGGCTCTGGCCGGCATGGCCACGCTCTGGATGGCGGTGTTTGCCGACATGGGAGCGAGCCTGATCGTCGTGTTTAATGGTCTTAGGTTGCTGCGTTCGGGGAATGGCATGAAGCATCAGGAAGCCGGCGATGCGCCATGAAACTCAGAAGTTATCTCCAGGAGTCAGCGCATGAGCCCGCAACTAAAGGCCGCCTTCGCAAATGAAATGCAGCAGGCTAAAGACTACTTTCGGGCCGGCGATATAAACAGCGCATTTATCCATCTGGAGCGGGCCCATATCCTGGGGCAGCGGGATACACTCCGGCATACCTGGAGTCACTGGTGGATGTTCCGGGTCGGTCTGCGCAGCAGGGATTTCCGGGAAGTGCGAGGCCAAGTCCTGCGCATGGTGGCCGCCCTCCTGTTCTCGCGAATCTGGGTGCCAGAGGGGAATACAGGCGGCGCCAACGTGAGTCCACTCAAGCCAATGCCCATTCCGGCTGACCTGCTCGAATTGCTGAAGAAAAACTAATTCAGGGAGAAGCATATGCTGGTCGCCAAAACACTGGCGTTGTTTGTGGTCACAGCGCTGGCCGAAATCATTGGCTGTTACCTGCCGTGGTTGTGGCTGAAGAAAGGGGCCCCTGGCTGGGTGCTGTTGCCAGCGGCGGGCAGTCTGATGCTGTTCGCCTGGCTGTTGACGCTGCATCCCGCGGCCAGTGGCCGTATCTATGCCGCCTATGGCGGCGTTTATGTGGTGACAGCGCTGGTTTGGCTACATGTAGTCGATGGGGTGCCACTGACACGTACGGATATTTTGGGTGCAGCCATTACCTTGGCGGGGATGGTTATCATTGTCACTGGATGGCAGTCAACGGAGAGCTAAGGCACGTTGTCGGTAGCTCTGCATGACTGGCATCCAGGCTGTCTAATAAAGCTTGATTCATGAATCTTCAGCAAAACGATCCCGCAGCTTTTCAAAGTGCTCTTGCCAGGCCTGCTGCTCTGCAGAGGGCTTCCTTTTTGCTTCTTGTGCCTCGCAAAGCTTCCGTGATTTCCGAGCGTCGTCCTCCGGCCAGCAGCTATCCCTATCGACCCCGCACTTCAGGCCAACCTTGCTTGAAATCGTGGATCTCCAGGCCAACCACGGCTCCCTGTTGCTTACAAGCCAGGTCCCAACGGACAACTGGTATCCGCAGTTTGGGGGCCCCACGGTAGCCGACGCCATCCTGGATCTGATTGTGCATCGGGCTCATCACATCAAGTTGCAGGGTGAGTCCATGCGGAAGTTGAAGGGTAAAAAGTCCTGAGTCGGCTTGCGCATTCTGGTAACGGGCCGGGGTGCGCAAGTGCCGTGCAATTAGGTGGTCACATCCAATGCAATTCGGTGATCACGTCTAATGCAACTGGGTGTGTAAGTGGGATGAAATTCCGCAAGCAGGAGTACAAGCCAAATTGGTGTAAGGATTGAGTCGCTCGCAGGCCGGTTTTCCCGGGCACCTCTAGGGCCTCAGTTGTCGCTAAGCTGGTCCAGTGGCCTGGCGAGAAGCCAGCCCAGTCGGGTATTGGCTTCCACAGTCTTCGTGATCGCGTCCTTCCATTGGGCTTGAAGTTCGACCGCCCTTGCCGCTTGGTCGAGGTTCAGGGTGGGCTCATAGTTCTTGTCCAGAAGCTCGGCAGCCTCCAGGGCTACTCGATATCGCGCTCCAACCAATAGAAAAGCATCTGTTTGGGCTTGCCACTCGAGCAGCATTTTTTTCAGCCCATTGATTTTCAACTGCTGACTTTGGGCTAGTCGATCGATGTTTTTGGGGGCCCTTTGTTTGCCTTCCTGGTGCTGCTGTACCTCCTTCTTCAGCTGGCTGAGGTCCGTGAGCAGCCGTTCTATCACCTGCACTTGGCTGCAGTTCTGCTGCTGGGCTGTCTGCTTCAAGACCCGGCTGGCCTCATTTGACAGGGCGAAGCTCCGCGTCTTGCGCTTGCCATTCTCCTTGCTGACCTGCTGATTCCATGCTGTTCGCATGCTCCGGCGAGTCTCAGCATCCTGCGCATTAACGATGTGTATCAGCAAGGCGTGGCTCTGAGCATGCGACTGGTTGAGCCCCTTTTTTCGCAGGTATTCCTTGGCCCAGTCTAACTGCCTGGGATCGTCCTTAAGCCACTCGTGAACCTCCTTGCGCTTTACCATAGTGAGTTCCTTCAATGCGGATCTATTGCTTAGACGGGATCATAGCTCATTCGATGACCGTAAAAATAACTATATCGGTGAACGCTTATTGATAGAAAATAAACAGGTATGTAATTGGATGAGATAATATCAGAACGTGAATCTAAGTAGGCAGTTATAGGAATGAGGTCTTGGATAGTGTGGCTGTGCCATTCAGCAGGCGAAGTGAGCGCAGAGGCGAAGCTGCTGCTGGCTGGCATGATCCGTCACTACGATGATGCGCCCGTGCGTGGCGTCGATAAATCCATTGGTAAGCACCTGGGCATGTCCGCACGAGTGGTCTCTCGGGAAGTGGCCGAGTTGGTCTCTGCCAAGCATTTAATGTCAGTGCCGGCATCTCCAACGGGAAGTCGGGGAAGGCCGGTTGTGGTGTACAGGGTACGGCCAGAACTATTGCACTATAGCGCGGTAGTGAAACCGGTGGCCTGGGATGACAAGGACGATGGCGGGCATTTCGAGGCTCTGATTGAGGTACTGCTGGCAGATCCGTCAGAGGTATCGGGAGGTAGCTCTGAACGCGGTCAGGGACCAAGCCGGGAGGGCGCAGCTGAACGCTTGAGTGCCAGCAATCGGCTGTTGCTGATGGTGTTGCTGGGACTGGCGGACCGGAACGGCGTGGTCCGGGGATGGGGGCCGTCGGAACTGTCCAGGCTGCTGGGCCTCACGGCAGGCCAGCTAGCGGGCCAAGTCCAGAAGCTGCTGGCCTTGGGGTATCTGCGCGCGGCTGTCTCGGGAGTGAGCGGGAGCAGATTGTTTGGGAGAAGGCCCGGGGCCTATTTTCTGAATCTGTCCCACTCCTCCTATAAGGGTGCGGTCCCGGAGGTGGTTCTGGTGTTCCCGGTGGAGGAAGTGGATCTCTACCACCGCAGCCAAGGCAATGGCCGGGTCATCTATCGACTGACTGTGCAGATGGGGCGGCAGGCGCCCAGCGAGTACATCAAGGGCTTGATGCTTAGTGCCGGCTTTGCGGATATGGGGGAGGTGATGAGGCGACTGGCCCCCTTTTTCAATGGTATCGGTACGTCGACCTTGTCGGAGTACTTCCAGATGAGGCTAGAGGCCTATGCGACCCATATGCTGTCTTCAGGACCGTCGTCAGGCGATGACCTCATGATGAGTAAGATGCGGGAAGTCATGGCCAAGGAGGCCTTTAATTGTGTCGAGGAGGATCTGAAAGGAGGGCAGAAGACCTATATCCAATTGGTCGAGTATCTTGCTCACAGGCAGGCCGAATTGTTGCGGGGGGCCATCGACCGGATAGGCCGCTTAGCCGGCGAGAGGTGGAAAACCCTTCACTTGGAAGATGCCACCTATGCCCTTGTTCCCGCCGTTGCATCGTCTAGTGGCCGTTATATTGCGCTTTGCATCATGCCAGCCTCTGGGGCGGGAGGAGAGGCAACATGCTTTATAGCAGGAAGGAACGCAGAGCATGGCACCCTTCGCGAGGAGAGGAACCTGTCTAAAGAGGAAATGTGGGAGTACGGCTTGATGACGCGGCAGTTTAAAAGATTGCCGAAGCAGGATCCCGTCGTCCTACGAGAACCTCTCAGTACGACGGCAGCCAAGGTCTTGTCGGACGATGGTTCGTAGCGAGTTTCCATTATTCCCTTCAAGGCTCGCAATTTTCTCAAGAGTTGTGCTTACCAAAATGACGAGAATTTCAGTTCTGCCGCTTAATTCCAGAGTAGCTGGCATGTGATTAGTGAAGTCGAGTGCGGCTCTACTACTGGGCTCGGCATATGCATTACCATCAGTAATCATGTCTGCTTGTTAATATATGCATCAGTTATGTTAATAATTGGGTGTTGGAGTAGGGGGCAGATATGGATAAGCACCAGTAGACGCAGCAGAGCGTCTACTTGAATTGGACTATCGAATACGCCGAGTAACGACGACGTCAGAATCAGCAGACATATCAACGTCCAGTTAAAAATTACCCAGCTGCATCTCCTATGAGCTTTAGCCATAGGAGAATGCTCATGCGTACTTCCCTCTCCCAGAATCAGAATCTCACGCTCCACGAGGGTGAGACCTGGCATGGATTGCCTCTCAACAGCGGGCAAGGTCCGCTAATTGACCAGTATCTCCTGGGCATCCACGAGACCATGTTTAACGCGGTCCGGGAGTACCCCAGGACCTGTGCCATGCGCTTTGACCTCCACTACCCTGCTGGAGGGCAGGACCCGCAGGGGAGGCATATCTCCCGTTTCATTGCATCTCTGAATGCCCAACTGGAGGCAGATGCCTTGCGTCGGAAGAAGGCCCGCAAGGACCGTCGCGCCCATCCCTGTCGGCTCAGGTACGTCTGGGTCAAGGAGCAGGCAACGGCTTTGCTGCCCCACTACCACGTTTTCGTATTCGTGAATCGGGATGCTTACTTCTGTCTTGGGGACTTCAGGCAACGCCATGGACTAAAGCCAGATGACTCCGGTACGCCTTACCACGAGAGAAGAGAGAACATGGCTGAGCGAATTGTGCAGGCTTGGGCTAGTTCCCTGTCCATATCCACGATCCGTGCTTGGGACCTCGTCCACTTTCCCAGAAGGCCTGTCCACAGCATCGATTCGAACTCGCCTTCCGCAGGACAGGAGTTCGCCGAGGTATTTGAGCGTGCTAGCTACTTTGCAAAGGCGAGAACCAAGAAGTATGGCGATAACTCCAGATGCTTTGGACGTAGCCGAGGCTAGCTGCACGTCACGGGACTTCTAGGGCTACCCGTAAACTTCTACGCACCACCGGTATTGCATGAACGAACCCACAGGAGTTGATCATGCAAATCTGGAGACTCAAGAAGGTAATGGAACATACCGGGTTGTGCCGTACCGCCATCTATAACGGAGTCAAGGCCAAGACATTCCCGCAGCAGATCCCCTTGGGGGCACGGTCAGTGGGCTGGCTGGCATCAGAAATCGAGGCATGGGTGAAGGCCCATGCTGACCAGCGATGCTAGTTCAGTCTGCCGAGGAGGTCGCCCTGGCTAAAATGAGGGCGAGCGGTGCAAGGGGACGAGCCCAACTCCGCAAAAATCATCTGCGCGACACCCTTACCATTATCGGTGAGACACCACCAGGTACCAGTGCTTACCGGCGGCAGGCGCGCAGTTTCATGCCCGTCGAAATACGACTGGGTGATGATGTCCGCTCATTCGATCAGGTGCGCTGGTGCCCTGGACAGGAAGGAAACGGTTTCTTCCTCATCATGGGTTCATCAGGAGCAGGCAAGACGGAAACCCTGAAGCTGATTGGGCAGCAGATTCTGGAGCATGGCATTCCGGTGCTTGTCCTGGATTTTCATGGCGACGTCAAAGTGCCTTGGCTCCCGTCTGTGTTGATGTCATCCGGAACTGCCAGCTGGGTGGGGGTCAATCCAATGGAGTTGGACTCCCATCGGGCAGAGGAGGTGGGTCTGTATGATCAGCGGATGGCGCTGCTGGACCTCATCGAGAGGGCCATACCGGGCCTGGGACATCATCAACGAACCATTCTTGGTGAGGCCATCGACACTGCTTACCGGCAGGTTGGGATTCGAGAGGAGGATCCGGAGACGTGGTTGCATCAGCCTCCTACCTTCGCGCAGGTGCTAGCCATCCTTCGTCAGTGGGTTGTCGCGGAGGAATGGAAATCACGAAGGCCCAGCATTCTGGGCTGCGTGGCGGCAGTGGAGACTGCCTTTGGGCATCCCTTGTTCAGCCGTGCCAGGCATTTACCCATGGAGGAGATTCTTGAGACTGGCGTGCGTCTGGACCTTAGCAGGGTGTCCGATGGTGTTCGGTACATGGTGGCAGATACGGTGTTGCGAAAGCTGTTCCGGATGCTGTCGCTACTGGGGCCGATCCCAGTGGAACCAGAGTCTGATCTGGAGCGGTTTCGTTTATTCGTCATCATTGACGAGGCGAAGATCATGGCAGGATTGCCGCCACGACCAAATGATGCGGGTCTCATGATCAATATCCTGGTCACGGAGGCGCGGAAGTTTGGTGTTGGGCTGATCCTGGCATCACAGATGCAAGAGCACTTAGGGGCTGAAGTGCGGGCCAATACGTCGGCCTGGTTGGTACTGAGGCAAATTGATTGGCATCAGGTCAGGAAGAATGCTGCTGACATCGGCGTCGCGTCGGACGATCTTGCGCAATTGAAGGGAAAGGGTGATGGCTTCTTCAGGTCGCAGAACGGACAGCTGCTCCAACGGGTACAGGTGCGCCGCATGTAGGGCGCGCTTCCTGATCCAGGCGTCTCATGCCTCTTCGGACACTGGAGCGGATCTTCCGGAGTAGGGGGCGTTCCTGCTCTGGCTGGGACTGGCACCCGTGATCTTGCGCACCAGCTTGCGTAGCGCAGTGGGATCTTGATAACCCACGGCCTCTGCCACCTGCTCGATCGTCATTCGGCTGTTCTCGAGCAAGGCTCGCGCGCGCCGGAAGCGCACACTCTGGATGAGCGAAGAGGTGCTTTTGCCGGTGGCCTTGCGAACGTGACGACCAAGGGTTCGATCGGATATGCAGAATTCTGCAGCCAATGTTTCCACAGAAGGCACATCCGGAAGCGATTCGTCGATACGGCGCGTCAGACGACTTACTAGTTCATCACCGCTGGCCAGAACCTCTGGCACGATGAAGGGGGCCTGTTGGGCCACCCGACCATCAATCAGCAACAACCGCGACACGGCGGTCACGAGTTCACTGCCAAAGCGCTCGCGCAGCAGATGAATCATGAGGTCGGTCTGTGCAAAGGCCGCCCCGGACGTTATTACTTGCCCGTCGGCACAGACCATGCGGTCTGTGTCGACGCGGCAGGCGGGTTCCATCTCCTGCAGTAATGGTCCAAGCCACCATGTAGTGGTCACAGCCTTGCCCTTGAGCAGGTCGGCGGCATGCAGCAGGAAGACGGCGGAGCAAGCGGCGGCGATGCGGCCGCCACCTTCAATATGGCGTCTGACTCGCCGTGCCATCTCAAGGATGTCCGGGTCCTTCAGTCGATTATGAACATCGTCCGCCGTGTTGAGTCCCAGCCCGGCGGTGATCCAGACGGAACGGTCGTTTCGCTCTCGCAGAGGCAGGCGCGTTGTGGCGATGCTGAAGCCGCCCTGCAGCGGCACTACACCACCCTCCAGGGAGCATATGCGCCAGCGGGGGCGGGAGACGCCGACACTTGCAGAAACGGCTTCGGCCGTCATCAGTACATCACGGCTCACCGAAACGCCGGTGGGAAACTGCCCGGGAAGGACGAGGATGGTGAAGTCATGCATTGTCGGAAAAGTCCCTTAAGCTGTCGAATCAGACACTCCGATCATGACGTGGGCAATGCTGTAATGGCAAGCATCCGCAACGGAGTCGCCTGCCATGCAGCTTTACTACACGCCTCATTCGCACTTCTCCCGCAAGGTCCGGATTCTGCTGGAGGGATTGGGTGTTCCTGTGGAGTTGGTAAATTCAGGTGATACGGCGAACCTCGATCCAGCCCGCTTCGGGCACAGTCCCCTGATGCGAGTGCCTGTCCTGAGGGATGGGGACATCTGGGTTTTTGATTCGGATGTGATTGCGGCTCATCTGGTCCGGACCCTTGATCCGTCAGACAGGTTTGCTGTGCTTCGCCATGACATCACGGGACTCAATGCACGGTCGGTAATGAATGGAGTGATGACGGCAGAGGTCGAGTTGCTACTGGCCGCGCGGACTGGACTGGAGACGAACGGACAGCGTCGCTTTGATAAGGCTCGACAAGTGATTGCCGCAGGACTGGAGTGGCTGGAGCAACATGAAGGGCTCTTTGCCGGTGAGCCTGACTACCTGTGCTTTCACCTGGTCAGTATGTGGGAGCACTTGCACCGGTTCGGTTATTTCCCTCCTCTGGCACTTCCACAACTGACCCGGCATGCCGAGCGCGTGGGCGAATTGCCGATTGTGGTTGCCACGAGGGCGGCTAGTTGAATCCGGGCCTTTTATTAACCACTTTGCGAGACTAGGAGACGCAATGATGCAGCACCTGACCAACAGCACTGCCCGTGCATTTGCCCTGGAATGGGTGGCGGCGTGGAACGCCCATGACATTGAGCGTGTCCTGTCTCATTACGCGGAAGATGTTGCTTTTCATTCCCCCTTCATCGCCATCTTCGCAGAGGAAGCCTCTGGTCACCTGCTTGGAAAAGCGGCACTGCGTACCTATTGGGCTGCTGCACTAGAGAATCTACCGGATCTCCGATTCGAACTCCTGGATGTACTTCTCGGCGCGGGTTCGCTGACGGTTTACTACCGGGGGCACCGGGGGAAGGTGGCAGAGACATTCTTTTTCAGTGAGGACGGTAAGGTCCAGCGTGCCACGGCCTGCTACTCCGTTGGACTTGTCGATACGGCAGGGGAGTGAGTCATGAACAACGTTCTCTATCTCCCCATGTTGGGTTTGGTGACGCTGACCGTCGTCGTGTGGGGTATGGCGGTATACCGGCGCGTCCGCGAGATCCGCGTGCGCCGGATTCCGCTGCAGTCGCTGGCGCAGGCACGGCAGGTGGCGGTCGCGTTTGAGGATGTCCAGGCCATGGATAACTTCAACAATCTTCTGCAGGTGCCGGTGCTCTTCTATGTGCTATGCCTGGCGGTAGCCCAGAGTGGGAGTGGTGGCGAGTTGTTCCTGGCCGGCGCATGGGCTTATGTCCTTCTGCGCGTGCTGCATAGCGCGATTCAGATTACCCATAACCGTGTCCCACACCGTTTCTATGCATGGCTCACCAGCAATCTCATCCTGATTGCGCTGTGGATCGGGTTTGCGGTCGACGTCTTGCGCGCTTCTTGAGTGGAGTCTCATCATGACAACAGAAATCAATTCCATTCCCTTGGCCCTCACCGCACGGGAGGTTCCTTCCAATCCGGTGGCATCGCAGTTGCCGCCCCGGTTGGCAGTACAGTTTCAGGGACGGCAGAGACGCCGACTCGGTGACCAGTTCGGGTTGACCAATTTTGGGGTCAACCTGACACGTCTGGCGCCCGGCGGCCGCTCCGCCTTTCTCCATGCTCATGCACGTCAGGATGAGTTCATCTATGTGGTAGAGGGTCATCCAACGCTGGTCACGAGCGATGGTAAGGCGGCAATGGCGCCAGGTATGTGTGCCGGCTTCAAGGCGGGTAGTGGTCGCGCCCATTACCTGCTGAACGAGACTGAAAGCGAAGTGTGGTATCTGGAAGTCGGCGACCGCATGGCAGGGGACATCGCCAGCTATCCGGAGGACGATCTTCAGGGGCAATTGATTAATGGGGCTTGGATTTTTACGAGAAAGGATGGCTCTCCACTGTAATGACAGACTGGGCCTGATGTGAAGTGCTGTGGCAGAAAGCACATCTCGGAAAGTTCGACTGGTTTTAACTGAAAAATGGCGGAACTGGCTGCTTTAGCTATCTGTGCAGCTAACCAAGATATCCGATTCAAGAAAACTCAAGGGTGTAGAGTTATGCAATATGTTTTGATTATTCATGAAGTCGAAGATTATCCCGCATGGAAGATCGTTTTCGATAACGCTGCCGGGATAAGGAAGGAGGCAGGGGAGCGATCCTATCAGGTTCTGAAATACGAGAATGATCCCAACAAGATCGTTCATTTTTCTGCGTGGACATCGATAGAAAATGCAAAGGTATTCTTTGAATCTCCCAGGCTTGTTCAGATTCGAAAAGAGGCCGGCGTGAAAGCTCCGGATTTCATTTATCTGGATAAAATCGAAGAGGGGGTGTTGTAGAGCGATCGTAGATCGTCATTTCTAAATGAGATGGGGCTGGCTATTTCCATTCGCAGATCAGTCATTTACCAAGGCATACCCATGTTCGCCGAATGCGCTAGTCGTGGCTAGCTGTAAGCCCACCGAGGGACATTTGAACACATCTCTCTAACCTTCGGATGTCTCTGCGAAGGTTCTGAAATGAGCGTCTGTCACTTGGCGTAGAGGGGACGGTGATAAAGCCGGCCCCCATCGGGGGCCTGAGCTTGCCATGTCGTCCCTTTTCGAACTGCCATCCTGCCCGGAGGAGGCGGGTCACTAGGGTCTGAATGTCTTTGTCAGTGGAGTAGCGCATGGAGCCTCCTGAAGTGTATCAGTGAGTCTCCATGGGCACCGTCTGACCTGCACGGCACCTGGCCGAAAGGATTCTCGGAAATTCCGGGGTGGCGATTTACGGGCTCTTACTAAGCAAAAACTGAACGATGGAAGAGTTTTTACGCCGCGACGCGACCCAGAGTGCATCTCTCCGGTCAAATGCTGATCTCTCTTCGTTCAGTGTGAGGTTGGGGTCGCCTCTGTACGCCAACTGGAGCTGAAGTAAGGGTAAATGACCGATAGCTGCAGCATAAAGTGTGGGTGTCCAGTTTTCCCCATTGCTATCAAGCTTGCGCCTATTCGGATCGCTGCCACACATCAGAAGTGTTTCAATTGCTGCAACTATTTTGGCCGGGTCCCCTGCCATTTGCTGGGAGTGCGCCATAAACACATTTCGCTTCCACTCCTCAGCCAGATGAGGAAGCATAAAGGCTTGGCGAGTAGCGGCTAGGTCTTCAGGGCTAATCGCCCCCCGCCTGGCATCGTGAATATCCGGACTGCCCTTGCCGGACAAGTAGTTTTTGAGGCTTTCTGCCTGCATTCCGGGTATTGAGGCGCGCGCAAAACGGTTCAGTGCATGAAACAATGCCGAGGCGGCATTGGCACAGGGAGCCTCCAGGTCAGCCCCGCAATCAACCAGTCGCCTGATCGCGGCTGTATCAGCGAGGTCGATCGCAAGCTTCAAGGGGGTTTCGCGAGAAACGCCGAAGGGCCGATTTGCGGTCTCCGCAGAAAGGCTGCAGACTTTTGCCGAAGGTTCACCAGTATCTTCAAGTCTGAGGAGTTCGTAGAGAATATCCTTTCCTCTTCGCTCGGCACGGCGCAGTGCAATACTCAGTCCGGATTCACCAGACTCCTCTATGTAGATGTTAATGTCCCCTCCGGCTCGCACGATCTTCTGGACGTCTTCTAGGCTTCCTCGCAGGATGGCATCCATGAAAAGAGTTCTGCGCGTGCCACCGTCATTGAATTTCTTCTTCCGATTTGGATAAGCCAACGCTTCATTGTTGAGTTCAAATTCTTCACCAATGATTTCCGGTCCAAGTGTCAGTCGTTCCTGTACGGCGCGTCGGGGTGAAAATCGAGATTCGAATGCTGCGCTCAGGCGGCGCATTTCCACTGCATCAAGCTCCCTGTAGGGGAGAGGGGCTGTGCCCAGCAAATAGGTCATGTCCCAATAGTGTTTGGCTGACACTTTGTCTGCAGTTCCAGCAGCGAATATCAATGCTTCGTCGAGAAGATGGGTCTGGTATTCCGCACTATTCCACCAAAGTAAGGAAACTGCGATTTTATACTGGCTGAGTGCCTCCTCATCCCGTCCACCTATCGCAGCAATCCGTGCACGATTATGAGTCAAGCGTGCCAAACTTCTGGTGCGCAGCGGGCCATCCAGCAAGGAAACAAGGTCTTCTATTTGCTTCAACAAGGAAGTGGCCGTCGTGGAATTGAGAGGTTTTTGCGAAAGAACTAAAAGCAGCTCTTCCTCATCCCGGTTCGCATTTGTTAATGGCGTTGCCTGTTTAACCTGCCACGAAGCTTTTGTGAGCTGCTCATGGGCAAGAAGGGGATTCCACTTTGGCGAGGCGCGGAGGAGGGAGGCGAGCTTGGTACGCCACTCGCTATCCATTGATTGTGCGGCAATGGCTACCATCAGCCAGCCGGCGGCTGACTCTGCATCCTTCGGCTCTTTCTTTGTTAGAAGCGCCTTGTTGGGGTGCAGGCGTTCAATTCTTGCGCCATCGCGCCAGCGCTGGAACGTACGTTCATCGACTTTGGTGATGTGCTCAATGTCACTCAAAGTAACTCCGCTCCATTCAATCCATTCGGCAAATGGCGCCTGCAAAAATTTGGTGAGTGGCGGGCCTGGTATGGTCCGTGATGCTCGAACAAGAAGATCGAGGATCAAGGGTGTGCCGAATAGATTGAGGAATAGAGTGCGTCCTTCCTCGATCGGTAGAAGCCCGACATCAATATTTTGAACGATGTGCCGGATATGAGCGGTGAGCTGAAGCCAGTGTGTTTGGATGAGGTCGCCCCAAGCGGTACCGCATTTTGCGTGTACCAGTTCCAGAGCCCTCGTCTCCAGTGTTTCAAGCAGGCGGCAATGGGCGCCTGGACGACCTTCAGCGGCTAGGTCATCGAGATCTTTGTCCAGTCCCAAGTCATCAAATGCCGGCCTGAGTCCTGCTCGGGTAATGAGTTCGCGAAGTGCCTCGCCCAGCCGGGGGATGGCAGTTGTGTCTGTCATGAGAGCGGTACCCAAGGGCTGGAAGCAGGGTGCTTCCAGCCCTTGCCTGAACTTACTGCGAGCCGTTTTTGGCAGCCGCGCGCTGAGCGGTTGCTGCGAAGGAGTCAGCGGATACCTTGCCACCGTTTGCCTTTGCTGTCGTGCTCATGATGCGTGCCGCAGCATCTGTGGTCATCGGGGTGTGGGAGGCCTTACCGGCCTTCGAGGACTTGCTCATGGAGTTCTTCCTTTGTGGTTTGCCGAATTGGCAATGCCATCCTCTCCTGGCATCGGGTTGGCCTTGTAGGCATGCGTCCGAAAAGAATTATGGTTTTTTTCGCAGCTGCGACAAGGTTGGTATGGGGGAACCGCTAAGTTGCTGAATTTAAAAGGAAGAGCGGCTCTCTCTGGCTTATGCAGAATCGGCTCAATTGTTTAGTTGTTACCTAAATCGACCTGCGAACAGTCGTACTACCCATACCGGCAGCCCTAACGCCTGACACCAGCTCGCAATGCGTCCGGGCTTGCCTTGAAGATCGTCACTGGCGCCACTTTGATCAGCTCTCTTGCGCTTGCAACAGGCACCGACAACCAGTCCTTCCAAGTGTCTTCCTCCAGCACCACCACCATGCGCTTGTCCTGCGCATCAGGTGGCAGTTTGGGATCTGGCTTGTGCATCTTGCTCATCAGCGGATGATGATCCGCATTCATGGTCAGCATGGTGTAGCTCTCAAAGAGCTCGCCCGTGCTCTTGTCGACCCAGGTATTCCACAGGCCGGCCAGACCGAAGGCGTCGCCATCAGCGCGCTCGAATTTCCACCAGACATTTTTGCCGGACTCCCAACAAGGCTCCCAGAACGTTGCCACCGGAATGATGCAGCGCTGACCACGCGCCCAGGGCTGGCGAAAGCTGGCCTTGGCTTCGAGTTCTTCCGAGCGGGCATTGTTGGTGCTGTAGGGCAGGTGATGGGTGTTGGCAAAGCTGGGAATCAGTCCCCATTGGCCCTTCACAAGTTCACGACCAGAGGTGCCGTCATTTGGTGACTGGCGAACAAACCAGCCCTGGCTGCGCGGAAAGACATCTGCCGGGTGATAGTCGGCACGAACTCCCACACCAAACTGGCGCGCAATCTGGGTGGCAGTGGCTGGAGTGTACATGTTGCACATGGGGTCACCCTATCGACTATCTACGTCCGCGCCGTCCTTATGTCTGCCCAACTGCTCATGTAGGCCGGTGATCGCATTTTAGACTGCATCTGCCATGAGCGGTGACTCCCTCCTTCTGCAGAGAGATACACCGTGCCTCTGCCCTGGCGTTGATTGATGACATCGATTGTCTGCATCAGTCGCTTGCTGGCATCACTGTCGGTTACGTCAAACAGGTCTTCCTGCTGGACATCTTGATTGACTAGATCCGTCAGCATGACGCCTGCCTTCTTGTAATTGATGTCAGGAATATAGAGGTCTTTCAGGCCGGCGAGGGCGGCGGCAATCAGCTTGCGAGTGTCTTGCGTGGGCATGACCAGTGGTACCACCCGCGAGGCGCTGTACGGAGTGTCCTGCTCGCGGAACGGATTGCTATGGGCAAACACGGTCAGCGTGTGTGCACTCAGGCCTTCCTTGCGCAGCTTTTCACCGGCACGGGTCACGTAATGCACGACAGCCTCACGCAGATCGTCATAGCGGGTGACGAGTGTGCCGAACGAACGGCTGACCATGATTTGTTGCTTGGGAGGTGCGACATCCTCCAAAGACAAACAGCTGGTGCCCTGCAGCTCTGAGACCGTACGTGCCAGGACCACACTGAAGTGGTCTTTGATGGCGTCGGGGTCGCAGCGCTGTAGATCCCTGACGGTAAAAATGCCTTGGCGACAAAGTTTGTCGCTAATGCGCCTGCCAACCCCCCAGACTTCCCCGACACGGATTTTGCCAAGCAGACTGTCTTCCTGCTCTCTGGTCAGTGCTTCCAGATTGAAGACTCCCCGGCACTTTCGACTTTTCTTGGCAATGTGATTGGCGAGCTTGGCCCGTGTCTTGGTGCTGGCGATGCCGACGCAGACCGGGATGTGGGTCCACTGCAGGACACGGGCATGCATCTTTCGTCCGAGAGCGACCGGATCAGCAATGCCTGTCATGTCCAGAAAAGACTCATCAATGGAGTAGACCTCCTGACCCGGGGCCATGTCGCGAAGGATGCTCATGACCCGGTTGCTCATGATTCCGTACAGGGCATAGTTGCTGGAGCGGGCGACGAGCCCATGACT
>JAUSND010000024.1 GCA_030646295.1 Moraxellaceae bacterium
CCGATCACACCGGGCCAGGTGCTGGGCACTGTCGATATCACGCTCGATGGTGAAACGCTGTATCACGGCGACGCCATGGCGGTGCAGGCGGTTGAGAGAGCGGGATTGCTGAAGCGCCTGATCGATTTTCTCACGATGTTCTTCACCAACCTCTTCAGTTAGGCCATCCGTATATGTCGACTGTTGAAGCGCCCAAGATCGAATTTCCCTGTGCTTACCCCATCAAGGTGATGGGGCTGGCAACGCCGCATTTCGAGAAGGAGATTGTCTCGGTCGTGAAACGCCATGCTCCCGAGGTGCGAGAGGAGCATGTCAGCGTGCGTGTCAGCGGCAATGGCAACTATCTCGCAATCACCGTGGTGATCGAGGCCACCGGTCTGGAGCAGTTGACCGTCATGTTTGAAGATCTCAAGGCCCATAGCAGCGTCAAGATGGTGCTATGACTGCGGGCAATAGCGCGACCGCTGTCATCGGTGGCGACTTCACGCCCCTGGACGACCTCACATCCCTGGACGATTTTCTCGCCACTACTTCTGCAATGACGCAGGCAGGCCCGTTGCTGATTCGCCATTTCGATCTGCGGCCTGCTCAGTCACTGGACTATGTCCCCGTCTGGGATGCCATGCGTCAGTTCACAGCCAACCGCAACGATGACACGCCTGACCAGATATGGATGCTGACACATCAGCCCGTGTTTACGCAGGGGCAGGCGGGCAAGCCGGAGCATTTGCTGAATACCGAAGAAATTCCGGTGGTGCAGATCGATCGTGGAGGGCAGGTGACCTATCATGGCCCTGGCCAACTGGTGGCCTATGTGCTGATTGATGTCCGTCGAGCGGGCATTGGTGTGCGCGAGCTGGTGGAGGATATTGAACAGTCTGTGATCGACGTGCTGGCGCAGTTCGGCATCGTCGGCGAGAGCCAGCGAAAAGCTCCCGGGGTCTACGTAAACGGTGCTAAAATCGCCGCGCTCGGCTTGCGCGTCCGCCAGGGCTGTTCGTACCACGGTCTTAGTTTCAATGTCGACATGGATCTCTCACCGTTCCGCCGGATCAATCCCTGCGGCTACGAGGGCATGCCCGTGACGCAGTTGAGGGACTTGTTGCCGCCCAGCGCCGATGTCGGTGATCTGATGGAAAAAGCGGCTCATATGCTCGGGGATGCGCTGACTGCGCATCTGCGTCGCTCGGGCACTGAATCAACCCGGCACTGATTTTTATTATTTGTCGTTACATGACATCAGAAAGGTTTGCAGAGTCATTATGTCCGATCAGCCAAGACGCAACGTATTGATAGAAGGGGAAAAACTGCGAGGCGCCGAGAAGGTGGCGCGCATACCGGTCAAGGTAATCCCCACCGTAGACCTGCTGAAGAAGCCGGACTGGATCCGCGTCAAGATTCCAGCTTCCCCCAAGATCAACAGCATCAAGGAAAAGCTGCGCAAGCACAAACTCGCATCGGTTTGCGAAGAAGCCTCTTGCCCGAATCTGGGGGAGTGCTTCAGCAACGGCACCGCCACCTTCATGATCATGGGCGACATCTGTACCCGTCGCTGCCCCTTCTGCGATGTGGCCCATGGCCGCCCCAATGCGCTGGACGTGGACGAACCCCGAAATCTTGCCGAAACGGTCAGGAACCTGAAACTCAAGTATGTCGTGGTGACGTCGGTCGACCGCGATGACCTCAAGGATGGCGGCGCCCAGCATTTCGTCGACTGCATCCGTGAAATCCGCGCCATCAACCCGAGCACCCGTGTCGAGATCCTGGTACCGGATTTTCGCGGCCGCATGGACATCGCCCTGCGCCTGATGACGGAATGCCCGCCGGATGTGTTCAACCACAACATCGAAACCGTACCGCGTATCTACAAGGCCATCCGCCCCGGCTCTGACTACCAGCACTCGCTGACCCTGCTCAAGCGCTTCAAGGAAGAGTGCCCGGATGTGGCCAGCAAGTGCGGATTGATGGTGGGCATTGGCGAGACCAAGGAAGAAGTGTTTGCCGTACTGGACGACCTGCGCGCCCACAATGTCGAGCTCATCACCATCGGCCAGTACCTGCAACCGTCGCGGCAGCACGCACCGGTTGACCGCTTTGTAACACCCGCCGAGTTCGAGGAATACGCCGAGTACGGTCGCAAGATCGGCTTCCGCAACATCTGGAGCGGACCGATGGTGCGCTCGTCCTATCACGCCGACCGCCAGTTTGACGGACACGACGCCAGCACGCCTGCCTGACACCAGGACGGCCCACCCGCATGGATATCGTTGCGTCCTACACTGAACTGCGCACCTGGCTGATTGCGCATCCCGAGGCCATTCTGGCCCTGGTGTTCAGCATGGCCATGCTGGAGGCCGTTGCCGTCATTGGCGCCATCGTGCCCGGCGTGGCCCTGCTGTTTGTGCTGTCCGTGCTGGCGGCCCATGCCGACATCCATTTTGTACCACTCCTGCTCACCGGCATTGCGGGCGCCATGGCCGGTGACGGCGTGAGCTACCTGATCGGTCGTACCTTCCAGCACCGCATCGAGAATGTCTGGCCCTTCCGCAAATACCCGCAATGGCTGCAGCGCAGTGAAGCCTATGTCGAGCAGCACGGCGGCAAGAGCATTGTCTTCGGCCGCTTTATCGGCCCCCTGCGAGCCTTTGTACCCATGGCCGCCGGCATCTTCCGCATGAAGCCGCTGTATTTTCTCTGGATGAACTTTCTCTCCGCTGTCGCCTGGGCACCGTTTCATCTGGTACCCGGTTACAGCTTCGGCATCGCGGCCGCCGACAACAGCCTGCCGGGTCGTCCCCAGCTGTTGCTGCTGGCCGCCCTCCTGATTCTGGTGGCCGTGTTCACCTGGCTGCTGCCCGTGATCGAGGACTGGCTGGAGCATCACCCCATTCCCAACAGCGGCATGCATTACGACGCCGATGGCATGCCGCAACGCCAGCGCGTCTCGCTGTGGCTGGCCGCCACCGGGTTTGCGGGCTTTATCATGACGGCCGGCAGCCTGCCGCTGCTGAAACCACTGGATGCGATACTGGCAGAGCAACTGGTGTCACTGCGCCAGCCCATGCTCGACCACCTGTTCGTGGCGCTGGCAACGTTCGGCGACCAGCCCAGCCTGCTCACCTTTGGCGGCGTGGTACTGGGCTGGCTGCTGCTGCGTGGCGAGTGGCGCACCGCAGCACTGGTATTTCTCACCGCCAGCATCGGCCTGACCATTCCGGCCGTCATGAAATATGTGTGGGCAATTCCACGTCCGGGTCTGGTCCTGAACCCTCCCGATTCCTATGCCTTTCCCAGTGGCCATGCGTTCACGACCATCATGGTCTGGGGCTTTCTGCTGATATTTTTCGGCAGGCTGCTGAGCGCGGGGATAATGAAGATCGCCCGCCCCATCCTGATCGGCATCATGCTGTTCACCATTGCCTCGCGCCCCTATCTGGGCGTGCACTGGGTGAGTGACATCGTGGCGGGGGGCTTTCTGGGCTTGCTGACCGTCGCGCTGCTGCGCTGGTTCTGGCACCGGGGGCCCAAACCGGCCCTGTCAGGACCAGAGGTGCTGGGGGTGGGGGTACTGGCAATTACGCTGAGTGCAGCACTGGTGGTCTGGCCCACGCACCAGCAAGCAATGGCGGATCATGCCCTGGTCCAGCCCCGACCGGCGGCAGACCCGGGCACACCTCAGTGAGCCTCTGCAGGCTCCGCAGCAGGCGCTGGCTGTGCCGCCACTGCGGCATGTGCCGCCGCCAGCGTGGCGCGTGTGGCAGGGATATCCAGTAACGCCACCGCCCGCTCGGCAAAGGGTAGCGCCTCGGCCGGCCGACCGGTTTTCAGCAACAGGTCGGCCAGATTATTGAGGCCGGCACCGTACTGCGGCTGACGCCGTACCAGCTCACGCAGTGTCGACTCAGCCAGCTTCAGGTCCCCCAGCTTCATTGAACTGCTCGCCAGACCGAGCCAGCCGGTTTTTTGCTGCGGCCAGGTAATGACAACGCGGGCAAAACCGGCCTGGGCCTCTTTCACCGCGCCGCCCTTCTCCATCAGCGCCAGCTCACGGATAACGGCAGGGGCGTCGAGGGAGTCGGGAAAAGCCGACGGATCAAACACCAGCGTTGCCCAATACCCGCCGCGCGCCCAGGTGCGCTCAAAGGTCGAGAAATCCACCTCCAGTCGCTCCGTGCGCCCGGAGTGCAACCAGACCTTTTCCTGTTGGCGGTCCGCACCGATCACCACGGCAAAATGCCAGACCGGGTACATCGCCAGACCGTTGTTCTGCAGCACCAGCACAGGATAGCCCTGCTCCAGCGCGGTCAGCAGCGAGCCAAGTGCCGGCGCCAGCGGATACATGAGGCGGCCATGGCGACGGGCCGAGGCAAACATCTCCACGCCAAAGCTGCCCTTGCGCCCGGGCACATAAAGCTCGGGCACCAGCTTGTCCGGCGTGACCGCATGGCCACTCCAGGTCAGCATGGAGGCCAGCGCAGCAGGGCCGCACTGATAATCTGCCTGGGGAAAGAAGGGCACATCCTGCAGCATGGCAGGTGCCGTAGCGACAGGCGCCGCGCGCAACGCCCGGGTTTGCGGCGCCACACATCCGGCCAGCCCGAGCAGGGAGACAAGTACCAGCGCCCGGGCAAGCGGACGAACAGGGAAGGAAACCACCATCAAAAGCCATCCGTGAATGACAGGACACTGTAGTGCATGACAGGCATGGTATCAGCCAGACCGGTCATGCAGGAGAGATACTCTCGCACAGCAACCCATACGGACAAGCAAGGCCCCTTGTTTAACGCACCGAGCGTGTGAACGGGAAAACCTTGGTCAGGCCCAGGATATCGGTGATCAGCAACAGCACAAAAATGAACACGATGACGCCCACCACACTGCCACCTGCGGTCTCGGACTGCACGCGCTGATGCAGGGAGGCAATCTCGGCATCGGACAACGCGGCCACACGTTCGGCGGCCAGTGCCGGGTCCACGCCAAAGCGGGCCAGCTCGGCCTGCACATCGGCACGTGCCATCAGGGCGTTGACGGCTGCCCGCTCGTTGCCCGCAGGCATGGCCAGCTGTACAGCCTCTTCTGTTGAAATCATGACTGCCTGCGCCGGCAGGCTGACCATGCCCATGCTGACCAGCAATACGGCGGCCGTGGTTTTGATTACGTTGAGGTTCATCATGACGGGTAATCCAGTGGTCGGGTGATTGTTAAGTGTGGTTGTTCCACACCGGCATTCCAGACCTGAAATGTAACTTTATTGCCAGCTCGTATCGGTGCGCCAGAGCACACAATCCCGTTACAAGTGCCGCCCATATTCCTGACCAGCGCCCCGCACCGCCTGTCGACACAACCCGCCAGTCAGCGGATTGAGTGTGAATCAGACCGCAGACTGGCCGGCAATGTCTTTTGTTCGTCATCACCGGCTACTATGCTTCACACCAGACTATTCCCGGAGCAATTCGTCATGGCACGCGTCCTGATTGTTGATGACTCGCCTACTGAAAAGATGGCCATCTACAGCATGCTGAAAAAGTACGGCCACAACTTCCTGTTTGCCGATGATGGCGAGTCTGCCATTGCCACCGCCCGGGAAAAGAAGCCGGACATCATCCTGATGGACATCATCATGCCCGAGCTCAATGGTTATCAGGCCACCCGCAAGCTGCTGCAGGACAAGGAGACCGCCCACATTCCCGTGATCATGGTCACCAGCAAGACACAGGAAAGTGATCGCTTCTGGGGCATGCGCCAGGGCGCCTGTGCCTATGTCTGCAAACCCGCGCAGGAAGAGGAACTGGTCGCGCTGATCAACGAGCACGCACTCAAGCACTGATCCCTGACGGCATGAGGATCGGCCCCGCCATGGCCGGTCCCCGGTTTCATGCCCTGCCCTGTCCCGCCTTAATGCCCGCTTAATCCTGTCCCCGCATCCTGCATGAAAGCTCTCTCACGGAGATTTTCATGCAACGCATCCTCACCGCCCTCCTGCTACTCCCCGGCCTGCTGTTGGCCGCCGGCACGGATACTCCTGCCCGCCTTCAGGCCGGGTATGCCGCCGAAGCACTTGCCGCGTCTCCTGCGGCCGGCCCGCTGTCGGCCGAGCGCGGACGCCAGTTCTTCACCAGCCGCCATGGTGGCGACTGGAGCTGCGCCAGCTGCCACACCACCGATGCCCGCAAGAACGGACGCCACGCAGTCACCGGCAAGGTACTGAAGCCGCTCGCCCCTGCCGCCAATCCGGACCGCTTTACCGATGCCACCAAGGTGGAAAAGTGGTTCCGCCGCAACTGCAAGGATGTGCTGGGCCGCGAATGCAGCGCGCGTGAAAAAGGCGACGTACTCACTTATCTGCAAAGCCTGCGCTAAGGAGCCGACATGAACATCCGGATGCACACCCTGCTGGCTCTGGCCGGCCTTCTGGCGGCACCCGTCCTGGCCCGCGCCGATGACCTGCCCCAGGTCACAAACCCGCTCTACACCCAGGAGTGCGGCAGTTGTCATGCGCCCTATCCGCCCGGCCTGCTATCCGGCCAGTCATGGAGCGCTGTCATGAGCGGGCTGGGCCAGCACTTCGGTTCCGATGCCAGCCTGGACGACGCCACTGCCCAGCGCCTGCGCCAGTTTCTGGTGAAAAACGCCGGGGCTCGCTCCACGGATAAAAACGGCAAGCCGAAATTGCGCATTACCGAAACCCGCTGGTTTTTGCATGAGCACCAGGAAGAGCTGCCGGCCAGCATCTGGCAACACCCGGCGGTGAAATCTGCCGCCAACTGTGGCGCCTGCCACACCAGCGCGGCTGACGGGATATTCACTGAAGACAACGTCCGCCTGCCCAAAGGAGTAAACAGGAAATGACCTCTCGTACCCTGATCTGGGACTGGCCTGTCCGCCTGTTCCACTGGTCGCTGGCCGCAAGTTTTGCCGGCGCATGGCTGACCGCCGACAGCGAACGCTGGCTCAATTTTCACATTGCCTGCGGCTACACCATGGCGGGCCTGATCGTGTTCCGTTTGCTGTGGGGCATCGTTGGCACCCGCCATGCTCGCTTCAGCGACTTTATTCGCGGCCCCGGTGCCGTTATCCGCTACCTGCGCTCACTGCTGTCCGCACATCCCGAGCCACATGCCGGGCACAATCCGCTCGGCGCCATCGCCGTCGTCATGCTGCTCACACTGGGGCTGGCCACGGCCGCATCAGGATGGGCCATGTACAATGAAATGGGTGGCGAGTGGCTGGAAGAAGTGCATGAAATCCTGGCAACCGTGATGCTGGTGGTCGTGGGCATGCATGTTGTCGGCGTCATCTTCAGCAGCCTGAAACATCACGAAAACCTGATCGCCAGCATGTTCACCGGCTACAAGCCCGGCCATGATGGACAAGGCATCACGCACACCCGGCCACTGGTTGCCATACTGATGATTGTGTCCCTTGGCAGCTTCTGGGCATGGACCCTCAATAATCCGGCACCGGCTGGCGTGGACAATGCCTCCGGCGATTATCAGGGTGAAACCACCGGGGATACCGACAATGATGATGACTGAGCCCTACAGGACCTGATGCATGCGTCTGCTCGTGGTGGAAGATGATCCGCACCTTGGCGACGGTCTTTGTACCGGGCTGCGCCAGCAGGGCTTTGTCGTGGACTGGGTGCAGAACGGGCTGGATGCCTCTGCAGCACTGGACACCGAAACCTATGCCGCCGTGGTACTGGACATCGCCCTGCCCGGCCGCAACGGTCTTGAGGTGTTACGCCAGGCCCGCGCCCGCAAGAATGTCACGCCCGTGCTGCTGCTGACCGCCCGCGACAGCATCGATGACCGCATTCACGGGCTGGACGCCGGTGCCGACGACTACCTGATCAAGCCGTTTGATCTGGGCGAACTGGGTGCACGCCTGCGGGCACTCGTGCGCCGGGCCAGTGGCATTGCGTCGGCAGAAATCCGCATCGGTGCGCTCTCGCTCAATCCCGCCACGCACGAAGTGCGGTATCACGACCAGCCCTGCACCCTGTCTGCGCGCGAGTTTTCCCTGCTGGAAACGTTCATGACACATGCCGGCCGCATCCTGACACGCGAGCAGCTGGCCTCGGCCCTGTACGCCTGGGGAGAAGAGGTAGAATCGAATGCCATTGATGTCCACCTGCATCACCTGCGCCGCAAGATTGCACCACACATCGTGCAAACCCTCCGGGGCGTGGGCTACCTGATGCCACGCGATCTGGACCAGCCATGACTGACAGCATCTCCATCAGGAAACCCGGCAGCCTGCGGCGCCAGTTGCTGCTGCTCCTGCTGGGGGGGCTGGCCATCATCTGGCTGGGCACTGCCGTGCTGACCGTTATCGAAACCCGTCAGGAACTGGATGAACTGCTCGATGCCCATCTGGCACAAAGCGCGGCGTTGCTGCTGGCGCAGGCCGGCGAAGACGTGGATGACATTGAGATCGAGCACGCCCCCAACCTGCATCGCCACGCACAACAGGTAGCGTTCCAGATCTGGGATGATGAAGGCCGTCTGCAACTGCACTCTGCCAATGCGCCGACAACGCCACTGAGCACAACACGCAATGGCTACTCCGACACGCGCATCGGCACACAGTCCTGGCGTGTGTTTTCCGTCGCCACGCCGGATGCGCGTTATCAGGTTCAGGTCGGTGAGTCCCGCGCCGCACGAGAGGAACTGGCCGGGGAAATGCTCGGGCAATTGCTGAGCCCGCTGCTGGTGGCACTGCCACTGCTCGGCCTGCTGGTGTGGCTGGCAGTCACCCGCGCATTGCGCCCCGTCAGGCAACTGGGCGACGCACTGTCACAGCAACAACCGGGACAACTGCACCCGCTCGACACCAGTGTGCCACGCGAACTGGTGCCTCTGGTTACCCGCCTGAACGAACTGATGCTCCGAGTGGATGCCTCCCTGGACAGCGAACGCCGTTTCACCAGTGACGCCTCGCACGAATTACGCACTCCCCTCGCCGCCATCCGGACGCAACTGCAGGTCGCACAAGGTGCACGTGACGATGCAGAAAGGGATCGTGCCATTACCATGGCGCTGGTGGCTGGCGAACGTGCTACCCGCCTGATTGAACAATTGCTGACGCTTGCCCGCGTCGATCATGGCGTACTGGCAACCAAGGCATCAGCGGTCAACCTCCGTGATGTCGCCCTGCAGTGCATTGAGCTGCTGGCACCGGAAGCAGCGCGCAAGCATGTTGAACTGGGCCTTGATGCTGGAGGTAGCGGCACTGGAAACGACGCCAGCATCATTACCGGCCATGCAGATCTTTTGCAGATCCTGCTGCGCAACCTCATCGACAATGCCATCCGCTATTCACCAGCCAATAGCAGCGTCACCGTGCATGTCGCAGGGCGCCACAATGGCGCCGTTGCGGTGTCCGTGTGCGATGAGGGGCCAGGCATTCCACAGGAGCAACGCGAAGCAGCCATGCAACGCTTTCGTCGCCTGGACACAAACGGGCGGCAAGGCAGCGGACTGGGGCTGTCCATTGCAGACCGCATTGCGACGCTTCATGGCGCCACACTGACCCTGTCTGACGGGCCAGACGGCAAGGGCCTGTGTGTGCAGATCAGGTTCCGTACATAGGCCACCACATCAGGGGCCGGCAGTACGCCCCACTTCCAGCGCCAGCCGCCCCTCAACCTGCAGATAGGCCAGCAGGCGGTCCTGCGTAAAGTACAGGCCCTGCGGGCGCACCCGCTGCAAACTACCCCTCAGCACCATGCCACTGCCCAGATCCTGGCGGACATCCCTGAAGTCCTGCAACGCATCCGCCAGATCTTCATCAAAACGGAAGCGGGCCTTCTGCTGCAAGGTGCTGCGGAACGTTGAGCCCAGCAACCAGCTGGCCGATTTGGCGAGAAAATTGCGGGTGCCGAGCGAATACTCCAGTTGCTCGAACCTGACCTCGTTTTTTTCCACATCAAAAACCGGCTTGCCCAGCACGAATATTTCCGCGCGCACCGGTTGTGACAGGGCCAGCCCGATCACCGCCTTGTCGCCGTTGCCATACAACCGGATATCGTCAATCACCACCGTGTTGCCATCGGCCACGATTGGCTTCCCGGCAACCTGCTGGTTGAGCAGGCGAGCTGCATCACTCAGGGCAATGTCCCCCGTCAGGGCCAGGTAAAATGCATCGCCATTGATGCCCCGCTCGGGGGCTGGCACGGGCGGCAACTTCACCACCGGCTTCTTGCCGGACAGCAACACCGGTTGTGCCTGCACCAGCACACCGGTGGTCACATAACGACCATTGCCGTGCGGGTCGGCAAAACTCACCTTGCGCGGCTGCGGCAGCAGCCAGACATCAGGATGTACTTCACGTGGTGCATTCAGTTCGGGCCAGGCCCTGGTGAGCGCATTGCGCAAACTGACCTGACGCAAACCTGACTGCAGGGCTTCGTCCATCGCCGCCCTGACCTTGTCGCGAATGCCGGGCAAATCCAGCAGGGCCTCCACGTTCAACTGGAACGCCGTGATGTTGCACGGCCGCAACCATTTCAGGGACCACGGCCTGGGCGTAATGACCAGATCACCCTGCGCCTCTGCCCAGTCCACGGTGCCGGTCATGGTCAGCTCCACGCGCGGCATGGTCTCGTTGACGCCACAACTGGCCACCCCGAACTGGGCCAGCGAGGACTTGATGCGTGTATTGATGGCGAACTCCAGCTGTGTCGCCAGTGCAAACTGGTTGCCCGTCATGCGCAGGTTGAGGTCACGCAGATACACCTGATGGGTGATCACGGTTTCAACCGGCGCCGTGTAATCAACCGCCACCGCCCCGGCCGCCTTTCTGGCCAGACAATTCAGCTCGGTCACACTGCAGCTGCCCGGCTCGGGACTGTTGCCTGCCGGATTGAAGCGCACACGCAGCACCTGGGTCTGGCTGCCGGATGCCACCGGGCTGGGTACGCGCCTGAGCACCTGGTCTCGCACCTGGTCCAGATCAACCGTGACCGGCACACTGATTACCGACACGGGCACAGGTGGCGGCACCGACGGCACAGGCTGGTTGGCCGGGGCCTTGGGCGAGCTGGCGCACGCCGAAAGCAGCACCAGAAGAAGGGGTACCAGGAAAAAACGATGCATGAATAACGCCGCTGAAATAAGGGAAAACGCAGAAGTACCGGCCGGCCACTCACGACACCGGACAGGAAGCGGGGCCGACCTGACCGACATCAGGGCCAGACTCGCCAATACAGGGCTATTATCAGTAAAAGCGGCGGGTGATGCCATGAGCACTCTGTTTGATCATTGCAATCCCCGTCGGCAAGATTACTGGCAAGACCCAAGACACGGATGCATGGCAGGACTGTTTGCTGAAACCGGCCATCCTCTAAAACCATAAGGACACACAACCATGAAGATCCGCTTTCTCGGCGCAGCCGGCACCGTCACCGGATCCCGTTACCTGCTGTCGCACAATGACACGAAAATCCTGATTGATTGCGGCTTG
The DNA here is from genome assembly GCA_030646295.1 of Moraxellaceae bacterium. Lineage (GTDB taxonomy): Bacteria > Pseudomonadota > Gammaproteobacteria > Pseudomonadales > Moraxellaceae > UBA2031. Next base: position 11,467 of record JAUSND010000024.1, read on the forward strand.
TTCCAGGGGGTTAAAACCATCCGCAGCCGCAACTGGAAACCGTTCCCGGCATCGCCCCGCGAAATACAGGCGGTGGTGCTCACGCATGCCCACCTTGATCACTCCGGCTACCTTCCGCGCCTCATGCGCGAGGGCTTCCATGGCCACATCTGGTCCACCCCGGCCACCAAGCAACTGGCCGACATCCTGCTGATCGACAGCGGCAACCTGCAGGAAGAGGATGCGCGCCATGCCAACCGGTTTGGCTACAGCAAGCATGAACCGGCCGAGCCGCTGTACACCTCGGAAGATGCCGAAAAAGTGATGCGCCAGTTTCGCACCACGGAATATGGCCACCCGGTAAAGGTCGGCCCATTTACCATCAGCTTCTCGCCCGCCGGACACATTCTCGGCTCCAGCTGTGTGCGGGTGGAGTGCGAAGGCAGGAGCATTACCTTCAGTGGCGATGTGGGACGCCCGAATGATCCCGTCATGAATCCACCGGCCCCACTGCGTGAAACCGACTGGCTTGTCATCGAATCCACTTACGGTGATCGTCTGCACGGGAAAGAAGACACCGCCGAAGTACTCGCGGCCATCGTCAATGAAACCGTCAGCAAGGGCGGCACCATACTGATGCCGTCATTTGCCGTGGGCCGGGCCCAGGTACTCATGTACCTGCTCACCACGCTGATGGCACGCAAGCAGATTCCACGCATTCCGGTTTACCTCGACAGCCCGATGGCCATTGATGTGACGGATGTGTTCAAGCACTTTCACAAGGAGCACAAGCTGAGTGCTGCCGAGTGCGAAACGATGTGTTCACATGTCCTCTACACCAGCACCGGCGAACAGTCCCAGGCAATCGCCAACAGCACCGAGCCCAAGATCATCATTGCCGGCGCCGGCATGCTGAACGGCGGCCGCATCCTGCACCACCTCATTGCCTTTGGTGGCGACAGCCGCAACACACTGGTCATGACCGGCTATCAGGCCGAAGGCACACGCGGCCGCGCCCTGCTGGATGGCACCGACAAGCTGCGCATCTACGGCCAGGAAGTGGACATCCGCTGCCGGGTCGCCCAGCTCGACGGTCTCTCCGCCCATGCCGACTACGAAGAAATACTGGCGTGGCTGGCGCCACTGGTGCCGCCACAACAAACCTTCATCACGCATGGCGAACCTGTCGCGGCGGACAGCCTGCGCCAGAAGCTGGAGCGGCAGAACGGCTGGAACACCATCGTCCCGGAGCAGGGTGACGAGTTTGATCTTTTCTGAAGCAGGCTGGTCGCGCGCCGACCACTCATCACCATCCGCCGCCAGCCCGGCGGAAGCCCCTGACAACGTTATGGCCAACGCCGGGACAGTACTGCTAGCGTCGAACGTCAGGCTCCAAGCCCCTCAACCAACCCCAGGAAGCAGCTGACACGTGAGGCCCCTGTTTGACATGCTGAAAAAGTCCGGCAACCCCATGGACTGGTCTTATGCCGACAAGACCCTTCTTGGCATCGGCATGAGCTTCTCCCTGTTCGCCCTGTTTTTCAGCATTGCCTCAATCCCGTTCATTTTTCCGGCCATGAACTACGCCTCCAACATGGAGGCGGTGCGCTTCACCCTGGTTTTCTCTGCGGTCTGCATGACGGTCTGGGCCGTGTTCTTTGCCATTGTCTGGAAAACCCGGAAAAGCCACCCGGACTCGATGCTGCCCGGCACCATTCAGGTCTACCTGTTCGGCGCCCCCCTGATGGTCATGGCCGTCCTGAACGGCATTCACTCCATGGTCACCGGACTGCTGCTGGCATCCGCGCCCATTTTCGGCCTGATCCTGTTCAACAACAGCAGGCATGTCGTCCTGGCATCCATCCTTAACTGGCTGGGGATAATCCTGATCGGGGTCGCGGTCAATCAGGGCCTGCTGCCCGATGCCCCCCTGTACGTGAAAGGCGACACGCCCTACGCCAACAACATCCTCCTGCTCATCCAGATAATCATCGGACTTCCCAGTGCACTACTGGTTTCACTGATCGTCATCTCCCTCGTGCACGGACTGCGCACGCGCGAAAAGAAAATCCTTGAGCTCTCGCGTCGTGACGGGCTGACCGGCGTCTGGAATCGCCGCTATCTCATGGAGCGGCTGGAACACGAAATTGCGGTGAGCCGGCGTAGCAAAAAACCGCTGTCACTCATCATTCTCGATCTGGATTTTTTCAAAAGGATCAACGACCAGTACGGTCACACCACGGGTGACAAGGTGCTGATACAGGCGGCACAAACCCTGCAGACCAGCATTCGCGACATTGATCACCTGGGTCGCTATGGTGGCGAGGAGTTCGTCATCATCCTGCCGTTCTGCGATGCCGACATGGCCGCCGTGATTGCCGAGCGCTGCCGCCAGAACATCGAAGCCATCGCCATCGAGATTGATGGCAACCGCATTCCCGTCACCTCCAGCTTCGGCGTCACCACCCTCCCCGCCGGCATGCACGCCAGTGGCGACGCACTCACCCACAGCGCCGACCTGGGGCTGTATGAGGCCAAGGCAAAAGGTCGCAACTGCGTCGTCAGCAAGCCGGCCGACGCACAATAAAACCAGCAAGTACGCAATATTGCCGGTTTTGCATACCTCTGCACACAAAGCAATTCGCCCCCTGCTTGCCGCTACCAGCGCCCACGGTGTAAAAAGACCGCCACTTTGGATAAACCGCCGGGCTCAGGGATGAATTGTCTTCGCACGCTTTTTCTGTTCGTCATTACCTCTTTAGTTGCCACCCAGGCCTGTGCCACTCCCGGCTACGGCGCATGGGTCTGGCAAGCCAGCGGCTCCAGCACCACGTACGCGACCAAGGGTGAAGCTGTCGCCGCCATGCGGGCATCCATCACAAATGGTGATCTGCTGACTGAAGAAACACCGGCCAGCCCCGGCAGTAGCGGAGCAGCCACTTTTTCATACAGTGCCCCGCCAACCTCCGCAGAAATCAAGACTGACTGGGTCTACGGCCCCGGCGGTTCCGCAACCGAGGCTGGCGCCATGGCTTATCGCGAGGCCCAGGCCCCTACCTCCCCGTACTGCCCTGCGGCCAGTGCATCTCCAGATGGCGGATGGCAGTTCGTGGCAGCAACCAGGGGAATCACAACGGCCGAAGACAAGGACATAATAATAACCACCTATACTTATGGCACCATTTACACTTCTGATGGGACGCCAGTCCCGACATGCACGCCACAGGAAAGGCAATCAGCAATATACCGCAGCCGCACTGTTGGCTGCCCTGCCCCCTATAACACATGGGACACAAGCCTTGAGAAATGCACATGGACCACTAAAGGATCTGTTACAGGCTCTCCGTTAACTCCCACTTGTGACAAAGAAGGCAACCCCTGCAGCGCCAGCAATGGCGACAAGTCCCATGCAGAAACGGACTATCAGCTTGGCGATTTCAACTTCACTCGCCACTACCACTCCCATGGGTTCAATCAGAACCCGGCAATGTCCCCCGGCTGGTACCACTCCTTTCAGGACCGGTTGCTCATGCCGGGATCAACGCCAACGGGAATGATTCATTCTGGCGGTTTCAGTGAAAAACTGACTCTTGTCAGTACTGGCGTTTACAGAACCGTCCATTCGCGTGCAGAGCTACGAAAAACAGCATCAGGCACATGGGTTCTGGATCATGGCAATGGCCCGCGAGACACCTTTAATGCGACTGGCCGGCTCATTGTTCGCGAGGTTCGGCCAGGCTATGCCTTAACACTGGCCTACAACGCAGCAGGTCGCTTGATCAGCGTTTCCAATCCGTTCACGAGCATGATTCTTTTGGGTTATGACAACGCTGGCCGCCTCCAGTCACTCACCAGCCCGGCGGGCCATGTCACCCAGTATGGCTACGATGCCGCAGGCAATCTTTCTTTGGTCACGCTACCAAATGGCACAACGCGCATTTACCACTACGAAGATGCGCGCTGGCCCAATGCCATGACGGGCATCACCAATGAAAATGGTACGCGCTATGCCACTTATGCCTATGACGATATTGGCCGCGGCATACTGACCGAACATGCCGGGGGATCAAATCGCCATACCCTGAATTATTTCGCTGATCGCACAGAGGTTGGTACACCACTTGGGGCAGCGCGCGTTTACCGCTTCCAGATGATCAGTGGCGCAAGAAAAGTAACGTCCATTGAAGAAACCTGTCAGTCCTGCGCGGGGGGTAAATCCACCGTCACGTTCACCTATGATACGCAGGGCAACACCACATCGCGCACCAATGCCCTGGGCACCAAAACCACCTACGCCTACAATCTGGCGCGCAATCTTGAAACATCCCGCACCGAGGCCTATGGCACGCCGCTGGCACGCACAGTGACCACGCAATGGCATGCCACCCTCCGGCTGCCAACACAGATCAGTGAGCCAGGCAAAGTCACCAGCTTCACCTATGATGCACAAGGCAACCTGTTGTCACGCGCAGTAACAGCCAGTGGTGAAACCCGCACCTGGACATACACCTACAACAACTACGGCCAGATGCTCACAGAAGATGGGCCGCGTACCGATGTCAATGACATCACCACCTACACCTATAACGCACAGGGCAATCTTGCCGGCATCACCAACGCACTGGGGCACAGCACGCTGATCACCCAGTACAACAGTGATGGCCTGCCCGTCACCATCCAGGATGCAAACGGCATAATCACCAGCCTTGTTCACGATATTCGCGGCCGCCTGCTGAGCAGCACGCGCGCAGGAGCCACCCACAGCCTTACCTATGACGGTGCCGGCAATGTCATTACCAGCACCGATCCGGCAGGGGTTACGCAGACCTACACCTATGATGGTGACAATCGGCTCACCCGCATCACGGACAGCCAGGGCAACCACATCGACTACACCCTGAACCTGCTAGGCAGCCGCGTCAGCGAGCAGATAGTCGACTCAAATAACCAACTGGCCTATGCCCGTTCCAGCCTTTACGACACCCTGGGCCGCTTGCAGCAAGTACTCAATGCCGCTGGCCAGACTCGCCAAACCGTTACTACGGATGCGCTTGGCAACATCCTGACCCGTACTGACGGGCTGCAGCACACCACCACCTCCAGCTACGACGCACTGGGCCGGCTGGCCGCCAGCATTGACCCCGCCAATGGCACCACCAGCTATGGTTATGACGCCCAGGACAATCTGACGTCCGTCACCGATGCCAACAACCACATTACCAGTTATAACCATAACGCTTTTGGTGAGCGCATCAGCGAAACCAGCCCAAATACCGGCACAGTTACGTATACCCGCGACTCCGCCGGCAACATGGCCAGTAAAACCGATGCCCGGGGTGTGACCACTACATTCAGCTACGACGCCATTAATCGCACGACGGCGATTAACTACCCAACCAGCGCCCTTAACATTGCCTACAGTTACGATCAGGGCAGCAATGGTATCGGGCGCCTTACCGCAATGACCGATGCCAGCGGGCTCACCAGCTACACCTACAATGCACTCGGCCATTTGATCACCAGCAATCATGCCGGCCGCCAGACCAGTTACCAGTACGATACTGCAGGACGACTCACCCAGATCACCTACCCCAGCGGCCATACAGCCGCCTATGCCCGTAACAGCGTTGGCAAGGTCACACAGGTGAATGTCACGCTGGACACTCAAACCTACCCGGTGGCCAGCAACATCAGCTACCAGCCCTACGGTGATGTGACCGCACTGACCTTTGGCAACGGCCTGGCCTGGACTCGCACCATCGATACCGATGGTCGCCTCACCCAGAACACGCTGCCCAACGTGCAGTCCGCCGGCATTGGCTATGATGATGCCGATCGCATTACCAGCCTGTCAGATCAGCTTTCGCCCGCATTGTCACAAGCCTTCCAGTACGATGCGGCAGACCGCCTGACTCAGGCGACCGGTGCGTATGGAGTGCAGCAATATGCGTATGACGCCACCGGCAACCGCACCAGCCTGACGACTAACGGCAACAGCACGGCCTACCACTACGCCAGCAACAGCCAGCGTCTACTCAGCCTTACCGGTGCCAATACCGATACCCTCGATTACGACGCCAACGGCAATACCGTTTTCCAGATCGGCTATCCGCTCACCTTTGATGACCGCAACCGACTGACCGCCCTGAATGGCGTAAGCTTTCAGTACAACGGCAAGGGTGAGCGCGTCGAGAAATCCGTCGCAGGCACCAGCACCCGCTATGTCTACAACCCACAGGGCCAGTTACTGGCAGAAACCGACAGCAACAACATCACACTCCGTGAATATGTATGGCTGGGTCACTGGCCCATTGCCGTGATTACGCCACAACCGGCACAGCCCAGCCGAATCGACTACATTCACCCGGACCACCTCGGCACCCCGCGCCTGGTCACCAACGCCAGCCAGACCATTATCTGGCGCTGGGACAGCAGTCCCTTTGGCGCCACCGATGCCCAGCAGGACCCGGATGGCGACAATCAGGCATTTGTGCTGAACTTGCGCTTTCCCGGCCAGTACTTTGATGACGAAACCGGCCTGCACTACAACTACTTCCGGGATTATGACCCGACGCTTGGCCGGTATATTGAGAGTGATCCGATTGGGCTTCGTGGTGGCATTAATACTTATGCCTATGTCAGTGGAAGTCCAGTGATGATGACGGATCCGGAGGGAAAATCCATTGCTGCCGCAGCCACTTGCGAATTAGGTGTTTTAATTATTAAAGGCTTAAGTGAAGTATTGCAGGCATACAACGTGGCAAACGAAACGTTTGAGGCAGCCAAACTTGCGGCTGAGCAAGTACAAGAGCTAGAGCAAAAAATAGATCAATGCCCCTCTAACAATCCTAAAAGAAAAAGGAAACTTATGGAGTTACGTGACAAAGCCAAGAAAGATGCACTTGATCTAACTAAAGACTATGCAAAGGCAAATGATGGCGGAATGGGGCTTGGAGCCTCCAAAGATGCTTTGGCTGCAAAGGTCGCTTACGGCGCATGCGCAGCTCTTTTACTAATCCCTGGCCCATGAGGATTAAGATATAAAATGTATAAATTTCGATTACTTTTCCTAATCCTTATTTTGGGCACGCTAATTAATGGACTGGCACTCTCATATAGACTCTTTATCTATAGCGAAGGTGGTGAAAAAATCATTAGCGTAACAAATGAGGCCGTCATGATCGATAAATTCGATGATGTTATCCTAGAAAAAATTGACGATTCAAGTAGATCCTATTTTCAAAGAGAGACCGACAGAATAAACATGAACATCAAGTCGATGCAGAATGGCTACAGCAGCATTCTTGTCGAGACCAAAAAACTTGCATTACAAAACTTCATATATTGGTGCATCTCAATAGCTATATTTTTGATTTATGTTGCTCTAACAAAAGAAAGCTGGGGCATAAAAAACAAAAAATAGAAAAAGGGAACGGGGCAATTCATTACTCACCCTCGATTACGACGCCAACGGCAATACCGTTTTCCAGATCGGCTATCCGCTCACCTTTGATGGCCGCAACCGTTTGACCGCCCTGAATGGCGTGAGCTTTCAGTACAACGGCAAGGGTGAGCGCGTCGAGAAATCCGTCGCAGGCGCCAGCACCCGCTATGTCTACAACCCGCAGGGGCAGTTACTGGCAGAAACCGACAGCAACAACACCACGCTCCGCGAATATGTGTGGCTGGGTCACTGGCCCATTGCCGTGATTACGCCACAACCGGCACAGCCCAGCCGTATCGACTACATTCACCCGGACCACCTCGGCACCCCGCGCCTGGTTACCAACGCCAGCCAGACCATTATCTGGCGCTGGGACAGCAGCCCCTTTGGCGCCACCAACGTCCTCCCGCTTTTGAGTCGCATATGACGTCAGAGTCTCTCACTGAGGAGCCCCGGCCGGCACACACAGGGCGCGGCATCCTCCGTGCAGTAACGCTATACTGCGCGCCATTGACCACGACCCTGCTGCGGAAGACTCGTCACACATGATCCAGATCGGCTCAATCAACACCCTGCGCGTGCTTCGCCTCACCGGCCCCGGTGCCTTTCTGGGGCCGCTGGACGACGACACGACCGAGATCCTGTTGCCGGGCAAGCAGGTACCGGCCGACTGCAAGCCCGGCGACGTGCTGGAGGTCTTCGTCCATCACGACAGCGAGGATCGCCCGGTGGCCACCACCCTCTGGCCCCTCGCCCAGGTGGGTGACGTGGCGTGGCTGAAAGTGGTCGCCATCAATGATGCCGGCGCCTTTCTGGACTGGGGTCTGCCCAAGGACCTGCTGCTGCCCTACAACGAGATTCCGCGCGAACAGAAAGACCATCTGGAGCCCGGTCACTTCGTCATGGTCATGGTTTTCCAGGACGATCAGGGCCGTATTGCGGCCTCCGCCCGACTGGATGACTTTCTGGCAAAGGAAGGCGGTGGCTTCAACGAAGGTGACACAGTTGAGGTACTGCTGGCCGACCGCACCGATCTTGGCCTGCGCGTGGTGGTGAACAACCGCTACTGGGGACTGGTACACAACAACGAGATTTTCGGCACCCTGCGCAAGGGCGACCGCCGCACCGGCTGGATCAAGACGCTGCGCAGCGACAACCGTCTCAACATTGCACTCACTGCACCGGGGCCAAGCAAAATTGATACGGCGGCACAGGGCGTGCTCGACAGGATCAACAGTCATGGCGGCTTCATGGCCGTCACCGACAAGAGTCCGCCCGAGGCCATCTACAAACTGTTTGGTGTCAGCAAGAAAGTGTTCAAGCAGGCCATCGGCTCGCTGTACAAGAACCGCCTGATCACGATTGAAAGCGCCGGCCTTCGGGTGACTGCAAACCCGCCCGCAAAGAACTGAGGGTCCACCCATGTCACTCAAAGACCAGCTCATGAAAGCCGGCCTGGCCGATGCCAAAAAGGCACGCAAGGCCGTGCACGAAAAACGTCAGGAAGCCAAAGACCCCAACGCCGAGTCCGCCCGGACACTGGCACAACAGGCGCAGGCAGAAAAGGTTGAGCGTGACCGCGAACTGAACCGCGCCCGTGAAGAAGAAAAGGCACAGCGCGCACTGGTCGCCCAGATTCGGCAGCTGACCGAAGCACACCGTATTGACCGCCATGGCGGCGATATCGCCTACCAGTTCACCGACAACAAGAAAATCAAAAAGCTGTACGTCACGGCGGCCCAGCAGGATCAGCTGATCCGTGGCCAGATTGCCATCGTGCGCCTTGATGACGGGCACGAACTGGTGCCCACCGTGGTCGCCGAAAAAATCCGGACACGGGACGAGCACTCGGTAGTACTGCTCAATACGCGTCAGGCGCCAACCGCCATCGAAGAAGATGATCCCTACGCGGCCTACCAGATTCCTGACGACCTCATGTGGTGATGGTCTGGAGTGGTGACGCCCTGACGGAGACTTACATCACCCGGCTGGCAGGCTTGACCGGAACGGCCTGCGCGGCCTGCAACTCCGGCGACAGATACCACCAGCTGTTGCGCCCGTTGTGCTTGACCTCGTACAGCGCCTGATCCGCCGCCACCAGTAACCGGGATGGCGTCATGCGCTCGGACGGCACGGTGGCAGAGACCCCGATGCTGATCGTGACATACCAGCGCTCAAGGCCGTCGGGTTGCGGAATCAGCGCCCGGCGCACACTGTCGAGCACGTGCTCGGCAAGATTCACTGCCTGCTGATGATCCGTATCCGGAAAAATCATCACAAACTCCTCACCACCATAACGCGCCACCAGCTCACCGGGGCGACGTGCATGCCCGGCCAGCAGGTTGGCCACCCGCCTCAGGCAGCGATCACCCTCGGGATGACCCAGCTTGTCGTTGTAGTGCTTGAAGTTGTCGACATCAATCATGAGGATCGCCAGCGAGCTTTTATGACGGCCGGCACGGCGCCATTCCTGCTCGAGTGACTCGTCAAAGTGACGACGGTTTGCCAGCCCTGTCAGCGCATCCTGGCGCGAGAGCAAATCAAGGTCATGGGCATAACGCTCGGTCCGCCACTTGGCAATCTGCAACAGGCGGGACTGCAAAAACATGTCACGGTCGCGACGCTCGGCGTAATACACCATGAACATGCCCAGCAGGCTGCTGCCCATATAGGTGCGCAGAAGAATTTCCCAACTGATGCCACTGCCCATCACGGCCGCCAGCACGCTACCGGCAATCCCCCCCATCCAGCCAGCCAGCATGGCATGCTGGAAGCGCAGGCCGACCACGCCATACACCACCACAATGGCATACATGATGGTGGCCTGGGTCAGCTGCTCCGCCTGCGGGTCACCCACAACCCCCATGACGGCGACAGAGAGCGTCACGGCAACAAAACTGCACAGCCCCATGTAGACATTGAACCAGGCATCAAGCCGGCGAAAATGCGACAGCACACCAGCCAGCAGGATGACGCCACCAACCCCGGCATAGAGGACCAGCCAGCCATGGGTGTCCTTGTCCGGCATAAAAACATAGATGCCTGTACCCAACAGGGCATAAAGCACAAACACCAGCACAGAACCATAACGGAACGCTGCTGCCGCGCGCTGCTGGAAGTCCAGCGCGTAGGATTTTTCCAGTGCAGGACCAAACGCCAGCGTTAACCGGCGCTCTTCCTGTAGCCGCTCTATTTCGGCCACTTCGCGATCATTAGCGACGACTTCCGCGCGAAGAGCTTCCGTGACTGCCATTGTCCATTTTCCTGCCTGTTGCCAGGCCCAATCCATCTGTTCAGCCTAGATCAGCACGCTGCTTTTCCCATGAAAAACCGTGGCCAGCCGACAGGCGATAACTATTGGGGTATGGACAGCATGTCACTCCCCCATTCAGGGGGGAGTGACAGCAGGCTTTCAGAGCGCAGAGATGGCGACGCCCCCCATCTGTGCAGTGACGGCACCATCCGTGATGTAGCCATGCTGCACAAACCAGGCAATCGAATCACGCAGGGTTTCCTCGATCGGTCGTACCGTCAGGCCCAGCTCACGACGCGCCTTCGACGCATCACCGATCAAGCCCTTCTTGGTGACCTCGATTTCCACCGGCGTGGTGAACGGCGCTTTTTTGGTGATATTCGCCAGCAATGTTGCCAGCACGGCAGCCGGCTTCAAGGCATCGGGCGGCAACACAAACAGACGGCGCTTGAGGCCCGTCAAACGCATGCAGCGACGCACGATGTCCTCATGCGTAAAATTCTCGCCGCCAAGGATGTAGCTCTCGCCGGTCCGTCCCTTTTCCAGCGCCAGCACATGCCCCATGGCGCAGTCACGCACGTCGATGTAATTGGCCTCGGTGCGCAGTGCCAGCGCCACTGGTGTCCTGAACATTTCCGTGATGATCTTGCCGGTCGGTGTCGGGCCGACGTCTCCGGGCCCCACCGGGCAGGCCGGACAAACGATGACCACATCCAGACCCTTGCGCGCATAGCTCTCGGCCAGTTTGTGCGATTCGTACTTGGTGCGGCTGTAATGCGACTCTGACAGGGCAAACGACGAGCGCTCGGTACAGGCCGTATCCAGCCCCTGACCGGCAAACACGGCAAACGAACTGGTATAGACCACGCGTTTCACACCCTGCTTCACGCACTCCTCCAGCACCAGACGCGAGCCATCCACATTCACCCGGTCCATCAGCGACATGTCGGGCAACCACAGCGCATAAATGGCGGCCAGGTGAAACACCACATCACAGCCTTTCACGGCCCGGCTCACATCCTGCGGATTGAGCAGATCGCCCGACATCAGCTCCAGCCCGTCCACATCCTTCAGGTTAAGCATGTTCTCTTTTGGCAGATGCAGTACCCGCACCTTGGCGGCCGGGTAGCGACGACGGATCACCCTGACGACATTGGAGCCGATAAAGCCGGCACCGCCGGTCACGAGAATCTGGCGAGGGGACTGGTCAGGGGAAAAAGCAGAGGGCATGGCAGGCATCTTCCTGGAGGTATTGAACCCCCGAAGATGCCCCAGACAGGCAGTGACCCGCCAGTACCGTACGGCACAAGGCGGATTGACCGGACGAAACGCAGGACCGGCCGGATCAGCCGAAACGGTGATCCGCTACAAAGGGATTGCTGGTCCGCTCCACACCCATGGTCGACATCGGACCATGGCCCGGGATGAACCGGACATCATCCCCCAGCGTGAACAACTGCTCGCGAATGGAGTCGATCAGGGTCTGGAAATCCCCGCCGGGAAAGTCGGTACGGCCGATGGAACCGGCAAACAGTACGTCCCCCACAATCGCCAGCCGCGACTGCGGCTCGAAGAAGATCACATGGCCGGGCGTATGCCCCGGGCAATGACGCACCTCCAGCATGAGTTTGCCTACCTGCACGGTGTCGCCCTGGTGCAGCCAGCGTGTCGGCACAAATGGCCGGGAGGGCTTGAAACCGAACCGGCGGGACTGCTCGGCAAGGCCCTCGATCCAGAACAGGTCACCTTCGTGCGGCCCCACAATCGGCAGGTGTGCCGCCTCGGACAGTTCGGCCACGCCACCGGCATGATCGATATGGGCATGGGTCAGCAGGATCTGCTTCAGCGTCACGCCGGCCGCCGTCACGGCCGCACGGATACGGTCCAGATCCCCGCCCGGGTCCACCACGGCCGCCTCCATCGTCTCGTCACACCAGATCAGGGTGCAGTTCTGCTCGAAGGGAGTTACCGGAATGATGCGATAGGCCATGAAAGTCTCGTACAGGCGGCGAAGGCAGGAATGCCGTTCTGTGAATTATGCCCTTGACCCTGTGTGCTGACATCCTTTTACTCAACGAACGCCCATCACACCGAATCTGCCATGCGCCCGCGCCACGCCCTGACTGCCATTGCCGTGCTTGTACTGGCCGGACTGGTCCTGTTCCTCACGCGCCCCTGGTCGCCATGGTCACCCTGGCAGCTCAACCAGCTGTTCTGGAAAAACCAGCGCGTGGACAACTTCCAGCACATGGACCGGCTGTTTCCTGCGCATCCGCTCAGCCCCGCCACCACGCCGTTCCAGTTTCCCCGCGCCGACAGGATGGCCGTCCTGCCAGCCACCTATGTGGTTGATGGCAATCACCGCCTGAGCGCCGGCTTTCTCGAAAAAACCACCACGACCGGGCTGCTGATCCTGCGCGACGGCAGGATCGTGCACGAACAATACCGCCATGGTGCAACGGCAACATCAACCCTCACCTCCTGGTCCATGGCCAAGAGCGTGGTGGCAACACTGGTCGCCATTGCCCTCAAGGAAGGCACCATTACCTCGCTGGATGACAAGGCCGTGAACTATGTGCCCGAGCTGCAGGGCAAGGCTTATGGCGAGGCGCGCATCCGCGACTTGCTGCGCATGGCCAGCGGCGTGAAGTTTGACGAGACATACAGCAACCGTCTCGCCGACATCCATCAGGTATTTTACAAGACCTTCATCTTCAACCAGTCCATTGATGACGCGGCATCGGGCTACCCTGCCGAAGATGTCCCCGGCACCCGCTTCCACTACAAGAGCATGGATACGCAAATCCTGTCGTGGGTATTGCGTCGCGCCACGGGCCGCTCCATTACCGACTATGCACAGGAAAAACTCTGGCAGCCGCTGGGCATGCAGGACAAGGGCTCATGGAATACCGACTTTCACGGCAACGAACTGGGCTACTGCTGCCTGAACATTTCGCTGCGTGATTACGCCAAGCTCGGCCAACTCTATCTGCAGCAAGGCCAGTGGAAGGGCCAGCAGTTGCTGCCGGCAGACTGGGTACGCGAAGCTACCAAACGCCCGGAGCCCTGGCTCACTGCCGGACACGGTTATCCCGAGCGTGGCTACGGCTACCACTGGTGGGTACCCAAAAATCCGGATCAGGAGTTTTTTGCCAATGGTGTCTGGGGCCAGACCATTTTCGTCGATGAAAAAACCCGTACCGTGATCGTGAAGACCAGTGTCGACCCCGACTTCAAGGCCAACACGGCAGAAATGATCGCCTTCATGCGCGGCATGGTGAAAGGCCTGGCCCAGGGACCGGTAACCGCTCCGGCCGCTCCCTGAGCCACCTTACACCGGCTTCGGTTTTTTCTTGCGCACGTAGAGTGTTTTCTCCACCCGCGCGACCAGCGTGTCCTGCTCGTCGCGCACCTCAACGGCATACACAGGGCGCAGTGGTGCCCCGCTCTCAGCCTCGGCCTTCAGCCGCCCGATCTCTTCCATGGTCAGCCGAAACCGCACCCACACCTTGCCTTTGCCCGGGCTGATGAAATCGATCTTCGCCGCCTGGTCCCACACGATGTAATCACTGCCCAGCACATTCATCAGCATGAGCATGAAAAAGGGGTCCGTCATGGCGTAGAGGCTACCGCCAAACTGTGTGCCGACATAATTGCGGTTGAACCAGCGCAGCCCCAGCGACACATCCACTTCCAGATAGTCATCCGTAATGCGCTCAACCCTGATACCCGCCCCCAGAAACGGCGGATACAGATTGATGCGCCACTTGAATGCTGCTGCCTTCATGCCACTTTCTCCACTCACGACCCGACAAGGAAAAGCATCCTGCCAAACTGGCCAATCCCTGTGCGCACAATACTATCCGATCACACCCGGGCCCCGTCCGGGTGAATGGATAACCCGGCCGCACTTTTTAATACCCGAGGCATTGCCGGAAATGAAACAGCCCGGAAATTCCGGGCCGTTTCATGACTATCCCCTGGCTCAGGACATGGCCTACTGCAGGAAGCGGATCGTGGCCACCGGAAAGGTCATGTCGAAATCCGTGACCTTCACACAGGCCACTACCTTGCCCTGACTGATGTCCGGAAAATACCGGCCGTCAAAGCGGGAGCGCAGCAACGATGCATACCTGACATGCCCCTTGGCCACGGGAATGTAGGTAAATTCACGCCCCTTGAAATGCTGGGTCAATGTACGGAGTTTTTGCGGCACCAGATTGCCATTGAACGGAACCCGGAAAAAACGCGACTTGAATGACAGCTCGGCAAAAACCTTGCCGTCGTTGAGCAACCGCACCTCATCAACCCCGTCTGCCCCGTAGGTCACCTGAAAGTCGCAACGCTCCTTGGGAATACCCCAGTTTTCGTGGCCGTTGACCACCGAATCCCAGGTCGAGACATAAATCTTGCTGATGGAAAGCCGGCGCTGGTTGCCGAACGCAAAGCTGCCAGGAATGTAGAGCAGCTCGTAATACGGACCGGCATCGGAACGCTCGTAGTCCACAAACATCACATAGGCCATGCGGCCACGACGGCTGGGCTTCAGGTTGTCCGGAATAAAGGATTCGTTGTCGAGAAACGCATCCGGCAGGCGGATGGCCATGATGTAGCCCTGTCCCTTCAGCTGCCAGGGTGCAGGTGCCATTGGCACAACTGGTAGATTATCAAATGCAGACATGTCGGCCCCTTGTGACTAATCAGTCTTGTGGCCGGCAGTGTAACGACACAGACAGGTCAGGACAAATCCCTGCCACTGAAAAGAACCTCATCCGTGGCCGCCGCCATCAGGAAATCATTCTCATGCAGGCCATTCAGACGGGTGGTCCACCAGGCCACCGTGCAGCGGCCCCAGGCAATGGTCAGTTCGGGATGGTGATTCTCATGTTCGGCCAGCCAGCCAATGCGCTGAGCCAGTGCCAGTGCCTGGGCAAAACTGGCTGTGGGATAGGTCTTGAGCAGGCGCCAGCCGGCACCCTCCTGCAGCAGTTGCCAGCCCTGCAACCGGTGCAGGGCGAGCTGGGTGCGTGCCTCGGCCTCCAGCAGCGCCCTGGCATCAGCCGCTAACGGCTGGCACACCGGCATATCAGCAGGAGCCCGGCGCCGCCGGCTCTTCTGGCACGCCTTGGGCAGCTTTCACGGCGCTTTCGTTATGACGCAGCAGGCCCGGGACCAGCATGTCCTGACGCAGCGCCGACAGCAGATTCTTCATCTTGTCAGGCTGATAGGCATCAAACCGGTGCTGCAGCACATAGACAAAGTCACCACGGGTGAACACGAGAAAACCGTAGTAATACGTCGTGGCCGACAGCTGCTCAGGCAATGCTTCCGGCTTCATGTCGATACTGGCTACACTGAACATGGCATCGCCACGGCCTGTGTCCACAAACTCGGAGAGCAGAATCTCGTTGTGAGCAACGCCCGCCGCCTTGGACAACACCTCACGCTGGTAGTTATTCAGGACCAGCTCGTCAATGGTGCGCTCATTCGCAAAATTGGGAATCGTGGCCACCGGATGCTGGTTGACCTTGAGGTAGTCGATACGGAAAAAGCGGTTGGTGGCATCCCACATGTTCAGCGTGCCGCCGCGGGCATCACACTTCTCTGTCATCGTCAGCGGGCCACGAAACACGCCAGAGTCCAGCGCAAGGGAATAAGCACGGGCGGGCGCATGATAGAGGCCGGTACCCTGCGGGCCGGGAGCAGAGGCACAACCGGCCAGGAACAGCGTGGCCAGAACAAGGCCGGTGAACGAGCGTTGCATGTCTGATTCTCCCTCAAACCGGCCTGCCTGGCCGGAAAATGACACCTGGAATGGTGGCGCCAGAGATGTTGCCGGGCTTTGTTGTGGGAATGAAAAGTGGTGCCCGACCATCAATTGCCCGCCGATGATACCCCGGCAGCCGACCAGACTGAAACCATCCCCGGCAACATGACGCCGTATCAGCCCCCCAGCGTCTCCCAGCGGTCCAGCAAGCCCAGCAGCTCATCATCGATCACGGCCAGCCGCTCCGCTGCTGCAGTCGCCTCCTGAGGCGCCCGGACATAGAAGTCCGCGTCGTTCAGCAGGGCCTGCAACGTCGCCTGCTCCTTCTCCAGTGCACTGATCTGCGCAGGAATCGCCTCCAGCTCACGCTGCTCCTTGTAGCTGAGTTTGCGTTTGGGCGCCGCCACCGGCTCCGCTGACGCCGCAGAAGCAGCCGCAGGTGCCGTCACGGGGGACTTGGCTTCCGGCGTCACCGACCCGGCCACCGGGCGCTGACGCAACCAGTCCTCATAGCCCCCCACATACTCGCGTACCTGACCATTGCCCTCAAAGGCCCAGGTGCTGGTTACCACGTTATCAAGGAAGGCACGGTCATGGCTGATCAGCAGCAGCGTACCGTTGTAGTTCACCAGCAGCTCTTCCAGCAGTTCCAGCGTCTCCACATCCAGGTCATTGGTGGGCTCATCCATCACCAGCAGATTGGCAGGGCGCGTGAACAGCTTGGCCAGCAGCAGACGGTTGCGCTCCCCTCCCGACAAGGCCTTCACCGGCGTGCGCGAGCGTTGCGGTGAAAACAGGAAGTCCTGCAGATACGCCAGTGCATGCTTGCGCACACCATTGACCTCAATGAAATCCGAGCCCTCCACCACGTTCTCCATCACGCTACGTTCCGGGTCCAACTGTGCCCGCAGCTGGTCGAAATAGGCCACTTCCAGCTTGGTACCATCCCGCACCTCGCCCTTCTGCACCGGAATCTGTCCGAGCAGCGCACGCACCAGCGTCGTCTTGCCAACGCCATTGGGGCCGATAAGACCAATCTTGTCGCCACGCATCACCGCTACCGAGAAGTCATCCACCAGCGTCTGGCCACCAAAGCCCAGGGAAATATGGCTGGCTTCCAGCACGAGCTTGCCGGAACGCTCCGCCTCACTCACCGCCAGATTGACCTTGCCGATACGCTCGCGCCGCTCCGACCGTTCATTGCGCAGTTCCTTCAGTGCCCGCACACGGCCTTCATTACGCGTACGACGCGCCTTGATACCCTGCCGGATCCAGACCTCTTCCTGTGCCAGCTTCTTGTCAAACAGGGCATTGGCCTGCGCCTCGGCATCCAGCAACTGCTGCTTGCGCTCCAGATACTCGTTATATGTGCAGGGAAAATCACGTAACTGGCCGCGATCAATCTCGATGATGCGGGTGGCAATGTTCTGCAGGAAGCTGCGGTCATGGGTGATGAACAGCAATGTCCCCGGATAGTCCTTGAAGAACGTTTCCATCCAGGTGATGGACTCGATATCCAGATGGTTGGTGGGCTCATCCAGCAACAGGATATCCGGCTCGTTCACCAGCGAGCGCGCCAGCAGGACCCTACGCTTGCGCCCGCCGGACAGGCTGGCAAAGTCAGCCTCACCATCCAGCTGCAGGCGCGACAGCACCTGCTCCACTTTCGAACTCAGCATCCAGCCGCCTGCCGCCTCCATGGCCTCCTGGGTGCGCGACAGTTCGTCCAGCACTGATTCGTCACCATGGGCATAGCGATCGCTCAACGCATGGTAGCGGGAGAGCAGAGAAGCCGTTTCACCAAGGCCGTCTGCCACCACATCGAACACGGTCCCGGTCAGTGTCACCGGCACTTCCTGCGGCAGGCTGGCCAGCACGAGGCCGCCCTGACGCACCACTTCACCGCTGTCCGGCAGGTGGATGCCCTCCACCATCTTGAGCAGGGTCGACTTGCCCTCGCCATTACGCCCGACCACGCACACCCGCTCGCCACGATCGAGACTGAAATTCACATGATCAAGCAAGGGCGCACTGCCAAAGCTCAGGGACACATCGCGCAGGGTCAACAGACTCATGATTACTACCAGGAAAAAGAGGGCATGCAGGAATGGACGGCGCGCAGGATAACAGGCTTGGGACAGAGAAAGGATGCCGCCAGACCGCAGGCCGTCTACAATTCACGACCCTGAACCCCACTGACAGTAAATATGATGGAATCACGGCTGACTGACCTGGAAACCCGGGCCGCCTTCCAGGATGACCTGCTGGAAAGCCTCAATGACATCGTGGCAGGCCAGCAGCGCCAGATTGACCTGATGCAGCGCGAAATCCGCATGCTCTACGATCAGCTCAAGTCGCTCAGCCCGTCCGAGATGGCCGGCAGCAACGAACAGGAACGCCCGCCGCACTACTGAAATCCGGCAATAAAAAAGCCGGCTTTCGCCGGCTTTTACAAAAGTGACCACTTACTGTTCCAGCAGCCCGGTCACCCCGCCATTTACTTCTTGGGCACCCAGGCCCAGAGCATTTCGCAACGGATCGGCTCCTGACCGGACTCGTCCGTAACCACTACCGGCACCAGCACCTCGCCCTTGGGCGTGGTACGCACCAGCTTGACCTGCTCCGGCGTCAGGGTTGCCACTGCACGCATGTCGCCCTTGGTGCGCTTCAGGTAATCCACCTTCAGGGTCTTGATCAGCGGCAGCTTGTCATCCGGCAGGTTCATGCCCACGACAAATCCCGTGGCCGTCTCGGCCAGCAGTGCCATGGCAGCGGCATGCACCCCGTTGATGTGGTTCTGGACCGGACGACGGTTACGGATGCTGACCACCACCCGCTCGGGGGTCAGTTCCTCGTAACGCAAACCAGCAGTCCCCACCAATGGCACCACGCGCCCAAAAATCTTGGAAATCACCGTACTGCGCAGATTGGGAGGCAGGAAATCAAACTTGCCGATAACGCGCATCAGATTGTTGTTGAAACTCATGCTTGAACTCCCGATCAAAAAGCCCCGCCATGTAAGCCGCTACTCACCTGCGGGTCAATGGTAAAAAAGACACTGATGATGACTTTGACGGCCATATCCAGTCATTCCGGGCTGGCATCGCAATACCTGCAGCTTTTTCACTGTCCGATTACTGCCCTCTTCTGCCCGAAAGGCACAACAAGCACACTTATTGTCCAACAAAAGTTGAGCGAAATGCCCAAAATGACGAATTCATAGGCACTTCCGGCCAAGAACCTGATCACCATTTCTGTCCATAATGCGTTCCGCTCGCATTGTCCGTGGAGAGAGAGTCATGAACATGCAGAAAATAACAACACACGGGCGCTTCCTGACATTTGGCGCCTACCCGCGGAAATTCGTGCAACTGCTCGAAACCGAATGGCAAATACCGGCAGAAAAACTGCTGGCCGGTACCGGGCTTGATCGCGCCCAGCTGGATGAGCCCGAACTGCTGGTGCCGTTCTCCGATGTCGTCACCATCTTCCGCAATGGCGTCGACCGCTGCCCTGCGCCCGACCTCGCCCTGCGCTATGCCGCCCAACTGCGCCCCAGCTCGCACGGCATGCTTGGTGCTGCCGTCCTGACCGGCAGCAGCCTGCAGGATGCCATCGACCTCTTCTACGATTACGTCGGCCTGATCGCCCCCTTCCTGCTCCTGCACCAGGAAGACCGCCGCAACAGCCGTGTGCTCGTGTTTGAAATGATCAGTGATGTTCCGGTCAACACCGCCTTCACCTACGACATCATGCTGCTCAGCACGTTCAACATCCTCAAACTGATTCTGGGTGAGCGCACACGCGAGCTGGTATTCCATTTCGCTCATGCCTCGCCCGCCCATGCGGCCATCTACGACACCTACTTTGACGGGCATGTGCAGTTCAATGCCAGTTTTTATGGCGTATCCATCCCGCGCGATCTACTGGAAAGCCCCATCGCCACGGCTGACGACGACACCCACCGCATGCTGGTCAACCAGATCAGCAACCGCATGGAACTCGTGCACACGCAGAATTCCTTTGTCGATGCCGTGCGCTTTCACCTCAAGCGCATCAACGGCCCGCTGCCACGCATGTCCAGCGTCGCCGACGAGTTCAACATGTCTGCCCGCACGTTCCGCAACCGGCTGCGCCGGCACAACACCTCGTACCAGTCACTGCTGGACCGGGAGCGGCACGAACAAGCCATGAGCTTCCTGCGCAATTCTGAAAAGTCCGTGAAGGAAATCGCCTACATCCTGGGCTTTCAGGAAAGCTCCAACTTCTCGCGTGTCTTCAAGAAGTGGACAGGCGTCACGCCGCTGGACTTCCGCCGCAATACGGTTCCATCCTGACATTGTGCTGCATGAAAAAGCCCGGCATTGCCGGGCTTTTTCATGCACTGACCTTAATGCAGCAAGATCAGTCCTTGAAGTTATTGAACTGCAGTGGCACACCCAGCTTCTGCTCACGCAGCATGGCCATCACTTCCTGCAACACATCACGCTTCTTGTCCGTTACCCGCACCTTGTCACCCTGGATACTGGCCTGCGCCTTGAGACCCGACTCCTTGATCGCCTTGGCAATTTTCTTGGCCGTGTCGGAGTCCAGACCATCGCGCAACTTGATGGTCTGATGCGTTTCCTTGCCCGAGGCCTCCATCTTCTGTACATCAAGACACTGCGGATCAATCTTGCGTTTGATGAAATGGTTTTCCAGCATGGCCCGAACCTGATCGATCTGGAAATCACTCTCCGCAACCAGCTTGACC
The DNA here is from genome assembly GCA_030646295.1 of Moraxellaceae bacterium. Lineage (GTDB taxonomy): Bacteria > Pseudomonadota > Gammaproteobacteria > Pseudomonadales > Moraxellaceae > UBA2031. Next base: position 32,663 of record JAUSND010000024.1, read on the forward strand.
AGTTTGTCTTTTTCCTTCAGCTCCACTTCCACCTTGGAGCCCCGAAAATCAAAGCGGGTGGCAATTTCCTTAACGGTATTGGCCACCGCATGATTCACTTCAAACATTTCCAGTTCGGATACCACATCCATCGAGGGCATGAGTGCCTCCTTACAATTTACAGATGACTCGAATTAACAATGCAGACTCAGGAGCGATGACCACGCTCGGTCCACCAGATATTGATCAGCATCCAGCTCCAGTACACCGTACACCCCATCAGGCTCAATATCCCCAGCACATGCAGACCAAGCAGATGCGGCCCTGAAGGGATTTGCGTGATGAGGCCGCCGACAATGAAAAGACTGGCCAGCAGAATGGCACGCGACTGGCGATGGCTTGCTTTTTCAAGACGGTTAACCAGCTTCTCCAGCTCGCCGGAATCAAGTGCCGGTGCCATGGGCATGCCGTTGGCAGCCGTGCCAAACATTGGCGTCGCCGGATTATAAAGACGATCCACCGCATCCAGCGCACGGACCCGGAAGGACTTCGCCAGCATTTTCGGTGAATAGCGATTGACCAGCGTTCGCTTGAGGAGTGGCGCGGCCTCTTCCATCAACTGGAAATCCGGATCAATCAGGCGACCAAACCCTTCCAGCGTGACACAGGCCTTCACCAGCAGGGTAATGTCGCTGGGCAGGCGTACCGCATGGTTTCTCAGGATGGAGGCCACATCATTCAGCAAGGCGGTGACATCCAGCTCACCTATCGGCACACCGTCAAAGCGCTCCAGCAGACTGCTCACTTCCGCATTAAGCGCCTCGCGATTGACATAACGTCCGCCAGCCCACTCCACCAGCACCATGGTGGCATTCTCGGACTCCTGCATGAGCACGCAACGAATCAGCCGGATGAGCTGATCCCGTCGGGTTGGCGTCAGACGTCCCACCATACCGAAATCAAGCATGGCAATCCGGTTGCCGGGCAGAATGATGAAATTACCCGGGTGCGGATCGGCATGAAAAAAACCGTCCTCCAGCATCATCTTCCAGATCGCACGTGCACCCCGACGGGCAATCTGCTTGCGATCACCGCCGGTTGCATCAATCTCGTCAATTTTCTTGGAGGGAATGCCGCGAATGAACTCCTGGACATTCAGGTCTTCACTGGTCCATTGCCAGTAAATCTTTGGCACCTTGATGAAATCAAGCTCGCGCAGGTTTTCACGCATGCGATCGGCATTGCGCGCCTCCACACTGAAATCAAGTTCACGCGTCAGTGACCGCTCGAACTCCTGCATGATCTCTACAGGCTGATACCGGCGCATTTCCGGTGACTGTGCTTCGGCAATTTCTGCAATCTTGCGCATCAGTCGCAAGTCCGCCTCGATCTTGGCCTCGATGCCAGGCTTGCGGATCTTCAGGACAACTTCTTCACCCGACAGGGTCACCGCGCGATGCACCTGGGCCATGGAGGCCGTACCGACCGGCAACTCATCAACCTCGCGAAAACACTCCTCAAGCCGCAACCCAAGGCTGGACTCGATCTGTGGTTTAAGCTGGGCAAAGGGCAACGCCTTTGTCTGATCCTGCAACTCTTCAAGCTGGGCAATCCACTCCGGCGACAGCAAATCAACGCGTGTCGCCAGAATCTGTCCGAACTTCACAAAGGTCGGGCCCATTTCCTCCAGCGCCAGACGTGCGCGCACCTCCGGCGGCTGGCGGCGGATTTCTGCCGGCAACTCCCGATTGAACCAGCGCTCAAACAGGTCGGCACGTCCCTCCATGCCCAGCCACTTGACCATGTCATCAAAGCCATAGCGCAGCAGGATGCCGACCAGCTCGCGCAGACGCCTCAGCTCACGGGTTCCGGTAAAAATGCTCATCCCTTGCTCCTGTCCTTAGCGCGCCCGATCAACCATGGTAGCGGCCAGACAACTCGTGCACGGCATCAATAAACACACCAGCATTGGCCGGATCAACTTTCTGGTCAATGCCATGGCCCAGGTTGAACACATGGCCGTTGCCACGACCAAAACCCTCCAGGATGCGTGCCACTTCGGCACGAATGCGCTCCGGTCCGGCAAACAGCATGCTGGGGTCCATATTGCCCTGCAGCGCTACACGGTCGCCCACTTCGGCACGGGCCCGCGTGATGTCCGTTGTCCAGTCCAGTCCCAGCGCATCCGCACCGGCATTGGCCATGTCGGTCAGCCACTGGCCGCCGCCCTTGGTGAACAGGATGACCGGCACACGACGCCCTTCATTTTCACGAATCAGCCCGGCCACGATTTTCTGCATATAGGACAGCGAGAACTCACGATAGAACGGTCCCGGCAACACGCCACCCCAGGTATCAAAAATCTGCACGGCCTGGGCACCGGCACGAATCTGCGCATTCAGATAATCAATGACCGACAGCGCGATCTTGTCGAGCAGGGCATGCGCCAGCTCGGGTGTGTCATAGATCATGCGCTTGATGGTATGGAAGTCGCGCGAAGAACCGCCTTCCACCATATAGGTCGCCAGCGTCCATGGACTACCGGAAAAACCGATCAGGGGAACACTGCCCCCCAGCGCGGCGCGAATCGTTTTCACGGCCGCCATCACGTAATCCAGGTCACGAGCCGCATCCGGTACCGGCAAGGCCGCAATATCAGCCTCGGTGCGCACCGTCTTGCGAAACCGGGGGCCCTCTCCCGCCTCGAAATACAGACCCAGCCCCATGGCATCCGGGATGGTCAGGATGTCGGAGAACAGGATGGCGGCATCGAGGGGGTAACGTTCCAGCGGCTGCAGTGTCACCTCGCACGCCAGCTCGGCGTTCTTGCACAGTGCCATGAAGTCACCTGCCCGGGTGCGGGTGGCACGGTACTCCGGCAGATAGCGCCCGGCCTGACGCATCATCCAGACAGGGGTCACGTCCACCGGCTGACGCAGCAGGGCACGCAGGAAACGATCATTCTTGAGTTCAGTCATGGGAGAGTCCACCTCGGCGAGGGCGCCTATTGTACGGGGCTGACCACCAACTTTCCCCCCTACCCGCATATTTCATAATGGAATAAGCATGATCCCATTAGTTATTTTTATATCTTTAGCTGGTTTTGTACTGTAGCTGCCACACAGGAGCACTCATGAAACCGCGCCGCATAGACCTCAGCCAGTACGAACAAGCCGCCGAACACGAAGAGCTGGGCCTGCCTCCGCTGGAGGCCACCGTTACCCAGGTTGGCGCACACCCCTTCCGGCATGACCTTTTCCTGCTGGTGTTTCTGCCGCTTCTCGCGCTGGCGCTGTATCTGCTGGGTCTCTGGCTGCTGCCCGCCGGCTGGCAACCTGTGCTCGCCGAAGTCAGTCATGGCGTGGCCGACAAGGCGTTCTGGCTGGCGGCCGGAGTCGGCCTGTTTGCCCAGATCATCGATGGCGCCCTTGGCATGGCCTACGGCATCACCGCCACTACTTTCCTGCTGACAACCGGAGTGCCGCCAGCTGCCGCCTCCGCCTCGGTCCACATTGCCGAAATCTTCACCACCGGATTTTCAGGCATCTCGCACTGGCGCTTCGGCAACGTCAACAAGGCCCTGTTCAAACGCCTGCTGATTCCCGGCATGGCTGGTGCCATTTCCGGCGCCTGGATCATCACCAGCGTGGATGGTGATCTCATCAAGCCCTGGATCTCGGCCTACCTCGTTGTCATGGGGCTGTACGTGCTGAGCAAGGCCTTCCGCCACATCAAGCCCAACAAGCAGCCGCCCAGGCATGTTGCGGCACTGGCATTGACCGGCGGCTTCGTGGATGCGGTAGGTGGCGGTGGCTGGGGCCCGGTGGTCACTACGTCACTGATTGGCACCGGTCAGGATCCGCGCACCACCATCGGCACCGTCAATGCCGCCGAATTCTTCCTGGCGATTGCCGGCGGCCTGACCTTTGCACTGCTGATCGGCTTTACGCACTGGCAGGTCATTGCCGGCCTTGTGGTGGGCGGCCTGTTTGCTGCACCGTTTGCGGCCTGGCTCTGCAAGCACTTGCATGCCCGCACCCTGCTCATCATGGTTGGCGTGATTGTTACTGTCATCAGCAGCTTCAACCTTTGGCAGGCACTGTCCTGAGACACATCACCAGCGATGCGCCGCCCTGACACCACTAATCAGCCAGAGCGGCCGTCAGCTTGCCTTGGTCGGCCGGATCAAGGCGGCTGGCATCGCCACTCAGCGCATAGTCCATGAACCTTAGCATGCGTGGCACCGAGGCTTTGCGGAAGCGCGCAAATGCCTCGGTATGCCCACCGCCATGCAAGGTCCACAGCAGCTTGGGCGTCCCCGCCCGCTCATACAACCGGTCACTGTGTGATGCGGGCACGACCGAATCCTGATCACCGTGGATGAGCAACAGTGGTACCGGCGCAATATGCCCGATGACAGGCTCCGGGCTTAATCCACCGCTCACAATCAAGGGGCTGAACGGCCAGAGCAGATAGCCCAGCACAGGAATCTGCAGCATTTTTTCGCGGCCTATCCGGCTGTAACTGCTGAACGCAGAATCGGCAATCACGGCCCTCAATCCAGGCAGTTTTTCACGCCCTGCCAGCGCCAGCGCATTGGCCCCGCCCAGACTCTGGCCCAGCAGGATCATCTGCGCCGGATTTACATCCTTGCGTGCCAGTGCATAAAACCAGCTGGCTTTTGCATCCGCCAGCAAGCCTTCACGGGAGGGCTTGCCCGAGGACAGGCCATAACCCCGGTAATCGGGAATCAACACGTTGTAGCCTGCCGCCGGCAACCAGTCGACATACGACGCATGCGCCGTCAGGTTCTGCGCATTGCCATGCAGATACACCACTGTCGCCCTGGCCTCGCCATGGGCTTTCAGGAACCAGCCATGCAGGCGCACATTATCCGTGCTGTCGATCCAGACATCCTCATGCGGAACCGGCGTGACCAGCCTTGGCTCGTAATCCACACGGTCCGGGTAGTAAAACAACCTGTTTGCACAACCACCAAGTATCAGCACAAACATCATCACCACCAGAAGGCGCATGCTCTCTCCTTAAACCAGCCATCACGACACACGGTATTACAGCACGCCTGAACGCACCGCTGACCTGAAAAAAAGCCCGCATCAGCGGGCCTTTTTCAAACAATACTCTGGCAGCAGCCAGAAAAACCATCCCTCACGGCAACGGAGCCGGCTGTACCGGCGCCTCATCCGGAACCGGAACCGGTGCAGGTGTCACTTCCTCCGCCACATCAACCGTTGCAGCGGCCGCAGCCTCGGCCGCTGCCAGCGCATCCTGATACGACCCCATACTGCGGGGGAAAGGACGGGCACCATCCGGCATGCGCATGGACTCGGACGACCCCAGCGCCATCTCACGACTGGAATAGGAGCCCGTGGTCACCACATACCAGGTCTGCCCATCCTGCGGATGCACGAAGTAGACATAGTTCGCCCGATCCTCCAGACCGGAAAGAAAGCGCTTCACCGTCGACTCATCCTGGGACGCCAGCACCTGCAATGACCAGCTGTCTGGCGACTGCGCACGCACCCAGTCCTTGTCCCGGAATTCGGGACCATGAGCAATCGGCACTACGGCGGCCGCCACAGGACTCACGCCCCCCGCAAATGGCACCAGATCGGAGAGCCGGCCAAAGTCAGCCGTGAACCGTACGGTTGAGGCCGCTTTTTCTTCCGGCGTCTGCAAGGTCTGCACCAGCGGGCCAGGCCCCTTCTGCCACGCCAGCAGCAACACCACCACAACCAGTCCCGTCAGGCTAACCAGCAGGCCTGACAACATGAGGGGGACCTTTTTAGCAATCATCGGGGCACCCCGAGAGCGGCACCGGCCTGCAAGGTTTCGCGCAGCAGCTCAGCAGGTGCCGTACTGACCACGGCCTCACCCAGATGTTTCAGCAGCACCAGACGCAATTGCCCGTCCTTGACCTTCTTGTCGACGGACATGTGATCCAGATACTCACCGGCAGACATCTCCGGCGGCAGCACCGGCAGGCCGGCCTGCAGCAGAATGCCTCTTGTGCGCTGGACATCAGCCCCGGTCAACCAGCCCAGACGCATGGACAGGTCGGCTGCCATCAGCATGCCCGTTGCCACTGCCTCACCATGCAACCAGACGCCATAGCCCATGCCGGTCTCGATGGCATGGCCAAAGGTATGTCCCAGGTTGAGCAGGGCACGAACATCATTCTGTTCCAGTTCGTCAGCTGCCACGACGGCAGCCTTGTTCTCGCATGAACGCCGGATGGCGTCAGCCAGCGCCGCCGGATCACGGGCGACCAGCGCGGGCATGCTGGCCTCCAGCCACTCAAGAAAAGGCAGATCGCGAATCAGGCCATACTTTATGACTTCCGCAATGCCGGCACGCAGCTCCCGGTCCGGCAAGGTACCCAGCACGTCCGTATCGATAACGACCACATTGGGCTGTTTGAACGCGCCAATCATGTTCTTGCCCAGCGCATGATTGACGCCGGTCTTGCCGCCGACCGATGAATCAACCTGTGCAAGCAGGGTGGTCGGAATCTGGATGAAGTCGACGCCACGCTGGTAAGCCGCTGCGGCAAAACCGGTCATGTCACCGACCACGCCACCACCCAGGGCAATCAGCGTACAGTCGCGATTGAAACGATGCTTGAGCAGGGCTGTGAAAATGAGGTCCAGATGCGCAAGGTCCTTGTAGGCCTCGCCATCAGGCAGGATGCACTCCGCCACCACACAGTCACCCAGCGCGGCCCGCAGGCGCTCAAGATACAGGGGGGCCACGGTGGTATTGCTGACGATCAGCACTTGTTTGCCACGAATATATGGCTGCAGCAGGCCGGCCTGGCCAAGCAGGCCGGAACCGATGTGAATGGGGTAGGAGCGCGCACCCAGCGCAACGTCAAGCGTATGCATGAAAGCCGGACTGACCAAGATGAAAGAAACGCTATTCTAGCGCTTCGCGTGCCTCAAGGGCATGAATGATTCGCATCGCCACATCCCGTGCACCACCACCTTCCGTCGGCATGATGATGTGTGCGGCCTCGCGGTACAGCGGGTCGCGCATGGCCATGAGCTCTGTCAGGCGCTGCCGGGGATCGGGCGTCTGCAGAAGGGGCCGGTTACGGTCGCGGGCCGTACGCTCCAGCTGGATGGAAACAGGGGTATAGAGATAAACAACCGTGCCCCTGTCATGCAGGTGACGACGATTGCTTTCACGCATGATGGCGCCACCGCCGGTGGCCAGCACGATCTGCTGACGTTGCGTCAGCAGATCAATCACCGACTCTTCACGCAGCCGGAAGCCCTCTTCCCCTTCCACATCAAATATCCAGGGAATGTTGGCGCCCGTCCGCGCCTCGATCTCGTGATCAGAGTCCACGAAATCAAGACGGAGCATCTCGGAAAGCTGGCGGCCGATGGTGGTTTTACCCGCTCCCATCGGCCCGACCAGAAAGATATTGCCACGGTACTTCTTCACAACGCGGCCAACACCTTCAGATTACTTGTTTGCTGCCAGAGCATCGGTCGCCAGGCGCGGGGTCACGAAGATCAGCAGTTCCTGCTTGTTGGTACGTGTCACGTCCTTGCGGAAGAGACGGCCGAGATAAGGAATGTCACCCAGGAACGGAGTCTTGGTAACACCCTTGGCATTTTCCGTCTTGAAGATACCGCCGAGAACAACTGTCTGGCCATCATTCACCAGCACATTGGTTGCCACACGATTGGTATCGATGGTCACAAGGCCACTTGGCAGGATTTCACCAATGCTGTCATTGTTAACCAGCAACTCCATGTTGATGCGGCCATCCGGTGTAATGCTCGGTGACACTTCCAGACTGAGCTCGGCGTTGATGAAGCGGGTCGATGTCGCACCGGAAGAGGAGGCTTCCAGGTAGGGAATCTGGGTGCCGGCAGCGATACGGGCCTTTTGCTTGTCCGCTGTCAGCACCTTTGGTGTGGCTACAATTTCGCCATTACCATCGGACTGCAGGGCAGACAGCTCCAGATCCAGCAGCAGATTGTCAGAGTCAATAAGGCCTACGGCCAGGGAAGTCGCACCAGCCCCGGTAACGCCCATGTCAACCACCAGATCCGTCGGGGTTTCCAGCTCATATTCTCGAACGATGTAGTCAACGCCACCAAGTGTTTTACTTTTAAGCTCACTGGCGAACTGTGTCTCAACCAGCGTCTGATGCGTACCGCCGGTCACGTAACGGCGCTTACCTTGGTCGTCATCACGTGTCACGCCCCACTTCACACCCAGTTCCTTGGCAAAGTCCGTGGTTGCGAGCACGATGCGCGCTTCGATCATCACCTGCTTGATGGGCACATCCAGACGGGTCACCACATCACGGATCTCTTCAATACGCTTCGGCGTATCCAGAATGATCAGGGTATTGGTGCGGGAATCCACGGAAGCAGAGCCACGCTCGGACAGCAGCTTGCTCGGGCCGTTGATCAGGCCCAGCATGTCGGAGGCCTTGGCGTAGTTCACCTGCACAAACTCGGAGCGCAGGGCAGCCAGCTTTTCTGACTGGTTGTTGCTTTCCATTTCCAGGCGCTCACGCGCCGCAATTTCATCTGCCGGCGCAACCAGCATCACGTTGCCGATGGTGCGCTTGTCCAGCCCCTTGGTCTTGAGAATCAGATCCAGCGCCTGATCCCACGGCACATTCTGCAGGCGCAGTGTGATCTTGCCACTTACCGAGTCGCTGGCGACCAGATTAAGCGAAGTAAAGTCGGCAATCAGCTGCAACACCGAACGCACTTCGATGTCCTGGAAGTTCAGCGACAGTTTTTCACCCGAGTAGGCAAAATCCTTCTGCTTGCGCTTGTCTTCACGCGTCACCGGTTTGACACTGATGGTGAGCTTGCTGTCGGTCTGATACGCCAGGTACTCAAACTCCCCTTCCGGCTGAATGATCATCATGCCGTCAGCACCTTCATTGAAGGCATCAATCGACTTGACCGGCGTCGCAAAGTCGGTGACATCCAGACGACGGCGCAGACTGTCCGGCACCTTGGCACCCATGAATTTTGCAATGATGCGATTGCCCTGCTGCTGCACATCCACAGGTGTAGACCCCTGGGAAAGCTCCACCAGCACCTGGCCATCACCCTGGTCACCGCGGCGGAAATCCACTGCACTGACGCCGAGGGGCTTGCTGGTCTTGGCAGCGATTGCAGCCACATTGACCACCGGGGCCGTCTTGGCCTGGTTGGCCACTTGTGACTTGCCGATATTGATATAGACCTGATTACCCTCGACACGGGTACTGTATGCACTCAACTCGGTCAGGTTGATGATGACACGACTGCGATCACCGCCATCAACAACCGTCAGGCTGCGGGCATTGCCGTTCCCGAGATTGAAGTATTTTCCAGGCAGTCCGCTGCGAACACCCGGCAAGTCAAAAACGATGCGGGCGGGCTTGTCGATCTTGTAGTCGACCGGCTTCGGCGCATCCCCGTCAAACCCGAGGCGCACTTCAACCTCATCTCCCGGCAATACAACCGAGTCCACCTGCTCAAGCGCAACACGCTCGGCTGCAGTCACCGAACCCGCCATGACACCCAGGCCGATAACGGCAACCCTGATCCAGCGCATCAACATATTATTGTTCCTGGCTGCGTAGTTATTGATTTTATTCATGCTTGCAATCTCCACGAGTACCGGCTCGTTAATCATTCGCTCAGTGACAGGCTACGGGGACGTTCCACCCACCCATCACGACCGTCAGGTACGATTTCAATGATCGAAACCAGATTGGGAGCAACCTCCACAATCTGACCGTGGTTCTTGCCCAGGTAGCTGCCCACCTTCACACGCTGCACTCCGCCATCACCATCTTCGATAAGGGCAAACAGCGGACCACCAGGCCGTTGCATGGCGCCACGGAAACGCAACGCCTCCAGGCTGAACCGCTCCAGATACTCCTGGGGACGACTCAGGTCCGGCTCCACTTTCTTGCCGCTGCTCATCAACAGCTGTTCGGCACTGATGGGCGGTGCAAACGGGCTACGCAACTGGTGTGCTGCATAGGTGAATGTCGGCATCGGCGTAAACTCGGGTGGCGGCTCGACAGTGCCACGTGGCTTTTGACGAATTGCATCCATCTGGGCCCGGACATCCTCAAAGCTCGCAGAGCAACCACCAAGCATCAGCAAGGGCAGCACACTCAGTGCCATCAAACGAAGCGGACTCACTTCACACCTCCTGCTTCATCAGGCGCTTTAGCTTTTGTCTTGGCAGCCACCTTGTTTTTACCTGCAGCAGGCTCTTCGGCAGCAGGCGGACTGTCGTTGTAACGATATGTCTTGGCCAAGATCGACATGACCAGTACAGGCGCACCACCGTCATCATCCTTTCGTGTACCGGTGCTCGGCTTTGGACCAATCTTGAACTCATGCAATGTGACAATGCGGGGCAAAGCCGAAATCCCGCTCACAAATGCGCCAAAGGCATGATAATCGCCCGTCACCTTGATACTGATCGGTTGCTCGGCATAAAAGTCTTTTGCTGTCTCGGTTCCAAGGTCAATAGCCTCAAACTCAAGACCACTGCCAAGCCCGGTGTGGGTAATGTCCTCAAGCAGGCCAGGAACCTCGGTATCCTGCGGCAACTGGCGCAGCAGCGCCCCGAAGGAGTCTTCCATATCCTTGAGCTGGAGCTTGTAGGTTTCAAGATTCTGGGCCTTGAACACCTTGGTCTCGAACTCGCCGAGTAGCGTCTGCTGCTCCTGCTCGCCCGAAGTCAGGCTGGAGCGGATGCTTGAAAGATCAAACATGTATCCCAGCACCAGCACGCCCACAAACACCAGTACATAAAGAATGAGCTTGACTGGCGTTGGCCAGGAGCCAACATTCTGTGGATCCAGGGTATTGAGGGTGTTCATCAACTCCTGAAGGTCAAGACTTTTAAGATCATTCATGCCTTTCATTTTTTCGCCTCTCCCTTGATCGGAGCAGCCTTCTTCTTGGCATCGACCACTTCTTCCTCAGCGGCCGACTCTGGCGCCTCAAGTGCTACTGTCAGCGCAAATATGTTGCCGACTGGCGAGGCAGTGGAAGGCGCCTTTGCCTTGACCGGGCCACCGGCTTTGGCCGGTCCACCAGCTTGCACCGCCTTCTCCGCCTCCACTTTGGACAGCACCGGATTCTTGAACCACTGTGAGGACTCCAGATTACGCATCAGGCCTGACACCTGATTGGCACTTTCTGCCACACCAACAATGGTAAACGTGTTGCCTGCGCGTTCGATTGTGCGGAAATACACACCATCCGGCATGGCCCGCACAAACTCGTCAAAAACACGCACAATCACAGGGCGGTGTCCCTGCAGGTCCTGAATTACCTTCATGCGTGCCAGCAACTCTTCCCGGCGACGCTGTAATTCGTCGATTTCCGTGATTTGCGTATCCAGTGTGGCAATTTCTGCCTTGATGTAGCTGTTGCGCTCAAGCTGGTCACTGACCTGCTTGGACAAGGCCATGTGTGCAAACAGCACCATACCGACCGCAAGACCCACCACAGCAAGAACAATTGCGACAAACTCCTGCTGCTTCTGCTTGCGAAGTTCCTGTCGCCAGGGGAGTAGGTTGATCTTTGCCATCAGTCAAAACTCCTCAGGGCAAGACCGCACGCAATCATCAGCGATGGCGCATCATTCGCGATCGCGGCTGCGTTGACCTTGGGTGACAGGGACATATTCATGAACGGATTGGCAACCGTCACTGGCGTACCAAGCTTTTCCTGCACCATGCCGGCCAGCCCCTCGATAGAGGCCGTGCCCCCTGCCAGAACGATATGATCCACATCGTTGTAAGCACTGGACGAGAAGAAAAACTGCAGTGAACGGGTAACCTGCTGAACCACCGCATCCATGAAGGGACGCAATACTTCGGACTCGTAGTCGTCCGGCAGACCGCCCTGCTTCTTGGCCATGCCGGCTTCCTCAAATGACAGGCCGTAACGGCGCTGGATCTCTTCTGTCAGTTGCTTGCCGCCAAAAAGCTGCTCACGGGTATAGATGATCTTGCCATCATTCACCACATTCATTGTGGTCATGGTAGCGCCAACATCAATGATCGCCACGGTGCCCTCGGGACCACTGGAGATGGAATCCCCGATCAGGCTGAAGGCGCGCTCCATGGCGTAGGCCTCGACATCCACAACCTTGGCCACCAGACCACCAATCTCGAGCGCATCCACACGCAGCTCGACATTTTCATTACGGGATGCCGCCAGCAGCACGCTCACGCGCGACGGATTGCTTTCGAGTGGTTCAACCACCTCGAAGTCAATGCTGACCTCTTCCATCGGGTACGGGATGTACTGGTCCGCCTCCAGACGAATCTGCGACTCGCGCTCATCGTCACTCAGGCCGGCATCCATTTCGATGATCTTGGTGATGACCGCAGAGCCCGCAACCGCAACGGCCGCATGCTTTGCCTGGGGCTTGGCACGGGCAATCAGCTTCTTGATGGCCTCCCCAACACCCTCAACATCGTTGATGTTTTTCTCGACCACCGCATTTTGCGGCAGGGGTTCCACCCCGTATGACTCCACGCGGTAGCGGTCACCTTGCCGGCTCAGCTCCAGCAACTTGACCGAGGTGGAACTTATGTCCAGCCCGAGCAACGCCGAGGTTTTTTTCTGAAGGAAGGGCAGCACGATGGGATTCCCTTTTATTTTTTCTATGGAAAATGTGCACTTACGTCACATTCATATACAACTACATTAAATACTAGTCTTAGCACGAGCGCAATTGCTGTACAAGTGCCGCTTTCGCTTATAATGGCTGCCAAACCCGGCTAAAGCCTCCAAAAACAACGCAAGCAGTTGATTATCAATGAGAATTTATAAAGAAGCAGGTCGGCGTGAGCGTATTGTCGCTGTTTTGGCCTTCCCGTTTTGTGGCTTGCTGCTCATTCTTGCGGGCCTGTACCTTTATCTGGCCCCGCAGTTGCCGGATACCGATCAGCTGAAAGAAGTACGCTTCGAGACGCCGCTGCAGGTACTTTCGCGGGACGGCCGCCTTGTCGCGGAGTTCGGGGAAAAGCACACCACCCCCCTGACCTATGAGCAAATTCCCCCTCTTTTCATCAAAGCCATCCTGGCAGCAGAGGATGATCGTTTTTTTGAGCACGAAGGCATCAACTACAAGGGGCTTGCCCGGGCATTTGTCGATATCGCCCGCACCGGCGGCATCCAGTCAGGTGGCTCCACCATCACCATGCAGGTGGCCAAGAACTACTTCCTGAGCCATGAGCGCACGTTCAGCCGCAAGTTCACCGAGCTGCTGCTGGCCAAGGACATTGAGGACTCCCTGACCAAGCAGGAAATCATGACGCTCTACGTCAACAAGATCTTCCTGGGTCATCGCGCCTATGGCATCGGGGCCGCCGCCCAAGTCTATTACAACAAGAAAATCAATGAGTTGTCCCTTGCCGAGATCGCCATGATCGCCGGCCTGCCCAAAGCTCCCTCCAAATACAATCCGGTCAACAACCCCAAACGCGCCATGATCCGCCGCGACTGGATACTGGGGCGCATGCTGGAGCTGGGCTACATCAGGCAGGATGAGTACGCTAATGCCATCAAGGCACCGGTGGGCCTCAATTTCCGGGCCACATTTGCCGAGGTCAATGCGCCCTGGCTGGCCGAAATGGTACGGGAAGAGCTGGTGAACCGCTTTGGTGAGGGCATCTACAGCTCTGGCTACAAGGTCTACACCACCGTCAGTGCATCACGACAGAATGCGGCGTCACAGGCGGTCATCAATGGACTGCTGGCTTATGACCGGCGCCATGGCTGGCGCGGTGCCGAGGCATCGGGGGCCAACGAGCTGGCCATACGGTATCCGATTGGCGGGCTGCAGGCTGCCCGCATAACCGCTGTAGAGGGCACTACCGCAAGTGCCGTACTGAAAAACGGCACCGAGCTGCAACTGGACTGGGACGCCATGCGCTGGGCCAGGCCATATGTCAGCGTCAACCAGATCGGCCCCTCACCCAAAAAAGCCGCCGACATCCTGAACGTTGACGACATTGTCCGTGTCCGGCCGCGGGCATCTGGCGGCTGGGAGCTGACACAGGTGCCAAGCGTTCAGGGCCAGCTGATTGCCCTGCATCAGGACACGGGAGCCATAGAGGCCGTTGTCGGCGGATTCGACTTTACCGAGAGCAAGTTCAATCGCTCCCTGCAGGGCTGGCGCCAGGCAGGCTCTACGCTGAAACCCTTCATTTACTCACTGGCACTGGAGCGTGGTTACACACCTGCCACCCTGATCAATGATTCCCCCATCAGCTTTGGGGAGGGTGATAACGCCTGGCGGCCCAGCAACTCGGATGGCGAATTCTACGGTCCGATCCGTCTGCGGCGCGGCCTCTACCTGTCGCGCAACATGGTCTCCATCCGTTTGTTGCAGGCCGTTGGCGTGGACAATGCCAGAAGCTACATGTCCCGTTTCGGCTTTCCCCGGGATCGCATGCAGCGCAACCTGACCCTGGCACTGGGCTCCGCCGAGGTGCTGCCGGTGCAAATGGCCGCGGCATACGCCGCCTTTGCCAATGGCGGCTTTCATGTCACGCCCTATTTCATTGCGCGCGTAGAAGACAACAAGGGGAAAGTGCTGTTCCAGGCCAACCCCGAGCGGGTCTGTCGGGAGTGCGAGAACCCTGTGCAGGCTACCGAGCCCGCACCAGAGCCGGTGCCTGCAGAAATCACCGGTGAAGGAACGTCCATCACCGTCACCGAGCCTCCGGCACCGGCCATGCCTTTCGTCCCGAGCTACCCGGTGGCATCACGCATCATGAGTGCGCGTGCCGCCTGGCAAACGCAGTCGATACTGCGGGATGTTGTGGTTCGTGGCACCGGCCGCTCTGCCCTGAGCCTGGGCCGGGGCGATCTGGCGGGCAAGACGGGTACCACCAATGATGCCAAGGACGCCTGGTTTGCGGGGTTTGGCGGCAAGGTAGTGGCCGTGACCTGGGTTGGCTTTGACCAGCCCAAAACGCTGGGACGCATGGAGTACGGCGGTTATGCCGCCCTGCCGCTCTGGAACGGCTTCATGGGGCCGGCCCTTGCAGGTACGGCAGAGTTTCATCCTGGGCTGCCTTCGGGCCTGGTCCCCGTCCGGATCAGCATGAGTACCGGCCTGCGCACCAGCGATGATGACCCGGATGGCTATATTGACTGGCTGCAGGTGGAAAAGCTGCCGGCCGCCCCGCCCGCCGGCAGTCCGGCTGCAGACCCGGCAGCAGAGCCACAGGCCGCTCCGGAAGAAGTTTTCTGATACTGGCCAACCAATAAAAAAGCCGGCAAAAGCCGGCTTTTTTATTGCATCGCGAAGGATCAGGCCTTCTTGAAGCTGCGAGCGCCAAAGCGCTGCTTGAACTTGTCGATACGACCGCCAGTATCCACAACTTTCTGGGTGCCTGTGTAGAACGGGTGGCAGGCGCCGCAGACGTCGAGGTGGATGTTCTTGCCCATGGTGGAACGAGTGGTGATCACGTTGCCACAGGAGCAGGTTGCGGTGATTTCAGCGTATGCGGGATGAATGCCGGCTTTCATGGTTTTTCTCCAGAGAATGGTTAATGGGCCGTCGCCCCCCTGCGTTGGCAAGGCCATGGCAGGAACGACAGACACACTCTCTTTTGGCCCACCCCGACAGTCTCTTCGTCGGAGCCAGGCACAACAAGGGCGCGAATCCTAACAGAAACGATCCTTCCAACCAAGAGTCTGTCCGCCACCTGACCTGTGTCAGGCACGCGCTCTTCCCCTGACGTAGAATGCCGGCCTCATGGCATCTCCATGAATCAACGAATGCCGCTGCCACAGGACCACCATCATGCAGGACATCGCCGACGCTATCGGACGTGACCGGGTCGCCCGGGTTGTTGACGTCTTCTATGAACGCGTTCAGGCCCACCCCACGCTGCAGGTGCCGTTTGCCGGCGTGCATGACTGGACCTCGCACAAGGAAATCCTCACCCATTTCTGGTGGGTGACGCTGGGCGGCAAGCGCTATATCGACTACTCCTATGCGGTAGCGCGCAAACACAATGAGGCAGGATTCACCCCTGCCCTGCTAGTGGACTGGCTGGCACTGTTTCACGAGATCGTGAATGCCGAGATACCGCCTGACCTTGCCGCCGGCTGGATCGAGCGGGCTGAACGCATCGGCCAGTCACTGACCTATATGCATGAAGTGGCCCAGCGTGGCGCAGCGGCTCCGATGGGGCTGTATCGGCCGGCCTGATGCAACTCCGGCCGGTCTAACCTGATAAGCTCTGCCTCATGACCCGGCGCTACCTGCAACTGGCCCTGCCTTCCCCGCTGCGCCAGACCTTCGATTACATTCTGCCTGCCAAGATGGACCCACCCCCGCCGGTGGGCGCACGTGTGCGTGTGCCGTTTGGCAAGCAGTCACTGCTGGGCATTGTGCTGGCCGTCAATGAGCAGGCGTCATACGACGAAGCAAAACTGCGCCCCGCCGACGAGGCCATCGACAGTGAACCGGTGCTGCCGGACAGCCTGTTCCGTCTGCTGCGCTGGGCAGCGGACTATTACCAGCACCCGGTCGGCGAAGTCTTTGATACTGCCTTGCCGGTTTTGCTGCGTCAGGGCGAGCCCCTGGCCGCGCCGGGTGAAACACGCTGGCAGGCAACCCGGCTTGGGCAACTGTATCCCTTGGACGGCACCATCAAACGGGCGCCGAAACAGGTCGCCGCGCTGACCACGCTGCGTGAACATCCGCAGGGCATGATTCCACCACTGCTTAATGGTCTGGGGGTTGAGCGCCCCACCCTGCTGGCACTGGAAAAAAAAGGACTGGTGGAGCGCGTGATACTGTCGCCTCCTGCCAACGAACAGGCAAGCCCTGCCCTGCGCGAACCGCCACTGTCCCTCAGTACCGAACAGCAAACAGCCGTCAGCGCCATCATTGATCATCTGGGCCACTTTCAGCCGTTCCTGCTGTTTGGTACCACTGGCTCCGGCAAGACCGAGGTTTACCTGCAGGCCATTGCGGCAACACTGGCCCGAGGTGAGCAGGCACTGGTGCTGGTGCCGGAAATCGGTCTGACACCACAGACCGTGGCACGCTTCCGTACCCGTTTCCAGACCGAGATTGCCGTGCTGCATTCGGGCCGCAATGAGCGCGAGCGACTGGATGCCTGGCGCGCGGCACGCTCCGGGCGTGCCGGCATTGTGATCGGTACACGTTCGGCGGTGTTTACACCCCTGGCACGCCCAGGTCTGCTGATCGTGGACGAAGAGCATGATCTTTCTTTCAAGCAGCACGAAGGCTTCCGCTATCACGCACGTGATCTCGCCGTGCGCCGTGCCCAGCTGGAAGGAATCCCGATTGTGCTGGGGTCCGCCACACCAGCACTGGAATCGCTGGCCAACGCCACGAGTAGCCGTTATGAACTGCTCCGCCTGAAGGAGCGGGCTGCGGGTGCGCAGGAGCCAGTCTTCAAGCTGATTGACCTGCGACATCAGCCGACGCGGGAAGGCTTTACCGACAGCCTGCTGAAGGCGATGGCAGCCACTCTTAAAAAGGACGAACAGGTACTGGTCTTTCTCAATCGGCGTGGCTATGCACCGGTACTGCTTTGCCATGACTGTGGCTGGCATGCGCAATGCCGGCGCTGCGATGCGCGCCCGACCCTGCACCGTAATCCGGTCCGCCTGCATTGCCATCACTGTGGCGCCGAAGGGCCGCCACCACGTGCCTGCCCCTCCTGCGGCTCGACCGACCTGCGCCCGATCGGGCTGGGCACGGAGCGGGTGGAAGACCTGTTGCGGGCACAGTTTCCGGATGTTCCGCTGTTCCGGGTCGACCGCGACAGCACACGGCGCAAGGATGCGCTGGCCAACCTGACCACGGCCATTCATGACAGCAAGGCCGCCATACTCGTTGGCACACAGATGCTGGCCAAGGGCCACCACTTTCCCCGGGTCACCCTTGTGGCATTGCTGGATATGGACGGGGGGCTGTTCGGGGCTGATTTCCGGGCATCTGAACATACGGCGCAACTGATCCTGCAGGTGGCAGGCCGCGCAGGCCGGGCTGAACGCCCGGGGCTGGTCCTGCTGCAAACCCATCAGCCGGAACACCCCCTGATTCACGAACTCATCACCCAGGGTTATCCGGCGTTTGCCGAGCGGGCACTGGCCGAGCGGCGCCTGCTGTCATTTCCGCCCCACGGCTTTCTCGTGCTTATCCGTGCCGAAGCCACACAGGCCGAGCTGCCGGCAGCGTTCCTGCAAGCCATCATGGACGCCGCCGAGTCACTGGGGCGCCCGGAAGTGCAACGCTGGGGCCCGGTGCCCGCGCCAATGGAGCGGCGTGCCGGACGTTTCCGCGCCCATCTGCTGCTGCAATGCCCGCAGCGGGCACCCTTGCGGGAGCTGGTCACCGCACTGGTACCCCTGATCGAATCCCTGCCCGGGGCGCGCAAGGTACGCTGGTCTGTCGATGTTGATCCGCAGGATCTGTCGTAAGCGGTAGGGTTTCCGGCTCACCTTCGCTACAATCGCGCCTCCTAATTTTTCCGTTGTACCGGTTGCCGCATGAAAGCCCAGCTCGAATTACTGCTTACGCACGCCCTCGCCACCCTCAAGGCCAGTGGCACCCTGCCCGCCGATTTTGAACCGGCCCTGCAGTTCGAGCGCACTCGCGACCCTTCGCATGGCGACTGGGCCAGCAACATCGCCCTGGCGTCGGCCAAGGCCGCCGGCAAGAAGCCCCGCGACATCGCCGAGCAGCTGGTCGCTGCCCTGCCGGCCAGCGCCATCGTGAGCAAGGTCGAGATTGCCGGCCCCGGCTTCATCAACTTCTTCCTCTCAGCCGACAGCCGCTTTGCTGTCGTGCGCAGCATTCTTGATGATGTGACGGCATTTTCATCACCCGATATCGGCCATGGTGAAAAAGTATTGCTGGAGTTTGTATCCGCCAACCCAACCGGCCCGATGCATGTCGGTCATGGCCGTGGTGCGGCTTACGGCTCGGCACTGGCAACCATTCTTGCAGCAACCGGGTACAAGGTGCATCGCGAGTACTACATCAATGATGCCGGTCGTCAGGCCGATGTACTCGCCGTGTCTGTGTATCTGCGTTATCTCGAAGCCGCAGGGGAAACGGTACGGATTCCGTCGCGTGCTTATCCGGCCGACTATGTGAAAGTCTGCGGCACAGACCTGTTCGTGCAGGCTGGCATGAAATACTTCAATGAATTTTCTGAAATCATTGATGGCCTGCCGGACGATCCGGAAGGCGACACTGATGACATCAAGACGCAGAAAGAAGACTACATCGACGCCGTTATCCAGCGCGTGCAGTTGCTGCTTGGTGAAGAAAACTATCGTGCCGTGCAGGACTTCGGCCTGAATGCACAGCTCGACAGCATTCGTGCCACGCTGGATGCGTTCAACGTGCACTTTGACCAATGGTTCTCTGAACGCAGCCTGATGGACAATGGTGCCATTGAAAAGGCCATCACGCTGCTGACCGAGCGTGGCCATGTCTACATGAAGGACGGCGCCACCTGGCTGGCCACATCAAAACTGGGCGACGAAAAAGACCGCGTGCTGGTGCGTGACAACGGCCTGCACACCTATTTTGCTGCCGACGTTGCCTATCATCTGGAAAAGCTGAGCCGCGGCTTTGATACGCTGATTGATGTCTGGGGCGCCGACCACCATGGCTACATTGCCCGTGTACGCGCGGCCATCGAGGCCCTGACGGGACAGGGTGACAAGTTCCATGTCGCGCTGATCCAGTTCGTGACTCTGTCCTCCGGCAAAATGGGCAAGCGCTCCGGTAATTTTGTGACGCTGGCGCAGCTGATCGAGGAAGCCGGCAACGATGCCACCCGCTTTTTCTATCTCACCCGTTCGCCGGAACAGCATCTGGAATTTGATATCGACCTCGCCCGCTCGCAGAGTGCGGACAATCCTGTGTATTACCTGCAGTACGCGCATGCACGTGTCGCCAGCATGTTCCGCGAGCTGACAGAGCGCGGCCTGACCCATGATGCCGATGCCGGCTTTGCAGCCCTGGCCGAACTGCCGGAAAGCAACGTGGATGACCTGCTGAAGCGTCTGGCAGCGTGGCCGGAAATGGTGGCCAATGCCGCGCGCAATCGTGCGCCACACCAGCTCACCTACGCCTTGCGCGACCTCGCCCAGGACTTCCACACCTGGTACAACGGCAACAAGGTGCTGGTGGATGATGCGCGCGTACGTAATGCCCGCCTGACTCTGGCACTGGCCGTAAAACTGGTTATTGCCAACGGTCTGGGTCTGCTGGGTGTATCTGCTCCGGAGAAAATGTAAGGTCATGGCCCGCGCAAAAGCCCCCGCCAAACCGGCGCGCAAGAAAACCCAGGGCGCCAGCCGGAATCCGCCCCCCCGAAAAGCACCGAAAAGCGGGGCGCCCGGTTGGCTGTTGCTGACAGCAGGCCTGATGATTGGCCTGTTTGTCGCGTTCCTGATGTATCTCTGGGACCACCGGGCCGAGCCGGCATCCGTCGCCGCGAAGGCAAACAAGGCTGCCGCCACGGCCGAGGCCGAACTGCCCGCCAATACCGCCCCGAATCCGGCGGATGGTCCTGGTGAAGAACCACGCTTTGATTTCTATACCCTGCTGCCCAATCAGGAAGTGCTGCCCAGCAAGAAGACGTCTGAAGCAGCCAGCCAGGCCGCCACCCAGGTCAAGCCTGCGGAGCAGGGTGACCGCACCCCGTATGTACTGCAGGCAGGCTCCTTCCGCAGCGAGCGTGAAGCCGATCGCCGCCGCGCCGAGGTGCTGCTGCTGGGACTCCCTGTCAAAACCCTCAAGGTCACCGTCAAGCCGGGGGATGACTGGTATCGGGTGGTCGTAGGCCCCCTCAAGGGCAAGGAAGCGGCACAGGCGGCGCGCGGCAGCCTGCGCGCCAATGGCGTGGACACGTTGATCCTCAAGCAGAACTGATCCACAGCCGCCCGCTTGAATTCCTGCCGGGCGTCACCATCTTGTGTGAACGATCCATCGTCCACACAGAGGTCACCGTGACCACCATCGTATCCGTCCGCCGTGGCAATCTCGTCGCCCTCGGCGGCGACGGCCAGGTTTCTCTCGGCAACACCGTCATGAAGGGCAAGGCCCGCAAGGTTCGCCGTCTTTACAACAATCAGGTCATTGCCGGCTTTGCCGGTGGCACGGCCGATGCCTTTACCCTTTTCGACTATTTCGAAGCCAAGCTGCAGAAACACTCCGGCCATCTGTTGCGGGCTGCGGTCGAGCTGGCCAAGGACTGGCGCACGGATCGCACCCTGCGCCGCCTGGAAGCCATGCTGGTGGTCGCCGACAAGACCGCATCGCTCATCATCACCGGCAACGGTGACGTGCTCGAGCCTGAAGAAGGCGTGCTCGCCATCGGATCGGGTGGCAACTACGCCATGGCCGCCGCACGCGCCCTGGTGGAAAACACCGATCTGGATGCCCGCACCATTGTGGAAAAATCCCTGACTATCGCCGGCGATATCTGTGTGTACACCAACCACAATTTCATGATCGAAACGCTTGAGGCCGAACCGGCAAAAAACGGAGAAACGGCATGAGCCAGATGACGCCGCGTGAAATCGTGCATGAACTTGATCGTCATATTGTCGGCCAGAGTGCCGCCAAGCGTGCCGTGGCCCTGGCACTGCGCAACCGCTGGCGCCGCATGCAACTGCCCGAAGCACAGCGCAATGAAGTGTCGCCGAAAAACATCCTGATGATCGGCCCGACCGGTGTTGGCAAAACCGAAATTGCCCGCCGCCTGGCCAGACTCGCCAACGCCCCTTTCATCAAGGTCGAAGCCACCAAGTTCACCGAAGTCGGTTATGTCGGCCGCGATGTCGAAACGATTATTCGCGACCTTGCCGACATGGCGCTGAAAATGACGCGCGAACAGGAAATGCAAAAGGTGGAGCACCGTGCCTTTGAGTCAGCCGAAGAACGCATTCTTGATGCACTGCTGCCACCGGCACGCGTTGGCGACGGCAATGACAGCAACAGGACCGATAACTCCACCCGGCAGATTTTCCGCAAGAAACTGCGCGAAGGCGAGCTGGACGACCGCGAGATTGAAATCGATCTGCCGCAAGCCGCCATGGGCGTGAACATCATGGCGCCTCCCGGCATGGAAGACATGACCAGCCAGCTGCAAAACCTGTTCTCCAGCATGGGCCAGGGCAAGCGCCAGAGTCAGCGTATAAAGGTGAAAGAAGCCCTGAAGCGCCTGCAGGAAGACGAAGCCGGCAAACTGCTTAACGAGGAAGAAATCAAGGCAAAATCCCTGCATGCAGTCGAACAGAACGGCATCGTCTTTCTTGATGAGATAGACAAGGTTTGCCGTCGTGGCGACAGCCACGGGGGAGCCGACGTTTCGCGCGAAGGCGTGCAGCGCGACCTGCTGCCGCTTATCGAAGGTTGCACCGTGAACACCAAGTACGGCATGGTGAAAACGGATCACATCCTGTTCATTGCTTCCGGCGCCTTCCACCTGTCGCGTCCGTCGGATCTGATCCCGGAATTGCAGGGCCGCCTGCCGATTCGTGTCGAACTGGAAGCGCTGTCGCCATCCGACTTCGAGCGCATCCTGACCGAGCCGCATTTCTCGCTGACACAGCAATACCAGGCGCTGCTGGCGGCCGAAGGGCTTGGCATCGAGTTCACACCGGACTGCGTAAAGCGCCTGGCCGAAATCGCCTGGCAGGTGAACGAACGTACCGAGAACATCGGTGCCCGCCGCCTGCACACGGTACTGGAGAAGCTGCTGGAAGACATTTCCTTCAATGCTGCCGATCTTGCGGCCGAGCATCATGACAAGGTCCTGTCGATTACTGCTGCCGATGTAGAACAGCATCTGGGCGGACTTGTGCAGGATGAAGACCTGAGCCGGTTCATTCTCTGATCAACCCGCATGGCGCCGGCATGACCTGTGCCGACGCCATGCTCCGACACCAGCACCCATGACCTATGCAACCCACTGAACTGCGCTACCGCAAAACCGAGCGCGAGCTCGTCCTGACCTGGGACGATGGCACGTTCACCCTCAGCGCCGAGTTCCTTCGCGTGCACTCGCCATCCGCCGAGGTTCAGGGCCATGACGGACGTGGCGGCGTTCTGCCGCTGCAAAAACAGCAGGTGACAATCACCGGCATCGAGCCTGTCGGCAATTACGCCGTACGTCTCGTGTTTTCGGATGGCCACAATACCGGCCTGTACAGCTGGGACACCCTGCGGCATCTCTGCCTGCACCGGGAGCAACTCTGGGCCGCTTACCTGCAAGCGACGGCGACCAAGGCCCCCGGGGTACAGACGTTTACTCCCTGAGTCATTCCTGTTGCCCCCAGGCATTATCCGCCAGACGGTCACATTTGCTCACGGTCCTGACCTGCCCATCAGGCCGGCCGCACAGTACAATCCGCCCGCCCCTGCACAAGCAGGCATGCCCTGATCTGCCGGAAATATTTTTTCCTTGCAGATCAACCTGTTAATACCCGCACATGGAGCCCTCGATGAACGCAGCCAGCACCGGCCCCCAGACCCCCGATCTTGTCTACACCCCGGAAGGCCAGCCCCTGCGCAAGGAAGACATCAAGACGCTGGCGGATGAAATGCGTTACGAACTGGGCCGCTACCGTGCCTGGCGCGGGCATCATGACGCGGCCTTTCAGGAAAAATTCGTCACCCTGCAAAAATGGCTGGCCGGCCGCCTCACCCGCACCCATGCCGACCTGCTGGAAGATCCCCGTTACCGTGAAGTCACCCAGTTTTTCCTCAGTGACCTCTATGGCGGCCTGGACCTGACCGAACTGGCCCGCGAAGTGGAGCGCGCCCTGCCCATTGCCACCCGCCTGCTGCCTGACTCTGTCATGCGCACCTCGGCCGTGGCGCTGGAGCTGAACGCAATCACCGGCGAGCTGGATGAGGCCCTCACCACCATGCTGTTTGAAACCATGGGGGTCACCGACATCACCGAGGCAGCCGTCATCGAGGCCTACCGGGCCTGCGACTATCAGGCGGCACGTCACCATCAGCTTGACCTGCTGGCCGAACTGGGCGGCGGTCTGGATCGCTATGTGCGTTCCCGCGTGATCTATGCCACCTTCAAGATTGCCCACCGTCCCGCCAAAATGGCCGGCCTTGGCGGCCTCTACGACTTTCTGGACCGTGGCTTTGCCGTCATGCGCCCGATGGGATCTGCGCAGGACTTCCTCAACCAGTTCATCGGCAAGGAACGCGCCATCGTTGACGCCCTCTGCGCCGGCACGCCAGACCCGTTCAATCCCTGATCTGACGCAAGCCACCGGCCTTTCCGGCTTGCACCATGGACGGGGCCGGTCGACAATGCCGGCTCCGTTGCTGACGACGCCATCATGTCTGACCAGAAGCCCACTCCCCCCGTAACGCCGGAAGGCACCACGCACTTCGGTTACCAGACCGTTGCTGCCACCGAAAAGGCAAAGAAAGTCGCCGAGGTTTTTCATTCCGTGGCGGCCCGCTACGATGTCATGAACGACCTGATGTCGTTCGGCATTCATCGCCTGTGGAAACGCTACACCATTGAAATGGCCGGTGTCCGTCCTGGTCAGCAGGTGCTCGACATTGCCGGCGGCACTGGCGATCTGGCCAAGGCCTTCAGCAAGCGTGTCGGCCCTACCGGCAAGGTCATCCTGTCCGATATCAATGCCTCCATGCTGGGCGTGGGACGTGATCGCCTGATTGATACCGGCCTTACGCAGAATCTGGAGTTTGTGCAGGCCAATGCCGAGTGCCTGCCGTTTGCCGACAACACCTTCGATCTGCTCACCATTTCCTTCGGCCTGCGCAACGTCACCGACAAGGACAAGGCGCTGGCGTCGATGTACCGCGTGCTGAAGCCGGGTGGCCGCCTGCTGGTGCTGGAGTTCTCCAAACCGGTGATCGAGCCGCTGTCCAAGGCCTATGATGCCTATTCGTTCAGCGTACTGCCGGCACTGGGCAAGATGATCACCCAGGATGCAGACAGTTACCGTTATCTGGCGGAGTCCATCCGCATGCACCCTGATCAGGAAACCCTGAAAGGCATGATGGAAACCGCCGGTTTCGAACGCACGGATTACCACAACCTCACCGGCGGCATTGTCGCCCTGCACCGCGGATTCAAGCTGTGACCTCGCTCCCTCAGGTACTGGCACTGAAAGCACTGGAAAGCCTGATTCGTCAGGCCCTGTTGCTGGACCCTGCCACCGCCCAACGCCTGCAGGCCTATGCCGGCAAGCGTCTTTATGTTGAAACCCGTAGCCCCGTACTGGGCCTGTTTGTCTGGCTGGAGAGTGACGGGGTGTATTTGCGCAGCGAAGGGGATCGCCACCCCCACGCCACCATCGAGGCGCCCAGCATCGAACTGCTGAAAATGGCACTCAGCAATGATGCGCACTTTATTGGCGGCCCCGTGAAAGTGCATGGCGATGTCATGCTGGTGCAGGAGTTGCACGCACTGGCGCGCGATCTGGATATCGACTGGGAGGCCGGCATTGCCCGCGTGTTTGGCGATACGCTGTCACACCCGGTATCGCAGGGTCTGAAGGGCCTGTTCGGCCTTGCCAAACGCACCGCCAATGTTTTCCTGCGCAACACCGGTGAATACCTGCGTGAAGAAAAGGAAATTGTGCCGGTGCGCTGGGAAGTTGAAGAATATCTTGGCGACAACCAGGATCTGCGTGCCGACATTGAACGCGTAGAGGCACGGCTTGAACGCCTGAAAAAGCGCGTCAGCAAACTTGATACCACCGAGCCGACATGATGCTGACTCACCTGCCCCGACTGCTCGCCATCTGGACGGTTATTGCACGTTATCGACTCGATACATTATTACCGCCCCCGCCAGGCATTCGCGGCACACTGCTGGTCATGATGCTGCGTCTGCATCCCGCCTGGTGGCTGGCCGGCGCCC
This sequence comes from Moraxellaceae bacterium, assembly GCA_030646295.1. GTDB lineage: Bacteria > Pseudomonadota > Gammaproteobacteria > Pseudomonadales > Moraxellaceae > UBA2031. Next base: position 58,611 of record JAUSND010000024.1, read on the forward strand.
GGGCACGGCACCCCGCCCGTCTGCGCGAGGCCTTTGAGGAACTGGGCCCGCTCTTCATCAAGCTGGGCCAGCTGCTGGCAACACGCCGCGACCTGCTGCCGGCCAACATCCTTGATGAGCTGGTGAAGCTGCAGGATCAGGTGCCACCGTTTCCGTCGCGCATTGCCATGGCCATTGTCGAGACCGAACTCAACGCCCCGCTCAAGGAAAAATTTTCCCGCTTTGACGAACAGCCCCTGGCGGCTGCCTCCATTGCGCAGGTACATACCGCTGCCCTGCCCGATGGGCGTGAAGTCGTTGTGAAAATCCTTCGCCCTGGCGTCGCCGCACAAATCCGGCAGGACATGGCGTTGCTGCGCGACCTGACCGCCTGGCTGGAGGCCAGCTTCCCGCAACTGGCACAGTTTCATCCGCACCGCATCGCGCGCGATTACGAACAGACGCTGCTCGACGAAACCGATCTTCTGCGCGAAGCCGCCAATACCCGCCAGATGCGCAAGAACTTCCTCAACTCGGACATGCTCTATGTGCCTGAAGTTCACGATGCCTGGTGCACCACCAACATCATGGTGGCAGAGCGCATTTATGGCGTACCTGTCGATGATCATGCCAGTTTTGCCAGACTGAACATCAGTCGCCAGCAACTGGCCGAAAAAGGGTTCGCCATCTTTTTCACGCAGTTGCTCAACCACAACTTCTTTCATGCCGACATGCACCCGGGCAACGTCTTTGTGGAGACCGCCAACCCGGCCAATCCGCGCTACATTGCACTGGATGTCGCGATTGTCGGCCATCTGGCCCGCGAAGATCAGCTCACCGTTGCCCGCATTGCACTGGCTCTGGTCTCACGTGACTACGGCGAAATCATCCGGGTGGCGCATCGTGCCGGCTGGCTGCCCCCGGGGGCCAACCTTAACCAGCTCACCAACGAGGTACAGCGCATCATTGCGCCGGTGCTGGAAAAACCGATTGATCAGATCCAGTTCGGACCAACGCTGCTGGCCGTACTCGACATGGCGCGCGAACACCATCTGGAAATTCCGGTACAGCTGGTCCTGCTCATCAAGACCCTGGTACATGTGGAAGGACTGGGCCGCAGCCTGTATCCAGCACTCGACATCTGGACGCTGGGCCGCCCGCTGCTGAGCCGCTGGCTCAATGACCAGATCGGCCCATCGGCACTCATCAAGCGTCTGAGCGAGCAGGCACCGGCGCTGATTACCGGCCTGCCCGACATGCCGGATCTGGTACTTGATGCCCTGACGCAAATGCGGCAGAACGGTCAGTGGCAAGAACGGCAGTTGCGCGAATTCAGCACCCTGCGTCAGGAGATGCGCGTTGCCCGCAGGCGCGACTTTATCGCACTGCTCGGCATCGGCGGAGGGGTGATGATGATCACGAGTGGCACAGCAACCATGCTGGGTGGCATGCTGATCGGCATTGCGGGACTGTGGCGAATAAGCCGCTAACCGGGTCAGTTGGGCAGCCGTACTGATGCATTCGCCTCTTCTGCCCGGGCCCGCTCCAGATTGGCTGCTGCACGCGGATACCAGCGGGGGCTGGCCTCCATTGCCTGCTCGAAGTAACTGATTGCTGCCTTGTAGTCCTTGCGCAGCAATGCGATGTAACCAATATTGTTGAGTGCCTCTTCCCTGGGCTGACGGTTCACCGCCTCGGAAAGCGCACGTGAATAATCACCCTGCCAGGCAATCGACAGCACCATGTTGGCATGCAGGTGCGAACCGTCCGGCGTCATCCGCAAGCCATCCCTGAAACACTTCTCCGCAGCAACATAGTCACCCGCCATCAGCATGGAGTAGCCCATGTTGTTCAGTATCATCGGGTGACCGGGCTGCAGGGCCAGCGCCTGGGTGTAATACTGCTGGGCGCGCTCTCGCTCATTGCCCAGATCCAGCAACAGGCCCATCGCATTCAGTGTGCGCCACCGGGGCGGTGAAACCTTCAGCAAGACCTCGATATCCTTTCTTGCCTCCTCCCTACGTCCGAGTGAAACCAGCGCCAGTGCTCGTCCCTCCAGAGCATCCATGTCCTGCGGGTTCTTCGTGATTACCTGGTCAAACGCGACCAGCGCCATCGCAGGCTCACCGGCAGCAAGGTAAGTCTCGCCCAAACCACGCAAGGCCACCGGATCATCCGGGTTTTTCTCCAGCAGATTCTGCCATCCGGCCAGTGCGGAAGCATGATCACCAAAGTGGGAGGCACGCTCCGCGTCTGCACGCACTTGCTCCGGTGTCGCCGGCGTCTTGAGTTCTTCCTTGGCTTTTTTGGGCTTGGGGCTGCTATTGCAGGCAGAAACCATCAACACCAGCAGCAGAAATGACGTGGCACGAGCGAGCACAACCGAATATTTCACTGACCCATCCTGATAAAGCCATAAAAGATGCGAATGAACGCCGGGCCAAGGATAACAAGAAAAAGTGCCGGAAAGATAAACAACATGATCGGGAAGATCAGCTTCACCGGAAGCTTGGCCGCCTTCTCGCGAGCATTCTGGATGCGTACCAGCCGCATGCCATCGGCATGCTCACGCAGCGCACTGGCAATACTGGTACCAAACTGCTCGGACTGAACCAGAATACTGGTCAGCGCACTGATTTCCTCAACAGCAGTACGATCAGACAACCCGCGCAATGCCGCTTCACGCTGCTTGCCCGCACGCAACTCCAGCGACACCAGCTGCAACTCTTCAGCAATCAGCGGATGCGCATGACCCAGCTCGCTGGCAATACGGTTGATGGCTGCATCCAGGCCAAGCCCCGCCTCGACGCACACCACCAGCATGTCCAGCGCATCAGGAAATGAAGAGGCAATCGTATTCTGACGCTGCTCGATACGATGCTGAAGAAAGATATCCGGCCCGAAGAATCCGATCAGCCCTGCCACGCTCAGCAAGGATACGCCTATCACCGCCTTCTCACCCAGCATCCCCATCAGCAACAGGGGCAGTACAACCAGCATGGGCAGAACAAACGCTGCAATCAGCTTGGTTGCCAGAAACCAGGACACGGCCTTTGGCTGGCGAAAACCCGCCTGGACCAGACGGCTTTTCAGGCGCGATTTGCGCCAGTCCTCGGCCGGCAGCATGACCTTTGCAACCGGCTCGATGAAATGAACCGTAAACGCACCTTCACGAGTCGTCATCTGCGCGTGCTGAACCTTGGGGTCGGCAATCTCGCGCAAACGGCGCTTTAAAGGCGAAAACGTTCCGAAAAGCCAGTGTGACGCACCCATGATGATAAAAACGGTGGTCACAAACACCAGCAGAAGAATCAGACCCAGATTGATGGTCATACTGAAATCCTCATACGCGAATATCCACCATCTTCTGAACCACCGCAAAACCCGTGGCCATCAGCAGCAGCTGAATCCCGATAATAACCAGACCAAGTTCGCTATCGAACAGTGTCGCAAGATATGTCGGATTGGTAATGGTCAGTGCACCTGCAACCACAAAGGGCAGGGCGATAAGAACGTTTGCGGAGTACTTCATTTCTGCCGCAAGAATCCTGACCTCTCGCCGGGTGGTCTCACGGGAGCGCATCACATTGGCAATACGGTTGAGAACCTCGGCGAGGTTACCGCCGGTAGTGCGCTGGATAAGCACTGCCGTAATGAAATACTGGAGCTCGTCATTGCCCACCCGCGCACCAAGATCAATCATTGCACGCTCGACATCCAGACCGAAGTTCATTTCCTCGAACGTAGTCCTGAACTCGCTGGCAATGGGCTCATGCAACTGGTCTGCAGCATTCCTGAGCGATGCAGTGAAGGGATTGCCTGCGCGCATTGACCTGGCCAGGAAATCCATGGCATCCGGCAGCTGGGAGCTCAGCAAATCCAGGCGTTTCCGACGCTCGCGCATGACATAGAGATAGGGCACAAAGAAGCCGGCAAGCAGCGCAACCGGTACCACAACAAAAGGATTGCCTGGTGTAAACAGCAACAGCACAACCAGAAGGATCATGCTGAGAATGAACTGGATGAGCATGTACCGTGACACCGTGATGTCCATGCCCGCCTGCTCAAGCATTCTGTCCACGGCATGCATGCGCGGAATCCGCACCAGCAGCCGGTTAAGCGCAGGCATGTCACTGAATGCGCGCTGCCGCAGCAGATCAAGTGCCTGGTCACGGTTAACACCCCCGGCAGAAAGCGACCTTAGCCGGCGATTGACACGTACGGCGCGCTCAACATTCAGGCTCTGCCAGAGCATGTAAAGGCCCTGCACCAGCGCCAGCGCTGCCACAAATGCCACAAACGAGATGAGGTAGATCGTCCACGTATTCATCGATCACGTCCCCGTCACTGATAGACCTTTTCAGGATCAAAACAGTTCTCATCAATCAGGATGCCACGCTCCTGAAAGCGCTTCAGCATGCGCGGCCTGATACCGGATGCGCGGAACTCACCAATCACCTTACCGCGCTCATCCACACCCTTGCGAACAAAGCTGAAAATTTCCTGCATGTTGACCACGGTCTCTTCCATACCGGTAATTTCCTGGATACTGGAAATTATACGGCGGCCATCCGACATGCGCTCTGACTGGATAATCAGGTTAATGGCTGCCGCAACCTGCTGCCGGATTACTGCCGTTGCCAGCGTCATCCCGCTCATCCCGACCATGTGCTCAAGACGCGTCAGCGCATCGCGAGAGGTATTGGCATGAATGGTCGTCAATGATCCGTCATGGCCGGTGTTCATGGCCTGCAACATGTCGAGCGCCTCCGCGCCACGAACTTCACCCACGATAATGCGGTCCGGGCGCATACGCAGTGCATTCCTGACCAGGTCGCGCTGCTTGACCTCACCAACCCCTTCGATATTTGGCGGACGGGTTTCAAGACGCACGACATGAGGCTGTTGCAACTGGAGTTCAGCACTGTCTTCAATCGAGATGATGCGCTCATTATCCGGAATGTTTCCGGATATCACGTTCAGCAACGTGGTTTTACCAGAGCCCGTACCCCCGGATATCAGGATGTTCATGCGCGCCTTCACTGCCGCCGCGAGGAATTCGGCCATGGGGGGCGCAATGGACTTGAAGTTAAGAAGATCCCGCATGGTCAGCGGATCGACACTGAACTTGCGAATGGACAGTACCGGACCATCAATGGACAGCGGAGGAATAATGGCATTTACACGAGAGCCATCAGGAAGACGCGCATCCACCATCGGCGACGACTCATCAATACGGCGACCAACCGAGGTGGCAATTTTCTCAATGATTCGCTGCAAGTGATCATTGTTCTGGAAAATGACATCTGTTTTTTCCAGTTTGCCTTTTCTCTCCACATAAACACGTTTTGAAGTATTGACCAGAATATCGGAAACGGTCGGGTCTCGCAGCAGAGGCTCAATCGGGCCATATCCGAGGATTTCATCCTGGACTTCCTGGGATATCTGGTCACGCTCAGTCTGGTTAAGAGGCAAATCCTCCTTGACCAGCATTTCCCTGACCAGATTACCGATTTGCTGGCGTACCTGCTCAATCGGCAACTGATCCAGAATCCGAAGATTCATCTGCTCCATCACCTGACGATGGATCCTGCCCTTGAGAACCTGAAGATCCATTGGCGCAGCAAAAGACTGTGGCATGACAGGAACTCCCTCGAATCAGTTCGGTGTGGCTTTGCGATGATTGAAAAGGCGGGCCAGAAAGTTGGAACGCCCGCTGGCCACAGGTTCATGTGTTTGCCAGATGGAGTTGGCAAGATGCCGGATATCCTCCAGCAGCTCTCCACCAGACTCCACCTTGTAAACCGGAATTCCCTGATCTGCCGCTGCCAGTGCCGAGTGATAGTCGTTCCGCACCCGGTGGATGCGGTCACGACCGAGAGTCTGCTTGAGCTGCTCGATCGACACACTTTGCGACTTGGCCATGGCGCGGTTATTGATGAGCTCGATCTTGTGCATGTCGATGCCGGCATGCGGCATGTAATCCAGCAACAGTTTTACATCGCGAATAACCGCCAGCGTATTCTGCATGACGACAAAACCACGGCTTGAGACACGTACTGCCTCCATCGCCCATGGCGCCGTGACACGCGGCACATCCACAATCACCACATCATATATTTCTGCCGCCAGACCGATGATCTTCTGGACCACTTCCGGCCTGAGCGGGTCGGCAGCAGATGCCGGATTGGCAGGCGATGCCAGCACATGCAGGCCGGACTCGTGATCGGTCATCAAGGCCTTGAGAAAAACCGCATCAAGCCGGTCAGCCTGTTGAATGGCATCCGTCACGAAACTGGTAGGCTTGAGATCCAGCATGTGGGCACAGGAGCCGAATCCAATATCAAAATCGATCAGGCAGGTATTGACCTTGCGATCATGAGCGAGTGTGGCCGCAACATTAACAGCAATTGTCGTACCACCGATGCCGCCTTTGGCGTCCATGAAGGCACATACTGCATGAATGGCACCATTGGCATCTTCCAGCCTGCTCCGCTTGTCAGACAGCAGCTGGGTACATGTCGTCACAATTTCCTGGCGCACCAGCGGACTTGGAATGACATCCCTTACACCCGCACGCATGAGCCGCCGTAAAAGATCGGTGTCCGAAGAGCGGCCAATCGCCAGCACAATCGTCTTTCCCCGGGTTGCCGCAACAAAATTCTCCAGCAGGACAAGCTCGGCTGACGATGGGTCGACCACTTCATAAAGAAGTACATCAGGCAATCCATTTTCCCCGGGAAGAACAATGCTCCCCTCCTGCAACTGCACGCTTGCTACCACGCCATCCACACCATCCAGAAAGGCAGAAATATCCTTGCTGGTCTTGTCAGAGCGGGTAAGTGCCAGAATATTCAATGTCGTCTGCATGATACGTCCTTACAAAATGGGCGTTTTATTCATCAATTTGATGTAAAAAGATCTTCACCGGTACGCGAAACCTTTACATCGGGAAGCTGCATTGTGGTACCAAGTCCGATAACACCAGGAATGGCAAAGGTGTACGTCAGACCCGTTATTTCAAGAATCACCTCCGGAATGGCGAGCGCTGCGGGCCGATCCGGATTGCCCGCATCCGAGCATGCATAGGTCACCGTCACCTGATCACCCTGCACAAATGGCGCTATACGCTGAATGGCATTGAGTGTTGGCTGACACGCCGCCGTTGTACACGTCACAATGACAGGAATACCGCCAGGACAACCCAGGGCAAGAGCGCTACCCGTCGCAGGCGATGACACAATTGCACTGCGCAAGCCTTGTCTGGCACCTTCAGCCGCCCTGTGCCAGGCAAAAGTCGCCAAGGCAAATTCAAAGATGGCGATCACGATCATCATGAAAATCGTCAGCGCCAATGCCATCTCAACCATGGCGGCGCCTGCTTGTCTTTCTGGATTATTCACCAACATAGCGCTCCTCACTTGTCGCCCCGAGGGTCGGCTGATCAATATTCAGCAGAGGAATAAGTTGTACGCCAAAGAGTCCTTCATATTTTACGGAAGCAAAAACTTTCACCACGCAAACAGGATCCGTTATACCGGTCGCACTGCGTATCGCGATACTGACGTTGACAGCGCTGACATCCAGACCCGGCACAAGAGGCTTTGCTGCCACATCCATCTGCCCGTAAGTCACCAGTTGGCGTGTTGCCGACTCCACAGCAACCCAGCCTGCAGTTGCCGAGCAATCCGACTCATCCACCGCCCCTGTGGCACGGGCGGCATAACGGGCGCCCGCCTCAACCGCATGCGTTAACCGGTGCTGGAACTGCAGGGCGCGGCCAAGCTCGGCAATGCCAAGGAAAATGAACAGCAACAAGGGAAGGATGATCGCAAACTCGACCATCGCCACGCCCTGCTCATTCGTAGAGCTGGACTTCGACATGGTAGTTTGCCTCTCCTTCACCAAACCAACCTACATACTCACCGTAAATTTCAGCCCCTGAGGGACCCTTTGCCTGCTTGTAGATAAATACCTTGGCAAAGCCATCCGGACTATTGACCGGAACAGTGACACGCCCCTTTACTCCCAGCGCCTGACAACTGAGCACAGCCACTGCAAACACGCGGCGCTCCGCCAAACCCGCAGGGGTGTGCGCATTAACGGGCTTCTTGAGAATGCGGTTATTGGCAATCTCCCATTGATAGACATCCCACATGAATGGCTGCTTTGCCGTCCACTCCGGTGGCACATTGGTCAGGGCACCGTACATGGCCACCTGGGCAGCCTCCCAGGCGTCATAATCCCAGCCTGGCTGCCTGAAACGGGCAACATCCAGACCGGGCACAGCCACCGGTGATACCGCATCCGCATACTCATAAACATTGGGCGCCGGCGGCCATTTCTGCCACTGGTTTGCCTTGAAGTGCGAGTCATACATGTCAAACCGGGTATTGATGGCTGAGGTGGTTTTCTGCGTCATCTGGCCTGGCTCGGACGAAACGCTTCGTGGCGAACAACCATCATCATCCGGAAATGCCAGAGAATCGGCTATTGCATCCGCACCAGCCTCACCCTCGATGTTCATCAGGAACCCTGCATTGCCCGGCGACCAGTTACCATTACCTGCACCCTGGTCACGCAGGACAATGGTCGTCCCGACAGGCATGTCATTCTTGAATGTCTTGCCCTGCCCCTCAAACGGATCACAAATCGCCATGGGCGGATAGTTGCACTGAATGGAGTGTTTTCCGGCAACCGCCATGGCCCGTACCGCAGCCTCTGTTGCGGTGGCAGGCGCAAACAGTTTGAGTACCGGCAGAAAGAAAAGATCCAGAGTAAAGTGGCCAGAGGCCTTGGCAGGATCAAGATCAACACGGACGTAATGCGACTCCGTATCCGTGCTGGCTTCATACTTTCCGGAACCGTCATCCGTCCCATTGCAGTAAATCCCGAAATTTGTCACATCATCGGGATCAACATCGTACTCGGCACCGATTACGCAAAAGAAGCTGAATGCCTCATCCGGTAATCCATCTGCCCCCAGCAAGTCCTGAATACGCGCAAAACTTTTATCATGCCTGATTGCCTCGCGAGCGGCTGCCATAGCCCGCTCGCGTGCACCATCCTCTCCATCAAGCTCTACCGCCGCGGCAATCGCTGCAGAATCGGCAGCATTCTGAAGCTGGCTGCGCAACACAACGAGGCGTCCGATATCCATGGCCAATGCTGCCACCACGATCAGCACGACAATGAATATTGCCGTCATGATCAGTATGGCACCACGTTGACGACGCACTGGCAGCATCACGACACACCCCCTTAGTTACTGCTACCCAGGCTCTCGACCAGCTTTGCCCGACTCTCCTCAGGACGGTCCTTGCGATAACGCTCCATCGCCTTTTCCGCCTTGATTCCATCCAGCGTTGGAGGAATCATGTCACGCGACGATGCTTTTGGATCTATCGTCTGGCTTGCTGTATTTATTCCTACGCTGACGCCAAGGTCCTTTGACATGGATGGCGTAGAGCCGCAAGCCGCCATCAGCATGGCAGCACCTGCCACGAGCAAAACCTTAATTTTTGACATTGCCATTCTCCTGGCTCAGCTGATGCCCGAATACACCTTCCACCCCACCAGTCGTTGCACCCCTGGCATTGGTCGATGACGGCTCTGGGCGTTTGACATCCTGCCCATGCAGTCGTCCAAGCAGATACTGGTCAACATCGTTTGGCGGCATGATCACATCCGTAGGCAACGCCAGGCGTCCCTTGTTCACCGGCCCGACAAGGCGTGCCGTGACCACAATGACCAGTTCCGACTCGTTGCGCTGGTATTTTGATGAGCGGAACAGCGCACCAATGACCGGAATGTTGCCAAGTATGGGAAACTGCGAAATGGCATTGTCCATGCTATTGGTCATCAGGCCGGCAATCGCAAAGCTTTGGCCATCTGCCAGTTCAACAGTTGTTCCTGCACGGCGAGTAGAAAATGACGGCAGCCTGAGATCATTGACCGTGAACGAATTGATGGCATCCACCTCGGACACTTCGGACAGCAATTTCAGATTGATCTTGTCACTGTTCAGCACGGTTGGCGTGAAACGCAGCCCGACACCAAACGTCTTGTAGTCAACCGTGACGTTGCCGGTATCATCCTGATTGACAGGAATCGGATACTCGCCACCCGCAAGGAAGTTGGCTTCCTGACCTGACAGCGCCACCAGGTTAGGTTCCGCCAGCGTTTTGGCAAGCCCCTTTTCTTCCAGTGCCTGCAGACTGACACGTAACGAATTTGGTGGAATCAGCAGGCTGCTGACCGGATTGAGAATACTGGCAGAACTGAAGTTTGGCGGGCTGACGGTGCCGAAAGAACCAACCAGCGGCTTGCCAATCACTACACCAAAATTGCCAGAACCATCCAGATACTGCGCCTGGATACCCAGCTCTTTCATGGAAGTGCGGGAGACTTCGGCGATGCGGGCCTCAAGCATGACCTGCTGCCCTCCTGCCACCTGCAGGAGGTTGGTCACTTTTTCTGCCGGCACAAAACTGCGCGCCACAGACAGCGCCTTGTCCATTGACAGTGTGCTCGACACCTCGCCGGACAAGATGACACGGTCATTGGTGTCACGAACTTCCATGGCTGGTTCGTGTGGCATCAGCTCATGCAGCTTGTACTTGATACCGCTCAGATCATAACCCACGCTGACATTCATGATCGCAACCAGATCGCCGTCTTTCTGGCGGAAAACCAGATTGGTACGCCCCGGCTTGATGCCAAGGATCAGTACGCGCCGGGAAGACAGCAACTTGATATCGGCCACATCCGGGCTGCCGATAACCACCTGCTCCAGTGGCACACTTGACTGGATGATCTGCGACTGGCCAATGGCCAGACGAAGATCCGTTGGCTTGCGCTCACCAAACTCCAGCGCCACGGTATCCGGATCCGCCGCAAAAGATTCCTGCACCGGTCCTGCTACCAGCAACGATGCCAATATGGCCGCCCCGAGGGCGTGCAGCTTCATGCACTTGTTCATGATCTCTCCAGTACTCAGGGTTTGGCCTCGTCAGGCTTGGCTGACGTCGCATCATTGGCTGCCGGCGTGCTGGGGACATCCTGTCGCGAGACATTCAGCCCACGAATCACCTCAACACGATCAGAGGTTTTTGCCGGAACTGCAGTTGCGGGTGCCTGCTGCTTTACTATCGTCACGACACGACGCTCGCGCCTGACCACTCTGGGCTGCTCCACAACGGCCACCGCCTCTTCAGGCACCAGCTGGCGCCAGGCAATGTCCTTGGTAGCCAGCAGCGATGCGTCAAACTCGTTACGCAGCAGCAAGCTGAGCGAACCGGTTGCCAGTGCCAGCGTCAGCCGCTGGCCGGACTCCGGGTTCACCAGCAACGTCACCGCATTCACAATCTTGGGCTTGGCATCATCCTGCGAGCTTATCTGGTCAATACCCAACACCTGCACGTTCTGCATGAGCACCCTGGTCACCGGCAACTCGTCACTGCGTCCTACCGCCGAGGTATGCAGTACGTCCACAAAGTCGCCCGGCGCAATGAAACCCGCCACGCCCGTGATTTCAGAAACCGGAATGGTGGTTGCGCGCATGTCTTCAGGAATGCGTGCCGGCAACCCGCCACGGGCACCGTGCGGAGACAGCTTGTATGGCAGGATGACTTCACCACGCTTGGTTTCCTGCAACAACACAGGAGGCTTTTCACCAATCACCGTAGCCACATCCGTATAGACGCCATCGGGCACCGTTTCAGACGGCCAGTCCACGGCAGTCAGCATCACGGACTCAAGCTTTGTTCCTGACTTGATGTCCTGTGCTGCCACAACAACCGGCACTGTGCGCAACTTCTGCACCCGCCCCTGGTCCCCAACTTCACTTTGCAGGAAGTTGTTGACGAGAAATACGGTAATGCCCCCAAGCACCAGGGCCACCGCCAGCATGATCAATGCTCTAATCTGCATCACGCGCTCCTTGATAAAATCGCGCCACTAAATACGAATGCCATGCCTCAGCATCAACTCACATAAACAATAGCCGCCAAACTGCCAAGTGCCACCGGTATTGCATAAGGAATGCCTTTTTTCTTCACTGACAACGACCCAGGTACATCATCCACGGTTTTTTGCGACTGCTGATCCCCGGTTTTCGGGGACGCCAGCGATGAGGCCACAATCACATATAGCGGCTCATCCTGAAGACGCAAGGCGACCAGATAAACAAGTGCAACCGCACCACCGGCAATAGCGACCCCCGCCAGAACCGGAAGCACCAGCTTCATCCCGACAATCGCACCCACCGCCGCCACAAGCTTTACATCGCCCGCACCCATCCACCCCAGCAGCCAGAGCGGAAAACCCGCAGCGAATGCCAGCAGAAAGGAAAGCAGGGAAAAACCGGCGCCGGATACGCCGGCAGTCAACAGGTGATACATTACGCCAAGCAGAATGCCGGCAAGACACAATTCATTCGGAATGCGACGCTGGCGAAAATCAATCCATGCTGCCGGCAACACGATCACGGCCAACAGGAAGAACATGGTCCATTCGCGCATTCCGCCTACTCACAACATTTTATTATTCATCAGGAATGGCGAGCGCCCGAAGGCGCCCGCCAATACCATGCGACCCGAATAAATCAGGTACCGGATCCAGATCCGGCATTGGAGAGTTCGGTCTGAACCTTGTCAAAGGCATCATCGACCTTCTGCCCCACCAGAACGATAGTGGCAATGGCAGCAATCGAAATCAGGGCAACCAGAATGGCGTACTCAACCATGGTTGCACCGGACTCATCACGCAGGAACTTGTTCATCAGGTTTTTCATCAACTTTCTCCTTGCAAGAAGGCCACATGGCCAAAAACAACTTTTGATACAACAACCTTGATGCGGTCACAAATCAGTTGAAGCCAACTTTTTTCATCAACCACATCACACCACTTCAGTATAGAAACGAATAACGATGATGCAACAGTTACCGTCTTGAATTCCGTAAAACTAACTGACGCATATCAAATAACCATTTGTTGCATGCGGGCTCTGGAACAAACCGGCATGTGACAGAATAATTACGACCCTGACTGCTGGCCTTGCTCAATCAGCCGCACGGTCTCCACAAATTTTGCATCGACATCACGACCGATAATGGCAATGGTCGCAATCGCAGCAATCGAAATGATTGCGGCAAGAATGGCGTACTCCACCGAGGATGCACCCGCCTCCCCCCTAAAAAACTTAATGAAAATCATTTTCATTTAAACGCCTCGCAATTATTCCGACACCACCATACGTGAAGTGTGGGCTCTCCTTTGAGCTTATGGGCACTCCCACTGGATTGCCTTGACCCAGCGCAGCCCGGCATCCGGTTGGCAGTATCATTGGTCAGCCTAGCAGGGATTCCGGAAATTGCCGGCTACCCCCATTGGCGGCGACACAGGGCCATTCAATGTCCTGGGACATGAGGCAGCAGATGAGTACGCCCGACGCCACTTATCGGGTATCCTCGGCATTCTTTACTGGCCTTGATAAAAGAGCATGAACTGGCTGAATGACGTACGCTGGGACGAACAGGGACTGGTCCCGGCCATTGCCCAGGACTACCGTACCGGCCGGGTGCTGATGGTGGCCTGGATGAACCGGGAGGCGCTGGAGCTCACGGCCCTTGAAGGGCGGGGCATCTACTGGTCGCGCAGCCGCCAGAAGCTCTGGCGCAAGGGCGAGGAGTCCGGCCATGTCCAGAAACTGCACGAGATGCGACTGGACTGTGACGGTGATGTCATTATCCTGCAGGTTGAGCAACTGGGCGGGATCGCCTGTCATACCGGACGGGCATCCTGCTTCTATCGCCGCTTCGAGAACGGCCAGTGGGTAACGGTTGACGCCGTGCTCAAGGAGCCCGAGGCCATCTACCATCATCATGACGATCTGCCATCACCATGAGCAATACTGATGTACTGGCCGAACTGGCCCGGGTTCTTGAGGAACGCAAGCAGGCGGCGCCCGAGTCCTCCTATGTGGCCAGCCTCCATCACAAGGGCCTGAACAAGATTCTGGAAAAGGTCGGCGAAGAATGCACCGAGACCCTGCTGGCGGCCAAGGATGCCGCCAGCACCGGCCAGACCGATGATCTGGTCTATGAAACGGCCGATCTCTGGTTTCACACGCTGGTCATGCTTTCCCATTTCAATGTGCCGCCTGAGCGCATCCTTGACGAACTGGCACGACGCTTCAACGTCTCCGGCCATGCCGAAAAGGCTGCCCGCCAGCCCTCCACCCCATCCCCTTCTGCGGAGTAACGCCATGCTGTCCGGAATATCCCTTCCCCACATCCTCCTGTTGCTGGTTATCGTTGTTCTGGTGTTTGGCACCAGCAAGCTCAAGAATGCCGGCAAGGATCTTGGCGGCTTCTTCAAGGGCTTCAAGGAAGGCATGAAGAGCGAGGACGACAAGCCTGCCGATACCACCCCACCCGCACAGCTGTCCCAGCAGGACCAGACTGCGCAGAAGACCACGTCCGAGAAGAAAGACAACGTCTGATGCTGCCGGAACTGATGCATGTTTGATGTCGGCTTTAGTGAGCTAATCCTCATGGCCATTGTGGCCCTGGTGGTGCTTGGTCCGGAAAAACTGCCCCATGCAGCGCGCGTGGCAGGGGCATGGATCGGCCGCATCAAACGCATGGTCGGCAACATGCAGGCCGAGATCGAGCGCGAAGTCTCTGCGCAGGAAATGCGTGAGCGCCTGCAGAAGGAAATTGATGCAGTCCGCGATGCCGGCGAAGACCTGAACATCCAGCAGCCTTTTCAGGAAGTGGCGACCCGGCTGCAGGATATGGAGAACCATATTCACTCCAGCCTGCCGCCCGCCACCGCCGTTGGCACATCGATAGCCACCGTACGCCAGGCGTCACCTGAAGACCCCGTGCCCGATACAAGCAGCCTGCCCCCTGAGGCGGCCGTAGCCGCCGAACCCGCTGACGCGGCCGCAGCCACACCCGTTGTCGAGGGCGAAGCTGCCTACCGCGAATGGCTGGCGGCACAGAAAAACGCCAACCTGCGTCCCGCCACATCACCTGATGACAGTTCGCCCGCATGAGTGACAACACCCCGCACGAGAGCATGCCGCTGGTCGCCCACCTGATCGAGTTGCGCACACGTCTGATGCGCATCATCAGCGTCATGGTGGTGCTGTTCTTTGCCCTGGTGTATTTCCGCAACGACCTTTACGCCGCCGTCTCACTGCCCTTGCGTGAGTTGTTGCCAGCCGGCAGCACCATGATTGCAACCGATGTGACGGCGCCCTTCATGGCACCGTTCAAGCTGACGTTTTTTGTGTGCCTGTTTGTTGCAGTGCCCTACCTGCTGCACCAGATCTGGGGGTTTATTGCCCCGGCGCTGTACACGCATGAAAAGAAGATTGCCGTGCCGCTGCTGGTCTCCAGCGTGCTGCTGTTCTACGTGGGCGTGGCGTTTGCCTACTTCATTACGCTGCCTGCCGTACTCGGCTTTTTCACGAAAGTGGGGCCGGAAGGCGTGGCGATGATGACGGACATCAATCTCTATCTGGATTTTGTGCTGAAGCTGTTCCTGGTGTTCGGCTTTACCTTTGAAATCCCGGTGGCCGTGTTCATGCTGATCTGGTCCGGCATCGTGAGCAGCGACAGCCTGATCGACAAGCGCCGCTATGTGATCGTCGGCTGCTTCTTTGTTGCCATGTTCCTGACGCCGCCAGACGCCATCTCCATGGCAATGCTGGCGGTACCGATGTGGCTGCTGTTCGAGGCAGGGCTTTTCTTTGGCCGCTTGATGGAAAAACGTCGTACGGCATCAGACGCCTGAGTATCGCCCATCCAGCTCAACGCTTGCCGAACCGTCTGGCAAACTCGTTTGTTGCCCGCACCAGCGCATCAATAATCCCTGGCTCTGCCGCGGCATGGCCCGCCTCACGCACAATCTGCAACTCCGCCTGCGACCAGGCCTTGTGCAGCGCAAAGGCATTATCCAGCGGACAGACCATGTCGTAACGACCATGAATGATCACGCCCGGAATGTCTGCCAGCCTGTGGGCATCCTCAAGCAGCTGGTTGGGGCGCATGAATGACTGGTTGATGAAGTAGTGACACTCAATGCGTGCCAGCGCCATGGCAATATGCGGATCGGAAAAATGATCCACCACGCTCGCATTCGGTTTGAGCGTGGCGCACAACCCCTCCCATACCGACCAGGCTTTTGCTGCCGCCATGCGGGCAATCTCGTCGGTGCCGGTCAGTCGTTTGTAGAACGCCTGCACAAAATCATGCCGCTCCGCCGCCGGAATGACCCTGACATAGTCCTCCCAGTAATCCGGGTACACATGACTGGCACCATCCTGATAAAACCAGCGGATGTCCTGGTCACGGCACAGGAAAATGCCACGCAGGATCAGGCCAACCACATGCTCCGGATGCGCTTCGGCATAGGCCAGCGCCAGCGTGGAGCCCCACGAGCCGCCAAACACCACCCAGCGCTCGATACCCAGAAAGCGGCGCAGGGTTTCGATGTCCTCAACCAGCGCTTGTGTGGTGTTGCCATCCAGATGGGCATGCGGGGTCGACTGCCCTGAGCCACGCTGGTCAAACAGCACGATGCGGTAACGCTCGGGATCAAAGAAGCGGCGATTCCAGGGCTGGAAGCCGGCACCCGGCCCGCCGTGGAGGAAGAGCACGGGCAGGCCATCAGGATTGCCACACTCTTCCACATACAGCACATGCGGTGCCGCGACGGGCAGGCGATGGGTGGCATAGGGCTGGATATCGGGAAACAGGGTATGCATGAACGTCCTCCGTAGTGCTGACAGCGTAATCAAGCAGGGCGCCAATCGCCATACCGTATTCACCACCCCGTCTGCGCCGGTTTCTGCTGGCGCCCGAGTGCTTTACAATCCGTGCCAGAATTCCGCGAGGCTTTAACTCATGTCGCTGCCCCTGCTGCTCGAACCTGCAATGCTGAACGCCCACCTGCAGGATGCCAACCTGCTCATCGTCGATCTGGGCAAGGAGTCTGTCTACCAGCAGGCGCATGTGCCGGGGGCCATTCTGGTGAACGGCAAGCAGCTGGTGTCCGGCGAGCTCCCCGCGCCGGGACGCCTGCCTCCTGTGGAACGCCTGATCGCAGCCTTTTCTGCCATGGGACTGACGCCAGACACGCACGTGGTGGTCTATGACGACGAGGGCGGCGGCTGGGCCGGACGCTTCATCTGGACGCTGGATGCCATTGGCCATCGTCATTACTCCTACCTGAACGGCGGCATTCACGCCTGGCTGGCCGCCGGCCTGCCGGTGGAAAACACGCCGAATGCGCCAACACCGTCACTGGCAGTCGTTTCCCTGCAAGCCGCACCAGTTGCTGACACCGACTATGTACTGGCTCACCATCGCGATGCCGATCATGTGATCTGGGATGCACGCTCCCCCGAGGAGTATGCCGGCACCCGTATCCTGGCGCAGCGTGGCGGCCACATACCCGGGGCACAACACTACGAATGGACGCGTGCCATGGACCGCGCCAACGCCCTGCGCGTGCGCCCACTGGACGAGGTTCGTGCAGAGCTGGCAGCCATTGGCATCACCGGCGACAAGACCATCATTACCCATTGCCAGACGCACCATCGTTCCGGCTTCACCTATCTGGTCGGCAAGCTGCTCGGTTTTGAAAAACTGAAAGGCTATGCCGGTTCGTGGAGTGAATGGGGCAACCGGCCCGATACGCCGGTTGAAACCTGAGCCTCCTCAACGCCGAGCCTCACGCCCTTCCTGAACGCACCCGGACCACCTCTCCCACGGAGAGGAACTCCCCAATTTTCCGAGACGCCATGATGACGCCTGAAACCCGCGACAAACTCCTCACCCTGCCCCAGTATTTTGTGCCGCAACACCTGCTGTCGCGCGCCGTGGGCTGGCTGGCGGAGTCCCGCTCGCCCCTCATCAAGAATACGTTCATTGATTTCTTTGCGCGCCGTTACCAGGTGGACATGAGCGAGGCCGTGGAAGAAAACCCGCTGGCCTATGAAAACTTCAATGCGTTCTTTACGCGCGCGCTCAAACCGGGGGCACGCCCGGTGGACGCCAATCCGGCCAGCATTGTCTGTCCCGCTGACGGTGCCATTTCCCAGCTTGGCCCGATCCAGGGCGATATCGTGTTTCAGGCCAAGGGACACTACTACAGCCTCTGCGAACTGCTCGGCGGTGACAGGGAGCGTGCGAAAGCATTTGAGGGCGGCCAGTTTGCGACGGTCTATCTTTCACCCAAGGATTATCACCGCGTGCACATGCCGCTCACCGGTACCCTGCGTGAAATGGTGTTTGTACCGGGCGACCTGTTTTCGGTGAACACGCGCACCGCTGAAAATGTGCCGCGTCTGTTTGCCCGCAATGAACGCGTCGTTGCCATTTTTGATACCGAGGTCGGCCCCATGGCGGTGGTGCTGGTGGGCGCGATGATTGTGGCCAGCATCGAAACCGTGTGGGCGGGTGTCGTGGCACCAGTGAAACCCGGCGTGCGGGTCACCAACTACAGCACGACACCACGCGAGCCGATTGTGCTGGAGAAAGGGGCTGAAATCGGGCGCTTCCGTCTGGGTTCCACTGCCATTGTCGTGTTTGGTCCGGATGTGGCCGCATGGGACGTGAAGTTCAAGGAAGGCACACCCACCCGCATGGGTGAAATGCTTGGCATGCGCCTGTCCTGATTTTCCGGCAACACCTGCATAAAAAAGCCCGCATTCATGCGGGCTTTTTTATGCAGCTAACTCACGACAGGAATTCAGCAGCATCACTTGATCCTGACCCGGAAAATGAACTCGGCATACGGATTCGTTGCACCAGCTGCACTCATCACCCCTTGCGGCTTGAGACGGATATGGGTCACGGCACTGTCATAGCCGTTGCCATCCGGCACAGGGACATACGTCCAGGTCACGCCATTGTCATTCGAGAAATCAATGCCATCCGCCATGTTGCCCGGAGCCGTGTATACCCAGCTCAGACCACTTCCGGGCGTGCTGTCGACAAAGGTGACAGGGCCCAGCCCGGCACCATCAAAGTCTCCCACAAACAGCTCGACATTTACCGGCAAGGGGTCGGAGACGATGAGGGTGTTGTTGTCCACTGTGCCAGGACCACTGTTGGTGATACGTATTGAATAGGCTGACAGTGCACCCGGAATGGATTTCGGGTTGACAGTTCCATTCACGGGATCGGAGACCACTGCCACCATCTTGAGGACACTCAGTGCCGGCAGCGGCATGACGACGGTCAGCGTGGCACTGGCAGAGGCTCCGGAGCCCGCGTTAGTAGTCGTTACCACACCCGTATTATTCTGATAAACGCCAGCGACGGTGCTCCGCACACTCACTGTCACCGTACAACTGCTGCTCGCTGCCAGTGTTGCACCGGATAGTGCCAGCGCACTGCCGCCGGATGCGGCGGTCACGGCGCCTCCGCTACAGGTGGTTGCCGCCCCCGGCACCACTGCATTCACCAGACCGGCAGGATAAGTATCCGTGAACGCAGCGCCCGAAATGGCGAGCGCGTTCGGGTTGGTCAACGTGATCGTCAGCAGGCTTGCTTCACCCGTATACAGGCTGGCAGGACTGAAGGACTTGGCAACCGTCGGCGGCAACAGGAAAGTGATGCTGGCCGTTGCTGCGGTTGCTGCGTTGGCGTTGGCAGAGATCACCGCACCGGTTGAGTTGGTCAATGCGCCTGCCGCGCTGGCCAGCACCGACACTGTGATGGTGCAGGAGCCGGACGCGGGAATACTGCCTGCCACCAGTGCCAGCGAAGCAGTACCTGCCGCTGCCGTTGCACTGCCTCCGCAAGAGTTGCCGAGAGCGGGAGCCGGAGCATTCACCAGTGTTCCCGGATAGGCATCCGTCAGGTTGACGCCGGTAACAACCTCCGTATTGGGGTTGGTCAACGTAATGGTCATGGTCACCGGCACATTCACACCGGCCTGAGCCACAGCAAAGGATTTGCTGACGGTGGGCGCCGACAGATTAGCCACCAGAGAGGCAATGTTGCTGGCCGGTCCTGGCGAGGTAAATCCGCTGGTGGTCGCTGTTGCGCCAGACGTCTGGTTGAAATAAGTCCCGGCGGCAGGCACCGAAACCGTCACATCCAGCGTACACAGCTGCCCCGCCGTGAGCGTCACCGCGCTCAGGCGCAGGCCGACACTAGAGTTAGCCACCAGTGCGGCACCCAACGCATCCGTCAACGTGCCACCACACCCATTTGACACGGTATTCACGTAACGCATCTGTGCCGGCGCGGCCGGGAACGTATCCGTAAAAGACACGCCATTGATCGTTGCCGTGTGATTACTCTCCAGCACAAGGCGCATGACACTGGTTGCAGAGCCTGCTGACAGCGTCACCGGACTGGAGAGAAAGGACTTGGTGATGGTCGGGGCACGCACGATATAGAGGGCATCTGCGGCAGTGGAACCTATCCCCTGACCGGAACGCACACGACCGGTGACGTTGTAGTAGGTGTCGGGCACGGTGCCAGGGTTGGCACGGACATCCACCGCCAGCAAACAGGACTGGCCTGCTGCCAGCGAACCGCCCGCAAGGGATAGTGACGAGGTGCTGGCCGCCGCCGTCAGGGTGCCGCCGCAACTGCTCGTCGCATTGGGTGTCGGCGCATTCTGCATGAACACACCTGTACTGAGATTGCCGGCCGGATAAGTGTCGCTAATGGCCAGACCCGTCAACGCTGTCGAGGGCGATGGATTGGTGATCTGCAGTTCCATGCGCGACAGGTCGTTGGCACCTACGGTATTCGGCGTGAACGTCTTGATCACGATGGGTGCAATCAGGGTTGCAATATTGCTGACCGATCCGGTTCCCGTGAACGGCGCCGTCATGGCGACACCGCTGGTCTGGTTCTGGTAAACCCCACCGCTGGTGACACGAATGCGCAAGGTGATGCTGCAGCTGGCCGGATAGGCTCCCGCAATGGCTCCGCCGGTCAGACGTATTCCTGCCGCATTCGCGGCCAGCGTCGATGCAGTGCTGCCATTCCAGCCCTCAAGTGTTCCACCACAACTGGTTGTGCCTGTCAGCGGACTGTCAACCAGCATGCCGGACGGAAAAACATCCGTGAAGGACAGGCCACTGATGCCGGCTGTGTGATTATTGGTAATCGTCAGCGTCATGGTGGTGGTCGCCGCTGCGACATCAAAGCTGAAGCTCTTGGTGAGGGTTGGCGTCGCATTGACAATGAGGGTTGCCGACGCCGGCACCGTACTGCTGCCTGCATTACCGGAGCTCACTGCACCCGCTGCAAGGGTGTTGACGTAGCCGCTGACATTCACGACATCTGACGTGACATTTGCCTCGACGGTACAACTGCCGCTGGCAGGAATCGTGCCGCCGGACAACACCAGTGAGCCGCCACCCGCCGCTGCAGTAACGATCCCTCCGCAAGAGCCTCCAGGGCTCGGTGCTGCGGCATTCAACAGGTTGGCAGGATAGGTATCCGTGAACGCCGCACCCGTGATGGCCACAGGATTGGGATTGGTCAGCGTGACGATCAAGCGCGAGCTCTGTCCCCTGCCAATGGTGGAAGGACTGAATGACTTGGCTGGAACCGGTGGCGCCAGTACGCGCAGGCTGGCGGTATTGCTGACCGGTCCGGTGGTGCCCAGAGATGAACTCACGCCACTGGTCGTGTTGTCATGGTTCGCCGCTGCCGCTGCCGTGACATTGATACTGAAACTGCAACTACCCCCTGCCGTTGCCAGCACACCACCGGTCAGGCGCAAACCGGGGGCCCCGGCTGCCAGTGCGGATGCCGTCGAGCCATCCCATGACTCGACTGTACCGCCACACGCCGCCACCGGCGTCAGCGCAATCGGCGATGCCAGAACCAGCCCCGACGGGAACAGGTCCGTGAATGCCAGCGACGTGATGCCGACAGAACCATTATTGGTAATCACGAAACTCAGTGTGGTCACGCCACCCACGGGAATCGTGGCCGCCGCAAATGACTTGCTGATGGTGGGCAGTGTTGTGAACGTGACGCTGGCAGCCGCACTGTTGCCCGTACCACCATTACTCGACGTCACCGTGCCCGTGGTATTGGTGTAGGTCGCAGGGCTTGCGGACGTGGTGTCTGCCGTGACCGTACAACTGCTGCCTGCGGGCAAGGATGCACCTGTCAGTACAATGCTGTTGCCGCTCACGGTCAGCGTACCCGCCGCACAGGTCGTCACTACACCGGCCGGATTGATGTTGATCAGCCCGGCAGGATAGGTGTCGGTAAAGGACACACTGTTCAATGCATGCGCCGCATTGTTGTTGGTCAGTGTGATCACCATCTGGCTGCTGCCATTCACGGCGCGTGCCGTTGGCGTAAATGACTTGGCAATTACTGGCGCACTCAGGACCACGGTGGTGGCCACCGCCGGCACATAATCGCCGGTACTGAGTGTGGTATCGATGATGGTACTGCCCAGACGGGCCGAAGCCTGATTGACATAGGTGCCCGGCGCGGCAGCGATATCCGCCTGGAAGACAAGATCACGCGTACTGTTGGCCGGAATGCTGAAGGACGACGACCATATCCGGTCAGACCCGGAGACCACCGGATCAGGCAGGGCAATACCGCTGAATGACGACGATCCGGCAACATAGGTGACACCCGCAGGCAGCGTGTCATAGATGCTGTCGAGGTTGGCCGGATCAGAGCCACTGTTGCGCACACGGACTGTGTAGGTGACACGGCCGCCCTGTGCCGGCAGGGTGGCATCACTGACCAGCTTGTCAGAAACCGTGAGCGTGTTGGTCGCCGGTTCGATTGGCAACAGGCCTCCGCCAGAGTAGGCGCCATTGGTGGTACTGGTGTGCTTGATCTGGGTACCGCTGGCGATATAGCCAATCGGTGACAGCGTTGTCGTGACCGACGTGGTACTGGCTGCACGAAAATAATAGGTCGCCTTGTAGCTGGTCGTGCTGGAGGCAGACAGTACCGGAATGTAAAGCTGGTTATCGTAGGAGCCGGAATTGCCGCCCGTCAGCGCAATATTCGAACCAATCATTTCATAGGCATCGGCACGCCAGTCCTGCAGTGATGCAGCCGTGAATGCCAAGGGGCCTGCCTGCGCGCCAGCGCAAGTGGACGGGGGGTTCACACACCCTATGGTACCGGTATCACCCTCCACCACCATGGTGATGATGCCGCCTAGCACCCCGGGATTGGGTCCGGAAAAAATCACACTGACCGTATTCGGGTTGGCCTGGATCACCGTATTGTCAATCGAGACCGAGAATGACTGCGATGCCAGCTGGCTGGCACCGATCAGCGCAGGATCGCGGTCGTAGATGCGGACACTATAGCCCTGTCCCGCCAGCGTACTGCCCGAAAAGGAAGAGCACACATAGAAGAACGCAGCCTTGCTCTCTCCTGCATAGAAAGAACCAAAATGAAATTTTCCATCCTCATAACTGCCACTCCCCAGAGACGATGAAAAGGTGTCGATGCGGGTCCAGGCATCGGTCACTGCGGTCGTACTGGTGACCCTGAAGGACTCGTAATTGCAGTAAAGATTCTTGGCAGAGTCCGTGTAGAAAACCGGCGATGATGTCTTGGTAATGCTGAACGCAGCCCAGGCAGGTGTCGCCAGCAGGAACAGCAGTGAACACAGCCAGACCAGAAGGCCCGGCATGACTCTGGCTGCAAATGACTTGTTCATTGTGTGATCACATTTCATGGTGCCACCTTGTCCGTCGCAACCATGTCCTGGCCACGTCGGCTGAAGCTGTTCTGGTCAAACTTGAAGCGCAGCTGCAGGTAAGGACCCGCTGCCGTGTAGCGCGCTGCATCAAAATCACGATCGGTAAAGCCGCGGAAGTTATAGCCCAGTGTTATCCAGCCGTTGGTCACCGGCGACACGCCAACCATGGGCCCGACGGAGTAGGCATGATTCCCGGCGCTCCACGCATTGAGCGAGCTGGCCTGCACGCCGACATCCAGCCAGTTCCTGATATCGTGCCGCACCTCCACACCGAGCAAATCGGTGTAGCCGGAATACTCCTCGCCATCAAATGTATCCAGCGCATACTTGGCACCATAGTAGAGCGACCACTGGTTTCGCTCGTAACGGCGGAACAGGTTGCCCTGGCGATCCTTGTCCGTCCATTCACGCGATACCCGGTTAAGCGCCAGATTATTGATGATGCGACGGGTGCTGGCATTGTTGGCGATCAGGCTGTTGCTACCGAACATTCCGCTGCCTGCCACGCCGCTGCCGCTCTCGATGTCTTCGTAGCGGAACTCCAGACGGTCCAGGATGGACCACTGGACACCTAGCGGGCGCCATGCCCAGGACAGGTCCAGACTGGCCAGCAAGCCGTTGGCACCGGAGTCTTCTTCGGTACGGAACATTTCAGCCGTCGATGCAAAGGCCACGCCGGACATCGCCTGCCGCAGGAAATTGGTCACCAGCCCGTAACGGTCCGTAGTTTCGCCGTTGCGGGTTTCTGCGCGGCCATTCCAGCTCCAGATGCTTTCACGGTAGGTGGCACCGGCACTGAAGGCATTGAAGTCTTCGGTAAGCCCCACGGAGGAGTTAAGGGTGCCGCCCGGCGTCACCGGATGTGCCGGATTGATGACGAGTACCGGCTTGCCGGAATCATTGAAGGTATGGCTGCTGTCGGCACTGAAATCCAGACCCCACTTGTCCGTCAACAACACGGCCTGGGTCAGGCCAAACTGGCCGAATGTCCGCGGGCCGTTTTCACTCATCTGGCTCTGGTTCAGGGTACTGTCCAGACGGGCGCCCTTCCACGGCATCAGCTGGATACCGGCGCGCGTGGTGCTGGTATCAAACGAGCCACCGTCCGTGAGTTCCTGACCGATCAGCAGACGGGCACTGTCTGTCAGCGCATACCCCGCACCAAACACATAACGATTGGGGAAGTCGACGCTGTCACTGGTGCCACCCAGTGACGTGTCGGCCTGCGCACTCAGCTCAAGCTTGCGGTTCATGAAGAAACGATTGGCAGAGACAGTGGCCTGTTCGGAGCGGAAGTCCTGCCCTGCCAGTGTGCCACTGCCGGCGGCATCATTGACGACCTGTGCGCCCACACCAACACCACCGCGATCCGTCTGGTACTGCAGTTTGCCCTGTATGGCATCACGGGTATCCGACGTGCTCAGGTTTTCTTCATTGTAGATCTGGCCCAAAACCGACCAGTTGCCGCCCAGACGCACCTGGCCATCCGCACCGATTTTTTGCTGACCGCTTTCTGCTGCATTCTGCTGGCTGACGCCAAAACCGCTGTCCTGACGACGCGCATACAGCAGCGCATCAATCTTGCCGGTGTGATGTTCCAGCTCGGCCAGCCAGGCCTGACCATCCGGCGACAACTGCCCCTGCTGACCCTCACTGAACGCCGCTTCAACACGCAATTCGGAATCTGCTGCCAGCTTAACTTTGAGGTCGGCACCATTGAGGTCGGTGGCACCCAGACTGTTTTCATCGCGCAGGGCAGAAACCCCCACCGTCACCTTGTCGCCGTTGAGGTTCATCGCCACACGGCCACCGGCATTCAGGTATTCGTCGGCCACACCGAACGTTTCGTACTCGGCCACGATGAACACAGGATTGAAGCTGGTGTCACGACTGTTGACCGGCTGACGGAAAAACAGGGTGCCGGCGCTGTAATCAATGTCGTAATCGATATGACGCATCAGTGTGCGGCTTTGCAGGATGTTCTGGCTATGCAGGCGATCGCGCGTCTCGATGCGGATCTGCTCGCCGTTCAGGACAATGCCACGATTGGACAGGCGATACAGTCCGGAGGTGCCATCGCCCTGAATTTCATCACGGGCAAAATTCTGTGGCGTTTCGGCAGCGAACACGATGAAGTTCACGGGGCCACTGGCATTTTCTGCCTTGATACCGTTCAGGGTACGGCTGTAACGCGACAGCTGGGTCTGGCCCAGGCCGGTTTCAAAATCACCAAACAACGCATAGAACTGGCCACGCTCCATCTTCAGGTACAGCTTTTCCTGACTGGCCGCGTCGTAACGCTGCTCGGCACCATCACCGTACAGCGTGTAGTACTCGTTCGGATCAATCGTGGACAGCAAGCCTTCATTGTCACGTTTTTTGTCGCTGTCAAACGCCATGGTCAACAACCATTTGCCCAGCACGCGGCCCTTGGCATACAGGCTGACCTGGCTGTCGCTCCAGGCACCCTCTTCCACACCTTCATCCAGCAGCGGCTGCACATTGTCCTTGAGTGTGTTGTAACCGACCGTGCCCTCGGCAAAACCCACTACGACCCAGTCGCGCGCACGCGGCTCCAGCCAGACACGCACGTCCTGACGACGGGAGGTATTCGGGCCGGTCTGGAAGGTGAGGGAAACTACCGCCGCACCCGACTCTGTCGTTGGGGCCAGTTCGACATAGGCGATACCGTTGTCGCCCTCGATCTGGTAATGCGGCTGGAAGCGCTCCATGCCTGCCAGCTGACGTTCCTGCTCACGCTGCACCTGCTCCCATGAAACATAGGGAGCACTGAGATCCAGCGGACCGGTGACACCGGCACGCACCGGCTTGCCATCCCGATCCAGCAAACGGATGGCCAGTACCGGACGGTTAATGCCGTCCGCCATCAGGATGGACTGCTCGGGCACCAGCTCGGCACGTACCGGCGCATTGGCATAATGAATGACGCGCTCAAGGCTGGTCACCGTGCTGCCATCTGCCGCCTGAATGTCTGCCTTGAAGCGATTGGCACCATCCTTCAGCGGCACACCGCGCCAGACACTGACGGCCGATTTGCGATCAGGACTGTTCTGGACACCATCAAAATTCAGCGCACTGACCACCAGACCATCAGGCCCCCGGAGAATCACGGATTCGCCCGGGGCATGCCGGATGGCAATGCGCACCGCCGGAGAACGGGGATTGTGATCTTCGGCCGGGAACAGCCACACCGGCTCCGATGCCCTGGCGCTGAACCAGTCATTGCTGGCGCCGCTGGCAGCCACATCATCCAGTGTGGCAAGACGCTCTTTCTGGCGTGCCTGCATGTCCGCCGGCAACGTCGGCCGGGCCGCACCACTGACGGCCACCCTGGCATATTCGCTTTCTGCCGTGGAGCTGACCACATTGCTTGCAGCTGGGGCAGCAACCACCTCTGACAGCGCTGACACAGGCGCAACCGGTGCCGCCGTCATCGGACAGCTCAGACGGTTCTCGGCCGCCGGGGTCTGTGAGGACTTCCCGGGAATCGCCTCAAACCGAGCTAACGCCCTGGCGAGATAGGGAGCCTCGGGGCACTTTGTCGGCAGCACCACCGGCATCTGCCGGCGCTGACGATGACTGACCAGAACATCGGTACGGCGATTCTTTGCCATGCCCAGTACAGAGTCATTGCTTACAACTGGTGCATCAGGTCCCCGTCCGGTTGCGGTCACCTGATAGGACGACAGCCCCAGCTCACGGGCCAGCGCCTCACCCACTGTGGCAGCACGCGCACGGGACAACTCATGATTGTCTGCAAACGTCTTCTGGCAGCGCGGCGACAGCCGCTGGTTATCGGTATGCCCAACCAGCTCAATGGACTCGATATCCTGATCCTGCAGCTCATTTGCCAGTCGCTTCAGATCCGCCTGCACAGCGGCCGTCAGCTCGGCGCTGCAACTGTCAAACTTTGCATGCAGCGTATATTTCTTTGCATCGGACTCAACCGGGTCTTCGTATTTCACCTCGGGGCGCGAAGCAAACTCGATGACATGAGTCCATTTTCCCTGCTCCGCCCTGCCCAGAGTGAAGCTGGCCACACCACCGGCCAGATAAGGGTCAGCCACCGGCTTGCCATCCAGGCGTGCAGAGCCCGGCTCATACACGGTGCCCTGCGCCAGCATTGCCATCACTTTCAGGTTATCGACTGCAAGTGCACCGTTCACATCAATGCGATGCGTCAGCCCCTGCACCACCGCGCCCGTCTGCGATGAGCCTGCAGGCACGACATCCAGACGGCTTTGCATGCGGATACCAACGTCGGCCGTGCGGGCGCGGGTATGAAAATCTGCACGCCACAAACCACCGCCTTTGACATCAACAAACTGCGAGAAATTGCGACCGGCAAAACGGGTATTGTTTATGCAGGAAACCGGCTCCAGCCCACCGGGCAGGGTTTCCGCATCCAGTTGAACCACATGGGTACCAGGACGCACACCTTCAAAGTGGTACTGGCCATCGGCATCCGTCACTACATAAGTGCCGTCTTCCAGCATGACACGGGCATTCGCCACGCCACGCAACTGGTCCCATGGCGTCGTACAGTCGCCGTCATACACACGACCGATAATCGTGAAGACACCACTGAACAGCGGCTCCTTGATACGCACCGCCACCCGCGCCACGTTCGAGACCATACCGCCCGCGTTACCGGACGCCTGAGCAGAGTTAACTGCATCGCCAATGGTGATACCTGCACCCAGCATGACGACATAACTGATCTGCGCAGTACCTGATGGCGCCAGATTACCCAGCACAATACTGAGCGTACGGCTGTCGGCAGCAACCACCGGATCAGGCTGCTTTACCCCATTGATGATGAGGGAGCCGGACTGGTACCTCATGCCGAAAGGCAAGCGGTCTGTCACGGTCACTGCAGTGGCCGTCAGTGCAGCATCCGTGTTCTGCACGCTCAGGCGGTACTGCAGGAAATCACCCGCAGTCGCTTCGGTTTTCGACACCGACTTCTGCATGACCAGACCAGGTGCCATCGGGTCAATCGGAATATCAATGTTCAGGGCCGGGCCGGGCAGTACAACAAACACATCACTGTATGAGCCGGCCCCAATGGCGTAGGGGCCTGTCGGCCCGTCCGGCAAACTGCCTGCCGCAACAGTAGAGGGGGCAACATAGCCGCCAGGTGGCGTCACCACAAAACGGTAGCTGCCCGGGCGCACAAACGGAAAACGGAAACCGCCCGTTGGCAGGTTGTAAACAAAACCACTGCTGTCCGTGATGGTTCCGCCCGTCACCACCGTGGCAGGATATGTACTGATGCCATCATCACCAAACACCTGTGCAGGAAGCCCGGTAACGGTATTGATGATGGTGACCGAGGCACCGTCAACCGGCAGGCCAGTGACGGAGTCAAAGACAATGCCAAACGGGTCCACGAGAGCAACCGTCACTGACGTGTCTGGCGGATAGAAAATATCCTGATAATCAACCGTCAGCGTACTGTTGACGGCAACAGTCAGACGGCCGTCCATCGAAGTCACCGCCTGTGCGGGCGACACAGTTTGTATGACGACCGCAAACACGCCCGTATTCGGCCCGGTTTCCTGCAAGCGCAGGATTTCGGTATCGCCCGTGCTGCTGGTGAGGCGAACCTCAATGATTTCGCGTACTGCGGGATCGGTATTGCGATTGGCATCCGCCAGCGTAATGAAAACCGGCTCCCCCGCATGAAAAACAGTGGTCTGCCGGACATCAATGGCGGCCGCAAGACTGATGGCATTGCCACTCAGGTCTACTGGTGCGGGCAGCAGCTGAAAACCACCACTGCCGGTATCGTCAAACTCGCCCAATGCAAACGGAATCGCCACACTCCCCGTCACGCCGGGAGCATATTGATAAAATGTCACCGTGGATGGTGATGGCGGTGGAACTTTCAGCAATGTCGTCGTATTGGATGTCAGGGTAACGGGAAGCCCCCCTGCATTCGTGAACGATGCGCTTGCCGTATTCAGGACTTCTGCTGCGCCCGCCACAAACGGCAGCAGCCCGCTTGCCAGAACTGCCGCGCACACAAGGCGCAGCAGTTCTGGCAAGCAGGCCGAACGCAGTAATGTCCTGACAAATCTGATCATGTACTCACTTGCATCAGTGATAAAACCTGCCGTGGCTGGAGGGAGCTGGCCGGCCTGAACATTTGGCCGGACAGCTCATCCAGTTCCCTGAGCAAATCAGGACGACTTAGTTCACCGTCACCCGGAACGTCGTCTTGAAGCGCGAACCCGCAACGATGGTATTGGCGCGCACAGTGACCGTCGTGGCCGCAGTTGCACCAAAGTCACCGGTAGCGCCGTCCACTTCTGCGCCATCACTGTCATCATCGTCCTCGGCAAGACCGGTCCCGACGTCACATGTCGAGCCCGCGCCTGTCGGTGCCGACTTGATGCTGCCAGCCACATACGTGGTGTTGGCAGGAATGGCATCACTCAGCACGATGGAACCGGCATCAGCAGCACCACTGTTCAGCACATCCAGGCAGTACTCGATAACGGCGCCCGGAATGGCCTTGGGGAAGCTGGTGCCATTGAAGGGATCACTGACCACGATGGAGCTTTTCACCACCACGATCGCAGCAGTCACAACGTCATACTCGTCGTCGTCACTGTGACGACCATCACCTGCGCCATCGGTATCGCCGGCCACATCACCAAACACGGTGTCGACAAACGCGGTGTTATCGGTGCTGGCGGTGTTGGTTTCTGCAGCATCAGCCGCAAGCGTGGTTGCCGTCGCAACATAGGCACCGGTACCGTCAGTACTCTGCGCAGCCACTGCCGTCAGCGTCAGGCCCGCTGTATCACCATTGGCCTGGACAGCCGGAATGGTGGACACGATAAACACCGTCTTCGGTGTATCCGCTGGCAGTTCGTCAATGAAGGTGGCCGTATCACCAACAGGGTCATAAACACCGTTGTCGTTAACGTCGACAAACACCAGTGGTGCAGTCACGTTAAAGCTGTCGGTATCCGCGAACGCCGTCGTGGCACTGGTGGCGTCCTGCGTGGCGACCAGACGGAAGTCCATCGGGGCATTCGAGTTGTTGGTCACGGTAAAGGTCAGCACCTGGGCTGCTGCGCCCGGCACCACATTGGTTGAAGCGCCACCCACTTCAGCCACTGTCAGGTTGATCTTGCGATCGACCTTGAAGGTCAGCGTATTACTGGGCACATCCGGCTGGTTAATCCCACCCACCTCGTAATCCACCGAAGCAGTGTTGTTGATGTCTGTGCCCGCTGCCGTACCGGCCGCAAAGGCCTCCGGCAGTGCACACAGTGTCAGGCTTGCTGCAAGCGCAAGCCTGACTCCGTTTTTTCTGATTTTCATGATGGATACACTCCACACGTTATGTTCAAGGAACTGGATACGGCCCGAAACCACACTGCATACAACACCGGAAGCAGGAGTCCGGACCGCACTCCTCCTGCTTCCGGACTCAACCGGCAACGCAACGCGGCAGCGATTGCCACCACGAAGGCGTCAAAATCCGTTTTAAATGTGCCCAGACCATCAGGCGACAGAACGGATGCATCCGGCATCCGGCAAAACCGGTATTCCCGAGAACAATCGCCCGGCACCCACCAGGACGGGCAGGCACCAGGCGCCATCAGCAAAACAGCGCTGACGGGGAATTACTTGAGCAGCGCGCGATAGGTAACCTTGCCTTCGCTGCCGGGCTTGACCGCCGCAGCAACAGTCCAGCGCACATGCGTTACATCTTCAGCTTTTGCCGCACGCGGCTTGCCATCGGCACCCGTAATCCTCAGTGCCTCCAGCTGGCCGTACTGCTTGCCACCATCAACCGAGACTTCGGCAAGCGCTCCGTTGCCTTGCGCCGAACCGGACTGGTAGGCCAGCCCTTTTGGCACCGGGTTATTCACCACTACCTTTTCAGCCGGCCTGGTGCCGGTATTGCGATAGGTGATCACATAGATCACTTCCTGCCCCGGCAGTGCGCGTGTCAGTGCCTGCAGCTGCTTTTCCTTTTTGCCGCTCTTTCCGGTGACTTCCACTTCACGAAAGGCATCGGTCTTCAACTGCAGGCCGGCAGCCGCTTCCGGCGCCGCAAATACAGGCGACGCAAGCATCGACAGAAGCAACACCGACGCCGCAGCAACACCGCGCCCCGACCCTGAAGACATTTTCCGGAAGCACACACTCAATAAAGTCATTGCCAACCCCCAATCAGTCGATCGTCACCTGGAAGGTGACCGTATTTGTTGCCGGTGCAGTGACCGTCCCCAAAGTGACCGTCACCGTTCCTGCAACCACACTGCCTGCATCGGCATCCGCCAGATCAGTCAGTGCCACAGAGTTTAGCGTGAGGGAGCCCGGCACATAGGACGTGCCGGCAGGAATCGGGTCAGTGATCGCCGCACCGGTCAGGTTGCCGGAACCGGTCACATCAAGCTCAAGGGTGTAGGTGATGGTGGCGCCGGGCACGGCATTGGTACCGAACACCGGATCATTCACCACGGCCTGGGTCTTGGTGAATGTCGTGACCACCTGAGACACCACAAAACCGCGCTGTGCAGTGGCATCTGCCTGCGTGCTGCCGACGACAGCATCACTGCCCAGCGTGCCCTGACCGGCAAATGCAGTACCCGGTGCATCGGCACCCGGCGTTGCCTGCACGGTAACAGCCTCGGCAATCAGGCTGACCAGCCCAACATCGGTATTGGCAAGGCTGCCCGGAATATCACTGACCACAAACACAACCCGGGTGCCATCAGCGGCCAGCACGGGGTCGTTGGTTCCGGTCACGTACAGCGTGTCCGTGCCGATCTCAAAAGTGCCATTGCCGTTGGCATCGAGATAAATGCGGGTATTGGAGGGATTGAACTGGTCACCACCCAGTACGTTGTTGAACGTCAGCGCAAAGGTCTCATCACCGTTACCGATATTGGTCACGGTAAACTTGAGGGGGGTGTCGGTATCAGGGGTAGTGACCGCCACGTTACCGGCATCATTCGACACCACCGTCACATCCAGGATTTCATCTACCTGCAAGCTTGACGTGTTTGACGGCACCGTCACCGGCGTACCATTCGGATCGGTAAAGGTGGCTGTGGCTGTATTGGTAATATCCGTGCCCGCTGCGGTTCCTGCAGCATGGACAGCCGGCGCCAGCACCGCTGCCATTAAAAATGCCGTCCTGGCCAGATAAGTAGAAAGAGTCATGGAAGCCCCGCTTGGTTGCGCTGGTTATGTGTCCCGCTCCGGCCCCTTCCGGGGTGCGCATCCGTACCCGGCATCCCGGGCAGGGAAAATGCGAAGCAGTTCACATTTGCCTTCCTAAAGTACCTCTTTTCAGGTGACAAAGGCTTATGCTCAACCTACTGATTTTTATGGGGAAGCGACTTTAAGAAGGGAATTTCTGACCGGATCGGCAGAAATCACGACAAGCGGCCTACTGCTCCAGCAACCTGCGGATGGCTTTGAAATCGAGCCGCCGGACCGCATCCCGCACGATCTGGGCAAACTCCTGTGACTCCGGATGGGCAGCGATGATGTCATCCACCCACTCCTCAATATCCGTCACCTGCCCCATCTCCACTGCTGTACGCAAACGGTCCAGGCTCCCGGCAGAAGGACGACGCCACTCTTGCGGCGGCTTGACGGCACGGTGCCGGGGAAGGGTTTCATCCGCGCCCCACCCCAGCCCCAGCACTCCGCCCAGCGCCCGAAGCAAGCCGTCCGGATCAATCGGCTTCATCAGGGTTGCTGCAAATGAGAGGTCGGTCGGCCAGTCCACTGGCGGCACCGGACGGGTGGCCGAGAGCAGCAGGAAGGGCAGGAAGCATTTCTGCTCCCGCGCCCGGCGCAGCACCTGCCACCCGCTCAGGCCAGGCATGAACTGGTCAATCATGACGGCATCGAATGACTCCGTTGCCAGCAGGGACAGTGCCGCCTCCCCGTTTGCAGCCAGCGCCAGGTCAAACCCCGAACTGGCCAGAATGTCCGCCAACAAGGCACGGTTCTCGGCAATATCGTCCACCACCAGGATACGCCGGACCCTGCCCTCATACTGGTGCAGGCCCAGCGGCCCCTGTACTGCCGCCAGATCCGACTCGGCGGCCAGCGACAGCGTGATGCGGAAATGAAAGAGGCTGCCTCCGGTCGCAGGGCAATCGTATTGCAGCACCCCGCCCATCAGACCCACCAGCTGATGGGCAATGGCCAACCCCAGACCCACTCCCTGACTGGTGGCCGTAGCGGCCACCTGCTCAAACGGCCGGAAAACCCGCTCACGGGCCGCCTCGGGAATGCCTGTCCCGTTATCCCGTACCGCAATCCACAGCGTCACCTGATCAGCTGCCAGCTTCATTTCCGGCAACAACTTGACCTGCAGGCTGATGCGGCTGGCCTGACTGTGCCGGCAGGCATTGGTCAGCAGATTGCCCAGCACCTGCCGCAAGCGCATCGCATCTGCCTGCACAACCGGAGGCAAGGCCAGATCAATGTCGGTATGAAGGTCGGCACCCACCGATTGCGCCAGCGGCAACACATCCTCCACCACCGACTCCAGCAGCGCCCGCAGATACACCGGCCGCGGCTCCAGCTGCAGGCGACCGGATTCGCCACGGGCGTAATCCAGCAACTCGTCAATCAGCGTAAGCAGATGCCGGCCACTGCGCTGCACCGCTTCGATGCGACGTTGATTGACCACGCCAAGATCCGTGTCCAGGACCAGCCGGCTGTAACCCAGAATGCTGTGTAACGGTGTGCGCAACTCGTGACTCATGTGCGCCAGAAACGTGGATTTGGCCCGGCTGGCTTCTTCCGCCTTGTCCTTGGCGTCCAGCAACTCCGTCGTACGCTCCGTCACCTGCCTTTCAAGACGTCGGGACGACACCAGTCGCTCCGCCAGCACGGCCCTTTGTGCCTGCTCCCGCTCCAGACGGAACTGCGTCACCTTGTCTGCCAGCACCACCGCCATGACCGTGCCACTCAGGACAATCGACCATGACTGCGCATAATCCACCCACAGTCCATGCGGCAAAAAACCGAAAATCTGGCTCAGGCGAAGCGCAGACGTAAACCAGAACATCGCAAACGCGAGCAGCAAAAGCCAGGCATTGCGATAGCCCCGGTAAACCGCCACCAGACTCACGCCAAGGCTCGTCGCCACCAGCAGCATTGCCAGTGTATTGACCAGCGGAACGACTGAAGAGTACGTCGCAAGCAGCATTACCGGCACAAGAAAAATGGCAACCCGGGCCATCCACTGCATGATGCCTGCGATGCGCGGGAAACGCTCACGCAACTGCGCCAGCTCGACAATCAGAAAACAGGTGGATGCCACCCCCAGCCCCAGAAAAACCCCGGGACTGCGCTGCGACCAGTCCGGCGAGTGCGGCCAGATGAACTCGAAGCCATACTGAAGGATGGCAACATCATAAAAACCGTACGTCAGCATTGAAATGGAAAAATACAGGAATGCACGCTCACGCGTCGTAAAGAACAACAGCATGGCGTAGGCAGAAAAAAGGAAAATTGCACCAAACTGGACGCCATTCACCAGATCCACAAAGCGCTCATCATCATAAAACGACTCCGGCTGCCACAGCCGGGCCGAAATCATGATGGCGTTACCGCTGGCCACGCGAACATAGAGTGTTCGCACTTCACCCGCCGCAAGATCAAGCGTAAAAACCGACTGCCGTGAAAGCACTTCACGCCGTTTCACTGGCACCTGAAGGCCGGCCGCCCTGGATATCCAGCCATTGCCATCATGAAAATAAAGCCTGACATCCTGCAGCCGGGGGGGACCAATCTCGAGGTAACGGGTCTGCGGCAATGGCGACTGGTTATGCAGCGTAAAGCGCACCCAGATCGCATCATGCGTATAGCCTGGCGCAAGATCCTTGCTGGTCGCAAGATGGAAATCCGCACTTCTCGCCGGATCAGCAACCTGTTGCACTGATAGTTTTCCCGTGTGCTCATGCAGCACTGAAACATGATCATCAAGCACAAGCAGTGGTGCCGCACCCAGTGCAATAATCTTTCCGTAGTGCCCGGAATCCACAGCGGCCGACTGCGCCCGGACGGATGTTGCAAGCAAATACAGCACAACCAGCGCCATTGCGCGCCAGCCAAGGCTTGCACTCATTTGATGTCATCCCGGCGATCGCGTTGCGACTGCCGATAATCCCGGGGCGTAACCCCCAGACGATCACGGAACATCGCCGTGAAATTGCCGGCACTGCCATAGCCGACATGATCGGCAATCTGCTGGATGTCGATCTCGCTCTCTGCCAGCATGCGGCAGGCGATCAGGAAGCGTTCTTCCCTCAACCAGGCAAACACCGGCATCCCGGTGGACTCACGAAACAGCTCGGTCAGCCGTCGTTCATTGGTACCCACCTGATGCGCAAGCTCGGGCAATGAGGGCGGGTTGCCAATATCGCGCTGCAGTATTTCCATCGCCGCAAGCACCGTGCTGTTAAGTGCAGACACCGACTCTTCCGGCACCGCTGCTACTGTCTGGTGCACCAGACGCGAACGCAAATCCAGATGAATATTGACGCGCGCCATCACTTCCTCTGGCGCAAACGGCTTGCTGATGTAATCGACAGCACCCAGACGCAAGCCCTGCAAGCGGTCATCCAGTTCATTGCAGCCCGACAGGAAGATCACCGGAATATCGCGGGTCCTCGGGTCCGCTTTCAGCAGACGGCAGGCGGCAAAACCATCCGTGCGGGGCATGCGGACATCCAGCAGGATCAGGTCCGGCAGCATGACAGAAGCCTTCTGGTAACCCTCACGACCATCAAACGCCACCGCAATCCGTAACCGGGCATGCCGCAGGTATTCAGTCAGCAAGGCCAGATCTTCTGGCGAGTCATCAATCACCAGCACACTGCGCTGTGGAGCAGCAGAAGAGGGCGAGATCGCGGAAGACGACGGCGGAAGAGACGACATTATGCAAGACCCGTAAACACAGAGGCTGGCAGGCAGGGATGCGCCTGTTCCAGCAAGAAAATCACGACCGACCATACCGCATTCGGGTGCATAGCGGACAGGTCAGGACAATGCAAAAGTCTGCCAGGCACAACTTCCTGCAGCTGCAGCAATACCCAAGGGAATCACCAGGGCAGGGATTTCAAAGCCCGCCAAACCTGATAGGGTTGATTCATTATCAGCTTTTCTGATGAATCAGCCATGCGTATCACCCTTAAACAGCTGGAAGTTTTCATCGCGGTCGCCCAGAGCGGCAACGTTACCCGTGCCTCTGAAAGCCTGAACATCACCCAGAGTGCGACCAGCATGTCGCTGTCCGACTTCGAGACACAACTGGGAAGAAAGCTGTTTGACCGGGTCGGCAAACGTCTGCAACTGAACGATTCCGGCCGGTTGCTGTTGCCCAAGGCTCTTGATGCGATTGCCCGCGTCAGCGAAATCGAGTCGATAGCCTCCAGTGATGCCGCACTGATCGGCCAGCTTCGCATTGGTGCCAGCCTGACCATCGGCAACTACATGCTGCCCGGCATGATAGGCAGCTTCATGCAGCATCACCCGGGGGCCCAGGTCACGCTGGATGTTGCCAATACCCGCCATGTCATCCAGGCCCTGGAGCAGTTCCAGATTGATGTCGGGTTCATTGAAGGCTTTTGCCATCAGCCCGACATCGAGGTCATCCCCTGGTGCCGCGACGAACTGGTGATTTTTGCCGCACCCACTCACCCGCTGGCCAGCGCTAGAACGATTGCCGCCGACGATCTGGCGGCAGCCGACTGGATCCTGCGCGAGCCCGGCTCCGGTACACGCGAAATATTCGACAACGCCATTCTCGGGCGCATCAGCCGTCTTAACCTGCTCATGGAGTTCGGCCATACCGAGGCCATCAAGCGCGCCGTGGAGACCGGCATCGGGATTGGTTGCGCATCGCGGCGCACACTGGAAGACGCACTGGCCGCCGGCAGCGTGGTCGTCCTGCCCACGCCCTTCCTCAATCTTGAGCGCGAGCTCTACCTGCTGATCCACCGCCAGAAATACCGGACCCAGGGACTGGAGGCCTTTCTGGATCATTGCCGCAAGGCCGTCACCAGCCCGGCACACGCTCAGGCAAAACGGTAGTTCCCGATCGGAAAATAGCGACTGCGCACCCACAACTCCAGCCCCGAAGACGGCCGCAGGAATGGTGCATCGCCATGCCGGTCAAAGTAATAGCTGTTCGATCCCGCACAATGATTGTTGTAGAAAACCGTGCTCAGCTGTCGCTCCCTGATCTCGGCAAAATAGGCATCGTGCACTTCGCGACGAATCTCGACCCACGTCGCCTTGCGCTCACGCGCAGTCGTGATGCAGCGCATGATATGTGCCATCTGCGACTCGATCATGGCAAACCATGAGGCGCCGGTCGTGGCATACGGCCCCATCACCGTGAAGTAATTGGGAAAGTCCGGCACCGAGGCGCCCTGGTAGGCCTGATAACGCTGTTCGTCCCAGAACTGCCCCAGCTCCAGTCCGTTTACGCCATACACCTTGTAGGTCGGGGTGTTGCCATTCTCAAACACCTTGAAGCCGGTCGCACACACCAGCACATCAATCTCGCGCTCCTGTCCATCGTTTGTGACGATGCCGGTCGGCGTAATCCTTTCAATTCCCTCTGTCACCAGTTTGACATTGCTGCGATTGAACGTCCTCAGGTAGTCGCTGGAAAAGCTCGGCCGCTTGCAGCCAAAACCGTAATCAGGCGTCAGCTTGCGACGCGTCTCCGGGTCCTTCACCTGATTCTTCAAATGTTGCCGACAGATTGCTTCTACCGTCTTGATCAGCGGCTTCATCTGTTTCGTGTACACCACGCCCAGCACCATGATCAGCTCCGTGCTGATATTGGTGGCCATGCGAGCCGAGCCCTGCGTGAACGGCAGCCGCTCATACAGTTTTTTGAGTACCCAGGGAATCTCTGCATCCGGCTTGGGAAAAATCCATATCGGCGTGCGCTGGAATACATGCAGCTGCCTGACATCGGGCGCAATCGTCGGCACCAGTTGCACGGCTGTCGCCCCCGTACCAATCACGGCCACCCGCTTGCCGGCCAGCGACAGCGAATGATCCCAGCGTGCCGTATGCAGGATGGGGCGTGAGAAGGCGTCAATCCCGGCAATATCCGGATTTTTCGGTTGCGTAAGGTAGCCCGTGGCGCTGACCACAAAGCGCGCAGTCATGACACGGCCCTGCTGGTCATGGATTTCCCACAGACGGTTGTCCGCATCAAACACGGTTTTTTCCACCCGCGTGTTGAAGCGCAAATGCGGACGCAAACCGTACTTGTCGACACAATGATTGGCATACGCATAAAGCTCGCGCCCTGGCGCAAACACACGGGACCACGACGGATTCTGCTCAAAGGAAAACGAATAAGTCGACGACGGAATGTCCACGGCAATACCCGGGTAATGATTGTCGCGCCAGGTTCCGCCCAGATCGTCCGCACTCTCCAGCATGACAAAGGCGGTAATCCCGGCCTGCCGCAAGCGGATACCCGCACCAATCCCCGCAAAGCCAGTGCCAATGATCACCACTTCATGATCGGGCAGGCGTGCTGATACCGCCTTGACTGCCGACTGCTTCATCTACCGTACTCCTGCCGCTAGCAGCGGCAAAAATGAATGACACATCATTCCGTTTTATCGCGAAAAGCCGGGCGCTCCTGCCCCGCCCATGGTCAGAGGGTAATACCGTCCAGAATGATGGCCATGACAGCGGCAATCCAGCGCCGGCTTGCCTGCTCCGGGTTCTGGTCGGGTTCGCGCATGACCTGGCGACACCCCTCGAACACCATCGCCATGAGCGCTCGTGCAGTCACCGGCACATCCAGA
The DNA here is from genome assembly GCA_030646295.1 of Moraxellaceae bacterium. Taxonomy (GTDB): domain Bacteria; phylum Pseudomonadota; class Gammaproteobacteria; order Pseudomonadales; family Moraxellaceae; genus UBA2031. The sequence continues at coordinate 98,189 of JAUSND010000024.1, forward strand.
TCCGCCCGCATATATCCCTTGGCCATGCCGTTACGCAGATACTCCTGGGTTGCCAGCACGGAAAGGTCATTCATGCGTTCCAGCGTCTGGCGCACTTCGGCCCCGGCCCCCATCGCCTCATAAAACACCAGCCGGCCGATACGCGGGTCTTCCCAGTGCAGGCGCATGAAGGTCTCCCCGATACCCTCCAGCTGGCGACGATAGTCCTCACGGCTGTTGGCCTCGTTCGGATTCTGTTCGGTCATCACCACCGCCAGCTTCTGCAGCACACGGTTGATCAGCTCGATGAAGATGTCGTGCTTGTTCTCAAAATAGCGGTAAAAGGTGCCATGCCCCATTTCGAGACGTCTGGCGATATCCGCAATATTGGCACCGTGATAGCCCTTTTCAGCAAAGACAGTGAGTGCCTCCTCCAGGATGCGCTCACGCTTGAGTTCGGCACGCTCTTCACGACTGGGACGGCTGGACATGACACCACCAAAACTGAATGACGTGTCATTCTGCATAAAGCAGACCCCCAATGCAACAGATGCTGCTCCGCCCTCCAGCCCCCCTGGCTCCCGCAAGACCTCATCGGGATTGTCAGGCCGAACCGGCTTTTCTCTACGGGAAACAAGACCTTTCGCGACAAAAATCAACCGGTTTTCAGGTTTTTGAGGTTGCCCCCGCAGGTCGGTGTGGTTAAGAATGCCTGATCAGTGAATAAATTCTGTGGGGCGGCCTGCAAGGCCCATACCCGTCAGAGGGCATAACAACAACACACGGGATCGTGTCCATGGTCAGCAACGCTGAACCCCTGCGGCAACGTCTTCCGGCTCAGGACCTGAGCCGGCTGAGCCTCGTCAATCACCAGCCCAAAAAGCTCAAGGAGTGGGTTGACGCTCTGCCCATGATGAATGTCGGTGAAACCTCGCGTCAGGTCTTCCAGACATTGCAGGAGCTGACTCGCCTGCAGGTTGATGCCGCAGAGCGGCTGGAACTGCTGGAAATCCTGCGCCCGACCGTCCATGCCCTCGGCAACTCGCTGTCAAAACACTATCTCAACCAGTCTGTCATGCTGCCGGAGCGGGCCACCAAGGTCGCCACGCTGGCGCAGGCCATGCAAAGCCACCTGGCCACCGGCTACAAGCTCGTCGCCCTGTCAGGGCTGGACAAGCTGGCGCGCAAGCGCGAGCCCGAAAGCATCCGGCTGGCCTCCGTGGCCACCCAGCGCGCCATCTCGGAGCTGACCGGCAACCTGCTGCGCTCCACACAGCTCTACCTGAACACCCCACCCAACCTCTGGCTGGAGCTTCACACGCTCTATCTGCTGGGTGCCGAACAGCAACTGCTGCTGGTTCCGGTCAGTGACGTGCTCCATCGCCATGCTGAAAAAACCACCCTGGAAGAGGCCTATATCCAGGCTCTCCTGCTGGCCACCTGCAAACCCAACAAGCTGCGTCAGAGCGAAATCGCCCAGATCGGCCAGCTGAGCGAAATATGGGCGCCGCTGGTCAGGCTTCGTGAATTCAGTGGCTCCGGCGAACTCTTTGTATTTGACCTGGCAAAAGATGCCCCCCCCACTTACCGCTCGCAGGCAGAGGCCGGGGCGGCAGACCATGTCCGCGCCATTGCCCCTGCCACACTGGTGGAGCGCCTGACCGAACTGCTCAAGCTTGCCCAGCAAGGCAGCCCCAAGTCCAGTGGCGAAGCCGCCCTGAGCCCGGCCCTGCTGCAGCATCTGGTGCAGGCCTGGAGCGAACTGAGCGAGCGCAGCTTTTCCCGCGTAATGCATGACGGCATGCTGGAGATCTCGCTGGGTCTCACGGCCACGCATTACTTTCTGGCCGGCAAGCATGACTTCGACACCATGATGCAGGGCATCCAGAACCGCTTCATGATTACTGACGAGGACAACCCCTTCCTCAAGCCCAAGCCCCTTGGCGGCGCTGGCCACCGCCCGGACGACCGGAGTGGCAAGGACGTCTGGGCCATGGCCTTTGGCAATGTAGAAAGCAACGAGCAGCACGAGTACAAGCTTGCCTTCCAGGAAAAGGCCCAGACAGGCCCTGACCGTTACGACACGCATCAGTGCCAGATCGTGAACATCAGCCCCGGCGGCTATTGCATCGAGTGGGTCGGGGATGTCCCGGCCAGTGTGAAGGCCGGCGAAATCCTTGGCTTGCGTGAGGATGGCCACAATGGCTGGAGCGTGGGCGTCATCCGCTGGGTCAAGCAGTTGCCAGGCCACGGCGCACAGCTGGGCGTCGAAGTCCTGGCCCCCAAAGCCAAGCCTTGCGGCGCACGCGTCATCAAGAAAACCGGTGAAGCCTCCGAATACATGCGTACACTGCTGTTACCGGAGATGAAGGCCATCAGTCGTCCGGCCACGCTGATCACCCCGGCGCTGACGTTCCGGACCGGCTACAAGCTGGTGCTTAACCTGGACGGCGAAGAGGTCAAGGCACAGCTGACCCAGCAGGTCAGTGCCACACAGAGTTTCAGCCAGTTCGAGTTCAGCCTGATGCGACGTCCGACGGAAGGCGAAGCGGCTGCCGCTCGCACGGACACCACACATGACGACGAGGACTTTGACTCCATCTGGGCAAGTCTCTGACCTTGTCCGGGGGCATCATCGGTGACCCGCCTCTCAGGAAGGCGGATTCGCCTGCCTTATACACTTTGCAAAAACACGGGGGAGCGCCAGAATAGGCGCCTTCTTCCGAGACCGCAGGAAATCGCTCACGCATGCCACCCAAGAACGAGACCATCCGACTGCTCGTGCTGCACGAATCGCAGGACAATACCGAGCAGGTCATCAATGCCCTGAAGAACTCCGGCATTGCGACGCGTCCGGAAATGGTATCGGACGCGGACAGCCTGGCCGATGCGCTCAAGGACGGCTCCTGGGACATCATGCTCGTGGGCGAGATCACCAACGGTGTCACCTTCGACATCGCACTGTCTCATGTCCGCAAACTGGACAAGGACATTCCCTGCATCGTCCTGCTCGAAAAATACGATCCGGAAATCGTGGTGGAGTGCCTGCAGGCCGGCGCTTGCGATGCCGTGGTGCATGACACGCACCCGCATCTGGTGCTGGCGATAAAGCGCGAGCTGTCCAGCCTGCAAAACCGCCGCGTGCGGCGCAAGTCCGAAGCCCAGCTGGCCGAAACCGAAAAACGCTGCGAGCTTTTGCTCGACAACTCCCGCGATGCCATTGCCTATGTCCATGACGGCATGCACATCTATGCCAACATGGCCTATGCCGAGCTGTTCGGGCATGAAAGTGCGGATGATCTTGAGGGCATGCCAATTGTTGACCTGGTGGCCAAGGAAGACCTGAGCAACTTCAAGGACTACCTGAAAACCTACAACAAGGGCGAAAGCATTTCAGCCGACCTGCGCTTTCACGGCATGAAGGCCGACGGCGAAAAAATTGACGCCATGATGCAACTGTCTGCCGCCAGCTACGATGGCGAGCCCTGCACACAGATCATCATCCGTCGTGACGAAGGCCAGGCGGCCGAGCTGGCCGAAAAACTGAAAGAAGCCACCAGCATTGACTCACTCACCGGTCTCGCCAATCGTCAGCGCTTCGAAACCACACTGGCAGACTCTGTACGCAAGTCGCATCAGGACAAGTCCCGCTCTGCCCTGTTCTATCTGGCCATCGACAACCTGACGCAGATTGCTGCCTCATCAGGTCTGGCAGGCACGGATGCCGTCATCAAGTTTGTTGCCTCATTGCTTGGCACGCACTTCAAGAACACAGATACCGCCCGCTTTGGTGATGCGGCCTTTGCCGTACTCGTCCCAGGCATGGATGTAGACAAGGCAAAGGCTGAGGCAGAGATACTGTGCAAGGAAGTGCATAACCAGCTGATTGCCCTGCCTGACGGCAAGACACAGCAAACCAGCCTGAGTATCGGCATTACCATCGTGGGTGAAACCGCCCCCAACTCCGCTGAAATGCTCAGCCGCGCCATCTCGGCCTCGGAAAAGATCAAGCTGGCCAAGGGCAACGGTGTCGAAGTATTCAATCTGGCCGAAAAAGCCTCCAGCTCCGACTCTGCCATGCTGGAGTTGCTGATCGATGCCATCGAGCAGAGCAAGTTCAAGCTGCAATACCAGCCCCTGGTCGATGTCATGGGCGAAGGTGGCGAGTTCTATGAGGTGTTTGTCCGCCTGCCGCTGCAGGACGGCAAGGTGCTCACACCCGATGTATTCATGCCGATCGCCATCGCCAACCAGTTGGGCGCCAAGGTGGACCGCTGGGTAATGCTCAATGCCGCCAAGCAGTTGAAGGAACACACCAAGACCAGTCCGAAATCCCGCATGATGGTCAACCTCACGGCCGAATCCCTGCAGGACTCAAGCCTGCCGGCATGGATCAGCAAGCTCTCCAAGGCCATCAATCCGAGTGGCCAGCCTATCGTCCTGCAGTTCGCCGAAAGCGACATGGTGACCTACCTGCAAGCGGCCAAGGAACAGACCTTTGCGCTGACGCAAGCCGGCTGCCCTGTGGCCATCAGTCACTTTGGCACCACGCTCAATCCGCTCAATACGCTCAAGCATGTCACCGTGTCACACGTGAAACTGGATCGCTCCTTCACCGAAGACCTGAGCAACGAGCAGAATCTGGGTGCCATGAAGAAAATTTGTGCGGACCTGGCGGCTGACGACAGGAAAATCATTGTGTCGTATGTCGAAAATGCCACGACCCTGTCAAAGCTGTGGACACTTGGTGTGCACTTCCTGCAAGGCTATTTCCTGCAGCCACCCGGCGACACCATGCATTACGACTCGCAGGGCTGATCACACCAGAAAGTCAGACAACCAGATAAAAAAACCGGCACTCAGGCCGGTTTTTTTATTGAGGAAGAGACTGACCTCAGCGCAGCTCCAGATCCCGGTCACGCACGCCCAGCAGATAAAGGATGCCGTCCAGGCCCAGCGTGGAAATCGCCTGCTTGGCATTCTGCTTGACCATCGGCTTGGCACGGAAGGCTATACCCAGTCCGGCGATTCCCAGCATGGGCAGGTCGTTGGCGCCATCGCCCACGGCAATGACCTGCTCCAGGTTCACGCCCTCCTTGCTGGCGATCTCCCGCAACAACTCTGCCTTGCGCTGGCCATCGACCACATGCCCGATCACATTGCCGGTGACCTTGCCATCAACAATTTCCAGTGCGTTGGCATGCACATAATCAATGCCCAGCCTGTTCTGCAAATACTCGCCAAAATAGGTAAACCCGCCTGACAGGATGGCAGTCTTGTAACCCAGCGCCTTCAACGTACTGATCAGCTGTTCGGCACCCTCAGTGAGCTTCAGGTTGGCTGCAATGCCTTCCAGCACACTGGCATCAAGTCCCTTCAGCAAGGCAACACGCGCCTTGAAGCTCTGGGTGAAATCAAGCTCACCGTTCATGGCGCGTTCGGTAATGGCCGCAACCTTGTCACCCACGCCGGCAGCCTTGGCCAGCTCGTCAATGACTTCGTGCTCGATCAGGGTCGAGTCCATGTCAAAGCAGACCACACGGCGGTTACGCCTGAACGCATTGTCTTTCTGGAAGGCGATATCCAGGTTGAGCTCGTTGGCCAGGCGCAGGAATGCTGCCCGCATGCCGTTGATGTCCCGCGGTTCACCACGCACCGAAAACTCGACACAGGCCTTGCGTGTATCCCTGGGTGTACCGGTTTCATTTTCCAGCGGCACGCGCCCGGACAGACGAGAGAGCCCGTCAATATTGAGATCATTCGCCGCCACCAGCCCTGACACGGCAGCAATATGCTCAGCCGTGATCTTGCGCGCGAGCAGCGTCACGATATAGCGCGACTTGCCATGCCCTGCCACCCACTGCTGATAACTCTCCGCCGTGATCGGCCTGAAGCGCGCCGTCAGGCCAATGTCATGCGCCGCAAACAGCACTGCTTTCATAAGCAGGGCCGACTCCTGTTCCGATGGAGTCTCGATCAGCATGCCCAGCGAGAGATGGTCGTGAATGACCGCCTGACTGATATCGAGAATATTGACGTCATGATCGGCAAGCAGTCCCGTGATGCGGGCGCTGATACCGGGACGATCGGGGCCAGCAATAGTGATAAGGATGATTTCGCGCATGCTCGGGTCGTCTGGCGGATTTCTGGCGATTCTAGCAATTATCCGTCGGCATCGGCAGCTCACAGACACACGGAACGATACGTCAGCACGATGACCCGGTATAATGGAACAGTTATTGGCAGGGGCAGGACGATGAGCAAGGGCACAGGACGTTGGGTTGCACTGGTAGGTGCCAGTTTTCTGGTGCACAGCATACTCGCCGTAAACAGCACGGAAACCGCCCTGTGGAACAGCCAGGGGCAACAAGGCAGCCTGCTGGCAGAGCAGCTCGCCGATGCTGCTGCGCCACTCGCCCTGGCCCGTGACATGGTCAGCCTCAGTGTGCTGACGGCCCGTTACGAGAATCACCCCGGCATCGCCAGTGTCCGCCTCTTCACGCCGCAAAACGAGCGCCTCTCGGAGGCCGGCCAGACCGACGACCAGGGCCGCCTTTTTTCCGCCCCCATGCAGCTTCAGCAACAGGCACTCGGTCAGGTCGACCTACGTCTGCAGACGCCGTCACGCGGTGATATCGTCCGCGGCAGCCTGGGCAACATCGGGCTTTCCGCCTTGCTCCACCTGCTGGTTCTGGCTGGCGGCTTCTTCATGACGCGCAGTGAACCCGCGCCCGCACGTGGTGCCCGCCCGCTGCACCCGGAAAATCGCCCCGCAGCTGCGGCACCAGCTCCGCAGGCAGCCACCCCGGCCACCATCACCCCCGGCAGCCATCTGCACATCGTGCTGGATGACCCGAACGGCTTGCTGCGACGCGTCAATGCCGCGATGGCTGATGAGATGCTGTCGGTTTTTGATCAGCTCATTGACCGTGCCGCCCGGCTTTATGGTGGCGAAGTTGAAACACCCTTTGGCGTGGATGGCGTCGTTGTTCACTTTCACACCGGCGACAATGAAGACAGGCCGTTCTGCGCCCTGGCAGCTGCCCAGCTGTTTCTGCAACTGGTCAATGATGCCGGCGAAGAACGACGGGCCTGTGGCCGTCTCAGCCTGCCGTGCAAGGCTGGCGTCACCCATGGTCATGCCGATGGCACACAGGCAGAAATTCTGGCGCGCACTGCTCCGACTGGCACCATTCTGACCACCGTGCCGACCGCAGCCATCTCCCTGCCCTGCCGACTTGGTGCCGCGTTCCGTCTTGCCGTCAGCGACGACACCTCCCTGCAAGTTGCCGTTGTCGAGGCGTTTGCCCCCGAATACCAGCAGCTCATCAGCAACCAGAGCCTGCACATTCTCACCCCGGCAGAAACCGCCTGAAAAAAAACCGGCTACATGGCCGGTTTTTCATCTATCTATCTGACTCGGTCGGGCTCAGCCCATATCCACCTGGCCTGCCTCAGCGTGACTGTCGTGTGTCGAGCGCAAACCAGAGCAGCAACAACGGGCCACCCTTGCGGCGGCGCCATATGGCAGGCCCCATGTACAAGCCTGGTACCACCTCACGCAACTCGTCACGAATGCGGCGGACAGGGCGCGGATTTGCAACGCTGTCGTAGTCGAGCATGATGCAGTCGGCACCATCCAGCAGTGACCGGCCGAACCGGGTCCGGAATCCGAACCAGTGGCCGCGATAGAACGGCAGGCGCAGGCGGTTGTCACCATGCCCGCTCTTCTTGGCACGGGTATCAAAGCTCTTGCCTTCCCAGGGGAAAAATCGTGATGCGGCAATGACTCTCACCAGTCCTGCCAGCGGCGAACCATCCAGCGCGGTCACCGCGAGCATGCGCCCCCTGGTGGCACCATTGAGCACGGCAAGATTGGCCGGGACATCACCCGCCTGATACAACCCGCCCAGCTCTTCAGCGCTGAGTCGCGCAAGGTCATCCAGCGTCAGTACCGACTTGTGTAATGCCATTGCCGTCACTTGCCCATCCTCCCGAGTACACCACAAGCAAGCATAGCGTCATCCCGCAGCCATGCTTCGTCCGCCTGTCGTCAGACCTCGACGCGCATGCCGTCCACTTTCTGGAACCCGCGCGGCAACTTGGCGCCACGACGGCCACGCTCGCCACGATAAACCTCGAGATCACTGGCCTTGAGCGTGATGTGGCGCGAGCCCGCCTGCACGGTCAGCTTCTGCCCCTCCGCCAGTGTCACCACGGCCATTACGGTCTCGTTTTCATCCGACGCAATATTCATGAGCTTGTTGCCCTTGCCCTTGGACAACTGCGGCAAATCCCTGACCGGGAAGACCAGCAAACGCCCCTCGGTGCTCAGCACCGCCAGCAGATCAGTCTCCAGTGCTGCCACCAGCGCAGGCGTCAACACACTGGCACCATCGGGCACATTCAGGATGGCCTTGCCGTTCTTGTTCCCCGCCTCAAGATCGCCCAGGGTGGTCACAAAGCCGTAACCCGCACTGGTGGTCAGCACCACAGACTGCTTGTTCTCGCCCATGAGCAGGCCACGGAACTGCGCGCCTGGCGGCGGATTGAGCTTGCCAGACAGCGGCTCGCCCTGGCCTCGCGCAGAAGGCAGGCTGCTCGCCAGCACGGAGTAGCTGCGCCCGGTCGAGTCCATGAAGTGCGCCAGCTGATTGCTACGGCCTTCGGCTTTGGCAAAAAAGCTGTCGCCTGCCTTGTAGGAGAGTGCCGCACCATCGACATCGTGACCCTTGGCCTGTCGCACCCAGCCCTTTTCGGACAGCACGACAGTAACTGCTTCACTGGGCGAAAGTTCGGTCTCGGAAAGCGCCTGGGCTTCCTTGCGCATGACAATCGGCGAACGCCGCTCGTCGCCATACTTGTTCATGTCTTCGGTGAATTCACGCACCAGCAACTTCTTCATTTCGGCATGTGAGCCCAGGATCTTTTCCAGTCCCTTGCGCTCGTTTTCCAGATCATCCTGTTCGCCGCGAATCTTCATCTCTTCCAGTTTGGCGAGATGACGCAGCTTGAGTTCAAGAATCGCTTCGGCCTGGATATCGGAAATACCGAAGCGCTCCATCAACACCGGCTTGGGCTTGTCTTCTTCACGGATGATGCGGATGACTTCATCGATATTCAGGAAAGCAATCAGCAGGCCGTCAAGAATGTGCAGGCGCGCTTCCACCTTGTCGAGGCGATGCTGCAGGCGACGTCGCACGGTCAGCAACCGGAACTCCAGCCACTCGGTCAGGAAGTCCATCAGGTTCTTGACCTGGGGACGACCATCCAGCCCGATCACGTTCATGTTGACGCGATAGGTGGTTTCCAGATCGGTGGTCGCGAACAGGTGATTCATCAACTGCTCGACATCAACGCGATTCGAGCGCGGCACAATAACCAGACGTGTCGGATTCTCGTGATCGGACTCGTCACGCAGATCTGCCACCAGCGGCAGCTTCTTGGCCTGCATCTGGTCGGCAATCTGCGTCAGGATCTTGGCGCCGGACACCTGATGCGGCAGCGCCGTCACCACGATGTCGCCATCTTCCACTTCGTACACGGCACGCATGCGGTAGCCACCACGACCAGTGGCATACATGTTGATCAGCTCGTTGCGCGGCGTGATGATTTCGGCACGCGTCGGCAAGTCCGGTCCCTGCACGATCTCGCACAACTCATCGAGGGAAATGCCCGGGTCCTGCAGCAGTGCGATACAGGCTCTGGCGATTTCCTTGAGATTGTGTGGTGGCACATCGGTCGCCATACCCACGGCAATACCGGTGGTACCATTGAGCAGCAGGTTCGGCAGTCGCGCCGGCAGGACTTTCGGCTCTTCCATGGTGCCGTCAAAGTTCGGCTGCCAGTCTACCGTGCCCTGATCCAGCTCACTGAGCAAAACTTCGGCATACGGCGACAGGCGCGACTCGGTGTAACGCATGGCGGCAAACGACTTGGGGTCATCCGGCGAGCCCCAGTTGCCCTGCCCGTCCACCAGCGGATACCGGTAGCTGAACGGCTGAGCCATCAGCACCATGGCCTCATAGCAGGCCGAGTCGCCATGCGGATGAAACTTGCCGAGCACGTCACCGACGGTACGCGCCGACTTCTTGTACTTGGCCGTGTTTTTCAGCCCCAGCTCGCTCATTGCATAGACGATGCGACGCTGTACGGGCTTGAGGCCGTCACCGATATGCGGCAGGGCACGATCCATGATCACGTACATGGAGTAGTTCAGATACGCCTGCTCGGTGAACTCCGACATCTGCCGGCGTTCAGTGTTTTCAAAATCCAGATTCAATGAATCAGTCATTACGTTTTTCCAGAATCCAATCCCGTCGCCGCTGCAGCAACAGGCGATAAATCACAATTCGACTTCGGCCAGATTACCCTTGTTTTCCAGCCAGCTCTTGCGATCACTGGCGCGTTTCTTGGCCAGCAACATGTCCATCATTTCCGTGGTGGCGACAAAGTCATCCAGCGCCAGCTTTACCAGGCGGCGGGTATCCGGTGCCATGGTGGTTTCACGCAACTGCAGGGGATTCATTTCACCCAGTCCCTTGAAGCGCTGCACATTGGGCTTGCCGCGCTTGTTTTCCGCCTCAAGGCGATCAAGGATGCCGCGCTTCTCGTCTTCATCGAGCGCGTAAAACACTTCCTTGCCCAGATCGATGCGGTACAGCGGCGGCATGGCAACAAAGATGTGGCCGCGCTCCACCAGCGGACGGAAGTGCTTCACAAACAGCGCGCACAAGAGGGTCGCGATATGCAGACCATCGGAGTCGGCATCGGCCAGAATGCATATCTTGCCGTAACGCAGTCCTTCCAGATTATCCGACGCCGGATCAACGCCAATCGCCACGGCAATGTCATGCACTTCCTGCGAGGCAAGAATTTCGCCGGAGTCCACTTCCCAGGTATTCAGGATTTTCCCGCGCAGCGGCATCACCGCCTGAAACTGGCGATCACGCGCCTGCTTGGCAGAGCCACCGGCGGAGTCGCCTTCCACCAGAAACAGTTCGGAGCGGGCAATATCGGACAGCGAACAATCCGCCAGTTTGCCTGGCAAGGCCGGCCCCGAAGTGATTTTCTTGCGCGCCACCTGCTTGCTCTGGCGCAGACGCTTCTGGGCATTATTGATGGCCAGTTCGGCCAGCTGCTCGGCAACATCGGTATGCTGGTTCAGGTACAGCGAGAACGCATCCTTCACCACACCTGACACAAAACTGGCCGACTCGCGCGATGACAGGCGCTCCTTGGTCTGCCCGGAGAACTGCGGGTCCTGCATCTTCAGCGAGATCACAAAGACACACCGATCCCACACGTCTTCCGGCGACAGCTTGATACCGCGCGGCAGCAAATTACGGTACTCGCAAAATTCGCGCAGGGCATCCAGCAGGCCGGTGCGCAAGCCATTTACATGGGTGCCGCCCTGTGCCGTGGGAATCAGGTTGACGTAGGACTCCTGGATCAGCTCGCCACCTTCCGGCAACCACTGCACCGCCCAGTCCACCGCTTCCTTGGCCGCCGCAAAAGCACCCACAAAAGGTTCATCCGGCAAGGTGATGAATTCGCGGGTCGATTCCCTGAGGTAATCCGTGAGACCGTCTTCGTAATACCATGTCAGTGTCTCGCCGCTCTGGTGGTCGGTGAACACCATGGTGAGCTTGGGGCACAGCACTGCCTTGGCCTTGAGCACATGTTTGAGGCGCGACACGGAAAACTTCGGGCTGTCGAAATACTTGCCGTCAGCCCAGAACTTCACGGTGGTGCCTGACTGTCGCTTCGGTGCGGAATCGATCACGGCAAGCTGTGTTACCGCATCACCGTCACGAAACTCCTGCTGGTAAACATTGCCATCGCGACGCACCGTTACAACCAGATGCTTCGACAGCGCATTCACTACCGAAATACCGACGCCATGCAAACCGCCGGAGAACTGGTAGTTCTTGTTGGAGAATTTTCCGCCGGCATGCAGACGGGTCAGGATAAGCTCCACACCGGACACCTTGTGCTCGGGATGAATATCCACCGGCATGCCACGACCATCATCGGTCACTGACAGTGAACCATCCGCATACAGATCCACCTGAATGCGCGTGGCGTGTCCTGCAAGGGCCTCGTCAACCGAGTTATCGATGACTTCCTGCGCAAGGTGATTGGGACGCTGGGTATCGGTGTACATGCCCGGGCGCTTCTTGACCGGGTCCAGCCCGGACAGCACCTCAATGGCTTCTGCTGTGTAATTGTTGCTCATCTACCCACAACCTGATTATTCAGAAATTCCACAATGGACGGCAGCTTCGCCACAAAGCCCTCATAGGCATGCGAGCCACCCTCCGTAACATCAACACGACAGGCAGCATAAAAATCCGCTGCCTGCCGGTAATCCAGGGTTTCATCACCCGACTCCAGCAGCACCCACAGTCGCTCCGGGTATCTGGGGGAAACATCCATCTGCGCCAGTACGGCAATGTCTTCATGGCGAAGCTCGGCGGCCTCGCCCGTATGGTAATTGCTTACCTCCCCCAGATGCTGTGCCAGCAACTGATGAGGATGTACCGCCGGATTGATCAGCACCGCACGCAAGCCCAGACGGGCTGCCAGCACATTGGCATAGAAGCCACCCAGTGAAGAGCCGATCAGGCCCGGTGGCGACCCGCAAGCCTGCACGCTGGCGACAAGGAGGGCAAGAGCCTTTTCCGGGTCAACCGGCAGTGCCGGCACATGAATCCGTATATCCGGGCAGCGTTGTGCGGCCCATGCCAGCAACTGCTGCGCCTTGGCAGACTGTGGCGAGCTGTTGAAGCCATGGATGTAGATCAGCTCTTTCATTTCTGCCATCCCACAAACAAAAAATGCGCAACTGCGCATTCTTGTGAATCCTGTCCAGCATGCCGAGCCTGTCGATCAGTACCCCTTCACCGACATGTCCACATCAAAGGCAACACCTTCCACGCGGGATACGGCGGTTTCAAAGCGGCCATCCGGATACAGGTCAAACCAGCGATAACCCGGCGCAATGTCGTCCACGGCAAAATCCTTGCTCTGTGGCTTGAACTGTACGCAGGTCGACGGGGAGGAAAACAGGTGCACACCACGGCGAACCTGCTCGGAGTTCTGGTGGACATGCCCCCAGAGCACAACCTTGACATGGTCTACCGCATCCATGATCGCCCAGAACTCCCCGGCATTACTGACCACCTGGTTGTCGAGCCAGTCGCAGCCCATCGGCACGGGATGATGATGCAGGCATACCATGGTGTGATGTCCGCGGGTTTTCACCAGGGCATCGCGCAGGAACTCAAGCTCGTCAGGCTGGAAGTAGCCAGGCACTTCATGCTCGACGCTGGAGTTGAGCATGATGATGCGCCAGTCCCCGACGGCAATCAGGCAGGGGCTCAGATGGCTGTCACGCCGGCCGTGCCCGCCCAGGGCATTCACCATGGGCTCGGTCAGGTCGTGATTGCCCTGTAGCCAGTAGCTGGGGGCCTTGAACCGGGTAAGGTGCTGCTGGAACCGGCGATAGGACGACATGGAGCCATCCTGCGACAGGTCACCGGTCGCAAGAATGACATCGATATGGGACTGCTCGCAGGTCACGCGATCCAGCACCAGTCGCAGGCTGTCTTCCGTGTTGAGACCAAGCAGCCGGCCGTCCGTGCCGGCAAACAGGTGGCAGTCTGTAATCTGGACCACTCGAAGTGGCCGCGGGTCAATCTGCGTCAAGGTACCATCCCTAGAACTCTTTGTTATCCTGAATGTAACGCAATAAAAGCACTGATTACCAGAATACGGTCACACACCCGAACCTTCGTCGACACCCCATCCGACCGGTAGCACGTCGACATAGCCCTCCCGCAGGCAGTGATCCAGGCACTCGGCCAGAAACCCGTTGACCTGGGTCTTCTCGTCCCGGGCATGCATGGAGGGGTTCGGATAGCGGTTACGGGCGGGAATGCTGCGGGATGACTGGAAGCGCAACACCTCGGCCAGCTCGGCATCGTGGTAGATGCGCACTTCCATATCCAGCCGCGGGCACCACGGCAGGCGCGTCGTGGTCTGGTGGATCAGCAGGGTATCGGTGTAGACCGAGCGCTCCAGCACCTCGATCTCCATGAGGGCCTGCTCCACCCCGGGCTGATCCCAGTGAAAGCGGTAATGGTCGCGCTCAAGCCCCGGCAACAACCGGCGCAGCCGGCCGTAATTGAGCGCACACAGGGCCTGCAGATGCTGCAGATCCACCGTGTACCGCAGGGGGGCAAGTGCCAGTGCCATCACTTCTTCCAGCGCGCCAGCAAGCGCGGCTTGTTAAGGGCCAGCCACTGCAGGGCAAGGATGCAGGGCGCATTGTTGATGCGTCCGCGCTCCACCGCCGTGAGTGCCTGATTCACGCTCATGACATTAACACGGATATCTTCGCCTTCCTCGGGCAGGCCATGAATGCCGCCTGCCTGTGACAGGTCGGCACTGGCAACATAAAGGGCAAAACGCTCATCGGAGCCGCCGGGACTGGGCAGAAACTCCATCACCCGCTCGACCCGCCCCAGTGTGATACCCGCTTCTTCCTGTGCCTCGCGGCGTACCACGTCTTCCGGCAACTCACCGGGCTCGATCAGGCCGGCCACGATCTCCATTTGCCAGGGGTGCGCATTCTCCAGCGCGCCCACGCGGAACTGCTCGATCAGCAATACCTCATCGGTCGCAGGATCATAAATCAGTACCCCCACCGCCGGCGGACGCACAAAGAGCTCGCGGTTAATGACCGGCCCGTTGCCGCCGGCAAACTGGCGATGCGACAGATGCAGCTTGTCCAGGCGATAAAAACCCTGAAACAGGGTTTCCCTTTTCTCGACGACAACATCGTCCTTGCTGAAATTGTTGGTTGCCATGGAACCTGCTATTAATGAAACCTGCTGTTACTGGGAAGCCAGGGCTGCACTTACGCCGCCCGGGTCATACCCGTGAATGACTTTTTCGCCGACGAGGATAACGGGAACACCGCCCCCTCCCAACTGTTCGTGCCAGACCTTGCCCTGTGCACTGGTTTCTATATCAAGCTCGGTATACGGAATTTTTTCAGCCGCAAAATACTCACGCATCTGGCGGCAGTAACCGCACCAGCTAGTGGCAAACAGTGTGACTTGCGGTGGCTGGTAGCCGGGTTGCGACTGGCGCCAGGCCAGCCGCAACTCATCTTCATGCTGCCAGGCGTAGACACCGCCGAGCAGGAGGAAAACAAGGAACAGCCGCATGATCAAACCTCGCGGTAAACCTCGGCACCGGCTTCCCGGAAGCGCACGGCCTGTTCCTCCATGCCGGACTCCACCGCCCGCTCTGCGGCCAGCCCACGCTCCGCCGCATATTCACGCACTTCCTGCGTGATTTTCATGGAACAGAACTTGGGGCCGCACATGGAACAGAAGTGCGCCAGCTTGTGTGCTTCCTTGGGCAGCGTGGCATCGTGGTATTCCCGCGCCGTATCCGGATCCAGCGCCAGATTGAACTGGTCATCCCAGCGAAACTCGAAGCGGGCCTTGGACAGGGCATTGTCACGAATCTGCGCACCGGGATGGCCCTTGGCCAGATCGGCAGCGTGCGCGGCGATCTTGTAGGTGATGATGCCGTCCTTCACGTCTTTCTTGTTGGGCAGGCCGAGATGTTCCTTCGGCGTCACGTAGCACAGCATGGCGCAACCGAACCAGCCGATCATCGCCGCACCGATACCGGACGTGATGTGGTCGTAGCCCGGTGCAATATCCGTGGTCAGCGGGCCCAGCGTGTAGAAAGGGGCTTCGTCGCAGCAGGCCAGCTGCTTGTCCATGTTTTCCTTGATCAGGTGCATGGGCACGTGGCCGGGGCCCTCGATCATGGTCTGCACATCATGCTTCCAGGCGATCTTGGTCAGTTCGCCCAGCGCTTCCAGCTCGCCGAACTGGGCCTCGTCATTGGCATCGGCAATCGAGCCGGGACGCAGGCCGTCGCCGAGACTGAAGGACACGTCATAGGCCTTCATGATTTCGCAGATGTCTTCAAAATGCGTGTACAGGAAGTTTTCCTGGTGATGCGCCAGGCACCACTTGGCCATGATGGAGCCGCCACGCGAAACAATGCCGGTCACGCGCTTGGCGGTGAGCGGAACATGACGCAACAGCACGCCGGCATGAATGGTGAAGTAGTCGACACCCTGCTCGGCCTGTTCGATCAGGGTGTCGCGGAAGATTTCCCAGGTCAGGTCTTCCGCCACGCCATCCACTTTTTCCAGTGCCTGGTAAATCGGCACGGTACCAATGGGCACGGGGGAATTACGCAGGATCCACTCACGCGTTTCGTGAATGTTTTTGCCGGTAGACAGATCCATGACCGTGTCGGCACCCCAGCGGATCGACCACGTCATCTTTTCCACTTCTTCTTCAATGGAAGAGGCCAGCGCCGAGTTGCCAAGGTTGCCGTTGATCTTCACCAGAAAGTTACGACCGATGATCATCGGTTCCAGCTCAACGTGGTTGATGTTGGCGGGAATGATGGCGCGACCGCGGGCGACCTCACTGCGCACAAATTCCGCCGTGATTTCCTTGGGCAGGGAGGCGCCAAAGCTCTGCCCCGGATGCTGCTGCGCGAGCAGGCCGGCGGCACGTGCTTCCTGCAGCTTCATGTTTTCGCGCAGGGCGATGTATTCCATTTCCGGCGTGATGATGCCGCGCTTCGCATAATGCATCTGCGAGACATTGGCCCCTGCTCTGGCACGACGCGGGGCACTCAGGTGCGCAAAGCGCAAATGTGCCAGCGCCGGATCATGCAAGCGGTCATTGCCATAGGCAGAGCTGAGGCCACTCAGGATCTCGGTATCGCCGCGCTCTTCAATCCACTTGCCGCGCACATTCGGCAGGCCCTGGCGGATATCGATCTTCACCGCCGGATCGGTATACGGACCGGAGGTGTCATAAATGAGTACCGGCGCATTCTTTTCCCCACCCAGGCCGGTCGGGGTATCGGTCAGCGTGACCTCGCGCATGGGAACGCGAATATCGGGGCGCGAACCCTCGACATAAACCTTGCGCGAGGCCGGAAACGGAGCAAGGGCGGCACTGTCAACGCGAGCGGATTGACTGAGGGTCTGTTCAGGCGCGGTCATGAGACTGGATATCCGGGGGACAACAAAGACAAAGAAACCGCCATGCGGCAGGGCTGGACAGCGCTAGCGGCAGGTGGTCGGCAGGCATCCACTATAACGATCCCCCATGGGGTCGGGCAAGGCAACGGTTACGCAATAAACCCCCTGAAAACATGGGGATTAACCGGGTCAGGTACACAGTTTTGCTACCATTCTGGCCGGTATCGCACAAGCCCTGTGCTTGCGTTAAAACAATCGAGGGCATAACCTCAAAACCCTATTTTTTTGCACATACCGATGAGTATCTTTTCTATGCGCATCCGTCCCGTGCTTTCCGGCCTTGCCCTGGCCCTCGGAATGGCTCACTCCCCTGTTTTCGCACTGGACCTGTCTGAGGCATATGCCAAGGCCCAGAAAAATGATCCGCGCTGGTCGGCAGCACGCAACAACTACGAGGCGGAACAAGAGTCCGTCGCTATCGGGCGCGGCGCCTTGCTGCCCAGCCTCGCAGCATACGGCAGTTTCTCGGAAAACGAGTTTGAGTCCGACCTCGGAGCAGCCGCCAACACTGAATTCGAAAGCACCCAGTACGGTGCCAAGCTGACCCAGCCGCTGTTCCGGGCCGATGCCTGGTATGGCTATCAGCGCTCGAAGGCCATCGGCTCGCAAGCCGAAGCCACCCTGCGCAGCCAGGAGCAGGAGCTCGCCCTGCGCGTCTCCCAGGCCTACTTTGCCGTGCTCAGTGCCCAGGAAACCCTGGCCTATGCCCAGGCGGAAGAAGCTGCCTTCGGGCGCCAGCAGGATCAGGCCCAGCAACGCTTTGATGTTGGCCTGATTGCCATCACCGATGTGCTGGAAGCCCGTGCAGCCAGCGATGGTGCCCGCGCCAACCGTATTGCTGCCGAAGCCGCGCTGAGTTCCACCCAGGAAAACCTGAGTGCCATCATTGGCGAGGCTCCGGGACGCCTTGCCCCCCTCAAGGGCGATGCCATCTTTGTCAAACCGGTACCCGCCGACCCTGATGCCTGGGCCAAGCTGGCCAAGGAACGCAACCCGGACCTGCAGGCCGCCATGCAGGCCTACAACACGTCACGTGCCGCCAGCCGTGAGGCCCGCTCGGGCCACCTGCCCACCGTTGACCTGTTCGGCAGCTACAACGACACCGACTATGACGTGACCGCAAGCAACCCTCTGGCGGGCAGCAGCTTTACCACCCAGAACGGCGCCACCACCAGCGTTGGCGTCGAGGCCAACTGGCTGCTGTTTGCCGGTGGCCGTACGTATGCCGCCAGCAAGCAGGCCAGCTACCGCGAAGCCGCCGCACAGGACCAGCTCACCGCAACAGAACGTCTGGTAGTCAACAATGCCCGCACGGCCTACCTGAATGTGGCCGCCGACGCTTACCGCGTAGAGGCCCGCAAACAGGCAGTGGCATCAAATGAGTCCTCGCTGGCTGCCGTACAGGCCGGTTATGAAGTTGGCACCCGCAATATTGTGGACGTCTTGCTGACACAGCGTGTGCTCTATGCCGCCAAGCGTGACTATGCCGATGCCCGCTACGACTATGTCATCAACAGTCTTCGCCTGAAGTCTGCCAGTGGCCAGTTGTCCGAAGTGGACATCAGGGAGCTGAATGGCTGGCTGGACCCGAACGCCAGCATTGTTGGAGCTCCGGAAAAATACCTGGAAGTGCCGCCAACGGCTACACCGCCGGCAGGCAAGCGCTGATTCACCAGCAATAAAAAAGGCCGCAGATTGCGGCCTTTTTTATTGCGCGATCAGACAAACAGTCGCGCAACCAACGCGGTGACAGCCGTCTCTACCCGCAATATCCTGGGCCCCAGATGCACTGCCTCGAAGCCTGCCTCCACCAGTTTCTCGATCTCGTAGGGAATAAAGCCGCCCTCCGGCCCGATCGCCAGCGTCAGTGGCTGGTTGAGTGCAACAGGGCAATGCACTGCCGCGCCAGGGTGTGCTACATAACAGCGCGAGTTACGGCAAAGCACCGGCAGCCGGTCTTCAACAAAGGGCTTGAACAGCGGCTCGATGAGCACCTCGGGCAGCACCGTATCACGTGACTGCTCCAGACCCAGCACCAGTTGCTCGCGCACGGCATCAGGCTCCAGCCAGGGTGAATCCCAGAAGCTTTTCTCCACCCGGTAGCTGTTCATCAGTACCAGACGGGAAACGCCCATGGCGGCCACTGTCTGCAGGATGCGCTTGAGCATTTTGGGGCGGGGAAGACTGAGCAGCAGCGTCAACGGCAACTTCTCAGGTGGTGCGGTATCCAGTACCGGACGCAGCACCAGCTCGTCACGGGACAGGGACACAATCTCACCGGTCCCCATCAAGCCTCCCAGCATTCCTAGCCGCAGGGTGTCGCCAGCCTTCGCACGGTGCACTTCCTGCACATGCTTCAGCCGACGCCCGGTCAGGCGCGCCAGTCCGGGCTCGGGGCAGTCGTCCGGCGTCAGCAGCAAAAGATTCATGAACGCATCTCCTGCTCGATCAGTGCCAGCTGGCGCGCCAACGCCCCACGATTGCGCGCCATCACGGCATGGCCCGCCGCAGCCTGGGCTTGCGCCACGGACGGCGAAGCAATCAGCCGCACCACAGCATCGGCAAGCCGCTCCGAGGTCACCAGTTGCAACGCACCTGCCGCAACCAGCTCATCCGCAATTGTCTGGAAATTGAAAATGTGGGGGCCCGACAACGTGGGCACATCAAGGGCAATCGGCTCCAGCATGTTGTGGCCTCCCACCGGGACCAGCGAACCGCCGACAAACGCAATATCCGACAGTGCATACCAGAGCAGCAGTTCGCCCATGGTGTCACCCAGAAACACCTGCGTGCCGGCAATCACGTCTTCCTGCTGGCTGCGACGCCTGAGGGTGCATCCCTGCTCACGCACCAGCCTGGCCACACTGTCAAAACGTTCGGGATGTCGCGGCACCAGAATCAGCAGAGTATCCGGTCGAAGTTCGCGCACCTGCGCAACCGCTGACAATACAATGCTGTCTTCACCTTCGTGGGTACTGGCTGCCACCAGCACCGGGCGACCGCCAAGCTGCCAGCGCAGGCGCAACTCCGCCGCCTGTCCCTTCAGGGCATCAGACGGCGCAATGTCAAACTTGAGGCTGCCAGTGACATCCACCTTGCGGGCATCCACCCCGAGAGCCGTAAAACGGCTGGCGGTCGCCTCATCCTGGGCCGCAATCCGCGAAAGGTGCTGCAACACCGGCCGCGTCAGCCAGCCGACCCGGGCATACCCGCGTGCCGAACGGTCAGAAAGACGGGCATTCACCAGAACCACCGGGATACCGCATGCCTGTGCCGATACCAGCATGTTGGGCCACAGCTCGGTCTCCATGATGACCAGCACCCGTGGTCGCACCTTGCGCAGAAACAGGCCCCAGGCCCAGGGCAGGTCATAGGGGGCATAGCAATGGTTGACCTTGTTGCCCCAGAGCGCCTGCACACGGGCCGAGCCGGTGGGTGTCATGGTTGTCACCAGCACCGGCTCATCCGGATGCGCCTCACGCCAGGCATTGATCAGCGGGGCTGCGGCAAGGGTCTCCCCCACGGAGACGGCATGCACCCAGAGGCCGCCCTGCTGGACCGGCACCGCAAGACCAAAACGCTCGCGCCAGCGCAGCCGATATTCCGGCGCACGCAGCCCCTTCCAGAGCAACCTCAGGATGACCAGAGGCAGCAGCAGGTGAAAAAGAATGTTGTAAAGAAAACGGGCCACAGTTCGTATCGCCGGATAGAATGCGTGCATTGTAACGGAAGCGGCGCCAACTGGCTGGCCAACCTCAACTCGAATAGACTTTCCTGCCATGCGTACCATTGAAACGGACATTCTTATTTTTGGCGGCGGCATCGCCGGTCTCTGGCTGCTCAACCGGCTCCGTGCCGCCGGCTACAGCGTGCTCCTGCTGGAGCAGGACAAGCTTGGCGGTCATGAAACCCTCAACGCCAACGGCATCATTCATGGCGGTCTCAAGTTCGGCCTGAGCGCCATGCTGCGCGACATTGAAGATCTCGACGACATGCCGGCACTCTGGCGCGACTGCCTGCGTGACCGGGGCGATGTCAGTCTGGGTGGTGTACGCGTACTGTCCGAACATCAGTACCTGTGGTCAGAGCCCAGCCTGGCCGCGCGTGCGACAGCCTACTTCGCATCGCGCCTGATCAGCAGTCAGGTAGCGTCCGTCGAGGGCAGCGCCCGACCAGCGTCATTCCAGGACACTGCCTTCGAAGGCAGTGTGTACCAGCTCTCGGACCTGGTGATCGACATACCGTCCCTGATACAAAAACTGGCCGGCCCGCACAAGAGCTGCATCTACAAGATCAGCCAGCAGAACTGTCATCTGGAAACGGATGACCGGCACAATACGACCGCTGTCTTCATCACGGCCGCCGGGATGGAGCCTCTGCGCATTCACCCGCGCCGCGTCATCCTTGCCGGTGGCCGTGGCAATCAGGCACTGCTTGAGGATCTGGGCCTGCGCGAACCCCCCATGGAGCGTCGCCCCGCGCACATGGTCCTGCTCAAGCGCAAGCAATTACCCCCTGTTTACGCACACTGCCTCGGCAGCAGCACCCGGCCTCGCCTGACCATAACCAGCCACCCGACCAGAGACGGGGAATGGGTCTGGTATCTGGGTGGCGAGCTGGCTGACGAAGGCGCCCAGCGTGATGACCGCCTGCAGATCGAACATGCCCAGCGCGAACTCAAGGAACTGCTGCCCTGGCTTGACCTGCGCGGTGCCCGCTACAAGACACTCAAGATCGACCGCATCCTGCCAGCCGGCGAACAAAGGCTGTTCAAGCCGGACAATGCGTTCATGGAGACGCGGGGCAACAACATGGTGGTGTGGCCCTGCAAGATGACACTGGCTCCCAACCTTGGTCGCCAGGTGCTGGCACAGCTGGAAAAAGAGGGAGTAAAGCCGGAACATCCTCCACTGGAAGAAGCACTGCCGCTGCTCTACCCGGAAACCGGGCAGCCTGCATGGGAAACCCTTTTCGACTGATGACACCCCCTGACTTCAGCAAGGCACTGCTGGCCCCCCGATACTGGGCGGCATGGCTGCTCACAGGAATATTCTGGTTCATGGCCAAGCTGCCATGGGGCATGCAACGCCGTCTCGGCGCCGGGTTGGGCTGGCTGGCATGGCATGTCATCCGGCAGCGCCGCAACGACACCCGCATCAATCTGGGCCTGTGCTTTCCGGAGCTGGACGAAAACACCCGGGAGAGCATGGCGCGCGATACGTTCCGTAATGCCGGCATCGGCGTTTTCGAAACCGCCAACGCCTGGTTCCGCAGCCCCGAGTACTACCGTCACCGCATCTCGTTCGAGGGGCTTGAGCATCTGCGCGCCATGGAGCAACGCGGCAAAGGCATTTTGTTGCTGGGCGCCCATTACAGCCTGCTCGATCTGGGCGCAGCCATGGCGTCGCTGCACTTCAAGGTGGACACGGTTTACCGGCCGCAGAAAAATGCCGCATTTGAATACATGATGACCCGCCGCCGCCTGCGCTATCACCAGTGGACCATCCCCTATCGCGACATGCGCCTGCTGATAAAGGCCCTCAAGAGCAGCCATATTGTCTGGTATACCCCGGATCAGGATTTCGGACGCAAGCACAGCGTCTTTGCACCGTTCTTTGGTGTGCCCGCCGCCACCATCACCACACCCGCACGACTGGCACAGGTCAATGATTCCGCCGTGATGCTCATCCAGTTCTGCCGCGACGGCGACACGGAAAAGTATCACTATGTCATCACCCCCGCCCTGACCAACTACCCTGGCGGCGATGATGTTGCCGATGCCTCCCGCATCAATCACGAGCTGGGGCAACTCATCCGGCGTGCACCCACGCAATACATGTGGTCTCACCGTCGTTTCAAGACCCGGCCTCCGGGTGAGCCGCACCTTTACGAAGAAAAGAAGAAATGGAAAAAACGCTGACTGTCGTGCAGACGCTGCCTGCCCTGCACTCCGGCGGCGTCGAACGGGGCACACTGGAAATTGCCCGCGCCCTTGTGGCGGCAGGCCACCGCTCGATCGTCATTTCCAGTGGCGGACGCCTTGTCGAGCAACTGGTGCGGGAAGGCAGTGAACACATCTCCCTGCCTGTTCACAGAAAATCCCTGTTCAGCCTGCTGCAGGTGCGCCCGTTCAGGCGTCTTCTTGAAGACATCAGGCCTGACATCGTGCATGCCCGCTCTCGCATTCCTGCATGGATTGCCTGGCTGGCCCTGCGCGGCATGAATCCGGCAACCCGACCGCATTTTGTCACCACGGTTCACGGTCTTTATTCGGTCAGCCCCTATAGCGCCATCATGGCCAGGGGCGAGCGCGTAATCGCCGTATCGGAAACAGTCCGCCAGTACATCCTGCAGCATTACAGCACCTGCCGCCCCGACAGCATCAAGCTGATTTACCGTGGCGTGGACCCGTCTGAATTCCCTTACGGTTACCAGCCCACTGCCGAATGGCGGCAACAATGGCAGGCACGCTTTCCGCAGCTGGCCAACAAGAAGATCCTCACGCTGCCCGGGCGCATTACCAGACTCAAGGGCCACGAAGCATTCATCAGCCTGATTGGTCAGCTCAAGGCGGAAGGACTTGCCGTACATGGCGTGATTGTTGGTGGCGCCGAAGAAAAAAAGCAGGACTACCTTGCCGAGCTGCATCAACTGGTCGCCCGTCACAACCTTGCCGATGACATCACCTTCACCGGGTTGCGCAACGACATTCGCGACATCTTTGCCGTCAGTGACCTCGTGTTTTCACTCTCCAGCAAACCCGAATCATTTGGCCGCACTGTGCTGGAGGCATTGAGACTGGGACGACCTGTGATTGCCTGGGACAAGGGCGGAGCAGGAGAGATTCTGGCCCGATTATGGCCAGAGGGGCTGATCCCCGATCAGGACACAGACAGGCTGGGCAGTCAGGCTCGGCAACTCTTGCTGGGCACGCGCCAGGTTCCCGAGAGCAACAGCTTCCTTCTGGAAACGATGTGCAGGGAAACACTTGCCGTGTACGAGAACCTTGCCAGCCCTCCGGATAAATCGTCATGAAGCGCCTGCTGATAATCGGCAAGCGTGGCGGCATCCTGCACTGGTACGAGGATGTACTGCTTGCCGCCGGGAATGATGCCGCAGGCTTTTCCCTGACACACCACAACATGCTTGCACGTCTTGCCGGACATGCCATGGGAAAGAATCATGCCCGTGTACGCAAGATGATCCGTGACGGACTGGCCCAGGCCATTCGCCAACACCAGCCAGAGCTCATACTGATCGTTGATCTTTTCTATCTTGAGCCTGCCATCAATCAATTACTGATTGAGTCCGGCATTGCAACCGCACAGTGGATTGGTGACCGGTTTGAAGACCGCCTTGCCAGGAACACCGGCATAAAGGATTTTTACTTCACCGATACCGGCCTGATTCCCCTGGCGGAACGTATTGGCCTGTCCGGCCGCTATCTGCCACTGGCTGCCACGCTGCCAGAGATGGCGCTGCCCGCATGGGAAACACGCAGCAATGAAATACTGTTCATTGGTGCGCCATCTGCCGGACGCGTAGCACTGATTGAGCAAATCAGTCACCCCATACTCGTCATAGGCCCGGGCTGGCCAGCACTGAATAACCCTGCTGCGCGAACCATCAATCGCCGGATATCCATCAAGAAAACACGGCGACTTTATGCGCAACACAAGTTCGTCCTGAACATCATGAATGAATCCAATGTTGTTAACGGCCTTCCCCAGCGCTGTTTTGATGCAACCATGCATGGTGCCTGCCTGTTGATGAACTCAACACCTGACACACCACTCAATTTCGAGGAAGGGAAGGAAATCTTCATTTTCCGTGCCCCCTCCGATATTGCAAAAATCACCCACGACGACAGTGCAGCCAGCGCCATTGCCACACGTGGCAGGGAAAAGTCGGAGCAGGCACATACCTTCCGTATGAGGATTGCGCAAATCATTGCGGGTTCGGGGGAAAATGTACCGGAACACTCGCCCTCATGAGAATTACGTTTGTTCTTCCAGGCGGCGGCTACAATCCATCAGGCGGATTCAAGATTGTCTATGAATATGCCAATCATTTGTCCCGTGCCGGCCACAAGGTTACGCTGATACATCCTGCGTATATTGGTGCCGCCATAGAGCGGCATCCGGTGTCATCCTTGCGCCGCATCATGTCCCGTTATCTTTCCAGGCTTGTCACCCAGCGCTGGAAGCCCACCCGCTGGTTTCCGCTGGACACGTCCGTCAGCATCCGCTGGGTTCCGCTCATCCATCCCGCGTTCATCCCCGATGCGGATGCCATTTTCTCCACACTGTGGCTGACCGCCGAGCAGGCCTTTCATCTGCCCGCGTCAAAAGGCAAGCAGCTGTATCTGGTGCAGGGCATTGAAACATGGGGCGGCGCAGATGACCGTGTCATCAGCACCTGGAAACTCCCTGTCCGGAAAATAGCAATTTCCCGCTGGATACAGAGCGAACTCAAGGCTGCGGGTGCGGAATCGACGTACATTCCGAACGGGCTCGACTTCGAGAAATTCGGCTGCGACACGCCAATGGCCAAACGCGATCCGGCCCGCATTGCCATGCTGTACAGCGCCCTGCCCATCAAGGGCAGCAGTGCAGGCATTGACGCCCTGATCGCCGCCAGAAAAGACAACCCTGCCATATCTGCAGAATTCTTCGGTGTTCCGGCCCGCCCAAACGACCTCCCCGAGTGGATCACCTACCACCAGACCCCGTCACAAACCGAGCTTCGTGCCATTTACAACCGGTGTTCGATATTCATTGCGCCCAGCCTTAGCGAAGGCTGGGGGCTGACGGCCTCGGAAGCCATGCAGTGCGGCGCCGCAGTTATCGCCACCCGTATCGGTGGCCATGAAGAGTTCTGCATCGACATGCAGTCTGCCATCCTGTGCGAGCCCGGCAGCACTGACGCCATCAGGAATGCCGTCATTGAACTGGTTCAGAACACGGAACTACGGGAGAGACTCTCACGTGATGGGCAAGCACTGATCTCCCGGTTTACCTGGCAGTCCTCCGTGGGAAAAATGATGGCTGTACTTGATGAACAATAAAGTCATGCTCGCCGAGCCCTCCCCCCGTCAGCATCCTGTTGAATCAGCAGCAATCACGCTCGTGATTGCCGGCGCACTGGTGCTGCCACTTGAGCGTCTGCATACCTCCGGCATGCTCTTGCTCACCACGTTGCTCATGGCCGTTGCCGCAGGACGCCCGTTCCTCAGTCGCACGGCCGGGCTCTACCGGCCACTGGCATTCCTGACTGCCGGCATTCTGGTTGCATCCATGTTTTCCAGTTACCCCGGCAAAAGCTGGGTAGTCATCAGGAACCTTGTCCTGGCGTTTGCCACCGGAGCCCTTTTTTTCCAGATTGCCGTTGAGCGCAGTGCCTCCATGGTCAAGGCAACACAAATGGCTGTATTGATGATCGTCATGGCAGCCTTTGTTGCCATCGCATCCACACCATCCTTGTGGAGCAATTTCCTCAACACCAACTTCAACCAGATATCCGGCTTTGCCAACGAAAACAGCTGGGGGCTGGCCATTGCACTTGTGGCCAACACGGCACTGGTTGCCGGTTTGTTGTCCCGCTCAAGCAGACGCATCCTGTTCATTTCAATTTACATCGGACTGATTGGCTTCCTTCACGTCACCGCCATGTCACGTGGCGCCCTTCTCAGCTCCATCATTACCGGCTTGGCGCTATCTGCATTTGTTATCGCCCGGAAATCATCATGGAGAGCCTTGGTCGCCCCCTTCGCAGTGGCCATGTTCCTTGCCGGTTCAACCCTGATGACTGTTGCAGCGATTCAGCTTCACGACAATTTCGCATACTTTGACAAACTGGCGACCTACCGGCTGACGGTATACAAGGTGAGCTGGTCTGCAATTACGGAGGCCCCTTTCTGGGGGCATGGGGCGCGTACATTCGCACTCAACATGGGGCAGGAAACATTGGCTGCCATGGGGCAGACGCTGGGCACGCCCCACAACATCCTGCTAGAGGCGCTGTACTCACTGGGCGTGATTGGCTCCATGCTCTGGGCTGTCGGCATCGGTTTTTTCTGGCGTCATCGCCCTGCGGGCAACACAGCCAGTGACGAGGACCGGACGTTTGTCCGGCTGCTGGGCTACGCCATTTTCATGCAGCTTATTTTTCACGGGATGGTAGACCTGAGCATTTTCAGCGCCTACTTCCTGACACTTCTGTTTGTCAGTGGCGGGCTGATCATGGCAAGCAACCAGCCAGTCAAGGACATATCACCCGGCGCCGCCGCATGATGTGAGCATTTCGCTCACCGGCGGTCTGCACCCTGCACCACACGCAGGTTCGACAATTGTGGTTTCGGCCCGTATTTGCCGACCGACTCCCATACCCTGGCCGTAATCATCCGGACGCCATAACGAAGCGGATGCCGGATAAAAAGCCGCCAGATCAGCGACGGATACAGATAAAAGAGCTTGGCAATGGACAGGGTCTTGATCTGTCTGGTCGTGTTGCCGGTAGGCTCCTTGTGCTTGCGATACTCAAGAATGACCTCAGGCAGGAATTGCCCGGAAAAACCCTTCGTGAAGAGCCGGATATAAAGCTCCCAGTCCTCGCGCAGCATGCGGAAGCCGTCATCATACCCGCCTACCGACAGCAGGATGTCACGCCGGATCAGGGTGGACGCGCAGATGAAGTTGGCACGAACCAGCTTGTTTCCGTCGAACGGCATGGAGGCAAACACGCCTTCCTTGCGTCCGAAATAACGCATTTGCCCGTACACGTACGCAACCGTCTCCGGCTGCCCCTGCAATACCGCCAGCATATGCTCAACCGCTGTCGGGACCAGACGATCATCTGCATCCAGAAACATTACATACTTGCCGGCAGCAACCGACAGCGCATTGTTTCTGGCCACACATACGCCCGAATTATTCTGCAAAAGCACTTTCACCGGATAGCGTGCAGCAATCTCCAGGCTGTTGTCGGTCGATGCGTCATCAATCACCAGCACCTCACAATCCCGGAAGGTTTGTGCCAGTGCCGACTCGATGGCCTCTGCAATATAAGCGCCATAGTTGTAGTTGGTGATGATGATGGATACCAGTGGCGTCATCACTGACTCCTTTATCAGGGCTTCAGCAGTGAGCGCAGGACATCTGCAATCACGCGATTTGAAAAATGGGTTTCATAGGTGCGCCGTGCCGCAGCCGCGATCAGCAAAAGCTCGTCCCTGCGTGCGTGCAGGCGTTCGACCGCTGCACGGATACTGTCTTCATTACCAGGCTCGGCCCACAGGATACCGGAAGACTCATCCGCCGTGAGTCCGGCCGGGTACGCTGGCGTACGCGCAGTAATCACCGGACGCCCCAGGGCAAGCCCCTGATACACCTTGTTGGGAATCACGCGCAGGGACTTGTCGGTAGTTCCGAAAATCCCAAGGATGGCATCCGCTGACGCAAGCCGACCCGGCAACTCCTGCAGCGGCCCCCAGCCTTCAAACGACACGCCGGGCACGCCTGCCAGAACCTGCTCACACTCGGCACGCAGCGGGCCCTCGCCAATCAAGCGCCAGCGCACCGGCTTGCCGGCGTAGGCACGAATGGCACGGGCCAGTACATCAACACCCTGCAACCCGATAAAGGTACCGAAAAACACCAGCTCCAGCGGTGCATCCACCGGCTTCTGCTGCATAGGCACAGGAGCAAACAACGCCTCCTCGGCCCCTACCGGAATCACCACCAGCTTTTCACGCGGCACGCCATGTGTTGCATGGAAATAGTCGGCGTGGCCGGCCGTATCCGCCACGAGAAAATCCGGCAGATTGAACAGCCGGCTTTCCCACGCCAGCAGACGCCGGGCCTTCGCCGAATCTGCCGGAAACTTTTGACGTTCACTCACCTGTTTGTCATACGCACTGATCAATGGATCAAACACCAGGGGAATACCATGGCGTCGGGCATAGCGAGCGGCTGCAGGCAGGTCGCGTTGACGGAAGCAAGGCACCCAGATCACATCCGGCTGCACCCCGCCGCGCACTGCATATTCAGCATCAGCCAATGGCGAGAGCAGCGGCAGAAAACGGCTGACATCACAGCCAAGTTCACGCATGACGGATTCGACGACCCGGTTGCGCGGATAGTCCGGCCCATAGTTGCCGTAGCGCCCCCAGAAAAGTACCTGCTTCATTGCGCGTCTCCCGGCAAGAGTGGCAGCAGTACGGACACGATTTCCGCCTGCACATCCGGCACCGTCGTTGCCCCTGCAGGAAACGACAGATCAGCAAGCGCCGCCACGCCACAACGCATCAGCAACCGGCGATCAACATAGGCGGCAAGTGCCGCTGCATCATTCTGGTTAGGACTGGCAACGGGAGGCGACACGGCAATGACAGGACGTGCGGAGTAAATGCTTTCCGCCACCATGGTCAGACTGTCCTCCGTCACGACCACAGCACAGGAAGCGGCAAGAAAATCACGCACAACCTTGCGTGGCGCAACCGACCACCAGACTGCATCAGCCAGCACAGCAGGCGGCAGATGCTCACGCAACACGGCCTCGGCCTCAGCACCTGTCCGACGCGATGTCGTGATCAGCAGCCTGGCCTGATGGCGATCTGCCAGCTGCGCCAGAGACAGTGCAAACTGCTTCCAGTCTGCGGGCGTGAACACATAGCCGGCGCCATCACCCCCCACCAGAACGGCAATCACCTTATCCATGGTGTCGGGTACAGGCAGTGCACGTGCCAGATCACCAGGCACAGGAGGCAAGGGCAGGACATGATTACTGGCAACGCCCAGCGGCACGACGGTAAACACACAACGATAAGCGGATGCGTCATAGCCCTTGAGCGTACCGCTGTACACATTGGCAGCGCCTGTCTGCCGGGCCAGCAGGGCATTGGCCAACAGGGTATTGGCGCCGGACGACACGATCAGCTGTGGCGATCCCGCTGGCACTTCAATGTCATAAACACGTGCCAGCCACGTCTGCGGATCCCGGACCCAGGGCAAAAGAAAGCGCCCCAGCCTTTTCCAGAAAGTGCTGCGTACGCGCAGATTGACTGTTGTCACACTGACGTTCTTGCGAGAGGCCAGGGCATCCACAATACCCTGACTCTGACTCAGGTGCCCCGGCGCACCATCACTGAGTAGCCACACCTGCACACTCACTTGGTGAGCCCCCGCTTGCCGCCACGCATCCGCATAACGAATGCCAGCTGATTGTCCTTGCCACTGACCTTGATACGCTTGAGGCGACACGGGTCCGGTTTTGGCTCGCGCTGATCAATGCCATCAATGGTGGTCACCGCCGTTTCATAACCACACTCACGCACCAGCTGCACATCCTCATCGCCGAATATGCCAAAAGGATACGCAAAACTGCGCACAGGCACACCACTCTCCTTTTCAAGCAGCTCGCGCGCCTGCATCAGCTCGTGCCGCCTGGCATCGAGTGTGGTGGTGGCCATATTGATATGTGTCAGCGTATGCGAGGCAATCTCGATGCGGCCGCTCTGTACCAGCGCACGCATTTCTTCATCAGTCAGTTTTGGCTCGCGCGCCAGCTCGCCGCTGTCATGATGAGCCTTCTTGTGCGTTGACCAGTCGCGATCATGCCGGTCCACCACCATGTAAATGGTGGCCTTCGCATCGTATTTTTCGAGAAGGGGTAATGCATTGTTGAGGTTGTCGGCATAACCATCGTCAAAGGTGATGGCAACACTCTTTTCGGGCAGGGAATCCCACTGCCGCCACAGTTCACTCACCGTGTAAAAATGCCAGCCTTCCTTTTTCATGAACGCCAGTTGCGCCTCGAAACGTTCAGGAGCAACACGCAAGCCATTGAACGTTGCACCCTGACGATGCGGGCTCACCATGTGATACATGAGGATACGGGGGCGCCGGAAATCGACCACAGGACGCCACCAGGCGTAGCGGTGGGAAAACCAGAGCAGCCAGAGCACGGCAAGTGCTATCAGCCATCCCATCACTGCTCACCCTGGCGCAAGCGCTGCAGCACCTGCACCGCCACGCGTTCAGCTTCATTGAAGGACGGTGGCGAATCCAGCCCGTGCTGGCCGCTGTACCAGTCATTGAAGCGGGTCACCGCACCATCACTGACCAGACGCTGCACGCCCCGCATGACCCGGCTCTCTGCTTCTGCTGCGGGCAACTTCAGCAGTCCGACACGGCACCCTGCGGTGAGCGCCTCATAAACCATCGACACACTGTCCTCGGTGACCCATACACTTTCCGTCACCGCCAGTTTCTCCGCCAGCCAGCCGGCCGGACATGCATCCCATGCCTGGAACCGGTTGCCATAACGTTCGAACAACACCTTGCTCAGCGAGTCGGGTGTGCGGCGCGAGTCCGCAATCACCAGTCGCGCTGCATCAGGCACTGACGCCGCAACAATCTCCAGCTGCTGCAGGACAGCCGCATCATCCCAGCCGGCATGTTTGCTCTCGCCACCCAGCAGTACCATGACCGAGCCGGCCTGCTTGATACCGGGACGCATGGGATTAAGCACGCCACGGGTAGTGATCACGCGCGGCCCCGGCGGCATGTCATCATGCTCCGGCACAATCATCAGATCGAAAAGAAACTGCGGCAGGCTCGGCTTCATCAGGACGACAGTAAACGCGCCTGTCACTCTTTTTGCCGACAGCAAACCGAAATGGGTGGCATGCCCGGCCCCTACAACAAGATGCGGGCGCCGCTTCATGAAGCCGCCGGGAAACCGGCGCAGGAAAAGATCCAGCAAACCCACCGGCTGACTGGCAACATCAATATCAAGAACTTCGCAGGGCACAAGTGCCTGCAGTGCGCGCACCAGCCCGAGAGACTGCTGCATGTGACCAGGCTTGCCGTCGATCAGGCGCCAGATAACAAGAGGCTCGCTTGTCATTCCCTCACCCCGGTCTTCCCCACCCGCACAGGGGTGAGGAAGCGGACAACAGTCCTGTTGATGTGGATACCCGGATTACCTGACGGCAGTCAGCCAGTCGAGATGCTTCGGATTGCGACCCATCACGGTATCAAAGTACAACTGCTGCAGCTGTGTGGTGACCGGACCACGACGGCCGGCACCAATCTGGCGTCCATCAAGCTCGCGGATCGGCGTCACTTCTGCCGCTGTACCGGTAAAGAAGGCCTCATCCGCGATATACACCTCATCACGGGTAATGCGCTTCTCGACAAACCTGATGCCAAGATCATTCGCCAGCGTCAACACTGCATTACGGGTAATCCCGTTCAGGCAGGACGTCACTTCCGGCGTGTAGATCACACCATCCTTCACGATGAAAACATTTTCACCCGAACCTTCGGCAACATAACCTTCCGGGTCCAGCAACAAGGCTTCATCCGCACCGCCGGAAATTGCTTCCTGCAGGGCCAGCATGGAGTTGATGTAGTTACCGTTGGCCTTGGCACGGGTCATGGAAATGTTCACATGGTGACGCGTGTAGCTGGACGTACGCACCTTGATGCCCAGCTCCAGCGCTTCCTTGCCCATGTAGGCGCCCCAGTTCCAGGCCGCCACAATGACATGCACCTTGAGACCGGTGGCGCGCAGGCCCATGGCCTCGGGGCCAAAAAACACCATCGGACGCAGATAGGCGGCCGGCAGGTTGTTTTCACGAACCGCGGCGCGCTGCGCCTCGTTGATCTCGTCCTTGGTGAACGGAATCTTCATGTTCATGATCTGGGCAGAATCAAACAGACGGTTTGTGTGTTCCTTCAAACGGAAAATGGATGTGCCCTTTTCCGTTTCGTAGGCACGAACACCCTCGAACACGCCCATGCCATAGTGCAGGGTATGGGTCAGTACATGGGTCTTGGCTTCACGCCAGGGCACCATTTCACCATCAAACCAGATCACACCATCACGATCGGCCATCGACATCTTCATTTCTCCACGCGTGACAATTCAACGCGAATCGTCCGCCGCTACACGGGGTTATTCATTACCCGCCAATCAGTTCATTCCACCAATGCGTAACGAGGGCGCGTTCCGGCAGGAACTCGTCGTCACTGACCTTGGCTTCACGGTTGGCGAGCGCGAGACGGTGGCCGCGGGCACGGTATTGCAGATAGGCATCCCTGAGCCCGGCGGCCGCATCAGACGGGAGAAGACCACGGTTGGCGAGGCCTTCCAGGATGCGAACGTTATCGGGGTAGCGGGTCAGCTCAGGGGATTCGTGTGCCCACGCCAGTACGGCATATTGCACCATAAATTCGATATCCACGATACCACCACGGTCGTGCTTGAGGTCGAATCCCTGCCCGCTCTTGCCTGGCGCTTCCGATGACAAATGGCCGCGCATCTTGTCCCGCATCTCGCGCACTTCCTGACGCAGGGTCGCAAGGTCCCGCGACCGGGCCAGCACTGCATGGCGTTCGGCATCGAAAGCACCCGCAAGCCGGCTGTCCCCCGCCACAACACGCGCCCGCACCAGCGCCTGATGCTCCCAGGTCCATGCCTTCTCGTCCTGGTAGTTGGTAAAGGACTTGAGCGAACTCACCAGCAGGCCGGAGTTCCCGGAGGGGCGCAGACGCATGTCCACTTCATAGAGCAGCCCCGCCGAGGTGGCCGCCGTCAGAAAGGCGATCATTTTCTGGCCAAGACGCGCAAAGAAAGAGGCATTGTCGAGCGGACGCTGGCCATCGGTTTCGCCATCCGGCGCCGCATCATGAATGAACACGAGATCAAGATCAGAGCCATACCCAAGCTCAAGCCCGCCAAGCTTGCCGTAGCCGACCACAATGAAGTCCGGATTGCAGGGACTGCCATCGGCCCGGTGCGGCAACCCGTGACGCGCCGTGAGATCCCGCCAGGCCAGCCAGAGCACTTCCTCCAGCACTGCCTCGGCAATCCAGGTCAGGTAATCACTCACCTTCATCAACGGCAAGGCACCGGTAATATCCGATGCTGCCACACGCAGCACATGCCCTTTCTTGAAAATGCGCAAGGCCTCCATCTGCGCCTCGATGTCATCCTCCGGCAACCGCACCAGCGCCTGCCGGAGCTCGGCCTCCAACTCTGCCTTGCCTGGAGGGGCAAACAGGGTACGGGCATTGAGCAACTCGTCGAGCAGCACCGGAAACCGCGCCAGCTCATCGGCAATCCAGGGACTGGCCGCACACAGGTCCACCAGCCGTCCCAGCGCAGCACTGTTCTCCACCAGCAGCATCATGTACGCCGAACGCCGGCGCACCGACTCCACCAGCGGCAGGCAACGTGTCAGCGCCACATCCGGCTCGTCATGCTCCAGACAGCGGGTCATCAGCATGGGCATCAGGCGATCCAGGCGCTCACGCCCCACCTGCTGCATGGTTTTCACCGGCCGGCTCTCGCGCAGCCCCAGCAACTGCCGCGCCGACTCCTCCGCCTCGCGAAATCCCGCTGCCCGCATCAGGGCCGGCAACTCGTCGTCATCCGCCATCCACATTCTGGCAGAGGCAACATTGGCATCGTCCGGCGCCGCCTCGCGCGCAACAATGACATCCCTGAACTGTGTTTCCACCTGCTCGCGATAACCATTCAGGCACTGCAGGAAATCCGCCCAGTCAGTAAAGCCCAGACTGATGGCCAGGCGTTCCTGCTCCAGCGGGCTGGCCGGCAAATCCTGGGTCTGATGATCCTTGAGCGACTGTATCCGGTGCTCGACCTGTCGCAGGAAAAGGTAGGCGTCCTTCAGTTGTACCGTGACCGGCTCCGGTAACAACCCCGTCTCGGCCAGCAGCACCAGCACCGTCAGCAACTCACGCTGCTGCAGCCGCTTGTCGACACCACCGCGAATCAGCTGGAAGGCCTGAACAATGAATTCCGCCTCACGAATCCCCCCCCGCCCCAGCTTGACGTTACTGTCCATGCCCTTGCGGCGGACTTCGCGCTCGATCATTGCCTTCATTTCACGCAATGATTCAAACGCACCAAAATCAATGTAACGACGAAACACGAACGGACGCAGTGCCCGCATCAGCTGCTGGCCCTGTTCCTGATCGCCGGCACAGATACGCGCCTTGATAAGGGCATACCGCTCCCACTCGCGACCATGCTGCTCGTAATAGGTTTCCATGGAGGCGAACGAGCTGGCCAGTGCAGAGCCATCGCCCCAGGGCCGCAAGCGCATGTCGACTCGAAATACAAAACCGTCTTCTGTCTGGGCATCAAGCAGCCGGATTATTTTCTGGCCCTGCCGCACAAAAAATTCATGATTGGAAATAGGGGACGGACCCGCTGTTTCACCCGCCTCCGGATAGACAAAAATCAGGTCAATGTCCGATGACAGATTGAGTTCCTGGGCCCCCAGCTTGCCCATGCCGATCACACTCAACCGCTGGGCAACACCGCTTTCCTCACCGATCGGCTCGCCATGCCTTAGCACAAGCTCGGCATGGGCTCGCTGTCGTGCAAGCTCGATACAGGCATCGGCAAAATCAGACAGCTCACGTGTCAGCTCCTGGACGGAGCACAGACCGTTCACATCGCGCCAGATCCAGCGCAGCATTTCACGATTGCGCTGCTGTCGCAGCCAGCGCATGAATGTGGCCTCATCGGCACTGATGGCGGGATCTGAAAAAAGAAGGGCGTAGTCGGGAACATCCTCGGACGTGATTGCCTCGTCCAGTGCAATCGCCGCTACCGGGTCACGCACTACCACATCCAGCGCATAATCACTTGCCAGCCATAACCGCTGCCACTCGGGCCGCCCGCGCAATGCGGTCAGCGAACCCTGCAGCCGGGATTCGGCCATCTCCAGAACGGACTGCATCCTGGGCGGCAAGTTTGCCAGTGTCGCCGGAACAATTGCCCTCATGCCGCTCTCCCCACACCACACATTAAAGAGCTATGGTGCGGTAAAGCAGCGCAAGCCTTCAAGACTTGGGCTTGGCTTTCGGTGCAGTATGCTGTTGCACATGAATGGTCACTGTCGCCGACGTTGCCAGCACAGTTCCCTTTTCATCCACTACACGTGCCTGCAGGGTATGACTGCCACGATCCAGCGAGTCATCCAGCGGAATCACACTACCTTCCCACGGCTTGCCATCCAGCAGT
Organism: Moraxellaceae bacterium; assembly: GCA_030646295.1. Taxonomy (GTDB): domain Bacteria; phylum Pseudomonadota; class Gammaproteobacteria; order Pseudomonadales; family Moraxellaceae; genus UBA2031. The sequence continues at coordinate 134,385 of JAUSND010000024.1, forward strand.
ATCTCCAGTTGCTCACCTGCTGCCAGGCTTGGCGATACCGTTGCCGCAACGGGGATATCCGCATCACCACGCCGGTAGGTCGTTTCCGCAGGTGGGCTTAACAAGGTCACCGTATAGGTTCGTGCAACCGGCTTCTGTTGCGCAGCCGCAGGACCACCTGCGGTACTTGCACCCCCCGTCTTGGGGAAAGGCACCGTCATGACCGGTCCGGTCTGGACTTTCTCTGCACCATCCGCCGGCTTGTCCGTGAAAACATGATTTCCCTGCTTGTCGACATAGCGGTACACCTCTGCCTGCGCCGACAACACCGGCGCAACAAGCAGGACAGTACAGATCAAATGTTTGAGGCCCATGATAATTTCCCTTGCCTTCATGATCCTCTGAGCTTAGCGCCTCCGGATCACACTGGCGACAGAGCAGCCGCCAAAATGCAAAGAGGCCCGCAAAAGCGGGCCTCTTTGTTACAACAGTACAACACCGGACCAGTACAACCGGCCCGGTGCAGCCGTTAGCAGCTGTAGTACAGCTCGAACTCGATCGGGTGCACCATGGTGCTGACCATACGGGCTTCTTCGGTCTTCAGCTCGATGTAGGCTTCCAGCATTTCCTTGGTGAACACGCCACCCTTCAGCAGGAAGTCATGGTCGGCCTTGAGGGCGGCAATGGCCGTCTCAAGGTTTTCGGCCACGGTCGGTACCAGCGCGTCTTCTTCCGGCGGCAGGTCGTACAGGTTCTTGTCAGCCGCTTCGCCCGGGTGGATCTTGTTCTGGATACCATCAAGACCTGCCATCAGCAGGGCAGCGAAGGCCAGGTACGGGTTGGCAACCGGATCCGGGAAACGGGCTTCGATACGACGACCCTTCGGGTTGCTCACATACGGAATACGGATGGAGGCCGAACGGTTGCGGGCAGAGTAGGCCAGCTTGATCGGGGCTTCGTAGTGCGGCACCAGACGCTTGTAGGAGTTGGTGGCCGGGTTGGTGATGGCATTCAGGGCACGGGCGTGCTTGATCACACCACCGATGTAGTACAGGGCCATTTCGGACAGGCCGGCATACTGGTCACCAGCAAACAGGTTCTTGCCATCCTTGGAGATGGACATGTGCACGTGCATGCCGGAACCGTTGTCACCCACCATCGGCTTAGGCATGAAGGTAGCGGTCTTGCCGAAAGCATGGGCAGTGTTCAGTACGGCGTACTTCAGCACCTGCACTTCGTCAGCCTTGCGCACCAGCGTATTGAAGGAAACACCGATTTCGCTCTGGCAGGATGCCACTTCGTGGTGCTGCACTTCAACGCGGCCCGGGCCCATCATGGCTTCGATGGCGTTGCACATGGCCACACGCAGGTCCTGCTGGGAATCAACCGGCGGTACCGGGAAGTAACCACCCTTCACGCGCGGACGGTGACCGGTGTTGCCACCTTCGTAATCATTGTTGGTCGACCAGGCGGCTTCTTCGGCGATGATCTCGTGCGACACGCCGGACATGTTGATCTTCCACTTCACTTCGTCGAACACGAAGAATTCTGGTTCCGGACCAAAGTATGCAGTGTCACCAATACCGGAGGACTTCAGGTAAGCCTCGGCGCGCTTGGCGATGGAGCGTGGATCGCGCTCGTAACCCTGCATGCTGGTCGGTTCGATCACGTCGCAGGTGATGACCACGGTCGGCTCGTCAAAGAACGGGTCCATGAAAGCAGTTTCGTCGTCCGGCAGCAGGATCATGTCGGAGGCTTCGATACCCTTCCAGCCAGCAATGGAAGAACCGTCGAACATCTTGCCGTTGACGAAGGTGTCTTCATCAACTGTGGCCGCCGGGAAAGAAACGTGCTGTTCCTTGCCCTTGGTGTCGGTAAAGCGAAGATCAACCCACTTCGCATCGTGTTCTTTGATCAGGCCAAGCGTTTTCTTCGACATGTTGTTCTCCAGAAGAGCAGATAAAGTACCAGTAAGGCGCATTCTCAGGACTTCACGCAGCAAAATGCCGGACAGGAAGCGCCATCGAACACCGTGATGCCATGAGAGCAAAATACGTACCAGTCTCGCATAACCCGCCAATAACGGGAGCCGCCAGTACTGGCGGTGCTTTTGACCCTCACAAAAGCACCAAATCAGAACACTTCAGGGTTTTATGTGCACCAAAATGCAGCATTACCCCACCAGAAGACGGATATGAAACTCGTTATCCAGCCGCTCGGCTTCCAGAACCTGATGCCCATGCACCCGACACCAGGCAGGAATATCCTGCATAACTCCGGGATCGGTAGCAATTACCAGAAGTTCATCGCCTTTTCCCAGATTTTTGACCATGTTCTGCGTTCGGATCACTGGCAAAGGGCAGAGCAACCGGCGCGCATCCAATTGGTGCACGCTACTTCCCGGGTCAGACATACCATGACTCCGGCAGCTCATCACTGCGCACGGGAACGACGCGCAGCTGCTGCGCCACACCGCCCTTGCGGGTGATTTCCACCTCGATCTCGTCCGCATCGCGCCCCTGACTGAAGCGGCCGGCAATGCGCGCCGCCTGCAGCAGGTCCGCCTCGCTCGGCTGACCGTCCACCAGCGTCAGCGGGCCGTTGTGACTGAGGATGCGGATGGCATCAAACTCACGGCGGTAACCCTCAAGGAAGTTGTTTTCGCCTTCCTCCCGACCAACGATCAGCTTGTAGTTCGCTGCCGGCCGCACATGGCGACCAACCTTGAGCAGCATGATGTCGTCCAGTTCGTACCGGCGCTCGCCACGGGCCTGCCAAAGGTCGGAGAGCTTACGGGAATAGCTCTCATCTGTCAGGAAGCAACAACCACCCGCCGGCTGCGCCCAGTCCTGAAAGCCGAAGCTGGTCGCCAGCTCAACCTGCGGTTTGCGGCTGCGGCCATGAAAATCATAGAGCTTGTCGCGATTCACCCAGCCCTCGCGTTCCGGCAGGGTAGGCGCCAGGCGCTTGGCGCACAGCGGGCGCAACAACAGGTCATCTGCCCCCGACTCCCGGGCAATGATGGGCATGGTCATGGCGCGCTGGGACTTCGGACGCTGCCCCACCACCTCACCGGTAATCAGGAAGTCAAAGCCGTTGGCATCCGCAAATGCCCGCGCCCGGTTCACGAAGCCCATGGCCTTGTTCACCATGTAGATCTTGCAGTCGAGACAGGGGTTGAGGTTGGCGCCGTAGCCATACTTCGGGTTGAGTACGACATCCTTGTACTCTTCCGAGATGTCTTCAATGTTAAGCCGGATACCCAGTTGCTCGGCCGACCACAGCGCATTGTTGCGCTTCTGCTTGTTCTGGTCCTGCTTGCGGATGGCGTGGGTATGGCCCTCTACACAAAAGCCGGTATAGAAGTTGATCCCTTCAACCTCAATGCCCTGCTCCTGCACCACGCGCACGGCAAGCATGGAGTCCAGCCCGCCGGAAAGCAGGGCCAGGGCACGACGTTTGATGGGGGCAGCAGTCATGGCGGGCGTACAGGGAATGAAAAGGAGCGGCATTATAGAGCGGTCTGCAGAAATTCGCATGGTCCTTCACGGCTTTATCCTGAAGACGCAGACGGTTAGCATGTCACCACATCAATGGAGCATGCCCATGACACGCTGGCCCCTGTTGCTACTGCTGACGCTGGCCCTGCCACTGCAGGCAGAAACCACTACCCCCCTCGCCGCAGCCGCCCCGCAAGCACCTGCCCTGCAGGGGGCCGCCCCCCATACGGTCGCGCCGCGCCAGATCCTGGCCATGGACCGCATCCTGCCGGGTGCCACCGAGGACAAGATCAAGGCCCTGCTGAGTGATGAGGCGCGTGCAGTGGTCAACCTGTATCTGGCAGGCAAGATCCGGCAGTGGTACTTCCGCCAGGACCGGCCGGGTGCCGTACTGATCCTGGAGACTGACAGCATGGAAGAGGCCGAGAAACTGGTCGGCAGCCTGCCATTGACCCGCAGCGGACTGCTGGCCTATGACCTCATCCCCATCGGCCCCTACATTCCCCTGGCCACCATGATTCCGCCGGAATCCCCCCAGAAGCGCAAAAAACGCTGAACGACACACTCAACGGTAACCTGAACATGGACTGCATTTTTTGCAAGGTCGCGGCGCATGACATTCCTGCCCGCACGGTATTCGAGAATGAGCGGCTGATCGCCTTCCACGATCTTTTCCCGCAGGCACCCACGCACATCCTCATCATTCCCAAAACCCACTACACCACCCTGAATGATGTCCCTGCTGCGGACAGTGCACTGCTGGGTGAAATGATGAGCACGGCCACACAGATCGCCAAAGAACTTGGCGTGGATGAAAGCGGCTATCGTGTCGTGATGAACTGCAACAAGGATGGTGGCCAGAGCGTGTATCACATCCACCTGCACCTGCTGGCAGGGCGTCAGCTTGGCTGGCCACCGGGCTGATGCAAGTCATGCGGTTGCGACGGCACATCGTTCATACGTGCCGTCCGGTTCATTCCTTGTTCGCGACTGACGTCGCTCCTTCAACACAGCAGGAGCACCACCATGCGCCACTACTCGCTTTTTGATCGCCTGATCACCGAGGCTGACAAGGCCCTGCGCACCATTGCACCCGGCGCCATGCAGGGGCAACGTCCAAGTCCCGCACAACCGCTCTCGGAAACACCACTGAACGAAGAAGAGCGCCGACACGTTGCCGGCCTGATGCGCATCAACCATGCCGGTGAAGTCTGCGCGCAAGCGCTGTATCAGGGACAGGCACTGACCGCACGCCTGCCGGATGTGCGTGCCGACATGGAGCAGGCAGCACGTGAAGAGGAGGATCATCTGGCGTGGTGTGAACAACGCGTCAGTGAGCTGGGGTCGCACACCAGCATACTCAATCCGCTGTGGTATGCCATGTCATTCGGGATTGGTGCAGCCGCAGGCATCGCCGGCGACAAATGGAGCCTGGGCTTTGTGGCAGAAACGGAGCGTCAGGTGTGTGGCCACCTGCAGAGCCACATGAGCCGCGTACCGGTCTCGGATGAAAAAACCCGCGCCATCCTGCAGCAAATGCATCACGACGAAGCAGAGCACATGCAGATGGCCGTCAATGCCGGCGCCGCCGAACTGCCCCCGCCGGTCAGGCACCTGATGACGCTCATGTCAAAAGTCATGACCTCTGCGGTATACCGGATATGAATCACTGACCAGAAAAATGGCGCCCTCAGGCGCCATTTTTCTGCTTGATGAATGCCTGTTACAGCCAGCCATTCCTGTGCAGTTGCGCGATGATGGCGGAAACAAAACCATCAAGATTGCGCTCGGCATCCAGACCCACTTCCATTTTGGCACGGGCTTCCCACACCACCTGTTCGCTGACGGCATCGTAAAGACGGGTTTCGATCACTGCCGTGCGCTCGACGATCGGGGCACTGTCACGAACCTGCTGGGCATTTTCATGGCCGGATACCCAGACATCGCTCCAGCCGACACGGGTTTCCGGGGTGCGCGATGGTGCAGAGAGGATAAAGCTTGAATACTCTTCCTCGACAGCAGCAACCTCAAAATTAAGCAGGTTTGTGACCAGCACGCCGGTCACGCCCTCTGCCCGCACCCGCTCCACCACCTGCTGTCGTGTTGGCAACTCGGCACCCGGAAACCAGTCACTCCCCAGAACAACCGTGGTTCCGTGGCCCTTCAGGCGCTCAGAGAAAGCTTTCTCCATGGCCTTCTGGATTTCCGGCGTGGTTTTAACCCCGATCACCAGTACTTTTTTCATGGTGGCCGCTTCAGCCTTCTGGCTGGTCACCTTTTCTACCTGTGTGCCTGAAAACATCTGGCAACCTGCCAGCAGAAGCGCTGCCAGAGGCAAAACCAACAATAGCCGCTTCATCATCTGCTCCCTCAGTCAGCCACAATTTCATAGTCATGCGTTATCAGTACACCGGCCTGCCCAAGCATGATGGAGGCAGAGCAGTATTTGTCGGCTGACAGGTCCACCGCTTTTTTTACCTGCGCATCCTTGAGTTCGCGGCCTTTTACAATGAAGTGCACATGAATCTTTGTGAACACCGCCGGAACACCCTCGGCACGCTCCGCCTCCAGCAGCGCCTCGCAGAACGTGACATCCTGACGTGCTTTCTTGAGAATGGTCACCACGTCAAATGCCGTACAACCGCCCATGCCCATCAGCAACAGCTCCATGGGGCGCGGCCCCAGATTGCGCCCGCCATACTCAGGCGCACCATCAACCACGACGGCATGGCCACTGCCTGACTCGGTCATGAAGGTAACATCTTCCACCCACTTCACTCTGGCTTTCATCTCGTCCCCTAATTATGGCCGCCTGACCTTTTGTGTCAGGAATCGGCACATATTCACACTTTTGCGTTTAATCACCCACAACAGCTGTGCTATGTTTGTCCAATATTAACAATAACGGCACCAGAGGACGTCACCATGGCCCGACTGCCGGTCAATGCTCACGTTCCCCACATCGACAGTTTTCTCGACCAGTGCCATCGTCGCAAGTATCCTGCGCGCAGCACGATTATCTACGCTGGTGACGCTGGCGACACCCTCTTTTTCATCATCGCCGGCTCGGTTTCAGTCGTCATTGAAGATGATGAAGGCCGCGAGATGGTTGTAGCCTACCTCAATACCGGCGACTTCTTTGGTGAAATGGGCCTGTTTGAGGACAAGCCCGTACGCTCGGCCTGGATCAAGGCAAAGACGCCCTGCGAAGTTGCGGAAATCAGTTACCAGAAGTTCAAGGAGCTGGCCCGTCAGGATGCCGGCCTCATCTTTGCCCTGTCGGCCCAGATGGCCGGACGCCTGCGGGCCACTACCCGCAAGGTTGGTGACCTCGCCTTCCTGGACGTGACCGGCCGCGTTGCCCGCACCTTGCTCGACCTCTGCAAGCAACCCGATGCCATGACCCACCCGGATGGCATGCAGATCAAGATCACCCGGCAGGAAATCGGCCGTATCGTAGGCTGCTCCCGCGAAATGGTTGGCCGTGTGCTGAAGTCCCTGGAAGAACAGGAACTTATTGCCGTAAAAGGCAAGACCATGGTGGTTTTCGGGACACGCTGAGCCCGTATCGGGCCCATAAAAAATGCCCGCACATGCGGGCATTTTTTATGGGCCCGATAACGCTCCGCTTAAAAGCCAAACAGCTCGGCCAGCTTTTCACCCGGCTCCGGCGCCCGCATGAAGGCCTCGCCCACCAGAAAGGCATGCACGTCATGATCACGCATGAGGGCAACATCTGCCGCTGTGTGAATGCCACTTTCCGTCACCACGCGTCGTCCCGAAGGAATACGGGCGAGCAATTCCAGCGTGTTGTCGAGTGATACCTCAAAGGTCTTGAGGTTACGGTTATTGATGCCGATCAGAGGGCAATCCAGACGCAGGGCCCGCTCCAGCTCTTCGCCATCATGCACTTCAATCAGCACATCCAGTGAGTGCTCCCGGGCACAGGCATACAACTCATTGAGCTGGCCATCGCTGAGTGCCGCCACAATCAACAGCACGCAGTCGGCATCAATGGCACGGGCTTCCACTACCTGATACGGATCAATCAGGAAATCCTTGCGGATCACCGGCAAGGCACAGGCACGACGGGCTTCCTGCAGATAGGCATCGGCCCCCTGAAAGAAATCGACATCAGTGAGCACGGACAGGCAGGCGGCGCCCGCCTTCTCATAGGAACGCGCAATATCCGCCGGACGAAAATCTGCGCGAATCACGCCCTGGCTCGGCGATGCCTTCTTGATCTCGGCAATTACCCCGGCCTTGCCGGCAGCAATCTTTGCCTCGATGGCGCGATGAAAACCACGCACCGGGTCGGCATGACGTGCCGCCTCTTCCTGTGCAGAAAAGCTCTTGCGCTTCTTGCCGGCGGCAACTTCCTCGACCTTGCGATCAAGAATTTTCTGGAGAATGGTGGGAGTGGCAGAAGAAGCGCTCATGAACGTGCTCTTGAATATGGAACGGAAGCAGCCGGAACCACTCCCGCCAACACAGGAAAAAATCAGACCGAGACGGACTGGGTAAACTCGCGCAGGTTATCGAACTTCTCCAGCGCCTGGCCGCTGTGAATCACATCCAGTGCCAGCGCCACACCCTGCCTGAAATCTTTCGTGAGGCCGGCGACATAAATGCCGGCACCAGCGTTGAGGGCAATCGTGTCAGCCGCCTTCCCTGCATACTCACCCTTGCGCTTGCCAAGGGCATCTCGAATCAGTGCCAGCGACTCCTTCGAGCCGTTCACGGACAGACCGACCAGACTCTGGCTTTTCAGGCCGACATCTTCGGGCGTAAGGATGTATTCGTGAATCTCGCCGTTCTTCAGTTCGGCAACCTGCGTCGTGGTCGCCAGGCTGAATTCATCAAGACCATCCTTTGAGTGCACGACCAGGGCATGCTCGCTGCCCAGGCGCTGCAGCACTTCTGCCAGCGGGCGGCAGAGCTGGCCGTTGAAAACGCCGATGACATGACGTTTCACGCCGGCCGGATTGGTCAGCGGGCCGAGGATATTGAAAATGGTGCGCAGGCCGACGTCCTTGCGGGCGGTGATGGCATGTTTCATCGCCGCATGATGATTGACGGCAAACATGAAGCCGATACCGATGTCACGAATGCAGCGGGCGGTCTGCTCCGGTGTGATATCGAGATTGAGGCCGGCCTCGGTCAGCAGGTCGGCGCTGCCACTGCTGGAGGACACGGCACGACCGCCGTGCTTGGCGACATGGCCGCCGGCTGCCGCAATCACCATAGCCGAGGCCGTGGACACGTTGAACATGTTGGCGCCGTCACCACCGGTACCCACAATGTCCACCACATTGCGCAGATCACCGAGCTGCACCGGCACCATCAGCTCGCGCATGATGCGTACGGCACCCTCGATCTCGTCGAGTGATTCTCCCTTCATGCGCAGGCCCATGACGAAGGCAGCAATCTGCGCGTCGGTGCACTGTCCCGTCATGATGGCTCGCATCACGTCCTGCATTTCCGGCAGGGAAAGATCAATACGGTCTACGACATGCGCCAGCGCGGTCTTGATATCCATGCTTTTTTCCGCGCTCATCACTTGCCCTCCAGAAAATTCTTCAGCAACTCATGGCCCTGCTCGGTCAGGATGGACTCGGGGTGAAACTGCACACCCTCGACGGCCAGTGTCTTGTGGCGCACACCCATGATCTCGTCCATGGAACCGTCTTCATGCTGTGTCCAGGCGGTAATTTCCAGACAGTCGGGCAAGGATGCACTCTCGATGATCAATGAGTGGTAACGCGTTGCCGTCAGCGGATTGTTGAGACCAGTGAACACGCCCTTGTTGGCGTGATGGATCGGCGAGGTCTTGCCATGCATGACCTGACGCGCCCGGATCACCTTGCCCCCGAATACCTGGCCGATGCTCTGATGCCCCAGACAAACGCCCAGCAAGGGAATCTTGCCGGCAAAATGCTCGATCACCGGCATGGAGATGCCGGCCTCGTTTGGCGTACAAGGCCCCGGTGAAACCACGATGCGCTCGGGCGCCATCTGCTCAATATCGGCGATGGTGATTTCATCATTGCGGACCACTTTTACATCCGCACCCAGCTCACCCAGATACTGGACGATGTTGTAGGTGAAGCTGTCGTAGTTGTCGATCATCAGGATCATGGCTTCACTCCCCCGGCTTCGTGGGTATGGGTAGTGGTGGCAACCTCGGCGGCACGCATCAGGGCGCGCGCCTTGCTCAGGGTTTCCTGCCATTCCGATTCGGGCACGGAGTCGGCCACAATGCCGGCGCCAGCCTGTACATGCATCATGCCGTCCTTGATCACGGCCGTGCGAATGGCAATCGCTGTATCCATGTTGCCGTTCCAGCCCAGATAACCGACTGCACCACCGTAAATGCCGCGCTTCACCGGCTCCAGCTCGTCAATGATTTCCATGGCACGCACCTTGGGCGCACCGGAGAGCGTACCCGCCGGCAGCGTTGCGCGCAGGACGTCCATGGCCGTGACATCCGGCTTCAACTCGCCATCCACATTGGAAACAATGTGCATGACATGCGAATAGCGCTCGACCACCATTTTTTCCGTGACGCGAACCTTGCCGGTTTTGGCCACGCGACCGACGTCGTTGCGACCAAGGTCAATCAGCATCAGGTGCTCGGCAATTTCCTTGGGGTCGGCCAACAGTTCTGCTTCAAGCTCTGCATCCAGCTCCGGCGTAAGGCCGCGCTTGCGGGTGCCGGCAATCGGACGCACGCTGACATGGCCGTCTTCCATACGCGCCAGGATTTCGGGCGAGGAACCGACAATGGTGAGCTCGTCCGTGCGCATGTAATACATGTAGGGCGACGGATTGAGGTGGCGCAACGCACGGTAGAGCAACATGGGCGAGGCGGTAAACGGCGCACTCATGCGCTGTGACGGCACCACTTGCATGATGTCGCCGGAGAGCACGTAATTCTTGATGTGGTCCACACCGCGCTTGAACGCATCCTGACCAAAGCTGGACACAAAATCGGCTTCGGCAACACGTGCCTTCACGCTGTCATGCATGGCCTTCGTGTCCAGTGAGGCACGCAGGCGCACGGTCAGCGCATCAAGCCGGGCTTTTGCCGCCGCTTCTGCACTGGTCTCAGCCGGATCAACATGGGTGACCAGAAACAGTTCGCCCTTGAGGTTGTCGAACACCACCAGGTCTTCGGACACCATCAACTGGATATCCGGTGCGCCAATCGGGTCAGGTTTTACGCAGGCCGCCAGCTTTTTCTCGACATAGCGCACACAGTCATACGCAAAGAAACCGACCAGCCCGCCATTGAACTTGGGCAGACCCGGCATGGGAGCCACGCGATAGCGCTGCTGGAAATCCTCGACAAAGGCCAGCGGATCGGCCGCTGTCGTACGCTCGACCTCCTTGCCATCCGTTGTCACCACGATGTCGTGGCCGCGCACGGTCAGCACCGTGCGCGCCGGCAGGCCGATCATGGAGTAACGGCCCCAGCGCTCGCCGCCCTGCACGCTCTCGAACAGGTAGGTGAAGGGGGCATCAGCCAGCTTCAGGTAGACGGACAGCGGGGTATCAAGATCGGCGAGAACCGTACGTGCCACCGGCACGCGGTTGTAGCCCTGTGACGCCAGGGTGGCGAAAGACTCAGAAGACATGGTTGCTTACTCGGCAAGCGGTCAGACAGGAATGACAGACAGGGGCGACCTCAACGTCACCATCGCCATCCACGCCAACGCTTGTTCAGAGCAAGTCCCGTCACGACTGAAGCCTGTAATAGAAAGGAATCAAGCCACAAGATTAAAGGAGCTCGGAGAGGGATTCAACCAGCCAGTCCGGCTCGGAGGCCCGGATGGGTTCGCCATGGTTATAGCCATAGGGCACCGCCACGCACAGGATGCCTGCCGCACGGGCCGCCTCCACGTCATTGCGGGAGTCGCCCACCATGAGCGCCTGCCCGGGCTCCAGTCCGAATTCCTGCAGGCAGTGCTGCAAGGGGGCCGGGTGCGGCTTCTTGTGCGGCAGGGAATCGCCACCCAGCAACAGGTCGAAGGGCTCAAGCAGGTCCAGCTCGTCCAGCAACGCCCGGGCCGGGGCGTAGGGCTTGTTGGTGACACAGGCCAGATAGATGCCGGCGTTGCGACAGGCCAGTACCAGCTCCCGTGCCCCGGGATAAACCGTGCTCGCCTCACAGACCGAGGCCTGGTAGCGCGCCATGAAGCGGGCCAGCAAGATGTCATGCAGGTCCGCCGGCCGGTGCTGATGCTCCAGCACGCAGTAGACCAGACGGGATGCACCGCGCCCGACCCAGGTCCGTACCTGTGCCTCGCTGACCTCGGGCATGGCCATATCGCCCAACGCCCGGTTCAGTGAGAGTGCAATATCTGCCACGGAATCAACCAGCGTACCGTCGAGGTCGAACATCACCAGCTTTGGCACAAACTCCAGCGGGGCAAACAGCATCAGCGTTTGACCTGTGCCAGTTCGGCACGCATCTGGCGAACCACCTCGGCATAATCCGGCGCATTGAAAATCGCCGAGCCCGCCACAAACGTATCGGCGCCGGCTTCGGCAATTTCGCGAATATTCTTCACGCCAACACCACCATCGACTTCCAGACGGATCGGCAGGCCGCTTGCTTCAATCCTGGCGCGCGCCTCGCGCAGCTTTGGCAATGTCCCGGGGATGAAGGACTGGCCACCAAAACCGGGGTTCACGCTCATCAGCAGCACCATGTCGAGCTTGTCCATGACGTGATCCATGTGGTGCAGTGGCGTTGCCGGATTAAACACGAGACCCGCCTTGCAACCGGCCGACCTGATCAGCGCCAGCGAACGATCTATGTGATCGGACGCCTCCGGGTGAAAGGTTATCCAGGTGGCGCCTGCTTCGATAAAATCACCAATCAGACGATCCACCGGCTTCACCATCAGGTGCACATCAATCGGTGCAGTCACCCCATATTTGCGCAATGCCTTGCACACCATCGGACCGATGGTGAGATTGGGCACATAGTGATTGTCCATCACATCAAAATGCACAACGTCGGCACCGGCAGCGAGCACCTTGTCGACATCAGCACCAAGCCGGGCAAAATCGGCAGAAAGGATGGAAGGGGCAATCAGGTAATCGGTCATGATGACTCCGGTTATATCCACAGCAGCACTACGCAGGTGGCAGCGACACTCGTCGCAAAACATTCAATCGTTATTCACTTCATCACGCGAAGCAAAAAATTTGCAGCAGCTACCGCAAGCAGCATCACACCAGATTGCTGCGGATCTGTTCATCCAGCTCGGCCAGCCGCGCCGGCGTGCCTACATCCACCCAGGGCCCCGGAAAATATTCCCCGGTCACTTTTTTTGCAGCCATGGCCTCGCGCAACAGCGGCGCCAACGGACGCTTGCCCTCAGCCAACCCGGAAAACAGGCGGGGATGTAATACGGAAAGGCCTGAAAACGTATAGCGGTGCTCTCCTTCACTGGCAACACGCAACGTCGTGCCCATCGTAACCCTGTCTGCATCCAGGGAAAAATCCCCACCAGGATTGTGTTCGGGATTATCGACCAGCACCAGATGAGCCGACTGCGTCATTCCGGCAAAACGCTCACGCAAACTTGAGACTGGATAACGCAGCCATATATCACCATTCACAACTACAAATGGCGCATCGCCCAGCAAGGACAATGCCTTGACAAGGCCGCCGGCAGTTTCCAGTGGCTCACCTTCATGTGACCACTCAATGCGTGCACCGAACTGATGTCCATCCCCCAGCGCGGCCTGCAGTTTTTCACCCAGCCATGCCGTATTGATCACCAGTTCGGTAATACCTGCCCGCACCAGAGCCTCGATGTGCCAGACAATCAGCGGCTTGCCGCCCACCTTAAGCAATGGCTTTGGCACATGATCGGTCAGGGGCCGCATACGTGTACCCAGACCCGCCGCCAGTATCATTGCCTTCATGTGGTCACCCAGTGCCCGAGCGTTTCTGCTGCATCCGGCTTTTTGGCCAGATAGGCTGGCAGGATAACGCCGCGCAACAATTCAAACAGTGCATGGAATTCCGGATAGGGGCTGGTTTCCGCGAGCAGGTAATTGAATACCACCGGAATGTCCTGCAGATACCCGTGCTTGCCGTCCCGGATCGACAGTCGCGCAAAAATGCCGACCACCTTCAGATGCCGCTGGGCACCCATCCAGTCAAACCAGCGCTGGAACGTCACGTCACTGGTTCCGTTCAGCCGGTGCTCCCGGCGCAGCATCCGGGCAAACTCACGCACCCAGCGCTCGACGTCGGCCTGCGGCCACACGACATACGCATCACGCAGCAATGACACCAGGTCATAGGTCACCGGTCCGGTCACTGCATCCTGAAAATCAATGACACCGATGTCACCGTTATCCAGCAGCATCAGGTTGCGCGAGTGGTAATCGCGGTGAACAAAGGCCTGCGGCTGCTCCAGCACTGCATCGGCAATCATGGCAAGCGCATTGGCCAGCACGGCCTCCTGCTCTGCCGTGAGGTCCAGACCGAGATAGCGGACCACAAACCAGTCGCGCAGCAACCCCATCTCGTCATTAAGCCGTTGGCGATCATAGGGTGGCAAGGTGTAGCCCGGGACATCATCGCACCCCAGCAGATGCACCAGCGCCTCCATGGCGCGACCATATAGCGCGTCCACGGAGGCATCGGTCAGGGCCGGCCGCAACAAGGCGTCCCCGAAATCCTCCAGCAGCATGAAACCCAGCTCAAAATCAGCGGCCAGCACCTCTGGCACATGCACGCCATGGGCACGCAATGCCCGGGCAATAGCCACAAACGGCCTTGAGTTCTCTTTCTCCGGAGGGGCATCAACCGCAATCAGGCTGCCGCTTTCCAGAGGCAGACGGAAGTAGCGGCGAAAGCTGGCATCCCCGGAAACCGTCAGCAAATGCGCCACCGGCACCAGCTCCGGACGCTGCCCTGCCAGCCAGCCCCGGGCCCAGTTTTCCAGTTGCACAGCACGCTGATCGACACCTTCCATTACAAAATCCTCTGGCCGCTCAAAAACAACTTGCCTATTATCCGGCATCTTCACGTTTCAGCCCAATCCAAACCATGCCCCGTCATCCACGTGCCGCCCTCTGGCTGGCGCTGTTCATTTCCCTGCCATCCGCCGCTGCCGACAAGGCGGGCAGCATCCGGCTGGGCTGGATGAGCCGGGACCAGATCCAGACCTTGCCCGAAAGCCAGCGGCCTCCGATGGATGCCACCTGCCCCGGGACATGGATTACGCCGATTGCACCAGGGACTGTCGTGGGGCAGCCCGACCTGAGCGATGTCACCATCCAGGCCGACGACGTGCATTATGACCCGAATGACCTGTCCACCCTGCGGGGAAACGTCAGTATCACACAGCCAGGCCGCCGGATTGATGCTGATAATGCCGAACTGACCCAGCAAGAGGGAAAAGGCCGCTTCAGCGGTAACATCCTGATTGCCGAGCCGGGCCTGATCCTGACGGGTGATCAGGCCGAGTACGATTTTGCAACCGGCCGGACCAGTATCGAGCACACCGAATTTGTGGCGTCCGCCATTAATGCCCATGGCCGGGCCAACCGTATCGTGCGCGATGCCAACGGCCTCATCACGATTGCCCGCGGCGAATACACCACCTGCGAGCCCGAAGACCCGGCGTGGCATTTTCTTGCCAGCGATATCCGCCTGGACAACAGCACCGGACGCGGCGAAGTACGTAATGCCACCCTGCATGTGCAGGACGTCCCCGTGCTGTATGTGCCCTACTTCAACTTCCCGATTGACGACAGGCGCCAGACCGGCCTGCTGACACCCCGCTTTGGCAACACCAACGACGGCGGCTTCGATTTCGCCCTGCCCATCTATGTCAATCTGGCACCCAACTACGATGCCACCGTGACGCCCCGACTGATCACCCAGCGTGGCACCATGGTGGAAGGCGAGTTCCGCTACCTGTTGCCCTATGGCGGCTCGGGCAGCCTGCAAGGCGCCCTGCTGCCGTCTGACAAGCTCTACAACGATCAGGATCGCAAGAGTGCGTCGTGGAAACACAGCGGCAAGCTCAGCGACAGTGTGCGGGTACGCACCGACGTCAACTACGTGTCCGACAGTGCCTACTTTACCGACCTCGGCACCGACCTTAACCTGAGCAACACCACGCATCAGGAGCGGGTCGGGGAGCTGCTCTGGAACAAGGGTGCCTGGTCCATGCTTGGCCGTGCCCAAAGCTTCCAGACCATTGACCCGTCAATCACCGACATCGACAAACCCTATGCGCGCCTGCCGCAGTTGCTGCTCAAGGGGGGCGACCAGGTCAGTGCCGGCTTCGAGCCGCAACTGAGCACCGAGCTGTCATGGTTCGAACGCACGGTGGATGACGGCAGCGGCCCCGAGATCAATGGCGCGCGCTATCGCCTGGACCCTTCGCTCGCCTACCGCATCGAAGAACCATGGGGACATCTGACGCCAAAGATCAAGGCGGGTTCACTGCTGTACCAGCTGGAAGGAAGTGGCGTCACGGGTGACGAGGTGCGCACGGTAACCGTGCCTGCATTCAGTCTGGATGGCGGTCTCGTGTTCGAGCGCGACCAGCCCGGGTTCATCCAGACCCTTGAGCCCAGGGCCATGTTTCTTTATGCGCCCTACGAAGACCAGAATGACCTACCGGTCTTTGATACGGCCAACACCACCTTTACTTATGCACAGCTGTTCCGCGAAAGCCGTTTTTCCGGCAGCGACCGTCTGGATGACGCCAACCAGGTCTCGATGGGCCTGACCTCCCGCCTGATTGATGGCGACTCCGGCAACGAGGTCGTGCGTGCATCGGTCGGGCAGATTCACTATTTCGCTGATCGCAAGGTCAACCTCAGCCCGTTGACGCCGATTGCAACCGAAACAACCTCCGGCCTGGCGGCCGAGCTGGCGGCCCCGATTGGTCGTGGCTGGAGCGGCGCAGCCGACGCCCTGTGGACCTACGACCTTGAGCATGCCAGCCAGTACTCGGTCAACCTGAACTACCTGCCCGAAACACGGGATCGTCTGGCCAACATCGGCTATCACTACCGTCGCGAAGACCTGGTGCTGGGGCAAAAGCCGGTACGTCAGGGCAATATTTCCTTTGTCCAGCCAGTCGGCGCGAACTGGCAGTTACTGGGACTGTGGCAGTATGACTTTCGTAACCAGGAATCCCAGGATGCCCTGCTCGGGGTACAGTACGAAGCCTGCTGCTGGATAGTCAGGTTTTTTGAACGCCAGTTCCTGACTGACCCGGATGACATCAGCCCGGGGGCGCAACGCCAACGCAATGCATTTTTCTTTGAGGTTGAACTGAAAGGCCTCGCCGGCTTTGGCAGTGGCATCAGAAGCCTGCTCGGCCAGAATGTTTTCGGTTACAACCAGTTGCTTGATCGCTAAGGACACCCCGTAATGCGCTTTTTCACTGTTTTGCTTCTGCTGGCCAGCTCACTGGTCCATGCCGCATTCACTCCTCTGGAGCAGGTGTCCGTTATAGTGGACGACAATGTCATCCTGAAAAGTGAAGTCGACAAGCGCATTCGTGATGTGGAATTCCAGTTTGCCAAACGCAAGGCTGCCTTGCCCCCCGAAGAAGTCATGCGCAAGCAGGTCATTGACCAGCTCATCATGGAAAGCCTGCAGCTGGCGCTGGCCGAACGCGCCGGCATACGTATCGACGATGCGGCACTGACCGCCACCCTGACCAATATTGCCAAGGACTCCGGGCGCACCCTGCAGCAGTTCCAGCAGCAACTTGATGCCACCCAGGGTTCGAGTTACAGCGAAGTCCGCGAGCAGGTCAAACGTGAAATGATGATCACCCGACTGCGTCAGCGTCGCATGCAGGACCGCATCCGCATTTCGGAACAAGATGTGGAAAACTTCCTGAGATCGCCTGCAGGTCAGGCCGAAATTGCCAGCGAATACCGCCTCGGCCACATCCTGGTGGAAATTGCCGAAACCGCTACGCCCAAGGACATCGCGGCAGCCGAGAAACGCATCAACATGGCCCGTGACGAACTGGCTGCCGGCAAGGACTTCGCACTGGTTGCCGCCACCTATTCCAGTGCCGAAACCGCACTCAAGGGTGGCGATCTTGGCTGGCGGAAAGCCGCACAGTTGCCAACGCTGTTTGCCGGCGCCGTGGAAACCATGCAACCCGGTGAAGTCGCCGCGCCGATTCGCACACCGGGCGGATTTCACCTGATCAAGCTACTGGAAAAACGGGGCGCCGACATGGTGCGTGTTCCCCAGCGCCAGGCCCGTCACATCCTCATCAAGACGACAGAAATCCTCTCCACTGAGGATGCGCGGCAAAAAATCGAAGACATCCGTGGCCGCATCAAGGCCGGCAGCAGCTTTGCCGATGAAGCCCGCATCCACTCGGATGACCCCGGCTCTGCACGTCAGGGCGGCGAGCTGGGCTGGGTGGGTGCAGGCGAAATGGTGCCAGAATTTGACCGCGTCATGCAGTCGATTCCGCTCAACACCGTCTCTGAAATTTTCCAGACCAGCTATGGCTGGCACATTCTCGAAGTCACTGGTGAGCGCGAACAGGATGTCAGTGCCCAGGTCCGTGCCAACATTGCAAGACAGGCGCTCTACAGCCGTCAGTACGACGAGGAGCTGGCCAACTGGCTACGTGAACTGCGGTCCGAGGCCTTTGTGGAAATCCGGAACTGATCCTGCCCGTCTCCCGGCCCATCCCTGCCTGAATGAAAGCCCGGTCCGCCGGGCTTTCTCATTTTGCCGCCAAACTACGTAATCCTTCTTGACCCCGCCGGCCTTCAGGCGACAATGCCGCTTTGATCGCTGCCGATAAAACTGCATGCCCCTGCCCCGCATCGCCCTGACGCCCGGAGAGCCCGCCGGCATTGGTCCCGACCTGATCGTGACGCTGGCCCAGACCGCCCGCCCGGCCGAGCTGATTGCCATTGCCGACCCCGACCTGCTGCTGGCACGTGCCACCCGGCTGGGCCTGCCCCTGCACCTCTACCCGTTTGATGCCGGCACGCCGCGCACGCACGCTGCGGGCACACTGGCTATTGTGCCGGTACCACTCGCCGCACCCGTGATCCCCGGACAGCTGGATGTGCGCAATGCCCCGTATGTGCTGGCCACGCTTCAGGAGGCCGGAGCAGGCTGTCTGGACGCCCGCTTTGATGCCGTGGTCACGGCGCCCGTACAGAAATCCGTCATCAATGACGCCGGCATTGCCTTCAGTGGTCACACCGAATTTTTTCAGATGCAGGCAGGCGTACCGCGTGTCGTCATGATGCTGGCATGCCCCGGCCTGCGGGTTGCACTGGCCACCACGCATCTGCCGTTGCGTGCCGTCGCCGATGCCATCACGGTTGCACGCCTGCATGAAGTGCTGAACATCCTGGTCAGCGACCTGCACCACAAGTTCGGCATCGCCCGGCCCCGGATACTGGTCGCCGGCCTCAACCCGCATGCCGGGGAATCCGGCCACCTGGGCCACGAGGAAATCGACACCATCATCCCGGCCCTGCAAACGTTCCCGGATCAGGACTGCGAGCTGATCGGCCCGCTACCGGCCGACACCCTGTTCACCCCGAAATATCTTGATAACGCCGATGCCGTGCTGGCGATGTATCATGATCAGGGCTTGCCAGTGCTCAAGCACAAAGGGTTCGGCAACGCCGTTAACATCACCCTGGGCCTGCCCTATATCCGCACTTCGGTCGATCACGGCACTGCGCTGGATCTGGCCGGCACGGGACGCGCCGACAGCGGTAGCCTTGAAGCTGCCCTGCAATGCGCCCTCGACATGATTGCCACCAGGAGATCTGCATGACACGCCGTGTTGACGGCCATATGGCGCGCAAGCGCTTTGGACAGAACTTCCTGACCGATGAACGCGTGATTGCCGGCATCATCGCTGCCTTTGCGCCTGCCCGTGGCCAGAATGTCGTGGAAATCGGCCCTGGCCTTGGTGCGCTCACACGCGAGCTGCTGGGACATCTCGGGCGCCTGCATGTGGTCGAGCTTGACCGTGACCTTGCCGCGGCGCTCCCGCTTCGACTGATGAACGAGGGCGAGCTGGTCGTGCATCAAAGTGATGCCCTCAAGTTCGACTTCCGCACCCTGGCCACCGGCCCGCACAGCCTGCGCGTCATCGGCAACCTGCCCTACAACATTTCTACGCCCATCCTCTTTCACCTGCTGACGCAGTCGGATGTCATCGCCGACATGACGTTCATGCTGCAGAAAGAAGTGGTGGAACGCATGGTGGCCGAGCCCGGTACCGGTGATTACGGCCGCCTGTCTGTCATGCTGCAGTACCGCTGCCAGGTGGAGTGGCTGCTGCATGTGCCACCGGAGGCATTCAGTCCGCCGCCAAAGGTGGATTCTGCCGTCGTGCGCCTCATTCCTTATGTCACGCCGCGCTATACTTGCAAGGACGAGAGCAAGCTCCAGCACCTGCTGACGACGGCATTCAACATGCGCCGCAAGACGCTGCGCAATGCGGTCAAGGGACTGATTCCGGCAGAATGGCTGGACGAAGCAGGTATTGATCCCGGACTGCGTCCGGAAGAAGTGACCGTCGCCGATTGGGTGGCACTGGCCAACCGGCTCGCCACCCACGAATCCACTGAAACCAGCCCATCATGAACAACAACATGGCAGCACACGAACACGACATTCGCGTACAGGTAAAAAGCGAGTATCTGGCAGACCAGAGCAATCCGGCAGAGTCACGCTACGTCTTTGCCTATCACGTAAAAATCACCAATGAAGGTGAACAGCCCGCACGTCTCCTCACCCGGCACTGGGTCATCATGGACGGCGAGGCCCGCACGCAGGAAGTGCGTGGCGACGGCGTGGTCGGCGAGCAGCCCAAACTGGCACCGGGTGAAACCTACGAATACACCAGCGGTACCGTGCTGGACACCCCGGTGGGCAGCATGCAGGGGTCTTACGGCATGATCGACGAGGCGGGCCAGCACTTCGAAGCTCCCATTCCGGCCTTTACCCTCGCCATTCCGCGCGTCCTGCACTGAGTCCCGCTTATGGCGCTGTATGCAATTGGCGATGTGCAAGGCTGTCTGGAGGCTCTGGAAGACCTGCTGGAAACGATCGCCTTCAACCCCGCCCGTGACCGACTCTGGTTTGCCGGTGACCTGGTCGCCCGCGGCCCGGACTCGCTGGGCGTGCTGCGCCTGATCAAGGGACTCGGCAACGCCGCCGACAGCGTGCTGGGCAATCACGACCTGCACCTGATTGCCGCGCGCCATGGCGGTGCCACACTCAAGAAAAAGGACAAGACGCTCCCGGTTCTTGAGGCACACGACCGCGATGAACTGCTCGACTGGTTGCAGCAGCGCCCCATGCTGCTGGAGAGCAGTGAGCATGACTGCGTGCTAACCCATGCCGGCATTCCGCCCGACTGGTCGCTGGAAGAAACACGCCAATACGCCCGCGAAGTTGAACTGGCCCTGCGCGGCCCCGGCATCACGGACTTCATTGCCGCCATGTACGGCAACGAGCCCGCCCGATGGTCAAACGACCTCAAGGGCACCACCCGGCTGCGGGTCATCACCAACTATCTGACCCGCATGCGCCTGATCACCCCGGAAGGTCAGCTCGACTTTGCCTTCAAGGAAGATCTGGAATCTGTGCCCGAGGGATACGCCCCCTGGTTCACGCTCGACAACCCGGCACTGAACGTGGGGCGCATCCTGTTCGGGCACTGGGCGGCACTGCAAGGCGCTACTGACCGCCCTCGCTTTATCGGCCTTGATACCGGTTGCGTCTGGGGTGGCCACCTCACTGCCTACCGCGTCGACGACGGCAGTTTTTTCAGCAGCTCACGCGGTTGCGCCAGCTGCTACTGAGCCATCCGCATCCGACGCGCATCCCGCCAGCCCTGCAGGCTGTACAACCCCAGCCCGAGCACGATCAGCGCCATGCCGGTCAGGGTTTCCTGACGGAAACGCTCGTGATTGACCAGCACGCCGAGCACCACGGCAATCATCGGCGTCAGCAGCGTGATCAGTGAGACCGCGCCCGGTGAGATGTGCCGGATCAGGTGGAAATAGCACATCATCGCAATGATCGAACCAAAGCAGGCGGAGTAGACAATCGCCCCCATGGACACCATGCCGGGCCAGTGTGAAGGCATCGACCCGCCTGCCAGCGGCAATACCAGCAGACAACCGAGAGATGACAGTAGCAGCGCGCCTGTCGTCTGCACCAGCGGGTGCAGGGAAGGGCCAAGACGTTTTGCTCCTACGGTCGCTCCCGCATAGGTCAGTACCCCCGCCAGAATCCAGAGCACCCCCATCAGCTCGGCGCGAACCAGATGCTCACCATGCAGGAGCATGAAGGCCAGCCCACCCAGGCCCAGCATCATGCCCAGCCACTGCAACGGCCGCACCAGTGTGCCTGGCACCAGAAAACGCGCGAGCAACGCCACGATGAGTGGCGCCAGACCGAACAGGACGGAAATCAGTCCGGAGCTCACATGCCGGGCCCCCACATAGGTGAACGCCATGGGCAGGACCATACCCACCGCCCCCATGCCGTAAAGACGCAGGGCCTGCCGCGTCCATGCCAGCCGCATACCGGCCACCCGCAGCACCGCCACCGCAACCAGTGCTGCCAGCAGCATGCGCAACGCCAGCGCCCACAGCGCATTCATGTCACGCAGGCTCAGCACTATCGCCAGTGGTGTTGTTGACCAGATCAGCACCAGCGCCATATACGGTCCGGCAATCGCTTGTTGCGGGGGCTCACTTTCCATCGAAACACTCCTTCTCGGCAGGGCACAAAAACAGGAAGCACAAAAACAAAAAGGCCGCAGAATCTGCGGCCTTTTCGGGAAAAACAGGAATACTGTCAGTCCGGCCGCCAGAACACGCGCGCACGAATGGCTACTGCCAGCCAGCGCGAGACAGTAATGACGGAGCGGAAAACCAAATTGATCGTTATCATGTGACCGATACTCTGCGAGAGAAGCCAGGCTCGTCAACAGGATTTCCCATGAAAATCTATCTGGTCGGTGGTGCCGTTCGTGATGCCCTGCTCAACCGTCCCGTCCATGAACAGGACTGGGTGGTGGTTGGTGCACGCCCGGAGGATCTGACATCGCGGGGTTACCGCGCGGTGGGCAAGGATTTCCCGGTGTTCCTGCATCCGGACACGCAGGAGGAGTACGCACTGGCCCGTACCGAGCGCAAATCCGGTCAGGGCCATACCGGCTTCATTTGTGATTTCTCGCCAGACATTACCCTGGAAGAAGACCTGATCCGCCGCGACCTCACCGTGAACGCCATGGCACGTGACACCGACGGTGCGATCATTGACCCCTACGGTGGCCAGCAGGATCTGCAGGCGTGCCTCCTGCGCCATGTCTCGCCGGCTTTCCGTGAAGACCCCTTGCGTGTTTTTCGCGTCGCCCGCTTTGCCGCACGCTATGCCCCGCTTGGCTTCCGCATTGCGGACGAGACCATGACGCTGATGCGCGACATGACTGCATCCGGCGAACTGGACAGCCTCACGCCGGAACGGGTGTGGAAGGAAACCGAACGCGCCCTGGGTGAGGATGCGCCGGATGTGTACATCCAGGTACTGCGTGACTGCGGCGCCCTCGACGTCTGGTTTCCGGAAATCAGTCGTCTGTTTGGCGTACCACAGCGTCCCGAATATCACCCCGAGGTCGATACCGGCGTACACGCCCTGATGAGCCTGCGGCTCGCCACCCGACTCTCCCGCAAAGCCCATGTGCGATTTGCCGCACTGGTGCACGACCTTGGCAAGGCCGATACACCTGCGGCCGAATGGCCCCGTCATGTCGGCCATGAGGAGCGCGGCGTCACGCGTGTGCGCGAGCTTGCACAACGCCTGCGTATCCCGAAGGAATTCCAGGCCCTGGGCGAACTGGCCTCACGCTTTCATCTCGACATTCATCGTGCGACCGAATTGCGGCCAGGCACGGTGTTGCGCAAGCTCGTGCACATGGATGCCCTGCGCCGCCCCGAGCGTTTTGACGAACTGCTGCTGGTCTGCGAAGCCGATGCCCGCGGCCGCCTCGGGCTGGAAGAAAAAAACTATTCACCTCCTGCGTACTGGCAAGGGGCACTGGCCGCAGTGAAATCCGTTTCGGCAGCCACCCTGCAGCAGGACGGACTGGAAGGTGACGCCTTCATCAAGGCACTGGAAGTGGCACGCGAGCAGGCCATCGCGAAATGGCGAGAAACCTGGACACCACCACATGCACAGGAAAATCCGGGCCATGCCTGCTGACAAGATGACTCACTCTCCGAAAGTGGTGCTGATTACCGGCGCCGCCATCCGGCTTGGTGCGGCTACCGCTCGCCTGCTACATGAGCGTGGCTGGAACGTGGTCGTGCACTGCCGCCAGTCGCGTGAAAAAGCCAGGGAGCTGGCTGCCGAACTGAATGTGAAACGCGCCGACTCCTGCCATGTCCTGCAGGCTGATCTGGCGCGTGATGATGAAGTAACGTGGCTGGCACAGGAAAGCCGGCATGTCTGGGGGCATGTGGATGCGCTGATCAATAACGCGTCCAGTTTTTACCCCACCCCCATCGGCAGCGTGACATCAACCGAATGGGATGACCTGTTTTCCAGCAATGCGCGTGCACCATTCTTTCTGGCACAGGCACTGGCACCCGAGCTGAAAAAACAGCATGGCGCCATCATCAACCTGATTGATATCCATGCCGAAAAACCGCTGAAGGATCACACTGTGTACTGCATGGCGAAAGCCGCACATGCCATGCTGACACTGTCACTGGCAAAGGAGCTGGCACCTGAAGTGCGCGTGAACGGCGTATCACCCGGCGCCATCCTGTGGCCCAGCACAGGTGCCGTCAGCGCAGGGAAACAGGAAAGCATCCTGAGCGGCATCCCCCTGCAGCGTCTGGGCGATCCACAGGACATCGCCCGCACCATCGCCTTTCTGCTGGAAGAAGCACCCTATATTTCAGGGCAGATCATTGCGGTCGATGGTGGCAGAAGCCTTTAACGGGTTGTATCAGGCGGGCGCCTTCATCATGTGCTTTTCCAGCTCGGCCCGGATGGCAATCGGCAATGGTTCGCTTTTCTGGGTCTCGTAGTTGAAATAGACCTGCACCGCCTTGCCCCGCGCCACGCAGACATCGTTTTGCCAGGCCTCCTGAGCCACCACAAACGACGAATTGCCGATTCGCTCAATGCCCGTCAGCAACAGGACATCGTGGCCGTAATGCGTCTGCGCAACGTAATCGATTTCCACTTTCGCCAGAATCAGGTTCCACTTGTCCAGCGCCAGCGTGGGATTGAACAAGCGGAACACCGGCTCACGTGATGCCTCGAACCAGCCCGATGTCACCGTGTTATTGATATGTCCAAGCGCATCGGTTTCATAAAATCGCGGCGTCACTGTCATGCTGAACATCAAAAATCTCCAGAATCATCAAGCGGGAAACTCACTTCGCGCAGGGGCTGCTTCGAGTGATCAAATGCTTCCCAGTGTTCGGCATAAGGACGAATCGTTTCCGGGTGGCGATCATTGCCCGCCAGATCCGCGAGTGGCTTCAACACAAAGGCGTGCTTGAGAATTTCATCACGGGGCAGGCTTACACCATCAACTTCGCCACAGGCATTACCCCACGTGAGAATATCGATATCCAGTGTGCGCGAAGAGAATTTTGGCGAACGACGATCACGCCCCCAGGCCTCTTCTATTGCACGCAACTCTGTCGCCAGCTCACCCACCGTCTTGTCGGTATCAATAGCGACGACAAGATTATAAAAAGGATCGCCATCAAAACCGACCGCATCACTTTCATACACCGGTGAAATCAGCACATCACCATAGAGATCTTCCAGCGCATGCAGCGCTCCGCGAATGTTTTTTTCGCGATCAATGTTACTGCCCACTCCCAGATACACGCGTGGCATCAGTCTTTACTACCCCGTTCAATAATAATGCCCACATCCTGCGAGCCACGAACCGCACCCGGTTTTGACAGGCGCAGCCTGAGCCATGGCACGTTGAATTCTTTCTGGACGATTTCCGCCACTTTTTCCGACAGCGTTTCCACCAGCAGGAATTCCGACTCTCCCACAAAGCCGATCAGGCGTTTGGCCACCGCCTTGTAGTCCAGGGCATCGGCAATATTGTCACTGGCGGCTGCCTTGCGGATGTCCGTCGCCATTTCCAGATCAATGCTGATGGTCTGGCGGATGCGGCGCTCCCAGTCAAAGATGCCGATGACGGTCTCGATCTTGAGGTCGCGAATGTAAACGATGTCCATGCTGTCTCCTGCGGAGCGGGTGGCGGGATCGTGCATCGTACGGGAGACGGCAGGGCAGCAAGCCTCTACAATCGATTACTCTTTCGGCAATCGCGCAAGGAACGTCCGCATGTCGCCCGACCTCATCGCCACCGGGGCACTCATTATCGCCTATCTGCTGGGCTCTGTCTGTTCGGCCATTCTGGTGTGTCGCCTGCTCGGCCTGCCGGACCCGCGTACCGAAGGCTCGCACAATCCCGGCACCACCAATGTCCTGCGCATTGGCGGCAAGGGGCCGGCCGCATTGACCCTGCTGGGCGACATGCTGAAAGGCGTGGTACCGGTACTGGTCGCACGGCATTACCATCTGGAACCGGCTGTAGTTTCTGCTGTCGGACTGGCGGCCTTTCTCGGCCATCTTTATCCGGTGTTTTTCCGTTTCGAGGGCGGCAAGGGCGTCGCCACGGCACTGGGCGTGTTGCTCGCGCTGCACTGGCCGCTGGGCCTCATCATCGTGGCAATCTGGGTCGCTGCCTTTGCCGCCGCCCGGATTTCCTCACTTGGCTCCATCATCGGTTTTACTGCTGCACCATTCATTGCGTGGCAGATGGTACCCGGCTACATGCTCGGGATTGCCGGCATGAGCCTGCTGCTGCTGGCCCGCCACAAGACCAACATCATTGCGCTGGCAAAAGGCGAAGAAAGGCGCTTCGGCAGCAAAAAGCCGGACTAGACCGCTCTTACACCCTTACGCAAAGTCCCTCACACCCCCGGCGCCACCAGCTCTGTCATTGGCCAGCGCGGTTTCACCTTGATGTCCAGCCCCTGCTGCTCACCCGCCAGCAGACGCTGGCAGCCAGCAAAGGCAATCATCGCGCCGTTGTCGGTGCAGAACGGCAGGGCTGGATAAAACACTTCAGCCTTGTGCCGCTGCACCATGTCCGCAAGTTTTGCGCGCAACAGCTTGTTGGCGCTGACGCCACCCGCCACCACCAGCCGTTCCACGCCGGTTTCCTTGAGGGCACGCTCACATTTGCGTGACAGCGTGTCCACGGCAGCGGCCTGAAAACTGGCCGCGATATCGGCATGCCTCTGCGGATAATCCGCCGTGTTATTAAGTGCATTCAGTACCGCTGTCTTCAGGCCACTGAACGAAAAATCCAGCCCGGGCCGGTCCAGCATGGGGCGCGGAAACTCGAAACGGCTGTCATCACCCTGCTCCGCCAGTCGTGACACCGCCGGACCACCGGGATAATCCAGGCGCATCATCTTGGCGACCTTGTCGAATGCCTCGCCCGCCGCATCATCAATGGACTCGCCCAGCAACGCGTAACGACCAATTCCGTCCACCCGCATCAGCTGGGTGTGGCCTCCCGAGACCAGCAGGGCGACGAACGGGAATGCCGGCGGATTCTCCTCCAGCATCGGCGCCAGCAGATGCCCCTCCATGTGGTGCACCCCGACAGCCGGAATACCCAGCGACCAGGCCAGCGTACGGCCGAACACCGCGCCGACCATCAATGCCCCGGCCAGCCCCGGGCCAGCGGTGTAGGCAACGCCATCAAGGTCTTCAAGGCTGCTGCCCGCCTCGGCCAGCAGCTCACGCAACAAGGGGATGATCTTGCGGACATGGTCGCGCGAGGCCAGCTCCGGCACGACCCCGCCGTAATCGGCATGAAGGTCGATCTGGCTATAGAGACAATGGGCCAGCAGCCCCCGGTCACTGTCATAGACAGCCACACCGGTCTCGTCACAGGAGGTTTCTATACCTAGAATTCGCATGTTTGGCCCAGAATACGCATGTTTGCCTCGCTCCCGGCCGCTTTTGGCCTGTTCAGGGGCGCTATCCTAGCGGTCGCGACGAAAGAGGGCCAGACAGGACTTGGCAGACGGGTCCAGAGTGGCTAGAATCAGCGCCCTTGTCCGGGGACCCGATCCCGTCCGGGCCCTAACAGCATAAATTTTAAGGTGAGTTGCATGCCGTCAGTGAAAGTCAAAGAAGGCGAGCCGTTTGACGTTGCTCTGCGCCGCTTCAAGCGCTCCTGCGAAAAGGCCGGTGTTCTGGCTGATGTCCGCAAGCGCGAGTTCTACGAAAAGCCGACTCAGGAACGCAAGCGCAAGGCCGCTGCTGCCGTGAAGCGCCACGCGAAGAAGGTTGCTCGCGAAAACATGAAGACGACCCGCCTGTACTGATACAGGTCGGTTCGCAGCACCTCGGCCTTGCGCTCCCGTAGCACGAGGCCGAAGCCCGAAAGCGGCACATCCTTGTGATGTCGCCGCTTTTTGCTTTTATCTGTTACCTGCCCTCTGTCACCTGCCCAAGGATGCCTGGCCATGTCCGAACTCAAGACCGCACTGACGAATGCCATGAAGGACGCCATGCGCGCCCAGGACAAGGACCGCCTTGGGGTGATCCGCATGGCGACCGCCGCCATCAAGCAGATTGAAGTGGACGAGCGCATCGAGCTGGATGATGCCCGCGTACTGGCCACCCTGGAAAAGATGGTCAAACAACGCCGCGAATCCGTCGCCGCCTTCGAGCAGGGCGGCCGCCCCGAGCTGGCCGCAAAGGAAGCCGCCGAAATCGTGGTGCTGCAATCCTTCCTGCCGGCCCAGCTGTCCGACGCCGAAATCGACAGCCTCATCGCCGAAGCACTTGCCACGACCGGTGCCACCACCGCACGCGACATGGGCAAGGTGATGAACGAACTACGCCCGAAGCTGGCTGGTCGCGCCGATACCGGTGCCGTCTCGCAGAAAGTGAAGGCACGTCTGGGCTGAATGCTCCGGCCTGGCATACACTGCCCACTCAACTGCTAAGGCTGCACAGCAATGGCTGCTTACGGGCGCATCCCCGAATCCTTTATTGACGACGTCCTGCTCCGCACGGACATCGTCGATCTCATTGATTCACGGGTAAAGCTCAAGAAAGCCGGCAAGAACTACAGCGCCTGCTGCCCGTTCCACCGCGAAAAATCCCCTTCATTTACCGTCAGCCGCGAAAAACAGTTTTATTACTGCTTTGGCTGCGGCGCCTCGGGCAATGCCGTCAGTTTCCTGATGGATTACGAGCGCAAGGGATTTCTTGACGCACTCAACGAGCTGGCAGGACGTGTCGGCCTTGATGTCCCGGACACACGCGACCCCGACGCCGCGCCGCGCGAATCACAGCAACCGCTTTATGACCTGCTGGAAACTGCCGCCAAATATTTCGAGCAGCAACTGCGCACAAACCGTGAGCGCGAAAAGGCTGTCGGTTACTTCAAGAAGCGCGGCCTCACGGGCGCCATCGCCAAGCATTATCGCCTCGGTTATGCGCCACCAGGCTGGGACAACCTGCTCACCGCACTCGGCAACAACGAAGACAGCAAAAAAAACCTGCTGGCCACCGGTCTCGTTGTACGCAATGACCAGAGCAACCGCATTTACGACGCCATGCGTGATCGTGTCATTTTTCCGATCCGTGATTTCCGTGGCCGCGTGATTGCATTTGGTGGGCGCGTGCTGACTGATGAAAAACCGAAATACCTGAATTCACCGGAATCCCCCGTGTTTCACAAGGGCCAGGAACTGTATGGCCTGTATGAAGCGCGCATGGCTCCCGGCAAGCTTGAACGCGTGATTGTGGTCGAAGGCTATATGGATGTGGTCGCGCTGGCGCAGTACGGCATCACCAATGCCGTGGCCACACTGGGCACCGCCACCAGCACCACCCATGTCGAACGTCTGCTCCGGCTGGTGCCGGAAATCTGTTTCTGCTTTGACGGTGACGAAGCCGGTCGCAAGGCCGCCTGGCGTGCACTGGAATCGGCACTGCCGGCCATGCAGGACGGCAAGAGCGCCAGCTTCCTGTTTCTGCCCACCGGCGAAGATCCGGACTCACTGGTACGCAAGGAAGGGACGGCGCGCTTCCAGGACCGCGTGCAGAACGAGGCCGAACCACTGGCCGACTTCATGTTCCGCCATCTGGGCGAGGGCCTGAATACCGAAAGCCTGGAAGGCCGCAGCCGGCTCACCATGCTGGCAAAACCGCTGGTCGCCACGCTGCCTGACGGGCTTTATCGTGAAATGCTGCTGCAGCGCCTGGCCGAATTCACCCGGCTGGAGCTAGCGACCCTGCGTGCCGCCGTGCTGGATACGCCACCCATCCCTGCCACGCGCAGCCAGGCTCCAGTACCACGTCAGACGGCACCGGACGAGGCATCGGGCATACAGGACTACTTCACCGACACCAACGACACCCAGCCCCAGAATGGTTACGGCAAGCGTCCGCGCTTCGAGCCGCGTCAGCGTCAGGGCCGGCAGCCTTACGCCCCCCGCATCCAGACACTGGGCCTGCCCGAGCAAGCCGTGCGCCTGCTGCTGCAGGACCCGAAGCAGGCCAGCCTGACCAGCAGTGCCGAACTGCTGGCATTGCGCTTGCCAGAGGACTGCCTGCTGATCGAGCTGATCCGCCTGCTGGAAAACAGCCCAGGCATCAGCACCCCCGCCCTGCTGGGGGCCTGGCACGGCACAGAACTGGGCGACGAACTGACCGCCCTTGCCGCCAGCGAGTTTCTGACCCCCAATGTCGGGGTGGACCTGGAGCTCAGGGGCGTACTGGGCGGCCTGCGGCTTGCGGCCATGGAGGCCGAGCTCAGGGAGTGCACCGACCTGGAAAGCATCCAGCGCCTGAAAAAGGCCATTGAAGCGCTCAAACAAGCCCCCATTTCTCATTAGCAAGCCCGCTCCGGCTGGCTGGAAAGCCGCCGGATTGGTATAATCCCGCTCTTGCCTGCGTCCGACAGCTGTTCGGGCGACAGCTTCGCGCAACCCGCTGTTCCACGAGGGCCCTAGATGAGCGCCGAAAAAGAGAAGCAGAAGTCCCAGCTGAAAGAGCTCATTGCCAAGGGCAAGGAGCAGGGATATCTCACCTATGCCGAGGTGAACGATCACCTGCCCGAGTCCGTGACCGAGACCGAACAGATCGAAGACATCATCCAGATGGTCAACGACCTCGGCATCCCGGTGCACGAACGCGCCCCTGAGCAGGATGACCTGCTGCTCGAGGAAACACCGGACGCCAGTGATGACGAAGTGGCCGCAGAAGAAGCTGCCGCCGTTCTCGCCTCCGTGGAAAACGAACCCGGCCGCACCACCGACCCGGTGCGCATGTACATGCGCGAAATGGGCACGGTGGAACTGCTGACGCGCGAAGGCGAAATTGCCATCGCCAAGCGTATCGAAGAAGGCATTCGTGAAGTCCTGAATGCCATGGCCTACTGGCCTGGTGCCGTGGCCGGCATCA
This sequence comes from Moraxellaceae bacterium, assembly GCA_030646295.1. Lineage (GTDB taxonomy): Bacteria > Pseudomonadota > Gammaproteobacteria > Pseudomonadales > Moraxellaceae > UBA2031. The sequence continues at coordinate 165,426 of JAUSND010000024.1, forward strand.
TTGAAGAATTCGACAAGACCGAATCCGGTGAACGCCGCCTGGCCGACATCCTTGCCGGTTATCTCGATCCGAATGATGACGGCAATGCTGCCGTTGCCCCCGTGATCGATGAAGAAGCCGCACTGGAAGAACTTGGCAGCAAAGCCAAGGTCAAGGGTGCCGCTGACGATGCCGAGGAAGAAGAAGCCGAAGGCGACAGCGACGACGAAGACGAGGCCGATACCGGTCTTGATCCCGTGCTTGCCGCCGAACGTTTCAACAACCTGCGCAAGCTGTACCAGAAGGTACAGGCCGCACTGAAGAAGTACGGCCCCGAAGGCAAGATGATTGCCAAGAACATGGAAGAACTGGCCGAACAGTTCACCATTTTCAAGCTGACCCCGCGCCTGTTTGAAGGCATTGCCAGCCAGATTCGTGGCGTGCTGGATGAAGTCCGTGCGCAGGAACGCGCCATCATGCAGACATGCGTGCGCCGCGCCCGCATGGAGCGTCGTCACTTCATCGACGAGTTCCCCGGCAACGAAATCAATCTCGAATGGGTGGATCAGCAGATCGCCCTGAAAAAACCGTTTTCCAAGGCACTTGAAGCCAACCGCGACGAAGTGATGCGCGCACAGCGCCGCCTGATCTCCCTGCAGGACGAGGTAGGTCTGGATATCGCCGACATCAAGGAAATCAATCGCCGCATGTCGATTGGTGAAGCCAAGGCGCGTCGTGCCAAGAAGGAAATGGTCGAGGCCAATCTGCGTCTCGTGATTTCCATCGCCAAGAAATACACCAACCGCGGCCTGCAGTTCCTCGATCTGATCCAGGAAGGCAACATCGGCCTGATGAAGGCCGTGGACAAGTTTGAATACCGTCGCGGCTACAAGTTCTCGACCTATGCCACCTGGTGGATTCGTCAGGCCATCACGCGCTCCATCGCTGACCAGGCCCGTACCATCCGTATCCCGGTGCACATGATCGAGACCATCAACAAGCTCAATCGTGTCTCGCGCCAGATGCTGCAGGAAATGGGCCGCGAACCGACACCGGAAGAACTGGGTGTGCGTCTCGACATGCCGGAAGACAAAGTGCGCAAGGTTCTCAAGATCGCCAAGGAGCCCATCTCGATGGAAACTCCGATCGGTGATGATGAAGATTCGCATCTTGGCGATTTCATCGAGGACACCACCATGGTGTCCCCGGTGGATGCAGCCACTGCCGAAGGCCTGCGTGAAGCAACACGTGAAGTGCTGGCCAACCTGACCGCCCGCGAAGCCAAGGTGCTGCGCATGCGTTTTGGTATCGACATGAACACGGACCACACACTGGAAGAAGTCGGCAAGCAGTTCGACGTCACCCGTGAACGTATCCGTCAGATCGAGGCGAAGGCACTGCGCAAGTTGCGTCACCCTTCACGCTCGGAACACCTGCGCTCCTTCCTCGATACCGAGTAAGGCTACGGCGACAAAAAAGGCATCCATCGTGATGCCTTTTTTGTCTCTGGAAAACAACAACGTCGACCATAACAACAAGTAGACGGGAGTTGCCATGACCACGGCCACCCACACCCATCCCTCGCCCGAGCCCACCGGCACACTGCCACTGAGCCGGCTCAGCCCCCTGGTCCTGCTGGGCATTTACCTCATCGTGCCTGCCCTGGCCCTGTTCGTGATGATCGACTACATCGCCACGGACCTGGACTTTTCGCGCCGTATCGCCTTCGACACCCACCTCATGCTGGTGGCCAGCCTGCTGCTGCAGGCACCGCATGCGATTGCCAGCCTGTTCACTTTTGCCGACCGGGAGTACACCTCGACCTACAAGGGCACGCTGATAAAATGCGGCCTGATCGGTCTGGCCACGCTGATCCTGATCCTGCTGGTAGGCGACATCCTGCTGATGCTCTGCCTCATCACCTACAATTTCTATCACCAGAGCTCCCAGCAGGCGGGGATTGCCGCCATGGTGGCCGGGAACAAGTCACGCCTGCATGAAGTCTGGCGCTGGATGTCGGTGATCATCCAGCTGGTGGGCTTCATCGCCCTTCTGGCAAACAACAACCCTGACTACCACATGATGCCGGAAAAAAAGGCGGCTCTGACCATTGTGGCCGTGCTGTTCATGGCGTGCTTTGCCGTGGTGAGCGTGATGGTCGCAAGACAGAGCAAGACCGCCATGGGGCGCCTCCTGATTGGCGCGCAGGCAGTGATGCTGTACCTGTATGTCGCGATGTACATCATCAACCTACCGTTGCTGATGATCCTTGCCCCGGTGGTCGTGCACGACCTCACCGCGTTCGCCTTCTACATCAACCACAACACCAACCGGAATCGTGAAACACGGTTCAACTACTTCTCGCGGATACGGAACATCGTCCCCATGCCGGAATACGTGCTGACACCCCTCGTGGCCCTGCTGCTTGGCACCAGCATGTTCATGTCCGGCGGCGCGGAAGCATCCTACTTTGCCATCGTGGCGATCGTGCTCAACGTGATGCACATCTATGTCGAAGGCAAGATGTGGAAGGCCGGCAGCCTGCATCGCAAGTACACACTGGTGTAGCACTCACGGGGTTCTCGCCCGGGCACTTTCAGTTATACTGCGCGTCCTTCAAAAGGAAGGGCCTGTAGCTCAGTCGGTTAGAGCAGAGGACTCATAATCCTTTGGTCGAGGGTTCGAGTCCCTCCGGGCCCACCATCTTCTTCACGTCGCAGCCTGTGCTGCCGGGCTGTGCCAGCAGCCACGCAATCCGGTTGTCAGCGCGCCACCGCCATCCTGCGTGCGCCCCAGGCATAGAGGCGATGTGCCAGCGTCGGCAACAGGCGGGTCAGCCAGTCATAGAAAACCGCATCCCAGCCTACGAGTACACGTGCACGACGCTGACGAATGGCGCGCAGGATAATCTCTGCTGCCTGCTCCGGTGACGTGAACGACGCCGCGTTATGGGCCCGGTGCACATCCTCCTGTGAAGCGCCTGCGTTGATGAACTTGTTGACGCGGGAATTCCGCACGATTTCCGTGCGAATGCCGCCCGGCATGATGAGCAGCACATTGATGCCATCACCACGCACCTCTTCACGCAGGGCATCAGAAAATCCGCGCACCGCACTCTTCGCCGCACAGTAGGGACCATTGTTTGGTGCCGCAATAAAGGAGTGGATGCTGCCGACATTGGCAACGGTACCGCGACGTTCCTTCACCAAAGGCAGGAAGGCCCGCGTGCCATGCACAACACCCCAGTACAGGATGTTGAAGACCCACTGGAACTGCTCATAGGGCACATCCGCCAACGTATCCAGCAACGCCACACCGGCATTATTGATGATGACGTCGCAGCCACCATGCTCTGTACGGGTGGCCTGTGCCCAGGCATCCATCTCCGTGCGACTGGCCACATCCACGATGCGTGTCGTGACACGCACGCCATGGCGACGCGCCATCTCGGCAGTCTGCGCGAGCGGGGCTTCCTTGATGTCGGACAGGGCAAGATCTGCGCCCTGGCTAGCGGCCTCCAGCGCCAGGGCGCGACCTATGCCGTTGCCTGCACCAGTGATGGCGATGACGATACCTTCAAGACGGCTCATGGGGGAACTCCGGTTGGGCTTCAGTGCGGACCGCGGTAGGCGGCGCGAATGCTGCGGTCCGCCACCCAGCGGCTGATCCCGGGAAAGTGACGGATGCCAAACGTCATCAAGCGCGTTTGGGCGCCAGGGACAATCAGGAAGGAGCCAAGGCTGAGGCCTGCCATGACCGCATCCACCACCGTGGTGACATCAAGCTTGGGAATGGTCAGGGTATGGGCCTGGTTTTCTGGTGTACGGGTCTGGTCAAGTGCATCAACCATGGGCGAATCAAACTCGGGCGGGCAAACAACCTGCACCTTGATGCCCTGCGGCTTCATCTCGGCACGCAGTGCTTCGGAAAAACCCAGCAGGGCATACTTGGAGCTGCAATAGGCGGTGTAACCGAATACTCCCGTCAGCGCGGCTACCGAGGCAATGTTCACGATGTGGCCGCGTCCCGACGCTTTCAGGTGCGGCAGTGCTGCACGAATGGTGCGAACGGTGCCAAAGAAATTGATGTCCAGCGTCTGGCGGTAATCCTGATCCGTCAGCTTCTCGACATAGCCCTCGCGCAAAATGCCGGCGGAATTTATCAGCAGATCCAGACCACCCATGGCCGCCACCGCACGGTCAAGATCAGTTGCGATGCCCGGACCGCTGACATCGCTCGCCAGTATGCCGACACGGGTGCCCGGGACCTGCTCGCGCAACTGCCCCGCGGCCACTGCAAGCTTTACGGGATCGCGGGCAAGCAAGGTGACGTGATCGCCACGACGCAGAAGCGGGACAGCCAGCGCAAGACCAAGGCCGGAGGAACCGCCGGTGATGAGAACGCGACGGGGATCAGTCATGGGCTGTTTCCTTGCGCGGAAAACGCGCAGCAAAACGCTCGGCGAGCGCTGTAATGGTGAGGCTGGGATTGACACCTACATTGGCAGGAATCGCTGCGCCATCCACCACATAGAGGCCCGGACAGCCGAAGACTTCATGATTGATGTTGATCACGCCCTCCGTTGCATTCGCGCCCATCACTGCACCGCCAAGGATATGCGCGGTCACCGACATGTTGCCGATGCTCTCCACCACCATGTTCTGGGGAATGCCGCCGCTCACTTCAGCCACTGCGCGCGCCGCCGCATTGGCCTGCGGCAGGAACGACGGTGTACGTCCGCCCTTGCCAAGCGTCGACTTGAGCCCATGACGAAATCCCCTGAACATCGTGCGGCCATAACGGAACCTGAGTTCATTGTCGGCCGCCTGCATGACGGTGAGATACGTCGTGCGCTTGTACCAGTTACGGGCGAAGTAAACGCGCAATGCATCAACCGGTTGCGTGATGTAAGCAAGCAAAGTGCGCAATGCACGGCGTAGCGGCAGAGGATCATCCACCATTGGCACCATGTAGAACTTCATCATGCCGTAGCTTGGCGGCAGACGGTTCTGTGTAAGGTGCGTGTTCTCATCGGCATAGAAATGCGTGGAGATGGATGCCCCCTTCGTCACATCCGTCTCCGGGTCACGCGCCATGATGCCCACCAGCGCCTCACTGTTGGTGCGCACACGATCTCCCAGCGTTGCCGATATATTGGGCAAGGTGCGATAGCGGTCGCGTGACGCAAACAGGATTTCCTGCGTGCCCAGTGCCCCCGCAGAGAGGATCACTTTTCGCGCGCGCACCGGTGCATAGGTGATACTGCGATCCCATGGGTGTTGCAGATACAGCCAGTAACCGCCACCAAAGGCTGGCTCGACATACGTGACCTTGCGCTCGGCAAGTATCTCGACACCCTTTTTTTCCGCAAAGTAGAGATAATTCTTGTCCAGGGAGTTCTTTGCACCGAAGGCGCAGCCGGTAAAGCATCGTCCGCACTGCGTACAGCCCTGGCGGTCCGGACCTTTACCACCAAAAAACGGGTCCGGCGTTACATGCTGCGGGTTACCAAAATAAATACCCTGCGGCACCGCGCCAAAGGTATGAGCCACCCCCATTTTTACAGCCGCCTTCTCCAGCCACTCGTCCTGAATGCCGCGATAAGGATTGTCATTGATACCAAGCATGCGCCGCGCCACTTCATAGTGCGGCGCCAACTCCTGCTGCCAGTCCGCATGAAGATGTGCCCAGGCGGGATCACGGTAGAATTTTTCTTTTGGCTGCAGCAACACCGCGCCATAGACATTGCTGCCGCCTCCCACACCAATGCCACGCAACAAGGCGACATGCTGGAATATTTCCTGCGCAAAAAAACCCTTGAGCCCCAGGGCCGGCATCCAGGCCAATGCTTTCTGGCTGGTGGCCGCCTTTTCAAAGTCGTCCTTCGTCAGGCGGCGCCCCATCTCCAGCACGGCAACCTTCCACCCCTTCTCCGCCAGACGCAGCGCGCTGACACTGCCACCGAACCCGGAGCCAACGACGACAACGTCATAATCAAACAATGCCGTCATGATTCACGCACCAGCAAAAAGGGAAAACTGAAATGTCGAAGCACGGGAATATCGACAATGGTGATACCGAGCAGCGTGCGATCATCAATGGCGCGAAGTTCATCACGCACCCAGCGCCAGGGAATGGGCGCTTCTGCACCGTAACGCAATGCAACACCGGACTTGCCATCGACCATGGAGGTACCGGCCTCCACCGTCATCCTGAGTGCCTCAACCAGCCCGTTATCCTTGCGCAGGATATTGGTCGCAGAATCAGACGTCAGGAACTTCTTGCCCTGCCAGTGCGGCAAACCTGCAATATGCACACTTGGAAAACCGCCGATGCGGTACCAGGCAGGACCGATGAAGCTGGCCCGGAAAAAACCATGGCGCATGGCCGGTCCAGGCGCCGCTAACGAAGCAAACAACTTTTTCAGCTCACTGATTGATGCAGAGTGGTACGGCGGCTTCATGTGCGGTTCTCCAGGAAAGTGGCTCAGGTGCGATCCAGACTGATGCGCCAGTCGCGCGCCAGGCCCAGGGCATTGCCCCAGTCTGCCTCCGCGCCCAGCAGGGCCAGTGCCATGCGAAACATGACGGCGCGTGTTTCTTCCCAGCTGGCGTCATCGCACGGGGTATTCAGGTGATAGCGGTAACCGAGGAACTCGACGCCATGCAGGAAGGTCTCAACGCTGAGCGCGCCGGGTCGCTCCCGCCCCATCAGTTCGACAACCAGGGCGATCTGCTCTGCGAGCACACCGAGGGTGCGCTGACGATGCCTGCCCACCGGTGAATGCAGGTCATTAAGTTCGGCAAAGAAGGGCCGCAGGAAATCGCCGAGGTCTGCCCCCCACTGCCGCCATGCCTGTAACGCTGCCTCGACTTTGGCCATCGGTTCTGACGTGCCGGACACCGCCACCATCACCCGGCTGACGAGGTCCTCGTTAACCTGGCTGATCAGTGCCTCCATCGGCTCCTCGGTCGAGCGGAAGTACTTGTAGAACGTCGGGCGGGAGACGCCAGCGTGGGCAATCACCAGCTCAACACTGAGACCGTGATAGCCAACACGGGTGAACACCTCCCGGGTGGCCTCGATAATGCGTTCACGAACCTTGCCGACATCGGCTGCCGTCATGGGCGGGCGACCACGGGTACGCGAGGAAGAGGGCATGGTGCTGGACATGGGGCATCTCCTGATGCCCTTAAATTAATTTAACATAAGTGTTAATTCAAATTGAAAGCGACGAAAGGCGTCTGCAGGGCATGCTTCAATGCCAGGCGGATCGGGGAGATGGCGGAAGGATTTGATCCGGAGAAGAGTGCAAACCCCGGCACTCCGGGAAAAAGGCGCCGCATTGCACGGTCACCACTGGAACAGGACTCCTGGCTGAGGGCTTGATCCCCGGCATCAGGAGCTGCCGGCGACCCGCATCAGCGCGGATCGCACAGCAACAGGCTGATTACTTGCCGTCAGCCTTCAACAGGGCCTGCACCTTGGCCACGTAAGCGGCTTCAGCATCGGCCTTCGACATGCCCTTGATACCATCCCACGCGTCGTACTTGAAGCGGCCAGCCATGTTCATCATGCCGGGACGGCTGCCGGACACATCGCCTGCAGTTGCCTGCTTGAAATACTTGTACAGATCCAGCAGGTCGGCAGTACCTGGCTTGCTGCTGAGAGTGTTGACGTCTTTCTGGGCTTGTTCAAAAGCGCTCATGCGCGGGCTCCTGCACTGTTCAAGGGAATAAAGCGTTGCCCAATAGTACGCCGTGACGCCGGAATGTCACAGCCACCCCCTTGAACAGGGGGGCGGCAATACCGCACTTATCGGCAGAACTACACCATCAGGATGTTTTTTTGCAAAAAAGCATGCCGGCCACTTTACGGTTATCGCCCCGAGCCAATAGTCTCGGGGTTCGGCACCTCAAACCCAGGGACCGCCGCACAATAACATGGAGATCCTGATGAAAAAGCTCTGGAATGCTGTCCTGGTTGCAGGCGCCCTCGCCCTCAGCCCGCTTGTTGCTGCCGAAGAAGCCGCGACCACAACCCCCGCAGCAACAACTACTGCGACACCTGCCGAAGCTGAAACAGCTGCACAGACAGCTGGCTCGATGGTTGAGGTATCTGCAACCGGCGATCAGGTCGTCAAGGTCACCACCGGCAATGAAGCAGTTGATGCCGTCGGCAACTACGCCATGAAGTGCGCAGAAAAGACGGCCGCCATGAAGACCTGTGACACCATGGGTGGCTTCAAGGCCATGGGCTGCCGCAAGCTGGCAGAAATGCGCTACAAGAACACCGAGTGCCCGATCCAATAAGCATTACGCACTGAACATGACTACTGGCAGACGTGTTGCGACTGCCAGTAGTCATGCATTACCGCTGCCGCCGTCACCGCATCAAGCCCCCGTCTGATCATCAGACTTGATCATCCCGCAAGACCCCGGACAATACAGCGCTTCATCACCGGGAGACTTACCATGCCCCGCATCGGCTTTATCGGCATCGGCCTCATGGGCCTGCCTCTGTGCCAGCGACTGCTGGCCGCAGGCTTTACGCTCACGACATGGAACCGGAATACGGAAAAGTGCGCGCCCCTGGCCCGCGCTGGCGCACACACTGCCGACTCACCGGCTGACGTGGCACGTGCCAGTGACATTGTGTTCCTTTGCGTATCCGATACGTCGGCTGTCGAGCAGGTGATGTTTGCCGATCACGGCATTTACGCCGGCCTGCGGGCAGACCAGATCGTGATCGACCTGTCGTCGATTGACCCTGCGGCCACCCGTGATTTTGCACAACGCGTTAACGCCAGTGGCGCGCACTGGGTGGATGCTCCCGTGTCCGGTGGTGTGGTGGGTGCCGAGGCAGGCACGCTGGTCGTCATGGCCGGTGGCAATGCAAGCATCATTGACCAGGTTCGTCCGGTGCTGGCACACCTGTCCCAACGCGTCACCCGCATGGGGCCCAACGGGGCCGGGCAGGTCACCAAGATCTGCAACCAGCTGATTGTGGCGGCCAATGCAGTGCTGATTGCCGAGGCGGTAGCTCTCGCCGAAAAGGCCGGTGTGGATGCCTCTCAACTGGCACCGGCACTGGCAGGCGGCTTTGCCGATTCAAAACCGTTCCAGTTGCTGGCGCCGCGCATGAGCCATCGCACCTTCACCCCGGTGCAATGGCGTGTGCAAACACTGCTGAAGGATCTCGACATGGCCAACGCGCTGGCCACAAGCAGCAACAGCCCCACGCCGCTCGCGACAACCGCAGCGCGCCTGATGCGGCAGCATGGCGATCAGGGACATATGAGTGACGATCTCAGCAGCCTGATCACACTCTTTGCCGGCACAACGCCATCATGCTGAAGTTCTCGGCCAATCTGTCCCTGCTGTTTGCAGAGCTTCCGTTGATCGAGCGCTTTGCGGCCGCACGCGCCGCCGGATTCAACGCCGTGGAAATCCAGTTTCCGTATGAGCTGCCTGCTGATGTCATTCGCGAGGCGCTGCATACCCATGCGCTGCAGCTGGTGCTGATCAATGTGCCGGCCGGCGATCTGATGCAGGGCGGAGGCGGTCTTGCCGGAGTTCCCGGCCGGGAAGCCATGTTTCGTCATGCCGTCACGGAAGCATTGAGCTATGCCAAGGCACTGCAGGTTCCTGCAGTGAATGTGCTGGCCGGCCGCCAGCCAGAGGGAGAAAGCCGTGAGCACTGCCTGCGCACTCTGGCAACAAACCTGCGTCATGCTGCCGAAACATTTCACGCCGCAGGCATTACCACAGTCACCGAGGCCATCAACACCCATGACATGCCACGCTTCCTGCTGCACTCCGTTGCACAGATGCAGGACATGCTGGACCGCGTCGGCCATCCTGCCCTGAAAATGCAGTTCGACTGCTATCACATGCAACGCATGCAGGAAGATGTGCTGCGGTCACTGCGCGAGAACACCTCCGCGATTGGACATATACAGTTTGCCGATACGCCGGGACGACACGAGCCCGGCAGTGGCGATATGAACTACGATGCGATATTTGCGCTGATCAGCGAGCTGCCCTACCAAGGCTGGACCGGTGCAGAATACCGCCCCTCAACCAGTACAGGGCAATCGCTGGCATGGCTGTCGCAATGGCAGCCAAAGATAACCGGAGAGCAACCGTGACACACTGCGTTTTTTGCGACATTGTTGATGGCAAGCTACCCGCCATCAAGGTTCATGAAGATGACCATGTCATTGCCATCATGGATATCTTTCCGTTGCGCCGCGCCCATGTGCTGGTGATTCCGAAACAGCATCATCGCCAGCTGCATGAACTGGACAGCAATCTGCGCTCACATCTTGTTGATACCGCCAGCCGGATTACCCAGGCCATGTACGCATCATCACTGGCCCCTGCCGCCGTGCATTACAACGTCAATGACGGCCCGGCGGCCCACCAGACGGTGCCGCATGTGCACCTGCACATCCTGCCGCGCTACAAGGGCGATTCCCGCAGTTTTCTGCTCCGCCTGCTACGCAAGCCTCTGGATCTGCTGGTTGGCCCTGCCAACGCTGCCGGACTGGAAAAGGATGCAACAGAAATACGACGGCACCTGACCGTCACACACAGTGCACCCTGACGCGGTCAGGCTGTCATCCAGCCAGGGTGGCGTAGCAACCACCCGCGCACTGTCTCCAGTCGCTGTGCCACACGAGTCTCTTCCAGCAATTGCTGGCGCTGATCCAGGGTAACCGGCAGCCGTTCTGCAATCCGCCAGGACAGCATGCCGGCATCCGGTATGGCATCACCCTGCTCCTCAAGTGCGCTGGCAAGTGCCAGCAGGTCATCGGGTACCGGCATATACGTGTCGGCCGCCAGCGGTTCCACCCGCGCAAACATCAGACCATCCGCCTCGACACGAAAGTCATGCAGGCGTACACGTTCATCCGCCAGCAACATGGCACCCAGCGTGCCATCACGCTGACTGACCAGCTCGGTAAAATGCACCTGCGTGCCGACATCCTGCGTAAAGGCAGGCTCGCCCACTTCACGCCCGTCGCGGATGCGTACCACCACAAAAGGCTTCTGCTTGCCGCACTCGTCAACAAGACGGCGGTAACGCAACTCGAATATCCGCAAGGGCAACACGGCACCGGGATAAAGCACGGCATGTAGCGGAAACACAGGCAATTCATTGCTCATGACTCACTCCTCATGGCGTTCAGAGCGGGTGGCATCTCTTCGTACATCTTCGTATCCTGCACCCTGCCAGGACAAGGAGCCAGAACATGGAACTGATGATTGCCTTATTGGTCGGTATCGGACTGGCGGCCGCAGCCGGCCTGCGCATATTCCTGCCACTGTTCGGACTGGCGCTGGGCAGCTGGCTGAATTACATCCCGGTGCAGGGCGACATGGCCTGGCTGGCAACCCCCGCTGCCGTTGTGGCACTGGGTGCCGCCACCGTACTGGAAATAGGCGGATATTATTTTCCGCTGGTGGACCACCTGCTCGACACGGTTGCTGCACCGGGGGCGATCATTGCCGGCACCCTGATGACGGCATCGCTGATCACGGGAATCGACCAACCGATGCTGCAGTGGTCACTGGCACTGATTGCCGGTGGCGGAACGGCCGGCATCGTGCAGGCAGGCAGCATGCTCGCCCGTGCCACATCAACAGCTACCACTGGTGGCCTTGGCAACCCCGTCGTTGCAACCGGCGAATGGCTTGGCTCCCTGACCCTGACCCTCATGGCAATCCTTGCTCCATTGCTGATTGTACTGGCACTTGCCGGACTGGGCCTGTGGGCCTGGCGCCGACGCACCAGCTCACGCTGAGACCGTCCGATCAGAAATTGACCCCAAGTGCCATGTAGACCGCCATCTCGTTGTCGCTACCAAAGGCACCCAGCAGATAAAGCGGACCGATAAACGTATCCGCCGCCAGATATGCGCCCGCCGACCAGAGCAGGTCCCGCGCATCCGGCACATCAAAAAGATCGTTCTCCCAGCCCCAGCCGGACTCCAGCAAGCCGCCCGCATAAACACCCTTGCCGACCAGTCCCGGCAACTGCGCAATCTGCCGGTAATACTGGGCACGTCCATAGATCTGGTTGGGCGTATCAATACGGCCTGACGGCATGGCACTCAGATTGAACAGGCCGCCCAGACGCACATTTTCATAGAAAGGCATGTCCGTACCCAGACTGCTGCCGGCCCGGCCCACCAACAGCAACGTGTTGGCATCCGACGTAAAGGCCTGCCGCCCCTCCAGCAACAATCGCGAGTAGGAGTCATCCGCGCCAAGATCATCCGCAGACTCGTAGAAATTCACTCGTACCAGCCCGCCACGGTGCGGAAAACTGACGTTATCCAGCTGATCCAGCGTGAGCTTGAACGTGTAGCCGCCCCGGTCAAAACTCTGGCCTTGCACTGCCGGATCATCCTCGCCATCCACGCGTCCGCGCCCGGTCAGTGCCCCCACACGCAACTCGCCCCAGCGACCAAAAACAGACCCGACCTCCATGCCGGTATCAACCGTTTTCAGCACATAGGAAAACGGCAGCTCGCCATCCAGGCTGGAGTCCCGGTAATCACTGCGGTAACTGAAATATGGTGCCACAAAGAATTCGGACCCCAGGCTGGCCGGTTGATACCACTCGCTGTAAAGCGCCTTGTCACGACCAATTTCAATATCGGTTCGCCACTCTGCATCCATCCGGTTCAACCAGGCCCTGCGCAAGGAGGCCAGCGCCGTGAACTCGGCATCTCCCTGGAAATCGGAATAAAGGGAGAGGCCGAAGCGCACAAAATCACGACCGGGCTTTTCTTCCGGAATCACATGCAAAACCGATTTCCCTTCCTCGGCCGGCAGGACGTCATAACTGATCCTGGCAAAATCACCACGCGCAAAAACCTCATCAATGCGCTGATGCAAAGCCGCCGTATCCAGTACCTGATCGCGACGCACATCCAGCAGCGACTGCAGCACCCGCGGATTGACCCACCGGGTTTTTTCCATGGTCACCTGCTGAAGCCTGTGAACAGGATGACGACGCAACTGTACGGCCCGCTTCCACGCATCATAGCTTGTCTGGTCCAGCTGATACGGTCGCAGTTTTTCTTCGTTCAGCGCCACTGCCTCCTCACCGATCCGGACCAGATCGTCAACCTTGTCAAAATCGGCGGGAGAATATCCCTGCAGGGCAGGCGAAATCAGGATGTCCTGTTTCTGAATAGCAGCCAGTGACTCGTTCATGCTGCGCTGCATGCTGACGTTGACTGCCTGGGTGCCATAATCAAGAACCGACTTCATTTCGTCCGCCTTGAAAATTGGCGTCGATACATCCACCGCAATGACGACATCGCCACACAGGTCATGCGCCACATTGACTGGAAGGTTATTGGCAATCCCGCCATCCACCAGCAGATGTTTCTTGTAGGGAATCGGCGGAAACACGCCAGGAATCGTCATGCTGGCACGCATGGCTTCGGCCAGCATGCCTTCGCTCAGGATGACTTCATCACCCGTCACAATGTCTGTACCAACCGCACGAAACGGTATCGGCAGATCATCGAAGCTTTTTGCGTAGGTCGCATCTGTCAGGTCGCGAAAGAAAAGACCGATGTTCTGTACACCAACAAAGTTGCGCGGCGGCAACAACTGCAGTCCCTTCAGCGTGAGCGTGAAATCAAAATAGCTCTGGAAGTCCTCACTCTTGCGAAAGTAGGGAATATCACTTCGCCGTGGCTTGTCCGAGAATACATAAGCCCAGTCTGCCGCCCTGACCATGCGCTCAACATCGGCCACGGACGTTCCCGACGCAAAGGCACCACCGGCAATCGCGCCCATGCTGGTCCCGGCAATACAGTCATAAGGCACCCGCAAACGATCAAGCGCCTTCAAAACCCCCACATGCGCCAGGCCGCGCGCACCTCCACCCGACAGTGCCAATGCAACTCTGGGCCGCTCCGCTGCTGCCGCCTTACCCTCTGCCGTCACCGGTTCTGCCTGCGCCTGCGTCAGGGATGCTGCCAGCAGCAGTGCAACGGCAAAACTGTCTGTCATCCTGCGCATCATCATCCCCGGCCGAAACGCTCAGACAGCCTCAAGCGCTTCGTGCAAGCGCCCGACCGCCACAATCTCCAGCCCCTCAATGGCCTGCTTGGGCACATTACCCCTGGGCACAATGGCGCGTTTGAAGCCGTGCTTGGCCGCTTCCTTCAGACGCTCCTGGCCATTGGTCACCGGCCGTATTTCTCCGGACAATCCGACTTCCCCGAACACCACCAGATCATTCGGCAAGGCCTGCCCACGCAAACTGGATGTCACCGCCAGCAGCAGCGCAAGATCGGAGCCGGTTTCCATCACCCGCACACCACCGACCACATTCACAAACACATCCTGCCCCACCGTGGCTATGCCACCATGACGATGCAGCACGGCCAGCAACATGGCCAGCCTGTTCTGGTCCAGCCCCACGGCAACACGACGTGGATTGCCATACGACTCATCCACCAGTGCCTGCACTTCCACCAGCAAGGGGCGCGTACCTTCACGCGTTACCATGACGATGGAACCGGGAATGGCTTCACTGTGACGTGACAGGAAAATGGCGGAGGGATTACTGACTTCACGCAGGCCGCGATCCGTCATGGCAAAAACCCCAAGCTCGTTAACGGCGCCAAAACGGTTTTTTACCGCGCGAATCACCCGGAAACGCGAATCTGCCTCGCCCTCGAAATACAGTACGCAATCCACCATGTGCTCAAGCACGCGCGGCCCCGCCAGTGCGCCTTCCTTGGTGACATGCCCCACCAGAAACAGGGCACAACCGGAATGCTTGGCAAAGCGGGTGAGCAATGCGGCGGATTCACGAATCTGCGAAACACCCCCGGGCGCCGACTGCAATGCCTCGGTAAAAATCGTCTGGATGGAATCCACCACCAGCACACGCGGCTTCTGCTCACGTGCGGTGGCAATAATGTTTTCCACGCAGGTCTCCGCCATCAGGCGCAGATGCCCCATCGGTAATTCAAGACGCTTGGCACGCATGGCAACCTGCCCCAGCGACTCCTCACCCGTCACATACAGTGCCGGCATGCCTTCCGCCAGATGCGTGAGTGTCTGCAACAGAATGGTGGACTTGCCAATACCGGGGTCGCCGCCGATCAGCACCACCGAACCGGCCACCAGCCCCCCACCCAATACCCGGTCCAGCTCCGACAGGCCGGAGGGGAAGCGGGACTCGGCATCAACCCTTACATCCCCCAGCACCGTGACGTTGGCTACCTGCCCGGCATAGCCTCCGGAACGCGGCCCCTTGGGTGCTGCTTCACGCCGGATTTCAGTAAGGGTATTCCACTCGCCACACTCGCCACACTGACCCGCCCACTTCGGAAACTCCGAGCCACATGACGTGCAGGCATACAGGTTCTTGTTCTTGCTCATGACATCCGGTTTCATAAAAATCTGACCGGATTGTAGGCACAGGCCTGCTTAAAAGACACGCATAAAAAACCCCGCCGGGTGGCGGGGTCGGTCCGTGGCTGAACGCGGACCATTACGCGGTTTTCACCGCTCCATCACCTGCATCATCCCGTCTCGAGAACTCAAAGATGACGTGGGCGAAACTCGGCCCGTGTTGCGAATATGTCAGTACCCGCATCATCCTCAGCCTCGAAGCGGGCCTCCGGGTGACGATGATGCATTACCTCCTTCAAATGCCGCGCCTTTGCGGCTTCACGGACACTGATCACCATCAGGTATTTCCCTGAGGCAATCGCCTGGTGAAAGGGCTCCAGCTTGTAGTTCTCATGACTGATGCCCACCATGCCCCCGACCCAGGCGCCAAAGCACCCGATGAGGACAGATACGAAAAGGAAGGCACCGAGGCTCATGGACAATCCCAGCGGCTGTGCAATGGCAATCCACACTGCAAACAGTAATCCCGCCAGTCCTCCAACCAGTGCGCCTCTTTCTCCCGAATGAACAAAGTCGGTTTCCTCCATGACAGATGCATCATGAAGGTGATGCCGACGCACGCCGTCATGATCCCGACTCACAATGTAGTAACCATTGTTGTCGATATTCAGTGAGGCCAGCGTGGAGGCCATTGCCTCGGCGGTTTCAACCTTGTCCGTCAGGTAATAAAGTGTGCGCATGATCTTCATCCTCGGTGCCTTGCATTTTCAGCATAGCGTCTCCGGATGAATGCGTTAGACAGATTGGAAGCATATGAAAACAGGCTTAGCCCGAGGCAGGCTATACAATCGCTCTACGCCTTGTGCTCAGAGCGTCTCGCGCTCGACACGTGCCGTTAACCTGCAAAAAAGCTCATAGCTGATGGTGCCGGCACACGCCGCCACTTCATCCGCCGGCAAGCCCTCGCCCCACAGTACGCAGGGATCGCCAACCTCTGCGGGCAGGCTCCCCAGATCCACCGTGATCATGTCCATGGAGACACGCCCCGCCAACGGCACGCGCACACCGTTCACCAGCACCGGCGTGCCACTGACGGCATGACGGGGATAACCATCGCCATAACCGACAGCCACCACACCGATACGGGTATCACGCGGTGCCACCCAGCTTGCGCCATAGCCGACCGGTTCGCCGGCCCTGAGCTCGCGCACCGCGATCAGGCGGGAGCGCAACGTCATCACCGGACGCAGGCCCAGTGACTCGGCGCTGCGATCCGCAAACGGCGAACAGCCATACAACATGATGCCGGGGCGCACCCAGCTGCCCTGCGCCTGGGGCCAGGCCAGAATGGCGGCTGAGTTGGCCAGACTGTCCGGCACCGCATTGCCGGTTTCAGCCTGCAGCGACTGCTGCAAGGCACGGAAAGCCTCCAGTTGCCGCAGTGTCTGTGCAGAACCCGGTTCATCTGCGGACGCAAAATGGGTGATCAACCCGACAGAACGCACACCCGGCAAGGCCTGCAACCGACGATACGCGTCAGGTACTTGTTCTGGCGCAAAGCCCAGTCGATGCATCCCGGTATCAATCTTGAGCCAGACATCCACCGGTGTCGCGGCCGGCACAGCCTCCAGCAAATGCAGCTGGAGGTCCTGATGCACAATCAGGGTGAACTGATGGCGCACCACCTCGGCCATTTCCTTTGCCGAGAACACTCCTTCAAGCAGCGTGACCGGCTGCCGGACACCGGCGGCCCGCAAGGCCAGCGCCTCCTCCAGGAACGCCACGCCAAAACCGTCTGCGGCGAGGGCTTCGGCCACCAGCAAGGCGCCATGACCATAGGCATCCGCCTTCACCATGGCCAGCACCCTTGAGCCCGGCATCAGGTCACGCACCCGCTGCAGGTTGTGTTGCAGCGCCCCACGATCGATGTGGAGGACAGCGTCACGCATCAGTCTTCATCCTCGCGACGGTCGCGATAGTACTCCGGCGCCAGATCCTCGAAGCGCAGGTACTTGCCGAGGAAGGCCAGACGCACCTTGCCGATGGGACCGTTACGCTGCTTGCCGATGATGATTTCTGCCGTGCCCTTGTCCTCGGACTCCGGGTTGTAGACCTCGTCACGGTAGATGAACATGATGACGTCGGCGTCCTGCTCGATAGCACCGGACTCACGCAGGTCGGACATCACCGGACGCTTGTTGGGGCGCTGTTCCAGCGAGCGGTTAAGCTGCGACAGCGCAACCACCGGACAGTTCATCTCCTTCGCCAGACCCTTCAGCGAGCGCGAGATTTCCGAAATTTCGTTGACGCGGTTGCTCTCCAGCCCCGGCACACGCATCAGCTGCAGGTAGTCGACCATGATCAGGCCGAGTGCGCCGCCATTTTCACGGGCCACGCGACGTGCACGCGCACGCACTTCCGTCGGGGACAGCCCGCCGGTGTCATCAATAAAAAGCTTCTGCTCATTGAGCATGGCCATGGTCGAGGACAGGCGGGGCCAGTCTTCCTCTTCCAGCTTGCCGGAACGCACACGGGTCTGGTCGATACGGCCCAGCGACGAAAGTGTACGCATCACCAGCGAATCTGCAGGCATTTCCATCGAAAACACCAACACTGGCGCACCACCCAGCAACACGTTCTCCACCAGATTCATGGCAAACGTGGTCTTACCCATGGAAGGACGCGCCGCCACAATGACCAGATCGCCCTTCTGCAGCCCTGCCGTCATTTCATCCAGCTTGGTAAAGCCGGACGAAAGCCCCGTCAGAGGATCAGAGGAGCTGTAAAGCTGCTCGATGCGGTGAACGGTTTTCGCCAGCAACGGCCGGATAGGCTGCGGGCCCGAGCCTTTTTGCTGCTGCTCGGCAATCGCGAAGATCTTGCGCTCTGCCTCGTCAAGGATATCCCCTGACGTCGCCCCTTGCGGCTGATACGCCGAATCAGACACCTCATAGGAAACCCTGATGAGCTGGCGCAGCACCGAGCGCTCACGCACGATTTCGGAATAGGCGCCAATATTGGCGGCCGAGGCAGTGTTCTTGACGATCTCACCCAGATAGGCGATGCCGCCAGCCTCCTCCAGCTCACCCAGACGATTGAGCGTCTCCGATACGGTCAGCGCGTCACGCGGCTTGTTTTCTTCAGCCAGAATCGCAATCGCACGAAAAATAAGGCGATGATCACGCCGGTAGAAATCGCTCTCGGAGACAATCTCTGCCGCCCTGTCCCAGGCTGTTTCTTCCAGCATGAGACCACCAAGCACGGACTGCTCCGCCTCCAGCGAATGAGGGGGCAACTTGAGACTGGCCACCGACGCATCGGCAGCGTTACCGGGAAGAACCGCTGAAGGAATATCGCTCATGGCAGACTCGTCAGTGAAGCGCAAAGATTACCCGAGGAGAGCAGCAAAGACAGCTGGCATTAGAGGCCAGCCGCACAAAAACAAAAGGCGCCTTGCGGCGCCTTTTGTGCATCACCCTCTTGCAGACAGGCGATTGATTACCGCCGGATCAGGCCGAAACCACGGTGACCTTGACCGGAACAGTGACTTCGGCGTGCAGCTGCACATCGATGTCATAGTCGCCGGTGTTGCGCAGCGCGCCGTTAGGCAGACGCACTTCGCTCTTGTCGACCGCTTCGCCGAGGCCAGTGATGGCTTCAGCAATGTCACGGGTACCAACGGAACCGAACAGCTTGCCTTCATCGCCAGCCTTGGCAGCGATAACGACGGCCAGAGCGCTGACGCGCTCGGCACGAGCCTGGGCAGAGGCCAGAGTGGCGTTAGCCTTGGCTTCCAGTTCGGCGCGGCGAGCTTCAAACTCGGCCACATTCTTTTCAGTAGCAGGTACAGCCTTACCCTGAGGAATCAGGAAATTACGGCCATAACCAGGCTTTACAGCAACCTTGGCACCAAGTGCACCCAGGTTCTTGATCTTCTCAAGCAGAATGACTTCCATCACTCGTCTCCCGGATTACAGGTGGTTGTCGGTATAAGGCAGCAGGGCCAGGAAACGGGCCTGCTTGATGGCCAGACCCAGCTGACGCTGGTAACGGGCCTTCGTGCCAGTAATACGGCTGGGGACAATCTTTCCTGTCTCAGTAACATACTGCTTCAGGGTTTCAGTGTCCTTGTAATCGATGTACTTGGTAGCTTCCGCTGTGAAGCGGCAGAACTTGCGACGACGGTAGAAACGTGCCATGACGTTTGCTCTCCTATTCGAATCTCTCAATCGCTTGCGCGTGAATCAGTAACTGCTGCGTATCGCGGTGACTGGCCTGCGCCAGCATCCCGCTCACCGTGATCCGGTTTCCCGGTACCAGACCGGTCACCTGTTGCGCCAGCTTGCTCCCCGAGACCTTGACGGTGACCAGGGCGCGCACTTCGCGCAATTGCCCGTCCAGAGTCTGGACAGAGCGGTGCTCCAGTATCAGTTCACGATGCTCTACACCGGCCGGGCTGGTCCGGGGAGCTTTTAGCTCCTTGACGAGACCTGTGATCCGGACGGCATTGAATTCCACGCAGTAAGTAACCGCTTACTCGCCAGCTTCCTCGGAGGCAGCCTCTTCGGTGCCTTCGTCAGAACGGGCGGCTTTGCGGCTGCGCTTCTCTTCCGCGCCCTTGGCCATGATCGATTCCTCGGTGATGGCTTCGTTGCGACGGATGATGAGATTGCGGATAACCGCGTCGTTATAGCGGAAAGCTTCTTCCAGCTCATCCAGGGTAGCCTGGCCGCACTCGATGTTCATGAGCACGTAATGAGCCTTGTGGATCTTGTTGATCGGGTAGGCCAGCTGACGGCGGCCCCAGTCTTCAAGGCGGTGGATCTTGCCACCGGCTTCCTTGATGGCTCCGGTGTAACGCTCGACCATGGCGGGCACTTGCTCGCTCTGGTCGGGGTGTACCAGGAACACGACTTCGTAATGACGCATTGTTTTGCTCCTTACGGGTTGCACAGCCCCCGCTGTCTGGCAGCAGGAGCAAGGAGATCACCCCCGGAACCCGGCGGCGCCCAATTGCAGGAAGGCAAAGGGGCGCGAAGTTTACGCGAAACCGCCCCCCACAACAAGGGAATCCACCCGTCTGACCGCCGGGCAGCAGCCGCATGAATGATTGAAGCCACCCTCCCCCTCGGCTAAGATGCAGGCAGACCTGTATCAAAATTACAACAACAGGCAGGAAACCGGGTGCACCATGAAACCGCTTTCATCCTTTATCAAGCTGGCGATAGTTGCTCTGGCCATAGGGTCGGCGCCGCTGCATGCCACACCGGATGAAGAAGGGCGCCCACGGCTGGACCAGTTCTCCTCTTATGATGCCTTCATGCAGGCAATGGTGGCGTGGGAGTCCCGCCCGGCCCAGCCTCAGGCAATCAAAAGCCAGACTGCAGCAACGACGCCCCGCCTTCCAGCCACCCGGCCAATCCCGGTGCCCGAAGGCGTAGACCCCACCAGCGAATCCGCCCCGCCCCCCCTGGCCATCACCGGGCCGGAGGATCTGGACACCGCAGTAGAGCTGGCCAAGGACATTTCCCACCCGGACTACACTGCCCCGGTTCGCTACAACCGCTCGACCCACATCAGCTTTCCCCTGCCGTCGATTGATGGCAGCGACATGAGCCAGGCCAGCATCCCGAATGGCCTTCAGGTAAAGAAGCCAGTTGTGATGGTGGATGACAAATCGCAGGACGCAATTGACCAGCAGATGACGCTGGAAGCACTGACCAAAATGAATGAGTCGTCAAAGGGTGTGGCACCGGAAACCTTTGCCGGCATGAGTATCGGCCCGCGTAACGGGCCAAGTCATATTGTAATAGATACAACCAATTAGGCCGGCAACGGCACCATGCAAAAGACCACACATGATGGTCTGACAAAACAATAAGGATGCCGCCGGCTTAACGAGCGGACCGAAGAGGGGGTTACATGAAGATCAACAACGGCACGCCATCTGTTGCCTTGCTCGCCCTGCTGATCAGCAGCAGTGCGCTGGCAAATGCCGAGCGCCCCCAGCTCAAGGATTACAGCTCCTACACCGATTTCCTGCGCGCCGTCGTCGACTACACCAAGAACGATGGTGAAATGCCCGCCAGCGAACAGCAATGCCGCGATGGTGAAAGCAGCGAGGGCGGCTCGTCTGTCGAGAAAAAGAACGCCTGCAACCAGAAAGAAGTCACAACCGAAGCCCGGCTGCTGGATACAGGCGCTGCAAATGGCTCCGACACTGACCCGATGATTGATGGCTCCGCTTCTGCTGAGGGAAGTGACGAGCTTGACGGCCTGAGTGGCGCAGAAGGTGCTGACCAGGCCGGGCTCGCTGAAATGGACAGTGCCGACATGGGCGACCCGGACAGCGCAGGGGTTGCCGCCAGCGCTGGTGGCTCAGGCCCTGCCGGCGACCAGGCCAGTAACGCGACGGGCGACAGCCTTGAGCAGGCCATTGATCTGGCCCGCGACGGCCTCAATCCGGTTTATGTCGATCCGTCCAACACGCGTACCACCTTCAGCAGCTTCCCGATGGAGCCCATCGACTCCGGCGATCTTGCCCAGGTCAGCCTGATTGATGCCCTCAGCGGCCTGACAATGAGCACGCGGGACCCAAGGATTCGTCTCAACATCAACCCCTCCAACCTCACCAATCCCGCAGCGGTCGCCGACGCCCGCCAGGGTGCAGAAGACTACGAGCTTGCTCTTGAGCCGTTTGCCGTGCAGCAGGAACTGCTCGCCACCTATCTCAACTTCGACAACAACAACTTTGTCTGGACGACCGACGGCAATTACTACTCCATTGTTTATGCCAATCCTGCCTACATTGGCGAGGACGGCGTAAGACTCGAGTTCTCCAGCCAGTCATCCGTGCGCGTTGCCATTGTGGACAGCGACGGCTTCACCGGCTCCCGCTCTGCCGGCGCTGTGGTAATTGATCCGCTCAACATCAAGACCAACACGATTGTCGCCAGCCTGTTTGCTGTCGAAGACAATGGTGAGCCCGGCCTGCTCGCCAAAGTGGACATCACGGACGGCATCGAAATTGACCTTGGCAACACCAAGGTGGGTGTTGCCACCGCAACACGCAACAGCGATGGCGGCTGGAATATCGGACGGGTCAAGAACTTCCTGTACTTCGGTGCCGACTCAAAACTGTCCATCCTGATGGAATCACCAATGGAAGTGCTGGTGACCAATCCCACCAACGGCACCAATACGCCGCTGATGCGCCTCAATGCCTCGATAGACCACATCAGCCTGAGCGAGATTGCCCTGCTCGACAGCACTGACGGCAACGGTGTTCACTTTGGCCGCGTGACCATGAGCAACATCCAGATGATCAACACAGCCGTCTATTTCGAGAATGACACCATTCGCGTGGACATGGGCAAGGGTGCAGACAACTTGCGCATGGCCATCGAAAACATTGTGCTGGGCGGCAGCCTGCAGGACCGCGCCAATGGCAACCTGCCCCCCTCGATAGGTGACGTGGAAGTGTCACTGAGCACCAAGGACAACATGCAGATCACCCTGCGTTCGCACTGAGTCGCGCCACGCACCAGAAAAAGGCCGCTCCGGTTTCCCGAGCGGCCTTTTTTTCAGCAGATTTTTCTACAACACACTCTACAACACCATCTGCAACACACCTGCAACGAGGTTACTTGAGGCGTGTGCGCTGCCGCATGGCCTCAAACAGTGTCACGCCCGTTGCCACAGAGACGTTGAGGCTTTCCACTGTCCCGGCCATCGGGATGTAGATCAGGCCATCGCACAGCTCACGGGTCAGGCGGCGCATGCCGGAGCCCTCGGCCCCCATGATCACACCCAGCGGCCCGGTAAGTGACGTGGCATAGAGCGACTTCGCATCCTGCTCCAGTGCCGTGCCCATCAGCCAGATACCGCGTTCCTTGAGCATTTCCATGGTGCGGGCCAGATTCGTCACCTGGAAAAACGGCAGGCTGTCTGCAGCACCACACGCCACCTTGCGCACGGTAGGCGTAATGGATGCCGACTTGTCGCGCGGCGTGATCACCGCATGCACTCCCGCCGCATCGGCACTGCGCATGCAGGCACCGAGATTGTGGGGATCGGTCACATTATCCAGCAGCAACAGGAAGGGTGGATCGGTCAGCCCGTCCAGAAACGTGGCCAGGTCATTCTCGTCACCCGGTGCCTGTTCGCGCACGCGTGCAACCACGCCCTGGTGATGTGAATCACCGGCAAGGTCGTCAAGCTGGTTACGCTCACGCCACTGCAGGGTCAGGCCCAGCGGACGCAGCGCCTGCACCAGCTTGTTCAGGCGATCATCATCACGACTCTTGAGCAGAAACACTTCCAGCACCCCTTCTGGGTGCCGGTCCAGATAGGCCTGCACCGAGTGCAGGCCATAGATCACGATATTTTTTGCCATTTACTTCTTCTTGCGTCCTGCCGGATTGCTCTTGCCACCACCTGCTGCGGGCTTCGGAGCCCCTCCTGCAGACGATTTACCTGAAGACCCGCCCGCAGGCTTGCCGGACTTGCCGCCAGAGGAGCGGCCACCGGAAGGCTTGGGGCCACTCTTGCCGGGAATGTCGCCACTGCGCAAACGGTCACGCTCGGAACGGCTGTCATCGCCACGGCCACGGCCCGCTCCCTTTTTGCCGCGCGGTGCGTTATCCATTTCTTCGGACGCCATGCGCGGACCACGACGCAACTTGCTACCGCCACCGACAAGATCGAAGTCCATCTTGCGCTCATCAAGATTGACGGCCGCCACCTTGATGCTCACGGTATCGCCAAGCGCAAACTGGGTGCCGGAACGACTGCCGACCAGCTTCTGCATGGTGGCATCAAAATCGTAATAGTCGCCGGACAGGCGGCTGATGTGGACCAGCCCTTCAACGTAAATATCCTTCAGCTCGACAAAGAAACCGAACGACGTCACGGAAGAAATCACGCCATCAAACTCACCGCCGACATGATCACGCATGTACTCGCACTTGAGC
This sequence comes from Moraxellaceae bacterium, assembly GCA_030646295.1. Lineage (GTDB taxonomy): Bacteria > Pseudomonadota > Gammaproteobacteria > Pseudomonadales > Moraxellaceae > UBA2031. The sequence continues at coordinate 189,772 of JAUSND010000024.1, forward strand.
CAGGACACCACATCACGCGTGGCTTCATCGGCACGACGCTCGGTCATCGAGCAATGTGCGCCAAAAGCCAGCATCTGGGCCATGTCCGGCATGCCGGTGCCCTCCGCCTTCTTGCCACGCATGCGACGCATCTTGTCGCCCATGGCCCCCATCAGCGAATGCTCGGTCTGCACACGCGCACGAATCACGCGGTGCAGCAGCAGATCGGGATAGCGACGAATCGGCGAGGTGAAATGTGCATACGCTTCGTATGACAGACCAAAGTGCCCGATATTCTCCGGCGAATAAACCGCCTGCGAGAGCGAACGCAGCAACATGGTTTCAATGATGTGCTTGTCCGGGCGTTCCTGGATCTTGTCGATCACAGCCTTGAAGTCAGCCGGCTGCGGCTTGGGACCTGCAGTGAACGGAAGGCCCAGCGCACCCAGATACCCACGCAGCTTCATCAGCTTTTCGTTGCGCGGGCCTTCATGGTTACGGTACAGCGCCGGCAAGTGCTGAGTGGCAACAAAGTCGGCTGCACACACATTGGCGGCCAGCATGCACTCTTCAATCAGCATGTGCGCCTTGTTGCGCGTGACCGGAACAATCTTCTCGATCTTGCGGTCAACACCAAACTCGATGCGGGTTTCGTTGCTGTCAAAATCCAGGGCACCACGCTTTTCGCGGGTAGCACGCAACACATGAAAGAGATCCTGCAGGCGCTGCACAGGCTCGACAACATGTGCGTAATCCTTTGCCACCTGGCGGCCCGCTTCACTGTCCGGCTGTTCCAGCAGGGCACTGACCTTGGTATAGGTCAGGCGTGCCTGGGAGTGCATCACGCCTTCATAAAACTTGTAGGCAGTAACACGGCCGGCCAGCGAAATATTCATGTCGCACACCATGCACAAGCGGTCGACATGCGGATTCAGCGAGCACAGACCGTTGGACAACACTTCCGGCAGCATGGGAACAACCTGCTGCGGGAAATACACGGAGTTGCCACGGCTCAGCGCTTCGGTATCCAGCGCCGTACCGGCACGGACATAGTGCGATACATCGGCAATTGCCACGATGAGACGGAAGCCGCCACGACGCTTTTCGCAATACACGGCATCGTCAAAATCGCGGGCATCTTCACCATCAATCGTCACCAGCGGCAGATCGCGCAGGTCAACACGACCCTTCTTGTCTTCTTCCCTTACTTCGGGATCGAGACGTGCGGCCTCGCGCTCTACTTCAGCCGGCCATACATGCGGGATTTCGTAGGTACGAATGGCGATGTCGATTTCCATGCCCGGGGCGAGATAGTCCCCCAGCACTTCAACAATGCGGCCTGACGGCAACGAACGGTGTGTGGGGTATTCCACTACCTCGATGCTGACAAACTGGCCAACGACAGCCGTGTGATCACTGTTCGAGACCAGGATTTCCTGGGTGATGCGGGCATTGTCCGGCACCACAAAAGCATTGCCCGACTCTTCGTAATAGCGGCCGACCAGTTTTTTGGTGCGCTTTTCGACGATCCGGACAATCTGGCCTTCACGACGACCCTTGTGGTCGTAACCGGACTCGCGCGCCAGCACGATGTCGCCATGAAAGACGCGACGCATCTCGCGGGAGGTCAGCAGAAGGTCGGCAGACTTGTCATCCGGAATGAGAAAGCCGAAACCGTCCGGGTGGCCGACAACACGGCCACGGACCATATGGGTTTCATCCATGGGGGAATAAGCCCCCCGACGGTCGGCCTGGGCCTGGCCATCACGGACCATGGCGCCCAGACGGCGGCGCAGGGCCTCGGCCTGGTCTTCTTCAAACAAACCAAAGTGCGCCGCCAGCTGGTCAGCGGTCAGGGCCTTCTGGCCCTTGGCCAGAAGCTCAAGAATCAGCTCCCGGCTGGGAATGGGGTTTTCGTAGCGCTCGGCCTCGCGGCCAGCGTGCGGGTCCTGCCAGGTAGGCTTGGACATGTGTACTTCCTGTGTAGGTGGCCTCTGGCCACGAAATGAACAATCAGACCCCATTGTAGCGCGAAGGCGTTGACAATCCCATGAAGGGGCTATAAATTGCGCGCCATCGAGCCCAGGTGGCGAAATTGGTAGACGCGCTAGTTTCAGGTATTAGTGTTGAAAGACGTGGAGGTTCAAGTCCTCTCCTGGGCACCAATTCGGAAAAAGGCCGGTCAGAAATGACCGGCCTTTTTCTTTGGGCCTGGTTTGGGCACCAACTGGTGTCTCAGGCGCTTTTGCGCCCCTTCCAGTGCCGCATGCTGTCGGCCAGCCCCGTGATCTGCGCCGTCCTGACCTGCAGCCTCAGCGGCAGCACCGCGCGTAGCCAGTCGGTCGTCTTGACGATGAAGGGCTCCTTCACGAATGCCGCCCGTGCCGCAATGCCCTCAATGATCTTGCTGACGATGAAGGCTGGCGTCATCGGCTTGAACAGGGAAGGCATTCGGATGCCGTCAAACATGCCGGTGTCGATATAGCCCGGGCAGACCGTGGTCACCGCAATGTTGTCCACGCCCCGCTCGATCAGCTCCTGACGCAGCGACTCGGAGAACCCCACCGCCGCCCACTTGCTGGAGGCATAGGTGGTGCCGTAGGGCACCCCCAGAAAGCCGGCGGCACTGGCGATATTGACCAGATGCGCCTCACGGCTGGCCATCAGGTCCGGCAGGAACACATGCGTGAGCGCCACCATGGCATCGATGTTGACGCGATAGGTGAGCAGGTGCTGTGCCAGCGGCACGCTGTCGAAGGCACCACCAAAGACGATACCGGCGTTGTTCACCAGGCCGTCGATGCGGCCGGCGGCGGCATGAACCTGCGCCGGCAGCACCTCGATCTGTGCCAGGTCAGTGAGGTCGGCACGGAAGGCCCAGGCACGGGCACCCGTTTTTTCAACTTCGGCAGCGACGGCTGCGGCGCCCTCGCCGTTGATGTCCACCACCACGATGGCAGCGCCACGGCGGGCAAACTCAAGCGCCATCAGGCGGCCGATGCCGCTGGCTGCGCCGGTGATAAGGAAGGTCTTGTCATGGAACATGGTGCTTCTCGCTGAAAAATTCCCGGCGCAGGGCCGGTCGCGGCTCAGGCCGCGAGGCGCTGCTGCTCGGCAAGGAAAGCGTCGATCTGCTCGAGATGGGCGCGGTTGTCGTGGTCCCATGGATGGAAGCCGGGGCGGAAATAGTCGGCATAGGCGCGCAGCTGGATGCGTAGCAGGCCGATGTCGCCCATGGTGTAGCGGAAGAACTTGCGCCAGCCCTTGAGGTCGGTGAGCTTGCCTTCGCTGCGCAGCACCTCCAGAAAGACCGGGATCACCAGCCCCCAGAAAACCACCGTGGCCAGCGCCAGGCCCATGCAGCGCAGCGCATAGGCATCCACGCCACGGCCCATCACCGCCTCCCAGACATCGAAGGCCACTGCCTTGTGCTCGGTTTCCTCCAGCGCATGCCAGCGCCAGATGGCCGCGTAATGCGGTTCGGCGCCTTCCGAGATGCGCGGCTCGCGCAGCACGCTGTCGGCAAGCAGCGCGGTGAAGTGCTCAAGCGCGATGGTGCCGCTCAGACCGAAGGACTTTGGCAAGTGTCTGGTGATACCCGAGAGCACCTTGAACACAAAGCTCTCGAACTTTGGCGCAACCGGTGCGCGCGCAAACAGTGCCGTGTTGTAGTCCTCGTGCTCGCGGCCGTGCATGGCTTCCTGCCCGATGAAGGCGGTGACGGCTTTTTTCAGCTCCGGATCGGTGATCTGGTCACGGTAGGCGCGCACACTGTCGATGAAAAAACGCTCGCCCACCGGCAGCACGATGGAAAAGGTGTTGAGGAATGCTGTGAAAACCGGACCGGCGGCATCATGCCAGTCGCCGATACGCTCGGCTGGCAGGTGGAAGCGCACATCGCGGCGTGTCGGCAGGATGGGCACGATGACGGACTTTTTCTTGCTCATGAAAATTCCCCGAAAGAAGTAAGTGCGGGATGCCCCGGAATGCGGCCATCCGCATCAAACGGCACCGGATTCCCCTGCGATCACAGGCGGTACCCGGTGCCGTAACGGTTTGGCCTCAGTCGCGGCGGTACAGGGTGATGACGCAGGCGCCGCCCAGGCCGAGGTTGTGCTGCAGTGCGATGCGGGCATCTTTCACCTGACGCCGCTCTGCCGTGCCGCGCAACTGCCAGACCAGCTCGGTGCACTGGGCAAGGCCGGTGGCACCAAGCGGGTGCCCCTTGGACAGCAGGCCACCGGAGGGGTTGGTCACTACCTTGCCGCCGTAGGTGTTGTCCTCGTCCCAGATGAATTTCTCGGCACCGCCTTCCGGACAGAGGCCAAGGCCCTCATAGGTGAGTAGCTCGTTGGCAGTGAAGCAGTCGTGCAGCTCCACCACATCCACGTCTTCCGGGCCAATACCGGCAGCCTCGTACACCTGACGGGCTGCAGCTTTGGTCATGTCGTAGCCGACCATCTTGATCATGCTCTTCTCGTTGAAGCTGCTGCCAAAGTCCGTGGTCATGCTCTGCGCGGCGATATACACCGGATTGCTGATGCCGTGCTTCGCTGCAAACTCGTCGGAGCAGAGGATGGCAGCACCGGCGCCGCAGGTGGGCGGACAGCACTGAAAACGGGTGAGCGGATCAAAGACCTCATCCGAAGCCATGATCTCCTCCAGCGACAGCACCTGGCCGAACAGCGCATACGGGTTCTGGCTGGCATGACGGCGCGCCTTCTCGGCGATCTTGCCGAAGGTTTCGCGCCTGGTGCCGTGACGCCAGCGGTACTCGCGGCCGGCACCACCGAACATCTGCGCAGCCGGTGGCGCACTGCTGAAACCCTGCACATCCAGCATCACCTGCGCATGCGGACCCATGGGGTTCTCACGGTCGTTGAATTTGGAGCCCAGCGCACCACGCTCCATTTTCTCGAAGCCGATGGCAAGCACGCACTCGGCCAGGCCGCCCTCGATGGCCTGGCGCGCCAGAAAGAGCGCGGTCGAGCCGGTTGAGCAGTTGTTGTTGACGTTGATCACGGGAATGCCTGTCAGCCCCAGCTCGTACACCGCGCGCTGGCCGCAGGTGGAATCGCCGTAGACATAACCGGCAAAGGCCTGCTCGACCGCGGCATAGGGAATGCCGGCATCCTTGAGCGCAAGCGTGCCGGCCTCGCGGGCCATTTCGTGGTAGTCGGGACTGCTGCCGGGTTTGGCAAATCTGGTCATCCCGACACCGATCACATTGACGCGACGTTTCATGTTCATGTCCTCAGTTTGATGGCTCGGCCACGAGCAGGCCGTGCAGGAATTCAAGGGAAGGGGCCAGGCTGGCATCACCGTCGACGCGCAATTCGCCGCGCTGGTAAAGGTCGCGCAACTCGCGATCACCACGTGCCAGCTCCTTGAGCCGGGCATCGGGCAGCGTGAACACGGCGGCGGCCTTGTCGCTCTCGCCTTCGCGCAATACCGGCGACGTTGCCGTGGCATCGAGCAGCCAGTGGGCCTCGGGCTCGGTGACGCGGAACTGCACCAGCGCCGAGAACGCAGGCTGTGCGCGGCCGGCGGCCAGCGCTTCACCCAATGCTGCAAACACGGCCGGTGCCGAGGCTTCGCGCGGGGCCGAGGCCACCGGTGCAGCAGCTGCGGCCGGGCCGGCGGCCAGACGTTTGGCGCGGGCGTCGTCCACCAGCTTTTTGTCCATGGACGAGAGCACGCCCAGCTTGTTCGAGGCCATCACGTTGCCACCGATTTTCAGCTTGCCGCTGAAGAACAGCTTCTGCACTTCGCTGATATTGCCGCCGAACAGCACCGGCGCGAGTTCAGTATCCATTTCCAGCGTGACATCAGCCTTGTCGGCGACACCGGCACCGGCGCTGCCCTTGCCGTTCCTGAGATCAATGAACCAGCTGGTGTCCGGCTTGTGGAAGGTGAACTGGAATACTGTCCTGGTCTGCTCGACCAGTTCAGGCTTGCCAGCAACAAAACTCGCGATGCCGGCGAACACATCTGCCAGTGTCACACCGTCATCGACAGCAGGCGCTGCAGCCGTTGCCGCCTTGCCGACGGCAGCAACGCGACCGGCGCGTGCTTCTTCCACCAGCTTCTTGTCCATGCCGGCAAGCACGGTTAGCTTGTTCGAGGCCATCACGTTACCGCCGACTTTCAGCTTGCCGCTGAAGAACAGCTTCTGCACTTCGGCCACATCGGCACCGAACAGCACTGGTGCCAGTTCGGTATCCAGCTCCAGCGTCACGTCCGGTTTGTCGGCGTTACCCTTGCCGGCGCTGCCATTGCCGTTCTTGAGGTCGATAAACCAGCTGGAATCCGGATTATGGAAAGTAAACTGGAATACCGTCTTCGTTTGCGCGACGAGCTCGGGCTTCAGCGCCACATAGGACTTGATGGCGGTGAACACGTCGTCCAGCGTTATGCCCTGGTCGACTGCAGCCGGCGCAGCCACGGCAGAGGCAGCCGGCACACTGGCCGCCGTCTTCGGCTTTGCCACCGGCAACTCCTTGTGCAGCTCGACAACGGCGTTCTTGATGACGACTTCGTTGCGTTCCTTCACGGAGGTCTCGAACACAATGCGCGTGTCTGATTCTTTCCACATGCGCGTCACCAGCGTGTCGCCGGGGAAGACGCTCTTGGCAAAGCGCACCTTGATGCTTTTGAAATAACGTCCGTCGTTGCCACAGAAAGCCTTGATGACATGACGGCCGCAGTAACCAAAGGTGCACATGCCGTGCAGGATGGGTTTCTCGAAACCGAAGGCGCGCGCAAAATCCGGGTCGGCATGCAGCGGATTCCAGTCGCCGGACAGGCGGTACAACAGCGTCTGGTTGGGATCGGTTTTTTCCTCGATGACGGCATCGGGCGCACGCTCAGGTGGCACGTTGCTTTCACCCGAGGGGCCACGGTCACCGCCCCAGCCGCCTGCGCCTTTTACGAAGGAGGTCATCTCGTTGTAGGCGATTTCCTCGCCTGACTCGTCCTGCGTGGAAATCGCAAACGTGATGACGGCATTCGGGGCCTTGTCGAAGGCCTGCTTGAACTTGAACACATGCTTGAGCTTCGCATGCGGCGGCAGCGGCTTCTTCAGCTCCATGTACTGCTCGCCGTGCAGCAAGCGGTCAAAACCGAAGCTCATGCCGGGCAGCTCCAGACCGCCTTTTTTCGCTGCGGCCAGCATGGCGTTAAGCTGCGGCATCGCACCCCAGGTTGGCAACGCGCCAAAATCACCGCCCAGCTCGTAGACGTATTTCAGTTCGCCCTTGTCCATGGGATCACGTGCGGCACCAATGCCCAGTGCATAAAGCGCAAGGTCGCGCTCGTCATAGGCCGACTCCAGCACCAGCTCGGTTTTGCTGGCTGCATCCAGATCGATGAACTCGTTACCACCCAGACTCGGGTTGCTGACCGCACTCAGGATGGGCGCCAGCGCTTCATTGGTATTTGATGGATGCGTGCTCTCGCTGAAATCGGTAATGGCGCTCCACTTGCGCGCAACATCATCCACAGTGAAGGCGCGACCGAGCGGGAAGGCATGACCGGCCGTGCGCTCCCAGCGCAGCTTGGCGATAAAACCGGCACCCACCTCGAACAGGCCCTTGGTCTCCTCGCAATCTTCGTGGCAGAGCCAGGCTACCAGTGGACTCACCGCCTCCGGCTTGAGGTTGTCCAGCAGCGCCGGCGGCATGATGGTCTCGGTCAGGCGGGATGCCGCAATCGGTGCAATCGTGTTGACGAAAACATTCTTGCCGCGACCTTCCTCGGCCAGACAGTGTGCAAGACCGAGAATGCCGAGCTTGGCGGCGCAGTAGTTGGCCTGTCCGAAATTGCCGTAGATGCCGGCAGCGGAGGTGGTCATGACGATACGACCGTAGCCCTTCTCGCGCATGATGGGCCATGCCGCATGTGACACGCTCATGCTGCCGTTCAGGTGCACGCGCTGCACGATGTCCCAGTCAGCCTGGGTCATTTTCTGAAAGCTGACATCACGCAGGATGCCAGCGTTGTTGATGACAATGTCGACGGTGCCGAAAGCGTCGAGCGCGGTCTGCACGATGCCGGCGCCGTTCTCCACCGAGTCGTAGTTGGCCACCGCCTCGCCACCCATGGCGCGGATTTCTTCTACCACACAGTCGGCCGCCGACGACGACTTGCCGTCTCCGTGTGCACTGCCGCCAAGATCGTTCACCACCACTTTTGCACCGCGCGCGGCAAGGGTGAGCGCATGTGAGCGCCCGAGACCGCCACCGGCGCCGGTGACAATGGCCACGCGGCCATCAAAACGAAGTTCTGCCATTTTCTTCTCCGGTTAATCACAGCACCAATTAGTCACATCCAGTCAAAAAAAGGGCAGCTGCATGCTGCCCTTTCCCGTTCATCAGATGGAGCGTGAAATCAGTTCTTTCATGATCTCGTTGGTGCCGCCGTAAATACGATTGGGGCGGGTGTCGATATAGGCGCGCGCAATCGGATATTCCATCATGTAGCCGTAGCCGCCGTGCAACTGCACGCACTCGTCCACCACCTTGCTGACCAGATCCGATATCCAGTATTTGGCAGCGCACGCTGCTTCAACACTCAGCTCGCCCTTGATGACCTGCTCCAGGCAGCGATCGACAAAGACACGACCGATCTGGATTTCCGAACGCATTTCCGCCAGCTTGAAACGGGTGTTCTGGAAAGATGACACCGGCTTGCCGAACGCCTTGCGCTGCTTCACGTATTCCACGGTGGTGGCCAGTGCGCCTTCGGCGCCGGCAATACAGATCACGCCGATCATCATGCGTTCCCAGGCCAGTTCCTTCATGAGCATGATGAAGCCCATGCCTTCCATGCCCAGCAGGTTGGACTTGGGCACGCGCACATTGTCGAAGAACAACTCGGCCGTATCCTGACCGTGCATGCCGACTTTCTTCAGCGGCTTGCCCTTGGAGAAGCCCGGACGATTGGCCTCGATGATCATCAGCGACACGTTCTGCGCGCCCTTTTCACTGGTGCCGGTTTTAACCGCCACCACCGCCATGTCGCACAGATAGCCGTTGGTGATGAAAATCTTGGAGCCGTTGACGATGTAGTCGTCACCGTCTTCCACCGCCGTGGTACGAATGGCCTGCAAATCGGAACCGGTGCCAGGCTCGGTCATGGCAATGGCGCCAACCACTTCGCCCGTCGCCATTTTCGGCAACCAGGCCTGCTTCTGCGCTTCGTTACCAAAATTGTTGATGTAGTTGGCGACGATGTCGGAATGCAGCGCAAAACCGGAGGCAGAGTCGCCCACGCGCGCCTGTTCTTCCATCAGGATCACGCTGTACAGGCGATCCACACCCGATCCGCCGTATTCCTCGGGCATGGTGGGGCAGAGCAGGCCCAGCTCGCCGGCCTTGTTCCAGAGATTGCGGTCGATGTGCTGCTGCTCGGCAAAGCGCTCGTAGTGGGGCGCCATTTCCTGCTCGAAGAAGCGCCGCGCGGTGGCGCGGAAAGCTTCGTGGTCGGCATTGAACAGGGTGCGGGGGATCATCGGGGCGACGGGCTGCGGCACATTGACGCTCATGGGGGCTCCTTGGTACTCGGATCAGAAAATGGGCCGTATTTACAATACGGTCGTACAACATGTATGTTGATACCAATCGGTCACCCGTGCTGTCAACGTCACAACCCGGTCTCTTGAGGCCAAGCCGTCTGGCCCCGGCTGACCACATGATCCACATGCCGCTTGCAATTGACTGATAAACAAGAGAAAAAGCCGCCGATTCCGCTGGAGCCTGCATGCCTGACCCCTCTCACCCCGTTCCGCCCACCCCTGCCAGCCTGCCGCAGGGAACACGGCGTACCCAGCTGGAGCGCAGCGAGGCCATGCGCCAGCGCCTGATTGACGCGACGCTGTCCTGCCTGGAAACCGAGGGCTATGCCGGCACCACCATCAGCAAGATTGTCGAGCGTGCCGAGGTGTCGCGTGGCGCACCTGTACACCACTTTCCGTCCAAGGCCGCCCTGATCGAAGCCACTGCCGAACAGCTGGTCCGTCATGTCTATGTGCGACTGGGCGAGGCCATGCTGGGGCTGGATGACTGCGATGACCGACTGCATGCCATGGTGCAGAACGCCTGGAGCTCCGTATTCGGCACCCGCGAACATGCCGTGATCATGGAGTTGCTGCTGGCCAGCCGGCACGATGCCGAACTGGCGGCAATGATGAAGCGCCTGTGGTCGGCAGGTTACCGCCTGATCAGCGCGGCCGCCGAACACTACTTTGAACCACTCGATGCAAAAACCAGTGTGCCCGAACTGATGATCCTGATGCAGTGGCTGTTGCGCGGCATGGCACTGGATCGTCATCTGGTCGACAGTCCGCAACTCTACGACGACTCACTCAGCCTGTGGTGCGAGCTGCTGGCCGCACGCATAAAACCACGCCAGGGTGTCACCACCCCGCCACCCCGCCCGGAATTCTGGGGCAGCACGCTCGCCGGGGAGTAGCGGCCCTGCACGCACATTCATGCGCACCATAAAAAAGGCCGGGCAATTTGCCCGGCCTTTTTTATTGGCGCAATCATATCCAGAGGCACAACTACTTTCAGAGACGCATTGCCTTCAGGCCGCGACGGATGGATTTCTCCAGACCCGGCCGGATCAGACTGGCCACCAGCGGCAGCTTGCCTTCAAACACAATGGTGTAATGCAGGCGGGAACCTTCGCCCAGCGAATAAAAACGCATCACGCCGTGATGATTCTTGAGCGGACTGCCGCGGGTAATACGGTATTCAATCAGTTCGTTTTCCTTGAATGCCGTTACCGTTTCTTCGAAGGCAGGGGCAATCAGGATACGCAGCTCACGTGCCGAGCCAACACCATTCGGATGCTCTGCGCCGGCCTTGATGGTGCGGATTTTTGCCGGTTTGAAAATGCTTTCCAGATTTTCATGCACGCTCAGGAAGGCAAACACCTGGCTGACCGGATAGGGAAATTCCTGAACGATCTCGATACGTTGCTGGGCCACGGGGATTCCTCGAAAAAATAACAGACTGAAAATAAAAAACTCCCCGCCCAAGACGGGGAATCACACGATCAGATACGCTCCAGACGGAACGTCATGCCTTCAACTGCCGAGATCCGGACATGCGTTCCTGCCGGCATGTCGTCGCCAACGGCATTCCAGTAGGTGTCGTCCAGGTGCACACGGCCCTGACCATTTGAAATGGCTTCGGTCAGCACCAGCTCACGCCCGACAAAACCGGAAAGACGGTTATTGAGGCCAGAGGCCGCATCCCGCCCTTCCATTTTCTGCAGGGGACGATAGCGCTGCCAGCCCAGCAGTGCCAGCACCGTGGCCACGGCAAACACCAGTGCCTGCACTGTGGGTGACGGTGCAAACAGCCACGTCACCAGTGCCGTCACAAACATGGCGCCGCTGAACCAGAGAAAGAACAGCGTATTACCGACCACCTCAAGTACCAGCAGGAAAATGCCGAAGCTTAACCACCACAACGCGGGGTTCTGGGCAAAGCTGTCCATTCCGTTCAATCCTTCAGGTTGTGCTGCACTTGTTTCACGATATCGCCAATGCCGGCAATCGAACCGATGATCTGCGACGACTCCAGCGGCATCATGATCAGCTTGGCATTCGGGCTGCTGGCAATCTGGCCCAGCGCCTGCACATATTTTTGCGCCACAAAATAATTCACGGCCTGAATGTCGCCCTTGGCAATGGCCTGCGACACCATCATGGTGGCCTTGGCTTCGGCTTCGGCAGCACGCTCGCGCGCTTCGGCTTCCAGGAAAGCGGCCTGACGCTCGCCTTCGGCTTCCAGAATCTGCGCCTGCTTTTTACCTTCGGCCGAGAGAATGGCGGCCTGACGGAAACCTTCGGCCTCCAGAATCTGGGCACGCTTGGTACGTTCGGCCTTCATCTGCGAACCCATTGCCTCGACCAGATCGGTCGGCGGGGTGATGTCCTTGATTTCGATGCGGGTGATCTTGATGCCCCAGGGATTGGTGGCCTGATCCACCACCGCCAGCAACTGCGAGTTGATCTGGTCACGCTGCGACAGCATCTGGTCAAGATCGAGCGAACCGATCACGGTACGGATATTGGTCATGGTGAGGTTACGGATGGCGTAATCCAGATTGCTCACCTCATACGATGCCTGTGAGGCACTGAACACCTGATAAAAACACACGGCATCAATCGTCACCATCGCGTTGTCGCGCGAGATCACCTGCTGGGGCGGAATATCCAGCACCTGCTCCATCACGTTGACCTTGTTGCCGATTTTCTCGAACACCGGCCAGATAAAGTCGAGCCCTGGTGCAAGGGTACGGGTGTAGCGCCCGAAACGCTCCACCGTCCACTCATAACCCTGCGGCACCTGCTTGACGGTCATGACCACCAGCGCCACCGCAAAAAACATTATCACCAGTGCAAACGTTCCCATTACTGCCACTCCCTATGTAAAAAATGTAAAAACCCGGTTCATGCAATCAGTTCAGCGGTGCCACGCGCAGGATTTCCTCGATGGTGGTCTGGCCCTGCGCCACTTTCTGCGCACCGGACAGACGCAAGGGCAACAGCCCTTCCTTGTAGGCCTGCTTGCGGATCTCACCCAGCCCGGCGCCTTCGCTGATGATTCTCTTCAGCTCATGTGACATCAGCATGATTTCGTAAACCCCCATGCGCCCCAGGTAGCCGGTATCGCGGCACTCCAGGCACCCCTTCGGGGTATAAATCTTTTTGGGTACAGGCGCCTTCCACGGGTGCGTCAGTTGCGCCCAGGCCTTTTCATCGCAATCAACGGGCTGCTTGCAGTGCGGACACAAGGTACGCACAAGACGCTGCGCCATCACACCCAGCAAGGTGGCCGCAATCAGGAAGGGCTGCACGCCCAGATCGGTAAGACGGCTGATGGAGGATGGTGCATCGTTGGTATGCAGCGTGGAGAGCACCAGATGGCCTGTCAGTGCCGCCTGGATGGCCATGTCGGCGGTTTCGGGGTCACGTACTTCACCCACCATGATGATGTCAGGATCCTGACGCATCAGCGCACGAATGCCCTCGGCAAAATCCAGCTCGATATTGTGCTGCACCTGCATCTGGTTGAAGCTGCCCTCGATCATTTCGATGGGGTCTTCAATCGTGCAGACATTAACCTCGTCGGTTGCCAGCTGCTTGAGCGTGGAATAAAGCGTGGTGGTTTTGCCGGAACCGGTCGGGCCTGTCACCAGAATGATGCCGTTCGGCTCGCGCACCATGGCCTGCCATTTTTCGTGATCCTCGCCCTGCAGGCCAAGCTCCTTGAAGCCGCGCACCAGCACGTCCGGATCAAAAATACGCATCACCAGCTTTTCACCAAATGCCGTGGGCAGCGTGGATAAACGCAGTTCGGTTTCCTGTCCCTTGGTGTTACGGGTTTTAAGACGACCATCCTGCGGCTTGCGCTTTTCGGCCACATTCATGCGGCCCAGGATTTTGATACGCGAGACCACCGCATTCATGATGAGGTGCGGAAATTCGTAAATATTGTGCAGCACGCCATCGATACGAAAGCGCACACGGCCAATGTCACGACGCGGCTCCAGGTGAATGTCACTGGCGCGCTGGTCAAAGGCATACTGCAGCAACCAGTCCACGATATTGACGATGTGCTGGTCATTGGCATCAGGCGAGGTGAGGTTGCCCAGCTCCAGCAACTGTTCGAAGTTGCTGACGTACTGCTTGCTGACGGCATCACTGGCATTGGCGCCCTCAATGGCGCGCGCCAGACGGTAAAACTCGATGGTGTAGCGATGGATTTCTTCAGGGCTGGCCACCACACGGACAATCTGACGACCGCGCAGTGACTGCTGCAGGTTTTCCACCCATTCGGAATGAAAAGGTTGCGCCGAGGCCACCATCACCTCGTCCTTGCCCACCTGCACCGCCAGGATGCTGTGCCTCTCGGCAAAAGCGTAAGACATGATTGCGGTGACATCGCCCGAACGGATTTTCAGCGGATCAATGTGAAACACGGGTTGCCCGGCGCGCCCGGCCAGCCATGCGGTCAGCGCATCCAGATTGAGCTTGCCACCGCCAGTGCCGGCGTTATCAAAATCGAAATTGGCAATCACCTGCAGGGGATGCCAGTTGAGCTGTTCCCGGCCACGCGGGGTGGTGGAGACCAGATTGGCATCGCGCAGGCTCAGACGGCCATCCTTCTGCAACTCATCCAGACACCAGCGCAAATCGACACGGAACGAGAATGGCACCTTGCCAAGGCTCCTGGGAGCGGCCTTTTCAGCGGGCTTTTCGACTGCTTTTTCTACGGGCTTGTTCATGTTGTGTGGCCCCGGGGTAATGCCGTTGACTATAACGCCTGTCGCCGCCCTTGTAATTCCCGCCACCCGCCTTATCTTGTGTGCATCGGTAACCAGTGAAGGACTCCACCATGCGCCATTTTCTTGCTGCCCTGCTCGCCCTTGCCACCCTGGCATTGACCGGTTGCGGCTATAACACCATGCAGGCCCAGGACGAATCCATTAACGCCGCCTGGTCCGAAGTACTTAACCAGTACCAGCGCCGGGCCGATCTGGTGCCCAATCTGGTCAATGTCGTCAAAGGCTATGCCGCCCATGAGGCTGGTGTACTCATCGCCGTCACCAATGCCCGTGCCGGCGTGGGCAGCATCAAGGCCGACGCCTCGCTGCTCAACGACGAAGCCGCCTTCAAGAAATTCCAGGCGGCCCAGGGTGAAATGAGTTCGGCCCTTTCCCGCCTGCTGGTGGTAGCCGAGAACTACCCGCAGCTCAAGGCCGACACCAACTTCCGCGACCTGCAGGCCCAACTGGAAGGCACCGAAAACCGCATTACCGTGGCCCGCAAGCGCTACATCGAAGAAGTGCAGGCCTACAACACCACCGTGCGCTCCTTCCCGTCCAACCTCACCGCGATGGCCTTTGGCATGAAAACGCGCCCCAACTTTACGGTGCAGAACGAAGCCGCCATCAGCGCGCCACCCGTCGTGGACTTCAGCGCACCGGCTGTTCCTGCCCCCGCAGCACCGGCCACACCTGCTCCTGCGCCCACCCCGGCTCCGGCCCAGTAAGACTCGCCCGGCGGGCGTCATGCCCGCCATGCGACTGCCCATGCGCCTGTCCACGCTGCTGCTTGCCTGCCTGCTCTGGCTGCCGTCCCTGCTGACGGCGGCAGAAGGCGATATCCAACCCGTACCGGCGCTCACCAGCCCGGTGACGGATCTGGCCGACCTCTTGCCGCCCGGCGAAGAAGACGCCCTGACCAGCCGCCTGCAGGCCTTTTCGCTGGAAAAAGGCAGCCAGATTGCCGTGCTCATCGTGCCCACCACCCAGCCGGAAGACATTTTCAGCTACAGCTTTCGTGTGGCCGACAACTGGAAGCTGGGCCGCAAAGGGGTGGATGACGGCGTCCTGCTGGTGATTGCCGTGCAGGACCGCAAGACCAACCTGCAGGTGGGATACGGGCTGGAAGGCGCCATTCCGGATGCCCGCGCCAAACAGATCCTGGAAGACATCATCCGGCCCCGGTTTCAGGCGGGAGACTTTCCCGGTGGCGTGAATGCCGGGGTGGACGCCCTGATGAAGCTCATCAACGGCGAGGCACTGCCCGCACCAAGCCAGGTAAAAACCGGCAATATCGACGGAAATCCCCTTCTTATCGCGATAATTGCAGGCATTTTCGTCGGACTTATTGTTCGCGCCATTTTTGGACGCTTCTTTGGCGGACTTGCCGGAGGTGGCGTGGCCCTGATCCTGGCACTGCTGCTGGGCGCCGCCATTACCGTGGCACTCATGGCGGCCGTGTTTGCCGGCCTGGGGGTTGGCGCCAACGGCAATGGTGGCCGTGGCCGCCATGGTGGCTTTGGTGGAGGCAGCTTTGGTGGCGGGGGCTTTGGCGGAGGTGGTGGTGGATTTTCCGGCGGGGGTGGTGGCTTTGGGGGAGGCGGCGCCTCCGGAGGCTGGTAATATGGCCACCCGATTTTTGTCACCCCATTACGCCCAATGAGCATTTCCCGAGTACTTAGCCTGGGACCTCTGGTCCCCCGTCGAGGCAATCGCCTTAGCCAGTGGATCGGCCTGATCCTGATGCACCTGATCGGCTGGCGCATGCGCGGCGAGTTCCCCAATGTGCCCAAGGGCATGCTGGTGATTGCCCCGCACACCTCCAACTACGACGGCGTTGTCTCGGTTGCCGCCATTCTGGCGCTGCGCCTGCAGCTGTTTTTCTTTGTGAAGGACAGCGCCTTCATCTGGCCGCTTGGTGGCCTGATGCGCTGGTTTGGCGCCGTGCCGGTGGACCGCGAAAGCTCCAGGGACATGGTTGGTTTTACCGCCAACCGGTACAACAACAGTGATGCCCTGATGCTGGCGATTGCCCCCGAGGGCACCCGCAAATCCTCCCCTGCCTGGAAGACCGGTTTTTACTGGATTGCCCACCGGGCTGGCGTACCCCTGATCATGGTGTCGTTTGACTACGGCAATAAAGAGGTCGTGATCCTGGGCAGCTTCACCCCGACCGGCAATATCGAGCAGGACCTGCCACTCATCATTGGCTCGTTCAAGGGCATGGTGCCGCGCCACCCCGATCGCCTGTCCGCACCCTTGCTGGCACTCAAGCAGCAGGACTGAGCCGCAGGTCCAGCCGGCAGGCTCAGGCAAACATCCCGTACCGACAGGCGCGGGATCAGCCTGCCCTCCTTGAAAAGCCAGCCCCCTCCCCAACAGCAACACCCAAAGCAAAGCCCCTCCCCCACTCGTCGCTTGTCCTGACAGGTCAAGCCGTCTGCTGCTGCCGGTCAATACGCCTCACCCGGCCAGAGAACAGACTCGCCTCGCTCGACCAATAAGTCACAAACAGGAAGCACGAGGGGGACAAGGACCATGAACACCATTCGCAACCGCATCAGATCAATCACCAAACTCATCACCAGATCCATCACCAGCACCGGCCGCCGCCATCTGGCCACTGCCCTGGCAGGACTGGCACTTGTTGTGCCGGCCACGCAGGCACAGGCCGCCTATCAGGAGGGCTATCTCGCCCCGATGCAGGGCTGGCGCATCATGCAGCCGGACTACCCGAGCACGCATGCGCTGGACGCCATTTCCTATGAGTGGGATTACTTCATGATCCACTCCGACACCTTCAACGGCATTGTCGGCTACGTGCTGGCCAACCCCCGGCACAAGGCCGCCCCGCTCGACTGGGCACTGCTGCCGCTGGGCAACAATGTCGGCATTGTGGGTGAAATTCCCGGCCAGAAACCCATCGCCAACTACGTCAACATGGGACTGGACAACAGCAATGTGAACGGCACGCTGCGCGGCATGACCTCAACCGGCAGCAACGGCCAGTACATTGATTACCGCGCCATGCCCGGTGGCGGCCCGAACGGTGTTGATGCACTGCACCTGCGCGGTCGCACGGCCGATTTCGAGTGGGACCTGATCGTTACGCAGGACATGGCCGACCGTGACTGGCAGCGCCCGATCACCGGCGCGTTCACCACTGCGTTTGGCTCGGACATCGGCGTGATTTCGCCCTCCGAATTCTGGAACGTGGACATGGTCTGGCCCCGCACCAACGTGAACGGCTGGGTAAAAACCCTGGGCAACAACCAGGTGATCCAGGTGAACGGCAAGGGCTATCGCGAGAACAGCTGGGGCCGCTACATGCTGTCGGTGGATGGCTGGGATTTCATGGTGTTTGGTGAAGACTCCTCCAGCGGCGTGATGGGCGCCTTCCAGACGTACCACAAGTCCGCCATCATGGATAACCTGGACATCAGCTTTTACGATCAGGGCCAGTTGCAAACCATCCGCTACGAAACAAAGGACAAGGAACTGGGCTGGTATCACCCGGACTGGAAGTGGGATGGCGAGGCCAACTCCTGCGTGCCCACCAACACCAAAGTCCGCGCAAAGAACGGCATGTACACCGTCGATCTTGATGTGGCAATCGGCAACCGTCAGCGTCCCATGCTGACCAACATGACCGTTGGCACATCCATCTTTTTCATCCAGGAACACTTCCCCACCGTGACCGGCACCATCCGCCGTGCCAACGGCACGGTAGTGAAAACCTTCACCGCCCGTGCCGGTGGCGAATTTGCCCGCACCAAGGACATTGCCCTGTGGCACTCCGGCCTGTGGTGCAACCTGTGGGGTGACAACAACCACAAGGCAGCCATGCCCTGATAGCTGGCCCTGCCAGATAAAAAGCCCCGGCATTGACGTGCCGGGGCTTTTTATTGCGTCACTACTTCAAGCCGCCCTGATTGAAGCCCCCTGCTTCAATCGCCCAGCTTCAAAGCCACTGTTTCAAACCCTGCTCTACTCACGCCCCAACACCCTCCTTCCGACGAATGGATGTCCGATTTTGTTTATCCTCGCGCGATACTCAAAAAACGGGCTTAACTCATGTGACCAGACCCGCATAACAACAAGAACCGTTAAAAGGCCGCCATGACAGGACTACCCGCCACGCCACGCTGGTTTGTGTCATCACCGATCATCAACGAACTGCTGCGCTGGACCCGCTCACAGGGACTGGATGACGCCACGTTTCTTCAGGCCAGCGGCATTTCTGCCGAGCAGCTGCAAAACCAGGCCGGCAAGCTTGATGCAATGCAGGTGGAGAGAGGCATCTGCCTGGCACTGACACAAATCGATGACCCGCTGGTGGGCCTGCACCTCTCGCCAAAACTCAACATCACGGCGCTGGGCGTCATCGGCTTCATTGCGCAAACCAGCAACACGCTGGGCGACCTCATCAATTCCGTCATCCGGTTTGGCAATCTGGTGGGCGATGTCGGCGTACCGGCATTGCACCACGAACCCGGCACCGTCACATGGACATGGGACTGCAAGTTTCAGGACCCGGTGATGGTGCGGCAGGCGACCGAATGCATACTGGGTTGCTGGGCCGGCCTGCTGCGCCAGCGCAAAAAATCCAAGACCTCCATCCTGCTGGGCGTGCACTTCAAGCATGCGCTGCCGGCGCCAGAGCTGGAGAAGGAATACCAGCGCTTTTTTGGTTGCCCGGTGTATTTCAACCAGCCGCAATCGGGACTGGTATTGCCCACGCGCAACCTGACAGATGCCATGAGCCTGGCCGATCCCAACCTGCACCAGATGCTGGCCATGCACGCCGAACAACAACTGCAGGCGCAGCAACACAGTGAATCGCTTGCCGACAAGGTGCGTGCGCAACTGCATGCGGTGCTGGCACAAAACATGACGCCGGTGCGTGATGACATTGCCGAAATGCTCGGCATGAGTGGGCGCACGCTGCACAGAAAACTGGAAGAAAGCGGCAACAGTTTTCGTGAGCTGATGGACGAGGTACGACTGGAGATTGCACGGGCCGCATTGCGTGAACAGCAGCCCACCATCTGCCAGCTGGGCCAGCAACTGGGCTTTCAGGAAAGCCAGTCATTCATCCGCTGGTTCAAGCAGCAACAAGGCATGACGCCGGGCGAATTCCGGATGAGCCAGGAAGGCTGCCAGCCCTCCTGACCCAAACGGCCAGCACACATCCAACTGTAGCCCGACTCACATACAGGAGGCGTTCGGGGTATTCACCACCACCGTACTGTAGTGATAGGTGTAATCCCCGGTAATCGGCTGCGTGCCGTCCACGCCTGCATTTTCACCAATAATCCAGGTGTCTGCCTTGGGAATACCGCCATCGGCATAAGCACCAATATCGGTTGTCGCATTGCCGTAGGCACGCACAATGTTAAGGCCCACCGTATTGCGCAGGTACTTCACGTAATCCGTCTTGTGCTGCTGCGTATTGGATGGAACGGGGCCGTCACCATAAGGGTTGCTGCGGTAGTGCCATGACAGCAGGCCCACCCGGTCAAACCACTCACGACCATCCTTTGTTACCCAGTACGGGCGCGCCGTCAGGTAAACAATCTGGTAGCCCTTGGCCTTGTAGGCATTCACCGTCTGCGTGGCGTAACCATAGGCGGCTGCCGTTTTTACACCAACGTAATCGGCATAAGCCTCAAAATCATTAATGGTGAGTGTGCCGTCGATATCAAACAGGACCGTCTGGCGCCCCGGCTCGACCACACTCAGGTAGCCATTCACCGTCGACAAGTCACCCTCCACCACCATGCGCACCTGATATTCCCCCACAGGACGCACACCGATATTGGCCGTGATCTTGCCATCGGAGTTGGTGGTGTGACGGCCAATGTACTGCCAGTTGTTCATGCCGGTACCGGCCAGATACACATGCACGTACTCGCCCTCCAGATCCTTGTGCAGGACGGCATCGTAATCAAACTTGCCTACCACCACGGCGGCATCACCCGACTTCACCATCTGGTCATGCACCATGTGCCACGGCTTGTAGACACTGGCCAGAATGGTATTGCCGAAATTGCGGAATGATTTTTTTGCCGGCTTGGTAAATGCCGGCGTGTTAACCGGGCTGGTGTAATCGGGGCACTGGGCCACCGCAAATGCCGGCAGCAGCAGGCCGGCCAGAATGAGTGCGCGCATGACAACTCCTTTTTGACGGAATATTCCTGGGGAAAATCGATTGCGACGAATCGCGACGTATTTTCTAGCACGCACGCATGACGTAATTAGTCACGCAAAATGCCAGTGCGACACGAATACGGACAACCGCACCCGTGCGGCCTGTTTCCCCCTCCCGAAGGAGGGCAAGCACCACCATGAATACGGTGTGACTGGCTGTCAGCGGAAACCGGAAAGGGAAAAATCAAAGGAATGGAATAACGTGGCGGGCAATTTTGCGTGGCGACATTTCGGCAATGTTTTTTCAGCCCCGTATCAGGCGGCCCCGTCCAGCCCCACTGCACGGCAGGCGGCATCGGCAAAAAACTCCCTGAGTGATTCCAGCGGTACCGTGCGCTGGCCCGCCAGCCAGTGACGTGCGTATTCGTGCCCACGGGCGCCCGCTGGATTCCCAGCGGCATGACCGTGCAATACCTGGCCAAGGCCAAGACCGATCTGGTGGCCACCTCTGACGGCAGCGGCATCGACTGGAGCCATGAAGGCAGCATCGTGGTGCCCGTGATTGTCAGGGACACCAACAATACCGAGGTGTTCCGCGCCGACATCACCATGAACGTGAAGCACGCCAAGGCCTGAGACTTGTACAAAGCCCCGGCACACCGCCGGGGCGACTGCCTCTTTCGCCACGCCATCCCAAAATCAGCTTCACCCCAGTTCAACCCCATCCCCACACCACCATTCGTCACCCGCGTGATTGACCTGCTGGCAGCACGGGCCTATTTTGTATCGAACGCTACAAAACAAAGCAAACAGGCCGGCCCATGGCAAGACCACGACAGATTGACGACAACAAGCTGCTGCAGCGCGCCATGATGGTGTTCTGGCAGAACGGCTTTGGCGCCACCGGCATTCGCGAGCTGGAAGATGCCACCGGGCTGCGTGCCCCCAGCCTGTACAACCGCTTTGGTTCGAAAGAAGGGCTGTTTGAAGCTGCCCTCGAACATTACCTGCAGATGGTCGTGGGCTGGCGTGTCCGGCATTTTCTGGAGGGTGCAGATGCCGTGCCGCCGGATGATCGCGACCGCAAGGAAGCCTATGACAAACAGGATGCCCTTGCCGGCCTGCGCCGCTTTCTGGAAACCACCTACGATTATGCAGACAGCAAGCACCCGGCCATGGCCTGCCTGCTGGTGAATACCTCGATGGAAATGGGCGGCACGCAAGGCGCGGTGGATGCTGTGCTGCTGCGGGGTGCGCAAAAGATTCGTGCAGGATTTGAACACAACCTGCAACGCCTGCAACGCGATGGTCGCCTGCCGGCAGACACCGACATTTCTACACACGCCGAACACCTGCAACTGTGCCTGCAGGGTCTGCTGGTCAGCAGCCGCATGGACGAAGACAAGGCATCACTGGCCCGTAAGGTCCGCCTGATCCTTTCCACCCTGCCGCTCATTGCGCCCACGCCATCCACAGTGCCATCAACACCGCCATCAACGCTGCCAAGGAAGAAATCCCCATGAAATTCCTGCGTACCCCTGATGAACGTTTTGCCAACCTGCCCGGCTACGCCTTTGCACCGCATTACCTGATGGTGGACGACACCGAAGGTGGCGAACTGCGCATGCATTATCTGGATGAAGGGCAAGCGGATGCGCCCGTTGTGCTGATGCTGCACGGCGAACCGTCATGGAGTTTTTTGTACCGCAAGATGATTCCGCTGGTGACTGCCGCCGGGTATCGCGTGATTGCGCCCGACCTGATCGGCTTTGGCCGCTCCGACAAGCCCACGCAGCGCACGGATTACACCTATCAGCGTCATGTCGACTGGGTACGTTCGTTACTGCTGCAACTGGGCCTTACCAACATCACGCTGGTGTGCCAGGACTGGGGTGGGCTGATCGGGCTGCGTCTGGTTGGCGAACACCCGGAGTTGTTTGCCCGTGTGGTGGCTGCCAATACCATGCTGCCAACCGGCGACTTTCATCCTGGCGAGGCCTTTCTTAAATGGCAGGAGTTTTCGCAGACAATCCCGGTATTCACAACCGGAAGGATCGTGGCCGGCGGCTGTGCAACACCGCTGTCAGACGACGTGGTGGCCGCGTATGACGCGCCATTTCCGGACGAAAGCTACAAGGAGGGTGCGCGACAGTTTCCAAAGCTGGTGCCGGTCACGCCGGATGATCCCGCCACCCCGGCAAATCGCGCCGCGTGGCAAGTGCTGTTCCAGTTTCACAAACCGTTTCTGTGCGCCTTCAGCGACAAGGACAAGATCACCGCTGCGGCAGAGCCCGTGTTGCGCAAGCTGATCCCCGGTTGCGCGGGGCAGCCGCACACCACCATCGAGAATGGCGGACACTTTCTGCAGGAAGATCAGGGCGAGACACTGGCCAAGGTGGTGGTGGATTTCATGCAGGCAACCGCCGGCTCGGCCAACTGACACCCCGGGCGGTGAGGTCGCCGGCAGGCCTCCTCACCCCCGCTACAGCCCCGCTGCGGCCCCTGCCCGACCGGAATACAGCCCCGGAAATACCCCCGGCGACCATCATCACGTAAAAAAATGACGAACATGGCCCCGGAGGCCCCGTCCTTTCTTAACTTGCGCCCCGCCTTCCGCTACAATTCGCGCCTGTTTTTTCACCAGTTGTACCGACTCCGGCGCGTTCAGGGCCACAAGCTCTGTCCGTTTCAGCCGGCATAACCATTCAGCCAGTAGAGGAAGCCACCGTGCTCGAAGCCTACCGTCAACACGTTGCCGAACGCGCCGCCCTGGGCGTACCCCCCAAGCCCCTCGATGAAAAGCAGGTTGCCGATCTGGTCGCCCTGCTGAAGAACCCGCCCAAGGGCGAGGAAGCCTTCCTCGTGGACCTGCTGGAAAACCGTGTGCCGGCCGGTGTCGACCCCGCCGCCTACGTGAAGGCCGCCTTCCTGGCCGCCGTCACCAAGGGTGAAGCAACCTCTCCGCTGGTCACCAAGGAACGCGCCGTGTACCTGCTGGGCACCATGCTCGGTGGCTACAACGTCGAACCGCTGGTCAGCCTGCTGGCCGATGCCACCCTGGGTGCCATTGCTGCCGAAGCCCTGAAGAAGACCCTGCTGGTGTTCGACTCCTTCCACGACGTGGAAGAACTGGCCAAGGCCGGTAACGCCAATGCCAAGGCCGTGCTGCAGAGCTGGGCCGATGCCGAATGGTTCACCAGCCGCCCCAACGTGCCGACCGAAATCAAGGTCACCGTATTCAAGGTGACCGGCGAAACCAATACCGACGACCTGTCGCCCGCCCAGGACGCCTGGAGCCGCCCGGATATTCCGCTGCACGCCAACGCCATGCTCAAGAACGTGCGTGACGGCATCAACCCCGACAAGCCCACCGAAATCGGCCCGATCAAGCAGATCGAAGCGCTGAAGGCCAAGGGCAACATCGTCGCCTACGTGGGCGACGTGGTGGGTACCGGCTCCAGCCGCAAGTCCGCCACCAACTCCGTACTGTGGTTTACCGGCGACGACCTGCCGCACATCCCCAACAAGCGTGACGGCGGCGTGTGCATCGGTTCCAAGATTGCCCCGATTTTCTTCAACACCATGGAAGATGCCGGCGCCCTGCCGATCGAACTGGATGTTGGCCAGATGGGCATGGGCGACGAAATCGTCCTGCACATCAACCACGACAGTGCCGAAGTGACCGCCACCAAGAACGGTGCCGAGATTGCCAAGGCCCCGCTGAAGACCCCCGTGCTGCTGGACGAAGTGCGTGCCGGTGGCCGTATCAACCTGATCATCGGCCGTGGCCTTACCGCCAAGGCTCGTGAAGCACTGGGCCTGCCGGCCTCCACCCTGTTCCGCACCCCGGTTCAGCCTGGCGACACCGGCAAGGGCTACACCCAGGCGCAGAAGATGGTTGGTCGTGCTTGCGGCCTGCCGGAAGGCAAGGGCGTGCGCCCGGGCACCTACTGCGAACCGAAGATGAGCACCGTGGGTTCGCAGGACACCACCGGCCCGATGACCCGTGACGAACTGAAGGATCTGGCCTGCCTGGGCTTCTCCGCCGGACTGGTCATGCAGTCGTTCTGCCACACCGCCGCTTACCCCAAGCCGGTGGACGTGAACACGCACCACACCCTGCCTGACTTCATCATGAACCGTGGCGGCGTTTCGCTGCGCCCGGGCGACGGCATCATCCACTCCTGGCTTAACCGCATGCTGCTGCCGGACACTGTCGGCACCGGCGGTGACTCGCACACCCGTTTCCCGCTGGGCATTTCCTTCCCGGCCGGTTCTGGCCTGGTCGCGTTTGCCGCTGCCACCGGCGTGATGCCGCTGGACATGCCCGAATCCGTGCTCGTGCGCTTCAAGGGCACCATGCAGCCTGGCATCACCCTGCGTGACCTGGTGCATGCCATTCCCTACGCTGCCATCCAGCGCGGTGAACTGACCATCGAGAAGAAGGGCAAGAAGAACGTGTTCAACGGCCGCATCCTCGAGATTGAAGGCCTTGAGCACCTGACCGCCGAACAGGCGTTCGAACTGTCTGACGCCTCGGCCGAACGTTCTGCTGCCGGTTGCTCCATCACCCTGAGCGAGAAGTCGGTTGCTGAGTACCTGACCTCCAACATCACCATGCTGAAGTGGATGATTGCGCAGGGTTATGGCGATGCCCGCACCATTGGCCGTCGTGTGGAAGCCATGGAAGCCTGGCTGGCCAACCCGAGCCTGCTGCGTGCCGACAAGGACGCTGAATACGCCGCCGTGTACGAGATTGACCTGAACGAAATCAAGGAACCGATCCTGTGCTGCCCGAACGATCCGGACGATGCCAAGCCCCTCTCGCAGGTGGCCGGCGCCAAGATCGACGAAGTGTTCATTGGCTCTTGCATGACTAACATCGGTCACTTCCGCGCTGCCGGCAAGCTGCTGGACAAGGTGGAAGGTGGTTCGCTCGCAACCCGTCTGTGGCTGGCCCCGCCAACCCGCATGGACGAGCACCAGCTGATGGAAGAAGGCTATTACAACATCTACGGCCGCGCCGGTGCCCGCACCGAAATGCCAGGCTGCTCGCTGTGCATGGGTAACCAGGCACGTGTGGCACCGAACACCACTTGCGTGTCTACCTCTACGCGTAACTTCCCGAACCGTCTGGGCCAGGGTGCCAACGTGTACCTGGCCTCTGCAGAACTCGCTTCTGTGGCCGCGGTACTCGGCAAGCTGCCAACCGTTGAGGAATACATGGTGTACGCCAAGCAGATCGACAGCATGTCTGCCGACATCTACCGCTACCTGAACTTTGACCGCATGACCGAGTACACGGATCAGGCGGGCAAGATCAATGTGGCGCAGCTGGCTTGATCGCTAGTTGAGTTGAAATAAAAAGCCCCGCATTGCGGGGCTTTTTATTTAAGGGCATTTCAAGTGGAGAGCAACAGGGCTGTCGACCCCTTCGGAACATGTCCCAGAGATGAAAGACAGCAACCCCAGTTCGATCCGGGCGCGATGAGTGCCTCGCCCCTTACACACCCCCTGGCCGCTCAATGTATTCCAGCAGTAGGGATACCATCTCCTTCAGCTCATCCTGATTCACGCAACGCCGCCCATTTCGCCGCATTTCAGATTCAAGAGCAAGTCTCGCTTCCTGATACTCCAGCAGGCCCTCAGCGAGCTCCAGAGGGGTCGATTCATTTGCGATGTCTTTCTTCCAGGCAAGCTCAGGCGCCGCATCAAGCAGTAGACGGGCGGCCTTCAGATTGCCAAAGATAACCGCTGTATGGAGAGGCGTCTGACCCTCATGCATTACCAGATCGGTCCGACAGGGCGCAGCCAAGAGCCGCTCGACGCAGACCACGTTCCCCGACCTAACTGCCGCGTGCAGCGCTGTACGCTTCCGATAGTCCTGCATATCCGGGTCTGCACCTGCTGCCAGCATTCTGACGACCATATCATGATCGCCGCACTCCGCCATCAACATCAGGGGAGTCTGCCCCTTAAAGTCGACCATATTGAGTTGCTGCGGAGCCAAATCAACAAGCATCAGGACGGCGTCACGCCAGAATCCAGCCATACTCTGAAGAGCAGCAAATCCGCCTTCACTGCCATATCCGCCCCGCCTGAAGCGGGGCAAAGCCTCCTCTAGCGAGAGGCCTGCCTTGATGAAACTCAACATGATGGAGTCGCCCTGCACGTAAGGCAGCGGCTTCTGCAGAATCTTTTTATTGGATAAGATCCAGGCGCGCATTCGTGCGGGGTCTGCTTCCTTCATGACTTCCAACGCACCTTTAACTAGCGCCTTTGCCACAGGCTCCCTACGACATACACCTGGATAGGGCCGATACAGGTCACTCCAGAAATATGCGGAAACTGCTCGTGCCGCGTCCTCAAGGCGGGGCATCTCCTCTCCCTCGACGACCCCCTCTCGCAACATCCTCATAAAAAGGCTCTCGTAAGAGTGATTAACCAAACGCGCATCTGCCAAGTCAATCGCCATCAAGTCGCGGGCGGCCTCCCCTTCTAACGGACCAAAGCATTGATCCTTGCAGACAGAAAGCACCTGCCTGTAAAGCGATGCCGCCTGCTTGAACTCATTCATTGCCAGCAGATGGCGGGCGCGATAGTGCAACAGCGGAGCCCGCCAGATCGATGCGCATGGGTTAGATTCAGCCTGCTCAAGCAAAGCCTCCACACGCCCCTGAGTGCCCGGCAAATAGCGCCCCTCCACTGGGTTCAGCAACTGCTGCAATTCAGCGATGATGACGGTCATCCGCTCAGAATCCGAACTCGCCAGCTCCCGCAGGCGACTCAACGCCTGCTGCTGCGCGGCCGCTCCGATCGCAGGACGCAGCCCAACCTGACTAACTACCCAGAAATTGGCCTCCACCTGAAGCGCCCGCCAAGGAGATCCCGAACGAATTCGAGTTAGCAAAGCTTCCTTCGCTACTTCCTCCTCCGCCTTTTGCTTGAGCCATTTCAAGCGACGTTCCGCAATCCGCGCATCGACTTCG
The DNA here is from genome assembly GCA_030646295.1 of Moraxellaceae bacterium. GTDB lineage: Bacteria > Pseudomonadota > Gammaproteobacteria > Pseudomonadales > Moraxellaceae > UBA2031. The sequence continues at coordinate 217,230 of JAUSND010000024.1, forward strand.
ATTGAGAGACTGAACTGATCCTCCAGGGAAGCTCCCGGGGCCATCGCCATGAACTGCCGCGTCAATAATTCGGCCAGCCCTTCGTTATTGGCGCCGAATTGGGAAGGCAAAATGGACAGGTAAAGCGTCAAGGCATCCCAAGGACGAAGGAGCTTCTCAAAGCACTCATTCTCAGCGACCTCATCCTTCACCTCCGATCGCCTATGAGCCTCGATCGTAAGGTTGTAGATGTACTGGTAGACTGCAACCAACTGCAGAACCTTGTTCTCAACTACGTCCGCATTGTCCTTCTCTACGCCAGGACACAAAAATTTAAGTAGGCGTACATATCCATCCTGCACCATCCGAGCAACCAACAAGCGTCGCCGTATTACGCTCATTGACGGCTGACTGTAGCGATCACTTAGGCACCGCACGAAGTAGTGCATTTCCGATTCACCAGCATCCCCTGCAAGCACGGCCTCCAGACGCCCTGGCTGCGTGATGGGAATCTGCCGCCTAAGGGCCTCGGCAGTCAGTCCTTTGCGCTCCACAAATGCCATCACTTGCTCCCACCGCTCCGCGTCAGTCGCAGTGGCCGAAAGTGATAGAGCCCCCTCAAAGCGGAGGTCTGCATCGTCCCGAAAGTAACTGTTGATCAACTGGATCTGAGGAACCAACTTTCCGCTGCGCCAGTTGTAAAGCGTGCGCATGAAGCTGTCCTCACGCGCAGCAGCCTTACTCTTTAAGTCTTCGCGTTGGATCGCCGCTGCATAAACCGACTCACCCATTAGATCTACTAGCCAATCCATGACTTGAGCAACCGGCATGTGAACTCGTGCGCCGTCGGCCGCCTCGGTTATCTGCGGCAGGTACCAGAAGGTGCCACCAGGCATGTCCTTGTCAGGAACCTCTTGCAGCGCCCAAAAGGCCGCGTTGCGAGCAATTCCTGGCACCAAGAAGTGCGACGCAAGCAACCAAACCACCTGTCGACCATCCGCGCTAAAAGTCCAAGTACGACGCTTCAGCCGGTAGTACGCGGCTTCCATCCGCCCCATCTGCATTGACATATCACGCCAGGCGGCTTCATCAAGGTCGAGCGCATCGAAAATGTCACCGATAATCTTCCCGCCCGTGGCCTGAAAGTTATCCAAGGACATCTCCCCCTCGGCAAACTTCAACTTCGACTTAGTGGAGGGCCCCTCGCCAGACGCGTAGCCCACCAGGCCCTGATGCACCTCTTGCAGAATGGCTTGAAATGACGGGAACGCACCCATGGCTGACACCTTATCTTTGCTAGAGGGAAAAGGGATTAGGCCAGACCACACCCCCTGAATCACCGAAATCTGGCGTCCCCCCCCTGTGATCGGATACCCCATCCACAGGGAGGGGGGGGGGGGGGGGACGCCAAGCTTCATGGAATGCCGCTCGCGCAGATACGACATTGCGGTCCTAGACGAATACCCCTAGGAGCCCGTCCATGTCATCCACGAACGTACACCTGCCCCTTGTCATAAATTGGCATCTCACGGAAGCCTGCAACTTTCACTGCCGGTACTGCTATGCCAAATGGGACCGCTCAGGCTCCCCTCGCGACCTGGTTCGCTCCGGCCCCAAGAGGGGGGCGCTACTAAAAGCCATCCACGACTACTTCCGCCCGGACAATCCCTGCAATCCGCTTCACGACCAACTGACCTGGGACGGCCTCCGGCTAAACCTGGCTGGGGGTGAACCACTGCTCTACCAACAGGAGCTCCCTGAATTGCTTGCCCAGGCACTTCAGGTTGGATTCGACACCTCTATCATCACGAACGGCCACGTTCTCTCTGAAACGTCCATCGCCCGCATAGCGCCCCTGCTCTCCTGGCTAGGATTGAGCGTCGACTCCCACAACGAGGATACCAATCGAATCATCGGGCGAGCAGACGCCCGTGGCCGAGTCATCACATCGCCGAACCTGATCCGCATTGCCAAAGCAGCCCGGAACGCCAATCCCAATCTCCGCATCAAACTCAATACGGTGGTCAACCGCCTCAACTACAGGGAATCGTTAGCACCTCTACTCGACAGTATCGCCCCAGACAAATGGAAGGTCTTACGAGTGCTACCTGTCGTGACTGACGACCTATCCATTAGCCACTCCCAGTTTGAGTCCTTTGTCGCGAGCCACTACGCATACCGCACCATCATGACGGTGGAGGACAACTCGGCCATGACCGAGTCCTACATCATGCTGGACCCGTTTGGCAGGTTCTTCCAGAACAGCGTGGCCCCAAAGCAGGGGTATCAATACAGCGACCCAATTCTAGATGCCGGCATTGACCAAGCCTTCGATCAGATCAAATTCAACGCCATTCGCTTCCAGTCTCGTTACGGAAGCCAGGCGCCGACCGGAGGTGCGAGGTGAAATATTGCGCCGACAAGGATACGAACAAGCTAATAAGCGCGCTGATTCGTGAGGGGTGGAGATATGAACGACGACGCAAGCACGGCAGCCTTGTGACTCCTGATAGCGCGCATACGATATTTCTATCCATCACCCCGAGCGACTGGCAATCCATCAACCAGCTCCGACGGGACATCCGTCGATATAGAGGAGGCTCCTCACTCAGTAAGGCGTAGCCATGGACGCCTCTACTCCCTCAGTGACAAGTTCGCCACCCGTCTGTGGCTGGCCCCGCCAACCCGCATGGACGAGCACCAACTGATGGAAGTTGGCTATTACAACATCCACGGCAGCGCCGGTGCCCGTACCGAAATGCCGGGCTGCTCGCTGTGCATGGGTAACCAGGCACGTGGGCACCGAACACCACTTGCGTGTCTACCTCTACGCGTAACTTCCCGAACCGCATGGGTCAGGGTGCCAACGTGTACCTAGCCTCTGCAGAACTCGCTTCTGTGGCCGCGGTACTCGGCAAGCTGCCGACCGTTGAGGAATACATGCAGTACGCCAAGCAGATCGACAGCATGTCTGCCGACATCTACCGCTACCTGAACTTTAACCGCATGACCGAGTACACGGATCAGGCGGGCAAGATCAATGTGGCGCAGCTGGCTTGATTGATGTTGATGTAATGTGGTGAATAAAAAGCCCGGCGAAAGCCGGGCTTTTTATTGGCACAATGGAGGAAGCAGCCGCAAAAGCAACAACACGTAGGAGACTTATCGCCGAGGCTCCACTAGATGAGGCCAAAGCTGATGCCAACTTCCATCATCTGGACCGCGTCCCACCCCCCACCACCCGGCCAACTTTTGCAGGTAGGGCTGCCAGTACTTGATCTGTGACTCGCGCAGCAACCTCTCATAGTTCGCATTGTCACGAAGACTCTTCCAGAAGGATCCAGCAAAGTTTGAAAGCACAAAATCCAATGCCAATATGGCGTTCATAGGAGGAAATGCCAGCCTCGGCGTCGGCAATAACAGAGTTTTCCCAAGTAAGCCAGAGATCTCATTCATACTATGTCCGCCGAACTGAAAGTGATACAACGGATGGGCCTCTTCAGGCTCATCCCCTCCCTCGATATGACGATCAAAATGCCAAGTACAGATATGACTTCGTGAGAGGGTTGAAACCTGAATCTCTAGAACAAGCGCTGTAAGTGGATCCTCAACCTCATGATCCAAGTGCCCTGCAGCAAACAAGTCAACCGTCACCAGAAGATGCGTCCCACAATTAACAGGTCTGGTATTTTGGGGAACATCAACTTTAAATTGAAGATTCGATATCTGGTATTCCCAACGCGCCGCCCCTGCATTAATCCGCACACTATTCGCCAAGCCCCAAAGAGCCCCAGGATCAACAACAACTCCACTCCTCTGCTCGCCCAAAAGCCGCGCCAGCTCCATGAGCTCATTCGAAAGATCAGCCTTAATTCTTTCAGGATCAATCCGTCGCTTTGCCATACAATCAAAGCCCCTGTTTGATTGCGTCAAAGCGACTTCGATCCAAGGGATCAATACGCCAATTAGCCTTAGTCTTTGATTGGCGCTCGAGGGCCGCACCTATGGACACATACCCAACATCCTGCCAACTCTTACGATTAGAACTAACGACACGAAGACCATCTGCCGGATCAATTGGAGCACCAGTTGCCACGCAAAGGGAGAAGAACTTGGAACTACATCCATCCGCCATCGGGGCCGCGACACAGAGTTCCAAGTCGAATTTCTTATTAAGTAGATCAACCCTCTGATCAGCCGTCAAACGCCTCAATGAGCTCTTCCCACCAAATATCTCTAACCACCAAGAATCGACGCGAAACCACCACCATCTTGGCCAGGCATCAGAGAAAGGTCCAGAATATTTAGAAAACTCAATGATGGCTTTGAGACGCTCCCATGGCTCCACCGAGAGACAACGATCCACGCCCAAGCGAGCGGCAAGCAACCCATCATCAACCAAAAGACCCGATGCCAAAACAAGTTCCTTGCGCAAAAGCTGGGCAACCTGGTGTGTAGAACTATCTAAGGCGACTTTAAGCTCATCAATAAAATCGCCATACAAAGCCAAGTTATCACCTGGACTCAGCCCAATCAGCTCCTGTGGGCCGCTCCTTTTTTCCCGCCTCTGATCTATTTCACGATACCCCATTACCAAATCGGATAATTCCTTCGCCACGCGCGCCGGAACGCTATTAATTTCTTCATCCTTGCCATAAACACCATCAAAGAGATCGTGAGAGGTGTCATCCCCATAAAAAGACGTAATGAACTTAGCATTAATTGACCAGAGAGCGATGGGGAAAGAGAAAATAGCCCCCTCATACATGCGCGTGCGCAACTCCTGAGCAAGCGTTGGACCACGATACGAAACCTTATTACCCTGAGCGTCTAACTCCTCATCTAAACGAAGATCAAGAAGCAAGCCAAATCCATCAGCGCGAGCAGCCTGCGCATGACCGACTATTGCGTCGACTTGCCCCCCTATTTCTGACGGCGTGATTCTCTGAAATACGACAACACCATCTTCTGCCAAACCCCTCAACAGATCCTCGATCCCGCTCCCAGGCTGATCATCAACGCATAAATACTTAATAGCGGGCATCCCCAACCTCCTCATCAGTCGCTCGCGGAACCTCAATCCTGAAGCATGTGGAGAAGCCACTCTCTGCTTCTACTAGATAAATCGATCCGCCCATCGCCTCAATAATATCCCTGATAATCTTCAACCCGAGACCTGTTCCTGTCAGCTTCTCAGCATCACTTGACATTACATTTGTCGGTGCGCTTGTAGAATAAAACGCATCAAATATCCTCTCCCTGCTTTCAAATGGAACCCCATCCCCATTATCCGAAAAGTCAACAATTACATTTTCGCTATCCGCCTTTGCCTCAAAGTGGATTCTTCCACTTACCCCGGCCCGATCTATTGCCTTCAGCGAATTTGTAAAGAGATTGAGCAGAACGGATGACCACTCTGACTTATGACTAGGCCGAACGAATAAGTCATAGCCATTAAACTTTTTTGTAAATGTAACCCCTTTTTTAGATAACGTTGACTCCATTACTTCCGAGAAGTCATTAACAATATCTCTAACCTCATGCACTCCAAGATCGCGCCGTACATTATTAACTACAGCATCGTCAAAATATCGCATATAACTCTGCAGCACCGTGATGCTTGCTTTCAATGAGGAAACTCCCGACGAGCCACTAAATTCGTGATCATTCCCAAGCCCCGAAATAGTTGAGGAGATAGCCGCCAACGTATGCCTAACTTCGTGCGTAAACTCCCCAATTACCAATCCTAGACTCGCCAGCACACGCAGCATTCCAACCTCCGCAAGCACTTTCTCAGCCTTCGTACCAAGACTCTCAATCCTCTTTGCCAACTCCTCAGCATCACCACTTCGAACCTGCTCCCTCCCCCCCCCCACCTCATGCGAAGCAGACGCGCCCGCAGCAATTCGCCTAATCTCGTCCGCCACCTCCGTTGCCTCCTCTTGAGGAGACTTCTGAAGCCGTTCATCTCGCTTCGAACCAGAATCTGAAGCAAATATCTTTCTCCCGCGAGCCCGGGCAATCTCTATAACACCTGCAAGCAACGCCCTAAAAACAAAATCTTGAAGTTGAAAAAAAGCATCATTCTCGAGCAATCCTTCACGACTAGCGGTCTCCTCGAACTTACGCCCATCAACGTCATGAATTTCTACGAATCCAAGAAAGTTATTGTTGTGATGTGGCGGAAGAATTCCTCTTAGCGCGCTTGAACGTTGAAGCCCAAGCCAGTCATCAAATTGCTCCCCATAGGGAAGAACCCTAAATCCATTCCGATATATCCTAATCCCTCCGCTGTGATTCAGAACCTCCCTTACCAGAGCCTTTGAACCCGTTGGAAGCTCCTCTTGAATAAAATAGTGCGCACTAAACTTAACGCCAGACAGTGCATCGTAGTTCTTGCATGTCAATCCAGTTCTCGGCTTTATTTTTTCCTCGAATTCAAGATTCCTATTTTTGAATTCAATCTTGAATCTCGACGACCCCATAGAGATAAATGGCTCGCCCCTCTCGTTAACCTCGCCTGAGATATGCGCCGCTGCATGAGACAATACCGACCTTCTATCATCAGCAATAACTACGGGCTTTTCATTCACCATGCGGTAGAACGCAATCTTGAAGCCCGGATCATCATTAGCATGTGCAGCATCTTGCATTGCCAACGGAAACGGCTGCATTAGCTCAGAAACATATCGAAGCGAACGAAGGATCTGAGCCGAAGACCAAGCATCTCTAAGACCATCAATTCTTAGCGAAGTTCCAACTCTAGGTAGTCGAGGCCTAACCTGGAGAGCATTTGTAATCAAGTACAAATCTCTTCCGCGCTCGAACTGATTCCAGTCAATTTCCAAGCGCAATGAGAAGTCCTCTGACTCCCTCTGCGTCTCAATTACAAGCCTTTCTCCCAGCCGCTGCGCAGCGAATCGACCAATACCCTTTCGCCCTGCTCTCTGCCGACCATACTTTACCGACATAGGCTCATCGACCTTGTCCTGAGTCGATATTCTCATGAATCCATTGAGCAACTGCTGCCGCGACATTCCATGGCCGGTATCAATAACTTTTAGCACTCCACCTTTTTGCTCCTGCCTATCAAATATCAGATCAACCGTTGTGGCGTCAGCGTCATACGCATTTTTAATTAGCTCGGCCACGGCCGTTTCCTGCTTCGAAACCAGCTCAACTCCAAGACGGGTAATATGACTCGCATCAACCGAAAACCGAATATTGTTTTCATCCAGCTTTGCCATTTCACCAGCAAGAGCAAGAATCTCGTTGAAGTTCACATCCTCTTTCGAGAGTGCGTTGGCAAGCTCTTGCTTTAAGCTTCCGAGATCTTTCACACCTCTCTCCATAAAAATTCACGCCCGAAAATTACCAAACTGCCACCCATCAAAGACGGCCACCATTCCGCTGCCTTCGCAGCAAAACCAGCTCTTCAGCAAGAACTCCAAAGCCCATTTTGTCGCTTACATGCGAAAGTAGAAATGAATCCGCTAATTCACGTGCCTCCTCTCTGCCACCGCGCCGAAGCGCCTCGTCAATTTCCCTAAGACAATCTTCCAGCTCCGCGAGACTTGCGCCTTTAATTGTCAAAAATGGCATTTGCGAAACGTCTTTTACATTTAATTTTAATGCGCCAGACCCAAACCTCCCACCTACCACCTCAGAATACAACTGACCGATTGTGCTTATTACAGATATCACCAAGGCAAATATTTCCCGCCTAGATGTTTTCAATTCGTCGAAATAGACCGCATATATAGAATTGGTACACAGAACACCTGCATCGTTTAATATAAGCTCGGGGCCATGCTGAGCAAAAAACCTGAAAAATGCATCTGGCGTGCGCATACCTGGTATTACATACCACGGCTCTCGCTTACTATACGTCTTGTTTTTTCTTATCAAATCAGCATTGAGCCCACTATTAAGGTGATCTGCCATCTCCTTTCGAAGATTAGCTCGCTTGCCGATCATGATTACGCGAGTTGGATACCCAGTTTTTTCCAGAGCTTCGAAATCATCTTCAGTGAAAATTAGGGATTCCACATATGACAACTTACGAAGACACCGCTTTGTAAGACTTGATTTTGGATCGATCAGCCTTCGCTTTCCGTTTGTCACCAGGAACCGATTCACATCCCCCAGCACCAAGCCAATATTTATAGCTCCGACATCATGAAATGCCTTGGCTCCCTCTGAGGCAGAAAACCCAATTAGGCAATTAAGAATATTTTCATGCCTATCAGTAAACCGACTACTCTCATGCCCTGAATTTTCGCTCGTTAGGATTTCCTCAGCCTCATCCAGAGTCCTGCACCTAAGCTTCACCAGTCTTTTGTGCACAACCCCTTCTGCCCGATAATTATCGGCAATTAATATTGCAACCCTCTCCTTTGTTCCAGATTCGACAAATATCTCACTTTCAACAAGAATAATTTCAACTCTTGAAAATCTATTTGAAAGAATGTCGATTAAATATTTCCCTGGAATACTTTTGTTCACGGAAAATGGAACTATGAAAGCCAGACTCCCGCCCTCCGCTAGCAACGATAGACTTCTTATTGCAAAGTAAATCCACAGCGATGGCTTCCCGGGGACATAAAAACCAGCAGCGGCAGCATCCGCCAAATACCGCTCCCGCTTGCGGTCGGGCATTTTCTCGTGCCCAACATATGGGGGGTTTCCGATTACAACATCAAACTTTTTCGAGAAGACTCCATCTGGAAGGCGAAGAAAGTCACCTTTTAACAAATTTCTCTTATTAATCTCGACTCCCGTATTTGCAACTGACTGGAATGCAGCTGCGTCGACATCTACTCCGTAGACTTGATTGCGAGGAAACGAGCACCCAACATCTCTAAGCCGATTAATAGATGCGGACAAAAATACGCCACCCCCAAAGCTCGGCTCAAGAACTACTGAAGCGGGGTTCTTTATGACACGCGTCGTTACAAGCGCAGCAAGGTCTTCTGGCGTATAGAAGGCACCCAGCCTCTTTTTTTTCTTTGTAATCAAGTTGAAGTTCCGACCTTCCAAAATATGGAGATATTCGACCATGTTACACCATGATCCTGACTCAGCCGTCTGCCAACCATCTAAATAGCTTATCGCAATCTGCCCAGCACGAATTCGGGATTGCCCTTGAGCAGGCCGACCAGGCCATCGGCCAGACTCTTGGACGGCCGGATGCGGCCGCCTTCAATGCGGAACAGCGTTTGTGCCTTGTCGCCGTAGCGCACATGCGCCTTGATGAAGTCCTGCAGGCGGCGTCGCTCGTCTTCGCCCTTCAGAAAGACGGGGGCGCGGCGGATATGGTCGGCATAGAACGGATCGCAGATGGCGCCGTCATGATCGGCATAGTTATGCAGGTAGGCGCAGGGTGACAGTTGTATGCCGCCATCGTAGACGGCCTCGTTGTAGCCCTCCAGCAGTGCGGCATAACTCCAGGCCTGATACGAGGGATGGCTGACCTCTGCCGTGCCTTTGGCAAAGCGCGTGACGACAATCGCGTCTTTCTCGGTTTTCTGTGCCGTTTCCCATTGTTTGAGTTCGACAATGACAAGGCAGTCTTTCTGGTCGGCAGTTTTGCCGGTCAGCAGAAAGTCGACACGCTTGGCGGTTTGCGGAATGTTGTATTCGATGGCCACGCCGCAATCATCGGGAATGTCGTCATCCACCAGCACCTTGCCCATATAGGCGAGCGAGTTGGCCCAGGAGCGGACTTCTTCTTTCGAGACCTTGTGGCCTATTTTGGCGCGAAAGGCTTCGTGAATAACCTCTTCGATGTCGCGGTGATGGACATCGTGAAGGAATCCCGACTTCTGGTTCTGGTAGATGATCACTACTCAGAGTTCCGTGTATTTCTTGCTGGAGCCTCTGGCCTTGTCGACCGGATACTTTTCGGCGTTACGCCTGAGCTTATCCTGCAGGGCACTTTGCAGATCTATGCCGGCGTCATGCGCCATCAGCAGGGTGTAATACAGCACATCGGCCAGCTCGTCCGAGAGATCCTGCCGCTGCGCGCTGGCCACGGCATCAATCGCGGGGCCGGTCTTCCACTGGTACAGCTCCAGCACTTCGGCGGCTTCCAGCGATAGCGACAGCGCAAGATCCTTGGCGTTATGGAATTGCTTCCAGTCCCGTGCATCACGAAAGGCGACAATCTGGTCGGTGAGTGACTTGATCTGGGACATGGGGCTTCCAATGGTATGTCGCCAGCGAAGGGGCTGTTATGGCGGTGCTCCTTCACCGGTGCTTTCTTTTTTATGTGTTCATGGCCCGAGAGTCACGATGACCTAACTGTACCAGTCTTGTATGAGACGTAAAGCATGTAAATCGGGTGGGGGCCTGAGAATGGATTGTCGTTAGCGACAGTTAACTGTCAGTCGTATCCGTGCCTTCCAGCCTTGACTATCCAGCGCTTGCAAACTCACCAGGATGGCTGCCCACTCTCTCAGGCACTCATCTTTTTAAGGCGCGCCAGCACAATCGGCGCGCGCTCCGGTTCTGAAATCAAACCCGGTAACGCATTCAGGAAATCCGGCTTGGCCAGCAGCACCGCAAACTCATCGGCAATGTGTTGTTGCAATACAGTGGGCGCCGTTGCCAATTCGGCAGCAAGTTCTTCGCGACCATCCACAATATTCAGCACATCTTCAAGATCGTGGCTGCTCAGGAAGTCGCGGGCACCACGGCTGGCAAATGCCTCCAGCTTGGTGGCGACAAAAGCCACGGCACTGACCAGGCGAATGGTCACGCCATTGTCCAAAGTGACAGGCTCCGCCGTTTCCACGACATAGGGATACCAACGATTGGAAAAGCCCAGCACATCCTCCTGCACCGGCATCAGGTCGAACAGCACGCCCGACTCCGCATGTACCCAGCGGCAAATCACGTCGCTTTGCATATCGCGCCGAAACCCTCGCGCTGCCAGCTCATCTCCAAAGCGGTAATACTTCGCCAGCCCCGCCGCGATCACGGCATCCACATCGCGGGTAGCGCGCACACTCTCGGCCAATGGATCGGTGATGAGCAGACCGGCAACAGCACCGCCCACAAACACCAGCTGCTCACGTAACTCGCCCAAGGCTTCGTGCTGCGCAACTGCGGTAAATTGGGATCATCCGCCCGCATATTGCCCTCCTATGGCGTCCGTCAGCAGTTGGGTTGCCAAGGCCCGCTCACGGGCGCGCCCGGTGCGCAGGGCATCGACCATCGCCAGCAACTGGTGCAAGTCGGGATCGGCCAGTGCCGCCTGCGGCACCGTACGATAGAGCGGCGACAACGTGGGCCCCTTGGTGTTGCCGGCAGGGTGCGCCCACACCGGCGCCTCGCCGGGGGCGGCATTCAGCATTCCTGCGAGCGGCTCTGCCCCATACGAGGTGGGCACACCGCGTTTTACCGCCCCGATACTGGCCGGCCAGACATAGCGCACGCCATGCAGCACAAACTCCAGCAAGGCCGGTCGCACTAGTGACCAGCCACCCTGCTCCTTCGCCACTGCCAGCCCGCTGGCCACCGCCCGCTTCACGCAGGCATGGGTTTCTGACGGGCTCATCGACAGGGCCACCCCCAGGGCGGCATAGGTCCAGCGCTGCTGCGGGTGTGCAACCACCTTCAGCAGCACCAGCAAATCCTGTGGTTTGAGTTCCATGACGCCTCCGCATTCGCTATTCGCGAATCACGAATCACGAATATGCCCGCAATCGGAGGCTCCTGCAAGCATGGCAGGCAACTGTACCCGTCTTGGGGGGAGGTAAAGCATGTCGTTCCAGCGAATGATGCGACTGTCGTTAACAACATCCATCCCGCAACCACGCCTGCTCCTTGCTTGTAGTCCCCAGCAATGGCTCCAGCATGACAACCCCGAACAAAACCCAATAATTAGGCTATTTGAACCACTTTTCGGTTTATTGCGTCTTCGTCGCAAAACAGGGCAGCGTCATGGGCACTGTCGGGATTGCCCCGGTTCACCCCCGGACAGCCGCCTCCAGCTCTTCTGCCGCGCGCGGATGCTCCCCCAACTGCGCCATCACCAGAGGCAGTGCTTTCTGCAGATATCTGCGCGCCGAGACGGGGGTGTCACCCACAGCTGTTTCTATCGCGCCGGGATAGAGGTCGCCCAATGCGGCGACAAGGACAGCCGCCTGATAAAGATCCTTATCCGACTTTGCCTCCCTGTTGGTTCGCAACTGCGAGACCATCATTTTGTGGATGGCAAAACGCTCTGCAACGGGAACGCGAACAGGGCATACGCCTTCACTGGCGATCAGGGTCGACAACTGTGTCTGCCCCAGCAGATAGGCCAGATACGGCAAGGTGGTGGCATGGGCCTGCAGCTCTGGCACAGGCGCCAGCCCGATTTCATCATTCGGGGAAGGCACCAGCAGGTCGACATGAAAGCGGGACTTGCCTTGCTGCTTGAAGCTGGTGGAGGGCAGCCTGACATCGAGTTGAGGCGCCTCGACAAAATCAATGCCGCTGTCCCTCAGCATGTCGATGAAGGACTTTGAGGGGAGTGTCTCGAAGGCCAGCGCTTCGCGCCGGGCCGCATCAATGTCTTCCGTGGCGTAGGCGTTGGCCTGCAAGCCCATCTGATTGAGGAGGATGCCGAAGGCATGTGAACCGACCAGCGTGGCACCGGCCGCGAAGAGGCCATGCAGGTGCAGGCTGGCCAGCGTGGCATAACTGGGCGCATCCGCAGACTGGAAGCCCTCCCGTATCAGCAGGCGAACTTCTTTCTGGATGGCTTTGACTTCCCCGATCTGTTCCCTGATCGCCCCTGCGTTGCTGTCGGCCTCGCCCACAAGGCCGATATAGGTCTCTTTCTGGCTGCCAGAGCCGTCATAGTGCCGGCGGACATAGTATTCGGAACCCGCCTGGTTCTTGCGGAGACTGACAGAACCGGGGCTACCCGCAAACACCGGAAGGCCGGCCTTGGCCATCCCGTTGATCGACCCGAAAAGGGTTTTGAGGGCCGGGCTGGCGGACCTGTAAAGAGGCCTGGACATGGTATTTCCTTACGCGCCGCTTCGTATCCCTTAAATTTATCCTATAAGGGATATTTTGCAAGAGCCGTTTCCCATCCCTGCTTTCAAGCCCTGCATGCCAAGCAGAAATCCGGACAGGTTGCCTTTCCACTTATAGGACTGCCTGCATTTGCGGAGCCAGCTCTGCCAGAGCCTCAGGCTCGACCACATAAGTCCTTACCGGATAGTGCACGCCCTTCACTGTCAGCTCGCCGGCATCCTGCGCTTCAATCGTTTCACGCACCAGCGCCCAGGTGGTGTGACTGATAATGACCTTGCCGGGCGGGCACTCCGCCTGCAGGCGGGCAGCCAGATTCACCTGGTTGCCGATGGCCGTGTAATCCTTGCGCCCATCCGAGCCAAAGCTGCCGACATTGGCCACGCCGGTATTCACACCGATGCGGATGCGAAACGGCTCCTGTATGCCTGCGTTGAACCACTTTGTTTCCAGCTCACGCATACGCCGCTGCATGGCGATGCTCATCTGCACGGCGCGTTGCGCATCCTCCTGCGTGCCCCGCGACACCGGGGCGCCAAAGAAAACCATGATGGCGTCACCGACGAATTTGTCGATGGTGCCGCCGTAATGCTCGGCGATGGTGGCCATCTCGGAAAGATATTCGTTCAGCAACTCCGCGAACTCTTCCGGCTCCATCTGGTCGGCGGTATCGGTGAAGCCGCGGATATCGGAAAACACAACCGTGATCTTGCGCCGTGCGGGACTCGCGCTGGCGTGATGGACGCCAGCGAGGATCTCATCGGCGAGCTGCCGCGGCACATAGCGGCGGATGGCATCGTTGGCACGCGCCACTTCGTATTCGCGCTGTTGCAACAGCCCGAAGAGGTAGTTGAACGCCACCCAACTGCCAGGCAACAGCACCACGGTGAAGATCGCTGCCGCGCTCAGCATTAGCGAATTGCGTAGCAGGGACTGGTGAGGATCGCCCAGGACATCCCGGGCAAGATCGCCAATGGGTATCGCCCCACTGTATTGGCCATAAAGCAGCCCGAGCAGTATTGCCGTCATGACCATGGTCAATGTGCCTGCCCAGAACGGGCGCAGCAAATGTACCATCGCCACGATGATGAGGGGCAGGAACAGGATCATGTAGGCGGTGACGACACCGATCTGCCACACCATGATCAGCGTGGCGACGATGTCGATGAAAAAAAGGAAGGTGTTGAGGCCGCGAAACCAGGTCACTGCGCGCAACAGATACAGGGCCAGCAAATTTACGATGGCGACTGCCATTGCCATCTTCCAGAAAACATCCATCAGCAGGCCGCGCAACACGAGCACGAACAGTATGGTCGGCACGATGTAAGAGCCGATGCGGAAGAGCTGCACCTGCAGCGTGCGTTGGCGATGCAGATCGTCGATAAGCTGATCGACACTGCCGGGGATGGCAGCCCCCACCGCCATGGCATCGGGCACCGCGAGGTAGCGGGCAATCAGGCGGCGGACACTGGCGATTTTCGTTTTATCTTCAGCATTCATGCTGTCTTTCCTCATCCGCAGAAAATGCACCGGCCAATGGAAAACTAAATATTCTTTTCCGTGAAACGCAGGGTGTTGTAGAGGGTTATAAAGGAAACCCTGTAGCCCTCCCATTCGCCCCGCATGACGTAATCCGTGAAGATATATTTACCGGCCGGCAGATTTTGGTAATAGCACTGCGAGGCGCCCGCAAAATATCTGGGCGGAAAGGCTTCTTCAGTTTTTGTATTTCTCAGGTCGGCACAGATCAGTCTGTTTTGGTTATTCATAAGAATTATTTTGCCGGGATTTTCGTGATAGCTATAGCTATTGAAGGCCAGGCCAACACGCATCCTTCCACTCAGAATGGGTTAAATGATGACCATCGACGAATCTGGCGACTGCGGAGCAACCATTCTTGGTATACATCCCGTAGTCATCAAGACCATCAGGGTAAGCACAGGAGCATCACGGATACAGCAACTCCCCAACACCCATCTTGATCACGTGGCCACCAATGCGGCAGCGCACTTCCTTGCCCGGGCGCTTGTCGAACTCGGCGTGCAGGATGCTTTTGCGGGTGGTCTCGCTGCCGCGATCCATGGAAAAGGTGTGGGTGCCCGGGGCGGTATCGGCCTGTTCGGCAAGGTAGGCAATGAACTCCGGCATGACGCCGCCAATGGGCGGGAATACATCGCGGCCCAGATCAAGGTTCAGCAGGCGGCCGTGAAACTGGGATTGTCCGGTAATGCTGCCGGGCGCAAACAGGAACAGCTGCGAGGTATACACATGGCCCGCCAGATCGGCCCAGCGCTCCGGATTGAGGCTGGCGGCCAGCACATGCTCGGGGCGGGTAAAGGGAATGATCAGCACGGGGCGATCAACACTGATCACCATGGGCTTGTACTTGCTGAAGGAAATATGGCGCTCGTCGGTGTTAAGCGCGGCGGCCAGCCTGGGGATTTCCGGGGTGTAGCGATCAATACTTGGCATCAGCGTGCGTGAAAACTGGATGGCGCCGGGGCCGTCGGCGGCGTTGTCGATAAAGCTTTCGATGGGCTGTTTCTGCTGTGTCATGGTGAAGGTGCTGTAGTCGCCCTGATCTTTCACCAGGCCTTTTTCATAGGCCATGTAAGATGCCGCCAGAATGGTGTGCGCGCCAAACAGGCAGGGGCCCTTGCTGTTGAACACGCTGGCTGGCTCGGCCTTGGCGGCGGTGTCGATAAACACTGTCTCGGTTTGATGGAATTCGCTGGCAATGGCCTGCTTGTGTGCATCGGAAAGTTTTTGGCCGTTAAGCAGCACCACCGGAATCTGGATGCCCTGGAACGGTGAATCGGCAAAAACATCGAGCAATGAGTATGCAAGCGCCATGATCTTCGTCCTTTGCTATTGGTGTTAGTCCGGCAACTGCCTGGGCCTTTCTCCCGACTGTATCAGTCTTGGGGGGGAGGTAAAGCCTGTGATTTTTACGGAACCGGGACTGATTGGCGTTAATGACAGTCGCTGCATACGCAGGCCTTCGATAAACCGCAACAGTACGCCATCACAGGTGGCTGCTGTGCATCCACTGTCGGCCTCAGTTCAGCCTGCCGATAACTACGATAACTACATCAACCCGACATGTCGTCGTGATGACTAGCCTGCCTTGATCGCATCCAAACTCAGCCCAAAACGACTGAGGAACTTGCGCAGGTGATCTGCATCATTTGGTTGACTGCGCAGCACATGGCGCGCCCCTACTTCGCCCCGCGCAAGTCCGCCTCGCCGCGCGTCATGGTCTCGGTGCCGAGGTAGTTGCCGTTCTGGTCGTACTTGCGCACCTGCACCGCCGCCGGCGGCAGCTTGCCGGTAAAGGCGTTGTTGAGCGCGTCGCGCTTGGCCTTTTCCTCGGCTGCGAATTCGGCATTGCGCTGGTCCTGCCCCGCGCGCAGGCGGGAGCAGGTGGCGCTGCCGGCGTTGCAGAGGCGATCGATGTTGGCGGGGGTCACCACCAGGTAGCGCTGGGCAAATTTCTCCAGGTAGTCGTCGCCGGCCCGGGCGCAGGTGGCCTCCAGCGAGCGCACCTCGTAGTCCGTCACCCGCAGGTGGGTAGTGGCCAGCGACTGCAGGCCCTTGCTGCACTCCGACTCGCGCATCATGCGCGCGCTCTGGTTGGCCCGCCAGATCGCGTCGGCGAGTTGGCGATCCTTGCGCTCGAGCATGGCCTTCACGTCGCCATTGCGGTCGTTGACCGCGGCGTAGTGCTCCACCCAGGCGCGATCGGTCTCGCTCCAGCCGGTGGCGAGCCCCACCGCATCCGGGTCCTTGGCCGGCTTGTAGCTCGCCAGCAGTCCCTGGAAGCGCTGGCGGTCGAATTCGGCATCACCCACCGTGGGGAAGAAGGCGTGCACCGCGAGCGGGGGCTTGCCGCCCTTCTTCCGGTAGTCGAAGAGCGCGACATCGAGGTAAATGCGGTCGTTCCGCTTCATTTCCCGCGACTTCAGCGCAGCCTCGGTGACCGTCATGCTGAAGCCGCACTGTACATAGGCATTGCGCCCGATAAAGGGCCCGGAATGGGGAAAGGCCTTCTGGAAACCGAAACAGGACTTCAGGCCAATGTCGGCTGCACCACTGCGCTCCGGCCCGTGCTGCTGCCAGATCAGGGCGGTCCAGTAGGCGGTCAGCGCCAGCGCGACGCCTTGCGCGTACCCGCATTCGCGATTGCCGTCGTTCCCCACCCGGAAAGGCGCGTCGTCACCCCAGCCGCCGCAGTTGCCGTCGCTGTAGATGGCGCTACGCGCCGCCAGCATGGCCTCCTCGTCGCCGCTGGCGCCCAGCTCGAACAGGCGCAGCAACGTCGCCTGCTGGCGCAGCTCGCCGACCGGCTCGCCTCTTTCAACGAGGCTCCTCACACGCCAGGGCGCCAGGGCGGCGCTGTGCTTCTGCGCCAGCGCGCGGACTTCCTCGCGCTCTTCCTTTGTCAGCTCGCGCGGGGTGAGCGTTGGACGGAAGCGGTCGAACCAGATGTCCGCCTCCCAGCGCGGTGGGTCTTGCCGGGCAGTCTGTGGAGCGGCCTGCGCGGGCAGGGACGCCGACACGGCCAGCACCAGCACGGCGGCGAGACAGGAGAGAAAGCCCGGTTTCCCGGCTTGATGGCGATCCATGGGGTTGCACTCCTGATAACGATGTCACGGCGCGATCACCTGACAATATCGTAGCGACAGCGGATTACCAACAGAACCGCTCGCTGGCGCCGCCCCGCGCCACCGCAACGGCCATCACGCGCGTCATCGCGTGGCAGGCCGGGAGGGCGCAGTTCCGGGTGAACGGGCAGCTGGTGACGGACGACGGGGAGCGCCCTTCGAGATGCCGGGTGCGAGCCTGGTCATTGGCACCAACCGGCTATCGGTGACGACCTATGCGGCCAACGTAATGCAGAGCCAGCTCAGTTACACCATGACGGTGCGGTGATAGCCTGCGGGGGGCAACCGATCTTGCCGGTGGGCAACTACCGGTTTCGTGATCCAGAGGGCATGGCATGAAAGTCAGGGAAGGATTCGTCGAAGTGGAAGGCCATCGTCTGGCCTACCTGGCGGTGAACGAGCATCTTGCCCGCGCCGATGAACCGGCCGTCGTATTCATCCACGGCGTGCTGGCCTCGGTGAACTGCTGGCGCGACTGTGTCCCGCCGACGTTCAGGGACGGCAGGGCCTGGTATGCACTGAGCCTGCCTGCGCATCATCCTTCCACCGTCCCGGCAGACTTCCACGCGTCGCAGGTGGATGAGCAGTGGTTCTTCCGTGTGATGAGCGGCGCCCTGCAGGCGCTCGTGGCGGACAGACCGGTCATCGTGGTCGGCCATTCCACGGGCGGGTTCTGTGCGTTGAACCTCGCCATTCACCAGGCACCGAACCTGATTGGCATTGTCAGCGTGGCCGGATTCCATGTGGGGAAATGGGGCAGCGTCGAGGGACTCCTCCTGTGGCTGGCCGGGCTCGGCAGATGGGCGAAATACCCGTTCGTGGCCAACCTCCTGTTCGCGCGCAACAGCCCGTTTGTGCAGCGCCAGTTCGCGAGCCTGCTGGCGCACGACCGCAAGGCCTATCTTGCCAATCCCCTGAGCCAACAGTTCCTCGACAATATCGGGCCGAACACCCGGGCCCAGGATCCGGCGGCCCTGTTCGAGTTGTTCAACGGCATTTCCCGTATAGAAATCCGGCACGAACTGGGCCGGATTTCTATCCCCTGCCATGTCCTTACCGGCAGCCACGACCCGGTCGTGCCCGTGAGCCAGTCGCAGGTCATAGCCGACACCGTGCCCGGGGCGAAGATCGTGGAATTCCCCGGCGTGGGTCACATGCCGTTCATCGAGGCCGCAGACGCCTTTGCGCGCTCGCTTGAGACTGCGATCGACGATTTGTCCCGCGGTCAGGGCAAGCGCGCGCCAACACCCTGAAGGAGATAGAAATGACCTACCCCCAATACAAGGAAGACCTGCAGCGCATTCACGAGTCGGAAGTCTACGGCAAGGCGGTATTTGCCACGGCAGCGCGACTCACGCGGAATGCGGAGCGGAAAGCGAAGTGGCTGAAACTGCATGCACTGGAAGAAGAGACGCTGGCACGCTACCTGGCGCATATGGCCAGAACCGGCCAGCCCGTTATCGAGCCAAAGGGCTGGGAACTGAAGGGCTACGCCGAGGGCATGGCATTGGGCCTCATGCCGTGGAAGCTCGCGATGCGGCTTGTGCGTGATGCCACGGGTCCCTTCCAGGAAAAATTCCTGCGCCTGAAGCAGAACAGCGGCGACGCTGAACGGGAATTCTTTTCCTACGTCTATGCACACGAAAAAGCGATTGAGGCCTTTGCGGTGAAAGAACTGGCGAATGCGCCCGGCAGCCTGAAGGCGGTCGACAGCCTGTTGGCGCGCTAGACCTGTTGGCGGGGTATCCCCCGCGGGCGGACCGCCCGTCGTAGACGCGGCCCTCCGCCGTTGCGACGATCACCTTTCCTGCCCGGTCTCGACTTGCGCCACGCCTGCTAATGCCGCCAGGAATGGACGATTACGTTGGTGCCCGCTTAGGCCAGCCTCGTCACTCATTCTGGCACCTGAACGTGCATCCGCTACGGTAGTGTTAGCTGCGGCCCTTCTGTGCTGCCCTCCACGAAGACCGGAAACGGCGACCGGAGTTCGTACGCACCCGGATCACACCCCCACCACCAGACTTTGCCATCGGCCGCGACGGCATAGCCGGCTGTGACCGTGGCCAGGCTGGGCAAGCCAGTCACTTGTTGAGGCCGCGTGCTGGCGGGCAGCGTGTCGATCCCCCAGTACCACAACGTGCCATCGCTGCGTAATGCAGCCGGCATCATACCCGCGAGCTGACTGAAGCCAGTGACACTGGTGATGGGCGACGCGTAGGTGCGGGCCAGATTGTCGCCTAACCCGAGTTGGCCATAGTAATTGCCGCCCCATGTCCAGAGCGTGCCATCACCAGCGCGAGCCATACCTCCTCCTCCCCACGTGGCTAGCTCCACAATACCGCCCAGGGGTGAGTTATCACTTTTCAGGATTTGCTCCGTGTCGTCGTAATAAGAGCTGGTGCGTCGCTTTATCGTACCGTCCTGCATAAGCATGTGGAGAGCCTGGCCGCTTGCGATACGGCTGACACCTGAATAAGTAATGGAAGTGTTGTAACTGCGCCCGGTACTCGTCGACACGATCTTGATCTTGTATACCAAACCATCCGCACTCAAGGCGAAGAGGGCACCGGCATAGGGAGAGTCAGAGGTATGTGCCAGCATCACTATGTTGCTGACGCCAGGAATTTGGCGCGGCAACACGGGGTACGCCCCCGAGCTCTGACGAGCCAGCTGATCCCGCATCTCCAAACTCAGGGGCTGGCTACTGATGAGCTCTGGATACCAGACCGTGCCGTCATCGCGCAGATAGACCAAGCCTTGATCGCTGCGCACCACCTGCTTGACACGCGTGATGAACTGATCGGGAGTGCCCACGCGGCGACCGCTCTGCGGATAGGGCAGATTCCCCAGCGGGCGCGCAAGGCCGTCACCACCCAGCAGGTAGGTGATGCCAGTGGACGAGTTCCACCACGCTTCGCTCAGAGTACGTGGGGTATCAAGCGGACTGTAGAGCGAGATGACGCGCCGGGCAGTACGGATGACGCCAGCATCATAGGGATCGCGGTAGCGTGCGGTCACAAGCGTGAGGTATTCATTGCCGACGGTACCGACCATCAGCGTATTGCCACTCACCACGGCGGCGGCATTATCACTGCTCCACTCCACGCCACTGGGAATCGCGGTGGTATAGGGGCTGCCGTCGCGCTGCTTTTTGTTCCAAATCGCGCGAGCCGTTAATGAGTAAGTTTGGCCTTGCTGCGCAAAACCGTAGCCAGGCATGCCGCTCGATAGATCCAGCCCCACCAGTGCCAGGGACGCATTGCGTATCGTGACTGGATGTACCACCTGCAAGCGCTCGTTTGCAGCGCAACCGTAACTAGGTTCTGGGCATATCGACGCGGTGGTCGAGATTACCTTGTCCGTCTGCTGATCAAGCAGATAGTAGGATTGCAGGCTGCCATAGCGGTACTGTACAAACTCGGCAACCGTAGTATCCGACGACAACCAGGAGACGGAAGAGCTGACATCGGAGCGCGTGCCATCATCCCATGTCGCCCACGCCTGCAAGGACGTCGTAGTGTTCTCCGACATTTCGCTGGCGCCAACAATCTCAAGACCAGTGACACGGAGCCTGCGTTGATTGAGAGTGATCCCCTGCACTGCCGTCATGCCTTCGTAGCTGGCATTGACAGTGATGTTTTTCCACGCATTTTCGTTATTCCAGTTCGAGGTCAGCGTGGCACCATCGACCGTTACATAGGCGGCATCATCCGCGCCCACACTCAACTCTGGCAGCACCTGTTGACGACTGTAGTCATCGTAGATGATCGAGCCGATACACGCAGTCGTCACGCCGAAATCCAGTGACCAGGGGCATTCGAGTTCAAACGCCATCGGCAGACGTACTCTTTTCTTCAACGTAACTACTTTCTCGGTGGTGTACTGCTGGCCACCAATGCTCTGCACCGCGCGCAGGCGTACGCTCACATCATGTAATAGTGTGCCGATGTAAAGCTCAGTGAATTGGTTATAGGTCTCGAAGTGCACCGCCGCCTGCACATAGGGATCGGGATCAACAATAGTCCAGGAGCCCTGACCGAGTTGAAGTGTGCCACCGCCGGCCTCAGGTGTGAGTTGTACCGTGGTAAAGAGATCATGGCTGCCGTTGGCCCTGAAGGTATCAGCCAGCTCACTCATGTCCACGCTTGCCACCGGCGCCTGCTCGACCAGCGTGAGGGTGACGCTGTCCTGCAGCAACTGGTCGCCGCTCTGGTAATGGCCGGTAACCGTAAGCGAATGACTTCCGGTGAACGTCCTGGCCGTTATCACACCATTTTCGTCGATGCTTGCCAGGCTGGAATCACTCAGCTCCCAGCGCACACCATGGTGAACCGGCAAGCTCCACCAGAACGCCCCATGCAGGCTGGCGGACAGGGTCTGTGAAGTCCCCGGCATCATGTAGATATTATCGGTTATGACACTAAACCATGAGGGATCGCTGAGGCCGCCGGCGAACCTGTTGACTCCGACGATGGCACCGCTCGCCACCGATTTCTCCCAGGCCTCGCCGGTCTTGTCGTCATAAAAAAACCGCACGTCATCAAAGGCCAAATCAAGTCCCTGACCTATAGAAAAAAGACCTGCCACTGGATCCAGACCTGCCATGGCGACGCCATGTACCTGCAGGCGCGAGCGAAAATAAGGCGAGGTCCGCAATAGCACTTGCTGTGTGACTGCAGCCAGCGCATCAGCATCCAGCTCGGCGAACGGCCCCGGAAACCCGTTAAAGACCTGTGCCAACGGCGTGTAGTCGCTGTACGGAACTTCGGCCAGAGATGCCACGATCCGATTGGTTAGCGGATTGAGGTGGCCACGCGTGGTCTCGCCGGTCTTCAACGCTACGCCATAAAGCGTGGTGGTGTGATCGTCGGAAGCGATACGCAGCATGAAGGGGCCTTTAAGGCCGGTGACATTGAATGTGTAATGGCCATCATCGGTGTGAGTAGCCTGCAACTTGCCGGTGGGCAAGTCCCTTAGTGTGACGATACCCTGTACCGGAGCACCCGTCGCTGCGATGCCCGAAACCGTCGCCATCCGAGGTGTCGTGGTCACCGATACGGAACTGCCGCTGCCGCTGTCATTGCTGTTGCCACCGCCACATGCTGTCAGCAGCAACCCCAACATCAGCAGCAGCGCCCCTTGCGCCCAGCGTGCTCCGTTCCACATTCCTCGCACCCCTGCCACTCCCCTACCCGCACCTGCGCGTCGCGCCATTTGTACATCCAACAACCGCTGCATGGTTCCATTCATGATGCATTCCTCACGGCAAGACCAATTGCGGGCCATCGCTACTCTGCTCCGGACGCACCGGTTGAGGTGTCATCGGTGCGTCGTGGCTACCGTAACGACCCCACCACCAGACGCGGCCGTCTTCGCCAACGGCAAAGGCCCCGGCGACATCCCGTAGCAACGTGAAGTCGGCGACACGCTGTGGCTCATAATTGAAAAAGGAACCACTCCCCCACTGCCAGAGGCTGCCGTTGCTGCGCAGTGCGGCGGATCTCCCTGGCGAAAGCCGGGTGAACCCGGTCACGCTGCTGATGGGTGTTGCGAAGGTTCGGTATTGCGTATCGCCGAGGCCAAGCTGGCCCCCACTGTTATTGCCCCACACCCAAATAATGCCCTGATTATCGAGCGCAAAAGCAGCGTCGTTTGCCGTCGTGATGTCGACAATGCCGGTGAGAGGACTGCCGTTTGCCATCAGCACCTGCCCGAAAGGCACTCCCACATTGCTGTTCCAGGCAACCTCGCGACCAAGTGCTGCCGAGGAGAGTCCCCGACTCTGTACCGTGCCATCCGGCAACAGTGCATAGAGTGCATCGCCGCTACCCGCAATCTTGACTACGTTGGCGATGCCATCAAACAGTGAGAGCGTGTGCGTGAGAGGGCCCGAGTAACTGCCCTGTGAATCAATCATCCAGATCGAGCCATCCTGACGCAGCGCGGCCAGACGGCCTGGTGCACTCGTGCCCAGCGACACCGGGACCACGGTTTTCACACTGTCGAGGCCCGGCACGCGCCGAGGCACATAGGCATAGGTGCCTCCGCCTGAAATCTGTGCCCTGATCTGCGTCTGCATCTCCTCAGGGAGAGTGGTCGCAAACACCTGCTCGGGATACCAGACGGTGCCGTCGTCGCGCAGGTAGCCCGAGTCTTCGTACAAATACACCACCTGCGCCACGTTGCTCATGAACTGCATGGGCGCCGCGACCTTGGTGTAATAATACAAGGTATGGGTATAGTCGTAGGCCGTTTGCAGTGGCCGCGCGAGGCCGTCGCCACCCAACAGGTAGATGCGGTCATAGCCATAGCCATTAAATTCAACACTCAGGCGCTGCAGCGGATTCACTGGAGCGTGGTACAGCGTGATCACCTTACTGGCCGAGCGGGTGTTGCTCACGTCGTTCGGATCCTGATAGCTCGCCTTGAGCAGCACGAGCGGCTCGTCACCGGCACTGCCGACCGCGAGCATGCTCCCGCTGACCACGGCGCCAGGATGACTGCTTGTCCAGTTCACGCCGTCGCCAACCTCAGTGACGTAGTCCGAGCCGTCGACCAGGTTCTTGTTCCAGATTGCCCGTACACTCAGCGAATGCGTGTCTTGCTCAGCGAGAAAACCGGATGCCAGCACGCCAACATCCAGACTAAGACCGGTCAATACCGGTGGTGCATAACGCACCGCGACAACGGTGCTAGTGCTGACGTATTCACCCGCCGGGCAATATTCATAACTGTACCCGGCCAGACGGCAGAACGCGGCCGTGATGGTGACATCTTTGTCGTCGCTTTGGTCGAGAATATAGCGTGCACGCAGTTCCCCGTAGGAATAGAAGGTCGCGATGGAGTCGTCCGAGGTCGTGTAGCGCGCCGAGTAGGTCCCAGTGATATCGGTCACCGTGCCGTCGTCCCAGGTAGCCCATACCCTGTAATTGGCGGTGGTGCCTTCTGCGAGCTCACTCACACCCAACAGTTCAATACTGCTGATGCGCGTCTTGCGTGGACTCAAGTAGATGGTAATCGGACTGGCGGTGGCGAGATCACCGTAGTGGCCGGTAACCGTTATGCTGCTCTGCTCGGTGCGGCTATCCCATGCCGACGTCAGCATGTTGCCAGTCACGACCACCTGCGCCGCCCCGTCACCACTTATCTCCAGGGTCGGTGCCACCGCATCGGTGACACCGTCGTTGTACACGACAAAGGCAGTGCAGGGCAGCGACTGTTCATATTCAAGACTGGAAGGACAGCTCATGTAGAGCTTGACCGGCATCTGCACGAAGCGCGGCAGCATCACCACCCGTTCCGTTACAGTTTCCACGCCATCCAGCATCTGCACAGCACGCAGGCGCACAGTGAGATCGCGTGCCGGCTTTTCTACGCGGAGATACGAAACACCTTCAGCGCTGACGATGCTGACCGCTGCCAGGGTATCGGCATCAGGATCAACCAGACTCCATGTGCCGTTAAAAGCAAACAGCGAGCCACCACCGGCCGATTCTTCGACATGCAGCGTGGTGTAGAGCGGATAAGAACCCATGGGATCGAAGCTCGCGGGCAGGTGGCCCATGTCGACACTCGCGAGTGGTGGCAGCTCGCGCAGGGTGAGTACGAGCGAATCCTGCAAATGCATGTCACCGCTGCGGTAATGCGCGGTAACAGTCAGCAACTGCCTTCCTGTGAAGGGCTTGGCGGTGATAACCCCGCGCTCGTCGACCTCGGCCAGACTCGCATCGCTCAGCTCCCACGCCACACTGCGGCCGAGCGCGACCGGACTGAAGCCCACTCCGCTCAGTGTTGCCATCAACTGCTGACTGGTTCCCGGCGCGAGAAAGTCACCCGAAGCGCCAATAGCAAGCACCCCGGGCTCTGCATTGGCAGAAAGAAACTTGAGCGAACCAACGATCGCGCCGCTGGCCACAGATTTTTCCCATGCCTCACCACGCGCCTCGTCATAGAAAAACCGCACGTCGTCAAAAGCGAGGTCGAGGCCGCGCCCCACAACGAAAGAGTCCCGTAGTGGATCAAGTGTGCCGATATCCACCCCATGCACCAGCAGGCGACTACTGAAATAGGGTGAGATACGGGAAAGAACCCAGTCGATGGCTGCCGCCAGTTCGGTACCCGTCAGTGCCGCCAGCTCTGTCGGCGCATCAAACAAGACCCCCAGGTCTGGCGTGCTGCCAGAACGGCCAACCGCGAGGCGAGCCACAACGAGCCTGCTCAGCGGATTGATGTGGCCCCTTGTCGTGTTGCCCGTCTTCAGAGCAACACCGTAGAGTGTGGTCTGATAATCATCAGACTGTACGCGCAGAAGAAATGGCCCCTTAAGGCCAGTCACATTGAAGGTGTAGCGTCCGTCATCCGTATGGGTCGCCTGCATCTGGCCGGTGGGAATATCCTTGAGCGTAACAATGCCGACTACCCCGGCACCCGTCGCCGCCACTCCCGAAAGCGTCTGGGCATTGGGGCTGGTGGTCGGCGCACCATCACCACTGCTACCGCCACCACAGCCCGCCAACACTACCGCGAGCAATACCATCAGCACCCAGTGCAGCTGGCGCAATCCATCACGCATGAATTTCCCCTGAAGCGTCCCGCCAGCCAGTGCCGGGCCAAAAGCCGATCAAAAAGAGAGGCATCCTATCAAACCGGTCTATCCGGCGCATCCGCGCCATCCGCAAAGATTGGGGAATTCGAGCCGAACATACCCAGCGCGCTGTGCATGCGACGTCCGAGTATTGCTCCGGTTCACTCCCGGACAGCCGCCTCCAGCTCTTCTGCTGCACGCGAAGCCCAACTGCGCGATTACCAAAAGAAGTGCTTTGAACAGATATCTGCGCGCCGATATGTGGGGATCTCCCACGGCTGCTTCGTTTCCCTTAAAGCCATCCTTTGAGGGATATTTTGCAAGAGCCTCATCCCGGCGACCGCTGTCATCAGGCGCGCGGTGTCGCTGCCGCGATCCATGGAAAAGGTGTGGGGCCCGGGGCGGTATCGGCCTGCTCGGCGAGGTAGGCAATAAACTCCGGCATGACACCGCCAATGGGCGGAAATACATCGCGGCCCAGCGCTCCGGATTAAGACTGGTGGCCAGCACATGCTCGGGACGGCCGAAAGTAATGACCAGTCCTGCCAGATTGACCTCAATAATGGTTATACGCAAAGCGGTTCTACTTTGCGTATAACTCAGGTTGATACAAGCGAATGCTCCACCCTGCTTTGCACAAATATCATGCAGGTCTTGTACGCTTCAAAGCTCCTTCCAGAGATAAGCCCTCATTTCCGTCTGGAAAATCCCGCAGGCCTTTTCATCGCGATTGAACACCACCCAGTTGATTCTATACTGGGGGCCACCGCCGCTGACCTTGAATTTTTTGGCATAGGCGTAGGTATTCAGAGGGCCGCGCTCTTGCCAGGACAGGCAGTTCTGACGGTCCGCGAAGGACGGAATGTCCACACGCAGTCGCGGCAGCTTCCTGGAAGGCCGCCCCAGCGCCTTGCGCACCTGCTCGGGTGTGGCGCCAATCAGCGGATCGGGTTGTGCCACGGACGGGGCGCCGGACGAATAATAGGACTTCGGCTGCAGGGCCAGGTTCTCCGCGGCCACGCGGTCGACCACGGCACGGATCGCGGCGGCATCAGCCAGGTTGACACCCTCCCAGGTGGCCGGCGAGAACAGCGGCCACCAGAACACCTGACTGAGATCACGCTTGTCACGCTCCCCCAGCAGGAACAGTGGCTTGAACAGCCCCTCGGTGAAAGCATGGCCCGCAGGCAGCGCCGCCAGGCAGGCCTTGGTTTCCCGTGCGAGGTAGAGCTCGTCTGAAACATGACGGGGCGCCTCATCGTGATAGGGATCTCCCCGCCCCCACCTTCCCGTCCAGTTGTAAATCAGGCCGCAGAACAGGGCACGGTTCAGCACTGACGAATCCTTCAACACGGGCTGCAGGGCGCTCAGGCCACGGTAATAGCGCGACTTGTCGCAGTATGCCGGCATTGTCCGGGACCAGCGGTACAGCGACTCGTCATACGAGTCCATTCGCGTTTGGAGTGCCTCGTCATCACACCCTGCCGACAGCAGGAAGCCGAGCCGCAGCCGCCACAGCTCGGGATGAATCTGTTGTGCCCGTCGTGCCACCGACAGCATCACGTTGATCTCCGGATACGCGACAGCCATGGCACGGTCGAACACGGCAGGCTGGTTGGGCGTTGCACTCGCCGCATCCTCGGCATAAATCGCATTCACGCGCGCCAACCGGGTGTTGTAGTCGAGCAGGAAGGCGGCGCGTGCCTCGGCAGCACGCTCTGCCTTGCGACGCTCGTCAGCCTCTCGGCTCTCGATTTCGCGGCGCCTCTGCTCCTCCTTCTCGGCCATGAAGGCGCGCGTGGCGGGCGAAATATCCTGTCCGCCCTGCGGCTCGGTGCGACGCCGCATTTCATCAATAAATCCCTGCGGCACCTGCGGCGTGCTGCCGGGGTTGTTGGGCGCGTCGGCGCGATAGCCGTCCTCGCGACGCTTCTGCGTCTCGCGCTCGTATGTATCCATCACGCCGGCCTGCGCCAGCAGGGGAAGAAGCAGGGTGACACGGAGCAAGCGGGAAGCGAGTGACATGAAAGCATCCTTCAAAAAGCAGCTACACCCGATGAGGCAAGGCTTCAGCAAGGCCAGACAACCGCAGATGATCAAGAACCAGTGGAAAATGACCATTTACAATGGCGATCCATCATGAGTGCCGGCGCGAATCGGCTTGATCCGGATTATGTCGCAGGCGGGTACGGGCAGGAATCCCCCGCAAGCGGGGGGCTCGCGTAGCGGATCTGGAGGCTGCCTGTTTATATGGATGGCGTTGCCGACAGGACACTGCAAAGCAGCCTGGACAAGTATTTCCCCGTTTGAGCTCCAGCGCGCCCAGTGAACGCATCACCGGGGCAGCAAATTCGCTATCGGCGGCGCCAGCGCGAGCGATCATGTCCAGTGCCTCGCAATACGGCAATGATCACTGCTGCCAACCTGCCGCTCGGGGCCACTGTCGGCTACAGCTGTCCCGCCTCGCCCAGCAGTATCTCTGTTGCACGGTGAGCGGCATCCACTGCCGTGCGCTGTGGGCGGTCCATGTCTGTCATTAGCTTCATGCCCTGTGCATCATCAATGTAAAAGTTGAGATCCTCCATCAGGCCATCAACTTCGTTGTCACCCGCCAGTTTCATGATTCCCATCCCGTCTCTTGCATCCTTGTAGTGCTCCAGCATCATGACGACGCCTTTCAACAGACTCAGCAGCAACCCGTCCTTGGCTTTTTCGACCATCAGCGCAATGTTGCCTGGCTTTGGGAACACGGGTAGCCGCGTGAGCGTAATGATGTTACGTGGGTCGCCGGGCTGCATGTCTTGAAGCTCAAGATGCTGCATGGGGTTTTCGGCTTCGTTCACGCGCTTGCTGTTGAAGAACGAGGCATCCAGATCAAAATGTGACACGAGCATTTTGACGAGAGACGCATGATCGTAGTGATGGATATCAAGCGTACCCGCACGCATGCGCGGATTGATCAGCACAGCAGGCACGCGTGGCCCGGTCATGCAAAAATCAAAGCCGTTTTCGGCAACAAGATCATTGGGCGGACTAACATTGTGCTCCGGGTATACATGATCATAAAAGCCACCATGCTCGTCGTAGGTAACAATGAGCAGGGTTTCATCGAAAAGCGTTTTGTTTTCCTTTAGCGCGTCATAAATGTCGGCAATCAGTCTTTCGCCTTCGGCAAAGGACCAGTTGTCACACTTCCTGTCCATGAAGCCCGGGTGTTGTGATGACGAGTCCCGCCCGAAATGATCCGGCTCTACCCAGCTGAATGCAGGAAAATCATCCGCAGCCGTGTTGCGGATGTCGTTTAGCAGTTGTTGGGTGCGGGAATAATGCGGACGGAGATGCACATCGGTCATTCCACGCATCAACATGGCCAGACAGGGGCCGTCATGATAGATGCGCCAGCTGACATTTTTCTTCAGTTCCAGCGCCCTGAAAACCGCAGGTACATCTACCGGCACCTGCAGATATTCGTTATCGACATGCCCGGCCGAGCTGCCGGCCATGGCAAAAAACCGGTTGGGCCAGGTGGCGCCGGGCACAGAGCAAAACCAGCGCGTGCAAAGGTGGTACTGACGAGCCAGCTGGCCAAGCACGGGGACTTCGTTGGGTGTGAGTGCCCGCATGACCTCGTGAGGATCACCGCCCTTACCCTCGTGCGCCATGGCAAAGCCCTGCATCTTCCCGCCATGGGTCATCTGCTCAATGACATCCGAATGGTCGTGACCCGGTTTTGCATTGACGCCGTAGTCGCCGGGGCGGGCCTGCATTTTAACGTTGCCTGCAGTATTTGACGGGTTGGATTCGTTGCCCTGCAGAAACCCGGTTGCGTCCTGACTTTTATCGGGATGATCAAGCAGCCCCAGCATGTGATCGAAGGAACGGTTCTCCAGCATGAGCACAATGATGTGTTTGATTCCATTCATGACTCTTTTTCCTTTTTGGTCAGGCGCACTTAAGACCAGCCATCATGGCGGCTTACCCTGCAATCTACCAATCCTGTACCAGACGTTAAAGACTCCGGCACAACCCGGGATTTTGCCCGACCAGTCACGCAGGCAATGCCGGCCGGAATGCTTCCGGCAATACACACTATTTCACTGCGGCATACTTGCTGCCCCGAAAGACAAGACGTCAGAATCGCCGACAAGACACTGTTTTCCGCGACAAGACGCGCACACGGCGGTATGTTCTCCCGTAGACTCAAGCAAGCAGGCCCGCTCCGGGCCCTTATAACAACATCCCCCTGCCCTGCAGGAACCAAGGGAGTACGCCATGAAGTCCACGGCACCACAGGACAGCCGTCCCAATCCGCTGCTGTCCGCCATCGGCCGCATCACCGATCTTTTTGCCTACCCCCTGCGTACCTCGCACTATGTGGAGCTGGTCAACCCGCTGTGGACCACGCACCAGTTGCAGGCGCGGGTGGTAAAGGTATGGGACGAAACCCGCGATGCCCGCACCATCACGCTCAAGCCCGGCCTTAACTGGCGCGGCCATCGTGGCGGCCAGCATGTGCGCGTGGGCATTCCCGTGGGTGGCATGCATTACACGCGCACCTACACGATTTCGTCCGCGCCGGAACGCAGCGATGGCTGCTTCACCATCACGGTGAAAGTGGTGGATGGTGGCCGCATCTCGCGCCATCTCGTGCGTAACCTCAAGGTGGGGGACTACCTGCCTATTGGTTTGCCACAAGGCGACTTCTACCTGCCCGATGCGCAACCGGTAAAGCCGCTCTTCATCACTGCCGGTAGCGGCATCACGCCAGCCATGAGCATGCTGCGCAGCCTGACTGCACAGGAACGCCTGCCCGACAGCGTGCACATTCATTACGCACCGCATGAGTTCGATGTGATTTTCGGCAAGGAAATCGCAACACTGGCGCAGGAACATTCGCGCTACCGCTTTAATCCGGTGTTCACGCGCGAGCTGGGTGAAGAACAGCGCCAGAAGCGTCATTTCAGTGAAGCACAACTTAACGAGCTATGCCCCGACTGGCGTCAGCGCGAATGCTATGCCTGCGGCCCGCAGGAAATGCTGGCGGCAATAGAAGCGCTGTGGGAACGCGAAGGCCTGTCTCGTCGCCTGCATGTGGAACGCTTCCGTGCTGCCTTTGCCACGGTGCCTGCCGGTGCTGTAGGTGGCCAGGTGAAGTTTTCTCGCGGCGGCGTTACTGCCACGGCAGATTCCGCCACCAGCCTGCTGCGCGTGGCGGAAGATGCAGGTCTTAATCCGGCGCACGGTTGCCGCATGGGCATCTGCCATGCCTGCGACACCACGCTGCTCGCCGGCTGTGTCCGCGACCTGCGCACCGGCCAGGTGGTGAACGAAACCGGCACCATCGTGCAGCCGTGCATTTGTGCCGCTGCCGGTGATTGCGAACTCGATCTGTAATCCCGCCACACAAGAATAAAAAGGGAGACACCGAATGAATGCCACTACCCTGCCGACCACATTGCCCACCACGTTGAATGCCGCACAGATCGAGGAGTTTGGCCGTGAGCTGGACGCCATCCGTGATGAAGTCATGGACTCGCGCGGCGACCACGACCGTCGCTACATCCTGCGCCTGATCAAGACCCAGCGCAGCATGGCACTGGGCGGACGCGTGCTGATTTATGCCTCGCTGTTTTTAATGCCGGCATGGGGCCACGCGCTGGCCAGTTGGATCAGCTGCCTTGCCATCATGGGACTGGGCACGCTGATCCTCGGTCTCGCCAAGATTCTGGAGAACATGGAAATTGCGCACAACGTTCTGCATGCCCAGTGGGACTGGATGAAAGACAGCACCATCCAGTCCAACACCTGGGAGTGGGACAACATGAGCCCATCGGACCGCTGGATGCATTCGCACAATGTGGTGCACCACACCTGGACCAATGTGATGGAGAAAGATCTGGATGTGGGCTACGGCATTCTGCGCGTGACGCCAATGCAGCCGTGGGCATGGAAATACCTGCCGCAGCCGATCTATGCCTTTCTGCTCATGATGTTTTTTGAAGAAGGTGTGGCACTGCACGAACAGGCCATCCTGGACTGGGTGGAGGGCCGCAAGTCCTACGCAGAAATCAAACCGCTGATGGGCAATATCGGACGCAAGGCCGGTCGCCAGATCCTCAAGGATTACATCATGTGGCCGCTGGCAGCCTTTCTGGTGGCACTGCCGCTGTCGGCCTATGTGCCGGCATCGCCATGGCTGGTGTTCGGTCTGGTGGCAGGCGCCAACGCGGTGGCCAACATCATCCGCAACATCTGGGCCTTCATGATCATTTTCTGCGGCCACTTTCCGGCGGGCGTACACACCTTCACACCGGCACAGGTGGAAGGCGAAACCCGTGCACACTGGTACCTGCGCCAGTTGCTGGGCTCTGCCAACATCGGTGGCGGCAAGATCTTCCACATCCTCTCCGGCAACCTGTCGCACCAGATTGAGCACCACCTGTACCCGGACATGTGCAGCAACCGCTACCCGGAGGTCTCGCCACGCGTAAAAGCGCTCTGCGCCCGCTACGGCCTGCCCTACAACACCGGCTCGCTCACCCGCCAGTTTGGCACCACCGTGTGGAAAATCCTGCGGCTGTCACTGCCGGGCGGCTCGGACATGATCAAGGCCTGAGCCGGGCAAGCATGCTGATACCTGCCGCCATCCATGGTGGATGGCGCAGGCGTAGAAGTGGTGCACGGTTTCCGGCAAGATAACCCTAACTCGGCTGCTACCAGACAAGCCATCATCAAGCACACGCTTACATGCCTCCGAAGATCCGGGGGCATTTTCATAAAAGGACTTCCGCAGTGAACGCCGGCTTTATCCATGAAATGAAAATCCAAAAGATCGCGCATACCTGCCTGATCCTGATTTTTTGTTTTCTGGGCATAAGTCCGGCACTCACGCATGCCACCAGCACTCAGGCAGTATTTGCCAAAAGCAAGGGGGCTGTCGTCCAGATACGGGTACTGGATATTGCCAGTGGCGCCCAACAATCCCTCGGCACCGGCTTTCACATTGGCAACGGGCTGTATATCACCAACTACCATGTCATTGCCGACCTGCTGGACAAGGATCAGCACCTGCAGACACTTGCCCAGACCTTTGACAAGCAGGAGTTTGAACTGGAGCTGGTCACACTGGACGTTGTGCACGACCTGGCCGTCATGCATGCCCGGCGAGCCAACCTTCCAGTCATTACACTCGCCAGTCAGGAGCCTGAAAGAGGCGAGCGTCTTTATTCATTGGGCAACCCGATGGATATCGGTTTTACCATTGTGGAAGGCAACTACAACGGCTATGTAAAGGGTGATCCGCGAAAGAACATCCACTTTACAGGCTCGCTCAATCCCGGCATGAGTGGCGGGCCCACCATCACGGAATCCGGCACTGTCGCCGGCATCAACGTTGCCACATCGGGCGATGAGGTCAGCTACCTCGTCCCTGCAGAGTACGCAAAAGCCATGCTGGAAAGACTTCCGGCCAAACCGAAACCTGCAACAAGCATCAAGGCACTCAGGAAGCTGGTCAGGGACCAGCTTCTTGCAGAGCAGGACCGGATCACCCAGGAGTTTCTTGCAAAACCATTGAAAGTAACCCGACTGGGAAGCTTCAACGTACCTGACAGCAATGTCGAATGGATTACCTGTTGGGGAAACAGCCGCAACACCGACAGTGATCTGCTGAAAGCCTCACAACGAAGATGTACGGCAGGATCAGCCATATATCTTGATGAAGACATCCAGATCAACTCGGTCGGCTATTTGCACTCGTTTCTGGACGGAAAGAAACTGCACCCCCTGCAGTTTCTCCATCAGTATGGCGACGCTTACATAAACTCGCCGGACGCGGGTGACAACAGCGACCGCATCAATCCCGCCGTATGCCAGCAAGACTTTTTCCGCAAGGACAACATCGTTTTCCGCGGCGCCACCTGCATCCGGCTTTACAGGGATTACCCCGGCTTGTACAACATCACCTTCCGGGCAGCCACACAGGGCAGCATGCACACCGGCTTGATCACCACCCTGAGCATGCAGGGATTCAGCATGGCTAACGCCAAGAAAATGATCTCCCGCTATGTGAGTTCATTTCAGGGAGCAGCCAAATGACCGCCATTCTGGAGATCATCAGCCCGGACGGATTCCACCAGTACCACAAGCCCGGCAATGCGCCGCTACTGCTTGGCCGCGGCTACGATTGTGACATCATCATTCCTGACGAGTACCTTTCCGCACAGCACTTGCGCATATGGGCTGACGAGGCAGGGCAATACTGCATCAGCGACTGCAACAGCGAAAACGGCGTTTATCTTGAAGCCGCCAATGGTGCACGCAGCCGCATTTCACAAGAAACGGTTATTCCAGCCGGCTCATGCCTGCATGCTGGTAAAACCGCCATTTTCCTGCACGCTTCTGACGCTCAGGTGGCGCCTGCCAAAAAAATCCACCATGCGGGTAATGGCGTTAAAAGCTTCATTCTCCGGCACTCATGGGCACCTCCACTTCTTGCCTTCATCGCTCTTGTCGTAATGGATGCCTATCTTGATCACTCGCAGAAGGAAAATTATTCGGAGCTTGTGGCCAACCCGTTTGCGGCCTTGATGCTGGCATCCTTCTGGTCGGCAGGCTGGGCATTCCTGGGCCGCATGACGACCCATAACGCAAATTTCTTCAAGCATGTCGGCATATTTTCCAGCATCGCCTGCGTCGTGATGATTCTCAATGCGCTTGGAAATGCCTTCGCTTACAGCATGGAAGGCACATCCGCCACGGGGCACTCCCTCAACGGCGCGTACCCTGCCCTTGTCGGCGTCGTCTTGTTTTCACTCTTTACAGTAATGACTACATGGCACCTGAAATACTCGACACGGCTTGGCAAGGGCTCACGATGGAAAATGGCCAGCATCCTGCCCGTCACCATCATTATCTTCCTGTCCCTGGCTGATTATTTTGACGAGAATGGTCCAGATGGAAATGGCATATACGGAAACCTTATGCTGCCATTATCAATGCGGGTAGCCGACATAAAAACGCAGAAAGAATTCATCAATGAGATCAGTCTGCTTGAAAAGATCGCCAGGGAAGAAGCGGCAAAATCAAAAGACTGGACCAGCGACCTGTAAGCACAGCTCAAGAGTCCGGGATGTCCATGACATAATCATGGATATCCCGGACCGTGCACTAACGACATCCAGCCCCTCTCCATACGTAAATCAGCCCCCACCCAAAAGCACCAGATCGCGTGATCAGTCACACCACTCCATACGGATGGACTGCCACGGACCACAAACGGCTGCTAGAATGCGGCCATAAAAACAACTCCCGTTTATTCATGCGCTCATGGACTTTTTGCATGAGCATCTGTATCTGCCATTGAAGGAACATGATGACTCTCCGCGTCCCCGGCATTGCCTTTATCCTTGCTCTTGCCCTGCCCATTGTCGCTAATGCAGATGGCATCCAGATCATCATCAGTCCCGGCTCGTCGACGCCGACCAATATTGATACCGCCTGGGGCAGCAGTGGCTTTGTCAGTTTTAATGATCAGTCCATCACCGCCAAGGCCCTGGATACCAACCGCCGCCTGCTGATTGCAGGGCAATCCGGCAGTGGCAGCCTGGTGCGCCGTCTTCTGGCCAACGGACAACCGGATACCAGCTTTGGCAATAATGGCTCCCTGGCCATCAGCCTGGGATCATCCACACTCAAGGACAGGCCAGCGGTGTTCGTTCCCATGGCAGACGGCAGCTTTTACCTGCTGATCAATCATGACCGGGACACAACACTGCTCGACACGCCCAAAAACCACTCACTGGTGTATGTGAGCGCCTCTGGCAGCATCACTGGCACCAACGAAGGCGTGCGTTTCACACAGGAGGGCGTCGGCCTTGACGTTATCCGTGATGCCGAGGGCCGGCTTTACCTGCTTTCTGCCACAGGTTTTTCCGATCCCGACACCGGCAAAATGGAATGGTCCCTGCAACGCCTGATGGCTGATGGCTCACTGGACACCTTCTTCAGCGGTGATGGCGCCATCCACTGGTCCAGCAACTATCCCTCGGTAATCGCCATGTTTGTGGGTGAGCGTATGCAGGCCCGCTACTTTGATCCGGACAACACCTGCCCGGTACGCGCGCTAGTGATTGGTGAAAATGGAGCAACGACTGAAAAGTGTGGCGAGAGTGCGAATGGGCGCCCTCTCAGACTGCTCTCCGTACCGTCGACAGAGTCTGGCGTCATTGAAGGGGTTTCCTATTCAGGTACGACGGGTCCACTTCCGGCAGGTGGCCCATATGTCGCCAACGAAGGCATTAGTATCCAGGCGTATCCGTTTGGCTTTTTCCAGATTATTGAACCAACCCAGATCAACTTCCTGACGTTCACACCGGCCTACGACAGCACGTTCTGGGATTTTGACTCTGCCGCGCTCATTGCGATGTCGACCAACGCCATTGGCACCATGGCACATCCGGATGCGGATGGCGGCCTCTATGTTTCCTTCAACAAATACGATGGTGGTGCGGACGGGTACTTTTTCTACTCGCCACCCGCAACGGTTTTTCGCAGCAAGGGCTTCACAGTAGACACCTTGCCCGACTCGCTTGGTAGCCCGAAAATCAGCACGAGCGGTGGCAACTACATCAGCGGCTGGATCACTGTTTCCGGACTGGGCAATTATGTCAGCGTGCCCGCCCGTGTAACCAGCGGTGAAATCAGCCTGAATGGCACCGACTGGCACAAGGGATGGGTATGGGTTCACAACGGAAGCCAGATACGTGTGCGCTACCCCTACACTACACGCCTGACCATCGGCGGCATCATTGCCCCCAACAGCCCGTCAACACCGGTGGGGAATGCGCAGTCCATGTTGCTCAGCAACCGCGTCATAACGGATGAAAAGCCCATGCCGCCGCCTGCTGATGCTGGTGGCGGCAGTGGTGGTGGCAGCACCGATATATTCATGCTGATTGCCGGGCTGCTCGCCCTGATAAAAACAGCAGCAGGCCGGAAAAAGACGGTACTTGGCAAAAGTAAATGAAACCGGCCCGGCTACACGGATACTGTGCACCATGAACATCGACCCCACCGAGCACAGCAGCGCTGACAACTACAAGCTGCTCACCAATATCGTGGTGCCACGACCGGTGGCATGGGTAACCTCGGTGAATGCTGACGGCGTGGTTAATCTGGCGCCGTTCAGCTTTTTCAATGCGGTGGGCAGTGACCCGCTGATCGTGATGATCAGCGTGGCACACCATGATGACGGCTCGCACAAGGATACCGGCCGCAACATTCTGGCCAGTGGCGAATTTGTCGTGAACATGGTGACTGCAGAACTGATGGCTGCCATGAATGTGTCGGCAGCGGACTTCCCTGCAGGGGATAGCGAACTGCATGCCAGTGGCCTGCACGAAAAACCGTCTGTGCGTGTCAGGGTGCCGCGCGTAGCAGAGTCACAGGCCAGCATGGAGTGTCGCCTGCACAGCACGCAGGACTTTGGCAAATACACACTGATCTTTGGTGAAGTCGTCATGTTTCATGTGGCCGATCATCTGGTCGGTGACAAGCTGCGTATTCACGGCTTTAACCCGGTGGGCCGCATGGGATCGCCGGCGTATTACTGCCGAACCGATGACCGCTTTGAAGTGCCACGCACGACGTATGCGAAATGGAAGAGCGGGCAAGACTGATGGCCACCCAATAAAAAGCCCCGCAGTTGCGGGGCTTTTTATTGGCTTCATACCGGTTTCATATTGGTTTCATATTGGTATCGCGCAAGCGATTACTCGGACTGGATTCCGGTGATGAACCAGGGTGCATCATCCTTGGAGTAATCACGCTCCAGATGCCAGATATCCACAAAGTCTTCTTCCACACCCTCCACCGTATCGCGGTAGCGACCGACGAAGCGGATGCTGACTTCGGCATTGCCAAACTGCTGGTCGGCACGCACCAGCTCGGCACTCACGCTGAGTACTTCGGTGTGCTGCTGCGCGGGCAGAGCGGCGCGCTCGGCCTGCAGGTCGGCGTACAGCTCGGGGGTGACGTATTCCTGGATTTTGGGCAGGTCGTTCTTGTTCCAGGCATCCTGCAGGATA
Source organism: Moraxellaceae bacterium (assembly GCA_030646295.1). Classification (GTDB taxonomy): domain Bacteria; phylum Pseudomonadota; class Gammaproteobacteria; order Pseudomonadales; family Moraxellaceae; genus UBA2031. Next base: position 255,572 of record JAUSND010000024.1, read on the forward strand.
CGGTAGTGATCTTTTGCACCATCAAGAAACGCGGGCGTATCAAAACCCAGCGGCAAATTGAACGGCACGGCATGGGCAGCAGCACTGCTCACGGGCGCATCTGCCAGCGCTTCACGACGGGCACCGAACACGGGCTGCGGCGAAGACGGTTGCGATGCTGTCTGTTGCGATGGCGTCTGCTGGCCGGCACCGGCATAGGCCGGCTGTGGGCCACGGGCCGGTGCCGGCCCTTGCCGCATGCCGCGGATTACCTTGAAGATGACAAAAGCCAGCGCAGCGATGATGAGGATATCCATCATCTGCAGACCATCGAAGGCACCGCCAGCAAACAGCGCTGCGAACAGGCCACCCACCAGAAGGCCCCCGAGCAGCCCCCCCATCATGCCGCGGCCAGCACCCGGTGCCTGCTTGCCCGCCATGTCCTGCTTGCGTGCCGGTGCATCGGCGGTCGAACGACTGGGCGCAGGTGCGGTCTGGTAGCTACGACCAAACGACTTGCCGCCACCCATGCGCCGGGCTTCTGCCTCATCCACAACAAGGGTAAAGGCGAACAGGATGGCAACGAGTGCCCACAATGTTTTCATGGATTTCCTCTGGGTGATGACTGAAGAGCCCCCCGCCAGCAAACACAGGGAGCCACAAGAAAAAGGTTGCTGCGGAGTGTGGAGAAAGTGATGGGCAAGTCAATGTGTCACTTGTATCACCCTGTCCTCTTTGCTTGCTCAGGCGGGCGCAAACAGGCGCAAGTGATCGCGAATGTGCATGGTATGCGCCTGCGCATACTCGTCCTTGCTTAACTGCCCATAGGCAAAGTGCGGCGCCAACCCACCCTCATGTGCCGCAAACGTATCCAGCGCCACCAGCAGCCGCTCCAGTGCGGCCTGGGTATCACCGCTTGCGGCAATGGCAGGGGCACCGGGAATTGGCTCGGTGAGCGGATGCCGCATGGCACCTGCGGTGGTAAAGGCAAAGAAAGCTGTCGGTCCTGCGGTATGCCGGAAGACAGGGGACTTGAGGTCGGGATAGCCCGTCATGGACAGCTCGATGCTCTGTGCCAGATGGGAAAACACTGTATAGGCCGACCAGCCCGAGAGCGTGGTGATGGTGCGGGCACGCAAGGCCTGCAACTCCGCAATGATGACAGCCACACCAGGTGCCGGCGTGGTGGCGCGACGCCAGGCAATGCCGGTAACAGCCGTGGCGGCCACAAGGCCGGAGGCAATAAGAAAACGTCGTCTGTTCATGAGGTAAGCGTCTGCATCCATTCAATTGCTGGCGAAATAAAACAGGTAATTCTTACTGTGCCGTAATTACCACAAGCGTGCGGGCGCGGGCGCACCTTTCACCAGCGCCTTGGCAGTCTTCTGGTATCTGGCGAGAAAACCGCTTTCTGCATGCTCGTCTGCATACAACGCCGCCAGATCCTTTTGCATCTGCAAAAAAAGATGTGCCGTCATGCTGGCATCAGCCAGCGCACGGTGATGACGACCATCAACCTTGATGTTGTGCAGATCCACCAGCGTGGCCAGTTTGTGATTGGTGGACCATGGGTAAAGGCGACGGGCCAGAAGCACGGTGCACAAGAATTCATGCGCACACGGCACGCCAATGCGACCAAGTTCGTATTGCCAGAACTTGCGGTCAAAGCTGGCGTTGTGGGCAACCATGGTGGCATCACCAACAAACGCGGCAATCTCGGCCATGACCTTTTCGGGCGGTGGCGAGGTGCGCACCATCATGGGTGTGATGCCGGTAAGCGCAGTGATGAACGGCGGTACGCGCACGTCGGGGTTCATCAGGCTTTGCCAGGAATCAACAATCCGGTTGTCCTGCACCAGCACGGCGGCCACTTCGATGGCACGTCCGCCGCTGTCTGGCATGAGTCCGTTGGTTTCAAAATCGATGATGGCGTAACGGGTCATGCGGGGGCTGTCCTGATGGCCGGGGTGACCGGCCCACCTGCTGGATTTGTCTGGGGGCGAATCTAGCAGGTGGGGGCAGCAGGGGGAACCGGAATCCGCCAGGCCACGTAAAAGACCCTGCAAAGTCCATACATTGTTGCCATGTCTCCGGTCGTTGCGCCTGATTTTGTGCACAGTTCCGGGCATGGCCGGATTCAACCGCTAATTGTCCCTTTGCATCCTGCACCCCCGTCGACTCTCTCCTAGATTGCGCATCTGCACCGAACCATCACCTTCCGGTCGATTCGTTGCAGCCAGGCAATTCACGCATGAAAAACAAGAAAACCATTCCATGGACAACGGAGAGTCATGATGCACCTGTTATCGCGCACAACCCTGCTGGGGGGCCTGCTGGTCACTCTGGTATTGCCAACACTGGCGGCTCATGCCGCGCCTGCTCCCGGGCCGGCTGACAGCTCGTTTTATTCCCCACCCACTGCTGCCGGCACAGGCGCCCATGGCGACCTCATCTGGTATCGGCCGGCCACCGTCAATCTGGGTGCCGGCGTGCCCCCCGTACAGGGCTGGAATGTCATGTATCACTCGACGGATGCGCTGGGTGCACCAAATATCGTGACCGGTACCGTGATTGTGCCGTCAGCCACCTGGAGCGGCACGGGTGCTCGCCCCGTGATTGGCTATGCCGTCGGGACGCACGGCCTGGCCCAGCAATGCGCCCCCTCAATCCAGCTGGCGCGCGGCACGGATTACGAAGCGGCTAATCTTGTGGCGGCCACACGTGCAGGCTATGCCGTTCTGGTCAGCGACAATCCGGGTTACACCACAGGCAGCACACCAACCTACCTGGCCGGCAAGGCTCAGGGGCAGGCCGTGCTCGACATCTTCAGGGCCGCCGCTCAAATCCCCTCATCCGGGGTGAGTGCCAGTGCCAAGGCTGCCATCTGGGGTTACTCACAAGGCGGGCAGACATCGGCCTGGGCAGGTGAACTCAAGTCTACCTATGCCCCCGGGCTCAACCTGGTTGGTATCGCTGCCGGTGGCACGCCAGCTGACTTCATCAAGACGGCGTCTTATCTGGATGACAGCACCGGCGCGTCCTTTCTGCTGCAGGGCGTGATCGGTCTGGCCGAACAATATCCGGCCGGCATTCCCGTCAACAGCCTGACCAATGCCAACGGCCAGGCCGCGATTACACGCGCCAAATCAAGCTGCGTGTTTGAGTCGCTGTTCGAATTCATGAATCACAATGTTTCCGAATACACCGTGAACAACCAGACACTGTCCCAGCTGGTTGCCATCCCTTCGATCAACCAGACGCTGATGGCACAAAACCTTGGCAATACCAAAATTCCGGTGCCGCTGTACCAGTATCATGGCAAGGCCGACGAATTCATTCCGATCAGCCAGCATGCCTCACTGAAAAAGAAATATTGCAGCAAGTTCTCCAACGTGACGTTTGATGTATTCCCCAGCGAACACATTGCCACCCAGTTTCAGGCAGCACCGCATGTGCTGTCATGGCTGACAGACCGTTTTGCCGGCAAATACACAATGGGTACCTGTCTGACGCTGACGAAGGAACCTGTTTCTACTGCCAATCCTGGTGGCGGTAATTTTGTGGTGTCGCTCAAGAGCTGGCCACTGTCCGGCAACATCGGCCTGAAAACCCTTGGGCAGTCGGTGACCATGCCAGCGGATGCCACGTTGACTGCCGATGCCGACATGACCGCCAAAACAATCAATGGCAACCTGTCCATTCCCAGCTTTACCACCAACCTCAAGATCATCGGCCTTCCGGTGGATGTGAAACTGGCGGTGACAGAAGCAAGCCCTACGACCGGAAGCTCCACGCTGGACAGTGACGGCAACCTGCATATACATGGCACTGCTGCCGTGAATATCCGGGTTGTGTCTGCAGGGGAATCCATCCTGCAGATTCCGTTTGGCTGCCAGACGGAACGCCCGGTGATTCTGCCGATTGATTTTGATGGCCCGGTTTCCTCACTTGGAAATGGCAACCTGAATTTCTCCGGCACCACCACGTTCCCCAACATGACCGGGTGCGGCCTGTTCAACAGCCTGTTCACCACACTCATGTCGGGCCCGGGCCAGACCTACAGCTTTACGGTAAAGCCGCCGGCACCAACCCGCTGGTAACGGCATTGTCATAACTGCAACGCGAGGTCATTGACTCATCGTTTCATCATGAGCCAATGACCTCTGCCAAACACCGGACTCACGGATAATTTCAGATGGATATCACTGATAAATATCGGGGCACCACATCACCACGTAACTCGCTGGTGATTACGCTGACGGCATCAGCAATACTGGCATTTTTTGCAATGATTATCCGGGGTAGCGACCTGCCCGCATCCGAGGCAACTGCTCACACAAATGATCCTGTCAGGCGTGCCGCCACACCGGCACAATCCTTTGACATGGCGGCGGCCAGCATCCAGAAAATCAATACTGATAAAGCAGTCCTTCAGACCACTGAAAACGCAACCAACGACAAGCTCATCACTGCAAAACCGGACTATGTATCGGACATTGAGTGGCAGGTACTGCAGGGAGTGGCGCAACAACATGCAGAGCCTGACAAGGAGCTGACACGTCTGGTGAACAAGTTGCGTTTCACCAAAGAGCTTGAGCTGTGGCACACCATGGAAGCATCAGCAGGCAATACCCGGCGCACCGCCCTGGCAAACAGGCTGATCAATGAAATTCCGGAAAGGGTCGCCAGCAAGGACATGGATATGTTCGAAGCAAGAAAACTGCAGGAAACCCTTCTGGAATCCACCATCAGCGACCCGGACGTGTTGCGCCAGCGCACTGACAGTGAAGCACGGCGGCTGATGCTGCTGATTAAACCGACCGAAGGCACCTCACGGTAACTGCTCACATCATTTTTTAATCATGCCGCATTAGCGCAAGCAATCACGTCAAACGCTGATGCGATTGCTATCCGGGCTGCCTTCCCGCTGCAGCTGGTATTCACTGGGCGAAAGTCCGGTCCATTTGCGGAAGGCCTTGGCAAAGGCTGATGAGTCGGCAAATCCCAGCATGAGCGACAGCTCGGTCACCGATGCACCGCCCCGCGCAAAATATTCCTCGGCCAGTTTCTGCCTGACCAGATCCAGCTCGCGCTGGTAGGACGTACCTTCCTCTGCCAGCTTGCGCCGCAGGGTACGCCCGCTCATGCCAAGATCACCGGCCGCACGCTCCAGCGAGGGGAAGGCCCCGTAATATCGCATGAGCAAGCGGCGCAGGCGCAAGGGCAACAGGCGCATGGCCCTGGTGGGAATATTCTCGAACAGGGTTTTCTCTGCCGAAATTGCCATCAGCCGGTTGGCAAGCGGCAGCTCCCGCTCGGCGAGAAAGGCATCACCCACAATGGCTGTACGCGGCTGGTCAAAACGGACCGGGCAACGGAAATAACGTCGGTAAATATTGCCCCATGCCGGCTCCGGGTAGCTGAAGTCGACACTGTGCGGCTGGTAGTCGTCCCCGATCAGCTGCAGGAAAATGTTATAGAAGCTGACCATATTCACTTCATGAAAAAAGTGCTTGTATGGCGCCAGCGTAATGTTTTCGCTGATGACCAGCATAGCCGTCTCACCCTCGACGACCCCACTCATTTCCAGCGGAGGGAAAAGCTCGGCGCAGAACCGGCAGACGGTTTCTATGCACCCGCGCAGGGTTGGCTGGGTGACCGCCGCAACACCGGCCATGCCATGATGGGAGATGGTCATCAGATTGCCCATGGCAAGCCCGAGATACGGCATCTCCAGGGCTTCGACAGCCTGCTGCACGAGGGAAATACATTGGCGCGTACTGATATAACGGCTGGTATCGCCCGGGCAATAATCAATCCCGGCCTTGCGATAAAACTCTTCGGGATTGATCCCGACAATAACCTCCAGCAGTTCGTGCGGATTACGAACCTGGATCTTGCTTTTGCGCAACAACCAGTCCACCTCGGGATTAAGGCTCTTGCGCAAATCAAAGTAGGTCTGGATATGTCCAAGCGGAATGCATTGTGTATCGACATCCATCGTACACCTCGATCAGGGTGGTCCCTGTTTTCTTGTTCTTGATCCGCAGGCTTACCTGTCGACAGTCGTTTGCCCGGTAGCAGCCGATCTGTTGATCCCTGCCTTGCTGATACGGCACAGGTAATCCGCATGGGCAGGAATCTAGTCGCGTAACCCTGGCGGATGCAGGATCAGAGCGGCCATTCACCGGTTAAATCCGGCCACACCCTGTTTTACCGCACTAATCCTCTCTGTGGCTATGCTGCCGGTCGCCCGGCAAAAATCTGCCGACCTTGATGACGCAGAGGCACGGAAGCCATCTGGTTGCCGGCTGGACTTGCCTCAGGACAAGGCCAGCCGGCAGGAGACAGGGAGCACAAAAACCGGCACCCCCTCGCAAAGCAGGCTTACTTTGCCTGCGTCAGAATCCCGTTGAGAAACTGGAGGTAATCATCTGCTGACCGGGACGGAGCCTCCAGAAACGGCAAGTGGCCCAGATCCGGGTAAATCACTTTCTTTGACCCGGCAATGCCCTTATGAAAAACATCGGCCATGGCGACGTGCAGAAGACGGTCTTTGGCACCCCATATGATCAGCGTCGGCACCTTGATTTCGTGCAGGCGCTCATTCCACATGTCCTTGCCGAAAATGGTTTTGAAAATTGACTGGTAACGCGCATTGCGTTCAACAAACTCACCAGCAAGATGATCCTTCACCAGCCCCGGCATCCACGGAATGTCATGCATGGTCATGGGCAGGAAGGCCGTAAAATCTTCGGGGCGACGCACATCAAACGGATTACGGCCGGTCTTCTCGATCTGCAGGGTAAGGTCACTCTTCATTGGCGACACCACACCGGCGGCATCGAACAGGGCAAGGGATGCCACCCGCTTCTGGTCCTGCAGGGCGTAGGTCAGCACGATATGCCCGCCCATGGATGACCCGGCCAGATGCAGCTTGCCGGAGGGCGACACGGCATTGACGAAGGCCTGCAGGCGCGATGCCTGCTGGGGGATCAGGTAACTGATATCGGCGCGGTAGGGTGACTGACCAAAGCCGGGCAGATCAGGCACGATGAGGCAGCGGTCTTTCGGCATGTGCCGGGCAAAGCGGAACCAGTTGCCCGCCTCGGCCGTAAAGCCGTGAACGAGTACGATGCAATCGCCCTTGCCGGCATCACGCACGTAATAATGCCAGGTGACCCCATCAACCTGCCGTGTCTTTTCTTCCAGACCGGCCAGCCAGGCTTCGGCACTGCGATTGCTGGTATAGAGGAATTCCCCCAGCGAGGCCTGGGCGGCCAGCGAAACCACAGAGAACAGTAGAGCGGCAATCAGCTTCAGCATAATGGGTGCCCACAAGGTCAAAAACGTTATGTCGGGAGAGTTTATGTGGCCGTGGCGGGCAAAGTCATCACTGACTGTCGTCATACCGTGCACGCGGCCGGTCAATCCGGCACGTTCCTGCCTTGTTTGACGCATGCGTTGCCACACCGTATTTTGCCTTGTACTACCCCGCCGCCCGGGCCAAGCCATACTGCCTGCCCGACAGGCTTTACCGCTCAAGGAAAGTAACATGGACCTGAAAGGAAAAACGATTGCCGTCACCGGCGCCAGCGGCATGATCGGTGTTTACATTTGCCGCAGCCTGCTGCGCGCCGGGGCGACTGTGGTGGGTGTTGTGCGCAACCCGGAAAAGGCGGCATTTCTTGCTGCCGAAGGGGTGACGTTCCGCAAGGCGGATCTGGCAGATACGGCGGCGCTGACACGGGCATTCGACGGATGCGATGCGGTTATTGCGAATGCCGCCATGTATGTTGCCATGAAAAGCATGAGCGCCTGGGCTGAGCACGAGAAAGCCAATCTCGATGGCACCCGCAATGTGTTTGATGCGGCACACAAGGCAGGCGTGAAACGTGTGGTGCAGATCAGCACCTTTGGCATTTATAAATGGTCCATCCTGCGCACACTCAATGAAGAGTCGCCCCAGCTTGACGGCAAGCGTCGTCAGGGCGGCCCCTACCGCGCCAGCAAACAGGCCAGCGAACGCATGGCGTGGGACATGTCCGCCTCCCTTGGACTTGACCTGACCACACTGCGCCCGACTGCGGTATACGGCGCCCGCGACGACAACACCATGCGACCGATCTACAAGCTGCTGCGCCTGCCGGTGCTGCCACTGCCCAGCATTTCATTTCCTTTTGTCTACGCCGGTGACGTGGCCGATGCCGTCGTGGGCGCACTGCGCAATGACGCCAGCATCGGGCAGGCCTATAACGTCGGTGGCGCAGGTCATCAGGTTGCGGACTTCCTCAAGGCGGTCGTGAACGCAGCAGGACATGGGCCGAAAGTGCTTGGACTGCCAATGCCGGTGCGCATCCGTATAGACAACAGCAAGGCCGAGCGCGACATCGGCTTTCGCAATCGTTTGCCGGAAGAAGCGCTGGCAGAAATCATTGCAGAAGATCCGCCACGCAGTGCCCGCTGAAGTGCAGAACTTGCAGACTGCTGAATGCCATTTTCGCTCTCACGGGGTACCCCGACAGCCATGAGCAACATCCTGCAATTCCAGGCAACCTACTCGCGCATGGTGGCGCGCGAGCTTGGTCTGGATGATGCAGGGCTAACAGCATTGCTGGCGGGGACATCGCTTACGCCGCAGCACCTGTTCCAGCTGGACCAGCAGATTTCAGCAACTGACCAGTACCTGATCATCCGCAACGGTTTGCGCCTCGCGGGGAATCCGGCCTTTGGCCTGCAGTTTGGCAGTCGGCTGCCGGTGACCTCGCACGGCACGCTGGGCGTGGCCATGTCGACCGGGGCCAACCTGCGGGAGTGCTTCAAGGCCATTGCCCGGTTCCAGTCGCTGCGCGCACAGTTTGTGCGGGTGTCGTACCACGATGAGGACGAGCACTTTCGTATTGCAATGCAGCTGCAGGTGCCGCTGGATGAGGTGGGCCTGTTCCTGATCGAGGCCATGGTCGCCTCCACCCAGTGGGCAATCGAATTTGTGCTGGGCCGTCCTGTGCCGGAGGCCGAATACCGGCTGGGCTACCCTGCCCCGGCCCATGCAGTGCGCTATGGCGAGTATCTGCATGGACGCTGCTCGTTCGGGCATGACACGACAGCGCTGGTCATTCCGTCGAGCCTGCTAACCGTCAACAATCCCTTCAGCGACCCCGAGGCCTGTCAGCAGGCATGGCAGCAGTGCGAACGGCTGGAGGCGGCCATGCGCCCGCGTGAGCGCTGGCAGGCACGCATCAGCAGCCTGCTGCAACAACACCCGGGACAGCTGTGGACGCTACCGGAGGTAGCCGCCGCACTGAACGTTTCTCCCCGGACCCTGTTGCGGCATCTGCAGGCCGAAGGCACCTGCTATCAGGCCATCCTGGATGAGGAGCTGTACCGGCAAGCCCTGCTGCATCTGGAGTCGCCCCGGCATACGGTGGCCTCGGTGGCGGCCGCACTGGGCTATCAGGATGTATCGGCGTTCCGACGTGCTTTCAAACGCTGGGCAGGACATACCCCGCAAGCCCACCTGGCCTTACGAAAGGGCTGATTCTGCCAAATTGGCGCAATCTGCACCCATTACGGCATATTCCGACCTCCCCGCCACAGCAATGGCATGGGACGCTTCAGGCTCATACCAAGAGGGATAATCCCCATGTCGACACCACCGTCACTGTCGGCGGGCCGTGCCAGCGCCACGCCAGAAGAACAGGCGGCCATTCGTGCGCTGCAAGCCAAGCCTGTGATTGCCTGGCCCACCATGCTCATCCTGCTGTTTTTTGTCCCGCCCATCCTGTTTCTGGATTATCTGGCGATCACACAGCAGATGAATGTGGTACTGGCCGCCGTGCTGGCGGCGCTCTGCGGCTACCTGAGTTTCAGCTCCATTCACGATGGCATTCACCGCGCGGTTTCCAGCAAGTCATGGGTCAACGAACTGGTGAGCATGGGCACGGTCAACCTGCTGTTTCCCTACATGCCGATTGCCGTGTTGCGCTGGGGCCACATGCAGCACCACGTACACACGGGCGATCCGGTCAAAGACCCGGATTACGCTACCTCGCACAGTTTCTGGGGCATGATGTGGTACGGGCTGTGGTGGGCCGACGTGTATTACCTGCGCAAATATTTCCAGCACCGGCATGAACGCCCCGCGCACGAATTGCGCACCGTGAAAATTCATCTGTTGATTGGCGGCTCGCTGTTTGTGGGCATTGCCTCACTGCTGCCGCTGGAAGGCCTGATTTTCTGGCTGATTGCATCGCGCCTTACGCTGTGGGTGATTGCGCTGGTGTTCATGTACCTGCCACACGTGCCGCACACGATTGTGCAGAAGGATGCACCCTATCAGGCAACGCTGATTCGTGAAGGCTGGGACTGGCTACTGACACCTCTCATGGCTTACCAGAACTGGCATCTGGTGCATCACCTGTATCCGAGTGCGCCGTTCTATCGCTACAAGAAACTGTGGAATGCACGACGTGAATTCCATGAGTCACATATTCCGGCCCGGGTAAGCGCTTTCCAGATAATGCCTGACCAACAGGAACTGGCGGCCGGCGTGGCACTCGCCACCGCCCGCCAGAAAAGAAAACAGTAGAATGTCGACAACCGGGACAAGGCAGCAGAGGTGCTACTTGTCCCCGGCCTCCTCCAGCAGCTCGCGCGGTACATCATGCTTGAGCATGAGCTGGCACTGTTCACTCAACGGATCAAACACGATCACCGCAACACCCTTGTCGAGGGCATGACGCACGCGTTGCACGCGCGTCTCCAGCGGTGTCTCGTCTCCATTATCGGTGCCTTCGCGCGTGACAAAGTCCTCGATCAGGCGCACGAGCGTATCCGGGTCCAGCATGTTCGGTGGAATAATCACGACAGGTCTCCTTGCGGCTTGCAGCATACCTGCGCGGCTGCTGAAGCGCCAAGACCAACCCTTCTTCTGGCGTTTTGAGCGTTACCGTCACCCGTTACGGTCATTGACGGTGGACTGCCGGCTGCCAGAATCGCGTCATGCCTGACACGGCAACCGCCAGCCCGAGGATACGCCATGACCACCCGCCTGCCCCTGTCCAACCAGAACGGCCGCATTGCCATTGTTGATGGCCTGCGCACGCCCTTTGCCCGCATCGCAACCAACTTCCGCGACCTGAGCGCCATTGATCTGGGAGCACTTGCCGTAAAGGAACTGATTGCCCGCAACAGCCTGAAGCCGGCAGAGATTGATCAGCTGATCTTTGGCATGACCGTGATGATCCCGGAAGCGCCCTTCATTGCACGCGAAGTTGCGCTGCAGCTGGGCCTGGACAATCTGGATGCCTATTCCATTACGCGCGCCTGTGCGACCAGTTTCCAGACTGCCGCCAGTGCGGTCGAAAGCATTCTGGCCGGCAATGCCGAGGTGGTGATTGCCGGTGGCACCGACTCCACCAGCAGCGTGCGCCTGCCCATGTCGCCAAAATTCTCGTCGACCCTGCGCGATGTGAACTTTGCCAAGACCGTGGGCGATCGCATCAAACTGCTCTCCACGCTGCGCCCGAAGGACATACTGCCGCAGCAGCCTTCCATCACGGAATTCTCTGTGGGGGAAACCATGGGCCAGAGCACCGAAAAAATGGTGAAGAAATGGGGCGTGACGCGCGCCGAGCAGGATGATCTGGCCCATGCCTCGCACAGCAATGCTGCACGCGCATGGCAAGAAGGTCGTCTTGACCGTCAGGTGATTGACGTACAACTGGGCAAGCGCGTCCTGAAAGACGACAACCTGGTGCGCAAGCAGTCCGAGCGCAGCAGCTACGACAAGCTCAAGCCGGTATTCGATACACATGGCACCGGCACGGTGACGGCGGCCAACGCCAGCCCGCTTACCGATGGCGCCTCTGCCCTGCTGCTGATGAGCGAAGCGCGCGCCAAGGCCGAAGGGCGCGAGATTCTGGGCTATATCCGTTCCTATGCCTTTGCTGCAAAAACACCGAAAGATGACCTGCTGATGGGGCCGGTGCTGGCGGCACCGATTGCACTCGACCGTGCCGGCCTCACCCTGAACGACCTGACCCTGATCGACATGCACGAAGCGTTCGCCGGTCAGGTGGCCTGCAACATCAAGGGACTGGCCAGCGCGGACTATGCGCGTACCGTGCTGGGCCGCAAAGCCGCCGTGGGCGAGGTGGATTACAGCAAGCTCAACGTGAATGGCGGCAGCATTGCCTTTGGCCATCCCTTTGGCGCTACCGGTGCCCGGGTGATTGCACAGGCACTGTACGAACTGAAGCGTCGTGGCGGCGGGACCGCACTGACGACTGCCTGCGCCGCCGGTGGAATTGGCGCGGCCATGGTGCTTGAGGTGGACTGAGGCCTTAGTAACCTTGCGCCAATAAAAAATCCCCGCAGTGCGGGGATTTTTTATTGCATGCGTCACTGTTCAATGCATCACAACGGCGTGAACACCCTGATCATCCAGGCGTTGAATTTCTGCACGCGCGTTGCATCATTCACCGTACAGCGCGGATCGGTATTCTGCAGGGCCTTTATGGCACCATCTGCAATTGGCAACTTTTCACAGCCATGATCATCTTCACAGATCATGTCCCACTGCGGTTTTGCCTGCACATGACAGGCAAAACAGTTGCCGCCAAAACGGTTTTTCACATCTGCAAAGCCGCGCTTGCGAATGGTGGAGCCGCTCTTGCTCACATCAATCTCGAAAAACTCCCAGTCCTTGGTGACAGGACTGAAATCCTTCTCGCGCTTGATCATGACTTCATTGGGAAACAGCTGCACCACCGATCCCGGAGGATAGACGCCCCCCGTCGGCGATTTTGCCACCGCAAGGGTACCCTCCAGATTGCCGGCAATATTGTCGACAAAGAAACCACGCACAGGTGTCATGTCTTTCAGGCACTTGAAGGATTTCTCGGTCACCACCACCGGCTCTGCCGTCAATGACACTCCGGGCAACAGTGTCAGCAACAGCAGGGCCAGGCTGGCGGCATTTCTCGGCATGGCAGTCATGACAGTTGTCCTTCACGTGCAGGAGTGTGGCGGTGATTCTCTATATATTCAGGCATCAGCCCCCATGTACACCAGACAAATGTATGACGCCACCATACTTTTCCATCACGCTTGCAGCTGCTCGTCCGCCTTCTCGGTCAAGCCATACTGACGGATCAGGCGCTGCCGTCTGGCTGGCATGAAATTAATACGGGTAACATCACCGTTCACCGCCTCGATAAGACGTGGGTTCATTATGCGAAACCATACCGGTGGCACATATGCCGCCAGGAACATGCCGAAGTAACCCACCGGCAGTCGTGGCAGATCAGGGAAGTCACGCAGCGACTGATAGCTGCGGGTCGGGTGCGCATGGTGATCCGAGTGACGCTGCAGATGGAACAGCACCAGATTGGATGCAATATGGTTACTGTTCCATGAGTGATGCGGCTGGCACTGTTCGTAACGGCCATTGGCAAGCTTCTGGCGGATAAGTCCGTAGTGCTCGATATAGTTGGCAGAGGTGAGCTGGAAACCACCCCAGAAGGCCACCATCATCAGGATGGGCACCATGGCAACGCCATACAGTGCGATCAGGCCTGCATACAGCACAAACGTGATGACACCACCCTGCACCATTTCATTGTCCAGACTCCAGTCGGACTTGCCGAGGCGTTCCATGCGCTCGCACTCCAGATCCCACGCACGAAAAAAGGCACCCGGCATTTCACGAAAGACAAAACGGTAGATGGTTTCACCCATGCGCGAGGACGCCGGATCTTCCGGGGTTGCCACATGACGGTGGTGCCCGCGATTGTGCTCGACACTGAAATGTCCATACGCGCCCAGTGCCAGCGTGGCCACGGCCAGCTTGCGATCCAGCAGGTTTTTCTTGTGGCCCATCTCGTGACAAAGGTTAAGTCCAAACCCCAGCATGCTGCCAGTGGTCAGCGTCACGGCAAGCCAGTGGTACCAGGACAGTTCATGCGTGGCGAGAAAGATTACATTGAAGAAAAACCCGAACCACAACATGGGCACGACGGCATAGGTGATATAGCGGTAATAGTTGTCGGCCTCCAGACGCGGTACCGCTGACTCCGGCGGATTGCTCCGGTCTTCGCCAAACAGGCGGTCCATCATGGTTACGCCGACATAGAACAGCGCAAGGAAAGCCCACAACCAGGCCTCACTGCCGGTCTGCAGGTAGAGAATAGGGCCCAGCGGTCCACCCAGCGGGGCAACCACGGACAACAACCAGGCGTATCGCTTGCGGTCGCGATAGTTGAGGGCAGCGTGATCTGTAGGAGAAATGGCGGCAGTCATGGCAGATCCTTTCAGTCATCAATAAGACAGGTTCCAGACTAGGGCTCCCCTCTGCCCGAAATAACCGCTAGGATTGGCAATAAATCGTCTTTTTATGACAACTCAATCTGCGGAGGCCGCATGATCGAACCGGAACACTGGCTTAGGCCCGCGATACATCCGGTCTACGCGCGCCTGCTGTGCGCCGAGTTGCGGCGTCGCGGCTTCAGCGAGGCCGAGATCGTTGCGGGCACCCATCTCGACTGGGAAACGCTGCATACGGACAACCGCTTCCTGAGCCTGGAGCAGATGCGCCGTCTGACGCTGCATGCGCTGGCCCTGTCACAGTGCCCCTGGCTTGGCATTGAAGTGGGCAACCTCACACAACTGTCGGCCCATGGGGCACTTGGTAGCGCAGTGGTCGCCAGCAGCAATCTGGTGCAGGCACTGGCAGCGGTGGAACGCTATGCCTCGTTACGGCAGGGCGTCGCCTCCATGCGGCAAGAGCAGGGTGAAAACCTGTGCATGGTGATTGATGAACACATGATGCCCGAGGAGTTGCGCGAGTATCTGCTCGGACATTTTGTTGCCAGCCTGCTGCGTCTGCTGGAAACAGTGACGGGAAAATCCCTGCAGGGAGAAGTACACATCGAGTGGCCCTTCGCAGAGCCAGCATGGGCCGCGATGTACCAGCATCTTGCCGTGCAGAACAGTTTTGGTAACGCGCAACTGCGCATCCATGTCACGGCCAACCTGATCAACAGTCCCAGTCTTGCCGCCGACCCGGAGGCAGCCCGTATCGCACTGCGCGAATGTGAGCGCCTGCTACAGAAAGAGCAGCAAGGTGGCAGCCTGACCCAGCGGGTACAGTCGCGACTGGTGCACTGCAAGGAAAGTTACCCGACGCTGGAAGAAATGGCGGAAGAAGAGCACGTGTCATCGCGCACCCTTATCCGCCATCTGCATGAGGAAGGCACCACATACCAGCAACTGCTGGACGATGTGCGCAAGGAGCTAGCCTGCTGGCTGCTGCTGCAGACAGAACTGCCGGTAGAGATGGTGGCCGAGCGCCTTGGCTACGGCGACACCTCCAACTTCAGTCGCACGTTCCGGCGCTGGCTTGGCGTGACGCCGCGCGAATTCCGCACGACCTCATGACAAACGTCATCACCGGCTGGGCAGTGCATTGATGAACTGCGCAATAAACTCCACCATTTGCCCCAGACCCGGCTGCTCCAGCGGATAGTGCCCCGCGTTGTCGAGCATCACCATTTTTACCGGTACTTTTTCAAGACGAGCCAGGAATGGCGTACTTAGTGTTATCGGCGTCCATGCATCCTTTGCCGGCTGTGTGAGCAGCACCGGACAGGTTGTAAAGGCCTCCGGCTCAACCACCGGAACGTAGTTCAGGTAGCTCTTCAAAAACCGGATGGACACCCAGTTACCCGCCGACGTCCTGTCGTCGAGAAACACATCAAGGGCCCTGGGATCATTGACCAGCGTACTCATCTTTGAAGTGAGCCACATGGGCGCCTTCATGCGCCCCAGCACGGTATCGCCCACCAGACTGGCGGAGAACCCGCCCACCCGGCTCATGAACAGGTTACGCGCAGTGGCATCCCGCACCTGCTGCAGGCGCTGATCCAGAAATGTCATGCCGACAATGCCGGCCACGTTCCTGTTTTTTGCCGCCACGTGATACGTCAGCATGCCACCCGCACTCAGGCCATACAGGACAATCGGACGGGGATCCCGCTTTTTCTCCGCATCCACAAAATCACTGACCAGGTTCACCCAGGTGTCATAGGTAACCACTTCATCAGCATCAACCTGCGTTACACCATAGCCGGGCAGATCGAGGGACACCGTATCAAATCCCCGCCGCCAGAGCGGCCCACCGGCAATCAGTGACATCTGCCGCCCATTGGTACCGACACCATGCAGCAGCACAATCCTGTAAAGAGCATCAGGATTGCGGAACTGGTCCAGATGGACCTTGTGGCCTTTCCAGTACCACCATGACTCTTCCGGCTGATACTGTTCGGTAAAATGAAGATCAGACGGCAGGAATGCCTGTACTTTCTTCCAGTCATCCTGCTGCTGGTAACCATCCTGAAAACTTGACGCGTCCTGCGCCCAGGAAAATTCCGGGAGTGTTCCAGCAATAAATACCGGCAGGAATATTGCAGAAAGACAAACCACCCTTAAAAATCCATTCATGATCATCCCTTTAATTTCGTCTGCATCCATGATCAACTGGCCATCGAGTACTGGTGTCTTCCACGTTTTTTTGCCTCATAGAGTGAGGCATCTGCATCATCAATGATGCGCTTGTATGAAACGTTCATCTCTGGCACTGCAATCGCGACACCTACACTGATGGTGACGTGCTCCGATATTGCCGATCCGGCATGCGCCATAGAGAGTCCATCGACAGCCGCAATCAACCTGCGCGCTACGTCCTCGGCACCATCCCTGTCCGTATTTGGCAGTATCACCACAAACTCCTCTCCCCCATACCGGGCCACCATGTCCCCGGAGCGCCGCATGGCACCCGACAGTGACCTGGCGACCGCTGCCAGACACTCATCGCCCGCAGGGTGCCCATAGGTGTCGTTGTAGGTCTTGAAGTAGTCGATATCCAGCAAGAGCACAGCAACCGCCGTCTTTTCGCGTCTGGAACGCTCCCACTCACGCAACAATGCCTCATCAAAATTACGCCTGTTGGGCAGTCCCGTCAGCGAATCCTGTCTGGCCATCTTCTCCAGAACTTCATTCAGCCGCTGGATTTCACTTGCCTCATACTCAAGCAGGACAGACTTCAAAAATGACATCCGGTACTGGTCCTCCGCCAGTCCCGAGATGAAAAGACATATCAGACACGTCATCAGATAGTAGTAAACAAACAGGGCAACATAGTTGTCATCGGCAGCATAAGCAGCGGCAATGAAACCAGACGACGCAATGACACAGGTTGCCAGACTGGCCATTGCCGATGTCTGCAGTGCCAGAGTAGCCACTATGATGATGGCAACCGTGATGTAAACCTGATTGATGGCCAGCTCCTGGCTATCCATCAAAAGCCCGCCGATGATCTTGCACGCGATCAGGAGCCCTGCCGCAACAGGCACCCACGAATTGAATTTCTTCTGGATCGCAGGCCTCCGTACAAGCAAAAGGCTCCCGAAAAGGATAACCCCTGACAGAAACTCGGTAATCAGATAGACAATACGGTCATCACCAACAAGCACACTATTATAAATAAAATATGAGAATGCATTCATTCCGACATACATCAGGAACAGCAATGGCGACCCGATGACAACCAGCCGTCCAAAATCATCAAGACGCTGCCTCTCATACGCCGGCTTCAGCTCTGAAGGAACCGGCAACAACCATCTCCGCCCCCATATCAGCTGCTTTATCTCCCCCTTGAGACCGGAATTTTCGCTACCAGAGTGCTGCGTTGATGACGAATACACGATAATTTACCTGAAAACACTCATGCCATTAGACGAACAGAAAATATTCATATCTTTTTTAAAGATCATATGAATTCAGGCGAAAGACAAATCTTCATTGCCATTGAATTAACAATGTATGGCGCAGGATTATTCTGATAATCCGTTATAAGCCTTCCAAGGAACATCCACTTCTGCTTCAGCTTCCTGCCGCTGCCTTTAGCAACCTCCATGACAATCCTGTCAGCATCCGGATAAACATCCTCAATCGAGTACTTTATCGACGGAACGATCATCATATCCTTCGTTCCCGCAGATGTTTTTGACAAATAGCGAAATCTCAGGTCAAGAATCCTGAATACAGGATCATTTTTACCGTACTTTACGGTTCGCTCAAAAAACATGTCGTACTCGTCAACCAGCAACTTCATGTCGTCATTTGAAATAGACATTGAATTATCAAGGTGAAGCAAGGCACGCGAAAATGCCTCAATCATTTTCCATGTTTCTCTTTTGTCTGAGGTTCCATAGACAGAAACAACTTCTTCAAGCTTGTTAAGCTTTCTCTCGATTGATCCAATTTTTTCCCTGTCAAAAGAGTCATAAGCAAACATTATGTCGCCCATTATTTCTGCCACGAGCTGCGATCGATCAATCGATTTCCCATGGCACCAGACAGGAAAGACCGACAGGAGAAATACAAAAAATACCGGAATTAATCTCACTGCATGATTCTCCATGTGCTACAAGAAGCTGCCACTGTCCGGAACATTGATGTACGCAACATCGCGCTGTATAGTTTTTACACGAAACAAGGTGCCGCCCCCGAAACAGGAATGACAACACGCTTGGCCAGAAACGTCGGGGCGCAGTATTGTCACTCCCGTCCAGATGCGGTTAGGGGAGATAAGCTCGTTTTCCTTGTCATTTTGGCTCAGCCTGGATGCTGCAATGCAAGAATACCCAGCCTTCACAAAGATCCCTTCTGTTCCCGTGACCTATGCGTTACAGCTTGTCGCCATCCTTGAGCAGAGGGGAATTTCCCAGGAAAAGCTGCTGAAGGCAGCAAACAGCCCTGCCGATCTTCTAAGCCAACCGGATGCGCGACTGACACTGGCACAGTTTTCGGACCTGATTGACGAGGCAAAAAGACAGATCAATGAACCAGCGCTGGGCTATCTGCTTGGGCTGGAATTGAAACCGAGCGCTCACGGAGTCCTGGGCTACGCCCTGATGACCTGCAAAAACATCCGTGAGGCCGTATTGCTGGCCGAGCGGTTCATGAGTCTTCGCACCAACGTACTGGACATCCGGTTTTCCGAGGAGGGCCCGATTGGCGTACTCGAATTCGGGCTGGTCGGCTATCTGGGGCCGTATCGCCAACTGGCCATTGAAATAGTGACGTCGGCGGTGCTGCGGATTGCCCACTTTCTGCTGGGGAAAATTTCAGACACTACCGAAATCTGGGTGGACTACCCCGAGCCTGATTACTACAAGGAGTGGCAGGATCAGCTGCCCAAGATTCGTTTTGGCATGTCCACCATTCAGCTGCGATTTCCAACAGAGGTGCTTGACCGACCGTTGGCACTGGCTGACCTGATGTCCCAGAAAGAGGCAGTGGCAAAACTGGAAACAGAACTGGTGCTGATGGAAACAACGTCAGATATCGCTTCGCGCATACGCGCAATCATGGATCTGAACCAGGAAGAATTTCCATCCCTTGGACTGGTTGCCGAAAAACTCAGCATGTCCTCCAGCACACTCAAACGACGACTGCAGCAGCAAGGAATAACTTTCCAGCAGCTGCTGGATGAGGCCAGATGTGCCCGGGCACTCATCCTGCTTGATAACCAGGCCTTGTCGATTGAGCGCGTTGCGCAGTCAATGGGCTATGCGGACTCGGCCAATTTTACCCGTGCCTTCAAGAAATGGACCGGGAAATCCCCCAGCGCATGGCGCGAAGGCCAGTCACAGGAATCATGATGCAAGCAACCCCGAGTGGCGCTATTGCCCTGGCGCCACCCGGGTAATGCTTATTCATCCTTGAGTGCACACTCGAAGTTTGCCGGCTCGATCTTGCACCGCACTTTCTTCAGGATTGCCATCATGCGGGGGTCGTATGTCCCGTCTTTTGTCAGCTGCATGCGGGACTCGCGCATGAGCCGTGCGTACTTTTGCTGCTCCACCACGGGAAGGTCAAGCCAGTACTTCGGATCAATATCTTTTTCACTCTTGTCGATCATTCCATAAACCGTATCCAGCTTGGTTGCGGCATAGGAACGCAGCTTGAGCACGAGATTATCGAACTCCGGCACTTCCTTGACGAATTTCGAGCGGCGAATGACGATGGAGCCGGTGATCTGCACCAGCGGCATGCGGTAAATGGCGCCCTTGGTGCCAAGCCCGCGGTACAACTCTAGCGGCTTGAATGCCAGTGCCGGCGCAGCAATGATGTCAACCTGCCCGTTATTGAACTTGCCGGCGAAATTGGTGATATCCGACGCCACCGGCTGTGCCCCGAGCTGCTGCACCATTTTTGCCTGTGACTTGTCCCACTCCAGTACTGCCACTTTCTTGCCGGCTGCCTTCTCGATCGAATTGATCTTGCGGTCATTCACCATGACATAGGCTGCACCCAGCGGAATGACCGCTACCGTCTGGTAGTCGCCACTGATGGTGAAATCATTCATCTTGGGGTTGTTTGTGAACATATGAATGAATGCCTTCATGTGCTTCATGGATGGCAATGCACCCACTGCATCCAGACTGCCCATGAAGTGATTGAACTGCTTTGAGCGCAGGGTTGACATGGCAACGCCATCACACTGGCCTGCCTTGAAATCCTCGGAGGCAACCCGCTCGTCACTATAGGCCTTCAGCTCTACAAACAGGTTCCATTTTCGCGCTTCCAGCGCAAGATCACGGGCATAGCTGAACACATCACCCTGCGTGCCAACCAGATCGAAAATACAGAACTTGATGTGAAGCGGTTTGGCCAGGGGCTTCATGTCGCCCAGCACAGGATCGGCAGCGGCCAGCGTTGTAACAGGTGTCATGGCCAGTAATGCTGCGGCCAGCATGCCATGGAACTTTCTTGTAATTTTCACGTTACCAATACCTCAACCAGGAATGAATCCGCTGCCTGCCAGAAAATCCTGCTGGCAGGTACATCGCGTCTGGATCGTAACGTTGAAAATGCCCAGTCTCATGACCGCCAAGACAGCCACCCCGGTCAATCGGGTCACATGCCACAAAGTTGCTGGAGACTTTCGAAGCACCGTTCCTCACCGGTGACCGGATCGGTAAACGCCAGCGTCCTGGCCAGCAACTGCAGCGGCAAGGAAAAGTCATCGCCCTTGCGGGCCGTCTCGATGGGGTAATACGGATCATTCAGGATTGGCATGCCCAGTGCTGCCATGTGCACACGCAACTGGTGTGTTTTCCCGGTAACCGGTTGCAGGCGGTAACGCGCAAGGCCGTTACGCTGCTCCATCACATCAATCATCGTGATGGCGTTTGGCTCGCCCGGCACTTCCTGACGCCGGTAGAACGTCTCTGCAACGTCGATGCGGCTGCTGTACGTCAGCGGGAATGCATGTGCAGGATTCCACGGCGCAATGGCTTCGTAGGTCTTGCTGATGCGGTTGTCGCGGAACAGCGCGTGATGGGCGTCCCGCGTTGCAATGTTTGTTGACAGGATCAGTACGCCGGCGGTTTCCCGGTCCAGACGGTGCAAGGGGACCAGATGATCAATGCCCAGCCGTTGCTTGAGCCTGACCAACAGGGTTTCCTTCACGTATTGCCCCACCGGTGCCGTGGGCAGAAAGTGCGGCTTGTCGGCGACAACAATATTGTCGTCCTGATACAGAATGGCTTCGTCGAAAGGCACATGCAGTTCGTGCTCAAGCTCGCGGTAGTAATAAATGCGGATGCCCTTCCGGTAGGGCGCATCGGGCGTCAGCACCTGACTGCTGGCATCCACCACACTGCCGCTCGCCATGCGCGCATGCCAGCGCGCCTCCCCTACGCCGGGAAAGCGTGCCACCAGAAAGGCCAGCAGCGTCGGCCAGTCGCCCTCCGGCAGAAAGACAGCGCTCGGGCTGACGCCGTCACGGGTAGGAAGGGACATGGCAATGGTCACTGGCCGGAGAGAATGGGGATTATCCCCCAAAGCCGGTACGGACGGGAGCCGAACGCCGGCAAGCCTGCACTCTCCGGACCTCCGGTCGCCCGGCCCGGGCCCGGACCGGTTACAATGGCGTCATTCCCGCCCCTTTGTGCAGCGCAACATATGAGCATCAACTGGTTCCCCGGCCACATGAGCAAGGCCATCCGAGAGATCAAGGACATCCTGCCCAAGGTGGACATGATCATCGAGATTGTGGATGCCCGCATCCCGTACAGCAGCGCCAACCCGGTCATCAGCCAGTTTCGTGCCGGCAAGCCCTTCCTGAAACTGCTCAGCAAAAGTGACCTGGCCGATCCGGTCGTGACCCAGCAATGGCTGGCCCACTTCCAGAAAGAAGACAACGTAAAAGCGCTGGCCGTGACCACGGTGCACCCGGAGCAGATCCGCCAGATTCTCGGCATGTACCAGTCGATGGCAAAACCCGACAAGCTGGGCAACATTACCGCGCTGATCACCGGCATTCCGAATGTGGGCAAGTCGACCATCATCAATACCCTGGCGGGCAAGATGATTGCCAAGACCGGTAACGAGCCTGCGATTACCAAGGGACAGCAGCGCATCGACCTGCACAACGGACTGGTGCTGATTGACTCACCCGGCATTCTCTGGCCCAAGATCGAGAATCCGAACAGTGGTTATCGTCTGGCAGTGAGCGGCGCCATCAAGGAAACGGCCATCAACAATGATGAGGTCGGTCTTTGGGCGGCGGCATTTTTCCTGAAAAATTATCCGGAGCTGATGAAAAAGCGCTTCAAGCTGGAAACGCTGCCGGAGCTGGATGTGGAATTCCTGGAAGTCATCGGTCGGCAACGTGGCTGCCTTGGCAGTGGTGGTCATGTCGATTTTCACAAGATCGCCACCGTGCTGATCAATGAATTCCGTACCGCCACCCTGGGCCTGATCTCGCTGGAAACACCCGAGGTCGCCATGGCAGAAGACGCCATCGTGCAGCAACGGCTGGCAGAAAAGGAAGCACTGAAGGCCGAGGCGCAGAGACTGCGCAAGCTGGCATTCAAGGCGCGCGCAAAAAAATAAGCGGATCAACCAGCACAACACCATGAGCAAACATCCGCACTGGCAAGCATCGCCACCGGCACACTACGACGGTCCCCGCATTGTGCTCGTGCATGGTTTGCTGGCCGGCCGGCACATGCAAAACCATCTGCTCACTTTCCTGCGCAACGCCGGCTACGCCGATACCACGCTGTACAGTAATCACTTGTCCCCCGACATTATTGCGCGTGACGTTCAGCAGGCCGCACAGGCCGGGCGGGCGGTTGCGCTGATTGGCTACAGTCAGGGCGGCTTTCAGGTCGTCAAGGTGTCGCACCTGTTGCGCCAGTCCGGCATTGCCGTTGACCTGATGGTGTCACTGGCCGCTGGCGGTGCCGGCCGGCTGTACCCGCCGCAATGGGGCGCGTCCGTTCGCCGCATTCCGGACAACGTAAAACGCCACCTGAATTTTTTTGCCACCGGTGACACCCTGGGGACAGACCCTGTTCACTCGCTTAATCTGGCACAGGCCGAGTCCGCCATGACACAGGTGGAAAACATCGCCTACTCCCTTGCTGACGGCGTCGATCACAAAAACATTGTGCGCTGCTTCCCCGCAGACAGGGTGCCGCCTGCCGTGCGCACCCTGTTCCTTGACCGGTTGCAGCAGGAACTGTCCGCACTGGACACGCGGCCCCGGCCCTGACGCCCCTGTTGCCGCCGTCTGGTTTGCGTAACAATCAGGGCTATTGGCCCATCGGGAAACCACTCATGCGTCTTGCCTCACTGTTACTGCTGCCGGCCCTGCTCACTGGCTGCTCCCTGTTTGCTCCGGCACCCGACAAAAGCGGCAGCACCACACAGACCACCGCGCCGGTCACGGCCGTCTATCGTGCAACAGAATGGCAAAATCTGCCGGCGTGGCCAGGCGAACAGTTGCAGGCCAGCTGGTCCGCCTGGCTGAAATCCTGTGAAAAGCTGGCCCGCCGTGCCGACTGGCAAACACCCTGTGCCAACGCGGCGGCACTGACCAATCCGGACGATGCAGCTATCCAGACTTTTTTCGAGACGCATTTCTCGCCGTGGCAGATCGAAAGCAGCACCGGCAGCAAGACCGGGCTGGTCACCGGCTATTACGAAGCACTGCTCACCGGCAGCCTCACGCCAAAACCGGGCAGTGTGCCCTTATACGGGGTGCCCGAGGACATGCTGACGCTGGAGCTGGGCAGTGTGTACCCCGAGCTGAAGGGCAAACGCCTGCGCGGCCGGCTGGAGGGGAAAAAAGTACTGCCCTACTGGAGCCGGGCCGACATCGAGCAGGGCACGCCCCCGGTAAAAGGTGAAGTCCTGGCATGGGCCGATGATGCAGTTGATGCGTTTTTCCTGCAGATACAGGGCTCGGGCCGGGTACAGATGGAGGATGGCTCGCTGCTGCGTCTGGGGTATGCCGACCAGAATGGCCACCCTTACCGGTCCATCGGCAAATGGCTGGTCGACAATGGCGAGATGACACTCGATCAGGCCAGCATGCAGAGCATTCGCGCCTGGGGACAGGCCAATCCGCAACGCCTGAATGAAATGCTGAACACCAATCCCAGCTACGTGTTTTTCCGCATCCTGCCGAATAATGCTGACGGGGCAATTGGTGCGCTCAATGTGCCGCTGACCGACGCTGCCAGCATTGCCATCGACCCGAAATTCACCCCGCTGGGCAGCCCTGTTTATCTGGCCACCACGCGACCGGACACGGGGGCTGCAATGAACCGTCTGGTACAGGCGCAGGATACGGGCGGTGCCATTCGCGGCCCCGTTCGTGCCGATTTTTTCTGGGGTTTCGGCAAGGATGCCGGCGCACTGGCGGGCAACATGAAGCAGCGCGGCGAAATGTGGCTGCTGTGGCCCAAAGGCGTGGCCCTGCCGGGTACGCCATGAATAAAAAAGACCCGCCATCATGCGGGTCTTTTTTATTCATGGCAGAAAGACATCAGTGACGTGACTAGTCTCTGGTCGTCGACACCCTCAATCGCTTTTCCTTCACCACCAGTTCGGGCCACTCCGGTTTCACGATTTTTACCTGTTGTGCCTCAATGGATTGCCGCCAGTCCTTCATGGCAACGTTGCTGTTGTACTCGGCAGCAAACGCCCATCCCTTTTCCGACTCGGCAAACAGCTGGGCCTGTGTCCAGCTGGCGTTGTGATCGCCATGTGTCACCAGCAGCAGCGCTTCATTACGACCATCACTGTTGAAGTCATGCAACCACGCCGTGCAGTTCCTGTCCGGCTGCAGACATTGCCTGGTGCGATCATCTGCCGCCGGATTGCGCAGCGCATCGAGCAATGCATCACTCACGTTCATGCCCGCAGGCAATACCTGGATTCTCGCCCGTGCATCACTCAGCGACAAACCTTTCGACGCCACATCATTGTCAGCATCACGGCCATAGGGCGATTTTTGCGCCAGTATCTGCCGCGCACGGCCGGCAATATCAGCGGTCCTTGCATCACCCTTTCCGTTGCCCAGCTCCTTGAGCGCCAGCAAGCCCCAACGGCCCGACTGAAAGCGCAGATAGCGGTAATCAAACTCCTGCGGCGTGACCGCACCACTGAGCAATCGCGCCACCTGATCATGGACGGCAAGCCTGCGCGGATCGGCCACCGGTGATACCAGCAGGATCAGACTGGTGACGCCCAGCAGCGCCACCGCAATATTGGCGGGACCAATGCCGGCCATCCAGCCGCGCCCCTGCAGACGCGGCAACCAGCGTGAAAAAAGCGACACCGAATAACCGGTGGCATAGGCAAACGCATGCAGCCAGATGAAAGTTGCCCACACGCGATCCTCGGTCCATCCGTACTGTGCAATGCGCAGATACAAGGCCCAGCCGGCGACGATTGTGACCGGCACCAGCGTCACCCATGCCACACGCACACCCTGCGCAAGCCAGTATGGATATGGCATGTTGCCGGCGCTACCGTTGTCGCCATCCTGCCAGGCCGCATTGATGAACAGCACGGCCAGTGCGGTGAACCACAGCAGGATGTAGGCCGCGTGACGCGTACTGAACAGGGGCTCCAGCCCGGTAAAGGGCAATGCCACCACCCACATCACACCAAACACCAGCAACAGCGGCAGCAACCAGGTGTTGAGTGCAAGCCAGTAGCGTCGCAGATTGATCAGCATGTCGGCACGGGCATGGCCCTGCGCAAACACGGCACCCGTCACCATGCCGGTGACAGGAAAAGCAAAGACTGGCTCGCTGATCAGTTCCTTGATGAACGAAAGCCCGAGGCTTTTCATCAGCATGGCACCGGCCCACAACACGCCCCAGAACAGCATGACCAGCGCGATGACACTGGCACCCAGCAAGCCGTTACGCCAGGCCTGCTCGAACAACTGCGGGTAATGCCACCTGCGCTGCGATGCATCCCATGCGGCGACCAGAGGCACCAGCATGAACCCCAGAATCAATGCCGCCAGCACCTGCCCGAACGCCGCAGGAGGGCCACTGTGCTCCAGCGTTTCCAGTGGCATTCCCATCCAGCCGGCATAGGCGCCAAACAGCGCATATGCCACTGCCACAGCGCCAAGCAACACGGCACGGCGTGTCCGGGAAAAGCCGCTGTTTTCCGACAGATAAAATGCGGCGGGCACTGCCAGCACCAGCCAGAGAATCGCTCCCTGCCACATTGGTGCATTTGATGGCCACGCGTTATTCGCGTGGGCATGCCACAACCACCAGAGTAATGCGCCCTGAAGCGTTCCAGTCAGCATCATGGGGCGGGAAGCGTGTGGAAGCATGACTCGTTCCTTGAGAAAAAACCGGAAATAAAAAGGACGCTTGTTACAGCGTCCCTGGTAGTCAGCCGCGACGGGCCTTGAGCGTTCGCTGGTCGTCCGTATGCAGGATCAATGCACCATCCGGCGTCAACTCAAAGCGTGTGACTGCTCCAAGAATTGCCAGAAATTCGCGCTCCTGATCCATCAGTGCCGTCGGGCAGGCCATCATCGTGGTAGCGATTCCTGCGAAGACCAGACCATTGCCTGTCTGCGTGTAGCCACCCATGAAACTGTTGCAGGAGGCCTTGCCGGCCACACGCCCTTCCTTATCAAAACTGATGGTCACGCGGGAGCGGTCAATGATGCCGCCCGCATCGATATCCTCCACCACCCATTCCCCGCTCCGGAGCAGTGTGGCCGCATTCTCTGGCACACTGACCTCCGTCACATCCGCCTTGTTACCGCCGGATGCAGCACAGCCGGAAAGCGCGACCACAGATGCCGATGTCATGACAGCAAGCAATACATACCGGATCATGGAAACCCTCCACCCCGCAGGGGAAATCGCTGATACACACCAGCCTGAACAGAATCTAGCTCAGCATTTACCGTGGCAACACCCTGATATGTAACAACTGTTCATTACTGATGAGTATCCAGCCCGCGCCTAGCCGATGCTTTTCAGCGGGTCGGCACGATGCAGGCGGTCGATGGTGCGCTCGGTGAAGTTTGCCGGACGCTTCTGCATGCCCGCCATCACGGCCTCCATCTGGTTGGGCGTCATCAGCAACTGTGCCTGCAGCTTTTCTTCCATTTCCAGACCGCGCGCATCATCACCATGCCAGGTGCTTTCCAGCAGCAATTTGCCCAGCGTGACCGCCTGCGGATTCTTCTGGGCGATGTCACGCGCCATGGCCAGTGCCGCCTCGCGGGGATTATCGTCCAGACGAGTCACCAGACCGATCTGCTGCGCCTCCGGGGCCTCTACTATGCGCCCAGTAAAGGCGAGTTCCTTGGCCACATCCAGCCGCACCAGATCGCGCAGGGTCTGGGTGCCGCTCATGTCGGGAATCAGCCCCCACTTGATCTCCATGAGTGACAAGCGCGTTTCCGGATGGGCAATGCGGATGTCCGCGCCCAGTGCAATCTGCAGACCACCTCCAAACACCACGCCGTGCAGCGCGCAAATCACCGGCACCGGCACATCTTTCCAGAGGTAACCAGGCTTCTGGTAGAAATTCGGCCAGTAGCCGCCACGGCCATTGCCAAAGGCATCGCCGCCGCCAAAGGTGTCGGGATTGGTGAAATTGGACAGGTCGAGGCCCGCACAGAAGGCACGGCCCTCGCCGGACAGGACCACCGCCCGGATGGAGCGGTCCGACATGACGTGTTCGGCAGCAGCATTGATCGCATCGAACATCGGAATGCTGAGCGCATTCATTTTCTCGGGACGATTGAGCCGGATATCGGCCACATGGTCGACAACACTGATGGTGACGAGTTCGGTCATGACTGCTCCGCATAAAACTGATGGGTCACAACAATACCGCATCCAGACGAATACTGCAGTGCCTGACGCCGGAACAGTGATCCGGCACCTGCCAGTGACCGCCGGCGGCCCGAAGCCCCTCGCTGGTCTGGCCAGCAGGCAAGGGATAGGTTAAACATGGGCCATCAGGGATCAAGCCGGCACCTGGACAACACAATCCGGCCACCTCGCAGGGACAAGGCTAACCAATGAATACATGGCGACAACGCATTGCATCCGTACTGGAGTGGAGCGACACCGACAAGGGCATGCTCCCCGTCATCATGCTGCTGCTGACAAACAGCCAGTATCTGCTGTGGGGACAATACGCCCTGCACCGGCCCGACAGCGACAAACTGATCCACGCCGCTGTCATGCACGAGCTTTTTTTCATGCAGCTTTTCCTCACGCTGGGCGCAGCCGTGCTACTGGCAATCGGACTACTGCTGCGGCGCAAGCATCCGGACCTGCTGGCTTATCAGCTGGTCACCACCATGTACTTCGGACTGACACTGGTGGCCGCCAGCAACTATATCGGCACGATGCAGATTGCGGCCGGCGTGGTACTGCTCGGCGGCCCGGTGTTTGGCTTTATAGTGCTTGACCGCAAGGTGGTGTGGGCGGCCTTCATCAGCTCGCTGACTGCCCTTGCCGCACTCAGCTATCTGTCTGCCATTGGCATCATTCCATATGCCCCCGTATTCAAGACTCCAACAGATGTCAGCAGCGAACTGTTCTGGACCACCAGCTCATGGCTGTTTGCAGCGCCACACATCATATTCATTGTCCTGATCGCCGATCAGACCCTCAACTGGTGGCGCAAGCGCGAAGACACCATCCGCGAACTCAGCCGCACCGACGGCCTCACCGGCATCCACAACCGTCGCAGCATCATTGAAATGCTGGACAAGGAAACAGCGCGCACCCACCGTCATGGCCCTCCCCTGTGTGTGGTGCTGCTGGATCTGGATCACTTCAAGAAAATCAACGACACCTGGGGTCATCCCATGGGTGATCGCGTACTGGTTGAAACGGCACGCCTGTTGCGCAGTTCAATCCGGCAGTGTGATGCCGTCGGGCGCTATGGTGGCGAGGAATTCATGCTGTTGCTGCCAGACACCCCGCTGTCCGGCGCCAGCACACTGGTGGAGCGTTGCCGTGCCAACCTTGCCGAGCTGGTCATTACCGCCGACTCGGGTGAACGGATTCCCGTGAGTGGCAGCTTCGGACTGGTGTGCAACGAGCATTACCTGTCCGCCAGCACCGAAACGCTGATCAAGGAAGCGGATGATGCGCTCTACCGCGCCAAGGAAGGCGGACGGAATTGTGTGGTCGCGCTGGACATGCATTCACTTGGCGAACTGCAAGCCGCCAGATAATTCCCAGGCACGCCCCGGAACAGCACAGGATCAGTGTCATGTTTGAAGCCGCAGAAGTTGGCCACCGCATTTCAAAAGAGGAATACCGGAAGCGCGAACCGGAATTGCGCCATGCCTTGCTGCAGGCACAGTACCGGCTGCTGGAGAAAGGGAATTTCCCGGTCATCATCATCGTCGCTGGCGTGGATGGCGCCGGCAAGGGCGAAACCGTCAATCTTCTCAATGAGTGGCTGGACCCGCGTCACATTCACACCCATGCATTTGGCGCCCCGACGGATGAAGAGGCACAGCGGCCACCCATGTGGCGCTTCTGGCGGGCACTTCCCCCCAAAGGCCGCATTGGCGTGCTGTTCGGCTCCTGGTACACGGACCCCGTCGTCGGCCGGGCTACCGGCAAGACATCACAAGGCAATCTGGCACAATCCATTGAAGAAATCCGGCACTTCGAGCAAATGCTGGTCACCGATGGCGCACTCGTCATAAAACTCTGGTTCCATCTTTCCAAAAGTGCCCAGCGCAAGCGCCTGAAGGAACTGGAAAAAGACCCGAAGACACGCTGGCGCGTCGCCGAAACCGACTGGGAGCGCTTCAAGTCCTACGACAAGTTTCGCAAGGTATCGGAATACACCCTGCGGGAAACCAGCACCGGCGAAGCACCCTGGATGGTGATTGAGGGAGAGGACCCCCATTACCGTTACCTGACCGCCGGCAACCTGCTGCTGGAAGCGCTGGAAGCACGCCTCGCGGCGCCTGCAGAAAGGCGAAAATCTGCAGCGGCCCACCTGCTGCCGGCACTGGACAGCCGTAACGTGCTGAACACGCTGGATTACAGCCCGGCCATGGACAAGAAGGAATATGCGGCGCTGCTGGAAAAATATCAGGGCCGCCTGAACATACTCACCCGCGATCCGCGTTTTGCAAAACGCTCCATGGTGGTCGTGTTCGAAGGTCAGGATGCCGCCGGCAAGGGAGGCAGCATCCGCCGCGTGACCGCCGCACTGGATGCGCGCCAGTACAATGTCATTCCAGTCGCCGCACCGACCGACGAGGAACGCGCGCAGCCCTATCTCTGGCGTTTCTGGCGGCATTTGCCGCGCCACAACCACATCACCATTTTTGACCGGTCATGGTATGGCCGCGTACTGGTGGAGCGCGTGGAAAAATTCTGCTCGGATGCGGACTGGATGCGTGCATACGCCGAGATCAATGATTTTGAGGAACAACTCGTTCGCAACGACGTGATTGTGGTGAAGTTCTGGCTGGCCATTACCAAGGACGAACAACTGCGTCGCTTTCGCGAGCGTGAGCAGATTGCCTACAAGAACCACAAGATCACGCCCGATGACTGGCGCAATCGGCGCAAGTGGAAGGATTACGAACGGGCCGTCTGTGACATGGTGGAACGCACCAGCACAGAAATTGCACCATGGAACCTGGTACCGGCCAATGATGTGGAATATGCGCGCATCATGATTCTTGAAACGCTGTGCAAGTCCGTGGAAGCCGCACTGGCCAGAAAAAACTGACTAGACCAGACAAAGCAGCGGCAGTTGCTTGCCAACCCTGATGCGCTTCAGTTTCGCGATGCAGGGCAAGCCATTCTGATAGGGAGGGTAATCCTCCCCTAAAATCAGCGGCTGCAGGTATTCACGGCACGCCTGTGTAATACCAAAGCCATCCCGACGGATAAAGCGGCGCGGCAGACACACTTCCTTTCCGACAACCTTCTCCAGCGGCACGGGCACAATTTTCCATTGTGCCTTGCGGCCGGCATTGCGCTGCAGCGACGCCATCACCCTGTCCTCACCGGCCAGCGCCATCTTCACCGCAGCCTCGCCCACACGCCAGGCAGCATCCACATCGACTGCAGAAGCGATATGACGGGCCGAGCGCTGCAGGTAGTCGCTGACCGCAAAGTGGCAACGCAATTCCAGACGGCGTTCAACCAGTGCCGCAATGAAGGGAGCCGCCTTGCCCGTATGCACATTGAGCAGGTCCTTGCCATGGTCGGCCGGCATCAGCACATGCTCACCGACATCAGGATTGTTTACAGCCAAACCTTCTGCCGTAACCACCACACAAAAGCCGTCTGCGGCCACTGCCTTCTGCACCGCCGCCAGAAATTTTTCCTGATCAAACGCCACCTCGGGAAAAAGAATGATATGTGGCGCACCGGCGCCGCCTTCCTGCGTCAACGCACTCGCCGCCGCAATCCAGCCGGCATGTCGCCCCATGACTTCCATCACAAAGACCTGGGTCGAGGTCCTGCACATGGAAACAACATCCAGCGCCGCTTCGCGCGTGCTGATGGCCGTGTATTTGGCCACCGAGCCAAAGCCCGGCGAGAAGTCGGTGTGCGCCATGTCGTTATCCACCGTCTTCGGCAGATGAATCACCGACAGCGGATACCCTGCCGCACGGGCAGCATTGGCCACATGCAGACTCGTCCCTGCCGAGCCGCCACCGCCGTTGTAAAGAAACCAGCGGATGTTGTGGGCGCGGAACACATCAATGAGACGGGCGTAGTGCTGCGGATGGCTTGCCGGTGTCCCCAGCGCAAAACGGCTGGAGCCGAATGCGCCACCCGGCGTATGCCGCAAGTCGCGGATGGCCGTCTCCGACTCGCGGGAAAGATCCAGCAGGTTTTCCTGCAGCGCCCCCATGATGCCGTTTTCACCGGCATACACCCGGCCAATCCTGTCACGGTGCAGTCGTGCTGTGTGCACCACCCCCGCAGCCGTGGCATTGATGACGGCCGTCATGCCACCCGACTGGGCATAAAACAGGTTGGGAAGACGAGACATGCGGATACCCGTGGCAACCGGAAATGCGTCAGCGGACGATTCCACTGACTGCTGGTCTGGACATGAATATTGAACAGGCCGTATCTCTTCTATGCTAGGAGAACAATCAGGGAATGACTACTGCCATGTGTGCCAGCTCTGCCCAGGACTCCATGTTTGCCCGCCTGCCGGGCATGGCCTATCGCTACCTGAACGACCGCCAGTGGACCATGCTGGAGGCCAGCGGACAGGTAAAGGCATTAACCGGCTTTGATGCTGACGCGTTCACGCAGACTCCAGGACTCTACGCCTCGCTCATCCAGGAAAGTGATCGTGAGCGCCTCTGGCACGACATACAGAACGGGCTGGCCAACAGTGGTGCCTTTGACGTGTCCTACCGGATAGTGACTGCCGATGGAACACTGAAACCGGTACAGGAGCACGGCGAGGGCATCTTTGATGAACACGGCACACTGCAGGAGCTGGTCGGCTTTATCAGCGACAGCTCGGCACGTGTGGCACAGCAGGAGCGACAGCATCTGGCCCATCGCGCCGTCGTCAGGGCGGCCGAACATCCCCTGCAAGGCAGCGGTGATATTTTTGCCTATGCACAAGTCCTGTCAAAACTGGTCGCCGACACCCTGCAAGTGCGGCATGCCGGCATCTGGTTGCTGGGAGAGGACAACACCCTGCTCCGCCAGTTCTGCTCCTATGACCGCATGCGGAATGCTTTCCGGAATGATGTCGTCCTGACATCACGTGACTACCCCCGTTATTTCGAAGCACTGATCAGCGGCCGTGCCATCAATGCCAACGATGCCTGCGCGGATGCGCGCACCAGCGAATTCCGTGATGGCTATCTGCTGCCCTCCGGCATTTCGTCAATGCTGGACGCCGCCATTCGCGTTAACGGAAAAGTCATTGGTGTGGTCTGCTGCGAACACGTTGGCCCCATGCGTCACTGGTATGCCGATGAAACCTCATTTGCAGGCGAGATTGCCGACCAGATGGCACATGCCGTCATCTCCCGGGAAAAACAGAATGCGCTGAATGCGCTGCAGCAAGAGCGGGTGAGCACCCAGGCAAAATCGGATTTCATTGCCACCATGAGCCATGAAATCCGTACCCCCATGAATGGTGTACTTGGCATGGCCGAGCTGCTGAAAGGCACCCGTCTTGATGAAGAGCAGCGCGAATATCTCGACATGATCGAGGATTCCGGCAAGCTGCTGCTGCACATCGTCAACGACATTCTTGATTATTCAAAAATCGAAGCTGGCAAGTTTCCGATAAACCCCCAGCCCTGTGACATCCGTGAAAAACTGCCGAACCTTTGCCGACAGTTTTCAACCATGGCCGGCAATGCCGGACTGGAACTGCAGCTGCATATTGATCCGTCTCTACCGCCAGGCATTGTTTGCGATGCCGAGCGCGTGCAGCAGATCCTGGTCAACCTGCTGGGCAACGGCATCAAGTTTACCCGGCAAGGATTTGTCAGGCTGCACGCACTACGGGATAACGAAAACGGCAGGAATGTCATTCGCCTCAGGGTCATCGACAGCGGCGAAGGGATTGATGCAGACCTGCTGGGCCGGCTGTTCGAGCCGTTTGAGCAGGGTATGCAGCGGGCCAACCTCAAGCAGCGCGGCACCGGCCTTGGTCTTGCCATTTCACGGCGCCTGGCAGAACTGATGGGCGGCACGCTGGCCGTGGAAAGCACCCCGGGCAATGGCTCGGTTTTTACCTTGACGCTGCCCTTGGTCCTTCCTACCGAAAGCACGGCTCACCCCCAGACGCCTGACACGACAGCACCTTCCCGCCGCAGTGAAAACATCCGCGTGCTGGTTGTTGAAGACAACCATATCAACCAGCGCGTAATCCTGGGCATGCTGGACAAGTACCACGGCATACAGGCCGACTGCTGCAGCAATGGCAAGGAAGCGCTTGAGCGGATACAGGGCAGCCCGCCTTACCATCTGGTTTTCATGGATTGCGAAATGCCGGTCATGGATGGCTATGACGCCACCCGCCATATCCGCCAGTTGCCGGCACCGCTCGCCAGCACCCCGATTGCCGCCCTGACCGCCCATGCCATCACGGAGATGAAGGAACGCGCCTACGCGGCGGGCGTGGACTATTACCTGACCAAACCCCTGTCCCGCGATGCGGTTGCCCGTGTCATTGCCGAGGTTACCTAGCCACGCACAGCCGGATGACCGGGGCTTGCAGGGTCATAAGCTGACACTCCCGGGTCTGGACATCCCGAGGGGGGTCGCGCAGGGTAGACGCTTGCCTCCACTACACGCATACAACCACCATGACCAAGACCATTCATGCCTTTTCCGGCGATATCCTGAGTGACCTTGATGCCGTCGGCATCGCCGAACTGATTCGTAGTGGCGCCGTCAGTGCCCGTGAAGTCGCAGAGGCCGCCATTGCGCGCGCGCATCAGGTAGAGACACACATCAACGCCATCGAGCTGGCGTCCTTTGAACAGGCGCTGGCAACGGCAGACACCCGTACCAGGGGCATCTTTGCCGGCGTTCCCACCTTTGTAAAAGACAACACCGATATCCGTGGCCTGCCCACCAACCATGGCTCGCAGGCGGTCAACGGGCGCCCGGCCAAAGCCGATGGCGCCTTTGCGCGGCAGTACATGGATCAGGGCTTTGTCTGCCTGGGCAAGAGCACCCTGCCCGAGTTCGGCTTCAATGCATCAACCGAGTACATGGGCAGCGCCCCTACCCGCAACCCGTGGCATACCGACTACTCCTCCGGCGCCTCTTCCGGTGGCTCGGCGGCGCTGGTGGCTGCCGGGGTGGTAGCGATTGCCCATGCCAATGATGGCGGCGGCTCCATCCGCATTCCTGCTGCCGCCTGTGGCCTTATTGGCCTGAAACCGACACGGGGCCGGCTGGTGGACGCCGAAGCAACGCGCTCCCTGCCGGTCAATATCGTGTCCGAAGGCGTGGTCACGCGCAGCGTGCGCGACACGGCACATTTCTATGCCGGCGCCGAACAGTCATACCGCAACCGCAAGCTGGCCCCGGTCGGGCTGGTCAAGGGGCCCGGCAGTCGGCGCCTGCGTATTGGGCTGGTCCATGACTCGATCACCGGTAACGCCACCGATGCCGAAACCCGTGCCACCGTGAGTGCCACCGCCGCATTGCTGGAGAGCATGGGGCATGACGTAATCGAGATGCCGCTGCCCATCACCAAGACCTTTGCCAGTGACTTCAGCATTTACTGGGGCATGCTCTCGTTTCTTGTCTCGACCTTCGGCAAGAAGATCATGAGCCCTGATTTCGATGCATCAAAACTGGATAACCTGAGCCGCGGCCTTGCCTCGCACTACAAGAAGAATTTCCTGAAAACGCCCATGGTGCTGTACCGCCTGAACAAGTCGCGGGATGACTATGCGCGGATTTTTGATGACTACGACCTTATCCTCAGCCCCGTCCTTGCCCACACCACCCCCAGGCTGGGCCACCTTTCACCCGAGCAGGATTTTGACTCGCTGTTTGAACGCCTGCTGAACTATGTGAGCTTCACGCCGCTGAATAACGCCAGTGGCGGCCCGGCCATTTCGCTGCCCATGGGGGCAACCAGCCTCGGCCTGCCCATCGCCGTGCAGTTCTCGGCCAATCACGGTGACGAGCGCACCCTGCTCGAAATTGCCTACGCACTCGAAGAAGCAAAACCCTGGCGCCGTATCCAGGACTGATGCCTCGGTACGGCAGCGCGTGACAGAAAAAAGGCGGCCCTTGCGGCCGCCTTTTTCATGAGAGTTCCTGTGCGAAGTCCTGCATGCGTGTCGGGCATCAGACCCTGTTGCCCGACCGTCTTGGCGTCATCACGCAATTGCGGCCTGCCGCTTTGGCCTCATACAGCATCACGTCTGCCTTCTTCAGGATTTCGCGACTGTAGTCCTCATCCGGTGGCACCATCGAGGCAACACCAACACTCACTGTCACCGGCACAACCCGGTCGCCCACCATGAAGGACATGGCCTCGACGGCGGCACGGATACGCTCTGCCACCACACGGGCACCTTCAAGTTCGGTTTCCGGCATCACCACACAGAATTCTTCACCACCATAGCGCGCCACATGATCAATCGGCGTGCGCATTTCCATTGCCAGCACCGCACCGACGCGCCGCAGGCACTCATCACCAACGTCATGACCAAACTCATCATTGAAGCGCTTGAAGTGATCAATATCGAGCAGCAGCACGGCCAGGGGATGCTGGTAGCGCTGGCAGCGGCAGCACTCTTCCTGCAACGCGCGATCCAGATAACGGCGGTTGCGCAACCCGGTAAGCTGATCCGAGGTGCTGAGCTCTTCGAGCTTGCGGTTGGCAATCTGCAGGGCCTCGGTGCGCTCGTGCACACGATGCTCCAGCAGTTCGTTGGCCTCACGCTCGGCCACCAGTGCCTTGTACTGTGCTTCGTTGGCCCGTCGTTCCGATGCCAGCATGTCCTGCTGCGCCTGGAAGCGCAGGCGCCGGTCCTCATTGATACGGTCGACAATGGCCAGCGAGAGCAGGATCACTTCCGCCGCCACCCCCATCTGCATGGCATTTTCGGTGAGGAAGTTCAGTGGCAACAGCTGGAACTTGTTCAGCGCCAGCACCACCCCACCCAGCAGCATTGATCCCCAGGCAATGGAATAGAACCGTGCCGAACGATCGCCCTGGTGCCAGCGCCACGCCCCCACCACCAGCAGCACCAGACAGGACAGTGCAGAGATGATGATGAGTGGCTGCATGAGCACGCCATAGCCAAGGAAGAAGGCCAGCACCACGGTCAGTCCCGCCAGCAGGACCAGCCCGATGGTCGGCCGGTAAAGCCGGGGCAGGAATTCGCGGATGCGCAGGAAGCGCAGCGTGAAGAGGCCGCCAAATGCAATCAGGGAGGCCAGTGAAACAATCAGGACACGGTCATTCCACTCGGTCGCACGCGGCCACAGAAACTGGAAGCTGAGCCCCTTCAGGCTACCCAGGAAACCCAGCATGCTGAACACGAACATGACATAGTAAAAATACACGCGGTCGCGCAGGGCGATAAAGACAAAGATGCTGTAGAGCACCATCAGCCCCATGCCACCAAAGAAGAGCCCCTCGGCCAGCAGCACCCGTTGATCCTGCTCGTGGTAGTCGCGCTCATCCCATAGCGTCAGGGGCGCCTGCATGGAGCTGGTCGTCTTCAGGCGCAACACCACCGTATGCTCGCCAGCAGGCGGCAACTCCAGCGGAACAAGGAAAAAGCGGTGCTGCAGAGGGCGACTGTGAAAAAGCTGCTTGTCCCCCAGACGATAGTGCGCCTTCAGCGTCTGATCACTGCCCAGCACCCAGACTTCGACATCATCGAGTACCGGATAGGCCAGCTCCACCAGCAGGCGTGACGTCTGCCCGCTGGCGTTGCCAACCGTAAAGCGAAGCCACCAGTTGGCCTTGGTATAGCCATGGCTGAAGCTGTCGCTGTCGTTTTGCTGCCAGGCGCTGCCGGGCAGGCGCACGACGTCAGCCAGGCCCAGCCGGCCGGTCTCATCGGACAGATACTGCATGTCCGCCGTAATGACCCGGGAAGACTGGCCCTCCTCCAGCACAACCGCCGCCCGGCCGACACCCTGCCAGGCAAGCAGCATCAGCAACATCAGGCAGGAGGCCAGTTTTTTTATTGTTGTTCTCATTCGGGCAGGCGCCGTCTGGCAATGCAGAATTCGCGGCAAAGTTCGCAACAATCCGCCACCTCTACAAGCCATCTCCGACAGAGTGCGCCCGGCACCGACACCCTGAGACGCAGTTCACAAAATGCGGTTAGCCGGCCTGCCGCAGGCTGTCCAGAAGGGCATCCTTGTCCAGCCACAGCTGGTTGATCCATTGCTGGAACGCGGCACGGTAGGTCTCGTCCTGATCGTAACTCCGGCCAATGAACTCCGATGGAATGGGCAACTGCTCAACGCGAATGTCGATCTTGCGGATGTTGCCGGTCAGCAGGTCCCAGAAGGTGGGGCGGCCATCCGGATAGTGGATGGTGACATTCACAATGGCATGCAGCTGCTCGCCCATGGCATCCAGCACAAAGGCCGTACCACCCGCCTTGGGCTTGAGCAGGTTGCGGAACGACGACTTCTGGGCGGCATGCTTTTCCGGCGTAAACCGGGTGCCTTCCAGAAAGTTGAACACGCAGACCGGGTTGGTCTTGTAGCGCTCGCAGGCCTTGCGCGTGGTGGCCAGATCCTGCCCCTTCATCTCCGGGTGCCGGGCCAGAAACTCCTTGCTGTGCCGTTTCATGAACGGAAACTCCAGCGCCCACCAGCACAGGCCAATCACCGGCACCCAGATCAGCTCCTTCTTGAGAAAGAACTTCAGCATGGGCATGCGGCCATTGAACTGGTACTGCAGGGCAAGGATGTCCACCCAGCTCTGGTGGTTGCTGGTGACCAGATAGGAGTGGTTCTTGTCCACGCCCGCCAGCCCCTGCACATCCCATTGCGTGCGCGAGACCGCGTTCATCCAGGCCTTGTTACCGCCAATCCAGACCTCCGCCACCCAGTGCATGCCATGACGAATGAGGCGCTGCACCGCCGTAAACGGCAGCACCACCTTGAGCAGGGCCAGGGCAAACAGCAGCCAGCACCAGAACAGGGTATTGAGTATCAGCAACAGGGCAGCAATCGCACCACGCAACGGTGCAGGCAGGAAATACAGCATAGAGAGGCAAGGCCCTAGAAAATATACATATGTATATCAATACTACCCGGTATTGGCGCCAGCACAAAATCAGACGAGGCCATGTTTCAGTCTCTCAAGACCCGGCCATTCCGTTCCTGCTCAGGCAATACCCTTGGTAGGCACAGGCAGTGGCAAGCCGATACACTGGTCACTCGTTCTGCCCAAACCGAGCCTTTCATGCAGAAAACCGCCATTCCCACTCTTCGTCCGCGCCGGATGGGCATCAATACCCATTCCGAACCCGTTGCCTATCTGCGCGCCGATTGCCCGGTCTGCCGTTCCGAGGGGTTTGAGGCGCGTACCCGCGTCATGGTGCAGGTGGGCGCCAGCAGCGTGATTGCCACCCTCAACATCGTCTATGGCGACGAGTTGCTGGGCGAAGGTGATGTGGGTCTCTCCGAGGCCGCATGGACACGCCTGGACATTACCAGCGGTGACACCGCGATACTGACACACACGCGCTCGCTGGACTCGATGTCACACGTGCGCAGCAAGATTTACGGCAACCGGCTCACCCACGACGGCCTGCATGAAATTGTCACCGACATTGTCGCCGGCAATTATTCCGACATCCATCTGGCCGCCTTCCTGACAGCCTCCGCCGGCAACCGGCTGGATCTGGACGAGATGACCTCGCTGACCGATGCCATGGTGAGTGCAGGCGGACGCATCGACTGGTCCAAACTGACCGGCACACCGCACCCGCGCATCATGGACAAGCACTGCCTGGGCGGCCTGCCCGGCAACCGCACGACGCCGATCGTGGTGTCCATCGCGGCCGCCAACGGCCTGATCATTCCAAAGACATCGTCGCGCGCAATTACCTCACCGGCCGGCACCGCCGACACCATGGAAACCCTGACCCGGGTCACCCTGACCGAAGAAGAAATGCGCACGGTGGTTGAACAGGAAGGCGGTTGTCTGGTGTGGGGGGGTGCCGTGTCACTCTCCCCTGCCGACGACATCCTGATTCGTGTGGAGCGCGCACTGGACATCGACAGCGAAGGCCAGATGGTGGCCAGCGTGCTGTCCAAGAAAATTGCAGCCGGTTCCACCCATGTGCTGATCGACATTCCGGTGGGGGCCACCGCAAAAGTGCGCAGCCCGCAGGCCGGCCAGCACATTGCCTACCATTTCGAGAAAGTGGGTGAAGCCCTGGGCATCAAGGTACGCACGCTGATTACCGATGGCTCGCAACCCGTGGGCAACGGCATCGGCCCGGCACTGGAAGCGCGCGATGTGCTGGCAGTACTGGGCAACAGCCCGGACGCACCGGAAGACCTGCGCCACCGTGCATTGCAGGTGGCCGGCGCACTGCTGGAAATGGGCGAAGCCGCAGCCCCCGGACAAGGCGAGGCCATGGCGCGCGAAACCCTGCTGTCGGGCCGCGCACTGGAAAAACTGCGTGCCATCTGCAAGGCCCAGGGTGGCTTTCTCACGCCCGAACTCGCGCAGCACACCCGCACGATTCACAGCGAACGCACCGGCATTGTCGGCTTCATCAACAATCGTCTGGTCGCACGTCTGGCCAAGCTGGCCGGCGCACCTGCCGCGCCGGGGGCCGGCCTCTACCTGCACACCCACCTTGGGCGCCGCGTGGAAAAAGGCGACGTGATGATGACGGTGTATGCGGAAACGCCGGGCGAACTGGCCTACGCGCTCGAATTTTATGACAGTCACCGCGAGATGCTGCGCATCGAGGATGAGTCGGTATGACAACAAGCATCATTGGTCTGCTGGACAGCGACCCGCTTGCAACAACGCTCGCCGAAAAATCAGGCTTTGAAAAAATTCCGCTGGACCTGCACCGCTTTCCGGATGGCGAATGGCGCATCCGCCTGCTGGGCAAGCCGGATGAAAACGTGGTGCTGGTGTGCTCGCTGGACCAGCCCAACGACAAGACCGTGGCACTCGTGCTGCTTTGCGGCCTGCTGCGCGACATGGGCGTGAAACACATCACGCTGGTAACGCCGTATCTGGCGTACATGCGTCAGGATGTCGCCTTTAATCCCGGCGAGGGCGTGAGTGCGCGCTACTTCGCCAGACTGCTCTCCGGTCTGGTGGACAGACTGATCACGATTGATCCGCACCTGCACCGCATTGCCGCACTGGAAGAGGTGTACAGCATTCCCTGCGTCACGCTGCATGCAGCCCCGCTGCTGGGTGAATGGGTGCGCGACAACCTTTCCGGCGTTGCCCTGATCGGACCGGACGGTGAAAGCGAACAATGGGTGTCGGAAGTCGCCGGCATTGCCGCCGCCCCGTTTGCCGTGATGCAGAAAAAGCGCTTTGGTGATCGCGATGTGCGTATCGAGGTGCCGGATCTTTCTGCCTGGAAAGGACGCACCATCCTGCTGGTGGATGACATGATTTCCACCGGGCGCACCCTGATGGTGGTGGCCGAACAGTTACGGCAGCAAGGCTTTGACGATGTGCGCGCGCTCTGCGTGCATGCCCTGCACGACGACGAAGCCGCTGCAAAAATGAAAGCCGCCGGCATCAACAGCGTGCTCAGTTGCAACACCGTCGCGCATGCAAGCAATGCCGTGGATATTTCTGATTTTCTGTTGCAGGGGATGACTGGCAAATGAGGGGCAAATGAGAGACGCCTGAGGTCAGCTGCCTGCCGCCATCTGCTCCAGCTCGACACGCGCCTCGTCCAGCCAGCGCAACCAGTCCTGCTCGTACAGGATGCCGCGACGCAGGGTGAGGTAGGGCAGACGGTAGGGCACCCTCTCCTCCGGCGTCATGGCCAGAAACCGTGCCTCGCTGGCGCGGTATTCCTCAAGACGCTCGCGATGCAGCACTGCATGCTCCTCCAGCTCGGCCAGCAACTGTGCCGGCGGCACATTCAGGCCGCCATAGACCTTCACCAGCAGCGCATCATTCACCTTGGGCGGCCTGACCGGCTGCAGCCGCCATTCGGCCAGTGCTGACTGCCCCGGCGGGGTCAGCCGGTACACCTTGCGGTCCGGCCGCTCGCTCTGGTGCTCCACCTCAAACTCCACCAGGCCCTCGCTGTTCAGCTTGCCCAGCTCCTGATACACCTGCTGGTGGCTGGCATTCCAGAAGTGGCCTATACCAGCCTTGAAGTGGCGCATCAGGTCATAGCCCGAGCCAGGGTCGCTTTCAAGCAGGGTGAGAATGGCGAAACGCAGGGACATGGCAGCCACAGATCCGGTTTGTATATGCAAAGTATTGCATATCATCGCGTTCTGACGTATCACTATGCAACTTATTGCATATGATTTATCCACTACCCGAAGGAGACACCCCATGAAGCGCACAGGACGCCGCTACCGTAACGGCCGGGCCGAAGGCCACTATGACGCCATCGTGATCGGCTCCGGCATTGGCGGGCTGTGCAATGCCGCCCTGCTGTCAAAGATGGGCAAACGGGTGTGCGTTCTGGAACAGCACTACACGGCGGGCGGCTTTACCCACTCCTACGAGCGCGAAGGTTTCGAGTGGGATGTCGGCGTGCATTACATCGGCGAGATGAACAAGCCCTCCATGCTCAAGCGACTGTTTGACGTGATCTCGGACGGCCAGTTGAAGTGGGCCGACATGGACCCGGTCTATGACCGCATCACCGTCGGTGAGCGCACCGTGGATTTTGTGGCCGGCAAAAAGAATCTGGCCGACTCACTCAAGGCACATTTTCCTGACGAGGCCGATGCCATTGATGCGTATATCGCACTGGTCAGCAAGGTCGCCGGCTCGGCGCAGAAATTCTATGCCGGCAAAGCCATGCCGCGTCTGGCCGGCAAGGCCTTTCACGCCATTCGCCCGCTGCTGGTGCCAAAAGAATGCTTCATGACGGTACGTGAAGTGCTGGAAGGCCTGACCAAAAACCAGGAACTGATTGGCGTGCTTGTCGGCCAGTGGGGCGACTACGGCATGGTGCCGTCCGAAGCCTCGTTCATGATGCACACCTCGGTGGTGAAGCATTATTTCAACGGCGGCAGCTATCCGGTGGGTGGCTCGTGGAAAATGGCCGACACCATCATTCCGGTCATTCGAGCCGCCGGTGGCGAAGTCTTCACGTATGCAAAAGTGAAAGAAATCCTGATTGAAAAAGGCCGTGCCACCGGCGTTGTCATGGACAACGGCGATGTGCTGCATGCCGATGCCATTGTCAGTGATGCCGGTGCCAGCATTACCTTCAACTCGCTGCTGCCAGAAGCCGAACGCCAGCGCTACGGGTATGCCAAGCACATGCAGAAAGTTAAGCCGTCTGCAGCGCATCTGTGCCTGTACGCAGGCTTCAAGGGCACGGCAAAAGAACTGGGCATTCCGCGCACCAACTTCTGGATTTATCCCTCGGCCGACCATGAAGGCAACGTTGCACGTTACCAGGCCGACAAGAATGCACCGTTCCCCATGCTCTACATTTCCTTTCCCTCCGCAAAAGACCCGGAGTGGGATGCCAACTATCCGGGCAAGAGCACGGTAGAAGTGCTGAGCTTTGGCCCGTGGGAATGGTTTTCGAAATGGGACGGCACCACCTGGAACCAGCGTGGCGAGGAATACGAAACACTGAAAGAAAACTTCCGCCTGCGTTTGCTGGACGAACTGTACAAGCAGATGCCGCAACTGAAAGACGCACTGGTGTATGCCGAACTTTCAACACCACTGTCCACCGCCTGGTTCCAGATGAATGCCAAGGGCGAGATTTACGGACTGGACCATGACGTGCAGCGCTTCAAGCAGGACTGGCTGCATCCGGTAACGCCGATCAAGGGCCTCTACCTGACCGGGCAGGATATTGTGTCCGGTGGTGTCGGCGGCGCACTGGTGGGCGGCATGATGACCACCAGTGCCATGCTCGGCAAGGATGCACTCAAGGTGATGAAACTGCTGAAAGAGTGGCGCCCCGCAGAAGCCACCGGCAGCGCCGTACCAGGCTGACCGCCATGCGCCATATCGTTGCCACTCTCCTCGCCCCCCCCCTCTCCACCCTCGTGCTTGGCCCGGTCCTGCTGCTGCAGGGCCGGCATGTGCGCAAGGTCACGCCCAAGTTGCCAGAGCCACCCGGTGAGCGCAGCGGCATTACGGGCAGCGGCCCCGAATTGCGTTTGCTCATTCTCGGCGACT
This sequence comes from Moraxellaceae bacterium, assembly GCA_030646295.1. GTDB lineage: Bacteria > Pseudomonadota > Gammaproteobacteria > Pseudomonadales > Moraxellaceae > UBA2031. The sequence continues at coordinate 299,777 of JAUSND010000024.1, forward strand.
CGGCCGCAGCAGGCGTGGGCGCCCCGCATCAACGCGACGCCCTGCTGGGCCAGCTGGTGAATGCACTGGCAAAGGATTTCTGTGTGCACTGGACGCTGCATGCGTGCACAGGGCACACCACGCAACAGGCCCTTGCCCATCTGGCACAACTGCCACCACAACCGTTCGACATGGTGGTGACCTCCATCGGCGTGAACGACGCCACTGCCGGCACCGCCACCAAACGCTGGCGGCAACACATGATGGAGTTGCTGCACACACTGGAAGAGCGGCACGAAGCGGGCCACATTCTGGTTTCCGGATTACCACCCATGCACCGCTTTCCCGCGTTACCACAGCCGTTGCGGTGGTATATGGGAATGCGGGCAGCCGCGCTTAACCGCGCGTTGCAGCAACTGTTAGCGGACAATCCGCGACGCCAACTGGTGGAGGTCGCGTTTTCAGATGATGCAGGGCTTATGGCCAGTGACGGGTTTCATCCTGGCCCGGGGGCTTATGCAGAGTGGGGGAGGATCGTGGCGGGCATTGTGCGGGAGCGACTGGAAGAGCAACTGCAGCATTAAAAGGCAGAAGCTTGTCAGGAGACTGCCTTATACACTTGACTTGGTGATCACAGTCGCTTGTTAGGTTTGTGCTATCAAAACCCAATCTTCCGTAATCGGCTCATGAATTGTCTGGCAAGGCCTTCCCTTCTTGGCTTTGTGGATAGAAGATGCCTTACAAGCTCCTCTTTCCCAGTGAAGTTTGCCAACAATTCAGTGGCCTCAAGGAAGCTGGGAAGGTGATCCTTAGTTACGACATGGACGCAGTAGCGGTCACTGGAATCATGCGGATTAAATCTCCAGGGGAGCTGCACCATTGCCACACTCCAGTTGGATTTTTCAAGTATAGGTTCACCACTACTACTAAGTGTGACGTTGTAAAGAGGCGCATCTACTACCAAGCAGGCCACATGGAATTCGAATATATTTCTGTCCTGTATGTGCAAGCTGAGATCGGAGTGGCTATTCTCAAAAAATTCTTTCTGAAGTCGGCGATGATAGGTTGAGGCCGTTACCAGCCCCATAAGCCCGCTGAACAAGTGCGCATCAGAATTGCTGAATGCAGAGACCAAACTATAGGCTGATGGGCTATTTGAGGAAAACCCACCAACCGCATAGATTCGCTCCTCTTCCTGCATTCTCATTAGCGTAATGCAGGCCATTGCATTTGGACTTGGTAGATCTTCTGGATCCCCGTGAAACAGTTGGTATTCGAACTTCGGCTTGACTTCATTGCTGGCGCAAAGGGCCAGCACTGGCTTATCGGATTTTTTGCATTCAAAAACAATTTTTCTGCAAATTACGTAAGAACCGCCATCGAACCCATGGTGGTAGCCAACGACATCTATTTCCCGAGGCTGATTAGTGTTGACGTCAACGTAAAGATCAGACTTCGAGCATAAATAGCCTCTTTTCTGGAGCTCTGCGGCCACATACAGCTCAAGAGGATAACCAGATTTTTCCAGCCAATCTTGAATTTTCTGTTCCATTTGTTGAAAACCTAACGTTGGAATTGAGCGGCTGGCGCAGCCAGTCCGCTCGAATGACGGGTTAGGCCTACCACTTTCTGGCGTAATTGCTTTTTATGGTTGCAGAGATGTATGAGTTCAAGCCGTAACCTTGAGCTGCCAAAGTTTTCAACCTATCGACGGGTTTTACCCCGCTTCCACGGACAGTTGAGTTAAGACTAAATCATTCCCTTTAAGCATTTCCAGCTGCCGACGTTTTCTCGGGTTATGGAAGCGCTCAATGTAGTCAAAAATATCGGCCCTGGCTTCTGCTCGAGTCC